>JAJPGZ010000006.1 GCA_021325495.1 Spartobacteria bacterium
ACCGGGATTGAACCGGTGACCTCGTCCTTACCAAGGACGTGCTCTACCAACTGAGCTACATGGGCCGGTCTGCCTCCCGCGCGTCAGAACTAAAAGTCCCAAAGCCGAACAATTTCGAACGACCATGGGACTGCTTCGTTCCGCGCAAAAAGCGAGCGAAAAAGTAGCAGCCGCCCCCTGCGTGTCAAAGGAATTTCTAATGGAGGGATGACCTCCGTGTCCTCCCAAATTTTGGGGACGGGACAGAGCCCATCACCGCATTGTCGATCTTATCGAATGCGATTGCTCGTCACTTCCGGTTTTCCGCGCGTCATCAATCGCACCACCGCCGCGATGATTCCGATCACCACGATCGCCAGAATAATATTCAGCGGCGTGAACAACGTCGATTGTGGCGCCGGTGTGGGCGTCGCCTCCGGCGGCGGCGCGTTCTTCGCGGCGAGCATTTGCCGCGCATACTGCAATCGCTGCACCGTTTCGTAATCGTCCGGCTTGATCTTCAACGCCGCCTCGTCATCCGCGATCGCCTTCTCGTAATCCTGCATCAACGCGTAAGTGAAGCCGCGTCGCGCCAGAATTTCCTGGTCGTTCGGGTTCTTCGACAAGATGAAAGTATAATCGTCGATCGCCGCCTGATAATTTTTCAGGCTGCGATTCGCCAGCGCGCGCTTGTCGTAATTCTGCGCATCGTCCGGTTTCTTTTGGATCGCAGTCGAGAAATCCACCACCGCCTTGTCCCATTGTTGCAGCCCGATCTCCGCAAACCCGCGGAACTTGTAACCAGTCGGATCCTCCGGCTTCAACTCCACCAACTTATTCGCGTCGTTAAACGCATTTTGATAATCGCGCTGGTCCAGCTCCGCTTGCGCGCGGCCGATGTAAGCGAAATCGTCCGTTGGCGCGATCTCGAGCGCCTTGCTGAAATCCGCCATCGCTTCCGCAAATTTTCCGGTCGAGCGATACGCTGTGCCGCGGTTCACATAGTTGCGCGGATCCTTCGGACTCTCTTCAATCGCTTTCGTGAATTCTGCGATCGCGGCGTCGTATTGCTTTTGTTGCGCCAGCTCCACGCCTTTCGATGTGTGTTCGCTCGTGCCTCCGCCGCCGCCGCGCTTTTTCGCGTAGGCCGGCAGCGTGAGCCCGGCCACACACACCGCGATGATAATTGCTTTTCCGATTTGCTGATGATTGATCATGCTGTTTCCTCCGAAATCGATTCGTTTCTGCGCGCGTAATCGTGGGTAGGCCGATGAATTAAATCAAGCAATGTCTGAACGACCGATTGTCGATCTTCCAGGAAACGCAAATCTCTCTCGCGGATATAGCGCGGTCTTCGCCACCGTCATCATCTGGTCGCTCCCGTCGCTTTTTCAATTTTACTTGCTGCGCGTTTACGATCCGTGGACGCAAAATTTCTATCGCTACGCCGTCGCCTGCTTGTCGATCTTGCCTTTCGTTTTTTTGCGGCGCGGTCGCAAGATCGACATGCACGCCTTCGCCATTTGTCTCCTGCCCTGCCTGCCAAATGTCGTGCACCAAATCACGCAAGTGATGGCGCTCTATTATATGGGTCCGGGCGTTTACGCCATCTTCACCCGCACTTCCGTCATCTTCACCGCGCTCCTCGCGCTCATCTTTTTTCCCGAAGAACGCCACGTCATTCGCCAATGGCAATTTCAAGTCGGCACCCTGCTCGGCTTGTTAGGCGCATTCGGCGTCATCTGGTGGCAACCCGGCAATCACGCGCAAGATCGACATGTTGCTTTGCCCGGACTCTTCATCGCCTTCACCGCCACATTCTGCTGGGCCCTTTACGGCATCTTCGTGAAACGTCCCAGCGCCGAGCTCGGCTCCATCCGCAGCTTCGCGGTCGTTAGTCTCATCACTTCGACGTTTCTTTTTCCGCTCACGTTGATTTTCGGCAAGATCGACATCCCGCTTCACGCCGGGGCGCAAATGAATTGGATCCTCATCGCTTCCGCTGTCACCTGCATCACCATGGCGCACGTGTTGTATTACGTGGCGATCAAGGAAATCGGCGTCGCTCTCGCGCAAACCTTGCAGCTCCTTTGTCCGTTAGGCGCGCTCGCGCTTTCGGGCTGGATCTTTCACGAACGCCTGACCAGCGCGCAGATTTACAGCGGCATTGTCCTGTTGTTAGGCGCGTTTCTCGCCATGCGCACCAAGCCGATCGCCACCACCGAGTCGGCCGAAAATTTGTGAAAACACCGCAACTTCGCCGCGGCGTCGGCACGCTCGCTCTTGTTTTCATTCTCTTCTTTTGCACTTCCGGCGGACCGTACACGACCGAGACGCTCATTCACCAGGTCGGTCCCGGATTGGGATTCTCGATCTTAATCCTCGTTCCGCTCATCTGGTCGCTGCCGGAAGTGCTTATCGTCGGCGAACTCGCGAGCATGTTGCCGGAAGAAGGCGGCTATTATCGCTGGGTCGATCGCGCTTTCGGCCGCTTCTGGGCATTTCAAAACGGCTGGCTCACCTGGATGTATTCGTTAGTGGACATGGCCATCTACCCGGTGCTCTTCAATCAATACCTGCGCTTTTTCCTGCCGAATCTCGACCCGCGCCTCGAATGGCTCATCTCGTTAGGGGTGATTTGGGGCGCGACGTTCATCAATCTGCGCGGCTCGATTAACGTCGGTCGCGTTTCGATTTTCGCGGGCTCGTTCGTTATGCTCGCGTTTTTGACGATGTCGATCTTCGCCACGCCACACATCGCGCAGATTCCATGGCAACCATTTGCTTCCAGTGATGCACACGGTCTCGGCGGACTCGCCGTCGGCATCTCGATCGCGCTCTGGAATTACATCGGCTGGGACAACGCCTCGACCGTAAACGGCGAAGTGATCGATGCGTCACGCAGTTATCCGCGCGCGCTCGCATTCGCGCTTCCTCTCGTCACCATCGGATATCTCGTCCCATTGCTCGCCACTCTTGGCGCGACCGATTGGAAGAGTTGGAGCGAAGGCTCGTGGCCACAAATCGCCGCCGCCGCCACCGGCCTGCGCTGGATTGCCATTTGGATTGCGCTCGGCGGAATGATCAGCGCCCTCGCTCTCTTCAACGCCCTTTTGCTCAGCTACTCGCGCATCCCCTTTGTTCTCGCCCTCGACGGACTGTTGCCTAACAAACTCGCTAAGATCGACAATCACTCCACGCCGCGAAACGCCGTCATCATTTCCGCCTTCGCATATTCCATCTTCGTCCTCGTCCCGTTCGGTAAACTTGTCATCGCCGACGTCCTTCTTTATTCCCTCGCTTTGTTCCTCGAATTCGCCGCCCTAATTCAACTGCGCAAAACCGAACCAAACTTGCGCGGTCCATTCCGCATTCCGTTAGGCCGCACCGGCGTCATTTTCCTGGCCGCGTTGCCGATGCTCGTCCTCCTCGGTGTGATCGCGATCTCCTTTCGCGACGGCGAATACGGAATCCCGGCGATCATTGGCGCTGCGATCGCGATTGGACTCGGGCCGATTGTGTACGCATTCGTTAGGCGCCGGGCGCATAACCAATCGCTTCCATCCAGTCATTAAATGGAAGCACGTACTCCGAGAGATTGGTGCCGCTGGGAGTCTTGGCGGATTGCAAAAGTTGCAACACGAATTTCCCATTCCGCGCGCGATAGAAATGAGCGGTTGCGACCTCGGCGCCGTCACGTTCGGAAAAAACCAGCTCGTAGATTCTGCTACTCGGGCTGCGATCGACATTTCGCAGGAGCACCGGCGCAGAAAGACACTTCTGCATTTTCGCGATTCGATACGTGTCACTGATAACTTCGATTTGTTGGCGATCGCCGCCGGGTTGCGGATCGACCACTTCCGCCACGACGATGTGGTCTATCTTTCCCGAACTCACCGCGATCGGGTTGGGCATCGTGTTCGGTAACGGCAAATCTGATTCAACTTCAACCGGGGATGCTTCATTTCGCGCGATGTCACGATTCGTTCGATACTTCGCGAGGCCGATTGCGGTGATAATTGCGAACAGAGCGATGCTAGCAGCCAAAGCCAATGGTCGCGCCTTTGCCCAAAACCAAGGGTCGTCGCGAATGTCGATTAAGGTCAGCGAACGCGAAGATTCAGTTCTCAGTTCCGCGGCGAATTCTTTTTTCAATTCGCGGGCCATCCCGCGCGTTTCATCGACATAGCGTTGCGCTTCGGGCGACTCCGCCACTGCACGCGCAATTGTCGATCTTTCCGGTTCATCCAATTCGTCGAGTGCGAACGCCGTCAATTTCGGATCATCGGTATTCATGGTCAGGTTGTTCTGGGTTCGAATGGAAGAAAATCTTTCGACGCCTCCGCGTACTTCCGTCGCAGCGATTTCAACGCGGTGTGAATGAGCACGCCGACGTTGTTCGCGGTCGTTTTTGTGATCTCGGCGATCTGTTGATAGCTGAGATCGTTTTGAAATTTGAGTTGTAGCACCTCCTGCTGCCGTGGCGGCAGCGTCGCGATGATGCGTGTGAGAAAACCGGACGCTTCCTCTTGCTCAATATGCCTGAACGGCATCGGCTGTTCATCTTCGCGCGACTGGATCAATTCCTCATCGAGAAAGAGCATTCGTTTTTCTTTTCGGCAAACGTTGAGCGCGCCATTGCGACAAACCGTGAAAAGCCACGTCGCCGGCTCTGCAGATGAAGATGTCGATCTTGCACCATTGCGGCCGTATTTCACGAATGTCTCTTGCACCACGTCGCGCGCGCGTTCGCGATCGCCGATTATGCGGGTGGCGAATTGCTGCAGCGGAATTTCAAAGCGCCGCATCAACTCTTCGATTCGCTCGTCCGCGTCCGACATGTTGTCTAACGAGTCTAGCGCGATTTAGAAGGATGCGCCTGCTAATGTAAACGTAATCGGGACGCGGACGCGCGGCGCAGTGCCGGGCTTGAATCGCCAGCGCCGTAACGCGCTTCGCGTCGATTCGTCCAAGATCGCGCTTCCAATGCTTTGTTCCATTTCCGCGTTGAGCACCGTGCCGTTCGTAGGATCAATCGTTAACGCCGCAACACCGGAACCGGTTTCGCGTCGTCGTCTCGCTTCGTAGGGATAATCGGGACGCGGAGCGGACAGCGCGGCCGTTTTCACATTCGAAAACGATGTGACGCGCGTGCTCGGCACGCGCGCGATCGGAACGATTCGGGCGTTGCGGGCGATCGGCCGCTGTTCGTCCTGAAAATCATTTTCCACATCCGGGACCGGCGGCGGGTCGGGCATCGCAATATCAATCGGCGGCGGCGGCGTTTCCATTTGATCGATAATTAAATCCACGGTCGCCGGCGGCATCACGCAAATGATCGGTGCCATCTCGGCATGACTTGCGCTCAAGGCAATCGCGCCGACGTGAATCGCAATCGCACAAGCAAAGGCGACCACGACCAACCTTCGGTTGCGCGTTCGGTAGATAATTGCTCGGTTCATCGAAAACTCCTTGCCGAGTAATACACGCGACCGGATGAAAACTTAGGCTTTGCCAAACTTCACGCGTCGATTTCACTGTTTAGCGAATGGAATTGCGCCGCTATCTCACTTCCCGACAAAGGCTGATCGACCGCGCGCTCGATCATTTTTTGCCTAACGAGAAGACGAAGCCGGTCACGATTCATAAGGCGATGCGGTATTCGCTCTTTGCCGGCGGGAAACGATTGCGACCGATTTTATGTCTCGCGGCGGCGGAGGCGTGCGGCGGTAAGATCGACAACGCCATGCCGCTGGCCTGCGCGATGGAGTGCATCCACACCTATTCGTTAGTCCACGACGATCTCCCAAGCATGGACAACGACGATTTCCGCCGCGGCCGCGCGACCTGTCACAAGGTTTTCGGCGACGGCATCGCCGTGCTCGCGGGCGACGCACTTCTCACCATCGCGTTCGAAATTGTTTCTCACGCGAAGACGCCGCACCGTTACGATTCATCTACTCTTTTGCGCGAAGTCGCGATCGCCGCCGGCAGCCGCAAGCTCATCGCCGGCCAGGTCGCTGACCTCGAAGCGGAAGGAAAAAAAGTGAGCCGGGCCGATCTTCGTTACATTCACGAGAATAAAACCGCCGCGATTCTGACCGCATCGGTTTGTCTCGGAGCTATGAGCGCAAACGCGACCGCGAAAGAACTCGCGGCCATCACGAAATTCGGACGCTCGTTAGGCCTGGCCTTTCAGGTGATCGACGACATTCTCGACGTCACGCAAACCAGTGAGAAGCTGGGCAAGAGTGCGGGCAAGGATGTGGCCGCGCAAAAGGCGACGTATCCGGCGGTCATCGGTCTGGACGCGTCGCGTCTCGAGGCGAAGCGCCTAACGAAGCAGGCGCACAGTGCATTGTCGATCTTCGGAGAAAAAGGCGAGACGCTTCACGCTCTCGCAAATCATCTTCTCGAACGCGACTACTGACGGCTCAGCGGCTGCGACGCAACTGATCGTGGCGCCGCGGCAAACCGAAAAACAAAACCGGAATAATCGCGAGCGCGGCCGCACAAACGAAAACGCCAATGGCGAACGGCGTGGTCAACGTATCGCGCGTGAACGGTGACGAAGTTCCCGCGATCACGCACGCGACGAGCGCCGCCAGCGCGATCGCTTGCAGAAGAAAGAAACGCGCAAGCCTGCGTCGCCGCCGGGATTTCCGTCGCGGCGCGCGTGCGATCTCCGGAAACGTCGGCGCAATTGCAGGCGGCGCCTGCGGGATTCTTACTCGTTGCACCGTTTCATCTGTTTGCGTTGCCTTCATACCTTTCAACACAACAGGCCACCGCATTGCTACGGTGGCCTGCTAAAGAGAGCCCAGGCTCTCGTTAGTCTTTTTTACGCCGCTGTAGCAATGTCGGCACGCTCGCAAGCAAACCGGCACCGCAGACGCTGAGAATCGGGAGCAAGGCTGACATTTCCGGCACGGGCACCGACACCTGACCGACGTTGTCGATCTTAGTGCCAGCGTTCGGGCCGTTGCTGCGGGTCGCTTCGGCGGCGAAATTCGATGTGCGCAGTTGATTGGTGGACGCGACCACGGAGAAATCGCCGAGCAAGGCTGAGCCCGAGATCGGCGTATCGCCCATGTAGGTCCAGGTGAGGTTGAGAAGACTTGGATTGTCGGTCGGGATTACCTGCGAAGGATTTTGTCCCGTCAGCGCGGAGCTGAAGACCCAGCCCGTCGGTTGCGAATTCGAGCCGACAACAAAGCTGCCGAAGTCGTAGATCGTGAAAAAATCGCCGCGGGTCACTTGCTGATCGACCGTCACGTTGGTCGAATAATTCCACAAAAAGCCGCCGCTGGTCGGCGCTGGCGGTGTGGGCGCGAGCGTCGGAATAATGTCCGCGCGCGCACTGATGATTCCCGTTGCTAGAAGTGCGAGAAGAAATGTGCGTTTCATTTTAACCGTGGTGAAGTTGATGGTCGGATTCTGCCCAGTTTCGCGAACCAAAGTCAATATAATTTTGATACCGACTATGGCGCACACCAGCACTAGGAATTTCCCGACAACTGCGGGAATGCGCCGGTCAGGCCAATGCTAGATTCGGGTCGATCTCTTCCTGCACCGACGACGCCGAGCCTTTCGCAAATTGCAACGCCGCCGCGAAGGCGATCATCGCGGCATTATCGGTACACAGCGATGGAGGCGCCGTCTTTAATTCGCGACGATCCTTCGCGCATGCCCGCGCCATCTGCTGACGGAACGCTTCATTGCAACTCACGCCGCCGCTGATCGTGACAAGATCGACATCGTACTTTCGCGCCGCCGCCAGTGTCTTCTGCACGAGAACGTCGATCACCGCCTGTTGAAATGAAGCGCACACATCGGCCAAATAATTTCCGCGCAATTTTGGCAAGAGATAACGCACGGACGTTTTCAATCCGCTAAAACTAAAGTTGGTCGAGTCGGGCATGCTGCGCGGTAAATCGAAACGTTTCGCATCGCCTGCGCGCGCGCGTTTTTCGATCTCCGGGCCGCCCGGATAATTCAGGCCTAACAACTTCGCGACTTTGTCGAACGCTTCTCCGGCAGCATCATCGACTGTCCGGCCCACGATTTCATAATCGCCCACCGCGCGCACGAAGATCGACATGGTGTGTCCGCCGCTGACGATGAGCGACACGTTAGGCCGAATGTTCGCTTCGCCGAAGAAGGGCGACAGCAAATGCCCCTCAAGATGATTGATCGCGAGATACGGTTTGCCGCGCGCAATCGCGAGACCTTTCGCGATCGACGCGCCGATCATGAGTGAGCTGGCCAGGCCCGGCCCGGACGTGGCCGCAAATGCATCCACCTGGTCGATGTCGATCTTAGCGCGATCCAGCGCGTGCTCGAGCAAACGCGGCGCGTGCACGAGATGATTGCGCGAGGCAACTTCCGGGACCACGCCGCCGTATTTTTCGTGCGCCGCCACCTGCGACGCCACTTCGCTCGCGACTAATTCGCCATCGCGCAAAATCGCGACCGCGGTTTCGTCACACGAAGTTTCGAGCGCGAGGATTGTCGCCACGCCGAACTATTTTTTAACGCTCTCGGTTTTCGGCGAATTCTGCTGCGCGTAAATCATCACACCTTTGAGCGCATCGATCGCGCGCAGCATCTGCGGATCTTTCGTTTTCACGAGATCAACTTCGTTAGGCGATTTCTCGCCGCTGCTGCTGCGCGTCGTAAAAAGCGTGCGCTCCTGTTCCGGAGTCATCGCGACGCGAATGTTCGGCGCGACACCGTTGCCGTGAATGACCTGTTTGCTCGGCGTGTAATATTTCGCGGTTGTAAATCGCAGCGCCGAACCGTCGGGTAATTGCAGAACGTTTTGCACCGAGCCTTTTCCAAAGGTGGTTTCGCCGACGAGAATGGCGCGCTTCAAATCTTTTAGCGCACCTGCGACGATCTCCGCGCCGCTCGCGCTGCCTTCATTAATCAGAAGCGCCATCGGAAAATCGGGCCGCTGTTTCGTGGTCGATGGCGTGGAGTAATCGCGCTGCTGCGATGTTGTTCGTCCCTGGGTCGAAACGACTTTCGTGTTCGGCGGCAAAAACTGCGCGCAGACATCGACCGCGCTATTCAAGAGACCGCCCGGATTGTTGCGAAGATCGACAATCAACCCTTGCATCCCCTGCTTCTGCAATTCGTCGAGCGCCTTCGCGAGTTCGTCCGCCGTCGGCTCGTTGAATTGAATCAAACGCACATACGCAATCTTGAACGGACCGGTGAGCTCGGTCTCGAGCACGTGCGCGTTTTTCACGCTCTGCACTTTTATCTCCACCCGCTCGAGCGTGTAATCCTTCACTTCTTTGGTGGACGGCCGCAGCAATGTCAGCGTCACCTTTTGCCCGGGCGCGCCGCGCAGAAGACTCATCGCGTCCTGCAAATCCATCCGGTCGGTGGCGGAGCCGTTGATTTTCAAAATCTGATCGCCCGACAATATCCCGGCCTTGGCCGCGGGCGTGTCTTCCATCGGACTAACGACCGTGGGCAACCCATTCTTCATCGACACTTCGATGCCGAGGCCGTTGAAGCGGCTGCGGGTGTCATCCTGCATCTCGCGAAAATCATTCGCGTCCATGTATTGGCTGTGCGGATCGAGCGACGAGAGCATGCCTTTCATCGCGCCTGTGATCAGGTCGTGATAGCTGGTTTTGTTTCCGTCCACATAATCCTGACGCAACAATTGGATCGCCTTGGCGAAGATCGCGATCTGCGAATAGCCGTCGTCTTCCTGCTGCTCGTTAGGCGCAGAATAGGCGTGCAAGCCGAAAGCGAAAACGAGCAGGAGCAAAAACCCGCCGGTGGTCAGGAGGAGGCGATGTTTCATTGGTGAACGCAAAACATTGCTCAACGCGCCTTTTTTAGCAAAGGTGCAACGCATCACGCCGAAATGAAGATGTCGATCTTGCGTTGCGTCGTCCTGTTGCTTGCGCCGTTGTCGATCTTCGCGGCGCAAACGCAGGACGCCGATTACGAAGCCGTCGCCGAGGAATACATCAAAGGTTACCTCGCTGCCCGGCCCATGCTCGGGACGTCGTTAGGCCTGCACGAATACGACGGGAAGGTGAGCGATTACAGCCGGCTCGCGCTCGATGCGGAATTATCGCGACTGCGCCGTTTCGATAATCGCCTGAGTTTGTTCGACGCCGGAAAATTGAGTCAGCGGCAGTCGATCGATCTGCGCACTTTGCAGGCGGCGATCAAGAACGAGCTCTTTCAGCGGGTGGACATGTCGATCTTCGAACGTAACCCGATGGTTTACGCGCGCGCGGCCGACGTGAACGTTTATCTCAAGCGCAATTTCGCCGCGCTCGAAGACCGCGTGCACAGCATCGTGCTGATCGAGCAGCAGGTGCCGAACATCCTGATCGCAGCAAAAACGAATTTGAATCCGGTTTTGCCGAAACCGTACGTCGAGCTTGCTATTCAAATCGCGAAAGGCGCGGCGGATTTTTTGCGCAAGGATTTGGTGGAAGCGACGAAAGATTTAAAGGACGACCGCATTAAGGCGGACCTGACTGAGTCGAATCGGCGCGCGGCTGCGGCCTTGAGTGAATACGCGACCTGGCTCGAGCGCGAACGTTTGCCGAATGCTTCGCCCGATTTCGCGGTCGGTGAAGAAAAATTCCGCCGGCTGCTGAAGGAAACGGAACTTGTCGATCTTGCGCCGGACCAGCTGCTCGAGATCGGCCTAACGGAATTGAAGAAGGAGCAGGAAGTGTTTGCGGCCGCGGCCAGGATTATAGATCCGAACAAATCGGCCATCGATGTTTACAAGGAGATTCAAAAGGAACATCCCACGTCGGAGAATTTGATTCCGGAGATCGGGATCACGCTGGAAAGCGTGCGGAAATTTTTGATCGCGAAAAAATTGGTGACGATTCCATCGGAAGTGCGGCCGCAAGTAAAGGAGACGCCGCAATATCGCCGCGCGACTTCGTTTGCGTCGATGGATACGCCGGGCGCATTCGAGAAGCGCGCGACGGAAGCGTACTACTATGTGACGCCACCCGAGGCGGAATGGCCCGACAAACAAAAAGAGGAATGGCTGACCTCGTTTAATTACTACACGTCGGACGTTGTTTCGATCCACGAAGTTTATCCCGGGCATTACGTTCAGTTTTTGCGACTGCACGCTTCGCCCGCGAGCAAAGTGGAGAAGGTTTTCTCCAGTTACGCGTTTGTCGAAGGCTGGGCGCACTACTGCGAGAAGATGATGGTGGATGAAGGATTTGGTGCGGCGCCGGAAAAAAATGCGACCGAGAACGACACCAAACGCGCGGCGAAATATCGGATGGCGCAAGCAGACGAAGCGATGCTGCGGCTTTGTCGTTTGTGCGCGTCGATCAAAATGCACACGCAGAATATGAGCGTGGCCGACGCGACGAAATTTTTTCAGGAGAATTGCTACTACGAAGAGAAGCCGGCGCGAGCCGAAGCGATGCGCGGCACGTTCGATCCAGGTTACATGAATTACACGTTAGGCAAATTGCAGATCCTGAAATTGCGCGAGGACTACAAGGCGCAACAAGGCTCCGAGTTTTCGCTGCTGAAATTTCACAACGAACTAACGAATCACGGCATGCCGCCGATTCGCCTGCTCCGCGAGCTCATGCTCAAGGACAAGGCGAAATGGGACGCGGTCTTGTGAAATAGCGATTGTCGATCTTGCGCGCTCAGATCACCACGGAATTTCTTGTCGATCTTTCACAAATTTCCCGGTGAGCGATTGCGGCGCGTCGAGCGCCAGCCAGACGATCGTGTCGGCGCCTTCCTGAACAGTCCGCTCCGCCATCGGTCCGCCCATTCGCGTTTTTACCCAACCGGGTGAAGCGGAATTGACCGCGAAACTTGGCAGCGCGTGCGCGAGCTGGACCGTGATTCCGTTGAGCGCGGTTTTGGAAACGCAATATCCCGGCGACCAACCTTTGCGCGTGGGGCGTTGAAGTTGGCCGCCGCCGCTCGAGACGTTGATGATGCGCGGCTCGGGGCTGTCGGAAAGCATCGGCAAAAACGCGCGCACCATGCGCAACGGCCCGATTGCATTCGTCTCAAACGTTGTTCGCAGCACTTCATCGGTGATGAGGAAAATGCGATGATCGGAGCCGAGCATCATGATCGCGGCATTGTTGACCAGGACATCGAGACGATCGGTAAGCTTGTCGAACTCGCGCGCGGCCTTTTCCACACTCGCTTCACTGGCGATGTCGATCTCGAGAAAGGTCGCTTTCCCACCGCCTTGCACGATTGCATCGGCGGCCTCGCGGCCACCTGCGACATTGCGCGCGCCGATGAACACGTGACAGCCGCGGCCCGCAAGTTGAGCGGCGACTTCGCGACCGATGCCGCGGTTGGCGCCGGTCACCAGCACCGTCTTCATTTTTTGCCTAACGAGGGCAGCTCACGCGGCGTTACCATCGTGAAAAGCTTTTCCGTTCCGCGCAGATACATCAATGGCGAAGTCACGCCGATTTCGTCGCCGACTAAACGTTTGTGCAGATCGTCAATGGTCGCGACGGCGTGTCCTTTGAAGCCGATGATGATGTCGCCTTTGCGCAAGCCCGCAATCGCCGCCGGTCCGCCCGCTTCGACGTCGGCCACGAGCACACCGTGATTCTTCTCCAGTTTATGAAATCGGACTACGCGGGGATGCAACGGCACGTTTTGTCCGGCGACGCCGATGGAGCTGCGACGAATTCCGCCGTGACGAATGAGCCAGCCGGCGACCAGATGCGCGGTGTTGCTCGCGATTGCGAAACAAATTCCCTGCGCGGGCAAAATCACGGCCGTATTCACGCCGATGACTTCGCCGGCGCTGTTGACCAGCGGGCCGCCGGAGTTTCCGGGGTTCAACGCGGCATCGGTTTGAATAATGTCGTCGAGCAATCGGCCGGATTCGGCGCGCATCGACCGGCCGAGCGCGCTGACGATGCCGCTGGTGACGGTTTGTTGAAAGCCATACGGACTGCCGATCGCGACCGCGATTTGGCCGACGCGAATCTTTGAGGAATCGGCCAAGCGCACGTGCTGCAAATCCGGCGCGTCGATTCGAATCACGCCAAGATCTGTATAGGGATCGCTGCCGATGAGCTGCGCGGGATAAACGCGCGCGTCGTGCAATGTGACTTCCAATTCACGCGCGCCCCGCACGACGTGGCTGTTCGTTAGGATAAATCCGTCATGCGCGATGATAAATCCGGAGCCGCCGCCCTGGCCGCGTTCGCCGCTCACGCGGATATTCACCACGCTCGGCGCGACCCGATTCACCACCGCCGCGATCGTGCGCGAGTAGCTATCGAGAAGTAGTTCGTCATCGCCGCTCGCGACGGCGGAAGATGAACCGGCATCCACGTCGGTGCCGATGAGAGCAAATTGACCTGTCATACGAATATTGTCGGCCGTTGGTGCGCAATTTCCAATTCCGCCGCATCCCCCGAAAGGAAGATGTCGATCTTACGAGTCGTCGCCGGCCGGCTCGGGAATGAAATCCTTCAACAGGACTTTTGCGTCCGCCGGCGGCAATTCTTCCACGTTGCGCAATTTCTTTTCGATCGTGCGCGATTTGCGCGCGGCGTCTTCCATCGTACTCGAGGCTTGATCGAGTTTCTTTTTCACGCCATCGAGCAAGTCGCCGAATTTTCCGAACTCGGCTTTTACCGCGCTGAGCAATTGCCACACTTCACTCGAGCGTTTCTGGATCGTGAGCGAACGAAATCCCATCTGGAGCGAGTTGAGCAGCGCCGCCAGCGTCGTCGGTCCGGCGATCATGACGCGACAATCGCGCTGGATCATTTCGAACAATCCGCGCCGTCGCAGCATCTCCGCATACAATCCTTCCGTCGGCAAAAACATGATGCCGAAGTCGGTCGTCTTTGGCGGACGAATATATTTCGCGCAAATCTCCTTCGCCGAATCGCGCAGGCGGTTGCCTAACATCTTCGCCGCAAATTCCGCTGCGTCGACATCACCCTTCTCCTGCGCCTCGACCAGGCGCTGGTAATCTTCCGTCGGAAATTTCGCGTCGATCGGCAACCAGACGACGTCGCCGTTTCCATTTCCCTTTCCCGGCAGCTTGATCGCGAAGTCAACCATTTCTCCACTCGCTTTATCGACTTTGACGCGACGCTCGAATTGATCGTTGGTCAGAATTTGTTCGAGCAATTTCTCGAGTTGAATCTCACCCCAATGCCCGCGCGCCGTCACGTTGCTGAGCACGCGCTTCAAATCGCCCACGCCCATGGCGAGCGTTTTCATTTCGCCGGAAACTTCAAAAACGCGCGCGAGTCCGTCGCTCACTTGCTTGAATGATTCGCCGAGCCGCTTCTCCAAAGTCCCCTGCAATTTTTCGTCCACCGTCGTCCGCATCTTCTCGAGTTGCTTCGAGTTGTCGTCCTGCAATTGCTTCAAGCGAAGATCGACAATCGATCGCAGCGACTCGAGTCGCTGTTCGTTAGACTCGGTCAGCTTCGAAGTCTGCGTCGAGAAAGTGTCGCTGAATCCCATGAACGCCGCGCGCAACTCCTCGCGTTGCACTTTGGCCGCGTGCGCGTTTTCCTGCCGCGCCCGCACCATCTCTTCGCGTAACATCCGCTCCTCGCGTTCCTGCACGCCTTCGAGAATTTCGATTTTCTTTATCAGGATCTCATCCGGCGTTTCGCGCGGCCGTTTCAGGAGGAGAATGAGTGCGCCAACGAGTCCGCCGCTGACGAATCCGATGATGACCATGTAAAGCGTCATCGAATTCATTGACGGGCTGAATAACCGAAGAAAAACGTAATTTCAAGCGAGATATTGTGGAGGTGGCGGGCCCCGGCCCCAAGATATTGATTAAAAGCGGATCTTTACCCCGCCGAAAACCGCGCGGCCGAGCGCGGGAAAGCCGAACACTTCGGAGTAATGCTCGTTCGTCAGATTGTCGATCCGGCCGAAGATCGACATGTGATTGTTGATCTCGTACTCGGCGGCGAAGTTGACGAAGTTGTAGTCCTCGATGTCGAAATTCGGGCCGAAGAAGTTTCGATTTAATTCTTCGCGCGCGTTGACCCACTTCGCTTCGAGCGTCGTGCGCAGTTTCTTGCACCAAAGATACGACGCCGAAATGTAAACTTCATTGCGCGGCCGGCGCGGCAAGCGCGAGCCCGCCGGCGCGCCCACATCGGCCGACGATGTTTTCTCCGCGTCCAAATAGGTGTAACTCGCGCTCAGTGTAAGATCGACAATCGGATTCGCGCGCAGCTCCGTTTCTATTCCCTGCGTTCGGGCCGAGCCGAGATTGAGCGTGTTAAACAATCCGTTGAAGCCGATCAGATTCGTTAGGTCATTATGGAAATAAGTCGCCCCGGCCGTGATCCGTTTATTCCAAAAGCGTTGCTCGACGCCCGCATCCCAGCCGAAACATTTCTCCGGCCGCAGCGGGTCGGATTGATTCTGACGAAAGATCACGTCCTGCGAGCTCGGCGGACTGAATCCGGTCGCGACGCTCGCGTGCAACGTCGTGTCTGTCTTGTCGATCTTGTAACTGCCCGCGAAACGATACGTCCAAATCTCGCCGTATTGATTGAATTGCGTGTAGCGACCGCCGCCGACCAAAATGAGATTGTCGATCTTAGTGGTCGCTTCCGCGAAGACCGCCCATTGTTCCGGATGATCGCTGACGAACGTGGGCTGATGTCCGAAAGTTTGGCTAACGAACGGCCGCTCCTGTCCTGCGTTCGTCGCCGTGTAGAACGCGCCTGATGTAATCGTTAGCCACGAAGTCGGCCTCAGATCGTTTTGATAATCGACCGTCGTTCGGGCGAACAACGCGCGCGTCGCGCCGAGAAATCCATCCTGATTCGGATCATTCAATTGCCGCTCGTGATCGTAACTAAAAATAAATTTGTGCTCCCACCAATCGGTCACGCGAAGATCGACATGTGGCGCCACCAGCCATTTCTCGGTCAAAAAATTGTCGATCGGCCGCGGATTGAAAATGGTGTTCGGATTTCCGGTGTCGCTGTCCGAGTACATCAGCAGCGCGCTAAATCGCAGTCGCTCGTCGGGCGTGAAGCCGATGTTCGCGATCGTGGCGCTATTCCGATATTGATTGTTAGGCCGCGCGTTATCGGTGTCGCGCCGGCTAGCGCCGATCGAGTAATCGAACATGTCGATCTTGCCGTCGCTTTGCAGCGTTTCGCGAAATGTGTCGTACGATCCGCCTTCGCCGCTGAACGTGGCTTTGGGCGTTCCGTCGCCTTGTTTGCTAAAGAGTTGAATGACGCCTGCGAGAGCGCGCGGTCCGTAGATCGTGCTCTGCGGTCCACGCGCAACTTCGATGCGATCGATATCATCGACGGTCAGGTTCGCGAAATCGAACGCGCCTTGCAGTCCCTGATTGATCGGGACGCCATCGAGCAGGATCTGCGTGTGTTCGCTTCGCAATCCGCGCGTGAAGACCGACGTGAGTTGACCGGCAGTCCCGGTTTGGACGACGGACAATCCTGGAACCTGGCGCAACGAATCGCTCACGCGCTCCGTTTGTTTGATGTCGAAGTCCCGCGCGTCGATCACGCTCACGCTCGCGGGCGATTGATCGAGCGGGATGTCCGTGCGCGTGGCCGAAACGACGACGCGTTCGGCTTCGGTGACGTTATCGTCAGATGAAGATGTCGATCTTACGGCGTCCTGCGCATGCAGGGCCGATCCTGTCAGGATCAATAAACATAATGGGCGAATTCGCATAACAAGTTACCTCCAACTCCGAGAGTCGGACGTACTCGCTCAGCGGATTCGCCCAGCTCTCATTCTTCTTTTTGCGAAGAAGTTTTTTCGTAGCGCGCACTCACGCGCACGAATGAGGTGGCAGCGGTCGAATATTCTGGCTCCTGGCTTAACCTTTCTCTCGCCTTCACCCCCGCCGTGGCGGGGATTGGCTCTTGAGAGATCGTATCCAGTTACAGCAGCGCAACTGCTCCGGGTTCTCACCGGATTTCTCGCGTCGCTCCACACTTTCTTTAGCTCGCAAAGAACTAAGATCGACAACTACCCGCTTGCGATTCGCGGCTCAAGATTTATTTAGCTGACGTGGCTGCGCGCGATTCGAATCCTAACTACGTCATAACCGGCGGCGCCGGCTTCATCGGCTCGAATCTTACGCTCGGGTTACAGGAAAAATTTCCAAACGCGCGCCTGACCGTGATCGACGATTTCCGTTCTGGCGATTTCAAGAATCTCGTCGGCTACAGAGGCGATTTCGTCGCGCAGGATTTGGCGAAGCTCGATTGGCGGGAGCAATTCGGCGACGAAAAATTCGACGCCATCTTTCATCTCGCGTCCATCACCGACACCACGAACCACGATCAGTTCGAGCAGACGCACGCCAACGTCGAAAGCTTTCGCCGTATTTTAAATTTCGCCAAGCCTAACAAGACCCGGATCGTTTACGCCTCTTCGGCGTCGATCTACGGTGCGGCCAAGGAAGCCAGCGTCGAGAACAATGGCGCCGCGCCGGCGAACATCTACGCTTTTTCGAAAGCGATCATGGACAACATCGCAACGCGCGAAGCGAAGGAGGATCCAAATTGGATCATCGTTGGCCTGCGATACTTCAATGTTTATGGCCCGCGTGAAGCGCACAAAGGCGTTCCCGCGTCGATGGTTTATCATTTGTCGCGCCAGATCAAAGCGGGAAAGCGGCCGCGGATTTTCAAACACGGCGAGCAGCAGCGCGACTTTGTTTACGTGAAAGACATCGTCGAGGGTACGATCGCGGCGCTGAACGCGAAAGAGAGCGGCATTTACAATCTCGGCTCCGGCTCGGCGCGTTCGTTCAATGAACTTGTCGATCTTTTGAACAAGTCGTTAGGCACAAATTTTGAGCCCGAGTATTTCGACAATCCGCACGCGCATTATCAAAACTTCACCCAGGCCGATTTATCGCGCGCGCGCAAAGCGCTCGGCTACGAGCCGCGATATCCGCTGGAAGAGGGCGTGCGCGATTACATGCAGTGGTTGTATCCCGCCTGATCAATCCGCCCACCCGATGAAAGCCAGACGGCCGTCAAAAAGCCCAGAGGAGATCGACGCGACCCTCGCCGCAAAAAAGGGTCCGATTTCGAAATTCATCGCTAAGCATTATCGTCACTTCAACGCGGCCGCGTTGCTCGATGCGGCGAAAGGGTATGAGACGCACCTGGCGGCCGGCGGCCAAATGCTGATGACGATTGCGGGCGCGATGTCGACCGCCGAACTCGGCATCTCTCTCTCGGAGATGATCCGCCGCGACAAGGTGCATGTGATCGTCTGCACCGGCGCGAACCTGGAAGAAGACATTTTCAATCTTGTCGCGCACGACCATTACGAGCGCGTGCCGCATTACCGGCACCTGACGCCCGGTGACGAAGCGCAGTTGTTAGATCGACATATGAATCGCGTGACCGATACGTGCATTCCGGAAATGGAAGCGATGCGCCGAATTGAGAAAGTTGTGCTGGAGGAATGGGTCGCGGCCGATCGCGCGAGAGAGCGTTATTTCCCGCACGAGTTCATGTATAAAATTCTTCGCGGCGGAAAGCTGAAGAAGAGCTACCAGATCGATCCAAAAAATTCCTGGATGGTGGCGGCGTGCGAAAAGAATTTGCCAATCGTTGTGCCCGGCTGGGAAGACGCGACGCTCGGAAACATGTTTGCGGCCGCCGTCATCCGTGGCGACGTCAAAAATGTGCACACCGTGCGCACGGGCATTGAGTACATGACCTGGCTCGCGGACTACTACACGAAGAACGCGAAAAGGCTGCGCAACGGCGAAGGCTCAATCGGATTTTTCCAGATCGGCGGCGGCATCGCAGGCGATTTTCCGATTTGCGTCGTGCCGATGCTACATCAGGACCTGGAGCGGACCGGCGTGCCGCTGTGGGGTTATTTCTGTCAGATCAGCGACTCGACCACGAGCTACGGCAGTTATTCCGGCGCCGTGCCTAACGAGAAGATCACCTGGGGCAAACTCGCAGCCGCGACACCGAAATTTGTGATCGAAAGCGATGCGACGATTTGCGCGCCATTAGTTTTCGCCTGGGTGCTCGGCCAGTAAGGCTAGCCCTCCCAGAAAAATTTTGTCGGCCGGTCGATTTCGTTAGGCAGACTTTTGTGCACCGGACAATTTAGCGCCGTCTTCTCGAGCACCTCGCGATGCGGATTGTCAGGCGCAAGCGGAATGTGAACTTCGCTCGGCAGCGCCACGATGCGCCGCGGCGCGTCTTTCGACATTTCCTTCTGCACCGTCACGCGCATGCCGCGAAGATCGACACCGAGCTCTTCCGCTTTGATTCCCATCGTTGTGCTGATGCATGTCCCGAGCGCGGTCGCGACGAGATCGGTCGGCGAAAACGCTTCGCCTTTGCCTTTGTTATCGGCCGGCGCGTCGGTCGGGATTTTTGACTTCGACGGACCGTGTGTCGCGTCGCAATGGAGATTGCCGGTGTACTCGACTGAAACTTCGACCATGAAACAATTATGCTGCGCGAATAATCACGGCGCAATCACCGGCGTCTCCTGAATTTTTTCCGCGTGCTTTGCGAGTTCATCGCGAAAGACGCGCGTAAGATCGACATCGTGCGTAATGATGAGATCGCTGTCGTGCTTCTTCGTGTCGTCATTCTGCCAGCCCTCGTTCCACCAACAAAAGCCGACGAGGTCCGGCCACTTTCCGGAAAATAATTCTTCCAACGCAGCTCTCGCCCACTGCGCGCAATCGAGATTGCGATTATGAATGTCGCAACCAAACTCGGCGATGATGATCGGTTTGTTAGGCGCGATCTTCCTGAGCGGCCCATAGCATTCTTCTAATTTGAATCGAAGACTTTCGGTGCCGTCGCGCATGCGCGGCGTGGTCGGCCCGTAGGCGCTGACCGCGATCCAGTCGCAGTAATTTGCGCCCGGAAAATAATTTTTGAATGCGTTCCACTTTCGTTCCGGTTCGCCGAGCCAGTTCACGTGCCAGACCCAGGTCAGATTATCGGCGCCCGCGCTTCGCATAAGATCGACAATGTGCCGATAAGCAGCGACGAAACGTTTCGGGCCTTCGTTAGGCCCGCCATTGTATTTCGGAGACCAACCGAACCAATCGCTGTTCGGCTCCGTCCCCCACTCGATCAAAATCGGCGAGCCGAATGCCTTCGCCTCCTGCGCCCACGCGCGAAGATCGACATCGAACTCTCCGGCGATGATTTTTTCCAACGTGAAAACCTTCTCGCGATGTCTTTGATCGACATCGGACCTCAACATTAAACGGATGTACGGAACTTTGCCGAGATCGCGGACCCATCCGCACATTGGCGCCGGAAATTTTCGCGATTCGAACCAATTGTCGGAAAAATAAATCCACGCCGCTTTTTTACCGACTGCCGTCTCGTACTTCGCAACATCTTCCGCCGTTACATCGTGCTCGCTCGGATCGTGCGTGTCGGTGCCGACCCCGCCCCAATAACAACCGTGATAAAGTTTTCCTGGAGGCGGCGGCGCGATTTTCGATCCGGCATACGCATTCGCGAGCGCGAGCAAGAGAACCGTGCAAGATCGACATGTTGCGACAAAAGCGAATCGCATTAGCCTGAAGTATGCACAAACAAGTGATTGGCAAAGACCTCACGAAAGAGGCGCCGCGAAGTCCGCGGCTGCGCATCGGCGGCTACGCGATTCTCGGACGCACGATCGACAAGTGCCGCGCGCTCGTGGCCGGGAACATCGGCGAATATCAT
This sequence comes from Spartobacteria bacterium, assembly GCA_021325495.1. GTDB lineage: Bacteria > Verrucomicrobiota > Verrucomicrobiia > Chthoniobacterales > UBA10450 > JAJPGZ01. The sequence continues at coordinate 20,709 of JAJPGZ010000006.1, forward strand.
TTCGATTGTCCGCTCGATAACATGCTTTTCGGATTCAAAGGTGTGAAAGGCGTCGATTTTAAAGCGCAGATCGAGAACGGCGCGAGCGATCAGCAGATGGCGGAGTGGCTCGACCAAAGCGGCGAGAAGAAAACGGCGGAGGAAGTGAAACGTTGGGCGGACGAACGGGAGGCGTATAATCCGTATGATGATCCTGAGCGCCGCGAATGGTTCGCCGAAAACGTGAAGCCGCTCGGACTCGACCCGGCGAAGACGACGCTCTTCGATTGGCTGGAAGCGGACGATAAGGCGAGCCACCGCGGCAGTTAGTTGTCGATCTTGCGGTGAAGCGTGAGACCAGCGGGCCGTCCAATTACGTTTAAATGGTGCGGCCATGGGCATTTCGTTAAATCCACAACATCTCAAGCGCTATCAGCAGATCGCGTGGCTGCTGGTGAAGTACGGGCGTTCCGATCTCGTTAAACAAAGCGGCCTGAGCGAAACGCTCGAAGCAGAACAACACGTCACGCCCAAGGAAGCGGCCAAAGCGGAAGAGCTGGCGAAAGATCTCGAGAAACTCGGCCCGACATTCGTGAAGCTCGGGCAACTTCTTTCCACGCGCGTGGAATTGATGCCGCAGGCCTACATCGAAGCGCTGACGCGATTGCAGGACAAGGTGGAGCCGTTCGGCTTCGATGAGGTCGAGAAAATTGTATCGAGTGAGCTGGGCGTGCGAATATCGAAAGCGTTTACCGAATTTGATATCAAACCTGTGGCGTCGGCGTCGTTAGGCCAGGTCCATCTGGCGCGGCTGCGCGATGGCCAGCGCGTGGCGGTGAAAGTGCAACGGCCGGGAATTCGTGACGCGATGTTGGGCGATCTCGAGGCGCTCGAAGATTTGGCCGAGTTTTTCGATCGACACACCGACTTCGGAAAACGCTTCCAGTTTTGCCAGATGCTGGAGGAATTCCGTAAAAGTCTGCTGCGCGAGCTCGATTACCGGCAGGAAGCGCAAAACCTGACCACGTTTCACGAAAATATGGCGAAGTATCCGCGCCTCATCGTGCCGCTACCGATCGCGGATTACTCCGCCGCGCGCGTGTTGACGATGGAATACGTGTCCGGCAAAAAAGTGACGGCGATGTCGCCGCTCGCGCGCATGGAATTCGACGGCAACGAGCTCGCCGAAGAACTTTTTCGCGCGTATCTGGAGCAAATTTTGGTGCAGGGATTTTTCCATGCCGATCCGCACCCGGGAAATGTTTTCCTAACCGATGACTACCGCATCGCTCTTCTCGATCTTGGCATGGTCGGGCGAATCCTGCCGCGATTGCAGGAAGATCTTTTGCAATTACTTCTCGCAATTTCCGAAGGTCGCGGCGAAGAAGCGGCCGACATCGCGCTCAAAATCGGCGAAGTCTTCGCCGAGTTCGACGAAAAGAAATTCCGGCGACAAATTGCCGAGATCGTCGCTGTCCAAAAAACGGCGACGGTTGCGCAAATGGAGGTGGGCCGCCTCGTGCTCGAGGTCACGCAGATTTCGGCCGCGAGCGGAATCCGCGTTCCGCCCGAGCTGACTTTGCTCGGGAAAACGCTGCTCAATCTCGACCAGGTCGGCCGCACGCTTGCGCCGGACTTCGATCCGAATGCCTCGATTCGCCGCAACGCGGCGGAGATTTTGCAGAAGCGATTACTGCAGAGCTTGTCGCCGGGAAATCTTTTCAGCGGCGTGCTCGAGCTGAAAGATTTGGTGCAGCGCTTGCCCGCGCGTCTCAACAAATTCATCGACGCGCTCGCGAACAATCAGTTCAAAATTTCGGTCGACGCGATCGATGAGCACAAGCTGATGGTCGGATTTCAAAAAGTGGCGAACCGGATCACGGTCGGGCTCATCGTCGCTTCGCTCATCGTGGGCGCGGCGATGTTGATGCGGGTCGATACGACTTTCCGCATCTGGGGTTACCCTGGACTGGCGATTATTTTTTTCCTCGGCGCGGCCGCGTGCGGCATCGTGCTTTTGATCAACATCCTGTTCTACGACAAATCGAACAAGGAGTAGATATCGATCTTACGTCCGCACGATCGGCGGCGGCTCGTCTTCCGTTAGGCCACTATCGATGCCGCGGCGCAGATTGCTGTGGCGCACGCTGTAGAGAAAATAAATCAGGAGCCCGATCGCGAGCCAGACGAAGAAACGGATCCACGTCATCACGGGGAGGCTGAGCATGAGCGCGACGCAAAGGATAACGCCGAGAATTGGAAAGAGAGGCACCAACGGAACGCGAAACGGTCGCGGACGGTGCGGCGCGCTTTTGCGCAGCACGTTCACGCCAAAGCAAACGAGAATGAATGCGAACAGCGTTCCAATGTTCGTTAAGTCGGCGAGCGAACCGATGTCGATCACGGCCGCAACCCCGCCCACCACGATCCCGGTCCAAATCGTGGTGATGTGCGGCGTGCGAAAGCGCGGATGAATTCTGGCGAAATATGGCGGAAGCAATCCGTCCCGCGCCATCGCCATAAAGATGCGCGGTTGGCCTAACTGAAAGACGAGCAAGACCGAGGTTGTGCCGGCGAGCGCGCCCGCGCTTACCAGCGCTTGTGCCCAGGGTTTGCTCGCGAATGCGGTCGCGACCGCCGCCGCGTCGCCGCTGTAGACCGTATATTTTTTAATTCCGGTCAGCACGATCGACATCAACACGTAAAGAACGGTGCAGATGACCAGGCTGGCGATGATGCCGATGGGCATGTCGCGTTGCGGATTGCGCGTCTCCTCGGCCGTGGTCGAGACCGCGTCGAACCCGATGAACGCGAAAAATACAATGGCCGCGCCACTCATGACTCCGGCGAATCCGTTAGGCGTGAATGGGTGCCAGTTCGTCGGGTGCACCATGAACGCGCCAAACGCGATCACAAAAACGACGACCGCGGTTTTGAGGATCACGATGATTGTGTTCGTGCGCGCGCTTTCACGAATGCCGTAAACCAAGAGCACAGTCACGGCGATGACGATAAGAATCGCGGGCAGATTGAATGCGATCGAATGCCCGGCGATGACGGGCAGCGTGGTCGATGAAAAATTCGAGAGCGCGGCGGCATTGGTTGCGATCAATTGCGTGGCCGTTTGATGATCGCTCATCAGCCAAAGCGGAAATTTAAGGTTGAAAAGACTGCCGCAGAGCTGCACGAAATAACCCGACCAACTCACCGCCACCGCCATGTTGCCGACGGCGTATTCGAGAATGAGGTCCCAGCCGATGATCCACGCGATCACTTCGCCGAGCGTCGCGTAGGAATAGGTGTAAGCCGAACCCGACACCGGAATCATCGACGCCAGCTCCGCGTAGCAGAGCGCCGCGAACCCGCAGGCGAATCCGGCGACGATAAATGAAATCGCAATCGCAGGCCCGGCGCCGGCGCGGCCGAGCACGACATCGCCCCCGGCAAACATCGCTTGAATGAAATTAATCACCGGCGTTTCCAGCCGCGACGAGAATGTCTGTCCGGCCGCGGCCGTGCCGGTAAGCGAGAAAATTCCGGCGCCGATGATCGCGCCGATACCGATGGCAGTGAGATCGAGCGCGCCTAACGAACGCTTCATCTGCCGCTCGGGCGCGGCCGCTTCCCGCATCAGGTGCTCGGGACTCTTCGTTCGAAACAAATGCGAAGCCACGCGGCGGAATCGTGTCATCACATCGTTCCGGCGGTCAATGCAATTGTCGCATCTGGCCCGCAAATCGCTCGCAAGATCGACATGTTCGATTTCAGCGCCGCCAATTTGATCGCCGGATTCATTTTCGGGTCGATCGGGTTCGTCGCGTTCGTTTACGGCAAACGCATGGACTTGTGGAAACCGATGTTCTGCGGCATCGCGCTCATGATTTATCCATACTTCATCAGCGACATCATCGCGTTGTACCTCATCGGCACGGCCGGCACCGTCGCGCTCTTCTTTCTGCGATAGACGCACCGCGCCGCGTTGAATAAACTCGCCGCATGTCGGACGACGCGGCCAAAATTCTTCTCGGCGACACCGCCATCTCCGCGACCGAACAACAGCGCGGAATCTTTCGCCGCCGCCGGAAAGATCGACAATTGCATGCCCCGCCGCCTTTCACCCATTGCGAAAATTGCGGCGCGCGCTTGCACGGGCATTGGTGCGCGCAATGCGGACAACCAGCGGTCGATTACCGCCGTTCCTTCCGGCATGTCATTGTCGATCTTCTCGAGTCGTTCCTGAATTGGGACTCGAAATTTTTCACCACCATCGGATTGCTCGTGACGCGCCCCTGGCGCCTAACGAACGCCTTCCTCGCCGGCCAGCGCGTTCGTTACCTGCATCCGGCCCGACTCTACTTGCTCGCCAGCATTACGTTTTTCTTCGCGGCGACTTACGCGATCAAGTCGGTCCACATCAATCCGCTTAATCTCTCGGCGAAAGATCGCACCGAGATTCGCAACGAATTGCAGGCCGAAAATGTCCCGTCGGAAGTGCTCGCGGCCGTCGATCAGGCATTTGGCAGCGTCCCGGTCTCGTCGAAAAAGCGCGCCGCCTTGGAAGAGATCCTGAAGAACAAGGATTTGCCGCAGGCCACGCGCGATTCAATCCAATACCGGCTCGAACATGGCGATCCACCCGAAGATGCGCGCACGAAACTCGAAGACGCGATGAAGAACATGCCGCCGGAAGCGCGGAGCAAGCTCGAGGAGACGCTAAAAAAACATGAGGGCGGTGTCATTTTCGACGACGGCAACCCGCAAAAGAAGGACAAGATCGACAACTGGCTGGAAAAACGCGCGCACGAAAAGTTCGGCACGCACGGCTCAAACATTCAGCTCTTTCTCGTCACCCTCATGAGCAACCTGCCTTACATGATGTTGGCGTGCATTCCACTCTTCGCTCTCGTCCTGAAAATTCTCTACGTGCGCCGGCGCATTTTTTACATCGATCATCTCGTTTACGCGTTTCACATTCACAGCTTCGCGTTTTTGATGATCATGTTGAACGTGCTCATCACCATCGGATTGAATCGCGCAATTCCCGGCGTGTTCGCCGGCCTCGTCATTGCGGCGTTGTGGACCACATTCGCCGTTCAAATCTTCTTGTCGATCCGCCGCGTCTATCGCCAGGGCTGGTTCTTCAGCGTGTTTAAATTTTTCCTCGGCGGAATCGCTTACCTCACCGTGCTGCTAGTCGCGCTCGCGATCACGTTCCTCATCACGCTAGCGACGCCCTGATCAATCGCTCCGCCGCCGCCACCGCGTTGTCGATCTTATCGACGTCAGTGCCGGAGCCTTGCGCATTGTCCGGACGACCGCCGCCCTTGCCGTTCACGAGCGGCGCGATCTCCTGAATCAATTTGTTCGCCTGAATTTTCGCTGCGAGATCTTTCGGAACCGAAGCGAGCAACGCCACGCGACCATTGGCCGCGCCCGCGAGAAAGATCGGCCCGCTAAATTTCGTCTTCAACACATCCGCAACGTGCTGCAGCAATTTCGCGTCAGCATTGTCGATCTTGCCGACGTAAAAATTTTCTTTCTTCTGCGCCGCGATCTCATTCGCGATCGTGGCCGCGCGACTGCGTAACTCCGCCTCCGCGCTCTTGGCATGTTGCTTCTCCCAATCGCGCACTTCGCCTTCAAGTTTCTCCAAAACCGCGGCGCGATTGTCGATCTTGTCCAACATCTCAGACGTTTCCGCGGCATCGTCGAACGCCGGCAGCGCCGCGATTTCCGATTTCTTGCGCGCAAGCGTTTCGAATTTTTCCTGCTGCCGCGCCGCTTCGTGAATCGCCCACTGCCGCGCCGCCTCCCCTGCGACCGCTTCAATTCGCCGGATGCCCGCCGCAATCGCCTCCTCCTTCACGATGCGAAAAGCGCCGATGGAAGATGTCGATCTTACATGCGTCCCGCCGCACAGCTCCATCGAGTAACCATTTAACTTGTTAGGCTCGCCGCCGATCTGCACCACGCGCACGACATCGCCGTACTTATCGCCAAAGAATTGTTGAATGTCGTTGCGCTCCTTTGCTTCCGCGTACGGAATTTCCGTCCACGAAACCCGCGCATTCTCGCGCACCTTCTCGTTCACCAACATGTCGATCTTGCGCACGATCTCTTTCGGCAGCGCGCTGCTCGAAAAATCGAATGTCAGCTTCTCCGGACCGACATAACTCCCCTTCTGCGTCGCCTCCCGACTAACGAGCTCGTGCAACGCCCAATGCAAAATGTGCGTCACCGTGTGATGCCGCTCGATCGCGCGACGGCGTCGAGTATCGATCTTAACCGTCACATGCTCACCAATTGCCGGCGGTTCCTTGTCTTCAATTAGATGAATGAACGTTGCGCCCGACTTGTGAGTATTGGCGATCTTCCATTCCCGGTCCCCGAGCACAATCGCACCGGTGTCGCCGACCTGGCCGCCCATCTCCGCGTAACAAACGGAATTGTTCAGCACGACTCCACGTTTCTGCGCAAGATCGACAATCGCCTGCACGTCCGCGCCGGTGTCATCATGTTCGTAACCTAAAAACCTCGTCGGCGTTTTGCTGTCGATTTGCGAAACCTCAATCGCAGATTTCTTCTGCGCCGCCCGCGCGCGCGCCCGTTGCTCCTGCATTAATTTCTCGAAGCCGGCGACATCCACCTTGAGTCCACGCTCCCGGGCCATCAACTCCGTTAGGTCGAGTGGAAACCCTTGTTCGTCGTACAATCGAAACGCAAACGCGCCGGCGATTGTCGATCTTTCATTAGCGGCTTCGCGTTCGAACAACTCAATCCCTTTGTCGAGTGTCTTGTTAAACGACTCCTCTTCACGTCGAATCGTCTCTTTAACTTTTGCGGCGTTGTTGCGCAGTTCGGGAAAAACATCGCCCATCGTTTTCGCGACCACATCGACAAGTTTGAAAAAGAATGGCTCGTGGAATTCGAGCGTCCGGCCATAGCGAACGGCGCGACGCAGGATGCGACGCAAAACGTAGCCGCGACCTTCGTTCGATGGAATAATCCCATCCGCGATGGCGAAACTCAGCGTCCGGATGTGATCGGCGAGAACGCGAAAGGCGATGTCGATCTTTTGCTGATCGTTAGGCGCAGCGTCTGGTTGCGGCAGCGTGCTCGCGTATTTTTTCCCGCTGAGTTTTTCGAGTTCGTCGAAGATCGGACGAAAGACATCCGTTTCGTAGTTTGAAATGATGCCGGAAAAATCGGTCAGATTTTTTGTGCCTTGGATAATCGCGGCCGCGCGCTCGAATCCCATTCCGGTATCGACATGGCGCTGCGGCAATGGCGTGAACGTTCCGTCGGCATTGGCGTTGAACTGGATGAAGACCAAATTCCAAATCTCGATGCAACGCGGGTCGTCTTTGTTGACTAACGAGCCGCGGGTGCCGCCATCCGGCGTAAGATCGACATGCAACTCTGAGCACGGCCCGCACGGGCCGGCGTCGCCCATCATCCAGAAGTTGTCTTTCTTGTTTCCGTTTACGATGTGGACCTTCGGGTCGAGATCGGCGTCGGCGAATAAACGCGCCCAATGATCGTGAGCTTCCTGGTCGAACTCGCTCGGCTCGTTAGGCCCGGGTTTGTAAACGGTCGCGTAAAGTCGCTGCGGCGGAAATTTCCAGCGCTCAACCACCAGCTCCCACGCCCATTCGATCGCTTCCTTCTTGAAGTAATCGCCGAAGCTCCAGTTGCCTAACATCTCGAAGAACGTGTGGTGATAGGTGTCGAGCCCGACGTCTTCGAGGTCGTTATGTTTGCCGCCGGCACGAATGCATTTCTGGGTGTCGGCCACCCGCGGCGGATTCCATTTCGGTTTTTCCTGTCCGAGAAAGATCGGGACGAACTGGTTCATGCCCGCGTTGGTGAAGAGAAGATTCGGCGCGTCGGGCAGAAGCGATGACGACGGCACGATGGTGTGTTGTTTCTCGCGAAAGAAATCGAGAAAGCTCTGGCGAATTTCGGCCGACGTCATCATGACGATGTCGATCTTACGCGCAGAAAATGATCGCGCGAGTAGATGTCGATCTTCGCTTAAAACCGCCAGCCGATGCTGGTGGTGATGAGATAATCGGCGAAGGCGGCGTTGCCGCCAAAATCGACGCCGAGGCGATCGGAAACCTTGATGTCGGTGAGATTTTTATCGGCGTGACGATGGAACGCGACCGGCCCGGTGACAGAAAAATAAAACTGACCTTTCGAAATCGCGATGCCGGGCTCGATGTAGAAGGCGTAACCGGCATTGCGCCAACCGCGATTGCCGCCGAGAAAATCTTCGACCGGCACACCTTCGAGTCGCGAACCGAGACTAACGGACAATCCCATCTTGGGCCACACGACATAAGCGACGCCCGCGCGCGCGAGATATTGGTCCGGAACCGAATTATATTTGTAGCCGAATTCGCCGAGGGTGAAGAAATGTTCGTTACCGGTCGGCTGCGCAACGCCGTTCGTTTCGAGGGGATTGATGAGATACACACCTTGCGCGTAGGCAAACATGTTCGTGTAGATTTTTTGAAACGCGGACAGTTGCGTGACGATGCCCCAACCGCCGTCCCCCGGTTGGATCGCCGGATCGACCGGCCGCCTAACGAGTCCGCCAGGCTGATGAAAAATATCGGTGGCGTCGTCTTTGCCGGTCGGAATCTTTACGCCGAGACCGATACTAATGTTTCCGTTGTGAAATTTTTCGCAGTCGAGCAGCCAGACATTTCCGACGAAGCGCAGATCGCCGATGCCGCTCGCGCGGGTAGTGAAACGATGGACGAAATCGTGTTCGTAATAACTGGTGCGGTCGCCGTCCTGGAACGGAATTTCCAGTGTGAAACTGAGTCGCGTCGTCGCTTGATAAGTCGCGCTCAGGTCGAAACCGTGCACATGCGTATTCGCGTAAAGCGAAGGATCGGTCGGATACGGCAGATCATTGTCGCCGTGAAATTCGCGGAAGGAATGCAACCAGCGATACGAAAGCGAAGTGGCAATTTCGTGCGGCTGCAGATACGGCGACTGTGCGTCGATTGCGCAACAATTACTGATGGAGCCCAGACCGGGCGCCAATAATCGCGCCGGCACTCACCCTTGGGAGAAAAGACGCGGCGCGGCCGCGACGAACGCCAGTGTGACTGCGCAAATAAATTTAGCGCGAATGGGAGATCACCTCGTTTCTGTCCGACGGAGGATGACGCGCCCGTTAGGCGGCGTCAACGAGATTCAGCCGCGAAGACTCGTTTCACAAACCCGGCAAAGCGCGGATCGGAACGCATCGGAATGAACTTGGGTTCCATCTCCAGCCAGGGAATATTTCCGGCGCGCGATTGCAAACCTTTCTCCATCCAGGCAAAGGCCTCATCTTTTTCATCGAGCGCGATATAAATGTAAACGATGAGCGTCTCGTCGATGTATTCATGCGCGGCGCGTGCCTTCAATTGCTCGATGATTCTGTGCGCCTCGTCGCGCTTGCCTAACAACGCCTGCACGCAACCGATCTCCGCGTCGATCCACGACCAGTTGTCGATCTTGCGCGCCCGCTCCAATTCGGTCATCGCTTCGCCATACATACCCTTTTGTTCGTACGCTTGCGCGAGCCAAACCGAAGCGATGATGAAATTCGGATCTGATGAGAGCAGTTTGCGATAAAGTTCGATCGCCTCATCGGCGCGATGGCGAATCAAAAATGTCCACGCGTACTCGGCGCTCACGACCATGTTAGTGGGATCGAGATCGACGCCGCGCTTGATCTCGGCGGCCGCGTCATCAAGACGGCCGACAAATTCCAAATAATGCCCGTAGAAGTGGTACACTTGTGGATCGCTCGGATTCAATTCACGTGCCCGCGCCAGCTCGACCTTCGCCGCCGGCCGGTCCCAATCGTAAAACAGCAAGACAATGCCTAACGACAGGTGCGCTTCGGAAAGTTCATTGTCGATCCTGAGCGCTTTCTCGGCGAATTCACGCGCGCGCGGGAACATCTCTTTCGGCGAGGCAATCCCGAGCTCGCCTAACAAGCTATAGGAATCGGCGATGCCAGCATAAGCGAGGGCGTAGTTCGGATCTTTCTCCGCTGCCTGTTTGAAGAACTCGATGCTCTTCTGGTAGGCCTCGGGCGTGTATTTGTTCCATTCCAGACGCCCGCGGAGATAAAGCTGATACGCTTCGGCGTTGCCGGTGTGACGTTTCGTTAGGCGCTTTTGTTCGTCGCCGCTCAATTGGAATCGCAGCGCGTCCGTCACTTTTTGCGCGATGGTGTCTTGCACGCCGAAAACGTCGGTGAACTTCTCGTCGAATTGCGCGCTCCACAGCGATGCGCCGTCGGCCACATTAATGAGTCGAACATTCACGCGCAGGCGATCAGCCGCTTTTTGTAACGTCCCGTCCAGCACCGCGCGCACGTGCAGCAGTCGGCCGACCGCGAGCGGATCCGGTTCGCGCTCGATATACTTTTGCGCGGAACTCAATGGTGGAATGATCATTTGCGCGATCGTGCTCAGCTTTGCGATGAGCGTGTCGGCCATCCCGTTTTCGAGCGCCTCGTCGCGGTTCTGTGACGAGATCGGTTTGAATGGCAGAATCGCGATGCTTTTCTCGGGCGCCGTTATCGTCGCCGCGGCCGGAGCGCTCGCACGCCGTTCGCTCACCAGCCAACCGACGATGGATATCGCGACGATCGCGACCGCGCCCAGGGTGACCGGTTTGAGCCAGCGCGATTTTGTCGTGACATTTTTGCCGCGCAATCTCTCGGGCAACGCGGGGTTGCCGATTTCGGCATCGTGCAGACTGACGATGTCGATCTTGGCGCCATGTTTCACTTCGAACGCGCCGAGGTGATGCAAACGTGGGCGCCATTTGCTGTGTTGCTCCAGATCTTCCGCCACGCGCCGCGAAAGCAAAATGTGACCGGCGTCGCCGCAATCCATCACCCGCTGCGCCATGTTGATACCGGTGCCGGCGAGGTTGGATCGATCATTCACGTCCAAAATTTTGTTCACCGGCCCGCTGTGAATTCCCATACGCACGCCGAATTTCTCATTCGTTAGGCCACGCGCGATCTCCATGGCGCAACGCGCCGGCGCTTCCGGGCTGGTGAAGAACACCAGCACCATTCCGTCGCCGGTCGGTAGTCGAATCAATCTCCCGGCCGCTTCCGCTGCGCGAAACGGCTCGGTCTGCCTAACGATCTCGTTCAAGCGCTTCGAAGCGACGCTCTGCTCGTCTACGAGCAATTTCGAAAACGCCACGATGTCCATGAACAGGACGTGGCCGATCTCGAGTTGCGAATCCTCTTCCGGCTCCGTCGTCATCGCGGGCGTGTGTCGCGCAGATTCTGTCAGGACATGTCGATCTTTACGATGTCGATCTTGCGTGAATTTTGCGCGGCTTCGCGAGCTCGCCCGTTTCAGCTTCACTCAATTGTTGGTCGAGTAATGACGCTTCGTAAGCACGACCCTGCGCACTCAAGCTGTCGCGCAATCCGGCCAGCGCCCAACGGTTTCGCGGATTGCGCTCCAGGTCCTCGCGAAAAATATTTTCCGCTTCCGTGAATTTTTTCTGCTCCAGCAACACCCGCCCGAGCATCGGCCTAACGGGCGGATACCATGCGGGCGGCTCACTGTAATTGAGCGCGTCCGCGGCCGCGACGGCCTGATGCAAAAGATCGACCGCCGTTTTTTTATCCTGGCGTGCGTATGCGATCTGCGCGCCTAACAAGTACTCGTGCAGTTTGAAAACCGCGCCGTTTTTATTGAGCTCGTCATACGGCGCATCCGGCGGAATTTTCGCGATCCATTCTTTCCACTTCGTTAGTTCCTGCTCCGCCGCCGCGGGATTACCCAGTCGCGCTAACGCAACACCGCGCGCAAAATGCCAAACCGCGTTCGTTGTCATGAGCGACGGCGCGGGCGCAGGCGACTTCACGATGTCGCCCCATTTCTCAAACGCCATCAGCACGAGGTAAGGCGTCGGCAGAAAACCTTCGAGCATCGGCATCATCTTGACGTCGGGCTCGACGTGCGCAGCCAGACGCGCCGCTGCATCTCGCGCCGCGGAAAAATCGCCGCGCATCGTCGCCGCGAAGGCGAGGAAATGCAGGTTGTGGCTATAATACATCACAGGATAAACGCCGCGCTCTTTCGTCGCCGCGATGTATTTCTTGTCCGCCTCTGCGGCCATTTCATTGCAATGCATCGACGCCGCGTGCTCACCCATGCGTGCGTAAATGTGCGATGGCATATGCACGAGATGACCCGCCGCGGGCGCAAGTTTCTCCAGGCGCGCCGCGCTCGGCAACGCGCGTTCCGGATGTAACGATGCTTCGACGGCGTGAATGTAATAATGGTTCGCGCCAAGATGATTCGGGTTGCGTTTTAAGACCGATTCCAACGTCGCAACGATCTCTTCCGTACCTTCGTTAGGCTTACCGTCTTTCGTCCATAGTTTCCAAGGATTGAGATTCATCATGCTCTCGGCGAAAAGCGTAGCGGCATCGAGATCGTCCGGATAACTTCTGACCAATTTCGCCATCGCGTCGCGGTAGGCGACGTCGAGCTGGTGCAAATCCGCTTTTGGATCGTTGGAATAACGGAAGGCGAGCGCATTGATGTAAGCGCGCTCGGCTTCGGATGCGTTCTCCTGCAATGCGACCGCGCGTTGCACCGCATCATAACCGGCTTTCTCGCGCTCGAGATCGACCGGCAAATTGTAGTTAGGCCCGAGCGTGAGCGCGACGCCCCACCACGCCATCGCCATTTGCGGATCGAGTCGTGCGGCTTGTTCGAAACTTCGACGCGCTTCGTCGTGATTGAATCCGTAAACAAGCGCGAGACCTTGATCGAAGAATTTCTGCGCCTGACGGTTTGTGGTTGAGACGGGATGGTGAACGTTGCCGAGACCCGGCATCAAACGTGAAGACGACGCGTTCGAATCTTTCTTTGCATCCGCAGAGAAAGCGAACGCGATTAAAAACAAAGTCGCCGCCGATATGGAGCGAATGAACATGTCGATCTTAGCGCGACCCTCGCGTTAGACCTTCTCTTCGTCCAGCTTCGCTTTGACTGCCGTCTCGATCTCTTCGTAAAGCTTCGGGTCGTTCTTGAGCGCTTCCTTCGCCGCATCGCGCCCCTGCGCGAGCTGCGTCCCTTTGTAGTTCAACCACGACCCACGCTTCTCGATGATTTGTTTTTCGAGCGCGAGATCGAGCAGCGCGCCGGTCGAAGAAATGCCTTCGTTATACATGATGTCGAACTCGGCTTCGGTGAACGGCGGCGCTACTTTGTTCTTCACCACTTTGATGCGGGTGCGATTTCCGGTAACGACGCCGTCCGTCTGTTTGATCGCGCCGATGCGGCGGATATCGACACGCACGCTCGCGTAAAACTTTAGAGCCTTGCCGCCGGGCGTCGTTTCCGGATTTCCAAACATCACGCCGATCTTCTCGCGGATTTGGTTCGTGAAAATGCAGCACGTGCGCGCTTTCGAAATGAGCGACGTGAGTTTGCGCAAAGCTGCGCTCATCAATCGCGCCTGCGTTCCCACCGTGGAATCGCCGATTTCGCCTTCGAGTTCCTGCTTCGTCACCAGCGCCGCGACCGAATCGAGCACGATCACGTCGAGCGCATTCGATCGCACCAGCGTTTCGACAATTCGCAAAGCTTCTTCGCCCGAACTCGGCTGCGAAACGAGCAACTCATCAAGATCGACACCTAACTTTTTCGCATAAGCGGGATCGAGCGCATGTTCGACATCTACGAACGCGGCCAGTCCGCCTCGCTTCTGCGCCTGCGCGATCACCGTCAACGTCAGCGTCGTTTTGCCGGACGATTCCGGTCCGTAAACTTCCACCACGCGGCCGCGCGGAAATCCACCGACGCCGAGCGCGCGATCGATCAAAATATTTCCGGTCGGGATAACATCGATATCGACGATTTTCTCATCGCCCAATCGCATGATCGCGCCCTCGCCGTAATCTTTCGCGATCTGTTGAATCGCGAGGTCGAGGTTCTTGTCCCGCGCGGCGGTGACTTTGTTTTCGGCTGCTTTCGCTTCGGTCTTCGGCGGCATAAATGAATTCTCTCTCGCTCACGCGGTTCGCCAAGCAAAAAAGGCCGCGAGCCTTTCGGCCCGCAGCCTCTCGCGCTGGGAGATTGTCGATCTTACGAAACTTCGATCTTGCGCGGCTTGACCTGTTCCGCTTTCGGAAGTCGTAGCGTCAGAACGCCCTGCTCGATCTTGGCGCTGATCTTGTTCGTGTCGATTGAGGGATCGAGCTCAAACGTACGCCGGAAATTTTCGCGTCGAATTTCCCGGTGCAACGGCGCGCCTTCGATTGTCGGCAGCGAACGCCGACCGATAATCGTCAGCTCGTTGTTGTCGATTGAAATCTCGAGCCCCTCCTTGTTCACGCCTGGCATTTCCACCAGCAACGTGTAACCATCATGGTCTTCGTTCACGCTCGCCCTCGGCGCCACGAATTGTTCCTGCTGCCGGCGGGCCGGGGTTGTTTCCACATTTTCTCGTACTGCTGTGTTCATAGATTCGTTAGGTTGAAGTTGTCGATCTTGCATTAACTGGCGTTGACCTGAATTTGCTTCGGCTTTGCTTCCTCCGCTTTCGCCAACGTCACCGTCAAAATACCGTCGCGATACGTCGCGTTGACTTTGCTCGAGTCGACTCGCACCGGCAGCGTGATGCTGCGGCGGAATTTTCCGACGTAACGCTCGGTCCGCTCGGCTTTCTCGCCATTTCCATTGGTCGCTTCCTGTTTGCGTTCGCCCGCGATCGTGAGCATGCCGTCATGAAGGGAGATTTCGATTTCCTCCTTCTTCATGCCGGGCAATTCGGCCACGACCACGACGTTGTCGTTATTCTGATAAGCGTCGAGCGCCGGCGACCAACCGCTGAAGAGCTGGCCCGCGCGATCGAAACTGCCTAGCAACGGCAACTCGAACAAAGAATCGAGATCGTTGCGCAGGCTGCTCAGCCGATCCAGCGTCGGCCACATCGTCCATTCCGGATTTTGGTAACGGATTAAACTCATAAGTGTGTGTTTCCTTTCTAAAGAAAATTGTTCGCCGTACGGTTTAGCTGCGAGCGTGCCAGTGAATCCGAGTGCGAGTCAGCGTAAAATAAATTCCGAATTTTCAGCGGCTTACGCGGGAATGCGATTGTCGATCTTGCGTGGGCGTTGTGTTGATTCGACACAGAGGCGATTTCATCCGACAAAATGTCTGTGACACAGTTTCACAATGGCGATGAGCGCTTCATGCGGGAGGCGTTACGCGAAGCGCGGAAAGGCTTGGGCCGAACAAGTCCCAATCCGGCGGTCGGCGCCGTGCTCGTGGCGAACGGAAAAATTATTTCGCGCGGACATCATCGCGGTCCCGGCCAGGCCCACGCGGAGGTCGAATGCATTGCGAACGCTTCCGCGGGCGACCGCGCAAGATCGACAATGTACGTCACGCTCGAGCCATGCTCGACTCGCGGGCGCACCGGTCCGTGCACAAAGGCGATCATTGAAAGCGGAATCAGAACCGTCGTTGTCGGCGCGATCGATCCCAACCCGCGTCACAACGGTCGCGGAATCGAGACGCTGCGTCGCGCCGGCATCGATGTGCGTGACGGCGTGATTTGGGATGAATGCACCGCGTTGAATGAAGCGTTCAACAAATGGATCGTGACCCAGAAACCATTCGTCATCGCAAAATGCGGAATGAGTCTCGATGGGCGCCTCACCAAACCTTCGGGCGAGTCGCGCTTCATCACGAGTGCCGCGTCCCGCCGTGACGCGCGTAATCTTCGTGCCGCTGTCGATGCCATCATCGTCGGCGCAGAAACAATTCGCGCGGATGATCCGCAATTAAATGTGCGTGGCATTCGCGGAGCGCGACAGCCACTCATCGTCGTGCTGACAGGCGCGGGTTCGCTCCCGAAGAATGCGAAAATTTTTCGCGATCGAGTTTCGATCTATCGCAACAAATCGCTCGAAGATGTACTTGTCGATCTTGGCCGAAAAGAAATCACCAGCGTGTTGATTGAAGGCGGCGGCGATGTGCTTGGCCAGGCGCTCGACGCGCGTTTGATCGACAAGGTGCAAATCTATCTCGGGCCGATTTTCACGGGCGGCGATGTTGTCGCGTTCGCGGGAATGGGCGCAGCCAATTCACAAAGCGCGACCAGATTGCACCGCGTGACCTATCGCAAGATCGACAACGACATTTGCGTGATTGGATACACGAACAATCTCCGCAACCTCACGCCGGTCGCCGCGGTTGAATGAATAGGAAACAATCAGGGAGGTGAGAAGGTGAAAAAGTTTTTGTTAATCATATTGGCGGTGGCGGGGCTGGCGATCGCGTCGGCGCCGAGCTCGGAGGCCGGCGTCTCAATCGGATTCGGATTCGGTGGACCGGGTTATTGCGCTTATCCGTATCCATATTACGGCTTCGGCTACGGTTACGGTTATCCCTATTACGGATACGGTCCGTATTATCGACCAGGTGTGCGCGTCGTCGTTCGGCCGCGTTACTACTGGCGTCACGGGCGGCGAATCTATTATCGACACTACTAACCGAGCGTAAACGCAGTCTTATCTAGCGAGCTGGCGTGGAAATTCCCGCCAGCTCGTTTGCGTTTCGCGCAAGATCGACAACTACTCGCCGCCGGGCTTAATCGACATCGCGGGCGACGGCGAAAATTGATTCGGCTGGAATTCGTTCTTCAATCGCTCGCGCAATTGCCGCAGCTCCTGCTCGCGTTTCGCTTCGATTTCCTGGCGCAAGGCCCGCTCACTCCGAATGCGCTCCTGTAAATAACGGCGCTCGAATTGATCGCGCGCGTTGTTCTCCAGACGTAAACCGGAATCGCGCAGAAACGCTTCCGCTTCGCGCCGGCGTTGCTCCTGCAAAACGCGCTCACGCTCGCGCAATGCATTTTGCTGCTGCGGATTCATGCGCAACCAACGCTCGGCATTGTTTCGAAATGTTTGCCGATCTTCCGGTGAAAGATGAAGCATGCGCTCGGGCGCGCGGCGGATTTGGTTAGGCCGGCGATGGGAATTGCTGCCGTTGCCGCGGCCGCGTCCATTATGGTCGCCCTGCGCGAGCGCGAATGGCGTCGCCAAGATCGACAATAAAATTAGAGCGTAGAATTGTCGTCGTCCCACAGGTTCGTGTCCTCCGCCGCGAGCAAATTATCCAGATCGGCGACGACTTCATAATCCTGCGGGTCGATCTGCGCTATCGGGTCCGAGTCCGCGCCCATGTCTTGTGGCGCAGCCGGCCGCTCGAAAACAATCAACGCCGCCACCAGCGCCGCGGCCAGCGCGGTCACCGGAACCAGGCGTCGCGGTCGCAACCACACCGCCAGCGTCGTCTTCCAACGCGGCTGCTGGCGAATCTCGCGCAAAATGTTACGCGCAAAAAACGGTGACGCCGCCGGCGGCGTTTTCGCCTGGCCGAGCAAATCCCACAGTTGCTTATCGTCGTCGCGTTCCATAACTCTTCGCGAAATTAAACTAATTGGGGGCGATAAAGTTGCGCCGCAGCCGCGGTGTCAGATGAGCTCGCACAAGATCGACATGTGCAAGATCGACAACTACACCTCGGCCGCTTCCAAAAATCCTTCGAGCTGACGAATGCGCGTCGGGTGCCGCATCTTGCGCAGCGCCTTGGCCTCGATCTGCCGGATGCGCTCGCGCGTCACACGAAATTGCCGGCCCACTTCTTCCAGCGTCCGGCTGTAACCGTCGACAAGACCGAAGCGTTGTTCCAGCACCTGCCGTTCGCGCTCGGTCAAAGTTTCGAGCACATCTCTGATTTTCTCCTTCAACAACACGATCGCGGTCATGTCACTCGGATTTTCCGCGCCCTTGTCCTCGATAAAATCGCCGAAATTTGTCTCTTCGCTTTCGCCCACCGGCGCCTGGAGCGAAATGGGTTGCTGCGCCATTTTCAAAACCGCGCGCACGCGATCGACCGGCAGCAAAATTTCCTCGGCCACTTCTTCCGGTGTGGGCTCGCGTCCGTATTCCTGCACGAGCTGTTTTTGCACGCGCATGAGTTTGTTGATCGTCTCGATCATGTGCACAGGAATGCGGATGGTGCGCGCCTGGTCCGCAATCGAGCGCGTGATCGCCTGCCGAATCCACCATGTGGCGTAAGTGGAAAATTTGTAGCCGCGGCGATACTCGAATTTCTCAACCGCCTTCATCAAACCCATGTTGCCTTCCTGGATAAGATCGAGAAACGACAAGCCGCGGTTGGTGTACTTCTTCGCGATCGAGATAACGAGGCGCAGGTTGGCTTCGACCATCTCGGTTTTCGCGCGGAGGGCTTTGCGGAGCCAGGCTTTCAACTCCTGATATTGCATCACGTATTCCGCGGCCGACATCCAGAGAAGCCGTTCTAATTCGTGGATACGGACCGTCGGCTTGTCCGAATTTTTGCTGCGCCCCTTTTTCGGCGTCGAACTCTGCAAGGTTTGGAGTTGCTGGAAATGTTCGTCGGCCAGATGCACGAATTCCTCCGTCACCTTCTGCTTGAAATAAAAACGCGGGTAGCAGCGTTGCAATGACGTGACCGCCTTTTGAAATTTCTTCAGCCGCTTCGTGTCTTTGCTCGCGCTCCGGCCTAACAAGTGGGCGTAGATTTGCGTGATCGATCCGCTCAACGTCTCCACTTGTTTGCACAAACGCGGCAGAACTTTCATGTACTGTTCGCGACTCTCGATTTTCTTATCGAGAATCACACGGTCGAACCGTTCCCGTCCTTCACGCAGCTTCTGCGCAAGATCGAGATGGGCGCTGGCGATGAAACCGAAACGATTGATGTGCTTTTGCACCATGATCTCGGCTTCTTCGATACGTTTCGAAATTTCCACTTCCTGTTCGCGCGTGAGCAACGGCACCTGCCCCATCTGCTTCAGGTACATCCGCACCGGGTCGTCGAGAATATCGAGCTTCGTCTCCGGCTTTTCCTCTTCCTCTTCCTCGGCGTCCTTCTTGCGCTCTTTTACTTGATCGACATCGGACGCTTCGATGATGTCGATCTCCATTTTGCGCAGCCGAATCAGAATCGCGTCGAGATCGTCCGCGTCCGTCACACCTTCCGGCAGGACCTCATTGAGGTCGTCGAACGTGAGATAGCCCTGCTCCTTTGCCAGCTTGATCAACTCACGTATGCGCGCTTGTAATTCGTCTTCCGATTTCAACAGAGGAATGGCTTGAGCGGTTTGCGTGCCTTTCGATTTCGAATTGCGCCCGTGCTTTTCCAGTCGCACGCGTTTCGGTTTGCGCGCAGTCGGCCGGCGAATTTTCGCGACTAACTTCGGGCGCTTGGTCGCATTCCTGCGCTGCGACCGCTTGAGTTTTGGCCGCACGGACGAAGTCCGTCTGCGGGTCTTATCTTTCGAAAACCTGGCCAATGTCGTGAGGTTAAGGGTTCGGCAATTCCGCCATCCGCAAGATCGACAACTACTCCGAAATTACTTCCGGAGAGGTGGCGAAGTTGGGGGCCGGCGAAACGGCCGAAAGCTCGTGGAGTTGCTCTCGCAGGTCAAGAATTTGTTTCTGCAAATTCGTGATTTCTCCCCCACTAATTTGCGGCAGGCGCATCCGGCTTTCGGCCACCTCTAATTGCCGCCTCACTGCCCCTCGCCGCAGGCCTCGCCACCACTCTTGCGCCACGCGCAACGGCTCACCCGGCATCTTTTGCAGCAGCCACGCCGAAACCAGCCCCTCTTCCGGCGCGCTCAACTGCGACATGAACGCGTTGAGCGATGCGCCGTCATCCGGTCGCAACTCGCTTTCCAGAATTTTGCCTAACAAATCCGCATTCGGCGTTTGCGCGAGAATTTCACGCCAATTTTGCCCGCGCAAAAAATTGCGCGCGTCCGCATCGCGCAAAGCCAGCAGGCAGAGCAGGGCCACATCGTGCGGCGGCGCCGGCACGCGCGACCCGTCGGAGCGGACACGGTCTCGTGATTGAAATGTCGTCGCCTGTTTTGGAATTGCGCTTTCGAAGTCAGCCCGCGACACGCCGAGACGCGCGCTCGCTTTGCTCACGACTTCGCCGCGCATGAGCGGGTCGTGCACGCGCGAGACCGTCTGAGCGAGCCGGCGGACGATGTCGATCTTAGCGCTCGTGACGTTGATGTCCGCCGATGAAACTTCCTTGTCGATCCAGTAATCGAAGAAATCGCGCGCCTCCGCCACGCGCTTCTCAAAATCTTCTTTCCCTTTTTTCCGAACAAGCGAATCCGGATCTTCGCCTTTCGGCATTTCCAGCACCCGAACGATCAAGTCGTGTTGCAAAAGCGCTTCGAGGGAACGTTCCGCCGCTTTCTGGCCGGCGGCGTCGGCATCGAAACAAAGGACCACTTGATCGACATAGCGCTTCAGAATGCGCGCCTGATCTTCCGTGAAAGCCGTCCCCTGCGGCGCGACCACGTTCGTGATTCCCGCTTCGAACAACGAAATCAAATCGAGCTGGCCTTCACAAACGATCGCGCAGCTCGCGTCAATCAAAGGGCGCTTGGTTTTGTGCAGCCCGAAAAGAATGCTGCCTTTGCGAAAGAGCGGCGTTTCCGGTGAGTTGATATATTTGGCGGCCTCGGCATCGCTTTGCAAAACGCGTCCGCTAAATGCGACGACTTCACCGACGTCGTTGCAGATCGGGAACATGATGCGGGCGCGGAAACGATCGTAAACTTCGCCATCAGGTTTGTTGTCGTCGCGCGGCTTGACCAAACCGCTTTGCAGAATATGGCGGCGATCGTAGCCCTGCTTCTGCGCCCATTTCAAAAACGCATCCCACGAATCCGGCGCATAACCAATCTGCCAGTTCTTCGCAATGTGATTGTCGATCTTGCGCGCTTTTAAATAATCGCGGGCCGGCTTCGCGAAATCCTTCTTCAAAAGATTTTCGTGAAACCATTCCGCTGCTTCGGCATGCAAACGCAGCAACGTGCGCCGCGTTTCATGTTGTCGATCTTCGCTCGCACTGGAGCCGCGATCTTCAACAACCGGAATGCCGACCCGTGCGGCGAGTTTGTGCACGGCCGCCGGAAAATCGACATGCTCGTAATCCATGACGAAGCGGAAAACACTTCCGCCCACGCCGCAGCCGAAGCAGTGAAATGTCTGCCGTTGCGCATTCACATGAAACGACGGCGTTTTTTCCTGATGAAATGGACAGAGCGCCTTGAAACTCGATCCCGCGCGCTTGAGCGGAAAATACGAGCCGATGACCTCGACGATGTCATTGGCGGCGGCGATCTGCTCGATGGTTTCTGATGGAATTGCCACGGTTGGAATGGCAACGTATGCCACGGCGAAAACGATGAAAACGTTATTGTCGATCTTAGTAGCAATCTTGAGCTTCGCGCCGCCTCTCACCCAGGCGCGCGAAGTCATTCACAAGGGCGACGTCGTCGTGGTGGAAATGCACGGCGAAATCTCGCCGTCGATGTTCCTGTTTATTCGGCGCACGACGAAGGAAGCGGAAACGCGCGGCGCCTCCGCGATTATTTTCGATATCAATACTTACGGCGGCCGGCTCGATTCCGCCGAGCAAATCACGAACGTATTGAATCGCGTGAACGTTCCGACCTACAGCTTCATCAATACCAACGCGGGCTCGGCCGGCGCCCTCATCGCGCTCGCGACCAAACATATTTACATGGCGCCGGTGAGCGCGATCGGCGCGGCGGCGCCGGTGCTTTCGACCGGCCAGGATTTGCCGGTGACGATGAAAGAGAAAACGATTTCGTATTGGTCGGCGCTGGTTCGCGGTTCGGCGATCAAGAACGGACACAACCCCGACATCGGCGAAGCGTTCATGGACAAAGAGAAGGAGGTGAAGATTGGCGACCGTGTTGTACACAAGAAGGGAACGTTGCTGACGTTGAATGCGCAGGAGGCGGCGGAGAAAATTAATGGCAAACCGCTGCTCGCGGATGGGATTGCAGAATCGATTGTCGATCTTACGAAGAAGGCCGGGCTTAATGGAAACATCACCGCGCTCGAGCCCACCGGCTTCGAGCGGCTTGCATTTTGGATCACCGCGCTCGCGCCGCTGCTGTTGTTAGGCGGAATCATCGGCGCCTATCTCGAGTTCAAAATTCCCGGCGCGAGTCTTCCCGGAATTATCGCCGCGATCTGTTTCGCACTTTTCTTTCTCGGCCATTATCTCGCCGGTCTCGCAGGGTGGGAAGTGGTCGCAATTTTCTTTCTCGGCGTGGCGCTCGTCTTGATCGAGATTTTATTCTTCGCGCATTCCACCATCGTTTTCGGGGTGGCGGGAATTTTTCTCATGCTCGCGGCTATCGTGTGGGCCATGGTCGATCGTTATCCGGGCGAAACATTTTTCCCGAGTGGAAGAATGCTCGCGCTGCCGCTGGTGAATTTATCGATCGCGCTCATTGCG
Organism: Spartobacteria bacterium; assembly: GCA_021325495.1. Lineage (GTDB taxonomy): Bacteria > Verrucomicrobiota > Verrucomicrobiia > Chthoniobacterales > UBA10450 > JAJPGZ01. The sequence continues at coordinate 43,100 of JAJPGZ010000006.1, forward strand.
GCCGCGATTGTGATCGGAATCCTCGCCCGCTACCTGCCGCGAACGAGTTTCTATCGCCGCTTTGCATTGGTGACATCGAATCCATCAGGGACGTCAATGGCGGCGTCCGGACGCGAGTTTGCTGCGACCGCGATTCCGATTTCCGCGGGTATGCGCGGAATTGCGATGTCGATCTTGCGGCCGAGCGGCAAAGCGCGTTTTGCCGATCACATTGTGGACGTCATCACACAGGGCGAATTTATTGCGCCGGAAACGCCGATCACGGTCGTGCAAGCCGACGGCATGCGCGTGGTGGTGAAGGCGAGCGCAAGTTGATTGTCGATCTTGTCAGCCGCCGGCGACCACGCGGATAAACTCAAGCCGATCGCCTTCGCCTAACGAACGCTGCGGCCATTCATGCCGATGCAGCGCAACGCCGTTATGCTCGATCAAGATTGATTCCGGCGGCAATTGGTAGCGAGCGACCAGTTCAGCAACATTCGCGGCGCCGCGGGCGTCGGACTTTTCGCCATTCAAGACAACGTTCATACCGCTGCCAGCGCCTGGTCCCAGTCCTTCCACACCGGCTCGATCCCGCGTTCGCGCAACACCGTTGCGATTTCATCCGGCGAACGTTCATCGCTGATATCGAACTGGCTGGACGCGACCTGATTCGCTTCGTCCTGAAATTCCGGCGCGACAATGCGACCACGAATCGTCTGATGGAGATGATCGACGCCCTGGCGCGTGTATCCGCCGGGCTCGGTGTGGCTCCCGGCGCTCATCATGGTCACGCCTAACGACATGAGCGCGTCACGCAAAGCGGCCGGTTCACGCGTGCTTAAAACGATGCCAACTTGAGGGAAGGCGATGCGGAACGCGCATACCAATTGCGCGAGGTCTCGATCCGACATGGAAAACTGCGGCTGGAATCCACCGGCTGCTGGACGCAGGCGGGGAAGACTGACAGTGATCTGCGCCTGCCAGCAATGTTTTAGCAGATATTCGGTGTGGGCTGCGAGTGCGATGGCGTCGTGGCGCCAATCGGTTAGGCCGAACAATACTCCGAGCCCGAGCCGGCGGAATCCGGCAGCGTATCCACGCTCGAGACATTGCAGGCGTGAATTGAAATCGCGCTTCGGGCCGCTGGTATGAAGATCGACATATACACGTCGGTCGTACGTTTCGTGATAGACGACGAGACCGTCAGCGCCGGCGTTAACGATGTCGATGTAATCGCCTGTCTCCATCGGGCCGACCTCAATCGCGATCGAGGAGAAATCGTCCGCCAAGGCGCGCACACATTGCGCAAGATAATCGCGGCTAACGAACTTCGGATGCTCGCCCGCGACGAGAAGCACCTGGCGGAAACCGGCGCGCGCAAGGTGTTGCGCTTCGGCCATGACCTCGTCGACGGTAAGAGTGACGCGCAGGATGGGGTTGTCGCGCGAGAACCCGCAGTAGCGGCAGTTGTTAATACATTCGTTCGACAAGTAAAGCGGGGCGAATAATCGCATGGTGCGGCCGAAGTTTTGCAGCGTGAGCGAATGCGCTTCCTGGGCCATGGCTTCGAAGTGCGCGGAGGATATGGGCGCGATGAGCTGTTCGAAGCGAAGGACGGCAGCCGACTTATTAAGCGAAAGATTGTCGAGCACCCGCGCAAAAGACATCGACGCAAATGTGGTGGGATACGTTCCGGCGCGCAAATTGGCTGACGCGGAAAACAGAAACGGCGGCGCCGATGATGTCAGCGCCGCCGTTCGAAAATGCGATTGTCGATCTTAGTAGGAGAGCGTTACACCTACGCGCGCCGTACCGAAATTGTTATCGGGCCCGTCAACGACGTTCCAGGCAAAATCGCTCATGACGCCGATGCGAGGCGTGACACGAACTTCCATTCCCGCGCCAGCCTGGCCCGCAACCTCGGCATGCTTGTTCTGAATGCCATCGGGCGCGTTATATTCGTGCTCGATTACAACCGGTCCATTGGCCGAGCCGTGAACGTGGTGAATCTCGTTATGGAACCAATCGGAATGTTCGCCGCCCGCGATGACGCCGAAGCCGCCAAAAGCGTACGGTGCAAAACGAGAGCACCCAATCGGCCAACGCACGGTCAAGGTGCCGAAGGCGCCGCCGCCGATATTGCGCTGGCAATCGAGGACGAGACCTTCAAGGCCGAGGGCCCAATACTTACTAAAGAAATACTTCACATCGACGCCTCCGCCCCAGGTGCTATCACGATCGAGAAAACGATCATTTCCAAACTGAAGGTAGGCGGTGTGTTCGTTAGGATCCTGGCTGCCTGGGGGATTGCCGGTGTCTTCCGGCACATGGGCATCGGAAGGCTCGAGGAATCGACCGCGATTGTCGACGCCAGGATTACCGGAAATGGCGAAAGTGCCCCACAAATCGAGATCCCATTCGTGCGCGCGATACCATTCACATGGTGCCGGGGCTTGCTGCATGATCTCCTTATCTGCTGGGCCCGCTTGCAAGATTGTACCAGCGGCCAGGGCCAACCCGGCGGCGATGATGAACTTTTTCATAGGTTAGGCGGCCACTAATTTACTAATAAGAGAGCGTGGCACCAAAGCGCAACATGCCGAAGTTGTTGTCCGGTCCACTTAACACGTTCCACGCAAAATCGGTCATGACGCCGACACGCGGGGTGATACGCACTTCCATACCAGCACCAAATTGTCCGAGCGCCTCCGCGTGTTTGTTCTGAATGTTTGTGTCGGGATGGCGAAACTCACGTTCGCTTACGACGCCCCGGTTGAAGTGAACCTTATGAATTTCGTTAAAGAACCAGGTCGAATGCGTGCCACCTGCTGCAACGCCTCCGCCTGCCCAACCGTACGGCGCGAATCTCGAGCACCCGATCGGGTAACGAATTGTCAACGTGCCGACGGCACCACCCGCACTGTTATTATTGGCGTCGACTACAAATCCCTGCAATCCCAAGCCCCAGTACTTGCTGAAGAAGTATTTCACATCCACGCCGCCACCCCAGGCATTATCTTTGTCCAGGAAGCGGTCGCTATGATACGGGCCGATGTCGATGTGCTCGTTAGGATCACTGGCACCAGGAGGGTTGCCCGAACCTTCCGGAACGTTTGGCCCATCAAATTCGCTCGCGTTTTTAAAATCGTTAAACCCGGTATTGCCGGCAAACGCCAGCGTTCCCCATAGATCCAAATCCCACTCGTGTGCCCGATACCATTCACAGGGCGGCGGTGCCTGCTGCATGATTTCCTTGCTTTCCGGCCCCGCAAAAGATGATGCGCCTGTCGATAGACACGCAACGACCGCACTTAGAATTAATTTTTTCATATATTTTTTACTAGTGGTTGCGCGACGAACTGTTCGTTAGTACGAGAGGGTTACACCTACGCGCCCCATACCGAAATTATTGTCTGGGCCGCTAACCACATTCCACGCGACATCGGTCATGACACCGACGCGCGGAGTGATACGCACTTCGATACCGGCACCGAACTGACCGAGCGCCTCAGCATGTTTGTTTTGCACACTTAACGCACGAAAACCTTCGCGGTCCGGCCCGTGAGCCTCGCGCTCGACAAAAAACCATGACGAATGAGTGCCTCCTCCCGCGACGCCGCCACCGGCCCAGCCATAGGGAGCGAAGCGCGAGCAACCAATCGGAAAACGGAAGGTGAAAGTTCCGACGCCGCCTCCGGCACTGTTATTGTCCGCGTCCACAACGAACCCTTGCGCGCCCAAGGCCCAATACTTACTGAAGAAGAATTTTACGTCGACACCGCCGCCCCACGCGTTGTCTTTATCGAGAAAGCGATCGCTATGATAAGGGCCCACTCCAATCGGCACTTCACCAGCGCCTTCGGGAAAACCCGGTCCGTCGAAATCATTCAATACTACTCTGCGATCGTTAAATCCGGTGTTGCCCGCGAAAGCCAACGTTCCCCAGAGGCTCAAATCCCACTCGTGCGCGCGATACCATTCGCACGGTGGCGGCGCTTGTTGCATGATCTCTTTACCCGTCTCCGAACCGGCAAACAATGGAGCGGCGAGGGCACAAAACGTCACAAAGGTTAAGGTAAGCTTCTTCATAGCGACCGCTTTTTAACGACGGCCCCCAGGAGCGTCAACAACTATTTCGGAGAAAAATCGAACGACGGCCTGCGGAAATTGTCGCGAATCGGCTCAAGAAAACAAAACGGCGACATCCGGATTTCCGAATGCCGCCGTTTTCAAATGCGATTGTCGATCTTAGAACGCGAAGTTTAGGCCGCTGCGCACCATCCCGAAATTGTTTTTCGGACCATCGACAAAATTCCAACTGAAATCAGTGGTCACGCCGATGTGACGGGTAATACGCACTTCCAGACCGCCGCCAACTTGGCCCGCGGCGCGCGCGTCGGTGTCGTTTTCAAAACGATCGGCTAACAAAGGATCGATAAGGTCGTGACCGACCGGTCGATCATTATGGCCCCCGAAAACGGCGCCACCTCCACCAAAGACATACGGTGCAAAACGCGAGCAACCGATCGGAAATCGAACGGTTACTGTGCCGAGCACTCCACCCACGACGTGATGATCGACGGAATAAAATTCCTCCGTCACTGCATCCGAGCCGTGATCGAAGCGTCCATGCAAGGTGCGACCATCGAGAGCAAAGCCTTCAATGCCGACGCCGAAATATTTCATGAAGAAATATTTTGCATCGATGCCACCGCCCCAAGCGTGATCCGCGCTGAGAAAGCGATCGTACGATCCGTAGATCCCGAGATCATCGGCGTCTTCAATGCCGGTGCGTTGATTTTCTGTGCCCGCGAACGCATAAGCGCCCCAGACACCAACGTTGAATTCCCTGTCGCCGTACCAACACTCATTCTGCTGCACGGCGGCGGTTTGTTTCATTTCCTTGCCCGAGTACTCGGTGCCGGCAAATGCGACACACGTAACCGCGAACAAGCCTAACAAGAATACCGTTACTTGTTTCATGTTTGTTTCTCCTCCTTTGTTGTTTCTAATGTTCCCCCAAATACAAACGCGAACGCGCTTACTCTTGGATGTCATCGCACCAAAGCATGCATGCCGCCGAGGTCAAGGCTTCACGACCACAAATTGGCGTAGGACTACGCCTTAAGTTCCGCCCCGGAGTTCGCATCGGTGATGACGAATTTCTCGTGATGGAATGTCGGATCGCCCCGAAACGTAAGTCGCCCCGCATAACGGCGCTCAAGTTCGACCAGCAACTCTTCGTCCTCTTCCTTCAAACGCTTGAGCACGTCGGGATTCACGATCACGCGAATGTCGTGCACGCTCTCCTGATATTTGCGCATCACGGTGTTGAGCGTGCGATGCAATTCCACACTCGTAGTCATTGTCGTCTTGACCACGCCACGACCGCCACAATACGGACAGTTCTCGTAAATCGTATCGCTCAGACTTTCCTGCGCGCGTTGCCGCGTCATTTCCATCAACCCCAGCTGCGAAATCGGTAGCACGTGCGTCTTCGCTTTGTCGCGCTTCAATCGTTCCCGCATTAAATTGTAAACGAGTTGCTGATCCTTCCGGCTTTTCATGTCGATGAAATCGCCAATGATCAGACCGCCTACGTTTCGCAGGCGTAATTGGCGCGCGATCTCGTCCGCCGCTTCCAGGTTCGTCTGCAGAATCGTCTTCTCCACATCGCGTCCGCCTTTGTTGCGTCCCGTGTTCACGTCGATCGCGACCAATGCCTCCGTTTCATCGATCACGATGTAGCCGCCGCATTTCAGCCACACTTGTCGATGAAACGCGTCGTCGATTTGTTTCTGCACGCCGAACGTTTCGAAGATGGGCGTCGTGCCATCATGGAATTTGATCCGATTACGCGAGCGACGCGAAATTTGGCCGACCATGTCCATCATCCGTTCGGCCGCCGCGCGATCGTCGACCAATACTTCATCGATCTCTTCGGTCAAAAAGTCGCGCACGGTGCGGTCGACTAAATCCGGTTCCTCGAACACGCGCGCCGGCGCATGTCGATCTTTCATTTGCTGCTCCACTTTCGTCCATTGTTCGAGCAGGAAACGCAGGTCGCGCACGAAATATCGCGCCCGCTGTCCTTCACCGACCGTGCGAATGATCACCCCGAGCCCATCCGGAATATCGAGCTCTTGCAAAATTTTCCGCAAACGCGCGCGCTCTTTCGGATCTTCAATCTTGCGCGAGATACCGCTGCGATCGCTAAACGGCATCAACACCAGATAGCGCCCGGCGAAACTCAAGTTCGTCGTCACGCGTGGGCCTTTGGTCCCGATCGGCCCTTTCGTCACCTGCACGATGACTTCCGAACCCACTGGATAAATACTCGGAATATCTTTCGCCGTGATTCGCTTGCGCTGTTTTTTGCCGGGACGGCGTTCGATCTCTTCGATGTTGCTGTCGAGCGCGGCCGGAATCGCATCCCAAAAATGCAGGAACGCATTTTTCTCGAAGCCGATGTCCACGAACATCGCCTTCAATCCCATCTCGATGTTCTTGACGCGTCCTTTATAGACGCTGCCAACGATGTTGCGCGTGCTCTCGCGCTCTACGCTGTACTCTTCAAGCCGCCCATTCTCGAGCAACGCGACGCGACGCTCGAGCTTCTCGACACTGACAATGATTTTGTTGCCGGTCTTGCGTGAAGTAATTCCTAAAATCTTTCGTACTCTGTCTAACATAATTAAAAATTGTTTGCGCGATCTTCAGCTGACTTGTTAGGCCAGGGAACGGAATGTCCGCTCGTAAGATCGACATGTTCAAGATCGACATCTACCTTCTGCGAATCGGCGTGGGCGCCGGCTGCGCGGGTCTCGGTTTGGCTCCGAAGAGTCGTTCAAAAAAGTTTGGTTTGCGCGCCGGTTGCGCCTGCACCGGTTGGGCGCGCGGCGCGCGCGCTTGTTTCGTTACCTGACCCTGAGCGTCGGCTTCCTGTTCGACATCGGGCGCGGCTCCCGTCGCCGCCATTTGCGCAGTGGTGGTTTGGCTTGTATCGGCGCCTTCTTCGTCTTCGCTGCCGACATTACTTCCCGCATAGCTGACCGATTTGATCAATTCGAGCGGATTAGAATGATGCGCCGGTGGCAGCCAGGCGACTTGCATGTCGAACTTTCCGTCATCCTGCGCGATGGTGCGTTCGAGAATGCGGGTCGCGATCGGACCCGCGACCTCGCCGCCATGCCCGGAAGCGCCCTGCACCATCACGGCCACGACATATTTCGGATGGTCGTACGGGGCAAAGCAGGCAAACCACGCCACGTTTTCTTCGTGGCCGCGATCGGTGGCCTGCGCCGTTCCGGTTTTTCCGGCAACGACCACGTCTTTCAAGCGCGCTCGGCCGCCGGTCCCTCCGGATTCGTTAACCACTTTCCACAAACCGCGCCTAACGAGCTCCATGTCTTGCGCTGAAATTTCACGACGAAGGTCCGAGCGAACACGCGGAGGGAAAGTTACCGGCTTGCCTTGTTCATCAATAACGGGCGTGTTGTCCTGATTGAGTACCTTGTCGATCAAACGCGGGTAATAACAAGTGCCGCCGTTTGCCGCTGCGACGTAGGCCATGGCCAATTGCAATGGCGAAACCAAAGTGTAGCCCTGGCCGATGGTCACGTTCGCCGTTTGCGCCGATGACCAGCGTTCCTGCGGATGATGAATTTGCATCCATTCTGGACCGGGCATGTTGCCAGTTTGTTCGCCGGAGAGATGCAAGGTCGATTCTTCGCCGATCCCCAACATCTTCCCAATCACGTCCATCGACTGGATGCCGGCCGCGTTTCCGTACTGGTAGAAGAATCCGTCGCAGGACACTTTGAGTGCGTCAGCGAGTCCGATGGTGCCATGCGTGTAACCTTTCGACGCGACCCAGCATCGGAAAAAGTGGTCGCCGTAGCTCACACCGCCGCCGCAATTGTATTTCGCGTTCGCGAGATTTTTTCCTCCGCGCAATCCGGCGAACGCCGTGATGAGCTTGAAGGTTGAACCCGGCGGCAACGCGCTGATTGCGCGGTTCACGAGTGGATCGCCTTCGTCCTTCTGAAGCGCTTTCCAATCTTTTGCTTTGATGCTTGGAATAAATGTATTCGGATCGAACGACGGAACCGACACCATCGCGAGAACGTTGCCGTTGTTTGGATCGACAACTACGGCGCCGGCCCGGCTCACTGCGCGCATCGCCTCTTCGGCGATCGATTGAATGCGGGCGTCAAGCGTGAGGAAAACGTTCGCGCCCTGCTTCGGCGGGTCCTCTTTCGAAACGCCTTCGATAATTCCCTTCGCGTTCTTCTTTAAATAACGCACGCCCGGTTTGCCGCGCAGATATTCGTCCATCGTTTTCTCGATGTTCGATTTTCCCTCGACGTCGCCCTGATAAAATGTGTATTTGCGCGCATCTTCCTTGTTCGTGTCGTCCGGCTGGCCGACATAGCCGAGCATGTGCGCCGCGAGCGCGCCGTACACGTACGAACGCACCGGCTTCACCGCGATATCAACGCCGGGCAATCCGACATCGTGTTCCGAGAATTTCGCCATCGTCGGAAAATCGACATCTTTGATGTAAGAGAACGGCACTTCGGTGTCGTTGCGATAATGTCGCTCGAGCTGCTTGGCGTTGTAATCCCGCGCAAGATCGAGATCTTCCAACCGCGGCACCACCCCATCATTCACGATTTTAATGATGTCCGCGATTTTCTGATCCTTCGGCATGTTGCTGATGATCGCGCGATATTCTGTGAGCGGCGGTTGGCCGTAACGCTCGCGATAGCCCTTCACCATTTCCGGTAAATAAAAATCGACTTCGTAACTCGCGCGGTTCGTCACCAGCGCCAGTCCGTTGCGATCGCGAATCTCACCGCGTACCGACGGAATGCGCACCGTCGCTAGCGAGCTGCCACGAATTTGTGCCGTGTATTCCGCACCGTGCGCCACTTGGATCCACCACAAACGCAGTCCGAGCAGGGCCACGCCTAACAACATCAGGAATCCGACAAATTGAATCCGCAGACGCGGATTAAGTTTACGCCGGTTCATGTATCGAAGCGTCTCCTTTCGAGCAACGCCGGATTCGTCGCGCGCGCGATCCAATGCAGAACGTAAAACACCAGCGGCGAAACCAGGATCGCGACCAGTCCGGGCGTGCCGATCTGCCACCAAACTTCTTTGGTGAACGAAATGCTCCCGCGCCGAAATGTGATCATTAAATATTGCGCCAAAATAATCGCCGATGTGCAAAGACCGGCGACGATACAATGCACCTCCCAACGTCCCCTGACGAATAGCGGCCTCAGTCCATGCATAACACCGGCCAGCACTGCGTAGAGAAGTATCGACCAGCCGAGTGAGATTTCAACTTTCCCACCGATCACTTGCACGGTGAGCGTGTCGAGCAGGAATCCGGCGTAAAGCGCGAGCGCGAGCATGAGCGGAAATGGTAAAACCACCGCGCCGTAAAACACGATCAACGGCGCCAGATAAATGTGCGCGTTGAAGAGCGAACGGATCGGCGGAATAAAAAACTCCGCCACTTGCGCGATCAGCACCAGCACCAGCAGTATGCCGAAGAAAATCATCTCCCTTTCGTCATCCCTGTCACCACGAACACGTCTTCAAGACGGGAAAGATCGACAGCGGGTGTCAGCTGCGCCTGGCCATCGAGCTCGCGCACGCGAAAACTTTTCACCGTCCCGATGAGCAATCCCGATGGAAAAACTCCGCCCACGCCGGAAGTATAAACTTTTTGGCCGGGCTGAAGGTTCGCCTGCTTCGATAAAAAATTGAGATTCAACACCGGCGTCACTCCGGTCGTGACCCGCTCTCCTTGCACGATTCCTTGTTCGCGCGTGCCTTCGACGCTCGCCGCCACTTTACAATTTTCATCCGAGACCAGCAGCACGATCGAAATGTTCTGACTCGCCGTCGTCGTTTTGCCGACCAGGCCTTCGTCCGTGATCACCGGCATGTCGTTGTCGATCTTGTCTTCCTTTCCGCGATTGATCGTCGCCGTGTGCCACCAGGTCGATGCGTCGCGCGCGAGAATTTCCGCGGGCACGAGCTTGAACACCGAGCGTTCCTTGTATTGCAACGCGTGCCGCAACCGGTTCACTTCATGCTCGGTGTCGCGCAATGCCTGGTTCGTCGCGCGCAATTCGCGGTTCTCGACCTTGAGCCCGTTATTGTCCTTCTCCAGTTCTTCGAGCGATTTCAAACCGCTCCGTACTTGCGTGACTTGTTTGGCAATGCCCGAGCCGCCGGTCAACAACGGCGCGATGAGCTGATAGACTTTCGCCTGAAAATCGCGCGTCGTGCCCGGGCCGAGATTGAAAAGCAATCCGAGAATGGCGCCGAGAACCAGCAGCGCGATGACGTTGGTGCGCTTCATCGCGTTTCGTTAGGCCGAATTGTCGATCTAACGATTGTCGATCTTACGCGTGGCTCAACGCCATTGACGATCGGATGAGGCGACCTGACGCAAAAATTTAAGTTCATTGAGGCACTTGCCCGTTCCTTCCGCGACCGCGGAAAGCGGATCTTCCGCCACATGGACAGGCAAACCAGTTTCCTCGCTCAAAAGTTTATCGAATCCGCGCAAAAGCGCGCCGCCACCCGCGAGGACGAGTCCACGATCGACCAGGTCGGCCGAAAGTTCCGGCGGACAACGTTCGAGCGTAATACGAACCGAATCGACAATCGTCGAAATCGGTTCGAGCAAAGCTTCCCGCACTTCCTGCGATGTGATCATCAACGTCTTCGGCAAACCGGCGACCAGATCGCGCCCTTTCACTTCCACGCTCGTTTCCTTCTCGCTCGGATACGCGCTGCCGATTTTAATTTTGATTTCTTCCGCGGTGCGCTCGCCCACCATCAAATTGTAAGCGCGCTTCATGTATTGCACGATCGCTTCGTCGAGTTCATCGCCCGCGACACGAACGCTGCGGCTGAACACAATTCCTGAAAGTGAAATCAACGCGACCTCGGTCGTGCCGCCGCCGATGTCGATGATCATGTTGCCCGCCGGATCCTGCACCGGAAGTCCGACGCCGATCGCTGCCGCCATCGGTTCTTCGATCAAATAAACTTCGCGCGCGCCGGCGTGCGTGGCCGATTCGCGGACCGCGCGTTTCTCGACTTCGGTAATTCCCGATGGGACCGCTATGACGACACGCGGTCTCGCGCGCACGCGACGATTATGAACTTTGGTGATGAAGTGACGCAGCATCGCTTCCGTCACTTCGAAGTCGGCGATGACGCCGTCTTTCAATGGCCGCACCGCTACTATATTAGAAGGCGTGCGGCCGAGCATGCGTTTCGCTTCGTCGCCAACCGCCAGCACTTTGTTCGTTCCCGCTTGCACGGCGACGACCGACGGCTCGCGCAGGACGATGCCCTGGTCTTTGACATAGACCAACGTATTGGCCGTGCCGAGATCGATGCCGATGTCGTTCGAGAGGAAACCGAAAAGTCCGTTAAACATGAGAAAGTCGCCAGGCCGTTCGATGTCGATCTTGCGCGACTCGCCGCGGCTGAAGCGCCGCTAACATGAAACACAGCCTCGCATCGTCAAGCCCTTTATATATATAGGCAGCATGAGCCGAACCATCGTCGCGCCTTCCATTCTGGCGGCCAATTTCGCGAACCTGGCCGACGAAATTCGCAAAGTCGAAGCCGCCGGCGCCGATTGGATCCATTGCGACATCATGGATGGCCACTTCGTCGATAACATTTCTTTCGGGCCGGCGATTGTCGATCTTGTCCGCGGCCTAACGAAACTCCCGCTCGATGTTCATCTCATGATCGAGCATGCCGATCATTATGTGCCGCGTTTCGTCAAAGCCGGCGCGAACTCAATCACCGTTCACGTCGAGCCCGAAGCGAAACACGACGTCGCAAAAACGTTGCAGCAAATTCGCGATGCCGGTTGTCGCGTCGGGCTCACGTTGAATCCCGAAACGGATTTCAAACTGGTCGAACCCTATCTCGACAAGATCGACATGTTACTCGTCATGACCGTGCATCCCGGTTTTGGCGGACAACCGTTCCGTGCCGATCAAATCGAAAAAGTGAAACGCGCGCGTTCGTTAGGCGGAGACAAGATCGACATCGAAGTTGACGGCGGCATCAACGCGGAAACGGCGCGCGTCTCAATCGAAAGCGGTGCAAACGTTCTCGTCGCCGGCACATCGATTTTCTACGCGAAGGATTACGCGAAAGCGATAGGGGAGCTCCGCGGATAATCTGGGGAGCGCAGGCCGCTGGCCTGCTGGCGACGGCGGCTCGCCGTCGCGAACTTTCAAAGATTGTTTTGGCGAGCCGCCAAAACCGGCAGGCGAGCCGCCTGCGCTCCCCGGAAAAAAACGCGCGAATGCGATTGTCGATCTTAGCGCGCTTCGGCGGCGATAGCGGGCTCGGCTACTTCAGTCGTTTCCGCCATCACTTCATCGGTCTGCGTCACGCGCACCACTTCTTCAATGGTGGTGTCGCCCTTCGAAACGCGACGCCAGCCGTCGTTCCGCAATGTTTCCATGCCTTCGGCGATGGCGCATTGTTTCAGCTCACCGCCATCCTTCTTTTGCATGATGAACTTTCGCAGCGGCTCGGTCACAACACAGATTTCGTAAATGGCGGCGCGACCTTGATAGCCCGTCTGCCGGCAATATTCGCAACCTTTGCCGCGCATAAATTGCGTGCCGAGCTCGCGCACCGGGAATCCGATTTCGCCAAGATAATCCGCGGGATACTCGACCTTCTGGGCGCATTCGCGACAGATCGTGCGTACGAGTCGTTGCGCGATGAACGCTTTCACCACCGACGCGAGCAGGAACGGCTCGACCTCCATGTCGATCAAACGCGTGATGCCGCCGACCGCGTCGTTCGTGTGCAGGGTGCTGAAAACTAGGTGGCCGGTCATGGCCGCGCGAATGGCGATGTCCGCCGTTTCGACGTCGCGAATTTCTCCGACCATCACGACGTTCGGATCTTGTCGCAAAATGTGGCGCAGTCCGCGCGCAAATGTGAAATCGATTTCCGGTTTCACGTCCATCTGCAGAACGCCCGGCAATTTGTATTCGACCGGTTCTTCGATCGTGATAATACGGCGCGAGACCGAGTTGATGGTGCTGAGGAAGCAATATAACGATGTCGATTTTCCGCAGCCGGTCGGGCCGGTGAGCAAAATGATTCCGTTAGGCTGGGCCAGTAAATGGCGAACGATCTTTTCCTGGTGCTCGCTCATGTCGAGCCGCGTGAACCCAAAGTGCTGACCGCCGCGCGCGAGTAATCGCAGCGAGATCGATTCGCCGTTCACCGTCGGGATGGTCGAAACGCGCACGTCGATCTCCTGATTGTGCGCCTGCAAATTCATGCGGCCGTCCTGCGGCAATCGGCGTTCCGCGATGTCCATGTGCGCCATCACTTTCAAACGCGAGATGATGGCGGCGTGCAGGACGCGCAATTGCGGCGGCACCGCGACTTCGTGCAAAATACCGTCGATGCGGTAACGAATGCGAATGTCGTTCTCGAGCGGCTCGACGTGAATGTCGGTCGCGCGCTCGTTAATCGCTTCGCGAATAACCTGGTTAACGAATTTGACGACGGTCGCTTCGGGATCGTCCGCGTTGATGTCAGTCGCGGTTTCGCCTTCCTGCAAAACTTCGAACCCGCGATTCGTTTTTAAAATTTCCTCAAATGTTTCCGCGCCCACGCCGTAAAGCGTTTTCATTGCGCGATGAATTTGTCCGCGCGGCACCAGCACCCATTCAGCCGGCTTGTTCAACAACTGCGACGCCAGCTGGCGGCCGACGGAGTTGAACGGATCGTAGGTCGCGAGCACGACCGATTTTTCTTTGTCCTCAATCGGCAGAATGTGGTGCTGAAATACGAAACGACTCGGTAAGATCGACAATGTCTCGCGATTGATTTTTTTCGAATCGATCGATTGCACCGACAGCTTGAACGCTTTGCCGATCGCTTCGAGCAAACGTGTCTCGTCCACTTTCCCGGAGTCGAGCACGTGATCGATCCACGACGCGCCGTTTTGATTTTGTGCGAGCTGCGCCGCTTCGTCCTGCGTCGGCACACCGGCGGCGAGTAAAAGATCGACAACTGTCTTGCTAACGGGTCCGTTCATCTATCGGGGGAATTGCGCGAGTAACGTAGCAGTTACCGAGCTAATCGCCACTTACGGCAAGCGCAATGCGCGCCGGACCGGGAGGGTCAGCGTTCCGGTCACGCGCATGGAATAATTTTTCTGCAGCTTCGCAATCGCGTCGCTGACGTCGTCGGAATAAATCCCATCGATCGGTCCGCAATAATACCCGAGCCGTTGCAAGTCGCGCTGCAACGCGCCGACGTAGGCAGGTTGCCTAACAAGATCGTTTTTACCTTCGAGCCAATACAATGGCCGAAACGGATATCGCGCCGCGAAGTCGGTCGTATTCGGATTCGGCATTTGGTGGAGTAATCCCCATTCGTCACGTGGCGCTAGCGGGTCTTTCGCGTGAAACAGCGGCACCGAGTAAGCCTGAGCGTGCGCGAATTGCGCGATGAAACAAAACGCGCCGGACAAGATCGACAATCGTAAGATCGACATCTTCATTTTCCTTTAAATGAAACTTTCTCCGGCGGCAAATCCGGCGCCGGCAATTCCTTCCCGTCGTACTGTTTTGGACAATCCGGACAATCGTCCTGCTCGATCTCCGGACCGAAATGGCTGTGGTCTTCGTTTTTTTGGCGCAGCCGCATGAGATCGAGTTTGCTCAGCGCCACTTCGGGTCGCATTAAAATGATGAGCTCGGATCGGGTATTGTTATTTACCGTGCTGCGGAACGCCGCGCCAAGCAACGGAATGCGGGAGAACCAGGGGATGCCGGTGTAAAGCTTGCCTTTGTTCTCTTGAATCAATCCGCCAAGCACAATCGTCGAACAGTTAGGTGCGCTCACGTTCGATCGAATGTAACGCGTGGCAATCACTGGAACAGAATTGCCCGAAATGTTTACATTGCTATTCGCTACGACGCTGTCGATTTTCTGCAAAATGTCGAGCGAGACTTCGTTTTCAGAATTAATTAATGGAACGACTTCCAGCTGTAGGGCGACTTTCTTAAATTGAATGCTCGACTGCACGGAGGCGACGCTTGTTCCGGAAACCCCAGCGTTACTTAGCGTGCTGACAGGAACTGGAATTTCCTGGCCCGAAGCGATGATCGCTTTCTTGTTGTTGCTGGTAAAAACCGTCGGCCGCGAAACAACTTTAAATTTTCCGGTCTGTTCAAGTAGATGCACGACGCTGGCGAGATAGTTCCCGGCCGCGACATACACATTCGTGCCACCGGCGACTTGCTGGAGTGCCTGACCGAAATTCACGAGTCCAGCTGGATCTAGGACGGGAGCGATGACTGGCGATGCGCCTGGTGATGTACCGGGACTCGCACCCGTACTGGGAAGTGGCGCCCCGGTGTTGCGCGAAATCCCCACGACCTTTTTGTTGTACTTTAAGAACCAGTCGACCCCGAATTCTTCGTCGTTGTTTAGATTCAACTCGCCGATGACTGTGCTCAGCGCCACTTGCGGCGCGCTCACATCCATCTCGTCGAGAATCTTCTGGACCTTCACCACGACCTCGCGATTGCCGAGCATGATGATCGTGTTCGCGCGTTGATCCGCGATTAATTTTGCGTTCCCGATCGTCACTGCTTTCGGTGTCGTATCGACGGCCGTGGTGGAAAGTTCTTCGGAAACGTTGAGCGTGCTGTCGCTCGCCGTGCTCGACATTCCGCCGCTGTAAGGATTGGTCGGCGTGCCCGTGCGGTTTTGGCGATTTTGTTGCTGTTGTTGATTCGCCGGGTTGTTAGGCCCGAGTGGTCCGCCCTCCGCTCCGCCGGCGCCCTGCGTCCCGGGCTCCGTCAGCGCCTGCACTAACACGGGCAAAACATCGCCCGCGGAAATGTATTTCAACGGACGCGTAACCGGTTTCGCGAATTCCACATTCGCGTCGAACTCCGCGATTAATTTCCTAACGAACGGCATGTTGATCGGCCGTGTCACCACGTGAATGCGGTTCGTGCGCACGTCGGGCGTAAGTTTGATTTTGCCGACCACGACCGCCTCCTCCGACAACGCCATTAATCCGCCAACATCGTTTTCCATATTGGCCACCTGTTGCGGCACTGGATTAGGCGCAGGCCGCACCCCTCGCACGCCGCCAGCCGGAACCGCGCCTGGCGTTGCGCCCTGGCCTTTCTCAAAAATGTCTTTGAGCATGTCCACCACTTTGCTCGCGTCGGCGCGCTCGAGTTTGATGAATTCGCTCACCACTTCCGCCGGCGGGATGTCGACCTGATCGATAATCTTCACCAGCATGCGAATGACGCTGGAATTCTCCGTCACGAGCAGGGTCGAAGATTTCGGCAACGCTTGCAGCGCGGTGTACGGCTGTGGCGGCGAGAGGTACTGTTGTAACACGGTCTGCAATTCCTGCGGATCGGCGTAGCGCAATTTAAACAGAAAACTGATGACGTGATCTCCCGTCGGAATCTGGGCCTCGTCGGAAATAATTGGCACCCCGGTCGTGCGCGGATTCTTTCCCGTGCCGATCACCTTCACGATGCCTTCGCCCGCGGGCACGAGTGAAAATCCGTTCATGAGGAGATTGATCTCGATGATGCGGATGGCTTCTTCCCGCGGCACATCTTTGCTGATGAAAATGTTCACCTTGCCCTGGACGAAATTGTCCCTAACGAGTTTTAGGCCGGTGAGATTCTCGTAGAGGCGCAGCACATCATCGACATCACTGTTCGGGAATTGCAGCCTAACGAGATTCGAACCATTCGCCGGTTGGTTCCCGACCGGCGCGTTCGGCTGCACGGGGCGCGGTGGCGGCGTTGCGACTGCCACCGGAGGGGCGACGTTCTGCAACGGCGTCATCGCGGTCGCGGGCGAGGGCGAAACCTCTTCGTCGTCACTCTCCTCTTCCTCGGCATCCTGGGTCGGAACGGCGGTCGCAGCCGGTCGCGCGATCGGGCGCACTTGCGCGAAAGAGAAAAATGTTGCGACCAGCAACACGGCGAGAATCAGGGACAGTCTCAGCACAGGAAAATTACGCGCCGAGCATACCATGCTTCGGGCACGGCGCTATATTAAATGTGGTTCCGCACGAGTGCCTGCTGCTCAACAGTTTCATCTGGAATAGTGACAACGCCGATGACTGTTCGGTTACAACAACGATGTCGATCTTGCCATTGTCGATCTTGCGCGTAAGACTGACCTTGGGTTCGATGAAGTTACTGTTGGTATTCGCATCTGTTCTTGCGTTCACAGTCGCGTCACTCGTCGCCGGCCCCTTCAAAAGCATCTTCGTCACGAATACAAATAAGCCGTTCCATGTGGAGGATGGCGAATTCATGTTGATTCGAAATTTCACGCAGACCGAAACCGGGGCGCGGAGCTCGGTTACTTTTTCTCGCCAAGGTGGAGACCCTGTCACCGTACTTACGGCGTCGATTGTCGATCCGACCGCTCCCGAAGGATCTCAAGAAGTTATTAATAGCGTGATCCTCGCCGGTCCCGGAGTTGTAAACTTCAAATGCGAAACCAGCGCGAGCTGTTTTGCGACTTTCAAAATAGATTCTAATTAGGCGGCGGCCATGACCAGGAAAGCCGCCTCGCTCTTGTTCTGCGCGGTTCCGCTGGCACTCAGTTTCGCCGGCGATTTCAAAACTGATTTCATTAAACCTGGTTCTGGACCGAAACACATCGACGTTCACGACGGACAAGCGTTGCGAATTTACAACTTCAGTCAGGACGGCGGAACGCAGCGCGCAGTCGTAATTGTGGGAGCGGCAACACCGACGCCGACTCCCAGCCCTACTCCAACGCCGAGTCCAACTTCGACGGTCACACCAAGTGCGAGCCCAACTCCCACCGCAACCCCAACTCCAACTCCGAAACCGACGCCCGTGCCGCGGACGGTATTGAGCGCGATCATTGTTAGCCCGAATGCATCGCCCACACCGGAGATCATCAAACCCATTGTCATCGACGGCCCGGTGCAACTCACGATCCTGCCGGGAGACGCCACGGCGGTGATCAGCTTTCGCAGAGAAGGACTTTCTACGAGCGCACCGACTGCGACACCATGAAGATGTCGATCTTAACGTTGTCGATCTTCGCCGCAGTCTGCGCAATCGCGGCCGATGCGCCTAACGACATTCGCGCTGTCCTCCGAGCGCAACAGGAGGCATGGAACCGCGGCGACATCGACGCGTTCATGAACGGATATTGGCGCTCGGACCAAACGGTTTTCGTCGGCAGCGAAGTGCGACGCGGTTGGAAGAACGTGCTCGATTTTTACAAATCGAAGTATTCCGACCGCGAAAAGATGGGCACGCTCACCTTTTCCGATTTCGAAATCACTCCGCTCGGTCCCGATGCCGCGCTCGTTCTTGGAAGTTGGAAGCTCGATTTCGCCGGCGGAAAAAATGTTCATGGGAAAACGACGCTCATCTTTCGCCACTTGCCCGAAGGCTGGCGCATAGTGCACGACCATTCCTCGGCGGCTACGCCTTGAGTTTCGCGAGCAGTTTTTCGTGAATGTTATCGAACCCGCCGTTGCTGAAGACGGCGACGATGTCGTTAGGCTTTAGCTTTGGCACGATAAGATCGACAATCGCATTCGCGTCTTTTTCGTAAAACGCCGGCCGTCCAGACTTCGTGATAAGATCGACAACTGCTTTTGGATTCAGTCGCTCCTTTTCCGGCAGCTGATCGAGCCGCGCGACTTGCGAAATGAAAACGCCGTCGGCCCGCGCGAGCGCTTCCGGCAATGCTTTTTGAAAAACCGCGCGCCGGGTCGTATTCGAGCGCGGTTCGAAAATCGCCCAGACGCGATGACCCGGATAACGATGACGCAACGCTTCGATCGTTTGCGAAATCGCCGTCGGATGATGGCCGAAATCGTCGATCACTTTGACGCCGCGCGCTTCGCCGCGCAGTTCCTGTCGCCGCGCAATTCCCTGAAAACTCTTCAATGCATTGTCGATCTTCGCATCGCTCACCCGGTAAAAACGTGCCGCCGTCGCGGCCATGGCGGCATTGCGCACATTGAACTCGCCGACCATCGGGATGTTGAAAACTTTGTCGCCGAGTTTGAAGCGCGATCCCTCTTCGTCGTAGGCGACATCGCGAATTCGCTGCGCGCAATTCTTCGAAAAACCGACTTCGATCAACTGCGCGTAACATTCCTTCGCGACTTCGACGCAATTCGCATCATCGCCGTTGAGCAACACCATTCCGTTCTGCGGCACGATGCGCAGGAGATGCCGGAAGCTCCGCTTCACCGCTTCGAGATTGTCGAAAATATCGGCATGATCGAACTCGATGTTGTTCACGATCACGAGTTCGGGCAGGTAATGAACGAACTTCGAGCGCTTGTCGAAGAAGGCCGTGTCGTACTCGTCGCCTTCGATGACGAAATGTTTCGACTTCGTTAGGCGCGCGCCTTCGCCGAAATTTTTTGGAATGCCGCCGATGAGAAAACTCGGCTTGTGTCCGGCCTTTTCCATGATCCACGCCAGCAACGCCGTCGTCGTCGTTTTCCCGTGCGTGCCGGTGACGACGAGATTGTGGCGGCCACGCAGGAATTGGTTTCGCAAAAGTTCCGGCAACGAAACGTAGAGCAGTTTGCGATTGAGCACGGCTTCGACTTCGGGATTGCCGCGCTTCATCGCGTTCCCGATCACGACAAGATCGACATCTTGCGGAATATTTTTGGCGGCGAAAGGCGCGCGCGCTTTGATCCCGCGCTCTTCCAGAAAGATCGACATCGGCGGATAAACGTTTTCGTCCGAGCCGGTGATGACGAATCCGCGCTCTTTTAACGCGGCCGCGACCGCGCCCATGGCCGTGCCGCAAATTCCGAGAAAATGAAATTTCTTTTTTGTCATTCCGAGCGCGAGTCGAGGAATCTCTTACTGCGACTCAATAAGAGATGTCTCGACTTCGCTCGACATGACAACAGCTATTTTTTCTTGAACACCTCGACCGCATTCCACGCTTCGTCCGGCGGCGTGTTCTCGTACTCGAGCGCGCGCTCGAGATACATTTTTGCGAGGAAGTCTTCGGGATAGAATTCGAGAAAGCGCGAGAACAAAATTTTCGCCTGCGTGAAATCACGTTCGCGAAATTTCTCGATGCCTTCCTCGTAAGATTGCATCCACTTCAATAACTCAGGATCGACATCTTCCTTGCGCGAGCCGATCAACGTGAACACGTCGACCGGCTGGCTCTTGCCTTTCACCTGCACGCGCGCGACCGAGCGCAGATGAAATTCGTCTCGCGCCAGCTCGGCCGCGGTCGCGCCGACTAGAATGTCGACGTTGTATTGCCGCGTCAGCGCTTCCAGGCGTGAGGCCAGATTAACGGCGTCGCCGATCACAGTCGGGTCCATGCGTTCGTGTGAGCCGATGTTACCGACAATGACTTCGCCTTGATTAATACCAATGCCCATTCCGAGGCCCATGCGCCCTTCGGCTTTCCAGTTTTCGTTTAATTTCTGCAGTTCCTGACGCATGCCGAACGCAGTGCGCACCGCGCTTTTCGCATCTTCGGCCACCCCGAGGCTCTTCACATTTCCCCAAACGCACATGATGGCGTCCCCGATAAATTTATCGAGCGTGCCACCGTTCTTGAACACGACCCCGGTCATGCAGCTGAGGTACTCGTTCAATTGCTTCACGAGCGCTTCCGGGTCGGCTTTTTCGGAGAGCGTGGTGAAGCCGACGAGATCGGAGAACAACATCGTCGCCGGCACGCGCACGCCTAACAACGAATGATAATAGCTGTCCGGGTTCTCCAGAATTTCGGCGACGAGATTTTTCGAAACGTAACGCTCGAGGGTGCGCCGTGTCCGCATGCGTTCGAGAATTTCCAGCGTGTATTCAAACCCGAGACCGATGACGCCGCTGACGTTAAACGCGGTCATCGTCGGCACGACCAAGAGGAACAGTCCGTTCCAATCGTAAATGAGCCGCACCGCGATGAGATAGGCGATCGTCACCGCGGTAAAGGTGGCGAGACAAATCAGTGGCCGACGGATCAACCACAGCAAGACGAAGGCAACAACGCCGGCAACAATGACGAAAGCTAACCAGGCACTAAGCGGTAGATCGTGCAGAAAATCTCCCGCCATCAGCGCGGCCAAAGTATGCAAGTGCAACGCCGGGCCCGGCGTTTCCGGCCCAATCGGCGTATCGAAAACGTCATGCGAAATCTGCGACGAGGCGCCTACGACGATGACTTTGTCTTTGAAGAAAGCGCCGTCGTGGTAATTCGCGTGCCAGCTTTTGTCGTCGAGAATTTCAAAAAGCTTTTTCGGCGGGTAAGCATCGAGCGCGCTGAAACGAAAGATACGCGGTTTCAAATCGTGCGGCACTTTGTCGCCGAAGCCGAGCTTCCGCGCCGCGCGCGCACTCAGCGATTCAATCTGCGGTTCGCCTGGGTACGACTCTTGGAATGCGAGCTGCGACTCGGTCATCGTGTAACGAACGGAACGAATTCTTTTATCGATGAGATCGGGGAAGAAAACGACGTAACCGACGCGATCGTCCTGCATTTGCGGCGGCGGGATTAACGAAGGGCTCGGCTCTCCAAACTTCGAATGTGGATTCCCGTGTTCATCCTGCGTCAGATCGATATTCGCGCCGATCACCACCTTGTCGCGATACCGATCCAACGCTGCGCGGAACGGTGGGTCGTTCTCGGTCTCGTTTCCGAAAGTTAAATCGAACATGACCAACCGCGCGCCCGCGCCGAGAACGCGATCGAGAAAATGCGCCCACACTTCGCGCGACCACGGGAAATCTTTTTTCGCCATCAATTGCAGCGCGCGGTTATTCTCGATCTGCGCCGCATCGAACGGCTCGAAGTGGCGCGATTCCTCGTCGATGCCGACGAAGACAAAATCGTCCCGCGTCGGCGTCTTGCGTCCTTCGCGCCGCAATAAATCCTGCGCGCCTTGCTCGCCGCTCCACACATAAGAAAGAAATGGAACTTCCGGCGTGAAATGCAGCAGCAACACCGACCCCGTCACGAAAATGCAAATGCCCGCGACGATCCATAGCCGGTGCCGATGCAGCCAATGCATTGACGTTCACTATATCAAACCGCTTATAAATGACGAGACGCGAATGCGCCTTCATGATCTCGACCGAACAATACATTTGCCCGCGCTGCCTCATTCCGTTGAAGGAGAACAAAATGGCGCAGGGCATTTTTTGGAGCTGCGGAAATTGCGGCGGCCGCGCCGTCACTGTCGAACTTTTGCGCCGCACCTTTACGCCTGAATCGATCAACCCGCTCTGGCTGCATGCTATTCGCGGCGAAGGATTGAGCAGCGTCGGCTGCCCATTGTGCCGTCGGCAAATGCTTCAAGTCGCGTTGGCCGACGGCGCGAATGTGAATGTCGATGTTTGTCGATCTTGCCATTTCGTTTGGTTCGATGCGCACGAAGTCGAATCGTTGGCGCCGAAATCCGCCACCGAAATTTCGCGCGACGAACGCGAACGCCTCGCCGCGGAAAAAATGAAACGATTCCATGAGCAGATCGATCGTTATCAGATCAACGACACACCCGCGGCTGCGGTCTGGAGCACAATCGCAGACATCTTGCGTTTGCACGTTTGGTGGTGGTAGTGGGACGAGAAATTTTATTGCGAATCGCCAGAGCGCGCCTAATTTGTGCGCCCTTCGATTTGCGCACCTGATTCTGCATTGCGGAGTCAAATCAGCGAGTGAGGTCGCGCAAGATCGACAACTACACCTAACAACTCGCTGAACGAGGAGCCGTCGAAGTAATTCGCGGCCTAACAATATGCCAAGAGCAACAAACGCCCCGGCCAGCCGGGAACGGCGCAAACGCGTCGTCAAAGCCGCGAAAGGTTATCGCGGCCGCCGATCGAAACTTTTCCGTTACGCCAAAGACGCGACCATGAAAGGCAAGTATTGGTCGTATCGCGACCGCAAAACGCGCAAGCGCACCTTTCGCTATCTCTGGATCCAGCGTCTCAACGCCGCCGCCCGTGCCAACGGCATGACCTACTCACGATTTGCCGAAGGTCTTAAAGCCGCCGGCATCGGTCTCGACCGAAAAATCCTCGCCGATCTCGCCGTCACCGACGAAACCGCGTTCAAGTCGATTGTCGATCAAGCCAAGAGCGCGCTGGAAAATAAGGCGAAATCGAAGAAAAAAGCGGCGTAGCCCTGACTGGGCGCCTCTTCTGTCTCGGGACAGAACGTACAGAATTAACAAAATTCTGTTTCATTCTGTTCATTCTGTCGGAAATCTTCTCCGTCGATGTCTCATCCGCTCGAACAACTCCGCGACGACGCGCTGCGCGAAATTGATTCTGCGCCTAACGAACAGGCGCTGGAAGCTGCGCGCGTAAAATTTCTCGGCAAGAGCGGCAGCATCTCGTCCTGGGGCGAGCAGATGAAGTCGCTCTCGAAAGAAGAGAAGCCGATCGTCGGCAAACTTCTCAACGAAGTCCGCACTGCGGTTACGAACGCAATCGATGCGCGCGGCGAAACCTTTCGTTCGCAAAAAGAAACCGAATCGCTCGCTAAGATCGACATCTCACTTCCCGGCACGCCTAACGAACGCGGCTCGCTTCATCCGCTCACGCAAATGCTCGATCGCTCCATCGCGATTTTCCGACGCATGGGATTCGCCCTCGCGGACGGACCCGATGTTGAAGACGAATGGCATTGCTTCGACGCGCTCAACACGCCGCCCGATCATCCGGCGCGCAACGAAGCAGACACATTTTATTTGCCCGACGGTCGATTGCTCCGCACCCACACCTCGACGGTGCAGATCCGAACGATGACGGCAGCTCCGCCGCCAATTCGCGTCATCGCGCCCGGCGCCGCCTATCGCCGTGACGAAGTGGACGCCACGCACGGCGCGCAGTTTCACCAAATCGAAGGCCTGTATGTCGATCGAAACGTCAGCGTCGCGGATTTGAAAGGCACGATGGAATATCTGATGCACGAACTTTTCGGCGCGGAAACGCAGGTGCGATTTCGTCCGCATTATTTCCCATTCACCGAGCCGAGCCTCGAGATCGATGTAAAATCCAAAGCGCTGAAAGGCGGCGAACAATGGATCGAAGTCTGCGGCTCGGGCATGGTCCATCCCGCCGTCTTCGAGCAGGTGAACAAAGCGCGCGGCGACGACGCTTACGATCCTAACGAATGGACCGGTTTCGCGTTCGGTCTCGGCATGGACCGCCTCGCCATGATTTTGTTCGGCGTCCCCGACATCCGTCTCTTCGCGCAAAACGATCTGCGCTTTCTCAGACAATTCGCATGAACTCCCCTGTCATCCTGAGCGGACGCGAAGGATCTCTGGCTATCTTTCTGCGTCTCGAGCGCCGAAATTTCGGAGATGTTTCGCATTCGCTCAACATGACAGGCTTTGAACCATGAAATTTTCTGTTAACTGGCTGCGCGAGTTTGTCGATCTTCCGGACGACATCGCCGACCTGCTCACCATGGCCGGCGTCGAGATCGAAAGAATCGAAGAACGCGGCGCTAAGATCGACAACGTCGTCGTCGCGCAGATCACGGCGTCGTCGCAACATCCGAACGCCGATCGTCTCAGCGTTTGCGAAGTCGATGATGGCAGCGGGACGAAACGCCAGATCGTTTGCGGCGCGAAGAATTACAAAGTCGGCGACAAGGTTCCGCTCGCACTTCCGGGCGCAAAATTGCCTAACGGATTAGAAATCAAGAAGAGCAAACTCCGCGGCGTTGAGAGCGAAGGAATGCTTTGCAGTCCGATCGAACTCGGATTCGGCGAAGATGCTTCCGGGCTTTTGATTTTGTCGCCTGACGCAAAGATCGGCGCGCCGATTGTCGATCTTTTCCCAGCCGATACGATTCTCGATGTCGAGATCACACCGAATCGCGGTGATCTGTTAAGTCATTACGGACTGGCGCGCGAAATTTCGGCGCTAACGGGAAAAAAGATTGTAGGGCAAGCGCACCGCTTGCCGGCAGGCGATGCGCCTGCCCTACAAAAAAAAGCCATTAAGATTGCTGCACCTAACGAATGTCCGTTCTTCTCCGCGCGCAAGATCGACAATGTCAAAATCGGGCCATCGCCGGCTTGGTTGCGCGCGAAGATTGAGAGCGTCGGCATTCGCTCGATCAACAACATTGTCGACATTTCAAATTTCGTCATGCTCGAGTTCGGCCAGCCGACGCACGCCTTCGACGCCGATAAATTGAAAGGCGCGCTCAACGTCCGCATGGCGCGCGACGGCGAAAAGTTTCTCGCCCTCGATGGCAAAACGTATTCGCTGAAGTCGAACAATCTCGTCATCGCAGATCAGGAACGCGTCGTCGGAATCGGCGGTGTCATGGGCGGCGAAGAAACCGGCGTAACGGAATCGACCACGAATGTGATTCTCGAAGCCGCGTACTTTTTGCCGGCAAGTGTCCGCCGGACAGCGCGCAATTTGAATTTGCCGAGCGACGCCAGTTACCGCTTCGAGCGCGGTGTCGATCCGGGAATGGTTTTGCGCGCGTCGGAACGCGCGACCGAATTGATGCGCGAAATCGCGAACGCGAAACCGGCGAAGGAAATTCAGACTGGCGGCGAATTGCCGGCGAATCCGCCCGATGTTTCGTTCGATTACGAGAAGAGCGACAAACTTCTCGGTGTCACAATCGAACCAAAGCGCGTCGATGAAATCCTCATCCGTTTTGGCCTAACGAAACGCAAACTTGACGGCTTAAAGCCGTCAAGTTCTACAGGGGAGGGCCGTTTGAAAAAAGAAGGTCGACGGCTTAAAGCCGTCGAGTCTAACGAGCGCGAGTCTATTGAACGAAGTGCCCGGTGGGGTGTGCCCAGTCATCGCCGCGATCTGCAACGAGATGTCGATCTTATCGAGGAGGTCGTGCGCGCGTACGGTGTCGGAAATATTTCCGGGAGCGACCGGAGCCGCTTTACGCCCTCGAGCGACGCCGACCGCGAATACAATTGGGAGGCGCAATTGCGCAGTCGTCTGGTGGCAGCCGGACTTTTGGAAGCGCGCACGTCGAAATTGATTCCGCGAAACGCGCCGGCGTTCAGCGACAACGCCGTCACCTTAAAAAATCCGCTGAGCGAAGATCACGTCGCGCTGCGGCCGAGCTTGATCAGCGGTTTGCTTGATGTGCTCGAGCGAAATGTGCGCGCCGGCGCGGAGAAGTTGTCGATCTTCGAACTCGGTCGCGCGTTCATTCCGCCGGACGCGAAGGAAGAGCGGCATCTCGCAATTTTGCTTTGGGGCAACGCTTCGGCTCAGTCCGATTGGCGAACGCAAACCAATCGGCGCCTCGATCTCTTCGATTTGAAAGGCGCGCTCGATGCCGTTGTGCCGCAGTTGTCGTTTCGCAAATGGAGTTATCCCGATCTCGCGCTCGCCGTAGAAGTTTGGTCGGGCGATCGCAAGATCGGTTTCGGCGGGCAGGTTGCTTCGACAAGATCGACAACTACCGGTCCGGTGTTCGTGGCCGAGCTTCACGCCGATTTACTTTTAGACGCGCACGAGGTCGCGAAGAAATTTCGAGAGCTCGATCGTTTCCCATCGGTGACACGTGACGTCGCGATGATCGTTCCCGAAAAAGTTTCGCACGAAGAAATTGTGCGCGTGATTGAAAATCCGAAAACACCGTTGCTCGAAAGCGTCGCGTTATTTGATTTGTTCAGTGGCGGAGAATTTGCTTCAGCAGAAAAAAAGTCGCTCGCATATCGATTGACTTATCGCGAGCGGAGTCGCACACTCACTCACGAGGAAGTGAACGCGGCGCATGCGAAAATTCGCGAGCGATTGCGGGAACAACTCGGCGCAGAATTGCGCGAATAGTTCTTTGAAGTTGTTGTCGATCTTGCGAGTCGTCGCTCGAGCGTTGCGCAGGAAACCAGTGTTTTCCGACAACGCTCCATCGACGATTTGAAAGATTTACCCTGCGATGTTCGAGATTAACGGCGACATCCCCGAACCTATGTTGACGAATTAAAGGAGGCTAGGTTGCTCGGGAAAATGACAGGCCTTAGTTGGAAGTCAGATTTTGAGTGACGGTCATCCGCCGTTTACCGAAAGGGAACGGGAGATCCGCCGAAACGGCATAGGTGGGGTAAAATTTTACTAATGCGCGAATCGAAATCCGGTTCGCGCATTTTTCTTTTGCGCGCGATTTGAAATTCCGCGCGCAAGATCGACAATCGCTCCCGACTCATGCGCGCAATTCTCGCTCTCGAAGATGGAAGACATTTCGAAGGCGAATCATTTGGCGCACGCGGCACGCGCGTCGGCGAAATCTGTTTCAACACTTCGATGACCGGTTACCAGGAGGTGCTGACCGATCCATCGTATCGCGGCCAGATAGTGGCCATGACTTATCCACTCATCGGTAATTACGGAACGAATTCGTTAGACCAGGAAAGTGCGACGCCGCATGTGCGCGGATTTGTCATCGAAGAATTGAGCGAAGCGCCGAGCAACTGGCGGAGTGAGATGTCGCTCGATGAGTATTTGCGCAAGTACGACATCCCGGGAATTCAGGGAATCGACACGCGCGCGCTCACGCGGCACCTGCGCACGCGCGGCGCGATGAAGGCCTGCCTAACGACTGAGGAGATGTCGACCGAAGAAGCGGTGAAGCGCGCGGTTGAAGGCGAAGGCGTGATCGGGATGGATTACGTGCGCGAAGTTTCGACGAAGGAAATTTATCAGTGGGATCCGAATGATGAACTAAGCCAACCGTGGTCGATCCAAAACCCCGACGACAAACCGAAATTGCCGCCGATCCGTTTCCGCGTCGTCGCGTTCGACTACGGGATGAAGCAGAACATTCTGCGATTGCTGCGACAGAAGGGATTCGGCATCACGGTTGTGCCGGCGACGACGACGGCCAAGGAAGTTGTCGATCTTAACCCCGATGGAGTTTTTCTTTCGAACGGTCCCGGCGATCCAGCGGCGTTGCCCTATGCTCACGAAGCGCTGCGCGATTTGTTAGGCAAAAAACCGATCTTTGGAATTTGTCTCGGCCATCAGATTCTCGGGTTCGCATTTGGTGGATCGACATTCAAACTCAAGTTCGGCCACCGCGGCGGAAACCAGCCGGTGCAAGATCTCGCGACGGGTAAAGTTGCGATCACATCGCAGAACCACGGCTTCGCGGTCGACCCCAAAAGTTTGCCTAACGAAATCGAAGTCACGCATGTGAATTTGAACGACGGCACGGTCGAAGGACTGCGACATAAGGAATTGCCGATCTTCAGCGTGCAGTATCATCCCGAAGCCGCGCCCGGTCCGCACGACGCCTCGTATTTCTTCGCGCAGTTCGCGGAGTTGATTGAAAACAATCGCGGCCGAAAGTAGGCGGATGAAGACCTCACGTTTTTATCCAGCCGTTTTCGCCGTCGCATTCGCCATTTCTCCGATCGCATTCGCGCACGAGCACGAAGAGGGAAAAGAAAAACTAGACGCGAGCGCGAGCAAGGAAGTCACTGGCGAAGTTGTCGATCTTATGTGCTACATCGATCACTCGGCGATGGGCGACAAACACGCCGGCTGCGGCGCGAAATGCATCAAAGGTGGCGGCCCGGTCGGCATCGTCGAGAACGGCAACAAAGCCTATCTCGTCGTCGGCGAACACAAGCCGATCAATGACCAGCTCGCGGATTCCTGCGGCAAAACGGTCACGCTCAAAGGCAAAATCGCCGAGCGCGGCGGCATGACGCTGCTCGAGAACGCCGAGATCGTTAAGAAGTAGCCGCGTTCGCGCGCAGCGCGAGAATCTCGCGCAGCATACGCAGACTATCGTGAAGGAAGTGAACTTTGCTTCCTTCGGCGTGATTCCAGCGCACCGGAATTTCGCGCAAGCGCAAACGGGCCCGCTGCGCGAGCAAGAGTAGTTCGACATCGAACGCGAAACCGATGACATGCGCCGATTCGATGATCGGACGGCAAACGTCCATACGAAAGGCTTTGAAGCCGCATTGCGTGTCCCAGAATGGCAGGCCAGATGAGAGCCTAACGAGCAGATTGAAAATGCGGCCTCCGCGATCGCGCATCCAGCTTTGGTGAGTCCCGATCAAGCTGCGATCGAGCGCGCGCGAACCGAAGGCAAGATCGACATCTCCATTTGCGATCGGCTCGATCACTTTCGGAATCTCAGTGAGCGGTGTGGAAAGATCGGCGTCGAAAAATAATGCGATCGGTTTTTGCGCAGCGAGCAAACCTTTGCGCACGGCGTGGCCTTTGCCCTGATTCGGAAAATTCTCGAGCAGGCGATTGTCGATCTTCGCGTTCGTTAGGGCTTCGCGTGCGATTGTCGATGTTGCATCGGTCGAGCCGTCATTGACGACGATGACCTCGCTCTCGGGCGAGTTCGTTTCGAGGTACGCGATCGTCTGCCGCAGCGAATCGCCGATGCGATGCGCTTCGTTGTATGCGGGAACGACGACGGAAATTGGCGGCAACATGAACTGTAGAGGCCGCCGTCCCCGGCGGCGCTTTGGGTTTGCCGCTGAGGACAGCGGCCTCTACAGAAGAGCAGACGACCGCTTATCTGTAAATCTCGACGACGGCTTTGCCGGTCGCGTCGATGTGGCCGCGATACATCCCGGCGCTGTTGAACGGCAACGCGAAATTACCATGTCGATCTAACGCGATGAGCCCGCCTTCGCCGCCGATTTTCTTCGCGCGTTCGAGCGCAGTCTCGGCCGCTTCCTGCAACGACATCCCTCCGTGCTCCATCAATGCGGAAACTTCATGCGCGACATTGGCGCGAATAAAATATTCGCCATCGCCGGTGCATGAGGCGGCGCAGGTCGCGTTGTTCGCGTAGGTGCCGGCGCCGATCACGGGCGTGTCGCCGATGCGTCCCGGGCGTTTGTTCGTTGTCCCGCCGGTCGAAGTCGCGGCTGCAATGTTCCCCCCTTGATCGAGCGCGACGGCGCCGACCGTACCATGTCGATCTTGCGCGTTCATAATGTAAGTGTGGCCGGCGCGCTCAGCCGCTTTCTGTTTTTCTTTCACGCGCTGCAACGCATCGAAACGTTCCTGCGTGAAAAAATATTTCTGATCGACGAGTTCAAGGCCGTTCGCTTTCGCGAATGCTTCCGCGCCGTCGCCATCCATGAAAACGTGTCCGGATTTCTCCATGACCAAACGCGCCAGGCTCACCGGATTTTTGATGTGCTTCAAACTCGCGACCGCGCCCGCGCGCAAAGTTTTCCCATCCATGATCGCCGCGTCCATCTCGTTCGTCCCCGCGCTGGTGAAGACCGCGCCTTTGCCGGCGTTAAAATGAGGATCGTCTTCGAGCGTGCGCACGGCCGCTTCGGTCGCATCGAGCGACGCGCCGCCGCGCTTCAAAATTTCGTAGCCTGCATTTAAGGCGCGCTCGAGTCCGGCGCGATATTCCTTTTCGCGTTCCGGCGTCATCGTGTTGCGCTCGATCGTGCCGGCGCCGCCATGGATCACGAGGACGAATTTGTTTTCTTCAGCCATGATTGGAATCGTCGTCGCGACGATCAAGAAAATCGCGAGACACGATCTCATCGTCACTCGCGTTTCATCGTCTCAAGATCGACATGGCGCAAGATCGACATCTAGCGCAAAGTTTTCGCCGTTATGCCGAACGACGAAGTCAGCGAAGTCCTTTCGGCCAATCCCATCACCGTGGTCGAGGGCATTGGCGGAATGTTTCGCCGTTTCCTAAGCGAACTCGGCAGCATGTTCTGGTTTCTCATCGATACCTTCAGTGAAATGTGGGAACGGATCCGCGAGGGCCGACTTCCGTTTCGCGCCGCGCATTTTTTTCAACAGACCGAACGCGCCGGGGTCGATTCCGTTCCGCTCGTCGGATTGGTTTCGTTTTTCCTCGGCCTAACGATGGCGCTTTTGACCGGCTATCAATTGCAACGCTTCGGCACCGAGCGTCTGGTGCCGGGTTTGGTCGCGATCGCTTTCACGCGTGAGCTTGGCCCGCTCATCACCGGAATCATGCTTGCAGCGAGAATCGGCGCGGCCTTCACGGCCGAGCTCGGCACCATGCAGGTGAACGAAGAGGTGGAGGCGATCGAAGCGATGGGCATCGGGCCGCTGCGATTTCTGGTCGCGCCGCGCATGCTGGCGTTGCTTTTCCTCATGCCGTGTTTGTCCACGGTCTCGAACATCGCCGCGATCCTCGCTTGCAGCTTCGTTTCGAAAATCTATTTCAGCATCGCGTTGGTGTACTATGTCGATCTTGTCCGGGACGCGTTGCTCATTCGCGACATCATCACCGGCGTTTTCAAAAGCTTGATGTTCGGCCTCATCATTGCCGGCATCGCGTGTTATCGCGGCCTGAACGTGCGCGGTGGCGCCGAAGGCGTCGGCTCGTCCACAACTTCGAGCGTGGTCACGGCGATCACGACTGTCATTGGCGTCGATACGCTTTATAACATGATCTACACCGTCTTCTTCCCGACATGAGCGCGCCGGTGCACATGGTGGAGCTGCGCGAAGTCGTCATGCAATTCGAGGAACGGAAAATCCTCGACGGCGTTTCGCTCATCGTCGAACCGCAGGAACGTCTTGTCATCATGGGCCAGAGCGGCAGCGGCAAGAGCACGATCCTGCGTTTGATTCTCGGAATTCGACAGCCGACTTCCGGAAATATTTTCTTCAAGCAGTTCGAGATCACGCGTCTGTCGCGGCGAAAACTTCAGCAAGTCCGCCGCCAGATCGGGATGGTCCATCAATATTCTGCGCTGCTGAGTTCGCTTAACGTGCGCGATAACATCGCCCTGCCGCTGGAAGAGCTCACCGACAAATCGCCGGATGAGATCGAAAAAATTGTCGATCAAAAACTTGAGATCGTCGGCATGACCGAAGCGAAAAATTTAATGCCATCGGAATTGAGCGGCGGCATGAAGAAGCGCGTCAGCCTCGCGCGCGCGCTCACGCTCGATCCGGAATTAATTCTCTTCGACGAACCGATCGCCGGCCTGGATCCGGTCATCGCCTCCGTCATCGACGAATTGATTATTCGCCTAACGGAGGAATCGAAGATCACCTCCATCATTGTCACGCACGAAATGGAAAGTGCATTTCGCATCGCCACGAGAATGGCTATGTTATATCGAGGAGAAATAATTGAAGACGCGCCGCCCGACCAATTCCGCCAATCGCAAAATCCCGTGGTCGCTCAATTTTTGAGCGGCAGCACCGAAGGTCCCATTCTGGAAGGAAGCCAAGATGCAATTGCGACGAAATGAGTTGATGACCGGCCTGCTCGTGATCGGCACGGTCGCCGTGGTCGTGGCCACGCTCATCTTGTTAGGCGCACCGGGATTGTTTCGTCCGCTCGTGACCTATCGCGTTTATTTCGACAACGCCGCCGGCATCAAACTCGGCGCTCCCGTTCTGCTCGCCGGTCGCAAGATCGGACAAGTGCAAAAATTGTATTCACCGGTTTCGCTCGAGGAAGATCGGCGCGCGCAGGAGGCGGCGGCGGCGATTCACCCATCGCCGGAAACGAGTCCGACCCCGCCTAACGGAAAACCGAAATTTCAGGTGCGGGTCGATGTGCAGGTGGACAAAAGTGCGATCGTTTATCGCGATGCGCTCGCACGCATGATCACGCTCGGATTGTTAGGCGAGCTCGCGGTTGATTTTACTTCCGGCACACCGGAATCAGGACGCGCGCGCGACGGTGAAATATATGCGGGCGAACGCTCACCGGATTTCAGCGAAGCGGCGGCGAAATTACTCGAAGTCGTCCAGCCGGTCGCGGAAGAGGCGACCAAGACGATGAAAGAACTTGAATCGACCGCGCAAAACTTGAGCAAACTGACCAATGAAGGTTCGGAATTGAATCAGGCGCTCGAGCGTTTCAAAACTTTCGGCGACCACCTTGTCGATCTTACGGCGCCGGATGGCGCACTCACCGCGTCGCTCGAAAACATTCAGCAAATTACCGATCAGCTCACGCAGAACGACAACATCAAAGTCACGCTGCAAAACTTCCGCGATTCGTCCGAGAAATTGAAAGGTGTCATGCGCGACATCGAGCCGGTCGGCAAAAACATCACCGAGTTTTCGAACACGATCAAAACGCAACCGTGGCGATTGATCTGGCCGAGCACGAAGAAATCGCCGGAAAGCGCACCGAGTCCGCCGGCGGACCAGACCATCACCGTGCGCAAAAGCACGAAACCGAAAGCGACACCGGGGCAAAGCGGCAGTCGTTAGGCCGGATCGAATTTCTTCTGTGGAGGCAGCCGTCCTCGGCTGCAGGCGAGACGCCTGCCACCACAGCAAAGCGAACTCGTTAGGCCGCCTTCTTTTCCAGGCGCTGCTGGAGGAATTTCAGGATCGCTTTCTCGCCTTCGCGAAGATCGACATGTTGATCTTCGAGCGCCTCTTCGGTTTTCTTTTTCAAACCTTCGATCGATTTGCCGTCGAGATAATTTTCGAGCACGCCCGGATGGACGTAACACTTTCGGCAAATTGCCGGCGTATTGCCTAACATTTTCGCGACCGCGGTGATCGCTTGCTTGATGTTCGCCTTCGCCTCCTTCTTCGTCTCGAATGCGCCCACCGCATTCAACGCCATCGCGGCCAGCACCGTTCCGGCCCAGGTCCGAAAATCCTTGGCGGTGAAATCTTCGCCGGTGATTTCTTTCAGATACTCGTTCACGTCCTGCGAAGTGATGTTGCGAATCTCGCCCTCCTCATCCACGTACTGGAACAACTCCTGTCCGGGCAAATCCTGGAGCTTGGAAATGGTTTTCGCGATGCGCCGGTCGGTGATGTCGACTTCATGCATCTTGCCGCTCTTGCCCCGAAAACGGAATTGCGCCTTCGAACCTTTCACATCGACATGTCGATCTTGCATGGTCGTTAGGCCGAACGATTTGTTCTCGCGCGCATACTCTTCGTTGCCGACCCGAATCAAAGTGCGCTCGAGCAATTGCACGATCGTCGCCAGCACTTTGTTCCGCGGCAATCCCGGCAGCTTCAGGTCCGCTTCCACGCGTCTGCGGATTTTCGGCAGCGCTTCACCGAATAACGCCATGCGCTCGTATTTGTTTTCGTCGCGCACTTCGCGCCAGCGTTCGTGATAGCGATACTGCTTGCGTTTGCGCGCGTCGCATCCGGTCGCCTGAATATGTCCGTTCGGCGACGGGCAAATCCAAACTTTCGTCCACGCCGGCGGAATGCCGATACGTTGGATGCGCAACACGCGTTGCTCGTCGCGGATCGGTTTTCCTTCCGTGTCGAAGAATTCGAAATCGTCGCCTTTCGCTTTCCGCGTGTAACCGGGACTCGAATCGTTGACGTAACGAAGCCCCGCTTCTTCCGCGGCTTCAACCGGATCGGTTACGATCTTTGGCGCCGATTTTTTTTTCGCGCGTGCGTGCACGTGAAGGAATCGCGCGACGCGCAAAAAGCACGCTTATGAGCCGTAGCTCTTCGTGAATTTCTTTTTCGATTCGCCTTCGGCTTCGGACGAAGCGACCGGTCGCGTCTCTGCCGGAGTAGTTGTCGATCTTTCACCGGTCTGCGGCACCGGCTCCGGTTGCGGTTCTGGCTTCGCGCCGCCTTTTTTTAGATGCTCCGCCACTTCCACGTAGGCCATTTGCAGATTCGAAATGGTATTGCGCAAAACCGTCGCCTCTTCATTCGATAAATTCCCGCGCGTCTTTTCCTGAATCATCTCGAGCTGGTCGATGAACATCTTCGCCACCTCGAGATTCACTTCGCCTTTGCCGGTTTGCGGATTCGGGATTTGGCCGAGAAAAAGCGCCGCGTTTTGCGCCTGCATCATGATGAACTCGATGAAGCGCTGCGCCATCTGGCCGGTGTTGGTGTTGGTCTGGACTTCAGCCATACGATGTCGATCTAATTAGATTTCGCGGTGGACTTGTCCGGCGGACGCACAATTGCGAGCACGTACGGTTGATCGCGGAAATATTTTTGCGCCGCGGTCTTGATGTCCTCGAGCGAGACTGCGCTCACTTCCGGCTCGAGCTTTTTGTAATAATCGAACCCGAGCCCGTAAACTTCATCGAGCGCGCATTGATAACCGAAGGTGTCGTTGCTTTGATTCGCGATCTGTTGCTGGCCGATCAATTTCTTTTTCGCGCGCGTGAGTTCCTCGTTCGTTAGGCCTTCGCTCGCCAGTTTCTTGATTTCATCGAGCAACGCCACTTTGACCGGTTCCGTTTTTTCCGGCGACGTCCCGAGATAAAACGCGAACAATCCGGGGACAAGTCCCTGCACCTGGCTCGCGCCGACGTAATAGGCCAGACCCATTTCTTCGCGGATGCGAACGAAGAAACGCGAACCGAGATCGCTGCTCGCTTCGTCGAGCAACTCGAGTGCATGTCGATCTTTGCTATAAACATCGACGCCGCGGTACCCGACCATGATGACGCTCTGCGCTTTTTCTTTACGACTCTCGACCGTCTCCGACTTTGTCATGGGCGGCGGCGGCGACGCGTCTTTCAACGCAAGCTCGCCCGCTTTCATTTTGGACAACGCTTGCTCGAAAAGCTGTTTCACTTCGGCGGCGCTCACGTTGCCGAACACGGAGATGACGCCGTTTTTGGCCACGAGATAACGATCGCGAAACTCGAGCAGTTGTTTCGGCGTCAACTTCTTCACCGACTCGGCCGAACCGTTGGTGCGCAGCGCGTAGGGATGTTTTGCAAAGAGCGCCTGCCGTAAAATATTTCGCGCCACCGTCGTGAGCTGCTCGTCTTCCTGTTGAATCGCGGCGAGCTGCACTTGCTTTTCGCGTTCGACCGCCGGTTCCGGCATCGTCGCGTTCAGCAAAATGTCGCTGAGCAATTCGACGCCTTTTTTCAAATCCGGTTTTGTCACATCGACCGCGACACTGAAGCTGTTATTGCCCGCGTCGCTCGACATCGTCCCGCCGATCGATTCGATTTCGGTCGCAAGTTGCTCCGCGCTACGCGTCTTCGTTCCTTTCAGCAGCGACTTCGCCATCAAACGCGTAGCGCCGTTCGTCTCCGACGTTTCCGCGAGCAATCCGCCGCGGAACACCGCCGTCATCGCGACCAGCGGGAGGCGCGCGTCTTCGCGCACGAGCACGCGCAGACCGTTCGAGAGCTCAAACTTTTGCACGTCGGCGGCGGTAATCGCTTTGCGATTGTCGATCTTGCCGCCTAACGAGCCCTTCGGGTTCAAGGAGACGACGGTGAGATTGTCGTTCGTCAGATATTTGCCGGCGACGCGCTTGATGTCGTCGGGCGTGACGCGTTGCACCGCCGCGAGATAATCGCGGCTGAAATTCAAATTTCGCGTCAGCAGCCAATTGCCGCCCACATCCGAAGCCTGACCGCGTACGGTCGTAAGTTGCGAGAGCTGTTGGCTCAGCTGCGTCTTTTTCGCTTTGTTCAATTCTTCCGCGGTCACGCCGCCGCTCTTCACTTGATCGACAATTTCCAAAATCAATTTCTCGGCCGCTTCGCGATTTTTCGGATCGACCGTCGCGTCCACGCCTAACAAACCGGGATCGCCCGGCGTATAGGAAAAGGCGGCGATGTTGAACGCGAGCCCCGCTTCCTCGCGCACCTTGCGATACAAACGCGAGCTGCGTCCCTCACCCAAAATCTGCGAGAGCAAATCGAGCGCGGGGACGTCCGGATGCGTGACTTCGGGGACGTGCCACGCCATCGCCAGACGCGTCAGCTCGGTCGGAAATTCGTTATGCGCATCGCGGCGGCCGAGTTGCGGCGGTTCCTGCGGAATGTAAACCGGCTTCAACGATTTCTCGGGGTAATCCTTGAAGAAATTCGTGAGTTGCTCGCGCACTTTTGTTGGATCGACATCTCCTACCACCACGAAAGTAAGGTTGTTAGGCACGTAACGCGTTTTGTAATACTGCATCACCTGCTCTTGCGTGAGCTGGTTGTAAATCTGCATGTCGCCGATCACCGGCAGCCGATACGGATGTCTTTGATAGGCGGTCGCGAAAAGAAGCTGGCTCACCATCCGGTCGGGATCGTCGAATCCCATGGCGAACTCGCGCCGGATCACTTCCTGTTCCTTGGTGTATTCGTCCGGCGGCAAGGTCGAATTCATCATCGCGTCGCTCAGCACATCGAGCGCGGTCTCGACGCCGGCTTTCGGCGCGTCGATCCAATAAACCGTGCGATCGAACGACGTGTAAGCGTTGATATAACCGCCGACGTCCTGGATTTTTTGCGCGATCGCATTTGTCGATCTTGTCTTCGTTCCCTTGAACAACATGTGTTCGAGAATGTGCGACATGCCCGCGCCCAGCCGTTCGTCCTCGTAAATGCTGCCGGTCGCGCACCACGCCTGCACGCTCGCCACCGGCGCGCTGTGATCTTCCTGCACGATGATCGTTAGGCCGTTTTCCAGCACCCACTTCTGCGCCGTGCTCGGCGGAAACGTGAGCACCGAAGAATCCTCAGTGGTGGCGGATTTTAAATTCGCGGTCGTCAACATAAGCGCGCTGAAGATCGCCAGAGTCGGCGCGATCTTCATGAAGACTTTGGTGCAGGCAGGCTCGGCGGCAATTTCTTTTCCGCCATTGGTTTCGTCGGCGCGAAAGGCCTAACGAACGCGTCACCGAAGTCGTAAATATTCTTGAAATCCTCGATCGAATCCTCCTCCGTCTTTCCGAAAATGCCGGCGTCGATCAAATTGAAAACCATGTGACCGATGTCTTCCGTTTTGCGAATGCCCCAGCTCTCGAACACGGTCACCACCAGCGGCCCGAACTCGCGCAAGGCGTAGAGTCGCACACCGTCGAGTAATTGCGGTCCGCTCACGTGCCGCACATTCGTGCCCTTGGTTTTCTTCTGCTGCTTCGTCGTGTAATCGAGCGCGTCGCGCAAAAAAATGTAGGCGTCGCGCGCGTAACGCGCATCGTGCGCCACGATCGAGTCGAGAGCTTCGGCAAATCCAATTTTCTGCATGAAAGTAAAACGCACAATCGTGCGCGCGCTATGATACGCGGCAACGTTCGCAGCGGCAACTGTGGCGCAAGATCGACAATCGCTTTTTCAATCCAGTGGACTCCTGACTCCAAGGCTTGTTCAGAACATGGGTGTAAATCATGGTCGTGCTCACGTCTTTGTGGCCATATAGGTTCGCTCGGTTCGAATGGAATAATGCTTGCGCCGGATGACGTCGCGGACCTGCTCGAGCAATTTCGGTTTGTTTTGCCCGTTACCGACCGGTAAATTCTCCGGCATGCGAATCGATTCTGTTCTCTCCGCTTCCGAACTCAAGCCGGATTAGATTGAAAAATTGCGCCTTTAAAGGGGCAATTTTTGGATCTACTTCTCGTTAGGTCTGTGCGCATCGACACGATGAACGACATCATCGATTTCTGGTGGAAGCACCGCGTGGCCGTTGATATTGTCCTCGCGTTTTGCGCGGTCGTCGGTCTTTGCGCTGTCGCGCGGCTGTGGCGGATTCTCTACGTTTTTGTGAGCAGTGCCGCTGTTCTCGTCAGCGTGTTTGCAGCTCTCCAGCTTACGTCCGTTCGTGTTCATCCATTCGACCACAGCTGGGATGCTCAGCATGAGATACCGCTCGACGTAAAGATCACGCGGATGGCGAAACGTGCACAGTTCGACTTTCGCATCTGTGGAATTCGGCCGATTGGACGAGGCAAGCTTCGCCTGCTTTCAGCGTCTAAGCATGATTCCGATTACGATTTGTTCTTCGAGCCGGTTTCGGTTTCTGACACACTCGTGGTTTACCGATTTACTGCTGGCGGCAAACCCCTTTGGAAGACGTGCAATTGGGTAGAGACCTAACCATGCGATGGAGCGAACGGCCACCCGGCGCATGTTTAACTTTCTCGTGACTACAACCTTCTCGCTTCGATCATCGCTCGGTCTCAGTGGCCGCAGCTCAGCTTGTTCTCGTTAGATGCTGAGCGAAACGATCGAGCGGTTCAGTTACGAATCGCAGTTCTGGAAGCAAGTGCTACGATCGTCATATCCGTGAGTATTGCTGATCTCGCATCACTCGCCAGCAGCGTTGCTGTTGTGGTTTCGCTTCTCTTTCTTGGCCTGCAGATACGGCAATCTAATCGCAACCAAAGATCGTTAATGCAACAGGGACGAAGCGCGCGCAACGTCGAACTTCTCTCGCGCCTGAGCGATCCCGGTGTTAGCGATGTCATATCGCGCGCCGCCAACGGCGAACCTCTGACCGATCAGGATTGCTTCGTCTTGTACGGTTACATGACCTCGGTGTTCTGGAGCTACGAAGACTGTTTCTTTCAGTTTCATTTGGGCATGCTGGACCCCAAGAGCTGGGCGTCTGATGGTACCACCTTGAAGCGCTTGCTCGGCAACCCTGCGTATCGCGCGGTCTGGAGGTTCGCGCGGGGCGGGATCGGTGATGAATACAGGTCCTTTCTCGATGGACTCGCCGCCGAATCCAGGCACAACGTTCCGCCCAATATGCCCAACACGCTCCGGCAATACATCGCGGAAGAGAGAGAAGCGCTCCAGAGATCGCAAGATGTCAGGCCTTGATTCACGGCGCACAAAACATCTAACCCACTATGGAGCGAACGGCGGACTGTCCCTATGTCTATCTTCCACTGTTATACCATGTCACTCATAACTCGCGCCGCCGCTGATCTCGGGTCTCGTTAGACCCGTACCCACGGCAGCCAATAGCGGCTGTCGCTTTACCTTTCCATCTGCAGCTCGACCGCATCGAGATAAACCGATATCGCATCCCGGCGCGGCGACTCGGTGTTCTGCTGTTGCGCGCTGCTCAAATAATCCGCGAAGACGTCGCTCGACGTCTTCATCTGCGTCGCCTCAAACCAGTTCATGTAATCGTCGATGTCGTTCATTCGCCTAACGAGGCGGCGCCGCGTCTCCTGCAACTTCGAGAGGCGCTCGCTCACGCCTTTGCTTTTTCCGGCGGCGAGCAACTGCGCGATTTTTTGATACTCGTTCACGATCGGTCGCATGACCGGATGCGCGCTCACGCCCATGAGCATGAGATTTTCGGCCGTGATTTTGAGCGCGACCTTTTCCGCGGGCGAAAGTTTCGGCTTCACGAAACTGGCGAGCGCGACGTCTTTCTCTCCCATTTTGATCTGCAAGGCTTGCGCCAGTCGCGCTTCCGTTTCGGTGAAGCGGAGAAGCTCGGCGCGTTGCGATGAGAGATTGCTCAGACGCGTTTGCCAGAGTTTTTCGATATCGTTCGCGGTCAGCTCCGGAAATTGCGCGCGCAAATCGGCTAACGGATCGTTCGAAGCGTTCGCGAGATTGTCGATGTAACGCGCGAGACCGCCCCGACTTTGCGCAAGATCGACAATCACATTTACGAGCGCGAGCGAACTGGCGCGATAAAGCTCGCGCGTCGGCCGGTCGAGATCGTTAGGCCGTTGCCGCAAGAACTCCTCGAGCGCACCCGGTGAAGCCGCCGGCAAATTCCGTTGTTCGAACCGAGCAAGCAACCCATCGAGCAACCAATCCGGCGGCTGCACATACTCGGTGCCGGGCGCGATATCGCTGTGATTGCGATACATGCGCTCGAGCAAAATCGCGCGCAGGATTTCACGCTGAATTTCGAACCCGCGCACGTCGTCGCCGATAACGAGATCGAGCTGCAATTTCAAGCCGGCGCCGGTTTGACTGAAACGCAAGGCTTTGCTCGGAACGTCGGGCACATTCGCTTGCGGCGTCTGCACGTTCACGATGATCGGTGTTTTCCAATCGTCCGATGCACGCAAGATCGACAAGGTGCTGCGCTTTACTTGTTCGGCCAGATCGGAAACGGCGCCGCGCAATTGCGCGTTGTCGCCGTAAACGATGAATTGCCGCGATGGGCTAACGCTGCGCTCGAGCGGTTCCGCGACCGCGTTTGCGAGCAATAGAAACACCAGCGCCACTCTCACGGCGGGGGAGAATATCGACCGCATTCGGCGCGGGCGAGTCGCAACTTTTCTTGCCGCGCGGTGTCTAATTATCAGACCCTACTCGCATATGAAACGCATCCTCCTCCTCAGCGTCATCGCCTGTGCGCTCACGACTGCTCCGCTCTACGCCAGACCTAATGGAAATTCGCGATCCGCGCCGGCGCACGTGCAAAGATCGACAATCACCCGCGTGACCCCATCGCCCGGTAATCGCTTCGCCACCGCGCGAAACTTCACCAACGCGCGCAACTTCTCGAGCGTGCGAAATGTAAATCGCGTTCGCAATTTTCAGACGACACGAAATTGGAATGCCGGTCGCAACTTCAACACGGTCCGAAATTTTAATCATCGTCATCGCACCCGTATCGTTTACGTGAATTACGGCTCTCCCTGGTATGGCTTCGGGTGCGGTTGGCCGTATTACGACTCGTACTATCCGTATTATTACGGCTACGGACCATCGGTCAGCTTCAACTTTGGCACCGACGGATATGCCTACGATCCGTACATGTATAATTACGGCGGCGGTTCCAATTATTATTCGAACGGTTACTCAAACGGCTATTACTCGAACAACGCGCAGCCGGAGTCGCGCGATGGTTCTTACAATGTCGGCAACGCGTCGATCGTCTCGAAGGTGCAGGAGCGATTGTCGCGCGATGGTTACTACAAGGGCGCAATCGACGGCTCGCTCGGTTCGCGCACGCATTACGCCATTCGCGCTTATCAACGCGATCACGGTCTGGACGCGAATGGAACGGTGACGGAGGAACTTCTCCGCACCATGGGTCTGCGCTGACGCGCAAATTTAGTTGTCGATCTTCGGTTGGTGCCGGCGGGTTCGGAAGGGGGAGGAGGGCGAGCCCGCCGGTTCCTATTTTCGTTATTGCGGCGGGACGATGCTCAAGGTCGCACGCTTGTCGTGGAGTTCGACGCTGCTAAACCTGGCGACAAGCTTCGCGTCCTGCTCAACCGCGCTGAAAACGTCCGTGAAAGCTTTTCCCAAATACGGCATCAAGAGCGGATGAACTTTTAATCGCCCAATCGCGCCGCCAGTGGACGCAGTCAC
The DNA here is from genome assembly GCA_021325495.1 of Spartobacteria bacterium. Classification (GTDB taxonomy): domain Bacteria; phylum Verrucomicrobiota; class Verrucomicrobiia; order Chthoniobacterales; family UBA10450; genus JAJPGZ01. The sequence continues at coordinate 85,143 of JAJPGZ010000006.1, forward strand.
CAGTTTGCCATTGTCGATCGATGCCGTGAATGACGCCGAAGTGTAAACAGGATACAAACCGCTGATCGCGCGCTCGACCGTGACCGTGCAATCTCCATCGTGAAACAGAACCACGCCGCGTTTGAAATCGAGAAATGGTTTCGTCAACGCGGTCTTCTTCGTTTTTAGCGCGGAATTGAAATAGGCATTCACCTGGTCCTGCGAAAATTCGAGCTGCGCCGGCTGATGTTTCCGCAGCGCGCTCTCCATATCGAGGCGCACCTGCGAGGCGAGCATCTCCGTCTTCGGTTGCTCCGGCAATTCCGGCGGTATCGCCATGACGACGAATACGCTGGTCGCGCCGGCGCCGAGAATCATTTTGCTGGTTTTGAAAAACAGCGCCCGGATTCGCGCGCGCGTTGGGTCGAACATCTTCCGCACGCGCTTGTGCACATCGACCACCGGTTCCTTGTGCACAATCACGGCCGACCGATCCAGTCTCGCCCCGCAATCATGACAATAAACGCGTTCAGCTTCGTTCTCGCGCTGACATTCGGAACAAACGATTTTAGCGACAGTGGCGACGGTACTCATGCGGCGGAATCCTTCTGCGATTTGGACTGAGTAGCACCCGACGCGCCACTTTTGCCGCCGCCTTCCTTTGGAGTCGAAGATTTTTGCTCCTTCGGCTCGCCCACCGACGACGCGCTCTCCTTTTTGGCCGACTCCTTGTAGTTCGAACTCCGGTAATCCGTGCTGTAAAAACCCGAGCCCTTGAAAATAAGCCCGGCGCCGGTCCCGAGCAGCCGTTTCACTTTGCCTTTGCCCCACTTCGGCAGCCGACAAAGCTCTTTCGGGCAGGTCCGGAACGCTTCGTCGCGCATCGATTGGAACGCCTCGAAATTCTGCCCGCATTTCTCGCAGTGATATTCGTACGTCGGCATAACGAACTTCGTCGCTCAACCCGAGCACAATTCAAGCCGATGTAAGATCGACATCTTCCATTCGCGGCCGCCATCTTGACTTTGCCCACGCGAACGCTAGAGAGTTCGACCGAAAATTTTATGCGTTCACTCGTTCTTCCCGTTTTCGTTGCCGCTATCGCAGTCGTCTTTCTCGCCGGCTGCGAAGAACCTTCCGCGCCCGTTCCGTACATTGGCGGGGCCGCGCCTTATCCCACTCAATCCACCGGCGCGCCCGTCGATACCATTTCCTATTGGGACGGCGACAGCATCAACGGCAAACCCTCGGTCAAAATCAGTCTCAGCGAACAGCGCGCCTATTTTTACAAGAGCGGTCAGCTCGTCGGCATCTCGCAGTTGTCCACCGGCCGCGAGGGCCGCAACACGCCGGCCGGTCACTACACCGTCATCAGAAAAGATCGCGATCACGTTTCGTCGCAATACGGCGACTTTGTCGACGCGTCCGGCCAGGTCGTAAAACCAAACGTCGCGGTCAGCGATCCGAAACCGCCCGGCTCGCATTTCAAAGGCGCGCCCATGCCGTTTTACATGGAAGTCCATCCCGGCTTCGGTATGCACGCCGGATATTTGCCCGGCTATCCGGCATCGCACGGCTGCATTCGCATGCCGGAATTCATGGCCGAAAATTTCTTCCGCTCTGTTTCCGTCGGCACACCCGTTCAGATCGTCCCCTAGTTTCGTAGTTGTCGATCTTCGGCGAAACTGTTCGCCGTGAGAAAAACTGACGACCTGCTCGAGCTCGTCGCGCAATCCGCGCCGGTCGCGGAGAAGCTGCGCCAGATCGACAATCGCGATTGGCCGGTCGCGTTTTCGCACGTCATCGAATCGGCGCACGCATTTCTCGCCGCCGTCCTCGCGCGCAAGATCGACAAAACGATTTGGGTGTTGTGTCCGAGCGTGCGCACGCAGGAAAATCTCTACGAATCGCTCCTCAACTGGCTGCCTAACGCCGAATTTCTTCCTGAAGCGGAGTTCGCCGCCGTCGAAAACATTTTGCCCGATCCGGAGATCGCGGCCGAGCGCCTCAACTTGTTAGGCAAGATCGACAATCAAACGTCGCCCCTGGTCATCGTCGCCACGCGCGCGAGTCTCGACCAACCCGCGCCGAAACGCGGCACGCTTCACTCCGCTTCGCTCGCAATTTCGCGCGGCAAATCGATCGACATGCAAAAGCTTCTCGAGCAATTGTCGGGCGCCGGTTACGAACGCGCCGCCCAAGTCACGACCCGCGGCCAGTTCGCCGTCCGCGGCGGCATTGTCGATCTTTACTCGTGGCAGGCGCAATTGCCCGTACGCGTCGAATTCTTCGGCGACGACGTCGAATCGCTCCGCGAATTCGACATCGACACGCAAACGAGCGTGCGCGACCTGCGCAAGATCGACATCTTGTTAGGTGCGGCTGAAGACCAGAGCGGCAAGGTGCGCGATTACATCGCGCCGGACCATCTCAAGATCGACATCGAGGATTCCGAGGGCGACATCCGCATCAGCGAAGGATGGATCGAAGAAGGGCCGGAGGATTTTTCAGGAGCGTTTACCGACTGCGATGTCGGTGAGTTTGGCGTTGGCGATTTCGCTCTCGCGGAAGCGAAGCGAAATCAATTCATCAAACGACTCGAAGAATGGCGCGAAAAGAAGGCGCGGGTCGCGATTTATTTTCAGACCGAAGGCGAGATCGAGCGATTTCGCGAAATCATCGGCGACGCCGCGCTGCAAGATGTCGATCTTGTCGAAGGCACATTGCCGCGTGGATTTTGTTTTCCGGCGGCGAACCTGGTCGTTTTATCGGCCGCGGAATTGTTCGGACGATTCGCGCCGCATGCGCGCCGTCGAGTGCATCGCGCCGAGCGACATCGGGCGCAGATCGATTTCAGCGAGCTGAACGAAAGCGATTACGTCGTTCATCTCGAACACGGCGTGGCGCGTTATCTCGGCGTGATCACGCTCGGAGATTCTTCTGTGGTGGCAGGCGTCTCGCCCGCAGCCGAGACGGCTGCCACCACAGTAAAAACAACAGCGGGCAAACCGCAGGAAGTTCTCGCGCTCGAGTTCGCGAATGATGCCAGACTCTACGTTCCGCTGGAGCAGGCGTATCTCGTTTCGCGTTACGTCGGCGTCGGAAAAAAGAATCCGCCGCTCAGTTCGTTAGGCGATGCGCGTTGGGCGAAAGCGAAACGCACGGCGCAGGTGTCGATCTTCGATTACGCCGGCAAGATGCTCGCCGTCCAGGCCGAACGCGAAACACAAATCGGTCACGCCTTCGGCCCGGACACGAAATGGCAGGTCGAGTTCGAGCATTCGTTTCCGTTTCGCGAAACGCCGGACCAAATGAAAGCAATCGTTGATACGAAGATCGACATGGAAAAGCCGCGCGCGATGGACCGGCTCATTTGCGGCGATGTCGGGTTCGGCAAAACGGAAGTGGCCATCCGCGCCGCGTTCAAAGCGGTGATGGAAGGCAAACAAGTCGCGGTGCTCGCGCCGACGACGGTGCTCGCGCAACAGCACTTCGAAGTTTTTCGCGAGCGCATGGCGGAATATCCGGTGCGCATCGAAATGCTCAGTCGATTCCGGACGCAAGGTGAGCAGAAGAAAATTCTGAAGCTGGTGCGTGAAGGCGGGATCGACATCGTCATTGGAACGCACCGCCTCATTTCCGGCGATCTCGTCTTCAAAGATCTCGGCCTTGTCGTGATCGATGAAGAGCAGCGCTTCGGCGTTTTGCACAAAGAGAAATTTAAGGAGCTGTTCAAGCTCGTCGATGTGCTCACGCTTTCGGCCACGCCGATTCCGCGCACGCTTTATCTTTCGCTCGTCGGCGTGAAAGACATGTCCACGATCGAGACGCCGCCGCTGAATCGTTTGCCGGTAGAGACGATTGTGGCTGGTTACGACGAACGGATCATTCGCGACGCGATCAATCGCGAGCTCGAGCGGCAAGGCCAGGTATTTTTTCTGCACAACCGCGTGCAAACAATCGAACGAATGCGCGAGAAGATTGTCGATCTTGTCCCGAATGCGCGTGTCGATATTGGCCATGGACAAATGGATGCGGACGAACTCGAAGACGTCATGCAGCGCTTCGTTGCCGGCAAAATCGACGTTCTCGTTTGCACGACCATCATCGAGAGCGGGCTCGATATTCCGAACGCGAACACGATCATCATCGACCGCGCCGATCGTTTCGGTCTGGCCGATCTTTACCAACTCCGCGGTCGCGTCGGCCGCGCCGAACACAAAGCGTATGCGTATCTTTTGTTGCCGCGCGAGATGATGTCGATCGGCGCCGCGCGCAAACGCATCAACGCGATCAAGCAATACAGCTCGTTAGGCGCGGGCTTTCGCATCGCCATGCGCGATCTGGAGATCCGCGGTGCGGGAAGCATTCTCGGGACGGCGCAGAGCGGCCACATCGCTGCGGTCGGGTTCGATTTGTATTGCCAGCTCCTCAAGCAAACGGTCGCGCAACTCAAAGGACAGAAGGCGAAGCTGCGGTTAGATGTCGATCTTCGCTTCGATTTCATGGCGACGAACGAAGCCGAGTTCGCGCAGTTCGGGCCTAACGAACGTGTGCCGGCGTTCATTCCAGCGAGTTACATCAACGACACCACCCTGCGCATTCAGGCTTATCGGCGCGTCGCCGAAATCACGACGCAGGAACAATTGCACAAACTCAAAAAAGATTGGCGCGACCGTTTCGGCAAATTTCCCGATGCGGTCGAAAATTTGTTCCTCCTCAGCGAAATCAAGCTCGCGGCCGCAAAGCGTAACATCACCCGCGTGGAAGTGCGCGAGCGCAAGCTCATGCTCACGCGCCGCGGCGATTTCATACTTGTGGCCGGCAAGTTTCCTCGTTTAGTTACGCCCGGAATCGATCAGCACCTCCCAGAAATCTTGGAGCTGATACGGAAACTTTCATGATCAGGGTTGTCGTTATCTTATTAATCGCGGCGAGCACGCTGCCGTTTATGCCGTTGTGTCAGGCGGCGTATGCGGCGCAGCCGGAACCGGAAATCATCGACGGCATCGCCGCGGTGGTGAACGGCGATATTATCACCTATTCGCAGGTCCGTGCGGTCGTCGCGCCGCGGGAGAAGTTGCTCCGGACGCAATATCGCGGCGAAGATTTGGTGAAACAAATCAAGGAAGCGCGCGAAGCCGCGTTGAAGGACTTGATCGATCGACAATTGATCATCCAGGCGTTCAAAAAAGAGAGCTACCAAATCCCGGACCACTATGTGGACATGCGGATGCACGAAATCATCCGCGAAAGTTTCGGCGGCGACCGCAATACGTTTATCAAAACGCTGGAGGCGCAAAATTATTCGCTCGGCGAATTCAAGAGAATGGAAACCGAGCGCATGATCGTGCAGGCGATGCGCGGCAAAAACGTCCGGCGCGATCTAATCGCGTCGCCGACCAAGATCGAGGAATATTACAAGGCGCACCGCGACGAATTCACAGCCAAGGAGCAAATCAAATTGCGGCTCATCATGATCCCGGCGCACTCGGGCGATGGCAATGCGCCCGCGCAAAAAGCGATGGCGCAGGAAATTTTAACCAAGCTCGCGAATGGCGCCGAGTTCGATCGCATGGCGCAGATTTATTCCGAAGACACCTCCCGCGATTCGGGCGGCGATTGGGGTTGGATCGATCGCAAAACGCTGGCCGCGCAATTGGAGAAGGTGGCGTTCAATCTGCCGGTGAACAAGATCAGCAACATCGTCGAATTCAGCGGCAACTACTACATCATGAAAGTAGAGGCCAAACGCGGCGGCGAAACCAAATCGCTCGCGCAAGTCCGCGACGACATCGAAAAGAAATTGATCCAGCAGGAAGCGCAGAATCTGCAGGAGAAGTGGCTCGCGAGTCTGCGCTCGAAGGCTTACATCAAAACGTTCTGAGTTCGCACCGGATTATTGTCGTCTGCCTCGTTGCGTGCGTCGCAACTGCTGCTCGCGCCGAACGCTGGCAATCTCCGAACGAATTTTATTCGATCGCGCCGCCGACTGGCTGGACGCAATCCGAAACGAAAATCGGACAAAGCATTAGCTACGCGTTTACCTCTCCCGATAAAAAAGCGGAGATACGCATTTCTGCGACGTCTCATCTCGATCTTCCGCAAATGTTACCGAACGACCTTGTTGATCTTGCGTTCAAACAGGAGCGTGGTGTCACCCCAATCGAAAGAATTCAGGGCAGCGGTTGGGATGGCCTTCGTCGCGAGTATATAGATCAGGCTGGCACAGAGCATTGGTTAACGATTGGAGCGCGTCGTGGTTCAAATGCGATTTTTCTGACCATGAAAGCACCATCAAGCGATTTCGACCGGCTCAGGACAACATTCGAATCGGTGGCAAAATCTTTGCGAGTCGGACAAGAGATTCTTTCAGATCAGGATCGCGACCATTTAATTCGTAGCGCACTCGATCACTTTTGGGGTCAGGCAATTGATTCGCACGACGAGCCCATTCAGCCAATCGATGAAAAAGACCGGCAGACCGCGCCTATCGGAAATGCGGATGCCTATCGTGTTATGGACGCAGCAATTCCTGCTGGAGTCGCAATGTCGGCGGATCTTGATTGGCAATCCTATTACCTCGCATTCATGAAAAAAGAACGCCGAGCTGCTCGCTGGAACGACAAACAAATTGCTTTCATCGGTATTCTCTTTGGTACGGCGCAGCACGCGACTAAAGATGCTCTCTCAAAAAAAATCACGGAGAAAAGGGGCTCGGCGTGGGCAGCCTTGGTTTTGAAACAAGCGCGCGACGATCTCTAGAGTTGATCGATCGCAAGATCGACATCTACTCACGGCGTGCGCATCGGTATCACTCTCGGTGATTGCGCCGGCATCGGTCCGGAGATTGTCGATCTTGCACTGAAGTCGGGACTCATTCCCCCGAACGCCGAATACGTCGTCATCGGTCGCCAGCCGAAGTGCACACCGGGCGAACCCTCGATCGAAACGGCGCGCGCGGCGGCGGCTGCACTGGAGGAAGCGGCAACTCTGGCGCGACGCGGCGAGCTGAACGCGGTCGTGACCGCGCCGATCCACAAAGCGCGCATGTACGAGGCCGGTTTCAAATTTCCCGGGCAGACGGAATTTTTCGCCGAGCGTTGCGGCGTGGAAAATTTTGCGATGTGCCTAACGGGTGGAAATATCACCGTCGCGCTCGTGACCACACACATTCCGTTGCGCGAAGTCGCCGGCGCACTCAAGCAATCTGAAATCGTGCGCGTCGGTTTATTGCTCGCCGATTTTTTACGATGTCGATCTTGCGAAAATCCGCGGATCGCCGTCGCCGGATTAAATCCGCACGCGGGCGAGTCGGGAAAGATCGGGCGCGAAGAAATCGAAATCATTGCGCCGGCGATCGCGCAGTTGCCGCGCGAAATTTTTTCCGGCCCGCATTCCCCCGACACATTGTTTCACTATCTCGCGATCGAAAAGTGGGACGCGGCCTTGTGCATGTATCACGATCAAGGTTTGATTCCGCTCAAGCTGCACGCGTTTTATTCCGGCGTGAACGTGACGCTCGGTCTGCCGTTTCCGCGCACAAGTCCGGACCACGGCACCGCATTCGAAATCGCCGGCAAAGGACTCGCCCGCCCCGACAGCATGATCGCCGCGATCAATCTCGCGGTTGAACTGGCACGAGCGAAAGAGAAATGAAATCTGGAAACCAGGAATCCAGAAAAAGATTTCTGCGGCAGCCCTGTTCCTGGTTTCCTGGCTTCCAGATTCCTCCCCGCTTCTCCGACCCGAAATGAACGCGAAGATCGACAAGTACATGTCCGTTTTCAATATCGGGCTGCAGAACACGTTCGTTTATCGCTGGAATTATTTTCTGCGCGCGCTCTTCGGATTAATTCCGCTCGCCGGCACCGTCTTTCTCTGGCGTGCCGTTTTCCACGAGCGCGGCCACGGCCTCAACGGCTACGACTACGGCTCGATGATTTATTATTACTTGCTCACGTTGCTCGTGAACAATCTGGTCACGCCGACGGAAGACGATTGGCAAATCGCGTCCGACATTCGCGAAGGCCAGATCAATTCCTTTCTCACCAAACCGATGAGCTATCTCGGTTATCGCACCAGCATCTTCGTCAGCGCGCGACTCGTTTACACCGCGGTCACGTTGCCGTCCATCGCGCTCATCTTTTTGTATTTTCGCGAATTCATCACCCTGCCGCACAGCCTAACGACTTACGCGCTCACCGCATTGTCGATCTTGATGGCGGCGTTCATCCAATTCTTCATCACCTACACGCTCGCGCTCATGGCCTTTTGGATCCTGGAAATCTCGACCATCGTTTTCATCGTTTACTCGTTCGAATACTTCCTCGGTGGCCAAATGTTCCCGATCGATATCATGCCCGCCGGCGTGCAAGCCACGATGAAATGGCTCCCGTTTTACTACGAACTATTCTGCCCGGTCGCCATTTTTCTCGAACGCTTGCGCGGCGCCGAACTCGTTAGCGCATTGTCGATCCAAACCGGCTGGCTTTTGGTGACCTGGCTCTGCGCGCACGCGATGTGGAAACGCGGGCTAGGACATTATCAGGCGGTGGGCGGATGACGAAATGAAACCGCGCTGGATCGACGATGATCGCACAGTCAATGACGAGCGGCTCGGCTATACTGTCATCGCGAAGTGGCGCCCGTGGATCTACTACAGGATCATCACGTTTCGCGTAGACGGAGCTTCGGCGCTTCAGCGCATGACGAGTAGTTTAGAATTGAATTTGCCTCTCGACGCTGTGCCGGCGCAATCCGATTATTTCGTGACGGTTGTCGTTCAATGCAATCGGTTCGGCGTGCCGCGCACGAGGGCGCGGCACTTATTGGAACGCAAGTATTCGACTTTTGATGAAGCGCTTTCTGGACACGAATCAGTCGTTGTGGAATTTGGCGGAGAACCCACGCTGTGATCTCTCCTGAAGAAAAACGCGAACAATTCGTGAGGATGGTTCAGACGGCCATTCTCACGAAGTACATCTGCGACCCGGGGGACAGCAGCGCACCGATGACTCGACCGATGTGGTCAATTGAGCATATGGAAGACGCGTACAAGGTCGCATCACACATTCCTCCGGATATAACTGCGGCCGAGGCTGCCGAAGCGTTTGTACGCTGGCTATTCCACGCTCCGCGCGAACCCGACGATGAGGCGATTCTTCAAATCCTGATTCACGACATGTAGTTTCGGAGACGCTGATTCGTTAGGCGTGTTTGCTTGTCGGCAAACCTGCTGCTTTCCACGCCTTCAATCCGCCGGCCATCGAGCGCACGTTTTTATAGCCCATCTTCTGCAAACTTTCGGCCGCGAGTGCGGAACGTCCGCCACCGCCGCAATGCACCACGACGATCGCGTTCGGATCGGGAACTTTTTCTTCGATGTCGAGCTCGACCGTGCCGCGGCTGAGATGAATCGCGTGCGGAATGTGTTCCTCGTCATGCTCATCTTTCTCGCGTACATCGACAATCACCGCCTCTTTGTTCTGCAATTTCGCGGCCGCATCTTCGGGCGAAATCTCGGTGATGTTCTTCTTCGCTTCCGCGACAAGCTTTTGAAATTTGTTTTCCTCGGCCATGCCTATTCGTAACGCAAAGCTTCGATCGGGTCGAGCGCGGCCGCTTTACGCGCGGGGTAAAAGCCGAAGAAAATTCCAACCAGCGCGCTGACCGCGAATGCGGCGAAGATCGACATCGGCGAAATCAATGCCGGCCAATGTCGCGTGATCGCAATCGTTTTCGCGGCGGCGATGCCGATGATGATTCCCAAAATTCCGCCGACGCAACTGAGCGAGATCGCTTCGATCAAAAATTGCGTGAGGATGTCACGACCGCGCGCGCCCACCGCCATGCGCGTGCCGATCTCACGCGTCCGCTCGGTCACGCTCACCAGCATGATGTTCATGATGCCGATGCCGCCAACGACTAACGAGACTCCGGCGATCGCGCCTAACAAACCGGTCATGACGTCGGTCGTGGCCGTGGCCGCATCGGCGATCTCCTGTTGATTGCGCACGGTAAAATCGTCGTCGCGTCCGGCGCGAATGTTGTGACGCTGCCGCAAAAGATCGACAATCTGCTGTTGCGCGACTCCGAGCTGACTCGCGTCCGCGACCTGCACATTGATGTTGCGCAACGTCGTCCCGCCGACGACACGTTTCATCGCGCTCGAGTACGGCATGATGACGATGTCGTCCTGGTCCACGCCCTGAACGCTGAGACCTTTCGGATTCAAAATCGCCGTCACGGTGAACGGCACATTCTTCACCCGTAAAATTTGGCCTAACGGATTTTCATTTCCGAAAACTTGCGTCGCCGTCGTCTGTCCGATGACGCAAACCTTGTTCGCGCTGCGCACGTCTTGCGCGGTAAACGGCGCGCCGTCCGCGAGCGGCCATTGGCGAATGTCGAAGTAATCGGCCGATTCGCCGTATATGCGCGTAAACCAATTCTGATTTCCGGCCGCCACTTGGGTTGTCGAAATAACTTCTTCGCTCACCGCCGTGACACCCGCGACTTCGCGACGAATCGCTTCCGCATCTTCGATCTTCAACGTGCCGGCGCCGCCCCAGCCGGTGCGAATCCCGCTCGACGTCGTGCTGCCGGAAGAAATGATGATGATGTTTTGTCCCAGGCTCGCGATTTGTTGTTCGACTTGCGATTTCGCGCCGTTGCCGATGCCGACCATCGCGATGACCGCGCCGACGCCGATGATAATTCCGAGCGCCGTCAGAACTGATCGCATCTTGTTCCGTCGCAGCGCGCGAAACGCGACATTGAATGTTGCGCCAACTCTCATCGCGGTTCCTTCTGTAGCGGCGGTCTATGACCGTCGCTCGAACCAGCAGAGAAAAGTATGCGACGGTCATAGACCGCCGCTACAGTGGATTGCCTAGCTCGCCTCATCACTTGTCGATCTTATCTGCTCCAATTCGCGTGTGCCCTCGAATCGCTCCGTGACCGTAAAATCATCGCGCACAACTCCATCGCGCATCATCACGTTACGCTTGGCGTATCGCGCGATGTCCGGCTCGTGCGTCACCATCACGACCGTGATCCCCTGCTCGTTCAATTGTTGAAAGATCGACATGATCTCGATGCTGGTGCGGCTATCGAGATTCCCGGTCGGCTCGTCCGCCAGAATTACTTCCGGCTCGTTGATCAACGCGCGCGCGATCGCCACGCGCTGTTGCTGTCCTCCGGAAAGCTGACTCGGATGATGATCTTCGCGGCCCTGCAATCCGACTGCCGCGAGCACGCGATCGGCGCGTTCGCGCAACTGCGCATTCGTTAGGCGATTTTCGCCATAAAGCAACGGCAGCTCGACGTTTTCGCGCGCGGTCGTGCGCGGCAGCAAATTAAAATTCTGAAACACGAAGCCGAGCTTGCGATTGCGAATGTCGGCGAGCTGATCGCGATCGAGCGAGGAAACATCGTTGCCATCGAGAAAATATTGGCCGCTTGTCGGACGATCGAGACAGCCGAGCACGTTCATCAAAGTCGATTTACCCGAGCCACTCGCGCCCATGAGCGCGACGAACTCGCCGCGCGCGATGTCGAGCGAAACGCCGCGCACCGCGTGCACATCGACATCGCCGGTGCGGTAAGTCTTGCGCACATCGATTAGCCTAACGACCGCGCCGTTGTTCATAGGTGGAACGCGTTCTCCGAACGCGTTGTTAAACGGGCGCCGCAGGCGCAGTCATTCCTGGCATCGTCTTCGGAGAAGCCGATCCACCTCATGGAAATCTTCGGCCGCCGCCGAATGGATTCGGCGCCGCCGACGAACTTGGCGAAGCGGAACTGATTTCCGCGGTGACGACGCGATCGCCTTCTTTCAAGCCTTCGGTGACCTCCGTGTTAATTCCGTCGCTGATTCCGGTTTTGATTTGCACCGGCTTCGGACGACCGCCGCTCACGATATAAACGGTTCGCTCCGGCGTGTGCGCACCGCCGCCGCGTGGACGCTGACCAGAGGAAGATGTCGATCTTGTCGGATTCGGCGTCACATCCGCTGGTCGATAACGCAGCGCGGCATTTTTGATCTGCAACGCGCTGTCGCGTTGCGCGATCTTGATCGAGACATTCGCCGTCATGCCGGGCTTCAACTTGAGCTCGTCGTTGTTCACCCCGATGACCGTGTCGTAAGTCACAACATTCTGGACGACGATCGGCGCGTTGCGCACCTGCACGACTTTGCCGTGAAACGTGCGCTGCGGAAATGCGTCCACCGTAAAATCGACATCTTGATCGACCGTGACGACGCCGACATCGGCCTCGGCCACGTTCGAATCGATCTGCATTTTCGTCAGGTCGTTCGCAATCTGAAAAATGACCGGCGCCTGCAAACTCGCGGCCACAGTCTGGCCAACATCGACATTGCGCGAAATGACAACGCCATCGACCGGCGAACGAATGTCGCAATGCTCGAGATCGGCTTTCGCTTTATCGAGCGCGCCTTGCTTGATCTTCACGTTCGCTTCGGCCTGATGCAGATTGGCCATCGCTTGATCGACATCTTGCTGCGCCGAATTTTTCTGCTCGAACAATCTTTGGGTCCGTGCGGCGTTCAGCTTCGCGAGTTCGAGCGCCGCTTGCGCGCTCGCGACATCGCCCTCGGCCTGCGTGACCGCGGCTTGGAACAACATCGGGTCGATCTTCGCGACGAGATCGTTCGCTTTCACTTTCGAATTAAAATCGGCGTAGAGCTTCAAGATATTGCCCGAGACCTGGCTGCCGACCTGCACGTTAACGACCGGATTCAATGTCCCGGTGGCGGTGACGACTTGCGTGATCGGCCCGCGCGTCACGGTCGCGGTTTGGAATTGAGTAGATGTCGATCTTGCGCAACGCGTAAAGACGAACACGACGACGAGCACTCCAATGACGGAGATTACGATGAGATTACGGCGATTCATGAAAAGTTGCCGGGCGCGGCGCGCGGCAATACTTATGTGACAACCAACACTCGTGCGGCGTTACATCGAAATCTACTCCATCATGCTGCGCAACTCGCTCATTCGCGAGATGAGCTTCAAGGCGAACTTCCTTCTCTGGATGCTGGTCGAGGTACTTTGGTTTCTCGGGCAGATCGTTTTCTTCTCCATCATCTTCGGCAACGTCGATCGTCTGGGCGACTGGACGAAGTGGGAAGTGGTGTTGCTCGTCGGCACACACCAGATCATCGCGCAGCTTTTTCAGGCGTTCTTTTTCGTTAACGTCGCAAACATTCCCGAGCTCGTGCGTACCGGAAAACTCGATTCGCTTCTCGTGCTCCCGATCGATAGCCAGTTCGCTGCGTCGACGAAACAGTTCGGACTCGACAGCGTGATCAACGCCATCGTCGGGGCGGCCGTCGTTTGCATTTCGTTAGGCAAACTTGGCCAGGTCCCGAGTACGATGTCGATCTTGCTCTACCTCATCGCCATTTGTTTCGGCATCGCGGTGCATTACTCGATCATGCTCTCGCTCGCCGCCTTCAGTTTCTGGATCGTGCGCGCGCAAGGATTGGTTTACGGCTACTTCAATTTCCTGAACATCGCGCGTTATCCCGATGTGATTTTTCCGCGGCTTTTCCGCATGATTTTTGGCTGGATCATTCCGGTCGTAATCGTGGCCAACATTCCGGCGCGTTTGCTCATCAAATCGTTCGGTCAACCGATGCCGCTCATGTTCCAACTCGTCATCGCATCGACCATCGTTTTTTGTTTGTCTCGCGCCTTCTGGCGTTTCGCGCTCAATCATTACTCCAGCGCCAGCTCGTAAGATCGACAATCCCCCATTTCACGAGAGAAACGTTTTTCCAAAATCTCCGCTTGCGCCTCTGGCGAAACCTCCTTAATTAGCGCCTCTTTTCGGCGTCCCAACCCCGGCGCCGCTCCCAAAGTATGGCAAAATCAAAACCAAAGAAGGCGTCCAAACCTGCTGCGCGTAAAGCGTCGAAGCCGGCCCGCAAAGCTTCGCCCAAGAAAGCCGCTGCGGCGCCGAAACGCCTCCCGAAAATTTCCGCGAAATCACGCAAACGCGCCGCGATTGCATCGGCCGATCCGATGGCGTTGCTCGGCAATAATCACAAGTCGCGCAAGCTCGATCCGTTTACGAAAAAGCAGAAAGAGAAACTCCTCTATCTGCGCGACGCCATGGTCGATTCCATGGCCGGTGTGGCGCAGGATACACTTCGCGCCCGCGCGGAAGGCAGCGAAGCTTCTGCCTTCGGCATGCACCAGGCCGATGCCGGGTCCGACGCGTACGATCGTGACTTTGCGCTCAGTTTGTTGTCGCAAGAACAGGACGCGCTTTACGAGATCGATCAGGCGTTGAAACGAATCGAGCAAGGCACGTATGGCACTTGCGAAATGTCAGGGAAACCGATTCCGCGTGCGCGTTTGGAAGCGATCCCGTTCGCGCGTTTCACCGTCGAATGCCAGTCGCAGCTCGAAAAACAAAGTAAACAATCGCGCGTTCGCCAATCGGTCACATCGCTCTTCGGCCTAACCGACGAAGAAGGCGGCGACGGCGAAGCGGAAGAATCGGAAACGGCCACGCCGGCCGCGGACAGCAACAAAGAGTAGTTGTCGATCTTATGGCGCAGGAAATTATCACGCTCGAATGCACGGAAGCGAAGGCCGAAGGCAAACCGGCCTCGCGTTACATGAGCAAGCGGAACAAAAAAAGTCCGCAAACGCCGAACCGGCTCGAGAAAAAGAAATACAATCCGTTTCTAAAACGGCATACCTTGCATCGCGAAACCAAGTAACCATCCATGCAACCCAAAACCGCCAAACGCCGCTCCGCATTTCGCCGCGCCAATCGCGCCATGCCGCGGCGCCGGATCGACATCGCGATTGAAGCGATCGATTACAAAAATCCCGATCTCCTGAAAAAATTCGTCACCGAAAGCGGCAAGATTCTTCCCCGCCGCGTCACCGGCATGCCCGCGCATCTGCATCGCAAGATCACGCGCGAGATCAAGCGCAGCCGCTCGGTGCTGCTGATGAAATAGCTACGCCTTCCGCGTCGCTTTTCCTTCGTCGATCAACTTCCAGAACTCGCGCGTCTCGCCGAGCGCCGCGTCTTCGCTCGTTGGCAGTTTCGAGCGGAAAAGAAAATCGCGCAGCGTGTTTTTGTGCAGAACGCGATGCACGGTGACGCCTTCATCCGTGCGTTCGAAGTAAATCCGGTAATCTTTCGCGCGATAACGATACAACTTTTTCCCTTCGCGCTCGATTACGCCGAAACGCTTCGAGTCGAGCTTGTCCAAGTCCTCCGGCAAAATCTGAAACTCGGCCAGTAATTCGAGCTGCAATTTTTTCGGCAGCTGCGAAATCTCAGCCGCGCTCAATTCGTTGAAGACGATCTGGAACATATTTGTTTTGTCATTCTGGACGGAAGCGAAGAATCTCTGACCATTCTGCGGACCAGCCAAAAGCCAAAGTCAGAGATGTTTCGCTCCGCTCAACATGACAGGGTGGGTGGGCCAATCAAACGTAAACCCGTCGCACGCGCTGGCCAATACGAGTCGTAATATCCCAGGTAATTGTGCCGGCCTTGTCCGCCAATTCCTGAGCCGAAATTTCTTCCTTGCCCTGTCGGCCCATCAACACCACTTCCTCGCCAAGATCGACATCGTCAATGTGCGATACATCGATCACGAGCAAATCCATCGTGACCCGGCCTAACAAATCGCAACGTTTCCCGCGCACCAACATTTGCGCGCCGACGTTCGAAAGATGCCGCGGATATCCGTCCGCGTAACCGGCGGTCAACGTTGCCACCCGCATTGGCCTCGGCGTGATAAACGTGCGGCCGTAACTGATCGACGCCCCTTTTGGCATTTCGCGAACCAAACCGATCCGCGTTTTCCACGTCATCGCCGGCCGCAATAGTTTTTGGAATTCCGGCAAGGGCGAGATGCCGTAAAGGATGATGCCGGCGCGCACGATTTCGTGCGGCGTTTCGTTGAAGGCGAGCGTGCCCGAGCTTTGCAAGACGTGCGCCTTGTAATTGCCGGAAACACTTTCTCGCATTTGCCTAACGAGCTCGCGAAAACGCGCCAGCTGATCGCGCGTGTATTCCACTTCCTCGTTCGCCACCGGCAAATGGGTCGAGACGCTGTGGATGTCGATCTTGTCCAAAGCCGCGACGCGTTTGAACACTTCCACCGCTTCGCTCTCCACCACGCCCATGCGTCCCATGCCGGTGTCGAGTTTGTAATTGATCGCGATTTTACCGAGACGGCTGAACGCTTCCGCTTCTTCGAATGTTGAGATCGTCGGAATAAATCCGCGCTCGACCATTGTCGATCTTTCACTCGGCAACGCGGGGCCGAGAATGATAATCGGGTGCGGTAATTTCTCCCGGAGCGCGAGCGCTTCTTCCAAATTCGCGACGCCGAATAATTGCGCGTCGTTCGCGAGCGCTTCGGCCACGCCGATCATTCCGTGGCCGTAGGCGTTTGCTTTCACCACCGCGAGCAACTCGGCCTTGCCGATTCGTTCGCGCCCCAACTTCGCGTTGTGGCGCAGCGCCGCGCGATCGATCTCAACCCAGCAGCGATGTTGTTCCGTCATGTCGATGTCGATCTTGTGATATGCGGCTCGCGCAAATACATCGGCTCGAGCGGCGGCAGAACAAACGCGCGATTAGTGTCCGCGGCAAGCCGCGCCAGCAGGCGCGCGGACGGATAACGAATCTGCACGCGTTGGAACTGCGGCAGTTCTTCCGCAGCGAAGATCGACATCTTCTCGGCGTCGATCTTCGCGCGTAGCTCGGATTCGCCTAACAAATCGGGACCTTCGACCAGATTGTTATCGCGAACGCGCGCGAAGAAAAACGATTGTCGCCGCGCGTCGCCAATGAAGCAGTACTCGCCTTCTTGATCGATCGCGCAGATCGACGGATAGCCGATCAATTGCGCTTTCGACCCGAGTTGCATCCCGATCGCCGTAGAAATTGCGATGCGCGTTCCGGCGTATGAACCGGGGCCAAGGCCGGCGATAATTTTGTCCGGCACGCCGAATTGTTTTTGGACGTCGGCCAGATTTTCGAAGAACGCGCCGGAGTTCTTGCGATCGTTCGCCCAATCGCGCGCAAGATCGACATCTCCATCTCGCCACGCGAGCGATCCCCGCGCAGATGAAAGCTCGAGCGCGAGAATTTTCATGTCGCGATCTCGCGCTCCGTTTCCGATTTCGTCGTGAACGAAATCCATTTCGCATTCGGCGGAATGAGCTCGGGAAATTTGTCGGCCCATTCGATGAGACAAACACCGTCGCCGAAAAAATATTCGTCGAGGCCGAGGCGCTCGGCCGATTGTCGATCTTCGATGCGAAAGAAATCGAAATGGTAAATCGGTAGGCGACCGCCGGAGTATTCGTGGATGAGCGTGAAAGTTGGGCTCGTGACTTCGTTGCCACTTCCGAGACCGGCGACAACACCTTTTACGAATTGCGTTTTGCCCGAGCCGAGATCGCCGCGCAACGCCACGACATCGCCCTTGTCGATCTTGCGCGCGAAGTCGCGGCCTAACGATTCTGTTTCAGCGGCGCTGTTGGAAGTGAACGTAGCCACGGAACAAGTCTCGATTCTCGATTTTCGATTTTCGATTGAATGAGCCGATGCGCGTGAGCGGAATACGCGGAAATTTTCTTCGCCAATCTTTTTGCAGACGTTTTCGATCGCGCGGTGAAACCGCGAAGAGCAGCTCGAAGTCTTCGCCGTCGTTCAACGCGTTGTCGATCTTGCAGCCGCGATTGAGCGGCAAAGCGTCGATGTCGATCTTGTAACCGACTTTGCTGGCGCGGGCGAGACGCGGGAGATCGGCGCCGAGACCATCACTCAGGTCCATCATCGCATGCACGCGAAAGTTTTGCGTGAGCCAGCGCGATTCGTTGATGCGCGGAACGAAGTTTAAATGTTTCCCGCGAATGGACCCGCCAAGTTTTCCAGTGACGAAAAGATCGTCGCTGACTTTTCCTCTGCTGCGCGTGACACACCGATTTTTTTCGACGAAGCCGGCGACGCTGACAGAGATCGCCGCCGGACCGCGCGTGTCGCTGGTTTCGCCGCCGACGATGACGACATCGAAGCGGCGCGCGGCGCGATTGAGCCCGCGGTAAAGCTGCGAGACCCACCTTGTCGATCTTGTAGCGGGAACGATGAGCGTGACCAAAGCAAATTGCGGAAGGCCCGACATCGCCGCGAAATCGCTCAGCGGCCGCATCATCGCTTTCCACCCGACGCGTTCGGGGTTGGTCGCAGACGTGAAGTGAATCTTTTCGACGACGCAATCGGTCTTGAGCAAAAGCAACTCGCTACCGCGCGGCGGCCTAACGACGGCGCAATCATCGCCTGCGGCAACGACCACATTCTTGTTTTTGCCTAACGACGACAGCAAACGGATCAAGAGCCGGTCTTCACCGACTTCTCGAAGTTTCATGGGGCGGAAAGTTGCGGAAAGGCGAGGACAATGAGCGAAGAAGCGTTGAAGAGCGAATGCATGGTCATGGAGACGAGCAAAGATCCGCTCCATTCATACGCGATGGTAAAGCAGGCGCCGAGAATGAAGAGCAACGGGAACGAGGGCAGATGTCCATGCGCGGCGGCGAAGAGCAGCGCATTCGCGCAAAGGCCAAAGGTGACGCCGAAATGTCGACGCAAGACGCCATAGAGAAAAAAGCGGAAGAGAAATTCTTCCGAGAGCGGCGCGAGCGCGACGGCGAAGATGATGACGGTGATGCGCTCGCGCAACGTTTGCGAAGTGTTGAAAAAATCGACGATGCTCTGGTTGCTGAATCCGCTTCCGTAAAAACGCTGGAGGATGAGCTCGGCGGTATTGAGAAGCGGATAGGCGAAGAAGAGCAGCAATGCGCCGGTAAAGATGGCGCGGACAGCGCCGAGCTTCGTTAGGCCGGCGAGCTCGGTCACGCTGCGGCCGCGCACCTGCAATACGACAATGATGACAAGGATGATGCCAAAGGTGACGACGAAGCTGCTGAGCAGGGCGCGCACGCTGACCTCTGAAGGCTGTACCGAAAACGCCGCCCTGATGTTGACGAGCAGGAGGGCGATGAGAATGGCGGCGAAAATGGATTCCAAACCGCCGAAGGTCGGCATCGCGTCAGGAGTAGTTGTCGATCTTGCGGGATCATTCGAGATGACTCGGCGGGCGGCGATTTGCCTAACGAGCGCGATATAAACATACGCGCCGGCGATAAACCAAAGCGCGTAGATGATCGCGAACGCTGGGAGCGCAGATGCGGACAACATTTGTCCGCGGCCTACGGAGCGTAATAGCTCGGCAGGAAGTAAGCGTGGCCGCTCTCCAGTTGCGGCACGAGTTGTTTCGGCAATTCCAGTCGCAGTTTCGCGTCGCCGCTTTGGCCGAAGGCGCGGAAGAACCGGCTAAGACTAAACGGCGGACCGTACTTCACGACGCGGGCGCCGGGCGCGCCGCCGAGCTCGCGCGCTTTTCGGTAAGCGTCCTCGATTTGGCCGACGCCATCGATGAGTTTGTTCTCGAGCGCATCTTTGCCGGACATGATGCGGCCGTCGGCAATGCCGTTGCGCAAGGTGTCGGCCGGAATGTTGCGTTCCTTCGACACGACCCCGAGAAATTTGTCGTACGTTTTCATGACGAACGATTGGATGAGGTCGCGTTCTTCCGGTGTCATCGGCCGCGCGCCGTTGAGGATGTCCTTGAACTTGCCGCTTTTGAAAACGACGGAGGCGAGACCGACTTTGTTAAAGAGCTGCTCGTAATTAAACGTTTGGATGATGACGCCGATGCTGCCGGTGATCGTCGTCTCGTTCGCCATGAGGAACCGGCCGCCGCAGGAAATATAATAACCGCCCGACGCCGCGAGTGTGTCCATGTAAACGACGACCGGTTTGACCGCGCGCAGTTTCGTGACCGCATTGTAAATTTCATCGGAGGCGGTGACTTCGCCGCCGGGCGAATCGATTTCGAGCACGACCGCTTTCACACGCGAATCGTCCCGCGCCTGTTGCAGCGCCGCGCGCATGTCTTCCACCATGTTATCGCTCACGGTGCCGGGAATGCTCGAGCTGATCAGACCGCGCATGGTGATGAGCGCGATCTTATCGCCGCCGACACCACGCTCGCCGCGCTCAACCACCACTTCGCGATAGCGCGGCGGCCATTCTTCAAATGTGCCGACGGCGCCGCTGGCCCGGCGAAAGACGACCGCGACGAGAACGAAATTCGCGAACACGCTCGCGCATAACGCCACGAACAAAAAGATGCTGAGACACCCGAGCTTGCGATCCGCCATTGCGCGACAAGCTGGAGGAGAACGGTCGTGCGCTCAAGCGCTTTCGCTTTCATGAGCGTCGCGCGCAAAGCTGGCCTGCAAGCTGCTAAAGCAAGTAGCCGTGAACGGTCCACTCCCCATCGGCGAATCAACGGCCAAGCGCATGCGCAAGAAATCCGCTTCGGATAAAGCGCGCAAAACGCGCGCCGGCGCGAACAGCAAGAAGAGCGCGAATAACAGCACGCCTCACCTCGCCGCGGCCGGCAGTCTTACCCGCACCAAAGCTTTATTGCTCGCGGCGCTTAGAGTTTGGGAACTCAAGCATCGCATCGACTAATTGCGCCTCGCTCCGGGCCAACCTTGTCGATCTTAGCGATTGTCGATCTTACGAGCGCGATTAAACTCTGTTCGCTTTGCGCCCGTAGCTCAGCCGGATAGAGCATCGGATTTCTAATCCGACGGTCGGGTGTTCGAGTCACCCCGGGCGCGCTTCGCAAATTTCTGTTCGTGATCGAGCAGCCATTTCTTGCGCCATAATCCGCCGCCGTATCCGCAAAGATTTCCATCCGCGCGAATGACGCGGTGACATGGAATGACGATGCATATCATGTTCTCGCCATTGGCGCGGCCGACGGCGCGACGCATCTCGGCATCGCCCAACTTTTCCGCCATCCAGGAATACGAACGCGTTTCGCCTGACGGGATCGTGCGCAACAATTCCCAATCGCGAAGTTGAAACGGCGAACCGACCGGCGCCAGCGGGACGTTGAACTCGAGATTTTTTCCCGAGAAATAATCGCCTAACTGTTTCCGGATCGCGGTCAGGTGCCGATGTTCGCCCGGCACAATGTTTGTCTTCAACTTCGTGCCCAAGATCGACAATTCCCTTTCGAGCGCACGCCGATCGACAAACTCGAGCAATCGCAAACCGTCGTCGTCCGCGATCGCGAGCATCGCGCCGAGCGGCGTTTCAATTCGTTCCGCGAGCAACGCGCCTTTCGTTTTCGTCGGCGTTTCGCCGAAGATGCGCTCGAACGCGTCGCGAAATCCGCTTTGCGATTGATAACCGCTGCCATTGCGCGCTTCGTCCACGCGCGCGCCGCGCTGCACTTCGCGTAGCGCCAATCCCATTCGTCGCGCACGATGATAAGCCTGGAACGTCATTCCGTAGTGACGCTTGAATTGCCGGCGCGCGGTCGAAGGATCGATCGACATCGCCTCCAATTCCTTGTCCGTAATCTTGCCGTCGGGCGCGCGCTCGACTTCCTCGCGCAAACGCTCCACCAATTCCGGCGCGCGTTGTTGTCGATCTAACGGATTGCAACGGAGACACGGCCGATAGCCGCCGTGCAGCGCGTCGTTAGGCGTGCCGAAGAATTCGACATTCTGGCGCGCCGGTTTTTTTGCCGAACAAGTCGGCCGGCAGAAAATTCCAGTCGTGCGCACGCCAACGTAGAAAATTCCTTCGAAGCTCGTATCGCGATTGACCAACGCGCGATACATCGTGTCCGGAGGAGGAAGCAATTCCATCAGTTTCATGATGCAGTTTACGCGCGCAAAACGCGAGCGCGCATCGACGAAAATCGGGCAGCGAATTCCGCTTTCTGGGGAGCACAGGCCGCTGGCCTGTAGCATTCGGCCGCTGGCCGAATGCAAACGGTGCAAACTGCAATTGATCATCCATCGGTTCGCGGCGAGCCGCCGCGAACTACAGGCCGGCGGCCTGTGGTCCCCAATCCAAGAAGTTTACCAACGATGGAACGCGGGATGACCTTCCCTGACCGCGACGAAAACGCCGCGGCAGGTCGCGCAAACTTTTCCGCCGGCGGTGAGCGTTCCTTCGACCGTCGCGCGATCGTCCGTAAGATCGACAATGTGCGCCGCGAGATGAACGACGTCGTTCGTCGGCGTCGGCCGCAGGAGTTTGATGGCGTATTCGGCGGTCACCGTGCACGGCGCCTGATCGGATTTCGCGCGCTTCATCAAGTGATACGCGCCAGTCCAATTGCAGTGGCAATCGAGTAACGCCCCGATGATTCCGCCATTCAAAACGCCGGGAAACGCTTCATATTTTTTCTCCGGCTTCCAATCGGCCACGACTTCATCGCCTTTCACGAAGCTGCGAATGTGAAGTCCATCCGGATTCGCGGGGCCGCAGCCGAAGCATGCATTTTTCGGCGCGTAATGTTCCTGCAGTGATTTTTCCATCTGGAGCGGCGCTCTCTGAGCGCCAGGACTAATTTATTTTCGGCGGTCCGAGACCGCCGCTACAAAAATAATTGTCGATCTTAGCGTTTGGCGGGCGCGCCGTTGTGCGGCGTCCCGGGATACGGACGCAATTCCGGCCCCGTATAAAGTGAGCGCGGGCGAATCAATCGATTGTGATCGTGCTGTTCGATCACGTGTGCACACCAACCGGCCACGCGTGACGCGGCGAAAATCGGTGTGTTCAATGCCGGATCGAACCCGAACATGGTGAACACCGGCGCAGCGTAAAGATCGACATTGGCGCACAGTTGTTTCTCGCGTTCCATCGTCGCTTCGAGCTGTTCGCAAATCGGCACCCATTGTTCCTTGCCGACGCGTTTGCCGAGATCGCGTCCGATCTCCCGCATGATCGGCACGCGCGAATCGCCTTTTTTGTAAACACGGTGACCGAATCCCATGATTTTCTTTTTCTGCGCGAGCGCGTCCATCATCCACTTCTCGGCGCGATCAGGCGTTTTGATTTCCTCGAGCATCTTCATCGACTCTTCATTCGCGCCACCGTGCAACGGTCCCTTCAACGTCCCGCACGCGCTCGTCACCGCCGCGTACATGTCGGCAAGAGTTGAGGCCGTCACGCGCGCCGCGAAAGTCGAGGCGTTGAATTCGTGATCGGCATACAAAATGAAAATCGTATCCATCATCCGGATCTGCCACGCCTGCGGGACTTCGCCGTTCAGTTTGTAGAAGAAATTTCCGGCGAGAGTGAGATCGGATTTTTCCGGCAGCGGTTCTTCGCCGTGTTGAATGCGATAGCCGTCGGTGATGAGCGTCGAAACCTTCGCGATTAACCGGATCGCTTTGCGCACATTCGCCTCGTGCGAATTATCGTTAAGATCGACATCGAACGGCGCGAGCATCGACACGCCGGTGCGCAACATGTCCATCGGGTGCGTGTTTTTCGGCATCAAACGCAAAACATCGAGCACCTGCTTCGGGAGCGTGCGCTCGGCCGCGATCGCGCGCGTAAATTTGCCTAACTGTTCGAAATTCGGCAGCTCGCCCTTGATCAACAAATGCGCGACCTCTTCGAAACTCGCTTCCTCCGCGAGCTTGTGAATGTCGTAGCCGCGATACATCAAGCCCGCGTTCGGATCGACCCAGCAGATCTCCGTTTCGCCCGCGACCACGCCGGCGAGTCCGGGGCTGTAGGCTGGTTTTTGTTCGGTGGCCATCGTGCTCTTCTTTACCTCGCGAACCGAAAACGTTCAACCGGCGTTCGGATCGTAATCGAGCAAATCGTAAAGTTCCTTGCGCGTTTGCATCCTGTCGATCCAATCCGCTTGCGTCCCGGCTTTCTTCAGCGCGGCGAAAAATTCGCCGGTCGCTTTCATGGAAACGCGAAATGCGCTCTGGGGAAAAATCACCATGCGATAACCAAGATCGACAAGTTCTTTGATCGACATGAGCGGCGACTTGCCGAACTCGGTCATGTTCGCGAGCAACGGCGCTTTCACTTCCTTCGCGAAATCGGCGAACTCTTCGCGCGTTTGCAGCGCTTCCGGGAAAATTCCGTCCGCGCCGGCTTCGAGATATTTCTGCGCGCGATTGACTGCGCTTTTGAAATCTTCCACCCCGCGCGCGTCCGTCCGCGCGATGATGACGAAATCTTTGTCGCGCCGCGCCTGCGCCGCCGCCGCGATCTTCGCCGACATCTCCGCAAGATCGACAATCACTTTTCCGGCGAGATGCCCGCAACGTTTCGGAAATTCCTGGTCTTCGATGTGACAACCCGCCAACCCCGCCGCTTCGAGCTCGCGAATTGTCCGTGCGACGTTTTCCTCGCCGCCGAATCCGGTGTCGGCATCGACAATCGCCGGAATCTTCACCGCTTGCGCGATGTAACCCGCCAGCCTAACGACCTCCGTCATTCCGAGCAATCCGACATCCGGCACGCCCGCAGTCGAATTCGCCATGCCCGCGCCGCTGATGTAAACGGCGTCGAAACCAGCGCGTTCGACTTGTCGCGCCATGGCCGCGTTCGGCACGCCCGGCATCGCGACCGCGCCTTTCGCGATCAATTGCCGGAGTTGCGCGCCTTTGCTTTTCATTTCATCACGCACGCGGCGAGCAGGTCATCGACTTTCGCGGCCGCGTCCAACTTCCACGCAAGATCGACAATTGCCTTTGCGCGTTGCTCGCCGAGCTCGGGAACGACTAACGAATTGAATTTGCCGACGAGCTGTTCGTCTGTGACTGGATTAAACGCGTTGCCTAACGGATAATCGACTCGCTTAGTCAGTTCGCGTCCGTCTTGCAGCGTGACGTGCACAATGTTCGCCACCGCTTTCGCGTAAAGTGAAGTCAGCTCCTCGTTGCGTTGCACGGTCACGTTTTCCAGAAATTTCCAGATCGTCGGATCCATGAAACGCTCGGGCTGAAATTGTTTCTCGGTCACTTCGCCGTCGATCAACGCGATCGCTGTGATGTATGGCAGGCTATGATCGGCCGTCTCGCGGGTTTCCGGTTTCCACTTCTCCGGTTCGCTACCAATGATATCGACGGATGCGTCATGGCTCTCGATGCGCACCGATTGAATCTTCGCAGGATCGACAATTTCCTTTCGCAAGAAGAGCGCCGCTTCGATTGCGCTTTGGCTGTGATATTCCGCGGGCCAATATTTGATGCTGGTGTTGAGAATCATTGAGGCGGGTCCTTTTCCGGCCATGCCTTCGCGCCGTATATCGAAAACTTCGGCGACATTGCCTAACGAAACGCCGAGTTCCTTCTCGAATCCCATTTGTCCTTCAAAAATCGGCGCGGGGCCGGTCATGCCCGCGCGCGCGAGCAATGCTGCATAAACTCCGTGGCGTGCCGCGTTCGCGAAGGCAACGCCTTTCCAATGCGACAGTTCGCCGACGCGCGCTTGTCGAAACGCGGCGCAATTTACACCAGCGATGTTCACGGCGTGCCGCGTAAGATCGACATCGAGCTTCATCAACTTTGCGGCAGCGAGCGCAGTCGAGAACGCGCCGTAGGTCGGATGGTCCCAACCCCGCGCGCGAATGCTCGCCGCATCGCACAACCGACATTGCACTTCATACGCGAGTGCGGCGGCGGTGATGATCTCTCGTCCACTCGCGCCCACACTTTCGCCGACGGCGAACACAGCGGAAAGATTGTCGCTCGGATGCGCGGGCTCTTTTGAAAGATACGTGTCGTTGTAATCGAAGTAGCGAATGCAACATCCGGTCGCAAACGCGGCCCAATCCGGTGGCGCTTTGTGATTCGTCCCGATGATGGTCGATCCATTCTTCGCCGAAAATTCCGACGCGACCTTTCGCGCCATCACGCACGGCTCCTCATTCCACGCGCCGAGCGCGCAGCCGATGGAATCGATGACGCGCCGTTTCACTTCGTGCACGGTGTCCTTCGATAAATCTTCGAAGCGAAGTGAACAGGCGTATTCGGCGAGGGTGTGGGCGAGCGATTTGGTCATGTGAAAATCGAGCCTGCAATCTGTCGATGAATACTCAAGCGGCAAGTTCTGTTCTGGGGAGCGCACGCCGCCGGCGTGCTGGCGATGGCGGCTCGCCATCGCGAACTTTAAGATCGTTTCGGCGAGCCGCCGAAACCCGCACGCCAGCGGCGTGCGCTCCCCGGACTTGCCGCTTGCGCCGCGCGCACGCAAAGTCTCGACGGCATGAGTAAAGTTTTTCCTGACGCCAAGAGCGCGCTCGACGGTCTGCTGCACGACAACATGACCATCGCCGCCGGCGGTTTTGGTTTGTGCGGCATTCCGGAGAATTTGATCGCGGCCTTGCGCGACAGCGGCGCGAAAGGCCTAACGATCGTGGGCAACAACGCCGGGGTGGACGATTTCGGAATGGGCGTTCTGCTCACGACGCGGCAGGTGAAAAAGGTGATGGCGTCGTACGTGGGCGAGAACAAGGAATTCGAGCGCCAGGTTTTGAGTGGCGAATTGGAACTGGAATTGATTCCGCAGGGGACGCTGGCGGAACGATTGCGCGCGGGCGGCGCGGGAATTCCCGGTTTTTACACGCGCACAGGCTTCGGAACGCTGCTCACGGAAAAGAAAGAGACGAAAAAATTCGGCGACAAGGAATATGTGCTCGAGCCGGGAATCACGGCGGAGGTTTCGTTAGTCAAAGCGTGGAAGGGCGACACGTCCGGCAATCTTATTTTTCGCAAAACATCGCGAAATTTTAATCCGATGATCGCGACTTGCGGAAAAGTCTGCGTCGCCGAAGTCGAGGAACTTGTCGATCTTGGCGAACTTGATCCGGATCAAATCCACACGCCCGGGATTTATGTGGATCGAATTATTCAGGGCAAAAATTACGAGAAGCGGATTGAGTTTCGCACCGTGCAAGGCGCCGCGGTGGCGAAGGCGGGATCGACCGTGCGCGATCTTCTGGCGAAACGCGCGGCGAAGGAATTGCGCGACGGTTACTACGTCAATCTCGGCATCGGCATTCCGACATTGGTGGCCAACTACATTCCTGAAGGGATGAATGTGACGCTGCAATCGGAGAACGGCTTGTTAGGCATCGGACCGTTTCCGAAACCGGGTGAAGAAGATCCCGATCTCATCAATGCCGGTAAACAAACAATTACCGCCATGCCGGGCTCAGCCTTTTTTTCGAGCGCCGATTCGTTTGCGCAAATTCGCGGTGGGCATATCGATCTTGCCATTCTGGGCGCGTTCGAAGTGACGGACAAAGGCGACATCGCGAACTGGATGATTCCCGGAAAGATGATCAAAGGCCCGGGCGGCGCGATGGACCTCGTGGCCGGGGTGAAACGCGTGGTCGCGGTGATGGAACACACGTCGAAGGATGGCAGTCCGAAAATTTTGAAAGAATGCACGTTGCCGATCACAGGGTTGGGAGTCGTTAACCTGATCATCACTGACCTGTGCGTGTTCGAAGTGAAAAAAGGCGGCGGGCTCGTGCTGATCGAGCTGCACCCGGGCGTGACCGTCGAAGATGTGCGCGCGAAGACGGCAGCGCCATTCGACGTTGCATTAAAGAGCTGAACCGCAGGATCGCATCCGGCACGAGCATTGCCGGGAAAAGATTGTAAGCCTCGTGGCCTGTGCGAATACTCGGCGCGCGCGAGATGAAGATCGACAATTTCTTCGCTGAGTTGAAGCGGCGCAACGTTTACAAAGTTGCGGTCGCGTACGCGGTCGTGGGGTGGCTGCTGGTTCAAGTCGCCACGCAGGTCTTTCCCTTTTTCGAAATTCCGAACTGGGCCGTGCGTCTGGTTGTGCTCGCTATCGTCATTGGATTTCCGATCGCGTTGGTGATCGCTTGGGCATTTGAATTGACGCCCCAGGGACTGAAACGAACGGAAGATGTCGATCTTACGACGCAAATACGGAGGAAATCTCACACTTGGATTTACGTCGTGATTGTGGGCGCGCTGTTGTCCATCGGTCTGTTCATGCTTGGCCGCTACGGATTCCTTGAAAAAATTTCGGCTGCGGGCGAATTGCCTGCGAAATCGATCGCGGTGTTGCCCTTCGAAAATCTCAGTGAAGAAAAAGGAAACGCGTTTTTCGCGGAAGGCGTTCAGGATGAAATTCTGAC
>JAJPGZ010000003.1 GCA_021325495.1 Spartobacteria bacterium
ATGTTTTTGCCGGTGGAAAGATCCATCACGGTGTCGGCGCCCCATTTCGTGGCCCAACGCATCTTCTCGACTTCTTCCTCGATCGACGACGCGACGGCGCTGTTGCCGATGTTGGCGTTGATCTTCACCAAAAAATTGCGACCGATGATCATCGGCTCGGATTCAGGATGGTTGATGTTTGCGGGGATGATGGCGCGCCCCCGCGCGACTTCGTCGCGGACGAATTCGGGCGTTATTTCGTTAGGAATCGCGGCGCCGAACGATTCGCCACGGTGTTGCTGTCTTAAATCATTCCGACTGTAGGGGACGCTGTTAGCGTCCCGTTCATTGTTAGATGGGAAGCTGGCAGCTTCCCCTACAGAAGAAGCATTTGAATTCGCGCGTCCGAGATTCTCGCGGATGGCGATAAATTCCATTTCTGGCGTGATGATGCCGCGGCGCGCGTAAGCGAGCTGCGTGACTGCGCCGTTCTTCGCGCGAAGAACTTTTCTCTGCGCGCGATTGAAAAGCGCGTGTCCATTTGAAGGTGGAAGGCGTTCTCCGAACGCGTTTGGAAGCGCCTTCGGAGAAGTCGCTCCACCTAAACGCTGATGTTTTTCCGAAAGGTAACCGTCGTCCTGCGGCCTAACGATCCGGCCGTCGATCACTTCCACGTCGCCGCGCGCCAGAATCCAATTCGCACGCAACGCCGGAAGCCCTTGAACTGGGTCGAGCGTCACGCTCGGGTCGCCCCACGGCCCGCTCGTGTCATAGACACGGACCGGTTCGTTCACTTCAATCTCGCCGCCTAACGACTTCGTTGGCGCGAGCGAGATCTCGCGGAACGGCACAGCAAGATCGACATGTACTTTTCCAGCGACGTAAACCTTCCGTGAGTTTGGCAGCGGAGTTGAGACAGAATGAACCGAATCTACAGAATCGCTTCCGTCACCATTTCCTGATTTCATTTTGTCCATTCTGTTAATTCTGTCGGCGAAAACAAAAAGCCATGCACGGAAAACGCATGGCTGAGAATTAGCCGCCCGTGCGGCTCGCACCTTCCTTCGGCGGCATTACCCGCATCAGGTTCAAGGGGTCGTCCGAAATTTTTCTCTCGGACCTCTCAGCCACTACGGCTCCCCCGCACTGCATCGCTACGCTAAAGGCGAAAATGAAAAGGCAAAAGTAAAATTGCAGGGCGGCGATTACGCGCCGCCGTTTTTCACCGCAACGGCGGCGGCCAAGATGGCCGCCCTACAAATGAAGATGTCGATCTTGCCTAACGAACGCGACTATTTCGCCGCGGCCGTTTGCTTCACGTTGGTGTGGAAAATCGCCAGCCAATCGTTGCCCTCTTTTTTCCAAACCGAGCCGGCGTTCATGCTGCCGGAAGCATCCTTGCCATCATACGTCCCTTCGACTTTCACGACGTAGGTCGTAACGATCACGTCCTTTTCGTCGGAGAAGGTTTTAAAATCGCTGATGCTAAACGATTTCATGTCCCACTTTTTCATGTCGGACAATTCCTTGGCCATATCGGAAACGCCTTCGTCGTAAACACCCTTGAAATCCTTATCGACAACTTTTTGGAATCCGGCCGCGTCTTTGTCTTTGAACGATTGCCAGGCCGCCGTTTCTTTGGCCTTGATCGCGTCCGTGTCGGCACCGGCTGCGAGGCTGATCACCGTCATTGCGAAAAACACTGCGACTGAATAGCTGATGTATTTTTTCATTAATCCTTTCGGTTCAACTGCGTGAAGTCCGACAGTGAGGGCGTTGGTTAGGCAGGTCAATGCTTAAACCAACAGCGATTGTCGATCTTCCGAGATGTCGATCCCGCCTTAGGTCATGCCTAACGACTCCATCGTGGGCTGATCGATGGCGGCCGTGGCCTCGAGTTGATTGTCCATTTGGAATTGGGCCAAGGCTTCGCGCGTCTTCGGGCCTAACAATCCATCGACTTCGCCGTCCTGATAGTAGCCAAGTTCCTGCAAGGCCGCCTGGACATTGGCCACGACCTGATCGGGCCGCAGATTATTGAAGGCATAGATCGGCCCATCGTAAGGATAAAACGCCGCCGACTCGTCGTAACCCCACGCCGGAAACCAGTAGTTCCCTCTCCTATAATAGTAACCGCCACTGACGAGCACGATGTCGGCGCCGTGATGCTGCTGCCACCAACCGCGGTCGTGCCATTCCGATTTGTAGGTTTTGAACACGACGTATTTCGGTCCCTTCCAGTTCTGGCTTTCCGGAATCCGATTTCCGGCGACGAATTTTACGCTGACGATGTTCTGCTGCGGCTTCGAGGGCAGGACAACGTTACGGGTTTTGAACTTAAAGTTTTGCGGTTTGTGGCGAACGACGTGCGGGCTGTTGGTGAAACTGTTCGCGCCGATGTTTCCGGTAATCGGCCCGTTCGCTGCCGTATTCGTGCCGGTGTTTCCGGTAATCGGCCCGTTCGCCGCCGTATTCGTACCGGTCTTTCCGGTAATCGGCCCGTTCGCCGCCGTATTCGTACCGGTGTTTCCGGTGATCGGCGCGTTCGCTACCGTGTTCGTGTCGCTCGTACCGCCCATCTTTTGCTTCGCTAACAGATAATTCTGGTCGGCATCCTTGGCGGCTTGCTGTAACTGCGGATTGTTAGGGTCGTTCTTTAATGCGTTCTGCGCATTTGCGGCGGCGACCTGCGCCTTGTACGCCCCAACCATTAGCTCCGGCGTGGTGTGATTAGCCGCGGCCTCCGCCGTTAGGCCGTTCAACATCGACATGTCGGTGGGATATCCGCTGTTCGGATGAGTCTGGACCCACATTTTCCATGCGTCGGTATTCGTGCCGGCGGTAGCGGTGTTTTGAGTCACAACGGGATTGCCGTTGATGTCTTTCGTCGCTGTGGCGTTGCCGCCGCCCGCGTTATTGCCAGCCGTACCGGTGTTGATGCCGGCGCCGAAGACACCATTCTGCGCTGGGTCCTGCGTGGCGTTTGCGTTGCCCGTGTTTCCGGCGTTGCCCGTGTTACCTGTCTTGCCAGCGTTGCCGAGGACGCCGGCGTCTTTCGCATCTTGCAGTGTCTTAAATGCGTTCGCATTGGCCCTCTGATCGATTATTGGATTACCGTTCTCGTCTTTCAGGCCCGTCGCATTGCCACCAGCATTACCCGCGTTTCCGGCGTTGGCAGCGTTGGCGGCGTCCTTCGCCATATTCTGCTTTACGAAATCGACGAAGTCTGGGGGCTTGCCGGCGTTGCCGGCATTGTTCGCATTTACGCCGGCCGCGTTGGCGTCTTTCAAAGTCTCTGCCGTGGTCGCACCAGCGCGTTGATCGATGACCGGATTTCCGTTTTCGTCCTTGAGGCCAGTGTCGTTAGTGCCTCCGGCATTTCCAAGCTTCTGACGGCTCGCGTCATCTTCTGCGTTTCCGGCGTTAATCGTATTCGGTTTAACCGCCATCATGTTTTTCTGCGTATCGGTCAGCGCGGGCGTCTTCCCGACAGTCATTCCACCACCAGCGCCGTTTTCCCCCCAACTCCGCACTCCCGCATTACCGGTTCCACCGGTGCCTGCATCGCCCGTGTTTCCGGCAGTTGGGGTGGCGTGAACTGTTGTCCCCCACGCCCGCATTCCCGGAGCACCGGCGTCGCCTGTGTTACCGGTGTTCGTCTTGTTCGTCGTAGTAACGCCGCCAGCATTCCCGGCATTGGCGTTTGCGGCGTCCGTTTGCCTAACGACCTTGTTAATCGGTGCGACGGTGGCGGTGGGATTCCCGCTGGCGGTGTTCTGTAAGTTCTTGCCACGACCATGGTGCGGGCCCGACCCGCCAACGCTGTTTGT
This sequence comes from Spartobacteria bacterium, assembly GCA_021325495.1. Classification (GTDB taxonomy): domain Bacteria; phylum Verrucomicrobiota; class Verrucomicrobiia; order Chthoniobacterales; family UBA10450; genus JAJPGZ01. The sequence continues at coordinate 3,810 of JAJPGZ010000003.1, forward strand.
GTTCGTCGTCGCGTTATCCCCGTCAGCGTTTTTTCCTTTGCGCCTTTTGCCGAAAGTGTCGTCGCTGTTTGCGCTACTCGCATTATTAAAGGCGCCGGCGTTATTTCGTTTGTTTCCTCGGCCCGCTTTCCCAGCGTTTTGATTGGCCGTACTTCCCTGGTTGTTAGTCGCCGCAGCGTTGTTTGTCTGGTTGTTCTTCTTCTTTTTCGGCGATGCGGTGGGAGTTTGGGCGAACACCGCGCCGCCCAGCGACAAACAACAAATCAGAGTCAGGAATGCTTTCATAAATATTTGCCTCCTATAATCTTCAGGGTATCGGGCGGCGCTATCAGCGCGCAAGCTCTAACGTAGGGCTTCGCCTCACCTACCCCAGTCCGCGCACTAAGAACAAAGATCGACGCGCGGGAGCTTTCGTTGTCGATCTTACCAGAGCGTCATCGTCGGCTCGGCGATGGCGGGGTCTTGCAACTTGATGTCGACCGGAAACAAATCGTCCGATTGCTTTCGTCGCAGCGCCGCCGCGTAGTCGCGCACGAGCAACGGGCGTTGTTTGCGATCGGCTAACGAGCGGTAATTGTCGACCCCCATGCTGATCGCGAGCGCGAGTTTCGTTCGATAATCTTTGTTCGCGATCTGTTGCGCTTCGTGCGTTTCGGTCATGAAGCCGCCTTCGATTAATACCGCCGGCACTTTCGTTAGGCGTAAAACGGCGAAGCGCGCGCGCTTAATTCCACGATCGACATCGGCGATGTGGCCGAGCATCGAATGATAAATGCACGACGAAAGCTCGAGACTTTGGGCATCGACGTGCGTGCCGTTCTGATCGTTGAGCGCACTCACCTGCACCCAATCTTCATGCGTAGACGGCGCGCCAAGGGGCGTGAGCGAAAAAATTTCGAGACCGTTCGCGGCGTCGTTGTAGTCGGTCGCGTTGAAATGAATGCTCACGAAAATTGAGTCCGGCGCCGTGTTCGCGATGCGCGCGCGCACTTCGAGCGGGACGAAGTAATCGCCTTCCCGCGTCATGAGCACGCGAAAACCTTTCGCTTGCAGAAGCGGTCGCAACTGGCGCGCGACATCGAGCGCGTAATCCTTTTCACATCCGTAATTGCTGCACGCGCCCTTGTCGTAACCGCCATGCCCGGGATCGAGCACGACCGTCTTTATCTTTCCGACGTTCGGGATCATGTGCGGACGCAGCTGCGGCTCGATCGTTTTCGCAAGATCGAGCCGCGAGACGAGCAGCTTGCCGTCTTTTTGCGCGGCCGGAAAGGAAAGCCAATTGCGCGCGCCGTTAATCATGACTTCACGACTGCCGAGGGCGAACTCGAGCTCGTCCTTGCCATTGTCGATCTTTGTCCGAGCCGGACTGGCCTCCTTGTCGATCTTGCCTTCATCCAGCCTAACCGGCGCCGGAAACCCGTAGAACTTGGCAATGTTCTCGAGCGTGACGTAATCGTGACCATCCACTTTCACGATCTGCCACGGACTGGCCGCAAAGGCGGTGGTCGCGAGCAAAAACAAAAACGCCCCTAACGACACACGCGTCCTTGCGCGCAAAAGCGAATGACAGAATGGAAAATGATTCACCGGAAGCATGTGAAGCGTATGACAGACGAACCGCTCTCTTTGTTTATTCGTAATCGATCTGTTCTGCGGTCTTGCCTGGCCGCAGCTATTTTCTTCACCACGGCGTCGCTTTGCGCGCGCGCGGAAAACCTTCCCGACATGCGGCCGGCGCTCGTGGGCACGATGAAGAATGCGCTCGTAAATCGAATCGACACGCAGGCGCTCATGCGCAAAGGCGTGCAGCACGCCGCGGTGATGTTCCATACTTGGATTCGGCCTTCGGGCAGCACGTTCCGTTACTCCGTCTACGGCGGCACTCCCGGTTCCGAACCATTGCGTGAAGAAGTCCGCCGCCAGATCCAAGAATCGGTGTTTATTCCAGCGGTATACGGTCACCACTATCTCTACTCGACCTTTGACGGGACGGTTACATTCTCAGTGATCGATGGAAAGCCGCATCTGCGCGTCTATGCCACCCAGGAGAAATCAGAAATGGCCGAGGGACATGATTTCATCTCGCCGCAGGTGGTATTTCTCCCGAATCACCGCTACGACCGCGTTGATTATCCTTCCGGGTCCTGGGTCACGGAAGAAAAGCCGGGGACGGTCGATATTGAATTGTCCGTTGATGCGAAGGGCACCATTAAAAACGTGCGTGCGCTCAGCGAAATCCACCCGGAAAGAAATTCGGGGAGACTGCTATCAAGTCCATTCGCAACTGCACGTTCCTGCCCGCATTCCGAAATGGGCGTCCCGTCGATTCGACCGTTCATTATACCTTTCTGTTTATTCCAAGTAACTTTCAATGGGCGCCCTAGCGGCCGGTTGAACGCCCGAAAATCGTCCCGAACTCGGGACGAGAAAATCCCGAAGCCGGTACATTTCTTTTATCGCTCGAACCGCAGAATCGTTTCTAAGTTCATGATCAACAGCGATATCATTCGGATACAAAATTAGTGGCACATCGCTTGCATTAGCTCGCCCCATTCCGAACTCAACCGCGCCGGAATTTCGGAATCATTTCCACTTCCGGCTTCACTCAATCCACAATCTGACGCGCGAACGAGCAGTTGCCTTCTCGTTCGTTCGGCCTATTTCTGTCATTCCACTTATGATCAAGAACTCGTTCATCACCGTTGCATTGAGCTTCGCTTGCGCATTGTCGATCTTCGCGCAATCGGAACCGCAAAAATCCGCTGCGCCCATGGCCAGCCAAACGCCGCCGCCCAATATTCACGACGCCGGCAAACCAGCGAATGATAAAGCTCCGCCGCCAGCGACTTCGCCCGCTGAAGGCTCGACTAGCGCGCAGGCAAAAACCCAGGCCGACGCGGACAAAAATGCGCCGCCGATCGACAAGAATAATTTCGATGAGTCGGTAAAACCCGGTGATGACTTTTTCACTTATTCCAATGGCGGTTGGCTCAAGCGCAACCCGATTCCGCCGGATCAATCGCGTTGGGGAAGTTTCAACGTTCTGATTGAAAAGAATAACGACGCCCTTCACGACATCGCGGACAAAGCCGTGCAGACCGCGACCACGCAGAAGGCCGATCCCGAAACGCAAAAAGTCGCCGATTACTATGCGAGCGGCATGGACGAGGCGGCGATCAACTCCGCCAAAGCCGAGCCGCTGGCGGACGAGATGAAACGCATCGATGCGATCAAAGATCGACAAGGTGTGCTGAGCGAGATCGCGCATTTGCACCGGATAGGCGTGACTTCGTTGTTTGGATTCACGTCGGGTCAGGACGACAAAAACAGCACCATGGTTATTTCGCAGGCCTACCAGAGCGGCCTCGGATTACCCGATCGCGATTATTATACGAAGACGGACGAGGCCTCGAAAAAGATTCGCGATCAATATCTCGATCATGTCACGAAGATGTTGACGCTGGCCGGCGCCGATGCGGCCAAAGCAAAAGCGTCCGCCGGAAAAATCATGGCCATGGAAACGGAATTGGCCAAAGCGTCGCGCACGAAGGTCGAGCTGCGCGATCCGCAAAAGAATTACAACAAGATGAAGACCGACGGCTTGCAGAAGTTGACTCCCGATTTCAAGTGGGCCGATTATTTCAAGGAACTAAACCTGGCCGACGCCGGCGATATCAATGTCGGCCAACCTGACTTCTTCAAGGGCGCCAATAAAGTTTTCACCACGACGTCGATCGATGATTGGAAGGATTATTTCCGTTGGCATTTGATCCACGCGGGCGCGAGCGAGCTCTCCCAGGAATTTGTCGATGAAGATTTCAACTTCTTTGGGAAAACGCTGACCGGCGCGCAGGAGCTGAAGCCGCGCTGGAAACGCGTGATTTCTTCCACCGATTCGTCGTTAGGCGAAGCGCTCGGCAAACTCTATGTCGCCGATTATTTCCCGCCGCAGGCGAAAGCGCGCGCCGATGAATTGGTCGGCAATGTTCGCGGCGCAATGGGCGACGCAATCAAGAATTGCGCCTGGATGGACGACAAGACAAAGCAGGCCGCGCTGAAGAAACTCACCGCCATCACGGTCAAGATCGGCTACCCGGACAAGTGGCGTGACTACTCCGCGCTCAAGATCGAGCGCGGCTCTTATTTCGCGAACGCGATGCGCGCCTCCATGTTCGAGGTTGATCGTTTGCTCAAGAAAATCGGCAAACCGGTCGATCGCAGCGAATGGGGCATGACGCCGCCGACGGTGAACGCGTATTACAATCCGAATCTCAATGAGATCGTCTTTCCGGCGGGAATTTTGCAACCGCCATTCTTCTTCGCTGACGGCGACGACGGAGTGAATTATGGCGGCATTGGTGGCGTGATCGCGCACGAAATTACCCATGGCTTCGACGACCAGGGCCGACAGTACGATGAAGTCGGGAATTTGCGCGAGTGGTGGACACCCGCATCGGCGCAGAAATACAAGGAACGCGCCGCCAAAATCGTGAAGCAGTATTCGGAATACGAGCCGTTGCCCGGATTGCACATCAACGGCGAACTGACGCAGGGTGAAAATATCGCCGACGATGGCGGCGTGAAGATCGCATTCGCGGCGTTGAAAAAAGCGCTCGCGAATAAACCGCAGGAAAAGATCGACGGGTTTACTCCCGAACAACGATTTTTCCTCGGCTGGGCGCAAGTCTGGCGCGCGAATACTCGTGACGAAGTGCTGAAGTTGCGCCTCATCACCGATCCACACTCGCCCGCGAAATATCGCTGCAATGGTCCGCTCTCGAACACGCCGGAATTTCAGAAGGCGTTCGATTTACCGGATGGTTGCCCGATGGTGCGCCCGCCGGACAAGCGCGTAACGATCTGGTAAGATCGACATCTTTATTCGCGCGGCGCGACCTGGAGACCGAAAGGTTCCGGCGCGTCGGCGAATGAAAGAATTCCATTCTGCATTGTCACGCCGCGGAATGGATCGTTGCTGACTAACAAATTGCCGTCGAGGTCGAGCCAGTCCGCCAGCTCGGCCAAATGCGCAGCGGCGGAAGTGCGAATACTCGATTGCACCATGCTCCCAATCATTGTCTTCAACCCGAGTCGTCGCGCCGCGCGCAACGCTTCGAGCGCGCGCATCACGCCGCCCGTTTTCGTCAGCTTCACATTCACGCCGTGAAAACATTCCGCGCAACGTTCGGCGTCGCCCGCGTTCATGTACGACTCGTCTGCTACGATCGGCATCGGCGACCGCGCTTTCAGCCACGCGAAATCTTCCGGCGAATTTGTCGCTGGCATCGGCTGCTCGATAAATTCGATATGTCGATCTTGCGCGAATTCTTCGATGTGACGCAGCGCTTCCTCCTTCGTCGTCCAGGCCTCGTTCGCGTCGATGCGTAAAGTTTTTTCCGGCGCCGCTTCGCGCAACGCCGCGAGATCTGCGAGATCGTTAGGCGATCCTACCTTTAATTTCAAAATCGGATACGCCGCCACTTCTTCAGTCTTGGCCCGAATCTCCGCCGGCTCGTCAATGCCGATGCTGATCGAGCTGACATGTTTCCCTTCCGTGAATTTCAGTCCGAGAAATTCATGCAGCGGCTTCTTTGCTTTCTTGGCCGCGCCATCGGCCAGCGCGATGTTCACCGCGCCTTTGGCCGAGTAATTGTTAGGCGCAATTAATTCGATGTAGCGCCGGCTCGATTCCAAGTCATCGAAGCTCAGGCGTACCTTGTCGATCTTGCGCAGAAACTCGAGACACGTGTCCGCATTCTCGCCGTATCGCAACGAAGGCGCCGCTTCGCCGTAACCGATCACAACGTCTTCATCGCGCACTTCGAGCAAAACAATCGGCGAAATACTTTTCCCACCCGCCTGCTGGCTCGTCGCAATCGTCCAGTTATGGATGAGCTTCAGATCGAATCGGCGGAACGTCAGCTGTAGCGGCATTACTCTTTTGCGATCTTTCCGCCCCAGCTCAAAATCTTCGCCTTCGTTCCAGCCGCTTCCGCTTCCTTGATCTTACCGGCGCGATTGTAGAACAACGATAGACTTGTCCAGCCGATTTGGTCGTTAGGCTGCAGTTCCACCGCTTTTTTCCCCGCATCGATGGCTTCCTCGAATTTTCCAATTTTCATCAACGCCATCCCGAGCGCGTGCCAGCCGTCGAAGAATGTTGGATCGACATCGACGCATTGCCGGTACTTTTCGACCGCGCTTTCAAGTTCGCCGATCGCGAGATCGCCATTCGCGTCGTCGAAAATTTCGTCACGCGTCTGCACTTCAACAAAATACTGGAGGGACGCGCTCTGTCGCGTCCCAAGCTTAAAAGAAATTTGGGACGACACCGAGGTCGTCCCTCCATCAAGATTTTTTCGGCGGCGGTGGCGGAGCACCCGGACGTTGCGGGACCGCGCCGGAACGCCCCGGCGGACGCGATGGTTGTTCGTTCCCCGCGAACAAACCGGCCTCGCGTTGCGCGTCGTGCAGCCATTCGTTGAAAACAATCTCGCGTTTCGTCTTCAACAATTTCTCATCGAACGCCGCGCGCTCCGCTTCGTATTTTTTCGGATCGGGCGCCGCGCGTTTTTCCACCAGCACCATCAGTCCGCCGTCCTCCGACGGCACAAAATCGCTCACCTCGCCCGGTTGCGTTTGCGACGCCGCCATCGCGATGGTGTTGAAATCTTTCGGGCGGTCCTTGTTCCCTTCCAGCGCCGCTGCTGGATCGAACGCATCCGCCAGCGTGAATGGCGCCACCGGCTCCGCTTTCACGTTCGCCTTTTCGAGCGCGAATTTTAGCGGCGCGCCCGATTTCAACGTCGCGCGCAAATCCGGCGCGGCGGTGCGGCCCTTGTTCATCGCTATTTCGCGCATGCGATTGTTTTTCAAAAGATCGACAATCTTATCTTTCGCTTCTTCAAACGTGAGCGGCCGCGCTTCCGTTAGGCCGGCGAAATGCAACACGTAGAAGCCGTCGGCCGTTTGCACGGCGTCGCTCGTCGGTTCCTGGGCGCTGAGTTGAAACGCCGCGCTCGTGAGTTGTTGGTCTTTCTGAAATTGCGGGTCGGGCGACGTCTGCGTGAACTCGCCCGTCGCTTTCACCGGCAATTGAAACTTCGCCGCCACCTGATGAAAATCCGCGCCCTTCTCGCCTAACGATTGCGTGATCTCGTTCGCGCGATCGGCCAGTTTTTGCAAAACATCGATCCGCTCCTTGCCCTGCAATTTCTTTTGTTCGTCCGTGAGCGTGAGCGCGACGAACTCGACTTTGCGTTTTTCCTCGGTCTTAAATTCGGTTTTGTGGGCGTCGAAATATTTCTTCACGTCGTCGTCGTTCACCTTCACTTCCTTTGCAAAATCGGAATTGCGCACACGGATCGCCTGCACAAACAACTTTCCGTTTCGCAAATCGTAATCCGATTTGCTCTCCGCTTCCGGAACCTCAACGCCGATCGTGACCAGGTCTTTCATGCGATTAAGCGACAACGCGTACGCGGCCAGCTCCTCAATTTGCGCATCGCTGAATCCGTTCGCCGGCAAAATATTTTCCGAAAACTCGCGATACTTCTGCGGATCGAATCCGTTAGGCCCGCGCAAGCCGCGCAGGTTTTTAATAAAGTCCGCCTTCTCCGCGTCGGTCGGCGCGATGCCTAACTGATCGGCTTCGTGCTGCAACACCGGCAACGTCAACGCGAACGCGACCGCCGCCTCATTCGCCTGCGCGCCGCCGCCGAGCGATTGCGTCAGCGAGTCCATCCCGAGCGCCTGCGCCACGAAAAACAACCGGCCGTTTCGTTGAAACTCGATGCTCGTCAACGTCCGGCCGTAGATCGTCGCCACCGAGTCCGGGCGCATCCGGCTATAATCGGTCTTCACAAAATACAAAATGAACGGGAGCGACAGGACCAGGATCACCGTCATGAGCCAGCCGCGATGCTTGCGCAGAAATGTCATCATAAGCTTTGGAAATTTTGCCGGCCGCGGTTCAGAGACCGGAGGCGGTAGACTGAATCAGTTCCCAGGCTTTTCGCAAATGGGACTCCGTCGTTAACACATTCCCAAGTCCGACCCGCATGACGGTGCGGCCGTTCAATTTTGTCTGCGTGAGATAGGCGCGGCCGGATGCGTTCACGCCCTCGACGATTTCGGAATTCACCATGTCGATCTTGTCGTTGTCGATCTTATCGATGAATCGAAAACAAACGACGCCCATGCTTACCGGCGCGGAAAGTTCGAAGCGTTTGTCGCTCTTGATCCAATCAGCGAACAACTTCGCCAGTCGCAGATGCTCGCGCATGAAGGCCTCGATTTTCTCGCGGCCTAACGAGCGCCAGATCACCCACGCCTTGAGCGCGCGAAATCTCCGCCCGAGTTGGATACCGTAATCCATGTAATTTTTCTCCGCTTCGACCGTGTCGCCGCGCAAATATTCCGGCACGAGCGTGAAGACGCGCCGCAATCGTTCGAGATCGCGCACGTAAAGCACACTGAAATCGAGCGGAACGTAGAGCGTCTTGTGCGGATTAATGACGATCGAATCGGCTTCGTTCCAGCCTTCCGCGATCCATTTGTATTCTGGCAGCATGGAGAATCCGCCGCCATAAGCGCCGTCGATGTGCAGCCACAATTTTTCTTCACGGCAAATCTTCGCGATTTCCGGAATGGGATCGACGCTCGCGGTCGAAGTTGTTCCGACGGTCGCGATGACGGCGAGCGGACGAAGACCTGATTGTCGATCTTGCGCGATGAACTCGCGTAAGATCGACATGTTCATTCGAAATTGTTCGTCGCTCGGAACGCGCCGAACATTTTCTTCGCCAAGCCCGAGCGCGATGGCCGCTTTCTCGGCCGAGCTGTGCGCTTGATCGGAAGTGTAAATGCGAAAGCGCGGAAGATCGCGGCCAGTCAATCCGCGTTTGCGCGTTTCCGGCGCGGCCTCTTCCCGCGCGACCGCGAGCGCATGCATGACCCCGACCGACGCCGTGTCGTAAACCACTCCGCCGAATTCGTTAGGCAGTCCCATCCATTGCCGCAGCCAATCGACCACGACCGTTTCCAATTCGGTTGCGGCCGGCGAAGTCCGCCACGTCATTGCGTTTACGTTTAAGGGCGCGGTCAGGATTTCGCCGAGCAGCCCCGGCGCGGTCGAGGTCCAGCCGAAATAACCGAGAAACATCGGATGACTCCAATGCACCATTCCTGGAACGATGATGCGATTGATGTCGGCGAGGATTTTGTCGAAAGATTCGCCGTGCTCCGGCGGCTGCGCCGGCAAAGCGGCGCGGATCGCGCCCGGCTTCTCGTTAGGCGCGACGGGGAACTTTTCCATGCCTTCACGAAAATCGGCGATCCAATCCGCAAGCTCGTGCAATTGCGCGCGCAGAATTTCCGGCGGCGTATCGCCCGAATGCACTTGTCGATCTTGCACCGGTCTAGAATGCAAACCCGAAACTGAAATGGAAGGCGCCGAAATCTTCTCGCGCGTGCGGATCGGGATTCACACCGTAATCGAGACGAATCGGTCCGATTGGCAATTTGTAGCGCAGGCCGCCGCCGATGGCATAACGAAGTTCGGTTAGGCCGGGATTTTCCGATGTCGGCGAGAGATTTCCCGCGTCGGTGAAGATCGCGCCCTGGAGTTCGCCGAAAATCGGGAAGGTGTATTCGACGTTGAACACAGTGTAAAACTCGCCGCCTAACGGATTGCCGTGTTTATCGAGCGGACCGAGCTCGCGCTCGCCGAAACTGCGCACGGTCGTGGCGCCGCCATTGAAGAAACGTTCGTCGATCGGCAAAGTGGTCGATTCGCCCGAGCCGCTGTGATTCAAGGAATGCACCACGCCCGCGCGCGCGCCGAAGGCGAGGCCGGATTGTTGGAACCAACGCTGCAACGGCGTGCCGCGTTTGTCTTCGACCACGCCCGGCGTGAGCGGCTTGGGACCGAACGGTAGATAGTAACCGAGCCGTCCGGTTCCCCTAACAAGATCGACTTCGCTGCCGAGACCGACAGTCGCGACATCAAGCGTAGTGCTCGCGACAAATCCGCGCGGCGCGACCAGCGGACTGTCGCGCAAATCGAGCGTCTGCGTGAATCCGATACTGTCGATGAAGTAAGACGTGTCGCCGAGAAAGCGGGTTTTGATTTCCGCGCTCGTGACTTCGACGTGACGCGCGGCGAAGATCAAACCGACTTCGTATTGCTTGGTGAGTTTCTTGGTCAACTCGACCCGGTCGCCGATCTCGAATTTCGAGTAACCATCGAAATCAAAGGTAAGAGCGGCGGCGCGGTTCCTAAGATCGACATCGGAATCGAAGAGGAAATAGTCCTCGTATAAAATTTCGCCCTTGTAACCGCGTTGCGAAACTTCGGCCGAGAAAGTGATCGGGCGTCCGGTGCCGAAGAGATCGCGCTCGGAAAATTCCAGTCCGCCAATAAATCCTTCGTAGGTCCCGTATCCGACCGACACCCCGAACGCTTTGCTCTTCGCTTCTTCCGCGCTGATGTCGAGACGCAGCGTGTCCGCGCTTTCGGGCGTCGGTTTGATTTGCAGCAGATTAAACAGCCCGGTGCGCATGAGCGTGCGAAATCTTTCATCGAGCACGTCCGGGCTGTACGGTTTGCCCGCGAGCGAATCGAAACGCTTGGTCACGAAAGTCGGATTCAATTTCGTTAGGCCAGTCACACTCGCTTCGCCGAAGTGATAAACCGGGCCCGGTGCAATCGTGATTCGCACCGGCACGTGTCCATTGCTCGCGGCCGTGGGGTCGCCGCTGGCATCGACCTTCACATCGAAATAACCGCGCGTCTTATAATAGGACTGCAATCGCCGCGGGATGTCGGCCAGGCGCGCATCGGTGTACGGTTGCTCGAGAAGATCGACAATTTGTCCGCGCAAATTTTCGCGGTCGTAAATCATTTTTCCGCTGAACGAGATGTCGCCGAAGAAATATTGCCGGCCTTCGTGAATCGGCAAAAGCACGTCAACCGTGTTCGCCTCTTCGTGAATGGTCGCTCTCGGCTTGTCGATCTTCGCGTCGAGAAAACCTTCCGCGATGTAAAGACGCTCGACCAGACTCGCGCCTTCCTGCACGTCCGACTCCACATACGGCAAATTCTTTTGCAGCTTCGAGTAACGTTCCCGCGTCGGTCCGACGATGAACTCGAATAATTTCTCCGTCGGCTCATGCACGTTCCCGTCGAAGGTAATATTGCCCAGCGTCATGACCGGGCCCTCGTTAACGATCAACCGAAGCCGATCGCCCGATTCGATTTTGTAATGCACGCTCACTTTCGTGTAACCGTGCTTGCGATAAAACAGCTCCAGGAAAAACGCGACGTCATCCGCGCGCGCGGCCGTTAGGCCATATTCGTCCAGCGTGGCCAGCTGCTCTTTCAACTGCACCCGCAGGTCGTTCTCCTTGAAGGCACGATTGCCTTCGAACTCGACCACGTTCGTTCGCTTCGCCGTTTTCTCCTGCTGCTTTGCGATTGCGTGTTGCTCTTTTTGTTTCTCCTCCGGCTTTGTCACATCGACGGCCTGCGCCGTGGCGCGACCGGCTAAGATCGACATCGTCATTAGAAGAACGAGCGCGTGTCGCATCAGCGGAACCGGATTAAATATTTGACCATCCCCTTGAAGCCGCCCGTGACGTCGAGGTCGCCTAACAAAACAAATTGATCGTTCACCTTGAATCGCGCCGTGGCCTGTCGTTGGCCGGTGCGCGGATCGGTCTGTCCGATGTCGAGATCAAGACGATCGAACACCGAGTTATTTTCCGCTTCGCCGCCCTTCTTGAAAATTTTGCGATAGAGCTGTTGCACGAGCAAGGTCGCGGCCCGCCCGGCGAGCACGTTGTTGTTGCCGGTCAATTCTTCACGCGTGGTTCCGGTGGCGAGCAATGAGATCACTTCTTCCTGCGGCAATGGTGGTTCGCTCGTAAAAATCGCTTCCGGCGCGAGCGCGGTTCCGTAGACATAAACGTGAATGATGTAATCGCGAATAACGGAAGTTCCATGCAATTCAATCTTGGGATTAAACGAGTCGCTCGGATCGAACGAGACGTAACCATAACTCACCTCCAACCGGCTAAAGGGCAACGTCGCCTCCACGTTCTCGAGTCGCACCATGCCTTCGATGCCCGGTTTCAATCCGGTTCCAATCAAATGCAAATCCGCAATCGCGCCGCCTTTCGCCATGTTTCCGCGAATTCGAAACGGATCTTTCGTTTTCAATGCGACATCGAATTTCCAATCGCGCAGCGGTGGCGCCGGAAACGAAAACTCCGGACGCGAGGACGGCGGCTGCGGCGGCGGACGGCCCGGCAAACCGATGGGAAGGAGGTCAATGTTTTTCAAGAACTGGCTGTTCGTAGCTGCGACCGTGCCCGTCACCGTCGCGGAGTTGAACGGTCCGTTGATTTTTACGTCGGCATCCACGCGCGCCGTCACCGTGTCGTTGCGCGCGACTAACGCGCTCTCGGCTTTAATCGCAAGATCGACAATCGGCTGCGTCAATTTCGGAAAACGCACTCCCCCGCTCATGGAAAATTTTCCGCCGGAAAGCTCGCCGCCGAATTGTTGCAACGTCAGCTGATCTTTCGCGAAAGTAATTCGTCCTTTGAAATTCGTTAGGGCGGGAAACGTTGTGTTCATGGAGCGCGCCACGTTGATCGTGATGTCGCCCGCGCCGGTCAGGACCGGGTTCGCGATCGTTCCCGCAAGATCGACATCGAGCGCGGCGTCGCCGTCAATTTGCTGCAGGTCGGGCGCAAATTGCCTAACGAAGTTCACCGACGTGCGTGGCAATCTCACTTTACCCCGCACCGGCGTGTCATCGGGCAATCCGTGCGCGCGCACGACTGCCGCCGCATCGAATGGAACATTGGCACTGATCTCGAGCGGCTGAATTTTCGCCTGTCGCACATTGCCGCTGATGTTGAGCTGATTGTTGTGCGCGACTGCGACAAGATCGACACTCGCCGGTTCCAACTTCTCCAGATTAGCGCTGCGCAAGTCGCGCATCTTTAAATCGGCCCGACCGTCGAGTTTCGCCAGCGTCCCCTGCGCGTTCACGTTGAGATTGACGGTGCCCGACGCCGGCGCCTTCATTCCGAAATCCTCGAACAATTTTTTCAGGTCGAGGTTCTCCGATTGAAAATTGATCGCGACTTTTCCATCCGCCGGCACCACCGGCGCATCGCTCCCGAGATTTCTCCACACGAACGGCACCGAAATAAATCCCGACGCGTAACGCGACTGGCCCTGGTCGAGCTGCACTTTGGTGATCTCAAGCGTGTCGCCTTCCGCGTGCGCGATCGCTTGAAAATCCATCTTGTCGCTGCCGATGAAAATGATCGGGACATCGAGTTCGTCCGGCGAATAATCGGCCTGCACATTCGCCTGCAACTGATCGGCGCTCCCCCAACGCCCGTCGTCCAAAATCAAACGCAGCGTTCCGGAATTGCGAAACGTCTTCGCTTCGCCGCTGCCTTCCCAATCGACTAACAACGAACCGCCGAGCTCATTTTCATTTTTCATCGCGCGCAACAGCGGTTTAAACACCGCGAGATCGTCAATGTTCGCCGCAAGCTTCCCGCGATACGCAAATGGCGCGCGAAGATCGACAACTGCATTTGCCGTGACGTGATCGCGCTCGTTCAATTTCGCTGTGAGATCATTCAGATAGACCACGCTGTTCGCGACGATGCATTGACCGCTCACGAACTCGATCGCCAGATCGCGCATGCGCAGATTCGCACCGAAGATCGACAACTGCCCATTCGCGTTTCCGTTTTTCCATTCCACCTGTCCGCTCACTTGCAGCGGTCCGGTCATCTTGTCGCCCGACTCGCGCACCCAATAATCGCCCAGCTGGACCGCGTTGAGGGAGATGTCGATCTTCGCCGGTTGCGTCGGCGCGTCCGCGAAATCTTTCGGCAATCGATACTCGCCCGTGAGCACGAACTCGTTCTCTTTTCGCCTAACAAACGAGCGCTCCAGCGTGATAACATCGTTCACGCTTCGCAGCGTCACATCGCCCGAATCGAAACCGAGATCATGCACACGCGCGTTGGTCATCGTCAGCTTCGCTTCCGACTTCAAATTGGCGAACCACGGTTCCTTCGATTTCGCCGTCGGCATCTTCTTCGACAGCGTCATCGTGCCGGTGATTTTGTCCGCGGCGCCGTCGTTCCAGACTAACGAATCGGCTGCGAGCGTAAACGCGCCATTCATTTGCGCGTTGGCGATGTCGATCTTGCCGCTGAGCTCACCCGAACCGCCGAGCTTCTGTGCGGTCGCCGCGCGAAGATCGGGCGCGCGCGACGTAATCTCGATCGTCGCCGGGTTGCGACCGAACTCATCGATGTTGTCCGGCAACTGGGCCGTCCCGCGCAAATGAAATTCGTTTTGCCCCTGAAAAACGTCGCCCGTTCGCAAGATCGCGCTGCCGTTTTGCGCGACGACTTCGAAAGTCGAACGATCGAAGCTAAGCGTTTCCTGGCGGAAGTTGTTGATGTTTGCGACGCCTTTCCCGTTCCATGTCCGCGGCGAGCTCACCAACCCGCTAAGATCGACATCTACTTTCTCCGCTTCGCCGCGCATCCAACCATCCGGCAACGCGAAAAACTTGTTTAGTGATTCGAGCGAGATCGTGCGCGCCGCCAAATGCACATTGGTATCGAGCGTCGATTGCTTCTCGCGTGCCGTTCCGTTGATCAATACGCTCCCCTCACCCGCCACGTAATCGAATTTAAGCGCGAGCTTGTGCGCGCCGAACTGCGACGCGTCGCAATTGAATTCGCGAATGCGTTCGCCATTCGCAAGATCGACATCGCGCAAGACGAGATTGCGATTTGTGTAGCTCGTTAGGCCGGAGAGCTTCGACCACGTTTGTCCGCCGACGAGCTGCAACTTCTGCACCGTGATCGCGCCGGCGCTGCGCGGATTCAAATCAAGATCGACATGTTCCGCCACAAAATCGTTCGGCCGATTGCGCACGATGATCGTGACGTCATGCGCGCGCAGCCGTTCCGGAAAAATGTCCGGCAACGTGATTTTCTTTTTCGGATTCGGCGGACGCGGACGCAACGTCGCCTGCGCCGGATTCAAAACGATGCGCGCTGAATGGACCTCGACATTTTTGAGCGCTTGCGAGATGTGACCGCGAATTAAGCCGAACAATCCGTAATCGACGTGCGCAAGATCGACATCGACCGATTCCACATCGCTCGGCCCGATCGCGATCGCGTGCAGATTGCGAATGGTGAGGTTCGTGAAGATGCTGCCCTCGACTTTGAATTCGAGTTTGAGGTTTTCCTTTTTGGCAAAGTGCAGAGCGAGGGCGTGACCGAAACTCAATAAGAGCGGCCGATGAAATAGAAGCAGCAATACGCCAAAAACCGCGAGCGCGATCGCCGCCCGCCGCCGCCAACCAGGGCGGGGCTGCGCTGAAGCATCCTCCCCCACGACGCCTCTACTCTACCGCACGAGCGGAAAGCGCAACCGATGGCTGAATGTTCGCATTGCGCGCGGCGCGTTGTCGCGTCACGCTTTCGGTCGCGGATGAACCCGGAAAAATTGTTCGCCTATCTCGACGGGCGTTTGTCGAACGAGGAACGCGCCGCCATCGATGCGCGTCTCGAAACCGATACGCAATTGCAGCGTGAGCTCGCGATTGCGCGCGAAATTCACATGCGCGCGCGCGGCGAAGCGCGCGAAGTAATTTTTCAGGACGAGCTGGCGACGGCGGACCGCGGACGCAAGATGGCGCTGCGTGTGGGCGCGGCGGCGATCGCGCTGATCGTGCTCAACGTCGTGCTCGGAATGCTTTTCATCGCGCATCGCGAAGGGAGCAATCCGAACCGCAAACTGCTCGAACAGCAAATGCGCGAGCAGTTAAGCAAGTCGTTAGGCCAGGCCGCGAGCTCGGTGCTCACGCCGCCGCCGCTCGACGTTAACGACATCACCATTCCGGCCGCTCGCGGCAAGTCGGGAGCGATCGCCAATCAAGTCGTCGCCATTGCAAAACGGCTGGGCGGCAGCGCGACGAAAGAATTGCCGGACAAAGGACGCATCGGAGTACTTGTCGATCTTGCGGCGAATCGTGAAGCGGAGTTTCGCTCCGCGCTCGCGACCATCACGGGGGGCTTGCCGCCATCGACCAAGCCTAACGAATCGCCGTCGGAGACCGCGCCGAAGAAAAGTTTCGTCGTGCAAATCATCGAGCCGTGATCGCGATCACGTTTGCGTTGCCGGCGGAGAGCTCGGATTTGCTGCGCTCGGTTGGCAAAGATGAGATCGCGACGCTGCACACGGGCGTGGGCGGGAAAGCTGCCGCGGCGAAGATCGACAAGTTCCTCAGCGTTGAACGGCCGAAACTTCTGATCAGTTCCGGATTTGCCGGCGGCTTGCACGATCAATTGCAAGTGGGCGATTTGATCTTCGCCGAAAATTATTCCGACCGGCGCCTGCTCGACCGCGCCGCCGAATTGTTAGCCAATCACGGTACGCAGCGCGCAAAACTTTTCAGCGCGAGCGCCATCGCCGATTCCGCGGAAGACCGCACGGCGCTGCGCGAAAAACACAATGCGGACGCGGTCGATATGGAAACGGAAGTGATAGCGGCGGCCTGCATTGCGCGCGGCATCCCGATGTTGTCACTGCGCGCGATCACCGACACCCCGCGCCAGCCGTTGCCCGTTCCGCCGGAAGTTTTGTTCGATCTGGAGCGGCAACGAACGAGTTTCGTTAGGCTGGCCGGTTATTGCATTTCGCATCCGGCAGCGATTCGGCGGCTGATGCGGTTTTCCAATAACGTCGCTCTCGCCCGCGCCGAACTTGCCTCCGCGCTGCGCACCTTGCTGCGCGAACAACGGCTATTGTATTAACCTCGCTCCGCCGGCTCGATGTGGACGAGCACGTCGGCGATGCGCGAATCGGCTTGTTGAATCGCGCGCTTCACTTCGTGAGCAATGTGATGACCTTCGCGCACCGAGATCGCGCCATTCACTTTCACGTGAAGATCGGCGTAGTAACTCAATCCCATTTTGCGAACGATGTTCTTGTCGATCTCGACCACACCCGGAACCGAGCACGCAGTCTTTGCCACAAGATCGACAATCTCTCCGCGCGGCGCGGTGTCCATGATTTCGTAAAATGCCGGACGCAGCAGCCGCAAACCATTCGTCGCAATCACACCGCACGCGAACAACGCCGCCCAATCATCTGCGCTTTGCCAGCCTTCGCCGCCGATGAGCGCGACGGAAATTCCGATGAAGGCCGCGGCCGAGGTGAACGCGTCGCTGCGATGATGCCACGCGTCCGTTTGCACGGCCGTGCTTTCAACATTGCGACCGATTCGATTGACATATCGGAATAAAATTTCTTTTACCACGATGACGACGATCAGGATCCCGAGCGTGAAAGGCGCCGGTCCGTGATGTGGAGTGCGAATTTCACGAACACTTTCGATAGCCAATCCCGCGGCGGCAGCGAGCACACCAAGCGCGACGATGATCGCCGCGAGCGGTTCGGCTTTGCCGTGCCCGTATGGGTGAGTTTCGTCCGGCGGACGCGCCGCAAATTTCAATCCGCCCCAGATGACTAACGAGCCGGCGATGTCGAGCGCGGACTCGATTCCGTCGGCAATGAGCACGTAAGCATTGCCGAAAAGCCCGCCTAAAATTTTGGCGGCGGCAAAGATCAAGTTGACGATCATGCCGAAAAGCGCGACGCGTGCGCCGGTTTGGAGATGGTTCACAGTCACTTCAGGATGCGCCGCGGAATTCATCGATGAAGAAAACTATACGCGTGGCGGTTTACGAAAGGCACGGAAATCCGGCGGAGGTTTTGCGGGTCGAAACGCAACCGTGGCCGCAACCGCAGCCTAACGAAGTGGTGGTGGAGATGCGCGCGGCGCCGATCAATCCCGCGGACCTGAACGCGATCGAGGGAAAATATCCGGGGCGCAAAGAAATTCCCGCGGTGCCGGGAATGGAAGGCGCAGGTGTGATTGTCGATCTTGGCGCGAATGTGAAAGACGTGCGCAAAGGGGATCTCGTGATCCTGCCGCATAACATTGGGACGTGGCGGGACGCGATCGCGATTTCGCCTAACGAGCTCGTGGTGGTGCCGCGCGAGATCGATCCAGTGCAAGCGGCGATGTTGAAAATCAATCCGCTGACGGCGTGGCGACTCCTGCATGGATATGTCGATCTTGCGCGCGGCGATTGGGTCATTCAAAACGCGGCGAACTCCGCCGCCGGGCGCGCCGTGATTCAGATCGCACACGAGCTCGGATTCAAAACCGTGAATCTGGTGCGACGTGCGGAGTTGATCGATGAATTGCGCGGCGAAGGCGCGGACGTGGTCTTGCTCGACGATGAAAACGCGCGCGACGCGGTCAAGAAAGCGACGCACGGCGCGCCGATTCGTTTGGGACTGAATTGCGTCGGCGGCGAGAGTGCATTGCGCGTCGCGAACGCGCTCGCGTTCGGCGGCACGATGGTGACTTTCGGGTCGATGAGTTTGCAGCCATTCAAAATGCCGACCGGTTTGCTCATTTTCAAAGATCTGCGCTTTCGCGGAATCTGGATCAATAAGTGGTACGACGACGCCACCCCCGACGAACGCATGGCCGCGTTCGGGCCGATCTTCGACATGGCCAAGCGCGGACTTTTGCGCACGAAAGTCGAGAAAACTTATTCGTTAGACGACGTGCAGGCGGCGATCGCGCACGGGGCCAATAACAAACGCTCGGGAAAAATCATTTTGGAATTGAACGCATGAGAGCGGTGGTCGTCGGAGCCGGAATTAACGGCGTGACCGCGGCAA
Source organism: Spartobacteria bacterium (assembly GCA_021325495.1). Classification (GTDB taxonomy): domain Bacteria; phylum Verrucomicrobiota; class Verrucomicrobiia; order Chthoniobacterales; family UBA10450; genus JAJPGZ01. The sequence continues at coordinate 22,633 of JAJPGZ010000003.1, forward strand.
TCGCGCTGAGAAAACGCGGACACGATGTCGATCTTGTCGATCCGGGGCCGCTCCCGCACCCCCTCGCAGCGTCGACCGACATCAGCAAAGCGGTGCGCGCGGCCTACGGCGCGGACGAATTTTACACGGAGCTGGCCGAGCGCTGCGTGCCGCTCTGGCGAGAATGGAATCAGCAATTCGGTTTCACCTTATTTCACGAAGTCGGCTTTCTCTTTATGCGGCGCACGCCGATGCAGGAAGGCGATTTTGAATTTGAAACAGCGAACGTGTTCGCGCGGCGCGGTCACAAATTCGCGCGGTTTGATGCCGATGAAGTGAAGCGGCGATTTCCAATCTGGAACACGAGCAGGTTTTGCGAAGGACTTTTCGAACCCGAAGCCGGATACGTGGACGCAACGCGCGTTGTCACGACGTTGATCTCGCATGCGACCAAGCTCGGTGTCCGCTTGCAAGGATCGAGCTCGTTCGCGGATTTAATCGAGAATGGCCGTGTCACCGGCATTGCCTTGCAAGATCGACAACGTCTCTTCGCCGATGCGGTGGTCATGACCGCAGGCGCATGGACCCCGCAGCTGCTGCCATTCACAAAAGATTTCCTGCGCGCGACCGGCCATCCCATATTTCATCTCAAACCCAGCCGGCCAGAGCTTTTCCGCGCCGAAAAATTCCCCGTCTTCGGCGCCGACATCAGCGCGACCGGATATTACGGGTTCCCGATTAACGGCGATGGCGTCGTAAAAATTGGCGTTCACGCTCTTGGTCACGAAGCGTCGGCAAAATCCGAGGATCGCTCCGTTGGTGCTAAAGAGGAAACGCAGTTGCGCGAGTTTCTTACAGAGACATTTCCGCAACTTGCGGACGCTCCGATCGTTTTCGCCCACACCTGCATGTATTGCGATACAAACGATGGAGACTTCTGGATCGCGCGCGATCCGGGCCGGCCGGGTTTGACCATCGCCACCGGCGACAACGGGCACGGCTTCAAGTTCGCGCCGATCCTGGGCGAATTGATCGCCGATGCGGTGGAAGCGAAGCCGAATCCCCTTTTGCAGAAGTTCCGCTGGCGGCCTGAAGTACGCGTCGGAGTGACGAAAGAAGCTGCGCGTTACGCCGGCTAAGATCGACAACTACTCCTGCGTCGCGGGCTCTTTCTTCGGCTGGCGCTTCACCAGCGTGATCTGTTTGATGCGCGCCGAATCGTCCGGGCTCCACGTCGCAACGTCCGGATCGTCTTTGAAAGCGTTGTGTACGATGCGCCGCTCGTATGAATTCATCGGCTCCAGTTGCAACGAGCGGCCGGTGATACGCACGCGCTCGGCCAATTCCTTCACGCGTTGCACGATGCGATCGTCACGCATCGAGCGATAATGTTCGCAATCGACAACTACCTTCGCCGCGTCTTTGTCGCGCGTTTGCAGCACGCGATTGAGAAGAAATTGCAACGCCTCGAGCGTTTCACCGTTGCGGCCGATGATGCGCCGGCTCTCCTCGGTATAAATTTGTAGAACAAGATTACCGGCTTCGTTCTGCATCTCCTCGATCTCAACCACGAACCCGAGAAATCCGAGGATATCGTCGAGCAATTCCTGCGGTGTGAGTTCTTCGTTCATTTTTTCGCGCTCACCTTCTGCAAGGTCGGCGGAGGTTGGCGCCGGTTTTGGTAAAGCTGCAGAATCGTGAGCAGGTTCTGCGTTGTATAATACAAAGCGAGCGCGGCTGCAAAGTTGTAGCAAAACACCACGAAAATGATGGGCGTGAACATCATCATGCGTTGTTGTGTCGGGTCTCCGCTCTTGGGCGTGAGATGCGTCATCCAAAAGCTCGTGCCGGCCATGAGCAACGGCAGAATATTAATCGGAAATCCGGCGATGTGGCCGACGGTGTCTGGTTGCGACAAATCTCGGATCCAGAGGAAATGCGCGTTCCGCAATTCCACCGCCTGCCGCAACATGGTGAAGAGCCCGAAGAAAATCGGGATCTGGATCACCATCGGCAAACAACCGCCCACCGGATTGATGCCGTACTCCTTGTAGAGCTTCATCAATTCCTGATTCATCTTCGTCGGGTCGTCTTTGTATTTTTCGCGCAGCTCCTGCATCTTCGGCGAGAGCGCGGCCATCTGACGCGCGGACCTGTTCGCCTTATTTTGAATCGGCCACAGGATCGCTTTGACGATGACGGTGAGCGCGAGAATCGCGGCCGCGTAATTGCCGAGAAAACTGTGCAGCGTGTTCAGCGCGTTCAGTAATGCCTGACAAATGATCTTGAAGATGCCGAACTCCATCACTTCGGCTTCGTTGTGCGGCAACGTCGCGAGTTTGTGATACAGCTTCGGCCCGAGATAAACTTCGAACTTCGCGCCTAACGATGCGCCCGGCGGCAAATCGAAAGCGGGAATGTGCATCGCACCTTCGACGCCGTACATTTTCTTCACAGGATCGACATCGACACGTCGGCCCCAAACGCCGTCGGCTTTGGTCGAAAGCGGCGCGATGAGCGTCGTGAAAAATTGATCGCTCGTCGCGACCCACTCCGCGCCTTTGACGCTCTCGTGGTAAACGTCGCGGCCCGGTCGCTGGCCCATGATTCCGAACAACCCGTTGCTCGGCGCGAACCAATTTACGTCGATACCTTTGGCCGAACCGTTCACGCACCAAACCAAACGGGTGTAGTTCGCGTAATCTTTCTCGTGAATTGGCGCTGACGAACCGACCGACAAATAATAGCCGGCGTTTCCAAATGGCTTCGTCCCGCCATTCGTAAGATCGACATCTAACTCTGCGGTGAAGTTGTCCTTCTTGTCCGCGTCAGGCGGGAAGAAAATCTTTTTCCGAATCGTGACCTGCTCCGGGGTGACGAATTCCATCTGCATCGCCTCCCCTTGCCTAACGAGCTTGTATTCCGGCAAATCGCGATTCGCCGGGTCGTCCGTGATCAAGCCGATGGGCGGATGATCGCCCTCGTTCAACGTAACGTGCTTATTGTCTTCGGCGATGTGATTGAGCAGGACCGCTTTCGCGATTCCGCCGCCGCGATTCGTTAGGTGAAGTTCGAGATCGGAATTGCGCAATGTCTCCGTGGTTTCGGCGAACGTCGCCGTCGAAGGCGCCGGAGTCGGAGATGGTGGAGCGGTTGCCCGGGGCGGCGGACTAACCGACGCTAGCGGCGTCGGAGAAATCGGCGCGAGCGCTGCGATGGCGGCGCGTTGTTGCGCTTGGGACTGCGTCTGCTTGGCCACGTAAACGTACCAGCCCACCAGCCCGAGCGAGCAAAGCACAACAGCTATCCATGCAGTTCGGTCCATAAAAATTTGCGATCACGCAAGATCGACAACTGCCGGCACGGGATCATTCCCACACCCGCCCCACGGATGACAACGCGCGATCCGTTTTAATCCCAGCCAGATTCCGCGCATCGTTCCGTGCGTTTCCACAGCCTGCAAAAAATATTCCGAGCACGTCGGTTCAAATCGGCAACCCGATCCGGTGATGGCGACGAGCAAAGGCGAGAGCGTTGCCTGATAAATACGAATGAAAATGCGAATGAGTCCGCGCATCAGGCCGCTAGAATAGAAGCGCGCTTGGCCAGACGCAACCACTCGGCCTCGAGTTCGGCGTATGTCGATCTTGCCGCATTCGGCGAAGCAATCACGACCATCCATGTTCCGTCGATAATTTCGTTTTGATGTTTGCGCACGATCTCACGCAAACGGCGTCTCAGCCGATTTCGCGCGACCGCGCCGCCGATTTTTCGCGCGGTCACGAATCCCGCGCGCGTCTGCGCAAGATCGACATGTAACACGCCGATGGAAATGAGTTGGCCGCGAATCTTGCGGCCATCATTGCGCACGCGCGCAAACTCGGTTGTGCGCGTCAACCGTTTCGATTTCGGAAAAGAAAGCTTCAGGGCCAGCGAATCAAAATTGCCGCCGTCAAAATCGCGTTTAGAAAATAATAGCTCGTGTCGATGAACCAGACTTTCGTCGGTTTGCCTTCCCAAACGGAAACGATCGTGAGCGCGACACCGGCGAAACCGATTCCGGTCGCGACCGCGAGTTTGATCGCGTGATTCATATCGGCGAAGCCGGTGCGCTTGATTAAATACGCCATCGCCGCCGCCATCATGACGTTGAGCACGAATGTGCTCACGAGCATCAATCCCATCGAACGGCCGGCGCCGCAGGGTCGGCCGAGATGGCGTTCCTGTTCGCGCGCCCAAATTTTGCCGAAGAGCATCGAGTACCAAATCGCCGCCAGCACCCAACCCGCGGCGCCGGCGCACAAGACCGAGATCCAGTTTAGTCCGAGCCAATTCATGCCGGCGTTGTACATGTCGATCTAACGATTGTCGATCTTGCGTGTGTACAGCAAAAATCTTCCCGCGAGCGAACTCGCGGGAAGATTTTGCGAATGAAACGTCGAAGCGCTTAGTGCTCGGACGGTGAAGAACTGGTTGAGCTGGTGGTGGTGGTGGTCCCTGGCGACGAGCTGGTGGTTGTGCTCGAGCTCGAGCTGGACGAGCCGCCTGATGGCTCCTTGTCCTTCACCACTGTGGTGTTGCTCTCTTTTTTCTCACCCGGTGGGTTGGTTACCGTGGTTTCTTTTTGTTCACACGCAGCGAGAAGCGCAGCGCCGGCTAAAATGCAGATAAGTTTATTCATTGTAGGACTTGGACGGACGAGCGTCGTTTTTATTTTACGGAGAAGCGGAAGCGGCCGGTGAAGTGGTCGTGGTCGTAGTCGTGTCGGTAGTCGACGGACTGCCGCTCGGACTGGTGGTGGTGGTGCTCGTTTCGGTTTTTTGCTCACACGCCGCAAGCAATGCGGCGCCGGCCAGGATGCAGATGTATTTCTTCATAGTGTTGGTGTTGCGAACTCAACCTGAGTTCAATGTGGAATCGGAGCAAGCAACGATTTTGGTCTTGCGCGAATTTTTAAAACGGCGCGTCGTATTTCATCCCATGCGCGTCCGCCACCGCCTGACAGGTGAGTTTGCCCTCGCGTGTGTTGATGCCGCCGGTGAGCGCAGGATTTTTTTTGCACGCGCCTTCGAGACCGTGATCGGCGAGGAGTTGAACATAACGAAAGGTGACATTCGTTAGGGCTTGCGTCGCCGTCCGCGAATAAGCCGCGGGCATGTTCGCCACGCAATAATGCGTCACGCCTTCTTCGACATACACCGGATTGTCGTGCGTGGTCGGCCGCGAAGTTTCGGCGCAACCGCCCTGGTCGATCGCAATATCGACAAACACGCTGCCCGGTTTCATCTGTCGCAACATTGCGCGCGTGATCAGCTTCGGCGCTTTCGCTCCCGGCAAGAGCACCGCGCCGATGAGCAGATCGCAGTCCGGGATCAGCGAGCTCAAATTCGCTTCGTTAGAATATTGCGTGCGGATGTTATCCATCACCAGATCGAGAAAGCGCAAACGTTCGACATCGACATCGAGAATCGTCGCGTCGGCTTCGAGCCCACGCGCCATGCGGAAAGCGTTTACGCCCGAAGTTCCGCCGCCGAGGACAACGACGCGCCCCGGCAACACTCCCGGCACGCCCCCTAACAAGACCCCGCTTCCGCCATTATGTTTCGCGAGAAAACTTGCGCCCATCACCGTCGCCATGCGTCCCGCGATCTCACTCATCGGTTCGAGCAACGGCAGCTTGTTGTTGACCGAAATTGTTTCGTAGGCGACGCCGGTGGCGCCCGATTTCAGCAACGCTTCCGTGAGCGGTTTGCTCGCGGCCAGATGCAAATAGGTGAAGAGGATTTGTCCTTTGCGCAAAAGCGGGAACTCCGCCTTGAGCGGCTCCTTCACTTTCACGATCATGTCCGCGCGACCGAACACATCCTGCGCAAGATCGACAATCTCCGCGCCGGCCGCGGTGTATTCCTCATCGCTGTAACCTGAACCGACACCCGCATTCTTCTGTACGAGCACGCTGTGACCGCGCGCGGTGAGTTGTTTTATTCCCGAAGGCAACAACGCCACGCGTTGCTCCTGCTCTTTAATTTCTTTTGGAACGCCGATGATCATGAAGCGTGAGATTTAACGACTAAACGCTCCAAAGCATCAACGATTAATTCAGCGACGGATCGTCCGGTGCAGCCGAGAGCATTTTGAACCACGGCCCGAGTCCGCGCATGATTTCGAACCACAACTTCGGTAACCGTTCGCGTTTCAGCATCGCGCGTTTCGGTTTCTGCAAGACCCAGGAGTTTTGTTTCATCTCCGCTTCGAGTTGGCCCGCGCTCCAACCGGCGTAGCCGACAAAGGCGCAAATCGATTTCGGATCGGTTGTCGCCAAATCGTTCGCCTCATCAACCGTAACGCTGTGATTGATTTTCAGCGCGTTCGGATTTTCCCATTCGAATGCCGCGAACATGAGTTTGTCTTTCCCGACCGGGCCACCGAGAAAAACCGGAACGTCCGCGAGACCTTCGGGCGGCAATTCGGTCACGAGTTCGCCGACGTGTTTTTCGAGCGGGCGATTGATGATGACGCCAAGCGCGCCTTCATCCGGTTCGTGCGCGGAAATGAAAAGAACGGCGCGGCGAAAATTTGGATCGAGCATGTTTGGGTGCGCCACCAGCAGCTTCCCCGCGAGACTTTCCTTCCCTTTCCCGAGATCCCTCACGCGAAACTAGAAGGCCGCGCGCAAAATCGCGCAAGTGATTTACCGCAAATGCAATTGTCGATCTTGCAACTCGAAGACGTGACCTTCGGCGAAATCTTTGCGCCATTGCAACGATGTTGCGGTCACCAGTTTTTGCGATTCGTTAGGTAGCGATCGCAACAATGCGTTGCGCCGGTCCGGATCGAGTTCGCCGAAAATGTCGTCGATCAACAACAGCGGCGACGAACCACTCGCGGCGAACACACGCGCCTGCGCAATCTTCAGCGCCAGCGCGAGCGTTCGCTGCTGTCCTTCCGACGCGAAGCTGTTCGCCGGCATTCCATCAACGAAAAGATCGACATCGTCGCGATGCGGGCCGACGACGGTCTGGCGCAAACGCAATTCCTTCTCGCGCGACTCGGCCAGATCCTTCGCGAAATCTTCCGCCGCGCCCGGCGAAAAGTAGATGTCGATCTTTTCCGTGGTCACGCTGATCTCGTGATGTGCCTGCCTAACGAACGGCGCGAGCCGATCGACAATCGTCGCACGCATGTCGCGCAATCGCGTTCCATTCTCAATCAGCGGCGCGTCATAGGCCGCGATTTCGCGCGTCCGAGGCGTGGCCGATTTCAGCAATGCGTTCCGCGAACGCAACGCGCGTTCGTAGGCGCGCAGAGTCGATCGATAGGTCGGCTCGATCTGCGTTCCGAGAAAATCGAGATAACGCCGGCGCGCATCGGAGCCGCCGCGCACGAGCTCGATATCAACGTTCGCGAACGAAACCACGCGCGCGAGCCGTAAATACTCCGTGGCGGTGCGTTGATCGACATCGTCGAATTTCAAACGCCGATGCAGACCGCCGTAACTGAACTCGAGCGCGTGTTCGTCGAACCGGCCGCGGACCGCAAACGCCTTCGCGCCGACCCGCACCAGCGGAGACAAAGTGGACGTGCGTTGCGATTGCAGTCGAAGCAGCACGCAAGCTGCTTCCAGGATGGAAGTCTTCCCCTCCCCATTTCCCCCGATGAAAAACGTAAATCCAGCGTCCAGCTCGAGCGCTAACGACTCGAAGCAGCGGAAATTTCTCAGTTGCAGTTGCGTGAGCATGCAAGATCGACAATCGACTATCGCGGCAGCAATTTATTGCAATCGTGTGAATTCGCCTGATAAGTTTCCGCAGAATTTTGTTGCCACTCCCCCCAAGGTCGGTTACTAAGCGCGCAGTTTTCCACGATTGTTCTGGGGGGAACAGCCGCCCTTCGCGCCCATCGGGCGCGGGGGGCGGTACTTTTTTGGAGTGAAAGAATCCGGCCGAATCTCATGGCCCATCGCCTTCACGCTCGTGGTCCTGATCGCGGCGTTGCTCCTCGCTTTTATTTTTTATCGGACGGAAACCTGGCCGCTGCGCGCGATGCACAACGGCGTCGGGGAAAGCGAACGCGTTGCGCGCGATTTGAAAAATGCGTTCGTCGACGTCGCGCATTTGCAACCGCGCATCACGATCAACAATCGCGTCTATCTCGAGCAAACGACCCAGACGAGTGAGTTGTCGATCTTGTCCCGGCGCGTGGAAGTCGACCACGAATTTCAGAACACCTGGGCCGGCAGCGCAAAACGGGTGAAACTTCACGGCACCTTCAACGTCAAAGCCGGTTTCGATTTGCGCGGCAACGTCGCGGTGGATCTCCGGCCTAACGAGATCGTCGTGCAAGTGCCGCACGCGCAGATTCTCGGAATCGAACAGGAACAGATGGACGTGCTCGAGCTCGAAAACGGTTACTGGAATCGCATCTCGGCGACCGACGTCCAAAGTCAGTTGTCGATCTTGCCGCAGCTCGCGCGGCAAAAAGCGGAGGAGGCGAATTTGCCCGCCGAAGCCGAGCGCGCCTTGCAGCAGCAACTCGAAGCGCGTGTGCACACGCCGCAGCCGTTACGTCTCGTCTTCGGCAGCGAGCGCAAGCAAGATTAAAACTTGTAGGGCGGCCATCTTGGCCGCCACCATCGGCGGATGGCTCGTCCGCCGCGTATTCCGGTGTGGTTGCCGTGGGACCAGAGTGTGATCTACTTCATTACAATTTGCGTGAGCCAGCGGAAATCGGTTTTGGCTAACGAAAGGATTTTCCAAATTGTCCGGCAGTTCTGCGACGAAAATAAAAATTGGTCCACCATCGCGTTGACCGTCATGCCCGATCACATTCATGCGCTGGTAGCGCCAGTTCGCGACCGTGATGATCGCATTACCCAGTTCACCGCCGGTCTGAAACGCTTCGTTAGGCGCGAAGCCAATGCCGAGTGGAAATGGCAGGACGGTGTTTTCGATCGATTGCTGCGGAGTGAGGAATCGATACAATCAAAATGGATTTATATTCGTGAAAACCCGGTTCGTGCTGGACTGATCGCCCAGTGGGACGAGTGGCCGTACTCGATTGGGCTTGTAGCATCCCATCAACCGACGGCGGCGTGAAACGCCGCCCTACAATGCCTTTATGCCTCTGAAGCATCGCATCATCCTTGCGCTCGCCATTGCCGCGACACTGATCGCACTCGCGGTGTCGCCGTTGCTCGTGGCCGATGGCGTTCGCGCCTGGATTTGGTGGACCGCACGGAGCGAAAAACTCACGGTCAAGATCGACAAGGTGGAAGCGCCGTTTTTGCGCCCCGTCGTTTTGCACAATGTCAGCCTAACGAGCGCACCGAACGCGCTATTTCGGATTGACGCCCGCGCCGCGCAGATGAGCGTGCGGCTGAATTTCAAACGCATCCTGCTGCGAACGCGCGACCGCGCTTTGCGCGACGTCACCATTTCGGATCTACACCTGCAAATTCATCGCAATGCCGGCGGCAAAGATTTTCCCGAGCGGGTCTGGTCGAGTTGGCAGAGACTTTTCCCGGGCAGCGCGAAGATCGACAAATTCGACTTGCGGGTTGAGAACGAGGCCGTGGTCGCGCTCATTCGCGGCGGCGCGCTCTCGTTCAGCGAAGTCGAGCCCGGCCGCTTCAGCGCGAACGAGATCACGATCGCGTCCCCGCTCGTTAGGCAAACATTCTCGCAATTGCATGCCAGCACACGCTGGCAGGAAAATCATCTCACCCTCGCCGGTCTTGGTTTGACCCGCGGGCTCGACCTGCAATCTCTCACCTTCGATCTCAGCCGGCTGAGCAAACGCAATGTCGCGACCGAATTCGATCTCGATGCTTTCGGCGGCAACATTCGGGGCGACATTTCCACCGATTGGCGAACGCAACCGCCTAACTGGGTCGTCGCCGCGTCGGCCACAAACATTTCGCTTTCGCAAACGGCCGAAGCGGTCGGACTGGCCGACCGCATTTCGGGACGATTGCGCGCGGGGAAATTCACATATCGCGGCGATCCGCGTGATGCTTCGCGCGCGACCGCTTCGCTCTGGACGGAATTGAGCGCGCCGGCGTGGCGCGACCGGCAGGCCGACGTCATCATGCTCGGCGCCTCGTTTTACAATCGCAAGATCGACATCCAGCAGGTCTACATTAAACAGCGCAAAAACGAGCTGACGCTGAGCGGCGAGGCGCCATGGCCTAACAAATGGAGCGATTGGCTCACCGCCGATTTTCACGCGAACGTTTCCAGCGCAATCAACGACGTCGCCGACTTCGCCAACCTTTTCGGCGGCAAACGCGACCAATTTCACGGCGCCATCACGGTGGAAGGCACGATCGATTCGCACGCGCGTAAGCTCAGCGGCGATATTTCCGCCAGCGGAACCTCACTTAAGTTATTCGGCTGGCCGGTCGATTTGTTCGAGCTTGATTTGAATATCGCCGACGGCATTGCCGACATCGCGGAGTTCAATTTCAAGCAGAAGGACGACTTCCTGCGCGTGGAAGGCAAGATCGACATGTTAGGCGAACAGGGATTGCGCGGCACGGTCGAGTTCGCGGCAAAAAATCTCGCGCAGTATTCGCAGGAGTTCTTTCCGCCGATTCCAGGTCACGGTCATTTCGATTTCTATGGTCGCTCGGCATCGTTCGCTGGTCTCACTCTCGGTTCCGACTCGACCGCGATTTCGCTCAACGGCGTCGCCAATTTTTCCGATCCGCAAAAGATCGACATCTCCATGCAGCCGACGACAACGATTGGCCTTGGAACGGTCGCGACCGATTGCGTCAATCGCGTCGACATCGTCGCTCTGGCCAAAAACGCGCCGCCGCTGGCGAAAGTGGACGAAATCAAAATGCGCGGCAGTATTTTCACCGGCATTTCCGAGATTACGCTCCGGAGCGAGAGCGCGGAAAAAACCTATCGGCTATTTTGCCCTAACGAACCGAACGAGACCTTGTCGATCACGATTCCGGCGAAATAGCTTCGCGCTCGGATTTCGCGGCCACGAGCCAGCGTGAAAGTTTTTGCTCCAGCTCGTTCGTAAGATCGACATCGAAATTCGGCGCCGCTTTGATGACCGCGCTCGCGAAAATTAATTGCACCGGACGCCGGCCGGGCGAGCTCGCGAGAATGCGCTGCACTTCGCGCAACTCATCCGCGGTCGCTTCCGGCGCAAAACGCAAAAGCACCGGCGACTCCTGCGCCAATGAAGATGTCGATCTTTCATTCCCGTTCGCCGATCCGTTCGCTTTCGCCGTGTTAACGACTTTCACATTTTGCGCGATGGCGCGCAGCGTTTCGCCGCGCGTGTCGAGCGTTCCGCGCACCGCCACCACGCGACCGGTCATGAGCGCCTCGGCCACCTGCAAATAAACGTCGTTCCAAATCACGATCTCCAACGTGCCGGTCAAATCTTCCAGCCAGATCACCGCGAACGGTTTCCCCTCTTTCTTCGTGAACTTGCGCTCGATCTGCGTGAGCGCGCCGGCAACTTTGAAGGTCGCGCGGTCCTGCATTTCGCCTAACGAAGCGATCGTTTGGTAATTTTTGGCCGCGAAAAGATCGACATATGCGTCCAGTGGATGACCGCTCACGTAGAAACCGAGCAATTCTTTTTCGAACGTGAGCTTTTCGTGATCGCTCCACGGCTTCACAATCCGTTTCCGTTTCATCGGCGCATGATGCTCTTCGCTGAAGAGTGAAGTTTGTCCGGCGGCGCGATCGCGATGCGCCATCGCCGCGGCGGAAAGCGATTCGTCGATGCAATCGAAAAGCTCGGCGCGATCGCATTTCGTGAAGTCGAATGCGCCGGCTTTGACGAGACTTTCGAGCATTTTTTTGTTCGCGAGACGATTGCCGAGGCGTCCGCAAAAATCTTCCAGCGATTTAAAATCGCCATTTTGGTCTCGTTCTAAGATCGACAATTGCATTGCGGCTTCGCCCACGTTCTTGATCGCGGCGAGTCCATAACGGATCGCCATTTTGTTTTCGTGCGGCTCCGGCGTGAACTTGAGCGAGCTGCGATTGATGTCCGGCGGCAAAATCGGAATGCCCATGCGTTTGCATTCGCCGACGAACACGGAAATTTTTTCGGTGTTGTTGATTTCGTTGCTCAGCAACCCGGCCATGAACTCGACCGGATAATGCGCTTTCAAATACGCAGTCTGATAACTGACAACGCCGTAAGCCGCGCTGTGGCTCTTATTGAATCCGTAGCCGGCGAATTTTTCGAGCAAATCGAAAATCGCGTTCGCTTTCTTCTCCGGAATTTTGTTCGTCTCCGCGCAACCTTTGATGAAATTGGCGCGCTCCTTCGCCATTTTTTCCTTGTCCTTTTTCCCCATGGCGCGGCGGAGGAGGTCGCCTTGCGCTAACGAATAACCGGCGAGTTTGCTCGCGGCCGCCATGACTTGCTCCTGATAAATCATGACGCCATAGGTGTCGGCGGCGATTTCTTCGAGCAACGGATGCTCGTAACGGATTTTCGTTAGGCCTTTTTTGCGTTTGATGTAATCGCCGATGAGGTCCATCGGGCCCGGGCGATACAGCGCGATCAGCGCGATGATGTCGTCGATCTTGCCGACATCGAATTGCTTCGCGGTCGAAGTCATTCCGCCGGATTCCATTTGGAACAGGCCGATGGTTTCGCCGCGGTTGTAGAGGTCGAACGCGGCCAGATCGTCGAGCGGAATGTTCTTCAGCGAAAAATCGGGCTCGCGTTTGCGAATTAAATTCACCGTGTCGTCGATGACGGTGAGCGTTTTCAGTCCGAGGAAATCCATCTTGAGCAATCCCAGATCGTTCAACGGATTCATCGGGTATTGCGTGATGACTTCGTTGCCTTTCACGTCGCGGCAGAGCGGCACGTATTCGGTCAGGTCGCGATCGGCGATGACGACGCCGGCGGCGTGAATGCCAGCGTTGCGCGAAATGCCTTCGAGAATTTTTCCGTACTCGAAAACTTTTTTTGTTTGCGGCTCGCTCGCGATCGCCCGCTTAAGATCGACATTCTTCTCTGCGGCCGATTCCAACGTGATGTTCAACTCGTTAGGAATCATCTTCGCGATGCGATCGCCTTCGGCGTAACTCAAGCCGATCACACGCGAGACATCGCGCACCACGCTCTTCGCTTTCAGTTTTCCGAAGGTGATGATCTGCGCGACCCGACGTTCGCCATATTTTTGCCGGACGTATTCGAGCACTTCGCCGCGGCGCGCTTCGCAAAAATCGACATCGATATCCGGCGGCGAAATGCGGTCGGGATTGAGGAAGCGTTCGAAAATCAATCCGTATTGCAACGGATCGATGTCGGTGATGCTGAGCACGTATGCGACTAACGAACCGGCGGCCGATCCGCGCCCCGGGCCGACTGGAATCCCCTTCTCTTTCGCGAAGCGGATGAAATCCCAAACAATCAGGATGTAACTGACGAACCCGGTTTTCTCGAGCACGCCGAGTTCGTACTCGAGACGCTCGCGCAGTTGATTGTCGATCTTAGCGCGGTCGCCGTAACGTTTCGTTAGGCCTTCATTACAGAGTTCGCGCAAGTATTTCTCACGCGAAACGCCTTCCGGCATCGGATACGCCGGAAATTTCGAGGTCTTGAAATCAATCTCGAGATTACACATCTCCGCGATCGCCAGCGTGTTCGTGACTGCGTCCGGAAAATCTTTGAACAGCTCACGCATTTCCTCCGGCGATTTGAAATACAGCTCCGGCGCGTAACGCATGCGCGATTCGTCCGCCACCATCTTTCCGGTACCGATACACAGCATCACGTCGTGCGCGTCATGATGACTTCGCGTGAGGAAATGCACGTCGTTCGCCGCGACCAGTCCGACGCCCAGCTCTTTCGCGATCTTCGGCAAATGACAATTACAGAGGCGTTGTTCTTCGAGGCCGTGATCGTGCAACTCGATGAAGAAATTTTCGGGGCCGAGAATGTCGCGATATTCCGCCGCGCTTTGCGTGGCGATGTCGATCTTGTTCGCTTGCAGCGCGCTATTCACTTCGCTCGCCAGACAACCGCTCAGCCCGATCAAACCTTCGTGATGTTGCGCGAGAAGTTCCTTGTCGATCCTCGGCCGGTAATGAAAACCATCGAGGTGCGCTGTTGAAATCAGCCTAACGAGATTGCGATAGCCGGTCTCGTCCTTCGCCAGCAGCGTGAAATGATACGCCGAGTCGCGCATCGAATTCGGCCGGTCTTTGTGCGAACGCGGCGCGATGTACGCTTCGCAGCCAATGATCGGTTTGATCTGCGCCTCGCGCGCCGCCTGATAAAATTCGATCGCGCCGAAAAGATTGCCGTGGTCGGTCATCGCCACCGCCGGCATTTTGAATTCCTTCGCTTTTTTCATCAGCTCCTTCATCCGGATCGCGCCGTCGAGGAGCGAGTATTCGGTGTGAAGGTGAAGGTGAACGAAGGAATCGCGGGGCATTCTGGATCTCGATCTTTTTAAACGGTGAAAATTTCTTTGGCAAATCTACCACGCATGTGTCATCGCGAATCAAACAAAGAACCGCGCGCATGCACAAAACCATTTACGCCGCGTTTGAGCGGATTTGCCGGGAGCGCAACGCCGGTGGCGCCGTTCTCGAGATCGGCGCGCGGCCGTCGGCCAAGACATTGCTCGCCATGGAATCGCTCGCTCAGGCGCGCGAGAAAATCGGAATCAATCTCACCGCGCCGGCGCGGTTTGGCGATTTCGAGATTTTGCAATGCGACGCCAACAACATGTCGATCTTTCCCGACGAGCGCTTCGACACCGTGTTGTGCAACGCCATGCTCGAGCACGACAAATTTTTCTGGAAAACGATCGCGGAGATTCATCGCGTCACGAAACGCGGCGGCGTCATCGTCATTGGCGTTCCCGGCTACGCAGAGCTGCCGCTGAATCGAATCTTTCATCGCAAAGGCCGCGGCCGCGAGCGTTTCGGGTGGTTATTTCAATCCACGCTCACCTTCCGCGTGCACAATGCGCCCGGCGATTATTTTCGTTTCAGCGAACAAACGATGCGGGAAATTTTTCTCGCCGGCCTCGGCGACGTGCGCACCGAAGTGCTCATGATTCCTCCGCGCATCATCGGCTCCGGAATCAAATCGTAACCTTTGCAAAATCCTGATTGCATCGCGCGCGTTTGATTGTTAAGGAAGCGCGTGCGCGGGTTAGCGAAAGAAAGATCGACAACGGCAAGATCGACAATCACTGCATGAAAAAAATCGAAGCCATCATCAAACCGTTCAAGCTCGAGGAAGTGAAAGAAGCGCTGGCCGAGCTCGGCATCGAAGGCATGACCGTGACGGAAGTGAAAGGCTTTGGCCGGCAAAAGGGTCACACTGAAATTTATCGCGGCAGCGAATACACCGTCGATTTTTTGCCC
Organism: Spartobacteria bacterium; assembly: GCA_021325495.1. Classification (GTDB taxonomy): domain Bacteria; phylum Verrucomicrobiota; class Verrucomicrobiia; order Chthoniobacterales; family UBA10450; genus JAJPGZ01. The sequence continues at coordinate 37,986 of JAJPGZ010000003.1, forward strand.
AAGGTGAAAGTCGAAGTCGTGCTCACGGACGAGCTCGTCGATAAAGCCGTCGCCGCCGTGGTGGGCGCGGCCAAGACCGGCAAGATCGGCGACGGAAAAGTTTTTGTGCTGCCGGTGGAACACGCGGTGCGAATCCGCACGGAAGAGATCGGCGAACGCGCGGTGTGAGATTCGCCGCGTCGCTCTCGCCTTTCACCTCGCCAGCATCGTCCCCTCCACACGCGAATTGTTTTCATTTGCCTAACTAATTAGTTAATTCCACACGCAAGATCGACAATATGGCCAAAGACAAAACCGCATCCGACGTCAGCAAGATGATCAAGGACAACGACGTGAAGTTGATCGACTTCAAGTTCACCGATCTCCCCGGCACCTGGCAGCATTTCACGACCACGCTCACCGAATATAACGAAGAGATTTTCACCGAAGGCCTCGGCTTCGACGGCTCCTCCATCCGCGGTTGGAAAGTCATCAACGCTTCCGACATGCTCGTCATTCCCGATCCTTCGACGGCGTGGATCGACATCTTCAACGCCGAGAAAACGCTTTCGTTAATCTGCACGATTGTCGATCCGATCACGCGTGAGCCGTACGATCGCGACCCGCGCGGCGTCGCCGAAAAAGCAGAAGCGTATTTGAAATCGACCGGCATCGCCGACACCGCCTTCTTCGGACCGGAAGCGGAGTTTTTCATTTTCGACGAAGTGCGCTTTACCAACACCGGAAATTCTTCGTCGTATTTGGTCGATAGCGTCGAGGGGCATTGGAACAGCGGCCGCGAAGAATTTCCGAGTCTCGGTTACAAGATCCGCGCGAAGGAAGGTTATTTCCCGGTCCCGCCGGCGGACACGTTGCAGGACCTGCGCAACGAAATGTGTCTGGAATTGGAAAAAGCCGGCATCCCGATCGAACGCCAGCATCACGAAGTCGCGACCGCGGGCCAGGCCGAGATCGACATTCGTTTCGCGCCGATGAAATCGATGGGCGATCAAATGCAGTATTACAAATACATCATTCGCAACATCGCGAAGCGACACGGCAAAACGGTGACGTTCATGCCGAAACCGATCTACGGCGACAACGGCAGCGGCATGCACACGCACATGTCGTTGTGGAAAGAAGGCAAGCCGCTCTTCGCCGGAAACGGTTACGCCGGGCTCTCGGACATGGCGCTCTTTTACATCGGCGGAATTTTGAAACACGCGCCGGCGTTGACTTGCCTAACGAACCCGACCACGAACAGCTACAAGCGTCTCGTTCCCGGGTTCGAAGCGCCGGTGAATCTCGCTTACTCGGCGCGCAATCGTTCCGCCGCTATTCGCATTCCGACCTATTCCGCCAATCCGAAAGCGAAACGCATCGAGTTCCGTACGCCGGATGCTGCGTGCAATCCCTACATTGCCTTCAGTGCGATGTTGCTTGCGGGATTGGATGGAATTCAAAACCGCATCGATCCCGGCGATCCGCTCGACAAAAATCTTTACGACCTGCCGCCGGAAGAGCTCGCGCAGGTCGCGAGCGTGCCCGATTCGCTTCGCGGCGCAATCGAAGCGCTTCAAGAAGATCATCAATTCCTCCTCCGCGGCGACGTTTTCAACGCCGACTTCATCGCGAACTGGATCGACATGAAACAAAAGGAATACGACGCGCTCCGTCTGCGCCCGCACCCCTACGAGTTCGGGATGTACTATGACGTGTGATTGTCGATCTTAGTAGTTGTCGATCTTAGCGCGGTCGGGTTTGCTCGTGCCGGTGAATTTTGTTCGCCGCCACGCCTTCATCATCGGTCTCGTCGTCGTCATCGGAATCATCCGGTTCGCGATTTTATTTTTGTCGCAACGTCACGTCATCAGCGATGAAGCCATCGTCGGCCTGATGGCGAAACACATTCTCGAAGGCCGCAATTTTCCATTTTATCTCTACGGCGTTTCCTACAGCGGCTCGGGCGCGTGGGAGGCGTATCTCGCCGTAATTCCGTTCGCGCTTTTCGGTGTCGGCGTTTTCGCCCTCAAAAGTGTGCCGGTTCTGCTGTCGTTAGGCTGCATCGTCCTCTTTTACGCGATGGCGAAAAAACTTTACGACGAACGCGTCGCGATCATCGCGGCCGTGATCTTCGCGCTCTGGCCCGGACTCTTGAAATGGCAATTCCAGGCGAAAGGCTATGCGTTCTATTTCATCTCCATTCCGCTGCTCGTGCTTTTGTTCGCGCGCCTGGAATCAAAGCCGTCGCGACAAAACGCATTTCTCTTCGGCCTCATCTGCGGGTTGAGCCTTTGGAGTTTGGAAATCATCGCGCCGATCATCGCGGCGCTATGGATCGTTCTTCTTTGCCGACGGCGAGTTCGCGAGATGACGATGTCGATCTTCGGTGCGCTCGTCGGTTACGCGCCGGTCATCTACTGGAACTTTTCTCACAACTTCGCGAATTGGCGCTTCGTCCTTTTCGAAAAACCGGAGACCGGCGGGCTCATCTCGCGTTTCGCTCCCGCGCAATGGTGGCAAATCTTTGCGCACGAGATGCCGAAGTTTTTCGGGCCCGACACCGTTCTCTGGTATTTTCCGGAGACGCCGTGGACCGGCTACGTGATGTATGCGGTCGCGATCATCGCTATCGTCGCAGCCATCGTTCGCGTTAAGACTAACGACAGCCACGCGGATTTGTTGATGTTGATTCTGATCGCTGCCGCGTTCGCGCTTTACGTCATCGCGCCGGTGCGCGTGCCCGGCTATTTTCTCGCCGGCGCATTCTTCATGTCGATCTTAGTGGCCCGCGCAATCGTTTCCGCGAACCGAATCCTCGCCTCCGCAATGTTGCTCGCAGTCATCACGTGCGGCGCGTACACAATTGTCCGCACCGCGATGCAGGACCAAATCGAAACGCTCGTGGTCGTGAAACCGCCGCTCGGTTTGGAAATGTCGCGCATTCCTGGTCGCGACATCGATGCGGTCGAGCAGGACCTCGCGCAAAACCAAATTCGCGAAGTGTGGACCACGATTTCGTTCGTCTATCCGTTGATCTTCGAGACTAACGAAAAGCTCGTCGCCTCCGAATCGATCTTCGGAATCGAGCGCTCGTTTTATCCACCGCAAATTCCGAAACCGGAGCCAAGCACGAGTGAGCGTGCGACGTTCGTGCTCGAGACGAACTCGCCGTATCGGGCCGAGATCGAGAAGACGCTTTTGCAAAAAGGCGGAACGCCGCCGCGCATCGCCGAGCATGGCGCGCTCACCGTGATCGAACAACGGCTCGCATCGCAGCAATGAACGCGAAACGGACCGCGCTCATTTGTTCTTTCGTCGCGGCCATTCGCGTTTTTATTTTTTCCGCGGCGTTTCCGTTTTTCAACAACGTGGACGAACAAGCACATGTCGATCTTGTATTGAAGTACGCGCGTGTTTCGCCGCCGCGCTCGTTGGAAAATTTCGGCGCCGAGTCAGCGAAATATTTCGCGCTCGACAGTTCGCCGGAATATTTCCTGAAGCCGGACGAATATGGCGGCGCGTATCCGCCGCCGAGCTGGACTTTGCCGCCTAACGAACGCGACCAGCTTCTCGAGCAAGCGATCCCGATCTGGCAATCGCGGCCCAATCACGAATCAGGTGAGCCGCCGCTTTACTACGCGCTAGCCGGGATGTGGCTCGACCTCGGCCGCGTTTTTGGAATCGAAGGCGCGGCGTTGCTTTACTGCGTTCGCTTCCTCAACATTTTTTTCGCCGCCGCGCTCGTCTGGCTCGGTTATCGCATTGCCGCTGCATTGTTCCAAGATCGACAACTACCTGTGATCGCGGTCACCGCGTTGCTCGCGGTGTGGCCGCAAAGCGCTTTTTACTCCATTCAAAGCGACGCGCTGTCGCCACTTTGTTTCGCGACGACCCTTCTCGCACTCGTTAGGCTCTGGCTCACGCACCCGCCGCGCGTCGTGCACGGCGCATTCGTTGGACTTGGGCTGGCCGCAACCTGTCTCACGAAAACGGCAAACCTGCCGCTCCTAATCGTTATTCTGCTGGCGATGCTCAAGTTCTTAGCGCGCGCGCGCATGTCGCGGCCGGCGCTAGTCGCTTTCATCGCGTTTCTGATTTGCGTTGCGGTCCCGCTCGGCGCCTGGTTCGCGTGGAATCTTCACAACTTCGGCGATCTCACCGGCTCTCGCGCGAAGATCGACATGTTAGGCTGGACACGGAAACCGATAAGCGATTGGTGGTCACATCCGATTTTCGTGTTTGCCGGCGCGACCCAATTTTTTTCGGAGCTGATGGCCAGCTTTTGGCGCGGCGAATTTATCTGGCACGGACAACGCCTCGCCTCATCGGCCGCGGACACATTCTTCGCCATTATTTCCGGCGTTCTTTTTTTTGGCGCCATCGTGAGTTTGTGCGCGCGCAACATGATGAAAACTCCCCGCCAACTTCTTTGGACATGCGCGTTCAGTTTCGCCGCCCTTGTCGCCTTTCTCGTTCTCTTGTCGATCGCATTCGATTTCGGCGACTGCCCGTATCCATCGCGAGAACATCCCTATTTCACATCGGGTCGTCTGCTGAATGCCGCGGCCGTCCCATTCTTTGTTCTTTGTGCGCAAGTGCTCGATTCGCTCGGACGCATTGCGAAGCGCAATTCGCTCGCGTTCATTCTCCTCGGCGCGATCGTTATCGCAACGATCGTCGCGCAAGTTTCGGTAAACGCGCCCGCATTCGCCAGCGGTTTTAATTTCTTTCACCTCGTCACGCGTTAGATCGACATGTTCGCCCTTAAGATTGCCTTGCAAGATCGACAATCGGGTCTGATCTTCGCCTTATGAACTTCGTCGCCAGCATCATGAATTTGGCAGGGCCGGATTTAATCGTCATCCTGCTCATCATTCTCGTGCTCTTCGGCGCGAAAAAATTGCCCGAGCTCGCGCGCGGAATGGGGCAGGCCGTCCGCGAATTTCAAAAAGCGAAGGACGAATTCACCGATGAGCTGCACAAAGCCGGCAAACCCGAAACGCCGGTGCAGCAGGCGCAATCAACTGTCCCGCAACAGCCGACTCCTCCGCCGACAGTCACGACTCCGCCTGCTCCGAATCAGGCCACCAATCCCAGCGAGCCAACCGGCAACGTTTAGTTGTCGATCTTGCGCGGTTGACGCGCGTCAGTCGCTGCGACAAAGTCCGCCTCCGTTATGCCCGACCCAGACCTGCGCCAGCAGATCAAACAGATGCTGGTGAAAAATCTGATGTTGCAAATTACGGCCGAAGAGATCGGCGACGACACGCCGTTGTTTGGGCCTAACGGATTGGGATTGGATTCGATCGACGCGCTCGAGCTCGCGGTCAGCATGGAAAAAACTTTCGGCGTGAGCGTGCCGAATTCGGAAGTCGCGGGCCGAGCGTTGCGCAGCGTCAACACCATTCACGATTACATTCTCGAAAAACGCGCGGAAAAGGCGCAGACTCCATCGACATAGTCGGGCCGACATTCGATTGTCGATCTTGCAATGAACCTGCTGTATCTCGAGAGCAGCGAGAACTGGGGCGGTCAGGAATATCGCACCTGTCTCGAAATCAATTGGCTCAATGCACACGGCCACAGCGCGTGGCTCATGTGCGATCCGGTGACCGAGGTTTTCGCTAAGGCGAACACGATCGGCACGCGTGTCATCGCGCTCAACATGCAGCATCGCTTCAATCCCCTCGCCTGGTTTCGCATTTGGAATTTTTGTCGCGCGCACAGGATCGATATCCTCAAAACGTTCAGTTCGAAAGATCACTGGCTCGCCGTCCCCACCTTTCTGCTCGGATGGCCGGTCGTTAGGGCGCGCTGCGTCACCGATGACATCGTGAAGTTCGGCCGCGCCGGAATTTATAAATACGGTTGCTCGAAAATTCTGGCCGACGCCAACGCGGTAAAACAAAAACTCGTCACCGAAAACAAAATCGCGAGCGAGAAAATCGCGGTCGTAGGTTCCGCTGTCGATCTTGCGCGATTCCAAACGGGAGACGGCGCAAAGTTTCGTCGCGAAATGAATTTCGCGCCAGACGCGCCGCTCATCGTCAACATCGGCATGATTCGCTCGGACAAAGGCCAAATGCGTTTGGTCAGCGCCGCCACGACGGTGCTGAAGCAGCGACCGGACGCGCGTTTCATCTTCGTCGGCAAAGGCACGCGCGACGGCAACCGCGAAGAACGCATGCGCGAGATGATCGCGAAGACCGGTTTCGCCGACAAAATTCTCATGCTCGGTTTTCGCTGGGACACCCCCGACATTCTCGCGGCCGCGAACATGCTCGCGATTTCCTCGTTAGGCACCGAAGCATCCCCGATTGTTTTACGCGAAGCGTTCGCCGCCGGCGTCCCGGTCATCGCCACGCGCATCGGCGATGTCCCGGAAATTATTCGCGACGGCGAGAACGGGTTACTGGTCGAGCCTAACGACCGCGACGCGCTCGCGGACGCGATCATGCGTTTCATTAACGAGCCGAAGCTCGCGCAGACTTGCGCGGCAAACGCGCGACGTTACGCGCAGGAACATTTCGGCTTCGAGCAAATGATGCGGGCGAAGTTAGATGTCGATCTTAGCGTGTTAGGCGAGCGGCGCGAGGTTGATCGCGTCGATCAACTGGCGGAATCGTCCGAAGTTTCGCCGATGCGGCGTTAGGATCAGCCGCGGCAATTCCCAAATGTCCGGCTCGTTCTTTTCCTGACGCAGCGCGCTTCCCTGCACGATCTCGCCCTGACGAACGATGTCGGCGAATTGTTTGTTAAGATCGACAATCGCATTTGGCGCGAGCCGGTGATTGAGTCGGATGGACATTTGTTCGCCGACCCAGCGAAACGAATGGTAGTTTTTGTAGAACTGCAAAATCTCCGCGATCGCTTCGTCGACGTTCGGCATGATTTTGAAAAAAGAGAAATCGTCCGCCGAAACGAGGCCGATCTTGCACAGATAATCGGTCAAGAATGCCATCCACGTTTGCCAGTAGGATCCACCTTGTCGATCTAACAACACGACCGGAATGACCCGCGCCTTGCCCGTCTGCATGAGCGTGAGCACTTCGAAAGTTTCGTCCATGGTGCCGAAGCCGCCGGGAAAAAGCGCGAAAGCGTGCGTTTCCTTTACGAAATTCAATTTGCGGGTGAAGAAGTAGTTAAAGTTAATCAGCTTCGGATCGCCTTCGATGACTTCGTTAGGCCGCTGCTCGAACGGAAGACGAATGTTGAGGCCGAAACTGTTTTCGCGGCCGGCGCCGCGTTGTGCCGCGCCCATGATCCCCTCGCCCCCGCCGGTGATGACCATGTATTTTTCGGCGACGATTCGGCGCGCGAATTCCTCCGCGACTTTCGCTTCAGGCGAATCTGCCGCGACCCGCGCCGACCCGAAGACGACCGCTTTGCGCACGCGCGAGTAAGGCGCAAAAACTTTCGCGGCGTAACGCAGCTCTTTGAGCGAGCGATTGGTCAGTTTCAAATCCGCGACCGACATTTTATCGCGCGCCATTTTCAACGCGGTGATGATCATCTCCTCGATCAATTCCGGATTTGTGTCGGCGCCCCACTCTTGCACGAGCGCCTTGATGCGCGCGTCCCACTCCGGGCCTAACGAAGCGATGCGGCGCGACGGCTGGTTTTGAATGGCGCCGGCGGTGAAATCTTCCACGCGTTTCTTTACGTGACGACGCGCGTTACGCAATTCTGGGGAGCACAGGCCGCTGGCCTGTTGTTTTCGGCGGCTCGCCGAAAACCTCTTAAAAGTTCGCGATGGCGAGCCGCCATCGCCCGCAGGCCAGCGGCCTGCGTTCCCCAGATCAGAATTAGGCCGCGAGCAAATCGATCAAAATTTCGCGCATGTTCCGAATCGGTAACGAATAGTGCCCTGCGTTCTCGACGTAACGCGCTTTCACGTTCGGCAAACGTTTCTCGACCTCTTCAGCAACGCGATACGAAAAGGTGCGATCCATTTTTCCATGCCACAAACGCACTGGAAGATCGACATCTTCCAAGCGGAAGCCCCACGGCTGCGCGTAAATCTGCGCGTCGAGCATCACGCCTTCGGCTCCGCCGCGCCACGCGCGACGTTGACTCTCGAAACACGCATTGAACGCGGCGACATCGCGTAACGCTTCGCGATCGCAAGGCTGGAGAAATCGCAAAAGACTTCGCGCGATCTTCACCGACATCCGCACGGAAGCTAACGGACGCGCGATGCGAAAACATAGGCGCAGCAATTTCGGATTGCGTCGATGCAGCGCGAGCATCCAGCGATAGAGCGGCAGCAATCCGAGGTGATCGGCAAGATCGACAATCGGTGGCGCGCCGCTCACCACCGCGATCGCGCGCACGCGTTCGGGCATCGCATACGCGGTCGCGAAAACGTAAGGCGCGCCGCCGGAAATTCCGAGCATGCGAAATTCGCCGAGGCCAAGATGATCGGCTAATTGCCTAACGAGCGGCGGCCAGTCGAGCAATGTGCGTTCGCGATGCAAGCTCGAGGCACTGATTCCCGGACGGTCGGGTGAAATAATTCGCGCACCGACTTCGCGCGCCGCGTCATCAGTCAGCTCCGCCATCGTGCACGAGCTCGGCCAGCCATGACAAAAAATTACCGGCGCGCCATTCGCATCGCCGTATTCGCGAAAGGCCAGCAGGCCGCCGCCTTCGAGCGATATCCGCTGCAAATCACGCGAAGAGCGATTCGCGCTCCCCACTTGCGCGGCCAGTTCGGCATCGGTAGCTTTGAAATGCGGTGCGGACATTTCGCCCTGCGGATTCGTATTACTAGTATGAACGAATATTCACAACCGCCAGCGGGCAAAATCACAGTGCATGGCAACGGCTTCGGCGCGCCCACTCCCGAAAATATTGAAAAGCGCGCACGCGAGATAGCGTTGATCGACGAACGCAATCCCGACGAATTTACCGATGAAGATTGGAACCAGGCCCGGCGCGAGTTGTTAGGCGAAACCACGCCGCCGCCTCCGGAAGAAGACGAAAACGCCGCGCGCATGGAAGAGGAATGGGAAGTCACGCCGGACGATCACGGCCATCGCGTTCCGCGGCCGGGCGTTGATGAGAACGAGGAAACGGTCGGCGAACATCTGGTCACCGACGGTGTCGAGGAAGCTTCCCGCGATCAAATGCTCGAGGCGCGCCAGGAAGAAATCGAGAAAGAGGGCGACATCATTTGAGCACTGTAGTGGCAGCCGTGCCGGCTGCGGGCGCCCCGCCTGCTGTTACAGAAACCAATTCCGGCCGGCGCGAGGAATTGCTGGCGCGATTTCACGAAGTCCGCAATTTCTCGACCCGCCTAACGGAACATCTCGCGCCGGAAGATTGCGTCGTGCAATCGATGCCCGACGTCAGTCCGACAAAGTGGCACCTCGCGCATACGACATGGTTTTTCGAAACGTTCGTTCTGAAAAAATGGATGAGCGGCTACCAGTCGGAAGTTCCGGAATACGCTTACCTCTTTAATTCCTACTACAATGCTGCCGGCGATATGCACCGGCGCGATCTGCGCGGTTTGATTTCGCGGCCGACGGTGAACGAATCAGTTCGTTTCCGTGAATCGATTAACGCGCACATCGATGATCTTGTTTCCGGCGCCGACGACCGATTGCTCGATGAGATGGAACCGATCATCACGCTCGGCATTCATCACGAGCAACAACATCAGGAGTTGCTCGTCACCGATATCAAACACGTCTTCGCGCAGAACCCGCTTTATCCCGTTTATCGCGAACGCAAGATCGACAAGCGAAAGATCGACATGTCGCCTTTGCGATTTGAAGAGTTCGACGAAGCGACAATCGAAATCGGTCACGACGGAAATGATTTCGCTTACGACAACGAAGGGCCGCGGCATCGCGCGCTCGTCCTGCCGTTCGCGCTCGCGAATCGTCCGGTCACAAACGCCGAATATCTCGAATTCATCCAGGACAACGGCTACTCCCGCGCCCAGTTTTGGCTCTCGTTAGGCTGGATGGCGGTGAACGAGCAAAAATGGCGCGCGCCGCTCTATTGGATCGAACGCGACGGCGAATGGTGGAACTTCACGCTATCGGGCTTCCGCAAGATCGACATGAACGAACCGGTCACGCACATCAGTTATTTCGAAGCGGATGCGTTCGCGAATTGGAAAGGCGCGCGTTTGCCGACTGAATTCGAGTGGGAGCGTGCGGCTGACAAGATCGACATCGACGGAAATTTCGTTGAGAGCGAAACGTTTCATCCGCAACCGTCGAACTCGTTAACGCAAGATCGACAACTGCAACAAATGTTCGGCGACGTTTGGGAATGGACGCGCAGTTCCTACTCGCCCTACCCCGGTTATCGCGCGGAAGCCGGCGCGCTTGGCGAATACAACGGCAAATTCATGTGCAACCAATACGTCCTGCGCGGCGGCTCCTGCGCGACCTCGCGCACGCACATTCGCAAAACGTATCGCAATTTCTTCCAACCCGAAAAGCGCTGGCAATTCACCGGCATTCGTCTGGCGCGCGACCTCACGTGAGCTCGTCCGGAAAGTCGATTGTCGATCTTGCGGAAAGGCGCGCCTTCCGCGAGGACGTCATCACCGGCCTAACGAGCACGCCGCGCACTCTTCCGTGCAAATATTTTTACGACGCGCGCGGCGCGGAATTGTTCCAAAAAATCTGCGAGCTTCCCGAATATTACATCACGCGGACCGAGCTCGGCATCCTGCGCTTGCGCGGCGCTGAAATTGCCGCCGCGCTCGGCCCCGACATTGAGCTCATCGGACTCGGCACCGGCGCGGGCACGAAGACCCGAATTCTTCTCGAAGAATTAAGGAGCCCGCGCGTTTACGTGCCGATCGACATTTCGAAAGAGCAACTCGCGAATTCGTCGGCGCGTTTTCGCAAAACGTTTCCATCGCTTGAAGTGCTTCCGGTCGCGGCCGATTACCTGGAGCCATTCGAGTTGCCGCTGCCGCGAAAAATTTCGGCCCGCAGCGTCGTTTACTTTCCCGGATCGACCATCGGCAATTTCGAACCCGCCGCCGCGGTCGAATTCATGGAACGCCTTGTCGATCTTGCCGGTGAAGGCGGCGGGCTTTTGATCGGCGTCGATCTGCAGAAAGATCGGCGCATCATCGAGGCGGCTTACAACGACAGCGCGGGCGTGACCGCGGAATTCAATCTCAATTTACTCGATCGCATCAATGGCGAAGTCGGCGCCGATTTTCGCCTAACGGATTGGGAGCACCGCGCCGTTTACAACGAAAACGCCGGGCGCATTGAGATGTATCTCGTTAGCGGGACGGATCAGACCGTGCACATGGAAGATCGACAATTTCATTTCCCGGCCGGGGAAAAAATCCTGACCGAACATTCCTACAAACACACGCCGGAAGGTTTCGCCGTGCTTGCGCGCAAAGCCGGCTTCGATTTCCAGAAGCTGTGGACGGACGATGCGCGCTTGTTTGGCGTTTTCTATTTCACCGTGGCATGACCAACGCGCGTGAGCGCGCCCTTGTCATTCCGAGCGTAGTCGAGGAATCTCTGATTGAGCTCAGTTAGAGATGTCTCGACTTCGCTCGACCTGACAAAAACGTGAGCGCGCTGGTTGAACTTGTCGATCTTAGCAAACGCTACGGCGAGGCCGCGGCCTTGCAGCCGACGAACCTCGAGATCGCGCGCGGCAAAACCACCGTTCTCATCGGGCCGAGCGGTTGCGGGAAGTCCACCCTTTTGCGTTTAATTATCGGCCTAACGACACCGGACGGCGGCGAAATTCTTTTTAACGGCGACAAGATCGACATCGACGCTTTTCGTCGGCGCACCGGTTACGTCATTCAAGAAGGCGGATTGTTTCCCCATCTGACCGCGCGCGGAAACGTGCTTTTGATGTCCCGGCATCTCGGCAAGCCGGAGCAGGAATCGGCTGCGCGCTTGCGCGACCTCTGTCAGCTCACACGATTTCCAGATGCGCTGCTTGGCCGTTACCCGCTCGAACTTTCCGGCGGACAACGCCAACGTGTGAGTTTGATGCGCGCGCTCATGTTGTCCCCGGAGCTGCTGCTGTTCGACGAGCCGTTAGGCGCGCTCGATCCGCTCGTGCGCGCGGGATTGCAGCGCGACCTCAAGGAAATCTTCGCGCGTTTGCACCAAACGGTTTTGCTCGTAACGCACGATCTCGCGGAGGCGGCGTACCTCGGCGACAACATCGTTCTCATGAACGAAGGGCGAATCGTTCAACAAGGATCGATTGTCGATCTTCGAGAAAATCCGGCGAACGAATTCGTTTCCGAATTCATCAACGCCCAACGCGCGGTCCTGTTCGCATGAAAGCTTTCGCGTTGCTTCTTCTTCTTGCGTCGTCTGCTTTCGCGCAACCGCCCGTGCGCGTCGGCTCGAAGAAATTCACCGAGTCGTACGTGCTCGGCGAAATCGCGAAGCGGACACTCATCGAGGCGAACATTCCCGCGGAACATCGACAAGGAATGGGCGGCACAATCATCGTCTGGCAGGCGCTGCGCGGTGGGCAGATTGACGCCTATCCGGAATACACCGGCACCATCGCGCAGGAGATTCTGAAGAGAAGCGATTCGTTAGGCTTCGAAGAGATGGCGAACGAACTCGAGAAAGTCGGTATCGGAATGACCGAACCGCTCGGATTCAACAACACTTATGCGCTGGTGATGCGGCGTGACCGTGCGCAGTCGTTAGGCATTCGCACGATTAGCGACTTACGTTATCACGATCTGAAAATCGGTCTGACGCATGAGTTCCTGGATCGACAGGATGGCTGGCAACCTCTCGCGAGGACGTACCGGCTGCATCCTCGCAATGTAATCGGAATCGACCACGCCCTTGGTTACGCCGCGCTCAAGAGTGGCGAGATCGATGTCAAAGATGCGTATTCGACCGATGCGAAGATTTCGGAGCTCGATCTCGTTGTGCTCAACGATGACGAAAATTTCTTTCCGCGTTACGACGCCGTCTTTTTGTTTCGCTTTGAAATGCCCGCGCAAGCAATCGCGGCCTTGCATAAACTGGAAGGAACGATCGACGAACAAAAAATGATCCGGCTTAATGCCGAGGCCGAGCGCACGAAAGATTACGCGCGGGCGGCGAGTTTGTATTTTGGCGACAACGCAAGATCGACAACTACCGAATCGCTTACGCACAAAATCACGCGTTGGACGATCCGTCATCTTCAGCTCGCGGGCGTTTCACTTCTGCTCGCGATCATCGTCGGCATTCCGTTAGGCATTTTCGCGAGCCGCGGCGGCGCGGTCGGTCAACTCATTCTCGGTTTCGCCGGCATCGTGCAAACAATTCCATCGCTGGCGTTGCTCGCGCTGCTCGTGCCGCTGCCATATTTTGGAATCAGCGCGCGCACCGCCATCACGGCGTTGTTTCTTTATGGGCTGCTGCCGATCGTGCGCAATACCGCGACCGGATTGCAGGACATCGCACAACCGATTCGCGATTCCGCCACCGCTCTTGGACTCGAACCGGGAGCGCGACTTCGCAAAATCTATTTGCCGATCGCATCGCGATCCATTCTCGGAGGAATCAAAACGAGCGCGGTCATCAACATCGGAACGGCGACGCTGGCGGCGTTGATCGGCGCCGGCGGATTAGGCGAACCAATTTTGAGCGGGCTGAACTTGAACGATCACGCGACGATTTTGCAGGGAGCAATTCCGGCGGCAATCCTCGCCCTGCTCGTGCAGTGGTCGTTCGATTTGCTCGATCGCATTTTGATTCCGAAGGGACTTCGGCTGTAAGATCGACAATGGCGATTGCGTCGATCAATCCGGCAACGGGCGAGAAGCTGAAAGACTTTACACCGCACGACGCGCCCGAAATCGAGCGACGCCTGCAATGCGCCGTCGACGCCTTCGCGAAATGGCGCGGCGAACCATTCCAGAAGCGATCGCTCTTGATGATCACGATGGCATCGCTGCTCGAACAGGAGAAAGAAAAATTCGCGCGCATCATCACGATGGAAATGGGGAAGCTCTTGCGCGATGCGATCGCCGAGATCGAGAAATGCGCGAGCGGTTGTCGATTCTACGCGGAGAATGCCGAACGTTTTCTGGAAGACGAAACGGTGCAGACGCAAGCGGCGCGGAGCTTCGTTCGTTATCAACCACTCGGGCCCGTGCTCGCGATCATGCCGTGGAATTTTCCATTCTGGCAGGTCTTCCGTTTCGCCGCGCCGTCGTTGATGGCGGGAAATGTCGGTTTGCTCAAGCATGCCGCGAACGTTCCGCAATGCGCGCTCGCAATTGAAGACATCTTCCGCCGCGCCGGTTTTCCAGAGGGAATTTTTCAAACGTTGCTCATCGAATCGAGCGAGGCCGAAAAGGTAATTGTCGATCTTCGCGTGAAGGCGGTGACGCTCACTGGAAGCGAAAAAGCGGGGAGCGCGGTCGCGAGCGTGGCCGGGCGCGAAATTAAGAAGGCCGTGCTCGAGCTCGGCGGCAGCGACGCATTCATCGTCATGCCGAGCGCCGACATGGAAAATGCCCTAACGACCGGTGTGAAAGCGCGTATGATCAACACCGGTCAATCGTGCATCGCCGCAAAACGCTTTTTCGTTTCCGACAAGATCTACAACGATTATTTGCGGCAGTTCGTCGAGCGCGTGCGCGCGTTAAAAGTGGGCGACCCGCTTGAGGAAACGACCGAGATCGGTCCGCTTTCGAGCGAACAGATTCGCGACGGCGTGCACGAACAGGTGCAGAAGACTATCGGGATGGGCGGGAAATGCCTAACGGGCGGAAACAAAATCGCCGGACCCGGATTTTTTTACGAGCCAACAGTACTTGTCGATGTACCGAAAGATTCGCCGGCGTTTCGGGAAGAGGTTTTCGGACCGGTCGCGTCAATCTTCCGTGTGCGCGACGAGACGGACGCGATCGAGATGGCGAACGATCACGTTTATGGACTGGGCGCGAGCGTTTGGACCAACGACAAACGCGAACAGGAATTATTCGCATCCGAATTGGAATCCGGAATGGTGTTCATCAACGGCATGGTCGCGTCGGATCCGCGCTTGCCCTTTGGCGGCGTGAAGAAATCCGGCTTCGGTCGCGAACTCAGCGCCGTCGGTATTCGCGAATTCACGAACCAGAAGACGATCTGGATTTCGTAAAAGGTAGTTGTCGATCTTATCGCCTGTCCGGCTCGGACTTACTTGGTCGAGAACTGGTCCTCTTTGTTCTTGAAGAGAATATTGAACGTGGTGAGTGAGCCGTAGCAACGCGTGATGTATTGCTGCATGTCGAACTTGTCCGCTTCGCTCAGCTTGTCACTCGCGTTCACCTTTTGCTCGAGCACGCGGAGGTTGTTTCGGATCATGACGATCTTGTGAAAGAACGTTTCCAGCGGCACGTCTTTCGGTTGGAGCGAACTGTCCGCCGGCTGCAACAATAAGGTCCCTTGTTGCCAGCGCGCCGCGAGTCCTTCGACAATCGTGTCCTTTTTTTCAATTCCGAGCGCGTCGACGACTTCATGCGCGACCTGGCGAACGAAACTGGCGAGGGGCATTTCCAATTCGCGCAAAGTCGCTGTCGCCTCTGCGCCCTCGAGCTCGGCCGATGCCGGATCGAGCGTGCGCGGCGCGTCATCAAAGGCGATGTCGGCCGTGTGTTCGGTGAGTGCTTTGACGACGCCGTGGCCGTAACGCGGATGCCGCACGCGCATGCCGATGTGGAGATTGTCGATCTTGAGTGGCATGGCTCACGGTCTTCGCGCGCGCGGAAAGCTCAACACGTTTTTAGTTGTCGATCTTATCTGCGGCTGCGCATTCTGCGCGGTCACATGATCACGTCCGTGCCACATCCGCCCGGCTTTCGTCCGCGGCGCGGGGTCAACTGGGTTTTCGTTGGCCTGCTTTACACCTCGTTCTACATGTGCCGCTACAATCTCTCGATCGCGAACGGCTCGATCAGCAAAGAGTTTGGTTTCAGCAAAGGCCAGATGGGCAACATCATCACAACCGCGCTGTTGGCCTACGCGTTTGGGCAGATCATCAATGGACTGCTGGCCGATCGCATCGGCGGGAAGCGCGCCATGTTGATCGGTGCGGCCGGCACCATCGTTATGAATATTCTGTTCGGCGCCGCATCATTCTGGGGACTGCTTTCGTTGTTCGTCCTCATTCGCGGAGTGGACGGCTACTTCCAGGCGTTTGGCGCTCCCGGCATGGTGAAAATCAATGCGGCATGGTTCCGCCCGACGGAGCGCGGAACATTCGCCGGCATTTTCGGATTCATGATCAACTTAGGCCGGTTCGGAATTTTCAAACTAGGGCCCGCCCTGCTCGCCGGTTTTGTTTTTCTCGGATTGTGGCGCATTCCGCCACTACATTGGCGATGGCTGTTCTATGCTCCAGCGGGAATCGCCTTCGTCATCGCCATGTTCGTCCTGTTCTTTGTGAAGGACGCGCCGGAACAGGCTGGTTTCCCGTCAGTCAATCCGGAAGAAGAAGAAGGCGGAGACGTGCGCGCGCCAGTGATGGTCGTTTTCAAGACGATCGTGACCAACCCGGTCATCTGGGTCGTCGCGTTTGCGTACGCCTGTACTGGCTCGGTGCGGCAAAGTCTCGACCAATGGTTTCCGCGGTTCATGCAGGAAGTTCACCAGGTCGATTTGAATTCGGCGCGTTTCCAGTTGCTCGCGTTCATGATTCCGGTGGTCGCTTCCGTGGGATCGCTCGTTTCCGGCGTCATTTCCGACAAGATTTTTCGCGGTCGTCGCGCACCGGTGGCAGCTGCACTCTATTTCATCGAAACCGCGGTTATCCTTGCGGCCGCGCAGTTTCACTCGAGCGAGGCCGCGATTTTTTTCCTCATCCTGATCTCACTCACCGCGAATGCGACCCACTCAATTCTCGGAACGGCGGCCGCGATGGATATCGGCGGCGCAAAGATGGCGGGCTTCGCCTCAGGAGTGATCGACTCATTCCAATACTTTGGCGGAAGTCTCGCGGGCGTGGTGCTCGGATCGCTCCTCGATCGCAGCTGGAACTGGTATTTTTATTTTATGGCGCCCTTTGGCATCATCGGCGGCTGTTTGATGTTGTCGATCCTGGGACGCGTCACCTTAAAGAAGACTTAACTGCTCGTTAGGCCGACGAAAATTCCCGGTCGATAATTTCGGTCGCTCGCCGAATTTCGCGCGCCGGCAAGCGACCTCGAACATCGTTTCGATTTGCTTCGCGTACGTCCCCTCCCCGACCTGCCGCGTCCGCCAGCGCGAGTCGTAAAGCTTGTCACCACCTCTTGTCGATCTTACGCGGTCGAGCACCTTCGCTTTGCGATCTGGAAAATGTTCCTCCAGCCAACGCTCGAACAGCGGCGCCACCGCCCACGGCAAGCGCAGCAAGACATGTCCAGCGAACCGCGCACCGGCTTTCGCACATGCTTCGACGATTTTCGGAATCTCGTGATCGTTAATTCCCGGAATGACTGGCGCGACCATCACGCCGACCGGAATTTTCGCCTCGTGCAGCCGTGCCACCGCATCGAGCCGCGCGTCGGGCGGCGATGTCCGCGGTTCGAGAATGCGCTGAAGATCGACATCTAAACTCGTGATCGAAAGATTTACCGCGACGCATTGATGTTGCGCGAGCTCGGACAAGACATCGAGATCCCGCGTCACCAATCGGTTCTTCGTCAAAATGCCGACCGGATTTCGAAATTTCGCCAGCACTTCGAGGCACTGTCTCGTTAGGCGAAATTTGCGCTCGATCGGCTGATAACAATCGGTCACGCCGCTCATCATCAACAACTGCGGTTTCCATTTCGGCGAGGACAACTCGGCTTCGAGCAAACGCGGCGCGTCGTGCTTCACCACGATGCGCGATTCAAAATCGAGTCCCGCGGAAAATCCGAGATACTCATGCGTCGGCCGGGCGAAGCAGTAGATGCAGCCGTGCTCACACCCGCGGTACGGATTGATGCTGGTCTCGAAGCCGACGTCGGGACTTTGATTGCGCGCGATGATCGTTTTGGTCGCGTCGCGAAAGAATTGTGTTTTGCGGGACGGTCGCTCCTCGTTTGCAAGATCGACATCGACAAGATCGACATCGTGCACGTCCACGTGGAATTTTTCGAAGCGATTGGCCGGGCTCCACGATGCGCCGCGCCCATGGATCGGATCAAAACTTTGCGCCGTTTCTCTAACGACCGGCCGGAACTTTCCCTTCCCTTTCGCCACGCTCTAGGTTCACATGAACATATCGGCTTGTCGAGCATGTTCGTTCGAACAATTCCCGCGCGCGCTTGCTCCCCCGCCCCGCGATGGCACAATTCTCGCGCGCGTAAAAATTCGGAGGGGTGGTCGAGTGGTTGATGGCTCCGGTCTTGAAAACCGGCAGGGCGAAAGCCCTCGTGGGTTCGAATCCCACCCCCTCCGCTGCAAAAGCAACAGGGCAAACCTACCGGCGCGTCAGCATATTTCGCCTAACGAACGTAGGAGATTCGAATCCCGTTCGACCGCCCGCGCGAAGCGCTTTAGAAAAGGCGAAGCCTGGTCGGCGGCGCCAAAGCGCAGCTTTGGCAATCCCACCCCTCCGCCGGTGCCGAGCCGAAGCCGCGGAATTTCGATTTGACGCGCTCACCCGGCCTAAACTAATCCTCTGCACATGAAGCCGCTCTTTCTGATTGCCGCCACGCTGACCATTGCCTCGGCCACTTTGCTCGCAGGACCGGAATCGATTCGCGCCGACAAGAACGTTATGGCCACGCCCGCCCCGGCAGAAATGTGCAACTGGAGCGGCTTCTACGTGGGCGGCGATGTCGGCGGCGCTTTCGACAGGGCGGAGTTCGATCTCAATCTCACAGGCGCATGGGAATCGTTTCCCGAGCCTTCCGATGAAACATTCGGCGAGCGCCTCGGTTCGCGCGATCTGGATGCGAATGGTTTAGTCGCCGGCGCTTTTCTCGGCTACAACTTCCAATGGAACAATTGGGTCATCGGCGTGGAAGCAGGCTGCGACTTCGTCGGCCTGCGCGATTCGTTCAACAGCGGATTGGAATTCGTTAGTCCGGGCACCGGTGACGCGTTTGTCGTTAGGCAATCGTTCAAGACGCATTACCGAGCGACCGTCGGGCCGCGCATCGGCTACGCCTTCAATCGCGTTCTCCTTTACGCCACCGGCGGCCTCGCCCTCGGCGACATGGAAGTGGCGCAGGAAATCAGAGAACCGTTTTTCGGTTTTCGCGAGGAAGGTTCAACCGACGATAGCGAAATCGGCTGGATGGTCGGCGGCGGGCTCGAGTATTGCCTCGCGCGCCACTGGAGCATTCGCGCGGAATATCGTTACACCGATTTCGAATCGTTCGACTTTTCCAGCCGCGGCAACGATCCGACCTTCACCGGACATCACGATGTCGATCTTCGCTATCACAGCGTGACCGCCGGCCTGGCCTTCAGGTTTTAGTCGTTAGGCCGTAGCAGCCAACGCGCCATCAGCGCGGCGAACAAAACGCCGAGCAGCGCGGCGCCGACGACATCGGAAAAATAGTGCGCGCCCAAAAAAATGCGCGTGAAGCCGACGAAAATCGGTAGCGGCAAACAGAGCAGCGCGATTCGCCAGTTCACAAAGAAGAGCACGGCGAAAAATCCGAACGAGGTCGCGGTGTGACCGGACGGAAATGAATGAAAGTTTTGTTCGCTCGTCGGACCCGTCCAGGTTTTTTCCAGCATCACATTCGGCCGGACGCGGCCAGTCGTGTACTTAAGCGCATGCGCGGTCGTTCCGGCGAGCGCACCGGCCGCGATCATGACGAGAAAAATGCGCGTCCATTTCTTATTGCCCCGATGCCAGGCAATGCCGGCGCCTAACAAACCGATGGCGAAATGCGTCGGCCAATCAGTCGCTCGGGTTACGTTCCGGCTCAGCGTCGGGATATTTCGCCATTGGTGCTGGTATCGCCAGAGACGAACCGGGCGATCCAGCTCGAATGCACCCCAAAGCACGAGCGCGCCCGCTAAGATCGACATCGTCCAAATGAGAATGGTGCGGCGCGTCTTCAAACAAATTGCCGGTTGTGTTCGAAGCGATGCTATTTTTCAATCCACGCTTTGCAACCTACAACTCGAAATCTTCTCCTCCTCTTCGCCGGTTGCGTCCTCTTTCACGTCGCCGGCACCTGGATCATTCCGTTGATCGATCGCGACGAGCCGCGCTTTTCCGAAGCGTCGCGCGAAATGATCGAACGCCAAGATTACGTTGTCCCCTACTTCAACGACGAATATCGATTCGATAAACCGCCGTTCACTTACTGGGCGCAGGTCGCCAGCTATCGCGTATTCGGGCAAAATGATTTGGCCGCGCGTTTTCCATCGGCCATCGCGGCCGCGCTGACCGCCTTGTCGATCTTCGCGTGGGGCCGCCGCATCGCCGACGAACGCGTCGGGTTTTGGGCGGCGATCGTTTTCACACTTTCGTTTCAAGTAATCGAACACGCCAAAGCGGCCGTGGCGGACATGTGGCTCGTGTTCTTCGTCACACTCGCGCACTGGGCCGGATACGAACTGATCTTTCGCAACGGCCGCGCGCGTTGGTGGTTCGCATTTTATTTTGCGCTCGCCTTCGCGTTTCTGGCGAAAGGTCCGATCGGTTGGACGCCGCTGCTCACCGTAACATCGACAATCGTCATTCTGCGCGAACGTGAACTGTTCCGACGTTTCAAATTTCGTCGCGGAATGCTGCTCACGCTCGCGCTCGTTTCGCTCTGGGGAATTCCGGCGCTGGTGAAAACGCACGGCCAGTTCTGGGAGATTGGAATGGGGCGCCATGTTTTCGAGCGATCGTTCTCCGCGCTCGGTGGTCATGGCGCGAAATCGTTAGGCGTTTATCTTCTGCTCCTGCCGTTCTACTTCGTCACCGTTTTCGTTAGCTTCTTTCCGTGGTCGATTAAACTTCCGTGGCTCGTTAGGCAAGTGCGCGCGCGACGCGACAAGATCGACATCTACCTTTTGAGCGGCATCGGCGTGGTGTTCATCATCTTCACTTTCGTGACCACAAAATTACTCCATTACACTTTGCCGGCGTTTCCCCTCCTTGCCCTCCTGTTCGTGAAACGCTGGTTTGAAACGAACATGTCGATCTTGTCCCTGAAGCGTACTACGATTGCGTTCGCCGCCGTTTGTCTCGTGCTGGTCTTGTTCGTTTCGCCGGCGATCGGTCGCTTCTTTCCATCGCGCGAACTCTTTCGACAGGCGCGCAATTACCTGAAACCAGAAATGAAATTCGCGGCGGTCGATTACAAGGAGCCGAGTTTGGTTTGGTATTTTCGGAGCCGCGTCCACGGATTCATGCGCACTTGGGACATGCACGCGAATTCGGCGCAGGAGTTCCTGGAGGAAAATGGACCGCGGTTTGTGGTCATGCCGACGAAAGACGCAAACGAGATTTATCCGACGTTGCCGGACGGCTGGAAAAGTTTTTCGACCAAAGGATTCAATGCGGTCAAAGGCAAACGCAGCGATCTCACTTTGATCCTGAAGCCGGAGTAGACTACCGGTTGGCAGATGATCACGTTTCTCGACGGCAAACTCGTCGGCGCGCTCCCGACACAGGCGATTGTCGATGTTAGCGGGGTCGGTTACGAACTTTCCATTCCGCTCTCGAGCTACGACAAACTTCCGGCCGTCGGCCAGCCGGTGCGAATTCTCACGCACCTGCACGTGCGCGAAGATGCGCACGTTCTTTTCGGCTTCATGAGCGCGGCCGAGCGCGATCTCTTTCGCCTGCTCGTGAACAACGTGAGCGGCATCGGACCGAAACTCGCGCTCGCGGTCTTGAGCGGAATGAGCGTAAACAATTTCAAAGCCGCGGTCGTGAATTCGGACGTGGCGTCGTTGTCGAAGATCAGCGGCCTCGGAAAAAAAACGGCGGAGCGAATCGTGCTCGAATTGAAAGACAAGGTCGGCGTCGCCGCCGCGTGGGAAGCGGCCAGCGCGACGCATGCGCCCACGCCCGAGCAGGAACAAGCGAACGAAGCCGTGCTCGCGCTCATCGCGCTCGGCTACAAACAAGTCGAAGCGCACCGGGTCGTGCGCGATTTGCAGGAGAAACAACCGGGCAAATCGGCCGAAGAGCTCGTTAGGCTGGCGTTGAAACAAATCGCCGCCGGAAAATGATTGCGACCGCCGAACAAGAAAAGCTCGAGACGATTCGCGCAGCGCTTCCGAAAGAAGGCCTCTTCGCGGCGAAGGATTGGCTGATCTCGCCCGATCCGTTCAAGATCGACAATCACTTTGAGCGCGAGCTGGAACAGTTAGGCCATCGCCTTTTCGTTTTTCAGCGCGCCTGCAATCAGCTCTATCAACTCAGCGTCAAAGGTAAGCAGCCGGCGTGGATCGCAAAATATCTCGACGCCGGTAAACCGGCCGAGCTGATCGAGTTCTCGCGACGCAAAGAAATCCGCGACGATCTGCCGCGCATCATCCGCCCGGATTTAATTTTAACCGACGAAGGCTACACCATCGCTGAGATCGATTCGGTTCCGGGCGGAATCGGCCTAACGGCTTGGCTGAATGAAACGTATTCGCGATTCGACAGCGAAATCATCGGCGGCGCCGAGGGAATGATCGAAGGATTTCACAGCGTGCTGCCGCGCTGCGGCGACGTTGTTATATCGGAAGAGGCGTCGACTTACCGGCCGGAGATGGAATGGATGGCGGCGCGCCTGCAAGATCGACATCCCGAATGCGAGTGGCGCGTCGTGGCGGCAGAAAATTACGAGCCGCAACCGAATCGCGACGTTTACCGCTTCTTCGAGCTGTTCGATCTTCCAAACATTCCGAAGATCGACAATCTCCTGCGCGCGAATGCGGAAGGCCGCGTCACGATCACGCCGCCGATCAAGCCGTATCTCGAAGAAAAGATGTGGTTCGCGCTTTTCTGGATGCAACCGCTCCGCGAATTCTGGCGGCGGGAGCTCGGTGAAAAATATTTTCAGCAACTGCACAAAGTCATCCCCTACTCCTGGCTGCTTGATCCGATGCCGTTGCCGCAGCACGCGGTCATTCCGCGACTGGAGGTGCACGATTGGCGCGAGCTCGCGCGTTTCAGCCAGAAAGATCGACAATTACTTTTGAAAGTGAGCGGCTTTTCGCCCTTGGGTTGGGGCAGTCGCGGCATTTCGTTAGGCTCCGACCTCGCCCACAGCGAATGGGAAAAACGGATCGAAAACGCCCTAACGACTTTTGAAACTTCGCCCACGATCCTGCAGCAATTCCACAAAGGAAAACAATTCGAGGATCGTTATTGGGACACTCAATCGGGCGAATTGAAAACGATGAAAGGCCGCGTCCGTTTGTGCCCGTACTATTTCGTCGAGGCGGACAAAGTAAAACTTCGCGGCGCGCTGGCCACGATTGTTCCGGCCGACAAAAAATTAATCCACGGAATGCGCGACGGCATTCTCGTGCCGACTGCAAGATCGACAACTACTCCTTAGGACGACAACCGCCCGAACGTCACAATCAATCCACCGACCACGATTAACGCGCCGCCAAGGAGGATCGGCATCGTCGGCGCGGTGTGGAAGACGATGAAGTTGATTGTTTGCCAGACAACGAAAAGCGTCGCGATGTAAAGCCCGACGACCTGCCGGAATTCGACCGGCGCAAGATTCAAAGAAAAGCCGTAACCGAAAAGAAGCACGGTGCCAGCGAGGAACAGCGGCATGCGCACAACCCCCGCGTGATTATAGATTCCGATGCGGACAATGGCGTCCCCGCTCACTTCCAGTATGGTCGCGATCACCAGAAAAACGAAAGCGGGAAGAATTTGCTGCGTGGTCATTCCGAATGAAGTAGCACGCTTTATTCAAGCTCCAAACGTTTTGGAATGGCTGTGTCGTCGCGCCAAATACCAGATCATCACGCCGCCAATCGGTAATCCGATTAGCGCTCGATAATCGTGACGCGCAAGAGCGTTGAGCAAGTCGCCAATGATATTGACCGACAAGATGATCAAGGCGAGTCGCATGCCCCAGCGCCTGCCGCGCCAAAGGCCGACTGCGGCGAGACCGCAGCCGAGGCCGACCATCGACATGAGCAAGATCGACAACTTGCCTAACGATTGGAGTGAAGTTTGCGCCTCCGGGTTAAGACGCCACAAGGAATCAAATGATGTGCCCGGAAATGAGAGCAACAAAAGTGTTAGTCCACACACCGCCGCACCGAAGGCGAAGAAAATGGCGAGCAATCTCAATCCGAGTGCGGCTTTCACAAAGATGGGAATACAAACCGATCATGCTCTGGGATACGATTTCTCAATTGTTAGCTCGAAGGGGTGGATCGGTCCCGAGGGCGTTAGCTCGCTTTCAAATAAGCGGAATGTGTCGACGCAGATCACGCCAAGATCGACATCGTAATTCAAATAACGTCGAAGCCGGGCGTCCGGTTCACAGCGTTGCGTGGCAGGCCACGTGCTCAACCACTTGCGAATTTACGTCTGCCGGTGAGCGAAGCTTCTCCAAAACTTCCCGCAGCATTGGCCGCGCTCCCGCGCATCGCGATCGCGTGCTCGTTGATCGTTGGATCGGCCGTGCTTTTGGGCTGGGCAACCGACAACGAATCTCTCAAACGCGTCGTTCCGGCATATGTCGCGATGAACCCGATGACCGCGCTCTTGTTTGTGTGCGCCGGAATCGCATTCGCTGCGCACAACGTAAAACCAAGCTTCTTCGCGATCTCGCAAATCGGCGCCGCCATCGTCATCTCGGTTGCCGCATTGAAACTTGTCGATCTTTTGTGCGGGACGCACTTTGACGCCGATCAGCTTCTCTTCTCCGCGAAACTTTCGGATGCGCATGATGAATTGCCTAACCGAATGGCGCCTAACACCGCCTTTAATTTCGTCATGATCGGTCTCGCCTTGCTGACTTTGAGACAGCGCGCGAAAAATTTTTGCGCGTCGCAAGCCTTCGCCATCATCGCCGCGTTCGGCGCGTTGCTGCCGCTGACCGGATATGCATACGGAGTGCGGTCGTTCAGCGGCGTCGCTTCATTCATTCCGATGGCGGTGCACACGGCGGCGACATTTTTTGTCCTCGCGATCGGATTGTTTTTCGCCCGACGCGACACCGCGCTCGCGGAAGTTTTCACTGCGAACGATCCACGCGGGGTTCTGGCGCGGCGTCTTTTTCCGCTGGCGGTTCTGGCCACGCTTTTACTTGGTTGGGCGCGGGTGCACGGCGAGCGGCAGGCCCTTTACGACAGCGAGTTCGGCACCGCTCTTTTCGCGGTCACGTTAACCATCCTTTTAATTCTGCTGGTGCGCTGGGCGATCAGAACGATCGGCCAACTCGAAGCCGAGCGCGCGGAAGCGATCGAGCGGTTGCACGAGGCGAATCGTCGCAAAGACGAGATGATTGCCGTCGTTTCGCACGATCTCTGCACGCCGCTGACCGGGTTTCGCATGGTCATCGATCTTCTCCGGGAAGGTCATCCGTCGAGTGATTTGCTCGACGTCATGGACCATTCCGCGCGGCGCATGGTCTCAATGGTGCGCGGCTTACTCGACGTTGCGAAACTTGAATCGAACACGATCGAGCTCGAGCGCGACGATCTACTCGTCAGCGAATTGCTGCGCCAGTCGATGGAACCGCTGGCGATCAACGCCAACGCCAAAAACATCGCGCTCGAATTGCAAATCGAGCAAAGCGAGCCGCGCGTGAATGGCGATCGTCTTCGTCTCGCACAAGTGTTCAACAATCTGCTTTCGAATGCGGTCAAGTTCACCAATCCCGGCGGTCGCGTGAGCGTCCATGTCGCTCCTGCACCGGACGGCGTGCGCGTCATTGTCAAAGACAGCGGCCTTGGAATTCCGAAAACGGATCTGCCGCACATCTTCGACAAATATTATCAGGCCGCGAACAAACCCACCGCCGGCGAAAAGGGCACGGGTCTCGGACTCGCCATCGTGCGCGAAATCGTCATGCTGCACCAAGGTCGCATTGATGTGACCAGCGAACTCAAGCACGGGACTGCGTTCACCGTTTATCTGCCAATGCAGCCGCAGACGAATGTTGCCACCGCCGGCATCACGCGCGCGCAGGCGGACAAGTCTGACCTGACCGCGAAACGCCCGACTGAACTTGCGCCGAGCTAGTGCGACGCATCGCAAGATCGACAACTACTCCTTCGCCGGAATCGTCATCTCGCAGGTGTGGATCGGGCCCGCGGGTGTGAGTTCGCTGCAAAAAAGATGGAAAGCCTCCACGCGGATCAGGCCCGCATCGAACTCGCCGTTATCGCGCAGAAAATTTTTGAGCGATTGCCACGAGACATCGCGGCAGCGCGCGAGCGTGACGTGCGGATGCCACGCGCGTAGCTCCGGTTCTATCCCGACGGCGAGCGCGGCTTCCGTCACGCGCTTGTGAATTTGGAAAAGATGCGGATGCGCTTTGCCGACGCCGACCCAAATAATTTTCGGCGCGCCTTTGGGCGGAAATGTGCCGATGCCTTGAATGGGCAGAAAGAACGCGCCGAACTCGATCGCGCGCAGTTTTTCGCGCAATGCAAGATCGACATCTTCCGTTAAGTGACCGAAGAAACCGAGCGTGAGATGCATCTGGTCCGCCTCTGTCCAGCGCACGCCGGGAATGTGCGGATCAAGATCGACAAGCGCGCGTTGCACCGCGTCCGGCATATCGATGGCGACGAACAAACGTTTCGTCATCGAACTTCCGCGCCGCTGCGCGCATCGTCGCCGCTTTCATCGGAGCGCGCCGGTAAAAATCGATTGACGAGTTTCGCGATGTGGCCGCTGAGATTTGGAAAGACATGATTCGCGACGATGACGAGATAGGTGGTGAACGGCATGATCAACGCCGGGCTACCGCGGCGACATGCGGCGACGATTTTGCGAGCGGCGCGCTCGGCCGAAATGGACGCGAATGGAATTTTCATTGAGCTCGCGAACCACTCGTGTTCGCCGGCGTGATCGCCTTTGAATTTCGCGTGGACTTCGGAACCGGTGCGCATGAGCCCGGGCGTGACCGTTGTGATATGAATGTTGTCTCGTGCAAGTTCGGACCGAAGCGCATCGGAAAGTCCGGTGAGCGCGAATTTGCTCGCGCTGTACGGCGCCATGTGCGGGACGGCGACTTTGCCGCCGATGGACGAAATGTTCACGATGCGACCACCGCCGCTTCGCCGCATGTGCGGCAAGATCGACATCGTCAATTCGTACGGCGCCCAAAAATGCAGGCGCATGTTCTTCTCAAAATCTTCGCGCGTCATGTGATCGAGCGGCCCGACTTCGATGATGCCGGCGTTGTTAATCAAGATGTCGATCTTGCCGAACCGTTCGAGCGTTTGTTGAATCGCGAACTCGATGTGCGCGGGTACGAGCAAATCGCACTGCACGGCGAGGACTTTTGTCCCGAGCTTTTCCAACTCGATCTTCGCGCGAGTTAATTCGTCTATGTTGCGAGCGAGCAGAACGACGTTTGCGCCTTCGCAACAAAGCTCTTTCGCGATCAACAAGCCGAGTCCGCGCGAGCCGCCGGTGATGAGGGCGCACTTGTCGCGCAAGGAAAATCTCGCCATTGTCGATCTTAGCCGTGTTTGCGATTGAAACGGGCGACTTCGCGCTGAGTTTCGCGATCGGTCGCGCGCTTCTTTAAGTCGAGGCGTTTATCGCGCGCGACTTTTCCCTGCGCAACCGCGATCTCCGCCTTCAGCTTTCCACTTTTCCAATAGAGCTTGAGCACGACGAGGGCGCGGCCGCCGACTTGAGATTCGCCGTAGAGTTTGTCGATCTCGGGCCGATGCAGCAAAAGTTTTCGGACGCGTTTGGCGGCGGGAACTTCGTGACTGGCTTTTTCGTAGGGCTGTATGTCGGCGCCGAAGAGAAAGGCTTCGCCGTTTTCGATGCGGACGAAGGCGTCACCGATGTTGGCTTTGCCGGCGCGGATGGATTTTACTTCGCTGCCTTTGAGCGCAATGCCGGCTTCATAGCGCTCGAGGATGTGAAAATCGCGCAGCGCTTTGCGATTGAGGATCGACTCTGCGGCCATTGTCGATCTTACAGTAGATCGACGGTCAAAGACCGCCGCTACAATTATTCTTCGTCGGAAGCTTCGACCGCTTCGTAGGCGAGTTTGCCGGCGATGATTTCTTTAAGCGCGATGTCCATGAGCGACATGCGCGGAGTGCTCTCGACCATCGGCCGATGTCCGAGGCCGAGTTGGCGAACGCGTTTGGAAACGACGTTGATGAGCACTTGTTGGTTCGGGATCACTTGGGCAGCCTCTTGGAGAAGTTGAGCGGTCATATTACGCAAGGATCTGAGGGCGACGGTGGCCGGCGCCTGGAATTGGACGATGGAAGGCTCGCCGCCATTACGAACAAACGAGGAAAGAATCGGCGTGAGCATGTCTTGAAAAACGAGCGGTGACTCTGCGAGGGCAGACCGCGGTTGTCAACCGGATTGTAACCAAAACCGTGTCGCCCGCAAGATCGACAACTACTTTTCGCCGGCCTAACGAACGCACTTCGGAGTTTAGGCGTTGCACCCATCGTGAACCTGCGGTGCTCTTGAAATTCTCGGACGTGAGTTGCAGCGTTGCCAATTTCTGACGGCCGGAACGTTGGCACATACTCAACTTGACGACCCAGTTGATTTTCGACCGGTAAAGCGACATTTCCCAAGTGACCCCTATAAGTGGACCTTGCCGCAGGCTTTAGCACCACTAATTGGTGTTCTCAGATTGGAGAATTCCGCACGATTGAGAGGTTGCGCTATGGGCCTTTCGCAAAAAGGCGAAAAGACGGCGTGTGAATTGCTCCCTCAGCAGGAGGGATATGCGTCAGGGTTGGCTGATAAGTCGAAGCTCAAAAAGTGGCTTCACTTTGGTAGAAGGAATCATCGGCGTCACGGTGCTTGGAATCGGAGTTGCCCTCACTGTCGGCGCCCTAACGAAGTTCAATGCGATCGCCGGCAGTGCGCGCAACGCCAGCGGCGCATATACCGCGGTCATGAATCAGATCGACCTGATTCAGTCTGACGGCCCGTTCAATCCGCAAAAAAAGAATACTGATGGGACGCCCCAGATTCCACCTGAGCTCACCATCGGCACACAAACGCAAACGAACATTCCCGTTTATCAGGATCCCAACACGGGCGTGATCGTCGCCGGGACGATGACAACGACGGTCTCCGACGTCAGTTCCACTTACACCAGCGGAAGCACGACCTTTCCGCTGACCATGTATAAAGCGGTCGTAACCATCACCTACACGTACCTGAATCGGAATTACTCATTTTCGATGAGCACGGTCAGGGCTTCCGACATATGAAACTATCAACACGAATCCGCGGCTATACTCTCGTCGAGTTAGGAATCTCGAGTGCCGTTTTCAGCACGATTGGTCTCACGTTGTGTTCGCTGGTCAATACGACGGCGATTCTCGGAGCCAAGAACACGGCGACAAACACCGCACACCAACAGGCCCGGACGGCCATGGTGCAGATGCTTCAGGATTTGCACTCGGCAATCTCACTGCCCTACTTGGTAGACGACAGCGGTAACGCGATCGCGGGCGCCGGACCCGCACCGGGAATCGCGTTCCAGCAATGGGCGGGCGGACCCCACAAAATCAATGCTGACGCTACTACCAGCGACAACCAGATAACTCTTACGCTAACGCCGGGCGCGGGCCCGACACCCTCGGTCGGTCAGCGCTTAATCGTCCCGACACATCAAATCGAAGACGACATCACAGCCGTAAGCGGAAATGCGAGCAATTTTACGGTGACGCTTGCGCACGCTTTGCCGGTCGCAATTTCAGGCACGTCGACTTATACGATTACTTGTTTTATCAGCAATCGTTGCTCATACACGGTTGCTAACGGTGCCTTAGAATGGCGAGGCATTGCGGCAAAAAAATCATTCTCTGTCTTAGGCACAGACATCACGAGTCCGAATCCATTCAGCACGCCGGTGACCCCGGCGGGAGCTTTATATTACCGGTTTGTATCCGCAATCAACCTCTCGACCGCGGATCCCCAATACAGCAACCGCAATTTCAAGGCGGCAAACATATTCCTGAACGGCCAGG
This sequence comes from Spartobacteria bacterium, assembly GCA_021325495.1. GTDB lineage: Bacteria > Verrucomicrobiota > Verrucomicrobiia > Chthoniobacterales > UBA10450 > JAJPGZ01. Next base: position 68,027 of record JAJPGZ010000003.1, read on the forward strand.
TCCCGATGAAAGCCCGACTCGCCACCTATCAATGAACGCGCAACCTTTCGAAAGCCGTCGGTTCGCAGGCAGTTCTCTCGCGGTAGTGATGGGAACGATGGCTACTCTTATGGTGATCGTCGGGATCGCGGCTGAATATACGACGAACGTTAACCGATTGGTCCAGCGCACCACGACCTTGCAAACGGCGATTGCTGCCGCGGATGCAACTCTCGAACAATCGTTTAGCAATTGGCGTGCGATCTGCCGAGCGAACCCGACCGTGCCGTTGGCGACGAACTCGTTTTCGGCAATCCCATTGCCGACCTCGTCGCAACTAAGCCTTCCGAATTCCGCGACCTTCGCCAAGGCGGGTGTTTTGTCCGATCTGACCGATGAATATGACTCAAATTATACGGTTTCGAACGTAAAGATCGTGGCAGTTGATGGAACATATCAACCCTTAGCCAGCGCCAGCACGGCACCGCCTCCCGCCGTCGGCATGGCACAGACCGGCACCCTTAACACAACTTCCGCGAGCTATAATTACATCGCCTCCGCTGATGTTAGCTTGCCGGCCGTGCGCGGTGCTACCGTAGCTAAGGTACGGCGTGTTTTCTCTAAGCAACAGCTTTCGCCATGGAATTACGCCATTTTCTATGTCGATCCACTGGAGATTCATCCGGGTCCGCCGTTCACTGTCACCGGTTGGGTTCACACTAACTACAATCTCTACACCGCCCATGACACCCTGACCTTTGCGGACAAAGTCACGTATGCGTCCGATTGGTTTACGAACTTTATGCCGGGCGATCTCAGACATCCGGGCGAGACGCCGACATCGCCGTCATGGCCATCGAATCTTCCGCCCGCGCGCGACATCGCTTTGCAGCCCTTCGGCATGGACTCCACCGTCATCTTTGCAACGAACGACGCGAACCCGAACAACGACAGCTATCACGAGCTCATCGAACTCCCGAACGGCAGTGCATCGGACCCGCTCGTAAATTCGCGCTACTGGGATCAAGCGAGCGTCGCGATCCAAGTCGACGCCAGCAACAACGTCACGATCGGACGACCTAATACCGACGGCACCCTTACGCCATTCGCAAGCTCGAATCCGTTATACACGATGTTCAACACCGCGATTACGACTAATCAAACCATTCAAGACAACCGCGAGGCCGCAAATATTCGCCTGGTCACCTTAGATATTAGCAAAATCGAGAACGCCGGTTCGCCTCCGACATATAAGGCCTCCACTTTCAACGGCATTGTTTACATTTACGACAAGAGCAACTCGACTTCGACGCGCCGAGCAGTTCGCCTCATCAACGGAACCAAGATCCCGACCATGGGGCTGACAGTCGCGAGTGCAAATCCAGTCTACATCCAAGGCGATTTTAATACAGGCGGCGCTCCCCCTTCGAACGGCAACCCGGGCGACCCTACGCAACCCCAAGCATCCGGTTACACTCGCGCTCCCAGCGCCGTCATCGCAGACGCGGTCAACATTTTGTCGAATTCGTGGACGGACGCGAACTCCTTCTCCGGCACAAGCTCTCGCGTTGCGACAAACACAACTGTAAACACGGCCATCCTTTCCGGGATCGTTCCGACTGCTCCCGTCGGCGGCGACGGTTCTTATAGCGGCGGTGCCGAGAATTTTCCGCGCTTCCTTGAGGATTGGTCGCATGCGACGTTCACCTATTACGGATCGATGGTCGAACTCTACCAAAGCCAGCAATCGATCGGCGAGTGGGGCAAAGCCAACGTCTACGTTCCGCCGACGCGCCGCTGGTACTTCGATGTAAATTTCAAAGTCCATCCGCCTCCGGGTTCGCTAATGCTCTACAGTTATGTCAAAGGTCGTTGGACCATGCTGTAACCCGCCGCACCAGCGCGCCCTGTTAAATTACTTTGGACAGCGCGCGCATCTCGCGTAAACAAATGCCCGTATCTCAATGACGGGCTGTGGCTCAGCTTGGTAGAGCGCCTGCCTCGGGTGCAGGAGGCCGTGGGTTCAAATCCCACCAGCCCGAGTAAATCTCACGCGCGAGCGTGGCGCGTTTGCCGCCAAAGCCAATAAACCGGCGCACCGGTCAACACGATGAGCACGCCGATCCCCGATGTCGTCGGCGCCAGCCACGTAAGATCGACAATCAACATTACGGCCAGTCCGATAGAGATCAGCGGCACAATCGGATAACCCCACGTGCGATACGGCCGCGATTCGTTAGGCGCTTTTTGCCGCAATCGAATCACCGCCATCACGAGCAGCAGATAAAAAATCAGGTCGGCGGACACGACGTATTCCAAGAGTTGATTGTAAACATTTCCGTAGGCGACTTCTCCGGACGCGGAACGACTTACCGTCCGCGGCAACGTCAACAACGCCGTCCACGCCGCCTGCAGCGACAAAGCCGCTGCGGGCACATGTCGAGCATTCGTCCTCCCCACCGGTTTGAAGAAGAGACCATCTCGCGCCATCGCGTAGTAAACCCGCGCGCCCGCCAGAATCAGTCCGTTGTTGCAACCAAAAGTCGAGATCATGATCGCCGCCGCCATGCACATTGCGCCCGCATGTCCGAACAACGCGTTCATCATCGCCACGGCCACGCGATTCTGCGGTGCATGTTGAATCTTCGGCCATGGCAACACCGCGACGTAGGCGAGATTTGCCAACACATAAAACACGACGACGATTCCGCATCCCCACAACAATGCGCGGGCAAGATTTTTTCCCGGCTCGCGCACTTCGCTGCCGAGGAACGTTACGTTCGTCCATGCCGTTTGCGCGAAGACGGGACCGACCATCGCTTTGCCAAACAAAAGCGCGAGCGCGAGTCCGCCGGTCAACGCAAAACCCGGCTGTGTTGCTTGCGGAGTCCAGCCATTCGCCCACGAATCCCACCATGTCGATCTTAGCGCGGCGCTCTCCGCCCTCCAGCCTAACGAAAGCCCAATCATGATGACGGCGAGCAGCGCCGCCGTTTTGAAAAACGTAAATATGTTTTGCACGAGCTTGCCCAGCTCGAGTCCGCGGGTGTTCGTCCAGGTCAAAAGCGCGACCAATGCGATGGCGACGAATTGTTCGATCGACAAACTCACGGCGTAGCCGCGGCCTAACGAAAGCGGCGCGATCAAATAATTATCGGCCGACACGGTTGGAACGAACACGCCCAGAAATTTCGCAAACGCGATCGCGACCGCCGCGATCGTTCCTGTTTGGATGACGAGAAACAACGTCCAGCCGTAGAGAAATCCCAGGGCCGGCCCGTAAGCTTCGCGCAGAAAAACGTACACACCGCCGGCGCGCGGCATCATCGTTGCAAGCTCGGCGCAACACAGCGCGCCCGTGATCGTCATCAGACCAGCAACGGTCCACGCCAGCAAAAGCCAGCCCGGCGCGCCGACGAGCCGGGCCGATTCAGCCGAGGTGATGAAAATTCCCGAGCCGATCATCGAGCCGATGACAATCATCGTCGCGTCGATCGGACCGAGCGCGCGGACCAACTCACTCGAATGGCGATTGTCGATCTTGCTCACACCGAACTCTGCGGTGCGCGAATGTTGATGCCGAGCAGCTCCAGCTCGACGCGCAAATTCCTAACGAACTCGACCGCGCCCGGTGTGTCGCCGTGAACACAAATCGTTTCCGCGCGAACATCGACATCGTGTCCTTCCACGCTCATCACTTTTCCTTCGCGCAACATTCGCGCGACGCGTTTGGCCGCTGCTTCCGCATCGGTCAGCGACGCGTCCGCACGCGTCCGCGGAACGAGCGAACCGTCGGCGAGATAATTTCGGTCGGCGAAAACTTCGCACACCACGCGCAACTCCGCGGACTCGGCCGCGCGTTGGAGCGCGCTATTCGGCGGCGCGAAAAGAATCAGGTAAGGATCGACAACCAGCATTGCCTGTATGATCGCGTTCGCGAGTTCGTCATTGCGCGCCGCCATGTTGTAGAGCGCGCCGTGCGGCTTCACGTGCGCCATGCGCGCGGTCGCAGCCGTCGCGAGCGTGCTGAACGCGCCTAACTGATAACTTACCTGCGCGAAAACTTCCGCCGGCGGCAAATCGATTTCGCTGCGCCCGAAATTTTCCCGATCGAGAAAACTCGGATGCGCACCGACCGCCACATTTCGCTCGGCCGCGTCGCGAATCGATTGCAAGATTGAGGCCGGATCGCCCGCGTGAAATCCACAACTGATGTTCGCCGACGTCACCAACTCGAGTAGTTCGAGATCGTAACCGGCGCCTTCGCCCAAATCCGCGTTAAGATCGACATCGACTCTCATGCTCGTTGCAAACTCAGTCCTGTTTTAAAACAGCGATAATCGTTTTCGCGTTGCCGCAAGAGTTCGCGGGCTTGTTCAAGCGGCACCTCGCGGAAACGCACGCGATCTCCCGGACGCAATTGCGCCGCGCGCGGCAAATCGACCGTGATCACGTGGGCGATTTTTGGATAACCGCCGATGGTTTGGCAATCTCCGAGCAAAACGATCGGTTGTCCGCTCGGCGGCACCTGGATCGTTCCCGGCGCCACCGCTTCGCTCGTAAGATCGACATCTTCTTTTCGCGGTAATTCCGGCCCATCGAGTCGCACGCCCATGCGATTCGAGTCCGGCGTGACATCGAAATGCACGCTCGTTAGGCCAAACGCGTCGAAGATTTCCCACTCGTTTCCGCGCACGATACGCAAAGTCGGTTCGTCCTCGGCCGTCTGCGTCCATTCTCGCGGCGCGCTCCACGAAGAAATCGCCGCGGCCGCTCCCCCATTTCGCGAACGGCCTAACGACACCGCATCGCCATCTCGCAGCGCACGCCCTTCGAATCCGCCGAACTGTGCGCGCAAATCTGTTGAGCGACTGCCGAGCACGATCGGAACTTCAATGGCTCCGGAAATCGCGAGCCAGGATCGACATCCGATTTTTGGCTGACCAAAACTAATCTCATCGCCGGCGTGCATGCGCGCCGCGTGACCTGGAGGAACGGGTACATCGAATTCTCCGCCACACCATGCAATCAGCCGCTCATCAGTGAATCGAATTCGCACTCCGCCCAAAGTTAATTCGAGGCCGGCGGCGGATTCGTCATTGCCGACGAGCAGGTTCGCCACGCGCATTGCGTGAACATCGAGGGCGCCGCCTAACGAAACGCCAAATTGCCGATAACGCGTCCGGCCGAGATCCTGCACGGTCGTGAGCAAACCGGCGCGAACGATGTCAATCTTCACGATGTCGATCTTGTAAAACGCACGCGATCGCCAGCGCGTAACAGGACCGGCGGATCGTTGTTCGGATCGAAAAGTTGCACGGGCGTTCGCCCGATCACGTTCCAACCGCCAGGAGATGCGCTTGGATAAATTCCGGTTTGATGTCCGCCGATTGCGATAGAGCCGGCTGGAATTTCTTTACGCGGCGTGGCGTGCCGCGGCGTTATCAATTTCTTCGGCAGCCCGATTAGGTACGGAAAGCCGGGAGTGAACCCGATGCAGGCGACGCGATATTCCACGCGACAGTAAAGATCGACAACTTCATCGGGGGAAAGTTGGGCGTGTTGCGCGACGAGTCCGAGATCGAGCGCAACTTCGCGATTGAACGAGGCGGGAATCTCAATGAGACGGGAATCCACCTTCGCACGGCGATCGCGACTTTTTGATGCTGATTGAATTTGCGAAACAAATTGGTCGAACGATTCGATCGCACCTGGTTCGTAAAAGATTCCGAGCGAGTCGTAAGCTGGCGCGCATTCGATAACGCCGGCGATTTGCGCATTCTCAATCTGGCGCTGCGCTTTGAGCGCGGCGTCGTTGTTAGGCACGCGCAGGACGACCGCCGAATCGCCTAACGGGACGATGTCGATCTTAGCGCGACTTCGCGGCATCGGGAGCGACAGCTTCGGCAACGTTCTCGACTTGTTCTTTGATGGCGCCGACTTGCGGATGGACGTCGCGAATCAAATCGTGCTCGGCTTTACTGAGTTCTTCGATGCGTTTGGCCACGTCGTGCAATTCTTTCAGCATCGAGTGCTGCCGCGACGAGATGCGGTGCATCCACCAAAAGCAAACAATCCAGCAAGCCGTTCCAATCCACGCGAGCGCAATGGCGATCATTCCCGCAACATTGAACGTTCAGCGCCCAAGGTGCAACGGAGGCGTGATGCGATTTCAGCCTTTCGCCGCGCCGGCGATGAGACCCTGCACGATTCGCCGCTGGAAGATGGCGACGAGCAAAATCAGCGGAATTGTGCTTACGACAACGGCAGCGGCAATCGGTCCCCACGGAGTCTCGTGCACAGTGGTGCCGCTGAGAGTCGCGATGCCGGCGGTTATTGTTTTCGCCCGGTCGTTAGTCATAAAGGTGAGCGCGAACAGAAATTCATTCCAGGCGAAGATGAAAACGAGAATGGCGGTGGTGGCGAGAGCGGGCGTTGATAATGGCAGAATGATGCGCCAAAGAATTTGCAGTCGACCGAGGCCATCGACTTTTGCCGCGTCTTCAATGTCGCGCGGAACGCCGCGGAAAAACGTCGCGAGCACAATGATCGAGAACGGCAGATTGAATGTCGTGTATGGAATGATGAGCGCGAGAGGGTGATTGAGCAGACCGGCCGCGCGCATCATTTCGTACAGCGGAAAGAAAAAGATAATGGGCGGGAATAACGAGATCACGACAAGCGCGGCCAGCATCAGGCGTGAGCCACGCATGCGTAATCGCGAGACTGCGTAGGCGGCGAGCGCGCTAAGGCCGACACATAAGATTGTCGATGTACCGGAAATGACGAAGCTATTGAGCAGATAACGCGCGAAAGGTTTTCGTGTGAACAGTGCATCGTAGTGCTCCAAGCCGGCGTGACGCGGAATGTAGGTGACCGGCAACGCCGCGATCTCCGCATTCGTTTTTAACGAAGTGACGATCTGCCAAAGAAACGGCGCGAGACACCACAAGACGACGAGCCAGACGAGCGCGTAAAAGGAAACGCGTTTCATTCGGTGGCAAATTGCGCGCCGCGAGTGCGCGAGAGCGGCCAGTAAAGCAACGTGGCGCAGAGCGCCATTAATAGAAAGCTCGTCACGATCATGGCCGAGCCGTAACCGAAATCGAGATAACGCAGGTAGGTGTTGTAGGTGTAGATCGCGAGCGTTTCAGTCGCGCCGCCGGGTCCGCCGCCGGTCATGACGAAGATCAGATCGAAGATGCCGAAGGATTGGATCGCGCGGAAAAGGAGCGCGACCATGATCGAGGGCATGAGCAGCGGCAACGTGACGAAACGAAAACGTTTCCAACTATTGGCGCCGTCAATTGCCGCGGCTTCGTGCAGTTCGCCGGAAACGTTTTGTAAACCAGCGAGCAGGATAATCATGACGAAGGGCGCTGTTTTCCAAACGTCGGCGAAAATCACCGCGAACAACGCTGTCGATCCACTGCCAAGCCACGCAATTGGCCGCGCGAGAATCCCGACGCGATGGAGCAGATCGTTCATGACGCCGAATTGATCGTTAAAAATCCAGCTCCACGCCCACGCGAGCACCGCAGTGGGAAGCGCCCATGTCACGAGCATCGCCGCGCGCGCGATGGCGCGGCCGCGAAATCGCTGGTTGAGCAAAAGCGCAAAGGCGAGGCCGAGGACAAGCTCGATGACGACGGATACGAATGTGAAAAACAACGTCGTGCGGAGGGTGGCAAAAAAATGTCCGTCGTTCGCGAGCCGAATGTAGTTGTCGATCTTGACGAATTTCGGCTGGAGCGAGGTGGCGAGATTTTGGGCAAAGAAGCTTAACCAGAGCACGCGCGCGATCGGATAAATCGCAATGCAAAAGACGAACGCACCCGCCGGCGAGATGAGTAGCGCACCGAATGTCTGATCGCTCGCGCGCGTTTTCATTGTCGGAGCAACAAGCGCGTTTCTTTCGCGGCGGCATTCATCGCATCGGCCGCCGTCATCCGTTCGGTCAGCGCCGCACTGACGTAACGCTGCAAAATGTCCGACGCCTGCGCGTATTGCGGAATGCGCGGCCTAACGACGGCCGTTTGCATGACACGGTAGATGTCTCGTTGTGCGGGGTCGTCACTGCTTTCATAAAACGCTTTCAGCGCGGGGGCGAACCTCGGTGCTCGTGGACGCGCATCACCTGCGGCAACGCGCTCACATACTTGCAAAACTCCCACGCTTCATCTTTGTGCGGCGAATTTTTCGCCACGCACATTCCCCATCCGCCGAGCGTTGCGGCCGGACGTCCGCTCGGCGCGGCGGGCATCGGTTTAATCCCGACTTTGCCGATTACCGATGAGCCCGCCTGTTGCGACGTGATCCAGACATAAGGCCAGTTACGCAAAAAAATCGCGCGACCACTTTGAAACATCAGCCGGCTTTCTTCCTCGGTGTAGGCAGTTGTGCCCGGGGGCGAAATTCGGTGCTGACGAATTACATCGCGCATCCATCCGAGGGCTCTGATCGCCTCCGGCCGATCAAGTCCGACTTCATCGGTGTCGGAGTTGATCCAAAAACCCCCGAAGCCAGTCAGCACTTCCATAAAATCACAGATCAGACCTTCGTATTGTTTGCCTTGCCAGACATAGCCCCAGAGCCGTTCGGGCTGTTGCAGCTTTTGCGCGATACGGACGAGATCGTCAAATGCATCGGGCGGCTGCTCGTGTGCGGCTTCAAGCAAATCTCGTCGGTAAAAAAACATCCCGACATCGATGTGCTCCGGCACGCGATAAATACGGCCCTTGTATTTGCCGCCTTCCAGCGCGCCGGGAATGAATTCATTCCAACGTTCCGCCGGCCAGCGGTCGGTCAAATCCTCAAGCCAACCTGCCGCCGCGAATTTCGGCACCCAAACGACATCGGCATAAATAATATCGTACACCGCTTGTCCGCCGAGAAGCGCGGTGACGTAAAGATCTTCGCGCGCATTGGTTTCGCTGGGACCTTCTACGTAGTTAATATGCACGCCGGGATTTTGCGCCTCGAACTCGCGGATGAACGCATGCCAATCGCCATTCACATCCGCATCCATCAAAACGCTCAGCTCAATCTCTGGGCCGCCGGACGATTGCGGACGCGAGCAGCCGACGGACGCAAAAATGCCAAGCATCAATACGACCGTCAGTCCCATTCGATTCGACAAGCCATTTCCCAACATCTGCGCTCCGTTCCGATTCCCCTTCCCGCTTAAGCGGACTGAGTGAGGATGTCGATCTTTCCCGCACAATTGTCAGCCATCGGGGGGTAACTTTTTGAGCACCGGTGGTCTCGAAATGAGTCGTTCACGTTGCTGGCGACAATTACCAGGAAGAGTTTTTGCAGAAGAAACGATCACGTAAGGTATTCATTTGCAATGACAAGCGTGGCGCCGCGATTTTGCTCCACCGTTTCCGCAAAACATGGCATAACGAGTGTTAATGATATCAGCATGGTGAAAGCGATTTCAAAATTGGAAGCGCGATCACCACAAACAACAACCAAACAGGAAACCAAATGCCAAAGACAAAAAAGAACGTGAAGATTCGGGATCAAAAGCCAGTTAAGGATCCGAAAGGTGGCGGTCATCATCCGCACCACCTTCCGCAGGGCGGCAAACCTCCGAAGAACTTCAACTAAGCGAAGTCTACCGCACTGCGGTTCAAACCCGCAGTGCGGTTTCACGAAAAATTTTTCTGAGATCAAACGAAAGGAATCCAATGCCAACGAAAAAGATGAAGTTGCGCGACCAGAAGCCCGTCCGTGACCCGAAGGGTGGCAAGCATCACAAAGTGAAGATCAGTGGTTCGAGCGGTGATGGCCAAGACCCGATCGAACAAGCGCCGGGACAGATATTGGGCTTCCCGCCGAAGTACACTCCGTAGTTCCCGAGCCGCACCAGTGGTCTGCCCCAACGGTGCGGCTCACTGCGTACGAGCATCAATCAGCCGCACTGGTCGCTTCGATGTCGATCTTCGCCGCGACGTCCTGCGAAATTCCGGAAATCGTTTCGGCTGTCTGACTAAACATCAGATTGAAATCGCCGCGCTTCAACGGATCCGTTGTTACCTGCCAATGTGAATGCGAAGGCAGCCCGTTGGCCGGCAATGGACTAACGAGTTTCACATGCAGCAGGACCGGTTTAGTTATTCCGTGCAGCGTTAAATCGCCTTCGATATCGCCGCTTTGGGCGCCCGTTTGTTTCACCGCGCGGCTGCGAAAAATAATCTCCGGATATTTTGCTGCGTCGAAAAATTCCGCACTGAGTAAGTGTTGATCGCGTTTTCGAATTCCAGTGTCGATACTGTCCACCTGGATTCGCGCTCGCACCGATGAACGTTCCGGATGCTCGCGATCCAGCTCGATTGTTCCGGAGAAACGTTTGAAACGGCCATGCGTGACGCTGAGAAATTGATGCACCGAAAAGCCGATGTTCGAATGCGCATTGTCGATCTTGTACGTGTCCGATCGCGCCGATTGCGTGAGCGCCAGAATCGCCGCCGCTGTCGCTACAACTTGTAATTTCATCACACTGCGTTCCCCGCTGTCATGTTCGACCGCAACGACTTTAGCAAGTCGCTGCGCCCTCGCGGCAATTTCCCAAACAACGCGCCGAGCGCAACGGCGGGCGTTTGCTTTGATCGTTGCGAACTGTGCACGCCCGTGATGCGGGCCAACTCGCTCTCGAAATGCGCCAGTGCGCGCGAATCCGGATCGCCGGAATCAAGATAAGTAAGAGCGCGCCGCAATAGATCGAACAGTTCCGGCTCGCAATGATCCCGCTCCGTACACAGCTCTATTAACTCCGTGAAGTACGAAGCGGTTTGCGTCCGCAGATACGTGTTGCGGATAGGCGCGAAGACATTGCGCAAAGTCAATTCCGTTAGCGTATGCAAACTCGATTTACGACTGCGCGCGATTTGAATTTCCGCTTCGAAAAACAGATCGAGCTTGCCTGCAAAGGCGCTCTTCGGCCGCAAAGCGCCTTTCGCAACCGTTTCGATACAGCCTAACGACTCCGTACACCACGATACGATCAGGCTCGTGTCGCTGAACTTGCGCTTGCGCAACAGAATGGCCGCCGTCGTTTCCACGCAAGATCGACAATCGCCTAACGATTGACGATATGCAGCGCCCGCTTCTCCACCGCCAGCGCCGCTTCCTTGACCGCTTCGCTCAAAGTCGGATGCGAATGGCAGGTGCGGCCCAGATCTTCTGAGCTGCCGCCAAATTCCATCACGCTCGCTGCTTCCGCGATCAACTCCGAGGCCGCGTGCTGCAAAATATGCGCGCCGAGAATTCGATCGGTCTTTGCCTCCGCGATAAATTTCACCATGCCATCGGCATCTTCATTCGCGAGCGCGCGACCGTTCGCACGAAATGGAAATTTGCCGACTCGGTAATCGATCCCCTTTTCCTTCGCCTGTTCTTCCGTTAGGCCGACTCCGGCCAATTCCGGATTTGTGTAAATGATTCCGGGAATGACATCGTAATTCACGTGCCCGGATTTGCCGGCAATGATTTCGACGCAAGCGATGCCTTCCTCCTCGGCCTTGTGCGCGAGCATCGGACCGGCCACGACGTCGCCGATGGCGTAAATGCCTTCGACGTTCGTGCGAAAGTGATTGTCGATCTTAATGCGTTTCTTTTCATCCAAGGCCACGCCGACTTTTTCCGCGCCGAGACCGTCGGAGAACGGTTTGCGACCGACCGACACGAGAATCTTGTCGGCCTCAAACGTCAGTTCCTCTTTTCCTTTCGTCGCCGTGGCCGTCACGCGATCGCCGTCAACTTTCACCGCACTGACTTTTGTCTCGAGATGAAACGTCATGCCCTGCGCGGTCAAGGAACGCTGCAACAAGTTCGACAATTCCAAATCGAAACCGACGGCGATGCGCGGCAGAAATTCGAGCACCGTTACTTCCGACCCTAAGCGCGACCAGACCGAGCCGAGCTCGAGGCCGATCGCGCCTGCGCCGATGACTAACAACTTCGCCGGCGCATCTGTGAAGGACAGCGCTTCGGTGCTGCTAACAATTTTGTCGCCGTCGAATTTCGCGAACGGTAATTCCACCGGCACGCTTCCCGTGGCGATCACGATATTCTTCGTTTCGATTTCCTGCGTCTCGCCCGCGGAAGATTTCACGGAAACTTTGCCAGGCGCGGTGATGGTGCCAAGGCCTTCGAACGTCGTCACCTTGTTCGTCTTCATCAAAGCGCGCACTCCGCCGGTGAGCGTTTTCACGACCTTGTCTTTGCGTTGCAACATCTTCGCAAGATCGACATGTACGTTGTCGATGACGATGCCGTGTTTCGCCGCTTCCTTTTTTGCAAAAACAAAATGGTCGCTCGAAGTCAGCAACGCCTTGCTCGGGATGCATCCGATATTCAGACAAGTGCCGCCGAGCTCTTTGTCTTTTTCCACGATCGCGGTTTTGAGCCCAAGCTGGCCCGCGCGAATGGCGGCGACGTATCCGCCCGGTCCGGAACCGATGATAACGACATCAAATTTTTCCATTTAGAAATCGAGCGGAAGCTTTTTCGGGTCTTCGATGCACTCTTTTACTTTAACGAGAAACGTCACCGCTTCCTTGCCATCGACCGCGCGGTGATCGTAGCTGAGCGCAAGATACATCATCGGGCGGATGTCGATCTTGCCCTCGACCGCCATCGGGCGCGGCTGGATCTTATGCATGCCGAGGATCCCGCTCTGCGGCGGATTGAGGATCGGCGTACTTAATAGAGAGCCATACACGCCGCCGTTCGAAATTGTAAACGTGCCGCCAGTCAGATCTTCGATCTTCAATTTTCCTTCGCGCGCTTTCACCGCGTAATCGCCAATGTCACGCTCGAGATCGGCGAATGATTTTTTATCGGCATCGCGAATCACGGGAACGACCAATCCGCGCTCGGTGCCGACGGCCACACCGATGTCGTAGAAATTGTTTTGCACGAAATCTTCGTCTTCGATTCTGCCGTTGATCGCCGGCACGGTCTTGAGCGCTTCGACGGTGGCTTTAATGAAGAACGACATGAAGCCGAGTTTGAAGCCGTGTTTCTTGGTGAATTCGTCCTGCTTCTCGGCGCGAAGTTTCTGCACCGCGCTCATGTCGCATTCGTTGAAGGTGGTGAGAATGGCGGCGGTGTGCTGGGCCATGACCAGTTGCTGCGCGATCTTGCGACGAAGGGGCGACATTTTTCGCCTAACCACACGACCGTCTTCTTGCGATTGTCGATCTTGCACCTTGTCGATCTTTTCTTCGGCAGGCGCGCTTGCAGCGGCGAGAACATCGCCCTTCGTTAGGCGTCCATCTTTACCGGTGCCCGAAATTTTTTCGGGTTGCAATTTTTCTTCTTCGACAATTCGCCTAACGGACGGAGACAGCGGCGCACTTGAAGCCGCCGGTGGTGCTGCCGACTTTGATTCCGCCTTCTTCGGTTGATCGCTGGCGGGCGCGGTTCTGGAATCGTCGATCGTGGCGACGACTTCGCCGATCTTCACCTCCTGGCCTTCCGGCACATTGGTTTCGAGGACGCCGGATTTCTCGGCCACGATCTCGGTGGAAACTTTGTCGGTCTCGAGTGTGAAGAGAGCGTCGCCCGCGTTGACGAAGTCGCCCGACTTTTTGTGCCAGACGGAAACGACACCGCTCTCGATCGATTCACCGACTGCCGGAATTTTAACTTCCACGCTCATTCGATTCGCTATCTAAACGAAAAAGCCGGACGCGCCAATGGAAAGCCGACGCTGGCTGGGAACTTGCTGAATTTAGCCGAGCCCGCGGTGTCTTCCGATGAATCTCGCCAGCGCATTTAAAAAACAATCGGCCAATTGGATTTTCGCCGAAATGGTCGTGGCCATTCTCCTCATCGGCTACTTCGATTACGTCTCCGGCTATTCCGTGAGTCTTTTTATTTTCTACGGCGGGCCGATTTTTGCAGTGGCGTGGTATTGCTCGCGACGGCATGGGATTCTCGCGGCGTTAATAGCGGGCATTACGTGGTGGTGGGCGGATGTAATGACGGACCATCCCTACGACTACAATTGGCAACAGGCTTGGGAGACTGGAGTGCGGCTGGGGTTTTTTATCTTTGTGGCGCAAGTCGGGGCTTCGCTTCGCGCGCATACCGAGATGGCGCATACGCGCATCGCTCTGCTCGAACATTCACAACAACTCGAGCGTGAGATCATCGCTATCAGCGAGCGGGAACAACGCCGCATCGGTCAGGATTTGCATGATGGCATTTGCCAATATCTCGCGGCGCTCGGGTGCGCGGCGGCCTCGCTCGAGAGCGATCTTCGCCAGCGAAATCTCGACGCGGAAGCACGCGTGGCCGGCGACCTCGCGAAATTTCTGCAGAATGCCGTGATCCAAACGCGCGATCTCGCCCGCGGCCTGGTTCCGTTGCGATTGGACGAATCGGGTTTGGCTGTGGCGCTGGAAAATTTGGCCGACTCGGTTACACGATTACAGGGAATCCCGTGCACGTTTGACTTTAACGGGTCGTTGGCCGCATTCGACGAAAGACGCGCCATGCATCTTTATCGCATCGCGCAGGAAGCGATTAACAACGCGACCAAACACGGTCGAGCCAGTCGTATCGCGTTGTCGCTGCAGGCAAACGGAAACGCCACCACTTTGAGTATTACCGATGACGGCGTTGGCATTTCCAAAACCCAAACCAGTAAGGACGGAATCGGATTGGGCATCATGAACTATCGCGCGCGCCTGACCGGCGGCGAACTACAGATCGACGAGCCCGAGCATGGCGGCACGGTTGTCTCCTGTGTTCTCGCGAACCACGCTAAGATCGACAATGACGGCCAAGCCTAACAGTTCCAAGTCGCGCATCCTCATTGTCGAGGACCATCCGATGTTTCGCGAACAACTCGCTCATCTCATCGGGCGCGAAGCGGACATGCTCATTTGCGGAGAAGCGGACAATATCTGCGACGGCTTCGAGCTCGCCTGCAAACTCCAGCCGCATCTCGTAATCGTCGATATCTCGCTCAAAGGCGCGAGCGGTCTCGAGCTCTTGAAACAGCTCCGCGCGCAAAAGCTCGACGTTCCCGTCCTTGTGCTCTCGATGCACGACGAGTCCCTTTACGCCGAACGCGCGTTTCGCGCCGGCGCTCGCGGTTACATCACTAAACATGAAGCCTCGGCCAAGGTCATGACCGCGATTCGCCAGGTGCTTCATGGGGAAATTTTCGTCCAGCCAAAATTCGTTTCTGTTCTGGTAAAGAAAATTGCGAGCGGCGATGACATCGGCGCCGACCCGGTCAGCACTCTCACCGATCGCGAACTGGACGTATTCGAATTCATCGGCCGCGGCCTAACGACACGCGAGATCAGCATCCGACTCAACATCGGCGCGACCACGATCGAGACTTATCGCGCGCGCATTAAAGAGAAACTTCAGCTTGAAAACGCGGCACAGTTGCAGACTCACGCGGCGCGATGGCTGGAGAAACGGGACGCCGTCGTCTCAATTTAGCGGACTTAATCGCGTAAGTCGTTGTCGTTGTGTGTCGTGATTCTCATGACAGAATTATCATGATGCTTGTCGAGTAGTGCTGGTCTTACCGCTGCTTCACTGCAACGCATGATTACCAAGCGTAAAAACACCGCTCAAAAACTTTCTGCCCGCATCGGCGCCTTCACTCTCGTCGAGATCATGATTGTGGTCGCCATCATTGCCTTGCTTGCATCGATCGCTGTCCCGGGGTTTCTCCGCGCGCGCAAACGTTCGCAGGCTGCGCGCATATTAAACGATTTGCGTTTGATCGATTCCGCCATCGACCAGTACGCGATTGAGACGAACAAGATGGGCGGCACCACGGTTGCCGTGAGCGATTGGACTAACTATCTCAAGAAGAGCTCGAGCCTTTACAACACCGGCAAGGACATTTTCGGCAACACTTATGGGCAACAAACGGTCGATCAGTTGCCGAAGTTTCCGTTAGCGACCTGGAACGCGCTTTCGGACGTTGCCGATACCAACTTCTGGTCGCCCTACACCCACCAGTAATCGGCGCAAGATCGACAACTACACGCGAAAGGCGTCGGCCGTAAGCTGCGCCTGCTCGCGTTTATGGCGCGCGAGCGAACCGACCGCCGGACTCGCGCCCGCATCACGGCCAGCGTAGCCGATCTCGCGATCGAAAAGTTTTCGCAGGCGTGGCTCGATGAATGTCCACGCGCCCATGTTTTCCGGTTCTTCCTGGCACCAAACGAAGCGCGCATTTTTCGGAAACGATTTCACCATCGATTTCAATTTCGTCTCGTGCAGCGGGTAAAGCTGTTCGACCCGAATCAAAGCGACGTTGTCGATCTTGTGTTCATCGCGGTACTTCAACAGGTCGTAATAAACTTTTCCGGAACAGAAGATCACGCGTTTGATCTTGCTCGATGAACCGACTTTTGGTCCGGGCAAAATTTCTTCGAAACGGCCTTTGAGAAAATCTTCCTTCGGAGAAGAAGCGTGCTCGGCCCGCAATAAACTCTTCGGCGTCATGATCACGAGCGGCTTAACGAACTTGCGTTTCATCTGTCGTCGCAGCACGTGAAAATACTGCGCCGCGGTCGTTAGGTTGCAGACCTGGATGTTATCTTCTGCGCAAAGCTGAAGGAACCGCTCGAGTCGCCCGCTGGAGTGTTCCGGTCCCTGACCTTCGTAACCGTGCGGCAAAAGCATGACGAGCCCACTCGGGCGTTGCCATTTCGATTCGGCTGAGACGATGAATTGATCGATGATCGTTTGCGCGCCGTTTACGAAATCGCCGAACTGCGCTTCCCAAAGGCAGAGCATGTTCGGGTAGTCTAACGAGTAGCCGTAATCGAATCCGAGCACGGCCGCTTCGGAAAGCAGGCTGTTGTAAATGCAAATGCGTGCTTGTCGATCTTGCATGTGCATCAGCGGCACATACGGCGCGCCGGTTTTGGCGTCGTAAAGAATGGCGTGGCGCGTGGAGAACGTTCCGCGCGCGCTGTCCTGGCCGGAGAGCCGAACGTTGTGGCCCTCGAGCAGCAAGGAACCGAACGCGAGCAATTCCGCATAATGCCATTCGAATTTCCCGTTCTTCTCAAAAACTTCGCGACGATGATCAAGCACGATGCGTTTGATCTTCGGCTGGACGTTGAACTCTTCCGGCACAGTCGTTAGGGCATCGACCACCTTGCGCAGCTCGTTTTCGCTGATCGCGGTCGCAACCGGCGAGCTTTTGTATTCCGGCTGGAAAACGGCGTTTGATTCTTTGAATTGCGCACGCGAGCCGGCCTTCTCTTTCTCGATCGCTTCCACTTCCTCCTTCGCCATTTCGAGTCGAAGTTGGAATTCGATTTCGAGCGAAGCGGCATCGTCGTCGCTCAGCGTGCCTGATTTCAACAGCTCCTGTTTATAGAGCTGCGCGGTCGAAAGGTGCTTGTCGATCTTTGCGTAAAGGTGCGGCTGCGTGAACGCCGGTTCGTCCCCTTCGTTGTGTCCGTAGCGGCGATAGCAATACATGTCGATCACGACGTCGCGTCCGAATTCCTGGCGAAAATCGAGCGCCAATTGGCTAACGAACAGAACCGCGAGCGGATCGTCGCCATTCACATGAAAGATCGGCGCTTCAATCATCTTCGCCACGTCGGTCGCGTACATGGACGAGCGCGCATCTTCGGGCAGCGTCGTGAAACCGATTTGGTTGTTCACGACCACGTGCACGGTGCCGCCCGTTCCGTAGCCGTGGAGTTGCGACATGTTCAATGTCTCGGCCACAATCCCCTGCCCTGCGAATGCCGCATCGCCGTGAATGAGTAACGGCAAAACTTTTTTGCGATGTTCGTTATCGTTACGAATGCGTTGCCGCGCGCGCGCCACTCCTTCGACCACCGGATCGACCGCTTCCAAATGACTTGGATTTGCCGCCAGACGAATCTCGACTTCAGCACCGGACGCAAGCTTCCGGACCGCGTGATAACCGAGATGATATTTCACATCACCGTCACCGGACACGAGCTCGGGCACATAATTTTCGCTGAACTCGGTGAAGATGAGGCGCAACGATTTGCGCAAAAGATTCGCGAGCACGTTGAGTCGCCCGCGATGCGCCATGCCCATGCAGATTTCTTCCACGCCGGCGCTCGGACATTTGTGCAAAATGGTATCGAGAATCACCATGAGCGACTCCGCGCCTTGCAACGAAAAGCGTTTTTGCCCGACGTAACGCGTGTGCAGAAAAACTTCGAACGTCTCCGCCTCCATTAACGCGCGCAATAACGCCACCTGCGTGTTGCGCGGCGTTTGCGATTTGTTAGGCCGCGACTCCAGCCGGTGCCGCACCCAATTGCGAATGCGCGTGTTCTGAATGTGCATGAACTCCGCGCCGATCGTGTCCGCGTAAATTCGCTGCAGGCGCGCGATCATCTCGCGCAACGGCATCTCCTCGCACTCGGCGAAGAATTTCGACGACACGCGAAGATCGAGATCTTTTTCGGAAAAGCCGAGCTCGCGCAGAGTGAGCAACGGATTCTCCGGTCGTTTGTCCGCGAGCGGATTGATCCGCGCGATCGTGTGACCGAGCGTGCGATAGGCGTAAACGAGTGCGTCCACTCGCGTTTGCAGCGGACTTTCGCGCTCCGCGCGTTTCACCGCGCCGTTTTTCTGCGGCAAATTTCCGAGCTCGAAACCTTCGAAGAACGCCGACCAGCTTGGATCGACCTCGCGCGGATTTATTTTCCAGCGCCGATAATTCTCCTCGATCAATTCGAGGTTCGCTCGTGCGGCAATTGAAATCGACATGTCGATCTTACTCTCGCGCCGATGCGCCCGGCGGCAAGTTGACAGTCGTAATCGCGCCTCGTTATTTCACCGCCGATGAGCGTCGCCGCGAAATTTCTGGGGAACACAGGCCGCTGGCCTGTGGTGTTCGGCGGCTCGCCGAACACGAGTAACTCCGGCGAGCCGCCGGAGTTTGCAGGCGGGCCGCCTGCGCTCCCCAAGCGCAGATTGCGTGTTGCGATGTTCCTGTGTGCGTTCTTCGCAAGATCGACAATTGCATTCGCGCAAGTCAATCCGGCGGAGGAGCCGTCAGTCCTCGCGGTCGCGAAAGTGTTGCCCGCAGTCGTCAACATCAACACCGAGCGCATCATCCGCCGGCAAGTGCGCGATCCGTTCGACGAATTCTATTCGCAATTCTTCGGGCAATATCGCAGCCGTCCGCGCGAGATTCGCCAGACATTGCAAAGCCTCGGCACCGGTTTCTTTGTCGATCCAAACGGTTACATCGTGACCAACCAGCACGTGGTCGAACGCGCGGCCGATCTAAAAATTGAAGTCGTAACCAACGACGAAAAGACCTACAGCGCGCATTACATCACCGGCGACGACAAGCAAGACCTCGCCTTCATCAAGGTTGATGGCAAAAGCGATTTTCCGTTTATCGATTTGAACAACGTCTCGCCGAATTTGTTAGGCCAGACCGTCATTGTGGTCGGGAACGCGGTTGGTTACGGCAGCTCGATCAGTCGCGGCGTGCTGAGCGCGATGCGGCGCGACATCTCGATCGACAACATCGAATACAAAAATCTCATTCAAACCGACGCGGCGATTAATCCCGGAAACAGCGGCGGACCAGTGATCGATCTGTCCGGGCGACTTGTCGGAGTGAGCTCGGCCAAGATGGCGTTCACGCCGCAAGGTGTGCCGACGCAGGGACTCGGTTTCGCGATTCCGGCGGACACCGTTCGCGAGACGGTCGCAAATTTCAAAAAGGTCGCGCAGAAAAAACCTGCGCAAGATCGACAATCGGCAAGATCGACAACTACCGCCGCCGAACGTTTGTTTGGAATGCAATTGCAAGATCTCTCGCGCGACCTGACCGATGCGCTTGGTTATGCCGCGGGTCGCGGGGTGCTCGTCGCCGGCGTCGAGGCGGGCAGTCCGGCCGAACAAGCCGGCATCGAGCGCGGTCTCGTCATTTATCGTGTTGGAAAATACGACGTGAATTCGGCGAAAGATATCGAGCGTTTGCTCGCGAAAGCGCAAAGCGGTGCGAGTGTCGATTTTGTCGTAGGCGTGATTCGCGGCGATGGCAGCGGCCAACGCGTGGAAACGGTGACCCTGGCCGCGCGTTGACAAATTTTTTTTCGCAACGCAAATCGTCTTCGATTGTCTCACAAAATAATTTTCCAATGATTAAAGTCGAAAACCTGACGAAGCGATACGCCGGCACCACGGCCATCCGCGATTTGAGTTTCGAGGTCGGCCAGGGCGAGATCATGGGATTCCTCGGGCCGAACGGCGCGGGCAAATCGACTACCATGCGCATTCTCGCCGGCTTCATGCCGCCGACGTCTGGCCGCGCGTCCGTCGCCGGGTTCGATGTTTTTTCGCAATCGCTGCAA
Source organism: Spartobacteria bacterium (assembly GCA_021325495.1). GTDB lineage: Bacteria > Verrucomicrobiota > Verrucomicrobiia > Chthoniobacterales > UBA10450 > JAJPGZ01. Next base: position 88,369 of record JAJPGZ010000003.1, read on the forward strand.
GCGCGCGCGCATCTCGGTTACATGCCGGAGAACGTGCCGCTCTATAACGACATGCGCGTGACCGAGTATTTAAATTATCGCGCCGCGCTCAAAGGCGTGCCGCATCGGCGCGTGAAAGAACGCGTCGGCGACGTGCAGGAACTTTGCGGATTGAAAGACGTGGAGAAGCGATTGATCGCGACCTTGTCAAAAGGTTATCGGCAGCGTGTCGGTTTGGCGGACGCGCTGGTGGCCGAACCTGATTTGTTGATTCTCGATGAGCCAACGATCGGGCTCGATCCGAACCAAATCCGCCAGGTGCGCGAGCTGATTAAAAATCTCGGCAAGCAACACACCATTCTGCTCTCGACCCACATTTTGCCGGAAGTGGAGATGACGTGCAGCCGCGTCATCATCGTGCACAAGGGACGGATCGAAGCGTGCGACACTCCGGAGAACTTGTTAGGGCAAATTCGACAGGCCGGCGGCGTCGTGGTCGAAGCGAAGACGGGAAGCGATAATGGCGTCGAGGAACTGAAAAAGATTTCCGGCGTGCGCGATGTTTCGTCGGACGTCGCTGGCGATTGGAAAACCTTTTCGCTGCGCGTCGAATCCGGAGTTGATGTGCGTGAAGAAATTTATCGGCTCGCGACGGCCCGGCATTGGACGCTGCGCGAATTAAGTCAGCGTCGCGCCACACTCGAAGACGTCTTCGTCGAAATCACGCACACGGAAGTCTCAGCATGAAGATGTCGATCTTGTACATGTCGATCTTACGATGAGAAAATTTTTCACATTACTTGGCCGCGAGGTGCGGAGTTACTTCTACTCGCCCATCGCCTACATCGTACTCGTATTTTTCCTGCTTGTGTGCGGCGTAAATTTTTATTTCCAGATCACCTACATGAATCAGCGGCCGATGGCCTACACGGTCGAGGAAGCATTCTTCAACAACGTTTTCTTCTGGTTCGCGTTCGTTCTCATCTTTCCCCTCATCACCATGCGAGTGTTCGCCGAGGAATTTAAACTCGGCACGATCGAGCCGCTACTCACCGCGCCGGTGCGCGACTGGCAGGTAGTCCTCTCAAAATTTTTCGGCGCGCTCATTTTCTACCTCGTGCTTTGGGCGCCGACCGCGCTTTACTTTTTGTTTTTCGAACGCGTCACGCACCAGACCGCGGCCGGATCGTGGGGCGCATATTGGGGATCCTACCTGCTGCTGCTTTTGCTCGGATCGTTTTACATTTCGATTGGCTGCTTCGCGTCGGTCTTAACCAAGAACCAGATCATCGCCGCGATCATTTCTTTCGCCGTGATAACCATGCTTTTCTTTCTCGGGCTCATTCAATTCATCATGCTCGATGTGAGTTCGTCCATGCGCGATGTGCTCGGCTATTTCTCCGCCATCGAACACATGGGCACGTTGTCGCGCGGCATCATCGATACGCGCCCGATCGTTTTTTACACGAGCATGACCATCGTGATGCTGGTGCTGACGCATCAAGCGTTTCAAACGCGCAAGTGGAGATTGTGACGCATGCCTAACGAGACCGTTGCAAGATCGACATCTTCATCTGGCAAAGGCATTCGCCGTTTTCGGATCGGAACGAATGTGGTCGTGCAGGTCCTGCTGCTCCTCATCATCGCCGCTTTCGTGAATTATCTCGGCCTGCAACATTACCGCCGCTGGGATTTTTCGCGCGAGCAGAAGTACGCGCTCTCCGATAAGACGAAACGTTTCCTCGCAAGCTTGAAGGGAAAAGTTCGCATCACGAATTTCTTCCCGCCCGACACCGCGATCAGTGGCGACGTGCAGAATTTGCTGACCGAGTATCAATACGCCGGCAAGGGCAAGATCGACATCGAAACCATCGATCCGCAGCGCAATCTTTCGCGCGCGAAAGAGATTTTCGACAAATACAAAGTCGTGACGGACGAGCCGCTGCTGGTGATTGATTACGACGGCAAAAATAAAACCGTGAAAGCGTCGGAGATGGCGGAGATCGATCGCACCGGCATTCAATTCGGCGAAGGCCCTCGCGTCGCCGCGTTCAAAGGCGAACAAGCGGTCACGAGCGCGATGATGGATTTGGTGGAAGGAAAAAAGAACACGGTCGGTTACATCACCGGCCACAAGGAACCGTCGATCGCGGAGACGCCGCCCGCGCTTCTCGCGCAACAAGAGCAAACGTCGAGTCCGATTGGAGTGCTAAAAACTTTTATCGAGAACGAGAACATCAAGTTTCAGGAATTGAATCTGCAAAGCGAACCGCAGGTCCCGGCCGAGGTGAAGACGGTCATGATCGCGGGGCCGCAATACGATTTCTCGGATCGCGAGATGAAATTGCTGCGCGATTATTGGGAAAAACAAGGTCGCATCCTGTTGCTTGTCGATCCTTCCGCGAAAACACCGAAGCTATCCGCGTTTTTAAATGAGCTCGGCGTGAAACCGAACGACGACCGTTTGATGGTCTTCATCAAGACCGGCATTCAGGAAATCGCGATCACGCAGGATGTGCAGGCGAAATTTCTCAGCGGACATCCGGTGACGCAGCGCCTGGCCGACACGCGCACGATTTTTCAGGGCGGCACGTGTTCGTTAACGCTCGAGGCGCAGCGCGTCGCGAACGCGAATATTCATCTGACCCCGCTGATCCAGGCCGAGAAAGGATATTTCGCGGAGAAGGATTTCACCAGTCGCGACCAGACAAAATTTCAAAACGACGCCAAGAACGCGCCGCCCACGCCGCTCACCATCGGCGTCGCCATCGAGAAAGGCGGCTCGGGCGATGAGCGCGTGCAAATGAATTCGTCGCGCATGGTGGTGGTGAGCAACGCGACATTCATTCAAGACAACGCGCTCACGCAGGAGCAACAGGGTCTCGATTTTGTTTCCGGCGCGATCAACTGGTTGCTCAGCCGCGAACAGCTCATCGGCATCGCGCCGAAAGTGGCGAAGCCGTTAACGTTTTCGTTGAGCGACGAAGCCATGCGCGGCGTGCGGTGGATCATTCTCGTTCTCATGCCGCTGATCCCGCTCGTCATCGGCAGCACGATCTGGTGGCAGCGTCGGGCGTGATTCGTTAGGCAATGAACTGGCGCACCACTCTTATCCTCGCTCTCATCGCCGTCGGCATCGGCGCTTACATCAAGTTCTACGAAGTGAAACAGCCGACGACGCGCGAAGCGCAACAGCGTGCGCAGAATGTTTTGAATTTCGACAAGGAGAAGATCGATGCCATCACCATTCAAAACGGCGACGACAAGATCGACATGCGCAAGATCGACAATCGCTGGCGACTGGAAGCGCCGATCAAAGATCAGGCCGACGCGAACGCTATTAACAACATCCTCTTCGATCTCGATGGCTGGCAAAAGGACGCGACCATCACGGAAAAGGAAATGACCGCGGACAAAAACAAGCTCGGCGAATTCGGGCTCGCGAAACCGAAGCTGCGATTAAAGCTCGGCGGACAAGGTGCGCCGCCGGAAATTCTTTTCGGGAAGGACGCCGCGTTTGAAAATAAAATGTACGTGCGTCTCGAAAATTCAAAGGACGCGTTCATCGGCGATCAATCGGTAAAAAAAGCGATCGACAAAAAGGCGGATGAGTTCCGCGACAAGAAGCTGACCGATCTCACCTCACCGCAAGTTGTCCGCGTCGTGCTGAAGACGCCGGCCGGTGAGATGGAATTGCAGAAGAAGAACGACCACTGGGAAATCTTGAAACCGTTGCGCGCGCGCGCCGACGATCAAAAGGTTGGCGATCTCGTCGCGCAAATCACGACGGCGCGCATCGAACAATTTGTCGCCGACGACCGCGGCGATCTGAATGCCTACGGGCTCGCGCAGCCGCGCGGATCGATCACGATGTTCGGCGATAACGATAAACAAGGCCAGACATTGTCGATCGGTGGGGTGCCGGAAAAACAGAAGGACCAGGTGTATGTGCGTTTGTCGTCGCGCGGTTTCGTTTACACGCTGCCAAAAAAAATCGAGGAGCTGCTCAACACCAAGCCTAACGACGTGCGCGACCGGCATCTGGTTCGCTTCGACGAGAAAATTCTCGACCGCATCACCATCGACGCCGCGGGCAAGGGAAAGATCGTGCTCGCGCGTAAAGGAGAAGATTGGAGCATCGTCACTCGCAACAACGCGCCGGCAAATGCGGCCGAAGTCCGTCGTTTGATCGACATGTTGAAGAACGAACAGGTCACGCGTTTCGTGGAAGACGTCGCGTCGAATTTGCCTAAGTACGGCCTCGACAAGCCGCAATTGCAAATCACGCTCAGCTCGTTCGCATCGGAAAACACGGCCGAGACGAAAGCGGGCGAACAGCCGTTCGCGACTATCGCGTTCGGAAAAATGGAAGCGAACGATGTCTTCGCGCGCGTCGGCGAAGAGCCGTTCGTTGTCGCCGTGCGCAAGCAGACGCTCGATAACATTTTCATCGATCCATTGCAGTGGCAGGACTTGTCGATCTTCAATTTCAAGCCGGAGCAGATTCATCGGCTGACGGTCCAAGTCGACAAGGAAGTCGCGTTAATCCACGGTCCGAATAATCGCTGGGCGCTGGCGAATGGCGGCGGCGACGTCAATCAAACCAATGTGCAATCGCTCTTGAACACATTGTCGATCTTGCACGCGGCGCGTTGGATCGGACCGACCACACCGCAACACGGCTTCGACAAACCGCAGGTCGTCATCACGTTCACGACATCACCCGACGACAAAGATGCGCACAAGCTTCTCGTCGGCGGCCCCGCCTCGGACGGAATGTGGTTCACGCGCATGGACGGGCGCGAAGGCACATTCGTGATTAGCAATCCGGATCTGACCGCGCTGCGTTTGCCGCTGGTGCAAACCGCGTCGCCTACGCCGACGCCGTAGCGGTATAGATCGACACGATCCCTCCGCTCAACGGTTCGGCCGCGGCATCGCGGAAACCGTTCGCTTCCATCAATCGCAGCATCGCGTCGCCGTTCGGAAATTCTTCGATTGAATCGCCGAGATAATCGTAGGCGTTTTTCTCTTTCGTTAGGGCGGCGCCGATGATCGGGACGATGCGATGCAAATAGAAGCGGTAGAATCCGCGCAAGATCGACAAGGTCGGAAGCGAGAATTCGAGAACGAGCAAGTGACCGTCGGCGCGCAACACGCGCTGCATCTCGCGCAACGCTTCACTCCACTCCGGCAAATTGCGCAGACCAAACGCGATCGTAATGACGTCAACTGACGAATCCTCGAACGGAAGTTGCATCGCGTTCGCGTGCACGATTTCGCGAACGCCTTTGCCTTTCGCGATCGCGAGCATCTCCGCGGAAAAATCTGCGCCGATGATTTGAGCGCTCGGAATCTTCCTTTGCAAGACGAGCGCGAGATCGCCTGTGCCCGTGGCAAGATCGACAATTACATTTGGACGCCAGCTCGCGACGATCTCAGCCGCGCGTCTGCGCCAACAGAAATCGAAGCCGCAACTGAGGACGTGATTCGCAACGTCGTATCGGCGCGCGATCGCGCCGAACATTTCGCGGACGCGTTCAGGATCGGCGACGCTGGTGCGTTGGTTCAAGCGCTCAAAGTCGAACTTTCACCGCCAACTCGCAAACGACTACGATTCACCTGCGTGCGAAGCGTTGGATTGCTTCATCGAGACATTTCGCATCGACGGGCTTGATAAGGTATTCGAGAAAACCGGCTTCTTTTGTTTGCGCAAAATCGGCCTCGGAACCGAAACCGCTCATGGCAATACCGCGCAATCCATACTTCGCACTCAATTCCCGAAGGAGTTCGCTACCCGTGCCGTCGGGCAATTGCATGTCAGTGACGAGGAGGTCGAAAGTCATTCCGTTCGCGAGCGAGCGCGCCTCTTGCACGGTTCGGGCGGCTTCCACGTCGTATCCTTGCCGATTAAGCAGGCGTGCCAGAACTTCGCGGGTATCATCATGATCCTCGACCAGAAGCAGCCGCAAATCTTCACGACGGGCTGGAGTGGGCGCGTCGCTGGCGGTAGCCGCATCACATTCCGTGACGGGATCGGCGACGGTAGTCAATTCAAGACGAAAGGTGGCGCCCTGGCCGATGCCGCCACTTGCGGCGGTGAGGATTCCGCCATGCGCTTCGGTGATCGCTTTGCAAATTAGCAGACCGAGGCCGAGGCCGGCGGCGGATTGCGTGCGCGCCAGTTCAACTTGAAAGAAGGGATCGAAAATATTGCGCAGGTGTGATGGATCAATCCCAAGTCCGGTGTCGCGAAATGAGATGGTTAGGCGATTTGCTTCGTCGGAGCGAGTTTCGATGTCGATCTTGCCACCCCACGGCGTGAATTTGGCCGCGTTCTTGATGATGTTCCAAAAAACCTGCTGGAGTCGGCTGGCATCTCCCTCCACGAAATGCCGGGAAGCACCCGGCTTGAACGCAAATTCGAGTCCCCTGCCGTCGATCTCCCCGCGGCAGATATCAATCGCTTGCTGAAGACTGACATGCACATCAACTATCTCGTGACGTAACCGAAGTTTCCCGCTGGTGATGCGCGTGACATCAAGGAGGTCATCGATGAGATGGGTTTCCAAAGTGAGATTCCGGCGCATGATCGCGAACGCAGCCAGATCCTCGGCCGAATGTCGCTTATCGGCCGCAAGGTCTGCCAGGAGCGCGACGAGCGGCGTGAGCGGGGTGCGCAATTCATGCGAAAGCGTGGCGAAAAAAAGTTCTTTGGAAGCGACTGCGCCATCGGCCAGGCTTTTTTGTTGCGCGAGCTTCCGTTCTAGTTCTCGATGTTCGGTAAGATCGGTCAGAGTGACGTACAATTCCGGTTCCTCGTTTTCGAGGTGACTAACGACGCTTTGCATGCGGACAAATGTCTCCTGGCCATCGGTGCTTCGAAGTAAGAGCTCGCACATTTCCATTTGGCCGGAAGCGAACGCGGATTCGAGATGTAGTTCGAAAATGGCAACTGAGTCGGCGGTGACATGGGAGAGAAAAGGACGCACGCGGGAATGGAGGAGGGCACGTCCGACATTAAGCATTTGCGCGCCCAGGAAATTGGCGTCGAGAATGAGGGCGGCGCGGTTTAAACGGAGTAGGCCGACCGGAGCCAGATCGAAGTGGCGAAAATATTTCTTCTGCGATTCCTCGATCTGCGCGCGACTATCGAGCAGCTCTTCATTTTGAATTTCGAGCTCGGTTTCGTAGATGTGCAGCTCTGCCATGGCGGAGCGCAAATTTTTTACTTTCGGTAAGGTTGGAGCAGAAGGTCGGACGCGCAAGCGTTGCTCCGCCACGACGCGCAGCGATGCGTTCGCGGGGGTGAATTTCAACGCAGTCGCTTTCATCCGGGCCTGATGTAAGGCGGAGCCTGCCTAACTGAAGCGATCGAAATGGACCCTAAGTTTTCAGCGACGGCTAATCTCGGGAGAAACCTGTTCAAAAAACAACCTCGCCCCAGCAAGAGCATATCATAGGCCTACGCATTCTTATTCGAAAGAGAGGGACTTCCGCTGCCGCCATTTCCATTTTGGAGGCGACTGACATCTAAGATAGTGATTACGAGTCCGCTATCAGTTGCGCCTTCCCGACGATACGGAGTGATGCGCACGAGATGCCAGACATTCGGACAAGTCTCGACAGTTTTCATAATCACCTCGCCACCGCCGGCTAGCTGTGGCAAATCCTCGGCGATGGCCGTGATGAGCGGATGGGCAAAGTCCGTAAGCAACCGACCTAAATCATGTTGCTGCAGTGGAATATCGCGGGTAACCGAAGGGGTAAATCTGCGCAAACGAAGGTCGTGATCGAGAAAGATGGTAGCGACATCGGAGGTGCGTAGAAAATTTTCGAGATCGTTGTTGGCGACAATTAGCTCGGCAATTTTTTGCTGATATTCAGCGTTGAGCGTGGTCAGCTCTTCGTTAACCGATTCGAGTTCTTCGTTGCTGCTTTGGAGTTCTTCGTTGCCGGCAAGCAATTCCTCGTTAGTCGCTTGAAGTTCTTCCTGCGCCGTCGCCCGATCGCCCGTGGCCTCCTCTAGAGCCTCTTTTGTAATCTCTAAGTCATCCTCCAGATCGGCGATGCGTCCGATTGATTCGGTGGAAACATCGAATTCATCACCCGCCGGGGCCGCAGAATCCGCCTTCGCCTTCTGAAAAAAGACCAGCATGGCCGCGCCCTGTCCTAACGCGGTAGCCAGCGGCTCGACTTTGAGATCAATGGCGCCAAGCCCGCTTTCATCCCGCAATCGTATGCTGGAATATCGAATGGATTTCTTCTCCTTCGCCGCGCGGCGGAGTGCTCTGGAGAGTGCGAATGACAAACCGTGCGGAAGCAATTTTAAAATACTGAGACTGACTGGGCCGGGTCGTATCGTCAGAAAGCGATGCGGCTCGCCGAAGCTGCGGAGAATCTCGTGCTTCTCGTTAAGCGCGAAGCATGTCGTACCGGACTCCGCCAGGATGTGTGCGCCGATCTTCTCCCAGACGTCTTGCTGGGGTGAAACATGCCTAATGCCGCGTTTGGCTCCTACGCCCTCAGGAAGGGTTGGCGAAAGACCAGACGCTGTCGCGTCACCATTCAACGCTCGGGAAATGTTCGCGGTTGAGTCGGCGCGCTTTTTGAAAACGCGCATCTTGAGATGAACGGTATCGAACGCATCTCCGCGGTCCGCCAGCGCCTCACTGGTGCTCAACACGAGATAGCCACCGGGCCGAAGCGCGAAATGGAGCAGGGCTATGACTTTCTGCTGCGCTTTTGCCCGCAAATAGATAAGCAGATTGCGGCATGAGATTAGATCGACATGAGTGAACGGGGGGTCGCGTAAAATATTGTGCTGGGCAAAAACAATTTGCTCGCGGATCTCCCGTGAGATTCGCAACTCCTCACCTTCTTCCACGAAAAAGCGCGCCAACAAAGCGGGAGCGACGTCCGCAGCGATGCTCTTAGGATAAAGGCCGCGGCCTGCAAATTCGATGGAGTTCTTATCCACATCGGTCGCGAAAATTTTTACGTCCCACCGCTCCTTACGCGCCGTAACCAGTTCGTGCAGGAGCATGGCGATGGAATAAGCTTCTTCTCCAGTGGCACAGCCGGGCACCCAGATTCGTAATTTTTTCTCCTGAGCGGTTCGCTTAAGAATCGCGGGCAGGATTTCGTCGTGCAACAAAGCGAAGATTTCTTTGTCGCGAAAAAATCTTGTTACATTGATGAGGAGGTCGCGGCCAAGTGCCGCCACCTCTTGCTCAGATTGCTGAAGCAATTGCAGATATTCTCTGGGATCGACAAGCTGCGCGATGCCGATCCGCCGCTCGATACGGCGCATCACCGAACTTTGCTTATAATCAGTGAAATCGATGCCAGTCTGCTCGTAAACGAGGCTTAGGATTTTTTGCAGATTAGTCTCGTTGACTTTGAGTCCCCCGCCCTTTGCGCGCGCGGCGAAAGGATGCCTGATAAATTTTAACAGTTCGCACGATATCTCCGCCGGCGGCAGGATGTAATCCGCGAGGCCGGTTGCGCCTGCGCTGTCCGGCATTCCGCTAAATTTCGCGGAGGCCGCGTCCTGCACCATGATCGTCCCGCCTGCTTCTTTAATCGCGCGAACGCCTAGCGTGCCGTCACTTCCGGTCCCCGAAAGCACAACCGCAATCGCCGTTTCGCCACAACTCTCGGCGAGCGAGCGGAAGAATTGGTCCACCGGCAGGTGCGGCGCTTTTTTTTCCGGTTCGAGAAGCAAAAGCTTGCCCCGAAAAATCCTCACGCATTTACCCGGCGGGGTCACATAAACATGATCAGGCTCGATCGTCACTCCCTCCTCAATCTGACGGACGGGTGTCTGGGTATGCGTCGCGAGCAATTCCGCCATCTGACTTGTATGGTCCGGCGCGAGGTGTTGAATGACGACAAAAGCCGCGCCGCTCTTCGCGGGGACCGCATCGAAAAATTCACGCAGCGCCTGCAGCCCTCCCGCTGACGACCCGATGCCAACAACATAAAAATCGCCGGTCGCCCCTGATTTCTCCGTTAAAGAATCGGCAGTCGCCTTCTGCAGATTTTTCTGCGCTCTCCTGCGAGTCGCGGCGGGTTTCGCTTTTGGTTTAATGAGACAGGCCGCACATGCAGCACGTCACCTCACCCCCAATATGCTATATCCTGCGAGTTATGCTACAGACAATAAGTGACATGACGTATTAGGCTCATCGCCTCCAATATCGTTAGGTATATCCTTAGATACTGCTACACTACATCCGGCGATTCGCTCTCTCATCGCCTGGTTAGTCCGCCCGCGATCAAGCGCTGCGGAAACGTGGGGATTTCAGGATGAAGAAGCTGTCGTACGTATATAAACTTTTGCTCGCGGCCGAACCCTTTTGCGCGATCCGGACCAATTTTCGCGGACGGAAAAAAAAGCAACCGAAAGTCCCAAATGAGCGGCATCTCACCTCACAGGAGGCCGGAGATATTTCCAGTGGGTTGCAAGATTCGATAAGAGGACCGGTTTCGATGTCAGCGACTGCGTCGGATAAGGAAGCGGTTTGTTATGAAGGGGAAATCGCCAGCGTGCTCGAGAGCTCCGGATTTGAAGTTGAAATTGATAACTCGAAAAGAAAGACGCCAGGGCAATCGCTCCCGGCGGGGCTCGAGATGACAATCAAGGAAACGACCGTTCGTCCAATTCACGCCTATCGAATCGTCACTGCTTTTCGGCGCGCCGGTATCGCAATTGCCACTAAAATAAATGGGCGCCGGCGGAAAAATAATACTCTTTATATCGCAGTCGGCCCGAATGCTGCACCGAGCATCGTTCCAGCGGTCCGAACGCCGGCGACATGGCGATCAGAGGTCCGGGCATCTCTGCTCGAGAAGTGGAAAAGGAGGTTCTCGTGAGAATGCCTAAGACCGAAGTCTTTATTTGTGACGATTGCGGAACACGAACGCGGCTCAACAGTTCGCAGCGGCACTGGTGCGAATTGTGCACGCGCGGTTCACCGTTGGAAATGAGACCGGTTAGAGATAAACGACTCTTTAATAAGATCGTACCCTTGGTTTCACCCACATCTACGGTTACCGCTCGTCCGCACCCAAGAATTTCGTTCGGCCTGGCCCCAATGGAGCCGAACGCCCTAAGATATAATTAAGCCCGGAAAATTTGCTCACGAGAGGACTCGAACCTCCACGGGTTTCCCCATACGGTCCTGAGCCGTACGCGTCTGCCAGTTCCGCCACGTGAGCGCGGGCAACTATAATGCGCAACGCACGTTCTCACGCAATGTGATTGTCGATCTTACCCGCGCCGCCGCTTCTTCGCGCGCGCTTCGAGCTGCTGCGCTTTACGCACTTTGCCTAACGAGCGCAAAAGATCGGCGTAATTCGAGGCCACGATCTCGTAATCTTCCGGCGGATTGTCGCTCATCTCTTCCCAGGTTTTGAGCGATTGCCGATACAAATCGGACGCGCGCGCATAATCGCCGCGCGAGTGATAGACGACGGCGAGATTGCATTTGGATTGCGCGATGTCGGGATGCGTGGGCGGATGAACTTTTTCGCGAATGCCGAGCGCGCGCAGATGTGTTTTCTCCGCTTCGCTGAAGCGACGCTCGTTCGTGTAGAAAACGCCGAGATTGTTTAAGACCGACGCGACGTCGGCGTGCTCGGGGCCGAGTTGCTTCTCATAAATTTGCAGCGCGTGCAGGTAATACGGCTCGGCCGCTTTTTGCCGACCCGATTTGCGGAAGATCAACGCGATGTTGTTCAACATCGTGCCGAGATCGGAATACGGCAGGTCGTCGAGCTGCGTGCCGGATGCGATCGCTTTCTCGTAGTAACGAACGGCTTCGTCGGGCTGGCCGAGATTGTCGCAAAGAAACGCGAGCCGCCGCGCGGAACGAAAGAGCGAGCGATGATCGGGCGGATCGACTTGCTCGAGCGCCGCGTGCGACTTCAGCAGATACGGCTTCGCTCCCACGCGGTCGCCGCTTTGATCGAGCAGTTGCCCGAGTTTCTCGTAGCTGATGGAAAGTCGCGTCGGATCGTTCGTGAATGCGCGTTTGGCAAGATCGACAATTGTCTCTGCCACGCGCACGGCTTCGGGATAACGACCGCTCGCGCGCAACATGTCGAGCTTGTCGTTGAGAATGGCCCAGAGTTTTTCTTCGCCTTTGCCCGGCATCGTTACCAACCTTCGCTGAGTTGGCTAACGAGTCGAGTGGCGAGTTCTTCTGTCGCCAGCGGCAAGGCCTGGCGTTCGTCGGTGGTGACGTCGCTGCTAACGAAAAAGCTGGTCGAGCCGGAGGCTTCCCCGGAGGGGCCGAGCTGCTCGCCACCGCGATTAACGACTTTGTATTTCACGTGAATGGAGAGATTGAATTCCGCGGTCGCGAGCACGTTTCCGCGGACGGATCGCGCGGGCGAACGGGTCACGTGCACAATTTCGCCTTCGAGAGTGGCATCGGCATTACTTTTGTTCGCGATTTTAAATGTGCCGTCTTGTTGCAATTGTTTGATCACCGTGTCGGTAATGAGCGCTTCAATGCGCGGAAGAATTGTCGTGTTCTTAAATGTCGGGACCGCAAGCGTGTGGACGTCGGCCAGGTAGTCCGGTTTGACCGGACCGATGTGATAACCGAGGCAGCCGCTCAGGCCTAACGACAGCAAAACCGCGGTAAAGATTTTTCTCACGGCGCCGGCGAAGCCGAAGCATCCGCCGCGGGCGATGTTTCCGACGAAGCCGGCGCCTCAGATGACGACGCGCTCGATTCATCGGAGGGCGATGACGCCGGTGCCGTGGTATTATCCGGCATTAATGACGCCGGCGGCGGCAAGGCCGGGTCGGTCTCCGGCGGCGGCAACGGCGCGACTTCGTTAGCCGATCCGCGCATGGCCGGTCCACCCTTGGCCGTGCGACCTTCGCGCTCGGCCGCTTTCTTCTTCTCGGCGGCAACGTCCGTTTTCGGTGGCTCAATCGCAGCATCGCCGACTTTTTTGCGTAATTGATCGATGCGCTTTTGCGCCTCTGTACTTTCAACCGAGCCCGGCTGCGTCCGAATCACTTCATTATAATAGATGACCGCGGCACGATACGCTTTCTGCTTGTCGTAAAACTTCGCGATCTTGAATGCGGTCGATGTCGTCTTCTTCTCCAATAGCCCCAGGTTTGCGCGCGCTTGCGGCCCCTTTTCGCTGTTAGGAAAACGATAGAGAAAATCTTCAAACGCTGTCCGCGCCTTATCAGTGGCGGCAAAATCTTTCGTGCCGGCTTTGGCGGCGGTGAACCAGATGTAACCGATCTGATATTGCGCGTCAGCCGCGACCGGGTCGTTAGGGAATTTATCGACCACGGCTTGATATGCCTGAATGGCTGCGTCGTTCGCACCATCCTTCTCCCGGGCAAGCCCAATGTCGAATTGCGCGCGCGCCGTATATTTGCCGAATGGCGCGTTGCGAATAATCGCCGCGAAAATTTCAACCGCGCGATCGTGCGCATTCGCCACCGAAATGCCCAGCACCTTGATCTTCTTACCGTTCAAATACATCTCGCCGATGCGGAACAATCCCTCGATCGCCTCTTCGAAATGCAAATCGCTCGGATATTTTTCCATGAGCCAGCGATACGATTCCGCCGCGCCGAGATAATCTTTCGTTTGCTCCTGCAGCTGCGCCGCCTTGAAAGCCGAGCCGGGCGCGAGCGCGTCCTTCGGATATTTTTTGAACAAGGTGCGATAAGCTCTCAGCGCGCGCTTGAGATCGTGCTTCTGCTCCGCTTCCTGCGCGACGTGAAAAAGTTCACCGGCGTTGCCGCTGATCTCTTCTTCGCCCGGCGCCACATACTTCGCTTTTTCACCGGGCTTAAAGATGACCGCCGCGCTCAAAGGCGTCGAAATAAACGCGCCGAGCACAGGGAGGAGGAACCAACGACGAAGTCTAAAAACCATGGGGCTGATGACCGTAGATGCGATAGCGGAGGCGTCAAGTTGTCGGGCGTGACCGGCGACGCCTCGCAAGATCGACATCGTCTAACATCGACATCTTCTTTCGCGCGCGATTACGATTTATTTGCGTTGAACCTGAACGATCAACAAAAAATCCGCATCGGCACGTGCGCGTGGAGTTACGACGACTGGCGCGGCACGTTCTATCCCGCCGATCTCCCACCGTCGAGCTGGCTCGAATTTTACGCGCGCGTTTTCGGCGCGGTCGAAGTCGATTCCACTTTCCACGGCGCGCCGAAAGAGGAAGCGGTCCGGCGTTGGGTCGAGCTCACGCCCGCTTCGTTTCGCTTCGTTTGCAAATTGCCGCGCGAAATCACACACGAGTGCAAACTGCACGATTGCGCCGACCAGCTAAACGGTTTCCTAAATGCAATCGAGCCACTCACTGCCAAGCTGCAAGTCATCCTCATTCAACTCCCGCCCTCCTTCACTCCGAAAGATGGCAAGACCGCGCTGCGCAATTTTCTCAAACAACTCCCGCGCGATTTCCGTTTCGCCATCGAGTTTCGTCATCCCGGCTGGCATCGTCCGCAATTCATCAGCCAGCTCGAAAAATTTCGGATCGCCTGGGTCTGGTCCGACATGAGTCCGCTAAATGAACGCAACCTCGCACCCTTCGAATTTCTTCCGCTCTCGACCGACTTCATCTATCTGCGTTTGTTAGGCGATTACGCCACCAAATATAATCGCGACGGTTTGTTCGTGCATCGCTACGAAAAACTTTTGTGGAAACGCGAGGCTGCGCTTGAGAGTTGGTCGATGAAGATCCAGCGGCATCTCGACGAAGTGCGCAACGTCTGGGCTTTCGCGAGCAACCATTTCGAAGGATTCGCGCCGGAGACGTGTCAACGTCTCGCGCGACGTCTCGGCTTTGAGCTCGCATTGCCGAGCGAAGTCGAACAGGCCTCCGCCGAATCGCAACGCTCGCAGCTCGATCTCTTCGCTTAATCGACCTTGTCGATCTTAGCAGAGCCGAAGTACGGCAGCAGAATCTCCGGCAAAGCGATCGAGCCGTCCGGCTGCTGATAGCTTTCAATCAGCGCGGCGAACAAACGCGGCAGCGCCAGACCGGAACCGTTGAGTGTGTGCGCGAATTTATTTTTGCCGTCCGCGTCCTTGTAACGAAGATTCATCCGGCGCGCCTGAAAATCTTCGAAGTTCGAGCAGCTCGACACTTCGAGATAAGCCTTCTGTCCCGGCGACCAAACTTCGATGTCATACGTCTTGGCCGAACCGAACCCGACATCGCCGGTGCAAAGCTCGACCACGCGATAATGCAGACCGAGCAGTTGCAGCACGCGCTCGGCGTTACTCGTTAGGCTCTCAAGCTCTTCGTAGGAACTCTCTGCCGTCGTGATCTTGACCAGCTCGATTTTATCGAACTGATGCACGCGAATGATTCCGCGCGTTTCGCGGCCGGCGCTTCCGGCCTCGCGCCGAAAACATGGCGTGTAGGCGACAAACTTTTTCGGAAGATCGACAATCGCCAAAATTTCCTCGCGATGAAAATTCGTCACCGGCACTTCCGCCGTCGGCGCGAGAAACAACTCGCCGTTCTCCAGCCCGTACATGTCTTCCTCGAATTTCGGCAATTGCGTCGTGCCGATCATGCACTCGCGCCTAACGAGAAACGGCGGACTGATTTCGCGATAACCATGCTCGCGTGTGTGCAAGTCGAGCATGAACTGGATCAACGCGCGCTCGAGCTTTGCGCCCGCGCCGGTAAAACAAATGAAGCCGCTGCCGCTGATTTTCGCCGCGCGCTCGAGGTCGAACAATTTTAGATTCGTCCCAAGCGCAACGTGATCGCGAACTTCGCCGGCAAGTTTCGGCTTCTCGCCCCAACTGCGCACGACCACGTTCGCATCCGCGTTTTTCCCGATCGGCGCTTTTGCATGCGGCAAGTTCGGAATCTCGAGCAGCAGATTCTTTTGCTTCTCCTCCGCCTCGCCCGCGCGTTTCGTAAGATCGACAATTTCCTCTCCGATCTTTCGCACCTGCGCTTCAAGCTCGTCGCTAGGCTCCTTCTTTGCCCGTTTCGCGCCGATCTCTTTACTCAAACGATTGCGCTCGGCCTGCAATCGCTGCAATTCCGTTTCGCTTTTGCGTCGCTCGGCGTCGATCTGAAGAACGATGTCGATCTTCGCTTCCTCGCCGCCGCCGCGCGTAGCCAGACGTTCGCGCACGAAATCCGGTTTTTCGCGAATGAGGCGAATGTCGAGCATGGCGAATTATGAACGCCGAATGATGAATGTCGAATGTTGCCGCGCATTTGGACATCGCAGATAGTGCGCGCGTGGACCGCTTGAATCTCCTCGCTGTCGCGCTCGGCCTGGCCGCGCTCGCCGGCATCAATTTATATCTCACCGTCTTCGTTACCGGACTCGCGGTCCATTTCCATTGGATCACGCTCTTGCCCGAGTACCAGTCGCTCGAAGTGCTCGGCAATCCGTGGATCATCATCGTCGCCGGCGTTCTTTATCTGCTCGAATTTCTCGCCGACAAAATTCCTTGGGTCGATTCGATGTGGGACGCGGTCCATACCGTCATCCGGCCAATCGGCGGCGCGCTGCTCGCGATCCAGGTGCTCGGCCACTCGACTCCGACCATGACGGTTCTGATCGCGTTGTTCGCCGGCGGCACCAGTCTGATTACGCATACCGTCAAAGCTGCTACGCGCCTAACGAGCAACACTTCGCCGGAACCATTCTCGAACATCGCCCTCAGTCTGGGCGAAGACGTCGCCGTCCTCGGCGGTCTCGCGCTCATCTACCACAATCCCTTAATCGCCTTGTCGATCTTCGCGGTCGCCATTTTCGTCTTCTTTTATTTCGCGCCAAAAATTCTGCGGGCGATGAAAGTGAAACTGTGGCTGGCTTGGAAAAAATTGAACGGACCGGCCGATGTCGATCTTGCCGCGAAACTGCCTAACGAACTCGACGGTCAGGTCGCGGAAGATTTCATGCGCCAGAATGCTCTCGCGCAGACGACGGCCTGGGTCGTCCCTTGCGTGACCGGCCGCTGCCGCGGCATTCGCGCAAACAGCAGCGGCGTGCTCATCGCCACAAATGAAGATCCGAAGAAGCTGCTTTTCATCGCAAAAAAACGCGGCCGCGCCATAACGCGTCCGATTGAGCTCGCGCGTGCGACGGTCGCGCGAGAGCCGAAATTTCTTTCCGAGAATCTCACCATCACCGAGGCAGACGCGAAATCGCCGAATTACGTTTTCGTCTTTCCGCGTTCGGACGTGGCGCTGGTGAAGAGAATCGCAGACGATCTGCGCGTGCGTGTGAGCACGCCGATCTGGCCGCTGGACGAAAAACATCTCGAAGAAGTCGCGGCCTCGTAACATTCTCGGCGGCGTGACGACTCGTTATGCCGAAATGCGCGACGCCGCGCGTGTGCGCGAGCGCGCGTTGTTCGTGGCCGCGCGCGTGCCTAACGAGCTGGAATTGCAGGCGCGCTGGTTCGCGGGCGAATTCGGCCGCGAATTTGTTTCCGTCACGGGCGATAAGATCGACATCGTCCAATTCGGAACGTGGAACCGCGAAGCCGGGCCGGATTTTCGCGACGCCGCGATTCGCATTAATGGAAGCGCGCCGGTGGCCGGTTGCATCGAGCTCGACGTGCTCGATCGCAACTGGGAAACGCACGGACACGCCACCAACGACGCGTTCGAGCAAACCGTGTTGCACGTGTTCGTCGAAAAGAGCGAACGCGAATTTTTCACGCACACGAAATCGAATCGCAATGTGCCGCAGGTGCGGATCAATCCGGCGGAGTTGCCGGATGCATTCAGCGCGAACATTCCGCTGGCGAAACCGGGACGTTGTCAGGCGCCGCTGAAGGATTTGCCGGAGGATCGCGTCAACAGCGTACTCGATGCGGCGGCAAATTTTCGGCTGCGACAAAAGGCCGCGCGGCTTCGGCGCAAGATCGACAATCACGGCGCGGACGAAACGTTGTTCCAGGAAATCGCCGGCGCGCTCGGTTACAAGCAAAACAAATTACCCTTCACCCTTGTCGCCCAACGATTGTCGCTGAAATATCTGCGAGAACATCCTAACGAATCTGACGCGTTCCTTTTCGGCATTGCCGGATTCCTCGAAGCGCCAGACCTCGCCGTCTACGGAAGATCGACAAGAGAATACGTGCGCGATTTGTGGGACAAATGGTGGCCGCACCGCGCGGAGATGCAGCGGCTGATTCTGCCGACGAATGTGTGGAAGATCACGAGCACGCGTCCGATGAATCATCCGCAGCGGCGATTGGCGGCATTGTCGATCTTAGCGCGACAATGGCCGGCGTTTCGGCGTTCGTTAGGGCAACACAACGTGAAAGCAATCCGTAATTTCCTCGGATCGATCGAGCATCCTTTTTGGAACACGCATTACACATTGCTGGCCGAACCCGCGTCGGCGGAGATGGCGCTCATTGGCGAATCGCGCATCGTCGAGATCCTGGCCAACGTGATCTTTCCATTCTGGCTGAATGAAGATGTCGATCTTACGAACGATTACGCAAAGCTGCCGGCACGCCTAACGAATCGGCGAGTGGAGACCGGCGCGACGCGATTGTTCGGCGACGATCCCCGGCGCAAAGGTTTCCTAAAGACCGTCGCGCACCAACAAGGCCTGCTGCAGATCTACGAAGATTTTTGTTTGCAGGACAATTCCGATTGCGCGCAGTGTCCGTTCCCGGAGCAAATGCAGAAGTGGACGGCGTCATGATTTGGGAACGCGTGCTCGGAAGTTTGCGGCCTAACGACCACTTATTACGGTCTCCGGTATTCATCATCGGATGCGGACGTTCCGGGACCACGATCCTCGGTCAGGTTTTGGGTCGCCGTAGTGAGGTCGCGTATCTGAATGAGCCGCGCCGGATTTGGGCGATCGAGCCGGGCACGGACATCTGGAGCAAACAAGCGCGGCGGCGCGGCGGACGTTTGACGCTCGACGCGACAGATGTGTCGTCACGAACACGGAACGGAATCCGGCGCGCATTCGCGAGAGAAGTGAAGGCGCAAGGCGGAACGCGTTTACTCGAGAAACTGCCGATCAACAGCTTTCGCGTGGAATTTGTTAGGGCAATTTTTCCGGACGCAAAGTTTTTGCATTTGCTCCGAGATGGAATCGACGTGGCGCAATCGATTGCGCGCCTGACGCAAACCCGGAGTTGGTTCGGCCACGACAATTATAAATGGGAACTCTTGCAGGCGCATGCGCGCGCGGGAGGCGAAGACGCATTGCTGGCGTGGTGCACGGACGATTTCCATCGCGGATTGCTCGAATGGCGATTGAGCGTGCAGGCAGCGCAGGGCTCATTGCGCGCGTTGCCGGCGGATTCGTGGATGGAACTGCGTTATGAAGAAATAATCGCGCAACCGGACGCGATGTGGGCGCAATTGGAAAAATTCATGGGTTTGAAGTTCGATGAAAAAGTTCAGGCACATGCGCGTGAGCAACTGGCGCGGCAATCTCCGGTGGCGGATGTGCCGTTAACTCCGGCGATTCGCGCGATCGCTTTTGATTTATTGAAGCAACTTGGCTACGTGCGCGAATAAAGCAGTCGCTTGCAATTGCAAGATCGACAAGGGAGAATCGGCCTTACTTCGCGGGTGTAATTCAATGGTAGAATGGCAGCTTCCCAAGCTGCACACGGGGGTTCGATTCCCCTCACCCGCTGTTCCAGGATTTGCGCGCATGCGGCGCAGGTTTGCGAAAAACGCGCGGATTTAGCGCAAGATCGACAATCGCATTTCGCGCGTTCCCTCGTGCGACCGCCAAATCGTTTCCAAAAAATTCACTGGCGTCGTTCGTGCTCCTTTGCCCGACAGTGAAGCGAGGTCAGTTTCAGCGGATAGTTATCATCGCGATTCTGTTAGGCACGGCCTTGAGCGCGTCGGCCAAAAAGAAACCGAAACCGAAAACGAAGCTAAACGCGCAATTTGTCAGCCAAAGCGTGCCGACGACGATGGTGACGGGGCAGAACTACAGCGTGTCGGTCACGATGTTCAACAGTGGGACAAAAGCGTGGTCACCGACGACAGTGGCGCTCTCGTCGCAAAATCCAGCCGGCAATTCGACCTGGGGCCTAACGAGCTCCGGCCTGTTAAACAGCGTCGCAAGCGGCGTGACGCAGACATTTAACTTCACTGTAAACGCGCCGAGCACGCCGGGCACTTACAATTTCCAGTGGCGCCTAACGAACGCGAGCACGCCGTTCGGTCAGCTGACGCAAAATGTGCCGATTGCCGTCGCGACGCCGACACCTTCCCCGTCTCCTTCGCCCAGTCCGAGCGCGACGCCGTCACCGACGCCCGGTGGAAATGCTCCGACCGTATTCATCGCGCATCTGCGCGCGCAAAGTGACGGATCGACAGGTGTAGGAACGGCGGTGTTGAAACTCGCAGCGGATGAATTGTCGGCGACGGTCGCATTCAACTTTTCGAATTTATCGACCCCGGTGACGGCCAAGCATGTGCATGGACCAGCGGACGCGGGACAGAGCGCCGGCATTTTGTTCGACCTCGACACGACGCCGGTGCGGCCCGACGGAACATATCTCTGGGTCTTCGCTCCCGTCGGAACTAACTCGGTGGCCGACATCGTAGCCGCGATCAAAAGCGGCCGAACTTACTTCAACATTCATACGACGAACAATCCGAAGGGAGAGATTCTCGGCTTCTTGAATCTAGCAGGCGGAAATGAAAGCGTGCCGGTTCCGACGCCACCGCCGCCTTTGCCTAACGGAACGCCGACGGCGCAGGATGCCGCGCGATTTTTAAATCAATGCACCTGCGGCGCGACCGAGTCGACGGTGCAACATGTGCAGCAGGTCGGGTTCAGCAATTTTCTCGACGAGCAATTCGCAATTCCCGCGAGTTCTAATCTTCAGTGGGTCGATAGTCATAGCTCGGATCCGGGTTGGTCGGACACGATGCAGGGTTGGTGGACGCTTGCAATCTCGGCGCCGGACCAGGTGCGGCAGCGCGTCGCGTTCGCGCTCAGCGAAATTTTGGTGACGTCGTTCAACGATGGCGACCTGAGCGATAACGGCGTGGCGATGTCGGCGTACATCGACATCCTCTCCAACGGCGCGTTCGGCAATTACCGCCAGCTCCTGCAAAACGTCACGCTCAGTCCCACCATGGGCGTCTATCTCGACATGTTAGGCAACGACAAGGCCGATCCCGACAGCGGCAGTCATCCGAATGAAAATTACGCGCGCGAGTTGATGCAATTGTTCTCGATCGGGCTCTTTCAACTCAATATCGATGGCAGTCTCGCGCTTGATGGCAATGCGTTGCCGATCCCGACCTACGACCAAAGCGCGGTAGAAGGACTGGCTGCGGTCACGACCGGTTGGACGTTTGCGGGGCAAAGCGATTTCTGGAATTGGAATCCGAATTACCGGCAACAAATGCAGGCGTTTCCCGAGCACCACGAGCCGGGGACAAAACAAATCCTAAATGGAGTGGTGATTCCGGCGAACCAAGGGCCATCGCAGGACCTTAATCTCGCGCTCAACACGATTTTCAATCACCCGAACGTGGGACGATTCGTCGGCCGCCAGCTCATTCAACGCATGGTGACAAGCAATCCGAGTCCCGGATATTTGTATCGCGTCGCCGGCGCTTTCGATAACAACGGTCAGGGTGTGCGCGGCGACATGAAGGCCGTGATCAAGGCGATTCTGCTTGATTACGATGCGCGCGGTCCAGGCAAAACCGGACAGGGCGCGGGCAAATTGCGCGAGCCAGTGTTACGATTGACGCACCTCTATCGCGCGCTGCACGGTCAACCAAGCGACGGCATTTTCTCGTTTTGGATTCCGGACGAATTCGGCGAGCAACCGCTCAATTCACCGACGGTTTTCAATTTCTTCACGCCGGATTACGTCGCGCCCGGGGCGATCGCGCTCGCGGGATTGTTTAGTCCCGAGCTTAAAATTACGACCGAGACGACGGTGGTGGCGCAAGCGAACCAAGTCTACGAAGCGTTGTTCTGGGAAGACATTCCGCTCGATTTATCGACCGAAGAAACGCTTTCGAACGATGCCGCCGCACTTGTCGATCTTCTAAACGTCAAGTTGATGAACGGCGCGATGTCGAGCGCGATGCGGCAGACTTTGATCGACACGATTAATCAAATGCCGGTCGATGACGATTGGGAACGCGCGCGCGCCGCGGTTTGGCTCGTGCTCAATTCGCCGGAGTACGTCGTGGAGAAATAAAATGAACAATAGTTATCGACCAACGCGACGGACATTCATTCGACAGGCGGCCTGCGCGGCGCTCGGCACCAGCGGATTGCTCAGCACGATTTGGGACCTGCGGAAATTAAGCGCGGCCACGGCGGTGGGCGATTACAAGGCGCTCGTCTGTTTGTTTCTTTACGGTGGCAACGACGCGAACAACGTGCTCATCCCTAACGACACTTCGTTCTACAACACTTACGCCAGCGCGCGCGGCAGTCTCGCCATCGCGCGCAACTCGCTTCGTCCATTGTCGATCTTGCAAGGAGACGGACGAAATTACGGATTTCACCCCGATCTCACGTCGCTCGCGAATCTGTTTAATCAGGGCAAGCTGACCATGGTCGCAAACGTCGGCACGCTCGTCGCGCCGACCACGCGCAACGATTACATTAACGGCACCGCCGCCGTCCCGATCAATTTGTTCTCGCACGAAGACCAGTCCGTGCAATGGATGACGAGCGTGCCCGATCGCGGCGACATTCGGACCGGCTGGGGCGGACGCGCGGCCGATCTCGTCGCGTCGCTCAACAGCAATTCACGCGTCTCGCTCGCATTGTCGATCGCTGGGACGAACACGTTTGAAGTCGGTAACACTGTCGTGCCGTATCTGATTTCCCCCGATGGTTCGTTAGGCCTGCACGGTCTTGGCGAGAGCACGAACGATCAGATCCGCATCGATGGATTCAAACGCCTCCTCGCGCTTCCGCACAATAATTTGTTCGAGCAGGTTTACTCCGACACCATGAGTCGCTCGATCGCCGAGAACGAAGTTCTCAGCAACGCGCTCGCCGGCGTCAGCGTTAACACGCAATTTCCCGATACCGATCTGGGCAAACAATTAGCGATGGTGTCGAAACTCATCGCCGCGCGCACGAACCTCGGCATGCAGCGCCAAATCTTTTTCGTCGCCGTCGGCGGCTACGATACGCACGGCGATCAACTCGCGGCGCAATCGGGACTACTCCAGGAATTAAGCGGAGGCATGAATGCGTTTTACAACGCCACGGTCGAGCTCGGCGTCGAGCAATCGGTCACGACATTCACCGCTTCGGATTTCGGTCGCACTCTGCCCACGAACGGCGGCGGCAGTGACCACGGATGGGGCAGCCACCAGTTCGTCATGGGCGGCTCGGTCATTGGCAATCGTCTCTACGGCAGCTTCCCCACCCTCGCCGTCAATGGGCCGGACGATACCGAGGATGGCCGCTGGATTCCGACGACAAGCGTGGACGAATTTTCCGCTACGCTCGCGCGCTGGTTCGGCGTCGCTGCCAGCGACATGGCGACGGTCTTTCCGAACATCGGTCGCTTCGCTAATCCGAATCTGGGCTTCCTTCGCTAAGATCGACATCTTCCATTTGATTGCTTCCGCGCCACGGTATGCGCTCTGCTAAAAAGAAATCTGTGCAAACCCCGTTAAACATTCTCGCGGTTGATGACGAACCATCCGTCGCAAGCTCGCTCAAGTTTGTCCTCGGCGGCGCCGAACGCCGATTGACTACCGCCGGCGACGGCGATGAAGCGCTGGAGCGCGTGGCCGAACATCGGCCGCCCTTCGACGTCGTCATCACCGATAACAACATGCCGCGCATGTCTGGCCTTGAGTTCGTTCGTCGACTACGCGAAGAAAATTTCTCGGGCAAAATCGTCGTCCTTTCCGCGTATTTGAGCGATGAGAACCGACGCGCCTACGAAGCGTTGCACGTCGACGAGATGATTCCGAAGCCATTCAACATCTCCCACCTTCGCGACACGATCGACCGGATCAGCCACGCCGCCTAACAAGTCCAGGTCACTTCCGCCCGAATAATTTGCGGAAGCTGTTGAATAATTTACCGGGCAAACTGCCGGCGCTCTTGCCGAAATCGCGCAGGCCATTCACGAGCATTTGATCGCCACCGTGGACTTCGCACGAAACGGTTGGGATTTTATCGATCGGCAGATCGATTTCGTAGGCAGTGCCGGCCGATTGACAACCCGTGGTCGCGAGATGATTGGACAACGAACAGACCATCGCGCGTTGGATCGACATCGTCGGTTGCAACTCTTGTGGCGGGTAGCGTGTGGCGGCTTTGTTCATCACCTGGACCCACACCGGCAACGCCAGCGCCGCGCCGTAGCCCTTCGGAATAATCGTCGTCGGTTGGTCGAATCCGACCCACACCCCGCATGTCACGGTGCTCGTGTAACCGACGAACCACGCGTCCTTGTAATCGTTCGTCGTCCCGGTCTTACCCGCGCCAGGCAATTTCCAGCCTAACGAACGCGCACTTGCGGCCGTTCCCGTGGTCAACACCTGCTCCATCATTTGCGAGGTCATCCAGCATGCGCTCGGGTCCAGCGAGGGCGCGGAAATGTGGGCCGCGCGATAAATCGGATTGTGATCCTGATCGTCGATGCGCTCGATGATGTAAGCCTGTTTGCGTTCGCCGGCGTTCGGAAAAACCGAATAGGCCGACGTGAGCGCTTTCAAATTTGTTTCGAACGCGCCGATGTAAATCGCGGGACCGCGCTGCACGTTGTCGCTCAGATTCAAACTCGTCGCGATCTTCTGCACATTATCGAGGCCGGCGAATTGGCCGACGCGCACGCTCATGGTGTTGCGCGAATGAATCAGACCGTATGAGCACGGCTGAATCCCGGTATAAGTGCCGTCGGAATTTCCCGGCGACCAGTTTCCCGCGCCTTCGATTTCGCCCGCGCGAATCGGTCCGTCATCAATCGCTGCACCGGGCAAAAGTCCATTCGTAAACGCCAGCGTGTAAACGAACGGCTTGAAGGAGGAACCGATTTGTCGATTGGCCGGCGAAAGCGCGCGATTGAATTTGCTCTGCGCGTAATCACGTCCGCCGACGAGTGCGCGAATGCCGCCGCTTGCGTTGTCGATCGCGACGACCGCGCCTTCAAGGTACGGCATCGATGTGTCTTCGCCGTTTTCTGGAGGTTGATAGTTCGCTTTGACCGGGTGATGAAAATTCGATTGATGCTCGATCTTTGTGAGCTGCTGTTCGAGCGACGTTTGCGCCGCGGTCTGCACCGTCGGGTCGAGTGTCGTGTAGATGAACAAACCGCCGTTGTCGATCTGGTCCTGCGTCAGGATCATGTTGAGATCGCGTTGCACCGCGTCCATCGCATAATTTTCCTGGATCTGGAGCAGTCGTTTCGGATGCGTGTTCACGTGCGCCTGCTTCGCTTCATTCGCTTGCTCGACCGAGATCTTTTTTAATTCGACCATGCGATCGAGCACGGTGTCGCGTTGCGCCGCCGCGCCTTCAGGATTTCGCAATGGCGAAAAGCGATTCGGCCCGCGAATCAATCCCGCGAGCAGCGCTGCTTCCGACAAATTCAGCTTCGACGCGTTCTTGCCGAAGTAGGCCTGCGCTGCGGTCTCGACCCCGTAACAACCCGCGCCGAAATAGATTCGGTTGATATAAAGCTCGAGGATTTGCTGTTTCGTAAATTTTTCCTCGATCCGCAACGCCACCAGCGCTTCGAGAATCTTGCGGTTCAAGGTGCGCCCGCCTAACGGCAGGCTGTTGCGCGCAAGTTGTTGCGTGATGCTGCTCGCGCCTTCTTTCGCCGAGCCGCTCATGACGTCGCGCACAAGCGCGCGCAAAATTCCGCGCCAATCGATGCCGCGATGTTGATAGAAACGCGTGTCTTCGCGCGCGAGCAATGCGTCGACGAAGAACGGCGAGATTTCGTTGAGCGAAACTTTGAGCCGGTTCGCGCCGGCGAGCCGGCTATAAATTTTTCCATCGACATCGAACACCGTGTTCCGCTCGGGCATGACGCCGACGCGGGTCATGTCGAAGGTCGCGGCCCAGGTCGCGTAAAATAAAAACGCGGCCAGCCCCGCACCGCAGATGATGAGAAGAAGCGAAACTTTCCAGCCGTAACGGAAAAGTTTGCTGCCGAAGAATTTTCCGGCGCCTTGGCGCGCGCGCGCGAGCAATTTCATTGTCGATCTTATCGAAAATTTACTCGCGCATCCGCGCAAGATCGACAACTACAATTGCACGTTGACGCGGCTTTCGTGTTCCTCGGTTGAGCATGGTGCATTCAATGGCACCCCCGCATCCGCGGCGCTCGGCGCCACGATGTGATTGTCGATCAAATATTTTTCCAGTTCTTCGCCGCTGATATCGGGCAGCATCGTGCCGTTTACTTCCACGCACGGCGAAAGAGGTTGGCCGCTTTTCGTTTCCATTTCCCAACGAAAGGCCGGGTTCTGAATAATGTCTTTCTCGGTGTATTTGAGATTGTATTTGGCCAGCACCGCGCGCACGCCGCCGCTCCAGCCGCAATGGGTTTTCAAGTAAGCCGTGATCTCAGGATTCTGCATCGCGCAATCTACCACAGGAAAATAAAAGATCGACAATCGCACCGGCCCGGACGTGAAATCCCTGCCGGGACCCCGATTTTGTCCATTCACGCCGTTTATCGGAGCCCCGGCGCCCTAAACATTGCTAAATCTTCTGCCGCAACGGCCGCATCTGTTGCGTCAGTTTTTGCAAACCGAGCTCGAGTCGTGTCTTCACCGTGCCGAGCGGGGTGCGCGTTTGTTGGGCGATCTCGCGATGACTTAAACCTTTGAAGAATGAAAGCCGGATGGCTTCGCGTTGTTGCTTTGGAAGCCGACGTAGTTGTTTCTCCAGGAACGAATGCATATCCACGCGCGAAACTTCGGCATTGCCGGAAATGGTGAAATGTCCGTTGGGGCGCTGATCCAGTTGCTCGCTGAATCGATCTTTCGCGCGACAATACGCTTGCCGACGCCGCACTCGATCGATTGCCCGTCGCCGCGCCAATGTCACGACCCAGCCCAACGGTTTGCCCGCTTTTGGCGAATAGTGGTCGGCCTCTTTCCAAATCTGGAGCATGATTTCCTGGAGCACGTCGTCGGCGTCGGCTCCTTCATGCACAACATTGCCGATGACGGAGCGCAATCGCGTCCCGTAACGATTATAGAGTTCTTTGAGTGCGCTCTGCTTCCGTCGCGTGATCGCGCTCATAAGGGATTCGTCCGAAGCCGTCGAGAGTGCGCCGTATTCCAGTGTGGGCTTGATCATATCGAAGCCTCAAGATGGAGACCGGTTGTGTGTGTAACAATCGGAACGCGAGCCGGTTGGCTGGTAGGTAAAATCCTTACTCCGCTGCGCGGCCGGCCTTGGTAGCCCAAGGATACTCGTTAGGCGATTGTCGATCTATTCAGTCGATTGACCGATAAGTTTCTTGAATCGCGGATCGTCCCGAATCGGATCCCACTCCCACCGGTATTTCAAATCGTTGACCGTGATGCTGTAGTCGGCGCTGTCCACCGCGCCGGGAGTTTTCATCAATCGCTCGATCAATGAAAGGGCGAGATCCCTTTCGCCAACTCGCGCGTAGATCAACGCGAGATAACAATTCATGATCGCGCCGTCGAAGGCGTCCTTCGATTCCGGTTTCAACTCCACCGCACGCCGGCCTTCGCGGATCGCATCTTCTTTTCGTCCCATGAATGCGTAACACCAGCCAAGATTCGCATGTCGATCCGCGCTCGTCGGCGCTTCATTGACCGCCGCTTCAAATGCCGGACGCGCCAACTCGAATGCTTTTTGCGCGCCGGACGCATCGCCTTTCGCCAGAAGCGTTAGGCCGAGTAGAAAACTTTTCGGCGTAGCGCCGGCATTGGTGTAGGAAATGTCCGCGACCTGTGACGCTTCCATAATTTTTTGCGCGTCGGCAAAATTGCGGTCGATCATCGCCGTTTCCCAACGCACGCTCGTGATCACACCGTCGGGGTCGGTCCCCGCCGGGACATCGCTGACGAGAGATTTCAGCAAGTGCGTATCCCCCTTCGCCCAAAAATCGACATAACCGCTTTGGATCTTTGCCACGAGCGACGCCGGCGCCATCGATCGCATCCGCTCGGCCCACTTCGACGCCTCGGGCCAGTTGCGGATCGCCGTGTAAGTGAAGACGAGATTGCGCACCACGTTTGGACTTTGCGGATCGAGCTTCTGGCTCTCTTCGTAACGCGCGAGTGATTCGTCCCACTTGCCTTGGCGGCGCTTGATCGCTGCGATCAGCGCACTCGCTTCGGCGTTGTTAGGCGCGAGGCGCAGAGTGGTGTCGAATTCCTCCACCGCTTTGTCGTAGTCGTTGTCGATCCAATACACGCATTGGCCGAGCGCCAGGTGCGCTTCCGCCAGATTCGATTGCAGACGCAGCGCCGTCTCCGCTTCGCTTCGCGCTTTGGTTTTGATTTCGTCCGTCGGTTCGAAGTAATGAAAAATCTGCGCCCGGGTTGAAGCGAGACGCGCGTGGGCGGCCGCGAAGTTCGGGTCGATCGCGATCGCTTCGACGTAAAGCTGCTCCGCCTTCTTGTAATCTTCGAGCAGCGTGTCCGGATTTCGCGCGATCTGGTTCGCACGCAAATAAATAATGTAGGCGCTTTCGTTGTCGGTCGGTTTCTCCGCCACGCGCTCTTTTTCGTCGGCCGTGAGCGTGACGCGCAACGCCTCCGCGATCTCCGTCGCCAGCTCGCCTTGCAGGCCTAACGAATCCGCCAGCGTCCGGTCGTAGCGATTCGCCCAGAGATGTCGATCTTTCAACGCGTCGAGCAATTGCACCGTGACGACGATGCGGCTGCCCTCACGCCGCACGCTCCCTTCCAGCACGTTCGTCACACCCAGTTTTCGCGCAATGTCGCGCAAGTTGTGCGTTTCTTTTCCACCGCGGAATTCCATCACGCTCGTCCGACTGATCACGCGCAAATCTTTGATCTTCGATAAGCTCGTGAGGATGTCGTCCTGAATTCCGTCGGCAAAAAATGCGTTTTGCGGATCGGCGCTCATGTTTACGAACGGCAAGACCGCGATACTTTTGTCGGCGCCGCTCAAACCAGCGAAACGCTTTTGGTAAACGAACAGCGCAATCAGCGCGCTCGCGAGAACGGCCGCGGCGATCCACCATTTGCGCCGGCACGGCTTCGCGCGCACGGCCGTGGCGATCTTTTGCGGCTTTTGTGCATTGCCCACTTCGCCGTCGTAGAAATTGAAGATGTCGATCTTAACGTCGTGCTTCACATTGCACTCGCCGAGATCGTGAAGATGCGGCTGCCACTCGGCCGATTGCGCCAGGTCTTCCGCGACGCGTTTCGAAATCAGAATGTGACCGGCGTCCGCGCAATCCATCACCCGCTGCGCCATGTTGATTCCGGCCCCGGCGATGTTGATGCGATCGTTCACATCGCGCACTTGATTGACCGGTCCGCAGTGAATGCCCATGCGCAATTGAATTTGCGAATGATTCTTGAGCGCGCGCTGAATCTCGATCGCGCATCGCAACGGCGCTTCCGGCGTATTGAAAAACACCAGCGCCATGCCGTCGCCGACCGGTAGCCTAACGAGTCGACCGTTCGACTCGGCCGCGCGGAAACATTCCGTGTTGCGCACGATCTCGCTCAACTGCTCTTGCAGCGCGCGCTGCTCATCGGTGCGCAATTTGGAATAGCCCACCACATCCATGAACAGGACATGGCCGATCTCCATCTGCGCGCCCGACGCCGAATCTACCGACATTCGATTGTCGATCTTATCGCGGGCTCGCCGACAACAGTCAAATTCGCTAAGGTCGATTCCGATGAAACCTGTGACGCGCCGTCAAACCATCAAACGCCTCGCCGCACTCGCCGCCGGAACACTCGCCGCGCCGATGATCAATCGCGGTTCGTTCGCGCTCTTTGCGCAAAGCACCACGAAATACTCGACCCATGCGATCGATTTACTGCAACGCAGCACCGTCATCGACATGTTGAATCCGTTCACGCTCGTCGGCGTGCTGGCTCCTTTTATTGGCGACAAACGGCCGACGTGGTTTACGAACCCGGAAACTTTCAGCGCCGCCGATCTCCAACGTTTCAAAGATTCTCGCATCGACGTCATGCACATCGGTGTCGGGATTGACGGACCCGATGCGTTTGAAAAGACGGCGAGTTTTCTCGGGCGTTGGAACGGATTTATCGCGCACCAAGACGATCATCTCATGCGCGTGGACGAGCCGGCGCGGATCGACGCGACAAGGAAAGAAGGAAAAATCGGCATCATCCTCGGGGTGCAGAATTCCGAGCATTTCCGCACGCCGGACGATGTCGATTATTTCTATCAACTCGGGCAACGCGTTTCGCTGCTCACCTACAACAGTCGTAACATGATCGGCAACGGCAGCACGGAACGGCGTGACGACGGCATTAGCGATTTCGGAATTAAAATCGTCGAGCGCATGAACAAAGTCGGCATGGCCGTGGACACCGCGCATTGCGGCGATCGAACAACTCTGGAAGCGTTTGAGATTTCAAAAGCGCCGGTCTTGATCACGCATTCGAATTGTCGCGCGCTCAATCCAAATCATCCGCGCTGCAAAACGGACGACGCCATTCGCAAGATGGCGGAGAAAGGCGGCGTCATGGGAATCACCGGCGTGCGCAATTTTGTTTCGCCGAAAGAACCGACCACGATCGAAACATTGCTCGATCATTTTGATTACGTGACCAAGCTCGTTGGCGTCGAGCATGTCGGCGTCGGCAGCGACTACGACCTGGATGGTTATGATGCCATGCCGGACGATTACAAAAAATGGCTGCGCGGTCTTTATAAGCCGAGCTACGGATTCCGCGACAAAATGGACACGGATGGCTTCAATCATTACAAGCGGATGTTCGGTCTGACCGATGGTTTGATTCGCCGCCGTTACAGTGATGCCGATATCGAATTAATTCTCGGCGGAAATTTCCGGCGCGTGCTCGATCAGATCTGGTCGGCCAAAAGTTAGTTGTCGATCTTGTTTCGATGAAAGCTCTCGTGTTTCACAAGCCTGGTCACGTGGAGGTCAACGACGTCGCGTATCCGAAAATTCTCGACCCGCAGGACGTCATCGTGCGCGTGACCTCGACCGCGATCTGCGGATCGGACCTGCACATTTACAACGGCTTTCTTCGACAAACGCGGCCGCTCACGCTCGGCCACGAGTTCATGGGCATCGTGGAGGAGACCGGCTTCGAAGTGAAGAACCTCGTCAAAGGCGATCGCGTCATTGTTCCGTGCGGGATCGCCTGCGGCGCATGTTTTTTTTGCGATCTCGGTCTCGGCGCGCATTGCGAAAAATCCAATCCGCGCAGATACGGTCCGGAAGGCGGAATGATCAGCCAAAAAGGTGGCGGCATTTTTGGTTATACCGATCTCTACGGCGGCTACGCCGGCGGCCAGGCTGAATTCGTTAGGGTGCCGTACGCTAATTACGGCCCGCGCAAGATCGACAATGAACTCACCGACGAGCAGGTGCTCTTTCTCACCGACATTTTCCCGACCGGTTACGCCGGAATTGATTGGGCGGGAGTAAAGGGCGGTGAAACCGTCGCCGTCTTTGGTTGCGGTCCGGTCGGTTTAATGGCGCAAAAAGCGGCCTGGTTACGCGGCGCGAAACGCGTCATCGCAGTCGATATTCGAAATTACCGTTTGGTCATGGCGGAGCGCGTGGCGAAATCGGAAGCGATCAACGCGAACGATGAAGATCCGGTGAAAGCCATCCGCGAAATGACGGAGGGTCGCGGCGCCGATGTTTGCGTGGACGCGGTCGGCTTGGAAGGCGATCGCAGCCTTCTCGACAAGATCGACAACGTCATTCACGCGGAATCCGGCACGATCAAAGTGCTGAAGATGTGCGTGAGCGCAGTGCGGCGCGGCGGTTTTGTCAGCATCATCGGCGTTTACGGAATGCCGTATGATACATTTCCGTTAGGCCAGATTTTCGAAAAGGGAATTAGAATGGCGTTCGGTCCCCCGCCGATCCATCGTTACATGCCCGAGCTGCTGCGCGCGGTGGAGGAAGGCAAGATTCGACTCGACGACATCATCACGCACCGAATGCCGTTGAGCGAAGCGCCGCGCGGTTACGAGATGTTCTGCAAGAAAGAAGACAACTGCGTCAAAGTTGTGATGACGCCGTAGTCGATTGTCGATCTAACGAACACTCTCAGGATCGACGCCTTCGACCAAAATCATGTTCGTCTTCGCAGTAGCATGACGCAGTTTGCGCGGCTCGCGATATTCCTCGCAATTAAGCCACTCTTTCGCGCGATCCATGGAATCGAATTGCAGAACCACGATGCGTTTCGGTTGCCAATCGCCCTCGAGCACTTCGGTGTTGCCACCGCGCACGAGGTATTTGCCGCCGTATTTCTGCACAGTCGCGTGGGCCTGCCGCTTGTAATCCTCGTAACGCGTTGGATCGACAACTTCTATTTCGACAATGACGTACGCCGGCACGATTACTTCCCGTTATCCGATTTTTTCGATTCGTTAACCGCCGGTACCGGCCGCCGCCGGCGCAGACGCAACCAGTTGTTCCAGGTTTTGCGCATGCTATCGCGCGGCGTCAGATATTGCTGATTCAATTCATTACTCTTGCAAATCTGCGCGAGAATTCCTTTCACCGTGAAATCGGTCGTATTCAAAATCGTGTAGGCGGTGCCGACCGCGGCTGCGTGATGCGCATCGCTCGCCGCCGTCATCGGCAGTCCGCGTTCCTGCGCATACTTGAATGCATATTTATTGTAACGGCGCAAAGTCGTGGCCGCGTTGAAAACTTCGATCGCGTCGATCGGCAACGTTTCCAAAACCGAAAAGCGAATGCCGGCGCGGAAGAGATCGTACGGATGCGGCGGAATCGCAAGCCCACCGCGTTCGTGGATCAATTCGCAAATGTATTGCGCCGGTTTGCCTTTCAATCGCGGCGGATCGGGCAGGGTCGAGCCGATGCAAAGCAGATGGCCTTCCGCGGTGGTCACCTCCACGCCCGGCAGCACCAGAAAATTTTCAACCGGCGTGCCGTCTTCCCGCATCAACCCTTTCTCGAGCATGTAAGTCACCGCTTCGCACGTGTTGTGATCGGTCACCGCGACCCCATTCAGTCCCTTCGCCTTGGCGGCCGTGATCAAATCCTCCGGACTCGACACTCCGTCGCCCGAAAAAAACGTGTGGGTGTGCAGGTCGATATTGAACGGCATCGCGCGGAAGTTAATTTGCTACGGCGCAAATGGAAAGCGCCGCTTTTAGATGGACCCCTACGCCCAGCCTAACGAGCCCCGAGTCGGCCCGAAACGCCCGAAGATTTCGCATCTTGATCGCAAGATCGACAATCGCACCCGGCAAGATCGACAACGAGAGAAGCAAGCCGTCATCGACGAACGGCGCGCCATCAAAAAAGCGGCGCGGCGAGAATTGAAACGGCAAATGCTCGAAGAATTATGAGCGCACCTCCGCTCTTCCTCGACGAAACGCAGGTGCGAAAACATCTGCGCATGGAGGATTTGATTCCGGCCATGGAAAAAGCGCTGGTCGATTTTTCGGCCGGCCAAGTCATTCAACCGGTGCGGCAGGTGATCCCGGTCGATCCGCCCGGCGGATTTTACGGCATCATGCCGGCGCTTACGCCGGAGTCGTTAGGTGAGAAAATGGTCACGTTCTTTCCACCGAACGCGGCACGCGGTTGGCCCACGCACATGGCCCTCATCGCTTTGTTCGACCGCGAAACGGGAACGCCGCTCGCTGTCATGGATGGACGACTGATAACTGAAATGCGGACCGCAGCCGTCTCGGCGGCGGCGACGAAATTGCTCGCGCCGCGCGATGCGAAAGCACTCGCCATCCTCGGCAGCGGCGTGCAGGCGCGCAGTCATGTTGACGCGTTGCGGCTCGTTAGGCAATTCGAGGAAATTCGCGTCTGGAGTCCGAACGAGGAGCACGCGCAACAATTTGCAGATGAAATCGGTGGGAAATCGATGTCCGCGGAAGCGGCCGTGCGCGATGCTGATGTGGTCGTGACCGTGACCAGTTCGAAGATGTCGATCTTGCGCGGAGCGTGGCTGAAACCCGGCGCGCACGTCAACGCCGTCGGCGCGTGCCGGCCGGACTGGCGCGAGCTTGATGACGACGCGATGGCGAATGTCGTCTTCGTCGATTCGCGCGAAGGCGCGATGAAAGAATCGGGCGACGTGATTTTATCCGGCGCCAAGATTTACGCCGAGCTCGGCGAAGTGCTCGCCGGCAAGATCGACAATCGTGCCCGTGAAACGACCATTTTTAAGTCGTTAGGCATGGCCGTGGAAGATATCGCCGCCGCCACGCTGGTCTATCGCGGTGCAATCGCCTAACGACCGTACTTCTTCAGTAGCTCGCGCACGCGGTCGCGCGGCAATGCCGGCACGACGTGATTGTCGCGGCCGGTCATGTCGTGATTGTCGATCAACGCGTTCACGACCGCTTCTTCAGTCGCCTGCACCACGCCGGCGAACAGCGCGTCCATCAGATCGTTCGGAATTGTTTCGACCGAATGTGTCACCTGGTCGGGGTTGGCGACTTTTGGATTTGCCGTTGAGAACGCGATAAACAAATCGCCGGATCCGTTGCCGGAAACCGTCCCGGTGCGAGCGAGGCCTAACGAAACCCGACGGGCAAGGCGTTTGAGCTGATGCGGCAATAGCGGCGCGTCGGTCGCGACGACCGCGATGCACGATCCGGCTTCTTCCTTGTAAACTTCGCCCGGAATCTCTTTGCCGACCGGCACGCCGGCGATCGTTAGGCCGGCGCGTCTTCCGAAATTTGCCTGCAGAAATACGCCGACGGTGAACGTGCGCTTCGGCGCGTTCTTTCCGGTGGAGATGTCGATCTTGCGTGAAGCGGTCCCGTTTCCGCCTTTGAATTCGTAACAAATCATGCCCGTGCCGCCGCCGACGCTCCCCTCCTCGATCGCGCCGCCGTGCGCGGAATCGAGC
Source organism: Spartobacteria bacterium (assembly GCA_021325495.1). Classification (GTDB taxonomy): domain Bacteria; phylum Verrucomicrobiota; class Verrucomicrobiia; order Chthoniobacterales; family UBA10450; genus JAJPGZ01. The sequence continues at coordinate 123,403 of JAJPGZ010000003.1, forward strand.
GCGTTCCAGACGTCGTTAGGCTTGAGGTGAAATCCGTTGATGTCGTTGAGCCAGCCGTCCCACGTTTCCGCGACCACGGGCAAACTCCACCAGTAGCCGGTGTTGTCGGCTGCGCCGTGTTTCACTCGCCAATCAATCGTCGCATCGCGCGCGACGCCGACGCTATGCGTGTTCGTGATCACGATCGGCCCTTCGAGAAATCCGCTCTCTTCCACCCAATGCCCGCCCGTCATTTCGCCGTTGCCATTCAAGCTGAACATGCCGGCGTAAACCGGATCGTTCAGTGAATCGTGGCCGCGCGGGATGATGGCGGTCACGCCGGTGCGCACCGGACCTTTGCCGACTTCGAGTTTTCCTTGGCCGCGAATCAACGTGGTGTAGCCGACTTCAACGCCGGCGACGTCGGTGATCATGTTGAGTTGACCTGGCGTGCCGTCGAAAGGAATCCCGAGATCGCGCGCGCGAATGACTTTCGGTTGCGGCTCGCGCGCGGCGGCGATCGCGGCCAGAAGAAACCAAAGAGTAATTGTCGATCTTGTGCGCATCAGGAATTTCCTCCGCGGAATCGTTTTCTATTTTCGACAATGACGCAACGCATTTAGATTGAATGCGTGAGCAGTTATCAGGTTTTCGCGAGAAAGTACCGGCCGCAGACTTTCGACGATCTCGTCGGACAGAATCACGTCGCGCAAACGTTGAAGAACGCCGTCGCGCAGAATCGTCTCGCGCACGCGTATCTCTTTGTCGGGCCGCGCGGGGTCGGGAAAACTTCGACCGCGCGCATTTTGGCGAAAGCGCTCAACTGCCTCAACAGCGACGGGCCGACGACAACACCGTGCGGCAAATGCGATAATTGCAAAGAAATCGCTGCGGGAAATTCGCTCGACGTCATCGAGATCGACGGCGCGAGCAACAACAGCGTCGAGGACGTACGCGAACTGCGCGACAACGTGCGTTACGCGCCGGCGAAAGGGCGATTCAAAATCTATCTCATCGACGAAGTGCACATGCTTTCGTCGGCCGCGTTCAACGCGCTCCTCAAAACGCTCGAAGAGCCGCCGCCACACGTGAAATTTATTTTCGCGACGACCGAGCCGCAAAAAGTTTTGCAGACAATTTTGAGTCGCTGTCAGCGGTTCGACCTCCATCGCATTGCGACAAATCTTATCGCCGATCATCTGCAATTCATCGCGAAGAAGGAGAAGATTAAGTTGGAACCGGCTGCGGCATACTCGATCGCGCGCGGTGCGGAGGGTGGATTGCGTGACGCGGAGTCGATGCTCGATCAGCTCGTTTCTTTCTGCGGCGATTCGATTGGCGAAGCGGACGTGTTGAAAGTTTTTGGATTTACTAGTCAGCAAACGGTTTCGAATTTCACGGACAAAATCCTGCGCGCCCAAACGGCGGAGGCGGTGCAATTGCTGCACGAGCAATGCGAATCGGGCAAAGATATGATGCGGCTGATGGCCGATCTCATTTCGTATTTGCGCGACCTGCTCGTTTACAAAGTGAAACCGGATGCGCTGAATGAAGATGTCGATCTTGAATTACAGAAATCGTTAGCCGTGCAGAGCGAGCTGGTCGAAACCGAGCGTCTGCTCGAATTAATCGATCAATTCGCCGAAGCCGAGGGGCGAATGAAATGGGCGCCGAACAAGAAACTTCATTTCGAAGTCGCGGTAATTAAAGCAATCCAGACGCTGAGCTCGGTGACATTGAACGATGTGATCGCGAAACTCGGCGATTTGCGCGATGGCAAATCTCCTGTGGCGGCAGGCATCCCGCCTGCGACCAAGAAAAAAGCAGCCGACACGGTTGCCACTACAATTGCGGAGCAGCCTGCAAATGCAGATGTCGATCCTGCGAAAACGTGGGAGCGAGTGCTCGCAAAAATTCCGGCGCGCGGATTTTTGCGCACACTGGTCGATTCATTGGGCGTGGTCGGAGTAGACGGAAGAAATTTTACGCTCGGCTATCCGCCCGATGAGAAATCGTCGATTGAAACTTTGGCCACGAGCGCAAATAAAAAACAGCTCGAGAGTTTGTTGAAAGAAGTGAGCGGACGCGATTGGACCATGAAATTGATCGCGAAAGACGGAGTGGCAAAGCCGAGAAAGTCGGACAATTACAAAGACGACCCAATCATTAAGGAAGCATTGGAAATGTTTAAGGGAGAAATCAAAGCCTAACGACCATGAATTTGCAGAAGTTGATGAAGCAAGCGCAGAAGATGCAGGAGCAAATGGCGAAGACGCAAGCCGAGCTAGAGGAGAAAACGGTCGAAGTGCAGGCCGGCGGCGGGAAAGTGAAAGTGGTCGCGAATGGCGCCGGTGACGTGCTTTCAATCAAGATCGACAAGGACATTGTCGACCCTAACGACGTGGAATTTTTGGAGGAAGTGGTGTTGAGCGGCGTGAAGGGCGCGATCGAGCAAGGCAAAGCGCTCGCCCAATCGGAAATGTCGAAGCTTACGGGCGGACTCGGTGTGCCCGGACTTGGGATGTAATTGTTGTCGCGAGGAAACGGATCGCGGCGATAACGAACACGAGCACAGCAAGATTACGAAACCAGTTGATAAACGTCGGCCAATACGGGTGGCCGATGAAATCCCAGTGGCCTAACAACCACGGATTGCCGCAGAGATAAGCGTAAAGCGAGTAAACGTAAACACTCGTGAGTAGAACAGCCGGCGCTGCGAACCAACTGGGCAGCAGAAACCAAAACGGCAGCGACCAGGCGAAGTATTGAAACGACCAACCGTCGCTGAACGCGTAAACGATGACGTAGCAAATGCCGATGGTCGCGCCGAGCTCGATGGAAGATCGACAATGGCGACGTAACCACGCGACGAAGATCGCGAGCGCGAACGCAATTTGCCAACTGTGTTCGAGAAACCAAAGAATCGGCGCGTGCGTCGCGGCCGGCCATTTGTCGGGCGACGCGATGATCGAGAAGAGCAAAACGCGCGGTCCCCATGTCGGCACGCCCGCGGTGGTGTGAAGATTTTGCGCGCGATAACCGAATACGTTTTGCCAAACAACCGCTGCGTCTTGAAAAAGTGCCGGCAAATACGTCAGCACTCCGATAAGCAAAACAGACATGACGAAGACGAAACGTTGTCGCCATTTGGGAATCGCGAACGTCAGCGCCGGAATCGCCACGATGCCCGGCAATTTAATCCACAAACTGATGCCGATCGCCATCGCAGCCACGACGATGCGATCTCGGGACAACAGCACGACCGCGAGCCACAGAAAAAACGCGATGGCCGAATCGGTGTTGCCGTGATACGCCGAGAAAATGAGCGAAAGCGGATTGATCCAGTAACACGCGGCGAGAAGAAATCGGGATGCGTTTTGGCCTAACAACGTCAATAAAAGCAACGCGCTCGCGGTGTCGAGCAAAGCAAAAGGCGCGCGCAGAAAAATCCGAAACGGGAGGCCGGTCGCATCGGCTAAGCGCACAAACAACGCTTCGACTTCGCTGATGAAGGGCGGATGATTGGCCGTTAGATCGACATGGTACTGCCCGACGACGCCATGGGCGACGACATCGCGCGCGTGACGCTCCCAAATTTCGACGTCCTGCGTTCCCTGCGTGAAGACGACGAGATAAAATCGCAGCGCGGCGCCGAGAGCGGCTGCGAACCAAAACCAAACGGGGGCGCCCTTAAATAGCGTGCGCAGTTCGCTGGTGGCGTTCATAAACGCAAACTTCGCACACACCTAAGATCGACATCTTCTCTTCGAGCCGGTCGAACTTATCGCCGAGCTGCGCGTGCGAGTGCGCGTCGGACGCGGTCGTGAACGGAATCCCCTTCTCCAGCGCGAGCCTAACGAGATCATCGGCTGGATAATTTTCGTCCACCGGTTTGCGCCAGCCCGCGGTGGAAAGCTCGAGCGCGAGATTGCGCGAACGAATGAAATCGAACGTTTCGTTTATGATCGACCGCACATCGCCGCACGGGCGATGTCCGTGAATCTTCACAAGATCGACATGTGCTAGGCAATCGACCAGGCCGGTCGAGGCAATCTCGCGCACGCGCCGAAAATAATCTTCGTAGATCTCGTCGATGCCGCGTCCGACAAATTGTCCGGCGCCGTCGGGAATGGTGTCAAACATTTGCGCCGGATCATCGAGGTAGTGAATCGAGCCGAGAACAAAATCGAGTTTGTCCCAATTGTTCTCAATCCATTTGCGTCCGGCCGCGGAAGTTTCCGGATCGTTATCGAGCTCAATCCCGGCGCGAATTTTCACGTCCGGATTTTTTTCGCGCAGCGTTTCGATTTCATCGAAATCGACGCCGGCGTGAAAGCGATCGTGATCGGTAAAAGCGATGTCGCGCAATCCGCGCGCACGCGCACTGTCGATCCACGGTTGCAAAAGTTCCTGCGTGTAGCGCGTCGTGCGGTGACCCTGCGGATGCGTGTGGTAGTCGCTGAACAGGCGCGCGCTCACGGCGCAGTCAGAAATTTTTGCCGGATACGCAGCTCGGGATATTTCGGAAAGAAAACCTCGACGATGTAAACCTTGTCCGGCGTGAGCTCGCGCGTGGAAATCTTTTCGTTGTACTCGACGTGTTCCTGGGGATTAATCAGCAGCGTGCTCGGTTTGTCTTTGAAGACGCGGTTCTCGGACCATTTCGTGAGCACGACTTCGGCCGAGTTCATCAAATAAATCTCGATGCGCTGGTCGTTAGGGAAATCGAGGTTAACCGCTTTTTTGCCTTTGTTCGTGACCGTGGCTTTGACGTTGAGCTGACGGACTTCGGAAAGCTTCAAGGGCTGCGGCGCGATTTCGAGATTGAGGACGAGACCGCGCAGACGCGGATTGCGAAAGTCCTGCGGCGCCGGCTCATTGCCGCCGAAGGGATGCAGCATGCGACCGAACCAACCGCGTTTTGCCGGCATCGATTCGCGCGAAGTTTCCGGCGAAGCCGAGTCGGCCGGCGATCCGCTGATCGCGGTATCGGACGATGTCGATCTTGCATCGGCCGCGGCGGTCGGCGTTTCGTCCTGCGCGAACGCGCCGGCGCATGTGAGCGCGACCAACGCAGCGGTGAGACGGCATTTCATGAGGAACACGCTAAAGTAGCCCGGAAGTTTTCGGGGTTGCTAAAAATCCTGTCAAACGCTTTATCAAAGCGCAATGCGACGGATGCTGGTCATAGCGGGCGCGCTCGCCTGCGTTTGTGGGGCGGCGTCGGCCAAACCGCGCCATTGCATTTTCCGCGTGCATGCAGAGGCGAACTCGCGCGACAGCGATGTTTTCGCAAGCGCGGTGCACGCGAAACTTTCCGGCAAAGACGTCGCGATCGAAAAAATTCCGCGCATTTCCGAGCAGGACGTGGTCGCCTTCATGCCGTATCCGCGCGGCAATGGCGATTTCGGCGCGCTCCTGCAGTTGGACGAGCACGGGCGATTGACGCTGGACGCGCTCAGTCTCGAACGCCGCGGCGGTTTCGTTTTCGTCTTTATCAATGGGCGGGCGATCAGCGAAATGGAAATCGACAAGCGCATCACGGACGGAAAAATTTACCTCGCTTCCGGCCTAACGAACGCCGACATCGAGCTCATGAAAAAGGATTGGAAGCTCATTGGCAAAAAGAAGCGATAGCGCAATGCGTGCGTTTCTGTTTCTGGGGAGCACAGGCCGCTGGCCTGTGGTTCGCGGCGGCTCGCCGCGAATCTGTTTTTCTAACAAATCGCGCATGAGCAATTGCATTCGGCGAGCCGCCGAATGCCACAGGCCAGCGGCCTGTGCTCCCCAGATCCGCGGACGCCGCGCGGTTTGGTTTACGATTGCGTGTGCGCTTGCGGCGGGTTCGAACTTCGCCTTCTCGCAGGACGTACATGTCGATCTTGCATTACCCACTGCGAACAACGCGCTCTTTCGCGACGGCGGCGGCCCCGATTTTTACCAATACATCGAGCGCGATTATCAGGGCGAAAAATCAACGCCGTGGGAAGGCGGCCGTTACGGTTTCGTGCGCGACCCGAAGGAAGCCGGCGGCGGAATTGTTTACACGCGTTTTCACGAAGGCATCGACATTAAACCGCTTGAGCGCGACGCGAACGGCGAGCCCCTCGATGAAATTCACGCCATCGCGGACGGCAAAGTCGTGCACGTGAATCCGGTCGCGAGTTATTCAAACTACGGCCGCTATGTCGTGATCGAGCACCGCTTCGACGGGTGCAATTACTACAGCCTTTACGGCCACCTCAGCGCGATCGCGGCGAAAGTGGGCCAACGCGTGGTGAAGGGCGAGAAGATCGCGGTCATGGGTTGGACTGGAGTCGGCATCAATCGCGAGCGCGCGCATGTGCATCTGGAGCTGAACCTGTTGCTTAGCCACAAATTCGAATCGTGGCACGACGCCGTTCATCCGAACGATCCGAACCACAACGGCATTTACAATGGAATCAATCTCTGCGGCCTCGACATCGCGCGACTTTATCTCGCGCTCCGGAATAACCCTGGCCTAACGATTCCCGAATTCATGCGCGATGAAGAAGCGTTCTATAAAGTCGCGCTCGCCCGCAGCGGACATTTCGAATTGCCGAAAAATTATCCGTGGATGATCACGCGCACACCCGATGCGCAAACGCATTCGTGGGAAGTTTCATTCACGCGCTCGGGTTTGCCGTTGCAAATCCAAGCGAGCGCGAGACAAGTGCGCGGGCCGGAATTGACGTGGGTCAAAAAAACTTCGGCGAACGCTTCCGATTTAACGATCAACCGAGTGACCGGTCGCGGCGGCCGCGGACAACTTACGCTCGAAGGCGTGACCGCGATGCGATTGCTGACGTGGCCGGACTAATAGTCGCGCGCTTTTTTCTGGGGAGCACAGGCCGCTGGCCTGTGGCATTCGGCGGCCCGCCGAATGCAGCCGTCACGCGAAGTCCGTAATTGGGTAAAATCGCGGCGAGCCGCCGCGAACCACAGGCCAGCGGCCTGTGCTCCCCAACATTGCGTTGCGCGACGCGTCACCTACCTAACAAGACGTCGGCTTCTTCTGCGCGTTCGCGACCCCGTGCGGGATCGCACCGATCACAAAACCGAGACACTCGATCGCGCCGCTCGGTTTTCCCGGAAGCGCGATGACTAATGAAAGATCGACAACTGCCGCCATGTTCCGCGAAATAATCGCGTTCGGCGTGATCGCCATCGATTGCGCGCGCATCACTTCACCGAATCCCGGCAATTCCACCCGCATGATTTCGCGAATGGCTTCCGGCGTCACATCGCGTTCCGAGATGCCCGTTCCGCCAGTCGTTAGGATCAATCCGCAGCCTTGCTGGGAAAATGAGCGAATCGTTTCCTGAATTCGCGCGCGATCGTCCGGCACGAGCGCTTCGCTCAATACCTGCCATCCTTTTTCCTCAGCGAATTTCTTCAGCGCTGGTCCGCCAAGATCGACATATTCTCCTGCACTCGCGCGGTCGGAGACCGTGATGATGCCGCAAACGATTTGCATTTATTCTTTGCGCTTCTCCACCAGATGAATTTCCGAAATGCGCATCTCCTTATCGACCGCTTTGCACATATCGTAAATCGTGAGCAGCGCGACCGCGACGCCGGTGAGTGCTTCCATTTCGACACCGGTCTGCGCAACTGTTTTGGCCGCGCACGAAACTTCCGCGCCATCTTCCGAAAGGACGATGTCGATCTTGCAATCGCTTAACGGAATGGTGTGACAAAGCGGAATGAGATGCGGCGTTTGTTTCGCCGCTTGAATTCCGGCGATGCGCGCGGTCGCAAGCACATCGCCCTTCGCAATTTCATTCTTCCGCACAAGATCGACAGTTTCCTTTCGCAACGCAATTTTTCCCGATGCGACGGCTGTGCGCGCGCTTTGCGGCTTGGCTGAAACATCAACCATTTGCGCGCGACCATCGCCGCCGACGTGAGTGAGGCGCTTGTTCATCCCATAACTGTCATTCTGAGCGACGCGAAGAATCTCTGATCATTTCGGACGTGGCGATTGGCCAGAAAATAGACAGAGATGTTTCGCTGCGCTCAACATGACATTAACCCCCGATCGCGATCATGCGCCGGTTCGGCTGATAATTGTCGCGGAAATCGTGTTGCAAGGGTTTGCGATCGACGACGTCGAGGAAGAATTGCCGCAGCTCATCATCGCTCGCGCCGGCCCGCATCGGCGTCAAGATGTCGAACTCGAGCGCGCTCCCGAGGCACGGCCGCAATTTCCCATCGCAAGTGAGCCGGAGTTTGTTGCAGTCCTCGCAAAAGTGCAGGTTCGTTAGGGCGCCGATGAAGCCGATGCGCTGATTGCGATTCGGAATTTGATAATAGCTGGCCGGTCCGTTCGTGCGAAATCCGGGCTCGGGAATTAATTCGCCGAATTCTTTTTCGATCGCGCGACGTGCGTGCAAGATCGACATGAAGTTTTCGTCGCTCAAAACTTCGGTCGTCGTCACGGGCATGAGCTCGATGAATCGCAACATCAGGCCGCGTTCGCCGGCGAATTCGATCAACGCCGCGAATTGGTCTTCGTTGTGGCCGCGCATGAGAACGCAATTCAATTTGATTTGCTCGAAACCGGCGTCGATGGCCGACTGGATTCCGTCGAGAACTTGCGGGAGAAAATCGCGGCCGGTGATGCGCGCATAGAATTGTCGATCTAACGTGTCGAGGGAGATGTTGACCGAGCGCACGCCGGCTTCGCGCAGATCGCGCGCGAATTTCGGGAGCAGCGTTGCGTTCGTCGAAAGACCAAGGTCGTGGATGCCGTCGATGTTTGCGACGCCGCGGACAAGATCGACAACGTCGCGTCGCGTGAGCGGTTCGCCGCCAGTGATGCGAACCTTGGAAACGCCTAACGAGGCCGCAATGCTCACCAGCCGCCACGTTTCCTCGAAGGTGAGCACGCCTTCGCGCGGGAGCCATTCGTGCAGCTCGCCCGGCATGCAGTAGGCGCAGCGTTCGTTGCAACGATCCGTGATCGACACGCGCAGATACGAAATGCGATGACCATGTCGATCTTCCATAACCTTTGCGCAACGTTACCGAAGCGCACGGGTTCAATCAAGGTGAGGCGCGGCCTGATTGACGGAGTTTTTCATGGAGGTATCGTTTTGATTATGAAGCAGCGAATTTTTTCATGGGCATTAATGGCGGCTGTTTCGGCGGGCGCTCTAATTTTGGGAGGTTGCGAGACGACGGAGAACCGCATTTCGGAACATCCGGACATATTCAATTCACTTTCGCCGAGCGAACAGGCGTTGGTGCGCGGCGGACAGATCCGCTCGGGCATGTCGATGAACGCGGTCTGGCTCGCGTGGGGTTCACCCGAGCAAAAGACGCACGGCGAGATGCGCGGTAAACCGACCGAGACGTGGATTTATGTGCAGACGCGCAGCGCACCGTACGGCGCATACGGCTATCCTTATTACGGCTACGGTCCGGGATTTTACGGCGGCGGCGGCGTGGCGGTGGTGAGAACACATCATCATGGGCGCTCCTTCGTGTTCTTCGGCGATCCGTTCTACGATCCGTTTTACTATTCCTACATTCCGCCCACGATATCGATCCCTTACAAAACGGCGACGTTTGTGAATGGCCGCCTCGTTTCGTGGCAATATCTCACGCAGTGATTTCGTTCGAATCGTAATCGCTCTCGCGTAAACTAACGAGCGATGGCTTATCGTTCGTTCCGCGATTTCGTCGATGCGCTCGATCGCGCCGGCGAATTGCGCAAGATCGACATCCCGGTTGATACCGATTTGCTCATTAGCGAATGGGCCAATCGCGAAATGAAATCGCCCGGTGGCGGGAAGGCGTTGCTCTTCGAGCAGCCGGTGGTCGATGGAAAGGTTTCGCCGTTTCCGGTGGCGATCAACACCATGGGTTCGCGCAAACGCATGGCGATGTCGTTAGGCCGCGAGAGCGTCGATGAAATCGCGCAGGAAATTCAACTCATCCTCAAAGCGAAACCCCCGACGGATCTGCGCGAAGGTTTCGCGTTGCTAAAACAGGGACTTCATTTGCTGCACGCGCGTCCGAAACAGGTCAGCAGTGGGCCGTGCCAGGAAGTTGTTAAGATCGACAACTTCTCTCTCAACGATCTGCCGATTTTAAAATGCTGGCCGAAAGATGGCGGACGCTTCATCACCTTGCCGCATGTGCATACGCGCGATCCCGAAACGGGCGCGCGCAATGTTGGTTGTTATCGCATGCAACTTTTCGATGAGCGCACGACCGCGATGCATTGGCAGGTGCACAAAGTCGGCGCGCGACACGGAAAAATTTATTACGAACGCGGCGAGCGCATGCCGGTGGCGGTGACGCTGGGCGGCGATCCCGCGTATTCGTTCGCGGCGACGGCGCCGTTGCCCGATGGGCTTGATGAAATTTTGTTTGCCGGATTTTTGAGGCGGAAATCGGTGGAGCTGGTGAAATGCAAAACGATCGATGTCGATGTACCGGCAGATGTCGATCTTGTGCTGGAAGGTTACGTGCAGCCGGGCGAGATGCGGCCGGAAGGTCCCTTCGGCGATCACACCGGTTACTACACCGCCATCGAAGATTATCCGGTCTTTCACGTCACCGCGATCACGCACCGCAAAGACGCATTGTATCCGACCACGATCGTCGGCATTCCGCCGATGGAAGATTTCTACATCGGCGACGCGAGCGTGCGGATTTTTCTGCCGGTGTTCAAAATGAATTTCCCCGAGCTGGTGGACATGACGTTGCCGGCCGAAGGCGTGTTTCACAATCTCGTCTTCGTCTCAATCCGAAAGCAGTATCCGTATCAGGCGTTCAAGGTCATGCACGGTTTGTGGGGCATGGGACAGATGATGTTCAGCAAATACATCATCGTGGTCGATGAAGACTGCGACGTGCACAACACGAGCGAAGTGCTCTTCCGTTTGTGCGCGAACACCGACCCTGAGCGCGATTCCACCGTCATCCGAAATCCGAGCGACTCGTTAGACCACGCGCCGAGCATTCAAAACATCGGCTCGCACATGGGCTTCGACGCGACGCGGAAGTTGCCCGGCGAAAATCATCAACGCCCGTGGCCGGAATTGTTGAAGATGACGGAAGAAGCGCAGCGGCTGGTCGATGCGTTGCAAAAGAAAACGCGTTAGATCGACAACCGGCGTAATTGGCCGCAAGTTTCGTTAAGAGCCAGACGCAGTCGCGTTCCTCACTTGCGCTTTGTCGATGCTTGGGTGCTCGAGTGTTGGCGCAAGGACAAGACTGGATGTGGGTGGCCCGTGTGCTGGAGCGTATCGCGATTAAGTGGCGAGCGAACCGTCAACGAGAAGCTGCGTTTGGAAAAAAAACCGTTGTCGTTTTGGCTGCCGTGCGTACGGGTCTAACGAGAATAAGCTGAGCGACCGCTGACGACAGCGAGCTTTGCATCGGAGTTCAGTGTTGAAGTCACCGAAAGTAAATTTTCGCGCCGGTCAGCGGTTCGCTCCAGCGCGTGGTTAGACCACCCGCTCACTTAACGTGTGTGACGTCAAAATACATCGTGTGCCGACCGTGCTTCGCTGTATCGAATGTGATCTCCTGTACATAATGCTGTCCGTCGCCGCCGATGATGGGTGCGATGGGAAGGTGGATCTTCGCATCTGGAAAGTAGCGCTTGATGATCTTGGATGCCGCAGCGTCGAATGTGCTGTCGGATCCGCGCATGATAATCGCGCGTTCGAACGTCGCTCCATCTCGTCCGGCCTTGGGTTCTTCATGGGCGGGCTCCGCGCTGGCGCGACTGATAAGGAGTGCGGACGCGGCTGCAACTGCAAGGAGTATACGCTTCATAGGTCTAACGAGAAGTAGGCCCAATTTTTGGGTCTTTCAAGAGAAAGGCCCAATTTTTGGGTCTAATCCGGCTTGAGTTTGTCGAGGGAAAACAGACAATCGCATCCATGTCCGCGATCGTAGCCATAGGGACACAAGGAAACAAACCGAAATTGCTCGATCAAGTGCGCGACGTCATCCGGCGCAAGCATTACAGCATCCGCACCGAGCAGGCTTACCTCGATTGGATCAAGCGCTTCATTATTTATCATAACAAACGGCATCCGGCCGAAATGGCGGAGACAGAAGTGGCGGAATTTCTCACGCATCTGGCGCGCGACCTTGATGTATCGCCATCCACGCAGAACCAGGCGCTGAGCGCGCTGCTGTTTCTTTACAAGCAGGTGTTGCAGCAGGAGATCGGCTGGCTGGAAAAGGTCGAGCGCGCCAAGAAATCGCCGAAGCTTCCAGTGGTACTTTCGCGCGCGGAAGTGAAGCGTGTCTTCGCCCATTTGCACGGAACGCCCAAGCTGATGGCGGGATTACTTTACGGCAGCGGGCTGCGCTTGATGGAGTGCGTGCGGCTCCGCATCAAAGATGTCGATTTTGAACTGGCGCAAATCACGGTGCGCGATGGAAAGGGCGGCAAAGATCGCGTGACGATGTTGCCACTGAACTTGGCGGAACCGTTGCAGCGACACCTGGTGCGGGTGAAAGCGCAACACGAACAGGACCTGGCCGATGGATTCGGCCGCGTGCATTTGCCGTTCGCGCTCAGCCGGAAATATCCGAACGCGGCGCGGGAGTGGGCGTGGCAATATGTTTTCTCTTCGTCGCGCATTTCCATCGACCCGCGCAGCGGAAAGAAGCAACGCCATCACATCGCCGAGGGAATTTTGCAAACCGCGTTAAAGCGAGCAGTCGATGCCGCCGGCATCGTGAAGCGCGCGAACTGCCACAGTCTGCGTCATTCATTCGCGACGCACTTGCTGAGCAAAGGCCACTACGACATCAGGACGGTGCAAGAGTTGTTAGGCCACAAGGATGTGAGCACGACGATGATTTATACTCATGTCCTGAACAAGCCGGGCATCGGCGTGAAGAGTCCGCTCGATTAATGCTGGAGGGGCACGCGTCGTCGTGCCCCTGATATTTGGGCGCCGACGACGCGGGCGCCCTACACGAACAAAAACGGGTTAGATCGACCATGTCGATCTAACCCGCTTCGCGAATTCTTGATTCGTTAGGGCCGGCGGAAGAGCCGGCCTTCGTCCACGTCGCGGGTGAGACCGCCGGGCGGAACATCACGCAGATCGTAAACGCGTCCGGTGTACGGACTATAATAGAAGCCGTAGCGACCGGCCGGCCGCCCTAACGGATATCCGCCTTCAGGCGGCGGGCCGTATTTCGAGGCGCGATCTTCCTGGATGGCGTGACCGATGAGCGCGCCCGTCGCGGCACCGATGGCAGCGCCGATGGCCGCGCTGCGCGGTCCGCGTCCGGCGAGACCGCCAATGATGGCGCCGGCTCCAGCGCCCGCGGCCGCGCCCTGACCGGTGGGCGTGTCGCACGAAGTTAGAAAGTTCGCCGCCAAAGCAATCGGCAGCACTGCGGTAATAAGTTTTTTGTTCATGGAAGTTATCTCCTCAACGGAAAGTTAAACCGCGATGCGCGGCCGAGGTTTCGCCGCGAATATTCAATTCGCGGCGAAACCCAAATGTAGTTGTCGATCTTACGGACGAACGAAAACTTTTTTCACCGCATCATCGAGCAACAATGTGCCTGCACCGACCTTGCGGCAATCGTAGACGCGCGAGGAATAAGGACTCTTGATGAAACCGCTGTGAGCGGCCGTGCCGCTGCCCTTCAAGACTTGTTCGTCCATGCCGTTCGGGTAGGATTTTCCACTCGGCGGTGGATATTTTTTCGCAGCTTCCTCGGCCGTGACCGTGATCGGAACAAATTTACCGCCACCCAGGCTCGCGCCCGGTTTCAACCCCTTCGTATCGTCCGACGGCTTCGCGGGCGCCGCCGCGGTCGAACTGGTTGTATTTTTTTGACCGCCGTACATTTGGCCGAACGCAGCGTTGCCGGCGGTGAATGTGAACGTGGCCGCAGCGATGACTGCACAAGCGATAGAGAATTTTGTTTTCATAGTTTCAATTTGGTTTCGCAACTGTTCTGTCAGACGGACGCGCATCATCGCCGATTCAAATAAAACTTGAAGAGCTCCGCCGCGATCCGGCTGACCTTCTCCAATTTGCTAAGCCGGTATTCCTTTTCAAACAATCGAAATCGGTCGCGTTTCATTCTTTGCAGGATGGCGTCGTACACGGAACGCATGATTTCAGCCGCAACGAGCGATTGTCGATCTTGCGCGGGCAGGGCCTCACGCGCTTGCGCGAAAAAATTCTCCGCGCGCTCCGCCTCAAATTCCATGAGAGCGATGAAACGCGAATCGTACTGTCGATCTTGCAGGTCACGTTCGGAATAGTTAAAACGCGCAAGGTCTTCCTGCGGAAGGTAGATTCGGTTCTGGCGAAGATCGCGCGCGACGTCGCGAATGATGTTCGTCATTTGCAACGCGAGACCGAGATTGATCGCGTACTCTTTACCGCGCGGATCGCGACAACCGAAAATTTCAATGCTGACGAGACCGACCGCGCTGGCCACGCGATAACAGTAAAGCCGCAAGTCTTCAAACGTGGCGTAACGGGAGATACGCAGGTCCATTTCCACGCCGGCGATGATTTCGTCCAGCATTTCGGGCGCGAGATGGTACTTGTCGATCAAACGACGAATCTCCGGCGCGAGCTCGGATTCGTTAGGCTGCGGCGAACGCAAGGCCGCGCGCCAGAGGTCGAGTTGTTTTTGTTTTAGATCGACATCTAACTGTGAAGCGTCCACGACATCGTCAATCACGCGACAAAACGCATAGAAGACGGTGATGTCGCGACGGCGTTCGCGATCGAGCGCAACGAAGGCGAGCGCGAGGTTCGATTTACTCGCGCGCGTAATTTCCGCGGCTTCCGCACTCACGCTTTAATATTGGATCCAGGTTTCGCGGCCGGTCAGGCGCGTTTCGCTCTGGCGAAAAAGACAGACCCAGCTGGCCAGGAGCCAGCCGATGACGAGACCGCGCATGAGAACAAACGTCATTTTCCAGACGATGAGCGCGACGACGCGATTGGCGATGGCGCTGCGGGCCACGGCGTCAAAGGCGAGAATGATGACGAAGTGCAGCGCGCCGATGAGAAGAAACCAGGCGAAGCGGCCGAAGTTTCGCCTAACGAAACGAAAATGCGCGCCGATGGCTTCGCTCAAGTTCTCGTTGTGCAGCGCGAGCGAGACCTGCACGGAAGCGAACGCCAAAATAAAGATCGACATCAACATTCGTTGATACGGCAGATAATCGAGCACGGCCGGAACCTCCCTGAAATAGGCGAGCAAAAGCGGACCGCGCACGAAGATCATGCTCACGCAGATCATGACACCGGCCCATTTCAGCACATAAGCGAACCGGCGGGCGGCGAATTGGAAGAGCGACGTCTCGTTAAAGCTGAGGCCTCTTATCCAAACCAGACAAACGGTGATGACGTAAACCTGAATGTAAACGCCGAGCAGATATTCGAAGATGAACGCGGCCGCATCGATGCTCGCGGATATTTTGAGAAAACGCGGATCGGCGACGTGCGCGAGCAGGAAAAAATCGATCGCCTTGGCGATGGAGGCGAGCGCGCTCAGCAAGAGCACGAAATAAATAAGATAGCGCGTGATCCGATAATCTTTGCGCATGGCTGACCAGAGCGCGCCGGGCAGCCCGCGCCAGTTTATCAACATCAACACCGCGGCGACGACCGAAAGCGGAAAGGTCGTGGTCCCGTTATCAAAAATTCCGGCGACGCCTTCGAGCGCCGGGAGCGGCACTTCCGTCCAGACTTCTTTCAATCGCGGCCAATGCCAGCTCGGCAATGTCGCGATCTGGTTGAGATCGAAATCATTCGCGCTTTCAACCGGGGCGAAGGTCGCGAGTTGAAAAACGGAATAACAGGCGCCGAGAACAACGAATGTGAGCCAGATGCGCGGATAACGCGCGAGACAACGCAGACCATCGCGCAAGGCCAGACGCACCGGATTGAAAAGCATGAGCAGCAGATAGCCGCTGCATAATCCGGCGAACGGATAAGCTCGCGGGACATCTGGGAACGTGAATGCCACGTGGCCTAACGAATGAGTCCCCAGTGCTGGTTGAACGGCCAGTACACCCACAGGCCGCGGCCGACGAGATTTTCTTCCGGCACCGGTCCCCAGTATCGGCTGTCGTAACTATTGTAGCTATTGTCGCCGAGCGCGAAGTAGGAATGCGGCGGCACGCGCAAACGCTCGAGCGCTTCTTCGATTCGCTGTCGCGAATTCTGTTCCTGCGCTTGTAGCTGCGCCATCCGCTCGGTCGAGCCGGACCTCAAGGATTCGTCACGCAATTTACGCGCCTGTTCCAGTTGACGCTCGGGCTCGACCAGACTCAGCGGTCCCTCTGAGTAGCCGCGATAGGGCGGGTGCGCTTCGATCACGCGCTTGAAACCATACGCGAGATTTTCTGCCGTGATGTCGTTGATAAACAAACGCGGCGGTTCAATGCGCAAACGGTCACCCGGCAATCCAGCGAGACGCTTGATGTAAAACGGCGCGCCCGTCACCGGATCTTCGCGGATCATCGAGATGTTGTTCGTGCGAAAAACGAAAACGTCGCCGCGATGTGGTTTCACAAAATTATAACTGAACTTGTCGACGAAAACTTGATCGCCGGTATCGATCGCGCCGCGGGCGATAATTTCGCCACGGCGCACGGTGCGTCCGGCCGAGACATTAAAGGAATCACGCAGCGTGTCCGGCGGAGCGTAAACCGTGATCGGCGGTTGATGTTGAAACACCAGACGCGACAACGTGAAAAAGAACGCGCGCTTGAGCACCTGCACTTGCAGGATCTGATCGTCCGCCTGCGAAACCACGTCGATGTAGTTGCGGCCGAGTGCCAGATACTCGACCACCTGCTGTGCGAAACCCGGGAACGGCTTGTTCGCTTCGTACGGATAACCAATGATGCCGTTCAACGTCGGCTGCATCGATCCGGTCGGAATCTTGAATGGTTGCAGAAAATATGAGCGGATTCCGACGGCGACGACGATTGCGACCAGAATGACTTCAACGTTCTCGCGCCAATGCGATTCCCAATTGAGCGGCGCGAGCGCGTGCAACTTCGCGTCCAGGATCTCCGCGCATGTTTCGATTTCTTTGCGGTCGCGTTGCCGCAGCGCCGCCTGCAAACGCCGAATGCCGGCCGCAACTTCCTCGGCGTCGTTAGGCGCGAGCACGTCGCGTTTGTAACGGAGAAATTTCTCCGCGTGCCGCAGCAACAGCTTGCTGTGTTTAACGTGACGTGACGTGAACATGTCGATCTTGCGATTGTCGATCTTACGCGAACGCTATTGCGCCTTAAGCACCTCGATGAACGCTTCCTGCGGAATGTTGATCTTGCCGATGCTCTTCATGCGTTTCTTTCCTTCTTTTTGTTTCTCGAGAAGTTTGCGTTTGCGAGTGATATCGCCGCCGTAGCATTTCGCGGTCACATTTTTTCGCAAGGCCGAAACGCTCTCGCGCGCAATTATTTTTCCGCCGATCGCCGCCTGGATCGCGACTTGATACAACTGCCGCGGGATCACTTCCTTCAACTTCGCCGCCAGCTGTCGTCCCCTCGCCTCCGCGCGGTCCTTATGCACGATCATCGAGAATGCATCGACCGGTTCGCCGTTCACCAGCACATCCAGCTTCACCAATTTCGCGGCGCGATAACCGGCGTGCTCGTAATCCATCGAACCGTAGCCGCGCGTGATCGATTTAATCTTGTCGTTGAAATCCACCAGAATTTCGTTCAGCGGCAATTCGCAATGCAACATGACGCGGCGCGCATCGAGCGTTTCGGTGTGGTCCATCACGCCGCGCTTCTCCAAAATGAGTTGCAGGATGTCGCCGATGTTTTCGTTAGGGCAAAGCACGTAGGCTTTCACGATCGGCTCGCGGATTTCCTCGATCAGGCTCGGGTCGGGCAAGTGCGCGGGATTGTCGATCAAAAGAGTTTCGCCGCGCGTCGTTATCACTTCGTACACGACCGATGGTGACGTCGCGATGATGTCCATGTCATATTCACGCCGCAATCGCTCTTGGATAATTTCCATGTGCAAGAGCCCGAGAAATCCGCAGCGAAATCCGAAACCGAGCGCGACCGAGCTCTCCGGTTGATAAACGAACGCCGAATCGTTCAAGCGCAGTTTGCCGATCGCCGTTTTCAAATGTTCGAAGTCGGCGGTGTTGATCGGATAAATTCCGCTGAAGACCATCGGATGAATTTCTTGAAATCCCGGCAGCGGTTCTTTCGCCGGATTTCGCTGATCGGTCACGGTGTCGCCGATTTTTAATTCGGCGGTTGTCTTAATGTTGGCGATGAAGTAACCGACGTCGCCCGCGTTCAATCGCGGCTGCGCATACATCTTCGGCGTGAACACGCCGACGTCTTTGATTTCGTAGCGGACGTCGTTGCGCATCAATTTGATTGCCTGGCCCGGCTGCATGTGGCCGGAGACGAGCCGGACATATCCGACCACGCCGCGATACACATCAAAGACGGAATCGAACACGAGCGCGCGCAAGATCTCGTCGTTAGGCTTTTCCGGCGGTGGAATGCGATGCACGATCGCTTCCAGAATTTCTTCAATGCCGATTCCCATCTTCGCGCTCGCATCGATCGCCTCCTCCGCTGGGATCGCGAGGATCTCTTCCAGTTGTCGATGTACCGAAGCGATGTCCGCGTTCGGCAAATCGATTTTGTTGATCACCGGCACAATCGTTAGGCCTTGTTTGTGCGCGAGATGAACGTTCGCCACCGTCTGCGCCTCGACGCCTTGCGCTGCATCGACAATCAACAACGCGCCTTCACACGCTGCTAACGAACGCGAAACTTCATAGGCAAAATCGACATGTCCGGGCGTGTCCAAAAGATTCAGCCGGTACTCCCGCCCATCCTTCGCGCGATACTTCATCGCCACCGGATGCGCCTTGATCGTGATCCCGCGCTCGCGTTCGAGGTCCATCGAATCGAGAAGCTGGTCCTGCTTCTCGCGCTCGTGGATCGTGCCCGTCGTCTCAAGCAAACGATCCGACAACGTCGTCTTGCCGTGATCGATGTGCGCGATGATGCAGAAATTGCGCGTGTGCTCGATTCCCATTGCGAGCCGCCACTATGCGGGCGCGGGTTTGCCCGGTCAATTGACTCGCGCCTCTGTCATCCCGAGCGAAGTCGAGGGATCTCTCATTGAATGGCAGTGAGAGATGTCTCGACTGCGCTCGACATGAGATAATAAGATCGACATCGTCATGCCGAAGCTCGTCGTCGCCGGGACCGCCTACGAAATTGTCGAACAACTCACGACCGTCGGCCGCGCGCCGGACAACACCATCCTCATCGACGATCCCTCTGTATCGGGTCACCACGCGCAGCTCGAACTGAACGGCGAAATTTATCGCCTCAAAGATTTAGGATCGACGAACGGAACACGCGTCAACGGCGTGCCCATCACCGAAACAACTTTGCGCATCGACGATCGCATTCGTTTCGGCGGAATCGAAGCCCGCTTCGAAGCCGATACGACCGGCTCGCAGCCGCTCCCGAATGTCGAGCAAGTCGAAGCGCGTCCGGCGGAAATGAGCGCGGCGCCGGTCGATTTTGCCAATGCATCCCCATTCCGCGCGCGCACGAAAGATCGCGATCCAAGTCGCACCGCCGTTTTCGCGGCGGCTGCGATCGCTATTCTCGCGTTCGTGATCAGTATGGTCGCGGTGCTTGCGATGCACGCGCCGGTTCTCTGATTTCTTCCGGCGTTAGGCCGCGCTCGCGCAACGCGCGCAAACTCATCGCCGCATCGCGCTTGGCCAATCGCTTCCCTGCAAGATCGACAATCAACGGCGCGTGATAAAACTGCGGTTGCTCGATCTCGAGCGCGCGATAAATCAGCAACTGTCGAAAAGTGTCCGTGCGTAAATCTTCGCCGCGCACGATTTCAGTGATTCCCATCGCGGCGTCATCAACCACGACGGCGAGTTGATACGCCGGCAAATCGTCACGACGCCACAGAATGAAATCGCCGAAATCTTTTCCGGCGACCGCGCGTTGTTCGCCTAACGCAAGATCGACATAACGCATCTCTTCCCCATCCGGCACGCGAAAGCGCCAGTTCACTTCTCTCCCCTGTGGCGGCAGGCGTCTCGCCTGCACAATCTTCTTCTTCGCAGCCGAGACAGCTGCCTCCACCGAATAGGAATCGTTCGGTCGGCACGTCCCCGGATAAATCGGCTCCGCGTTTTCTTCGTGCGGCGCGAGAGTCGCTGCGGCCACATCTTTGCGCGAGCAACAGCACGGATAAGCGAAACCGCGCTTGCGCAACTTCGTTAACGCGTCGCGATACAAATCGAAGCGTTCGCGTTGGAAGAACGGACCTTCGTCCCATTCAATTCCGAACCAGCGCAAATCTTCCTCGATCGCTTCGCGAAAGTTAGATCGACATCTTGCAAGATCGACATCTTCTATTCGCAGAATCAACTTTCCGTTCGCAGCGCGTGCGCGTTCCTGTGCGGTCCAGAATGTCATCGCGTGGCCGACGTGCAAATAACCCGTGGGCGATGGCGCGATGCGGCCGCGATACTCAGAGTGTTCGTCCACAGATTTCGCAGATTTACACAGATTTTTCTTTAATCTGCGAACATCTGCGTAATCTGCGGATACTTTTTTCTGTGCAAGACAAGCGCCTGCTCCTTTTCGACATCGACTCGACGCTCGTGAACACGGACGGCGCCGGGTTCAAGGCGTTGCAGCAAATCATTCGCGACCGTTACGGCAAGAATGACGCGCTCGACGACATCGAGATCGCGGGCAAAACCGATCGCAACATCGTGACGGACATCTTGCGGAAGTACCATGTCGATCCAACGGACGAAAATGTTTCGCGATTTCTCGATGAATACGTTTCGCACCTCGCGCGTCTACTCCCCAAGTTGCACGGGAAAATACTTCCCGGCATTTCCGAAATCCTCCCCAGAATGAAATCGAAATCGAATCGCGTCCTCGGTCTGCTCACGGGTAACATCGAGCGCGGCGCAAAACTCAAACTCGAGCGCTACGGCCTCTGGGATTTTTTCGAATTCGGCGCCTTCGCCGACGATCATCAAGATCGCAATCAGTTAGGCGAATTTGCGCGCAAACGCGCGGCCGAGAAACACGGACATGAGTTCGACGCGGCGCAGATCGATGTCATCGGCGACACCGGACATGACATCGCCTGCGGCAAAGCCATCGGCGCGCGCACCGTCGCGGTCGCGACCGGTTCGTGGTCGCTGGAAAAACTACGCAACTTTCAACCCGATTTTTTGTTTGCTGATTTTAGCAACGTAAACGAAATCATCGGCACACTCGGCTGGTAATTTGAAAAAGGGCAAAATGGCTAAACAATCAAACGCGATCCTCGCGGCCAACCGGCCGAATGTCCTTCCGCTCGAAGGGGAAATCGACCTGCACATTTCGCCGCGCGTCGCCGTCTCGCTCGCGCAGATGACGCAAAAGAAACTCGACCCGGTAGTTGTCGATCTTACACGTGTCACTTACATCGACAGTTCGGGCCTCGCCGTTCTCATCGAAGGCATGCAAAGCGTCGAGGAATACGGCGGCAAATTCGCGCTCGCCGCCTTGCAGGAAAACGTCCGCTCCATTTTCGAAATCGCGCGTCTCGATCAGGTCTTCCGCATTTTTCCGGATGTGGATGCGGCGCTGAGCGCGGGGTAAAGCGCTATTTTCCTTGTAGCGGCGCTCTATGCGCGTCGCCATCTTTGCCGTCGAAGTTTGCGACGGTCATAGACCGCCGCGTACAGAAAACGCCTCACCGCGGCGTGATGCCTTCGGCAAGATCGACATGGAAACTTTGTTTCACCTTGGTCGTGCCGAAAGTGAGCTCGGCGTTGTAATCGCCCGCGGGTAACAAGCGTTTCGGATCGTCGCCGCCGTATTCGATGCTGACGTCTTTGCCGGGACGCAGGTCCCAGTTCAATCTCGTTAGGCCAGGCGCGCCCGGCGCTTTCAGGTTCGCCACCGGTTGGCCGCTCGATTTCGTGATCCCGATTTTGATTTCGTCGCCGGTGAACTCGCGTACCCACACGGTGAAGAGCGCGCCTTCGGGCGGATTCGCGCCGCGATAAACGCCCTTGCCATTCCAATCGGCGAATCCCGGCAGCAGATACGCGCCGGTGACGTTGCGCACCGGAAAGAGGTGCGCCGGTTTCGCGGCGTTCTCCGGAGTCAACTCGCGCAATGGCGTGGTGTCGTCGATGATCGCGATACTGCGGCCGTGCGTGCCGATGACGAGGTCGTTAGTCCGCGGATGAATTTGGAAATCGTCCACGCGCGTGCCCGGCGGAATGTCGCCGAAACGGACCCAATGCTGGCCGGCATCGAACGAAGCGAACGCACCGAAGTGCGTGCCGGCGTACAGCAGTCTCGGATTCACCGGATCTTCGCGCACGACTTCGACTGGGTCGTTAGGCGGAAGATCGCCCATGGCCGGCTGCCAGGTTTTGCCAAGATCGACAGTGTGAAAGATCGACGGTCGATCGTCGCCCGTGCGGTATGAATTGGTCACGACGTAGGCGGCGTTCGCATCAGTCGGGCTCGCTTCGATGCGCACGACCCACGCGCCGCGCGCCGGCTCCGGCAAATTGTCGGTGAGCTCGGTCCATTGCCCGCCGTCGTTTTGCGTGATCCACAAACGCCCGTCATCCGTTCCCGCCCAGAGCAATCCCGGTTTCTTCGGCGATTCCGCTAACGAATAGACGACGCCGTAATTTTCTGCGCCGCTGCCGGTCGCGGTCGTCTTGGCCGGATCGTTCCGCGTGAGATCGGGACTGATGACTTGATATTTCTCAGCGTGATCCGTTAGGCGAAAAACGTGATTGCCCGCGAGATAAATGACCCCAGGATTGTGTTTGCTGCCGATGAGCGGCGAGTTCCAATGAAAGCGATAGGCCGGTTGACCTTCCGGCGGCGCCGGACGCAAGCGGCGCAGCTCGCCGTTCTTCAAACTGATGCGATGAACTTCCCCACCCTGACTCTCGGCGTAAAACAGGTCGGGATCTTTCGCGTCGAACACGATGTAAAATCCGTCGCCGCCCGCGAGCGCAACCCAATCGGAATTGCGAATGCCCTCCTTGCTTTGCACGCCGCTCGGCCCGACCCAGTTCTCGTTGTCCTGCAAACCGCCCGCGATGCGGAAATACGGCTTCGAATCATCGAGCGTGAGCCGGTAAAATTCACCTGACGGAATTTTGCTCAGATGGTCCCAATTTTTTCCGCCGGCAAAACTTTGATACGCGCCACCATCCGTGCCTAACAAGATGCGCTGACAAATCGGCGGCTTCGGTGGCTTGTTTTTGTCTTCCGGTTTTGCGGGTTTCTGCGGGGGGACGCTCCCGGGTTGGATCGCCATGGCATGACAATCGGGATGACACTTCTCGAACAAATCTTCGCGGAAGTTTTTTCCGCCGTCGTCCGAGACGAGTAACGCGAATCCGAGACAATAAACGCGCTGATCGTTCGCTGGATCGATCCGGATCTGGCTGAAGTAGAATGGACGCGAGTTGATCGCGCTCGTGCGCGTCCAGTGTTCGCCGCCATCTTCCGAGCGAAACACACCACCGGCGCGGCTGCGCAATTCGTTGATGTCGCTGGTGCCGCCTTCGAAGCTTTGCACGATCGCCATCACGACATTCGGTTTGCTCGCGGAAACGGCGAGACCGATGCGGCCGGTTTGCGTGACCATGCCGTTCGTCAATTTTTTCCATGTCGATCCACCATTCGTGCTCTTGAAAATTCCACCGACATCTTCGCCATTCGTTAGGATGG
Organism: Spartobacteria bacterium; assembly: GCA_021325495.1. Taxonomy (GTDB): domain Bacteria; phylum Verrucomicrobiota; class Verrucomicrobiia; order Chthoniobacterales; family UBA10450; genus JAJPGZ01. The sequence continues at coordinate 147,173 of JAJPGZ010000003.1, forward strand.
GACCGGAGGTGAAACTCCATGGCGTGCGCTGCCGCGCGTACAATGCGGCGTAAACGATCTCGGGATTTTGCGGATCGAGCACGACATCGACGCAGCCGGTCTTCGCATCGTGCGGCGGGTTTGCTTTCAAAACCAATTTCCATGTTTTCCCGCCGTCGGTCGTTTTGTAGAGACCGCGCTCGCCGCCGTCCTGCCACAGATGTCCGCTCGCCGCCACATACGCGACCTCCGCTTTTCTTGGATCGACAACTACACGTGCGATCGCGCGGCTATTCGTTAGGCCGACATTCTCCCAATGATCGCCGCCGTCGGTCGTCCGATAGATGCCGTTTCCCCAGCCTGACGAATTGCGGTCGTTCGCTTCGCCGCTCCCGACCCAGATCACGTCCGAATCGCTCGGCGCGACCGCGACCGCCCCGATCGACAAAACCGGTTGCTTGTCGAAGATCGGATCGAAGGTAACGCCGTTGTCGCTGCTGCGAAAAACTCCGCCGTGCGCCTGACCTATATAGAATACGAGCGGATTTTTCGGATCGATCGCGATGTCGGAAACGCGGCCGCCCATTACGGCAGGGCCAATCCAGCGCGCTTTCAGATTTTTAATTAACGCTTCGGAGATTTGCGGCGGAGTCGCGGCGGGCGTCGGGGAGGTGGCCGCGGCAGACGTTGATGGCGAACTTGCCGGCGAAGCCACCGATTCCGCAGATGGAGATGTCGATCTTGCGGGATGCAGCGGATCTTCCTGCGCGAAGAGAAGCGACGTGGTGAAAATGAAAGCGAGAGCGAAGCGAGCGATCATAGAGTTGTCATTGTAACCAGCGCGCAAAGGTTTGCGACCGGCGAAATGCAGGTATCGTCACGCGATATGACTCCACAAGTCTTGGCCGGGAAAACCGGCGTGGTCTTCGGCGTGGCGAACAAACGCAGCATCGCCTGGGCGATCGCGAAGGCGTGCGCGAACGCGGGCGCGAAATTGATTTTCAATTATCAGGGCGAGCGACTGAAAGAAAATGTCGAGGAGCTCGTGAGCGAATTCGGCGAACAAACGCCGCTCTTCCCGTGCGATGTGTCGAGCGACGACGACATCAAAAAGTTTTTCGAGCAGGTGAAATCGCAGACACAAGTTGTCGATCTTATGCTGCATTCGGTCGCCTTTGCCCCGAAGGAAGCGCTCGAGGGCGATTTCGTTTCGACGACGCGCGAAGCATTCCGCACCGCGCACGACATTAGCGCCTATTCGTTAGTCGCGCTCTCGCGTGAAGTCGCGCCGATGATGACGAACGGCGGCAGCATCCTCGCGATGACGTATTACGGCGCCGAGAAAGTCGTGCCGCATTACAACGTCATGGGCGTGGCTAAGGCGTCACTCGAAGCGAGCACGCGTTACCTCGCTTACGATCTCGGCCCAAAAAAAATTCGCGTGAACTGCATTTCCGCCGGCCCGGTAAACACGCTCGCCGCGCGCGGCATCAGCGGTTTCAGCGCGATGTTGAAACATTATCAGGAACGCGCGCCGTTGAAGCGCAGCTGCGATCCGGCCGAACTCGGTGCGACCGGAGTTTTTCTCGCGAGCGATGGCGCGGCCGCGATCACCGGCCAGGTCATCTACGTCGACGGCGGATATCAGATCATGGGCATGTGAATCTCGCGGACGAACTGCGAGACCTGTTAGGCAGCGACATCGTTGCCGACGATCCTGAAACGTTAGCCGCACACGCCGGCGACAAATGGTTCGCGGCCGAACAACCGGAAGTCGTCGTCTTCGCAAGATCGACAAGTGATGTCTCGCGGCTGCTGAAGTTCGCTTCGCAAAAGAAAGTTCCGGTGACCGCGCGTGGCGCCGGCTACGGCTACGTCGGCAGCTGCGTCCCTTCCAAAAAAGGAATCGCACTTTCGTTGATGCGCATGAATCGCATCAAAGAAATTCATTTCGCGGATGCAGTCGCGATCGTCGAACCGGGTGTGCTCACCGGAGAACTGAAAGCCGCCGTGCGCGCGCAAAAACTTTTTTATCCGCCGGATCCCGCGAGCATGAAAGATTGCAGCATCGGCGGAAATGTGGCGACGAACGCGGGCGGGCCGCGTTGTTTGAAGTACGGCGTCACGCGCCATTACGTCATCGGCCTCGAAGTCGTGCTCGCGAATGGCGAAGTGCTCCGCACCGGCGGACGCGTGCACAAAAACAAAACTGGATTCGACTTGTTAGGCCTTTTTGTCGGCTCGGAAGGAATGCTTGGCGTGGTAACCGAGATCACGTTGCGATTGCTCCCGCTCCCGCCGGAGCGCGCGACGTTATCAGCGGCATTCGACAGAATGTCGATAGCAGCTGCGGCGGTGAACGAGATTTTCGCCGCCGGATTTTTGCCGAGCGCGCTCGAGATTGCAGACGCGTTCACGTTGCAAGCGGCGCGCGAAAAAATCGGAAAAGCGATCGTGCCCGAAGGCAACGCGCATCTTCTTGTCGATCTTGACGGACAAGAGCAAAGCGTGCGCGGCGAAGCGGACGCGATCCGCGATTTGCTCGCGACGAAAAATCCTAACGCGCTCCAGGTCGCACACGGCGAAGAAGATTGCGAAAGGATGTGGGCGTTGCGGCGCGAGTTCAGCGAATCACTGCGCGCGACCGGCCTAACGAAACTCAATCAAGACGTGGTCGTGCCATTAAGCCACATTGTCGATCTTGTCGAGTTTGCGCAGACGCTGCAGACGAAGCACGGATTTCCGATCGCGTGCTTCGGACACGCCGGCGACGGGAACATTCACGTCAACATCATGGCCGATCGATTTAATCGCGACGCCGCCGTTCGCGAAAAAGTTCAGCGCGCGCTCGACGAACTTTTCGCGCAGGTGCTGGCGTGGGGCGGTGTCATCACCGGCGAACATGGAATCGGTCTCGCGAAAAAACGTTGGTGGCCGCAAGCGACGAGCGATGTCTCGCGCGAATTGCACCGCAAAATCAAAGCCGCGCTCGATCCGGACAACATTTTAAATCCGGGAAAGTTTCTCGATTAGATCGACATCAACTATTCGCTCTGCGCGAGATCAAACGTGGCCACGACCGGCCGGTGATCGCTCGAACGCGGCGAAGTGTTCGCGATAGAGGCGTTGCGTAGTTTCGCGCCGCGATAAAAGATGTGATCGAAATTCGCGGCCGGAAATCCACTACCGGCGGGCAAAGTCTCGCGCGCAGTCGGCGAAAGATTTTGCAAGGCCCAGGCGAAACCGCTGCTCATGAGATCGCGCAAAGTTTTTTCGGCCGCGAAACGTTTATCGTCGGGCGAGGTGTTGAAATCGCCACCGACGATGCACGCGATGTGGCCGAGTTTTTCGTAGGCCGCGCGCATCGCGTCAATGTGGGCGCGGAGTTGGCGCATTGATTCTTGGCGAATGGCGACGTTCTCGATGTCGATGCCGCGATTGCTTTTGAGGTGAACGCAGTAAACGAAAAGTAATTCGCGCGGCGTAATCTCGTAGGCGGCAAAAGCGAAACCGCGCGGCGGGGTCATGGCGCCATTCGGTTTCCATTGCTCGGCCCACGCGCTCAAGGGTTGCAAACGGCTGGCGATGGCGACTTCCTGCGCTTCGGCCTGGCCTTCGCGCGGCGGAAAATTTGCGCAAACGTCCACTTTGAATCCGGCGAGGGGTTGCACGGCGACGCCGGCCTGCTTGAAATCGCGCACTTCTTCCATGCCGATGATATCGGCGTGCAACTGCGCGATGTCGGTGTGAACGGAATCGATCTGGCGGGTTTGTTCGCCGTGCGATGCGGCGGGGCGGCCGCCGGGGAACCATTGAATATTCCAAAACGCGACGGTGATCTCGCGAGAGGAAGATGTCGATCTTGCGGAAGAGTCGGGCGATTGCGCGCGAACATTCCCGACGAACAAGGCGGCGAGAAGAAATCCTGCGGCGATCTTTCGCGTCATCATTGCAGATTATTCGGCAGAAACATTTTGACCATGCGCAAGTTGTCGGGACATTGGCGTGCGCTCCTGGCGCTTACGCCGCGCGCGAACTAAATAAACTCGGACCCAATGCGTCCAATATTTAGCGCGGCGCGCAGCACTCTTGTATGAAACCCGGAACGATCGTTCACACCGTTGCAGTTTTGCTTTCGTCGGTCGCGTCGCTTTTTGCGCAATCGGGGCCGGTGAAAGCGATCAGCTCGAAGTTGAAGACGAGCAAAGGGTCCGACCGAAAATCGGACCGGCTGGCGGGCGACGTTTTACTCGATGTCGATTCGATTGCGTTCGCCCCGCGGCACCTAACGAATGCGCTCCCGAATGGGACTGCGCAACATCAGTTTGTGTGGAAGCGCGACATTGTCACGACGGTTTTCTGGATCGGGGAAGAACCGACGCCGAATAATCCAATGCCTAACAAGTCGAGCTCGTGGGACAAGGATTGGTCGGGAAGTTATGGCGGCTTTGATGATCCGAACCCGGCGCGACGCAGCGGCTATACGCCCGTGAAATTTACGCCGCGGCAAAATCCATTTTATTGCGCCCTGCCTTACAATGACAAAGCGCGCGAAGGCCATCGCCCCGAAGCGCCGCGCGTGGTGCCGTGGTTCAACGAAGCGTATCAGGGGCCGGGCGTTTCCGTCTGCAAAGGGCGTTGGATCGCGATTCGCAAAGGCGACAAGGTCGCGTACGCGCAATGGGAGGACGCGGGACCGTTTCGCACCGACCATTGGGAATACGTTTTCGGAAACGAACGTCCGAAACCGAACTTGAACAAAGGCGCAGGCCTCGATGTATCGCCGGCCGTTCGCGATTATCTTGGAATTCAATCAACCGACGTGACCGATTGGAAATTTGTCGATTTTAGCGAAGTGCCGCGCGGGCCGTGGTCGAAACTGGGCGAGAACAACACCTTCGTCATCAACGATCGCAAATCGACCGTTCGGGTAGTGGAGAAGACGGCCCCGAAAGCGTCGGTGACTCGTTGATTTGTTAGGCTAAGCTGCGTTGATGTCGAAAAAAGCGGAGCTGGTGGTCAAAGGGAAGAAGCTCGCGGTCTCGAACCTGGACAAGGTCCTTTACCCAAAGGTCGGCTTCACCAAGGGACAGGTGATTGACTATTACATTCGCATCGCGCCGGTGCTGCTGCCGCATCTGCGTGATCGACCGTTAACGATGAAGCGATATCCGAACGGCGTGGACGGCGAATTTTTCTACGAAAAGAATTGCCCGGTGCATCGTCCGAACTGGGTCAAGACCGCGAAAGTTTGGAGCGAAGGCAACAATCGCTACATGAATTATTGCCTGGCGCAGGATTTGCCCACGCTGGTTTGGGCGGCGAACCTGGCCGATCTCGAATTGCACACCTCGCTTGCGCGCAAGATCGACATCGAACGGCCGACGATGATGGTGTTCGACCTCGACCCCGGTGCGCCGGCGAACATCGTGCAATGCTGCCAGGTCGGGTTGTGGCTGCGCGATTTGTTAGGCGAAATGAAATTGAAATCATTCGCCAAGACCAGCGGCTCGAAAGGTCTGCAAGTTTATGTGCCGCTGAATACGGCGGGCGTTTCGTTCGACGACACGAAAGCGCTTTCGCGCGCGCTCGCGCAATATCTCGAAAGAGAACATGTCGATCTTGTGATTTCGAACATGTCGAAAGCGCTGCGCAAAGGAAAAATCTTTGTCGATTGGAGCCAGAACGACCAACACAAGACGACCGTCTGCGTTTATTCGTTGCGGGCGAAGGAAGAGCCGACCGTGTCCACGCCGGTGACGTGGGATGAAGTCGAGAACTGCCTGAAAAAGAAAAAGCCGGATCTGCTCAAATTTCGCTCCGATCAAACTTTGAAGCGTGTCGAAAAAATGGGCGACCTCTTCGGGCCGGTGGAGAAACTGAAACAAAAGCTGCCGAAGAAATGGAAGCTGTGATCCAATATCTCGCCCTATGCGCAAAGTAAATCTCCGCGATATCGAAGAGCGCGTCCGACACTCCCCAAAAGGAAAATATGGGCGCAAATCGAAGGACATTTCCATTGCGCTCGGACGCGAGCCGGAGTCACTCGATTTGTGGAAGCGGCATCCGTTCGATCTCGCGCTGGTTACCGTTCCAAAAGGCAAAACGTATTGTCCGTATCACTCGCACTCGAGCGAGACGGAATTTTATCTCGTCGTTTCCGGCCGCGGAAATGTGCGCGACAAAGATGGATCGACAATTGTCGAAGCGGGCGATGCGTTTTTGTTCGCGCCGGGCGAAGCGCATCAACTCAGCAACGCAGGCGAAGAAGATTTCGTTTACTACGTCATCGCCGATAATCCGCGCGGCGATACCTGCCATTACCCCGACAGCGGAAAGTTCGCAGTCATCAAAGATGGCGGCGAGGAAGTGATCGTGAGAGCGGAGCAGGCAGATTATTTCGAAGGCGAGGAATGAGAACAAAATCGCCCGAAGATTTCCCGTACAAAACTTTTCTCAACGTGCTGCACGGTCCGCTCGAAGTGATCGACGTGCAGAAGTTGGTCGATGCCTGCACCGACAAATGGTGGAACCAAACGCTGTGCAAGGTGAACGACTCGGTCGTTAGGCTGGGGATTGTCGAAGGCGAATATCACTGGCATTCGCACAAGGACCTCGACGAATTCTTCTACGTCATTGACGGGCGCTTGTTCATCGATCTCGAAGACCGCGTTGTCGATCTTGCACCGAAACAGGGATTTGTGGTGCCGCGCGGAGTGAAACATCGAACGCGCGCGCCGCAACGCACCGTCATGCTCATGGTCGAGCGCGAAGATATCGTTCCGACCGGCGACTGAATTTTCGAAAATTTGAAATCCGACTGCGTGTGCATGAGCGATCCCTAAAGGAAATGCTCATCGCAGATAGCAGTTTAGAAGAGCCATTCGGAAGTGCCAGTGCGGCGGACCAACCAGCGCCGACAAGATTTCGCTCCGCTCTCGCCTTGAAACGCGATAAGAAGCACGCCGTGTCCTCGCGTTCGAAAGCAAAACCGGGGCGGCCGCGTGCCGCTCGCGCAAGATCGACAATGCGAACCGGTTTATCCCGGGAGAAAGATCGTGACGAGTCTCGCGACATCATTCGCATTCTGGTGGTGGACGATCATCCCCTTTTTCGCCACGGACTAGTGCAATTGCTCAACTCCGACCAAAGTTTTTCAGTCGTCGGCGAAGCGAGCAGCGCACCGGAAGCGCTCACACTCGTTCGAGAGTTGAATCCCACGATGTTGATTGTCGATCTTGGCCTGAAAGGTCCGAGCGGACTCGAGCTAACGAAATCGCTTCGGGCCGAATTTCCCAAAATGCCTGTGCTGATTCTTTCAATGCACGACGAGCCGACGTATGCCGTGCGTTCGTTACGCGCGGGCGCAAACGGCTATGTCACAAAAGAAGAAGCGCTTAGCAGCGTGCTCGTGGCCGTGCGCGAAGTCATCGCCGGCCGCACCTATCTGAGCCCGGTGATGGCGAGCGACGTGATCGCAAATGTCGTTCTCGCAAAACACGAACCGGGCGCCGATCCCACCAACCAACTAACCGATCGCGAGATCGAAATTCTCGAGCGCATCGGCAAAGGCGAAGAAGTGAAAGCGATTGCGCGTGCATTGCACCTGAGTCCGAAGACGGTTGAGACGCACCGCGCGCACATCAAAGAGAAACTCAAGCTCGCGAATGCGCGGCAGGTCGCGCGTTACGCGGTACAATGGGTTAGCGCGCGAAATTTGTAACAGCGCTCGCGCCGCTGCCGCAATGTGAGATAAGATTCGTTGCTATGCCGCGCCGTGCGCCTCCGCTTGCGAATCATCATGCCCGCCGCGTCGTGATTATCGATGATCATCCGCTCATTCGGCGGGGACTGGAGCGGTTGATCAATTCGGGCGATCGTTTCACCGTCGTGGCGGAAGCGGGCAGTGCGATCGATGGACTTAAGGCTCTCGAGAAATGCGACGCCGAAGTTGTGATCCTCGATATCGGTCTTCCGGACAAAAATGGAATCGATTTAACGAAGGAAATCGTGGCCAAGTTTCCGCGAACGCACGTTCTCATTCTGTCGATGCACGATGACGCCGACCACGCGTCGCGCGCCCTCAAGGCCGGCGCGACCGGTTACATGGTGAAAAATGATGCGCTGGAAAAAATCGAGATTGCCCTCGAAGAAGTTCGAAATGGCCGGCGGTATGTGAGTGCGTCGGTGGCCGCGCAGCTTGCGTAACTCTGCGTTATTGCAAGATCGACATCGTCATTCCCGGCCGATAAGATCGACAATCATGTTGCGTGATCACCGCAAACGGATTGTTCTCATCGACGATCACCTCCTGTTGCGCCAGGGACTCGAGCGTCTGCTCAACTCCAGCGACGAATTCGTCGTCATCGAAGAAGCCGCGAACGCGATGGATGGCATCGAGATAATTCGCGAAATGCGGCCCGATGCCGTCATCGTCGATGTCGGATTGCCCGGCGGCCAGGACGGCATCGATTTGACGCAACAACTACTGCGCGAGTTTCCCAATCTGGTTGTCATCATTCTTTCCGCGCATGACGAACCGGAATTCGCCGAGCGCGCGCTCGCCGCCGGCGCGCTCGGTTACGTGCTCAAGAATGAAGCGGTGGAAACATTGCGTACTACTTTGCGCGAAGCTTTTGCCGGCAAAGGCGCTTTCCACACCGATGCCTAACGACCTTCCCGCGCGTTCGGTTCGGCGAATTGCGGCGGTGTCGTTGTCGATCTTGCTCGTGAGCTGCGGCGGGAGTTTGCGTCCGCCCGCGGTCGGTCCGGCTCGCGATGCCAATATGCCGCGCTTTCTCGAAATCTATTCCGCGCCGCAGGTCGCGAGTTTGCACTTTCCTCAAGGCACCTACTCGTTAGGAAACGCCGACAAAATCGGTTACTACTATCGCGCGCCGCGCGGTGTCCTCGAACATACTTCCGCCGGGACCGTGCCGCGCACCGGCGGAATCTTTGTGAGCAAGCGCGACCCGCGAAAAATGCGCGGCTACATTTACCTGGCCGGTGGCGTCACGCATATCGGCAATTTCTCGCGCGTAGAGCATCAATTTCACGACTAACGAAGCGGTGGTTTAGTCGGAAGGCGCCGGGGTGAAGGCTCGGTTCCTGCTGCCCAATATCGGAATGACGAATGGTCGATCCGGAAGCGTTTTCGCGGAACGCGTTGCCCGATTGGAAATGATCGCAAGTCTGCGACGCGCTCTCGATCTGGCTTACGCCGGTCTCACGCGCGCCGCCCGGAAGCGATGGGAAGAGAATTTCTCCCGCCGTCATGAAGCCAGCGACCACATCGTTAGCGTTCGCATCACTAAATCCAAAACCCAGCGGGGTTCGGCGTTTTTGCAGCCGCGCGCGCAAGCGCAAGGCGCGCCAAGTCGCCATCTGATCGCCCGCTCTTTGCCGACTAACCAATGACTTCCGAGCTCATCAAACAAGCCAAGATCCTCATCATCGACGATGAAGAATCGAGCGTGCAATTGCTCGCCCGTCTCTTGAACACCAACGGCTACGCCAACGTCGCCGGCACCACCCACGCCACGCGCGCGTTGTCGATGTTCGTGGACGACGATCCCGATCTCGTCCTGCTCGACCTTCATATGCCTGAGCCGGACGGCTTCGAAATTCTCAAACGTCTTCGTCCCATGCAGCCGGCGGACGCGTTTCTGCCCATCATCGTCCTCACCGCCGACACTACGCTCGATGCGCGTCGTCACGCTCTCGCGCTCGGGGCCACCGATTTTCTTTCCAAGCCGCTTGATGAAGTTGAAGTGACGATGCGAATCAAAAACGTTTTGCAAACGCGGTTCGCTTATCGCCAACTCAAAAACGAAAAGGCGCAATTGGAAGAACGGGTGAAGGAACGCACGCGCGCGCTCGAGCGCACGATCGCGGAGTTGAAATGCTCAAACTGGCCGCTATTTACCGGCCAGCATTAGTTGTCGATCTTTTCTTCGCCTAACAAATTCGCGACCGTCAGCCGCTGCTTCGGTCTCTCCAGTCCGGCGACGAATTCCTGAAACTGCTCCGAGAAAAGATCGTGACGCACGCGCCAATATGTTTCGAGGCCGGGCGCACTGAGATAGTGCGCGTAAAGATTACACCATCCGCGCCAGATCACTTCCTCCATCAAACCGTAAATGTAATGGAAGTGAATTGTCTCCATCGCTTTCAAAAATTGAAAAGCACTGTGAAAAAAACGTCCTTTCTCGTCCGCCGAAAGTGCGTTCAGGTCTTCGAGACCCACGCGCCAGATGCGCCCGAGGTCGGCGTTTTCCGCGAACGGCATCGTCACTTCGCGTAGCGCGGTCGTGGCTGCATCTTGCGCGGAGAGTCGGGTTACGCGCGTGTTGTAACGCACTTGTATCGCGAGGTAGACGAGCGAAGCGACGACGCCGATTGAGCTAACGAGCTGCGCAATCGCGTTGATCGCTTCCCAGTTCATAACATGTCGATCTTAGCAGTTGTCGATCTTACGATTTCGGCTCGTCCGCGACCTTCAACACAATCTTACCGCGAGTGTGCCGCGTCGCCGCCTGTTCCTGCGCTTTCGCCGCGTCCGTCAGCGGCATGACTTCACCCGTTACCGGTTTAATTTTCTTCTCGTCGATCAACCGTGCAATTTCCGCCAGCTCCTGTCCGTTAGGCCGAACGCCGATTTGTGCGCCGCGGATCCCGTTTTTATCGAGCTCGGCCTGGTCGAGTCGTCCGGCGATGGTGGCAATGATCCCGCCTTTTTTCACGACCGCGTACGATCGTTGCAGCGTGTCTTTGCCGACGCAATCGAGCACCGCATCGACATTGTGCGCGACGTCTTCGAATTTTTGTTTCGTGTAATCGATCGCCACGTCGGCGCCGAGTTTCTTCAGCAAATCCTGGTTTTTGGTGGACGCACTCGCGATCACTTTCGCGCCGCGCACTTTCGCAATCTGCACAGCGAAACTTCCGACGCCGCCGGATCCTCCGTGAATGAGAACGGTCTGGCCCTTGTCGATCTTGCAATTGTCGATCAAAGCTTGCCACGCCGTCAGCGCAGCCAATGGCACACCGGCCGCATCAACGAACGAAATCGATTTCGGCTTCAGCGCCGTCTCCGCTTCATCGACCACATCGTATTCCGCATAGCCGCCGCCCCACATCGGATACGCGTAAACTGCGTCGCCGATTTTGAATCGCGTCACTTTCGCGCCCGTCTTCGCGACGATTCCAGCGATGTCGTAACCGGGAACGACCGGCAACGTGATGCCGAACACCTTTGCATATTTTCCGGACGGAATGGCGGCATCGACCGGATTCACGCCGGACGCGATCACTTTCACCAGAACCTGATTCTCTTTCGGCTCCGGTCGCGGCGCAGCTTCCTCGTATTTCAAAACTTCCGGACCGCCGTATTCGTGAATCACGATCGCCTTCATCGTCGCCGGCGGCGATTGCGCGAAACTAAACCCGCTGGTTAATGCGAAAAAGAAAAGGAGCTTCGTTTTCATTGGTCAGTCTAATTCACTTCCACGGCAACGCATCAAGATCGACATTGCCGCCGCTGAGAATGAGGCCGACGCGCTGACCGACGATGTCGATCTTGCGCTCGATTATCGCGGCGTACGGGACGGCACCCGAAGGCTCGACGATGATTTTCATCGTCTGCCAAATCTCGCGCATCGCCGCGACGATCGATTCCTCGCTCACGGTCACGACATCATCGACAAACTCGCGCATGATCTCGAGATTGGGCGCGCCAACATTCGCGCGTAATCCATCGGCGATGGTGTCCGGCTCGACGCGGACGATTTTTCCGGCGCGAAAGGATTGAAATGCATCATCGGCATTCGCCGGTTCGACCGCGATGACTTTGATCTGCGGCCGCAGCGACTTCGCGGCCACGGCCGTCCCGCAAAGCAATCCGCCGCCGCTCACCGGCGACAACACAAGATCGACATCGACATCTTCGAGCAGCTCGACCGTCGCCGTTCCCTGCCCCGCCATCACTTCCGCATTTTCGAACGGATGAATCAACGTCGCGCCCGTTTCCGCAATCACGCGCGCGCAAGTTTCTTCACGCGAAGCCTGGTTCGGTTCGCAAAAAACTATTTGCCCGCCGTAACCTTCGACCGCGCGCACTTTGGTCTTGATGGTGTTGTTAGGCATGACGATGTGCGCGGGAATGCCGCGCAGTTTTGCCGCGCGCGAAAGTGCGGCCGCGTGATTGCCGGAGGAATGCGTGGCCACGCCACGTTTTGCCGTCGCATGATCGAGCGCGAAGACGGCATTGGTCGCGCCGCGCGCTTTGAACGCGCCGACCTTTTGAAAATTTTCACACTTGAAGAAGAGCGATCCGCCCGCGGCCGTGTCCAAGCGCGAGCTTGTTAGGACGGGCGTGCGATTGATGTGCGCGCGGATGCGATCGTGCGCCGCGCGAATCATTGCAAGATCGACAATCGCCATTCGGGGAATCAAGCTGGCTTTCACATGAAAACCAAACTCATTCTCAGTATCGTGTTTGTTTCGGGAATCGGCGCAGGGGCGTTTGCGCAATCACCGAGTCCGAGCGCGGCCAAGAGCACCGGCGCGCCTTACAACGACGGGCCGATCTGGACGTTGACCATGATCAAAACGAAGACCGGATTGGACGATGATTATCTTCGCCAGATCACGAACACGGTGAAGCCGGTGTATGCCGAAGAGAAAAAGCAAAACATCATCCTCGATTACAAAATCTTGATGGGCGACTCGCATAACCGCGATGAAGCGAACATTATTATTATGGTCGAGTATCCAAACATGGCGGCGTTCGATGGATTGCGCGCGAAAACCGATCCGATCTTCGAAAAAATCATGGGCAGCGAAGATCAACGGCGCGATATGGCGGTGAAACGTCTCGATATTCGCGAGATTCTCGGCACGCGCACGATGCGCGAGATCACGTTGAAATGATGATGTCGATCTTGCGCGCAAGATCGACAATCGCTCGTTAGACCAATTCTTCCTCGAGCACGTCCGGCTCGGGCGTGGATTCGGGCTGTGGCGGTTCGGTCGGGCGATTGAATTGCAAATCGTAGAGCCGGCGATAGTGGCCGGATTTCTCGAGCAACTCGGCGTGCGTCCCGACCTCGTGAATTCGTCCCTGGTCCATTACGACGATTTGGTCTGCGGCCAAAATAGTCGAGAGCCGATGCGCAATTGCGATCACAGTGCGGCCGGCGGCGAGACGCTCGAGCGCGCGCTGAATTTGTTTTTCCGATTCGGAATCGAGCGCGCTGGTCGCTTCGTCGAGCAAAAGAATCGGCGCATTTTTCAAAAGCGCGCGCGCGATCGCGAGTCGCTGCTGTTGCCCGCCGGAAAGCATACAGCCTTTGTCGCCGATGATGGTGTCGTAGCCGTTAGGCTGCGCCATGATGAAGTCGTGCGCGAAAGCCGTTTCGGCCGCGGCGTAAATCTCCTCCGGTGTCGCGTCGAGCCGGCCGAACTTGATGTTGTTGAAGATTGAATCGTGAAATAAAAATGTGTCCTGAGTTACGAGACCGATTTGCTTGCGCAATGATTTCTGCGTGAGACGGCGCAAATCGTGATTGTCGATCTTTACCGAGCCTTGCGTCGGATCGTACATGCGCAAAATGAGCGAAAGGATGGTGGACTTGCCCGCGCCGCTCGCGCCGACGAGCGCGTAAGTTTTGCCCGGCTCGATCCGCAGGTTGATGTCTTCGACTGCGTTGGTCACGCCCGTCGAGTAACGAAATGAAACGTGTTCGAGAACAATTTCGCCGTCCGTCTTCGCAAGATCGACAGCGTCGGGCGCGTCCTGCACCGTCGGCACGGAGTCGAGCAGGGAAAAGATTTTCGAGGTCGCGCCGATCGAACGTTGGATAACGATGTGCAATTTGCTCAACGTTTTCACCGGTTCGTAGAGCAGGAACATTCCCGAAATCAGCGCCAGAAATTTCGCCGCGGGCAAGTTCGAGAAGAAGACGTAAGCAAGCGCGAGCCCGACGCCGACCGAAGCGATCACTTCCACGAGCGGCCCGATCGCTTCCATGGTTTTGACCATGCGCATGGAGTTGGAAAACTGTTGCTGCGTGCTGCGTTGAAACGCTTTCTCCTGCACGCCTTCGCGCGCGAACGATTTCACCACGCGAATCCCGGCGAACGTTTCCTGCATCGTCACCGTCATCTGCGTCATGCCTTTTTGTTCGGACTCGATCGCGCGGCGGGCGCGACGGCCGAGGACGCGAATCGGAATCAAACACGTCGGGAAAAGCACGAGCGTCACAAGCGTGAATCTCCAGTCGATCCAGAGCAACACCGCGACGGCACCGATGATCGACATCGGCTGTTTGAAGACATCGCTGCTCACCGTGCTCAACGCCATTTGAATCGAACGCGTGTCGTTCGCGATGCGTGACATGAGAAAGCCGATGCGCATGCGATTGAAAAAATCCATCGAGTGCCGAATGAGTTTACTGAAGAGCTGATCGCGAATGTCGAGCACCACGCGGTTGCTTACCCAGTTCATGTAATAGGCGTTCGCGAAGGCAAAAACGCTGCGCACGATCATGATCACGGGAATGAGCATGCAAATCCACGCGACCGCACCGATGTTCGGACCGGCGTTAAGCAACGCCTGATCTTTCATCAGCGCGCGCGCGTTCGGAATTGTTCCGTGAAAAATAAACGACGAGACCTGATACATCGCCCACGGCAGGGCCGAGTTTGCGCCCGCGAACAAAACGCCGAAGACAATGCCGAGAACGAAGCGCCATTTGTACGGCCGCACATAGCGAAACAGGCGCCCATACATTCCTTTCGACACCCGCAACGTCTCGCGCAGCGACAATCGCACTCTATCTTTCTTGTCTTTGTTCTTTCCCATACGGGTCAGTCCGGCTCGGACTTACGCTGCCGGACTCGACAGCAGCGAATCCATAGCATCGATCACCGTCCGCGTCGATATCAGGCTCATCGCGCTACGGAATTGCTTCGGAATAAATTTTATCACCGGCGCGCCGGAATCGCCCTGGAGAATGATCGCAGGCGATTCGCGCGGTCGCCAATGATATGGATTCGTTGGGCCGAACAAAATGATCTGCGGCGTCCTCAGCGCCGCCGCCAGATGCACCGGCGCGGAATCGACTGTGACTAACAAACGCGCCTGCGCGATCAGGGCCGCGAGCGTGAGCAGCTCCGTCTTTCCACTAAGATCGACAATCGATCCGCCGAACGCGTTTTCGTTAGGCCGCGCCAGATGCGCTTCGATTCGGGCGAGATGCCGCTGCTCCATGCGCGATGTTCCGCCGGTAAGCACGCAATCGAGATTCCATTTCGTGCGCGCATGTTCGATCGCTTCCGCCCAACGTTCCGGCTCCCAAAATTTCTCCTGTCGCGCCGAGCCCGGATGGAAAATCGCGAACTGATTGTCGATCTTAGCGGAACGTCGCAGAGCGTTTGCGCTCTCAACGGCGTCGTTAGGCAAATGCAAACGCAATTTCGGCGACGCCTTCGTGATCCCGAGCGGCTCGAGCAACGACAAATGATAATCCGCCGTGTGCATGTCGCGCATGCGATGCCCGACGAATTCGTTGTACGCCTGACGCCGCCACGGCGAGCGGCGCTTCACCCGATAAGACACGATGCGTTTTTTCGCACGCGACAACAGCGTCACCGCGGCCGAGCGATCGTTGCGCGTGAAATCGACGCAATAATCGAAGCGTTGTCGCAAGATCGACATGTACTTCTTGAAATCCCCCAGCCCGCGTTTGAGCACAATCGTTTCGTCGATTCCCTCCAGCGCCGGCACCAGCGCCGCGCCGTCTCGCGAAATCGCGAGCGTAATTTTCGCATCCGGAAATTCTTTCCGCACGGCCGCGATCGCCGGCGTCGTCACAATCACATCGCCGATGCGCTTCAGCTGGATGAGCAAAATATTCATCAACGCGCCACCTGCATCGCAGCTGCATAAGCATCGAGCAACCGCGCGCGGTAATGGTCCCACGTAAAATTTTCCACGACACGTTGCCGCGCGGCTGCGCCCATGCGCTCGGCGATTTCCGGATGACGATAAAAATATTGCAGCGCTGCCGCGATGGCATCGACATCGCCCGGCCTAACGATGATCCCTTCAATTCCATCGCGCACGACATCGCCCGCCTCACGCGTTGTGATCGAGGGCAACCCGCACGCCGCGGCCTCGTAAACCGTCTTCGCGCTGCCTTCGAGTCGCGACGGAAAAACATAGACGTTCGCGTCGCGCAGATATTTTTCGTGGTCGCGCACGAAGCCTAACGTCTTCACGCTCTCGTTCGCGAATTTCGCGAGATGCGGCTTCATCTCCTCGTGCACATTGCCGATGAGCAGCAGCTCGGCCTCCTTCAAATTCAACCGCTGCCACGCCTCCAGGAGATGATGCACGCCCTTGCGCTCGATTAACGCACCGGAGAACACCGCGCGAAATTTCTTGGGCCGTGTTCCTGGTTGAAATCGATCGACATCGACACCGCGCGGCAAATAAAAAAGTTTTTCCGGCGGAAAATTTTGCGCGCGGAATGACTCGGCCGCTTTCTCCGATAACACCACCACAAGCGTGGCGAGATCGTATTCCTCCAGAAATCTTTCCGGTTCGAGCGAAAAGCGAGACCTCCATGTCGATCTTCCATTCGGCCTTTTTCCTTCTGCCTTCTGACTTTTCCGATGCCACGTCGGGATTTCGATGAGCGACGGAATCCGTTTTTGTTGAGCGACACGTAAACTCTCCAAACAATCGCCCGACCAACTGTGAAAGAAATCGTAGCGTCCGGCTTCCAATTCGCGCGACGACGCGCGATCGAGGTAAATTTTTTTCGCGGCGTAGTACTGCTTGGAATCGAGCAATGACGAAAGCAATCGCACCGGATGCCAGCGCAACGATTTGATCAAGCGCGCCGGGATTTCCGTTTGCCGATTATCGTAAGCCACGGCTTTGCCCAGAAAACCGCCGCGATACGACGCGCGCAACGCTTCGAACGAATCACTGTCCAAACCGTGGCCGCCGATTCGCGCGAAGATCGAATAGAGCAAACTCTTTGGCAGAGTGCGATCCGACATAAATTAGAGATTCCTCGACTTCGCTCGGAATGACAACATTGGTAAGGCGCGATGTCGAACGAGAAGCTCACCATCTGTTTTGTCCGGCGCGGTTATTCGCCGAGCGGCGGCGCGGAGGCGTATCTCAAACGGCTGGCCCGCGGTGTTGTCGATGCTGGCCACGAAGCGCGTCTCTTTACCACGAGCGAATGGCCGGAGAACGAATGGCCGTTCGGCGAAATCGTGCGCGTTCGCGCAAGATCGACAATCGCATTTGCCAATGAGATCGAACGCATCCGCGCCGATCTGAAGTGCGAAGTTCTCGTTAGTCTCGAACGCATTTGCCGCTGCGATGTTTACCGCGCCGGCGATGGCGTTCATCTCGCCTGGCTGAATCGCCGCCGCAAATTCGAATCGCCGTGGCACCGGTTCACGCGCGTTTTCAACGGCAAACACCGCGAGATGCTGCGACTCGAAGAAGCGCTCCTGAACGAACGTGGCGCCGAGCACGTCATCGTCAATTCGCGCATGGTCAAAGAAGAGATTGTCGATCTTTACAATTATCGCCGGGACAAGATCGACATCGTCCACACCGGCATTCCGCTCGATCAATTTCATGCCGACGCCGAATTGCGCGTGAAATCGCGGGCCGAGCTTGGCCTAACGAACGAGGAGATCGCGGTCCTTTTCGCCGGCACGGGTTGGGAACGAAAGGGTCTGCGTTTCGCGGTTGATGCGGTCGAAGCGTGCGACAATCCAAAAGTGCGATTACTCATCGCCGGACGCGGGAATGTGCGGCGTTATCGTTCCGATCGCGCAACGTTCCTCGGCGAATTGGACGACATGCGTCCGGCCTACGCCGCGGCGGATATTTTCATTTTGCCGACGATTTACGATCCGTTTTCAAACGCGTCGCTGGAAGCGCTCGCGTGCGGACTGCCGGTCATCACCACCCGCGCGAATGGTTTCAGCGAAATCATGGAAGACCGCATTCACGGTTCGATTGTCGATCTTCCGGAAGACATCAACGGTCTGGCCAATGCGATCGAAGATTGGTGCGATCCGACACGGCGCGGCGCGGCGCGACCGAACATTCTCAAGCGCGCATCGCAGTTCGATATTTCGGTGAACGTGGCGCAAACGCTCGCGATCCTGCTTCGCATCGCCGCGCAACCGAAAGAATAAATGGAATGCGTCATCCTCATCGGCTTGCCCGGTGTGGGGAAGAGCAGTTTGTATCGCGATAAATTTGCGGCCACGCATGTGCACGTGAGCAAAGATTTGTGGCCGAACGCTACGAAGCGCGAAGATCGACAATCGGATTTAATCGCGGAGTCGCTCGCCGCCGGACGTTCTGTTGCAGTCGATAACACCAATCCGACGATCGCCGACCGAGCGAAGCTGATCGCGCTTGCGCGCAAACATCATGCGCGTGTGATCGGTTACTTTTTCGATGTGAACACGCGCGCCGCAGTCGCGCGTAACGCCGAGCGCACAGGAAAAGGGAAAGTTCCAAATGTCGCCATCTTCACCACGGCGAAACGACTTCAGCCGCCGACGATGTCGGAAGGATTCGATGAACTGTTTCGCGTGACGATCGCGGAGGACCGTTCGCTCAAGATTCAGCAGGCGATGGCGTGACGCCGGCAAACGCCGCTGAGCATTTCCCAGAGCGCGTCGAGAACTCTTGCAACGGACGCGCGCACATTGTCGATGTTGTGATTGTCTATCTTGCGCGCAAGCATTGCGCGTTCGGCGGCGCGATGTTCGCGATCCGCTTCGATGTGGACCGAGAAGTATTCGTAACCTTTCGGATCGGTGAAGCCGTAATGTTTTTTCAATCCGTCGATCTTCGATTCACAGATTTCCGGAATCTGACTTTCGTAGGCGTAAAGCGCGGCGAGACCTTCTTCGGTCGATCGCGCGCACGTCGAACGAAACGCCGAGATCAGGTTTTTCGTTTCCGGTTCTTGCTCGGCTTCAACATTCGTATCGAGCGCATCCGCGAATTGTTTCCACAATTCCGGGTGATTCGGCGAGCCGGCCTCTTCGTCGATTAAGTTTTGCAGAATTTGTTTCCGCGTCGGCTGATCGTCGCACTTCGAATGCACGGCGGAAAGATAAGTCGGGAAGGCCGCGACGTGATGATAGTACTGCTTCGCGTAATCGGTCAGCGCTTCCCTGCTCAATTCGCCGCGCGTCCACGCGAGATAGAATGGATGCTTAAGCAGATGTTTCTCCGCGATGTCATTGTCGATCTTGTCGAGATGTGAGTTCATGCGTTTGGATTTCTGGCAGTTGGTTACGATGATTTCAAGATGTGTTTGATCCCGCGGATCGGGATAACGACCCAGTCGGGACGATTGTTGAGCTCGTAGCCGATTTCGTAAACGGCTTTGTCGAGCAGGTAGGCTTCGAGAAGAATTTGCAGATCGTCGGCGTTTTTCGGAATGAAGACGGCGCCGGCGGTAGTCGTTAGGTAACTTTGCAAAAAGACGCTGCTCATGTTGCGATACCAAACATCGGCCCAGCGTTCGAGAAACGGAATGTCTTCCGCGCGCATGGCCGGTTGCCAGAGTGCGCTGTAGGCGGCGTATTGAAACGAGCGCATCATGCCGGCGACGTCGCGCAAGGGCGAGCGTTTGAGTTTGCGTTCGCTCAACGGCCGCGCCGGCTCGCCTTCAAAATCGAGAATGACAAAATCTTTTCCGGTGTAGAGGACCTGACCGAGATGATAATCGCCGTGAATGCGAATCTTCGACGCGACCGTGCGGCGATCGAGGATGCGCTTTTCGCGCGCGAGAATTTCCTTTTCGGAGTCGAGAACCTCGCGCGCCTCCGCGCGAAAATTTTCCGGGAGATTGTCGATCTTGCGTTCGAGCATCTCGGTCGTGCGCCGCAGCAAGGCGCGCATCGATTGAAAGACGGAACGCTGCGCCATGGCGTTGAACGGTTCAGGCGCGAAAGTGCGATCGTCTTGTGCGGACGCGAGCGCAAGATGCAGCTCACCGGTGCGCTGGCCTAACAACTTCGCTTTCTCGGGATAAATTCCGCCGATCAGTTCTTCGAGCAAAGGACCAGCAGGCGCGGTTTCATTTTGCAAATCGGCTTTGCGGGCGAGCGCGCGTTCGTAATAACGGCCGAGATGATCAAGCGTGAGCGTCCACGCGTCCGCTTCGCTGCTGACGGCATTTTGCAGCAAACAAATTACCGTCGGCTCCGATTTGGGGCGGCGATACTCGATCGCGCCGCCGAACGCGGGAACGTTCGGATAATTCACACGATCGGTGAGAAAGCGCGTGACTTCGACATCAGGATTCACGCCGTCTTCGAGTTTACGATAGAGCTTCAAGAAATATTTATTCTCGAAGAGCATGGACGAATTGCTTTGTTCGGCGCCAAGCACATGCGACGTCGCAATCGCGGGCGCGCCATTGTCGATCAAAGCTTTGCCGGGCGAACCGATGAGCTCGCCGTTATTTCCTTTCGTGCGTTGGCCGTGCGCGATCGTGCCGAATAATTGTTCGCGGAAATTTGTGTCCCAAATCGCGTCGAAGAGAATGGCGTCGCCGTTTAGTTTCGCGATCACGGCATTGGGCGCGCTTTGCGAAATCTTTTTCGCGGCCTCACCGGATGCGATCGTTACTGGCAGCGCATAAGTTTCGGTCGGTCCTTCGATATAACTCACTTCGACGAACCACACTTCCGCACGTTTCCCGTCCGAGCCGAGCGCTGGATGCTCGACCACTCGCATTTCGCGAACGGTGCGCGCTTTCGCGCCGAACCAGCGACACGTCGGCAAATAGTTAGGCAAAACGTTCTTCTCGAGTGTCGCGCGCTGGCCGTTACGCAACAGCGTCTCGAGATTCGGCTCGGCATTGATCGTCGGCACCCCGCGCTTCTTCGTCGCGCGTTGCGTGTCGATCTTCGGTTGCAGGACAAACCAGTAACAAGTGTGCGGACCGAGCGTAATCGTGTAAGCGGATTTCTTGATTTGCGGAAACGGATTCCGCGAAAACATCTCGACCGGCACGCAGCCGGCGTGTTCGCGCAGATCGATCTCGGCCGATTGCGCGAAGCGAGACAAGTTCACGACCACGAGCACGATTTCATTGTCGATCTTGCGCAGGAACGCGAGCACCTTGGCGTTGTCGGGAAACAGGAATTCGAGCGTGCCGCGCGAGAACGCTTTGAAATTCTTGCGCATGGCGATGACGCGCCGCATCCACCACAAAAGTGACGAGAGATTTTTTTGCTGATTCTCGACGTTGATCGCTTCGTAGTGATACTCGGGGTCGATGATGACCGGCAGATGTAATTGCTGCGGATTCGCCTTGGAAAATCCGGCGTTGCGGTCCGGCGACCATTGCATCGGTGTGCGGCATCCGTTGCGATCGCCGAGGTAAATGTTGTCCCCCATCCCGATTTCGTCGCCGTAATAAATGATCGGCGTGCCCGGCATCGACATGAGCATGGTGTTGAGCAATTCGATTTTGCGGCGGTTGTTGTTGAGCAACGGCGCGAGCCGCCGGCGAATGCCGAGATTGATGCGCGCGTGTGGATCGTTCGCGTAAACGCGCCACATGTAATCGCGCTCTTCGTCGGTCACCATCTCGAGCGTGAGTTCGTCGTGATTGCGCAAGAACATCGCCCATTGGCAATTTTCTGGAACGGGCGGCGTTTGATCGAGAATGTCGATGATCGGAAACCGATCTTCCATTTGCAGCGCCATGAACATGCGGGGCATGAGTGGGAAATGGAAATTCATGTGCGACTCGTCGCCGTTTCCGAAATACGCGACCGCGTCTTCGGGCCATTGGTTCGCTTCCGCGAGCAACATGCGGCCAGGGAATTTAAGATCGACATGTGCACGCAACTTTTTCAAGTAGGCGTGCGTTTCCGGTAAATTTTCGCAGTTGGTGCCTTCGCGTTCGTAAAGGTACGGTACGGCGTCGAGCCGCAAACCATCGACGCCCATGTCCAACCAAAAATCGCAAACCTTCTCGACCGCGTCGTGCACAGCGGCATTGTCGAAATTCAAATCCGGCTGGTGCGAATAGAAGCGGTGCCAGTAATACGCTTTCGCCACCGGGTCCCAACTCCAGTTCGACGTTTCGAAATCTTTAAAGATGATGCGCGCGTCTTGATATTTTTCCGGCGTGTCGCTCCAGACATAAAACTCGCGTTCGGGCGAGCCCGGCGCCGCGCGTCGCGATTTCTGAAACCACGGATTTTGATCCGATGTGTGATTGATGACTAACTCCGTGATCACGCGCAGACCGCGCGCATGCGCGGCATCGAGAAACGCTTTGAAATCATCGAGCGTTCCGTAATTCGGATTTACATCGTAGTAATCGGCGATGTCGTAGCCGTCATCGCGCAGGGGCGACGGATAAAACGGCAGCAGCCAGATCGCAGTGATGCCGAGGTCCTGAAGATAATCGAGCTTGTCGATCAATCCGCGGAAATCGCCGATGCCATCGCCATCGCTGTCCGCGAAAGTCTTGACGTGCAACTCGTAGATGATGGCGTCCTTGTACCAAAGATCGACATCTTCATTCGGACTGCGCGCCATAACCGGACACTCTTGGCGTGTAATGGTCGCGCGGCAAGTTGTCGATCTTAGAGAGAAGCGGGACGACCCCGCTCCCAGGGGATGCGAAGCCGCCCCGAAATTAAAACTGCGTTACTCTTTACCCGTCGCAAGCATCACCTGGCTCGCGACACACTGCCAGCGATCGCCGCGCAAAATCCACGTGTCCGTGAAAAGATAGGAACGATTAAATCCGGCGCCGGCTTTGGTTTTGCCGACCTCTTTGGCCGAGCCGCTCGCGACCACAACATTTTTGTCGAACGCGCGTAGGGTTAGGCCGTTGTTCTTCGCCGAAGCATAAGTGTCGGTGTCCGCTTTAAATTCTTTGAGCAACGCCGCTTTATTCATGCGTTTGCCGCGCGAAGAAACGCCGATGAAATCCTTGGCCACACGCGAATCAAGGAACGACGCGTCATGTTTCATCACCGCTGCTTCCCATTCGTTCTCCAAACGTTTCACGTTTGATTCGGGACTGCCTTTGTCCGGGCCGGTGGTCGCGGCGGATTCTTCGGTGGAAGTTGATTCCTCACTTGTTTTCGTTTTGGCGGCGACGGCGGCAGGTTTTTTCTTTTCCGTCTCGGCGGCCGCCGGCGAGGCTTTCGGCTTCGAAGCTTCTGTCGTGGAAACAGTCGCGGACGCTGTCGCTGTCGCCTCAGGTGCCGGCGTCGTGGTATCGCGCAGGCTCGATGGCGCTTGCATTGAAGTGGCGGAGTTTTCTGCGGGCGACGCTTCCGGGGTGGCGCTTTCGTCCTGCGCGTGTAGCAACGTGACCGTGCCGAGGGCGATAAGTATCGAAAAAATCAATCTCATGAGCGCGGCATCGTATGGAGAGCAGCCACGCGCGGTCAAGGATTCTGAAGAAAAAAGTGGCTACATACGACATG
This sequence comes from Spartobacteria bacterium, assembly GCA_021325495.1. Classification (GTDB taxonomy): domain Bacteria; phylum Verrucomicrobiota; class Verrucomicrobiia; order Chthoniobacterales; family UBA10450; genus JAJPGZ01. The sequence continues at coordinate 170,678 of JAJPGZ010000003.1, forward strand.
TCGATCTTATGCTGGAATGCATGGGCGTTGAGATTGATTCTGAATCGGAGCCCGAACTTGCGGTCCAACCTCCGACGCTCGTGCCCGAGCCTCCCGCCGGCGGCCCGAGCGATATCGAACTGATGTCCGGCATCCAGGCCGGCGATCCCGAGGCCCTCTCTCAACTTTACGACCGCTACAACGGCATACTTAAGGCTCTCATTCTCCGCGTCGTCCACAACGAGGCCGAGGCCGATGATTTATTGCAGGAAATTTTCATGGAGATCTGGAACCAGGCGAAAAATTTCTCCGCTCAACGAGGTAAACCGCTCGGTTGGATGGTTACACTCGCTCGACGGCGCGCGATCGACGGCCTGCGCAAAAAACAGGCTTACGCTCGCGCCGAGGAACGTCTTCAGGCTGAGACCGAGCAACAGCCCGACGCCTGGGTGCAAAACACGACCGAGGACGAGATTAATCTCGGCGACACGCGCGAACATTTGCGGCGCGTCCTCGATGCCTTGCCCCCGCCGCAACAGCAGGCGGTCGAGCTCGCATTTTTTCACGGTATGAGCCAGCGCGAAATCGCCGCAAATACGAATACACCTTTAGGAACGGTAAAAACTCGCCTTGAGTTGGGCCTGAAGAAGATATACGAGGGCTTGAAGGAGCTGAAAGATGAACTTTGAACAATTCCAGAACCAGTCACGGCTCTACGTCATCGGGGCGCTCGAGCCGGAGGAGCTGGAAGAATTCGAAAAGGCCCGCAAGGAATTCGGGCAGAAGGCGGAGGATTTCGTCAGCGAATGTTATGCTTTGCACGAAGCGTTCGCCCTCAGTCTGAAACCGGCGAAATCTTCCGCCGGCATTAAAGACCGGCTCATGTCGATGGTGCGCGAGAAAGCGCAACAGAAGCAGTAGCTGCCGTTAAGATCGACATCTTCCGCCTGTGAAGCGCGCGATCGTCTTCGCATTGTTGTTGTCGATCTTGTCGGCGAGCGCGGAGTCGATCGACAAAATCGCGAACGAATATCTCGACGCGTATTTCGCGATGTATCCGACACGCGCGACCGCCGCCGGCCGCCATGATTTCGACCAGAAGCTGGAAGATTTATCGGCCGAGAAACTTTCGCGCTGGATCGAGTTCAATCGCAACACGCGCGCGACGATTGCGGATTCGGATTCGCTGGACGCCGAAGCGTTGCGTGGTCAGATCGATCGCGAGCTAAATGCCCTAACGAACCTGAAGCGCGCCGAGTGTGATCCGCTTTATTGGTCGTCCGTCATCGGCGACGCGACCGTGTTCCTGCTCGTGCGCGATGATCTTTCGCTCGCGAAGCGACAGCAACGCGCCCGTGCCCGCGCGAGATTGTTGCCGGCCTTCGCAAATGCCGCGCGCGAACACTTCCAACATGTCGATCTTGCGCAGGTCGCGCCGGAGTTCTGCAACATCGCCGCAAATCAGGTGCGAGCTTCCGCGAAATTCTACGCCGAAGGTTTTTCATCCGCGGTGGACGATCGCGACATCGGTCCCGTCGCCGCCGCTGCGCTAAACGAATTCGCGCAGACGTTGGAAGACATCGCCAAGCGCGCGACCGGTTCGCCGCGACTCGGAAACAAATACGCGGAAACGTTTCGCATCGGAACGGGAGTCAACGAATCTGTCGCCGATGTATTGAAGCGAGCTGTTGTCGATCTTGCGGCGACACGCGCAGAAGCAGCGAAATTCGGCCGAACAATTTGGCACGACGTGATCGGCAGCGAATCACCGCCTAACGACGACGCACAATTAGTGCGGCGATTGTTCGACCGCATCGGCGAGGATCGCGACCGCGACGCGAACGAAGCGCTCGCGCATTGGCGCGAAAACGTGAACGCGATCAACACGCTCGTTCACGAAAAGAAAATCATGACGCTGCCCGATCCGCTCACCTTGATTGTCGATCTTTCACCATCGTTCTTCGTCGGCCAGAGCGTCGGCGGCGTTTATCCGCCGGGTCCGTACGCGTCGGAAGCGAAAACCATTTTGTTCATCCCCACGCCGCCTAACGACGCCACGAAAGAACAGCGCGACGCGTTCTTTCGCGACTTCAATCAGCACTTCAACAAGATGATCACCGCGCACGAACTCATTCCCGGTCATTACGTCCATGGAAAAATCGCCGCGCGCCAGCCGCACAAAATCCGCGCCGTCTTTCCCGATCCGCTTTACGTCGAAGGTTGGGGCACGTTTTGCGAGCGCTTGATGCTCGATAACGGTTGGGGTGGCCCGCTCGAACGTCTGGCCCATTATAAGAAGCAGCTCGAGAACATCGCGCGCACGATTGTCGACATTCGCGTGCACACAGAAAACATGTCGCGCGAAGAAGTCGTGCGGTTCGTCAAAGATGACGCGCCCCAAGGCGATCAACTCGCCGCCAACATGTGGACGCGCAGCCTAACGACCTCGCCGCAGATCACAACCTATTACCTCGGCTATCGCAAAGTGCGCGATTGCTATGAAGCGCGAGATGAACATGTCGATCTTCGCACGTTCATGGACGGCATGATGAAACTCGGCCCGGTCCGGCTAGAACATTATCTGCCGCAACATCATTGATCCGCGCCGTTGTCGCCGCAGCCGCACAGTTCTCGCAAAATCACTTCCTGCAAAAATCCGTAGAAGTTCACCTGGAACAAACTGAGATCGCGTCGCGAACCGATGGGGGAACGATAACAATCTCCGAGCTCGCCTTCGGTGAAATCATTCCGCGCCGCAATCGCGAGCCGCGCTTGATTCAACGCGTTCAGCCACGCGTCCGCGTGTTCGTTAGGAATTCGCAACGTGCGATTGGCGAACGAGCGTTCTTTGCCGCAAAGCTGTTTTAAATCGAGCGCGACCGTTTCGCTCGAAGATCGGAACAGCCGCTGCAATTCCGGCTCGATATATTCTTTCCATTCCTTGCGAAGTTCCGGCTCGCTTTCATCCGCGGGCGCGCTGAACAAACGCGCTTTCGCCTTTGGCGCATCATCGACATTCGCGCTCTCAGGAATTTGACGCAGCAACTCGGCCAGGAACGGATCGACTTCGAAAAACTCGAGTCCATCTTCGCGTCGCCGAACGTTCATGATCAATTCGTCTTCTCGATGGTGGCGAGGAGGAGGTAACCGTGCAGTTGCTGCACGTAAAGCTCGGCGCGTTCGCGCACACCGCTCCACAAAATCGAGCGGCCTTGCTGGTGCACTTCGAGCATGTGCTTCTCCGCTTTGGTGCGCGGATAACCGAAGACGCGTTGAAAGACCATCGTGACGTAAGTCATCAAATTCACGGGGTCGTTGTGCACCACCACTTGCCATGGAAGATCGACATCTTCCTTTGTGCGTGTGTCCTGCTCAATCGTCGGCTTGTCGATCGTGACCGTTGGCCCCTCCGCGATCATCAGGAACGCTAAGCCTTCAGCGCAACGAGCGCAAAATCTTCTCCTGGGCCCGCTGCATCCGCGCCGCGTCGCGCGAAGTGCGGTCGTCGAAGCCCCGCAGATGCAGCAGACCGTGAATGATGTAGAGCTGAATTTCGCGCGTTAACGAATTGCGGAATCCTCTCGCATTTCGTTGCGCGGTATCGACGCTGATGAAGATTTCGCCGTGATCGAACGTGATCACATCTGTCGGACCTTCCCTATTTAAAAATTCGCGATGCAACTTCGCCATGCGCATGTCGGAGATCAGAAGAACTGTGATTTGGTTTTCGATTTTGCCCATGCGTTCGGCAATGCGTGGCAAGGATTTCCGCAAGCGCGCAAGATCGACATGTACTTTTCGCTGGAGGTTGCGAACGGTGATTCTGGGGAGCGCAGGCCGCTGGCCTGCCGCGTTCGGCGGCTCGCCGAAAGCAAAACTTGAATCGGTTTTTTCGCGACCGCGTAGCGTTTGCGGCGAGCCGCCGCAAACCAGAGGCCGGCGGCCTGTGCTCCCCGGATTCCTTTTTTTCACGTCGGCGGGCGTTGCTCCGCCTGGAAGTTTCGCGTGATCAAGCGCGCGCCCTTGTTGAACGTCAGATAATTCCAACCCCATTGGAACAGGACCGCGAGCCGATTGCGGAAGCCGACGAGGAAAATGATGTGCACGAACAACCACGCCATCCACGCGGGCAATCCGCTGAAGTGCACAAGACGAAGATCCGCCACCGCTTTGTTGCGGCCGATTGTCGCCATGCTGCCTTTGTCGAGATACCAAAAGCGTTGCGGCTTTCGTCCGTCGATCATCGCCAAAATATTTCGCGCGGCGTGACGTCCCTGCTGCATCGCGACGGGCGAAACGCCGGGGAGCGGCTGACCGGTTTGATGCGGAAAGTTCGCCAGGTCGCCGATGACCTGCACTTCGGGATGGTTCGGAATCGTCAGGTCATTGTTCACGAGCACGCGGCCGACTTTATCGACCGGCGCGCCTAACGACTTGCCGACGAACGAAGCGGTGTTGCCCGCCGCCCAAATCTTGACGCGGCATGGAATGAATTCGTCACCGACCTGCACGCCGTCCTCTGTGATGTTAGTCACATGAATGCCGGTGCGCGTTTCCACGCCGAGATCGACAAGTTGCTTCCTCGCGCTCTCCTGCAAATCCGTCGGGAATGCCGCGAGCACATGCGGACTTCCTTCGATCAAAATCACGCGCGTTTCCGATGGATCGATGTGGCGAAAATCTTTCGCCAGCGTGTAGCGCGCAATCTCCGCGATCGCCCCCGCCATTTCCACGCCGGTCGGTCCGCCGCCGATCACGACGAAAGTCATCGCCGCGCGCCGCGCCGCCTGATCGCTAATCCTCTCCGCATATTCGTAGGCCATTAAAATGCGGCGACGTATTTCGACTGCGTCCTCGAGACTCTTCAATCCGGGCGCAAGTTTTTCCCATTCAGGATGACCGAAATAAGAATGGCGCGCGCCGGTGGCGACGATGAGGTAATCGTAACCGAGCACGCCGTCGGCCATGCGAATCTTGCGAAGATCGACATCGACGGCCACGACCTCGGACATGATCACTTCCATGTTTTTGCATTCGCTCAAAATCCCGCGAAGCGGAGACGCGATGTCGGCCGGTGACAGCGCCGCGGTCGCGACTTGATAGAGCAACGGCTGAAACAAGTGATAATTGGTGCGATCGACGACGGTGACGCGCACCGGTTCGCACGAAAGCTTTTTGGCAGCTTCAAGTCCGCCGAAACCGCCGCCGAGAATGACGACGTGGGGTTTTGGGGCTGAGGCGTTTTCCATTTGTTACCTGTACTGGCGCGAAGATCGACAATTGCAAGATCGACAATCGCATTTATCTTCCGCGCCTTATGCCGAAGCCAATTGCCCGCTCCAAGACGCGCAAAGCCGTCGCGAAACGATTCAAGATCACCGCGGGCGGCAAAGTTTTGCGTTCGCAAGCCTCACGTCGTCATCTCATGTCGTCGAAGAACGCGAAGCGCAAACGTCACCTTGCGAAAATGGCGCGCGTGCACAAGACCGACGAAAAGCGGATCAAAGCGAATCTGCCGTACGCCTAACGAAACGCCGGGCGCGGCCCTTCCTCGGGCGCGGGAACTGTGGTCGTGGTCGTGACCGTGGTTACGCGCGATTTGCCGGCGAGCTCTTTCTGTCGCTCGTAGGAATCGGGCGCGGGCTCCGGGCTGTAGAGATCGCGACGCGTGACGAGATTCGACGAGGTGCAGGAAAATTGCGCGCAGGCGATTGCGACGAGAATGAGCCATTTCACGAGCGCGATGTTGCACGATGTCGATCTTGCACGAAAGTTTTTTCTCCGTCAGGGGCTATGGACTGCGGACGGGCAAACCCCGCCAGGGCAGGAATGCAGCAACGGTAGTTCGATCCACTTTGCCGTAGTTCTCTGGCGGATTTTTTTTAGCTTCCCATGAGACGCTAACAGCGTCTCCTACAGTGAATTTTTTATGAAGCTGCTCAAAGTGAAGACGGTGCGCTTCGCCGATATGGTGGAGAAAGCAGGCGCACCTGAGGTTTACACGCTTTGGCAAAAACCCGCGCAAGATCGACAATTACAATCCGCGATTAAAAATCATCGGGTCATGACGATTCAATGCACAGAAAGCGGAACGGAGTTCGGCGAAGTCGGGTTTAAAGAACGCAAAGGCGCGAGATATCTCGTGTTTCCGAAATCATTGAAGCGCTTCGAAGGAAAACGCGTCGTCGGAATTAAATGGGAAATGTTAAATTCCCCCTAACGACCGTCATACGCGACAGATGGAATGGTGGTACTTTCCGCTCGGCTCGCGCGGCAGAAAGTCGTGGTACTCGAATGTAAGCTGCGGGCGGTAGCCGAAGTGAGCTTCGAATGCGGCCGCGATTTCCTCCTCGCGCCGCTCATCCATGACGAGCCGGACGGTGAAGCGCTCTAGCTCCTCCTGCACCACCTGATATTGCTTCATCCCGGGGAGATCGCGCAGAGCAATGGAGAGGTCCACGAATATGACGCGTTGCCCCGAACGATGTTTGAGTGCGCCGCGAACTTTACCGATGACGGAGGAGAAAGCGGGAAACGGAATCCGTCCACAAGGACAGCTACCGCGCACGGCCAGGTCGCCGAGCTCGTAACGGATGAGCGGCGCCCATTCGTTATGGTAGTCGGTGATAACGACGCGACCGATCTCGCCCTCGGGGCATTCGCGGTCATCGTCGTCGAGGATTTCCACGCGCAGGCAATCGGCCATGATGTGATGAAACGCCGGCTCGTATGGGCATTGTCCGGAGATCATGCCAGTCTCAATGGAACTGTAAGTGGACCAAATGAACGCGTTCGGAAACGCGCTCTGGATGTAAGCGCGCTGATGGAAATCAAAGTTCTCGCCGATGACGCCGACGCGCTGCAGAAAACCCATGTCGATCTTGCACTCGAGAATTGCGCGGGCAAGCATAAACGCATTCGTCGGATGGGTAACGAGCGCGACCGCTTTTGCTTTTTCGTAACGTTGGATGAGCCATTCGATCTGCTGATCGATCGGTGAGTTGACGTTAAGCTCGAAGTCGCCATTCCGACCGCGCGACGCCATGATGTGGCTGCGAATCAGCGGCCCGCCGAGCCACTGAACATAACGCCAGCTGATACTACGCAATAAAGCGAGTCGCCTGGGCGACATCGAAATGCGCACCGGTATTCCGAGGGAACCGGAAGTCCTCCCGGTGACCGGATGGCCGTTGAGAATGCGGTCGTTATTTTCGAGAACGACGCGACGGGTGAGAAGCGGCGGGCATTCCCTGCCCTCGAGCCATTCGGCGTAAAACGGATTAGTTGCGCGCGCGAGTGCGACGATTCGATCAAAATTTTCGTCCTCACTCATATCCGTTCGCCCAAATTAATTCACGCCCACTCAAACGCGACAAATGGACCGGTGAAATTTTCCACTCGGCTCGCGCGCAAGGAAATCGTGGTATTCGAAGGTAAGTTGCGGCCGATAACCGAAGTGAGTTTCGAAAGCCGCGGCGATCTGCTCTTCCCGTCGTTGATCCATCACCAATCGCACGGTGAAGCGCTCCAACTCCTCCTGCACCACTTGAAATTGCTTGATGCCCGGGACGCCGCGCAGCGCGCTCAATAGTTGCGCAAACGCGACGCGGCGGCCCGAGCGATGTTTAAGCGCGCCGCGCACTTTACCGAGTACGGCGGCGAAAGCGGGATGCGAAATGAGATTACATGGACAAACTCCGCGCACCGCGAGGTCGCCAATATCGTAGCGAATCAGCGGCGACCATTCGTTGAAGTAATCGGTAATGACGACGCGCCCGGTCTCACCTTCCGCACACTCACGATCGTTATCATCGACAACTTCGACCCGGAAGCAATCGTCCATGATGTGGTAAAAATTTGGCTCATGGGGACATTGTCCGGCGATCAATCCAAATTCAATCGCACTGTAGGTCGACCAGATGAGTGCGTTTGGAAATGCACGCTGCACGTAAGCGCGTTGATCCTGATCGAAGCTTTCCGAGATGAGCCCCACGCGTTGCAAAAAACTCATGTCGATCTTGCGCTCGATGATTTCTTGCGCGAGCAGGGCCGCGTTTGTCGGATAGGTGACCAAAACGACCGCGCCGGCTTTTTCGTAGCGCTCGATCAGCCAATCGATCTGTCGTTCGACCGGCGAGTTGACGTCGAGTTCCAATTCTGGATACCGCCCGCGCGGACAAATAATCTGGCTGCGAACCAATGGTCCGCCGAGCCAACTCGTATAACGCGCGCTGAGCGCGTTCGATAATGCGCGGCGCTTGGGGGACATCGAAATGCGCACCGGAACTCCTGTTGACCCAGAACTGGTGCCGGTGACGGGATGGCCGTTGAGAATCCGGTCGTTGTTCTCTTGAAAAACCCGGCGCGTCAGAATCGGCGCGAACTTCTTGTCGCCGAGCCATTCGGCGTAGAACGGATGATTTTTGCGCGCATACGCCACGATTCGATCAAAATTTGCGTCCGCGTCACTCATGTTCGTCTGTATCGCAGTGAACTAAAGGAACTGCGCCGGACGTGAAAGAAGAAATGACTAACGAGCAACGCATTCGGTATTCGCGTCACTTGATCATGCCCGAAGTGGGCGCTGACGGACAGCGACGGCTCAACGAAGCGCGCGTCTTGTGCATCGGCGCGGGCGGACTCGGATCGCCGGCGGCATTGTATCTAGCGGCGGCCGGCGTCGGCACGATGGGAATTGTCGATCTTGACGATGTCGATCTTAGCAACTTGCAGCGGCAGATTCTGCACGGCACGAAAGACATCGGGCGAAGGAAAGTGGAATCGGCCCGCGATCGATTGCGCGATGTGAATCCGGAAATCAAAATCGAAATTCACGACGCGCGTTTCACCAGCGCAAATGCACGAGAGCTCGTGAACCGATACGACGTGGTCGTCGATGGCTCCGATAATTTCGCCACGCGCTACTTGTCGAACGACGTGTGCGTTTGGGCGAAGAAGCCGAATGTTTACGGCTCCGTCTTTCGTTTCGAAGGACAGGCGACTGTGTTCGCGCCGCATCTCGGCGGCCCGTGTTACCGCTGTTTATTTCCGGAACCGCCCGCGCCGGGAACGGTGCCGAATTGCGCCGAAGCCGGAGTGCTCGGCGTTCTTCCCGGAATCATCGGCAGCATTCAAGCGAACGAGGCGATCAAACTAACTCTCGGTAAAGGCGAAACGCTCGTCGGTCGATTGCTGCACTTCGATGCGATGAAGATGAAATTTCGTGAATTCAATTTGCGGCGCGATCCGACTTGTCCTGTTTGCGGCGAGTCGCCGTCGATCACGGCCCCGATCGATTACGAACACTTCTGCGGCATCGTGCCCGCCGAATCGGGCGTGACGATTTCAGTCCAGGAATTCAAACGCAAGATCGACAAGGGCGATCCGCTGTTCGTGCTCGATGTGCGCGAGCAGGTCGAGTACGACATCGCGCGTCTCGAAAATTCGATTTTGATTCCGTTAGGCGACTTGGCCGAGCGTCTCGGCGAGATCGATCGCACCAAACCAATCGTCGCCTTTTGCCACAAAGGTGTGCGCAGTTTGCTCGCGGTCGATTTGTTGCAGGACGCCGGCTTTGAAAACGTGCGCAGCCTCGATGGTGGAATCGACGCGTGGGCGAGCGAGATCGATCCGGCGATACCGCGCTATTGAGCCGCGCGCAGCGCGGACTCGAGCACTTCGCGCGACGGCACATCGTTCCAATGCGCGCGCAATTCACCTTTCCCGTCAAGAACCAACACTTCGAAAGTGTGCGCGCCTAACGGAACGCCGAAACGCGCCGCGACGACGTTGTCGAAATCAGTGGCAACAATGACGTCGTCGCGTGCGTTGCGTTTGATTTGATTGGCATCGTAGCGCGCCTGCAATGCGCGCGCGGCCGTCTCTACTCGCCGCCGCGCAAGTTTGCGGATGATGGCGCGCACGGGCGTGGAGTGATGTGAAACGAATTCGAGCGCGGTGATCATTCGATATTTTGGATTGCCGAGACAAAAGTCGGGCGTGTTATCGCCGACCTTTTGCGCGCGAGCGCTTTCATCGGAGGACGCGAGCACGAGAGTCGTGATGCGACCATCGGCGGTGGAGATTTTGTTTTCGGCAAGATCGACAATGTCCATCGCGTATATCTGGCCGATGACGGGCGCGGCGCGCAGTTCGAAGCCCAACAGAAGCGCGAAAAAGATTTGGACGGTCCAGCGAGTCACGACTAAGGACGTTGCGACGATGCGGGCGTTTCACAAGTTGTCGATCTTCGTCCGAACCGGACTGGCGATGTTGTCGATCTTAGCGTTCAGCGCCTGCGACCGCGTGATCACGCCGCGGAACGAGCAAACCCTCAAAGACGCGCAGGCCAAAGCGGCCCAGGGCGAATACGGACGAGCGATCAACCTTTACGAAGCGGCACTGGACGATTCACCGCGTTCTGCAGAAATTCATTATCAACTCGCGCTCATTTACGAAGATAAGCTGAAGGAGCCGGTCAATGCGCTGCACCATTTCAAACGCTATCTCGCGCTCGAGCCGAGTGGCGCGCATGCGATTGAAGCGAAGGACGCGATCAAGCGCGATGAGGTGGCGTTGGTCACCGCTTTGTCCGGCGACGCGGTCGTCACCCGCGCGGAGGCGGCGCGATTGCGCAATGAAAATCTAAATCTCCGCCGGCAAATCGACGGATCGAAGCCGGCGCGTGCGGCGATGTCGACGCCGCGGACGAGCACCGAGCATTCTTCTCCGGCTCCGGCCCACGAGCCGCGCACTTATGTGGTGCAGTCGGGCGACACGCTCTTTTCGATCGCGCGAAAGTTTTATCAATCGTCCGCGCGTTGGAAGGACATTCGCGACGCGAACGCCGATAAGATCGACAATCCGGCCAAGCTCGCGCCCGGCACGCAACTGAAAATCCCCTAACTAGCCGTTTTGCAGGCCCGGCGGACTTGGCGGCGGAGATGGTGGCGGCGGTTTCGGTGTCGGTTGCGGCGGGCCGTTCTGCTTTTGATTGATCGAGTTGCTGCCGGTCTGGTCGTTGTAATAACCGCCCGGATTGGTGCCGCCGTTATTGTTTTGATTCGTTATCTCGGTGTTAATCGGCGCAATGCTCCAGGGCGGGAGCTTGTTCTTGAAGCCGTTGACGAGCCCGGCGGTGCGAAAAATTTTCTCGATATTGATCTTCTGGCGCTCAACGCGATTCCCGTTCAAGAAAAGCATATCGCCGGCGTGAAGGACGATGCACGGATCGTTCGGGTGCGCCTTCGGCCGCACACAAGCTTCGCCTTCGAGAACAATCGTCTTCCCCTTCGAATCGAAAAGTATGGTGAATCCGCTCACCGCCGCCGTCGCCGCAGCGGTGTTCACTTTAAGCGTGCCGGCTGATTTCGGCGCCGCCAGCAACATCGCGCCGCTGGCCAGATCGAATTCTTTGCCGCCGGCGCCGAAACTGAAGACGCTGTTGGCGCCGATACGGGTCAATGTTTGATCGGCGAAGGTGAGCTCGGCGCGCGAGTCGCCACCGGTCCGGACGGCGCTGCCTTCGACGACGACGTCGTTAAGCGAGGCGGGGCGCGGCTGCGCATTGTGGGCGAGCACGTGCACATCTTTGATCACTGCCGTAACGCGCGCTTCTTTCGTTTGCGCGCCGGAAAAGAAATTTGCCGCGCCGGCGACGAAAAAGGCGATAAGGAGATAACCGAGAATATTTTTGTTCATCTTAACCAACACCTCCGGAGGGTAATTTGAACGCGGCCAGGGCGTTCATGCAAATGTTTATGTCGATCTTGCGCGAGCCGGTCGCGCACAACTTAAAATTTTACGGCGAGCGAAAACGCCCCGCCGACGTTTGCAACTTTGTAATCAAAGATGCTTTGGTTGGATTGGTTGGCGGCGACGGTGCCGAGCGCGGTCGCGGAGATAAAGCGATTGAAGTTGTAGGTCGCAGTCACGGCGCCGATCTCGTTGAAATCAACGCGCGAATTTTGATGGTAATAATCGCGGACGACGAGACGCCCGGCGGCATTAACGGTAAGCGCACGCGTGAGCACGAGCGTGTAGCCGATGTAGCCTTCGTAATCATTCCGGCGCGGCGTCTCCGGTATGCTGCGCATGCTGATGGTGGCCGAAGCTCCAAAGGCGAGTTGTTGCGCGCGGCCGATGCGCACCGGTAATTCTCCATTAAGAATGATGGCGTGGTTTTGGAAAAAAGCGTCGAACGAATCTTTCTCCGTCAGGCGATCGTAGGTGTATTGCGCGCGCAGGATGAGATTGTCCAGGTCCGGAATCACGAGATTGAACCCGACGTCGACGGCGAAATCGCCGAAATCCAGATTGTCGAACCGGTTGTAGTAAAATTGTTGATCGCGGACATCGACCAGCCCGTAGAGGTTGTTCGTGATCCGCGGCTGATAATACAATCCTGCGGCCGGCGCTTCGATCCAATCGCCCTGCTCGTTCGCGCGCGAGAGCAAAACGTTTGACGTCCAGTAAATCGGAATCGACGCGGCCGCCGTGAATGCTTGATACGCCTGCGCCCGCTTCAGGATTTCCTGTTCACCGAGATCGGCATCGTTCGGCGTGCTTGGGATCGAGCCGCCTTCTTCGTTCACAGTCGGCGCTGTTTGCGTCTGCGTCCGAGCGACGTCCGCGCGTTGATTGCCGGCATCGACACTCTGTGCGGACGCACGATTTTCGAACGCAAAAATCGCGGCGATTAAAGACAAGATCGACAAGGTACGACGGCTGAAACCCATAAAGAGACAGGCGCCTGTTTTGCAGGGAGAGCCCGCGGGCGTCAAGCCGTTTATCGCGCCAGCCCTAAATCTTGAGTAATTCGCGCTGCCACGGCACCAGCATGGTCGCGGCGCGTTGCTCGTCCGATGCGATTGCTTCCAACACATTGCGCGGCGCGAGAATGCTCGGTTCCAGCTTTAATTCGCCGGCCGCGCGATCGCGACGTTGCTTCAATTCTTCCGTTCGTCGCACCATCGCCGCTGTTGGTCGCGTTCCGCCACGACGTCGCATCACCGGCAATTCCGACTCCGGCAAATCCAATCCCTTTTGTGCGGCCGCGCGAAAAGTACTGCGGCGTCGCGGCGAGAAATGGCGAATCTGCGGCTCGTGGCCATTAATGAACGACTGCGCTGAATGCAGCAGTTTTTCGTTTTGCAAAATGTGAAACGGTGGTCGATCGGCGCGTTCCGCTTCGCTTTCGCGCCAACGCCACAGCTCGCGCAAGACCGCGGCCGCGCGCGGCGGCAACGCACCCGCGCCGGCAATGCGCCATGCTTCTTCCTCGTCGCGTTCGCGGTCGATCGCCGATTGCTCGATCGCGCGCGCACACGATTGACGAAACCATTCCATGCGCTTCGTCGCGCGCAGTTGCTCTTCTAATTTTTCCGCCAACGCCAGCAGGTAATGCGTGTCGTTGATCGCGTATTCGACCATACGTTTGGGTAGTGGCCGCTGCGCCCAATTCGCTTTCTGCGAACCTTTCACAAGATCGACATCGAAAAATTTCTTGAGCAGCGCGGCCAGACTGAACTCGCGAATGCCTAACAAACGCGCGGCGATGACGGTGTCGAACACCTTTCGCGTGGTGAACCCAAATGCGCGTCGCAACAATCGCAAATCGTAATCGGCGCCGTGCAAAATAATTTCCTTTTCCGCGAGCAAGTCGCCAAGTGGCGCAAGATCGACATCGGCCAGTGGATCGACAATGAAATCGTCGCCCGGCACGCTAATTTGCAGCAGGCAAAGCTTCTCGCGGTAGCAATGCAAACTGTCCGCTTCGGTGTCGATCGCGATGCAATCATGCGGTTGAAGTTTGGAAAGCAGCTCCTTCAGCTGCGCGTTCGTCGAAATCAGATCCGTCCGCTCTTTTGTCATTCCGAGCGTAGTCGAGGAATCTCTCATTGATCGCTCCGTATGAGATGTCTCGACTTCGCTCGACATGGCAAGAGTAGCGGCGCGTTCGTCGAAATCACTTCAGCCCACTCAACAAAAGTTCCGCGTTCGTTTTCGTCGCCTCGAGATTGTCGATGAGTTTCTCCATCGCTTCGATGGGCGGCAATTGCGCCATCGCTTTGCGCAACAACTGCACTCGCTCCCATTCGTCCGGATGATACAACAACTCTTCGCGTCGCGTCGCCGACATCATCGGATGAATCGCCGGATAAAGCCGCTTCTCCTGCAAACCGCGATCGAGATGCAGCTCCATGTTTCCTGTGCCTTTGAATTCCTCGAAAATAACCTGGTCCATGCGGCTGCCGGTTTCAGTCAACGCTGTCGCCAGGATCGTTAGGCTGCCGCCTTCTTCGGCGTTGCGCGCCGACCCGAAAAATTTCTTCGGCTTCGTTAGGGCTTTTGATTCCACGCCGCCGGACATGGTCCTCCCCTTCCCCGGCTGCATGTTGTTATACCCGCGCGACAATCGCGTGATGCTGTCGAGAAGAATCACGACATCTTTCTTCATCTCGACCAAACGTTTCGCGCGTTCGAGCACCACCTCCGCCACTTGCACATGTCGATGTACGTGTTCGTCGAAGTTCGAATGGTAAATCTGGCAATCGATCTCGCGCTCGAGATCGGTCACTTCTTCCGGGCGCTCATCCACCAGCAACAAAATCAAAACGATCTCGGGATGATTCACCCGGATCGCCTTCGCGATTTCCTTGAGCAAAATCGTTTTACCCACGCGCGGCGGCGCCACAATCAAACCGCGCTGACCGCGGCCTAACGGCGCCAGCAAATCGACCGCGCGCGCGCTAATCGATTTGGTCTTCGAATTTTCCAGGATGATGCGGCCCTGCGGAAATTGCGGCGTGAGCTTTTCGAAATCGGTCCCCTGCTTCCACTCGCTCACCGGCTGGCCTTCCACATGCGTGATAAGATCGACAACGAACGTTTTCTCGCGCTCGCGCGGCAAGCGCACCTTTCCCGCGATCTGCTGCGCCGGGCGCAACTCATATTGCTGAATGGTCGCGCGCGGAACTGCCACTTCTTCCGGCACCGGCAAAAAGTTCGTCTCCGGATACCGCAACGTTCCGATTCCCGATTCCGGATTGAAATCGACAAAACCTTCCACCGTCACTTCTCCTCCGCGTTTCAAAGCTTCGCGCACAAGATCGACAATCTGAAAATGACGCGATCGCGCCGAATACAAACGCACATCAAGCTCGCGCGCGAGATCGTGCAACTGCTTCGGCGAAAACTTCAGCAGATCATTCACCCGTATCGGCGGCGGTGGCGGCCGTTGTTCTTCTGTAGCGGCCGCCGTCCCGGCGGCAGACTGTTCAACTGTGCCGCCGGGGACGGCGGCCTCTACAGAACTCTCGTTCGTTACGTCGTCGTCCATTTTTCTGTCTGCCAAAGATCGACAAGCAACTTCGCCTGTGCCTTGAGCACATCGCGCCCGCCGTCGTTCCAAACAACGTGATCGGCCTGTGAAATCTTTTTCGTTAACGGCATTTGTGAATTGATCATTTGTTCCGCGTCATCGCGCGTCATCTTCGCCCGCGCCATCAAACGCTCGCGCTGGATCTCGGGCGCGCACGCCACCACCACCACGCGGTCGCACAAGGTTTCTCCTCCGGTTTCATAAAGCAGCGGAATGTCGGCAAAAAAATAATCGTTCGGCGAATGGCGATGGCTTTGCGCTTCGGCGCTCCAACGACGGCGAATGCGTGGATGGAGAATCTTTTCGAGCGCACTTCGTCGGTCCGCGCTCGCGAATACTATGGCGCGGAGTTGCTCCCGATTCAACTCGTTACCCGAAAAAACATCGCGGCCAAATTCGCGGGCGAGCTCTTCTTTGACCTCCGCAAGATCGACAACTTCACGCGCGGCCACATCAGCGTTGAAAATTTTCGCATTCGGCAAAAACTCGCGCAGACATTCGCAAAATGCCGATTTACCTGTGGCGATGCCGCCGGTGATTCCGATTGCGGGCATCGGTTCGAGCTGGTTAGGCGCTATTTCTTATACAGCGGAACTTCGGGCAACTGCGGCGGCTCGATGCTGCCTTCGCGTTCTTCTTCCTCTTCCTGATTGTTGAAAGGAAGGCCGCCTGGCGTAACGAGGCGCGCGGTCACGAAGATGACGAGGTTGCGTTTGATGTGTTGATCGACATTCGTGCGGAACAATCGCCCGACTATCGGAATGTCACCGATGATCGGCGTGCGGTCCTCGACCTTTTGCACGTCTTCGCGCATCAATCCGCCGAGCACGACCGTCTGCCCGTCCCACACGCTCACACTCGTCGTAACTTTGCGCGCGCTGAAGATGGGCTGATTGATGACGTTCGGCGTTAAAATGTTCGTGATCGGTTGGCCTAACAAGTTCGTCGTCGTCGTTTGAATCGGGCTGCCGTAGTTGATGAAGCCTTCGAACTCGACGACTTGCGGCACGAGATTCAGATCGATCGTGACACCATCAGGTCCGACGACCGGCTCCACTTCGAGCGTGACACCGGTGTTACGCGTTTCAAAAGCGGTCGGTGTCGTCGGCGTCACTGGGAAGGAACCGCTACTTCCGCCGCTGCTGCTGAATGCACCGGTGATCGGGTTGAAAATTGTCGATCCGCCATTGCCGAAGTTGCTGCCAACAGTTTGCGGAATTTGTGGCGGCTGGAATTGCGTCGGGTATCGAAACTCGCGCACGATTTCGATGACCGCCCGTTGGCCACTCTTCGTTGTGACGCGCGGCGCCGATAAAAGATCGACACCTTTCTTTTGATTCAACGCCCTAACGACCACTTGAAATTGCGGATCGGTAAACACGCCGGCCAGTCCGAACATCGCGGGAGCGAGCGAGCTGGCGCCCATCGTCGGGAATAACAATGCGTCGATCGCGTTCGCGCTGATGGCAAGATTGCCGCTACGATTCCCACCGGTTGCAGGAAATTGCCCGACCGGCGTTCCGCCCGGCGCGACAAATGGAAAATCAGCCGGATTCGTCGCCGGCGAAGTTCCCGATGTGCCGCCGCCGCCGAAAACGCGATGTGATCCCGGCACATTGAATTGGCCTAACAACCAATCAAAGCCGAGCTCCTTCAAATTGTTTTGCGTGATCTCGACGAATTTCGATTCGATCTCGACCTGCTTCGGCCCGGACACATTGGCCTGCTCCACGATTGCATCGACCAGCTCGAGATTGTCCTGGGTGTTACGAACGATCAACCGGCTGCTTTGCGGAAGAAAATTCGCGCTCGCGCCGGGCGGGAATGCCACGCCCTGGCCTTCGAGAAAGTCTTTGGCGCCTTCACGATTTACGAGTTGATGGCCGCCGGTCGATTCGACGGTATCTTTCGCCGTGCCGCCACCACCGCCGACTTTCTGCACCGGTGCATTTAAAGTCGAAGTGTTCGCGTTCAGCGTTCCACTGATGAATCCCGGCGGAACGCGATATTCCTTCGTCAACAAATCTGCGCTTTGTTCCGCGATCGGAATGATGGTGATCGCGTACGGCTCGACCTTCACTTTCAATCCCGCCTGGCTCGCGATGTAACGTAACGCTTCGCCTAACGGAATTTGATTTAGCGTAATCGTAATGCGCGCGTCGGAGGGCGAAATCGCCGGCGCCGCCACCACCGCGGGCGCCACAATCGGCGCGGCCGGAATCGGCGTTGCCATTAAACCGGGCGAATTAGCATCCGCTGCTCCACCTGCCGGCGGCGGTGCGCCTGCGGCCGGCGGCGGAATCGCCGCTGTCACCGGATTAGGGGGCGGCGCGAGTTGTCCGATCGGCGTCAAACGCAAAACGATATCGACACCTTTGCGTCCTTCGGTTGATGGATCGTTGGCGGCGGCTTGTTGTCGAATGAAATCGATCGCCTCGCGAATGCTCGCGTCGCGAAATTCGATCCGTGGAATTATGATGGTCTCGAGTTTTTGACGAACACGCGCGGTCCCGGCCGCTTCTTTGGCGAATGCATCCGCGATCGGTCCGACGGTTTGGCCGTACGGCCTAACCGGTTCCTCCCAGCCTTTCTCGACCTGCCACATCGAACGCGCGCGCGTTTCGTTGTAGGCCTCTTCGTTGTATTTGTATTTTGTATTGTCGATCTTTTCTTCGCCGCGCCGCGCCGCGGTGTTGTAAGGATCGATCGCCAGCACCTGCTCGTATTTCTTGAACGCGAGATCGTAGCGGCCGGACGCGTAATACCCTTCCGCATCGGTCAGGAGCTGTTTCACTTCCTCGACCTTCGCCAAAAACTTCGGCCCGTTCGTGCGATTGATGTAGCCGGGCGTGCGCAATTTCACCAGCAACGCATTCGCTTCGCGACATTCCGGATTGTATTGCGCGGAAATAATCTCGGTCAGCGTGCCCTCCGCTTCGCCGTATTTTCCTTCCGCGATGTATTGCTCGGCCAGCTTCACGCCGCTCTCACAAAATCCCTCCATGGCCGCGTCGTGCGTTTTCGCCGAGACCACCGCGTCCGGCAGATACGTCAGCGCCACGCGAAATTCATCGTGCGCCAGCGCATAATTTTTCGCCTTCAACGCCACCTGCCCGCGCGCCAGCGCCGCTTCGCCTTCCGGCAATGCGCGTTGCCGCCGCACGACTTCGCGTTGCTCGATTCGCTCGACGCTCTGCCCAAAACTAACGGCGCTCGTTAGGCCCAAGATCGACAACGATAAGATCGACAAGTACGCAGGAGATTTTTTCATGGAGTTGTTCATGGGGCGGCCAGACCGATCTCAATTTTGTCGTTCGGTCGCTGAGTGTTCACAATGACAGCCTTGCCCGGCTGGACGTCGATGAGCTTATATTTGATTTCGTCCTGTGGTTTCAATGAAAATTCCTGGTCTTTGCGTACTTGGAACTGCTGCGGCGCTCCGCCCGCCGGCCAGGTGTAAACGAAAGTCGCGACCGATTCCGGCGACATCGCCACCTTTTCTTTCACCAGCGTCAGCTGCGCGTGCGTGTCCTGATTCTCGAGCTGCAATTCGCTAACATCGACATCTCCGCCCGTGGCGGGATTGGTATCGTGCTTCTCCGTGTAATTCGTCAGCTTGAATTTTGTCCCGGCTATTGTGTCACCGATTTTTAAAAACTGCGTCGGTTCCTTCAAATCAGTTGTGTTGATCACGAACGCGTCGCCGCTCTTCGAATCGAACTTCATCCGGAACGGTTCCTCGTTGAACGTTTTCAATCTCAACTTCGTCACGTAATCCGGCCGGGAATTTTTATCCGTCGGCGTGGTTTTTCCCTGCCATTCGTCGAGGTTGGTGAAACCGTCGCCGTCCGGGTCCTGCTCCAGCACATCCGCGTCCGCAATCGGCAAACCGAATTGCTCGAACCATTCGTTAGGCACGGGTGGATGCACTTGTGTCGTCTGTAACGTTGCGGGCACGCCGGTGTTGCCGATGAAATGTTTTTCCGGAACGAAAAGTCCGGAACGTCCGCTGAATGTCCATTGCGGCGGTTGGTCGAGTTTTTTCGATGCCGCTTCGAGCTCGAGCGCTTTCGCGGGCGGATTCGCCGGTCTCGGCGGGGGCGCGGTTTGTTGCGCGGAGAAATTGTCGGCAAAGCCCGCGGCTTTGCGCAAGATCGACAACGAACAAAGCAACAGCACAAACGCCGCTGCGATCAGCAACGCCCGTTCATAATGTGCGCGAATCCAGTCCATGGCCTAACGAACCTCCTCTGGCGTGAACGCAACTGTCTGGGGAGAGCGGGCGGCTCGCCTGCGGGCGATGGCGGCCCGCCATCGCGAACTTTCGAAAAGATTGTTTCGGCGAGCCGCCGAAACCCGCAGGCCAGCGGCCTGCGCTCCCCAGAACTGTGCGCGAATCCAGTCCATCAGTAGGTGAAGCGCACCATTTCTACGCGCGCCGATGTTTCGATGTGCTCGTTGCCGACGATGAATGTGAGCGCCGCACTCGTTTTTGTGCTGGCCGCTGTGGTGGCAGCCGTCCCCGGCTGCGATGTCGCAGGTGCAGGCGAGACGCCTGCCGCCACAGTTGCCTGTTCACGGGGCGGACCTTTGTCTTTTTCATTCCGCACATGCAACGTGCGCACGACATAAAATTGCTGTGGCGAACTTGCGATTTGATTCAATACCCGCCTCGCCACACTCGGCGCCGCGCTAAACGTAAGATCGACAATCCCCCGCTCGACTGTCTTTGGCGCGTTGGCAGGCGGCGGCTTTCTCGCCGGCGCAGTAGTAGCGGCCGTGGGAGGCAATAGCGCGCCGCGCTTAAAAGCGCCGATCGAATCCACCCGCGCATCGATTAAAATAGTCGCGAGCAATTCCGCCTGCGCGAGCTCTTGTCCCAACACCGGCGCGTCCGCTGTGTTCGGCAACGCGGTCGTGAACTCCTCAAAGCCAAGCGCGAAATTATCCGGCAACTTCACGCGATTCGCGCGCGCCTTTTCGAATGTCGCAACCATCGCCTGTCGCAGTCGCGTTTGGAATTCGTTAGGCGCGAGCGGCGTTGCCGCGATCATGTGCGACTTCAAATTTTCTTTCAGCTTGTCGAGCGACGCGGCGTAATTGTCGATGTGGACCTTCAGCTTGCGATAATTCGCTTCGCTCGGAAACGGATCGAGTCGTTCGAGCCGGCCGCGTTCTGCCGCCGCGGTGTTGAATTCCGCCGCCGCGTCGTCCGCGTTGCTTTTGGCATGAAATAAAAACCAAAGCGCGAGCAGCGTCGTTAGGCCGAAGACGACCAGGAACGTGCCGAGCCAGCGATTTTCTTTGAACCAGTCGCTCATGATTGGGGCAGCGGCACCGGCTGCTTCAGGTCGAGATGCAGCTCGTATGGATACGCCCACTCCGTGTTCGTCGGCGTCGTCGGCTTGATCACGCGGGCCTGGTTGTTCGGGTCGATCGCGAAAAATTTCGAGCCGATGAGGTTCTTGAAATAATCGACCACGACCTCCTGCTGTTTCGGATTGTATAAATAGAGACCGCGCACCCAAACGCCGTCGATGGCCGGACCGATGTCCGCACGTTTAGTTGTCGATCTTGCAACGGCCGTCGGCGCTACGCTCGGAGTTGGCCCCGCTTGCGCGAGAATCTTCTCATCAACGCCGATCGGTTTTCCGCCCGACATCGGGATCAATTCCGTGATCCAGACATCTTCCTTCGGCAGACGCGCGTTCAGATCTTCGATCAATTCGATCCAGAAACTTCGGTCGTTGATCGCCTGCACCAATGGCGCGGCGAGACTGTCGATCGACGTCGCCTGCTTCCGCAGCTTGTCGATCTGCGCATCCGCCGCGCGCATCATGTCGATCTTGTCTTGCATGCGCTGCGTCGCGCTTCGCGTCACCTGCGCAACGCGCGTGTAGTAAAAACCGAATCCGACCAGGGCGAGAATGAAGCACGCCGCCGCCGCAACAAAGAAGGGACGACGTTTCTCGAGCTCCTGCCGTTTGACCACGCTCGCCGGCCGCAGATTCAACTCCATCGGGCAGGTCGTGACCGCGCGCAGTGCGAGACCGACCAGTTCGCCTAACAAATAGGCAGAACGCGACACTTCGCTGACGTTGGCGCTGTCCGCGACCGCGACGTTGCGCAGCGGATTGAAGAATTCGATCGGCAATTGCAATTTCTCGGCGAAGAACTCGCGCATGTACGGCGTGGTCGCGGTCCCGCCACAGAGAAAGACGCGCTCGGGTGCGTTGCCCTGCTGTTGCGAACGATAGTGGCTGATCGAGCGCATGATCTCTGCGTGCAGACGCGTCATCGTGCTGCGAATAATCTTCGAGACCCGCGCAAGATCGACATCGGACGGCTCGGCATACGCGCCACCCAGACTAACGAATCCGTCGCGCTTCTTCCGGAACTCAGCCGCGGCAAATGTTTCATCGAATTCGCGCGAAATCGCCGCCGTGATCGAGCTCCCTCCGATCGGCACGCTTCGCGAAAAAATTTTCGTCGGTTCGACGAAAAGAAGATTGGTCGTGCGTGCGCCGATATCGACGAGCAACGAACAACCAGGCAGATCGCTGTAGCTGTAACGAAATGCGTTGTAGAGCGACATGGTCGCAACATCGACAACTTGCGTGCGCAGCCCGGTCGATTCGACCGCGCCGTTTATCTCTTCGAGCAAATCGGATTTGATCGCGACGAGCACGACCTGGATTTGTTCCTCCGCGCCGCCCCCAACGAGTTGATAATCCCAAACCACTTCGTCGATCGGGAACGGAACGTTTTGCTGCGCTTCGAACGCGATGATGCGCTCGATCTTTTCTTCCTCCACCGCCGGCAACTTCACGAAACGGGCGAAGACCGATTGCGCCGGCACGGCGTAATTCACGTTGCCGGTTTTGATGCCGACATCGGCGAGCATCTCGCGCAACGCGCCGGCGATTTGCGGATAACGCATCGCTTCATCAGACGCGTCGGTCAGAATTTCGCGCAAGCGATGTTGCCGCAGCACGAGACCGCCATGCGGCTGCGATTGAAACTCGGCCAGACCGATGGTCTGCGAACCGAGATTCAGCGAAATGATGCGCGAAGCGGCGGGCATTTACGTTAGATCGACAAGGGTAAGATCGACAACTAATGCGCCGCCGGCGTTTTGATTTGTTCGTAGCGGTCCCAATACAGCGGCGCGAACGGTGTTTCGTTTTTGTTTAACACGAATCCAGTGACCTGCGGCATGCTCGAAAACCAACCGGTGGGCGAACGGGTGAGGCTCTGTTCATCTTTGACCGCGCCCTGCTGCACGATTTGCACGGCGATGTTTTGAAACGAATTCGCGTTCACGACTTGGGTGCCGCCAAATCGCGCGAGCGTTCGCGGCGAAACATACATGACCGAGCGATTGGCGCGGCCGGCGGCGATGTTCGTGTGCGTTACTTCGCCGGTGAGCAGTTTGCCATTGTACAATATATAATAGCGAAACGTCAGCTCGTCGGTCCATTCCGGGCCGGCCGCGAATTCCACTTCCACTTCCAGCCAGCGCTCGCGCTGGTTGGCCTGAAATTGTTCCGCGCCGCTGTAAGTGAATTGCGGAGTCGAGATGAGGTTCTTCGTGATCTTGCCGATCTGGAAATCAGTTTTCGCCTGCGCGAAAGCCGCGGCCGAAAATGTGAAGAGAATTAGCGAAGAGAAAACGAGGCGCTTCATAGGACGATGTCGATCTTGCACCGCGCAGCGGCGCGAAGGCAAGATTTCCACACTTCGGCTGCTCGATTCCAGCCGAATCTCGCCGGGAGCCCCGCTTATTGTTTCAAGCGGCCGCGGAAGTAATCGATCGTTTTCTTGATGCCTTCTTCGAACTCGACCTTCGGTTCCCAGCCGAGAACTTTTTTCGCGCGCGTGATGTCGGGCTGGCGGACCTTCGGATCGTCCACCGGTAGCGGCTTGTATTCGATTGTCGATCTTGTACCGGTAATGCGCAGAATTTCTTCGGCGAATTGTTTGATCGTCATCTCGCGCGGGTTGCCGATGTTGACCGGCTCGTGGAAATCGGATTGCGAGAGTTTGAAAATGCCATCGATCAAATCGCTCACATAACAGAACGAGCGCGTTTGCGAGCCGTCCCCGAAAACGGTGAGGGGTTCGTTTTTCAAAGCTTGGCCGATGAACGCAGGAACGACGCGGCCGTCGCGCAGACGCATGCGCGGACCGTAAGTGTTGAAGATGCGCACAATTTTCGTGTCGATCTTGTGATAACGGTGGTAGGCCATCGTCATCGCTTCGGCGAAACGTTTCGCTTCGTCGTAAACGCCGCGCGGGCCGATCGGATTGACGTTGCCCCAATAATCTTCCTTCTGCGGATGGACTAACGGATCGCCGTAACACTCCGAGGTCGAAGCGAGAAGGAATTTTGCATGTCGATCTTTCGCAAGTCCGAGCGCGTTGTGCGTTCCAAGCGCGCCGACTTTCAAAGTCGGAATCGGCAGCTCGAGATAATCGATCGGGCTCGCCGGCGAAGCGAAGTGGAAGACGTAGTCGATCTTTTCTTCCGGCACGAGGATGTAATTCGAAACATTGCTCTCGATGAAACGGTAATCTTCGTTGCCGGAAAGATGCGCAACGTTTTCGACGTTTCCGGTGATCAGGTTGTCGATGGCGATGACGCGATGGCCTTCCGCGAGCAAGCGATCGGTCAAATGCGACCCGAGAAAACCGGCGCCGCCGGTTACGACAGAAATTGGCTTCGACTTTTTCTCAGACATCGGGCGTTAACTAAACGACCGAGCAAGGAATATGCGAGGAAGAATAATCAGGCTCGCCGCGAAAATCGCCTGACGGCGGCCGATAAAGTCGCCCCGAGAATCGCCAACGCGAAAGTCGAGGGTTCAGGGATGACAGCAATGGCGTATGGCGCACTAGCACTTGAAATCAGCGAGATGTTAATCGCTGCGCCGGTGGTGGCGTTGTATTCACCCACGCGATTATTTCCGACATCTGTGACATAGAGACTGTTGCCCAAAGCAGCAATCGATCGAGGACTGCTTAATCCGGCAAGAGAGAACCCCGCGACCGCAACGCCCGTTGTGGCATTGTAGGCACCGACCGACCCGCTGGCACCGCCGTTAACAACATAAAGTGTGTTACCGAGAACAGCGAGACCGGCAGGTGTATCCAAGCCAGTGATGAAAGAGGCATTGATCGTCGCGCCGGTGGTGGCGTTATATTCGCCGACTGTCGTTCCATTGCTGTTGGAAACGTAGAGATTGTTCCCGAGAATCGCCAAACCGAAGTCTCCATTCAATCCCGTGACCAGCGATGCGTTCACCACCACTCCGGTTGTCGCGTTGTAAACACCGATCGTCCCGCTGGCAGAATTGGCGACGTAAATATTGCCGCCAGAAAACGCCATTCCGATCGGATCACTCAATCCCGTGATGAACGTAGTGCTAATGGTGCCGCCGGTGGTTGCGTCGTAACGGCGGATTCTGTCATCGGTCACATTCGAGATGTAAAGGTCGTTGCCGTTAATGGCGATGCCGAGCGGACCGCTCTGGCTGGAGACGAAAGGGTTCGAAATTGTCGAACCATTAAAATTGAATTTGCCGGCGGTGTTCGGGGTTGGGAACGTGACGTAAATCTGCGCCTGAGCATTCGCGCATAAACCCAACACCAGCACGAGGGCGGCCCCTAACAAATTGGAACGAGAGCGCATTTTGCCTAACACCGTTGTCCCACAGTTGTCCGGCGAGCAGCAAGGAAAATAGTTAATGCGACGGCTGCAGACCGCCGCTACACAGTAAGATCGACATGCGCATTCTGAGTGGCATCCAACCGAGCGGCATTCTTCATATCGGAAACTATTTCGGCATGATGAAGCCGGCGATCGCGCTGCAAAACGAGGGCGAGACGTTCTACTTCGTCGCGAACTATCATGCCCTAACGAGCCTGAAAGATCCGAAAGCGGTGCGCGAAAACTCCCGGCGCGTTGTGGTCGATTTTCTGGCCTGCGGGTTGGATCCGGATCGCGGCGCGGTCTTCATGCAAACCGATGTGCCGCAGGTGACGGAGCTGGCGTGGATTCTTTCCACCGTTGCGCCGATGGGACTGCTCGAACGCGCGCACTCCTACAAAGACAAAATCGCGCGGGGCATGTCACCGGTAGTCGGGCTGTTCAGTTACCCGATTCTGATGGCGGCCGACATTTTAATTTACGACAGCGACGTTGTGCCGGTAGGCAAAGATCAGAAGCAACACATCGAAATCACGCGCGATCTCGCGGGCAAGATCAACGAAACGTATGGCGACGTGTTCAAGTTACCCGAACCGCGCATTAATCCCGCGACCGAAGTTGTTCCGGGAATCGACGGCCAGAAGATGAGCAAGAGCTACCACAACACCATCGACATCTTCGGCGATGAGAAAGAAGTGCGGAAACGGGTGATGAGTATCGTGACCGATTCGACGCCGGTGGAAGCGCCGAAAGATCCGGCAAGATCGACAATCACTCAGTTGTATTCGCTCTTCGCTTCCAAAGAAGAGCTGGCCGAGATGCACGAGCGCTTCAAAAAAGGCGGCACGGGTTACGGCGATTTCAAAAAACAGCTCTTCGAAAAACTCTGGGAATATTTCGCGCCGATGCGCAAACGCCGCGAAGAAATCCTGGGCGACAAACTGTACATCGACAACGTCCTCGCCCGCGGCGCGGAACGGGCAAATGCGATTGCCGACGACGTCATGACGCGAGTGCGCGGGGCCGTCGGATTGCGCTAACGAATCGCGCGGTCGCCCTGCCTAACTAATCAGACTAACGCTCGGTTGCTTCGCTGCCGTCGCCGTTGCTGAGCTCGGCAAAAATCAATCGCCCACCGCTAGTCTGCAGCGCGCTGGAGACAACGACGGGTTTGGTTTTTCCCACGTGCGGTCGGCCGTGATTGACCACGATCATGGTGCCATCGGCGAGATAGCCGACCGCTTGATGTTGCTCGCGTCCTTCTTTCGTGAGGTGCAATTCTATTTCGTCGCCGACGAGCAACTGCGGACGCAACGCGTGCGTGAGATCGTTCAAGTTCAACGCCGGCACCTGTTGCAGGCGCGCGATTTGGCAAAGGGCGTGGTCGTTCGTCAGCAAACGCGCTTTCAACATTTTCGCGCATTGCACGAGACGCGCATCGACTTGCGAATCGGGCGCATCGTCAGCGCTTTGATGAATGGTAAGATCGACATCTTTCGAGCGCTGGAGCTGGTTGAGAATCTCGAGACCGCGTTTTCCGCGTTCGCGTTTAATCGGATCGCGCG
Source organism: Spartobacteria bacterium (assembly GCA_021325495.1). GTDB lineage: Bacteria > Verrucomicrobiota > Verrucomicrobiia > Chthoniobacterales > UBA10450 > JAJPGZ01. The sequence continues at coordinate 197,313 of JAJPGZ010000003.1, forward strand.
CATCGGCCAGTGTTTGCAGTTCGCCCAACACAAATCGCGGAACGATGAGCGAGCGGCTGAGGAAACCGGTCGCGCACAATTCCGCGACGCGGCCGTCGATGATGATGTTGGTGTCGATAACGAGCGGTTCGTGCTGCGTGGTCTCGCGCGTGAATCGGACATACGGAATGATGAGCGAGAATTCGTCGCGATTGCTGCGCATGGCCAGCATCATGCCGAGATAACCGAAGATGCTGTAAACAATTAGCCTAACGAGCCATTGCGTTGTCTCCGGTAAATAGTGCAGGACGTCGGAGGCGACGAGCAGTTTGGAAAAAAGTAAGCCGATGAGGAGTCCGAAGCTGGCCGAGGAAAATGCGCGCAGCGAAAAACCTTTGAGGACACGGTCGACCAGCACGACGACGAGGCCGAGGACGATGCCGAGCGCGAGGCCGGGCCACACGTTATTCTGTAGCGCGCTTGAGACCGCAGCGCCGACGGTGGCGCAAAAGGTAATGAAGAGGACACGCAGGAGATTTACGGTGAGCAGCGGCGTCATCGGGCGCCTCCAGATTTCGGCGTGGGCTTGGCTTGCGGGCGAGCGTTCATGTCGATCTTAGCAGCGCTGTCACGGTAGAAGAGCACACCGTGTGCTCGGAGATTGGCAATTAACGCGCGCAGGTTCGCGGACAGCTCTTGATCGCTGAGCAAAGTCGGCAGCAATCCCCTGCCCTGCGTGGCCGATTGAAAAACTTTTCGCGCATCCGCGATCGCATTCTGCAAATCGTCCGCGTCTTTCTTGATCGACGCCATCGCGGAATCGGCGGAGTCGATCACGCCGTCGATTTTCTTGGACGATTGCGCGAGCGCCTCAGTCGTTTCGTTCAAATGCTGCATGCTCGACTTGAAATTTTCCGCGGTCTCGGGCGACAACATGTCTTTGTTCAAACGATCCATTGCCGTGTCGATCTTCTGCACCGTGCCGCGAAGATCGGTCATGAGCGCGCTACCTTCGCGCGTGATGTCGTCCAGGCCTCCCTCGCGCGCGCCGTTGATGTGGCTGTTAGGCGCAATGAATTTGTTCGGATGCTGCGCCGGCATCACGACATTGACGAAGCGGTCGCCTAACAAACCCGAACTCCCGACACTGAATTTGCTGCCATCGGGAATTTTGATGTAGCTGTAAATTTTCAATGGCACATCGACGCCGTTGCCTTCCGGCACCATGCGCGGACCGCCCGAAACTTTTCCGATTTTCGCGCCGGCGAGAAGAACATCGGAGCCTTTCAAAAGCCCGCTCGCGTCCGGGAAACGAACCACGATCGGATAATAAGTTTTCAATCCCTCACCGAGGCGGCCGAACTGCACGACGAGAGCGCCGAGCATGGCCAGCCCCATGAAGACAAAAATGCCGACCTTAAATTCTAAACCGCGTTCGCTTCGATTCATTAGTCCGGGACTTTCGACCCTCAGCTCTCAACCCTCAACTCTTCCCGCGACCGGCCGTGCATAAAATCCTGTAAGATCGGATCGGTCGTCTGCTGCAATTCGTTAGGCGTGCCGTGGAAATAAATTTGCCCGTCGTGCAAATATGCAATGTGATCGCCGACGTCGATGGCGCTCTTCATGTCGTGCGTGACGACGATGCTCGTCATGCCGAAGCGCTCCTGCAGCCTCCGAATGAGTTTGTTGATGCTGTCCGACACCACCGGGTCGAGTCCGGAAGTCGGCTCATCGTACAACACGCATTTGGGCCGGCGAATGATGGAACGCGCGAGTCCGACGCGCTTTTTCATTCCGCCGCTGAGGTTGACCGGCATTTTCTGCTCCTGACCTTCAAGCTCAACGACCTCGAGCATTTCGCGCACGCGCTCGCGCAACACTTTCGGGTCGCGCTCGCCCGCTTCGCGCAAAGGAAATGCGATATTCTCCGCCACGGTCATGGAATCGAACAAGGCCGCGCCCTGAAACAGGATGCCGATCTTGCGCCGGATGGCGCCGAGCTGCCGCTCGTTCATGCCGATGATGTTTTGCCCCTCGATCCAAATCTCACCCTCGTTAGGCTGCATCAATCCGATGAGATGCTTGAGCAGCACGCTCTTGCCCCCGCCGCTGCGTCCGATAATGACGAGCGTCTCGCCGTGGGCCACGCCGAGATCGACCCCGCGCAAAATTTCCTGCGCGCCGAGGCGTTTCGTTAGGCCGCGCACCGAGATCATCGCGCCGTTCTTCTTTTCTGTAGAGGCCGCCGTCCCCGGCGGCAGAGAATTCGCGATGCGTTGATTCATGCGCGATCGATGTAAACAATTTCCCCTTGGAACGGCCATTCATCGGCGTCGCGAACCAGTCCCGCTCGAGCCGGATTATCGCGAACATAATTCCATTTCTCGCCGTAGCTCTCATCAATTCGCAATACGTGATCAAAGAATCCCGGCTGCCAGAAACCGACGACAGAAGCAATGGCCCGCTTCAAGCCGCGTACCCAAACGCCGAGTTGGAAGTCGCCCGCTCCGCGAACAAACAAATGAATGTGCTCGGGCATTACAACATATCTACCTACCCCAACATTGTGATCACCAGCTTGGTTGCAAAATTCACGAAATTTTTCATGGACGGCCCGGTTCGCCAATAGCGGACGTCGATGCAGCGTGCAGAACGTTACGAAATAGAGCGGCTGATCTAGGAAGATTAATTCAAGTCTCGACGGTTTTCCTTTAATCATCTTATTCCCGCCGCCAAGGACGGCGGCCTCTACAGAAGAGTAAAACGGTGACCGCGTTGTCGATCATTGATATCCCGCCGGATAAATGATGTTCAGCGTCATCGTGAGGAAGAAATTGCAGATCAACACTGCGAGTGACGAATTCACCACCGCTTCCGTCGTCGCGCGGCCGACGCCGACCGCGCCTTCACGCGCGGTAAGACCTTTGTGGCAACTGATGAACACGATGAGGATGCCGAAACAAAAAGCCTTCGACACCGCCATGATGATGTCGCGGCTAAGCGTCCACTTCACCATGTTCGCCATGTAATAGGTGCCGTTGATCTCGAGCAAAAAAATCGCGATGAAATAACTGGCCGCGATTCCGACTGCGGCGCATTCGGCCACGAGCAGCGGCATCGAGACCATCATCGCCAGCGCGCGCGGCACAACGAGATAATCGGTCGGATGCACCGCCAGCGCGCGCAAAGCATCGATTTGTTCGGTCACCTTCATCGTGCCGATCTCGGCCGACATCGCGGCCCCGACACGACCCGCGACCATGAGCGCCGTTAAAACCGGGCCGAGCTCGCGCAGAATCGCGACCGACACGACGGCGCCAGTGGCCGATCCCATTCCGAGCTTGTTGAATTGGAAAAATGTTTGCGCGGCGAAAACCGCGCCCGTGAATCCGCCGGTGATGACGACCACGAGCTGCGACAACAAACCGACCTCGACGACTTGATTGAGAAACAATTTCCAGCGCAACTTTCGCGTGAAGATCGACATGAAGGTTTCGGCGGCGAGCAGGACGACTTCGCCCAGATATTGAATGAAGCGGAGGATCGGTCGCCCGAGCGCGCTGAAAAACCTAACGAACATGGCAGCGAAGCCGCGCTACACGCTCAGCGGTTGCGTCTTCGTCTTTGCGCGCAGCTCCGGTGGAATCGTGCCGACAAATCGCGGATCGAATCCGAGCCGGCGAAAGATGGCGCGAATCTCGCGGAGCGTGATCGTCGGCTCGTCCAACTCGAGATAAACGAGATCGTGATTACGATCGACCTTGTAGCGAAGCCCGGCGATAGCTTCGAGCTCGTGTTCCAACTCGAGGATTTTATTCAAGTCGCGCACGCCGGCCGCGTAAACTTCCAGCTCGATCATTTGGCGAACTTAAGCGGCGAGAAGTTTGCGCGCAACGCGGAGATGAGTAGATGTCGATCTTAGACGATGTCGATCTTGCAACGAGGAGTTTTGGTGGGCTTGGCTATTTTCATCGGCGCATGCGAATCGCCGACGCCGCCGGGAATCCAAGCCGCTCGCACCGCGGTCGCGGCCAAGATCGCGTCCGAGCAACCGGGCGATTACTATATTGGCCGTCGCTATTTCAAACCCGACTTCAAATTCTGGGGTTACGTTCGCCGCCCGGGCCAGCCCTGGAGCACAGCGAAGCTGGTGATGTTGAATGAGAGCAACAAGCTCGCGCCCGATCGCGAGAAGGTGCAATTCGGCAGCGACAATAATTACGAATACAAACTCACCGGCGAATTCACCGGCCAGACTGTTTACGAACCCGCGAGCAACGGTTTCTATCCCGAATTTCTCGTGCGCAACTTCGAGCTCATCTCCACCAATCCGCCGCCGATTTTCAAAAGCCAGATGAGCGGCACCGCGCAAACACAGACCACGCGCTTCACCATCGAGAAACCGGAGTCGTCGCTTTGAGCGATGCCAGGAAGGACTCGTTAGCCGAAGAATTCCTGAAGTATCTCGCGGTCGAGCGCAACGCGTCGCCGCGAACATTGAAAGCGTATCGTGAAGCGCTGGCCGCGTTTCGAAAAACAAATTCCAAGCCGTGGAAGAAATGCAGCACGGACGATTTTCGCGATTACCTCTTCGCCATCATGAAACGCGGCCAGGCACGCTCCTACGTGCGGCTGCAGTTTTCGGCGCTGCGCGCATTCTTCAAATTTCTAACCGAGCGCAAAGGTTTGAAGATCGATCCGATCCGTGCGCTGCAATTGCCGAAGATCGACAAGAAACTTCCGCTCGTGCTCACGCAGGTGCAGATCGCGGAATTGTTAGGCGCGCCGCTGAAGGTCCCGAAAGAACGCGCGGCGCCGAAGTGGATGCCGCTGCGCGATGTCGCGATCATGGAACTGTTTTACTCGAGCGGTTTGCGCTTGAGCGAGGTCGCCGCCCTCGACGTGCAACATGTCGATCTTTACACCGAGTCAGTGCGCGTCTTCGGCAAAGGGCGGAAGGAACGCGTTTGTCCAATCGGCGCGCCGGCGCTCGATGCCATTCAAAAATATCGCTCGGCTGCGAACGTGCACACCGGTCCGTTGTTCATTAACAGCCGGCGCGGCCGCATTTCGCCGCGCTCAATCTGGCTCGTGCTGAAACGTTATCTGCGTCACACCTCGATCCCGATTTCGATCAGTCCGCACAAATTGCGGCATAGTTTTGCTACGCATTTGCTCGATCGCGGCGCGGATTTGCGCAGTGTGCAGGCGTTGTTAGGCCACGCCAGTTTGTCGACCACGCAAATTTATACTCACGTCACGGTCGAGCGTCTCAAGAAAGCTTACGCCTCCGCGCACCCGCGCGCGTAAGATCGACAAGTCCGAGCCGGACGGGCGTTAACTCGCGCTGGCCTCGGCCGCTTGCGGTTCGGCCGCGCGAAAAACGAGTTTTCCGTTTTCGGCGACGACGTGAACGGTCTCACCCGGCTTCACATTGCCACGCAGCAACTCCTCCGCGAACGGGTCTTCGAGATATTTTTCAACGGCGCGACGCATCGGCCGCGCGCCGTATTGCGGGTCGTATCCTTTTTCGATGAGGAATTCTTTTGCGCTATCTTCGAGGGACACATGAACGTCCTTCGCCTTGACGCGTTTGAGCACTTTGCCCACCTCAAGATCGACAATGTGCATGAGATTGTCCTTCGAGAGCTGGTGGAAGACGATGATGTCGTCGAGGCGATTGATGAACTCCGGTTTGAACACTTTCTTCGCCTCCTCGAGCAGCTTGTCGCGCATCGCTTCGTACTCGTGCTCGCCTAACGGCCGCACCGCGCCGAAGCCCATTGACGTCTGACGCTTCAACGTTTCCGCGCCGACGTTCGAAGTCATGATGATAATCGTGTTCCGGAAATCGATCTTGCGGCCTAACGAATCGGTAATTTTGCCGTCTTCGAGAATTTGCAGAAGCAAGTGCATCACGTCCGGATGCGCTTTCTCGATTTCGTCGAAGAGAACAACGGAATACGGACGACGGCGCACTGCTTCGGAAAGTTGACCACCCTCTTCGTAGCCGACGTATCCCGGCGGCGAACCGATCAAGCGCGAGGCGGTGAATTTTTCCATGTACTCGGACATGTCGATCTGAATGAGCGCGTCACGATCGCCGAACATGAATTCGGCCAATTGTTGCGCGAGGAAAGTTTTTCCGACGCCGGTCGGGCCCAGGAAAATGAATGAACCAATCGGACGCCGCGGATCTTTTAGATCGGCGCGCGAGCGACGCAGCGCTTTTGAAATCGCGGTGACCGCTTCGTCCTGGCCGATGACTTTGCGCTTCAACTCTTCTTCCATCTTGAGCAGCTTCTCGGTCTCGGCCTGCTCCATTCGTTGCAGCGGAACGCCGGTCACTTTCGAGATGATGTGCATCATGTCCTCGCCGGTGACGGTGACTTCTTTTTCTTCCCGCTCTTCGCGCCACTTCGCCAAAATTTGGTCGAGCTTTTCCTTCGTCTGTTTTTCTTTGTCGCGCAGCGAGGCGGCTTTCTCGAAATCTTGCGCTTTGATCGCGGCTTCTTTTTCCAGACGAATGGACTCGATGTCTTTCTCGATTTCCTTCACGTCCGGCGGGCGTGTCATCGAATTAATGCGCGCGCGCGCCCCGGCCTCGTCCATCACGTCGATCGCTTTGTCCGGCAGAAATCTGCCGGTGATGTAACGCTCCGAAAATTTCACCGCGGTCTCGAGCGCTTCGTCGGTGAGCTTTGCTTTGTGATGCGCTTCGTATTTCGGACGCAGGCCCTTCAAAATCTCAATCGCTTCTTCGATTGTGGGCGCGTCTACTTTCACCGTCTGAAAACGTCGTTCGAGCGCCGCGTCCTTCTCGATGTACTTGCGATACTCGTTCATCGTCGTCGCGCCGACACATTGCAATTCGCCGCGACTTAGCGCCGGCTTGATGATGTTGCTCGCGTCCATCGCGCCTTCGGCGGAACCGGCGCCGACGATCGTGTGCAGCTCATCTATAAATAGGATGACGTTCTTGGAGCGGCGAATCTCGTCCATGACCGCTTTGATGCGCTCTTCAAATTGCCCGCGGTATTTCGTGCCCGCCACCATCAATGCAAGATCGAGAGTGATCACTCGCTTGTCGCGCAACAGCTCCGGCACATTGCCGGCCGCGATCTCTTGCGCGAGACCTTCAGCGATCGCCGTCTTGCCCACACCCGCTTCGCCGATCAACACCGGATTATTTTTCGTGCGCCGGCAAAGCACCTGAATCACGCGCTCGATTTCGTTCTTACGGCCGATGACCGGGTCGAGTTCGCCCTTCTTCGCCAGCTCGGTCAGGTCGCGACCGAATGCGCGCAACGCCGGCGTCTTTACATCTTTCTTGCCGGAAGCTGGCTCGCCCACTTCTTCTTCGCCGGCCGGAGTGAAATTCGGATCGAGCTCCTTTTGGATCTCCATCTTGGTGCGCTCGATATCGACCTCGAGGCTGCGCAAGACGCGCGCAGCCACACCTTCACCTTCCTTCAACAGGCCTAACAAAATGTGTTCGGTGCCGACATAAGAATGATTGAGCGCTTTCGCTTCCTTGCCCGCGAGCGCGAGAACTTTTTTCACGCGCGGCGTATACGGAATGTTGCCGACCATCTTTGTCTCCGGGCCGGATCCAACCTGTTTCTCCACTTCCATCCGGCCGGTCTCGAGATCGAGTCCCATCTTTTGCAAAACGTTAACGGCGACGCCCTGGCCGAGTTTGATCAGGCCTAACAAAAGATGCTCAGTGCCGACGTAATTATGATTGAACCGGTCCGCTTCTTTGCGCGCGAGTGCGAGGACCTGTTGTGCGCGTGGGGTAAAATTATTCATGTTCTGGTGGCGACGATGTCGATCTTTCGTCCGATTCCCTCGCCAGTTTACTGATATCAGGTTTAGGGAAGACTTTCAAACGCTCACGGATAATCTGCGCCCGCAAATGGTCGCGCTCCTCCGCATTCAACTTCTGTTGCGAGCTCTTTTGCAAATGCGCCGGCTGCGTGTCGATGAACAATTCGTCGATCGGTAAACGTCGATCTTCCGGAAACGCGCCAAGATCGACACCGAGTTTGATGATCGACAAGAGATTCAATGCCTCCTTCGAGCTCATGGCATGTGCAAAAGTAAGCACACCGTACGCCCGGCCGATCTGGTCCCAGAGCGTGTTAGGCTTTTTTTGAATGAGAACCTGTCGCGCGTCGTGTTCCTTCTCGATGATGGTCTCGATCACTTTGCTCAGCCGCGCGATGATCTCTTCCTCCTTCTCGCCAAGCGTCGTCTGATTGGAGATTTGGAAAAGATTTCCCATCGCTTCCGTGCCTTCACCGTACAGCCCTCGTACGGCGAGACCGATCTTGCTCACGGCTTGAATCACCTGGTTGATCAACTCGCTCAGGACCAATCCCGGCAAATGCAACATCGCGGACGCGCGCATGCCAGTGCCGACGTTTGTCGGACACGCAGTCAAATATCCAAGGTGCTGGTCGTAGGCGAAATCGAGCTTCGATTCGAGCGCACTGTCGATCTTATCGACGAGCTTGTGCGCCTGTTTTAGCTGCAAACCGGACCGGATCGCCTGCATTCGCAAATGGTCTTCCTCGTTGATCATGATGCTGAGCGTCTGCTTGCGATTCATGACCACGCCGCTGCCGACACCTTTTGCCGCATGTTCGCGACTAATAAGATGACGCTCGACGAGTACCTGCTTCTCCACCGGCGTCAGCTCCTGCAGCGCTTCCGAAAAGGAATCCTGCATGTCCGGTAAATCTTCCACGCGCGGCTTGATCAATTCGAGAATCGCCGTCCGCTCCGCCTTCTTCGCCCAACCGGGAAATGCGCGATTGCGCAGATTGCGCGCGAGCCGCACCCGGCTGCTGATCACGATCTGATGGTGTGGACCTTCACCGCGCAGCCATTCGCCTGCAGTGGAGATGACAGTTGCGAATTTCACGGCCTAACAGCGATCTCCGCTTCCAGCTTTTTGATTTCGTCTCGCAACGACGCCGCCGTCTCGTAATTTTCTTCCGCGACCGCTTTCTCCAGGTCTTCGGTCAAAGTCCGCATCTTGTCGCTCAATTCCATCGCGCGAAACGCGCGCTGCGGAAGTTTGCCGACATGCTCGGTGCCTTTGTGCATCGCTTTGAGCAACGTTCCCAGTCCTTCCGCAAAGGTCAGATAACATGAACTGCAACCGAGCCGTCCGGTCTTTTTGAAATCGGCCTGCGTATAACCGCACACCGGACATTTCTGGGCCGTGCCGCTCCCCTTTTCGATTTCCTCGGCCGCGCCGATCCCCAACAACAAATCCGCCAGCGCAAAACCGGTCGGGTCCTGCACCCCTTTTTCTTTCGAGCAGGTCTCGCACAGATTTACCTTCTGCATCTTCCCTTCCAGGATCTGCGTCAGGAAAACTGTCGCGTCATTCATTTTGCAAACGTCGCACAACATATCAGTCAATCGTTAGACAATCGCGCCGGTCAAAAATTCAGCACCTTCCACGCCGACGATGTCGATCTTGTGATTGTCGATCTTATATCAATAGATCGCTGTCCCCGTTTCGCGCGTGATCTCGCGGAAGCGCTGGATCATGCGCGCCGTGATCGGTCCCGGTTTCCCCGTTCCAATCACACGCCCGTCCGCTTTGATCACCGGAATTAATTCCGCCGCCGTCCCGGTCAGGAAACATTCATCCGCCACAAACACGTCGTGTCGCGTGATGTTCGTCTCCGTAATCTTGATGCCGGTTTCAGCTGCGATTTCAAAGACAACTCCGCGCGTGATCCCGCGCAGCGCGCCGGCCGAGATCGGCGGCGTAAAAATCTGCCCGTGTTTGATGACGAACACGTTGTCCGCCGTGCACTCAGCGACGTAACCCTGGTCGTTCAACATCAATGCTTCGTCCGCATTCGCCAGATTCGCTTCAATCCGCGCCATCACGTTGTTGAGATAATTGAGCGACTTTACCGCCGGATTGAGCGATGCCGGATTCGTGCGCCGCGACGCGACTGTCACAACAGTTAGGCCGGAATTATAAAGCGACTCAGGATACAGCGCGATTTTCGCCGCGATAATGATGACGCTCGGCTTTTTACATTGCGCCGGATTCAAACCGAGATTGCCGACGCCGCGCGTGACCACGAGCCGAATGTAACCATCGCGCAAATCGTTTTGCCGAATTGTCTCGAGCAACGCTTCACTCATTTCTTTGATCGACATCGGAATTTCGAGCGCGATCGAGCGCGCCGAATCCCACAAACGCTCGAGATGTTCTTCCAGCCGGAAGACGCGCCCGTTGTAAAAGCGAATCCCTTCGAAAATTCCGTCGCCGTAAAGCAGTCCGTGATCGAACACCGAAACTTTCGCGTCTGCTTCCGCAAAAAATTCTCCGTCCACGTAAATGCGCATCTCTTTCGTCGCGGTCGCGCCGCCTTTGCTATCGATCGCGGGTTTCACTGCCGGTTTGTCGAGCACTGCTGTGTCAGCGTCATTTTTCATTGCACGAAAAATCTCCGGCGTTTCCCCGGCAATTCAAGCAGCAATTCGGCCATCGCGAATGTGCAACTCGCGATCGCCGCGTTTGGCAAGATCGACATCGTGGGTCACGACCACGAGCGTTTTGTTGCGCGAACGCGCCAGGTCTAACAAAAGATCGACAATGGCGTCGCCGGTTTTGGAATCGAGATTTCCGGTTGGTTCGTCCGCGAAAATAATTTCGGGATCGTTCACCAGCGCGCGCGCGATAGCGACGCGTTGCTGTTCGCCGCCGGAAAGTTCGGGCGGCAAATGTTGCAGCCGATCGCCCAATCCAACATCGGCCAAACTCTTCTCCGCTTCCGTACTTGTCGATCTTGCGCCGATCATTCCGGGCAGCGACACGTTTTCCAACGCGGTGAGCTCGGGCAAAAGAAAATACCCCTGAAAGACGAAACCCATTTTTTGATTGCGAAACTTCGCCTGCGAACCAGAGCTGCCGGTGTAGAGATTGCGCCCGTCGAATTCGACGATGCCGCGCTCGGGCCGTTCCAAACCGGCGAGTGTATATAATAGAGTGGTCTTGCCCGCGCCCGAGGCGCCGCTGATGAAAACGATCTCGCCGCGCGCGACGTCAAGTGAAATTCCGCGCAAGACTTCGATCGTCCGCGGGCCCATGCGGAAGCTTTGAAACAAATCGCGCGCGATTAATTGTTGCTGCACGCGCCACTCATGCGGCCAAGATCGACATGTGGCAAATGACGAATCACGAACGCATCGACGGAGTTGCGCTTTCTGAACCGGGAGGTATCGGCATTAATGAAAGAAAGAGTATCTGAATTTGTGGCCAAGGTTCCGCAGGTCACGCTGCTTTTTTGGATTATCAAGATTCTGGCGACAACTCTTGGCGAAACGGGAGGCGACGCCGTGACAATGTCGTGGTTAGGAGAAACGACCGCGGCCGCGAAAGGCACTGGCTATTTAATCGGCACCCTCATCTTCGGTGTCATTTTTCTCGTGGCAGTCCTGGTTCAGATCAAAGCGAAAAACTTTCATCCGTTTCTGTATTGGCTAACGATCGTCGCTACCACAACTGTCGGAACAACCCTGGCCGACTATTGCGATCGGTCGTTAGGAATTGGTTACACCGGCGGCTCCGCCATCTTGCTCGCTTGCGTTGTCGCATCATTGCTCGTGTGGCGAGTATCGACCGGGAGTATCTCCATTGAGACAGTCAACCGGCCGAAGATCGAGATGTTCTATTGGATAACCATCATGTTTTCCCAAACTCTCGGAACGGCCTTGGGTGATTGGGTCGCGGACACAAACGAAACAGGCTATCTCGGCGCTGCGCTCATCTTCGGCGGTCTGCTTCTCGTCGCCGCTCTGCTCTATTATTTTACAAGCTTGTCCCGGGCGGTTTTGTTCTGGGCGGCTTTCATTTTAACGCGCCCGCTCGGGGCCGTGGTTGGCGATTTTCTCGATAAACCCATTGCCAAGGGTGGACTCGCGCTCAGTCGCTATACGGCATCGCTTGCGCTTCTCGTCGTCATTGTCGCGCTCATCCTAATCGTTCCGCAGAAGCCCGCCTCAAGGACGCATTGATCAGTATAACAATTGCACACCGCAATAACCCACGAACGCCAGTGGGTCGCCCGTACGGGAGTGAACCTCGTGGCCTAACGAGGCGATCCAGATCGCATGTTTGTTAATAGTATGGCGCCAACCAACATTTAGCGATACCACGTCGCGCGTTAAATTTGTGCGCGAAGTCGCATGCACTTCGGCCATAAGCGAAGTCTTTTTCGTAAGATCGACACCAGCCACCACGCCAGCCAGGAACTCGCTCCGACCGACCGTGCTCACCAGCGGACCGAACTCGCAGTCGAGGTCGACGGATCCAACTTTCTTCGCGACCTGAAACGGAATCTGAAATCGAGTTCCGTCCTCAGACAACCCGCGACGCACCGAGGATTGGGTGATGTTGAAGATAATGCGGGGAAACATTGAAGCATCCACGCCGTTGGAATCTTCGTCGAGGAAACGCCATTTCAACGCTGCCTCCGTTCCGCCCAAACCGTCGACGGGCCCATGATCCGATCGCTGCAAAAGTGCAGCCGAAGTTTGAAGAGTTAACTGAACGTGATCCCCCCAGCCGTAGTTCAGATCAATCGCTGGTGCATAGATCGACCATTCGTTAGGGCGATGCTCGAACGCAATGGCAAGATTGTTTTCCCAACGCCCTTTGCCCGGCGTGCCCGGGTCGTCGGTAATCATGGGCGGTCCGCCTTGAGCGAAGGTTAAGCGCGCCGTCGCACCGAACAGAACCAGAAGAACAGAACGGCGCTCTGGCTTACTCCACACCATAAACGAGCAGGCGCATCGTGTTAGGCACGACGCTGGGCCTGCCATTGGGCGAAGAGGGTGGGCCAAAATCTGCCGTAGGCAAAAAGATGCGGTGAGTTTTGGGATCTAGCGCGATTGTGCGCGCGCCGCGCTGCGTCGGTAGAGTTTGAACGACGACCATCTCGTTAGGCGATTTTTCCTGCACGACGGTCACGACTCCTTCCCCGCACGAGGCGAAGGCGATCTGCAATTTTTCATCGAAGGCGCAGCCATCGACTCCACTTCCGATGGGCGCCTGCCCCACGACTTTTCCGGAATCGGTATCAAGCATCACCATCAACTTGTTATGACATGTCGCGAAAAGTCGGTGATGCGCGGCATCGAATGCCATGCCGGTCGGTTCTCCGCCGGGGGCAAGCGGCCAACGAGCGGTCACCTCGCGCTTGGCCGTATCAATTACTGCGACTTCGCTTTTGTCTTCGAGATTGATGTAGATGCGACCCGCCGCGGAATCGACCGCGGGAAATTCAGGACTACCACCAAGAGGAATCGTCGCCTGCACCTTTCCATCTTTCCCGGTCAACACGGTGACGGAATTTCCGCTGTGATTAAAAATGTAAACCTGACCGCGCTGCGCATCGTAAGCGATGGCGTCCGGATTCTCACCGACATCGACCTTCTGAATCGTCTTCATCGTCGTTAGATCGACAATGCTCGATTTGTTCTCTTTACCGTTGGATGAAAATCCGCGCTGCAGCTCCGGCGCGACGACGAAGGCATGCACGCCGGGCGTGTCATTGATTTCACCGACAACTTTGTTCGTATCGATATCGAGCACGATCACTTTCGTGGCGTGAGACAGGTATAGACGCCGCGCCGCGTCATCGATGGTGAGAATGTCCCAGCCGCCTTCGCCGCCTATGGGGATTTGCGTCGAGGCTTTGTATTCAGGCGCTGCGAGAACACAACGCAACGTGATCGCAAAGAAGAGCAGAATTTTTCCCATGCGCATTCATACCCTATTCCGCTTTCCCGTGGAGTCGATTTCGCGCTGCGCAAGATCGACATCCTAAAAGATCGACATCGTCCTCTCCGTACATGACGAAGCCGCCGACGGAGGTGACCGTGGCGGCTTCGGTTTGGCGGGAATTGTTTACGTCATGCCGAGCTCTTCCAAGGTCGGCTCATCAATCGCCGACGTGACATAGAGCCCGTGATCTTGTTGATAGGCAGCGATGGCGGCGCGGGTCAAAGGTCCGAGCACACCATCGATCTCGCCTTCGTAGTAGCCTTGTTCCTGCAAGGACGCCTGCACATTGGCCACGACCTGATCGGGCGGGAGATCGTTGTAGGCGTAGATCGGCCCATCATAATAATAGTTGGCGTAGGGATCGTAACCCCACGCCGGATACCACCAACCGGCGTCCCAATAATATGGCGCGCCGAAGACGATGATGATGCGGTTGTGATGATTCCGCCACCAATTGCGGTCGTGCCATTGCGCGCGGTAATTGCGGAACGCGGCGTATTTCTGGCCCTGCCATTTTTCCGCACCCACGATGTGGTTTTCGTTGCGGAATTTTACCTTCTCGATCTTCTCCACGTTCCGTTGATTGAGCTCGAAACGGCGCACACGTCCGGCGCGAATGTTTGCCTGGGCATTGCCGGCGCCGTCCTGATCGAACTTGTGGAATCGAGCGCGCGAAAAGTTCTGCTGCGTGTTCAACTGCGTATTCGTGTTTAACTGCCCGTTCCCCTTGCCGCGAATTTGGGCGTGCACCTTCGGCGTCACGACTTGCTGTTGCGTTTGGGTGCTCGACTGCTGTTGCGCGTTCTTACCGCGCCGCGGCGTGTTCGCATCGAGCGGCTCGGCCCGGACGACGGTGGCGAGCGCGATGACGCCGAGCGAAATGAAAATTGCTTTCATAAATTCTTTGCCTCCTGACTTTCTAACCATCCAACATATTCAACCGGTTCGCCTGCGAAAAGTTCCGCGGTACAACAAGAAGCCGCACGGCTTGCGACCGCGCGGCTTCTGTAAATGCGATTGTCGATCTTACGCTACGCCGAGTGTCGACAACGTCGGTTCATCGATCGCTGAGGTCACGGCCAGGCCGTGATCTTCCTGGAAGGCCGCGATCGCTTGTCGCGTATAAGTTCCAAGCACGCCATCGATCGGGCCATCGTAATAGCCGTCGCGCTGCAACTGTTCTTGCACCGCGATTGTCACCCGATCCGGCGACCAACCGTTGTAGCCGTAGATCGGCCCATCGAATGCAAAGGTGATGCCGGGTGCATAACCCCAGGCCGGATACCACCAACCGTCGTTCCACGCCCACCAGCCGCCGCCGACAAAGACGACGCGGTTGTAGTGATTGCGCCACCACCACGATGGGTGGAATTGGCGATGGTAATTGCGGAAGACGACATATTGCGCGCCGTTGAAGCGCGTCGTCTTCCAGTTGTTCACGATCTTCACATTGCGAACACGAGTGCGATTTACCACCGTCCTGTTGACCACGTTGGTTTTGTTAATTTTCGTGGTGTTGTTGAACCTGGCGGCGTTGTGTTCGCTCGCCTCGGTCCTGAGACGCGCGTTGCGATGATGCACCGACGCGTTCGTGCTTAATTGCGCGTTCGCGTTGTGATGCATACGATTTGTGTGCACGGCCGCGCCCGTGTTAACGGACGCCGTGGTTTGCGCTGACCCTTTTCGCGTCTTCGCTTTGCCGCGTCCGTCATTGTCGGCCTTCGCTCCATAGGCGCTGAGCGCCAGCACGAGCGTGCCGCAGTAAATAAGATTTCGAATTGTTTTCATGTTACCTGAATTGTTTCCTCTGTTTGTGATTGAACCCGCGATTTCGCGCGAGGTTCTCTTCTTCTTTCAACTTAGACACGGCGCCCCGCGCAATATTCAGCCCAATTAGCGCGACGCTGACTGCTGCCGCACGGCTTCGAAGAGAACAATCGCAACTGCCGTCGCCAGATTCAGGCTGCGGGTGCCGTGCATTGGAATGGTCAGGCAATTGTCGATGTTAGCGGCAAGAAGCGACTCCGGCAGCCCTTTCGTCTCGCGACCGAACACGAGAAAATCGCCGCGCTTAAATTTCATTTCGTGATAGGCGCGTTTCGTTTTCGTCGTTAGAAAAAAATAACGCGCGGCAACATTTGCCTGCTGCACCTCCGCAAACGAGTCCCACGTGCGAAGATCGACATCTTCCCAATAATCGAGTCCGGCGCGCTTGAGTTGCCGATCGTCCAGCGAAAACCCGAACGGCCTAACGAGATGCAAGGTCGATTGCGTCGCCAGACACAATCGCGCCACATTGCCGGTGTTCGGCGGAATCTCCGGCTCGACCAGGACGACGTTGAACAATTATTTCAGCTTGCCCGCGACGAACTTCTCCAGCTTCACGATGTCGGCCGCGAATTTGCGAATGCCTTCCGATAATTTCTCCGTCGCCATCGCGTTCTCGTTTAGCAGCCAGCGGAATTTCTTTTCGTCCAGTTGCAACTTGTCGATCTTCGCCGCTTTCGCTTTCTCCGGTGTAAGCTTGCGCTCCACCGGCTCGTTCGATTTCGCCAACTCCTCCATCAATTCCGGCGAGATCGTTAGGCAATCGCAACCGGCCAGCTCCAGGATTTGTCCGACGTTGCGGAAGCTCGCGCCCATCACTTCGGTCGGGATGTCGAACTTCTTGTAGTAGGTGTAAATCTCCTGCACCGATTGCACGCCCGGATCTTCCGGGCCGGTGTAATCGCGTTTCTCGTGCGCTTTGTACCAATCGTAAATCCGTCCCACGAACGGCGAGATGAGTTGCACCTTCGCGTCCGCGCAACGCACCGCCTGCACCAGCGAGAACATCAAGGTCAGGTTGCATTTGATTCCTTCCTTCTGCAGTTGCTCCGCCGCGACGATTCCCTCCCAGGTCGAAGCGATTTTAATCAGCACGCGCTCGCGCGGAACATGTCGATCTTCGTAAAGCTTGATCAGCTGCCGCGCCTTCGCGATCGAAATCTGCGTATCGAATGAATATCGCGCATCGGTCTCGGTCGAGACACGTCCGGGAATGATCTTCAACATCTCGCTCCCGAATTTCACCAGCAGATGCTCGATGATGTCGTCAATTTGCGCGGCACCGCTCAGTCCGGAATTTTTTCGATCGACCAGAACTTCATCGAGCAAATGAAAATATTTTTCGTTCTGCGTCGCCGCGTAAATCAAACTCGGGTTGGTCGTCGCGTCCTCTGGCTTGAAACCGCGAATTGATTCGAAGTCGCCCGTGTCGGCGACGACTTTCGTGAATTTCTTCAGCTGCTCGAGCTGACTCAATTTCGTCGTCTTCTTTTCCGCAACAGCAGTGCTCATGCGTAACCGTACGCCTCACCTGCAAGATCGACAATTACATTCTCAGCGCGTCGTCGATCTTCCGAAATTCATCTTCGCTGAATCTCAAATTTTCCAGCGCCCTCACGTTTTCTTCAATTTGATCGACATCGGACGCGCCGATGAGAACGCTGGAAATTTCCGGACAACGCAAAATCCACGCGATCGCCATTTGCGGCAGCGTTTGTCCGCGCGCTTTCGCGATTTCGTTCAGTTTCACCACGCGTTGCTTTAACTCGGGCGCGAAAAATCGACGGCGTTGTTCTTCGCTCCAGAGTCGCGCCGCGCGCGACTCCTCCGGAATTTCCTCAAGATATTTGGCGCTGAGTAATCCCTGCGCCAGCGGCGAAAAAGCAATGACCCCGACGCCGCTTTCGCGCGCCGCTGGAAACAAATCCGTTTCCGCCGTTCGCCGCAGCAAACTATAACTTGATTGTACGGCCACGATCGGCGCCAAACGAAAGTGTCTCGTTAGGCCGGTCGCTTCCTGCAAGAGTTTGCCCGGATAATTGCTCACGCCGGCGTAAAGCGCTTTACCGCTGCGCACGATGTGGTCGAGTGCGCCGAGCGTTTCTTCGAGCGGCACTTCCGGGTCGGCGCGGTGCGCGTAGAAAAGATCGACATAGTCGAGCCCGAGGCGGCCTAACGATTGGTCAATGCTCGCGACCAAACTCTTGCGCGAGCAACCGCGGCCGTATGCGCCCGGCCACATGTCGAACCCGGCCTTGGTCGAAATGATCATCTCGTCCCGCGGCATTTCGCAAAGAATGCGGCCCACCACCGTCTCCGCTTTACCGGGCGGGCGTCCGTAATTGTTCGCGAGATCGAAATGCGTGATGCCGAGATTGAACGCGCGGAAGATGCATTCGCGCGCGATCTCGGGCCCGCGATAGCCGCCGAAGGTTTCCCACGCGCCTAACGAGATCGCAGGGAGCTTCAATCCGGATGCGCCGCAGCGACGATACGGCATCTTGTCGTAACGCGTCGGCTCGGCCGCGAATTGCAAAAAGCTCAGACGATCGCGTTCGACTTTCTTCGACGCGGCTTGCGGGCGCGTCTCGACGTTGACGTGCTTTGACGCCGGATTTTGGCGCGGCTCAACTCCGCGAGGAGTGCGTCGTTCGAATTCGGCCATTGTTAGGCCGAAACGGTAGTTGTCGATCTTGCGGAGCCGCCGCGAGAGCCGAGCGCGGCGCGCACGAAATTATTTCCAAGTTCCCACATCGGCCCGGGGAATTTGCGGCATTCGGTCAGGACGTCATCGAGCGCGTTCACAAACATATCGACTTCCTTTTCGCCGATGATGAGCGGCGGCAGAATTTTCATCACGTCCATGGCGTGGCCGGCGACCTGCGTAAGGATTCGGTGCTTGCTCAACATTTGCGTCACGACCATTTGCGCGAAGAGCACCTTGTCGATCTTGTGCAAAAGTTTCCACGCCATCTTGAGCTTGAACTCGGTCGGTTCATGAAACTCGATCCCGATCATCAAACCTTTTCCGCGCACTTCTTTGATGAACGAATGTTTCGCTTTCAACTTGTCGATCTTTTCCATCAAGAGCGCGCCCATTTTGGCCGAGCGTTCGACGAGATGTTCATTGTCGATCACTTCGAGCGAGGCGAGTCCGCACGCCATGGCCAGATTGTTGCGACCGAACGTGGTCGAGTGGACAACGCAACGGTCCATCCGCGAAAAAGTTTTTTGATAAATCTCGCGCCGGGTCATGATCGCGCCGCACGGCACGTAACCGCCGCTCAACGTTTTCGCGAGCGTGATGATATCGGGCTCGAGGTTCCAATGTTCGAACCCAAACATTTTTCCGGTGCGGCCGAGTCCGGTTTGGACTTCGTCGGAAATCAGCAGCGTTCCGTACTTGCGGCAAAGTTCCTGCGCGCGAATGAAAAAATCGCTCTTCGGCGTTTGGCAGCCTTTGCCCTGAACAGTTTCAATCACGAACGCTGCGACATCGCGCGAATGCAATTGTCGATCTAACGAATCGAGGTCATCCAGCGCGACACGCGTGTCGAAGCCCGGCATCAATTCGCCGAAACCTTCGGTGAAACTTTCGCAGCCCATCAACGATAGCGAACCAAGACTCAATCCATGAAACGCACTCGCGAGCGACACCACGCGTTTCCGTCCGGTCGCGGCGCGCGCAAATTTCAAGGCGCCTTCCATCGCTTCCGTTCCGGAGTTGCAAAAGAAAATTGCGTCGAGATGTGACGGCGCGCGTTTCGTTAGGGCTTCGGCCAGCAGTCCGCTCAGCAGCGAACAATCCATTTGCACCATGTTCGGAAGATCGAGATCAAGCACGTCGCGGATGGCTTGTTTCACCGTCGGGTGATTGCGGCCGATGTTGAAAACGGAATAGCCACTCAGGAAATCCAGGTAGGCCTGGTTATCCATGTCGTAGAGATATGCGCCCTCGGCGCGGGCATAGACTTTATCGAAACCGATGACGCGTTGCGCCTGTACGAGCGTGCGATTGAGATGCTTCTCGTGCAGTTGATAATTTTCGCCGAGACGCGCGGCGATGATTTCTTTCAGGTCGAAACTCACGCGATAATGTTCCCAGATGTGCGCGGTGAACGCAAACGTCGCGCAAGATCGACATAAGAAAGCCGCAGGACCTCGCGATCCTGCGGCTCTCGAATTAAACGTTGTTGTCGATCTTAGTCTTCGACAATCACGCGCTCAACCACGCGCTTTTCACCTGTGCCGGTGTAATAAACGCGCACTTTCTGACCCGCGCGCAATGGCGCCGTCACGATTTTGCCCGCGCCATCAACAACGCGCGCAGCGGTGCCGAGCGCAAAGCTGACCGGACCCTGGTCGCTCTTCACGACGACGGTCTTGCCCGGTTCATACGTTGTCACCGTGCCGGCCGAATAAGTGGTCGACTCAGTGGTCGTCGTGGTCGTCGGCGCCGTGGTGGTTGTTTGTTCGGTGGTGGTTGTGCTTGTTTGCGCGAACGCGACGGGCGCGATCAACGCACAAGCGATGGTAAGAATACCTTTGTTCATTTGTCCTCCTGTTGGTTAATGCCCGCGTCCCAGTGCAGGCCAAGCTGTTTCGATCTTTGACTCACCAACCGCGGTGAATATTCGATCCGATAAATTATCGCGGCGTGTTGCGCGCGATCACGCGTCGGGTCGGGCGAACGACATGCCTGTCGATCCGGTAAGCGGCTTTGTGGGCAACGTTGGCGGTTTTGTTCGCGACCACTTGAATCGGACCCGCCTCTGTCGGTTGCACAAACGTGCATGCGACCAGCGCGGAAAAAGCGAAACCAAGAATGCGGTGTTTCATCATGTCCTTTCTCTTACTTAATTAGACACTGACGCGGCAGTGCCTATTCGACACGAACTGCGCAATTGTGCGCAAGCTTTGATTCGATAAGGTCGCGTTATCGATGCCAGATACGATTGTCGATCTAACGGTGACGCCGGAACTTGTGGCGGAGCACGGATTGACGCCGGAAGAATACGAACGCATCAAAAAAATCCTCGGCCGTGAGCCGAATTTTACCGAGCTCGGAATTTTTTCGGTGATGTGGAGCGAGCATTGTTCCTACAAAAACTCGCGCAAAGAGCTGAAGAAATTTCCCACGACCGGTCCAAACATACTCGTTAGGGCGGGCGAAGAAAACGCGGGCGTGGTCGATATCGGAGATGGTTGGGCGATCGCGTTCAAGATCGAGAGTCACAACCACCCGAGCGCGATCGAGCCATTTCAAGGCGCGGCCACCGGCGTGGGCGGAATCATTCGCGACATTTTCACCATGGGCGCGCGGCCGGAGTTTTGTCTCAACTCGCTGCGCTTCGGACCGATCACCGGCGATAGCCCGAATCTGAAAACGAATCGCCGCTTGTTCGCTGGCGTGGTCTCGGGAATTGCGCACTACGGCAACTGCATCGGCATCCCCACCGTCGGCGGCGAAATTTATTTCGACGAAAGTTTTGAAGGCAATCCGCTGGTGAATGTTTTTTGTCTCGGGGTTCTGCGCCACGATCAACTCGCGCGCGGTGCTGCTCGCGGCGTGGGCAATCCGGTTTTCTACGTGGGCGCGGAAACCGGACGCGACGGATTGGCCGGGGCGGCGTTTGCATCGCGCGAGCTGACCGAAGAATCGAAAGAGGACCGCCCCGCCGTTCAAGTCGGCGATCCATTTAAGGAAAAGCTTTTGCTCGAAGCTTGTCTCGAACTTTTGCAACGCGATGCCGTTGCCGGAATTCAAGATATGGGCGCGGCCGGCCTAACGTGTTCGACATGTGAGACGGCGAGCCGCGGCGGCACCGGTATCGAAATCGATCTCGCCAAAGTTCCGAAGCGCGAGCCCGGCATGACCCCGTATGAAATCATGTTGAGCGAATCGCAGGAACGGATGTTGATCATCGCCAAACGCGGCCAGGAAGATGTCGTTAGGGAGATTTTCGAGAAGTGGGACGTGCCGTGCGCGGAAATTGGGCGTGTGACCGACGACGGAATCATGCGCGTACGGAACAACGGTAGCATCGCCGCGGAAATTCCGGCGAAGCCGCTGGCGGATGAAGCGCCGCTTTATTCGCGTGAAGTCAGGAAACCAACCACAGAGAACACGGAGGGCGCGGAGCTATTGAAAAAAATCTCTGTCAGCTCCGTGTCCTCTGTGGTGAATTCTCTGCGCCAAACTCTGGGCGACCCGACGATCGCGTCGAAGAACTGGGTCTATCGCCAGTACGATCACACCGTGCGCACCGGCACACTCGTTAGGCCGGGCTCCGACGCGGCGGTGTTTGAAGTAAAATACGCGAACAAGATTTTGGCCGCGACAACCGATTGCAATTCGCTCTACTGCGCACTCGATCCACGCGAAGGCGGAAAGATCGCCGTGGCCGAAGCGGCGCGAAATCTCACTTGCTCCGGCGCGAAGCCGCTGGCCGTGACCGACAATTTGAACTTCGGCAATCCCTACAAACCGGAAAATTTCTGGCAACTGCGCGAAGCAGTGGAAGGCGTTGCCGAAGCCTGCCGCGCCTTTGGCACACCCGTCACGGGCGGCAATGTCTCTTTATATAATGAGAGCCCCGCCGGCGTGGTCGATCCGACGCCGACGGTCGGAATGGTCGGTTTGATCGACAAGGTCGAGCATGTCACCACGCAATGGTTCAAAGACGAAGGTGACGCGATTATTCTCGTCGGCGAGATCGGGAATGAGCTCGGCGGATCGCGCTACTTGAAAGTTTGTCACGGCAAAAAAATCGGCCCGGTTCCACATGTCGATCTTGCGCGAGAGATCGAAGTTCAAAACGCGACGCGCGAATTGATCCGCGCGGGTGTGATCAAGAGCGCGCACGATTGCAGCGAAGGCGGCCTCGCGGTTGCGCTGGCGGAATCATGTTTCAATCCGCAGAAACTTTTCGGCGCGGAGGTCGATCTTGCCGCAGGCGAGACGCCTGCCGCCACAGTTCTGTTTGGGGAGGCGCAATCGCGCATTGTCATTTCCATTGCGCGTGACAATCTCGAAAAGACGATGTCGATCTTGCGCGAACACAAGGTTCCATTTCAGCAACTTGGCCAGGTCGGTGGCGATACGCTGAGGATTCGCGTAAACGATCAGAAATTCTCCTGGCCGATTGTCGATCTTCACGACGATTGGTGGAACGCCATCGCGCGCGCGGTCGAGGGCGACGCCTCGGCCGAGCGTATCCCGAGTTTATGACGGCCGATCCAAACGTCGTCTTTAGCGGATCGATCCCGGAAAATTACGATCGCTATCTGGGCCCCGTTTTGTTCGAACCGTTTGCGCGCGATTTGGTCGAGCGTTTGGAATCGCGCAAACCGCGAAGCGTTTTAGAAATTGCGTGCGGCACCGGAATCCTGACGCGGCAACTGCGCCAACAACTCGGCAAAGACATCTACGTTGTCGCGACCGATCTGAACGCGCCGATGCTCGATTATGCGCGCGCGAAATTCAGTGGCGCGAAAGATCTCGAATGGGAAGTGGCGGACGCGAGCGCGTTGCCGTTCGGCGATGAAACGTTCGACGTGGTCGTTTGCCAATTCGGTTTGATGTTCGCGCCGGACAAGGAAGCGGCCATGCGCGAAGCCTATCGCGTCTTACGCGCGGGCGGGGCGTTCGTTTTCAATGTCTGGGATTCGATGGAGAAGAATCCGTTCGCGCAAATTGCGCACGAGACAATCGCGTCCTTCTTCGATCGCGACCCGCCAACGTTTTACGAAATTCCATTCAGCATGCACGACGCGCGGATGATTCGCGGTGCGCTCAAGAAAGCTGGCTTCGATGCGATCGAGTCTTCGCTCGTGACATTGCCCTTGCGCGCGCAATCGGCCGGTGAATTCGCGATCGGTCTCGTGCGCGGCAATCCGGTTTCGACCGCGATCGAAGAACGCGGCGGCAAGATCGACAATGTCATTCGCGCGGTTGGCGAAAAAATCGCGGAGCGATTTGGCGCCGCGCCGGCGGAGAGCACGATGCAAGCGATGGCGTGGAGCGCGGAGCGAATTCCGCGCTTGTGATTGGTTATCAATCGTGAATGTTTCGCTAGACCCAAAATGCCTCCCCAGACTTTGACTCATAGCGAGCCGGCGGATCGCACGACGCTCCCGCAACACGAGTGCGGATTGTTCGGCGTTTTCGGTCATCCGAACGCCGCGGTGTTGACGTATTACGGCTTGTTCGCGCTGCAACATCGCGGCCAGGAAAGCGCCGGCATCGTCACGAGCAACGGCCCGGGCACATCGTTTGTCATGCACAAAGACATGGGGCTGGTCTCGCAAGTCTTCGGGCAGGACGAATTAGGGAAACTCAAAGGCACTCGCGCGCTCGGTCACACGCGTTACTCGACCACCGGCACGAGCACGATCAAAAATGCGCAACCGTTCGTGGTCGATTGCGTGCGGGGACAGATGGCGATCGCGCACAACGGCAATCTCATCAATGCCGATCTTCTGCGCGACGAGCTCGAGCGCAAAGGTTCCATTTTCCAAACCACGGCCGACAGCGAGATCATTTTGCATTTGCTCGCGCAACCCTCGAACAACGGTGACAATCCGTTAGGCGCATTGCGCCGGATGAAAGGCGCGTTTTCGCTTCTCATCATGAGCGAGCGCGAGCTCATCGCTGTGCGCGATCCGTTCGGCTGGCGTCCGCTCTGTCTCGGCAAACTCGATGGCGCCTACGTTCTCGCATCCGAAACCTGCGCGCTGGATTTGATTCACGCCCAGTTTATTCGCGAGGTCGCCCCCGGCGAAGTGCTGATCATCAGCGAAGACGGATTGCGCTCGGAATTTCCATTTGAACCGCAGCAGCCGGCCTTTTGCATGTTCGAATACGTTTACTTCGCGCGGCCGGACAGCATCGTCGGCGGCGTGAACGTTGGCAAAGTCCGCATGGAAATGGGTCGCGAGCTCGCGCGCCGGTTTCCGGCCGATGCCGATCTTGTCGTGCCGGTGCCGGACTCGGGCAACTACGCCGCGCTCGGATTCGCCGAGGAATTAAATATTCCGTTCGCGCACGCGTTCGTTAGGAATCACTACATCGGCCGCACCTTTTTGCAGCCGAGCCAGCTCATCCGCGATTTCAATGTGCGCGTGAAATTGAATCTCATCAAAGAGATGGTGGAAGGAAAACGCGTGGTCGTGGTCGATGATTCCATCGTGCGCGGCACGACCTCGCGCGCGCGTGTCAGCAATCTGCGCGAAGCCGGCGCGAAGGAAGTGCACATGCGCGTGAGCTGTCCGCCGCATCGTTTCGCCTGCCACTACGGCATCGATTTTCCCGATCCCGAAAAGTTAATCGCGAACCAGATGTCGATGGAGAAAATTTGCGAGTATCTCAACGTCGACAGCCTCGGTTACCTCGATGTCGAAGGAATGGTGCGCGCGACCGGGCGCAACGTGAACGAATTTTGTCTCGCCTGTTTCAACGGCCAATATCCCCTCCCCGTCGATCCCGCGCTCGACAAATTCATCATGGAAAAACGAGAGAACCGTTCGCGTGCGCTCGCCGATCAGGAAGCGCACCCGACGTTGTTCGCGGACTTGAAGTAACGCGTGCCAAAGAAAAAAGCGTACGCACGCGCCGGAGTAGATGTCGATCTTGGCAACAAGCTCAAGTCGCGCATTCAATCGCTCGTTAGGCAAACGCACGGCACGAACGTGCTCGGAAAGATCGGCGGCTTCGGCGGACTCTTTCGCGCGCAGTTCACGGGAATGCGCGATCCGATTCTGGTTTCGAGCATCGACGGTGTCGGCACGAAATTGAAAATCGCATTCGCGTTAGATCGACATGATACCGTCGGCGCCGATCTCGTGAATCACTGCCTCAACGACATCGCCGTCGTCGGCGCGCGTCCGTTGTTCTTTCTCGATTACATCGGCTGCGAAAAACTTGAGCCGCGCGTGTTCGATCAATTGCTGCGTGGGTTTTCGCGCGCATGCCGCGAGGCAGGCTGCGCGCTCATCGGCGGCGAAACTGCGCAAATGCCGGGAATGTATCGAAAAGGCGAATACGATCTCGCGGGTTGCATCGTCGGCGTGGTCGATCGCAGAAAAATGATTGATGGATGGACAATCAAACCCGGCGACGTCGTGCTCGGGCTGCCTTCGAATGGGTTACACACCAACGGCTACTCATTAGCCCGAAAAGTTTTGCCGCGTTCGCGCAAGATCGACAATGAACTCTTGCGCGTGCACAAAAATTATCAGCCGCTGCTCGCAAAAGTGCCTAACGGAATCCTAAAAGGCCTCGCCCACATCACCGGCGGCGGTTTGATCGACAATCTCCCGCGCGTGCTTCCGAAGAATTGCGACGCCGTCATCGACACGAAGTCGTGGCGCGTTCCACCGATTTTCGAAATGATCCGCGAAAAAGGAGATGTCGATCTTGCGGAGATGTATCAGGTCTTCAACATGGGCATTGGCATGGTCGCGATTGTGGCCGAGCGCGACGCGAAAAAGACGATGTCGATCTTGCGCGCGAAACGAATCGGTCGCATTGAACGCGGGAGGGGGAAAACAATCCTGTCATTCCGAGCGAAGTCGAGGAATCTCTAATTGAGTTCTCAGTGAGAGATGTCTCGACTGCGCTCGACATGACACGAGTATGAAGCAACGCAAACTTGGCCGCGGCGGTCCGGTCGTCTCCGCGATTGGACTCGGCTGCATGGGCATGTCCGATTTTTATGGCGGACGCGATGAGGAAGAATCGCTCGCGACCCTCGCTCGCGCGCTCGAACTGGGAGTTACCTTTTTCGACACAGCCGATGTTTACGGTCCGCATACGAATGAAGAGTTGTTAGGCCGCGCGCTGCGCGGTCGTCGCGAACAAGTCGTGATCGCGACCAAGTTTGGGATTTTGCGCGACCCGGAGAAGCAGCAATTCGTCGGCATCAACGGCAAACCTGATTATGTGAAGCAGGCTTGCGAAGGCAGTCTGCGCCGGCTGCAAATCGACTGCATCGATCTGTATTACCAACATCGTGTCGATCCAAACACGCCGATTGAAGAAACGGTCGGCGCGATGGCGGAGCTGGTGCGCGAGGGCAAAGTGCGCTTTCTCGGATTGTCGGAAGCGAGCGCGGAGAACATTCGTCGCGCGCACGCGGTGCATCCGATCACTGCGTTACAATCGGAGTATTCTCTTTGGACGCGCGATCCGGAAGACGAAGTGTTGCCCACATGTCGCGAGCTCGGGATCGGCTTTGTCCCCTACTCGCCGTTAGGCCGCGGGTTTCTCACCGGTAAAATCACGAAACCGGAAGACTTGCCCGCTGACGACTATCGCAAAACGACGCCGCGGTTTCAGGGCGAGAATTTTCAGCGTAATCTCGACATCGTTAGGCGGGTGGAAGAAATCGCGAAGGAAAAACGCTGCACGCCGGCGCAGCTGGCGCTCGCGTGGGTGCTGGCGCAGGGGCCGGACATCGTGCCGATTCCTGGAACGAAGCGGCGCAAATATCTTCAGGAGAATGTTGGCGCGTTAGATGTCGATCTTACGAAAGAAGATCTCGCGCGCGTTGAGGAGGTGGCGCCGAAAGATGCGTTTGCCGGCTCGCGTTATCCGGAAGCGATGATGAAGTTGCTCAAGCGTTCGTAGTGCGTTTCGGCACGAGCGCGTGCGCGAACATCGTCTGCACAATCTCGCCCCGCTGATTGGTGGTGACGTTGCGCAGCCTAACGACACCGTGATTTGGTTTCGATTTCGACACGCGATGATCGACAATCTCCGTCTCGACCCGCAATTGGTCGCCCGGCCGCACCGCGTTCGGCCATCGCAATTCATCCACGCCCAGACCGATCGCGCCTTCGGCGAAATTCAGGGTGCGCACAAACAAGCGCATCGTGATCGCCGCCGTGTGCCACCCGCTCGCGACCAGACCCTTGAAAATCGAGCGCTCGGCTTCATTGGCGTTGAGATGAAATTTCTGCGGATCAAACTTCTCCGCGAACTCAATGATCGCTTCGCCCGGAACTTCGTAGGCGTCGGATTGAAATCGATCGCCGACTTTTAGATCGTCGAAATAGCGTTCCTTCATCGCCGCAGCATTCATGAGGCATTGCTGGCGCTGGCGCAACGTGTAAAATGCCCGCGCAAGATCGACATGTGCGATTCGCGCGGGCGGTTAGCTCAGTGGTAGAGCATCTCGTTTACACCGAGGGGGTCGGGGGTTCGAAACCCTCACCGCCCATTTTTTGTTGAGTCTTCGGCACGCGCGCGAAGTTTCGCGGCTTCCCGCAAATGTTTCTCTGCTTCGGTTTGATTTCCGATGCGGCGCAAAGCGTCGCCAAGATTTTGCTGCGCATCGACATCAACTGGATTCAAAGCGACGGCTTGCTCGTACTCGCGAATGGCTGCTTCGGTTTGCCCACTTCGATCCAATGCCACCGCAAGATTATAATGATTGGTCGCTTCACGCGGTTCTAATGCGATCGCTTTTCGGTACAGCTCCGCGGCCGCGGTCGCTTCATTTTCTTGCAACAATGCATTGCCGAGATTTGTCAGGGCCGGAACAAAATCCGGCGCGGCGGCCAATGCGGCACGGTAGTGGTCGATCGCGGCCTCGATTTCGCCGCGATTGAGGAGTGCGTTCGCCAGATTGTATTGGGCGTGTTCGTAAGCGGGCCGAATGGCGACAGCAGTTTGCAGATGAGCGATCGCTTCGTCATCACGCCCGATTTTTCCGAGCGCGAGCGCATAGTTATTGTGCGCAACGGCGTTGTTGGATGTAACCGACAAGGTGTGTTCCCACAGCGTCCCGGCGTTGCGCCAATAATGACATTGCTGCCAGCCTAACAAAGCAAAGATCGACATGATAATCGCCGCCATTGCCGAACTCACGATGCTCGGGATTTTCGCCGCCGTGGAAAGCGCGTACAAAAACCACGTCCCGCCGATGAAGAGTCCGATATGCGGGAGATAAGTGTAGCGATCGGCGTGCGCTTGCGACCCCACCTGGATCAAACCACAAACCGGTAACAGCATCGTCACGAACCAAAACCATCCCGTCAGCAGATACGGATAACGTTTGCGCGTCAGGATCGCGACCGCGCTGATCGCACCAATCAACACAAGCGCGCCCAGGCCCAGCATCAACGAAACGTCTCCTGGCAACAGCGGATAAAAGACTGCCAGTTTTGTCGGCCACAATGTGTGCCGCAAATAAGTCAATAGCGCGATCGGCGCCAAAGCAGAGCGCGACCAAATTGATAATGCTTCCGCGGGATAAATCGCATCGTGCTGGGCGAACAACGTGATAACGCACGAGATCAAGGCGAGTGTGCCTAACGGAATTTTTTCCAGGACGCATTTCCGAAACGTTTGCTTTTCCAGCCGCTGCAAAGGCCAAAAATCGACAAGCAACAAAACGATTGGCACACTCACCAACATTGGCTTCGCCATCAGTCCGCAGGCGAATACCGCACAGACCAATGCGTAGCGAGCGAGCGAGCGCGCACGCGTATACCACGTGTAAGTCGCGAGTGTCGCCATGAAAAACACGCCGCTGAGAACATCTTTGCGCTCGGCCACCCATGCGACCGACTCCACATGCAGCGGATGCACCGCGAAAAGCCCGGCCACCACGGCGCTTCGACCCACACTTCCGGTCATCGATTTGAGGACGAAGAAAAGCAGAAGGACCGAAATGGAATGCAGCAACACGTTAACGAAATGATGTCCGGCTGGATTCAATCCAAAAATCTGGCAATCGATCATGTGCGAGAGCCATGTCAGTGGATGCCAGTTCGCGGCGTGGATATGCGTGAATGCCCACTTTAACGCTGCCGTCGTTAGGCCGTGGTTGACCGCAGCGTTATCGGCCACATAAAGCGCGTCGTCGTAACCGACGAAATCGAACCACAACACTTGTCCAAACACGCACCATGTCAGCACCACCAAACCGACTCCGATGGCGGCCGTCTTCCAACGCGCGCTCATATTTCCAGGCCGGGCCTAACGACCTAACAAATCGTGCGCTGCGGGAAAAATCAGCCGCTCCCACTCGGCGTACGCTTTCGCCGAAGGGTGCAGGCCGTCGGCCGCGACGAGCGAGCGGTCTTCACCCATCTTTTTGCTGAGCGGGAAAAGATCGACAATGCGCAGCCCGCGCTTTTGCGATTCGTCGGTGATAATTTTGTTAAAGCTGGCGATGCCTTCGGAAATGTTTCGGCCGCGAGCGTACTTTACTCCCGTTGGCGTGACGCCGAAATCCGGAATGGTGACGACCAGCAATCGCGATTTGTTAGGCAATATCGCGAGCATCTCCTCGACGATGTGATTGAAATTCTTACGGAATTTCTCCGCATCGACGCCTTGCACCCAATCGTTCACGCCAATGAGCAACGTCGCGAAGTTCGGTTTTTCTTTGCGAAAGATGGGCAGCTCGTTGTCGATCAACTGCTGCGTCGTCCAACCGGTGACCGACGGATTCGCGGCAAGATCGACATCTACTCCTTCGGCTTTGAGGTGCCGCGTAAGCAACGCCGGCCACGATTCGTTAGGCGAAGCGCCTTCGCCGATGGTGTAGGAATCGCCCAGAGCGACATACCGAATTTTTTCTGCGGCACTCGCGTTCATCGCCACAAGCAGTAACGCAATTCGCCAAAGTTTCATACGTCGAGCATCTGAGCGACCGCCGCCTGGCAGTGAATCGCGGCGGTGTCGATGAAAGGAATTCCGTTATGCTCGGGTTCGCGCAGGATCAATGTCAGTTCCGTGCCGGCGAGAAGAACGCCGTCGATGTCGATCTTTGCGCGCATGCGATCGACGATGGCGAGTAATCCGGCGTGCGTCTCGGGCAAAAATTTGCCGGGAACGAGTTCGCCGAAATATTTTTTGTGAATGTAATCCTGATCATCCGCCGGCGGCGGGATGAGTTGGATGCTTTCGCGCACGAAAACTTTCGGATAAAAATCGGCCTGCATGGTGTAGCGCGTGCCAAAAAGGCAAAGCCGTTTCAAACCGCGCTTCTTCACTTCCGTGCACGTCGCTTCGACAATGCTGATCAACGGAATGGGTGATGCGCGCGCGACCTCGTCGAACGCGAGATGCGGCGTGTTCGCGGCCATTAAGCCGAAATCGCATCCGGCGCGGGCCAACTTTTCGATTCCTGCGAGCAAGAATTTCGTTAGGCCGGCGAGATCGCCGCCCTCAATGAAAGCGCGGCCTTCTTCAAGATCGACACTGTTAATCACAAACTGCGGATAACTGCCGTCGGGTTTTCGTTCGCGATAGAGTGCGATGATGCGGTTGTAGTAATCGACGGTCGATTCCGGTCCCATCCCCGCGAGCATGCCGAGCGTTTTCACGACGGTTTACACTTTCGCACGCGCGCTTCGCCGTTCAAAATGCCCGATGTGAAAACAATTCCTGTGCTGCTCACGTTCACCATGTCGATCTTGGCGATTGTCGATCTTAGCGCGCAAACGCGCACGAGTTCGCCGGCGCGGCCGGACAAGACGCTGATCACGAACAAAAATGAAGGCGTGATGGAAGCGGCGGCGTTGCGCAATTGGGCGAAGGAGTATTACGACTGGCGCAACCAGGAGAATCCGACCGGAAGCAGCGAGGCCGGCCTTCACACTTGGGACGATCGCCTGACCGATTATTCGCCGGCGAAAATCGACGAACGCGCGAAACGCACGCGCGCGTTGCTCGACAAAGTGCGCGCACTCAAGATCGACAACTGGTCGAAGGACGATCAAATCGACGCGCTACTCTTTCGTTCGCAGCTGGAGAGCGTCGATTTCAACACGCGCGTTTTGAAATTCGAGCGGACGAACCCGCAGACCTACACCGGCGAATGCGTGAGCGCGATTTTCAGCCTGCTGAAGAAAGATTACGACACACCGCGCAAACGCGCGCTCGCGGCTACGGCGCGATTGAAAGCGATGCCGGCGTTGTTGAAACAAGGCCTAACGAATCTGCAAAATCCAGTAAAACTGTATGCGCAGCTGGCGATCGAATCGGCACGCGCGGTCGATCCGCTTTTCAATCAAAGCGTGGCGGCGTTAGATGTCGATCTTGCGCCTAACGAGCATGAGGAATTCGCCAAAGCGCGCGCAACCGCGACGGCGGCGATGCATTCGTACGCGGACGAACTGGAGAAGCGCCTGCCGAAGATGGTCGATTTCGCGCCCATGGGCGAAGCAAATTACAATTACTACCTCAAACACGTTTTGCTCCTGCCGCTCGACGCGAAGGAAGTGGAGACGATCGGCCGGGCTGAGCTGGCGCGTTATCGCGCGCTCGAAGCGTTGTTGCCCGATCCCAAACTGGCCGATCCCGATCCGGCGCGAAGCAAAAACATTCCGCCAGACCAGGAGTCGTTTTTAAAGGCATACGAAAGTCGCGAAGCGGAAATGATCGCGTTCTTGAAAGATCGACATCTTGTCACCATTCCGGATTACCTCGGACCGTTTCAGATCAAGCAATTGCCGGAAGCATTCAAGCCGACCAGTCCCGGCGGTTTCATGAATCCTCCGGGAGTCTATGACAAGGACCCGGGCGGTTTCTTTTTCATTCCGACGTACAATCCACAGTCGAAAAACTTTTACATTCGCGCGGCAATCGAAGATCCGCGGCCGATCCTCGGACACGAAGGAATTCCGGGACA
Source organism: Spartobacteria bacterium (assembly GCA_021325495.1). GTDB lineage: Bacteria > Verrucomicrobiota > Verrucomicrobiia > Chthoniobacterales > UBA10450 > JAJPGZ01. Next base: position 229,593 of record JAJPGZ010000003.1, read on the forward strand.
CTTCATGCAGTTGTCGATCGCCAATCATTTGCCTAACGAAATCCGCCGCCAACATGGCGACGGCGTTTTTGTCGAAGGTTGGGCCTTGTATGGCGAAGAAATGTTATCGCGCACCGGTTTGTATCCGGACAATTCCCCGGCGCAGGGACAGGTGCTGCATTTGTCGCGTTATCGCGCCGCGCGCATCGGCGTGGATGTGAACTTGCACACCGGCCGATGGACGTTCGAGCAGGCGGTGAATTATTTCATGGAGGCGGGCGGTTTGGACGAGGAAGCGGCGCGGGGCGAAGCGGCGGGCGCGGCGTCGAGTCCGCATCAGAAAATCAGCTACATCATCGGAAAATGGCAGATCATGAATTTGTTAGGCCGTTACAAAGATCGACAAGGTGAGAATTTCAATCTCGGACAATTTCACGACGACTTGATCAAGAACGGCAGCCTGCCGGTTTCGATCATCGAATGGATTCTGCTCGACGACCCGACAGCGATTAAGAAAGCGACAAGCGAAAAGTAAGATTACTCTTCGATCGGCTCCAAATCCGAAATCGCGGGACCGTTGATGACGTGACCGGTGCAATCGAAGCGGGAGCCGTGGCAGGGACAGTCCCAGTTTTTTTCGTTGCCGTTCCATTGCACGATGCATTTCAGGTGCGGACAAATCGCGGAACGGCGATGGACCGCGCCCTCTTCATCGCGATAGACGGCAACTTTCGTTAGGCCTTCGCGAATGAGCGCCCCGCTTCCGCGCGGAATTTTATCTTCGGAATCCACATCACTCGGCGTGACGTAATCGCCGAAACGTTCGGCCACGTTGATGTTTTCCTTCGCGAATTCGGCGATGGCACGGAGCGATTTGCGCGATGGATCATAAAGTTTCGCCCACGGATTTTCGCGACCGTTGATAAGATCGACAATCAACATTCCAGCGATGGTGCCGTGGGTCATGCCGTTGCCGGAATCGCCCGTCGCAATGTAAACGTTGTCCTTGTCCATGGGATTTCGACCGATGAAGGCGAGGCCGTCGGTCGGTTCCATCACCTGCCCCGACCAGCGGTAACGGATTTCGCCGACGTCGAATCGTTTCCGCGTCCACTCCTCGAGCCAGTTGTAGCGGTCGGCGAAATCATCGGCCTGTCCCGTTTTGTGATCGCTCCCGCCGACGATGAGAAGATCGACATCTTCACCGCCGGGCGCGGTGCGGACGTAATGATACGGAATCACGCCGGATTGTTTTTCCTTCTCCGCGGTCTCGGCCGTGTCCCAGAAAAGAATTTGCGGAATCGTCCCGCGCTTGCATTCGAAGACGGCGACGTAAGTGGTGTAAGGCGCCTGTTTCGTGTGAATGGCGTAACGATCGTTCACCGGCGTGTTCGTCGCGACGACGATCGATGTCGATCTTACAACATGTCGATCTTGCGTAGTCACCTTCGCGTTGTCGCCGCCTTCAAATTCGACCGCGCGGTTGCCGGTAAAAATTTTTCCGCCATGCGCCAGAATCGCGCGCTGTAATCCGCGCAGATATTTTAACGGATGAAATTGTCCCTGATTGGGAAACAGGATGGCGGGCCCGCTGTCGAATGAATCGAGCGGCACTTTCGGCACGTGCTTCACTTGCAAACCGGCGCGCAAACACGCCTCGAGCTCGCGGTCGAGTTCTTCCATCGAGCCACCGGGCGGCGCGAAAAGAAATCCGTCCACGCGTGCGAAGTCGCAGTCGATTTTTTCAAGATCGACAATTTCATTGATCTTATCGATGGCTGCAGTGTGACTTTCGGCCGCGAGACGCGCGCCTTCGCTGCCGTGGTAGCGTTCGAGATCGAAGTAACGGTCGTCGAGCGCGTTCACGAGATGTGCGGTGGTGCGTCCGGTCATGCCGGAACCGACGGGACGTTCATCGAGCACGACAACCGATCTGCCTTCGCGCGCGAGCAGGTAGGCGACGGTCATTCCCGCGATGCCCGCGCCGACGACGCATACGTCAGCCTCGGTAGCGGCGGTGAGCGGTTGCAAAGGATCAAAGGTCGCCGTCGCCTCCCAGAGAGAAACATTTGCGCCCTGGCGCTGAAGTTCGTCATTCATCAAAAAACATTCGCGCGGAGAAGGCGGGGCGCGTCCCAAAAATTTAATTTGTCCGAATAGAGGCGGAGGCGGTCGCGTCCAATAGAGAACAACAGGATCTGCCGCAGCAAGCGTTGCGGCGCCCTCAAGTTGGAACCACAACAACAGAAAGGCTAAATCATGATTAAGGCATTATTCGGAATTGTTAGCGTAATGGCGTTATCGGTGTGGATCGCGACTGCGCAAACCAGCACGACCTCGACCCAGACCACAACCGCCGGCGGCACGACTGAGTCGACCACGACCACGACGGAATCGTCCGGCACGATCACGGAATTCACTCCGGGTTCGGCGCTGGTGTTGAGCACAGGCTCGGGTGAACCGGTGCATTACAAGTTCAGCAAAAGCGTCACCTACGTCACGCCGTCAGGCAAAGTGATCGAAGCCTCGAAGGTGAGAAAGAATTCGAAGGTGCGCGTCCACTATGTCAAGGAAGGCAACGACATGTTGGTGGACCGCGTAATTGTCGAAGACAACGATTAAACGATCGTAAGATCGACAATCAATTTTCGGCGCGTCAGTTCTTTGCTGACGCGCCGATTTTTTTTCATTGGGTCAAAAGAACGTCGGGCCGTCATCCAAAGCGGATTCTTCTTTCGAAACAAAGCATCCATGAACACGCGCCCGAAAATCCTGATCCGCCTTCGTCACGATCCAGCCAAATGTTTCGAAGGCGCAGCGAGATCGCCGCGGCTGTATTAAATAGCTAACGAAAACAGAATTGACGCCGCCCCCAGGACGGCAGGAGAATTGAGGGATGAAACCCTTCCAGTTCACCACCTCAAGAATTCTCCTGCTCGTTGGTCTCTGCCTCTTTAGCGCAAGATCGACAAGTAACGCCGGGGCCGGCTCGGCCGAGTACCGCGACACATCGCTCGGGCAAAACAACGCCACCCTGGTGGTGCGCCGCATCGCTGATTTCGGCACCGACATTTCGCTCAACGTTTACATCGATGGAGTGCAAGTGACGATGTTGCCGCTGAACACGGCGTATCAGGCGCTCGTCCATCCCGGCGACCACGTGTTGTCCGTATCAACTTCGCCATGCGCATACGGCAAAACACATTACACACATCGACGCGTACACATGAACCGGGGCGAACGCTACGCATTTACCGCGATGTGGCTCGATGGCGACTGGGCCACATTACAAACGCCCAGCGAAGTGGCCCTCTACCGCGGGCGTCTAACTTTCTGAACAAACTGCCCGGGCCATCGTCAGAATTTGGGAGAATGCACTTCGTCCTGGCACTCGTTCTACTCTGCTCGACCGTGGCCGCACAAACCCCTTCCCCGACTGCGGGCGCGAGCGGAATCGAAGGCGTCATTAGTATTAGTCCGGCCCATGGCGGACCCGAGCGCGTCGGCATTCCTAATTCGCGACCGCTCGCCGATACCGAATTTGTGGTCTCGAATGAAAGCGGCACGGCCGCGAGTTTCAAGACTGACGAGCAAGGACGGTTTCGCGTTTCGTTAGGCGCGGGTCATTACACCATTAGCCGCAAAGGCGCGGCCAAAGGCATTGGACGTTGCGGGCCGTTTGAGGTTGATGTTGCCGCCGCGCAATTCTCGAAAGTCGAATGGATGTGCGACAGCGGCATGCGCTAAACGCAAGATCGACAACTGCCAAGATCGACAAATAACGCTGGATTTTAAATGGCCGCCGCTGAAAGATCCGCCGGGATGGAATCACTTGTTCAAAAGATCACCAACCGCCTCAAAGATCACAAGTCCTGCACCATTTTCGAAAACGACCTGCAAGCAATTTGGCCGATCGTCAGTGCTGCGCGCGAATTGCGCGACCAGCGTAACATTCTCATCAAAGCATTCGCAGCAGCGCACGGCTGGAGCGCAACCATTCGCGATCCCGGAATTCGCGTCGTCTTCCGCAAACTTCAGCCGGGCGAAGAAAAGCAAAATTCGCGCAAGCTGGCGAAGGCCGGTTAGGACAGTTTCGGCTTCAACAGCGGAAACAAAATCACGTCGCGGATAGATTCCGCCCCGGTCAGCATCATCGTTAGGCGATCGATCCCGAGCCCGAGACCGCCGGCATTCGGCATGCCGTGCTCGAGTGCGCGCAGAAAATCTTCGTCGATCTTTTGCGTTTCTTCGCCGGCTTGCTCGAGCAAACGCTGGCGCTGCACGTCAGGATCGTTCAGCTCGGTGTAACCGGGCGACATCTCGACGCCGTTGATGATGAGCTCGTAAACGTCGACTAACGAGTTGTCGATCTTGTTCTGTTTCGCCAACGGCACCAACTCCTTTGGGCAATGCGTCACGAAAAGCGGATCGAACGTTTTTTCTTCCACGAGCTTTTCAAACACATGTTGCGTCACTTCGTAGTCCGCGTGCTGCGGCAGAATTTCCAAGCCTAACGATTTCGCTTTCGCGCGGCGTTGCTCGGCCGTGAGGTCGAACCAATCCGCGCCCGCCGCTTCCTTCACAAGATCGACATAGCGCGCCCGTCGCCACGGCCGCTGAAGATTAATCGTGCGGGTGACGTTTCCGTCCGCGTCCTTGTGCTGAATCGTTAGGCCGCCCGAAACTTTCTCCGCGAGATGACAAATGAGCCCCTCGATCAAATCCGCCATCTTCTCGAAGTCGGAATACGCCTGATAAATTTCGAGCATGGTGAATTCCGGATTGTGCTTTCGCGAAATTCCTTCGTTTCGAAAATTACGATTGAGTTCGAACACCTTGTTAAATCCACCGACCAGTAATCGCTTGAGGTAAAGCTCCGGCGCGATGCGCATAAAGAGATCGATGCCGAGCGCCTTGTGATGCGTCTTGAATGGCTCGGCCGCCGCGCCGCCCGCGACGTTTTGCAACATCGGCGTTTCGACTTCGGCAAAGCCACGGTCTTCCAGGAATCGGCGGGTCTCGCGCAGGATGGTGATGCGCTTCGCGAACACCTCCCGGGAATTTTCGTTTGAGATAAGATCGAGATAACGCTCGCGGTATCGCGCTTCGACATCTTGCAGCCCGTGCCATTTCTCCGGCAACGGCCGCAATGATTTCGAAAGCACTTCGAAGGTTTTTACTTTCAGCGTCGGCTCGCCCGTCTTCGTCAAAAAACATTCGCCTTCGACGCCAATGAAATCGCCGAGGTCTAACAAATTGAAGATGTCGATCTTGTCCGCGCCAATTTCTTTCGCGTGAAGATAAATCTGAATCCGTCCGGTCGCGTCGCGCAGATCGGCGAAATGACTTTTGCCCATGTCCCGATGCGCCGTGATGCGACCGGCCGCGCACAACGTTTCGCCCTCCTTGAACCTCTCGCGCACCTCCGCGATCGAGCCGGACGTTTCAAAAGAGATTGGTGGGAAAGGGTCGATCCCTTTTGCGCGCAAGGCCGCAAGCTTTTCCCGCCGCTGGGCGATGAGCTGATTTTCCTCCTCCATGTCGCCGCCGAATCTAGAACGCCTCGCGCAAGATCGACAATGTCATTTCCGCGGGCCTGAACATTCCGTTTGCAAACAAATCCCACGGCGGGCAATTTCCTCCCCCGCCCCCCGAACCGGACATGCCGCTCGATTTACCGGAAACAACCTCGAAGATTGATGGCCCGCTCGTAAAACAGTTCTCTGTTTTTCTCGCGAACAAGGTGGGCGCCATGCTCGACATCGTGAAGATGTTGAACGCGGAGCACACGCACATCGTGGCGCTGAGCGTTTCGGAATCGACCGACTCGGCCATCGCGCGCATCATCGTGAGCGATCCGGAGCGCGTGGAAGATTTGTTTAAGCAACACAACATCGCGTACGGCGTTTGTGAAGTAGTCGTGGTGGAATTGCGCGAAGTGGCGACGCAATTGATCAAATTGCTCGCGTCGCTTTTCATGGCGGAAGTGAATGTGCATTTCACTTATCCGTTGCTGACGCGGCCGCGCGGGATGGCGGCGCTGGCGATTCATGTGGACGATACCGATTGCGCTTCGTCGGTTTTGCTCGGGGCCGGGTTCAAACTTTTGAGCCAAAGCGAAATTTCGCGCTAAGATCGACATCTACTCATGAGCGTTCTCGATAAGGCATTCGCAACCGAAACCGCAGCGATGCGGACGATGCCGTTTTCCAACGTGCAAATCGATTGGAGTTTTCGCATCGGACTCAGCACGGTCATTCTCCTGGCCGCGGCGGAACTTTTCAGCGTTGGTTACTATTACGTCGGGCAGCGTTATCCGCGCGTCGCGACTCCGACGACGGCGACCGCGCCAAAGGTGGCATCGGTGGCAACGCCTGCGCCGAAAGCGATGGAAGCGCCGGCGCCATCAACCGCGCCAAGTGTGGCGGCTGCCGCGCAATCTCCGGCAACATCGACATTGTCGACGGCGGATCGTTTGTTGAAAGAAGCAACGGCGTTGCGCGAGAAAGGCGATACCACGACGGCGATCTCGCGTTTGCAGCAAGCGGCGCAGAGCGATCCGAAAAACGCGAATGTTCTCGCGGAGATGGCGACGATCTACGAATCAATCGACCAATACGACCGGTCGAACGAGACCTGGCGCAAAGTTCAAGAGATCGGTCCGTCCGCCGGTTCGGTTTACGAATTGGCGATGTTGAAATTGAAGAAGGGCGCGGCTGCGACACCGGCGCCGGAAGCGAGCGTGGCCGAAGCGACAACAACCGCGCCGCGTACGAGCGAGGGCGTTCCGGAAGGATCGACCTTCGGCATCAGCGAAGTGACGACGAGCGAAACGCCCGACCCGGACGCGGAGACGAACATGATGTTGCGCATCGCGGTAAAGAAAAAAGCGAGCACGGTGGTCGATCACACCAAGGTGAAGATCCAAGTGTTCTTCTATGACACGGTGAACGACAAAGACATCAAGCTCACGGACGCGGACGTAAATTACGAATGGCTGACTCCGAACCACGATTGGGCCGGGCCGAATGCGGAAGTGCTCGCGGTCACCTACGTGCGACCGAAGAACAAAGCGCGATCGCAAGAGGAATCACTCTCCGCCGCCGCGCAGGCGATCGTTCCGGGAAAGAAAACGCGTCCGGTGAAAGCGCCCACGCCCGACGATTCCGGCCACCGAAAATATCTCGGCTACATTGTGCGCGTCTATTATAGTGACAAACTACAAGCTGTTCGCGCCGACCCGACGAAGTTACTCAACCTCTTCCCGCCGCCTAACACCGCCTCTTCGCCCTGATGCAATTGCTCGTCGTGCACCGTGATGCTGAGTTGGGCGAGCAACTGGTGCAAATGGTGAAGGATTACACTGCGCATGAGTGTGACTTCGCCGGCAGCGCGGCTGCGGCCATGGATTGGGGGAAACGCCATTCGGGTTGTCGATTGCTGATCACGCAACTGCAGGCCGAGGATCTCGATGGTCTCGCGCTCGGCGCGGCCTTGAGCGAAACATTTCCCGCGCTGCAAACATTGTTTCTGCCGCCGTATCAAACATCCGAGCAAAAACTGGTCGTGAGCCTAACGAAAGTGTTTCCGGAGCCGATCGACGGCGAGGCGTTGCTCGAAGCGATCGGCCGGGCCGAGCAGGAGGAAGTGGGCGCGCCCGATTTGTTTCACGTTGTCGATCTTTTGCAGATGTGTTGTCTCAGTCAGCGCAGCGGCGCGATTCAAATGGTAAAGGAAAACAAGAGCGGCATCGTTTATCTGCGCGGCGGCCGGCTCGTGCACGCAGAGACAACCGCCGCGCGCGGGCGCGACGCGATGCGCGAGATCGTCGCCTGGGAGCTGGTGGAATTCGCTTATGACAAAACCGTGCGACCGCCGGTGGAGACGATCACCGCATCATGGGACGAACTTTTGATCGACATCGTCGGGGCGGATGATGACACCAGCGCGGTGCGTTCCAAAGCACGATGAAACGCACACTCGTTTTTGTTTTTGTTTGCGCGATGGCCGCGCACGCCCGCGCCCAGATTCAGATCGAATTGAAGTTAGCCCGGCTGCAATACATCGCTTACGAACCGGTGATGGCCACATTGCAGATCACGAACCTCGCCGGGCGAGATGTCGATCTTCACGATGCCGGCCAGCAAGCGTGGTTCGGTTTCGAAGTCACCGGCCAGGATGGGCAGACTATTTCGCGACTCAATACGGACGCGACCCAGCCGCCGTTGAAAATCGAAGCCGGCAAACGCGTCACGCAAAAAATTAATCTTACTCCGCTCTATGACGTGCACGACTTCGGCACCTACCATGTGCGCGCTCATGTTTACTTCGCCGATTTCGACAAATTTTTTTACTCGCCTGCGCGCGTGTTCGAGGTCAGCGACGCGCGTCCGATTTGGCAGCGCACCGTCGGCATGCCGGACGAATCCTCCGGGCCGGGCAAAGCGCGCACCTATTCGCTGCTCAGCAATCGATTTCCCGAGCACACTTCGCTTTACATTCGCGTCGCCGATCAGGACCGCGGCATCGTTTACGCCACCTACTCGTTAGGCCGCATCATTGCTTTCGATGGACCGCACGCCGAGGTCGACCGCAATAACATCCTCCACGTGTTGCATTGCGCCGCGCCGCGCACTTGGTCTTACTCGAAAATCGGGTTAAACGGAGAATTGATTTCGCATTCGACATTTATGGAAACGAAAACGCGTCCCCGTCTCGCGCGCGATAGCAACGGCCTCGTCGCCGTGCGCGGTGGAATGCTCGACCAACCCGTCGCAAGATCGACATCTACCAACGCGCCGAAACTTTCGGAGCGCCCGGACGAATCGCCATCGCAATGACAAAGCGCATCCTCGTTCTTCTACTCGTGAGCGCGACGCTCGTCGCCCCGGTCACACCGGCCACGACCGCCTCGTCGCCGACGACGGTGGTGATCGACGCCGGCCACGGCGGGTTCGATCGCGGCGGCATCGCTGGACAGCGCGTGGCGGAGAAGACGATGAATCTCGACGTCGCGCAACGATTGAAAAGCATCCTGCAGCGCGACGGTTATCGCGTGGTCATGACGCGCGACAGTGATGTTTTCGTTCCGTTAGGCACGCGCGTCGCCATCGCGAATCAAAATCGCAACGGCATTTTCGTCTGCGTTCATTTCAATTCCGCCTCGCGGCGTGGCGCCAACGGTATTGAAACGTATTTCTACAGCTCACAAAGCTTAGCGCTCGCTTCCGCCATCCATTACAACGTGAATGCGGTCGCGCCCACGTCCAATCGCGGCGTGCGCCGGCGCGGATACTTCGTTTTGCGACGCACGAACATTCCGGCCGTGCTGGTGGAATGCGGATTCCTAACGAATCCAACCGAAGCACAATACGCGCAAAGTTCCTCGTATCGGCAAAAGCTCGCCGACGCCATCGCGGCCGGCATTCGATCGCGCAATTCCGTTTCGCGCTCGGCCAGTTCGGGCAGCGCCCCCGTCGCGGGCGCAGTACCATTGCAGCCATTTATCGATCAGACGCGCGTGCGCAGTAGCGACCGCTCGCATCGCTCGAAAAAGCATTCGAAAAAATCGTCGAGCAAAAAGAAGAGCTCGAAAAAGAAGGCCTCTCCTGCTCCGAGCCCCGAAGGTTAAGCGTGGAATCGCCGGTTGTTAGCTCGGCCCAAATGCGTGACGCGGAGAACGCCGCGTTCGCCCGCGGTGTCTCAGTGGAAGCGCTTATGGATGAAGCCGGCGCCGGAATTGCGCGCACGATCCGAAAGTTTTTTCCGCGTCCCGGCACTTGCGTCGTTTACGCGGGCAAAGGTCACAATGGCGGCGACGCGCTCGTGGCCGCGGAACATCTGCAGCGGCTGGGATGGAAGATCGACATCGTCCTCGCGTTTCCGGAAGAAGATTGCGCGGCGTTGACCCAAAAGAAATTTCAGGCGCTGCGCGAGCGTTCGTTAGGCGACATGTCGATCTTAGTCCGGTCGCACACGATCATTCTCGACGGCTTGCTCGGCCTCGGCGCCAAACATCTTTTGCGCGAACCGATTCGCACCCTCGCGCACGAAATCAATCGCCGTCGCCGCGAAGAAAGCGCGTTCGTCTTCGCCATCGATCTGCCCAGCGGAATGGACAGCGACTCGGGCGAAATCGATCCCGAAGATTGCGTCGTCGCCGATTTCACTATCACGATCGCTTTCGCCAAACACGGCCTCGTCGTCGATGAAGCGCTCGATTATGTCGGCCGCATCGAAGTGGTCCCACTTGTCGATCTTCCGCCCCCGGACACTGCGCCTAACGAGCTCATGGCCGCGCCCTACGCGCTCGCTCCGCTTTTGCCGCGGCGAAAATTCAGCGCTTACAAAAATCAATTTGGTCGCGTCGGGATCGTCGCCGGCTCGGAAGGTTTCCTCGGCGCCGCCATCATGACGACCAAAGGCGCGCTGCGCGGTGGCGCCGGCCTCGTGCATTTGTTTGTGCCGCGCGATCTTTACCCGCTCGTCATCGATCTCGCGCCGGAGGAAGCGATGGTGAAACCGTTGAAGTCGTACAAAGATCTCGCGGAGCAAAAGAATGTCGATGTCTGGGCGATTGGGCCCGGCCTCGGAATGGAACGCGCCGCCGACATCGTAAAATTCATCGAGACCGCGGCGCAACCGATGGTGCTCGACGCCGACGCGCTCAACGCGCTCGTTGGGAAATTGCCGATGTTAAAACGTTCGCCCGGGCCGCGATTGCTCACGCCGCATCCGGGCGAAATGGATCGACTGGTGGAATCGGGAAAAATGTCGCGCGCGGGCCGGGCGCGCACATTCACCGAACACTTCCCGGTGACGCTGATGTTGAAAGGCAGCCGCAGCGTCGTTTGCGAAAGCGGCAAGCCGTTGAGTTACAACTCCGCCGGAAATCCCGGAATGGCGACCGGCGGAATGGGCGACGTGCTCACCGGCGTCTGCGCCGCGCTCGTCGCGCAGAAGTTGTCGATGTACGACGCGGCCCGCGTGGGCGCGTGGGTCTGCGGACGGGCGGCGGAGATGTCGATCTTTCAATCGGGCGAGAGCGAACAATCGCTTTTGCCGGGCGACGTGCTCAAGCATCTCGGCCGCGCTTTTAACGAGATCCGCGCTCGTTAGGCCGAAGCGGCGAACGCTTTTTCGGGATCGATACCGATCCGGCGCAAGATCGACAAGAAACGCGCGTCGCCACGCAGCGGCTTGAACTCGGGCGTGATGCCGACGTTGTGCAGCGAGGATGAGCGGTCTTCGCACGCCTGTTCCAGCGCGCGGATCGCTTCGTCGTATTCGCCGAGTGCGACGTGAACGAACGCAATCCCATCGCCCGGCGTGTATGCGCGAATGCCAATTGTTTCATCGAGCGTTTTGCACGCGTCTTCCCGCCGCCCCATCATCGCGTAGGTGATGGCGAGACCGATCCCCGGCCGGCCGGTAAACGTTTTCGCTTTGTCGTATAACGCGATCGCTTCGTCGAAGCGGCCGAGGTAACGATAAACCGTGGCCAGCGCCGGCGGTCCGTGCAGAAATGTCGGATCGAGTTGCAACGCGCGTTCGCCTTCGACGATTGCCTGTTCCGTTAGGCCGAAATACCGATAAAGCTCGCAGGCGAAATCGCTCACCCACAACGACGCCGGATCGATCTTCGAAGTGCGTTCCAAATACGCGAGCGCGTTGGCGCGATCGCCCCGCTGCGCGAAAAGCGACGCCGAAAAATAATTCGACGGCGTCGATTTCGGATCGAGCTCGACCGCGCACGCAAATTCCGCGGCCGCGCCGTCGAGGTCCCAGTCGAGAATGCGTTTCGTTTCGCCGAGATAAACGTGCGCCTCGGCATCGTCATTGTCGATCTTGAGCGCATTCAGCGCCGCCTCGCGCACTTTCGCGTAAGCCTCACGCGGATGCACATACGCGTCCGCCAGCCACAACCACGATTTCGCGACACCGGTCCAGGCGCGGCTAAATCGCGGATCGATTTGCAGCGCGCGCGCGAACAAATCCAAACTCCGCCGCAGCGCGTCTTCCGTCCCCTTGTCCGACCAAAACAAACCCTGCAAATAAACATCGTACGCGTCGGTATTGCCGATGCGCGACGAAGTGGGCGCGATTTCCAACTTCAACTTCAGCGCATCGACAATCGCGTTCGTGATCTCATCTTCGACCGCGAAGATGCCCTGAAATTCGCGATCGAACGTGTTCGACCAGATGGTGAAACCTTGCTGCGCATTGATTAGCTCGCAGGTAATGCGAACACGATTACCGTCGCGCCGCACACTGCCTTCGAGCACGTGCTCGACGTTTAATTTTTGCGCGATCTCGCTCAACTGCGCGTTCCGGTCCTTGAACCAAAACGACGAGCGCCGCGCGGCCACGCGCAGATTGTCGATCTTCGCGAGCGCGGCCAGAATTTCTTCGGCAATCCCTTCGCTGAAATAATCGTGATCGTGCAGCGGACTGAGATCGGCGAACGGAAGAACGGCGATCGATTTTTCGTTAGGCTGATTTACCGGTACGATGTCGATCTTCGGCGCCGTGCGTTTAATGCCTTGTCGGGTGAAGTCGTAAATCCAAGCGAGCACGAGCGCGACTGGAAATCCGAGCGCGACCAGAACGATCACGAGCCGGACTGTCCAATTCGGCACTTCCAGAAACGGAAACGTTTGCGTCGCGACCTGAACGATGATCCAGCCCACGACGGCATAAGTCACCGCCACGCGGTAAACTTTTCGGCGTTTCAGCTCCGCAAAAAACTTCGCGGCCTCCATGATTTACCGCAGTTAACGCGAGCGATTCGCAAGCGCAATGACGCGCTTGATGCTAGTTTGCCGGATGGCGTTTCGCCTCGAATCGAATTACAAACCGCGTGGCGATCAGAGCCAGGCCATCGCGAAGTTAATCAAGTCGGTCGAGGCGGCGAATCGCCATCAGAGTTTGCTCGGCGTCACCGGTTCGGGGAAAACTTTTAGCGTGGCGAACGTCATCCGCGAAGTGGAGCGGCCCACGCTCGTGATTTCGCACAATAAAACTTTGGCGGCGCAACTGTATTCCGAGTTCAAACAATTCTTCCCGCACAACGCGGTCGAATATTTCGTCAGCTACTTCGATTACTACCAGCCCGAAGCCTACATTCCGCGGAGCGACACCTACATCGAGAAGGACTCGTCGATTAACGAGGAGATCGAGCGCTTGCGGCTCTCGACCGCGAGCGCGCTGCTGTCGCGCCGCGATGTCATCGTGGTGGCAAGCGTGTCGTGCATTTACGGCATCACGTCGCCGGAAGATTACGCGCGCATGTTGCTGACGGTGAAACGCGGCCAACACATTTCACGCGAAGCGGTGCTCGGCCGTTTGATCGACATGTTGTATGAGCGCAACGACATGAATTTTTCGCGCGGCCGTTTCCGTGTGCGCGGCGATGTGGTCGAAGTTTATCCCGCCACGGCCGACGAAGAGGCGATTCGTTTGGAATTTTTCGGCGACGACCTCGACGCCATCACGCGCTTCGATCCCCTTACCGGTCACGCGCATGAAGCGCTCACCGTGATCACGTTTTATCCCGCGAAGCAATTCGTCACGCCGGCCGACAAATTGAATCGCGCGTTGATGTCGATCCGCAACGAGCTCGAGCATCGCATCGTCGAGCTCGAGTCGCAGAACAAACTGCTCGAAGCGCAACGCCTGCGCATGCGCACGGAATACGATCTCGAAATGTTGCAGGAGATGGGATTCTGCAACGGCATCGAAAATTATTCGCGGCATTTGAGCGGACGCGAGCCTGGCTCGCGCCCATACACCTTGCTCGATTTTTTCCCGAAAGATTATCTGCTCGTGGTGGATGAATCGCACGCGACCATTCCGCAGATCGGCGGAATGTACGAAGGCGACAAATCGCGCAAGACCGTGCTGGTCGATTATGGATTTCGTTTGCCGAGCGCGCTCGACAATCGCCCGCTCAATTTCGACGAGTTCATGAAGATGACGAACCAGATCATCTACGTGAGCGCGACGCCGGCCGAGTTCGAGATTCAAAACAGCATCGTCGGCAACACAAAATATTTTCCGCACAAACGCCAGCGCATCGGCGAAGACGAGCTCGTGCCCTTCGCCTTGCCCGGCGCGAAGATCGACAATCGCAAGATCGACATCTCACGCACGGACCAGCCGCCTGACGAATTCGACGTTACCACGCGGGGCTCGCCGCTCGTTGTCGAACAAATCATTCGCCCGACCGGATTGCTCGATCCGAAGATCACAATCAAACCGCTCAAACATCAGATCGACGACACGATCGAGCTTTGCCGCCAGCGTGTGGAAAAAGGCGAGCGCGTTCTCATCACCACCCTAACGAAACGCACCGCCGAAGACCTCGCCGATTACTTGCGCGATGTCGGATTGAAAGTGCGTTATCTCCACAGCGACATCGACACGATCGAGCGCGTGGAAATTTTGCGCGGATTGCGCGCGGCCGACTTCGACATTCTGGTCGGCATCAATTTGCTGCGCGAAGGTCTCGATCTTCCCGAAGTCTCGTTGGTCTGCATCCTCGACGCGGACAAGGAAGGATTCTTGCGTTCGCAAACTTCACTCATCCAAACGGCCGGCCGCGCCGCGCGTCACATCAACGGCGAAGTCGTTCTGTTTGCCGATCAGATGACGCAAAGCATGCAGGCATTGATCGACATTTCGGAATATCGCCGCACAAAACAGATGGAATATAACGAGAAGCACGGCATCACGCCGCAAACCGTGCGGCGGGCGGTGCAGGAAAGTTTGCACACGATTTTGCGCGGGCGCGAGATCGCTTCATCGGTCATCAACGAGACCGGCGGCAACTTCGATCTCACTGAGTTGTTGCGCGAGCTCGAAGACGAAATGCAACGCGCGTCGGCCAATTTGGAATTCGAGCGCGCCGCGTTATTGCGCGATCAGATCATGGAAGCGAAAAGCGGCGCCGGCATCACGAAGATCGAACCGAAACGCCGGCCTATTAAGTACACGCGTAACTCCGGCCGCCGCCGTTCGCGGGTTTAATCTTCGCCGGGGAACACAGGCCGCTGGCCTGTGGTTTTCGGCGGCTCGCCGAAAAAATATTTCGTCGGCCAGCGGCCGACGATTACAGGCGGGCCGCCTGTGCTCCCCGGCGAAGACGCGCTCGCACAAAAATAGCTCACGCATTCACTCATGCGTTGCATGTCGATCTTGCCCTTGTCGATCTTGTGCGCATTGACCGCGTACGCGCAGCTGAACGACTCGACTTCGCTCGCAGAAGTCGAGTTCGCGCAACTGACTCAGCGCGATCCGAACCCGTTAGGCGAAAAAGCGCTCAGCATTAATCCCACGCAATGGAAACACGGCGAGACCGAGCATTTCATCTATCACTTCGTGCACAGCTACATTGCGACTCCGGTTTCGGTCGAAGCCGAATTCCATTATCGCGTCATCGCCAAGGAACTTGAGCGCAATCAGCCGGCGACCGACACCAAGTCGCACGTTTATGTTTTTGAAACCGCGCAAGATTGGGCGCAATTCCAGGGACTGGGCGAGCTCGAGAAATGGACCGGCGGCATTCATTCCGGCGGCAGCCTCTTTATCGTGCGAAATCCAAAACAAAAATTTTCCGGCAACGCCCTCGGCCACGAAATCGTTCACCTCGTCATTCACCGCTTTTATCCCGACGGCGTGCCCCTTTGGTTCAACGAAGGTATCGCGCAATTCATTTCAAAATCGGCCACATCGAGTTATCAGCGCGCGCGCGGTTACATTTCCAAGCCGCATTCGATCGCGATCGCATTGGACGATCTCATCCCGCTCCCCTTGCTCGTGAATGCGACCCGCGTGCCTAACGATCACGTCGAAACTTTCTACAATGAATCGGAACGTCTCGTCCGTTTTCTGGCGGCGGAGGACAAAGCCAGCTTCCTGCTTTTTCTCGATGCGCTCGGCCGGCATCAGCCATTCGAGACCGCGCTTTCGCGCAATTACGCGGGGAAATTTCCGACTTCGGCCGTGCTCGAAGAAAAATTCCGCGAATACGCGTCGAAAGATTTCGGAACTACTTTGCAACAAGCCGACGCCGACTAGCATTGGCGTTGATGCCGAAGGCGAAATCGACAGCCAAAGCCAAAGCTGCGACCGCAAATATTCACGCGGTCGTTGGTTCCGATGAATCGGAAGTAAAACGAGTCGCGTCCGAACTGGCGCAACAACTCGTGCCGAAAGATGCGGGCGATTTCGGATTGGAAACGATCGACGGCGCGGCCGACAACGCTGAGCACGCGGCGAAGCAGATAAGATCGACAATCGATGCGCTGAACACGTTGCCATTTTTCGGCGGCGCAAAAGTTGTCTGGCTCAAGAACGCAAATTTCCTCGCGGACAGCGTCATCGGGCGCGCCGCGAGCGTGCAGGAAGCACTCGAACAACTAGCGAATGTCATCGATGAAGGATTTGCAGACGGAATCACGCTGCTCTTCAGCGCGACCGAGGTCGATAAGCGTCGCTCGTTTTACAAGACGCTGGCGAAACGGGCCGACGTTCAAGTGTTCGACAAGCTTGATTCGTCCCGCAGCGGTTGGGAAGAAGAAGCGACCGAGCTGGTGCTGCGTCGCGCGAACGAACGCAAACTTCAATTCGAAAATGGCGCGCTCGAATTGTTCGTCCTGCTGACCGGCGGCGATACGCGCCAGATCGAAAACGAATTGGAAAAGATCGACATCTACCTCGCGAAAGATCGAAAAGTAGATGTCGATCTTGTGCGCGATCTGGTCCCGCTCTCGCGCGGTGGAGTCATCTTCGAGCTCGGCAACGCGCTGGCCGCGCGCGATCTCGAGCGCGCTTTGCGACTCGTTAGGCGTTTACTCGATCAAGGCGAAAGCGCGATCGGCATTCTGCTCGTCGCGATTATCCCGACCGTGCGCAATCTTCTCCTCGCGAAAGATCTGATGGAACGGAACCGCCTGTCGCGTCCGCATCAGCCGTTCTCATTCATCAGCGCGATCAATCGCCTGCCTGCGAGTGCGACCGAACATCTGCCGCGCAAAAAAGACGGCGGCATCAGCGGTTACGCTCTCGGCATCGCCGCGCAACACGCCCACCGGTTCGACACGAAAAGATTGATCGAAGGAATGGACGCGTGCCTGCAGGCGAATCTGCGCCTCGTCAGCACGCAGCTCGAACACGAATTGATCCTGACCGAACTCGTGGTGAAATTGCTGGCGGATTAAACCTCGCCCACTTGTTTGCGCGCAATCGGGCCGACGTAGGGAATGTCCCAGCGCACATTTGTGAACGCTTTCACGATCGCGATGATCATGATGACGAGAAACGCCAGATGCACGAGCGCCGCGACAATCGACCAAAAGAAAAACAAGATGCCGCCGATGCCGGGAATGGCGAGGAAAATGGCGTGGATGATGGCCGAGACAATATTGAAGATCAGCCACGCGATGCCGAAAATGATCGATTGCATGGCGTAAAAGCGGACGAAGCTGTTGCGTTTCTCCAGTATCCAAAAAATAATCCCGCCCACGAGCGGGATGCACGCGATCGCCGCGGCGACGTTCGGCGGCAAATCGAGTGACGACGGCTCGCTGCTCGCGCTCGAGATCGGCGGCGGAGGCGGTGGGGACGAAGTCGAATCAACGGGATCGGCCATGACGTACTGTTACACAAGATCGACAATGTGCATGTCAAGCCAACTCACCAACGCCGGCGCGGTTTTGTCTTTCGCCCAGCGTGAAAAATGAAATACGCTCTCCCGCATTCGATGAAGAAAAAATCCACGGCTGCGTTCACCCTGATCGAGATGCTCGTCGTCATCGCGATCATCGCCGTGCTCATCGCGATGCTTTCGCCCGCCTTCACCAGTGTCCTCGAGAAAGGCAAAGTCACGCAAGACATGAACAACCTGCGCCAGATCGGCCTCGCCACGCAGATGTATTTGAATGACAACGACGGCGCATTCTTCGCACCGACGGCAAATTGGATGCAGACGCTGCATCCAAAATATCTCGCGAGCTGGAGAATCTTTCTCTCGCCGTTCGACAAGCGCGCGGCGCTGGAGGACGACGCGAATGCGCCGGTAAGCTATGGCTTCAACGTCAATGCACACGGGACCGGCGCGAGCGATCCTTTGCTCTCTGACAAAATAACGAGCCCGAGTGCATTCATCTTATTCGCGCCGGCAGTCGCAGATACGAATGATGTTACTTTCGCCGGTAAGGCGGGCACCGCGGTAACCGTGGACAAACCGGCCGGCACCCCGGTCCGCGGCACACACAATAGGCGGCAGCGCATAAATGCGTGCTTCGGGGACCTTCACATTGAAAACGTCGGCTGGACGACCTTTAGCAGTAGTCTGCCGCCGGCAAGCGATCCGAACCAAGCGCAACGTTGGAATCCGTGACGTGACCGCGATCGAAATATCCGGTCGCACCTACAAATACGAAGCGCGCGTCGGGTCAAGGCTGCTCGATCAAGCGGGACCGACCATCGCCGAGGTGTTGCGACGCCACCGCTGCGCGTTGATCTGCGATACGAATATCGCACCGATTTTTTCCGAACGCGTGTTGCGCAGCCTAACGAGCGCGAAGTTTCAGGCGACGCTCATCACCATTCCGGCCGGCGAAGAATCAAAGTCGCTCGAACAAGTCGCCGCGATTTGCGATGAGATGATCGACGCCGGGTTAGATCGACAATCGTTCGTGATCGGACTTGGCGGTGGCGTGATCGGTGACATCTCGGGATTTGTCGCAGCGATTTTCCAGCGTGGCATTCCGCATGTGCAGATTCCGACGACGCTGCTCGCGATGGTCGATAGTTCCATCGGCGGAAAAAGCGGTGTGAATACATCGGCTGGAAAAAATTTGCTCGGCGCGATTCATCAACCATCGCTCGTGATCGACGATGTCGATCTTTTGCAAACGCTTCCGCCGCGCGAGCTGCGCCAGGGATTCGCGGAGATCATCAAGCACGCCATCATCGCCGATGCCGCGATGTTTCAAGAACTTGACGGCTTAAAGCCGTCAAGTTTGCTGGGGAAGCAGCTTGCGCCCCTCGTTAAACGCAATATCGAAATCAAAGCTGGCATCGTGGCTAAAGATGAGCGCGAAGAGACGGGCGCGCGCGCGATTTTGAATTTCGGGCACACCATCGGTCATGCGATCGAACGTGCGGGAAATTACAAAATGCTTGGGCATGGCGACGCGATTAGTCTCGGGATGATGGCGGCGGCGGACATTTCGATGAAGCGAGCGGGCCTGCCAAAAAAAGAGCGAGATGCGATTGTCGATCTTTTGCGGCGCTTCGAATTGCCGACGAAATTACCAAACGAATTCTCGCGCGAACAAATCTTCGACGCGGTCACGCACGATAAGAAATTCGAGAGCGGCGCGGTGCGGTTCGTAGTTACGCCGAAGATTGGCTCGGCGTTCCTGTCGAGTGATGTGACGTTGGAAGATATTCGCGAAGCGATTAACGCGCTCGGCGATAATAATCGGTAAGGCCGTTCGTTAGGCCATCGACGTATTCGCGGAAGATGCTTTTGCGTTCGACGTTGTCGATCTTGCGCGTGCCTTCGTAATCGCCGGCCTGGATGCGCGCGAACGCCTCCTTGCTGTTCATGACGTACGGTTCGCAATATACGACCGGACAGCGGTAGAGCCGGTTCGCGAGCAAATTGCGCGCGTAAACGTACCCACTCGTGCCGATCTTCGTCGTCGTGAGCGTAGTCGGATATTGAAACGGCGGCAGACCGGTTTCTTTCGCCATCGCGGTCGCGACCGTGTCAGAGAGCGGGAGTTCCTCGTCGTAAGCGCGACTGAGTAAACGCCGCACCATTTCGAAACGTTCGTCGTCGAAATCGAGTTCGTCTTTCAAATAGGAACCGTTCACGAGCAGATGAAGATGATTCACGTCGGTCAAAGTCGGATTGGCCGGATCGCCCCAGCCCTCGGCGTTGAAATGCAGACAAACTACAACGTCGGGATGCAGCTTCGTGTTTACGCGCACCGCGCGTCGACGGATTTCGCTGTAGCGATAAAAAAGAATCTCGCTCTGAAAACGGATTGTGCCTTCTTTCGTTGGGTCTTTGGGGTTGAGCACTTCATCGCGCGGCCGCGGCACGCCGTTCTTGATCAAAATCTTTCGCGCAAGATCGACAAAATCATTCGGGCGCATCGGCGTGACCGGCTCGGTGCTGTTGCGCACAAAGAAAACTTTTGCGCCTAACGAGCGGAGTCTCGGCGCCAGAAGTCGCGCGACGGTGAGGGTGAGGTCGCCTTCCGTCACCGGTTTGCTGTTGTTCACTTTGAACCAGCGCTCTTCCATCTTGGCCCACTCGCCGCCGAGATGACCGGGATCGAGCGCGACGCGCAAACCGGAGAGCGGCTTGTCGCCGTGAAATTTGCCTAACGATTGTGCCGGTCGCCAGAGTCGCGGAATTTCTGCGCGCGATTCTTTGTCGGGCGCGAAGCGCAATGTAAAAAACTTCTGGGCGGCGCGATTTTCGAGAATGCGCACGATGTCGTTGTCGATCTTAAACAGGTCGTCGGTGAAGCCGTGGGTTGCGTAAATGTCGTTCAGCAAATGCGTGAACTCGTCGCGCGTGATCGTTTCCTGATAATGCTCGAGCACATTCCAGCGCGGTTTGGCCCCGAGAATTCCCAGATTGTCGGCCGCAAGATCGACAATCGACAAGATCGACAAGGTGAAAGCCAGGAGCGCGGCGCGAAAAATCATTTCGCCGACAATGAAGCATCGAATACGATGACCGCACGATGTTGCGCGTGCTTTTCCTTGGCGATGTGGTCGGCGAACCCGGCCGCAGCGCTGTCGTCGCGCGCGTGCCGGAGTTGAAGGAACAACACGCGATCGATTTCATCGTGGTGAACGGCGAGAACGCAGCCGGCGGTCGCGGAATTACGGCGCGACTCACGATCGACCTCCTGCGCTCCGGCGTTTCTGTCGTGACGACCGGCGATCACGTGTGGGACCAGAAAGATGTGTTCGCGTTTTTAAATCTCGAGCCGCGCTTGCTGCGGCCAATCAATTATCCTGAAGGCGCGCCAGGCAGCGGATCGATCGTGCTCGAAACTCCAAAAGGGAAAGTCGGCGTGATCAATGTGCAATGCCGCACGTTTATGCAGCCGATTTTGGAAAATCCATTTCGCGCGCTCGAGAAAGTCGTAAGCGAGATTCGGAAAGAGACGTCGAATATCGTTGTCGATGTACACGGTGAGACGACGAGCGAAAAAATCGCGGTCGGGCGATTTCTCGATGGGAAAGTTTCGGCGGTGATCGGGACGCACACGCACGTGCAGACGGCGGACGAGCAAATTTTTCCCGGCGGCACCGCGTTTCTCTGCGACGCGGGAATGTGCGGGCCGACGGAATCAATTCTCGGGCGCGCGATTGAGCCGATCGTGAATCGGTTCATGTCGAACTTGCCGGCGCCGTTTCCAGTCGCGGGTGGCGAAGTGCGTTTGCGCGGCGCGATCATCGACATCGACGAGACAACCGGCCGCGCCTTGCGCATTGTGCGCGTGGATGAGCCGGGGCCGCCGCGTCCGGGCGAGCCCGAAGCGAAGATCGACATCGACACACCGGCGGCACCCGAAGCGCCGTAGAGTTGGCTTGCGCGAAGGCTTCGCTCGCGTCAGGCTCGAATGGTTTCCGAAATCTCAACGTCGAACACGCATATGAAACGATTCGCATTTTCCTTTGTCATTATCGTCGCCGCGATCGGGATTAGTTCCGCGCAGCCGAACATTGAAGCGAACAAGATCGCGCGCGATGCCAGTGAAGCGGGCAAAAACCAGGATTGGGACACGGCGATCGACGGCTTCCGCAAAGCCGCGGGCATGGACAAAAAATATGAAGCCAATCTCGCGGCCGCGTTACAACAGCGCGCCGCTGACTCAGCCAAACAAAACCGCTTTCCGGATGCGATCACCGATCTGACCGAGGCGATCAAATTGCATCCGAATCCCGCCGCCTACGAACTGCGCGCTTTTGTTTACATGCGCATGAACGATACCGACCACGCGATTGCGGATTATTCCGACGCGATCAAGGAAAGTCCGAACGAGGCGCGGTTTTATTTGCGTCGGGCCGACATGCTGGCGGCGAAAAACGATTTCAAGGGCGTGATCGCGGACGCGGACAAAGCGTTAAAGTTGAAGAAAGGCGACCAGCACGCGCACGAGTTAAAGAAGTGGGCGGAAGACCGGATGAAATCCGCGGCCGGCCAGGCGCCTAACAACGCACCGCCCCCGCCCTCGCGCTGACGCGCGAAATTATTCCGCCGGTTCCTGGCCGTTCGCGGCCGTGGCAGCAGTTGTCGATCTTTCCTCGGGAGCCGGCTTGTGAATGAAGCGCGGTTTGCGCCGGTTCGCAGGCAACGGCGTGAGCGTCATCGTAATATTGCGGCCGGCGATCTTCGGATCCATCTCGACTTGCGACATGCCGGCGAGATCGTCGCGCACTTTGTACATCAGCTGCATGCCGAATTCCTGGTGCGCCATTTCGCGTCCGCGAAATTGCAATTGCACACGCACCTTGTTCCCCTTGTCCAGAAACTCTTCCCCGTGGCGAATTTTCGTCAGGTAATCGTGATCGTCGATGTTTACGCGAAACTTGATCTCTTTCAGCTTCGACGTGGTCGAACGTTTGTCCTTGTCGTGTTTGGACAAATCGTAGCGGAATTTGCCTAACGAAACGATCTTGCACACCGGCGGCTGCGCCGTGGGCGCGACTTCGACGAGGTCGAGCCCGCGAGTTTGCGCTTCACGCAGCGCGTCACTCAGTTTCATGACGCCGAGCTGCTGGCCGGAGGCTCCGATAATGACCCGGACTTCACGCGCGCGAATCCGGCCGTTTACACGAATTTGTGGTTGCAGTTTAAATCAATCTCCAAAACGTCGCGGCCGGGAGTGCGCCGTCGCGCCGTATTTCACTTTCGCATTTCGCGATTGCTCGCGAACACTCTCCTTCATCGCGGCTGCGATCCTCCGCGACGAACGGCCCACAATCTCGCGAGCCGGACGCAAGTACTAAGCAACAATTGTGCGCTGGCAAGGCGAATCTCCGTGAAATGAACATGTCGATCTTGCCACAAATCACGGCGGCGGATCGCCGAAATGCGCTTTGTGCGTGGCGTATTGCACACCGTCATCGAGCATCGAATCAATCGTGGCCGCGATCGGTTCGAGCTTCACGATTCCAGAAAAAACGGCGCGGTCACCGATGTCGGTATCGACGACGAACGTTGGACGTTGCGTCACCTGCAAGGCGTGAAATTCACCTGTCGATCTTCGCACGCGTTCCTCGATGTCTTTCGATTTCGCGCGCTCGAGTAACTTGTTTTTGTCGAGACCCGAGGCCGCTGCGGCCACTTCGGCCGCGACTTCCCAACGGCCTAACAGTTTTCCTTCACGCAAACACGCATTCGCAATCGCCAGACGAATGCGATCGTCTTTCACGCCAAAATCTTTTCCGGCCTCGGCGATCGCGTTCGGCGCGAGATACTCGGTCGGTCCATGTTCATACCAGTCACCGCGCAACGCAAAAGGCGAGCGATTCAACATCCCGCTGCGACGATAAAACCATTCCAGCTGCTCGCGCGAAGTCGGCATCCCTTTGTTGTCCATGAGCGCGATCTTCCACTGAAACTCGACGCGCCCTTCATAGCGCTCTTTCAACTTCGCCCACGTCGGCTCCGACCAGAAGCACCATGACGAAATTACGTCGATGTACGATGTCACATTGATCTGCATGCCGACAAAGGTGAACGTTGGCGCCTTCGCAATCAACTTCTCCACCTCTCGCTAAGATCGACATGTTCGATTTGAATCATCTTTTACTGTTCGTCGCGCTCGCGACGCCGCTGGCCGTTCTGGCGAAAACGTTTCGTCGCGGCGAACGTTTGCGCGCGTGGAGACTGGCGGCGATCGCGGTGTTGATTGTCGCTGCACTCGCGTGGTTTTTCTTTCGCGATCGCGCCGGTTACATCGCCGGCGGCGCGTGGGTCGTCCTGCTTTTCATTCCCGCAATCACCATGCGCCGCATCGCGGATTTGATTCAGCGCAAACGTTTCCGCTCGGCGCGGTATCTCGCGATGGCGTTACGAATTTTGCATCCGAGCGAAGAATTGCGGCACGAGATTGAATTGCTGCGCATGTATGAATCGCGTCCCGACCTCGCGCCGATCTCGCACGAACCGTTGCAAGATCGACAAGTTACTTTTTTGAGCGCGCCGGCCGTGCTCGTGATCGCGTTGCTCAACATCGCCGTATTTATCTTCGAAGTTTCGCACAAACATTGGCAGGAACCGCTCAGTCTTCACCGCCTCGGCGCGCTCGAACCCGGTGCGGTCATCTACGCTCATCAATACTGGCGTCTGCTCACCGCGCTTTTTCTTCACTTCGATTATCTGCATCTCACCTTCAATGTCTTCGCCTTGTATGTGCTCGGTCCCGCGCTCGAACGCGCGATTGGTTCATGGCGCTTTGTCGTTTGTTATTTGATCGCCGGCCTTGGCTCGAGCCTCGGCGTTGTTTTGCTCGCGCAAATAAATATCGCGCATGCCGACCAACTCGTCGGCGCGTCCGGCTCGGTCATGGGGATCGTCGGGGCGTGGGCCGCGTTTTCGTTACGAAATCATCATCTGCCTTTGGCGCGGCAACGATTGATGAACGTGCTGCTCATCGTCGCGATCCAGACGGCGTTTGACCTAACGACGCCGCGGATCAGTATGTCCGCGCACTTGTGTGGACTCGCGACCGGATTCATGATCGGCCTGCTCATTTCGCCGAGGCGGATGTCGATCTAACCTTTGTTATTCCGAGCGCAGTCGAGACATCTCTCAGTGAGAAATCAATTGGAGATTCCTCGACTTCGCTCGGAATGACATGAGTTGGCGCGACATTTGCAGCTTCGAAGCTTGTCGCCGAAAATTTTCCTGATTAACTGCGCTCGAATTTAGCGATGCCTTTATTCCACACTTACAACGTGACGCCGACGTTGCCGGCGGCGCTCGAGCCTTTGCGCGAGATTTCCTACAATCTTTGGTGGACGTGGGAGCCATCCGCACGCCGGCTCTTTCGCCATCTCGATGTCGATCTTTGGAACCGCACCAATCACAACCCGGTGCGCATGTTGCAACTTTCGAAACAGGCGCGGCTGGAGGAATTGGCGAACGACAAAAGTTTTTTACGCGAGCTCAAGCAAGTGCACGATGCGTTCAAGAAATATCTCGAGCGCAAAGACACTTACGGAAAAACCGGCGCCGGTAACGCGCTCACGAAACCGGCTGCGTATTTCTCGGCTGAGTTCGGTTTTCACGAGTCGATTCCGAATTACTCGGGCGGTCTCGGAATTCTCGCGGGCGATCATTGCAAGTCGGCGAGCGATCTCGATCTGAATTTCGTCGCGATCGGTTTGTTGTATCGACACGGATATTTTCGCCAGGAGATCGACAAGGACGGAACGCAGCACGCGATTTTGCTGAACCAGAATTTTCATCACCTGCCGATTCGCGAAGTGCAACGCGACGGAACGAACCTGCTCGTGTCGGTTTCAATATTAGATCGACAAGTACACGCGAAAGTCTGGGAGCTGCACGTCGGACGCGTGAATCTTTATTTGCTCGACACCGACATCACGGAGAACAGCGCGGAGGACCGACTCATCACGGCTGAGCTTTACGGCGGCGATCTGGAAATGCGGATGCGCCAGGAGATTTTGTTAGGCATCGGCGGAGTAAAAGCGTTGAGCGTTCTTGGGCTAGAGCCGGAAGTGTTTCACATGAACGAAGGCCACTCAGCCTTTCTCGCATTGGAACGTATCCGCCGAAATGTGGCGGAGCGCGGATTGGATTTTTATTCGGCGCTGCAAGTCGTCGCCTCGGCGAACGTATTCACCACGCACACGCCGGTGCCCGCCGGAAACGACGCCTTCCCGCGCGAGATGATGAAGAAATATTTCGGCAGCTTCGCGAAAGAAATCGGATTGCCGTTCGACGAGTTGATGTCGTTCGGACAAACACGGGTCGATCCGAACGATCCATTCAGCATGACGATTTTGGCGTTGCGAATGAGTCGGCACGCGAATGGCGTGAGCAAATTGCACGGCGACGTGAGTCGCGCTTTGTGGCGTGACGTCTGGAGTGGCGTGCCGGTGGAAGAAGTGCCGATCACCAGCATTACGAATGGCATTCACACCAAGACGTGGATGGCGCCGGAATTTTCGGCGCTTTATCGCAAGCATTTGGGCGATTGGGAAGAAAACCTAACGAACCCTGACTTTTGGCGTGGCGTCATCGATATTCCCGACGCGCAGCTTTGGGACACACACCAACAGTTGAAGCGACGCTTGGTCGAGTTCGTGCGCGAACGCGTGCGCGCGCAGCGCCAGCGCATCGGCGAGTCGCCTCAATCGATTCGCAACGCGAACCAACTTCTCGATCCGGAAATTTTGACGATCGGTTTCGCGCGCCGCTTCGCCACCTACAAACGCGGCGCGTTGTTGTTCAGCGACAAGGAGCGTCTCAAGAAATTGCTCAACGACACCACGCGGCCGGTGCAATTCATTTTCGCGGGTAAAGCGCATCCGCGCGACGAGGGCGGTAAGGCGTTGATCAAAGAAGTTTACCAATTCAGTCGCGAAGCCGGGATGGAAAATCGCGTGGTCTTCGTGGAAGACTACGACAGCTACATCGCGAGACGTCTGGTGCAGGGTGTCGATCTTTGGTTGAACAATCCGCTGCGTCCGCACGAAGCGAGCGGGACGAGCGGAATGAAACTCGCGCCGAACGCAGGACTGAACCTGAGCGTGCTCGATGGCTGGTGGTGCGAAGGTTACAACGGCAACAATGGTTGGACGATCGGGTCGGAGATCCAGAGCGGGACTAACGAGTTTCAAGACGAAGTCGACGCGAACAGTCTTTATCAGGTTCTCGAAAACCAAATCATTCCGCTTTATTACGCGAAGCCGGACGGAAAACTTCCCCTCGCCTGGCTGCAACTCATGCGCGACGCGATTCGCAGCGTGACGCCGGTGTTCAACACCCATCGCATGGTGAAGGAATACACCGAGCGGCTTTACATTCCGGCCGCGAAATCACACGGAGACTTTGCGCGCGACAATTCCGCAGCCGCGACCGATCTCAGCCGTTGGAAAGCGCAGATGCGCAAAGATTGGCCGCAAGTGCGCGTGACCGAAGTGCAGGTCGCGAACAAAGATCGACAAAACATTCCGGTCGGCGAATCGCTCCAGCTCGCCGCGCGCGTGCATCTCGGCGGGGTCGATCCGAAACATGTGCGGGTCGAGGCGTATCACGGCGAATCGGAAAATGGCAGCATCAAAAATCCAAACGTGACGATGTTGAACGAGAGCGGCCGCAACGGCGACGGCAGCTATATATATACAGGCGCGGTGCCGGCGAGTGAGAGCGGCGCGTATGGATTTAGCGTGCGCGTCGTGCCGACACACCCGCATCTCATGCAAACGCACGAGTTGCGGTTGATCACCTGGTCCTAATCCGCCGCGCCGACCGCGCGGATAAATTCGGCGAAATCTTTGCCGTTACGCGCGGCGTGATTGAGCGCATCCAGACGCGCGTCGCCGGCGGCTTCCGGTAAACTGATGCGACGCGCGTCTTGCGCCGCTCCGAAAACAATCTCGTCCCATTGGATGGAGGCGATCTCGCGATCGAAGCGCGCGACGGAGCGACCGCGGAAAAACGCGCGCGTCGTTTCCGGCGGAGTAAAGATCGACATCTTGATGTCGTCTTCGCTCACGACCCGGCGGACCGAGTTTTGCCTAACGAGCTCGTAATAGAGGCCGTGTTCAAGATCGACATTGTGATATTCCAGGTCGATCGATTGCAGCCAGGGATCGTTCCAGGAGAGCTTCTCTTCTTCCTGGAGCGCGTTGAGCAGGAATTTTTTCGACATCCAATCGACGCGATCGCGCGTCGTCAACGGGTCGCGCTCGAGATCGTTCAAAACATTTTCCCACTCGCGCACGATCCATTGTCGATCTTCGTCCATGTCGATCTTAGCGGCCGCGCGCAGATAAATTCGTTGCACGTCGATCGCGGAAATCTTTCGCCCGTCCTTCAACTCGATGATCCAGTCATAAGTTTGATCGCGGCTGATTGATTTGTTCGCGTCGATCGGTTGCGCGATTTCAAGCTGCGGGGCAGCGCCGCGTTCGATGAGATCGAGCACGATCGCCGTCGTCCCGATTTTCATCGCCGTCGCCCATTCGCTCATATTCGAGTCGCCGAGAATGACGTGAAAACGGCGGTAACGAGTCGTATCCGCATGCGGTTCGTCGCGCGTGTTCACGAGCGGGCGACGATTCATCGTGTCGATGCTCACGAGCACGCTGAAAAAATCCGCGCGCTGTGAAATCTGATACAAACCCGGTTGCGTCGGCGTGCTCTCCGCTTCGACGCCGAGCTTTCCCGCGCCGGCAAAAATCTGGCGGGTGATTAAAAACGGCAGAATTCCGGAAACGATTTGGTCCCACGCGATGTCGCGTCGCATGAGATAATTATCGTGGCAGCCGTAACTGTGGCCGACGAAATCGGTGTTGTTTTTGTAAAGGCGAACTTCCTGACCAGCCTCGAGTTGTTCATTCCGGCGGCGCGCGCATTCCGCCAGAATTCGCTCACCCGCTTTGTCCTGCGCCACGATTTGCCGAAGCGTCGTGCATTCGGGCGTGGAATATTCCGGATGCGCGTGATCATTGTAAAAACGCGCGCCGTTGGAAAGCACGAGGTCGCTTTTGATTTCTTCGAAACTTAACGGGCGATTCTTGTCGATCTCGAAATACGCGGACTCGTCCGTGTCCTGCATCAACGCCTTGGCGCGAAAGCCACGCGCATCGAGATGCGGATCTTCGAGCTCGTAATCCCATTTCATGTGCGCGCCGTGATCGGTGTAACGCCTAACGAGCTCGATCGATTCGGCCACAACATCGACAACGTCGGCCCCGGACAGAGTGATCCCGTATTCGGTCTCGAGCCCAAAGACGCGCGTCATCTGCTTTCTTCGACTGTAGGGGAAGCTGTTAGCTTCCCATCTTCATTAACAAGATCGACTCGGTAAGGCCAATCGCGCCAATGTTCGACTAGCCCGGCGCGGACTGGATTGTCCTGAACATAAATCCATTTGCTGCTGAGGCTCTCATCTGTGCGCAACAGACGATCAAAACAGCCGCGCTGCCATTCCCAAGATTGTGAACCGAGTTCCTTCCGGAGCAATCGCTTAAACCCGTTCGCAAAATCACCGATGGAAAGATCGCGATCTTCGATTGGCGAAACAACCCAATGCACATGATCAGGCATCACGACGCCGGATAGCAGTTGCCATCGCTTCAGTTGCGGAATCACGCGATTCATCGCGGCGAGGGTTGTCTCGTTTGCTAAAACGGGTCGACGACGCTCCACGCACATCGTAACGAAATAGATAATCGATTTCTCCCACGGGAGAAGGATCGGCCGAAGACGTGGGGGCTCAGACATTTTTTAGACCGGGAAGCTAACAGCTTCCCCTACAGCGCAGACACACGCCCATCATTAGATAACGCCCGATGTCGATCTTGCGCGGTCGCCGATCGGTTTCACCGGTGAAATTTTAACGACGTTCTCCGGATCGTAATCGATCAGCTTGAGCCAATCCTCGGTGATGTCCGTCGTCGGGAAAATATCGTTCTCGCTGTACTCGGCGTTGAAGGCGATCTGCAGATCGGTCTCGGTGATGCCTTCGACCTGGCCGGATGCGATCGCGCGCTTGATCGCCATCCCTTTCGCGCGTTCGACAATCGAGGCGATGATCGCGCCGCTGATGAGGTCGCTGCGATACAACATTTCTTTGCGCCCACTGCGGAACGTGATTTCGAGAAATTTGTGTTCGTCGCGCTTGGCGAATTGCCAATCGACAAAGCGTTCGATCAATTTGTCGATGGCCGCGCCGAGATTTTCGGATTCTTTCGCAAGAGCGCCGTCGTACGGAAGATCGTTCGTTAGGTAAATACGATAAATATCTCGTGCGCCTTCCTTGTTAGGCCGGTTCACTTTGATTTTGCGGTCGATGCGGCCGGGGCGAAGAATTGCCGGATCGATGAGATCGGCGCGATTCGATGCGAGAATGATGACGACGTCGTTGAGCGAATCGATTCCATCCATCTCGGAGCAAAACATGGGCACGAGCGTGGAGAGAATGTTTGAGTAACGCGAAGCGCGACGCGTTCCGAGAATCGATTCCGCTTCGTCGATGAAGAGGAACGGCATGAAGCCTTCGCGTTTCTTCTCACGCGCGGTCGCGAAGATTTCGCGCACCATTCGCTCCGATTCCCCCACCCACATGTTGAGAATCTCCGGGCCTTTGACGTGCATGAAATACTCGCGCATCTCGGCGCCGGTTTGCTCGCGCAGTTTGCGCGTGAGGTTGTAGGCGGTCGCTTTGCCAATGAGCGTCTTGCCGCAACCGGGAGGCCCGTAGAGAAGAAATCCTTTCGGCGTGGCGTGCTGAAATTTTTTGAAAAGATCGACATGTAAAAGTGGAAGCTCGATCGCGTCCTTGATCGCGGTGAGCGCCGCTTCTTGTCCGCCGACTTTTTCCCACGGCAATTCCGGCACGGTATCGAGATAATGTTCCTGCGATTTACCGCTGGTGATTTGTTCCAGCGCCATGCGGTAGTTCGAATCGACTCGAACTTCATCGCCCGTTTTCAATGTCGATCTTGCGAGGTCGGCGGAACGTTGCAGCACCATTGACTGCGTTCCGTGCTCTGAACCAACGCGCAGCCGGTCCGTCCCCAACACTTCGGTAATTTTCGTGACCGGTCCGGCGGTTTCGAATCCGAGATCGCCGACGATGACGAACGCTTCGTTGACCAAAACGCGCGTGCCCTTCTTCAATTTCGCGAGCGGAATTCTCGGATCGACATTGCAATAGTAATCCGCGCCGCCCACGACGATGTGCGCAGTCTCTTTCGTCGTTGCGCCGAGAAATGTGCCGATGCGATTGGCCGGCGAAGTGACTTTCTTGATCACTTCTTCGAGTTTCTCGATCATACGTCGCGCCTCGACGATGGTTTGTTCGTAATCGGAAACTCCGGACCGAAGATCGAGAAGCGCGCGGCGGGCCGGATCGCCGAGCGGAAGCGCACCTATGATCTGGTCTAACGACTCCAGAAGAGTGCGCGTGCTCGAATTTTCTTCGTTGCCCTCCCACCCTTCGCTGCGCTCGTCGCTCATTTAAAATTCGGATCAATCCGCCGAACTGTTTCTCATTATACGGTCCCGGCCGATCTTTCGCAATCTTCGACGCGATGGCGCGGGCAAACGTTCAAAGGTGCGAGCCGGACTGGGGTAGATGTCGATCTTGCGGGTAAGGACGTGCGCCACTAGAGTGCGCTTCGTTTTTCGAGGAGCCTTAGCTCAATTGGTTAGAGCGCCGCCCTGTCACGGCGGAGGTTGCGGGTTCGAGCCCCGTAGGCTCCGCGGGTTTTTCTAATACGAAAACCCGGTGTGAACTCCAAAGAATGTTGTCGAACACATCATTCGTCAGCTCGCGTTATTTCTACTCAGAAAAGCGACTGCATTCGCGATTTGATCTTCTGGATAAGCAAGAAATGCACGGAGATTCGCAATCGACGAAGGGAGCATAGCTGCATCTCGGCGACAATGTGTTGTGCAAAGCAGAGCAACAGTGGATCCCAGAGCTCGAGCTCCTGGTTCTTGTCCGCGAGGCCGGACAAGAAACAGCAAGCGACGCAGGTTACAAATCCGACCTGTCGGCATCGCGCTGATGTTCTCGGTCGCGCTCGGCGTCGCGCTGCCATTTTGTAAAAAGGCGCTGCCGGCGAGCATCGCGACCGCAGCCTCTTCCGTTTTTCAGGTGAGCATCGCGATTGATGAGGTGCTCGTGATTGTGCTGTTTGTCGTCTTTCTGGCACTAGCCGTTAAACGGGCGGCGACGAAGATTTCGCACGGCCAGCGTTTCCCGGCGGCGGCCTTCAAAAGTTACTCAACCCCTACAACGCAATGAAAACTAAGAAATCGAATCAACCAATTTTGTGCGGCACGGACTTTTCAACGACCGCGATTGAAGCGGCCGACGTGGCGGCTGCAATAGCCAAGAAACTGCACACGAAACTAATTCTTGTGCATGTCGATGATTTTCGCGGACTCGGCGGCGTTGTCCCGTTGTTGTATGACCCTAACCAGCCACGTGCCGAACTTAAACGGCATGCCGATCGCCTTCGAAAATCAAAGGCCATAGTTGAAGAGCGACTGGTCTCGGGCGGATCGCCTTTCGATCGAATCGTTGAAACTGTGGTTCGTTACAAACCGCAGCTTGTCGTCGTCGGAGCGGTTGGGCATGGGCTTGCCGAGAGGTTGCTCATTGGTAGCGTCGCTGAACGAGTTGCGGAGACGTCTCCGGTGCCCACCCTCGTCGTCCGACCTGGGTCGCACCTGTTAAAGTGGGTGGGCGGGGAGCGGCTGTTAGAGATCCTGGTCGGTTACGATTTTTCGTCAACAGCTGACGCCGCCCTGCGCTGGATTGCGGACCTCCGACAACTGGGCAGATTCCACGTCACAGTTGCGCACGTTCACGCGCCGCGGGATTCGCACCGTGATGAACGCGACCTGATCAAGCGCGCCGCCGAAATACTGCCCGCCCGCCAGTTCGACTCGCTGCTGATTCCCTGCTGGGGAAATTGCCAAGGTGCGTTATTCGAGAGAGCCGCGCGCGAAAAGGTCGACTTGGTCGTTGTCGGCACACATCAGCGTCGAGGTATCGACCGATTTCGACTCGGATCGGTGTCCCGCGGCCTGCTGCGTCACGAAACTCGGAGTGTTGCTGTGGTGCCCGCTGATCAGAGCCGAAGGACACCGGCGGTGTTGCGATTCAGAAAAAACAACAACGATCATCCGAGAAAAAGGCAAACCCATCGACGCGCTTCAATGCGCGGTCCGGACAACTTCGAACTCAAAGGTGATCGCAGCTACAAATCTGGTTAGCAACTCCTCGACCCCAGGTCGCGAGCCCGAGTGGCATGAGATGTCGAGCGAGGAGGTCGCCGCGCGACTCCTGACTAACCCGCTCCGCGGTCTGACCGGCGCCGAGGCCGACAGGCGACTGTGTCGATTTGGGCCTAACGAATTAACTGCGCGGCAGCGGCGCAGCGCATGGATGCGCTTCCTATTGCAGTTCCATCAGCCACTTATTTACATCCTTCTTGTTTCGAGCGTGATCGCCGCCCTGATGAGCGCATGGGTGGATGCGCTGGTGATTTTCGCCGTCGCTTTTATCAATGCGTTCATCGGCTACTTCCAAGAGGCCAAGGCGGAGCAGGCCATCGATGCTCTGGCGAAACTGGTGGTCACGGAAGCGACGGTGCGGCGTAATAATGAAAAGCTGCGAATTCCTTCGATGCAACTCGTGCCCGGCGACGTGGTGTTATTGCAATCCGGCGGTCGGGTGCCCGCCGATTTGCGCCTGCTGTCGCAGCGAAATTTGCAAATCGAGGAAGCCGCGCTGACCGGAGAATCGCTTCCCGTGGAAAAGCAAACTGATCCACTACCCGCGGCCGCGATCCTCGCCGAGCGCACCAATCTTGCCTTCGCCGGCACTTGGGTAACAGCAGGGCAAGCGGAAGGCGTGGTTGTCGCCACGGGCGACAAAACTGAGATGGGCCGCATCGCTGGGCTGATCAATCTCGCGGATGATTTACAAACGCCGTTAACGCGCAAAATCGCGCACTTCAGCCGACTGCTATTGAAGGTGATTTTGGCGCTGGCGGCATTGATTTTCATCGCCGGCATCCGACGCGGCCAGCCTTGGCCGGACACGTTTATTGCGGCGATTGCCCTGGCTGTCGGCGCCATCCCCGAGGGATTGCCCGCCGTTGTGACGATCACCTTGGCTATCGGTGTTGCGCGCATGGCCCTACGACGCGCGATCATCCGCAAGCTGCCCGCGGTGGAGACACTTGGCAGCACCACTGTTATCTGCTCGGACAAAACGGGCACACTCACACAAAACGAGATGACCGTGCAGCAGATCCTGGCTGGCGGTCGCCTTTATCACGTGACCGGCGGCGGTTATGATTCGTTAGGCGAATTTCACTGTGACGAAAAGACGATGGTCGTTGGCGAAAACGTCGCGTTGATCGAGACACTAGGGGCAGGCTTGCTCTGCAACGATTCACGGCTCATTCGGGATGAAGCCGGCAAAACCGTTGTGCAAGGCGACCCGACCGAGGCAGCCTTGATCGTCGCGGCTCATAAGGCCGGCGTGACGGAGCAGGAATGGAGCGCGCGACTGCCCCGGCTCGAGACGATCCCGTTTGAATCCGAATATCGATACATGGCCACGCTTCACGGCACCGATCACGAGGCGAAAATGATCTACGTCAAAGGAGCAGCGGAAGCCTTGCTTGAAAAATGCACGCATGCACTCGACGAGGAAGGACGGTTGGTGTCGCTCGACCGAAGCAGCGTCTCCCGCCAGGCCGATATAATGGCAGCACGCGGCCTGCGGGTCCTTGCCTTCGCGCGGCGCGAAATGCCACCAGCGCACCGCGGCCTTGAACATCAGCACGTCGCCGATGAACTCACCTTCCTTGGGCTTCAAGGCAAGCTCGACCCGCCACGTCCCGAGGCGATCGACGCCGTCGCGAAGTGCCGCGCCGCCGGCATGCACGTGAAAATGATCACTGGCGATCACATTCTCACTGCCAAGGCAATCGCTGCCCAAATCGGACTCGCAGATGGCAAGGAGGTCATCGCACTCACCGGGCGCGAATTGGAGACGCTGACTAACGAGGAACTATCCGAAGCGGCAGAGCGCGCTTGCGTGTTTGCCCGCGTGGCACCCGAGCAGAAGCTGGGATTAGTCAAAGCGCTTCAGGCGCGCGGTCATGTCGTTGCCATGACCGGAGATGGAGTCAATGACGCGCCGGCATTGAAGCAAGCCGATATAGGAGTAGCCATGGGCATAACGGGCACCGACGTCTCGAAGGAAGCCGCCGACATGATTTTGACCGATGACAACTTCGCCTCGATCGAGGCGGCGGTGGAGGAGGGGCGCGGCGTCTTTGACAACCTAACTAAATTCATAGTGTGGATTCTCCCCACCAGCCTCGGTGTTTCGTTGATCCTGCTCCTCTCGATCGTTACGGGCACTACGCTTCCGCTGCTGCCTACGCAACTGCTTTGGATCAATCTCGTCACCGCCGTGCTTCTCGGGCTGACGCTGGTGTTTGAGCCTAAGGAAAGCGACATCATGCAGCGTCCTCCGCGCGACCCGCGGAAGCCGCTGTTAACATTCAGTCTGCTGATGCGCACCGCGTTGGTGACAGTCATTTCGCTCATGGGCGCTTTCGGTCTCTTCGCCTGGGAACACGGCATCGAAGGCAGAAATCTCGGGGAATCCCGCACTGCCGTTGTTAACGCGGTCGTGATGGTGCAAACTTTTTACCTGCTCAACTGCAGGAGCCGAACTCGCTCGATATTCTCAATCGGCCTCTTCTCCAATCACTGGCTGATTGCTGGCATTGCCGCGACATGGCTGGTGCAACTCGCCTTCACTTATCTGCCCGTGTTCAATCAGCTCTTTCATACCGGTCCAGTGCGCCCCGAAGCGTGGCTCTATATTATAGGGACAGGCGCGACGGCGTACGTCGTCGTCGAATTGGAGAAATGGTTGCGCTTTGGTTTCCGAGGCGAAAAACAAGGCAACCAATCAGGCGAAACCTATGGTTGAGACAGGACTCAACCCGCCCGCCACCACCGTCAACGCAGGGCTGCGGATCTCCGCGCTGGCTGTGGGAATCAACTCCCTGCTGGCAATCGGAAAAGTAATTACCGGCGTCGTGGGAAACTCCTATGCCCTCATCGCCGACGGCATCGAATCGTCAGCTGATATTTTCAGTTCGCTTATTGTTTGGGGCGGACTGCGGATCGCAGTGAAGCCGGCTGATGCCGGTCATCCATTCGGCCACGGCAAGGCCGAGTCAATCGCGGCCGTGATCGTCTCGCTGATGCTGCTCGGCGCCGGCGGATTGATCGCGGTGCAAAGTATTCGCGAAATCCGGACACCTCATCATGCGCCTGCCTGGTTTACTTTGGTAGCTCTATTGGCTGTCATCGTCATCAAAGAGACGCTCTATCGATCGGTGTTCAAAGTTGGGCACGGCTTGGGCAGCTCCTCCTTGAAAGGCGATGCGTGGCATCACCGATCCGACGCGCTTACCTCGGCGGCCGCTTTCGTTGGTATCTCCATCGCGTTAGTTGGCGGACACGGCTATGAAAGCGCCGACGATTGGGCGGCATTAGCAGCCTGCAGTGTCATTTTTTGGAATGGACTGCGCCTGCTTCGTGCCGCCCTCGACGAAGTGATGGACGCCGCTCCGTCCCCGGAAATCGTTGACCTCGTGAAACGCGTCGCCGGCGGAGTGGAAGGTGTCGCCGCCATTGAGAAGTGCCGGATTCGCAAGAGCGGTTTGCATCTTTCGATGGACATTCATGTAGCCGTCGACTCCGCCTTAAGCGTTGACCGCGGGCATGCCATCGCCCACCAGGTTAAGGAACGCTTAATGGAATCAGAGCATCGTATCAATGATGTGAGCGTCCACATTGAACCGATCAGGAATCAATCCGACGGAAGGTCCACTTTTTAGCACGAGATGTTGAGCGGCAGCGACAGAAGACAAACATCTACGAGAAAGAAGCACCGAATATATCCAGCGAAACACCGTGCAGCCGCGAATGCTCGCCGCGCCGGCGCGCAACTCGTTAGGTTAGTCGGAATACCGATCGTTTTCGAGATCGAACGAGCAGTCGACCACAAACGGATCGATCACGTTTGGCTGGACGTGAAAGCGGGTGATGAAGGCCTGTTCCGGATCTCCCTGAACACTTTGTCACTTAAGAGCCTGCAATCTGGTTTTGACCCTCGCATTCGCGTCGCGATCGTTCCCTCGCAATGGACCGAGATACCTGCTCTCGGGATTTTTCCGTCCCAGGGACTGAATTACGACCACATGACCACGGCAGACGTCGATTTTTGCGAATACGAGCAGGCGGAACTTGAAGAACTCATCGGTTCAAAGTTCCGAGCGGCATCGGTCGTCGAAGCTTGGGGCGAAGTTTATCTGCACGGCCAACCTGGTATTCACCAGGTCCATTCACGGCGCGCGAGCGCCGTCATCCGCACCGATCACGTCGGTCGCGACGGAGCTGTTCGCTTTTATTACGAGGACGGAATGAAATCCGAACTGCTTCTCTTTAAGTTTTTCGGACAGCCCTAGCTCGGATATTTCCGATTTCGGCTTGCGCAATCATCGAAAGACCGAAGATCGACATCGTGCCGGTTTGTGGGAAAAATCGAACCGGTTATTCTTACAGCAGAATGTTCAATCCCGAAACGCCGCGACGGCGGCGCAATCTTTACAGAGCCCCGATCGACGGAGACGCGCGGCGCCCATAAATGAGCGACCCCGAAGTACGCAAACTCGCCGCCATCATGTTTACCGACATGGTGGGCTACAGCGCGCTGTCGCAGCGCGACGACAAGCTGGCACTCGCGTTACTCGAGGAACATCGCAAGTTGCTCCGCGAAATCTTTCCGCGCTTCCACGGCACCGAAATTAAAACTATCGGCGACGCGTTCCTGGTTGAGTTCAACAGCGCGCTGGAAGCAGCGCAATGCGCGATCGAGATTCAGCGGGCGCTGGCGAAACGCAATGCCGATGCTGCGGCCGACCGGCAGATTCAGTTAAAGATCGGCATTCATATCGGCGACGTCGTGCATCGCGAGGGCGACGTTTATGGCGATGGAGTCAACATCGCTTCGCGCATCGAGCCTTTGGCGGGCGCCGGCGGAATTTGCATATCGATGGATGTAGAACGGCAGATCCGCAACGCGGTCGAGACGCGTTTTGAAAAACTGGCGCCGACCGAATTGAAAAACATTTCGGTCGCGATGGAGCTGTTTCGCATCGTGCTGCCGTGGGAGCAGAAATCAGAAGCCAGCGATCACAAGTCAGAAGTCAGAACCGGTCCAACCATACCTAACAACAAAAGATCGGTCTTAATTGCGACGGTTGGTCTGCTCGTGGTAATCGCCGTCGGGTGGTGGTGGAGTAATCTCCCGCGCAAGAATTCGAATGCACGCGTCGAGAGCGTAGGTTCCCCAGCGTCCGCCGC
The DNA here is from genome assembly GCA_021325495.1 of Spartobacteria bacterium. Classification (GTDB taxonomy): domain Bacteria; phylum Verrucomicrobiota; class Verrucomicrobiia; order Chthoniobacterales; family UBA10450; genus JAJPGZ01. The sequence goes on from JAJPGZ010000003.1 coordinate 267,793, forward strand.
CCTCGATGGAACGCGACGCGCCATTCCGGAGAAATCGATCGCGGTGCTGCCATTTGAGAATCTGAGTGAAGATAAATCCAATGCCTTTTTCGCTGACGGGGTGCAGGACGAAATTCTCACCAATCTCGCAAGGGTCGCGGATTTGAAAGTGATCAGCCGCACCAGTGTCATGCAATTTCGGGACAAGGCCGCGCGCAATTTGCGCGAGATCGCGCAACAACTCGGGGTCGCACATGTGCTGGAGGGCAGCGTGCAACGGGCCGCCAGCAAGATTCGCATCAACGCTCAGCTGATCGATGCGCGCAACGATGCGCATCTCTGGGCGCAAACCTACGATCGCGATCTCGCTGATGTCTTTGCCATTCAAAGCGAGATCGCCAAAACGATTGCCGAGCAACTGCAAGCGAAGCTGTCGCCGAAAGAGGAAGCCGTGGTGGAAGCGAAACCGACAAAGGATCTCGTCGCTTACGATTTGTATTTGCGCGCATTGGAAATCGATCGAAACCGGACCAGCAGCATCGGATCGGGCGGGGCCGCAGAATCCAAACGAGAGATCGAGCTTTTGAACCAGGCTGTCACGCGTGATCCGGAGTTTGTTCCCGCGCTTTGCCGGCTGGCCAATACGCATCTGTATTTATTTTGGCTGAACGATCGAAGCGCGCCCCATGTCGATCTTGCAAAAAAAGCGCTCGAGGCCGCGGCCCGTCTCCAACCGGATTCGAGCGAAGTTCATTTTACCCGCGGTCTCCTCTATTATAGAGGCTCGCTCGATTACGGCCCGGCCTTGGCCGAGTTCGCGCTCGCCCAACGCAGCTCGCCTAACGACGCCTTCGCGCCTTTCCTTATCGCAATGGTCGAGCGGCGGCAAGGACGCTGGGACGAATGCATCCAACACATTCAGCAGGCGCTGGCGTTGGACCCGCATAACCTCGCATTCATTCCGGAGCTGGCGACGACCTACTTCGTTTTGCGTCGGTACGATGAATCTTCCAAAGTGCTCGATAGCGCGCTGGCATGGAAGCCTCGCGATTTTTCACTGTCATTTCTGCGCGCGTGGAACGACGCGTACGGGAAGGCTGACCTCGGTCGGTGGAAAGCGGTTGTTAGCGGCGGAGCCGACAGCCCGACCGACCCGAACGATCTGATCAGCGCGCGCCTAACTTTAGCCTTTTTCGAGCGAGACTATCACGCGGCACAGCAGGCGTTAGACACGCCGGGCATGGCCGAGTTCGACGATAACGGTTTCTTCATTCCGCGCGAATGGCTCCGGGGAATCATCGCTCGCGGCCTGGGTGATAAGGCGCGCGCCACCGCACAATTTCTTGCCGCTCGTCAGCGCGCTGCGGCCGCCGTGCAGGAAAATCCTAACGACGCCAGAGCGCTCATTCTTCTCGGTCAGATCGACGCCGCTCTCGGTCGAACCGCGGATGCGATTCGGGAAGGTGAACACGCGGCCGAACTCCTTCCGCCTTCGAAGGACTCGATCAATGGCGGCTTCATTGAGCAAAAGCTGGCCGGCATTTATGCTCAGGCCGGAGACGCGAATCGCGCTTTTAGTTTCCTCGAGAAAGCCTGCAAGGTTGCAAACGGCGTGACCTACGGCTCGCTCAAACTCGAAGAAGACTGGGATCCGCTCCGCCACGATCCGCGCTTCGACAAGATCGTCGCCTCGCTCGCGCCGAAATAATCTTGCCACTTCTGCGCCTCATTCGGTTTTAATTTGTTGCGCGGTTCGTTAGCGCGGTAAACATTCATGATGTCATGAACGACGTGCCCCTGCGGCCCGATGAGGATGCTGCGATTCTGCGCACGCGTTTGACGCGACTCCTGCAGGCGCTCAAATCCTCGCGCGATCAAAACCCGGCTACGCTTGAGGCGCTCGAGCGTATTTTTCCCGAGATAGCCGAGCAAAAGTCGGGGGCGCGGCGGCCGGCGCTGCTCAAACTGAAGCAGTGGCTCGGCTGGCGCGACGCGGCCTAACGAACGGGCGGATCGACCTGTTCAAACGTAGTTCGTCGCGTGCTATATTTGACGCGACGCGGTCGTAACGCATTCTTCTCACGCGATGCGCGCTTTGCTTCGGATGTTTTTTTTCGGCGCGCTCATCGCCGCGACCAGCGCAAGGGCGTGCGACCTTTGCGGCTGCTACACGCCGCAGCTGGATACGATGTCGGCAACGCCGACGCACCAATGGTGGAACGGTTTTTATGGCGCGATCGCCGAGCAGTTCACGCACTTCGGCACTCTTCAGTTTGAGGGAAACGAAGTGGCGAATCCAACCGGCCAATATCTAAACAGCTCGATCACGCAATTTGTCGCCGGTTACACCATCAACGATCGCTTTGCCGTGCAGCTGAATGTTCCGTTTATCTATCGCGAGTTCAAAAGGCCGGAAGGTTTCCGGATCGATCGCGGAACGGAGAGCGGACTTGGCGACATCACCTTGTTACTCAAAGGCGTCGCATTCCGTTATTCGTCCGCGCGCGAACGCGATTTCAATGTCTCGGGAAAAAATCCCGTCGCGATTGAACACGAACCCGACTTTACCTTGTCGATCTTGTTCCTCGCCGGTTTGAAAGTGCCGACGGGCGACACCAGTCGAATCAAGGAAGAGTTTCACGAGATCGAGATTCCCGGCGCGCCCGAAAGTGGAATCCATGGGCACGATCTCACGCTCGGCACCGGTTCGTATGATGGAATTTTCGGCGGCGAGCTCGCGCTGCGTTACAAGAAATTTTTTGCCGACCAAACGTTGCTGTTCACGCTGCGCGGTGACGGCGCGCACGACTATGATTTCGCGAACGATCTGAGCTGGGACGGCGGCCCGGGCTATTATTTCGTTAGGCAGCGCGACACTATTCTCGGTCTGCAATTCCTCATTTCCGGAGAGCATAAAGATGTCGATCGTTTTCGCGGGAATCCGGCGGGGGACACCGGAATTACTTCGCTCTTTCTCGGGCCGCGGATTGTCGCTTCACGCGGGCATTGGAGCGCAGAAGTAGATGTCGATCTTCCGGTATTGATCGACAACACCGCGCTCCAGGCGGTTCCCGACTATCGATTGCGCGGAGCGATCTCCTACCACTTCTAAACTCACGCGCTGCCGATCAAAATCCCGACCAGAAACACGCACACGCCGCCGACGATCACTTGAAACGCGGCGCGCAAAAAAGGCGTGTCCATGTAACGATTGCGAATCCAACTGATGACGAGCAGCTCGATCGCGACCACGAACACGGCCAGCGCGGTCGCCGTCCGAAAACTCGGAATCAAATATGGCAGCGTGTGTCCGATGCCGCTGGCCGTTGTCATCAATCCGCAAACGATCCCGCGCAAAAGCGGTTTGCCGCGACCCGTTAGGCTGCCGTCATCCGAAACCGCTTCGGCAAATCCCATCGAGATTCCCGCGCCGATACTTGCGGCCAATCCGACGAGCAGCGCGTCGTGACTGCTTTTCGTCGCGAATGCCGCCGCGAATACCGGAGCGAGGGTCGAGACCGATCCATCCATCAATCCGCTCAGACCCGGCTGCACGATTTGCAGGAGGAACAACCGCCGGTGCGCCTTGTCTTCTTCGGCTTTTGCCGTGTCGGTTAAATGTTCCTTTTGTAATTCGTCCGCGAGCACGACGTGACCGCGCTCGGCTTCGGCCAGATCGCCTAACAACTTCCGCGTCGAAGAAGATGTCGATCTTGCCGCAGCCCGTTCGTAAAAATGTTGCGTCTCCGCTTCCATGCTTTCGGCGTAACGCCGCACCGTCTCGATCCCGAGCGATTGCGTCAGCCAAACCGGTCGTCGATTAACGAACCCGCGCACGTCCTCGCGGCGAATGAGCGGAATGTCTTCGCCGAAACGCCGGCGAAATTCGTCGAGCAATTGCCGGCGATGGTTTTCCTCTTCCGCCTCCATCTCTTTGAAAACCTGCGCCGTGGACGGGTAATCATTTTTCAAGCGCGCCGCGAAATTGGCGTAGATGCGGCTGTCGGTTTCTTCATTCGAAATTGCCAGCGCCAGGATCTCCGCCTCGGAAAGGTCCTTGAAATTTTTGGCCATCCCTCAATTCAAGCGCGCCGATGTCGATCTTGCCAGCGCCAACTCAAGATCGCCGTACAACAAAAACGCGATCGCCGTGGCGACCGCGTTTGAGTTTCGATTGATTGATTAGATTACGTGGTCTTTTCGTGCTTCTCGTGTTTGCACTCGGACTCGAACTTCGCGAACTGCTCCTTGTTCAGGATCGATTTCGCTTCCTGCTCGTACTTGGCCTCGCTCGCTTCGTTGCAGCCGGCCTTCTCATGTTCCTTCATGGCCGTTTCCATCTTGCTCTTCTGCTCCGGCGTTAGATTGAGACTCGCCAGGCTGACCTGACACGCTGCTTTTTCTTTGTTCCCGACCTGCTTGGCACAGTCGCCGTGCGCTCCCGCGAACACCGCTCCCGTCGCCAACATTCCTGCCGCTACTACCGCGATGAGTTTAGTCATAGTGACAAAGGTAGACGGCGCGACCGCAGCTGTCGTTCAAAATTCACGCGCTCAACGCTCTGCCGATGAATTGTCGATCTTTTTTCCTCGCCTTATTTCGCGATTCAATGTTGTCTCGATTCGGAGCTTCGTTGGAATTAGGTATGGATGGGGAGGTCGATAAACTCATCACCGGCTGGTTCGAACGCGCGCGCGCGAACCAACTGACGCACGACGCATGCGGCAGCCGGCTCACCCGCTGGCATTATCTTCTTGGCATACCGATTATTGCCCTAACGACCGCGGTGGCCGCCGTTATTTTTTATTCGTTAGGCCGTTGGGACATCGGCGACAACATCAAGATGGCGGTGGGCCTGGTCGCGGGCGCGACCGCGCTCCTCGCCTGCCTGCAAACCTTTCTCGGTCTTTCCGAGCGGGCCGATCAACATAAAATCGCTTGCGCGCGTTATGAAGCGTTGCGCCGCTCGCTCGAAATCTTGAAAACATTTTCGCCGTCCGATCCGATCGAGCTCCGTCGCGCCATCACTGATATTCAACGCGAGCTCGACCGCCTGGCCGAATCCTCGCCCGCCGTTCCTGCGCGCGTGAAAAGAAAGATCGACAAGAAGTTAGAAAACCAAAATCACGAACGGATCTTTCATCTTCCGGTTCGCTCACCGGAACCGGAGAAGGTGGAGCTCGGAGCTGCCTAAACAGCTCGCGCGTTACTTTCCCTGCGCGTTCTTCGGCTTCTTTTTCGCGGCCGCGAGCCGATTGTGTTTTTTCCGGCGCGCCGCGCGCTTCTTCGCATTGGTTCGGCCTTGGCTATGTCCCATAAGATCGACAATAACAGCGAACGCGTTACGCCGCCTTCTTCGTTTTCGTTTTCTTGGCCGCGATTACGGCGGGAAATTCCACCACTTGCGCCACGCCGTTTCCGTTCTGTCCGAGTGTTGATTCAAACGTGAGTTTGCCGTTCGCAATTTCCATCAGCGCGATGTCGGCATGTCCCATTCCGGGAACGAACTCGACCATCGGGCGATGACCGAGACAAAGTTGGCGCACGCGCCGCGAAACCATGTTCACTAAAATCTGCTGGTTAGGAATGACGGCGGCTGCGGCGGTGACGAGTTCGGCTTTCATAAGACTTAGTAATTAGGTCCACCGGCTAACGAGGATTTTATTTCGCGCGCGCGACAGGATTGAAAATCGCGCATCGGAAAATCGCAGCAGAGTAACTTGCCCTATTATCGCACGAAACGGGCGGAATACCACCGCTCATTCGTTAACGCGATTTGCGCTGTAGGGGACGCTGTTAGCGTCTCCGCTTGTTTTGAATGGGAAGCTAACAGCTTCCCCTACAAATCCGGACGCGCTGCCCAGCTGTAGTGGCAGGCGTGTCGCCTGCATCTCCCCTTTCCCAGTCCCGCAGCCGACACCGCTGCCTCTACAAATGAGATTTATTCTGCGGGCGCGGGCGAAAACGCGGCCGGCGCTGGCGGCGTTGTCCATCGCCCGTTGGAGTTCGCGCCTGCGGTGGTGCGATTGTCGATCTTGCATTCGACGGCGGCGAGGTCTTCGCGTCGCGCACATTGATCATCTCGAACGTGCGAAATAATCCCGCCAGATCGATGACATGATTCGCCGCCGATTTGAGCGTGTGCCCGAGATTGGCCGAGACCGACGCGACCTCGACCCGAATGCCGTGTCGGCGCAACTTGATCGCGAGATAAGCGAAATCGGCGTCGCCCGTCACGAGAATGACGACATCCGGCCGCATCTCGAGCGAGAGCTCGAGCGCGTCGATCGCCATCATGACATCGACGTTCGCCTTGTAATGACCTTCCTCGGCCGGCGATCCATCTTTGGTCACGACCATGAATCCATTGGCGCGCAACCACTGCACGAACTTGTTTTTCTTGTCGCGTTCCTCCTGCCATGCCGGAATTGCCGGCGGCAACCCGGCGTAAACCACCATCTCGATCAAGTCGCGATCTGTGTTCGGTCCGGCGAGAAAATCGCGCAGCTTGAGCCAATCGAGCCCGCGTCCGGCCGTGCGCACGGAACTGCCGACGTTCGATTCATCGACCAGCACCAGCACTCGCGCGCGCGCCAATGATGATGTGTTTGGATTTTTTGTTCGCATGTCTGCCTTCAACTCTACTCGTTAACCAACTCGGTGCATACATTCTAAGATCGACATCTTCGACGCGGGCGCTGCAACGACGCATCAGTTGAGAAGTCGTTGAGAACTGAGATTTAGAGCCGTTACTCGACCATTCAGCGACTAATAAGGGCGTCGATCATTGACGCCCAGACCGCAACGGCAATGGGGAGATAACCAATCAGGAACCGCTCGAGGGCGACGCTGATATTATCAGGCACGCCACTCGTCGTGATGGCTTTGACCGCAAAAAGGAGGCAATTAGTCCAGGACGACTCATGCTGGAGGAAACCACAGACGATCGCTCCTGCCGCGATAAGCAGAATCACGCCGACAAACGTCAGAACCAAGTACGGGGTTAGACGTTTAGCCATTTAGCTGGCGAGGCTGGCGATGTTTCCAGGAGAGATAAATCGTAACCGCCGGGGCCACGAGCAAAGCCAACGGATCTCCCAAAACAGGAATCTGAAACGCGAAACAAACAGTGGTTAATGCAAATAACCCGACGCCGATACTTAGATGAACAAAGAATGTTTTATCGAACCGTGGAAGATCGACAGTTACGGTGCGCGGGTCCTTCAGCAAACCCTTGGGAAGCGGCTGCACCGGGGCGACTCCCCATTTCGCTTCGAGTTGTTTCACAAGCTCGGCGATCTCTAAAACTTTCGTTGTTTCCGGTACCGGAGTTTCGTGCTCTACCGCCATGCTGAAAGCCTATCAAATTGAGTGAAGCAGGTCAAAGTGTCGTGCCGCAGGATTTAGAGAACAAGCGATCGAACAGCAAGTACTCTTGGGCGCGCCAAGGATTGTTTGGATTTTTTGTTCGCATCTCTGCTTTCAATGCGATCCGACCGAGCCAACCGAAGGACCGATGGATTTGCCGCGCACCAGAACGCCGTATCCACCGGAGATAACTCGCCGCACCGCTTCGCCCGTTTTCGGGTCACGCCGAAGCGCCGCGTCATGGACGCTTTGCTTCAATTCAAAAGTGCGCGTCGGTTTGGAGCGATTCGTCGTTTCGTAAACATAAGTCGGCATCGCGACAATCTACTCGTTAACGACCTCGGCGCATTCATTCTCTTTCGTGAAGAGACGCTGAGCGTTGAGAACGGACCCTCAACCCCCAGCTTTCACCCCTCAACATTGTGGTCTCAGGCAGGATGCGCCTCCGATCAGGCATGATGAAAGCCGGATGCGGTTTGACGCCGCACGCATCAAGTTAGATCCGCCTCTCGTTAGGCCTCGACCCTCACCTTGTTTTCCCAACGCTCAACTCTCAACCCTCAACCCTCTTTGGTTAGGCAGGAGCGCACCGCCGCTTGGTCGAATTCGCACCGCGACGGGCATTGCCACTCATTTCTGCGAGTTAATCGCAGTTAGAAATGACTTATTCTGGCCTTATTCCCGCAGCGTCGAAGCGGAATGACGCCGCCGCGATTCGTGCAATTTGCCCACCGCCACGAGACCGAGGCCGAGCACAACAAGAGATGTGGTCCGGCCTTCCGGCACGGCGGTTCCGATTTGCACGGTGAAGTTCTGGTCCACTCCAGCGCCCCATGTCCATTCGTAGGTGCCGGGCGTCACGCCGAGCGTGCTGAAGCTCGAGCTGGCGTAAGTAGAGGTGTCCGATAGAGCCGTGTCGGAGACGTAGCCTGTCGGCACGTATACCGTAGCATGTCCTCCGCTGCCCGTCGGGGCGATCAAGCCGACCAAGTCTCCGTTGCCGCCGCCCGCGATCACGCCGGTACCGCTCCCGAAATTGTTCGGCCCATTAAGATTCCCGGAGTACGACTTTCCCGACGTATTGCTTGCCGGCCCGGTGATGATGAACCCGATGGATGGGTTCACTAGACCTTCGCCCGTGAAATTTCCCGCATCAGGAGTGAGACCGGTGAGATCTAACGCTCCGCTTCCGGTTGCGACGACGGTTGAGCCGACCTCCTGCAGCGTCACGACGTAACCCGCCCAGGCTGCGGGAACGGGTAAGCCGCAGCCGATCACCAACGCCGCGGCCATCAACCTGAATCTCGAATTCACACGCGTGGACTAACAAAATCTGCGAGACGTGTAAATCGGGCGCGGCCTTACACACGTGTTATCGGCGTGCCCGCTAACGGCGTGGTTCTTCTGAAAATACCGCGGGATCAATTTCCCGGGTTGGGCCCGTCTGGCCGCTGCCATCCTTATTATCATGGCCGGCCGGCTTACCTTAATGATCGAAGGCAAAGGTACCTTCCTGCCACATCATTAAATTCGTTAGAAGTAATTGCTGCTTTCAACGTTCTACTTTCGATTCGTTAGGGCTTTCCAATCATATGTCGCGGAAAATAATTCGTTTGTCGCTCGTTCCGCCTCCGTTGACCGTCCGAGCTTGGCATTAGACCCCTTAATCGCTAAAATCGCCTAACTATTTAACAATGAAGACTGCTTTTGTGATTTTCAGCTGTTCGCTTGCATTCAGCATAGCGGCATTGGGTGGGGATCCACCTTCGCTAGCGCTTTCACGATTCGGTGGAGCGTACCTCGACAAGATTCTGGCTCCGATCGATCAAAACGTTCCGCTCCCGCGCAATGAACTCCTGCAGCTGCGTGAATCATTCGTTAGTTGGATCGCGAAAGCGCCGCCAAATGAACAACCTGCTTGGCGCGGCGCCATTGCCGTATGCGATGCACTGAATAACGCAATGGACGAACGCGAGAAAGCTCGCGCGGGTTTCGATGGTTCCAGCGCCGTTCATGGTGGATACGACTTGGGCGCGCGTCGCAAGGACCATCTAAAAAATTGGCATGAGGCGGAACGTGAACGCCACGAAGAAGCGAACCGCAAACAGGACGCCGCGCAGAACGATGCATTCCTGAATACAACGCTGCGAACAAACTGGACGCAGCGCGCGATGCAACTTCGACAACAGATCGTCTCATTGCACACGCGATTACAAGAGTTGGAGCGTCAGAGTGCGCAGCAACCAAATGGGCCAACTGTCGATACTGTGACGCTTAAGCAAAATGTAAGCGTGCATGTGAAATACGGAACGGTGACTTTGTCAGCTGGCACAAGTCTCCATGTTATGTCACGTGACCCGCGCGGAATCACGGCGGAATACAATGGCGAACTCGTAATTATTCCACCGCAGTAATTTCGTGTCTTAGAAACTTTCGTTTGGCGGCCTAACGAAACCGTTCAAGGCCGTCCCATGTCGATCTCATGGGTTCGCGCGTACGCGGATCGATTAGGCCGATCTCTTCGCAAAGATAATTCCACTTCGCGTAATTGCACGGCGCGCACGTGATCACCATGTTGTCGATGCTATTATCGCCGCCGCGCGCGTGTGCCACGATGTGATCGTACTGCACCCACATGGCTTGGAATGCAGCGTGTTGGGTTTGATTCGTTCGACCCCACGGCAGCGCCTCCGGGTAAACTTTTCGGATTCGATCGCGCACTTGTCCGCGTATGACTGGAATTCCGCAGAATCGACAATGATATCCATCGCGCAGGAGTAACGCTTTCTTCTCCGCCGTTGTCGGCATACGCAACGGCACGCGCTGATCGCGGCAAAGGCTGGGCGGCGCATTCGGAACTTCGCGGACTTGCAGATACGGGCTGCTTGTTCCCCAGAGTGATTCGGTCCATTCGCGAATCGCCGGCATATCTGCGCACCGAATCAACTCATCCGCACGCGGGCGATCGCCGCTGAGATGCGCAGTGACTGCTTCCTCTAACAATCGCGACGCTTCGGCGATCTCAGGAATCGGATCGCGAAGGCAAGTTCGAAAAGTCACCCGCCCGCCTCTACTTCTTTTTTCTTCGTCCCGGCCGTTTCTTATTCCCGAGGGCGGTCCGCGATTTCCGCTCAACGAGTTTCAGACTCTTTCGAGAGTCGCGCTCGTCCCACCATCGCCGCGCTTTCTCGAATCCGGCTTGTGCCAGTTGCTTAACGACCTTTTGAACTTCGGGATGTGACAGAATCGCCGTTGCAACGCTGAGTGTTGTGATCTTCTTTGCTTTTCGTTTCATATTGTCGGCGGTTCGATGCAATCATCCGTCACCAAGTTCTTTTGTTCGTTAGGCGGCAAGGGCAAACCGGGCGGCGTGATTTTCTCTCCGGCTTTTTCTTTTTTTGCACAGGCGAGATTGAGTTCGAGTAGAAAACCGAGTGGATCGACATCTTCCTTCATGCCGTAGGCGGCGCGAACGGCAGCATCGAGTCGCGCGTGCGCCTCGCGTAATGGATTGTCGCCGGGTTGCTCGAGCGTGCGGTAAAGATCGCGCAGCGAATAGGTCAACTTCCGCATGGTCTCGCGCCGCAACGCGCGCAACGCCACCGCGGCCTCCGCCGCCGCTTTGATCTGCGCCCGCGTGGGCTTCTGCGGCCACGGGAAAGTGTCGAAGACTGATTCTGGCGTATAACGAAAATCTCCTTTCAATTTCGAACACGTCGCGTTGAACCAGGCCCAATGAATGCCCGACTGCAAAATCCCGAAGCTGTAATCATCTTCGAATACAAAGACTTGAAGCGAGCTGTCGGGCCGGACGATTGGTGACATGAATTCAAAGATCGGCCGTTTCGTAACGCGAGAACACACGATATAACGCGAAAGCGATTTAATCGCGGTGACTGTATCGACACATGGCCGCCGAAATAACCACCACTTGTTCAGCCTTGCGCGCTCGAACCGCTTCTTCGATTGCTCGCCTTTTCTGATTCGCTCCATCTTTGACAACACGGTTGTTTCAACGTGACGAAAAGCTGAGCCATGAGACCCTGCTTGAAATCGATCACGTTCTCCGAAATCGATTATCCATCTCTTTGGTGTTGCATCACCGGTCACGAGGTCGCGACCAACAAGATGAGGGAATATAACTTCCGCAGAGGTCGGATCCACGAGAAGCGCGTCCCGATCTGCATCGGACAACACAAAGCCGCGACTTCCCGGTTCTTGGCCTCTGAATACACGTTGTGGTGTTTGGTTCGTTTTTAGCACGACTGCGTTAGTGGCATCTTGCGCAGGAGAAAGCGAGGGGCCAATCCGCAGCAGGACATACCTGTCCCACGGAGAGTCGACCATATTGCCGCGTTGGACTGACAGATGATAAGGGGGTTTTGGATCGTCACCTTTGACCCAATTAACAATCGAAACATGAACGGCTGCTTCGCCGCTCCACACCTGAGCCGCGACGGCGTCTGTTATAGTGCCGCCGTTGCCGACAATGTGGTCGAGGCTACCGACGCGTGAGTAGTTGCTGCGAATGTTTTGCGTTCCGACAAGCCCTGCGCGACCGGCTTCCGCGAGTTGATCGTGCGTCTTGTGGAAGAAATAAGAGACGAAGTCAGCGCGGCCGGGAACGCTGGGGAACGTTTTGCGCAATTGTTTCACATATTCCGCTCCGTGTTCGATCTGAATGTTATGCGCTCCGAGATATGGCGGATTGCCGATGATCGCGTCTGCTTTCGGCCAGTCGGTGAAGAGCGCGTCGGCGCAGATGATGTTCTTGTCGAGATTATCCAGCGGGAGCGGATGCTCATGAACGAAAAGACCTTCACTTTCGCCGATCTTTGCTGCCTCAATTAGCTCCAGTTCCTTTGCTAAACTGAGTGTGACCTTTGCCAACTCAACGGCAAATGGGATGATGTCGATGCCGAAAAACTGTTGAAGAGAAACAGTGCTAGTCGGGTCATCGGCTGCGTGAAGTTTTTTTAGACGCACGAGAATGTCACGCTCGAGCCGTTTCATTTCGCGATAGGCGATGAAGAGAAAATTCCCCGAGCCACACGCCGGATCGAGCACGCGAAACTTGCGAAGATCGACAAGTGCATTGCGCAAGTCGGCAACATTTTTGCCGGCGGCATCGATGCGCTCTCGCCATGGCCTAACGATTGTCGGACCGACCACTTTGCGAATATCGAACTCACTGGTGAAGTGCGCGCCGAACGCATGGCGTTCTTTCTTGTCCATGCTGTCCTGAAAGAGCGTTCCGAAAATTTCTGGGCGCACGTGTGCCCAATTTTCGACGGCGGATTCGCAAAGGCGGTACGCTTCGGGCCGTTTCAGTTCGATGGCATCGACAACTTCAAAAAGGCCGCCATTGAAATACTGCACTTCGACAAACCGCCCGCCGCCGGCTTTGTCTCGTGATGCCATTTGCCGGAACAGACCACCGATCAAATCGTAGGAGCTGGCTCCCTCGGCGCACTCTCGTAAGAGATCGCTGACCATTTGTGCCGGAAGTAATCCGATGTCTTCGGCGACCAGCGCAACGAGGAGTTGCAAAATGAATCGCTGCGCCTTTTCGCGATCCTCGCCGCGAGCCACGATCTCCTTAAAGCTTTCTGCCATTTGGTCGGCAGCACGGCGAGTTACATCAACCCAGTTGTAGCCGAAGATTGGTTTCTTCCAAATCGGCAGAAGGAAGTTGAACGAAGAAATGTTTTCCGGGACTTCCGCGAGCTTGACGCGATCGACCGGATCAAAGAGCTGCGTATTGAAATCGTAAATCCAGAACTCGTCGAAATTGCAGAGGATGACGAACGGCGGCCGTTTCGGAACAATGTGCGTCCAGTAATCGAAAGTCTGGTCGTAATGCTTCTCAAGATTTTCGCCGCGCGACTTCATTTCGATGAGCACGCGGTCCGGCCAGAGTAAATCGGCGAACTTCTTTCCGCCTTTCGTGCGCGGCAACGGCGCGCCGTTGCCGGTGATCAATTCGAGTTGCGGCGAGCCCGGCTTCTTCGCGACTCGAAATTCAAATGTCGCGCCGGCTTGAATCGCGCCCTCGTGTCCAAGTGCGCGGAAAAATTCGTTCAAGAACGATTGGGCCTCGCTTTTTTCGTCGCCCTTAAGTTTCAGCGCGAATTGAACAAACTCCTTCAGCGATTTCTTCAGCTCGTCAGGCACGGCGGACGAAACCTAGCGAAAAGTCACTCCACCGAAAAGCGAAGAAACCTTCGCAGACTGGTACGGATGTAGCAGCATTTTCCCCCATGCCGAATCCGCAGCTTGATCAGTTCATGCACGACATGACAGCCCAAACAACGCGCGTTGTCTTTCTTTGCTCGATAGGTGTTCTTGTCATTGGGCTTCCGTTGGCATGGCTTCGCATCAAAGCGGAGCGAGGACTAACGAATTGGTTGCGCGGGCGGCGTGCAACCCGCAACTCACCCGTTGCGTCTGCGCACGCAAGGAATTCTAAGGACGAGTCACCCCATTGCCCGATCTGCAATTCACAAATGGTGAAGCGAAAAGCGCGGCGCGGTGCGAACGCGGGCGCAGATTTCTGGGGCTGCCCGAATTATCCAAAGTGTCGCGGCACTCGCGCGATCTAGGGCCCGTAACGCACATTTGCGCATCTTCGGTTCGCATGACGCGCGAACTGTATTTGTATGGCAATACGATTTTTCTCAAACGGAGCAGACAAACAGACCAAGCGATTAGCAAACAAGGTCGCGATTGTGACAGGCGCAGGAACTGGAATCGGAGAGGCGATCGCGCATAAGTTCGCGCGCGAAGGGGCGAAGGTGGTGGTGTGCGGATTGCGCAGCGATCCGATCGCGGATGTGGCCAAGGCGATCTGCAAAGAATACGGCGAGCAGGCGGCGATCCCGTTCGGCGGCGATATTTCCGAGGAACGCGCGGCGAAGGAAGTTGTCGATCTTACGATTAAAAAATTTAAGCGGCTCGATGTGCTCGTGAATAACGCGGGCGTGTTTCTCGATAACGCGATGACGCAGGATTATCCGGTGGCCGATTTCGATGAGACGATCCGGATGAATATTCGATCGGCGTTCATGATGACGCGGTTCGCGTTGCCACACCTGCAAAAGACGCGCGGTGTGGTCATCTCGGCCGGGTCGGAATCGGGGATGATAGGTCTGGCGAACAACACGCCCTACGGCGGAACGAAAGGCTGGATGCACGCGTTCATGCGCGGAGTGGCGGTGGAGCAGGCGCAATTCGGCGTGCGCGCGAATTGCGTTTGTCCGGGACCGATCGACACGGCGTGGACGCACAAGGAGACGGGGCCGATGGATGCGAACATGGAGAAGACGCTCATCCAGGCGGTGCCGCTCGCGCGGCGCGGGACTCCGGAGGAAGTGGCGAACGTGTACGCGTTTCTCGCGTCAGACGAAGCGAGTTATGTGACGGGAGCGCTGTATGTGGTCGATGGCGGGACGACGATCGCGAAAGGGCCGGTGGGCGATTTGGTGCCGCAACGTTTACGCAAGGAACCGAAAGGCGAACTCGATCTGGAACATTCGCGCGACGGTTTGAGGAATAAACGGACGAGGAAGATTAAAAGTAAGAAGTAAGAAATAAAAAGGCAGAAGGAAGAAGTTAGGATTCCTTCGCGCGTTTTACGATGGTGACGAAAATCGCGATCAACTCGCGACATTCAATTTGGAGCGGCTCAAGTTTTGCAGCGGCAACGATTTTTGAATCGACGAGGAGTTCGAGCCAATACGCAGTTTCTTCGATCTCGCGCAGGCAATCTCCGCACTTCGCGATGAATTGATGCGCTCGCCTCCCGCCTCGCTTCCGCTACCCGCGCGACCTTTCCGTCTATCTCACTCGCAGCCCGCTCGCTCCATTCGGGCCTTGCTGCGGCCGCGACAGGCTTCGCGATAATTGGCACCGACAGAAGTCGCGGAACGCAACAGTTGTTTGCCGAGAACCTGAGCTTCGGTCGTTTTCGGCAGAGCCGAAAACATCCGAATGGTTCGCAAAGCGAATCGCTTCGTTCGGTTCTGCAGATCTTTTTCCTTTTGCATTTTGCCTTTTTTAATTCGCGCATTCAGCGATGTCAGCTTTTGAGCTTTTCAGACTCGAACTTACTCGCGCTCAAGCTCACAGTTAAACGAATGCGCGCGTGGAGCTGGTGGGACCATGTTTATTTGTACGGACTTATCGTTTACATCGCGATCCGTGGCCGTTTCGGGGCGCGGACCAAACACAATGAGAAAGTCGTTAGGCGCGTGGACGTGCGCGATCGCGCGCTCGTCGCTCTCGTTTTTATCGGTAGCATGATTCTGCCTTTGCTCTATCTGTTCACACACTGGCTCGCCTTCGCCGATTATTCTTTTCCGCAGTTCGTCCCGTGGTGCGGCGCGGTCGTCATGCTTTTCGCGCTCTGGCTTTTCTGGCGTTCCCATGTCGATCTTGGCCTCAATTGGTCGATCACGCTCGAGATACGGAAAGATCATGAGCTGGTCGAGCGCGGCGTTTACCGGCGCGTTCGCCATCCGATGTATACGGCGATTTTCCTGTTCTCGATCGCGCAGGGACTTTTATTGCCTAACTGGCTGGCCGGCTGGAGCGCGCTCGTCTCTTTCGCGCTGCTCTATCTCAGTCGTGTCGGCCGCGAAGAACAAATGATGCGTGAATTCTTCGGCGAATCGTATGTCGCCTACATGCAACGGACCGGCCGGCTCTGGCCGATGAAGTGACGCATGCGGAAGTACTAAGAAGTTGATATTGCCCGCCGGGCGGGCGCCGGTTCCATTTCACCGAGCCGGGCGGTAACGAATGCGCGATCTGGGGAGAGTAGCGAAAGTCAGAAGGCAAAGGGCAGAAGTTAAAAGACAAAAGGATTTAAGAGTTGTTTCCCGCAGCACTGCGCCTCGGGTGTTCGCGATGCGAATTGTTTCGTTCGATGCCGCAGATTTTTTCCTTCTGCATTTTGCCTTTTTACTTCGCGCGTCCCGCCGGAAGCGGCGCGCGGCATTGACTTTCGGGTTGTATCGCGGCCACAAGTTTGCAAGCTCGCTTGCTGCCGCGCATGAACACGAAGGAGTCGGCTCAGACTATTTTAATTGTCGAAGATGAGCGTGACGTGACCGACCTGCTCACGCTGAGTCTGGGCAAAGCCGGATTTAAAACCGTGGTCGCGAATGACGGTGTGATTGGCTGGCGAAAAGCGCAGACGGCGAAGCCGGCGCTCATCATTCTCGACCTGATGCTTCCGGGAATGTCCGGACTGGAATGTTGCAAGGTGTTGAAAAGTAATTCGGACACCGCGCGCATTCCGGTGTTGATGCTAACCGCAAAAGCGCAGGAGGCGGACCGCGTCGCGGGCTTGGAATATGGCGCCGACGATTACGTGACGAAACCATTCAGCCCGCGCGAGCTCGTCCTCCGGATCAAGGCGATCCTGCGTCGCACGCGCGAGGAAGACACAGGCGAAGTGATGAGCGCGCACAATATCCGCATCGACCCGGCCAAGCACGAAGTCGTCGCTGCGGGAAAACGTCTCCATCTCACCAGCATCGAATTCAAACTTCTGCGCACGCTCTTGCAACGCCGCGGCCGGGTGCAATCGCGCGATCGATTGCTCAATGACGTTTGGGGTTACGAATCGATGATCGACACCCGCACGGTCGATACCCATGTGCGGCGCTTGCGCGAAAAGTTGGGAACGGCCGGCAATAACATCGAAACCGTGCGCGGATTCGGTTACAAGTTTCGCGAAGAGTAACCGCCGCTGTCATGTCGGAATGACAGAAACTTAAACTCGCAAATGTTTTGGCTCCTGCTTGGTCTCATTGTTGGATCGACAATCACATTTGTCGTTGTCCGCCACCGTTGGATTGTTCCCTGGCGGGACCTCAGCGCGCTCGTTAGGCGGGTTGGCCGCGGCGAACAACCGCCCACGTTTCTCATTTCCGGCGCCGACGAAACGCGCCGCGTCGGCGTTGCCCTCGAAGAAATTTTCCTGCGTCAGCGCGAGCTCGACCAGCAGCTGGCGCAACGCGAATCCGGAACGCAGACCATTCTGGGCGCGATCGAAGATGGCTTGCTCGTGGTCGATCCAAAACGTCGCGTCACCATCGTCAATCGCGGCCTGCGTAAATTATTTTCGCCGCCGGCCGATGTCGCCGGCACGCCGCTGCTCGAAGTCGTGCGCGACGCGAGCGTTGACCGTTTGCTCGAACAAACGTTGCGCCAGGGAACGCTCGGGCGCAGCGAGCTCGAGATGGGCGAATGCCATTTGGAAGTGAGCGCGGTGCCGATCGCGCACGGCGGCAACGGCGAAATCACCGGCGCGGTCGTTTTGTTTCACGACATCACCGCGTTGAAACGGACCGATCAAATGCGGAGCGATTTCGTCGCGAACGTGTCCCATGAGTTGCGCACGCCATTGTCGATCTTGCGCGGATACATCGAGACTTTGCTCGACACCCCGGAAACTTCCGCCGACGAAACGCGCCGGATTCTCGGCGTGATGGAACGCCATTCGCAACGGCTCGATGCCATCGTGAACGATCTGCTCACGCTCGCGCAGCTCGAAGCGCGCGCGAGCGAGTTGCAGCTTTCGTCGATCGATCTCGCCGACTTGTTAGGCGACATCGTGCGCGATTGGGAAAAGAAATTCGCGGAGAAAGGCGTGAAAGTAGATGTCGATCTTGCGCCGAACCTCGCGCCGATCCGCGCGAACGAAGAACGCTTGCAGGAAATTCTCTACAACCTGCTCGATAACGCCGTGAAATATACGCCCGCGGGCGGTGAGATTTGTTTGCGCGCCGAACAAACCCCCACCCTCACGACTTTGAGCGTGAGCGATAGCGGCGTCGGCATTCCGCAAGAAGATTTACCGCGCATCTTCGAAAGATTTTATCGCGCGGACAAAGCGCGCAGCCGCGAACTCGGCGGCACCGGACTCGGATTGTCGATCGTGAAACACATCGCGCAATTGCACGGCGGCCGGGTCGAGGCGGAGAGCGAGCTCGGAAAAGGCACGACCATTCGCGTGATTTTGCCGAACGCTCCGGCCGTCACACAAACGTAACATTAAAGGAATTGCCGCTGCCGCGGCCGTTTCGCATCGTCGTTATCGTGGAAACGTTCGCGCCCGATGTGTCCTCTTTGCCCGCGGCCCATCCGCGTGCGCGCCGTCTCAGCGCCGACGCAGCAATCAAAACTTTTTTCGCGAGCAACGCCTTCGTCGCCATCGTCGTGCTCGCGCTCATCACTGTGTTTCTGGTGCGCGAAGGCTTCGGATTTTTCGGCGAGAACCTCAAAGGCATTCGGCTGTATCGGCGCGCCGGACTGGAATACGTCGATATTTTGCGCGCGACCGCGCAACGCCACTCCCTGCTTTCGCGCGAACTGAGTCAGATTCGTTTACAGGAATCGGACGCAAACGCGCTCGCTGCGTTCGATCAATTCGCGACCGGGTTCAGTGACGCGGCCGACGATTTGAGCGGCATTGTCTCCGACACCGGCGATCAGGCGCTGGCTTTGCGCGAACAAGGCGCGACCGATCCGAACGCAGTCACGGCATTGCGCGTCGCTGAAACGCGGTTCGACCAGACCGCGCCGGTGATGAAGGACAAAATCGACAATCTCATTGCGACCGCGCCGCAACTCCCGACCGCGCGCGCGCAACATTCGTTCGAGAAATGGAAACAAAACGCGCGTGTGTATCTCGCTTCGTTTCCGGAGACATCGCAAAAACTTCACGCCTGGAACCCTAACGAACCGGTGCCGGCGTATCGCGCGATCACTTCGTTTCTGTTCGGACGCGAATGGATCACGGCGAGTTTTTGGCAGGATTGGTACGGGATTATTCCGCTGCTCGTCGGATCGATCATGGTCGCGGCCGTCGCGCTCGCGCTGGCGGTGCCGCTCGGCGTCGCGTCCGCGATTTACGTGAGCGAAATCGCAGCGCGCGGCGAAAAAAGTTTGATCAAACCTTATATCGAATTCATCGCGGCGATTCCTTCGGTCGTGCTCGGCTTTTTCGGGATCGCGGTCGTGGGTCAGGCGGTCCGCGCCGCGTCGCACATGTCGATCTTTCATTGGGTGCCGTTTTTCCCGATCAGCGAACGGCTGAATGTTTTCACCGCCGGCTCGCTGCTCGCGCTCATGGCCGTGCCGACCATTTTCACATTGTCGGAAGATGCGCTGCGTAATGTGCCGCGCGGATTCAAGGAAGCTTCCTACGCGCTCGGCGCGAATCGTCTGCAAACGATCGCACGCGTGCTCGTGCCCGCGTCGTTGTCCGGAATTGTCTCCGCGTCGTTGTTAGGCCTCGGGCGCGTCATCGGCGAAACCATGGTCGTGTTGCTGTGCGCGGGAAATCGCATCGCCATTCCCGATTTCACGCAAGGTGTCGGAGCGTTTTTTCAACCGGTGCACACCATGACCGGCATCATCGCGCAGGAAATGGGCGAGGTCGTTAGGGGGAGCATTCATTACCGCGCGCTTTTCATGGTCGGGCTCGTTTTGTTTTTGCTCACACTCGGGATCAATTATCTCGCGCAAAAATTTGTCGCGCGCTTCCGCATGACCATCGGCTGATATGATCGAGCGACTTGTTTTCTGGTTGTTCCGGCTCGCGACTTACTTCGTGCTCGCGTGCGCGACTTACATTTTTGCCGACATCGCGATCAAGGGTGGGCGCGTCGTGTTTCGATCGACCGCGCCATTCGTGAACGTGAAGTTTCTCACCGAGAAACCGCAGACGCTCTACGTCTTCAATTATCAGGGACAAAAAATGGAGCTGAGCGATTCCGAGTTCCGCGCCTGGAAAAAGACGCACAATGAAGATGTCGATCTTACGATGACGGTGTCGTATTCGGCCGGAGGCATCGGGCCGTGCATCGTCGGCACCGCCATTCTCGTCATCGGCTCGATGGCGGTCGCGCTCTTCATCGGAATCAGCAGCGCGATCTATCTCAACGAATACTCGCGCGGCGGCGCGTTCATTCGTTTGGTCCGCGTCGCCATTCTCAATCTCGCCGGCGTTCCGTCGATCGTGTTCGGACTTTTCGGTTTCGGATTGTTCGTCATTTTCTTCGGCTGGAACGTGTCGATCATCTCCGGCTGGTTTACGCTCGGCTTGATGGTGCTGCCGGCGATCATCACCGCGAGCGAAGAATCGTTGCGCGCGGTGCCGATGGGTTTGCGCGAAGGCTCGCTCGCGCTCGGCGCGACGAAATGGCAAACCATCCGCAAAAATGTTTTGCCTTATGCCGTTCCGGGAATTCTCACTTCGTCCATTCTCGGAATCGCGCGCGTCGCCGGCGAAACCGCGCCGATCATGTTCACCGCCGCGTACGCGATGCGCGACGAAATGCCGTGGCACGTAAATCATTGGAGCGATTTCTTTTTCCAGGGCGTGATGGCGCTGCCGTATCACATTTACGTCGTGAGCTCGAAAATTCCGCAGAATGAATACACCGAGCGCGTGCAATACGGCGCCGCATTTGTCTTTCTCGTTCTCGTGATGCTGATTGCTTTAACTTCTATCGTGCTGCGCGAACGAAGCCGGAGCCGTTTATCATGGTAAGCCTTTTGAAAATGCCCGACAGCCTGCAACAACACCTGCGTCGCGAAACGAACGAGCCGCCTAACGAGCCCAGGGAAATCGCGGTCGAAATCGACGATGTCGATTTTGCCTACGGCGCGCACCAGGTGCTGTTCGATGTCGATCTTGCAATTCCTCCGCGCGCAGTCACGGCCTTCATCGGCCCGAGCGGTTGCGGCAAGACGACGTTGCTGCGTTGCATCAACCGCATGAACGATCTCATCGACGGCGCGCGCCTGACCCAGGGCTCGATCAAGATCGACAATGTCGATATCAACGCGCCCGAAGTGGACGTGGTCGATCTTCGCCGCCGCGTCGGAATGGTTTTTCAAAAGTCGAACCCGTTCCCGAAATCCATTTACGAGAACATCGCCTACGGTTTGCGCATCGCCGGCGTGAAAAAACGGCGCGCGATCGACGAAGCGGTCGAGAAAAGTTTGCGGGCGGCGGCGTTGTGGGACGAAGTGAAAGATCGACTGGAAAAAAACGCATTCGGACTTTCCGGCGGCCAGCAGCAACGTCTTTGCATCGCGCGCGCGCTCGCGGTCGAGCCGCAGGTTGTCTTAATGGATGAGCCGTGTTCGGCGCTGGACCCGATCGCGACCGCGAAAATCGAAGAGCTGATTCACCAACTTAAAAGCGAATACACCATCATCATCGTGACCCACAACATGCAGCAGGCCGGTCGCGTTTCCGATTCGACCGCGTTTTTTTATCTCGGCCGATTGATCGAATTCGATGCGACCGAAAAAATCTTTTCCAATCCGGGCGAGAAACGGACCGAAGATTACATCACCGGCCGATTTGGTTAATGTAAGATCGACAATCGCAAGATCGACATGATCGCCCCGAAACACATTCTTGGAAATTTCGACGAAGCGCTCGCGGCCCTGCGCAACAACGTCATGATGATGGCGAGCCTGACCGAGCGCAGCCTCGACCGCGCGCTCGAAGGTCTGTTCAAGCGTAACGACGATCTTTGCGCGAACGCCATCGCGGATGATGAAGAGATCGACCAGCTCGAAAAACAAATCGACAAGGACGGCGTCGATATCTTGCTGCGCTATCAACCGGTCGCGTCCGATCTTCGCCGGGTCGTTTCGGCGATGAAATTGTCGTCGAACCTGGAGCGCATGGCCGATCAGGCGACGACGATCGCGCGACGCGCCCGCAAGTTGAATCGGCATCCGCCCTTGCCCGAAATCGATTTGATCAGACCGATGTACGAACAGGCCATGTCGATGTTCAAAGACAGCGTGGACGCGTATGCGCGGGAAGATGTCGATCTTGGCCGGTCGATCGTGCCGCGCGACGATAAGCTCGACGATCTCAATCGCGCCGCGAGCCGGAAGTTGATTCAGCGCATGGCCGAGGACCCGGAGCAACTGCGCGGATATTTGAATTTAATTTTCATCGGCCGCTGTCTCGAGCGCGTGGGCGATCACGCGACGAACATTGCGGAGGACGCGGTTTACGCGGCGGCGGCGGAAGACATTCGTCATCAACCATTCGTGCCATCGAGCTGACGTGCGACCGCCGGCAGGGCGGCGCAAAAGTTGACGGAGGTGCGGAGCTTCGGATAGAGGTGTTCGTAAGCGCGCACGAAAAATGATTTCGATTCAAAAACTTTTCGGACACGACCAAAAGTTTTACGACTTGCTGGAGGCGAGCGCGGAGCAGGCCGATGCGAGCGTGCATCATCTGGTGGCCTTGCTCGGCAAGATCGAACATTACGATTCGCCGGAGAGTCTCGAGCAATTCGTGCACAGCCGGCGTAAAGACAAACAGATTACGCAGGAGCTAACGGAGCAGCTTTGTAAAACATTCATCACGCCATTGGAACGGGAGGACATTCAGGCGCTCGCGGCCGCGCTCTACAAAATTCCGAAGACGGTGGAGAAGATCGGCGAGCGCGTTCTGATTTGTCCGGGCGACATGCACGGCGGCAGTTTCAAGAAACATCTCGATCTTCTCGATCAAGCGGCCGAATGCGTGCTGGCGATGGTGAAAGATTTGCGCAAAGGCATCGATGCGCCGGCGGCGCGGGAGAAAAACAACCGTCTGCAAAGTATCGAAGGCGACGCGGACAAGCTCGAGCTCGAATTGCTGCGCGATTTATACCACGGCGAATACGAGGCGAAGCACATCATTTTTCTGCGCGACATTTACGAGCTGCTCGAAAAAGTGATCGACCGTTGCCGCGACGCCGGAAACATCATCTTGCAGGTCGTGCTCAAATATTCCTGAGCGGTTCCGGACGCGCGCGATGACTCTCTTTCTTCTCGTCATCGCAGCAGCGATCACGTTCGAGTACATCAATGGCTTCCATGATGCGGCGAACGCGATCGCCACCGTCGTCTCGACCAAGGTGTTGACGCCGCGCCAGGCGATCGGCCTGGCCGCATTCTTTAATCTCACCGGCGCGCTTACCGGCACCGCGGTCGCGTCAACTGTCGGAAAAGGAATGGTGGACACGAACATCGTCACCATGGGAGCGATTCTGTGCGCCTTGATCGGTGCGATCGTCTGGAATCTCATCACCTGGCTCTTTGGCTTGCCTTCGAGTTCAAGTCACGCGCTCATCGGCGGCCTTTGCGGCGCGGCGCTCGCCTACGCGCACGGCAATTGGAACGTTCTGCACTGGCGCACCGGATTACTTCCAAAAGTGGTCATCCCCATGATCAGCTCGCCGGTCATTGGTTTCATCATCGGCGCCCTGCTCATGTTTGTTCTGATGGTTTTATTGCAACGCGCGACGCCCCATGTCGTCCACTCGATCTTCGGAAAGTTACAGTTGGTGAGCGCGTCATGGATGGCGCACAGCCACGGCACGAATGACGCGCAAAAAACGATGGGCATCATCACTCTCGCGCTTTTCACCGCCACCACGAGCGGTTCCTTCGGACATCTCCCGCCCGCCCTTCAATTTCTTCACACGCCGCAATTCCTCATTCCGAAATGGGTCATTTTTTTATGTGCGCTCACCATGGCGGCGGGGACGGCGGCGGGTGGCTGGCGAATCATTCGCACGCTCGGGCATCGCATGGTGAAACTTCAGCCGGTGCACGGTTTTGCCGCGGAAACCACGGCGGCGGTCATCATTCAAGTGGCGAGTTCATACGGCATTCCGCTCTCGACCACCCATGTCATCAGCACGTCAATCATGGGCGTGGGCGCGATGAAACGATTCAGCGGGGTAAAATGGGGCGTGGTCGAGCGGATTATTTGGGCTTGGGTTTTCACTTTGCCCGCGTGCGGCTTTATCAGCTATCTGCTCGCGCGAATTGCGACCGCATTCTAGCCAGCCGGCGGCCAGAGGGCGTTGCCGTTAGGCCAAATAACGGCGAGATTGTCGATCTTCCATTATGCAACAAGAGCGCGCTGTGATCGATGAGGCTGGAGCGGTCGAGACCGCTCCCACCCCGCCGGCAATGCCGGAGCCGATTTCGCCCGATCCGAAGCATTTTATTAATCGCGAGCTCAGCTGGCTCGAATTCAACCGGCGCGTGCTCGAGGAAGCGCAGGACCGCAGCCAACCGTTGCTCGAGCGCGTAAAATTTCTCACCATCTTCAGCTCGAACCTGGACGAGTTCTTCGAGATTCGCGTCGCCGGAATCAAACAACAGATCGAAAGCGAGACGAGCGACATCGGGCCGGATGGATTGAGTCCGACGGAAACGTTCAACGAAATTCGGCGAAGAGTTTTGGAATTGGTCGAGACCCAATACGCGCTTTGGAATGACGAATTGCTGCCGGAGCTGGCGAAAAACGGAATCCGCGTGCGTGAGATTGTCGATCTTCCGCAAAAGCGCGCGGCCTGGGCGCACAAATTTTTCCAGCAGGAAGTGGTGCCCATGCTCACGCCGCTGGCGGTGGACGCGAGCCATCCGTTTCCGCAGTTGCTGAACAAGAGCCACAACATTTTCGTTAGGGCAAAAACGCGCCGCGGCGGTGAACCATTGCATGCCATCGTGCAGGTGCCGCGCGTGGTCCCGCGCATGATCCTGATGCCGCGCGCCGCGGGCAAGGACGAGCCCTACGAATACATTTATCTCGCCTCGCTCATCAAACATCACATCGCCGAATTGTTTCCCGGATTAATTCTGGAAGGCGCGCACGCGTTTCGCATCACGCGCAACAGCGACCTCTACATCGACGACGAAGAAGCGGAGAATTTGTTGCGCACGATCGAACAGGAATTGCGGCGATCGAGTCGCGGCAATGCCGTGCGTCTCGAAGTGGAAGCCGATTGTCCAAAAGATTTTCGCGAGCTGCTCCTCGAATTTTTCGATCTCGGCGAGGATGACGTTTATAAATTGAACGGGCCACTCTCGATGACGCACCTGATGCCGTTGGTGACGAACGACGCGTTTGCGAAGTTAAAAGATCGCCCGTTCCAACCGGCGCGTGATCCGGCGTTCCCTCCGGGCGCGGACATGTTCGCGGTGCTGCGACAGCAGGATGTGTTGCTGCATCATCCCTACGATGGGTTCGATCAGATCGTCGACTTTATCGAGGCCGCCGCGCAAGATCGACAAGTACTCGCGATCAAGATCACGCTCTATCGTACGAGCGGCGACTCGCCCATTGTCGAAGCCCTCATCGACGCAGCTAACGCCGGCAAACAAGTCACCGCCATCGTGGAATTGCGCGCGCGTTTTGACGAAGCCGCGAATATTCAATGGGCGCGCCGGCTGGAAGAAGCGGGCGCGCACGTCATCTACGGCGTCGTCGGATTAAAAACGCATTGCAAAATGTTGTTGGTCGTTAGGCGCGACAGCGACCGACTCCGCCCGTACGTGCATCTCGGCACCGGAAACTATCATCAGCGCACCGCGCGCATTTACACCGACTTCAGTTTGCTCACGAGCAATCCGGAATTGACCGAAGAAGTCGCGATTGTTTTCAACACCCTCACCGGCCTCGCCGGTTATCCCGGATTGAAAAAGCTCATGGTCGCGCCGTTCGACATGAAAACGCGGCTGATCAAAATGATCGAGCGCGAACGCGACAACGCCCGCGCGGGCAAACCGGCGCGGATCATCGCGAAGCTAAATGCACTTGTCGATCAAGAGGTGATCGAAAAACTTTACGAAGCGTCGGGCGCGGAGGTGACGATCGATCTCATCGTGCGCGGCATTTGTTGTTTGCGGCCGAAAATTCCAGGACTGAGCGATTACATTCGCGTCATCAGCATCGTCGGCCGGTTTCTCGAGCACAGCCGCATCTACTATTTCGAAAACGCCGGCCAACCGGAAATTTATTTGTCGAGCGCCGATTGGATGCCGCGAAATTTTTTACGGCGAATCGAAGTCGCCTATCCATTGGAAAGTCCGCCGTTGCGCGAGCAAATGATCAAGGAAGTTCTGCCGCGATTTTTGAACGACCGCGTCAAATCGCGCGAGCTGCAGCCCGACGGAAGTTATCGGCGATTGAAGCCCGAAGGTCCGGAAACGCGCGAGCAGGCGCAATGGCATTTCCGTGAAGTCTCGCGTGAACGAACGAAGAAACTTTCCGGTTCACGCAAAAAATCTCGGGCCGACAAACTCATTCCCATCACTGTCGCCGAGCCCAAACCGTGAAGAAACGCATTCTCGTTATCGACGTCGGCGGCTCAAACGTGAAGCTGATGATCTCGAATCGGGTAAAGCGCCGAAAATTTCCGTCGGGTAAAACGTTGACGCCGGGAAAATTTGTCGATCAAACGAAGAAGCTCGTGCGCGATTGGAAGTTCGATGTCATCGCGATCGGGTTTCCCGCGCCGGTGAAAAACGGACGGATCGCGCTCGAGCCGAAACATCTGGGGAAGGGCTGGAGGCGATTTAATTTTCGGCGCGCGTTCGGCAAACCGGTGCGCGTGATGAACGACGCCGCGATGCAGGCGCTCGGAAGTTATCACGGCAAGCGCATGCTCTTTCTTGGATTCGGAACCGGACTCGGCTCGGCCTTGTTATGGAACCGGACCGTGCTTCAGCTGGAGCTGGGCGATCTTCCGTACTTCGACGATCAACCGCTCGAAGATTATTTGGGCGACGATGGACGCGACCAGCTCGGCGACAAAAAATGGGAGAGCGAAGTTTTGCGCATCGTCCCGGAATTAAAAAAAGCATTCATCGCCGATTACGTCGTGCTCGGCGGCGGCAACGCCAAGTGCATCGAGAGACTTCCGCGCGGATTCGAGCTCGGACACAATCGCAACGCTTACACCGGCGGCGTGCGGCTTTGGCAGGATCGCGGCAACGCCTGGGACATCATTTGAAATTTAACGCAAGATCGACATGGAACTTTATTTCTTACGTCACGGCGAAGCAGATTGGAAAAATTGGACGAAGCCGGATGACGAACGGCCGCTCACGCCCTTCGGCAAAAAAGAAGTGCGCGCCGTCGCGAAATTTCTCGATCGCTTGAAAGTGCGACCGGACCTCATCGTCACCAGCTCATTACCGCGCGCGTCGCAGACGGCGGAGATCGCGGCCGAAGTTTTGCGCGTGAAACTACGAGAGGACGATCTGCTGGCCAAGGGATTCGGCCTCGATGCGCTGCGTACGATTTTGAAACGGCATCGCGCCAAAAAATTGATGCTGGTCGGTCACGAACCGGATTTCACGAAAGTGATTCGCGGCCTAACGAACGCACAATTGAAATTGTCGAAGGCCGGCGTGGCGTTGGTCGATGTCGATCTTGCCGGGTTTGAGGGAAAGCTGGTCTGGCTTTTCCCGCCGAAGTTTGCGCGCAAAATCAAGTGACCCGCCGCCGCGACGTTGTCACACAAACGTAACGGGGCTGAAGATTGCCCGAACGCTTCCGCGTTTTAAACTCGCATCTTATGAAACCGAAAGTGCTCTTCATCTGCGTGCACAACAGCGCCCGCAGCCAGATGGCTGAAGCGTGGCTCAATCATTTTTGCGGCGACGCGTTTGAAGCGCATAGCGCCGGACTCGAGCCCGGCACACTCAATCCCATCGTTGTCGATGTCATGGATGAAGCCGGCATCGATATCTCGAACAAAAAAACGCAATCGGTCTTCGACGTTTTCAAATCCGGCCAGCTCTTCACCTATGTCATCACCGTTTGCGATGAATCGAGTGCACAGAAGTGTCCCATCTTTCCCGGACCGGCCAAGCGATTGCACTGGAGCTTTCCCGACCCATCGCGAGTCAAAGGTTCTCGAGTGGAGCAGCTCGAACAGGTCCGCGAAATTCGCGACATGGTTCGCGATAAGATCGACAATTGGTGCGCCGAAGTATGTCCGACCGATTGCGTTCGCTAAATCCGAGCAATGATGATGATTTCCGACGCGAGCGAGCGCAAGATCGACAACGTGAACGTCTGTCTCACGCGACGGCTTCCAGTTCGCGCGTGGAAGTGACGAACGGCGGATATTTCACCAGCTCGATCGTGCCATCGTAGCGTTCGATCAGCGCGGTGCAGCTTTCGACCCAATCGCCGCAATTATAATAGGCGCACTTATCGAATTGCCGTTGCGCCGCGTTATGAATGTGGCCGCACAAAACCGCATCCACGGAAAATTTCTCAGCGTAACGCGCAACCGCTTTCTCGAATTCGCCGATGAAATTGACCGCGTCTTTCACGCGCTGTTTCGCATATGCGCTGAGCGACCAGTAGCCGAGCCCGAAGTTTCGCCGGACGAAATTGATCGCCGGATTGAGCGAAAGCAGAAACTGGTAACCAATGTCGCCGACATACGCGAGCCACTTCACGTTTTGCACGACGGTGTCGAGCTCGTGTCCGTGAACCACGAGAATCTTGCGACCGTCGGCGGTTTTATGGATCGCGTTTTTCTGGATCGAGATGTTGCCGTAAGCGCCGGCGAATGTGCTGACGAACTCATCGTGATTTCCCGGAATGTAAATGACCGGCACGCCTTTGCGCGCCTTGCGCAAAATTTTTTGGATGACGTCGTTGTGCAGTTGCGGCCAGTAACGCCAGCGCTTGAGCGACCAGATGTCGATCAAATCGCCGACCACGTAAAGTTTGTCGCAATCGTAATCGCGCAAAAACTGCAGCAGAGAGGCGGCATTGCTCGTGCGCGTGCCGAGGTGAACATCCGAAATCCAGGCTGCGCGCACCGGCTTGCCTTCACGGTCGCGTTGATTGTCGATCTTCGGCGAAGAATCGAGCGGCAGCTCTTGAAAAAATGGCAGCCCGCCGGTGGTGGAAGCCGACGGGCCGCCAATGCTTAACCTAACCGCTGCAAAATTATTTGATCGGAACAAAGCCGACTTGGGCGACGATTTTTTGTCCGGCCGGAGCAATAGTGAAATCGAGAAACTGTTTCGCGAGCCCACTCGGTTCGCCGTTGGTGTAATAGAACGTGGGTCGCCAGTAAGCGTAGGAATGTTGCTGCACGCTTTGCGCCGATGGGGTGACGCCATCGACCGGCATTGCTTTCACACCGGACGCTTTTACGTACGCCATTCCGACATAGCCGACGCCATTCGGATTTTTTCCGACCTCAGCCGCAATCTGTTCGTTCCCCGCCATCTTTTGCGAGCTGCCGGCGTAATCACGTTTCTTCATCGCCATCTCTTTGAAATCGGAATACGTGCCCGATGAAGTGTTGCGGGTGTAGATCGAGATCTTTCCGCCGGAACCGCCGACCGCGCTCCAATCACTTACTTCGCCCGTGAAAATTTGTTCGACCTGCTTTTTCGTCAGGCCCTTGATCGGGTTCGCGGAATTCACGATCACGGCGATGCCGTCATACGCCACGATGGTCGGCTTCAAATTTTTTCCTTTCCCGGTCGCGGCCGATACTTCGGCCGGCTTCGCGCGTCGGCTCGACATTCCGATTTCGGCCGTGCCGTCGATAATGGCGGCGATGCCGGTGGTGGAACCTTCCGCGGCGATGTCGAAGGTGGTGCCGGGATGTTGCGCTTTGAATTGCTCAGCCAATTGCGGCACGAGTTTCGCGCCTAACGTGTCCGAGCCTTTGATGACGAGGCGATCGGCGCGCGCTTCGAGCGAAGCGAACCCGACCGCGATGAGGATGAGTGCTGATTTTATTTTCATGAGCGATTGTCGATCTTCGTAGATGTCGATCTTGCGATTAGAATTTCACGTTCAGGTCGGCTTGAAAAATTTGGTATTCGTCCAGCGGATTGATCCCGATATCGCCGGTGCCGCCTGTGCCTAACGAGCTGTCGCTGCGCCAGCCGTAACCGTAGGTGATGTTGAACGTGACCGCGTCGCTCAGCATGTAACCGGCCTGCACCGCCACGCCCTCCATGTTCACGCGGCTGTCGAACAAATCGGAATCAACCAGGTTCGGGTCGAGCGAGTATTGCTCGGTGTGCTGCCAGAAAACGTTGATCTGCCAATCGCGCTTGGCTTTGAGCTGACCAACACCAACGCCGATTTGATAGGCGTAACGCTGATCGCCTTTCCCCGGATGACCCGCGGCCAGTGCGCGATCGTCGCCTTCGAAATTGACTGCGAAATCGCCGAAGATGCGCATCGGCAGCTCGCCAAGCTTCCAGCCGATTTCCCACGGCATGTCGAATACGAGCAGGCTGTTAATGCCAGTCTGATTCGTCGCGAGCGATCCGCTCGTGCCGCCGTTGGGCAACGTCTCGGAGCCGCCGACGTAGTGAACATTAAATGTGTCGCCGTTGCCGGTATAATTGTAGAGCGTCGGCGCGATCTGCGCGTAAATGTTTTTCGGGAACGTGAAACGCGCGCCCACCTGCCACGCGAGCATGAATGCGTCCGTGTTCGGAACAAGCTGCGGATTGCCGGTGTTGGCCGAAGTTGTCGATCTTGCGCCTAACGGATTTTCCGGGTTCGAGTCGTCGTAAACGAACTGCGCGAAATTAGCGAAGACGTCGATCTTCAACTTGAACGGTTCGCTCGAGCTCTGCGCGATCGCGCCGCCTTTGCCACCTTCCTTACTGTAACCGGCCGCCGATTCCGTCGTTCCGCCGCCGAATTCGAAATTAAACGTGTGCTTCCATTGCTCCGCCAAACCTTCGGGATTGATGTCGCCGTCCCATGTCATCAAAGTTGTGATCAGCGGCTGCGGCATGCGTCCGGCCGTGAGCGTGATGTCATGAAAACCTTTGTAGCCGAGATAAGCCTGGCCGACGCTGATCCGGTCGCTGTCTTTCGAAAACGGACCGTTCACGCCGCTGTCGTCGCCGAAGGTGACATTGGTCGAGCGCGGACTCGTGCTCGTCTCCAATCGCACCCCGGCAAACCAATCGTCCGCTAATGTGATGCGCAATCCGAGGCGAAGACGATACCGTTCGCGCTCGCGTTCCTGCCAGTCGCGATGTCCCGCGACGCCGGCTCCCGGAGCGCCGAGCGGCTGAAGGTCGTCCGTGCGTCCGGCGCGATATTCATAACGCAATCGCGCGTCGCCGTAGAGCTCGATCTCAGTGATTGGGTTCGATAATTTCCATTTGCCGGCCGACGTAGTCGAAACTTCCTTCGTCAGCTCCGCGCGCACTTCCTCCGCTTCCTGATCAGTGATCAGCTGCTTTTTGACTAACAAGTCGAGCAACGCGCCCGCGTCTTGCGCGCGCAAGATCGACATGGGCAAGATCGACAATGACGCCAGCGCAACGATGAATGAAATTCGTCTGTTGAAGTTAAACATGCGCCGCAAGCTAGGCGGCGATTGTTACGAATAGATGACGGCGACGTGACGATTGAGTGAATAAATATTCACACGCTGACTGGTTGCGCCGTTGCCACCGAAACGAACTCACTCTCGTGCAACTCGGCTCGCCTCGTGCCGCGGATGAGTTGATACCATTGCACCGCGGAGCCGAGCACGATTAACAGCACGAGGATGAGAAACGATGCGGCCACGATCGCGTCGAAGCGCCAAACGTTCGCCTGTCGAATAACATCGGCCGCTTTTGTCGCGCCGGTAATTGTCGGCGCCCCAGCGATGAGCGCATCCGCCCCGCTTAGAAATCCGAGTCTCGGATCAGGCGAAAAGATTTTCAGGTAACCGGCGGAGAAGGTGACCGCGCACATGAACAGCAGCGGGACGAGCGTGATGAAAATGTAGCGCGTCTTTTGCATTTTGATCAGCAATGTAGTGCCGAGACAAAGCGCGATGACGGAGAGCAATTGATTGGCCAGACCGAATAGCGGCCAAAGTGTATTGATTCCGCCTAACGGATCGACAACTCCCTGATACAGGAACCAGCCCCACGCGCCGACCAAAAGCACGCTTGCGAAAAAATTCGCAGTCCACGAACGCGTGTTGCCGAATGGCCGCCACAGATTGCCTAACAAATCCTGCAGCAGAAATCTTCCGACCCGCGTGCCGGCGTCGATCGTCGTCAAAATAAACAGCGCTTCGAACATGATGGCGAAGTGATACCAGAGCGCCATCGCGGTTGGATTCGACGACAGGCGCGCGAACATGTGCGCCATGCCGACGGCAAATGTGGGTGCGCCGCCCGCGCGATTGAACATCGTCCCCTCGCCCAGATTTTTCGCTAAGATCGACATCTGCTCCTCGGTCACTGGGAAACCGGCGGACGAAACTTTCGCCACTACTTCGCTCGGCGTTCCTTTCGCGTTGATCGCGAAGTATTCGCCCGGTTGCAAAACACACGCCGCGATCAACGCCATCAACGCCACCATCATCTCCGTGATCATCGCGCCGTAGCCGATGTCGCGAATGCGCGATTCGCGCGCCACCATTTTCGGCGTCGTGCCGCTGGCGATGAGCGAATGAAATCCTGAGACCGCGCCGCACGCGATCGTGATGCAGACAAATGGAAACACCGGTCCAGCGAAGACGAGTCCGCTGCCGTCGATGAATTTCGTTAGGCTCGGCATCAGCATCACCGGATGAATCAGAATCACCGCGACCGCGAGCGCGGCGACGGTTCCGAGTTTCAAAAACGTGCTCAGATAATCGCGCGGCGTTAACAACATCCACACCGGCAGAATCGACGCGGCCAATCCGTAAATCATGATCGCCCATGCAATCGTTTTTTGATCCTGGCGAAACCAGGCTTCGATCGCCGGATATTGCGCGAGAAATTGTCCGCCCCAAACCGCGAGCGCCAGCCCGATCATTCCGAAGATCGACATCGTCATCACCGAAACTTTTCCGCTGCGAAGTCCCGCGCCCATGATGAGCGCGATCGGGATCGTCATCGCAATCGTGAACACGCCCCACGGACTTTTCGCCAGCGCCTGCACCACCACGAGCGCAAGCACCGCGAGCAAAATGATCATGATTGCGAGCACGCTAATGAGTGCGAGCATGCCGACGCCCGGCCCGATTTCTTCTTTTGCCATCTGCCCAAGCGTCTTCCCGCCGCGCCTAACGGATGCAAAAAGAATGATCATGTCGTGCACGGCGCCGCCAAGCGTCGCGCCGATCAAGATCCACAACGTCCCCGGCAGAAATCCAAATTGCGCCGCCAGCACCGGTCCAACCAGCGGCCCCGGTCCCGCGATCGCCGCGAAATGGTGACCGAAAACCATCCAGCGGTTCGTCGGCACAAAATCTTTGCCGTCATTTTTCACCAGCGCCGGCGTCGCGCGGTCCTCGTTCAGGACCAAAACTTTCGTCGCCAGCCATTTTGAATAGAAGCGATAGCTGATCGCGCTCGCGCAAAGTCCGGCGGTGATGATCCAGAGCGCGCTCACTTGTTCGCCGCGCGAAACTGCGAGCACGTAGATCGAAAACAATCCGAGGATCGACAGTGCAATCCAAAGCAGCTTTTTCGGAAGGCTCATCGCGTTTGTTAAGATCGACAATGCGCGCTGGATTTCAATTTCTGGGGAGCACAGGCCGCCGGCCCGTTGTTTTCGGCGGCTCGCCGAAAAGATTTCGTCGGCCAGTGGCCGACGACCACAGACGGGCCGCCTGTGCTCCCCAGATTCAGAGCCTGTCGCGCCCCTGTTTTAACTTCGTTAGCTGTTCCGCGAAATTCTTCTTCCGTTCTCGATGTTCTTCCACCACCGCCGCCGGCGCGCGATCGACAAACGATTTGTTGTTTAACTTCGCTTCCGTCGCCTTTAACTCCGCTTCGAGTTTCGCGATTTCTTTTTCGAGCCGCTCGCGCTCCCCCGCGCGATCGACTTCGACCACCAGCACGACCTCACCCGCGCGCGTCGTTGCCATCGGCATTCCCGCGGCAGAATCGAATTTTGCATCGACAATTAACTCCGACGCATTCAACAGTCGCGCGATCGTCGGCTGTTCCGATGCGATTATCTTGTCGTTCGACTTTATCGCGAACTTCGCTTTCTGGTTCGTGGCCACGCGCGCTTCCGCGCGAAGATTTCGTCCCGCTTGCACGATTTCGTAAATCGCGGCCACGTGCGCGCGAGCATTTGCAAGATCGACATCTACTTTTTCCGGCGGCCGTTCGAACTGAATCGATCCCTTGCCGAAACCGAACATCGACCACAACTCCTCCGTAATGTGCGGCATGAATGGATGCAGCAATCGCAGCACCGCCGAAAGCGCGACGTCCATGACCGCGAGCGTCGTTTTCTTGCGCGCTTCGTCTTCGGCGAAAATGTCGCTCTTGGCCGCTTCCACGAACCAATCGCAATAATCGCTCCAGAAAAAATCGTAGAGCCGCTGCGCGACGACGTTGAAATTGTATTCGCGATACGCCTCTTCAATCGCGTCGATCGTTTCATTCAACCGCGCCAGTACTTCGACCGCGTAAATCGACAACCCTCCAAAACTTGACGGCTTTAAGCCGTCAAGTTTAACGAGCGTTGCGCCGTGCATTTGGCGGAAACGCGCGGCGTTCCACAATTTCGTGGCGAAGTTGCGGCCTTCTTCGATTTGTTTTTCATCGAAACGAATGTCCTGGCCGCTCGGCGCGATGCGCATGAGACCGAAGCGCAGACCATCAGCGCCGTACTTGTCGATCAATTCGAGCGGGTCGGGCGAATTACCTAACGATTTCGACATCTTGCGGCCTTGGCGATCGCGAATGATGCCAGTGAAGAAAACGTCGCGAAACGGAATGTTCTTGTCGATCTTGTCCGATTCGCCCGGTTTAAACTCAAGACCGGCGATGATCATGCGAGCGACCCAAAAGAAAATAATGTCGGGACCAGTCACGAGCACGGATGTCGGATAGAATTTCTTCCGCGTCTCTTCATCCATCGTTTCGTAAGCCCACAGCCACGATGAAAACCAGGTGTCGAGTGTGTCGTCGTCTTGTTTCCATCCCGCGCCCGGCGATTCGATTTGGACTTTCGTTTCGCCGTCGCAATACCAGGCGGGAATTCGATGGCCCCACCAGACTTGCCGGCTAATGCACCAGTCTTGGATGTTGGAAAGCCATTGCTCGTAAACTTTCTCCCAGTGCTGCGGGAAGAAACGAATGAGATGATCGCGCACGACTTCGAGCGCTTCCTTCGTTTTCGGGTAACGCAGGAACCATTGCTCGCTCAAACGCGGCTCGATCACCGCTTCGCTACGATCGCTGATGCCGATGTTGTTTTCGTGCGGCTCGGTTTTGGAAAGTAGTTGTCGATCTTGCAACAACTCCGCGGATTTCTTCCGCGCTTCGAAACGATCGAGGCCGTCGAGTTCGGGAACGGCGGGACAATTTATTTTTCCGTTCGGATGCAGAACATCGATGACCGGCAATTTGTGTCGCTGGCCGATTTCGAAATCGAGTTTGTCGTGCGCAGGCGTGACTTTCAAAATGCCGGTGCCGAATTCGGGGTCGATCGCGTCGTCGGCGACGATCGGAATTTTTTCGCGCGCAAGCGGACGCCAAACCTGTTTGCCGACAAGATCGACATATCGCTTGTCGTTAGGGTGAACGGCCAGGCCGGTGTCGGCCATGATCGTCTCCGGACGCGTCGTCGCCACTTCCAAAAACTTTCCCGGTTGATCGACCAGTTCGTAGCGGACGTAATACAAATTTCCGCGCTGCGGTTTGTTGATGACTTCCTCGTCCGACACAGCAGTCTGCGCAGCGGGGTCCCAATTGATCATGCGTTTGCCGCGGTAGATCAGGCCCTTCTGATAAAGATCGACAAAAACTCTTTGGACGGCGGCGGCGTAAGCGTCATCGAACGTGTAACGCTGCCGCGACCAATCGGCCGAGCCGCCCAGCCGTTTCAATTGCTGAATGATGATGCCGCCATGTCGATCTTGCCATTCGAGCACGCGCTCGAGAAATTTTTCGCGGCCGAGATCGTGACGCGACACGCCTTCGTTTTTGCGCAGCCATTTTTCCACCGCGGTCTGCGTGCCGATGCCGGCGTGATCCATTCCCGGCAGCCACAAAACTTCGAAGCCCTGCATGCGCGCGCGCCGCGCCAGGATGTCCTGAATGCTGTTGTTGAGCACGTGGCCCAAAGTTAAAACGCCGGTGATGTTCGGCGGCGGCATCACGATGGAGAACGGCTGCTTCTTCGATTTCGCGTCCGCCACGAAATCGCAATTGTCGATCCAACGTTGATACCATTTCGGCTCAACCGTTTTCGGATCGTAAGTTTTTGAGAGTTCTGCCATCGCACTCCATCATCCGAGCCGCAGCCGCGATTGCAAAATGAAAACAACGCGGCCAACTTCCCGGCGCATGCCCTCAGGCAAAACGCTCATTCTCGTTTTCATTCTCATCGGCGCCGCTGTTTTCGCCGCGACCGATTGGAATGTGATCAAGCAACAGAACCGCGATTACGTCACTTTCAGCAACGTCGCGCACTTCTACCAGTTTCCCGAATACACGCGCGTCAGTCACACCGTGTCGCTGCGCAGCCAGCGCCGCGGCATGCGCGCGGAAGCTGGCAAGAGCGAGCTTTATATTAATGGCGTGCGCTTCTTCACCGATTTTCCGATCCTTTCCGGGCCTAACGACGAGCTCATTTCGGCCATGGACGTGGCGAAAATTATCGAACCCGTGATCCGGCCTAACAAAATCAAAAACGCGCACAAGATCGACAATGTCATCCTCGATCCCGGCCACGGTGGCGCGGATAACGGCGCGTCCAATCGCTGGGGCAACGAAAAAAGTTTCACGCTCGATGTCGCCAACTATGCGCGCCAGCAACTCATCGCCGCCGGTTACAAAGTAGAAATGACGCGCACGAGCGACAAATATGTTTCGCTCGAAGACCGCGCCAGTTTCGCGAACAAATTCCAAAACGCCGTCTTCATCAGCATTCACTTTAACTGGAGCGGCAACGCCGAGGGCGTGGAGACGTATTCGCTCGCGCCTGCCGGCGTCGTTTCGAATGCCGTGCTCGATCGCGAGACGGCGTTCGCGAATACGGGTTGGTGCCCGGGGAACGCCGAGGATGAAAAGAACATCGCGCTGGCCGCGGCGGTGCACGCATCGGTGCTGACGAAGTTGTCGATGTTCGACCGCGGCGTGAAGCACTCGCGCTTTTCCGTTTTGCGAAACTCGAAGATTCCGTCGGTGCTGGTCGAATGCGGATTTCTGAGCAGCGCCGGCGAAGGTCAGCGCATCGCCACGCCGTTGTATCGACAACAACTCGGACTCGCGATTGCGCAGGCGGTGAAAAATTACGATGCCGCCGTGAACTTCCGCGCCGAAGGCGGAACCTTTGCGAGCGCGCGCACTTCGTTGCCGCCGCATTCGCGATCGATCACCGAGCCGCTCTCGGCATACGTTCCGCCGGCGCCGGCGCAAATCGAAAAGCCATCCATCTCGATCAATGCCGGCGAATAAAAGATCGACATCTTCCTCTGGCGAACGACCGATCGGTGTTTTCGATTCGGGAATCGGCGGACTCACCGTGGTCAAAGCGCTACGCGACGTTTTGCCTAACGAAGATGTTTTTTATCTCGGCGACACCGCGCGGGTGCCTTACGGAAACAAAAGCGCGGAGACCGTCGAACGTTACGCGATCGAACTAGCCGATATTCTGACACGCGAAAACGCGAAGGTCATCGTCGTCGCCTGCAACACTGTTTCGTCCGTCGCGATTCCGAAATTGCGCGCGCATGTTTCGGTGCCAGTCATCGGCGTGATCGAACCCGGCGCGCAAGCGGCGATCGCCACCACGCGTAATCGTCACGTCGGCGTCATCGGAACGCGCGCAACCGTTCGCAGCGGCGCGTACGAGAATGCGCTGCGCGCGCTCAACGTGCACGCGCGCGTAACGAGCCGGCCCTGTCCGCTACTCGTGCCGTTGATTGAGGAAGGATTGCTCGAGGACAAACTGACCGACCAAGTGATCACGCGTTATCTCGAGCCAATGATCGCCGAAGGAATCGACACGCTTGTGCTCGGTTGCACGCATTATCCGCTGCTCGCGCCGGCGATTGCGCGCTCGTTAGGCGATGACGTGAAGCTGGTCGATTCCGCGCAAAACTGTGCGATTGCCGTGCGCAACTTGTTAGATCGACAATCACTCCGCGCTCCGCAAGATCGACAAGGTACATTGCGCGTCGCGCTCACCGATGCGGCCGATAATTTCCTCAACGTCGCGCGTGAAGCTTTGCAATTGGACATCGGCGAAGTCGAACTGCGCGCGCTGTCGTAGATGGGAACGGAACCGCGAGCAGCGGACGCGTGGCGGCAACTCGTCGCTGACATGGTGCTCTGGCTGGCGCTGGTGCTTTTGTTTCTCGCGTTCCGCATCACCTTGTTCTCGATCTTTCATGCGGCAGCGCCGCAGCAACCAAGCGCGCGCGCGTTTCTCCGCTGTTTTGAAACGGGACTTCGCTCGGATACGTGCGCAGCAACCTGGGCCTTGCTTCCGTCGTTTGCGCTCACGCTCGTTGGATTTTTCCGCCCGTTAGGCATTTGGCATCAACGGATCAGGAGTCTGACGTTAACGATCGTGCTGGCTCTTTGCGCGATCATCTTCATCGCGGACGTCGGATATTTCGCCGAGTACGACAATCAGTTCGATCATTGGATCGTCGGGCTCGTTTACGACGATCGGAGCGCGATCTTCACTACGATTTGGAAAAGTTATCCGATCGTCTGGCTAGTCTTCCTCGCCGCGGCAGTCGTGACAATCGTTGCCTGGGCGTTGAACAAACTTTGTCGTGTCACCGCGGCGGTGGATGCACCGCGTTTTCTCGAAACAAAAATCGCGCGCGCAATCACGCTCATTGTCATCGCGGTTTGGTTGTTCGTCGGCGCCAAAGTTTGGCTTGGCAAAAACCTGAAGGGTTTGAAAAACGCGGCCGCGACCGGCGACGAGTTTCTCAACAAGATCGTGCTCAATCCATTTTTCGCATTGCGCTACGCGATCTGGCAGGCCAACACCGCGCAATCCGCGGCTGCTCTGAAAAATTATTTGCCTAACGGCGATGTCCGCGCCGCCGCCGCCGCAATTTTTCCCGGCGCCGAAAACGCCGCGACGCTTGACGATTGTCTCACGCGCATCGCGCCGGGAAGCGCCGGTGAACGCCCCACCCACATCTTTGTTGTGGTCATGGAGAGCTACGACGCGTGGGCGATGCAGCCGGAATATGCCGGGCTTCATTTGACTGACGGGCTCACGGCGCTGGGGCGGGAAGGTCTTCGCGCGCAGGGTTTCATTTCCTCCGGCATCAGCACGATCGAAAGCCTTGGCGTTTTAATAACCGGACTGCCGTTCGCGCGCGTGTTCGTAAATTTTCAACCGGTTGTCCGCCAGGGTTTGCCGACCGCGTCCGCGCGCATTTTTAAGCAACTTGGTTACACGCCGCGATTTTTTTACGGCGGTTACCTGAGCTGGCAGCGCATTGGTCAATTCTGCCGTGAACAAGGATTCGAAGAGGTTTACGGCGGCGACCAAATGAAAACGCGCATGCGCGGCAATGAATGGGGCGTGGACGATGAAGATCTGTTTCGATTCGTGCTCGAACACACCGGTCCGGAGCCGTCGTTTAATTTGATCATGAGCACTTCTTATCATCCGCCCTACAGCGTGGAGGTGGAGAAGAAAGGTTTCGATTTCAATGTCGTTAGGGCGAACGCGCAACATGTCGATCTTTCACCACATCAATTGCGCGTCCTCGGACATCTTTGGTATTCCGACAAATGCGTTTCCGATTTTGTTTCCGACGGCGAACGCAAATTGGAACGCCCGCTCTTCGCCATCACCGGCGACCATTACTCGCGCAAGCAATATGTCTCGGCGCGTCCGACCCACACGCTTTATGAAAGTCTGGCCGTGCCGCTGGTTATTTGCGGTCACAAGGCGCTCGAGAAAATTCATCCAACGGCACCGATCGGCGGCAGCCATCTCGATCTTCTGCCAACACTTGTCGATCTTGCCGCGCCAACGGGTTTCGTTTATCACGCCTTCGGCCGCGATCTGCTCGCTCCATCACAACCGCAGGTCGGCTTCGGCTGCAACGCAGTCATCAGTCCGGATTTCATTTTGAAAATCAACGACCCGGCGCGGGTGGAAGATCTTCACGGCCAACCGCGCACCGATGTCGATGGAAAAGATTTGGCGGCGCGATATCGCCAGCTGCATGCGCTGGGTTGGTGGCGTGCGGTAAAAGGGAATCAGTGGCCCGCGCGCGCCGAACGCTGACGCGACGAGGCGCGTTTTAGTTTCGACTTCGGAAGTTGCCTAACAATTAACTCGTAAGAGTGATCGATCATCTTGCGCAATTCAGCGTCCGGAACTCCAGACTCAAGCTCCACCGTGTTCCAATGTTTCTTGTTCATGTGATAACCGGGCCGCACCTGCTCGAAACGGTCGCGTAATTCGAGCGCAAGGTCGGGATCGCATTTTAGATTCGCGGTCGCTGGAATTTCATCGAGCGATGCGAGCGCGAATATTTTTCCGCCAACTTTGAACACTACCACCGTCTCGCCGAACGGCGTGCCTTCGGTCGCTCCCGGCTTCGTTAGGCAATATTCGCGAAAGTCCGCGAGGTCCATCACACGATGCGCGAGAGCAACATGTCGCGAAGGTCTTTGATCGCGACGCGCTCCTGTTTCATCGAGTCGCGTTCGCGCAAGGTCACTGTGTCACGCAGCGCTGCGTCTTTTTCGCCGAGCGTTTCGAAATCGACCGTCACGCCAAAAGGCGTACCGATCTCATCCTGACGACGGTAACGGCGACCGATCGCGCCCGACTCGTCATAAAAGATCGACATGTGCGGCCGCAAAAGATCGACAATCTCTTTTGCTTTCGCCACGAGCGGCTCCTTGTTTTTAAGCAGCGGAAAGATCGCGCACTTCACCGGCGCCATCCGCGGATGAAATCGCAGCACCGTGCGCGTTTCCATTTTGCCTTTGTCATCCGGCGCTTCGTCTTCGGTGTACGCTTCACAAATCAACGCCAGCACCGTCCGATCGACACCTGCGCTCGGCTCGACCACGTGCGGAATAAATTTCTCTTTTGTTTCGTCGTCGAAATACTCGAGCGATTTGCCACTCGCCTTTTGATGCTGCGACAAATCGTAGTCGGTGCGATACGCGACACCTTCGAGCTCCTGCAGACCAAACGGAAATTCGTATTCGATGTCGTAGGTCCCCTTCGAATAAAACGCGCGATCGGCATCGGGAACGTTGAGCACATTCAGCTTCGCGCGCGGAATACCGATGTTCTCGTAAAAGTTCAGCC
This sequence comes from Spartobacteria bacterium, assembly GCA_021325495.1. GTDB lineage: Bacteria > Verrucomicrobiota > Verrucomicrobiia > Chthoniobacterales > UBA10450 > JAJPGZ01. The sequence goes on from JAJPGZ010000003.1 coordinate 309,245, forward strand.
GTTCTTCCTTCCAATATTCGAGCAGCTGCATGCCCTCGTTAGGCCGGCAAAAATATTCCAGCTCCATTTGCTCGAACTCGCGCGAGCGAAAGGTGAAATTGCGCGGATTAATTTCGTTTCGAAACGCTTTGCCGATTTGTGCAATGCCGAACGGCAATTTCTTGCGCGCAGTTTCGAGCACGTTTTTGAATTGGACGAAGATCGATTGCGCGGTCTCGGGACGCAGATATGCAATCGAACCTTCATCGGCCGTCGCGCCGACGTGCGTCTCGAACATCAAATTGAATTGGCGCGCCTCGGTCAAATCTTTGCCGCCGCAAATCGGACACTGCTTCTTTTCGCCGAGCTGATCGGCGCGGAGATGCGCTTTGCAAGATCGACAATCAACCATCGGATCGCTGAAACCTTCGACGTGACCGGAAGCTTTCAATGCCGCCGGGTGCGTGAGAATCGCACCATCGAGGCCGACGACGTCGTCGCGGTCATGCACCATGACGCGCCACCAATAATCTTTGAGATTACGTTTCAGCTCAACGCCTAACGGGCCGTAATCCCAAACGCCGTTGAGGCCGCCGTAGATTTCGCTCGATTGAAAAATGAAGCCGCGCCGCTTGCACAGGCTGACGATTTTTTCCATCCGCTGATTGTCGATCTTACCCGCGGTCATTTCGTAAGATCGACAATCGCTATTTCGCGACCGTCACTTCGGTCTTGACCGAATTTGCGATGAAACACATGTCGTGCGCGGCGTGATGCATTTTGTCGAGCTCCTCCGCCGTCGGCGTTTTGTCGCCGGACCATTTTAATTTCGGCCGCAATTCCACGCGCGTGATCGCCATTTTGCCTTCGGCATTTTTTTCCATGTGGCCAACGGCGTCGTCCGTGTACTCATCGAGCACAAACTTTTGCTTACACGCGATCGCGAGAAAGGTGAGCATGTGACAACTCGAGAGCGAAGCGACGAACGCTTCTTCCGGATCGACATTTTTCGGATCGCCGAGATACGCCGGCGCGGCCGTGCCCGTCATTTCGTGGCCGCCGTCGAACTTCCAAGTGTGATTGCGCGGATACTTCTGGTACTCGAACGGCGTGTCGCCGCGTTGCCAGCTGAGAGTGACTTTGTGTTCGGACATGCTTTTAGTTAACGCGCGCGCTTCAAAGCGCAAGCCGTCGCCGAAATGGTGCGCGGTGCAGGGTTCGAACCTGCGACTTCTTGCGTGTGAAGCAAGCGCTCTACCACTGAGCTAACCGCGCCGCGGGAGTGAACAGTGACGAGCGACATGCGACGAGTCAAGCGACGCCGCCCCGTCTAACGCGTGCGCAATGGACGATTCGCGCGGTAGGCTTCGAGCGCGCTCGTAAGATCGACAATCAACCCTTGTTGTCCCTGCGATTGCGCCAACTCGCGCGCGCGTTCGGCGGTCGTGATCGCTTCCGAAAATCGTCCGCTCTCGGCGTACGCCGCCGCTAACGTTCGCAACACAATCACGTTCTCGTGTCCGGCATGATTCGCGACATCCTCGGCGAGTCCCACCGCTTTTGCGCCGTCGCGCACGGAATCGTCGCCACTCGTCGCCAGGACCCACGCGAGATTGATCTCGCCATTCATGTGGCGCGGATCGATGGCGAGACAACGTTGTAAATGGGAAAGCGCGGCGCGTTCATCACCGAGCTGAAGTAACGCGAGGCCGAGATTGTTCTCGCCATCGGCGTCGTTAGGCCGGATGCGCAACGCTTCTTCCGAATGCGAGATCGCTTCCGGCACGCGGCCGCGGCGCATGAGCAAGTCAGCGAGACTGGCATGCGCGAAAGCGTTATCGCGCGTGACCGCCAGCGTGTGTCTCCACAAATTTTCGCTGTCGCTCCAATACGACGCCTGCGCGCGGGAAGTGAGCGCAAGCGCCGCGATGATTATGACGCTCGCGGTCGCATGCATTTGCCGGCGGAACGCAAAGTTCTTCGTTAGATCGACAATCAACCATGTGAGTGCGAGGCAGAGACCGATGTGCGGCAAATATGTGTAGCGGTCCGCGTGCGCCTGGCGGTTTATCTGCACCAACCCGATGACCGGCGCTAAGATCGACAAGTACCAAAACCAGCCGACGAACAAATACGGCCGCGATTTTCGGAGCGCGATGACGGCGATGGTGACTGCGACCAAAAACAGGGCGGCCGCGATAACCTGCCAAACTGGAAACGGAATTGCGGGGAACGGATAGAAGACGGCGAGATCGTTAGGCCAAAACATTTGGCGGATATAAATCACGTAGCTCAGAATTGCGTTCGCGATCCGCACCGAGAACGGCAACGCATCCGCCGCACTGTGCACCGGGGCAATTCCCGATGACGTGATTGCCGCGACCAGGATCGACATGACGAACAGCGGAAACTTTTCCGCCACCAGCTTTCTCCACGATGTCGATCTTGCGAGCGGCCAATGATCGAGAAGCAAAAGCACGAACGGCATCGTCACCAACATCGGTTTCGACATCAGCCCGCATGCGTACAAGATCGACATCGTCACGTAACGCCCGACCGAAGGCCGGCGCGTGTAATGCAGATAAGCGCCGAGCGTGAGCATGAAAAAGAGGCCGCTGAGAACATCTTTGCGTTCGACCACCCACGCGACGGATTCGACGCGCAACGGATGAATCGCGAACACGGCGGCAACGAAAGCGCTTCGCCAAACCGCCCCCGCCATCGCGCGCAGAACGAAGAAAAGCAGCACGGCCGCGGTCGCGTGCAGAAGAACATTCGTCAGGTGATAGCCGCCCGCATTCGCGCCGAACAAATTCCGCTCGATCATGTGCGAGATGTTCGTGAGTGGATACCAATTCGGCGACGGCGCGTTGGTGAAGGCCCATCTAATTCCGGCGCTCGTTAGGCCGGCGCCAATCTGCGGAACTTCGACCACGTATTCGGGATCGTCGTAGTTGACGAACGGAAACCGAATCGTCTGGCCGAAGACGAACCAAACCAGCGCGACGATGCCGCCGCTCACGAAGATCGACATCGTCCGCGAATCAGGGCGCATCCGTTAGGCCGGGATCGCGCAGCGGAAGATGCTGCTCGTAATTGCGAATGTTCAGCTGCAATTCCCGAGTCATGGTCGCGTCGTGTTGCGCATCGGCCTGCGTCAATGCTTCCGTGGCCACGCGAATGGCGTCGTTGAATTGCCGCTTCTCCGCATACGCCGCCGCCAGTCGCTGTCGCAGCAACAAATTTGTTCCGCCGGTTTCACGCAATGCGCGTTGCGCAATTTCCACCGCCATGGCGCCATTACGCAATGCCGGATCGGGCGAGGTCGCGTAAATCCACGAGAGCGTCGAGGCCGCGTTCACGCCTTCGGGCCGCAGCTCGTGGCTGCGTTTGAAGCAGGCGGCGGCGCGCGTGATTTGCCCGATGCGCAGCAAAGCCACGCCGAGATTGTTGTAAGCTTGCGCGCTGTCGCCGCGAATGCGGATGGCTTCCTGTGCCTGCGGAACGGCGTCGTTAGGCCGATTTTCGCGAATGAGAATCTCGGACAGATTCGTGTGGGCGACGTCGTTCTCGATGGTGACATCGAGCGTGTGACTCCAGAGCGTTTCGTCGTCGCGCCAATAACCGACCTGCGTTCGCGCCGCAAATGTAAGCGATGCGAGCAAGACGACCGCGAGGCCAGCGAGAAGCTCGCGTTGCAACCGGCACGCGCGCGTAAGATCGACAATCAACCATGTGACGGCGATCGTTAGGCCGATTTGCGGCAAATATGTGTAGCGATCGGCGTGGCCTTGCAGGCCGACTTGAATGACGCCGAGCACGGGCGCGAGCATGATCAAATACCAAAGCCAACCGGTCAGCGCGTACGGAAAACGTTTACGCGAAACGAATGCGACCGCGGTGATCGCGAGCAAGAGTCCCGCCGCGAGAACCACCTGCAAGATCGACAAGTGGTCCTCGGGGTGCGGATAAAAAAGAGCCAGATCGGTCGGCCAAAATATTTGCCGAAGATAAATGACGTAACTCACGATCGCGTTTTCGATGCGCCACGAAATCGGATAAGTCCCTGTTGTGCCGAGCGCCTGTTTCTGCGCGAGTAACGTCGCCACGCACGAACCGGCGGAGAGAACGAACAACGGCATTTTCTCCGCGATCAACTTCCACCATCCCGTTCTTTGCAGCGGCCAATGATCGAGCAGCAGCAAAACCAGCGGCACTGTCACCAGCATCGGTTTCGCAAGCAACCCAAGCGCGAACAAGATCGACATCGTCACGTAATTCACGATCGAACGCCGTCGCGCATAACGTCCGTACGCAATCAGCGTGAGCATGAAGCACACGCCGCTGAGCACATCTTTTCGTTCCGCAATCCAGACGACCGACTCCGCGCGCAACGGATGAACGGCGAACACCGCCGCAACAAATGCGCTCGACCACGTCGCGTTCGTCAGTTTTTGCAGCGCAACAAAAAGAAAAACGGCCGCGATCATATGCAGCAGCACATTCGTTAGGTGATGGCGGCCGGCATCGAGGCCGAATAGCTGCACGTCGAGCATGTGCGACAATGTCGTGAGGGGATGCCAATTGCCGCCAAGCACATGCGTGAACGCCCAGGCGAACGATTGTCGATTCAATCCCTGCGCGACATTGGGATTATCGAAAACGTAACCGGGATCGTCGTAGTTGATCGACGGAAAATGAGTCGCCGGGCCGAAGACAAACCAGGTGAGCGCGACGAGCGCGAGCGGTGGAAGAATTTTACGGAGCGCCGGATGCATTCGTTAGGTTGGGATCGCGCAAGGGTTGCCGACGTTGGTAAAGATCGACATCCTCCTCGAGCTCGCGCGCAAGATCGACATCGTGATTTGCGCGCGCAAATTGCAGGGCGATCTGCGCCGTCTGCCGTGCATCATCGAAACGTCCGCTCTCGGCATGCGCCGCCGCCATCGTGCGAATGAAAATCGCGTTCGTGCCGTCGGAATATTGATCGGCCATGCGCGCCATTTTTGTGGCGCGCGCGCCGTCGCGCAACGTGTCTTCCGGAGTTGTCGCCAACACCCACGCGAGATTGTTCGCCGCGAAGGCCGCGTGCGGCGCCGCTTTCAAGGCCGCCTCGTACTGCGCGATCGCATCGCGCAATCGATGTTTTTGAAGAAGCGCATTCGCGAGACTGATCCGCGCCTCGACATCGTCCGTCCGCAACGAAAGCGTGTTTTCATATTCCGCGATCGCGGCATCAACGTCGCCTTTTTGCGCGAGCACGACCGCGAGATTGTAATGCGCGTCCGGATATTTTGGCTGCGACGCGATCGCCATGCGCAAATGATTTATCGCAAGATCGACATCTCCCTTTTGCGCAAAAGCGAAACCGAGGTTCGTGTGGATGAGCGCGAGACTAAGATCGTTCTGCGCGGGCGCGCCGCGACTGCGGAGGTCGAGCGCGGTCTGCAAATGCGAAAGCGCCTCATCCGTCCGGCCGCGTTCCATCAACACGATGCCCATGTTTGTATGCGCGACATCATTTTCCGGCGAAACGGCGAGCACGTGGCTCCAAAGGGTCTCGCTGTTCTTCCAGACGCGCGTTTGGTTCCAGGCGCATGCGCCTAACAAGAGCACGCTTGCCGTCGCTGCGATCGCGAGAATCTCGCGACGTCGTTCCCAGTTCGCTGCAAGATCGACAATCAACCACGTGAACGCGATGAGGAGACCGATTTGCGGAAGGTAGGTGTAACGGTCGGCGTGCGCCTGCAGACCGAACCCGAGGACACCGATGACGGGGAACAGCATCACCACATACCAAAGCCAGCCGGCGAGCAAATAGGGTTTCGTTAGGCGAACTTGAAACGCGGCGACCGTGACAGCGAACAGCAATGCCGCTGCGACGACGACCTGCCACAGCGCGAAATGATTTTCGAGGTGTGGATAGAAAACGATGAGATGGCGCGGCCAAAATAGTTGGCCGACATAAACGACGTAACTCACGACCGCGTTCTCTACTCGCCACAGCAGCGGGAATTGCGCGGTAGCGTTAGGCGAGCGCACCTGAATGACGAAGGTGATTACGGAAACGATTGCCGCCATCACAAACAGCGGAATTTTTTCGATGAACAGTTTCGACGATGTCGATCTTGCGAGCGGCCAATAGTCGATGAGTAGCAAGACGACCGGCAACGTCACCAGCATCGGCTTCGACATCAGTCCGCACGCGGCGAAGATCGACATCGTCACGTAACGGCGGGGCGAAGGTTGCCGAACGTAACGCGCGTAGGCGATGAGCGTGAGCATGAAAAAGAATGCGCTGAGAACGTCTTTGCGTTCGGCGATCCATGCGACCGATTCGACGCGCAGTGGATGAATCGCGAACACGGCCGCGACGAAAGCGCTCGGCCAGATTCGACCAGTCGTGTTGCGAAGAAATGCGAAAAGCAAAATCGCGGCGCAAGTGTGCAGCAGAATGTTGACGGCGTGATGCGCGCCGGGCCGAAGCCCAAACAGCTGGCAATCGATCATGTGCGAGATGGTGGTGAGCGGATGCCAGTTTCCCGCGTGAGCGTGCGCGAAGGCCCAAATAATTCCCGGAATCGTTAGGCCGCCGCTGACCTGCGGCACTTGCGTGACGTAAACGCGATCGTCGTAGTTAACGAAATCGTGGCCGAGCGTCTGCCCAAATACGCCCCAAATCAAAAGCGCGAGGCCGACGCAAATGAAGATGTCGATCTTGTATGATGTCGATCTTGTCGAAGGTCGATGCGGTTTCACTTTTCGCGATACGGCTGGCGGTTTCGGTAAAGTTCGATTTCGGCGCGCAGCGTTCCGGCTAACGAATCATTGTGTTGCTGCTCGGCTGATCGCATGGCGCGCTCGGCCACATCGGTCGCGGAAGCAAAGTCGCCGCTCTCGGCGAATGCAGCCGCGAGCGTGCGCAAGATCATTGGCGATTCAGCGCCCGGCAGGCGCGACATTTTTTGCGCAAGCGCGACCGCGGTCGCGCCATCGCGCAGACTTGCATCCGGCGAAGTCGCGAGCGCCCACGCCAGATTGTTCAAGGCGTTGCCGTCATTCGGATCGAGAGCAAGACTCGCGCGCCATTGCGCCACGGCGTCGCGCGCGCGACCGGCGCGATAGAAAACAACGCCGAGCTCGTTATGCGCGTCGATGTCGTTCGGAAAATCTTTCAAGATTGTTTCGAAGCGCGCGATGTCCGCCGCGTTCGAGTGGGCAAGATATTGCGCGTGGTCGCCGCGATCGCGAAAGGCGATGGCGATGTTGGTGTGGGCCATTTGATTGTTCTCGGTCACAGCGAGGGTGTGGGTCCAAATCGAAACGCTGTCGCGCCAGAATGTGGTTTGATGAAAAGCGGTCAGTGTGAGCGCGCTAATGACGAAAGCCGCGAGAGTACCGAGCCACAACGCGCGATTTGGCCAGGCGCGTGTAAGATCGACAATCCACCATGTGATCGCGATCGTTAGGCCAATGTGCGGAAGGTAAGTGAACCGGTCGGCGCGCGCCTGGAGACCGGCCTGCATAAATCCGAGGACGGGAAATACGAGCACGAGGAACCAACACCATCCCACGAGCAGATAAGGACGCTTTCGCCTAACGAGCAGCGCAACGGCGGTGATGAATGCGAGAAGAATGGCGCAGCCGAGCACGAGCGACAGACTCAATTGATTATGCGGGTGCGGATAGAAAATGGCGAGATCTGTCGGCCAAATCGTTTGTCTGAGATAGAGCACAAGGCTGACGATCGCGTTCTGGAGTCGCCAGGTGAACGGGATGTAGGCCAGAGATGCAACCGTGACTTGCTGCGCCCAAACGGTGGCGAGAGTCGAGATGGCAGCGAGGGCAAAAAGCGGAAGTTTTTCGAGAATCAATCGCGGCCAATCGCGCGCGGTCCGCGCGCGTTGCAACGGCCACCAGTCGAGCAAGAGCAAGATGACGGGCACGGTCACGAGCGTTGCTTTTGAAAGCAGACCGCATTCGTACAAGATCGACATCGTCACGTAACGCGAGAGGCGCGGGTCGCGCGCGTAACGCGCATACGCGGCGAGTGTGAGCATGAAAAAGACGCCGCTGAGAACGTCTTTGCGCTCGGCGATCCACGCGACCGATTCCACGCGCATCGGATGAATCGCGAAAATTGCGGCGACGAACGCGCTTGGCCAGAATGAGTTCGTCAATTTGCGGAGCGCAAAAAAAAGCAACACCGCGGCAAGATTGTGGAGCGCGACATTTACCAGGTGGTGTGCGCCGGGCTTGAGATCGAACAATTGGCAATCGAGCATGTGACTGAGCGTGGTCAGCGGATGCCAGAGATTGGCGTGCGCGTGCGTCCAAACCCACGTCAGCGCGTGGCTCGTTAGGCCATGATTGACCTCGGGACAATTGTAAACGTAGAGGTCATCGTCGAAGTTGATGAAATCGTGGCGCCACGTCTGTGCGAACACGATCCAGACCAGCGCGCTGAGTCCGAGAGCAACGAGAATGGTTCGCCGCGAATCGCGCATCACGTTTTGCGTTCGAAGATCGTGATGCGAAAAGGCGACGGGGTCACGACTTCGCCGGTGTAGGGAAGGTAATAATCGGTCTGCGTGCCGGAGATGATGTTGACGAGACCGGCCGGCTTAAGCTCGGACGCGGAATATTTTTCGAACCAGTCGAAAAGGGCGCGGTTTGATTGCGGCGTGATGAGCCAGGATGTTTCGACGCCGACAAAGACAACGTACTTCGGGCGCGCCTTCTCGATCTCGCGCATCATTTCCTCCTGCATGCGCGCGGCAAACGGCTGCGGCTCCATCAACGGATACACGTAGATGTAGCCGGTGGCGGAGCGGCGTTGGGCGTAAAAATAAATCTGCGGCTCGGAGCCGAGAACCGCGATCGTGTCGTCAGGCGAAGTCTGCGCGCGCAGGAATTCGGCGATGCGGATGGACTCGGGAAACGGGTTGGTTCCGCTCGTTAGGCGCGAAGCTTCGTTCATCGGCAGTTCAAAATAAAAATCGCGCTCGGCGAACAGCGAGAGCGCGGCCGAGGTGATGAATGCAGCGATTGTCAGCACTCGCCATGCAGTCGCGCGCGCTGCGACCACGACCATTCCGATGAGTAAGGCGAGCGCGGGCAACACGAGAATGAAGTAATGTTGACGAAAATAAAATCCGGCGCTGAGCGCGAGCGCAGAAAAGAATAGAAAAAGGGGAAGGAAAAACTGGGAGCGGAAGCGCCAGAGAGATAAGCCCAGGCCGATGAGCGCGAGAATCCAAAAGCCGCCGCTCGATCCGGTCACGCGCGGAAATGCGGACGCGAAAACTTCCGTCGCTAATGGCAGCGACACGCGCGTCCCGTATTGCCGTGCGTACGTGACCGACCAAAACCAGAACTTAGCGAGGACGCCGCCGGACCAGAGAAGCGCGCACGTTAGGATAAACGGAGCGATCGCGCCGGCGATAAAGAGTGTCATGCTTCGCCGCGTATTCGGCTTTCGCCAGGAGCGAATGAAGAGATAAACGAGGCCGAAGAGCGCGAAGAAAATTCCTGGCTGCTTCATCATCACGCTCAGGCCGAACAGCGTCCCGCTGACGAAGATCAGTAAAGGCGATTGTCGATCTTGCGCGCGCAATAACAGGAGCGCGCCGACGACCGCGAAGAAGACGACGAAGTGGGTGGCGTGACCGGCGAATCCGAGAAGAGTCGGGCTCACCGACATGATCGCGTAACTGGCGGCCGCGGCGATTCCGCCGATGTCGCCTAACAAACGCCGGCCCAGAAAAAAAATCATCGCGACGGTGGCGGCGTTGAAGAAAAGCAAACCGAGATGAATGCCGATCGCGCTTTGTCCGAAGATCGACATGATCAAGGCGTAGGCCGCGTAGGTGCCGGGGAATTTCATGTTGTAGGCGAGCTGGTAGGGCGGAATGCCCTCGAGCATGAGCTGGCCGGCATAGGCGTACTCGCCTTCGTCGCGTTCGAGGGGAATGCCTAACAAACGCACGCGAATGCCGATGACGATGAGCGCGACGATCGCGAAGATCGACCACCAAATGTACTTGTCGATCTTGCCCTTCAAGCGGGAAACAATGCGCCGCCGCCGCTGATTTTCGCGAACCGAAACGCCAGCGCCGTCGCGATGCAGCCGAAACCATAACGCACGCTCCGTCGAAAATTAATCGACGACGCCTCGGGCATATATTTCGCCGGACAAGTGAGCTCGCCGATGGCGCAACCGAACCAATGCACTTGCGCGAGAACTTGATTGTCGAAAACGAAATCGTCGGAATTGTTTTCGAGCGGCAAACGTTCGAGCAGCGAGCGCGAGAAGGCGCGATAGCCGGTGTGATACTCCGAGAGTTTCGCGCCTAACAAAACGTTCTCGATCAACGTGAGCGTTCGGTTGGCGATGTATTTCCAAACCGGCATACCGCCGCGGAGCGCGCCGCCGCCGAGAATGCGCGAGCCGAGCACGCATGGATACAATCCGCTCGCGACCAGCGACGCCATCGCCGGCAAAAGTTGCGGGGTGTATTGATAATCGGGATGAATCATGACCACGATGTCGGCGCCGGCCGCGAGCGCGAGCCGGTAACACGTTTTCTGGTTCGCACCGTAGCCGCGATTTTCCGGATGCACATCGACCTCCACGTTCGGAAGCGTCTTCGCGATCGCGACCGTCTCGTCATGGCTGGCGTCGTCCACGACGATGACAAGATCGACAATCCCCTGCTCCATCACTTCGTCATAAGTGCGGCGCAAAGTTTTGGCGGCGTTATACGCCGGCATGACCACGACAATTTTCTTCCCGTTAAGCATTCCTCTTCACGACAATGGGGCGGATGATATAACCAAATCGCCCACTGTGAAAACGATCTACGCTTTTTCTTTCTTGCTCCTCGCAACGCTGATGGCGCACGGCGCGGAGACATTCCTCGGTCCGATCCCAGTGCAATACATCGCGCCCGACAAAGAGCTTGTGCTCGACATGCACCGATTTTACCAGCCGGCGGGCAAACCGGATCTCGAATTTACGACGAAGGACGATGTCGATCTTGCATTCGACGCGGCGAGTTTGCAGTTGCGCGCGCGTGTTCACGGCCGCGGCTTGTTCGATGTCGTGTTGAAGAGCGGTAAAGCGCAAACCGTGTTAACGATCGCGGCGAGCGATAAGGCAGGGGCACAGATAATTTTCGCAGACAGAATTATTCGCGACGCGACGTTACTGCGCGCAGTCAAAAGCGATTCGATTAAGCGCATATCAGCGGTGTGTGAAGCGCCGAATCGAACACGCCCAATCATTGCTGACATTCACAACGACGAATTATCGGTCGCTTCGAAAGGCACCAACGACGCCACCGCGATTCGCGTGATCGCTGCAACGGTCGACGGGACGATAACGAACGTTGTCCTGCTTCGATCTGGAAACCGATCTTGGCAGGACGCGGTCATGTATTACGCGTTCACCGATCGTTTCGCGGACGGCGATAAGTCTAACGACAAGCCGGTGGACGACCCGAATGTTTTGCCGCCGGCAAATTATCACGGCGGCGATCTGCGCGGCGTGCGCGAGAAGATCGACAATGGCTATTTCGCATCGTTAGGCGTGAACACGGTCTGGGTCGCGCCATTGAATCGCAACCCAAACAAAGCGTATCGCGAGTATCCCGAACCGCATCGTTGGTACACCGGTTACCACGGTTACTGGCCGGTTTCGTCCACCGAGATCGATCCGCACATCGGCACGGACAAAGATTTGCACGCGCTGGTCGATGACGCGCACAAGCACGGCCTGAAAGTAATCGCCGATCTCGTGTTGCATCACGTGCACGAAGACCATCCATGGTGGAAGGAGCATCACGACTGGTTCGGCACGCTCGATTTGCCTAACGGAAAGAAAAATCTGCGGTTGTGGGACGAATATCAATTCACCACCTGGTTCGAGCCGTTCCTGCCGTCGTTCGATTTTTCGAAAGACGCGCCGGTGCACGCTTTGATCGACAATTCTATTTGGTGGCTCAACACCTACAAGCTCGACGGCTTCCGGCTCGACGCCGTGAAACATATCCTGCCGAGTTTCTGGTGGAAATTTCGCGCCGCGCTCCGCGAAAAAGCGAAGCAGCCATTCTATCTCGTGGGTGAGACGTTCAAAGACCGCAACGGCATCATGCAATTCGTCGGGCCGAACATGCTCGACGGCCAATTCGATTTCCCGCTCTACGATGCGATCAAGGACACATTTGGCCTAACGAAAGGCGATTTCAAAACGCTCAATGATGCGCTCGCGGCCTCGGAGAAAATTTACGGCAAGGAGACTCTGATGTCGCCACTCGTCGGCAATCACGACAAGGGCCGTTTCATGGCTTACGCCGATGGCGATTTGCCCGACGCGAAGATCGACAAGGAGGAGGAAGTCGGCTGGCAGAAACCGCCGAAGGTCGATGACCCCGACAATTACAAGAAGCTGATGCTGGCGCAGGCGTTCCTCATGTCGATCGATGGCGTGCCGATGATTTATTACGGCGACGAATTCGGCATGACCGGCGCGGGCGATCCGGACAATCGACGCGACATGCGCTTCGGCGATCAACTGTCGCCAGACGAACAGCACGTGCTCGAAAATTTCAAAAAGCTCGGCGCGGTTCGCAGAGCGCACCCCGCTTTGCGCTGCGGCAGCCGGCGCACGGTGCAATGTGATGGCGACGTTTACGCATTCGTTAGGGCATATCTCGGCGATCGCGTCGCAGTCGTTTTCAATCGCGGGAAAACCGAAGCGAAGATCGACATCGACGTTTCGCCGGAGATGAGCGACGGCGATTACAACAACGGGTTCAAGATTGTTTCCGGAAAATTGCAGGGAGCGCTTCCCGCGCAAACCGCCGTGTTCGTGGCGAAATAATTTTCAATTTGACGCGACCGCGTGGCGTTCTAGGGAATTATGATTGCGTTAAGCCTGTCAGGCGGACGCCGACTCGCTTTCGCGCGTCGAAAACCGCAACCCGGAAAGGATCCCTTATGAATGACGGCTCATTCTCCTCAACGCACTCGCACGAATTCACGCGCCGACGTTTTCTCGCCACCGCCGCGGGTGGAAGCGCCGCGCTCATGGCCGGCGGACTCGGCACGCTTCTGACAAGATCGACAGTGGCCAAAGGAGGCGGTGGCTTTTCGTTCGTTGAGGCGACGATTCCACAACTACAGGCCGCCATGGCCGCCGGTAGCCTAACGAGCAAGGATTTAGTCAAGGGGTATCTCGATCGCATCAAACAATTCAACCCGACACTGAACGCTGTCATCGAGACGAACCCGAACGCGATCTCCGACGCGCAACATCTCGATAATGATCGCCGCAAGGGAATGGTGCGCGGTCCGCTGCACGGCATTCCAATTTTGGTGAAGGACAACATTGCCACACTCGACAACATGGAAACTACGGCGGGATCGTTCGCGCTGGTGAAGTCGCGCGTGCCTAACGATGCTCTCATAATCCAACGTTTGCGCGCGGCCGGAGCAGTCATCCTCGGAAAAGCGAACCTCGGTGAATGGGCAAACTTCCGCGGGTTCGACAATGTTTACCCGCTCGCGGTCGGCTGGAGCGCGCGCGGTGGCGACACGAAGAATGCTTACGATCTGAGCTACACTTCGTGGGGCTCGAGCTCCGGTTCCGGTGCGGGCGCGGCAGCGAATCTTTGCGCCGCGGCGATCGGAACTGAGACCGATGGTTCGATTACCGGCCCGTCTGCGGTCGAGAACATCGTTGGATTGAAGCCGACGCTGGGACTCGTCTCGCAAGACGGGATTATTCCCATCAGTCATCAACAGGACACGGCCGGTCCGATGGCGCGCAGCGTCACCGATGTGGCGATACTGCTCGGCGTGTTGCAATCGCCGTTTGGCGAAGTCATTGGGCACAGCTTGCCTAACAACTACACGCAATTTCTGCAAAGCGGCGCCTTGCAAGGCAAACGCATCGGCCGCGATGTTCGCTACTTCGACTACAGCTATTACGGCAGCGGCATTCCGGGCGATGAAGAAACGGTCGCCTTTGCAGAACACGCGTTGCAGGTGATGCAAAGTCTTGGCGCGACGGTTGTCGACTGCGACACCGGCGACGTGTTCGCCTACACGGATGACGAATTCACCGCGCTGCTCTTCGAATTCAAAGCGCAGATCGCGCAATATCTGCAAACGTTAAGCAAGACGAATATGCGCACGCTGGCCGATCTCATCGCGTTCAACAATGCGCATTGTCAGCAGGAGCTCGTTTATTACGGCCAGGAAATTTTCGAGCTGGCGCAGGAAACGAGCGGCGACCTCAACGACCCGAGTTATATCGCCGCACGGCAGCACGCGCGCAATACCGCGCGGGCCGGCATCGACAACGCCATGGCCAGCCAGAATCTCGACGCCATCGTTGCGCCGCACCTGACGAATTCGACGGGACCCGCCGTGGCCGGTTATCCGAATCTGTCGTTGCCGGTCGGGATTCGCTCGTCCGGACGGCCCGCGGGCATGCTGATTTACAGCACGTTCCTGCACGAGCCGCAGCTCATCGGAATTGGTTATGCCCTCGAACAGGCGTTGCACGCGCGGCAACAACCGCAATTCCTCGGTGCCATTACGCCGATACCAAATGCGAACCTTTGCGGCGGCCAGACGATGTCGCGCGCAGCCACAACACGTAGAGCGCACGGCATCTTCTAATCCGGCCTAACAAGTAGTTGTCGATCTTGCGTGATCATTTTTCATGATCCCAGTTGCGTGGAGTATTCCGCGCCGGGTCATCCGGAACGGCCGGCGCGGATCGCGCGGACGGTTCCGTTGTTGCAAGATCGACATCGCGATTGGGAATGGAGAGAACCGCACGCGGCGACGGATGAAGAATTGTTACGCGCGCATTCAAAGGAACATGTCGATCTTATCGCGAATCCTTGCGGCGATTTCGATCTCGACACGCCGGCTCACGCGAAGATCGACATCTACGCGCGGCAATCGGCGGGCGCCGCGATCGAAGCGGCGCAATCAGCCATGAAGAGCGAACGCGCGTTCGTTCTCAATCGTCCGCCGGGACATCACGCCACGCGCGACCGCGCCATGGGCTTTTGTTACTACAGCAATGTCGCGATTGCAGCGCTCGCTGGCCTAACGAACGGCGCCGAACGCGTCGCGATTTGGGATTTCGATGCGCATCACGGCAACGGCACGGAGGCAATCGTCGCGCACAACGAACGGATTCGCTTTGCGTCGATCCATCAGTTTCCGGCGTATCCCGGTACCGGCGCAAAATCCTTCGCCAATATCATCAACGTCCCGATCGCGCCGGGGACGCCGCGACAAGAACATGTCGATCTTGCGCGCGAATCGCTCGATCAGTTGCTTGAATTCAAGCCGAAGCTGCTGCTCGTGTCCGCCGGGTTTGACGCGTGTGCGCGCGATCCGCTCGTGCAAATGACGCTCGAGCGCGAGGATTTCGCGACGTTTGGCGAATGGCTGCGCAAGATCGACATCTCGGTCGCCGCGATTCTTGAAGGCGGCTACAGTGACGATCTGCCGGAATTAATCGACGCCTTTTTGACGAGTTGGGCGGGCAATTAGATACTCACGCTCCGCGAAAACATCGGGCCGTAGTTCAGCTTGGTAGAACGCTTGAATGGGGTTCAAGAGGTCGTGGGTTCAAATCCCGCCGGCCCGATATTTTTTATTCGACTTCCGTCCGGCCGCCGCTCAAACTCCCGCCAGCGTTTGGTTACCAAAACGAAAGGACAATAATGAGTCAACATAAAGACGATCAGAACAAGAAGCCCGATGTGAAGGATCTGGATACAAAGAAGGATCCGAAAGCCGGCGGTGGATTTAAACCGGCCAGTGGCGGCGGCGGGGGCGGAACAAGCCCGCAACCGATCCCGCCTGCGGGCAGCTAAACAAACAAATATTCAGTTCAAAGCGCGGCCGAGTCCTCGGCCGCGCTTTTGTTTTGCGCGAATCGCCATTGTCGATCTTGCGCCATGTCGATCTTGCGACGGTCATTGACCGCCGCTACAGAAGCGGATGCTAAGCGCGGGAATCGTGGGACTGCCAAACGTCGGCAAATCGACGTTGTTCAACGCGGTCACGCGCACCCACAAAGCGCCGGCGGAAAATTATCCGTTCTGCACGATCGAGCCGAATGTGGGCGTCGTGACCGTGCCTGATGCACGCCTAACGAAACTGGCGGAGTTGTCGAAGTCGCAAAAGATTGTGCCGACGGCGATCGAGTTCGTCGATATCGCCGGCCTGGTAAAAGGCGCGAGCCAGGGCGAAGGGCTCGGCAATCAATTTCTCAGTCACATTCGCGAAGTGGACGCGATCGTGCAGGTGGTGCGTTGTTTCGAGAGCGGCGACATCCATCACGTCAGCGGCTCGATCGATCCGATCCGCGACATCGAAGTCATCAATACCGAGCTCGTGCTCGCCGATCTGGCGGCGTCGCAAAAGCGGCACGATCGCATTCAGAAAGAAGTGCGCGCGGGATCGAAGCAGGCCAAGATCGAGAGCGCGATCATCGAGAAATTGCTGCCGCATCTCGATGCGGGAAAACCGGCCATCACCGCGGATTTATCGACCGAAGAAAAGTTGGTCGCGCGCGAATTCTTTTTGCTCACGTCGAAACCGACTTTGTTCGCCTGCAATGTGGCCGAAGCCGATCTGGCCAAAGGCGGGGCGAATGAATATGTCGATCTTGTGCGAAAGTACGCGGCGCAACATTTCGGGACCGAAGCGGTCGTCATCAGCGCGCAAATCGAGAGCGAACTTGTCGATCTTAGCGAAACAGAAGCGCTCGAATATCTGCGCGGCGTCGGCGTGGAAGACAGCGGCGTGCACGATTTGATTCGCGCGACCTATCACTTGTTAGGCCTGCGCACATATTTGACCACCGGCGAAAAAGAGACTCGCGCGTGGACCATTCACGAAGGCGACAAAGCGCCGCAAGCCGCCGGCGTGATTCATTCCGATTTCGAGCGCGGCTTCATCGCGGCCGAAACAATTCACTACGACGATCTCGTTTCGTTAGGCTCGTTCGCCAAAGCGCGCGAAGCCGGAAAGCTGCGGATCGAAGGAAAAGATTACGTCGTGAAAGACGGGGATGTCATCGAGTTTCGATTTAACGTCTAGCCGAACGTAGCACTTCAGCCGGATCTGCTGCGTGCATCGACACGCGAAACCCGTTCGCGACACACTCAAAAGTGGAATCGTGAAATGTGATGATAAAATGCCGATAGCCAACAAAAGGCGCGGGGTCGTGCCGCACGTGAACGCGATTCATGCGTTCAAGACTGCGAATCCATGACGATTGCTGGACTTCGAAAGCCATATAAAAATCCAAACCGCGGGAATAAAGGGGGTGGCCATCAAGTGCTTCATCGTTCGGCGGCCCGAACATGTGCGCGTACGAATCGAACGTAACTAGGGCGACCGCATCCTGAGAACCGGCAGCATAATAAGCGACAGCGACGCAAAACTCGCTAGCCGAAATAGCAGGTGTTGGAGCGCCGGCGTCTGGCTTGGGGATCTCAGTGATTGGAACTATCGAATCTTTGTCGTCGACGGAATACACGAGCGAGATTTACTCCCCGTCGTAAAGAATTCGGCCGCATTGTTCGCAATTCACGATTTCCTTGCCGGCCTTGGCGTGCATCGCGGTCGCGGTCGTGACTTTCATGTGGCAGCCGGTGCAGATGCCGTGCTCGATGGGCACGACGGCGGCGTCGCCTTTGCTTTCGAACAAACGATCGAAGCGATCGAGTAAATCTTCGTCGATCTTGGTCGCGATCTCGGCGCGTTCCTTTTTCAATTCTTCGAGACGGCCCTCGAGCGTTTTCGATTTCTGGTCAAGATCGACAATCTGTCGTGAGATCGAGTCCTTCGTGGTCGCGGCTTTTTTTTCTTCGGCGCCGAGCTCGCTCTTCAGTTTCTCGGCCTGGTCCATGAGCTCGAGCTCCTGGTCTTCAATCGACGTGATCTCTTTTTCGTAACGCTGAATCTCGTGGCCCATCGCCTGAAACTCATCGTTCTTGCGCGTCTCATATTGCTGCGTGCGCAGCTTGGCGATGGTGTCACGGCGCGTGTTCGCATCGAGCTCGAGTCTTTTGCGATCGACCTCGAGTTGCTTCCCGCGTTGCTTTAACGCGTCCACGCCGGCGACGGTGCTGGCGAGTTGTCCGTCCAGATTCTTTCGCTGCAACGGCAGCGTTTTGATTTCGTTTTCGATCTGCCGGATTTTCTGTTGTCGATCTTGCAGGACGAGGAGTTGTTCTAGCTCCGGATGCACGTGGCCGCAAAGTTAGGGGGACGACGTTGTGCCGTCAATCGCGGCGTCGAACGCGGCGAGCACTTCGTCGGGTCGCGCGCGCACGGCGAGGTTTTCGGTGAGATTGCGCCAGCGGACGATGCCGCCTTTGTCGATCAAAAATTCCGCGGGCCGCGCGATGTCTTCCTTGTGCGGCCCGGCGCCGGGATGGAGCACGTTGTAACGGCGAATTGTCGCGGCGTTCGCGTCCGAGAGCAGCGGAAAGGTGTAATGCATTTTGTTCGCGTGCGCGGCGTTGATGTCGGCCGAGTCAACGCTGATGGCGAGAACGCGAATGCCGCGCCGGTCGAGCTCGCCGAGATGTTCCTGGAAACTCCGCAACTCGGAGTTGCAGAGCGGTCACCAATGTCCGCGGTAGAAAATCAAAACCGCGGCGCGTGTGTTTTGCGTAGCGAGAAGATCGACAAGTGAAACGCTGTGGCCATTTTGATCCGGCAGGGTGAACTCCGGCGCTTTATTGCCGATGGACGGCGCGCTCGCGGACGCGGGCACTTGTTTGAGGACAACGAAAGTGAGGTAACAGAAGAACGCGATGCCGAGGAGGCCGAGCGCGGCGAAGATGGAGCCGAAAATTTTGCCACGATAATTTTGCGGCTGGCCGAAAGCCCTAACGAGTCCGAGCGCGAGCAAAACCGCACCGAACGCGAGCAGCAAAAGATTTACCCATGGAAAATCGCGCGTAACCGGAAAGCGAATGAAAAATTGGTAGCTGAAAATTCCGACAAGGACGCAAACGAATCCGGTCCAAAGCATCCAGTTCCAGCGGCGTTTCACGATTCGATCTCTAGGCGGAAGATCGACATCGTGCAAGATCGACATCTTCATTCGGAAAGAAGGCGCTTGCGCTTTACCGGCGAAGTCGGAAAGGTCTTCTTCATGTCCGCAGTGACGGAGCCGAATCCGCCGCAGGAACTTCCCGACATCGTCGGCCCGGGTCCGACCAATCCGCTCGCGGCCAATTTCCGCCCCTTCATTCCGGCGCGGGTGAACTTGCCGGAGCTCACGATCCCGCATCTCATCACCGGCACGATCCTCGGCGTCATCTTCGGCGCGTCGTCGCTTTATCTCGTGCTCAAAGTCGGTTTGACGGTGAGCGCGTCGATTCCAGTCGCGGTCATCTCGATCACGATCTTTCGCGCGTTTTCGAAATTAACGGGCGCGCGCGACGCGAATGTTCTGCAACACAACATCGTGCAAACCGCGGGCTCGGCCGGCGAATCGATTGCATTCGGCCTCGGCGTCACCATGCCGGCGATCATGATTTTGGGATTCGATCTCGAGATCACCCGCGTGATGCTGGTCGCGATCACCGGCGGTTTGTTAGGCATTTTGATGATGATTCCGCTGCGGCGGGCGTTGATTGTCGATCAACACGGATTGCTCAAATATCCCGAAGGCACCGCCTGCGCCGAAGTGTTGAAAGCGGCCGCGAGCAAGGAATCGCTCGAAGTCGCCGACAAAACTCAGACCACTACCGACTCGGAGATCGTGAACGCGGAAGCGGCCGGCGGCGGCAAAGTGATCTTCTCCGGTTTCGGCATCGGCTTTTTGTATCAATCGCTCATGGGCGCGTTCAAAATGTGGAAGAGCGATCCGGTGAAAGTTTTCGACGCGCCGTTCAAAGGCGGCTCGATCTCGGCCACAATCGAGCCGGCATTGTTAGGCGTCGGTTACATCATCGGCCCGCGCATCGCGTCGATCATGTGCGCGGGCGGTGTGCTCGCGTATTTGGTTTTGATTCCGGCGATCAAGTTTTTCGGCGAACACGTTGTCGGCACGGTCGCGCCGGGAACGATTCCGATTTCGGAGATGGATCCGGATCAAGTCCGCGGCGCTTACATTCTCTACATCGGCGCCGGCGCGGTCGCCGCCGGTGGAATCATCAGTCTCATTCGCTCGCTGCCGATCATCCTGCACGGGCTGCGCGGCGGCCTGGCCGATCTTCGACGTAAACACTCGGCCATCGCAAATGCTCCACGCACCGATCAGGACTTGTCGATGAAGTTCGTCATGGGCGGAGTGATCGTGCTGCTGCTCATCATGATCGCGATGCCGCAATTGCATCTGCAATGGAATTTGTTAGGCGCTCTGCTCATCGTTGCGTTCGGCTTTCTGTTTGTCACGGTGTCGTCGCGCTTGACGGGCGAGATCGGCTCGTCATCGAATCCGATTTCCGGAATGACGGTCGCGACCTTGTTGCTGACGTGCCTCATCTTCCTGCTCGTTGGCTGGACTGGCCCGCACTATTTCGTCACCGCGCTTTCCATCGGCGGCATCGTTTGCATCGCGTCATCCAACGGCGGAACGACGTCGCAAGATTTGAAAACCGGTTTTCTCGTTGGATCGACGACGAAGTATCAACAGATCGCAATTCTTTGCGGTGCACTCGCCTCTGCGCTTTTGCTCGGGCCGATCCTTCTGAAATTGAATCAGGCATACACGGTTTACGTTCCGGCGACGACATTCGTGGCCTTGCCTAACAAATCGCCGGCGCCCCCTGGCATCCCATTGCAACCGTTCGACGAGAAACAAAAGCCGAACGAGAACGGTAATTTTCGATTGCTGCACGTGAGTGAGACCTCGCCTGTGGCCGGACTCGAAGCGGGCGATTACCTTGTCGGTGATGATGGGCGTGTCTCGTACAAGATCGACAGGAACTTTTCGCGCGATCTCCACGCGCAGCCTAACGAGCTTGGCGGTAGCGAACGCTTGACCGGCCCACAAGCTCAGTCGGACTCGAACACCTATCGCGTCTGGCAACGCATCGATCCGAATGGCGGCGCCGCGCAACGTTACCTCGTCAGTGACGACGGCACGCCGCAATATCTGGTCGATCCCGGCATCAACGGCACGCACAAGACGCGGCCGGACGGATCGAACGTCTCCAAATTCGACGCGCCCAAAGCGACATTGATGTCGTACATCATCAAAGGAATCCTGAGCCACAAATTGCCGTGGGCGCTGGTGTTGTTAGGCGTAATGATCGCGATCGTGCTCGAAATGAGCGGAATTCCGTCGCTCGCATTCGCCGTCGGCGTTTACCTTCCCCTCGCCTCTTCGAGTCCGATCTGGATCGGCGGAATGATCCGGTGGCTGGTCGATCTTTATATGCGAGTGAAATTCCGCCACAGAAACTTGTCCGATGTCGAACTAACGGCCGAGGGCGATAAAGGTCCCGGCGTATTGCTCGCGTCCGGTTACATCGCCGGTGGCGCGCTCGCCGGAATCGTCATCGCGTTCATGGCCGGCGTTCCGAGCCTGGGGAGCGTGAGCAAGCGCATCGAAGACTGGTCCGGCGCGCACAACCCATTCTTCGCCGGCGCCTCGTCCGATCTACTCGCCTGTCTGCCGTTTCTCGTTCTTTGCGCCCTGCTCTATCTCGTCGGACGCGAGCGCTTGCTCAGGCCCAAAGCGCCTCGTTAGGCGTTAATACATTTCGACGGGCGAACGCTTGCCGTCTTCGGCGCTGCGTTCTTTCGCGCGTTTTTCGCCGAGGACCGCGACGCGCAGCTCCCAGATTTCATTGTCGATCTTGCGAAAAGCGTCTTCCGAAAACTTATGGGGCGGAGCGAGATTCCTTTTGAATCGCGCCACGCTCGACAAGGCACGATCGAGCTGCGGGCGAGGCAATTTCTCCATCGCGCGATGCGCCGTTTCGATTTCCGAAACGCGATGACAAATCATTGCCACATCATTTCCGGCCTCGATCGCCAATCGAATCGTCTCCTCGATCGAGTATTCGTTTACGATCGCGCCCATATCGAGATCGTCCGTCATGATCAATCCTTCGAAGTGAATTTCCTTGCGCAGCAAATCGGTCACGACTCGCCGCGACAACGATGCCGGAGTTTTTTTCGGCTCGAAGACCGGATACCAGCCGTGACAAACCATCATGCTGTCGATCTTGCGCAGGAGCGCGCGGAAGACCGCGAGCTCGTTGCGATCTAATTGATCGCGCGTGCGATCAATCTTCGGCAACTCCTCATGCGCGTCGATGGTCGCGGCGGAATATCCGGGGAAATGTTTTCCGCAACTGGCGATGCCTTGTTTACGCATCGCGGCATTGAAGGCGCCGGCATTGCGCACCACCTCGTCGACATTTTTTCCGTAACAACGGCCGCGCAACGAATTGTCGGCGTCATCGTCGAAAGAAATGTCGAGCACCGGACAGAGATCGAGATTGAATCCGAACAGACGCAGCAAACGTCCGGTGATATCGCCGTGGCGTTTGATAAGATCGACATCTCCTTTTTCGCGGAGCTGCTGCGCATTTGGCGGCTCGTTGCCGATCAATCGCAAACGCGACACGCGCCCGCCTTCCTGATCGATCGTGATGATCGGCTCGACCTCGCTCAAGTCGCGCAAATCGTCGATGAGTTTCCGCAATTGCGGAGCGCTCTCGATATTTCGACCGAACAAAATGAACGCGCCCGGCTGCACTTTGCGAAATAACTTCGCCGTTTCGACATCGAGTTCCTTTCCCGGAACTCCGGTCATGATCAGTTGACCGAGCGAATCGCTCTTCATACGTTGCGCAACTTAGATGTCGATCTTCGCGCTGCGACCGAAAAAATCTCGATGAACAAAATCGGCATCTACGGCGGCAGCTTCGATCCGGTTCATCACGGTCATCTCATTCTGGCGCGTGACGCGCTCGAGCAGCTCGCGCTCGACAAAATCATTTTCACACCGGCGGCGGCGTCACCTTTCAAGGAAGCGCCGATGGCATCGGCGGATTTGCGGTTGGCCATGCTGCACGCTGCCATCGGAAAACAGGATGGATTCGAAATTGACGATTGCGAGCTGCACCGGCCGCCGCCGTCCTACACCATCGACACAGTGAAAGAAATTTCAGCGCGCGAGCGCGACGCGAAAATGGTTTTGCTCATCGGGCAGGACAATGTGCCGGGCTTGCCGCGCTGGCATCGCATTGATGAATTGAAGAAGCTCGTGCGCATCGTCGTGCTCGATCGCACCGGCACAAACGTCTCGAGCGATTACGAAATTATTCAGCGCAAGATCGACATCTCCGCCACGGAGATAAGAAATCGAGTTGCGCGCGGGCTCTCGATTCGTTATCTCGTACCGGCAGCAGTGGAAGAAATCATTCGCCAGGGAAATCTTTACCGGGAGGGCGCGAAATAACCGCTGACAATCTAGCTCGCACTTGCGCTGAGCTCGCCTCGAACAAAAAGGCCGAGGACATCGTAGTGATCGATCTTCGCGGCATTTCCACTTTCACCGATTTCTTCGTCATCTGTTCCGCGACTTCCGAGCCGCATCTCAAAGCGATCGCGAACGAAATCGAAACGAAGTTAAAGCAGGATCACAACGTGCGCGCGGTCGCGGTCGATGGGTTCCCGGCGAGTCAGTGGATCGTGCTCGATTATCTGCAGGTGGTCGTGCACATCTTTCACCAGGACAAACGCGAGTTCTATTCGCTCGAAGATCTTTGGGGCGACGCGCCGCGAGTGGAATGGGAATCCGCCACCGCCGCGCGGTAGTTGTCGATCTTAGACGATGTCGATCTTGCGATCGGAGATTCGTTAGGGCTTTTTCTCGCGCTCTTTTTCTTCGCGCTCGCCGCCCGCCGGCGGCGTCCCGGCCGCGCCCGCCGGTTTGATGTCGACCAACTCGACTTCGAAAATCAAAGTCGAATTCGCGCCGATATCCGGCGGCATGGCGCGCTCGCCGTAGGCCAGATTCGAGGGAATGAAGAGTTGATACTTCGCGCCTTTCTTCATCATCTGCAGCGCTTCGGTCCAGCCTTTGATCACGCCGCCGACCGGAAAGGTGGCCGGCTCGCCGCGTTTGTAAGAGCTGTCGAACTCGGTGCCGTCGATCAATGTCCCGCGATAATTTACGGTCACGGTGTCGGTCGCGCTCGGTGATGGGCCACTGCCTTCTTTCAAAACTTTGTACTGCAAGCCGCTGGCGGTGGTTTTCACACCGGACTTGCCTTTGTTTTCAGCGAGGAACTTATCGCCCTCGGTTTTATTTTTCTCGCCCGCTTCCTTCTGTTTGTCGGCCATTTGTTTGGAAAATGCGGTCATGGTTTCGCGCACTTCGTTTTCAGTGAGCAGCGGCTTATTCGTCATGGCGTCTTTCACTCCCGCGACCAACGCGTCCGGATTCAACTCCACGTTTTGCTTTTTGAAGTTGAAACCAATATTGAGGCCGATGCTGTAGCTGACCTTGTCCTTCAAATCCTTCAGTTGCCCCGAAGAGGTCGAACCCGCCGCTGGCGATGGCGATTTTTCTTGCGCCTGGAGTGTCAGGGCCAGCAAAACTGTCCCGGTCGAAATGAGAAAACGTTTCATAGTTGGATCGATTACGTTGCGGAAGCTCGCCCGCGGCGAGGAAGTGCATGCTAATGGATAAAGTTCACCGGTCAAGCGGCACTCGAATGGCGCTTTTCACCGGCGTTTTCATGGTGATGGCGACCGGCGCTTTTGCCATCAGCATTTCGCGCGAGGACGCCCGTGCCATCGGGCGCAAAGTGTGGCAGAACGAATGTAACGGCACCGTTTCCGGCCTGACTTCGTGGAATGAAGGCGAGGATTTTGCGTCGTTAGGCATCGGCCATTTCATCTGGTATCCGGCGGGCAAGCGCGGACCGTTTGATGAAAGTTTTCCGAAGCTGGTCGCGTTTTTCGCGCAACAACATGTCGATCTTCCATCGTGGTTGCTCGAAGCGAAAGCGTGCCCGTGGAATTCGCGCGCGGAGTTCACGGCCGCGCGCGAAAGTTCGACCATGATCCAATTGCGCAGCCTGCTCGCCCGTACGATCGATCTGCAAACGCAATTCCTGGTCGAACGTTTGCAAACTTCGCTGCCGAAAATGCTCGCTGAAACCGCGCCCGAAAATCGCGCGCGCGTGCAGCAACAATTCGAGCGCGTCGGCGCGAGCGCGAACGGCTGTTACGCGCTGATCGATTACGTCAATTTCAAGGGCGAAGGAGTGTTGCACACCGAGCGCTACAATGGTCAGGGCTGGGGTTTGCTCCAAGTGCTGGAAACGATGCGGCCTAACGAATCGAACACGGTCAAAGAATTTTCGCGCGCCGCCATGTCGATCTTACGGAGGCGGGTGGAGAATTCGCCGCCGGCCCGGCACGAGTCGCGTTGGTTACCGGGTTGGCTAAATCGCGTCAATGGCTACAGTCGCGGCTAATCTCATGCGTCGCGCCGCCATTATTTTGTTCTTCTTTCCGGTAGCTGCGCTACACGCACAACCGTTTGGGTCGCGCTCGCCCACGCCGCCGCCGCAATTCCGCAAAGCCAACGAGCTCATTCGCAAACAAGAGCCGATCAAAATAAACCAAAACGTGCTGAAACAGGTCACGCCGGACACGTCGCACATCGTCGTTTCCATTCCGAAACAACGCGCCTATCTCATGCTCGGCGATCAAATCGCCATCGACGCGCCGATTTCGTCCGGCAAACGCGGCCACAGCACGCCGCAAGGCCATTTCACCGTTCTCGAAAAAGATCCGAACCATCACTCCACCCTGTACGGCGACTATGTCGATCGGAGCGGCCGGGTCGTGCGTGCCGGCGTCAGCGCGCGGATCGATTCCGCGCCGAGCGGAACGCATTTCGCCGGCGCCACTATGAAATGGTTCTTACGATTAACGGGCGACGGCGTCGGCATGCACATCGGCATTCTGCCGGGCTATCCGGCATCGCACGGCTGCGTCCGCGAATCGGTCGAAGGCGCAAAGTTATTCTACGATCACGCTAAAGTCGGCACCCCGGTCGACGTCGGCGATTACTGAAGCTGCCGACGCAATAAATCGAACGCGGCTTGGGCCGCGAGATCCTTGAACGTTTCGCGATCGCTCGGGAAAAAGAATTTCTTCGCCTGCGTTTCGTTAGGCGAAGCGAGCGCGACGTGAATCGTGCCGACTGGTTTGTCGGCCGAACCGCCGCCCGGCCCCGCAATTCCAGTCGTGGCCAATGCATATGTCGATCTCGCACGAGTCCGGGCGCCTTCGGCCATGGCGCGCGCGACTTCCGGACTGACCGCGCCATGTTGCTCGATCAAGCGCGCATCGACATTCAACATGTCGATCTTCGCTTCGTTCGCGTAAGTCACGTAACCCGCCAGAAAAACTTCGGAGGAACCGGCCACGTTCGTTAGGCGATTCGCCAGCAATCCGCCGGTGCAGGATTCCGCCACCGCCAGCGTCTCACCGCGCTTCTTCAGCAACTTCAACAGAACTTCGGCGAGCGTTTCGTCTTCCGTGGAAAAGATCGACAATCCAATTTCACGCCGAATGATTTCATCCGCACGCGCGATTGCTTTCGGCTCGCCGATGATCCGCACATCGACTTCGCCCGGCCGCGCGCAGTAGCCGAGCTCCACTTCTTTGATCTGCTCGCCGATCGCTTTCTCAACCAGCGATTCGCCCATCATCGCGATGCGATACATTCGCTTCTCGAACTGCGGCGGCGGCACGATCTCATGCAAGATCGACATCGCGCTTTCGCGAAACATCGGTTGCAATTCGCGCGGCGGTCCCGGCAAAACGAACAGGTGCTGCTTCGGCAAATAAAATCCCGGCGCAGTCCCGTTCTTGTTAGGCAAAACGCGCGCGCCTTTCGGCACCATCGCCTGTCGCGAGATTCGGTCGGTGAATTTGATGCCGCGTTTTTTCAGGCGCTCGGTGATCGTGCGCATGATTTCCTCGCTGTGCACGAGCTCGACCCCGCAAACTTCCGCGACCATTTCGCGCGTGACGTCGTCCGTCGTCGGCCCGAGGCCGCCGGTGACGAAGACGATGTCGGCACCTGGTAAAAGATCGACAAGTGCATTTCGGATGGCCTCGCCGTCCGGAACGGTGCGTTGCTCGGAAACACGCAAACCGAGCGGTAAAATTTCGCGCGCGATAAAGCTCAGGTGCGCATCACGAACATCTCCGAGCAGAATCTCAGTGCCGGTGTTGATTACGACCACGCGCATGCAAGATCGACATCTACAACGCCGAGAGTGCCGCGTCGAATCCGCGCGGATCGTTAGGCCGCGTCTTTGTCCTGCTTCTTGCGAATGAGCGGAAGCTTTTTCCCGTCGACCACCGCGCGATTGATCGTGACTTCGGCGATGTCTTCGCGGCTGGGCACGTCATACATGATGTCGAGCATGATGCGCTCGAGCATCGATCGCAACGCGCGCGCGCCCGTGCCCTTTGTGACCGCCTGCGCCGCGAGTCCACGAAGCGCGTCCTTCGTCATCGTCAGCTTCACGCCTTCCATCGAGAACAGCTTGGTATATTGCTTCACCATCGCGTTGCGCGTCTCGGTGAGAATCTGCACCATCTCGTCTTCAGTCAGCGCATCGAGCGAGCTCACCACCGGCAAGCGGCCGATGAATTCGGGAATCATTCCGAACGCGAGCAAATCTTCGGGTTCGACGTGACGCACGGCTTCCTTCCGCATCGTGTCTTCGGCTTCGAGTGTGGGGCCACCAAAGCCCATCACTTTTTGACCGATGCGTTTCTGGACAATTTTGTCGAGGCCGATGAATGCGCCGCCGCAGATGAAGAGAATTTTCTCGGTGTTGACCTGGATGTATTCCTGATGCGGATGTTTCCGTCCGCCCTGTGGCGGAACGTTACATGTCGATCCTTCGAGAATTTTGAGCAACGCTTGTTGCACGCCTTCGCCGCTGACGTCGCGCGTGATGGAAACGTTGTCGGTCTTGCGGCCGATCTTGTCGATCTCGTCAATGTAAACGATGCCGATCTCGGCCCGCTTCACGTCGTAGTCGGCGTTTTGCAGCAAACGCAGAATGATGTTCTCGACATCTTCGCCGACGTAACCGGCTTCGGTCAGCGTGGTCGCGTCGGCGATGCAAAATGGAACATCGAGAATTTTCGCGAGCGTTTTCGCGAGCAAAGTTTTTCCGGAACCGGTCGGGCCGATAAGCAGGATGTTGCTCTTCTCGATTTCAACATCGGCGAGCGGATCCGCCTGAAACGCGGCCGCGCCATCACCGCTCGGGGCCGGAGTGAGTACGCGTTTGAAATGATTGTGGACCGCGACCGACAACGTCTTTTTCGCCACGTCCTGGCCGATCACATATTGATCGAGCGCGCGCCGGATCTCGACCGGCTTCGGGACGCGAATGTTCGAAGATTGCCGGCGAGCGTCTTCGTTGAGCTCCTTATCGAGAATGCTCTTGCAGACGTTGATGCACGAGTCGCAAATATAGACGCCGGGGCCGGCGATGAGTTTGCGGACTTCGGCGTGGCTCTTGCCGCAAAAAGAGCACATCGTGAGGTTGGAGGCGCGGGCCATAATTCGCTCTTAATCGAGCAGCTTCTATTCCCCCACTTTCCGCGGTAATGCCGCCTCCGCCACCGCGGTGGAACGGTCGAGCGCCGGCGATTTTTCGCCGTCTAAAAGCTTCACTTCCTTGCGCGATTTGATCACTTCATCGACAAGGCCATACGCCTTCGCTTCCGCGGCCGACATGTAATAATCGCGGTCGGAATCGAGTCGCACCTGGTCCTCGGATTTACCGGTGTGCTGAGAGATGATGCGAATCAGTCGTTTCTTCAGCTTGAACATGTAATCGACCTGGCGCTCGACGTCACTCGCCTGCCCCTGCGCGCCGCCATGCACCTGATGAATCATGATGTCGGAGTTCGGGAGCGCAAATCGTTTGCCTTTCGTGCCCGCGCAAAGCAACACCGCCGCCATGCTCGCCGCCATTCCGAGGCAATACGTCGTCACGTCGCAGGTCAAAAATTGCATCGTGTCGTAAATCGCCAATCCCGCCGTGACCGAGCCGCCCGGCGAATTGATATACAAATTGATGTCCTTCTTGCCATCCTCCATTTGCAGGAAGAGCAATTGCGCGATGACCAGGTTGGCGATGTGATCGTCGATCGGCGTGCCGATGAACACGATACGGTCCTTCAGCAGTCGCGAATAAATATCGTAGCTGCGCTCGCCCCGGCCGGTCTGCTCCACCACCATCGGGATCAGGACCGAGTGCGCGCTCTCGTTGTTGTTAGGCTTACTCATGTTTTTCCTCGGAAACCGCAGCTTCCGATTGCGATTTCACGCTAACATTCGACTTCAGGAAATCAAGAACCTTGCCGAGCAGTATCTGTTCCGCGAGCGAGTTCAGTCCGTCGTGTTCCTCCAGTTCCCGCCGCATTTTTTCCGGCGAAACGTTGTAGCGCGCGGCTTCGCTGCGCACCGCAAGATCGACATCTTTCTTTGAAACGTCGATTTTCTCCGCCTCCGCGATCCGGCTCAAAATGAAACGCGTCTTCAGCCGATGCGCCGCCATTCCGCCCGCGCCTTCCACCAATTCCTTCTCCTTCGTCTTCAAGATCTCGTCCGTTAGGCCCCGCTCGCGATTGCGCTGCACCAATTCGCCGAGCACGCGCCGCATCTCGTTTCGCAGCAGCGGCGCCGGCAAATCGAACTTCGTGTTCTCATGTAGATACGTCACCACCTGCGATTCCTTTGCGTGATCGATCTCGTGCTCCTTCTCATGTTCAAGATCGTGTTCGATCTGGTGTCGCAGGTCCTCCAGCGTTTTCCCCGGCATCAACTTTGCCGCCCATTCCTTGTTCATCTCCGGCAACACTTTCTGCTTAATTTCGTTGAGCGTGACGGAGTAACTAATCTGTTTCCCGCGCAACTCTTCGATCACGAAATCTTGCGCAAGATCGACAATCACATTTCGCGTCTCGCCCTTCTTCTGTCCGACGAGCTGCTCGCAAAACTTCGGCGCGAAATTGTCCGCCGCTAATCGCAGCCAGAACTTCTTTCCGCCTTGCAGCGTCTTGCTCGCGTTCGGCGCAACTTCACCCACCGGTTTGCCATCGATCGTTCCCTCAAAATCGATCACCACAAAATCTTCCAACTGCGCTCCGCGATCTTCCGCCACATCGACAAAATCGGCCGTCTGCTCGCGCAAACGTTCCAACGCAAGATCGACATCTTCCTTTTTTACCTCCGCGCTCGGCAATTCGACCGCGATGTTTTTGTAATTCGGCAAATCAAACTCCGGCGCCGTCACCACCGTCGCGCGAAACCGCATCGACTTGTCCTCGCCGATCTTGACGTCTTCCAGGTTCGTTAGGCTGACCACGCGCAGGTTACTTTGTTCGACTGCGTCGTGATAACTCTTCGACACCAGCTTCTTCGTCAGCTCGTCCTCGATTTCCTTTTTGAATTTCGACTCGATTACCTTCCGCGGCGCCTTGCCCGGCCGGTAACCGGGAATCTTCGCGAATCGCGCGAACGAGCTCGCAATCGCGTCCCACTCTTTCGTCACCTCGTCCGGCGGCACTTCGATAAAAAGTGTCGAGGTTTGATCTGGCTGTTTCTCTACATTCACCTTCATGTTTTGATTAGTTCGCCACGCACATACACGGCGCTGGGCAACATCGCACCAAACCAATACGCGATCTCGCGATAATCTGCGCAATCAAACACACAAAAGTTCGCCAGCTTTCCGCGCTCGAGCGATCCGACAGTACCATGTCGATCTAACGAACGGGCGGCGTTGATCGTGGCGGCCTTGATCGCCTCCATCGGAGACATCTTCATTTGCGTGCACGCGAGCGAGAGCACCATCGACATCGAACAGGTCGGCGACGAACCGGGGTTGAAGTCCGTCGCCAGCACAACATCGAGCCCCGCATCAATCATCTCTCGCGCACGTGGGTACGATGTCGATCCAAGCGCATAAACCGATCCCGGCAGCAGCACCGGTTGCACATTCGCGCACTTCAACGCCGCGATCCCCCGCTCATCCGTTTTCTCCAAATGGTCCGCCGTGGTCGCGCCAAGCTCTGCCATCAATTGCGCGCCCCTCGAGTTCGACAATTGATCGACATGTCCGCGCAACTTCAGTCCGAGTTCCTTCGCTACGCTCAAAACTCGGCGCGCTTGCTCCGCGCTGAAATAACCGCGTTCGCAAAAAACATCGCAAAACTCCGCGAGTTTCTCTTCGGCCACGCGCGGTAACATTTCGTTCACCACAAGATCGACATATTCATCTGGCGTTTGGTTTTTCGGGATCGCGTGCGCGCCCAAAAACGTCGGCACAATTTCGAGCGGCGTTTCAATCTGCTTCATTACGCGCAAAATCTTCAGCTCATCCGCCGTCGTTAGGCCATAACCCGACTTCGCTTCCACCGTGGTCGTTCCGCATTTCAAAAACCAATCCGCATGCTTCTTCGCTTGTTTCGCAAGATCGACATCGGACGCCGCGCGCGTCTTTTCCACCGTCGACCAAATGCCGCCGCCGGCTTTTGCGATCTGTTCGTACGATTCGCCGCGCGCGCGCCGCTCGAAATCGTCGAGACGATTTCCCGCGAATACGAGATGCGTATGTGCATCGACAAATCCCGGCAGCACGACTTTGCCACGCGCATCAATCACCTCGGCGCCGTTGATGTCGATCTTATCGCTCGAAGCGACGATGTCGATCTTGCCATCGCGAATCAGCATTCCGCCATCGGCGATCACATCGACCGGCGTGACGAGTTGCGCCGCGTGAACGACCGCAATCGTCTTCACGATTTGTTCAGCTTCGCTTCGACGATCTGATTGATCTTCTGGAACTCGGCTTCGGAATCGCCGCGAATCTTCTGAAGTTTCTGACTGACATCCGATTTGAATTTTTCATCCTTCAATCCGGCGAGATTGATGCGCACGTTCATGGCCGCGCCTTCAATGCATGCCCGCGTCGCCAGCGCGCCGACGCCGACATCGGAAATCGAATTCGGGTTCCCCTTCTCCGCCATCTCGCGGAGCAATTCGTAAGATCGACAAGAAGTTTCCATCACCCGCAATGGAATCTCGGCCGCATATTTGTTCGCCGATTCGATTGCATCCGCGCGCGCTCTCTTTTCCTCTTCCGATTGTTTCGGCAGTGCGAATGCCGCCATCACTTTGTTGAACGCGGCCGTGTCTTCATCGACCAGAAACAACAGTTCGTCTTTCAGTTGTTGCGCTTTGACTGCCCAATCGCTGAAGAATTTCACCTTCTCTTCCCAGCCGCGTTTTCCGGCGGACAAATTCGCCACCATTCCGCCTAACGACGCTCCGAGCGCGCCCATCAGCGCCGCGACCGAACCGCCGCCGGGCGCGGGCGAATCGCTCAGCGTTTCATTGCAAAACGCGCGCACGTCCATCTTCACGAGCGACTTCTTTGGTGAGCTGGCTTCCATTTTTAGTTCGATGATTTTTTCCTTTGGATCGAACGGTTTCAGTTCACTTAATCCCATCGACCGAATTGCGATGTCGATCAATTCTTCTTCCGACGCGCCTTCCGACCAGTTTTGTTTCCGCAGATAATGCCGGCCCGCATCGAGTAAAGATTTCTTCGGGACCATGCCGACGATTTCCGATCCGGTCACGCGCAGTCCACGTTTGCTGGCCGATTCCACACACGCGTCGAACGCAGCGTGCACCGGCGTGATGTCGATGTTCGTTAGGTTAATCGAGACCTGCGCGATCCCGTATTCTTCTACGTACCAGCCGATCGCTTTGCAATTCTTCAACATTCCTGGCACACGCACCGGTTCGCCTTTCTCATCGAGCACGGGTTTGCCGGTTGGCGTGCCATCTTCGGTTTTGACGCGACCATTTTCCCGCACATCAAAGGCGACAGCGTTGGCGCGCCGCACGGCTTTCGTGTTCAGGTTCACGTTGTAGGCGACGAGAAATTCGCGCGCGCCAATCGCGGTCGCGCCGGATTTTGCGTTGAACTCCGCCGGCCCGAAATCTGGTTTCCATTGTCGATCTTTTATTTTTTTGGAGAAGCCTTCGTATTCACCCGCGCGAATGACCGCGAGATTGGAACGAGCCGGGTCCTTCGCCGCCTTCTCATAAAGATAAACGGGAATCTTCAATTCCTCGCCGACGCGTTTGCCCAGTTTTTCCGCGCACGCGACTACTTCGTCCCAACTCACGTTGCTCACCGGAATGAACGGACAAACATCCGTCGCGCCCATGCGCGGATGCGCGCCTTTGTGTTTGCGCATGTCGATCAACTCCGCCGCTTTCTGAATCCCGCGAAATGCAGCCTCGACTACCGCATCCGGACTTCCGACAAACGTGACGACCGTTCGGTTCGTCGTCGCGCCCGGATCGACATCGAGCAACGAAACGCCTTCGACCGATTTGATCGCGTCCGTGATTTGCCTAATCACATCGGCGTCGCGGCCCTCCGAAAAATTCGGCACGCATTCGATTAGCTTTTGCATCGTCAATCGCGCGGCTGCGGCCACATCGGGATGTCGATCTTCGCTTTCGCCGCGAAATCGATCGCGCGCGAGTAACCGGCGTCGACGTGACGCAGCACGCCCATTCCGGGATCGCTCGTGAGCACGCGCTCAAGTCGCCGTTTAGAATTATCAGTGCCGTCCGCGACCACGACCATGCCGGCGTGTTGCGAGTAACCAATGCCGACGCCGCCGCCATTATGAATCGAAATCCACGACGCCCCCGCCGCGGTATTCACGAGCGCGTTAAGCAACGGCCAGTCGGCAATCGCATCGCTCTTGTCGATCATTCCTTCGGTCTCACGGTTCGGCGACGCAACCGAGCCGGCGTCGAGATGATCGCGGCCGATGACGATCGGTGCCTTGATCTCGCCCCGCCTAACGAGTTCGTTTATGGCGACGCCGAATTCCGCGCGCTCGCCGTAACCAAGCCAGCAGATGCGCGCGGGCAATCCTTGAAATTGAATACGTTCGCGCGCCAGCTTCATCCAACGCGAGAGCGTTTTGTTCTCGGGAAAAATTTCGAGCGCGAGTTTGTCCGTGCGTGCGATGTCGTCCGGTTCGCCGCTCAACGCGACCCAGCGAAACGGACCTTTTCCTTCGCAAAAGAGTGGCCGGATGTATTCGGGAACGAAACCTGGAATGTCGAACGCGTTTTCCACGCCGGCTTTCTGTGCCTGCGCGCGAATGTTGTTGCCGTAATCGAATGTGATCGCGCCTTTTTTTTGCAATGCGAGCATGGCTTCGACATGCACTGCCATCGCTTGCATCGACTTCTTGATGTAGTCGTCGGGATTTTTTTTCCGCAATGCGATGGCGTCGTCCAAACTCATTCCGTTAGGCACGTAACCATTGAGCGCGTCGTGCGCGCTGGTTTGATCGGTCAAAACGTCGGGAACAATTCCGCGTCGCACAAGCTCCAGAAGAACGTCCGCGCAATTTCCAACGAGACCGATGGAGAGTGATTGTCGATCTTTCCGCGCCTGATCGATCATCTTGAGCGCTTCGTCGAGCGAGCGCGCGATCTTGTCGCAATAACCGCTCTTCAATCGTTTCTCGATTCGCGCAAGATCGACATCCACTCCAAGAAAAATGGCACCGTTCATGGTCGCGGCGAGCGGTTGCGCGCCGCCCATGCCGCCAAGACCGCCGCTCAAAACAAATTTTCCGTCGAGTGATCCGCCGAAATGTTTTTCGGCGGCGGAAGCGAACGTTTCAAAGGTTCCCTGCACGATCCCCTGACTGCCGATGTAAATCCACGACCCCGCGGTCATCTGACCGTACATCGTTAGGCCGAGACGCTCGAGACGATTGAACTCGGCATAATTGTTCCATTGGCCGACGAGATTTGAGTTTGCGATGAGAACGCGCGGGGCTTCGTCGTGCGTGCGAAAAGTGCCGACCGGCTTACCCGATTGCACGAGCAGCGTTTCGTCGTTGTCGATCTTGCGCAGCGAATCGACGATGGCATTGAATGCTTCCCAACTGCGCGCGGCGCGGCCCGTGCCGCCATAAACGACGAGGTCGTTAGGCCGCTCCGCCACGTCCGGATCGAGATTGTTCATGAGCATGCGCATGGCCGCTTCCTGATGCCAGCCTTTGCAGCTCAAAGTGCCGCCGCGCGGCGCACGAATCGTTCTCATATCGAATCAAACTTTCCGGCGCGAACTGCGGCGGCAACATTCGCGATGTCGCCCGAGAGCACGCGGTCGTTAGTCAACGGCGCGGCGATCTCGCGCACGAGGGCGTGAGCGCGCTCGACGCCTTCGCCCGCGCGCAACGGTCGCCGATGTTCGATTCCCTCCGCGCCGGCGAGCAACTCGATCGCAAAAAGATTTTCGGCAAGATCGACAATCGATCGCAACTTCAACGCGCTCGTCATTCCCATCGAGACGTGATCTTCCTTGCTGCCGGATGTGCTGACGTTGTCCACGCTCGCCGGATGCGCGAGCACGCGCGCTTCGTTGAGCAGGGCCGCGGCGGCCACGTGCGCGATCATGAATCCGGATTGCAATCCCGCTTGCCGCGCGAGAAATGGCGGCAACCCTTCGCTTTTATCGGGATTAATCAGACGATCGATCCGGCGTTCGCTGATCGCCATAAGATCGACAAGTGCGATGGCGGCGTAATCGAGCGCGTAGGCGAGCGGCGCGCCGTGAAAATTTCCGCCGGAAATCACGTCGCCGTTTTCGGGAAAGACCAACGGGTTGTCAGTCGCGGATCCGGATTCGATCAGGAGCACTTCTTCGCAATGCGCGATGGCCCCGCGCACCGCGCCGTGGACTTGCGGCATGCAACGAATGCTGTACGCGTCCTGCACGCGCGGATCGTTCATGCGATGTGACTCCCGAATTTCACTTCCGTGCAAGATCGACAAGAGATGTTGCGCGGCTGCTTTCTGGCCGGGATGCGGACGCGCGTCCTGAATGC
Source organism: Spartobacteria bacterium (assembly GCA_021325495.1). GTDB lineage: Bacteria > Verrucomicrobiota > Verrucomicrobiia > Chthoniobacterales > UBA10450 > JAJPGZ01. The sequence continues at coordinate 345,242 of JAJPGZ010000003.1, forward strand.
GCGAATCGAACGCCGCGGGCGTGTCGCGCAATCCTTCGAGCGTCATCGCGCCGGCGACATCGGCCACGTTCGTTAGGCGACGCGCGCGCAAGATCGACAATCCCCCGACCGCGTGCATGGCCTGAGTGCCGTTGAGAAGCGCGAGGCCTTCCTTCGCTTCGAGCGCGATAGGTTTCAATCCCGCACGCTTTAAAGCCGCCGCGCTTTCCATTCGTTTGTTTTCGAAAAACGATTCGCCTTCGCCGATTAAGCCAAGCGCGAGATGGGCGAGCGGAGCGAGATCGCCGCTCGCGCCGACCGATCCTTTTTCGGGAACGACCGGCCAGACGCGACGATTCAACATTTCGCAAAGCAACTCGATCACTTCGGCGCGGATACCGCTAAAACCGAGCGCGAGCACATTGGCGCGCAGCAACATCATCGCGCGCACTTCCGGTTCCGACAGCGGCCGTCCAATTCCGCAGGCGTGACTGCGCACGAGATTAAGTTGCAGGTCGTAAACTTCGCTGCGCTCGATCCGTACTTCCGAAAGTTTGCCGAAGCCGGTGGTGACGCCGTAAACGATGGTGTCGCTCTTGATGATGTCGTCGATGACTTTGCGCGATGCGTCGATACGACTGCGTGCGGCCGCGGAAATTTTCACCGGTTCAGCCGCTGCCGCGACGGCCGCAACTTGATCGAGAGTTAACGGCTGACCGCGCAATTCCATGCGGCCAAACCTAGCCAAAGCTCAATGCGCGTCGATTAATTCCGTTTCGTTTTCGTTTTGCGTTGCGCGCTCGCCTGCAACCACGCCGTCTCCTGCAAATCCTCTTTCCAAGCGGTGATGCCGGAATGTTCCGCGCCGAGGTGATTGAGGCCGGTCCCGCGACGCACTTCGTAATCGTAATCTTTCTTCACCGGCGACCACCAAAGCCGGCCGGCGCGCCGCCATGCGTCGAGCACGATGCCGTCTTCGAATTTCTGTCCGCGCGCGGTGATGACGAGCGCGTTGTTTTCGTCTTCAAGTTTCGCGTAAGCGATTCCCCAGTGCAGCTCGAGCGTTTTGAAATGGAATTCTCGCAGGCGCGTCCCGATGTCGCGCGTGTAATGCGCGCAAAAACCTTTTTCGCGCGCGCCGACATTCACGAGAAAGTTCTGGAAGCCCGGAAACAAAGTGACGCCGTAATCATGCGCGAGCTGACGCGACAAAGTGTGCGCCGTGATCGATAACAATTCGGCCTCGTGAAGATCGACATCGGGCGAAAGAGCCACGAGCGCATCGCGCAAATCCTTGATCGATTGCTCATCCCTGGCCGCAGCGGTCATCGCCGAAAGCCCGAACGCGAATATCAAAGCCGTTTTCCCTGTTCGCCGCAAAAATTGGAACCCCATGCCCGGGCAGATTTAAATCAGCAATAAAGAAAAGGCCAGATCGCTTGTGCGACCTGGCCTTTTGCTCAAAGGCGTCCCTTTGCGGGACATCAGAGCGGATAGACTTATTTCGAGTAACCGTGAGTCGAGCTCGCGGTCGTCGTTGTTGCCGCTGATTCCTTGTGTTGTGAGCACGCTCCGAGACCCAGAGCGCCTGCCAAAACTGCAATGATCATGATCGCTTTCAAAAAATTCAATGTATATCGCCTCCTTTCGCAGCCGGTTGCTGCCGATGTTCTAGGGTGGGAACTACACTGACGCAACGCTTTTCTCCGATCTTTTGGACGCATGCAAGATCGACATCTTCATTTGCGAATGGTGACAACCGTCCCTTCCTCGACCAAATCGAAGAGCTCGATCACGTTCGCATTGCGCATCCGGATGCAACCGTGACTGTCCGGCGTGCCGATCGTGCCCTCGTGTTTCGTTCCGTGAATGTAAATAAATCGGTCGTGCGTATTCGCGTTGCGCTGGCCGAGGCCATCGAGCCACATGATCCGCGAAGTGATGAAATCTTCCGTTTGCGGCAGCGGATCGTTAGGCCCGAGCGGCACGCGTGATTTGAAAATCGTGCCGGATTTTGCGCCCGCGCCGATTTTTTCGCTGATGCGAAATTTTCCGAGCGGCGTTTTGTGGCTGCCTTCTTTTGTCCCGAGTCCGAAACGCGAACTCGAGATCGGATATGCACGCAACGTTTTGCGTCCTTCTTTTAATCGCAGCATTTGCTCGCGAATGGAGATGTCGATCTTGCGTTGGTTCGTTTGCATCGGCTGAGCCCGGCGTTACAATCGCCTGCCGATGAAAAATTATCACGTCGCGATCGTCGGCGCGACCGGCGCCGTCGGGGCCGAGCTTTTGCGCGTGCTCGAGCGGCGCAGTTTTCCGGTCGCGAGTTTGCGCGCGCTCAGCTCCGCGCGTTCCGCCGGCAAATCCGTTTTGTTTCGCGGCGAATCCATAAAAGTCGAAGAGCTCGACGAAAATTCGTTTGCTAAGATCGACATCGCATTTTTCAGCGCCGGCGGCGATGTCTCGCGCAAGTTCGTTCCGATCGCGCGCAATGCCGGCGCGATTTCGATCGACAACACTTCCGCTTTCCGCATAGAGCCCGACGTGCCGCTTGTCATTCCCGAGATCAACGGCGAAGACGTGAAGCAACACCGCGGCGTGATCGCGAATCCAAATTGCACGACCGCGGTCGCCCTCATGGCGTTGTATCCATTGCATCGCGCGTTTGGCGTGAAGCGAGTCTTCGCCGCAAGTTACCAGGCGGTTTCCGGAAGCGGGCAACGCGCGATCGATGAATTGCGCGAACAAGTCGCCGCTTCCGCGCAAGATCGACAATCAACTCCGCAAGTTTATCCGCACCAGATCGCGTTCAACGTGCTGCCGCATGTCGATACATTTCTCGAGACCGGCTACACCAAAGAAGAAATGAAATTTCAAAACGAAGGGCGGAAGATCATGCATCTGCCGGAATTTCGCGCATCGATCACGTGCGTGCGTGTGCCGGTCTATCGCGCGCATTCGGTCGCGGTCAGCGCGGAATTCGAGAGAGAAGTTTCGGTCGAGCAAGCGCATGAGGTTTTGGCGAAGGCGCCGGGCCTGGAACTGGTGGACCAGCCTAACAAGTCGCGTTATCCGATGCCGCTCACGGTCGCAGGCAAGGACAACTGCGAAGTGGGACGCGTGCGCATTGATTGCGCATTCGACAACGGTTTGTCGTTCTGGGTTTCAGGCGATCAGTTACTCAAAGGCGCGGCGTTAAACGCAGTCCAGATTGCCGAGCTGCTGTAGATGTCGATCTTAGACGATGTCGATCTTGCGTACGCAAAACGGCCCCGGTTTCCTCCGGGGCCGCTGTGAAACTTTGATGATTGTTATTGCGGACTAACTGTCGGCGAAGTTTCGGGCTGGTTCTTGCCTTTGCCCTGTTCTCGGCCCCGCCCCAAACGTCCCCGCTCGTTCTGGCCGCCGGTGTTAGGGTTCGCGCCGGCATTCTCGTTAGGCGAGCTGAATTGTTGTCCGGTCGGGCCTTGTGGACCTTGCATGCCCGGTTGCTCGATACGTCGCCCGCGACGGCCACGCCCGTTTTGATCGCTGCTATTCGCGTTCGCGCCAGCGCTCTCGTTAGGCGAGCTCAGCTCTTGCCCAGTTGGGCCTTGCGGACCTTGTCGCTCGAGGCGACGTCCGCGACGACCACGCTCGCTTTGATCAATGCCGGTGTTCGCACCAGCGTTTTCGTTAGGCGAGCTCATCTCTTGCCCAGTCGGCCCTTGCGGACCTTGAGCGCCTTGCTCTCCCAAACGTCGAGCGCGACGTCCAGCGCCGCGCGTCTGATCTTCCGGCGCAACGCTCGCGCCTGCGTTCGTGTCCGTGCCACCGGCGGGCGGATTGTTTGAATTAAATTGCTCGGCGTTCTTGCCTTTTCGGCGGCCGCGTTCGCCGCCGCCAACTGCGGGTTCGTTAGGCGACGCGTTCACGCCGGGGGCTGCATTTGCGTTCGCGCCCGCAGCGCCATTTCGCTTCTCAAAATTTTCCGCGCCGCGATTACGACCGCGGCCTTTGCCCTTTTCCTCTACCGCAGCGGGAGCGCCCGCCTCAATTCCCGGCGACGCGCCACCCTGCGCGCCGGCGTTCAGGTTCGCGCCGGTCTTGGAAAGGATTTCGGCTTTGCGGCCCTGTTGCGTCTTGAGCTGCTGCTTTAAGTCGGTTTGCGCCTTTTCATCGCCAACGACAGACCAACCACGATCGAGATTCGCCTTTCCGATTCTGGTCTTCACCTGTTGCGGGACGACTTCTTTGCCAGCGCGCTTGATGTGCATCGGCGCGGACACGACCAACTTGTCGCCTTGCGGTTTCATCAGCCCGCCCGATTTCGCGGCTGCGCTAACATCGACATTCTCCTGGCGCTCGATTTTCAAACGCTGAATCGGCCGCGTCGCGCGCGTGTTGATGACGTTGATGTCGGGGCCGTAGTTGTAAACGATTTTATTTTTGTAAGTGATGTTGGTGACGTTCACCGTTTGATTGATGTAGGTCACATTTTGGCGGTAATCGACGATGCGCTCGCGCAAAACCGGCTCGCCGATGTAGCGAACATCGACAAAGTTGTAACACCCGGGTCCGATGTTGAATTCGACATCGATCGCGCCCGTCACCGGTCCGCGCTGATAAATGCCGATCGTTTCCGGAGGCAATGGAGCCCAGCCGATGTATTCACCCCCGGTGCGCCATGACACCCACGCCGGTCCCCATTCCAGATCTTCATCACGACCCGGCACCCACACCCAGCCGTAATCAGCCAGTCGTGCCCAACGTCCGTAATGATACGTGGCCCAGCCGAAATCCTCGTAGGACACCCATGTCCATCCCAGATCGGTGTAAGCCCAGTAGCCGTCGGCGTATGGTCGCCATGAGGAATCGCTCACCGCCACATCCGGTTGCCAGACGTAGCCGTAATCGGAAATCTCCATCCAACTGCCGCCGGACATGTTGTTGTAGAAGAAATCGACGCTGACATCGATTGCTTTGCTCGTTTGCGCCGCGGACAAGACCGCCGCGAGCGTCGCTGCTGCAAAAAGGATTCGTTTCATATGCGTAATGGATTTGTCGAAACTTCGACATCGTCGCGCGGCGCTTTATTCACGCCTGCGCAAGATCGACAACTACCTAGCGCGGACGGACGACGACGAACGAGCGTACCTTGTGGCGGCAAACCGACAAGACCTGCGGCTGGTTCGGGTCGATCGCGCTCACAATCTTGTGGTAATCCGCGACTGACGAAATGGGTTGCTGATTTATTTCTTCGATGACGTCGCCCTTTTGCAAATCCGCCATGCCGCTGCGCGGATCGACATTGGTCACGACCACACCGCGGATACGGTTCGGCAAATCAAGTTGCTGCGCAAGATCCGGTGTGAGCTCGCCCACCTGAATTCCATTGAGCGCGGCGTTTTCGCTGCTGCCGCCGCCACTGCCCGAAGGCGGTTCGTTGTCCGGCTCGTTAGGCTGCGGTTGCGCCGGCTGATTCTGGCGCGGCCCGCGCGTGAGATAATCTCCCGGCTGCTCTTTGATTTGCGCCGTCACCTTCATCGGTTTGCCGTCGCGCATTAATTCAAGATCGACATTCTTATTCAGCTCGACCTGCGAAACGAGACTGCGCAGCTGCATAAAACTCTTCACGTCGTGCCCGTTGAATTTGCGGATGACATCGCCTTTTTGAATCCGCGCCTCCGCCGCCGGCGAACCCGGCACGACGTCATCCACGATTACGCCATCGCCCGATAACCCGTTTGGATTTTGCCGATCGACCCGGCCCTGAATTCCGAGATAACCGCGAATGATTCGGCCTTGTTTGAGCAAACTCTCGAGCGCAGTGCGCACGGTGTTTGAAGGAATCGCAAATCCGATTCCCTGCGAACCGCCGCTGCGCGAAATGATGGCGGTGTTAATGCCCACGACTTCGCCGCGCAAATTTACGAGCGGCCCGCCGCTGTTGCCGGGGTTGATCGCAGCGTTTGTTTGCAAAAGATCGCCAAAATAATCCGCGCGATTCGGCCGGCCCTTGGAGCTGATGATCCCGTCCGTGACCGTCTCCTCAAAACCAAACGGATTGCCGATCGCCAAAACAAAATCGCCGGCCTGCACCTGGTCCGAATCCGCCAACGCCAATGGCTTCACGCCCGGATCGTCGATCTTCAAGACTGCGAGATCGACTTGTTCGTCCGCGCCGATGAGTCGCGCCTTTTTTGTACGACCATCGCTCAATTGCACTTCGATTTCGTCCACTTGATCGACAACGTGATTATTCGTGATGATGTGGCCCTCGTTCGTGACGACCACGCCCGAGCCTAACGAATTTTGGACGGTCGCTTCATCCTGGGGGTTGCGGAATCGCCCGCCGCCCCCGTTACGTCCGCCACCGAAAAAAAATTCAAACGGGTCCATGTATTGACGCGGCGCCTGGATTTTTTTCGACGTCTTCACCGCGACCACGGAAGGGATCACGCTATTGATGAGCGCGCGTCGTTCCCGATTCAAGGCCTCGAGCGATGCGACGTTCTTCGAATCGACCGTCGGCGCCGTCGGCAACGTGTATTTTTCCGGCGAACGATGCATCACGTTCAACTCGCCGTGACGCATGCGGTAGTCGTACAGCGCGGAAATTCCGATGCTGAGCGCCGCCACAAACACAAAAAATTTCAGAAGGTTTTTCATTAGCTGACGTTCGAAAAAGTTCGCCCCTGTTGTTCGACAATCAATCGCCGGAAACGTTGATTTTCCGGCCACTCTAACGAGGGATCGAGTTCGAAGATCGACAGCGCCGCCGTGCGCGCGCGTTGCATTAACTCCTTGTCACGGCGCAAATCGCCGATCTTCAACACCGGCAATCCGCTCTGCGCCGTCCCTAACAAATCGCCCGGGCCGCGAAGTTCCCAATCCGCCTCTGCCACTTCAAACCCGTTGCTCGTCTTTTCTAAGATCGACAACTTCTTCGCGCTCTCATCCGAGACGTCGCTCGTCAGCAAAATGCAATACGACTTGTGCTCGCCCCGCCCGATTCGTCCGCGCAATTGATGAAGCTGCGCCAAGCCAAAGCGCTCCGCGTTCTCCACCAGCATCACAGTCGCGTTCGCAACATCGACACCGACTTCAATCACCGTCGTGCTAATCAACACCTGCGTTTCGCCGCGACGAAAACGTTCCATCGTCTCCTGCTTCTCCGGCGCCGAAATGCGTCCGTGCAATAATTCGCAGCGGTACGGCCGCAGGCGCTCGCTCCATTCGTCGAACTCCTTCGTCGCCGCCTTGATGTCGATCTTGTCGCTTTCGTCGATCAACGGATAAATCAGGTAGGCCTGTCGCCCGCTCTCCAATTGCGTTCGAATAAAGGTAATCACCTCGCCCAGTTTCTTTTCGTCACGGACGGCGGTGATGATCTTACCGCGATTGCTCGGCATCTCGTCGATGGTCGACACATCGAGATCGCCGTACGCCGTCATCGTCAGCGTGCGCGGGATCGGCGTCGCCGTCATCACTAACACATCCGGCGCCGGCTCGCGGTTTGTTAGGCGCGCCCGCTGCGCCACGCCGAATTTGTGCTGCTCATCGATCACGACGAGCCCGAGATTCGAAAACGCCACGCCCTCGTAAAGCAACGCGTGCGTGCCGACAATAACATGCGGCCCATCCCGTAGTTCTGGGGAGCACAGGCCGCTGGCCTGTGGTTCGCGGCGGCTCGCCGCGAAGCTTTTTGAATTCTCAATTCCCGAATACCACATCCATGGATAATCGTGACCCGCATCAGCAGCTCCGGCATCCCACGGATTGCGCGTGATGTACTCAAACTTCTCCTGCAAATCCGATTCGGACCTGATCAATCGGTCGAACGATTCCGTTTCCCACACCGGTCCTTTTCTCTTGTCGATCTTTGCGATCTCATGCGCAGTGAATGACTTGATTGTGTGAAGGATTTCGCTGAGCGAATAAAACCGTTCATCTGCATCGCTCACTTTCAGCGCAGGCTCGATCAGCATGTGGACGTGATTGGGCATCACACACGCGGCGAACAATTGGTAACGCCGCTCGCTCCAGTAAAGAACGCAGTCCAGCACAACCTGACGCGCAGCCGGTGATAACGTTTTGTGACCGCGCGTTGTAAATGTGATCGCATATTTAGACCACGGGCGTTCAAAGTGCGGAAGGTTGCGCTTGCTGTGGCGCACGTCTGGCTGTTCATCCGGCGAGCCGCCGGATGCCGCAGGCGGGCCGCCTGCGCTCTCCAGAGCTTCGTTTGCCGTGAATAAGGGGAGCGGTCCGCTTTCTTCCTGTCGCGCAGCCGTGCGGATCGACAAACGAACGCCTAACGGTTCGAGCCATTGTCGCAAGACTGCGTAATGTTGCTCTGCCAGAATTTGCGTCGGCGCCATGAACGCCGCCTGATATCCGGCCTCGACGGCAAGCAGGATTGCCGCGATCGCCACCACCGTTTTACCCGAGCCGACGTCGCCTTGCAGTAATCGATTCATCGCGTGTTTCGACGCAAGATCGCGTCGGATTTCGGCGATTACTTTCTCCTGTGCTTTCGTTAGGCCGAACGGCAGCGACTTCAAAAATCGTTCGAGCAATTCGCCTTTCCCGCAATGCGCGCCGCCGATCCGCACATTTGCTTCCGCGCGGCGCGCTGCGATCGCCATTTGCATCGCGAAAAATTCCGAGAGCACGAGGTGATCGCGCGCCGCGTCCCGCGCTTCCCACGTTTCCGGAAAATGGATGGCGCGCAATGCCGCGCGACGTTCGCCGTGCACTAACTTCTTCGGCGCCGGCGTTGCAAGATCGACATCGGAAAGATCGACAATTACTCGATAAATGATGCTGCGCATCAATCGCTGCGACACGCCTTCGGTCGCCGGATAAATCGGTGTGATCCGCCGAAAATGGATCGACATCTCTTCGTCCTCCTCGACCACCTCAAACTCGGGATGATTCATGACCAGACGCTTGCCGCTCAGCTTCGGTTTTCCGAAAACGACCAGCCGCTGTCCGCTCGCGATCATTTTCTGCACGTAATGCAAATTGAACCAGCGCAACGTCAGCGGCTGGCTGAGCGCATTCGAATTCGTCTCCTCCAAAACCGCTTCGAAAATTTTCTTCCAACCGCCAAACCGCATCACGCGCGTCTTCGTCACTTCACCGCACAAACAAATCGGCGTTTCCGATTCATCATGCGGAAAGTGCGGAAACTCATGTCGATCTTCGTACCTTCGCGGATAATGTGTGAGCAAATCTTCCACCGTCGTTAGGCCAAGCCGCCGCAAGGCCGTGACCTTCGGCCGCGGAATCCATTCCAGCTCTTCGATCGGTTGCGAAATCTCGATCACTCGATCGGCCCCGCTTCCCGCACAGCTTCAATGTGCATGCCGACCAACCTCTCGCCCCCGCCGAAATCATCGGCGCAAATCCGGAATGCAATGTCCCACGGCGCTGGCGGCAAGGTAATGGTCGCGCCATCAAAAAAAATTGCGCGCCGATGGTGTTTCCCCTGGCCGATGCGCATCTTCAGATGTTTCTCGTTCACGACTAACGGCGGCGCCACCGGCTCAACGGCGCGCGCAAAAAACAACGGTTGCGGATTTCCGTTACCGAACGGCTGAAGCATTTCGTGCCAGCGCAAAAGATCGACATCGATTTCGGCCAGCGCCAATTCGTGATCGAGACGCAACCGCTGCTGAAGCAATTCGTCGGTCAACATTTCGCGTGCGGCCGCGCAAAATTCCTTCGTGAAAAGATCGACATCTTCTTCTCGGATCGTTAGGCCGGCAGCCATTTCGTGTCCACCGAACTTTTGCAATCGATTCGCGCAACGTTTTAGCGCCTCGACCAGATTCAATCCCTCAATACTTCGCCCGCTGCCTTTTCCGATTCCGTTCTCAATTCCGATGACAATTGTCGGCCGGTGATATCGACGAGCGATTCGCGACGCGACAATGCCGAGCACGCCCGGGTGCCAGCCGCAGTCCGCCACCACGATGGCTGCGCCGATGTGTTCCTTGTCGATCTTTTCTTCGGCCGCGGCGAAAATTTGTTTCTCCACTTCCTGGCGCTCTCGATTTTGCGCATCGAGAAATTGCGCGAGCGTTTCCGCTTCGGCTTCATCATTCGTTAACAAGAGCCGCAGAGATTTCTCCGCGGTCGTTAGGCGGCCAGCCGCATTCAAACGCGGCCCGAGTCGATAACCGATGTCTTCGGTCAGAATCGGCGCGCGCACGCCCGCGACTTGCATCAACTTGCGCAGACCGATCCTTGTCGATCTTGCAATTTCAATCGCGCCGCGCCGGACGAGCGTGCGGTTCTCGCCGCGCAATGGCACGATGTCGGCGACGGTTCCGAGCGCGACCAGATCGAGCTGCGATTTGAAATCGAAATCCGCCAGCGGCCGCGTTTTCAACATCGCGTGACAAAGTTTGAAGACGACGCCGGCGCTGCAAAGATATTCGAACGCGCGGTCGCCGATCTTCGGATTGACCAGCACGCATGGCGGCAATTCCGATTTCGGTTCGTGATGGTCGAGCACGATCACATCCACGCCGCGCCGCGTGAGATCGACAATTTCATTCACGGACGAAGTACCGCAGTCGACTGCGATGAACAGTTGCGGTCGATGTTGCTCAACACAACGCTCCACGCTTTCCGGGCTGAGCCCGTAACCTTCCTCCATGCGCAGCGGCAGAAATAGCTCCGGCGCGCCTCCGTACGCGCGCAAGATTTCGCCTAACAACGCCAACGAGGTAACGCCATCGACGTCGTAATCGCCGAACAACACGACCCGCTCATGTCGATCTAACGCGTCAAAAATGCGCGTGACCGCCTTGTCCATTTGCGGGAGCAAAAAAGGATCGGACAACGATTTCAGGCGCGGCTGGAGAAACGCATCGACTTCGTCACGCGAGCGAAAACCTTTGCGCAAAAGCAAGCGCGCGATGCATTCGGCGCCGCAAATTTCGCTCCAGGCGATGGCGGCGCCGTTCAATTCTTCCGGTGGCGCAAGGATCCAACGACTGTGCACCGTTTACTTTAGTGGCACGCGCATGAGTGACAAGATCGACAATCGTATTTTGGTTCGGATCGTGCTGGTATTTCTGCGCAACTAAACGGGGCTTGGAGGGTTTGTCTTGAGATTGAAAAATCATCGTTTCCGCTGCGGCGCGACGCTCGCAGTTCTCTCGCTCCTGCTCGTCGCCATTCCCACGAATGATTCTCACGCGGGCCAGAAAAAGAAAAAGAAACCGCCGCCGCTCCCGACTTCGGCGCAAGCCGCGCGATTCTTAAATCAGTGCACGTTCGGACCAACCAGCGCGCTCCTCGCGCAGGTCCAGCAAAAAAACGGCTACGAAAATTTCCTGGCTCAGCAGTTTAGTCTGCCGCCGACTTTGGTAATGCCGCGGGTCGATCAAGCGATCGCGGCCCTGCCGGCGGATACCGGTCCGTCCTATCCGCTGTTTTCCGAAGCGTGGTGGTACACGATCGTGAATGCGCCGGACCAGTTGCGCCAACGCGTTGCGTTCGCGTTGAGCGAAATCATGGTCGTTTCCGCGCAGAACAGCGGGATGTACGAACATCCCGAAGCGATGGCGACGTATTGGGACACGCTCGCCAGCGACGCGTTCGGAAATTTTCGCCAGTTACTCGAGGACGTAACGCTCAATCCCGCGATGGGCGATTTCCTCGACATGGTGCACAACGACAAGCCGAACCCGAAGCGCAATACCGAGCCTAACGAGAATTACGCGCGCGAGATCATGCAGCTCTTCACCATCGGTTTGTGGAAATTGAATCCGGACGGCACGCAGCAGCTCGATCGCAGTCGGCAACCGATTCCCACTTACGACCAGGATGTGGTGGAAGGTTACGCGCATGTTTTCACCGGCTGGTATTGGGCGCAAAGCGGCACGCCGACCTGGAATTACGTCCCGGCGAATTATCGCCAGCCGATGATGGCGTTCGCTGATCATCACGATACCGGACCGAAAGCGCTGCTCAATGGCGTGACGCTGCCGCCTAACCAAATGCAAGATGTCGATCTTGCACAGGCGCTCGATCTTCTTTTCAATCATCAAAACGTCGGGCCGTTCCTGGCGCGCCATTTGATCCAGCATCTGGTCACGAGTAATCCGTCGCCGGGTTACATCTCGCGCGTCGCCGCCGTTTTTAACAACAACGGCCAGCACGTGCGCGGCGATCTCGCCGCGGTGGTGCAGGCGATTCTTCTCGATAAAGAAGCGCGCAATCCCAACCTAACGAGTGGCTACGGGCACGAGCGCGAGGCAATCGTTCGCCTTGCCAATTTGTATCGCGCGTTCAACGCCAGCGCGGCCAGCGGCAAGTTCGTCGTCGGCAACCAAAATTTCAATTTCGGCGAGGCGCCGCTCTACGCTCCCTCCGTTTTCAACTTCTTCTCGCCCGATTATTCGCAGTCGGGCGCAATCGAACAGGCGGGGTTGGTTTCACCCGAGTTTCAAATCACGACCGACACCACGGTGATCACCTCCGCGAACAAGATGCGCAGCTCGGTTTACCAACAGCCGTCATCGAACAACCCCGACGCACTCGTGCTCGATCTTTCACCCTTGGTCGCGGTGGCGAACGACCCAAATACACTTGTCGATCTTTTGAACGATCTGCTCATGGGCGGCGCGATGTCGAGCAACACGCGCACGATCGTGACCAACGCCGTCTCACAAATCTCCGCCGCCAACACGCTCGAACGCGCGCAAACCGCGGTGCATTTGCTCGTCACCTCGCCCGAGTTTGTGATCGAAAAATAATTATGGATTACTCGCGTCGCCGTTTCATTCGCCAGGCCGCTTGCGCGGCGGTCGGGACCACATCCATCGCTTCGACGGTTTGGAATTTGCGCGCGATCAACGCCGCCACCGCACAAGCGCTTGGATCGACAAGTGATTTTCGATCGCTCGTCTGCCTCTTTTTGTACGGCGGCAATGATGCCAACAACATGGTCGTGCCTAACGACGACACGAGCTACCAGGCGTATGCGGCGGCGCGCGGTCCACTCGCGCTCGCGCAAAGCTCACTCCTGCCACTCAGCCTAACGACTCCTGATCCGCAAGGCCGCACCTTCGCCCTGCATCCAAGCATGCCGGAGTTGCAGTCGCTCTTTAATAATGACAAATCGCTCGGGATCATCGCGAACGTCGGCACGCTCATCGAACCGACGACGGCGGCGCAATATCTCAATCACACCGCGAAACTTCCGCCGCAGCTTTTCTCGCACGCGGACCAACAAGTGGAATGGCAAACCGGTTGGGCCGACGGCCCGCGCACGAGCGGCTGGGGCGGACGCCTCGCCGATCTGCTTACGTCGTTCAATGACGCCAACGCCATTTCGATGTCGATCTCGCTCGCGGGCACCAACTCCTTCCAAGTCGGCAACAAAGTGAACCAGTATCAGGTTTCGACCAACGGCAGCATCGGACTCAACGGCTTCGGCGGCGCCAACGGCCAGGTTCGTTATCAAGCAGTGCAGGATTTGTTGAATCTGCCGCACCAAAATCTTTTCGAAGCCGAATTCGCGAAGATCACCAATCGCGCCATCACCAACAACGCGCTCCTGACCAGCGCGCTCGCCAACGTCACGATCAACACGCCGTTTCCGGCGAACTCATCGCTCGGCGATCAACTGAAAATGATCGCGAAGATCATCGCCGCGCGCGATGCGCTCGGGATGCGGCGTCAGATTTTCTTCTGCTCGGTCAACGGCTTTGACACACACAGCAACGAACTTAACACCCAGGCCAATTTGTTAGGCGAGTTGAGCCAATGCATGAACGCGTTTTATCAGGCGACCAAGGAACTCAGCATCGCCGATCGCGTCACGCTTTTCACCGCATCCGATTTCGGTCGCACCTTTCAGGCGAATGGCTCCGGCGCCGATCACGCCTGGGGCAGTCACGCGTTTGTTCTCGGCGATTCCGTTCGCGGCGGACAGATTTACGGTTCTTATCCCACGCTTTCCATTGGCGGTCCGGACGATGTCGGCGAAGGACGCTGGGTGCCGACGCTCGCGGTCGATCAGTATTCCGCCACGCTTGCGCGTTGGTACGGAGTGACGAGCCCGACCGACCTAACGACCGTCCTGCCAAACATTGGTCGCTTCGGCAGTTCGGATATCGGGTTCCTCAACGCCTTGGCGTAAGATCGACAATCGCATTCAGCCGCGTGTGACCACGACGTAGCTGCGTTGCTTTTCATCGATGTGCTCGGTCGCGCGCAAATCTAAAATCGTCGCTCCGCGCAATCGCGGTTGAACTTGGGGAAGATCAATCGTCTCGATCACGAGCGCATCGACCTCACCCGCATCCCACATCGCGATTGCTCGTTCGGCATCGATGAATTGCGTTCGATCCAGGTACAAAAGCAATCCACCATCGTGCGCGGTCACGACTTCGTAGCGCCAATGATTTTTCCGCGCCGCATCTCGCACATCCTTTCCGAATATCGCGAGCGAATCCCGATGATCACGATATCCGCGATAAATCTTCGCGTAACCAAAGTACGACGTCGTCAGCAAGATCGACAATAACAACGCGAGGACGAACCAGCGCGCTCGCGATTTCATGCTGGTGAATTGCGCGGCCACAAGCAGGCAAAGCGGCGGAACGACCGGAAAGATGCGGTCGATGCGCTTCGACGGAACGATCGACATGACGATAAGCCCACCGAGACTCCAACAAAGCAGCCACCACGTTTCCGGCGAAAGCTTGTGCATAGCGCGACGAAGCGGTTGTCGATCTTGCGCGAAATGTAAGATCGACATCAACAGCAGCAGCTCGCTCCACGGCGCAAATTTCCGGAGCAAATTCGCCAGATAAAAATAGAACGGATGCGGTCCCTGCTCGGTCGTTCCAAAACGCCCGAGAAATTCATGCACGATCATGTCGCGATAAAAATCCGGCCGCGACACAATTCCGCCGATGACCCAGACGAGAAAAATGCCTAACGAAACCAGCCACGGCCACCAACCACACCAGGCATTCGGCCGTTGCGGATGACGAAAGAAGAAGCGATACGCGATGATTCCCGGCAAAATAAATCCGTAAACGATCGGCCCTTTGATGAAAACGCCGAGCGTGAGCAGCACGCATGCGATGGCGCGATCGCGGCGCGTCCATGGCGTGTTCGTGCGCACTTTGTCCAAAATTTGCGCGCCTAATAGAAACACGATCAGCGCGAGCGGCATGTCGGTGCGGGCGAGCGTGGCGAGGCGCGGCGTGAACGGATTGAAAGCGAATGCCGACAACGCGAACAGTGCGGCTTCAATTCCAAACGCATTTTTCGCCACGCGCACGATCGCGAATGCGAGGCACACTGCCGCGAGGGCCGATGGAAATCGCCACGCGAAATTCCACGAACGCGTGACCGCGTAGGTCGCCGCTGAAATCCACGGAACGAGCGGCGGCTTGGTCGCCTCGCGTTGTTCGCGGCGCGTGCGCGGCGCTTCCTGATAAAGCCAGCGGCCGTCTTTGATCATTTGGAACGAGGCGAGCGCTTGTCGTTCCTGCGAGTACTCATCGAGTTGCCACGGCAGATTCGCGGTCGCGAAAATCGTGGCGGTCAGGATCCCGACGATCCACCATGTCGATCTTCGCCGTATGACAAGAAGTGTAGCTGGAATCCGACTTGAATCTGAAGCGTCCATGGACAAAATCGGCCGATGTTAACCAGATTACGCGGGCAAGACAAACTCGGGGCGCTGGTGGCGCTATCGTTAGGCCTGAGCGCCTGTAACGTGCTCAATCCGCTCGCGCCGCTGCCGGAATCGAAGCGCACCAGCTCCGGCCCGGTCTCGCCGGTCTTGCATGGCGAGAAGCAAACATTCACCGGAAAGGTTGTGCTCACGGCCGCCGGTTATCGATTTCGCGTGACCGATTCGGACGAAGATTTGCGGCTGACCCGCGCGAAACGCGAAAGCGAATTCGCCAAGGAAGAAGTCGGTTTGCGAAAATATTACGAGAAAACTTTGCATGTGCGCGGGCAACGCAAAGACGAATGGCTGTGGGACGCGGAAGTTGTCGGCCAATGGAACAAGCCGGGCGAATCGCAGGGGCCTAACGTGCTCGCGCCGCCGGTCGGCGGCCAGTGAGTCTTTCCGTCAGGCGTTG
The DNA here is from genome assembly GCA_021325495.1 of Spartobacteria bacterium. Classification (GTDB taxonomy): domain Bacteria; phylum Verrucomicrobiota; class Verrucomicrobiia; order Chthoniobacterales; family UBA10450; genus JAJPGZ01. The sequence continues at coordinate 361,333 of JAJPGZ010000003.1, forward strand.
CGCATCGAACGGCGCGTGCACTTTCGCGTCGTTATCGAAATAAACGAAAACGTCTCTCGGGCGATTGTCGATCTTGCGCGGCCTAACGAGCCTGGCGTCACGCGGCTGTCTGCCTTTGCGCCAATACTCGATGCGATCCGCCCACCAATCGATTTCACGATCGCGGTAGCCGCTGACGTAAAGTTTTTCAGAGCCGTGCAAACGGATGTAAACGAAATCCGCGGTGAGCTCCTCGACGTATGGCCATTTGCCGGCAGAGTCTGCAAAGACGAAGGCGATTTCCTGTTCCTCGAGCAATTCGAAGAACTCGGGCGTTAAAAAACTCGGATGCCGCACTTCGATGCAATGACGCAGCGGGCGTACCTTGTCGATCTTTGTGTAAGCGCGGGTTTTCAGTTTGGAATCGTGCAGGCGCGCGACGTTGGCGGCGTGCTCGGTGTCGCGCGGGAGCAATTCGAAAAACGCGCGTAATCTTTCAGGATTGAATCCAAAATTCGGCGGCAATTGCCACAAAATCGGGCCGAGTTTCGCGCGCAATGCGAGCACACCGGAGGCGAAGAAATTTCCCAGCGGCGCCTCGACGTCGCGCAGCTTTTTCATGTGCGTGATGAAACGCGGACCTTTGACCGCGAAGACAAAACCGTCCGGCGTTTCGTCATGCCAGCGTTGATAACTGGACGGAAGTTGCAGCGAATAGAAGGAGCCGTTGATCTCGATGGAATTGAACGCGCGGCTGGCGAATTCAAGCTCGCGCCGTTGCGCCAAATCTTTCGGATAAAATTTCCCGCGCCAGCCGGCGTAGCGCCAACCGGAGATGCCGACGCGAAGTTCTACACCAGATCGAATTCGAGCGGACGTTTCGAGATTAGATCGAGATCGGCGCATGCTTGGGCGAATTTTTGGAGACCGGCTTTTTCGCGCTCTCCAAAAGTAAATCGAAGGTTGTCGCTAAAATAGCGGCGACAAAATTCGGGATCGAATTCGCTTTGCCCGGAAATGACGTTGTCGATCTTGCGCAGATTTTCGTCGCGCAAGGCGCGCAACTCATCGGCGATTTTCAGATCCGCGACTTCAGGCCTAACAAGCCAGAGCGCATAGACAAATGGAAGATCGACAATTCGTTTCCACTCTTCGCCCAGATCCCAGTACTCGAATTCAGGATGCGTCTGGCGAAATCGGATCGCTTTATCGCCGATGAGCAATTGCGCGGACGTTGTCGATCTTGCGACAAGTCGCGGGTTCAATCCGCGTTCCGCCAGAAGATAACGCAGAAGATTCACCGACGTTTCCGAGGCGGGATCGAGTTGTATTTCGTCAACGCGCGAGAGCTCTTCGCGATGCGCGACGACGACGCTGTGAACCGGCCCGTCTGATGCGATGGCGATGCCGTCGATGATCCGGTAAATCGGATTGCGCAGGTATTCGAAGCTGGAGACGAGAGCGACATCGAGCTCGCCGGCAGCGAGTTTGCGGCAAAGCGTTGACGGATTATCGAGAACAACTTCGCCGCGCCAGCCGTGGATGAGCGGACGGGCGTTGAGGAATTTAACGCAACCGATTCGTAACGGAAGATGTCGATCTTGCACTAACTAAGCGCAAGCGAGCTCGGCTTCGGGTGATTCGATCTGCTTCGCGGAACGATCGCGCGATTTGATGTGGCGATAGTAACTGTCGCGCTGCATCGGCTCGCGGCCGGCTTCGCGAATGACATGTTCGAGCACAGCGACGGTCTGTTCCTGCGGCGTGGTCGCGCCGGCCATGTGAAAGATCTTTTCTTCCATGATGGTGCCGTGAAGATCGTCCACGCCGTAACTGAGCGATATCTGCGCAAGCGGCAGGCCCATGCTGACCCAATAGGCGGTGAGATGGTCGATGTTGTCGAGATAAACGCGGCTGACGGCGAGATTGCGCAGTTGCTCGAACGCGCTCGCGCCTTTGATGTGCGAAAGAATTGTGGTTTGCGGCTCGAACGCGAACGGAACGAAGCCGGTGAAGCCGCCGGTCTCGTCCTGAAGCGCGCGCAGTTGGCGGAGATGATCGACGCGTTGCTCGAGCGTTTCGATGTGGCCGTAAAGCATGGTCGATGTGCTGCGGCCGCCCATTTGGTGCCAGATGCGATGGGTATCGAGCCATTCCTCGGCCGTTTCCTTGCCGCGACAGATTTGATCGCGAACTTGCGCGTCGAAAATTTCCGCGCCGCCGCCGGTGATGGAGCCGAGCCCGGTATCGCGCAGCAACGCGAGCGTGTCTGCGATCGGCATTTTGAAAATGCGATTGGCGAGATGGCGAATCTCGATCGCGGTAAAGGCTTTGATATGAAGATGAGGATCGAGCGCGCGAAGCTGGCGGAGAAGATCGAGATACCACTCCTTCTTCAAGGTCGGATGCAAACCGCCGACCATGTGAACCTCAGTCACGCCTTGCGCGAGACCGTCACGGACGGCAGCGACAATTTCATCGATGGCGTACTCAAAAGCGTGCGGGTCGCGTTTGCGCGCAGCGAAAGCGCAGAATTGGCACGAGAGCACGCAGATGTTGGAGTAGTTGATGTAGCGGTTGTGAATGTAGGTCGCAATATTACCGTTCTTCCGCTCGCGCACAGTGCTGGCAAGAATGCCGAGGGCGTTCAGGTCGTTGCAGCGATAGAGCTCGAGCGCGTCGTTTTCGGAAATGCGCGCGCCTGCTTCGACCTTTTCGGCGACGGGCCTGAGTTGTTTCGGAATTAAACGGTGGTTCATTCGTCGCACGCGGCGAGCGTGACATGTCGATCTTAGCACATGTCGATCTTTAGAATGCACGGCGCGCTTGGGAGTTGCAACAAAAACGACGATCCTCCGTCGAAACAACGATGGCCAAGGTAACCACACGCGACCCGCAGGACGACGAAGACGTGCGCCTGATGCAATTGATCGCGCGCGGCGACACGGCGGCACTCGAGGAATTGATCGGGCGCCATCAACCTCTCGTCCTGGGCACGGTCGCGCGCATGCTCGGGAGCAATTCCGACGTGGAAGATATCGCGCAACAAGTTTTTGTGCGGGTGTGGCGGAGCGCGCCGCGATATCAGCCGCGCGCGAAATTCACGACCTGGCTGCTCAAGATCACGCCCAATCTCGTGTTCAACGAAATGCGGCGGACGAAACGGCATGCGCACGTTCCGGTACAACCGGAGCCGGATGCGGAGGAAATTCCGATCCGGGATGAATCGGTCTCGGAACCGGACGCGGCACTGCTTGAGCGCGAGCTGCAGGAAGCGATCGAGAAGGCGATTGTCGATCTTCCGGAAACGCAGCGGATGGCGGTGGTATTGCGGCGCTACGAGGACCTGAGCTACGAGGACATCGCTGAAGTGCTCAGTCTCTCCGTGCCCGCGGTGAAGAGCCTGCTCTTTCGGGCGCGGACGGAATTGCGCTTGAAGCTGGCGAATTATCTCAAAGCGGAGTAATCCGCCGCGATCGGCATGCGATTGTCGATCTTACAAACAAAGAGGGCGGACGCCGAAGCATCCGCCCCCTCTCAACCCCACATCTGCAAATTTATTCGTCGCGCGTTTCGGCCGAGCTTTTGAAGTCAACGCGAGTCTCTTCGATCCCGGCGTGGCCTGGCTTGCAATCCTCATTCGCCGGCGCGGGCGGAATTCCCGGTTTCGGGTAATCGGCCGCGAGTTGACGCTGCGCGGTCGGGACCAAACGCACGGCGCCTTTGGCGTTGTTACGCCAGCCGTTTGGATCGGCAAATTCTTCGCCACTGTGGTGCAATCCGCCGACTTGATCTTCCAAACCGGTGCCGTAGCACTGATCAAGAATCGTCGGCGTCACAAACACGAGCAGGTTGCGCTTGGTGCGGGCGTTCAAGCGTTCCTGGAAGGCGTAACCGAGAATCGGAATGTCACCCAAGACCGGCACTTTTGAGCGCGCCTTGGTCTGCTCATCCTGCAAGAGACCGCCGATGGCGAGGGTATTGCCGCTTTTGATGAGCACATTGGAATCGAGTGTGCGCTTGTCGATGACCGGGCTGGCCACGGTGGCGCCAGCGAAAGTGAAGGTGGCATCGCCAACCTTGTTGCTGATCTCCGGTTTGACGCTGAGGGTGACGAAGTTGTCTTTATTGACGGCCGGCCTAACGAGCAGTGTGTTGCCGAAGATTTTATCCTGAAAACCACCGAACACGGCCGTGGCGGTTTGTTCGTTGAAGTTCAACTGCGGCACCGGCTGATTGCGGGTGATCTCGATCTTGGCCTGCTGATTGTCGGCGGTCACGATGCGCGGATTGGCGAGGAATTCAGCATCGGCATCTTCGTTGAGCGCCCGCAAGGTGGCCGAAAATTCCGGGATACTGAGAATGGCGAATTGCCCGAAGGTGAGCTTGCCGACACTGCCGAAGAAATTGTTGTTGTTGGGATTTCCCAAAGCGAACGGACTGACGTTGCCGTTGAAACTCGCCCCAGTGGTGCCGCCGCCGGTCGAACCGGTGCTGCTGCTCGGTGCGCCGTAGCTAAATGTCTTTGCGTTCGTGGAACTGCCCAGCGTACCGGCCCAGTTGATGCCGTAGCTTTGTCTCGGGTTCGCGGTCACTTCGACCAAACGCGCTTCGATCATGACCTGCTTGGTCGGGCGATCGATCTGCGCGACGAGTTTGCGGATATTGTCGATGTTGCTGCGAGTCTCGCGGAAGAACATCGTGTTCGTGCGCTCGTCCACTTGCGGCGGTTCTTTGCTCGCCATCTGCGAAGCAACGAGGGGCGCGGTGTCCTTGGCGCGCGCGTAACTAAAAGTATAACTATCGCTTTCCGTCGGCTCGGCCGTGCGTTCCTGCGCGGTCTTTACGTAATAGACATTGTCGATCTTATCCATGAACAGGCCCTTGGCCTTGACGATGATCGCGATCGCTTGCAGCGCGGTGACATCTTCCAAACGCATCGTGACCGTGCCGGTAACCGCTTCGCTCACGACCATGTTCACTTTCGATTGGCGCGCGAGCAATCGCAGCACCTGGCCGACATCATCACCCTGAAATTCACGAACACCTACTCCGCCACTTTCAACCGCGGATGCGTCCGCATCGCTCGTCGCTGGGTTGGGGGCAGCGGCGGCGTTGCTTGTCAAAGTCGTCGTAGTCGCGGCCGGTGACGCCGCTGCAGCCGCAGTCGACTGCACGAGCAACATCGGCGAATTATCGGCGGTTTTCGTCGTCGTTGCCGGAACTGGAGCGGAAGGCAGCACAGGAGCGGCGCTTGATGCCGGCGCGGGCGAGCCGGTCTGTGCGTGGACGGTGAACAAAAGACCAAGCAACACCGCCGTCGCGCCGCTCAGTTTTATTGTGGAAGTAGCCATAGGATAGATGGGATGCAGATAGTGCGGGCCGAAATAAAGCAGGAAGCAGACCAGCACCTATGGGCTTTCGGCCTTCACCGAAGGCCCCTGGACTGGAATCAAGCAAGCGCCGCGCACCGGCACCCGGCGTCACTCCGACTGCAACGGACGCACTTCGCGCAACGCGTCGGCGGCGTTAAAAAGCCCGCTTTTGCGAATGAACACGTCGATCTTGCAAGCTGCGACACAATTCTGCCGGTTCGTCACTATGAAACACATGTCGATCTTCGCCAGAACGCGCGCGGAAATCCGCGCACGCTACTCGACGGGCGGGATCACGCGGCCCTGCACGCGTTTGATCTGCGTGTGATGCGTGAGGACGTGTACGCGTCCGTCACTGCCGCGAAAGAACGCGCTCAGCAGCCAGCTCACGATGCTGATCACGATCGCGCCCCAAAACGCGCTGCCGAATCCATCGACATGAAATCCGCCCACGACGTGCGGCACGATCGTCAACATCAGAGCGTTCACGATCAGGATGAAGAATCCGAGCGTCAGCAAAATCAGCGGCGCGCTCAGGATGAGCAGGACCGGCCTAACGAACGCGTTGAGAAAACCGAGCAACAACGCCGCGCCGATCAAATCCGAGACGGTGTCGTAGCGGATGCCGTGCACGATCGACGACGCAACCATGACCGCGACGGTCGTGATCGCCCATCGAAAAACAAAATGGCGCATGCGCCACGATAGGACAGGAGAAAGCACTTGCCAATGGCGGCGCGCGCGCTAAGCGATAATTCGTGGGCAAGAAATCGAAAAAGGAAGAAAAAGAGAACTCGCTAGATGCCGGAGCGAAGCCGAAACGCCGTGCAAGATCGACATCTTCCCGGAAAAAAACCCCGGCAAAAATCGTGAAGCCGGCCGCTCCCGTGACTGAGCCGACCGACGAAGAGATCCGCATGCGCGCCTACTTCATCGCCGAGCGCCGGCATCGGTTCGATTTACCGGGCGACGCTGATTCCGATTGGCTCGAAGCCAAAAATCAGCTCTTGTCCGAGCTCGGCCCGCGCTGAGTAATCTCGGGGACGATAGCGCAAATTTTTTCGAGCAGCCGATTCATCGCGAACGGTTTTGCCACGAGCGCACGGACGCCCGGTTCTTTCAACAACTCCTGCGCGCGCGC
>JAJPGZ010000009.1 GCA_021325495.1 Spartobacteria bacterium
ATGTTATATGAAATCGACTGCTCTGGCTGCCGGTTGGATCTCGTAATCTCAGGCGCCTGGCTCTTCCCCAGCAAGATTCGGCTCCCGTTCCGATGAGGAACACTGCTATAAGGTCGTCAAAGCCCAAAAGGACAATCGACTGTAATGCTCTGCTTCCTACTCATGCTGCTCGCCGGTATCGGAGGCTGGTTTGCAAACCAATGGTTCAGCAAAACTCGCGATAAAGCCGCGCGACTAAATGCCGAAGAGGCCCAGCGCCAGGACCGGATCCGCGCATTTCTGCGGTGGGTATATGAATTCCGGGATGAAATTAACGGCCCCGGGACGCCCGAGGAGCTCCTCACGCTTTTCGTCTCGAAGCGGCACCAATTTGCAGGCCGCTGCGAAGTTCTTCGAAGAGATTTGGGCGTCCTCAAACTGCCCGATCAAGATCACTTCGACCAAATTCGGGAGAAACTCATGCAGCGTGGCGCTCGCATTGACCACGTGGACGCAGCCGGTGAACGCGTAGGTCGTCGCGAGTTTATTGAAGAACTTGAGCGCCTGCTCGACATCGTGAAGGCAAACGCGCAATAGCTGCGTCTCCGGCGCTAAACAGGGCCGCAATCAGCTTTAACGATATTTATACGTAAATGACGAAAACAAATATCGTCCGCGTTTATTGCCGGTAACAATCGGTTTACGTCCAGTCCTTCCCTTGACCGTCACACCGCGATGCATACCCTGCTCCTCGCCCATCTATGAACGCACCTCTCCGCTTTTTTTTCGTCGTGATTCTTACTTGTTTCCGATTCGCGGCGAGCGCGCAGGAAGCGGTGGAACAGAAAACCGAGCAAACCGTCGAGTCCACGGCTGCTGAACAAACTACCGAGGCAACTCCGAAGCCGAAGAAAGCGGCCGAAGATGCGCCGCGTCGCGATATCCAGGATTCAATGACCGCGGAGGAGTTTAAATCTGCCGGTCTCGACAAACTCTCCGCCGAAGAATTGAAGAGTCTGAACGCATGGCTGCAGGGTTACCGGCAGACAGCGGAGACGAAGGCCGCTGAGAAAGCGACGGCAAAAGCGAACGAGGAGATTCAAAAGAAAATTACCCCGGATATCAAAGCGCAAATGGCCGGCGGCGTTCTCAGCCGAGTTGACGGCGAATTCAAAGGACTGACCGGCCACACGATCATCAAACTCGAGGACGGCAGCGTTTGGAAACAGGCGAACGCGGATGATCGTTATCGCCCGCAAGTGACCGATCGCCCGGCAGTGAAAGTGACGCACACAAGTTTTGGATACAAGATGCGCATCGTGGGGACCGGCGAATTCTATGTCGATCCGGTGCGAAAATAATTAGGGCAGCGGCTGCATCGCCGCAGCGTTCGCGACCAAACTCGCGAGACCGAATTCCTTGTGCGTGATCTGCGCGGCAAGATCGACATCTTTCTCGTCAATAATCACCGCGATCTTGATTTCCGACGTCGAGATCAATTGAATGTTGATCCCCGCGCGGCCGAGACATTCGAATAATCGCGACGCCACGCCGGAGTGCGAACGCATCCCGATTCCGACCACGCTCAATTTCGCCACGTGCGGACTCGCGACTAATCCCGACGCCTTCACTTGTTTCATCACCGGCTGAAGTAATTTCTCCGCCGACGGCAGATCATTCTCGTGAATCGTAAACGAAATATCAGTCGATCCATGTTTGCCGACACTTTGCACGATCATGTCCACGACGATGTTCCCGGCGGCGATCGCGGAAAAAATGCGCGCCGCCACGCCGGGCACATCGCCCACATCGTCCACCGTCAACTTCGCCTGTTTACGCTCGATGCTGACGCCGCGAATGACCACGTCTTCCATGTTCGCGGTCTCTTCTTTCGCGATCGTTCCAGGCGCGCCGGTAAAACTCGAACGCACTTCGAACTCGATGCCGAACTTTTTCGCGAACTCGACCGCGCGCGATTGCATCACTTTTGAACCTGAGCCCGCCATCTCGAGCAACTCGTCATACGCGATCTCCGTCATCTTCGTCGCGTCGCCGACCACGCGTGGATCGCACGTAAACACTCCATCGACATCGGTGTAAATCTGGCAACTGTCGGCGTTGAGCGCGCCGGCGAGCGCGATCGCCGTCAAATCCGATCCGCCGCGGCCGAGCGTGGTCGTTTCGCCTTCCGGCGTTTGTCCCTGAAAACCGGCGACGATCACGATGTAATCTTCGCCTAACAAATCGTTAATTTGCCGCGCGCTGATGTTCGCAATGCGGGCCCGCGTGTGCGCGCGGTCCGTCAGAATGCCGGCGTCGGCGCCGCTCAACGACACCGCCTTCGCGCCGAGTTCATTCACCGCCATCGCCGTCAACGCGCACGCCGCGCGTTCACCGGTTGCGAGCAAAACATCCATCTCGCGCGCGTCCGGCTGCGGCGACATTTCGTGCGCGAGCCGAATCAAGTTGTCCGTCTCGCCCGCCATCGCGGAAATGACGGCGACGACGCGCGCGCCTTCGCGTTGCGTTTGCACGATGCGCTCAGCCGCTTTGCGAATGCGCTCCGGCGTCCCCACCGAGGTGCCGCCGTATTTTTGGACGATCAAGCGCATGAAAACATCGCGCCGCTTTTTCGCTCAACTGCGCTCACTGTCAACATCTACATGTCGATCTTGCGCAAAACGTCGGACGTGGTCGCAGCCACCGGCGCGAACTCTTTCATGTCGCGCGTGGCCGCTTCCGAATCTTTCAACCCATGTCCGGTAACCGTGCAAACGATTCGCGTACCGGCCTCGAAAGTTTCCATTCGCTTCCACAAACCAGCGATCGCCGCCGCGCTCGCCGGCTCCACAAAAATTCCTTCGTTGGCCGCGAGCCATTTTTGCGCGTCGAGAATTTCGGCGTCGGTCACGATCTCGACCGCGCCGCGTGATTCATCGATTGCCGCTCGCGCTTGCTTCCAGCTCGCCGGATTCCCAATGCGAATGGCCGTCGCGATTGTTTCCGGATTCTCCACCACTTTGTCGTGATAAATCGGCGCCGCGCCCGCGGCTTGCACGCCGATCATTCGCGGTGAAGATGTCGATCTTTCATTCGCGAACTCACGATAACCAGCCCAATACGCGGTGATGTTTCCGGCGTTGCCTAACGGAAGCACATGAATGTCCGGCGCGAATCCGAGAAGATCGACAATCTCAAACGCGGCTGTTTTCTGTCCCGCGATGCGATCGGGATTAATCGAATTCACAATCGCGAATTCGTTTCCTTCGCCGAGCTCGCGCACAATTCGCAGCGCGTCATCAAAGTTTCCATCGATCGCAATAATCTTCGCGCCGTAAATGAACGCTTGCGCCAATTTCCCGCGCGCAATTTTTCCCGCCGGCAAAATCACGGCGCAACGAATTCCCGCGCGCGCCGCGTACGCCGCGGCCGATGCTGAGGTATTTCCAGTCGATGCGCAAAGCAACGTGTGCGCGCCGCGCTCGACTGCTTTCGAGACCGCCACCGTCATTCCGCGGTCCTTGAATGAACCTGTGGGATTCACGCCCTCGTTCTTGATCCACACTTCGGCACCAACGCGTTCGCTGAGTCGCGGCGAGAAAAGCAAAGGCGTGTTGCCTTCACCTAACGACACCACCGGCGTCGCGTCGGTTACGGGGAGATATTTGCGATATCTTTCGATAATGCCAGTGCGGCTCGCACTTCCCCCACTCTCCCGCGGATTTGCTTGCAAGATCGACATGTTAATTGCCAGACGCGCTGGCCGTGTCCATTTTAGGACGGTTTTATGCCCGCGCTAAGTAAAGAAGACAAACTCCGGCTGCTCACCTTAATGCTGGAGAGCCGGCACGCGGATCTGCGCGAGCAAAATCTAAATCGCCAGGGCAAAGGACATTTTCACGTCAGCGGCATGGGACACGAAGCGCTCGCTGCCATTTCGATTCAACTGCAACCCGACGATTACATCGTCCCGTATTATCGCGATCGCGGCCTCGTCCTTGGCCGCGGCCTAACGACTCGCGATCTCGCGCTCGAATATTTCGCCAAGCGCGACACCGGCAGCGGCGGCCGCATGATGCCGTCGCATTATTCGAATACCGATCTTCACATCTGGAGTGTGCCGACGCCGACCGGCTCGCAGCTTTTGCCCGCATGCGGAATGGCTTGGGCGATGAAACTCGACGGCAAGAACAGCGTCGTCATCACAACGATCGGCGACGCCGCCACGCGCCAGGGCGATTTCTACGAAGCGATTTCGTTCGCGAAAGAAAAGAAACTGCCGGTCTTGTTTGTCGTCGAAGACAACGCCTACGGCATCAGCACCCCGACGCGGAAGATCAATCCGCTCGCCATCGACGTCCTTCAGCCTAACGACTGGCAGAAGATCGACGGTGGAGATGTCGATCTTGTCTACACCTCCGCGCGTGCCGCGATTGAAAAAATGCGCGCCGGCAATGGACCGGCGTTTTTCTGGGTGAAAATGGAGCGGCTCTCCAGTCACACCAGCTCGGACGATCAAAAACTTTATCGCAGCGCCGAAGAAATCGCCGCCTGCGAAAAATCCGATCCGCTTGCCTGCTGGAAAAAGAAACTCATCGATGAAGGCATCATCACCGAAGAAGAATTCGCAAAGATCGACAACGACATTAAGGAGCGTATCCGCCGCGAATTCGCTGAGGCCGAAAAAGCGCCTGACCCATCGCCTAACGAGTTGTTCGCCAACGTGACCGGCAAGTTGCCGGAGCTGAACGACGAAATTTTGCCGCCCGGCAAATACCGCATCGGCGACACGGTCAACAAAACGCTGCGCCTCGGCCTAACGAAAGACAAGAACCGCATCATCTTCGGCGAGGACATCGAAGATCCCAAAGGCGGCGTCTTTCGCCTCACGCAAAAACTCTCGAGCGAATTTCCGAAACAGGTTTTCAATTCGCCTCTCGCGGAATCCACCATCCTCGGCGTCGCCTGTGGCATGGCCGCGTATGGCAAACGGCCGGTGTTCGAATTGCAGTTCATCGATTTCATTTATCCCGGCATCAATCAAATCGTGACCAACATGTCGAACTTGCGCTGGCGTTCGTTCGGCCATTGGAAATGTCCTGCGGTCATCTACGCGCCGTACGGTGCGTATTTGCCGGGCGGAAGTTTGTGGCTCAGCCAGGCTAACGAGTCCGCGCTCGCGCATTATCCCGGCATCAACATCGCCATTCCCAGCACACCGGAAGATGCCGCCGGACTTTTGTGGACCGCGATGCATGCGGATGATCCGACGATTTTTCTGATTCCCAAACACATGTTTTGGGCCGAACGCGAATCAAGTGAGCCCGTTCGCGCGGTTCCGTTAGGCAAAGCGCGCACGCATTTCGCGGGCGACGATCTGACGCTCGTCGCCTGGGGCAACACGGTCGAGAAATGCATCGAAGCTCTCGCTAAGATCGACAACCAAATGTCGATCGAATTGCTCGACCTGCGTTCGATTGTGCCCTGGGACAAAGCCGCGATTGAGGAATCGGTGCGCAAAACCGGCCGGCTCGTCGTTGTTCAGGAAGACACGGAGAACTGCAGCGTCGGTCAGATGATCATCACGCACATCGCCTCGAATCCGGAACTTTGGAACGCGATGGTCGCGCCGCCGATTCTCGTGAGCAAAGGCAACGTCATGATCGGTTACAATCCGATTTACGAATACGCCGCACTGCCGGATGTCGAACGAATCGTTAGGGCGATTGAAAGATCGACATCGACCAAGCGGCGACGCGAATTAGTTTCTTCTGTGGAGGCCGCCGTCCCCGGCGGCAAAAACAAACAACCTGCCGCTGAGGACAGCGACCTCTACAGAAAACAAGCAACCGGCGCGACCGAACCGATCAAAGTCCCGATCATGGGCGAAGGTATTCGCGCCGCGAAAGTTGTTTCGCTTTTGAAAAATCCCGGCGATGCGATCGCACCCGACGACGAACTTTGCGAAGTCGAAACTGACAAGGCGGTTTATCCCATTCAATCGTCCCATAGCGGCACGATGGGCGAATGGAATACGAAAGTCGGCGACACGGTCGAGATCGGTCAGGAGCTCGGGACGATTTTGTTAGGCGAAGCTTCTTCTGTAGGGGCCGCCGTCTCGGCGGCAGAACCAAACGGCGCAAGATCGACATCTCATCCTGCCGCTGAGGACAGCGGCCACTACAGAAAAATCGAGCCCGCGCTTTCGCCGACGATCACGCGCAAACTTTCCGCGGTTATTCCGGCGAACCTGCAAATCGACGCGCGCTGGGACACCATCCGCAAACTGCGCGACGCGGCGAAAAAGAAAAACGGCAAGACCGCGCCATCGCCTTCCGCCATGATCGCCTGGTCGGTCGTTAGGGCGATGGAGAAACATCCGCCGTTTCGTCGTTTGATGATGGAAGACGATCGCATCGTCGAAAACGAAAACTTCGATCTCGGCGTCGCCGTCGCGCTCGATCAGGACCGTCTCGCCACCGCCGTGATTGTCGATGCCAACAAAAAAAGCTGGCCTGAGTTCGTGAAAGTTTACAACGACGCCATCGCGGCCACGCGCAGTGGCCGCGTCGATGCCATGAACGCGCCGGTCGTCATCAGCTCGTTAGGCGCGTTCGGCGTAAAAGTGGGCGCGCCCATCGTCGTTCCGCCGTCCGTCGGCACATTATTCATCGGCACCGCGCATCACGAAATCATCGCGAACGGCAAAAACAATCAGACCGCCGAAGTCGTCACGCTCTCGCTCACGTTCGATCATCGCGTCATCAACGGCGCCGGCGCCGCCAGTTTCGCGCACGACGTGAAAGAGATGATCGAGAATTTTAAAATTCCGAAAGCACAGGCGACTTCCTCCGCGTCTCGTTAGGCAATGCGCGTCGCTGTCGCTTTATTATTTTTAGCGGTCGTAACATTCATTCGGGCGGGTGATGAGTCCAGTTGGGGCCGAGGCTTTATCAATGAGCCCGCTCCGGGTGCGCCGATGTCGCAAATTAGTTATCCGTTAAGCTACGTTACGTGCACCGTCGGCCATTTGGTTGGTCAGTTCGATGTTGAGAATACGACTAAATCGTCAAAGACAATTGATGGTGTGAAGACATCTGACGGAAAGTTCTGGGTACCGGTCGAGGCCCAGATCACGACCGGTACCACTCCGCGAGAATGGAATTGGAAACCGATCGGGAAACTTGCGGTGCCTGGCGAACACTCCACGCTGAAGGCAGATCCACTTACGCCAGAGAACGCACGCGACATTCCGAGCTTCCATGTCCACCTAGATATTTTTAAGCCGTTTATTGGCAAGGCCACCTACGGCCGGATCGTTTTGGCGAACGGCGACTTCTCGATGTTTGATTTAAACGATCTCGCGACGCGTCCGAGCAATTTGCCGAAGGGCGCACTCGTTCCCACCTCGACGCCGTAAGTAATTCACTTCGTCCAATTCGGCGCGCGTTTTTCGTTGAAGGCGGCGATGCCTTCGCGCGCTTCGGCGGATTCGCGCGCTTGCATGTGATGCTTTAGCGCAAGATCGACATCTTCTTTCACGGCACGCCAGGAAAGTTCTTCGATGAGACGTTTGGTGTGCGCGACGGCGTTGGGCGCGCCTTGCAAAACGAGGTCGGCGAATTTCTGCGCTTCGCTCATGACTTGATCGCCGGGAACGACGCGATTGACCAAACCGATCTCGAGTGCGCGTTGCGCCTCGATTAAGTCCGCGCCTAACAACAGCTCGCGAATGTCGCGCTCGCGCAGTTGACGTCGCAGAAATGTCATGACGAGTCCGGCGACGAGACCGCGGCGCGTTTCGGGATAACCGATTTTTGTTTTCTCGGCGGCGACGACGTAATCGCACGCGGACATAAGGCCCGCTCCGCCGGCAACCGCGGCGCCGTGCACAGCGGCGATGGTGACCAAGCGCGTCTGGCTAAGATCGACAAGTGCACGCGCGACCATCTCCGCGGTGGAATGCGCTTTCGATTGGTTCTGCGCTTCCTTCAAATCGAGCCCGGTGCAGAACGCCGCGCCGGCTCCGCGCAAGATGAGAATGCGTTCGCTAGGCTGATCGGACGCCATTTTAATTCCGGCGCACAGTTCGTTGAGCAATTCGATCGTGAGCGAGTTGCGACGCTCGGGACGATTCAACGTCAAAACCGTGATCTGCGGCGTGAGCTTTTCGATGAGGACGACGGCCATACAATCTTTCTTTGTAGCGGCGGTCTCTGACCGTCGCAAACGACAAAGAATCGGCGGTCAGAGACCGCCGCTACAAAAGAGAAGAGAAGATGTCGATCTTACGTTTGAATGACGCCGGTGTGGAAATGCGCGTGGGCCGCTGGTCGCGTGACGTAGCCTAACAAACGCACGAGCACATCGCGCGTTTCGTGCGGTTGAATGATGGCGTCGACCCAGCCGCGCGCGGCGCCGTAGCGAATGTCGGTCTGCTCTTCGTAATTGGCTTTCACCTGCATGCGCAATTCTTCCAGTTCCTCGGCGCTGGCTTTGCCGTCGCGTTCGCGCGCCTTTTTCAAAACGGAAAAGACGGTGTCGGACGCTTGGGCCGCGCCCATGACGGCGTAACGCGCATTCGGCCACGCAATGATGAAGCGCGGATCGTAAGCCTTGCCGCAGAGCGCGTAGTTGCCGGCGCCGAACGAACCGCCGATGACGACGGTGATTTTCGGGACGGTTGAATTGCTGACCGCGCTCACGAGTTTTGCGCCGCTGCGAATGATGCCGCTTTGTTCGGCATCTTTGCCGACCATGAAGCCGGTGACGTCCTGGAAAAAAATAATCGGGATGCCGGTTTGATTGCAGTCGAGAATGAAGCGCGCGGCTTTGTCGGCGCTGTCGGAATAAATGACGCCGCCCATTTGGATGCCTTCTTTTTTCGTGCGCACGGGCAGACGTTGATTCGCAACAATGCCGACGGCGCGACCGCCGATGCGCGCGTAAGTTGTGAGAAGCGTTTTGCCGTAATCGGCTTTGTATTCGTCGGCAGATTTTTTATCGATGATCGTGCCGAGAACGTCGCGTACGTCGTATTGTTTTTGGCCGTCAAGACTAACGAGATCGTAAATCTTCTCGCCGTCGCTCGCCGGTTTCGGCATTTGATTGTCGATCTTAGTAGTTGTCGATCCTGCTTCGGGCAAAACCGAGACTAACGAGCGCAGACGTTTCAAACATGACGCGTCATCCTTTTCGTAAAAATCGACCGTGCCGCTCACTTCCGCGTGCATTTTCGCGCCGCCGAGCTCTTCCTGTTCGACGATTTGTCCGATGGCGGCCTTGACTAACGACGGCCCGGCAAGATAAAGACCGCTGCCTTCGGTCATCAGAATTTTATCGCACAAGACCGGCAGATACGCGCCGCCCGCGACGCAATTGCCCATGATGGCAGCGAATTGCGGAATGCCCGCAGCGGAAATGACTGAGTTGTTGCGGAAGATGCGACCGAAGTCGTCTTCGTCCGGAAAAATTTCATCCTGCAACGGCAGAAACACGCCGGCCGAATCGACGAGATAAATCAGCGGCAGGTTGCATTCGAAGGCGATGCGTTGCGCGCGTAAAAGCTTTTTCACGGTTGCAGGAAAGAACGCGCCCGCTTTCACGCTCGCGTCGTTAGCGACTATCATGCACGGAACGCCGGCGACAGTTCCGATGCCGGCAACCGTTCCCGCGGCCGCGATGTTTCCCCACTCGGAATACATCTTGTAAGCCGCCCACAATCCGACTTCAAAAAAATCGTCCGGTTTATCGAGCAAACGCGCGATGCGTTCGCGCGCGGGAAGTCGGCCTAACTTTCGTTGACGATCGAGACCGGCTTTGCCGCCGCCTTCACGCAATTGCGCTTCTTCGCGCAAAATTTCGGCGCAACGTTCGCGCAATGTCTCAGGAGTAGATGTCGATCTTGCGTGCATCTATGGTGCGAACCCCCTGAATTTCCAGATTAGAATGGTTGCAGCATCCAATGCTGCTGGAACGAGCGCGATCGGCGCGAATAGCAGAAACCACCAACAGCGCCTTAATCGAAAATGCTCGCAAACAAGTGCGATCGCGGCCGCGGAAATAAAAACTAATCCGACCGCGAAATGCGCCGTTGCTAGATTGATTGGAACAGACGCAACCGGAATGATCAACGGTACGATCGCCGCGACGACAGCGAGAATTCCAAAGACGACAGAACAGCGGCGGCGTCCCAGTAACGTCTCAGGAGAAGATGTCGATCTTGCGTGCATGCGCGGAATTGCGCCGCACTAAAACGCGTCGGCTTCGGAACGATAACCGGAGTCGTCGCGAATAGAACGCAAACGCTTACGCTGAACGCGATCCGATTCCGGACGATTGATCTGCTCGAGCGCGAGTTTAACGAAGAACGGGACAGCGGCGAGCGCGCCGACAGAAACGAGCGCGATGGCGGCGACGTTGCGCGCGGGACGCTTAATGCGATCGGCGAGAAGCATTCCGATTCCCAAACCGATAGCGGTGCGGGTAAGCGTGAGCATGCTCTCAAAGGCGAGCGGCTCCGGAGTTTTTGGCATGGATATCAAAGCACACATCGCCTACGCTAAGCGCCTCGTTTTGCAAGAGAGAAAATCGGACGTAATCGTCGCGCTCTGCGCCAAAGCGTAGCTTAGATCGACATGTCGCAACCACTTTACGCGCTCGTTCTTGCCGGCGGCAGCGGCGAACGTTTCTGGCCGTTGAGCCGCAAGGCGCGTCCGAAACAGTTGCTCAAACTCGTGTCGGCGAAAACGCTGCTCGAAGAAACGCTCGCGCGCATCGACGGCCTCGTTCCGCGCGAACGCATTCTCATCCTAACGAACGTCGAGCAGGAAAAATCTGTGCGCGAGTTGCTCAAGAATTTTCCGCGCGAGAACATTATCGCCGAGCCGGCGAAACGCGACACCGCGGCGGCGATCGCGCTCGGCACTGGTTGGGTCGCGATGCGCGATCACGCGGCGACGATGATTGTTCTGCCAGCCGATCACGTGATCAAAGATGCGGCGGCATTTCAGGAGACGATGAAACTCGCGGCCACGACCGCAGAGGAAACCGGCGGACTGGTCACGATCGGCGTCAAACCAACGTGGGCCTGTCCGGGATTTGGTTACATCGAACTCGGCGAAGCGATGAAGAAAAAGGGCGTGTATCGTGTCGTGCGTTTTCGCGAAAAACCGAATGTCGATCTTGCAGAGTCATTCGTGCGGAGTGGAAATTTTCGCTGGAACTCGGGCATGTTCGTTTGGTCGGTGCCGACGTTGCTAAGCGAATTCAATCGGCACGCGCCGAAGCTGGCCGATTTCATTTCGCAACTGCGGGCCGAAGGAAACTTCGAAAAAAGTTTACGCGAGCGATTCAACAAGCTCCCGCGCATTTCGTTCGATTACACGATCATGGAAAAAGCGGACCGCGTCTTCGCAGTCGAAGCCGGTTTTGATTGGGACGATGTCGGAAGCTGGAGCGCGGTCGCGAAATATTTTCAGCAGGACGAACACGGGAACGCGTCCAATCGCGAGACGACGATGAGCGATTCGACTAACAACATTGTCTTCAGTGACGACGGCGCAAAGATCGCGCTGCTCGGCGTGCACAATCTCATTGTCGTGCGCACGGGCGATGCGCTGCTCGTTTGTCATCGGCATCAGGCGGAAAAGATCAAGCACCTGGTCGGAAAATTGCCGCCGGAATTGCAGTGAATCCGGTTCTCGGCGTCGATTACGGTCGCGCGCGTATTGGTCTCGCGATCTCGGACGAGCTGCGCATGCTGGCCCATCCGCTTGAGACCGTCGCCGCTGGAAAGGATGCGATCGCGCGCATTGTCGATCTTGTGAAGCAGCGCAAGATCGACATCGTCGTTGTCGGCATTCCGAAAAATATGAGTGGAACGCTTGGAGCCGCGGCGGAAGAAGCGCAGAAGTTTACCGAACAATTACGCGCGAAAGTTGGTTGCGAAGTTGTGACGTGGGACGAACGCCTAACGACCGTCGCGGCCGAACGCGCGCTGCGCGACGCCGGAAAGAAAACGCGCGAAACGCGCGGGTATGTCGATCAAGTCGCGGCGCAAATGATCCTGCAGGCGTTTTTGGATCGGGAACAATGTCGCGACGTTACAAGTTGATCGTCGCTTATGACGGCGCGCCGTTTTCCGGCTGGCAAAGTCAACCGGACAACAACGCGATTCAGGACCATCTCGAGCGCGCGATTCACAAAATCGGCGGTGAACGCGCGCGGGTACAAGGCGCTGGGCGCACCGACGCGGGCGTGCACGCGCTCGCGCAATGCGCACATGTCGATCTTGCGAAAGATCTCACGCCGGCGCGCTGGTTGCGTGCGATGAATGCGATATTGCCGCCGATGATTCGCGTGATGCGATGCACAAACGTCGCGCCATCATTCCACGCGCGTTTTTCAGCGAAGGGAAAAATCTATCGTTACCGAATTTGGAATGGCGAAGCCTTGCCGCCGCACGAGCTCGGACGCGCGTGGCACATCGCGCAAAAGTTAGATGTCGATCTTATGAAAGAATCGGCGCGCGCGTTTGAGGGCGAACATGATTTTGCCGCATTCGCGGCGAATCGCGGCAAACTCGAAAAAGATACGCGGCGAAAAATGGAAACGATGACCCTGCGCCGGCGCGGAGAGTTAATCGAGATCGAATTCCACGGCGCCGGCTTTCTATATAAGATGGCGCGCATGTTGACCGGCGCGATGGTCGATTGCGGTTTAAAGAAAATGGCGATTGTCGATCTTCGCGAACGATTGCGCGGAACAAAACCGCGTGCGCGAACGACCGCGCCAGCGTGCGGTTTGTTTCTGGTGCGGGTGCGATATTAATCTGGGCGTGCGCGGCACCGAGGCTGCTTGAAGAAGCAATAAGTCGCGACGCACGGTTAGGCGACTCGGAATGGCAGAGTACCTGCTTTTCTCATAATTATAATGGGCCACTCCGAGGATCTGCTGGGCGCTAACGCGTATGAAGAGGGGCGTTTCGCCGGTTTGAGGCGAGCGCGCGCGTGGCTTTTCAGCCAAAAACATTTTCATTTTAAGTTGCTCTCCGGCACGGCCGCGGGAGTCGGAGTCATTATTCTCCTGGCCGGGATTTTCCTGTTCGTCACAATTCGAAATCACCTCCAGGACGCGATGCGCTCACACACGATCGAGGTGATGCGATTGAGCAGCCTGCTCGAAAACGACATTGCATCGCTGGAAGCCGGACATCGCGGTTTTCTTCTCACCGGCGATAAGACGTATCTGGAAGCTTTCGATCGGCAGCGCAACTCGATCGAGCAACGTCTCGACGATTTGACGTCGCAGATCCTGAACGCGCCAAAGCAACGCAAGCGCATCATCAAAGTTAAAGAGGTCGTGCAAAACTGGCTCGACACCGTGGCGCTGCCGGAAATCAAGCAGCGACAGGCGCTGGCGACCGGACCGGCGCCATTAGGAAATTCGCAACTCGATCAGGCGCGCGCCATCCTCCAGGAGATCCAGGATGAAGAGCAGATCAGCTTGAACCAGCGCGTGGTGGCGCAGGAATGGGCTGCGCAATCGACGCAGATTCTCGATTTCCTCCCGAAACTCGAGCGCGCGATTTTAGAAATGGAAAAGGAAAAGCGCGGGTTCCTCCTCACCGGCGACAATGCTTTCGCCGAAGGATATCGCCGCGCGGTGGCGGATTTTTATACTTACAATGGGTACTTGTCGATCTTGATTGCGAATGCGCCGAGCCAGGCGGAAGCGCTCGCGAACATTCGCGCGGACGTCGAACGTTGGATCAACAGCGCAGCGAATCCGGAGATCGAAGCCAAGCGCAGCAACAAAGACGTCGCCGCCGTCACGACCAAGACAAACAGCGATGCGCTCATCACGGAGATTCGCAATCGCCTCGGAGCTTTCGAAGCGGCCCAACTGAGCAGCTACGAACTGCGCACCACCGCCGCCAGACGCGAACGCGTGATCAAAACCTGCGTGCTCGGTGCGCTCGCGTTGCTCGGCGTCGGACTACTTGTCGTTTCGAACAGCTACAGCCTCACGCTCGTGCGGCGGCAATTGGAAAAACTCGAAGGCGTCGAATCGCGCATCCGCTCGATTATCCAAAACATTCTCGATGGCATGATCACGCTGGACGAGAACGGCGTCGTATTCTCGATCAATCCGGCCGCGGAAAAAATGTTCGGTTACACCGAGAAAGATCTCGTCGGTTACAAACTGACGAAGCTCGTTCCGAAATGGTACGGACATGAAGCCGATGGCAACCCGGTGCCGTGTTCGTGGCCCGAATTGGCCAAGCGCACCGGCAACATGACGCTCGCGGTCGGTCGCACGCGCAAGCTCGTCAGTTTCCCGATCGAGATGTCGCTCAGCGAAATGCAGGTTGACAGCCAGAAGCTGTATGTCGCGATGGTCCGCGATGTCACCGAGCAAAAACGTTTCGAAAAAGAAATCGCCGCCGAAAAAGAAAGTCTTGCCGTCACTCTGCGGTCCATCGGAGACGGCGTTATCACGACCGACGTGCAGGGCCGCGTCATCATGTTGAACAACGAAGCCGAGCGCCTAACCGGTTGGTCTTCGGCCGAAGCGGTCGGGCAACCGCTCAAGGAAGTCTTCAACGTCGCTCTCGATGTCGCCGCGCAAGCGCGCGCGCAACAGAGCGGCTATCGCAACGAGGCGCAATCGATCCTTCTCAGTCTCCCGGAAAACGCCACGCTCAATTCGCGCGACGGTAACGAATACGTCATCGAACAAGTCGCCTCCCCCATTCGCGACAACAAGAACGACGTTGTCGGCGTCGTGCTCGTCTTCCGCGACATCACCGAGCGTCAACGTAATGAAGCCGAGCGACGCAAAGCCGAGACCCTGGAACAACTCGGCCTGCTCGCCGGCGGCATTGCGCACGACTTCAACAACCTTCTCACCGCCATCATCGGCAACATTTCCCTCGCGTCGCTCCTACTTCCGCCCGACGACGAAATGGCGACTCGTTTGGTCGATGCGAAAAACGCGTCGATGCGCGCGCGCGATCTCGCCCAACAACTTCTCACCTTCGCCCGCGGCGGCGCGCCCATTAAAAAGACCGCGTCGATCGGCAAACTTATTCAGGACACGGTCAGCTTCTCGTTGCGCGGCAGTCACAGTCGCAGCGAATTTTCTTTCGGCGCGGATTTGTGGCCGGCGGAAATCGATCCGGGCCAGATCAGTC
The DNA here is from genome assembly GCA_021325495.1 of Spartobacteria bacterium. Classification (GTDB taxonomy): domain Bacteria; phylum Verrucomicrobiota; class Verrucomicrobiia; order Chthoniobacterales; family UBA10450; genus JAJPGZ01. The sequence continues at coordinate 15,176 of JAJPGZ010000009.1, forward strand.
AGGTCATCGCGAACCTTGTCGTTAACGCCGACCAAGCGATGCCGAACGGCGGCACCTTGCGCGTCACTTGCGACAATTACACCCACGACGGAGATGCGATTGTCGATCTTCCACCAGGTGAGTACATCCGCATCGCCATTCGCGACGAAGGCGTCGGCATTCCGGAAGATTATCTCAAGCGCATCTTCGATCCGTACTTCACCACCAAACCGAAAGGCACCGGCCTCGGCCTCGCCACCACTTATTCCATCGTCAAAAATCACAACGGCCTCATCACGGTTGACTCCGAATTGCATCGCGGTTCGGTCTTCACCGTCTTTTTGCCCGCGGCCGTACATGTCGATCTTCCGGTCGCGGAATCGACGTTGCCGATGAATCAAACGATCACCGGGACCGGTCGCGTGCTCGTGGTCGATGACGAAGAAGCGATCCGCGCGCTCGTCGATTTCACCTTGTCGCATCTCGGCTACGAAGTGAGCCAGGCTGCGACCGCGCTCGATGGCGTGAACACGTATCGCGAAAGACTTGAAGCGGGCGAACGATTTGACGCCGTCATTCTCGATCTCACGCTGCCTGGCGGAATGGGTGGCAAGGAAGCGCTCAAGAAACTTATCGAAATCGATCCGACAGTGAACGCGATTGTCTCGAGCGGTTACGCCACGGACGCGACCATGAGCCGTTATCAGGATTTCGGTTTCCGCGGCGTGATCGCGAAACCGTACGAAGCAGCCGAGCTCGGAAAAATTGTGCACGACGTGATCGAATCCAGCCACGTCAATTTCACGACCGACCATTACGATGGCGGCCGGCTCGCCACGCGCGTGGCGTAATTGTCGATCTTGCGATTGTCGATCTAATCCGCAGCCGCGGCCAACGTCTTCACATAACGGTAGCCGGTTTTTTCATAGCCGACGCTTTCGTAAAACGCGTGCGCGTCTTTGCGCCGCAAATGAGTCTGCACCGCGATGCGACGAATATTTCGTTGCGCAAAATCATTCTCCGCCGCGGCGACTAATTTTTTCCCAACGCCAGTTCCGCGTTCACTGTTAGAAACAATGAGTGCGAGAATGCGTCCGCCCGGATCGTTGTGTTCGTAGCTGAAGTGCGTGAAGGTGCCGATCATTCCGCAAATTTTTCCGGCCTTCACCGCAACGAATGTTCGATAGCACGGGTCTTGCGCGATTGCCTCAAGCCGCATCTGCATTTCCGAAACGCGCGTCTCGTAACCGAGCTCGCCCATTAATCGCGCCAGCGTTTCCGCATCGGCCGCTTCCGCCAGACGAATCGTAAGATCGACATGTTGCTCGTTAGGCATTTGCTTCCTCCGGTCGCAAACGCGGGAGTAGTTGCTCGAGAATGGTCGCGACCGATTCATCCACGCTTTGCGTGTTCGTGTGCACGACAATCTCCGCGTCCTCCGGCGGCTCGTAGGGCGCGTCAATGCCAGTGAACTCGCGAATCTCCCCTGCTCTCGCCTTTTTGTAGAGCTGCTTCGGATCGCGCGCTTCGCAAACTTCCAGCGGCGCGTCCACGAACACTTCGACAAATTCCGCCTTTCCTTCGAGCGCAATCTCGCGCGCACGTCGGCGATCCATTCGATACGGCGAAATAAACGCGGTGATCGCGACCGTCCCGGCGTCCGCCATCAACTTCGCGACTTCGCTCACGCGCCGAATATTTTCCACGCGGTCTTCCGGCGAGAACCCAAGATTTGAATTCAATCCGTGGCGGATGTTATCGCCGTCGAGTACGTAAGTGTGCATACCGCGTGCGAACAACTCGCGCTCGAGCGCTTGCGCAATGGTCGATTTTCCCGCGCCGCTCAAGCCGGTGAACCAAACAACCGCGCCGCGATGGCCTAACTGCATCGCGCGTTGCGGAGGCGTGATCTTGCCTTCGGTCCAGAAGATGTTTTTGCTCTTGGCCGCGACGCGGTCGGTGTACATGCCGCCAAAGACAATGCCGCCGCCGCAGATCACGCCTTCATCGGTCAGAACAAAGCGCCCGAGATTTGCGACGCGATCGTGATTATCCATCACGAGCGGCGCGCGTGTCTGAATCGTTAGGCGGCCGACTTCGTTGCGCTCGAGCTGCTGCGTGTCGTTGTCGATCTTCGGTTGAAGCGTCGATGAATCGAGCACCGATTCGATCGATACGATCTGCGCTTTCATTTCCTGCGTGGCGATTCGCAGATTGTAAAGTTTGCCCACGCGCATCGGTTCGCGCGCGATCCAAAACAAATCCGCGTGAAAACGATTCGTCTCGATCGGCGTGTCCTTTTGATGCGAAGCGATGTAACCGCGCTCAACAAAAATCTGTTCCGTTAAGGTGATGCCGATCGAATCGCCGGCGATGGCGGTGCCGTTGCGGTTCCATTCTTCGATCGATTGCACGGTCGAAGTTTTGTTTGCCGGCGAGAAAACCAGCTCGTCCCCCACCCTCAGTTGTCCGGTCTCGATTCGTCCGGCGATAATGCGGCGTTCGTCGAACCGGTAAATGTCCTGAACGCAGAAACGCAATGGAAGATCGACAAGTGGCGGCGTCGGTTCGGTGGCATCGAGCGCTTCGAGCACGGTCGGGCCGTGATACCATTTCGTTAGGCCGCTGCGTTTCGCGACATTGTCGCCCGTCTTCGCCGAAGCCGGAACGAAACAGCGCGCTTCCATTCCAAGATCGACAAGGAACTTTCGGTACTCGGTCGTGATTTCTTTGAAACGGTCCTGCGACCAATCCGCCAAATCCATTTTGTTCACGACCACAATGATCTGTTTAATCCCGAGCATGCTGAGCAGATACGCGTGACGCCGGCTTTGCTCTTTCACCCCTTCACTCGCCGCGATCACGAGTATGGCCGCGTCCGCATTCGACGCGCCTGTGATCATGTTCTTGAGAAATTCCTTATGCCCCGGCGCATCGATGATCATGTATTCGCGCTTCTTCGTGCGAAACGGAATCTGCGTCGTGTCGATGGTGATGTTCTGCTCCTGTTCTTCGAGCAGCGCGTCGAGCAGAAACGCGAACTCGAACTCCATCTTCTCGGCTTCGCACGCCTTTTTGATTTGCTCGATCTTCCCTTCGGGCAACGACTCCGTGTCGTGAAGAATGCGGCCTATCAATGTCGACTTCCCGTGATCGACATGGCCGACGAACACGATTTTAACCTTGCGATTGTCGATCTTCGTCACAGGAAACCTTTTGCACGCAACTTTTGCATCGCATTGCGTTCGTGATGATCTTGCGCGCGGCCGGCGCGCTCGCTCGTCTTCGTTGTTTCGAGCTCGGCGATGATCTCGTCGATGGTCGCGGCGTTGCTTTCGACCGGGGTGGTGATGGGCGAACAGCCTAACGAACGGTAACGTTTGCCGTTCCGCGCGAAATACATTTTCGGAATCGGAATCGCTTCGCGCTGGATGTAGCGCCAGATATCGACCTCGGTCCAGTCGAGCAACGGTTGCACGCGCACGTGTTCGCCTTTGCCGGGATTGGTCGCGAATTGTCCCCAGAATTCCGGTGGCTGATCCTTGTAATCCCATTCCATCTGCGCATTGCGCGGCGAAAAATATCGCTCCTTCGCGCGCGTCGGATCTTCATCGCGGCGAATGCCCGTGATGATCGCGTCCCATTTGTACTCCATGAGCACTTGCTGCAATGCGACGGTTTTTAATTCGTGCGTGACCGTCACCGGATCGTGCGTTTCGTAACCAACGCCGCGCGCGCGCGCTTCCTCGTTGATCTTCACAATGAGCTTAAGTTTGTAATGGTTCTCCGCCCACGCGCGGAATTCGAGCATCTCGGGAAATTCGTAAGTGGTGTCGATGTGCAACACCGGAAATGGGACCCGGCCGAAAAATGCTTTCCGCGCGAGCCAGATGAGAACGTTCGAATCTTTTCCCATCGACCACGGCATGACGACGTTTTTGAACGCGTGAAATGCTTCGCGGAAAATGAAAATCGATTGGCTCTCGAGTTGGTCGAGATGCGTGCGGGTATTGTTCGAATCCGTCATTGTCGATCTTACAATTGTCGATCTTGCGTGCGTGGATTACTGTTGCGCGATGGCGGAACAACGTTCAACCGCGTACGACTCGAAGATCGAAGGCAACGTCATCTTTACGCGCTTCGACGCCGCGCTCAACTGGGTGCGCAAAAATTCCCTCTGGCCCATGCCGATGGGTTTGGCCTGTTGCGCGATCGAACTGATGGCCACGGCCGCGTCGCGTTTCGACATCGCGCGCTTCGGCGCCGAGGTGATGCGCTTCTCGCCGCGCCAATGCGACGTCATGATCGTCGCCGGCACGGTCACTTATAAGATGGCGCTCGCGGTCCGACGAATTTGGGAACAGATGCCCGAACCGAAATGGTGCATCGCCATGGGCGCGTGTGCATCAAGCGGCGGAATGTATCGAAGTTACGCGGTGCTTCAGGGCATCGATCAATTGCTGCCAGTCGATGTTTACATTTCAGGTTGCCCGCCGCGGCCGGAAGCGTTGATCGCCGGTTTGATGAAGTTGCAGGAGAAAATTTCGCGCGAGCCGGCGCTGCGAATGCAAAAGCCGAAGCTCGCCAGGGAAATCGAGGAAGTGGTGGCGTGACCGGACCGGAGCTGCTCTCATCGTTAGGCCGTTTGCTCGGCCCGAAGCTGCTGGAGAAAACGGAATTCCGTGGCGAAACCACCTTTACCATTTCGCCGGACGACCTGCGCGAGATCGCCAGATTCTGTCGCGACGATCTTTCGTTCGATTATTTGATCGACATCACGAGCATCGACAACGCCGATCGCGAGCCGCGTTTCGAAGTTGTTTACGAGCTTTACTCGATGACGTTGATCGTGCACTTGCGTTTGAAATTGCGCGTGGCAGAAGATGTCGATCTTGCAACGGTCAGCGATATTTGGCCGACGGCGAACTGGCACGAGCGCGAGATTTACGACATGATGGGAATCAAATTCAAAGGGCATCCTGATCTGCGCCGCATCCTGATGTGGGACGGCTATCCGTTCTTTCCGCTGCGAAAGGAATTCCCGCTCGAAGGTCTGCCGAGCGAAATGCCCGATGTCGCATTCAGCGAAGCGGCCCCGATGGAGGGCGGACCGTTCGTCACGCAACCATCGACCGCAACCACGAAAGATCGAGAACCGCGCGCGCGCCGACCTGATTTGTGATTCGCCGCGGCCTTCGGCGATTTGTCGCCTTCACGCTTATTTCGTTAGGCGTCGCGCTCGCGCTTTTTGCTGCGCACGCGCCGCACTCATCATCCGAGCCCGAGCGTTACATGCCGGTGCTCGGCGAAAAAGGTGAAGACCTCGATCGACTCGAGTTGCAATGGCACGATCGAGTGACGTATCCGACAGGCCGGTTCGACCCGGGATGGGTGCGACGCGCAGTCGATCAGGATGCAAAAATTCCGCGGCGCCTGCCACTGGGTCGCCGCGCTCCGATCGCGGCGAAGAATACTCGGGGGCGATCGCCCGCGAGCCAATCCGCAGCATTAGCGCTGAATCCGAATGCGTTTACGTCGTTAGGCCCGAAACCGCTGCGCATGACCGGTTGTTCCGGTTGTTTTAATTACGGGACAACCGAAGGGCGCATCAACGACATCGTTGTCGATCCAACAACGACAACTAACGGCAGCATCGTGGCCTACGCCGGCTCGGTCGGCGGCGGCGTGTGGAAGACGACGAATTGCTGCAGTGGATCGACAACGTGGGCGTCGGTGACGGACGATCCGATTCTGGCGACGATCAGCATCGATACGCTGACGATCGACCCGAACAATCACAACACCATTTACGCCGGCACGGGCGATTTGAACTACGGCTCGTTCTCCATGGGCAGCCACGGCATTTTGAAATCCAGTGATGCCGGCGCGAGCTGGATCATGCTCGGGGAAAATGTTTTCGGAACGCCGTTACCGGAACCGGCCGGCCAATTCCCGCAGTATCAATCGGTCGGCAAAGTGCGGGTCGATCCGCGCAACAGCAACAACGTCGTCGCTGGAACCAAAACCGGTTTGTATTTCTCTTATGACGGCGGGACGAACTGGACCGGGCCGTGCCTAACGAACGGCTTTAACACGATGCGACAAGACATCACCGGTCTCGCTTTGATCGACAATGGAACGAGCACCGACATCGTCGCGGCTGTGGGCGTGCGCGGATTCGCGACCACGGTGCAATACGATCTCAACCAAAATGGCGCGAACGGAATTTACAAAGGGACGTTGCCGGCGAGCGGCTGCCCTAACAACTTCACGCCGATCACGACGAACGCGAACGGTTGGACGGGAGTGAACGCGACCAGCGGCACCGCGTACGTGAATGCGACCACCGGAAATCAGGCGGGCAGGATCGACATCGCCGTCGCGCCGAGCAACCCGAATTACATCTACGCGCAGGTGCAATCGATTAAGACTAACTCGAACAGCGGTTGCGGCAGCAATCCCGGCTGTCAGTACGCCGCATATCGCACCACCGATGGTGGCGCGACCTGGACGCAAATTCCGGGATCGCCCGGTGCATCGTTGCGCAACTGCGCCAATGGCGCCGGCGATTACAATCAAAATTGGTATGACCAGGGCATCGCGGTCGATCCGAATAATCCCGACCGCGCGTTCTTCGATACGTTCGATGTTTGGTTTTGGCAGAATGGCAACGTCTCTTGGAACGATACCTCCTGCGGTTACAGCGGCGGCACCGTCGTCCATGCGGATCAACACGCACTCGCGTTCGTCCCAGGCTCTTCCAATATTTTGCTCATCGGAAACGACGGCGGTGTGCACGCCACGACGAACGCGAACGCCGCAACTTCGACTGTCGATCCAACGTGGTTCAACATGGATGGCGGCCTGAACACAATCGAGTTCTACTCCGGCGACATCAGCGCGAATTTCGCAACCGCCGCGAATCCGCAGGCGAACGGCGGCGCGCAGGACAACGGCTCCGGCTCCGTCACTTTTTCCGGCACGCCGTCCGGTCCAGTGCAATGGCAATCGGGCAAAGGCGGCGACGGATTTTTCGCCCGCATCGATCCCGTCGGCGGCCGCTTTTTCCAGGGAAATAATAGCGGGCATGTGCATGCGTGTACGAGCAATTGCACCGCGAGCGGCGCATCGTGGAGCGACATCACTGGCGGCTGGACGGCAGATACGCAGTCGTTCGTTCTGCCGTACGAGATTTACAAAGGCGACCCGACAAATGTGGCGAACGATTGTCCGCCGGCCGGCTGCTTCCATCTTGTCGTCGGCACCGTGCGCGTTTGGGAAACAATCACCGCCGGGTCGAACTGGTACGCGAACAGTCCGGCCAATCTCACCAAACAGTCGTTAGGCAATCGCTCCTTCATCAATCAGCTCGCATTCGAGCCGAAAGATCAAACTACCGTCATCGTCGGCACCAACGACGGCAATGTGCAGATCGGTCGTGGCATGGGCAGCGGCGCCAATACATCGACATGGATCGATCTCACTAATGGCAACGCCATTTTGCCTAACCGGCCCATTCTCGATGTTGCATTCGATCCTACGACCACGACCGCTCCCATCGCGTATGCCGCTGTTGGAGGATTCAACGACAATACGCCGTCCACGCCTGGCCACGTCTTTCAAGTAACGTGCACTGCCAGCTGCGCCTCATTTACTTGGACTAACAAAACCGGAAATCTTCCCGATATTCCGGTCGATTCCATCATCGCAAATCCGAATGTGCCGCAGCAAGTTTTCGCCGGCACCGATTTCGGTTTGTATTTCACAAACGACATCAATGTCGCCTCGCCCATTTGGTATCGATTCGATAGCGGCCTGCCGCACGCCATGATCTGGGACATGCAGATCGATCGTGGCGCGACAACGCTTTCGGTTTGGACGCGTAGCCGCGGCGCCTACGTCTGGCCGTTGCCGACCGGCGCGATCCCGACCCCGGCGCTAAACGTCATGTCGATCCAACATGATCCTGATGGTCACGCCGTTCTTGAATGCAGCGGTGTCCCGAGTGTCGCGAATCGCGTCGAAGCGTCGCCGGATTTATCGCCGAATACTTTTCACACCATCGGCTCGCCGATCGCCCATTCCGACGGCACCTTCGAGTTTATCGATCCCAATCCGGATGGCCTAACGATGCGATTTTACCGCATCGCGTATCCTTAGCTAAGATCGACATCTTCCCAACACGGCGCGCGCGGCGTTGTGCCCGGGGATTCCGCTCACCGCGCCACCACGCAGCGCGCTCGAGCCGCACAGAAAAACGTTTTCCCATTCGGTCTCCACACCCCACGTGCCCACTTGGTCCTCGCTCGTCGCGAACGGCCACGTCGGCGCGTCCTGGAAAATATTTCCGTGATACATCCCTAACGATTTCTCGATATCGACCGGGCTTTTGCTCTCGACGCAAAGACTGAGGTCGCGGTTGCGCGCGAGACAATCTTCCAACGGTTCCTCCAGCCATTGATTCATGCTCGCGAGAAATTTTTCCTGCGCACGCGCTCGCATCGCGTCGTTGTCGATCTTGAACAACGAGTACGGCGCATCGAGACCGAAGAGCGTGATGGTGTGAAAACCCTGCACGCGCAGCTCGGGCGAGAGAATCGAATCATCGGTCAGCGTGTGGCAATACACCTCGCACGGCGTGTGATCGGGCAATCGCCCCTTCGCCGCCTGCTCGTAACTCACATTCATTTGCTCGTAGCCTTCGTCGCTATGAAACGTGCCGCACCATCCCGCGCGCGCATCGTATTTCTTCGCCTTCAATTTCGGCAAACGACGCAGCAGCATGTTCATTTTGAAAACGCTCCCCTCGTCCACCGCCGCGGGTTTGTAACGCTGGCCGGAATATTTCGCGAGCACGTTGCGACCGAAATTCACGAGCAAAAATTTTGCCTCAACCCCCTTCTCTCTTCGTCCGATCGAGAAACGAACGGTCTTCTTTTTCCCGCTAAGATCGACATCGGTAAGATCGACATCCGTTACCAGATCGGCCCCGGCGCTTCGCGCTGTTTGCTCCAGTTCTCGCGCGACCGCACCCATTCCGCCGACTGGAACTTTCCACTCACCCGTTTTGTTTCCGATCAGGTGATAGAGAAAGCAACGGTTCTGCAACAAGGACGGATCGTGCGGGTGTGTGAAGATTCCCACCTTCGCGTCGGTCAGCACCAGTCCGCGCACAAGATCGTTCTCGAGATGACGCTCGATCGCGCGCCCGAGCGGTTCTTCCGCCAAACTTCGCCACGGCTCAGGGGGGACACGCTTCGCCATTTCCGATTTCGAGACGAGAGGTTCCAGCATGCTGTCCCATGTATGCTCGGCGAACACGCGCGAGAGTTCGTAAAATTTTTGCAGTCGATCGAACTCCACTTCACTTCCCGTAAGATCGACAATCGAACGTCGGCTCGTCCCTTCATCGACGTTGCTCAGAAGCAGCGCGTCATGCTCGCCGTTCTCGCGCACGTAGGGTGTGAACGATCCGGTCGCCCGCCGACGCAATTCCAGTTTCAATCCCAAATCGCGAATGATCTTTTCGGGAAACAGACTAACGAGATACGAATAGCGCGACAGCAGCGCATCGTACTCCGGGAAAACTTTCTGCGAAGTCGTGGCGCCGCCGATGTAATCGTTTTTCTCCAGCAACAGCACGCTCAACCCCGCGCGCCCGAGATAACTGGCGGCCACAAGTCCATTGTGGCCCGCGCCGAGAATCACGACATCGTATTGCGTTTTCATTTCAAGGCCGCGCTCAACAACTGCGCAAAAGACGTCGACGCTTTTTTCCCAACGTCGAGCACTTCGGCGTGACTTAATCCGGCCTGCGTTACGCCAGCGGCGAAATTCGTCAGGCAGGAAAAGGCGGCTACTTCCATTTCGAGTGCGCGCGCCTGGATCGCTTCCAGCACGGTCGACATGCCGACAGCGTCCGCGCCGAGCCGTTGCAGCATGCGCACTTCCGCCGGCGTTTCGTACTGCGGGCCGAGCACACTGGCATAAATACCTTCACGAAGTACCATGTCGATCTTACGCGCAGCTTCGCTGAAACGTTTGCGCAGCGTCGAAGAATAAACCTCCGTTAGATCGACAAATTGCGGCGCGCCTAACAACGGACTCGTTCCGGTCAAATTAATGTGATCGGTAATCATCATCCATTCGCCCGGCTTGAAATCCGGATTCAAAGTCCCCGCCGCATTCGTCAGGATCAATCTCTTCACGCCGGCATTCGAAAGTAACCGCACACCCGCGGCGACATCGCGGGCCGAATGTCCTTCATACAAATGCACGCGGCCTTGCGCGAATATCACCGGTACGTTGTCGATCTTGCCCAAAGCAAATTTCCCGGCGTGACCCGACACCGTCGGCTTCGGCAGATCCGCGAACTCCGAGTACGAGATCGTCTCGACGTCGTTAGGCACAACCCCGCTCAAACCCGAGCCAAGAACAATGGCAAACTCCGCCCGCCAATCGCGCAGCGTTCGGGACGCGTCGTTCACGCGGCAGAAACAGGCGGCGCGGTCGGCGGTTTGCGCCGGTCGGCCATCGCGTCGGGACGCACACCATCGTCGCGCACGGCGGTCAGTTTCGTGTCGCGCGGATACGCGATGCGACTGTGCAACATCGACATGAGCGTGAAGCGGAAGCGTTCCTTGATCACTTTCACATCGCCCAGCGTAAGATCGCAATCGTCGAGCTGGCCGTCGGCGATTCGTTCCTCGATCAATTCGTTAACGAGTTGCTCGATCCGTTGCGGCGTCGGTTTTTCCAAACTGCGCGACGCGCTCTCGACCATATCGGCCAGGCTCACGATTGCGCTCTCCTTCGTTTGCGGTTTCGGCCCCGGATAACGAAAACTTTCTTCGCGCACCTCCGGCACGTCTTCCTCGCGCAATTTCATGATCTTGCCGCCTTCGCGCGCGTCTTCCTGTTGCTGCAATGCGCGCTGATAAAAATAATAGACTAACGACGTGCCGTGATGCTCCTGAATGATGTCGATGATGCGGTGATTGAGTTTATCCTTCAGCGCAAGATCGACACCTTCCTTCACGTGCGAAATGATGATGAGCGCGCTCATCGTCGGCGCAAGATCGTCGTGCGGATTGCGATCGAGCGTCATGTTCTCGGTGAAATATTCCGGCTTCACCAGTTTTCCGATGTCGTGAAAATACGAGCACACACGGCACAAGGTCGCGTTCGCGCCGATCGCCTCCGCCGCCGCTTCCGCCAAATTCGCCACGACTAACGAGTGATGATACGTGCCCGGCGCTTCGATGGTCATCCGGCGCAGTAAGGGATGATTCAAATCCGACGCTTCCAGCCACGAAATGTCGGTCGTGACTTGGAAAAGATTTTCCAACATCGGCAAGGCGCCGCCGACGATCATCGCCGTGACGATTCCGTTGCCGACGGCGTAGGCCGCCTGAAGTCCGAGCATGCGCCAGTCATTTTTCGCGATAGAAAAGAAATCGATCGGCCCGATGACGCCGAACGCGAGCGATAACAAAAGGATGGCGACGCCGACGCCGAATCCGGCGCGGATGAGTTTGTTGCGTTTGCGCACCTGCAATGTCAGCGACACCGCTGTGAATCCGCTAATCAAGCTCGTCACCAAAATCGGCGCGTCGATCAGTCCGAAAAGCATGCTACTCCACAAACTCGCGAACACCGCCGCGAACAATCCGTGATGTCGCCCCATCAACACGCTGAGCGTCATGGCCGCGAGCGCGTACGGCGTAATGAGCGCGCCCATTTGCGGCGTGAGGATGCGATAGTGTCCGCTGTTGCAAACGACAAGCACGAGTTTTGTGATCGCGAGCTGAACGAAGATGACGCCGAAAACGAGCAGAATGCGTGAGCTCTGCGCCATCGTCTTTGGCTGATTGATCCACAACTGGGTGATCGCCATCGCGAGCACGAGCAGCGCGATCACGAAATTTTTCGTCGGTTCCGCTTGTTGTCCGCTGAAAACGAGAAAGGCGAGACCGCCGATGAAGAGAGCGAAGATCGACATCTTCACCCAGAGCGAACGCTCGAGGCTTTGCAGGAATTCGTTATGCGTGCGGCGGCGGCGCACTTTTTTCGAAGCGAGCCCGCGGCGCAGAAGTTGTCGGCGTTTCAGGAAATCGAACATGTCGATCTTGTGTTATGTCGATCTTTCATTTCCGGCTTGGCGTCGGCGAACGATGTTGCTGATACGCGTTAATGATCACGCGCACCAGTTCATGCCGCACCACGTCGCGCTCGGTGAAATAAACAATCGCAGTTCCCGGCGTTGTCTTCAATGCCTGCAACGCTTCGACCAAACCGGAGCGCTTGTTCGGCGGCAAATCCACCTGTGTGATATCGCCAGTCACGACACATTTCGAATGCGGTCCCATGCGCGTAAGCAGCATGAACATCTGTTCCGTCGTCGTATTTTGCGCTTCGTCGAGAATGATGAAGGCGTTGTGCAATGTGCGGCCGCGCATGTAAGCGAGCGGCGCAATCTCGAGCGTTTGCCGCGCGATCAATCGCTCCATTTCCTCCGGCTCGAGCATGTCGCGCAGCGCATCGTACAGCGGACGCAAATACGGCGTGATCTTTTGTTCGAGATCGCCCGGCAAGAATCCAAGCGCTTCGCCCGCTTCCACGGCCGGCCTCGTTAGGATAATTCGTTGCACCAAATCTTTCTTCAACGCCGCCACTGCCATCGCCACCGCCAGATAAGTTTTGCCCGTGCCCGCCGGTCCGATCCCAAAAACGATATCGTGTTGTTTGATCGCCTCGATGTAAGCGCGTTGACCGGCCGAGCGCGCAACGATCGCGGGCTTGCGCGGCGAGACCGTGATCTTCGTTTCCGCCAGCTCGCCGACATTGCCGTCGGTCGGTTCATTCACCGCGCTGAGCGCGTAATTAAATTCGTGCTTTTGAATTTCGACGCCTTGTTGACGCGCATGCTCGAGTTGATCGAACACGCGTTGCGCCTTGTCGATCTTGTCCGGCTCGCCTTCGATTTTCACCCAGCCTTCGCGCGTCGTCACTTTCACCCCTAACGAATCCTCCATGCGCTTGAGCAATTTCGGGTCGTTCGCGTAAAGCGACTGGACGGCGCGGGGATTTTCGAACTCGAGCGTGCGTGTCTCAGTCATGTTTCTGTCATTCCGAGCGAAGTCGAGGAATCTCTAATCGACCAGTAAGAGATGTCTCGACTGCGCTCGACATGACAAATCAGCGGAAACCGTAAACGAGCGCCCAGTGCGTGCGTTCTTCCGGCGATTCCTCGACCGCCACGATGATGAAATAACTTCCGGTCGCTTTCGGAATGATGTGCGCGGCGGCGAAATGGCCTTTCTCCCAGCCGTCCGGTTGCTCCGCCAGTTTTCCTTCCGAATCGTAAATGTGCACGGAAATTTTCGCGCGCTCGACTTCGGTTCCCATCCAAAACCAATACTCGTTTCCCTTGAATAATTGCTGGCGCACCGCCTTCTTTTCGCCCGAGCCCAGGTCTCCGCCCCAATAATCTTCGCGCACCTGGAAGCCTTCTTTCACGTACGGCGCCGCCGCTTCAAGCGCGAATGATTGCGCGTCGTCAACCGAAGCGAAGATCAATCCGCCTGAGGCGGACAAGATCGACAACGCCGACGCGATCAGAAAAATTTTCGCCCGTGAGTTCATGCTATTCCCTCGTCACAATCCCAAAATCGAGCCGCGTTGTGATGTCGTTAATCTTCTTCACCGACTCCTGCGTAATCTTCGCCGGCCCGCTGACTTCGATCATCGGCCGCACCTGTCCGAGCGCTTCGGAAATTTCGTGAATGATCGGCGCTTTGAATTCCGCTTTGTCCGCCGGCATTTGCTGCAATTGCGTCTGGAAATGCACGAGCAAATCCGGTTGATGCAATAACTCCGCGCCTTCCGGCGAAAAGCGCTTCGTCACCACCGCGGTCAGGACTTCCGTTCCGCGCAGCCAACCTCCCAGACTAACGAGCTGCGAAAGTTTCTCGTCGTGCAATTCGTTCATCGCGTCCTGCACACTTTTCTGCGTGCGATCCAACTCGAGCCGCACATTTTCCCAGCGCGCTTTGTCCGCCGCCTCGATGATCGCTTTCGCGTGCGGCGTAATCGAATTGCCCACGCCGATTTGCTGCGACAATTTCAAGACGCGCTGGCCGATGTCTTTCACCGCCGGCGCGTTCTGCGCCTGCACCGCGATGAAACCGTCGGCGATGACCGTGCCCAGCAGTAGCGCCACTCGCGGACGCTCCATGAAATTGCCGCCCTTGTCCGTGCGCACATGTTCGCCCCAGTTGACCGAGCCGAGTTTGTTGAGCGCAGTGAAAATTTCCCCGGGCAACGGCACGACTACATCCTGCACCGTGGTGGATAGCTTTAGGTTCTTAACGTCGATGCGTTCGTCCACGTGGCGGGCCGGCGCCTGGGCCGCCCGCGCCGCCGTCGTTAGGCCGACGGAGATGCACACACCGAGTCTGCAGAAATTAATAAATGACCTCATTGCGAGCTTCGACTGTTGATTTCGCCTGCGTATTCAGGATTAATGATGCCAATTCTAAGCAGAAGTCGGTCCCGCACAAATCGCTCCGCCACAATTAAACCGCAGAATATGACACCAACGCGCCTCGCCGACATCCTGACGCGCGCATCGGAAAAACGCTTTCTCGTCATTGGCGACCTCATGCTCGACGAATTCGTCTGGGGTAAAGTCGGCCGCATTTCGCCCGAAGCGCCCGTGCCGGTGGTCGAAGTCACGGGCGAATCGTGTTTTCCAGGCGGCGCCGCGAATGTCGCGCGGAATCTGCGCGAATTTGTCGAAAGCGTCGGCGTCGTTGGACTCATCGGCAAGGACCGCGGCGGGAAGCAACTGCGCGATTTGTTAGGCGAATGCAAGATCGACATGTCCCATTCGATCGAGGACGGCGACTTCCCTACCATCGTGAAAACGCGCATCGTCGCGCGGCAGCAACAGGTCGTTCGCGTCGATCGCGAGCGCGTCCTCAGCCCTTCCGCCGCCCAAGTGAAAAAAGTTGCCGCATCCATTTCAAAAGCATTGCCCGAGACCGACGCCATCATCTTCGAAGATTACGGCAAAGGTTTTTTGACCGCCGATTTGATTTCGCAAGTCGCAAACGCGGCCGTTGGAAAACTTCTCGCGGCCGATCCGAATCCGCGGCATCGCGTCGATTGGAATGGAATGACGGTGGTGAAACCGAACCGCGCCGAAGCGTTCCTCGCCGCCGAAATTCCGTGGCGTGACCCGAGCGGGCCGCCAAATGAAGATGTCGATCTTATGCGCGCCGGCGAGACGCTGCTGAAAAAATGGGACACGAAATACATCCTCATCACGCTCGGTGAAGACGGCATGATGTTGTTTCAAAAAAACGAACCGCCGCATCACATTCCGACGAAAGCGCGCGAAGTGTTCGACGTTTCCGGCGCGGGCGACACCGCCATCGCGCTCTTCACCCTCGCGCTCGCGTGCGATGCGACGCCGATTGAAGCCGCCGAAATCGCGAACCACGCCAGCGCCGTTGTGGTCGGGAAATTGGGAACGGCGACCGTGTCGCGCGCTGAGCTTGTCGCCAGTTTTGAAAATGACGCCCGCGGTCTTTCTTGATCGCGACGGCACTTTGATGCGCGATGTCGATTACTGCGGCGACCCGCAAGATGTCGATCTTTTGCCGGGCGTGCGCGAATTGTTAGGCAAACTGAAAGCGGCCGGCTACAAACTCATCGTCATCACCAACCAAAGCGGGATTGGTCGCGGATACTTCACCCACGATCAATACAAAGCGGTCGAAGCCGAGTTAGATCGACAACTCGGCGGCGCGATTGACGCGACCTATTACTGTCCGCATTTGCCTGACGACGGCTGCAAATGCCGCAAGCCTTCGCCGGAAATGGTTTTGCAAGCCGCGCGCGAGCAAGATGTCGATCTTGCGCGGTCATTTTTCATCGGCGACAAACAAAGCGACCTCGAATGCGGTCGCGCCGCAGGTGTGAAAACGATTCTCGTGCGCACCGGTTACGGCCGGGAGACGGATACAACACAAGCGGACTTCGTTGCCGACGATTTACCCGGTGTTGTCAGCGTGATCGAACGTGAAGCGTAATCACACGAACTCTGTTTCCGGGGAGCGCAGGCCGCTGACCTGCAGTTTTCGGCGGCTCGCCGAAAACATTTTCGCGAAGCGAACTCGAATGAAGAATGTCTCGGCCGGCGGCCGCGACCGACCGGCCAGCGGCCTGTGCTCCCCAGAAGCATGAATAGCGCGATTGGAATTATCCCCGCGCGCTGGGCCTCGACTCGTTTCCCCGGCAAACCGCTTCATCCGATCGCGGGCAAACCTTTGCTGCAACGCGTGTGGGAACACGTACGCCGCGCGAAAAGTTTAGACGCGGTCATTATCGCGACGGATGACAAACGAATAGCAAACTCGGCGAAAAATTGGGGCGCGGACCTCATCATGACTTCGCGTTCGCATAAAAGTGGAACGGATCGCATCGCCGAAGTTGCGAAGAAGAAGCGTGCGAATGTCGTCGTGAACATTCAAGGCGACGAACCGTTGATCGAGCCGCGGTTGATCGACCAAATGGTGAAGACGTTGCGACGCAATCGCAAGATCGACATCGTCACCGCCGGACATCCATTCACGCGCAAGATCGACATCTTCTCGCCGCATCAAGTCAAAGTCGCGATCGATGCAAATGGACGCGCGCTCGATTTCTCGCGGAAGCCGATCAAAGGCGCGAGGGTTTTGCGACACCAGGGCATCTACGCGTTTCGGCGCAGCGCGTTGCTGAAATTTGTGAAGCTAAAACAGACGCGGCGCGAGCGTGCGGAGCGTCTCGAGCAATTGCGCGCATTGGAAAATGGTGTAACAATTCATGTGCTCGTCACCAAACATGGTTCGCCCGGCGTTGACACGCCGCAGGATGCGAAAGCGCTGGAGCAAAAACTCGCTCGCGCCAAACGGAGAAGCCATCGATGAAATACATTTTCATCACTGGCGGCGTGGTCAGTTCGTTAGGCAAAGGATTGGCGGCTGCTTCCCTTGGAACGTTGCTGGAGTTGCGCGGATTGCGCGTCGTCTTCCAGAAGTTCGACCCGTATCTGAATGTCGATCCGGGAACGATGAATCCGTTTCAACACGGCGAAGTTTACGTGTTGAACGATGGCGCCGAGACCGATCTCGATCTTGGCCATTACGAGCGTTTCACGAACTGCGTCCTCTCGCGCGCGAACAACCTAACGAGCGGCCAGGTTTACGAGAAAGTTATTTTGAAAGAGCGCCGCGGCGATTACCTCGGCAAGACCGTGCAGGTCATTCCGCACGTGACCGACGTGATCAAAGATCGCATCCGCGAATTGTCGGACGAATCCAAATACGACGTTGTCATTACTGAAATCGGCGGCACGACCGGCGACATCGAGGGTCTGCCGTTTCTCGAAGCGATCCGGCAATTTATTCTCGAAGTCGGCCCGGAGAACGTGGTCGTTATGCACGTGACGCTGTTGCCGTTCATCAAAGCGGCGCAAGAAATCAAAACGAAACCGACACAGCAAAGCGTGGCGAAGTTGCGCGAGATCGGTTTGCACCCGCAGGTACTGATCGCGCGCACCGAGCAACCGATCGATCGCGATTGCCGGCAGAAGCTTTCTATGTTTTGCAACGTGTCGGAAAAAGCGGTGATCGAAGCGCGCGATGTGAAGCATTCGATTTACGAATATCCGCTCATGTTGCACGGGGAAGGGCTCGACAAGCTCGTGTGCAACTTATTGCATCTGCAAACGCCCGAGCCCGACCTAACGAACTGGCGCAAGTTCGTCGAGCGAGTCGTTAGTCCAAAACAGCGGGTGAAAATCGCGGTCGTGGGAAAATATGTCGATCTTCAAGACGCGTATAAGAGTATTTACGAATCGCTCACCCACGCGGCCGCGAGTCACGATTCCGGCATCGACCTCAAAATCATCGACGCCGAGACGTTGGATGGAGATGTCGATCTTGCGCTCAAGAATGTGGACGGCGTTCTGATTCCGGGCGGATTCGGCGAACGCGGGGTCGAAGGAAAAATTCGCGCCGCGAAATATGCGCGCGAAAACAAAATCCCGTATCTCGGTTTATGCCTCGGCATGCAGGTCGCGACGATCGAATTCGCCCGCGACGTTTGCGGCCTAACGAACGCGAACAGCACCGAGTTCGATAAGAAGACGCCGGAGCCGGTGATCTCCTTGCTCGAAGAACAACGCTGCGTGAAACAAAAAGGCGCGAGCATGCGCCTCGGAACGTGGCCGACGAAGATCGAGAAGGGAACGATCGCCGAAAAAATTTACGGCGGCACCGAAGCGAGCGAGCGGCACCGCCATCGCTACGAATTCAACATGAAGTATCGCGATCAGATGGAAGCGAAAGGGTTCACCATTTCCGGAACGTCGCCCGACGGCGCACTGGCCGAATTAATCGAGCTGCGCGATCATCCTTACTTCGTCGCCTGTCAGTATCATCCGGAGTTTCAGAGCAAGCCGAACAAGCCGCACCCGCTCTTCAAAGGATTCATCGAGGCGGCGTTGGCGCATCAGAACGGTGAGCCGCGCGCCGCAGCCGATCCATTATCGCCGCGCCGAGTCCGTGATCAGGAACTCGCTCTGCAACGATAAGATCGACATCTTCATTCGCGTCGAGCTCGCGCAGATAACGAAACAGATTCGCCGCCGCTTCGCGCAAATCTTGTTTTGGGCTCAAACGACGGATCGCGGCGAAATCTTCGCGCGGCTCTAAACTCCACGCGAGCAATCCGACGCCTTCGTCGCCCATCTCATCCGCGCTGTGGACCAGCCGCAAGGGTTTGGTTGGCGCGTAATGCGATGGCATTTGTCCAGGCGCTGAAATTTCGGTCGCGGTTGAATGAGTGACTTCGCCGAAGATCGACAACTGCTCTTCTGTAATCGGGCCGCGCCGCAAGATGTCGATCTTGCCGTGGTTCAACGTGACGATAGTCGATTCGAGACCGTGCTCCGTCGGGCCCGCGTCGATGACGAGCGGAATCTGTAATTCATCGGCGACGTGTTTCGCGGTCGTCGGGCTGATTCGGCCGAACCGATTCGCGCTAGGCGCCGCCAAAGGACCGCCAAACGCGCGAATGATTTCGCTGAAGACCGGGTGCGCGCTGATTCGGACAGCGACCGTGTCCAGACCGGCGGTGACAATATCGGGAACGATCTCGCGTTTCGGCAAAACGATGGTGAAAGGGCCCGGCCAAAACTTTTCCGTGAGTGCAAGAACCAATTGTCGATCTTGCGTAGGAACATTCGCAACTCGTTCGAACCAATTGAAATCCGGGAGATGAACAATCAATGGATCAAACGAAGGTCGCTCCTTCGCTTCGAAGATTTTCGCGACGGCGATCGGATCGAGCGCGTCTGCGGCCAGGCCGTAAACGGTCTCGGTCGGAAGCGCGACGATTTCGTCTTTGCGAAGCAATTCAACCGCCCGACTCGGGTCAGTTGAGATCTCAGTCTTCACGTCGGCAGTTTCGCGGCGAGCACGGTCTCCGTTTGTTTGCGGCGAAACGCCTCCAGGCTCGCGCGAATCTTTTCGTCGGACGTGGCGAGAATGGCGGCCGCGAGCAGCGCGGCGTTTTTCGCGCCGGCAGAACCGATGGCCAGCGTTCCGACGGGAATGCCGCCGGGCATTTGCGCGATCGACAAGAGCGAATCAAGTCCATTGAGCGCCGATTTCATGGGGACGCCCAAAACCGGCAGCCAGGTATGCGCGGCGACGACACCGGCCAGATGTGCGGCGCCGCCGGCGGCCGCGATGATGACCCGGACTCCACGACCCGCCGCTTCGCGCGCGAATTTCGAGACCGCATCCGGCGTGCGATGCGCCGAAAGCGCGTGCGCTTCGTTCGGAATGCCGAGCTCGTCGAGCGTTTTCGTGCAGGCGGACATCGTTTCCCAATCTGACGTGCTGCCCATGATTACTGCGACCAATGATTTCGATTCAGCCATGGCGCACACTGGAATGAAGATGTCGATCTTTCAATTGTCGATCTTGCACGCGATATTGCGCGATGGATTCGCGCGGGAAATCGATCGTCCTCATCGGCATGATGGGCGCGGGCAAATCGTCGGTCGGCCGATGGTTGCAACGTCGCGCCGGTCTCGATCTTTTCGATTTGGATAAAACGGTGGCGAAACGGTTCGGCCTAACCATTCCCGAAATCTTCGAGAAATTCGGCGAAGAAAAATTTCGCGAAGCCGAAACCGAAGCGTTGCGCGCGTTCACGCCGGAGAAGCCGACGATTGTCGTGACCGGCGGCGGAACGATTTTGCGAAATGAAAATGTCGATCTTTTGAAACGGCTCGGGTTCATCATCTGGTTGCAGGCGGATGAGGGCACGTTATTCGAGCGCGCGTCGCGGCGCGGGAATCGCCCGCTGCTCCGCACCGAAAATCCGCGCAAGCGCATGGAGGAATTACTGAGCGAGCGGATTCCGCTCTACGAACGCGCGGCCGATTTCCGCGTCGATACTTCCACGATGAAGCAGGACGAAGTGGCCGATTGGATTTTGAAACGAATCGAGGAGTGCGCGGTGACATGAAAGCGCGCATCGTTAGGCTGGCGCAGGAGGTCGGCTTCGATGTGTGTCGCGTTGTGCGCTGCGGTCCCCCGCCCCACGCGAACGAGTTCGAGTCATGGATCGATGAGGGCGCGCACGGCGAGATGGATTACATGCGACGCGGAGCGGAGAAGCGGCGCAATCCGCAATTGGTTTTGCCCGGAGCGCGATCGGTCGTTGTGCTGGCGATGAATTATTTCCAGGGCGATGCCGCGGCCGCGAAGGAAGGGCGCATCGCACGCTATGCGCGGGGCGATGATTATCATGATGTGATCGAGGCGAAATTGCGCAAGATCGACATGTTCCTGCGCGAGCTTGGCGGGGAGCAGAAATGTTACGTCGATACCGGGCCGGTCTTGGAACGCGACTTCGCCGCGGAAGCGGGAATCGGCTGGCACGGCAAGAGTACGATGTTGATCAACGAGAAACTCGGGACGTGGTTTTTCCTCGCGGAAATTTTGACGACGCTCGAGCTCGAACCGGATGCGCCGGCGCGGGATCGTTGTGGAACGTGCATGCGCTGCATCGATGCGTGCCCGACCGGCGCGATCACCGCGCCGCACAAACTCGACGCGCGCAAATGCATTTCGTATCTGACGATCGAGCATAAGAGTTCGATCCCGCTGGAACAACGACCGCTCATTGGCGATCGCATCTTCGGTTGTGACGATTGTCTTGAGGCGTGTCCGTGGAATCGCTTCGCGCAGGTCTCGCGCGAATCCGCCTTCGCCGCGCGAAGATCGACAACTGCATTTACGTTGCGCGATTATTTGCGCCTAACGGATGCGGAATTTCGTAACCTGTTTCGCAATTCGCCGATCAAACGAATCAAGCGGCGCGGATTTTTGCGCAATGTCTGCGTCGCGCTGGGAAATGTGGGCGAGGAATCCGATCTGCCCGCGCTCGAGCACGCGGCTATCGATCCGGAGCCGTTGATCGCCGAGCACGCGCAATGGGCCATCGCCCAAATCCGCGCAAGATCGACATCGTCCATTCTGGCGGAAGTTCATTGAATCCAAACAGATTCCCCGGCGCATCCTAACCATGCCGAATGAACGGGAATTCCTTTCCAACGGTCGAATCTCGGATTAAATCTGACGCCGTCGCCCCTGCGAACGTTCCTCGAATGCACCAAGCCGCCACAGCCACGCCCGCGCCCCGTACCGCGAAGCAGAAAAAGTCACGCCGCCGCAAACAAATCATTTACGGCGCAATCGGACTGATCGTGTTGTGGATCGTTGTCTCGATCATTTTGAGCAAACGCGAGAAGCCGATCCCGGTGACAACAGACAAGGCAACGAAGCGAACGATCGTGCAAATCGTGTCGGCGACGGGAAAAATTCAGCCGGAAACGGAAGTGAAAATCTCGCCGGAAGTCGCGGGCGAAATCATCGATCTGCCCGTTGACGATGGAAAGCAGGTGAAGAAAGGCGATTTGCTCGTGCGGATTAAACCGGATTCATACAAGGCGTTGCTCGAGCAACAGGAAGCGGCGATCAGCTCGGCGAGGGCGACGAACCTGCAACAGAAAGCGACGATGCAGAAAGCGGAACAGGATTTGAAACGGGCCGACGACATGTTCGCGAAGAAGGTGATGTCGATCCAGGAATATAACGCCGCGCAGGCCGCGGCCGACGTGGCGAAGAACACCTTCGAAAGTTCGTTGCACGAAATCGAGCGCGCAGAAGCGGCGTCGAGCCAGGCGCGCGATCAACTTTCGAAGACGACGGTTTATTCGCCGATCGACGGCACGGTCACAATATTAAATAGCAAACTCGGCGAACGGATCGTGGCGACGGGACAATTCGCCGGCACGGAAGTGATGCGGGTGGCCGATCTCAATCACATGGAAGCGCGCGTGGATGTGAACGAGAACGACGTCGTAAATGTGAAGCCCGGTGACAAAGCGAATGTGAAGATCGACGCGTACGGCGACCGGAAATTTCACGGAACGGTTTATCAAATCGCGAACACCGGAAAGACGACGAGCGCCGGGACGCAGGAAGAAGTGACCAATTTCGAAGTGAAAATTCGAATCGACGATCACGATGTTGTGTTAAAGCCGGGATTGAGCTGCACGGCCGATATCGAGACGGCGACGGTGAAAGACGTGGTCACGGTGCCGATGCAGGCGGTGACGATCCGCACCGGCGAGAGCAATTTGAGTCCGGAAGAAATTGAAAAGAAGAAGGCGAAGATGGCGCAGCGCGATAAAGGCGATAACAACGCCGAGTTTGTGAACGAAAAAGCGGAGAAGGCGGCGCAGCGCGAAGAACGCGAGAAGCTGGCCAAGGTTGTGTTTTTGAAAAAGGGAAGCAAGGCGCAGCTCGTGAAAGTGACGACCGGGATTTCCGACGACACGTTCATGGAAATCAAAAGCGGCGTGCAGCCGGGCGACGAAGTGATCTCGGGAAGCTACAGCGCGATCAGCCGGAAATTGAAGGACGGCGCGAAAGTCACTTACGACAAGGAATCGACGAAGTAGTTGTCGATCTTACGATGGACGATGGTAAATCCGTTAGGCCGCGCGGCCGGATCGTGATCGACATCGAAAACATCACGAAAGATTACGTGATGGGTGAGGAAACGGTGCGCGCGCTGCGTGGCGTGTCGCTGCAAATTCACGCGAACGAATACCTCGCCATCATGGGCCCGAGCGGCAGCGGCAAGTCGACGCTCATGAACATGCTCGGTTGTCTCGATACGCCGACATCTGGTCGATACGAGTTCAATGGCAAAAACGTCGCCGAGATGGATGACGACGAGCTGGCGGCGATCCGCAATCGCGAGATCGGTTTCGTGTTTCAAACGTTTAATCTCCTGCCAAGATCGACATCGTTACGTAACGTCGAGCTGCCGTTGATTTACGCCGGGATCGATCCGGATGAGCGCGAAGAGCGCGCGGCGCAGGCGCTGGCCGATGTTGGGCTGGGCGACCGGATTCAACACAAGCCTAACGAGCTCTCCGGCGGACAACGCCAGCGCGTCGCGATCGCACGCGCGCTCGTAAACCGGCCGTCGATTATTCTCGCCGACGAGCCCACGGGAAATCTCGATTCGAAAACCGGCGAAGAGATCATGGCCTTGCTCGAGGATTTGTACGAGCGCGGGAACACCATCATTCTCGTGACGCACGAACGCGATATCGCTGCCCATGCGCGACGTACGGTGCATTTGCGCGACGGACTTATCGAAAGCGATCACGCCGGATTTATTCCTGAATTGGATTTAGAGACGGCCAGCTAAGATCGACAATGAGTATACGAGACGGAGTTTTGTTTCTGGGGAACGCAGGCCGCTGGCCTGCAGTCGCCGACAGCTTGCCGACGACAATCTCGCGGAGCGAACGGCAATTGCGGCGAAGATTTTTCGGCGGGCCGCCGAAAACAACAGGCCGGCGGCCTGTGCTCCCCAGAGTTACATCGTGAAACGTTTTCTCTACGAGCTGACCGAAAGCTGGCGCATTGCCGCCGCGCAAATGCGCTCGAACATGACGCGCTCCACGCTCACCGCGCTCGGCGTCATCATCGGCATTATCGCGGTGACGTTGATGGGCACAGCGGTGAACGGCATCTCGACCGGGTTCGATAAAAGCATGGCCGTGCTCGGTGACGACGTGCTCTACGTCACGCAATGGCCGTGGAAGCCGGTGGATGATTGGTGGAATTATCGCGACCGCAAAAAAATCGAGACTGCGTATGCCGAAAAATTGAATCGCATGATCGACGCGACGCCGAACTCGAATCTCGTTCTGGCCGTGCCGACATCGAGTTTGTTTCGTTCGATCAAATACGAAGGCAATCAGGTCGATAACGTGTTCGTCCTCGGGACGACGGCGGATTTCATCGTAACATCGACAATCGATTGTAAGGAGGGGCGCTTCTTCAACGAAATCGAGTCACGCGGCGGCGCGAACGTCGTCGTCATTGGTTACGACGTGGCCGACGCGCTCTTTCCCGTGGAAGATCCGATCGACAAACAGGTGCTGATTAACGGTCAGCTTTTCAAGGTGGTGGGCGTGAATTCCCGCCAGGGAACATTTCTCGGGTTGTTCAGCTGGGACTCGATGGTCGCGCTTCCGTTAGGCGCGTTTAACAAATACTTCAGCGGCAAACCGGAGTCGGATGTGCGCGTGAAAGTGAAAGACAAAACTAAAATCGCTGACGCCAAGGATGAGCTCACCGGATTGATGCGGCGCGCGCGCGGATTGCAGCCGGAACAGAAGGACGATTTCTCGATCAACGAACAACAGGCATTCAAGAGCACACTTGATCCGGTAAAGAATTCCATCGCCATCGCCGGATTATTTATCACCGGTCTGGCGCTCTTCGTCGGCGCGATCGGCATCATGAACATCACGTTTGTGAGTGTGAAAGAGCGCACAAAAGAAATCGGAACGCGCAAAGCGCTGGGCGCGCGGCGGCGCACCATCCTGCTGCAATTCCTCATCGAATCGACCGCGCTCTGTTTGTTAGGCGGATTCATCGGATTGGCCATCGCCTTTCTCTTGTGCACGGGAATCGCGAAGGCAGCGCCGTCCTTCCCGATCCACTTGTCGCTTGGCCTGGTCTTTACGAGCATGATCGTTTCCGTCCTCACCGGATTGTTTTCCGGTTTCGCGCCGGCCTGGTCGGCCTCGCGTCTCGATCCGGTGGCGGCGCTGCGATACGAATGAGCAGATTAACCACAGAGACCACGGAGAACACGGAGTTGGAGAAAGAGGTTAATAAAGTCACTGAGGCCGTTATTGGATGCGCGATTGAGGTCCATCGCGAATTGGGGCCGGGACTTCTCGAATCCGCGTACGAAACTTGTCTTTGTCGCGAGCTCGCAATTTCTAAAATGGCTTTTGAATGTCAGCGGCCAATTCCGCTCGTCTATAAGGGGGTTAGGCTCGACTGCGGGTATCGCGCGGACCTGGTCGTCGCCAAGAGCGTCCTCGTCGAAGTGAAGGCAGTTGATCAGCTCAACACGATTCACGATGCGCAATTGCTCAGCTATCTGAAATTGAGCGGACTAAAAGTTGGCCTGCTTATTAATTTCAACGTGCGCGTATTGATCCACGGAATTCGTCGAAAAGTCATCGGGGAACCAGGTGAAGTCTCTTTATAGCTCCGTGCGCTCCGTGATCTCCGTGGTTCCTCTTCCGTAAGATCGACAATGTTATTTCGCGAAATCATCAAGATGGCGGCGAGCTCGTTAGGGGCGAACAAGCTTCGCTCCGCCCTAACAATGATGGGCATTACGATCGGCGTTTTCTCCGTCATCTCGGTCATGACCGCGATCGGCGCGCTGCAATACTCGATCGAGAACGGAATCAGTTTTCTCGGCTCAAACATTTTCCAATTCGCGAAATATCCGGCGAACGTTTCGGCCAGCGGCGACGTGAAGGAAAAATACCGCAACCGCCGCAACATCACTTACCAGCAGGCGCAGCATTACTTCAAATTGATGGAAGGCGAGGCGCGCGAAATTTGTCTGAAGTGTTTCGCCTACGAAGTGAAAGGCCAGGCGGTTTACAACGGCGTGAAGACGACGCCGAGCCTGCTCGTGGTCGGTTCGAACCGCAGTTTTCTGACCGCGAACGCATTCACACTCGGCTACGGCCGTAATCTCTCCGATGAAGATGTCGATCTTTCACGGCGCGTCATTGTCGTCGGAAAAATGATTGAGCGCCGTTTGTTTCCGCACGAATCGCCTATCGGCAAAGTCATTCGCGTCAGCGGCCACA
The DNA here is from genome assembly GCA_021325495.1 of Spartobacteria bacterium. Taxonomy (GTDB): domain Bacteria; phylum Verrucomicrobiota; class Verrucomicrobiia; order Chthoniobacterales; family UBA10450; genus JAJPGZ01. Next base: position 41,493 of record JAJPGZ010000009.1, read on the forward strand.
CTTACAGCATCATCGGCGTGCTCGCGGAAAAAGGGACCGCATTCGGACAGAGCCAGGACGACATCGTCATCATGCCGATCACGCGCTTCTTCGAAGATTACGGCGAAGCGAAACGCACGGTGAACATCGCGACGCAGGCGTTCACAAACGACACTTACAATCGCACTTTCGACAAAGGCATCAGCGCCATGCGCATCGCGCGCGGATTAAAAGCGGACCAGCCTAACGACTTCGAGATTTACTCGAACGATTCGCTTAAGAGCGCATTCGTCAACATCGCCGGAGTCGTGCGCATCGGCGCATTCGTTATCAGCTTGATCGCGCTCGTCGCCGCCGGCATTGGCATCATGAACATCATGCTCGTGAGCGTGACCGAGCGCACGAAAGAGATCGGCGTGCGCAAATCGATCGGCGCGCGGCGGCGCGACATTCTCCGGCAGTTTTTGACTGAAGCCGTGTTTATTTCCGAAGCGGGCGGCGTTCTCGGTATCGTGCTCGGGATCATCGTGGGCGATTTGCTCGCGCACTGGCTTCAAGCTGAGCTGATTTTTCCCTATGGCTGGGCCGTCGCCGGATTGCTCGTCTGTTCGGCCATCGGGATCGGGTTTGGACTCTATCCGGCCTACCGCGCGGCGTCGCTCGATCCGATCGAAGCGCTCCGCTACGAATAACACGGCCGCGCGTCTCTTCGTAAGCGAAGAAGGCATACCCACGGCGCAACGTTTGCGCTAAGCTGTCTTTTCCCCGCTCTGTGCCTGCGAAATCTGTCCCTTCAACTGCAAGATCGACATCGTCCGGTGGCATTCTGCTTATCGAAGAGTATGACGCACTGGCCGCGGCCATTCGCTCGGCCCTGAAGAAATTTGCGCCGCAATCTGCGGTCGTTGTCGCGCGCACGTTGGATGAAGCCGCCGCCTCGCTTCAATCGGCAACACCCGATCTGATCATCATCGATTTCGATCCTGCATTTTCGGGTCTGACAACATTTTTGCTGCAAGCGCGCAAGAATTGTCCGGACGCGAGCGCAATTCTCATCGGCAGTGGAATCAAGAGCGACACTGCGCTGGAGTTCCGTCGCTTCGGCGCCGTGCAATTTTTGCCGAAGCCGTACGAGATCGCCGATTTCGGCGCGACTGTGCAAACGTTGCTCGCGATCGATGTCGAGGAGACGCATGCCACGTTGCACTCGTTAGGCGTGGCGGACGTCACGCTCGCGCAATGCGCCGGCGCACGCAGCATCGTGCTCGAAGTCGAGGCGGATGGTAAACGCGGCGAAATTTACATTCAGGATGGCGAGATCGTTCAGGCGAAAACGGGGCAGCGAAAGGACGGGCCCGCACTGAAAGAGATGTTTGCGTGGAACGACGCGAAGATAATTGAAACTGAAGCTGCGGGTTCAACCAAGCGCAGCATTCGCGAAACTTGGATCGACATCTTCTTTTCGTCGTTAAATGAGCCGAAGCCGCGGCGAATTCCTGCGCGAGTGCAACCTGTCCCACCGCCGCCACCGGTCGAAATCACTCCGCCCGCGCCGATCGAAGTTGCGCCGCCTCCGGTTGAAGTTAAGAGGCCACCACCGCCGCCCGTCGAAGCCGCACCACCCCGGCCACCGCCAAAGACTGGAAAGAAAATCGTCATCATCGACGACACAGAAATGTTGCTCCTGTTTGTCGAAGACGCACTCACCTTCGCCGATCCGCAACTCCGCGTCACGACGGCGCCGACCGGCATCACCGGTTTGAAGGAAATCGATTCGCTCCAACCTGATCTGGTGTTGCTCGATTACAGTTTGCCCGACATCAACGGCGATGAAGTTTGCCGCCGTCTGTTGCGTGATGAACGCACGGCGCGCATTCCGGTCGTCATGATGTCCGGACACGTTGCCGAAATGACCGCAGCGGCCGAGGCGTTCCCGAACATCGTCGCGACAATTGCCAAACCATTTATGTCTGAGGCGATGGTCGCGCTCGTGCAGCAAACGCTCACGCTCGGTTTGCGGCCGAAGCCAAAACCAGCGCCACCGAAAGCGCCGCCACCACCGGCGCCGGTCGTTAGGCTAAAACCAAAGCCAGTCGCGGCCGAACCAAAAATCGTTAGGCCGAAACCGGCGCCAGCTCCACCACCGCCGTCGCCGGTTCCCATAAGATCGACAATCGCACCTCCCGAGCCCGAAACGCAGCCCCGGCTCGCAAGCGACGAAGTGCGGAATTCGATTGCCACGCCCGTTATTTCAAAAGCCGGGAGCGAAGTGGTGCTCGGACTTTATCTCGAGGTCGTCGCCATGCGCCTCACGCCGACCCTGCGTATGGGCACGATTCGCGCCCGTCCCTCGTCTTTCACCGTTTCGCTTCATATTTCGCCCGCGACGATTCCGGCAGAAATCGCGTTCGAACTCGGGCGCACCGAGCTCGACGCGAATAATCGCGTGAACAAACTGCGTCTCGTTCCCACGCGCCGTCCCTTCGAGCGGCGGGAGACGCACGCCGCCGTGCAGGTTGGTGCGCTAAATTTCGTGCCGCAAGATTCCCGCGGACAAGTTCAGCTCACTCCGAGCGCAGATGCGCCGATGACGATGCATTTGCTCGCGCATCTCGATCTCGCCGGTGTCGAGTTGTCCACGAACTTCGAACTCGGACAAATCGTTTTACAAAGCCGCTCGCAAACGGTGCGTGTCACGCTCGGGTCGGAACAAACGGGTGTGTTTTGCGAAATCGCCGGCGTCCGTCTCGATGCGAACGGCCGCATCTCCGAGATGCTGCTCAATCCGCTGAAATAGCGATTGTCGATCTTGTCAGGTCAGCCCGAGCGCCGCGAATGTTTGATCGACATGTGCCAGGTGGATGTCGAGCGAACACAAGCGATCGATTTCTTTCGCCGCTAATTTCGAAGTGATCTCCGGTTCCTGTTTTGCGTTCTCCGCGAAAGTCCCCTCGCCTTTCCACGTCTTCATCGCCGCGCGTTGCACCGCTTCGTAGGCGGCCTTGCGCTCGGAACCCGCGCGCGTGAGCGCGAGCAAAATCGATTGGCTGTGATACAGACCTTTCGTTAGGCCGAGGTTCTTTTCCATGTTCTCGGGATAAACCTGCAAGCCCGCGACGACGTCGCGCAATTTCACCAGCATGTAATCAAGCAGCGTGCACGAGTCCGGCAAAATGATCCGCTCCGCGCTCGAATGGCTAATGTCGCGCTCATGCCACAGCGCCACATTCTCCAATGCGACAACGCTGTTGCCGCGAATCACGCGCGCGAGTCCGCTCAAACGCTCGTTCGTGATCGGATTGCGTTTGTGCGGCATGGCCGAGCTGCCTTTTTGGCCGGCCGCGAAAAATTCTTCCACTTCGAGAACTTCCGTGCGCTGCAAATGTCGAAACTCCGTCGCCCAGCGATCGATGCTCGATGCGATCAGCGCGAGAGTGGTCATGAATTCGGCGTGACGATCCCGTTGCACGATTTGCGTCGAGATCGTGTCCGGCTTCAAGCCGAGTTTCTGACAAACGCTGCGCTCAACTTTTGGATCGAGATGCGCGTGCGTGCCGACTGCGCCGCTCAGTTTTCCGACGGCGACGCGCTCTCGCGTTTGCTTCAATCGCTCTTCCGCGCGACCGAACTCATCATACATGAGTGCGAGTTTGAGACCGAACGTGATCGGCTCGGCATGGATGCCGTGACTGCGGCCGATCATCGGCGTCATTTTGTAGCGCTTGGCCTGGTCGGCGATTGTCGATCTTAGCTGCTCCAGGTCGGCTGCGAGAATGTCGCTCGACTGCGTGAGCTGGACCGCGAGCGTCGTATCGAGAATGTCCGAACTCGTTAGGCCTTGATGGATCCAACGCGCGGCCGGTCCGACCGATTCGGCCACGTTCTCGAGAAATGCGATGACGTCGTGATTCGTCCGCTTTTCGATTTCAAGAATCTCGGGAATGGAAAACTTGGCGCGCTTGCGAATTGTCGCCGCGTCCTCTTTCGGAATTTGGCCGAGCTCGGCCATGGCTTCGCACGCGAGCGTCTCGATCTCGAGCCAGATGCCGAATTTGTTTTCGTCCGACCAGATGCGTCGCATCTCCGGTCGGGAATAACGATCAATCACGCGGCGACTTTATGTCATTCGCTCGATATGACAAAAAGCGAAAACAAAAATCGCTCCGGCGACAAAGCACCGGAGCGACTTCGGAAAGTCGATTGTCGATCTTACCCTAGCAAACCTTGGCGCGGATGAACTTGCCGTTGTCGTTCACGCGAACACGGCCACTGCCGAGCAGGTCCGCCACCGTGGCGACGGTCTCTTTTGTGTTCTTCGTGCACGAGCTGACCGCGAGAATCAGGTCGCCGAGTGAGAGTTTTGTACGGGGTTTGAGGATTTGTTTGGTCGTTTTCATGAGCAAGCTCACGGATTTAGAGCAAATGAGGTGCCATTTTGTTCAAACAAACTTCTCCGAGGGTAAAATTTATCAGACGCGGCGGTAATGGTGTCAGCCCTGACGCAATTCTGACATTCCTGTCAGACCTTTGACACCTTTTGCCAATCAATTCCGCCGATGCATCACCCGCATTGCGAATAAATACAGCGCCGCAAACACGAGCACGCAGAGCAAAATCCAATTCGATTGGCCTTTGATAAATTGGACAAGGCCTTCCGGATTCGACAACAAATCGGGCTGGCGTTTGAACGCTTGTGCGCCCAGATAAGCCAGGATCGCGTTCGCTACGGCCGCCCCGGCGATCGTCACCGCGCTAAACGTGGCGAAGTTCATCCGCACGATCCCCGCCGGAATGGAAATGAAATGGCGAACGATCGGCAGAATTCGCGCGAAGAAAATTCCGCCTGCTTCGTAGTCCTTCAACCACGCTTCGGCCCTTTCGAGCTTGTGTTCGTTTATGAGCAGGAACCTGCCGTAACGAATGAGCAGCGGCCGGCCTAACCAACGCGACAGCCAATACATCAGCATCGCGCCGAGATACGAACCGAATGTCCCGGCGATGAGAACGCCGGCAAAACTCAAATCACCGCGCGCCGCCAGAAACGCGGCGGGCGGAATGACCGCTTCGGCCGGCACCGGCAACGGCGTGCTGCCGAGCGCCATCAACGCGATGATGCCGAGATATCCGCCGGTCAGGACCCAATTGAACCACGTCTCGATGAGATGATGCATGTTGTCTTTGCGCGCGAAGTCGGGGAATCTCCCGAAACCCAACCGCAAATCAACATGTCGATCTACCGACGCGTCCTGAAATATTATCGGCCGTTCCTGCCGCAGATTCTGCTTGGGCTCATCCTTTCGCTCGTCGGTATCGGATTGAATTTGCTCAAACCCTGGCCGTTCAAATTTATTGTGGATCGCGTCATTCCTGATCGAGACGCCCATCTCGTGCTGCTGCTCTGCGGCGCCCTCGTGCTCATCCAATTTCTCTGGGGCATCTGCAATTGGCTAACGAATTACATTTTCGTGAAGGTCGGACTGGAAGCGCTGCTCAAGGTTCGCACCGAGCTCTATTCGCACCTGCAACGGCTCTCGTTAAAATTTCACGACACGCGGCGCTCGGCTGATTTGAGTTTTCGCGTCACCTACGATTCGCAGGCGATCCAAACAATCTTCAACAAAGGTTTCACGGGAATTTTTGGATCGACAATCACTCTTGTCGGCACGTTCGTGATCATGCTGCGACTTGATTGGCAGCTCGCGTTGCTTTCGCTCGCAGTCGTTCCCCTGCTCATGGGGTCGATTTATTTTTTCGCCGCGCGCATTCGCCGCGAATCGACTTCGATCCAGGAGCATGAAAGCGCGGTGCTCACGCAAGCGCAGGAAGGATTGAGTTCAATCCGCATGGTGCACGCATTCGGCCGCGAAGATTTCGAGGTCCATCAATTTCATCTGCAGGCGCAACAAAGTTTGCAGGCGAACCTCCGCCTCACGCTGACGAATGTGAACAGCGCGCTCGTCATCAGCACGCTCATGGTCCTCGGGACGGCGGCGATGTATTACGTTGGCACGATGCATGTGCTTGCCGGCTCGTTATCGTTAGGCTCGCTCCTCGTTTTCAGCGCGTATCTGCTCATGCTCTATCAACCACTTGAGTCGCTCACTTACACCGCGTGGGCGATGGAAGGCGCGACCGCCGGCGCGAAACGTTGCTTCGAAGTGCTCGAACGCGCAGATGACGTTGTCGATCTTCCGAGCGCCGTCGCGATCGAATCCGCGCAAGGCGCAATCGCATTCCGCCACGTTTCCTTCGGCTACGCGCAAGATCGACAAGTAATGCACGATGTCGATCTTGCCATTGCGCCTAACCAGATCGTCGCGCTCGTTGGCGGCACCGGCGCGGGTAAGAGCACATTGCTCAGCCTCGTCCCGCGCTTCTACGATCCAAATTCCGGCAACGTCACGTTCGACGGTGTCGACGTGCGCGAGATCACGAAAAAATCTTTGCGCTCGCAAATCGCGATCGTGTTGCAAGACACGCTGTTGTTTTCGACAACGGTCCGGGAGAACATCGCCTACGGCCGGCCCGGCGCGACCGATGAAGAAATTGCGGAAGCGGCCAAGCGCGCGCAGGCCGACGAATTCATCCTGCAATTGCCTAACGGATACGACAACCTGGTCGGCGAACGCGGCGCGCATCTCAGCGTCGGCCAGCGCCAACGCATCGGAATCGCGCGCGCATTTCTAAAAGACGCGCCGATTCTTTTGCTCGATGAGCCGACATCTGCGCTCGATCCTACGACCGAAGCTGCCATCATGGACACGATCAAGGAATTGATGCGCGGACGAACCACCATTATCGCGACGCACCGGCTCGCCACCATTCACGATGTCGATCTTATCGTCGTTTTGGAGAATGGCCGCGTCGCCGAGCAAGGCCGCGGCGAAGATCTCGTTAGGCGCGGTGGCGTTTACGCGAAACTTTATTCATCGGGAAAATTTGAATGACCAACGTCCGCGAAGATCGACATGTAGAAGACGATTGGTGGAAGGAACCGATTCCGCCGAACGTCGAATGGGGCGACGGCTTTTATTGCGAGACCGCGCAGGTGTTTCGATTCCTGCGCAATCGCGAATCGGGCGCGATTAAATTCGGCAAACACGATTCCGTTTACGCCGGCTGCTCGTTCTCCGTCGGCGTGAAGGGTCGTGTCACGGTCGGCGATCTCACTTTGCTCAACGGCGCGCTCGTCATGTGCGAAGACAAGATCGACATCGGATCGAATTGTTTAATCTCGTGGAATGTCGGCATCGCCGATTCCGATTTTCACCCGCTCGATCCGGCGCAACGTTTGATCGATGCGCGCGCGGTCGCGCCGTTTCTCAAAGAACGGCCCGCGCGACCAACGCTGAAAACTGTTCCGGTAAAAATTTGCGATAACGTCTGGATCGGCATGAACGCCGTCATTCTGAAAGGCGTGACCGTCGGCGAGAATTCGGTGGTCGCGGCCGGCGCGGTGGTGACAAAAAGCGTGGAAGCGAACGTCGTGGTCGCGGGGAATCCGGCGCAAGTCGTTAGGCGATTGGAGTGAAACGCAAACGCATCGTCGTCATGGGTTTCATGGGGTCGGTGCCGATCGCCGGCGTTATCTGGCAACACATTCATTACATCGTCGGTCTGCAGCGACTCGGACACGATGTTTACTACGTCGAAGACTCCGCACGGTTGCCGTACAATCCCGAAACATTCGATACAAATGAAAGTCTCGATTATCCCGCAAGAATTTTAGGTCAGCTCAGCCGCGAATTCGATTTCAAGAATCGATGGTCGTATTGCGGGCGATTTGCGAGCAACACCCCGACCGTCGGGCTGCCCTTGAAAAAAGTTCGCCAGCTTTACAAGGACGCCGACGCGATCCTGAACATCTGCGGTGCGCAAGAGTTCAATGACGATTTGCTCGTGAGCGATCGCATTATTTATGTCGAGAGCGATCCGGCGGTTGAGCAAATCAAGATCGACAAGCGCGTAAGATCGACAATCGACTATCTGCGGCGTCACAGCGCGCTGTTTACTTTTGGTGAACTCGTCGGCACAAAAAAATTCCCGGTGCCGACGCACGGATTCAAATGGCTGCCGACGCGGCAACCGATCGTGACCGATTTGTGGAAAACCAGTCGAGCGCCGGCGCGTGCAGCAGTGTTTACATCGGTCGCGAATTGGTCGACGAGCGGATTGAAAGACATCACCTGGCGCGGCAAAAAATATCTATGGAGCAAATCGCGCGAGTTCATTCGCTTTATCGAGGCGCCCAAACGCGCGGGCGAAACATTCGAGCTCGCGACGGACATAAAAGATCGACAATTGCATTCGAAGTTCGAGCGCAACGGCTGGCGTTTCACTTCGCCGCATCAAATGAGCGTCGATTACTGGCTCTATCGCGATTACGTCCGCAAATCGAAAGGCGAGTTCACGGTCGCGAAAGATCAATACGTGCGACTTCACACCGGTTGGTTTAGCGATCGCAGCGGTTGTTACCTGGCGGCGGGCCGGCCGGTCATCACACAGGAAACCGGCTTCAGCGAAATTTACGGCGGCGACAGCGGATTGTTTTCGTTTCGTTCGTTAGGCGAAATCCGCGAAGCGGTGAAACGGATCAATCGCGACTACGCGAAACATTCGCGCGCGGCGCGCAATCTGGCACGCGAAGTTTTCGAAGCAGAGAAAGTCGTCGGCGAATTGCTCGAACGCGCCGGCGTGTAAGATCGACATCTACAAGATCGACATGTTCGTTTGCATTTCGGTCTGAGCGTCTATCTTCTCGGACTTTCGGAGATGAAGCGCGTATTTCTCATCATGTCAGCGGTCGTCCTGCTTGGATCGACCTCACTATTCGCGCAACAAGCTCCGCGATCGATGCCGGGCGCGTCAGCGTCGCCCGCGGAAACGGCGCCCGGTTTTCCAGGCGCGCTTGCACGACAAACTCCGCCGCAACAACAGGCGCCGGTCGTTGTTCCGGTCCCGGTCATGCCCGCAAGACCGAACGGTCCGGTGCAAAAAAGTCTTGTGCGCATCACCACCACCGCAGTCGAACCGGATTATCGTGCGCCGTGGAATGCGGGAATGATCGCGCGCGGCGTCGGCGCCGGCTTCGTCATCGACGGCAATCGCATCATGACGAACGCGCACGTCGTGAGCAACGCGCGTTTCATCACGGTCGAACGCGACGGCGACCCGAACAAATATCCGGCCACGGTGCAATTCATCGCGCACGATTGCGATCTCGCGCTGCTCAACGTTTCGTCGCCGAATTTTTTCAAGAACATGATTCCGCTCCAATTCGGCGGAATTCCGGCGCTCGAATCGACTGTGTCAGCCTACGGATTTCCGATCGGCGGCGAGCGCATGTCGATCACGACGGGCATCGTCTCGCGCATCGATTTCAATCTTTATGCGCATTCGTCGATTGATTCGCACCTGGCGATTCAAATCAGCGCGCAGATTAATCCGGGCAACAGTGGTGGCCCGGTGATGCAGGATGGCAAAGTCGTGGGCGTCGCGTTTCAAGGTTACAGCGGCGACGTCGCGCAAGGCGTCGCGTACATGATCCCGACGCCGGTGATCAAACGTTTCCTGCAAGACGTGAGCGACGGGCATTACGATAAATATGTCGATCTTGGCCTAACGTATTTGAAATTGCTCAATCCGGCGCAGCGACATTTTCTCGGATTGAAGGATGACGATCGTGGCGTGCTGATTGAAACCGTCGTCGCGGCCGGTCCTTGCAACGGGCAGGTGAAATCGGGCGACGTTTTGTTGTCGATCGACAATCACCCGATCGCGAGCGACGCGACGGTGGAGCTGGAAGGTTCGCGTGTCGATATGCCCGAAGTGGTCGAGCGAAAATTCAAAGGCGACAAAGTGAAGCTCGACATGTTGCGCGACAAACAGCCGGTCTCGGTGACGATCGCGCTCGACACCATTCCGCCCTACATGATTCAGGGACACGCTTACGATGTGCGGCCGCGATACGTTGTTTACGGCGGGCTTGTGTTTCAACCGCTCGATCTCGAGATCATGGAGGCGTATCAGCCAAGCGATCTGCGCTTGCGTCACTTCTTCGATTACTTCGTGCTCGAACAAATTTATGTCGATCATCCGGAGATCATCGTGCTGACGAATGTTTTACCCGATCCGATCAACACGTATCTGTCGCCGTATCGCGGGACCATTGTCGATGAGGTGAACGGGAAGAAAATCAAAACGCTGCGCGATTTGGCCGACGCGCTCGCGCAGCCGGGCGATCGGCTCGTGCTCAACATGATTGGCGACGGACCGCCGCTCGTGCTCGATCCGAAGCAAGTCGAGGCCGCGCGTGAGCGAATCAAGGCGCGTTACAACGTGCAGGCCGAACAGAATCTCGAAGAGCAATCGCTGCGCGCGCAGCCGAAACCTTCCGAGCCACCAACGAAGCCCTGATGAAATTGCGCCGCCTTATTTTCACAATGACGATGTCGATCTTGTCGATGTCGATCTTCGCTGCGCAGCCTAACGCGCCCACAAAATCGATCATTCCCGGAAACAAGCCGAAAGAGCTTTCGTTAGTCCGCGTGAACGTGACCGGACAGCCCTACGATTATTTCAAACCGTGGCAAAAGAAGGCGCCGTTCTCGAAGCGCGGACTCGGCGCGGTTTTGCAGGGCGGTCGCGTTATCGTCACGGCGGATTTGGTGGCGAACCAAAATTACGTAGAGCTCGAGCGCGCCGAATCCGGGGACAAGATCGGCGCGGACGTAAAGGTAATCGATTACGAAGCGAACCTCGCGTTACTCGAACCGACCGATAAAAAATTTCTCGAAGGCCTGTCGCCGCTCGAGCTCGCAGGCGACACCGCCGTGGGCGATCGGATCGCGGCGTGGCAACTCGAACCGACCGGCGCGCTCGTCGTGACCGAAGGCATCGTCACGACGGTGCAGATGATGAAGTACCCTGTCGATCTTGGCCAGTTCCTCGGCTACCGCATCAGCATTCCGATGCAGTACCGCGAAAACAGTTACACGGTGCCGCTGGTCAAAAACAACAAGCTCGCCGGTTTGCTGCTGCGATTCGATCCGCGCACGCAAGTGCTCGACGCCATCCCGGCGCCGATTATCGCGCATTTCTTGAAAGACGCGGCGAAGGAACATTACGCCGGATTTCCGTCCGCCGGCTTTTCGTTTTTCTCCACGCGCGATCCGCAATTACGCACATTCGCGGGACAAACTGGCAAAGCGGCCGGCGTTTACGTGACGGCGGTCGAGCCGCATTCGCCGGCGGAGAAAGCGGGATTGCAAGCGGGCGACATCGTCACCTCGGTCGGGAATAACGATGTCGATCAAAACGGGAATTACGTCGATCAGTTCTACGGCAAACTCGAATTCACAAACCTCCTCACCTCGCGCGCGTTTTCCGGCGACACCGTGCCGTTGCAAATCCAGCGGCAGGGAAAACCGATGACGTTATCGATGACGCTCGAGCATCGACCGGCGAAAGATTACGTCATCCCGCCCTACAACATCGATCAAGCGCCTAACTATTACATTCTCGGCGGGCTCATCCTTCAGGAACTTTCTCGGCAGTATTTGAAAGAATGGGGGCCGAACTGGCAAAAGGAAGCGCCGCAGCGTTTCGTTTATCTCGATCGCTATCAATCCGAACTTTATCCCGAAGGCAATCGTCGCGTCGTCATCATGAGTCAGGTGCTTCCCGCGAACAACACCATCGGCTACGACGATCTCGCTTACCTCACGGTGAAAAAAGTGAACGGGAAAGAAGTGAAGTCGTTAGCCGAATTCGCCGAGGCGGTGAAGCAACCGCTCGAAGGCGGCTTCATCAAGATCGAGACCGAGGAAGATCCGAAACAGATCGAGCTCGAAGCGGCGAGCGTCGCCGACGAAGCGCAAGCGCTTCAGGAAAATTACGGGATCTCTTCACTGCAGCGATTGCAGTGACCGTTACAGAAATTTGCTCAGCAGACGACGATGATTGGTCTGCAGAGTTTCGCGAAGGTCATTTGCCGCCCTGGCGACATCAGGATCCTTACCGTTCGCAGCGATTACCCTCATAGCAGCCTGGCTTTGTGGACTGGCTTTGATCGACGCGTTTGCCGCGAGTAATTCCTGAGAGATCTCCACCGGTTCATCCGGAACCTTCGCCCGGCGCGCTTCGCCCTCTGGGTTCAGTTGTAGCCAGGTTCGGAATGTTTCGGTGTCCAATCCCAAATCCGGCAAATCTCTTAATTCGGGATGGACCGCAATCAGCCGAATCAATTCATCCGTGCTTTTGTTTTCACGCTCGGCCTTCGCTCTGATCGCGGCGGCCACTTGTTGCGGCGTTTTGGATTTATTCAGTTCGTCGACAAACTGCTGCGCGCTCGCGTTCACCTTCTTCGCCCACGCGGCAAGATCATCGTATTTTTTCGGTTCGGCCGACGTGGTGATGATGGTGCCTGCCATGCAGCAGCAGATAAGAGCCACGCGATTAACACTCGGCATATATGACGAAAGATTTGCCGATTTGCCGCCGAAGCGCAATCGCAGGAAAATCACGGCGGATGTAATTGTCGATCTTGCACGTCACTCTGCTCACGACGTTTGTCGGAAACGGCGGTCTTAATCGGTCGCCTTAGCGTTTTCGTAGGGCTGGTGTTTATCTTCGTTAGCTTCTGGATCAAACTGCGCCGCGAAGAAGAATTAATGATGCGGCAACTTCCGGATCAATACGCTGATTATCAGGCGTCGCGTGCGACCAATTGTTCCGTTTGCGTTTTGAATCGCGAGATCTTTAAACTCGTTTCTGGGGATTTTTGGAAATGCGGGAAAAATCTAAGATCGTTTGCAGTCTTTTGGCGTGAGTGTGCAGATGACGCGATGCCAGATGCGCTCAAACCGCTCGGCGCTTTTCTCTTCGCGCATACATGGCGGAAAGAGTACGCGGTGCGAACGCCCATCTGATGTCACTGTTAGAACTAATGGTGGACAATCGGTGGCAATGAACCGGTATTTCGCTGGCAGATCGTAGAAACGAAGTTTGTCGATCACATCGATTAGCTGCCGAATTTCCGCCTGTGAGAGACGTTTCCTCGTGATTTTCGCTTTTTCCTTCTTGTCTTCGAGTCTCACGCTCTTGCGAACAACACTCCCATCAGCACTAACGCTCACGTCGAGCACCTCACCCTGCATCATGATAATGTCGCCGACTACATAGTGAGCAGCTATCCGAAAGTCTTTCGGTATCTTCGTAATCGGTTGTGCATTTGCTGCGGTGTGCGCGACCAGAATGAATGCCGCAATGGTTATGCACTTCATGGTTAAGAATTCTCCTCGAAACTCGCCGCCCGTTTCGCTGACAAAAACTTGACCACTTCATCCGTGTAAGTTTCAAACGGATCGCTCATGACGAGAAAATCGCGGCTGTCGTAGGCGATCGAATCCCAGTTGATGACGTAAGGACGATCGCTCTTTTGGAAGTGTTCGACGGCACGGGCGCGGCCGGCGGCGCGGGTGTTGTTAGGCGGTTGATGCATGGCGCTCGCGCGGCGGACGCTGTTGTTCCATTCGCCGATGCGTTTGCCGGGCGTGACGCTGAAGAAGAGGCCGCGCGCGGAATCGATGTTGTGATATTCGAGATCGAGGCTTTGCAGCCACGGATCGTCCCACGAGACGTTTTCGTTTTCGACGAAGGTGTCGAGCAACCACTTCTTCGTGATCCAATCGACGCCGCCGATAAGACGATGTCGATCTTCCTCGAGCGCTTCGAGTGTGAAACTCCAGCTCTCGAGCAGCCAATCGGTTTCGGCGTTGCGATTGCGCAAATGTTTCGTCGCCAGCTGATGAAATTGCCATTGAACATCGATCGCGCTCATCGTTTTGCCGTTTTCAAGATCGACAATCCACTCCTGCGTCGCGTCGCGTGAAATGTCGCGCGTGCTTTGCACGGCATCGTTCAGAATCAAATTGCGCGGCAGCTTTCCATCTTCGAGCAACGCGAGCACGCACGCGGTCGTGCCGATTTTCAACGCGGTCGCGAACGGACTCATGTTCGAATCGCCGATGAGCAAATGCAGCCGCCGATATTTCCGGTAATCGGCCAACGGCTCGTCGCGCGCGTTGATGATGGCGCGATTGAATTGCACCCACTGGTAAATGTCGTTCACGATGTGATCGGCGCGCTGGCTCAATTGAAACGCGACGGGCGATTGCGTTTGCGGCGGCTCGAAATCGAACGCGAGCGGATTCGCTTGTCCGACGCGGCCGGCGCCGGTGAAAAGTTGTCGCGTCGCCAGAAACGTGAGCAGCGTTCCGAGAATCGGCGGAGTGAATTGCGCCTCGCGTTTCATCAAATAATTTTCGTGGCAACCAAACGTGGCGCCGGTGTGATGATCGACATTGTTCTTGATGAACGAAACCTGACCGGCGACGCCGAGTTCGCCTAACGACTGTTGCAAGAGCTCGTCGCCGGCGATGTCGTAGGAGACAAGATCACGCAGATTCAAACACTCCGGCGACGCGTATTCGATGTGGCCCATGTCGAGATAAAGCCGGCCGCCGTTGAGCAGAAATCCGCCGTTGCCCGGCGGCTCTTCGTAGTCGCGATAGTGAAGATCGATCGTGCCGAGGCGCGCTTTGCGGAAGACGTAATTCTTCACCTTCGACGGCCAGATTTCCGCGCCGCCGTGCGCGCCTTCTTCGCTCACGAGACAACCGTACTCGGTCTCGATGCCGACGATTCGATCCACAAGATCGACAATCCCCCACCCGCTTTAGATCGACAAGGTGAATCAGCACGCGGCCTGCTGTTGCGAGGGCGCGGTGGAAAACGTTATCGAGAGTCCGGGCATTGTCGCCGTTAGGCCGCGACCGACCCGGGCATTCGCCCTAACGAATCGGTCTTGCGTGATCGCAATCCTATTGTCGATCTTGCACGCGTTCATCGCGTTCACGGCCGCACTCGATAAATCGCCCACGTTCGACGAACCGGCGCATCTCACCGCGGGTTACAGCCATTGGTTAATGCGCGACTTCCGGCTCGATCCTGAAAACGCCGGTTTATCTTCGCGTTGGGCCGCACTGCCGTTACTGGTTCGCCAGCCAAACTTTCCTCGTACGGGCGATTCCTGGCGTCATTCCGACGACGGCGACGTGAGCCACGAATTCTTTTATCGATCGGGCAATAATCCGGACGCGCTGCTGTTTCCCGCACGCGCGATGAACGCGATCGTGAGCGCCGCACTCTGCCTGCTGATTTTTTTCTGTTCGCGCCAGCTGTTTGGAATCGGCGGCGGATTGATCTCCGAGGTGATCGCCGTCTTCGATCCGAATCTGCTCGCACATGGCGCGCTCGTTACCTCGGACACGATGGCCGCGTTCCTCTTCCTCGCGGCGATGTGGAGCTATTGGCGCATGCTGCACAAATTCAACGCGCGGACATTTGCGTTTTGTTCTGGCGCGGTCGCAGCGCTCTTTCTCACGAAAATGTCGGCGGGATTGTTCCTCCCAATGGCGGCGATCCTTGCGGTCTTGCGAATTCGCTCACGCGAACCGCTTTTGGTTTTCAATAACGAAGTCAAAGGCAAATCGCTAAAAGCGGCCGCGTTTATTGTTGGATCGACAATCGCCATTGGCATCGTCGTGTTCGTCGCGATCTGGGCCGCATTTTGTTTTCGATTTTCGGCAGTGGTTGAAGACGCGGACGCGCGCGAAGTGTGGAATGGCTACTGGACACGACTGCTGCAAGAACGAACGCCAACCGCCAATGTGATTTCGTTCGCACGCGATCATCGCATTCTCCCCGAAGCATATCTTCTCGGCTTCGCCTACACGCTCAAAACCGCGGAGAAGCGTCCGGCGTTTCTCGACGGTAATTGGAGCAACGTCGGCTTTCGATCATTCTTCCCGCGCGCGTTCTTCTACAAAACTCCGCTCTCGTTCTTCCTCCTTTTCCTAATCGCCAGCGCCGCTGCTGCCGTTCGCTGGTATCGCGCGCCCAAAAAAATCGTCGGCGATTTGCTGCGAATCGCACCGCTTGCCGTGCTTGTTCTTGTTTATTTTGGCGTCGCGCTCAGCAGTAAACTCAACATCGGCCATCGCCATCTCTTGCCGATCTATCCGCCGTTCTTCATCGCATGCGGCGCGTGCGCGTGGTGGTTGCGAAATACGAAAACGCGATTCGTTCCAGTTTTGATTTCGGTCGCAATTTTCTGTCACGCGGCCCAAACACTCGCGATTCATCCGGATTATCTTGCCTACTTCAATCCAATCGCCGGCGGGCCCGCGCGCGGCTACGAGCATTTGGTCGACAGTTCGCTCGATTGGGGCCAGGACCTTCTGACGCTAAGCGAATGGTTGCGGGAGAACGTAAAGCCGCGCGATCCGGTTTATCTCGGATACTTTGGCAGCGCAGATCCCGAATCGTACGGGATCCGAGCGACGTTACTCCCGCGAAAACTTCCGGACGCGGCGCCGCTTCATGCCGGCGTGTATTGCATTAGCGCCACGATTTTGCAGCACGTTTACGAACCGGAACATGGTCGTTGGGTTTCGAATTACGAAGACACCTATCGCAGAGCGCTCGCCTGGCATGATGGCTATCGCAAGATCGACAACTCACCTGTCAGCTCGCTCGATCAAGCGCGCAGCGAAGTCTTTCAGCGTCTGCAATTCGCCCGACTTTGCGCACTCCTTCGTCATCGCAAGCCGGACGCGGAAATCGGTTATTCCATTCTCGTCTTCATCATCGACGACACGACCTTGCAAAAGGCTTTGTTCGGCCCGTCGCCGGAGTAGTTGTCGATCTTGCCCGACGCAGCGCAGGCTTGAAAACGCTGTGAATAACCTTGTAAGCTCATCGGGCGATGAACAATTCGGGGCCGCGTAGTCCGTTTGTGCGAACAGGCGGCCTCGTTTACTTCGGGCGGATGATCGACAAGATTCGCCTGCACGCGCAGGGTAAGCTCGGCGGCGAATACGTTCCGAACCTCGGAAAAGGTTTCGACGAACGCTGCATTCGTTTTCTGCATGTCGATTACCATCAATTGGTTGACCGCGTAAAGCAGGGCGGGAGCGACGAGGAAATCCTGCAATGGTGTTTCGAAAACGGCCGGCGGCCAGAGCCGGATGAAATTTACGTTTGGAACGAATTCATGCGGAAGCGCGGCTGGAATGACGAAGTAAGCGAAACGCTCAAGCGCCGAAAAAAAGAATCGCACATGGCCGGCCGTTCCGAGATTCAATCGATGTTTGATTACATCGACGCGGATGAAGGCCGGACGCCGTTCGGTCAGCCAAAGCCCGAGCCGCCCTTACCGTAAGATCGACAAACGCAAGATCGACATCTACGGCGAAGCGTGCGGCTCGTTAGGCGGAGGCGGCGCCTGCATTCGCCAATCGATGAACTTCCACACCGCGAGCACGGTGACGATCACAACGACGGTCGCGATCCAGCGCCGCACGATTATTCCGCGAGCGTGTCGATGCGCTCGGCCAGATTGAAATCGAGCTCGGTCAATCCGCCTTTGCTGTGGGTCGAAAGCACCAGCCGCACTTTGTTGTAGCGAATGTCGATGTCGGGATGGTGTTCCTCTTCCTCCGCCACTTCGGACACGGCGTTCACGAAATCGATCGCGTCGGAAAAATCATCGAACTCGAACGTGCGTTCGATGTGTTTCTTCTCCAGCTCCCATTCCGGGATTTTTTTTAACCGCGCTTTCGCTTCGTCGGCCTTCAAGAGGTCAGCCATACCGGACGAGTAACAGACGAATTTCGTTTTGCAATGGCGAATCGCAGCGCGTCAAAGATCGAGAATCGTGCGCAAATTTTTCGTGGAATCGAACACCTCGGTCGCGGTCCGGCGCGCGATTTTCGACCAATGCGGCCAGTTGCGAAGCACGCGCTCGGTCGCTTGCGCCGCCTCTTCCGCGCCACGCACAAATTGGAAACCGCTGTCGAGCGGAAGATATTGCGCTGCACCGGTGTCCTCGGTAATGACCGGCCGGCCCAGCGCCGCGAACGCCGCCGCGCGGTCGCTCAACCACCCGGTCCGCCACGCAACATCGACGCCTTTGATCGCAGTGAATTCGCCGAGCGCGCCGGTCAGGTAGCGCCGATACAACCTCGGCGTCCGCGCGACACGGTGAGGATCGACCACGTGCCAGCCGCGGTCGCGTAAACGTTTCCGTTCCGGGTCGTCCGCGTTGATATTCATCGCGAGCTCAAATTTGGCATCCGGCACTCGTTGCGGAAGATCGACATAACGCTCGAAGGCATGCTTCTTCGACAAATCCGGAAATTCGCCGCCGACTTCCACCGCGCCACTCCAATACCATTGCCCGATGGTGGTGAACTTGTTCGCGCGCGGCCGCGGTCGCGCTTGAAAATATTTCGTGTCCACCAGCGGATAAAACGTCCGCCAGTTGATTGTCGATCTTGGCAAACGGCAATCGCGTCCGCGCCAATTCAATCCGATCGTGCAAAACTCGTGATGCGTCGATTGCCCCATTTCCATTTGCGTCATCCAATAAAAAATTTCGCTCGGGTCGAGGTCGCAGAAAATTCGTCGCTCGAATTCGAGCAGGAACGGCAGATGAATCGAGTGACTGAGATTGAGTAACGTGTTCGGGCCGGCGAGCCGGTCGCGCAATTCGCGCTTCGAAATTCCGATGCACTCGATTTCGCCGAGCTCGTGCGAATCGCTCGCTGATTTCTGGTAGAGCAAACAGTAGCGACGCGCGAATCCGTGCACGCGCATTTGGCGAAGGAAGTTGTCGATCTTACCCTTGTCGATCTTGCGCTTCCCCGTTCCGGGCAAAATCTCCAGCCAGATCGCGTCCATCTTCAACCGACGCAGACCGAGCATCCATTGCAGCGGCACGGAGAAATTCCCGCCGCCTTCGCGGTATTTCGCCGCAAATCCGCATCCGAGAAAAACGGTCATGGCTTTGAAAATGAAAAATTTATCGCCCAGAGGCAACCGCGCCCGCCCGGAAAACCGAATTGAGCCAATGTACGGGGACTATTATGAAGAAGCGCACGATAAAAATGTTGTTCGCGAAACCGCTGCTGCTGGCTGTGATGGCGCTGGGTCTCGCGACTGTTTTATCCGCCGCTCCCGCGTATGGCGACATCTTCAGCCCGGACGCGCCCACGGCCCCGTCCCCGATTGTCGGGACGATTGATTTCGGCGGCACCGTCACTTTCGACACCACCTCTCTTTTGACCGCCACCCGCGTAAACCTCTGGAACACTTCGTTCGTTTTGCAATCCACGGGCGATTTTTCATCCGTTGCGCCGGGAACAAATGTGACCATGGCCACGCCGTGGATTTTCAATCCTTCGACGCCAACCAACGCGCTCTGGAGCGTGGGTGGATTCACGTTCGATCTCAACGCTTCGGTCATCGTTCAGCAGACCGCGAATTTCCTCAACATCACCGGCACGGGCACGATCAGCGGCAACGGATTCGCGCCGACGCCGGGCCGATGGAGTTTCACCGCGAGCGATAGTGACGGTTCCAACCGGACGAGCTTCGGATTTCAAACCGACAGCGCGGCGGTGCCGGAGCCGACCTCGATGACGTTGCTCGGCCTGGGCGCGATCACAGCGGCGGTCTTGTTGCGACGCAATCGCAATCTAATTTAGCGCTGCTCGCTCACAACGACGCGCGTAGAAAGACAAACGCGCCCCGCCATTCTAGCTTCGCCGATGAGTTTCATTCTTACTCTCATCGGCACGATGGTGCCGCTCGACCTGTTGTGCGCGTGGTGGTCGTTGTCGATCTTGCCCTCGCATGCTCTGCGCTGGTGCGTCGGAATTTTTATCGGGCTGCAACTCGCCGGCTTGCTCGCCATCATCGCCGGGCGAATCAATGAGACCGACTTTGATCGCCTTCTGCCAAAATTTTTCGTCTCCAGCGTTTTCATTTGGCATTTCATCACGCTGGGCGTCCTCCTCTCCATCGCGATCGTCGCTCTGCCGGGGCTCGGCGTCCGTTTCGCTGCGCGAAAACTTCGACACGACGAGCGCACTGGCCTCTCCGCTCCTCATAACAACTGGACACGCCGCGACTTTCTCCGCGCCGCGGCTGCGACCGCGCCGCCATTGTTCACCATTGGCCTAACGAGCATTGCCCTCACCCAGCTCTCACATTTTCGAGTTCGCCGCTTCGTTCTCCCGATCCCCGGATTGCCGCCCGAATTGGAAAACGCCACCATCGCGCACGTAAGCGATATGCACGTCGGCCGGTTTACCTCCGGCCGCGTGCTCGAGAAAATGGTCGCGACCGTGAATGATCTTCACGCCGATCTCGTCCTGCTCACCGGCGATCTCATTAACGATGCACTTGTCGATCTTGCCGACGGCATCGCGCTCGTTAGGCAAATGCAGGCGCGCTACGGACTGTTCCTGATCGAAGGCAATCACGATCTCATTGAGAATCCGTCCGAATTCGAAACGCGAATGCGCGGCTCCGGCATTCCATTTCTCCTCGATGAATCCGCCATTGTCGATCTTCGCGGCGCGCCGGTGCAATTGTTAGGCTTGAGTTGGACGCGGACGCACGGCCAGGGTCGCGACGCCGCCATCTCGGCCGCCGTACGCCGTTTGTTAGAACAGCGCGATAAGAATGCTTTCCCGATTTTGCTTGCGCATCATCCGCACGCGTTCGATGCCGCCGCGGAAGCGAACCTGCCGCTCACGCTCTCGGGTCACACCCATGGCGGCCAATTAATGTTGAACGAACAACTCGGCTTCGGGCCGGCGTTGTTCCGCTATTGGTCCGGACATTACGTTCGCGGCGCGAGTCAGCTCATCGTTTCCAATGGCGTCGGCAATTGGTATCCGCTGCGCGTGCACGCGCCGGCCGAGCTCGTGCACATCACGCTAAGATCGACAATTTGACGCCCGAAGCTTCCCCTGCAAATTACACGCTCTTTCGCGCCCGTAGCTCAACTGGATAGAGCATCTGACTACGGATCAGAAGGTTTGAAGTTCGAATCTTCACGGGCGCGCTTTTCTTTTTCGCCTCATTGAAAATACGGGCGGATCTTTTCGTATCGCGTATCGCCGATGCCCTTGACGTTGCGCAATCCGTCTGCCGATTTGTATGGACGATCGGCGATGATGCGCGCAGCGAGCACCGGACCGACACCGGGAATCTTTGTTAACTGTTCTTCAGTGGCAGAGTTGATATCAAGCTTCACTGCGTTGGGAGACAGTGGCGGCGCTGGTGATGGAGTAGATGTCGATCTTGCAACTGGAGCTCGAGCCGGCGTCGCAGTCTCGATCGCCGTTGGAGAAGCAGAGGCTGACCTTTTGCGAAAGCCGAATTCAGTCTTGTCGCGATCGCGATGAAAGAAGGCATCGAAGGAATCTTGCTGTTTCCCACTGGAATCATCCTGCGCCGCGCGGTCCGGATGAAAGAACGCGTCGAACGGATCGGTCGCCGCGCGATTAGTAGATTTTTGCGATTTGGCCAGCATGCGTCCGGCGTTCACGCCCCATGCGCCGACCTTTTCCAATTTCGCTTCGCGCTCGAGTTGCTGAAGTTTTTGCCATTCCACATTCGCGCGCGGAAGTCCGGTCGGGTTCGCGCTCGCGCCGTGAATGCGCGCCAGGCCATTCTCGATCAATTGCTCGCCGAGATCGCCGCTCGTCGTCTGCACGATTGCGTAAAAGCGTTCCATCCTGCTCCGGCCGAGCGCGTCCTGAAAACAAGTGCGCACGCTGAACTTGCCGCCGAGTTTTTCGCGCGTGAATTGCGTCGCGATCTTGCCGATCTCGACCGTTTGCTTCGGTGTGATGTGAAAATATTTCGCCTGTTCGGCGATGCGTTCGCCTAACGACGTATCAGTCTCGGGAGTGTCGACGAAGTAGAGCCGAAACAAATATGGTTTGCCCTTGCAGGTGACGTGGAAGCTGTCGCCATCGTTCGACGCGTTCGCAACGTAATGGCAGTCGTCGAGCGTTTGCCATTGCGCCGCGTTGGCCGGACCCAACACGAAAAGTGCGAGCGCGATTGCAAGATCGACAATTACTCTTCTCACGTCGCGAACTCGAACTGACTCATGAGTTTGAACATCTCGTAACGCTTCTCGATTTCTTCAATCGACAAATCACGCAAACGTTCGAGCGAAAATTTCTCGACGCAAAAACTCGCGAGCACGCTTCCGTAGATCATCGCTTTGCGCAGATCGTTGAAGTGCACGTTCTTGGTCGTGCCCGCGAGATAACCGGCCATGCCGCCGGCGAACGTGTCCCCTGCCCCGGTCGGATCATGAATGTCTTCCAGCGGATACGCGCCGCAGCTGAAAAATTCATTCTCATCGCCGAACAAGAGGGCGCCGTGCTCGCCCTTCTTGATCGCGACATATTTTGGCCCTAACGAACGGATCTTGCGGCCGGCTTTGATCAGGCTCGTTTCCTTCGTCATCTCGCGCGCTTCGCTGTCGTTCAGAATCAAAAGATCGACATGTGGAAGCAACGCGTCGAGGTCGGCGCGCGTGGTTTCAATCCACAAATCCATCGTGTCGGCGACGACGAAACGCGGCTTCTCCATTTGCTTGAGCACGTGCGATTGCAACGCCGGCGCAATGTTCGCCAACAAAACGAAATCGGTTTGGCGATACGATTGCGGCAGCGTCGGCTTGAACGTTTCGAAAACATTGAGCGCGACCGAGCGCGTTTCGCGCGTGTTCAAGTCCCAGGCGTATTCGCCCGACCAGCGAAAGGTTTTTCCTTTCGCACGCTCGACGCCGTCGATGTCGATCTTGCGCGATTTCCAGAATTCGAATTCCGATTCCGGAAAATCGTCGCCCACAATTCCGACCAGCCGCACCTGCGAAAAGTAACTCGCGGCCAGCGCCGCATACGAAGCCGAGCCGCCTAACAAATCGGCGTGTTCCTCCACCGGGGTCTTCACCGTGTCGAGCGCGATCGAGCCGACGACTAGGACTGACATAGCAACTCCTTACATTTTCTCGCGTAATCGGCAATGTCTGGCGCTTTGACCAAGCCGGAAACGATGACCACGCGCTTGGCGCCCGCCGCGATCACGTCCGCGAGATTGTCGATCTTGATTCCGCCAATGCAGAAAATCGGCAGCGCAAGATCGACATGTACCTTTTTGATATCCGTTAGGCCAATCGCCGTGTAATCGGGCTTCGTCGGCGTCGCAAAGATCGGTCCGAAGCCGATGTAATCGGCGCCTTCGTTCGCCGCCGCGCCGGCCTGCTCGAGCGAATGCGTTGATTTGCCGACAATGATTTCGTACGAAACGGCGGCACGAACTTTTGCGATCGCCTCATCATCCTGCCCGACATGCACACCTTCGACGGGAACGCGGCGCGCGATTTCAGCATGGTCGTTCACGATCAAGGGCGTTGAAGCAGCGGAAGTGAGCCAGTGGATTTGCTCGGCAAGATCGACAATCTGCAAGATCGACATCTTCTTTGCGCGTAGCTGGATGATGTCCACGCCGCCTTCGATCATTTGTTCGGCCACGCGGGTGCATTCGTTAGGCTGGATATAACCGAGATCGAGAATGCCGTAGAGATGGCAATCGCTCAGCGCGCGCACGTTATTCGCGCAGCTTACTCGGTGGTGGCGCGAGTTGGAATGCGTCCGACTTGATCACGCTCTCGACAAAGCTGGTGTCGTAATTTCCGTCGCGGAATTGGCTGTTGCGCATCATGGCGGCGTGAAACGGCACCGTCGTTTTGATTCCGGTTATGTAATACTCGTCGAGCGCGCGGCGCATCCGATCGATCGCGTTGATGCGCGTCGCGCCGATGGTGATGATCTTCGCGATCATCGAATCGTAATAAGGCGGCACGACGTATCCGGTGTAAGCGTGCGAATCGACGCGCACGCCACGACCGCCGGGCGCATAGTAAAATTTGATGCGGCCGGGCGACGGCTGGAAATCTTTTTGCGGATCTTCGGCATTGATCCGGCATTGAATCGCGTGCAGACGCGGCTGCGCATGCAGAACGTGCTGCGATAATTTTTCGCCAGCGGCGATGCGGATCTGCTCTTTCACCAGATCGCACCCATAAACTTCTTCCGTGATGGTGTGCTCGACCTGGATACGCGTGTTCATCTCCATGAAATAAAAATGTCGATCTTGATCGACGAGAAATTCCATCGTGCCGGCGTTTTCGTAGCCGATCGATTTCGCGAGCTTGATTGCGGCGTTTCCCATTTTCTTCCGCAACGCCGGCGTCATCAGCGGCGAAGGACATTCTTCGATCACCTTTTGATTGCGGCGTTGGATCGAACAATCGCGCTCGCCGAGGTGAACGATGTGACCGTGGCTATCGGCGACGATTTGAAATTCGATGTGATGCGGACCGACGATGAATTTCTCCATGTAAACGTCGCCGTTGCCGAACGCTTTCTCCGCTTCCATGCGCGCGGCATGAAATCCGGCCTGCAAACTTGGTTCGTTATGCGCGACACGCATGCCGCGTCCGCCGCCGCCGGCGACGGCTTTGATCATCACCGGGTAACCGATTTTCTTCGCGACCTTCATCGCTTCCTTCTCGTCGGGAACGATGCCGTCGCTTCCTGGCGTGACCGGGACGCCAGCTTTACGCGCACATTCGCGCGCAGAGTTTTTGTCGCCCATTTTTTGAATCGCGGCGACGGGCGGACCGATGAATTTAATTTTGCAGCTCTCGCACACTTCCGCGAAGTGCGCGTTCTCGGCCAGAAAACCGTAACCGGGATGGATGGCATCGACGTCGCCGACTTCCGCGGCCGACATGATCCTGTCGATCTTGAGATAACTTTCGCTGCTCGGCGCGGCGCCGATGCAAATCGCTTCGTCCGCGAGTTGGACGTGGAGAGAATCGACGTCCGCTTCCGAGTAAACTGCGAGCGTGCGAATACCGAGCTCCTTGCACGCGCGAATCACGCGCAGCGCAATCTCACCGCGATTGGCAATGAGAACTTTTTCGAACACGCCTAACGAACGCGGAACAACGCCTGCCCGAATTGCACCGGCTTGCCGTTTTCCGCTAAAGCTTCTGCAATCACTCCACTCGTCTCGGCCTTGATCTCATTCATCACCTTCATCGCCTCGATGATGCCGACGACGGTGTCTTCGTTCACTTCCTTGCCGACATCGACGAACGGCGGCGCGCCCGGCGATGCTGCGCGATAAAACGTTCCCACCATCGGTGAAACAATTTCTTTCAACCGCGCCGCCGCCTCGGCTTTTTCCGTCGCGGCCGCGCTTTCAGCGGCCGTCGGGGCCGGCGCCGCGGTGGTAGCTGGCGCGATCGCGATTGGCGCAGCTAAAACCGGTGTCCCGTTAGGCGTAGCCGCGCCTTTTTGCAGTTTGATCTTGATCTCGTCCGTTTCCATTTCGAAAACGGAGAGGTCGTTCTCCTTCATCAAATCAATGATGGCTTGGATGTCTTTCAGGTCCACGGCGAGGGGACAGGTAAAGCGGTTTTGCAATCCCGGTCAAGTCAACGAATGCTGCGCAAGATCGACATGTGCTTTTGTCATTCCGAGCGAAGTCGAGGAATCTCTCATTGATTCTCAGCAAGAGATGTCTCGACTACGCTCGACATGACAAAGGGTTACGATTTCAAGATCATTGACGAAACGGACGACTACGCGGTCGTGGATAAGCCGCCATTTCTCCTCGCGCATCCGACTAAACCAGATGGTCCGACGACTTTATGGAAACAACTGCGCGAGTTGTTTGCCTTTGAAATCGCCAATGGCGGGCAGGTCTCGATCGTTAACCGGCTCGATCGCGAAACGAGCGGACTGGTGTTGGTCGCGAAAAATTCTGGGACCGCGCGACGATTCGGGCTCGCCATGCAACAGCAACGCATCGCGAAGGAATATCTCGC
The DNA here is from genome assembly GCA_021325495.1 of Spartobacteria bacterium. GTDB lineage: Bacteria > Verrucomicrobiota > Verrucomicrobiia > Chthoniobacterales > UBA10450 > JAJPGZ01. The sequence continues at coordinate 67,306 of JAJPGZ010000009.1, forward strand.
GATCGTTTGGGGCTGGCCGGATTGGGAAACGAAAACCGTCGATGCGCCCTTAGATCGACAAGGGAAACATCGACAATCGGCCATCTGGTTGAAACAGGCGATTCATCCCGACGGCGCGCGGGCGGTGACAGACTTTTCAGTCGAGCGACGTTTCGCAAGATCGACAACTGACAACTTCGCGCTCGTGCGCGCGAAGCCGAAAACGGGAAGAACGCATCAGATTCGTGTTCATCTCGCATCGCTCGGTCACGCCATTGTCGGCGATAAAATTTACGGGCCTAACGAGCGGCTTTACCTCGAGTTCATCGAAACCGGCTGGACGCCGGCGTTAGATCGACAATTACTTTTGCCGCGACACGCGCTGCACTCGGCCAAACTTGCGCTCGACAATCTCGAATGGACGAGCGAACTGCCGCGCGACCTTGCCGATTTCTGTGACGCTTCTATCGTAGCGCGCCCGTGAAAAAATTTTGCTGCTTCATCTTCTTCGCCGCGATCGCGCCCGCATTCGCCGGACGCAGCGTCGCAGATTTTTCGACGAGTGTCCTCGATCCGCCGCGTTTCGAAGTGGCGATTGAATCAGGTTATTTGCTCGGCGTCGCCGGCAATCCGGACAATTACGAAGTCGCGCCGCAATTCATCACCGGCCGCGTGCGTTGGGGCGTGCTCGATCGCGACAATTGGCTGCGCGGTTACAATCAGTTCTATCTCACGCTCGAAGCGCAACCGATCATTCGCGGCATCGAAAACTTTTACTATGGATTGAACTTTGGACTGCGATACAACTTCGTTAGGCCGAACAGTCGATTCATGCCGTACATTTCCGGCGGACTCGGACTCGGCTGGATCGACAGTCATCCGGATTTTCGCGGATCGCAGGGACAGGATTTCACTTTCAACATCCTGACGGCGATCGGCGTTACGTACAAGATCGACAATCACTGGTCGATCAGTGGCGGAGTGCTATACGAACATTTCTCCAACGGCGGCCAAACTGATCCGAACCCGAGTCTGAATTTGTTAGGCCCGCAGCTCGGACTGAACTACTCCTTCTAAAGATGTCATGTTGAGCGAAGCGAAACACCTCAAACCATTCGTTTGGGACGCCGACAGGAAAGGCCAATAATCGGAGATTCTTCGCTTCGCTCAGAATGACAACGTTGTTGCAATGAATCCGCCGGACGAAAACATTCTCGTCATCAGACGCAGCTTGTTCGATGAGCTCGGCAATTTTCACGGGCTCAATTTCGAGCCGCAAAAATATTTGAGCGCGATCCTCTCGCGCGGAAACAATTTCTTTCTTCCGCGCGCGCAGGCCGAGACCGATCCGACGCACAAGCAAATCATTCCCTACGTGCTCCTCGCCTGCGGCGACAAGGTGTTGCATTACGTGCGCGGAAAAAAAGCGGGCGAGCAGCGATTAGTCGCGAAGGGCTCGATCGGCATCGGCGGACACATGAACGAGAGCGACGAAACGCTTTTCGCTCTGGATGAAGCGGCATATCGCGCCGGCGTCGAGCGCGAGGTAAACGAAGAAATCAAGATCGACAGTGCGTTCGACGATCGCATTGTCGCGTTGTTAAACGATGACGCGACCGAGGTGGGTCGGGTGCATCTCGGCATCGTTCACGTCTTCAAACTGGCGGAACCGAAAGTGGAAAAGCGCGAGGCCATGATCACGAACCTCGCGTTTCTTTCGCGCGAGGAATTAAGGTCGCGTCGCGATTCGCTCGAGACCTGGTCGCAACTCTGTCTCGATTCGTTAGACCGATTGCTGACTCGCTAAGATCGACAATCGCACCTAGTGCGGGGCGCGGTCGACGAGGAACGTCATGTCGTCGATCTGCCATTTACTGACCGGATGCGAGACCGCGATCTGCATCGTTGCGCCACCGGTGGGATAGAGGAGGTGGGCGGTGAAATAACCTTTTGGCTCGAAGAAATGGGAAGTGAATTGCACGTCTTCGTCGATCTTGATCGGCGTTTGCGGCACACCGATTTGGTTAAACTGATTCCTGAGCAAGCCCAGTTGCGACGGCGGATAATTCAATCGTGCCTGCGGGCCGAGATTGTTCGCGAAGAAATCCACGTCGTGATTGACCGCAAGTTGATTGATGACTTCGCGGCCGAATACACGCGCGTCATGGTCCATCGCTTTTTTGTGCGAATGGAGCCACCACACGCCGACGCCGATGAGCGCGAGCAAAATAATTACGACGACAAGACCTTCGCCGTTAGATCGACATCTGCCTTTGGAGATTTTCATATCAGTAACCGAACCCGATTCCTTTAATGACTTGTCCGTCGCGAATCAAGGCTCCGTGTTTTTGAAAACCGGTGTAGGAGCCGAAGCGATTGCGGGCATTGACCTTGAAGTTCACCAGCCAGGCGTAATCATGCTGGCCGTTCTTGCCGGTATCGGTGCAGACGGGCTCGCCTTCCCACTCGATCTTCGCCGTGTTTGCATCGACCAGATTCTTCTGCATCCAATTCCAAATAATTTCCTTGTAGATTTTCGGATATGATCCGCACGGCGACGTGTCCGGCGTTGGACTTGGCTGGGCCATTGCGAACGTCGGGCCGAACATGGCAATGCCAACAAAGATCGACAATCGCTTTGCGCGCATAACGAAAAGTTGACGCAGCGGCTCCGCGTCGTCCAGCACGCAATGCTTTTCTTTTGCGCCGTCCCTCCTTATGGATGCAGCGATGAAACGCTCGCTCCTGATTTTGGTTTTCGTTTCCGCCCTGAACACCGCCTTCGCGATACAGCCGCAGATCTCGCCGGCCCCGCCCCCGGCGGCGATTGTTTCTCCCGACAATCCGAAGGCGTTCGAACCGGCCACGGCGACCAAAGCATGGCTCGATACCGTGCCGGCGGATAAGCGAGAAAAATCGGACGCTTATTTCGAAGGCGGCTACTGGCTCTTGCTTTGGGATTTTCTGGTCGGCGTCGCCATCTCGATCTTTCTTTTGCAATCGCGCATTTCCGCGCGCCTGCGCGATTTCGCCGAGCGCACCACCAAATCAAAATCGCTCCAGGTGATTCTTTATCTCATTCCGTTCGTGATCCTCGTCGCGGCGCTGAGTTTTCCGATGACGATTTACGAACAATTCTACCGCGAGCACAAATACGACCTGGCCACGCAAACATTTGGGCCCTGGTTCGGCGAGCAATTGAAAGGGCTCGTCATCGCATTGATCGCGGTGTCGATCGTTCTGCCGATCATCTACATCGGTTTGCGTCGCGCGCCGCGGACGTGGTGGATTTTCGGAACGGCAATCGCGGTCGCCTTCTCAATCCTGGGCAACTTCATCGCGCCGGTTTTTGTCTTCCCGCTATTTAATAAATACACGCCGTTGGACGATCCGGCGATTCGCGACCCGATCCTGGCCATGGCGCGCGCGAATCAAATTCCGGTCGATCAGGTTTTCCTTGTCGATGCTTCGCGACAAACGACGCGGGTAAGCGCAAATGTCGCCGGATTATTCGGCACCACGCGCATCGCGCTCAACGACAATCTCCTCAACCAATGTTCGCTTCCGGAGATTCGCGAAGTCATGGGGCACGAAATGGGGCATTACGTTCTTAATCACGGCATGAAGCTCACGCTCTATCAGGGCGTTTTCTATTTCGTCGCGTTTGCGTTGATGACCGCGCTCTTCCACCGCGCGCAAAAGAAATACGGCGAACGTTGGCGCGTCCGCGGCATCGACGATCCGGCCGGGCTGCCGCTTCTCGTTTTGATCTTCAGCGCGATTTCATTCATCGTCACGCCGCTGAGCAACACCATGATCCGCGTGACCGAACGGGAAGCCGATCAATTTGGTCTCAACACTTCGCGCGAGCCGGACGGTTTCGCGGCGGTCGCGCTGAAACTCGGCAAGTATCGCAAACTCGATCCCGGGCCGATCGAAGAAATGATTTTCTTCGATCATCCCAGCGGCCGCGCACGCATTCGCATGGCGATGGATTGGAAAGCGGCGCAGCTTCCGTGTGGCGACGTTGTCGATCTTGCAAAAACCGCGCGCTAAGGCGCGGGATTCGCGAGCAATCGCCAGAACTCTTTCGGCGGCGGCGCGGAATCGCCAAGGAGTCGATGCGTCCACGGATAATTCTCGGGCAAAGTCGTCGGGCCGTTACTCCAGGTGACGAGATCGCTCGAGCGCTGCAGCGTGTAAGTGAAACCGAAGAGCGCGCTGTAATCGAGAGTCGCGATGTTGTTATTGTCGATGTTAGTGATGACGAGCTTCGGCGGATAATCGCGCTGCGCTAACTCGTTAGGCTGCTCGATTGCCGGCAAAAGATAATCGAGCACCTGCGGCAGACGCGCCGACCACGCCGCTTCGTTATGGGCCTGTCCGCACCCGGCCACAAATTCGACGTCGTCGTTCGCCGCATAGCCTTGCGCGAGATGCGTATCGTACATCGACAAGCAATTGTCGAAATCGCTCTGCGGTTCGCCCGTTCCCATGTCGAGATGCACCCGCAATGGCTTTTTCGTTTCGCCATTCACTTGCCCGACGTAGTTAGGCGAAATCCATAACGCCGGCGACATGACTGCGATTTTGCCGAAGGTCGTGAACTCGCGTCCGAGATACAGCGACACGAGTCCGCCCATGGACGAGCCGATTGTGGCCGTGTTTTTCGGATCGCTCAGCGTGCGAAAGTTATTGTCGATGTACGGACGGACGTTGTTAATCACGAAACTCGCATAGGCGTCGGCGCGACCTTGCGTGCCCTGATACGAATCGTTAGGCGGCTGATACTCGGGAATACGAGCGCTGTCGTTGTCGATCCCGACCATAATCGTCTCGCGCATTCGTCCGGCGCGAATCTCGTTCGTCGCCGTCGCATCCGCGCTCCACGAACCAAACGGCCCACCCGGATCGAAAACATTCTGTCCGTCGTGAAAATAAATCACTGGATAACGTCGCGACGTGTTTTCGTTGTAACCGCGCGGAAGATAAACATGGACGTTCCGCCCCGGAATATTGGTAGCGCTCGAATCGACGAAGTGGGTGAGGATCGTCGGCGCCGAAAAGATCGGCGGAGGCTGATACGGGAAAACATTTCCATCCTCCACTTCGAAGATGTCGATCTTAGTAAGATAATTTCCGCCACCAGGTGGATTATCGAAGCTTCCGGCGCCATCGCTGAAAACGAATTCGATGTTCTCGCCCGCTTCCCCCACTCCGCTGATTTTGTAGAGCGATTCGTTAGGTGTTCTGCCCGCGCCCACTTTCATCATCGCCGCGCCGACAAATGTGCTGCCGTTGTTATAGACAAGATCGACATGCGACCAGCCGCTCAAATAATAAATCGTTTTGCCAACGTACGGCGCGGCCGGCTGCGGTGTGATCGATTGCGGCTGCGTCGTCGTTAGATCGACAACGTTATTTGCGTTGCACCAACTCCCGATCGCGGTCGAGCGTCTGATGAATTTATATTGCAGCGGCGCGCCGGACTGGATCGCGATCTGTCCCGTCCAAAGATTTCCCGCCGTCCAACGCAGTTTAATCGCTTTCGTAATGTCGTTCGCGCCGACGTCGGCATGATTTCCGACGACGAACACGCTGTTGCCGGAGCCGACGTCATTCGCGATTGAAAACGTGACCGGCTCTTTGTGCGGGCTCGCCGCGCGCGCGCACGAGACGAAAAGGCAGAGAACGATTGCGAAGAAGCGCATGAAAGATGTCGATCTTAGCCCAAATCAGGGCCGTTGATCGATAGGAATCACTTTCTTGCCGACTGGCTCGCCGATGTATTCGCTGAGCGGACGGAACAAACGATTATCCTCGAGCTGCTCGAGGACGTGCGCGCACCAGCCCGACGTGCGCGCGACTGCGAAGACCGGAGTGAAGAGATCGGTCGGAATGCCTAACGAATAGTAAACCGTGGCGGAATAGAAATCGACGTTCGCGTTCAGGTTTTTCTTTTCCTTCATCAGCTCGGCGATGCGCTCGCTCATCTTGATCCATTTCGGGTCGCCCAGTTTTTCGCTGAGCTTGATCGCCATATTGCGCAAATGCGGGGCGCGCGGGTCGAGCGTTTTGTAAACGCGGTGGCCGATTCCCATGATTTTCTTTTTCTGAGACAATTGCTCGTCGATGTAGGCCTCGACGTTTTCCAACTTGTCGATCTTTTGCAGCATGTGAATGACGCCTTCATTCGCGCCGCCATGTAGCGGCCCTTTCAACGTTCCGATCGCCGCCGTGATCGCGGAATAAATATCGGTCAGGGTCGAGATCGTCACGCGCGCGCTGAAGGTGGACGCGTTCGTTCCGTGATCGGCGTGAAGCACGAATGCGAGATCGAGCGTATCGGCCGCTTCTTTCGTCGGCTCTTCTCCGCACATCAGATAAAGAAAATGGGCGGCCTCCCCAAGATCTTCGCGGATCGGCGGCAACGGCAAACCTTTGCGCGCCCGATGAAAATAGGCCGCGATCACGCCGATCTTCGCCGTGATGCTGCGCGCGCGTTGGCGATTAATTTCCGGCGTCGCCTCGCGATGAATGTCGGGATCGTACAGGCCTAACATCGAGACGGCCGTGCGCATGACATCCATCGGCAGCGCGTTCTTGGGCGCGTTCTTGATAAGATCGACAACTGCATCCGGAAGCCGACGCAGGGAACGCAACGTGTTTGCGCATTGATTCAACTCGTCGCGATTCGGCAGGCGATTATTCCAAAGCAGGAAAACAACTTCCTCGTATGAAACTTTGCCCGCGAGCTCGTTGATGTCGTAGCCTGCGTAAATGAGTTGGCCTTTGTCGCCGATGACATCGCTCAATCGCGTCGTGTTCGCGACCACGCCTTCAAGTCCGCGTGAGGTCATCAGCGTTTTCCTTTCATCTGTGCGATCAACGTGTCGGCCATTGTCGCTGGAGTTTCTGCGACTGCAATGCCGGCGGCTTTGAGCGCTTCGATTTTCCCCGCGGCCGTTCCTTTCCCGCCCGAAACAATCGCGCCCGCGTGACCCATCCGACGACCGGGCGGCGCCGTCATTCCCGCGATGAATGCGGCGACCGGTTTTTTGTAATTATCTTTGATCCACGCCGCGGCTTCTTCTTCCGCGCTGCCGCCGATCTCGCCGATGAGGATGAGCGCTTCAGTATGTCGATCTTCGTTGAAAATTTTCACGGCATCGAGATGCGACATGCCGTTGATCGGGTCACCGCCGATGCCGATGCAAGTCGATTGGCCGTAGCCGCGACTCGTTAGTTGCCAGACCGCTTCATAGGTGAGCGTGCCGCTGCGCGAGATGACGCCGACGTTTCCTTCTTTGTGAATGTAACCGGGCATGATCCCGATCTTGCACGCGCCCGGCGTGATGATGCCCGGACAATTCGGCCCGATGAGTCGCGATTTTTTTCCGCGCATTTGTTCTTTCACCCGCATCATGTCCATGACCGGAATCCCTTCCGTGATGCAAACGACAAGATCGACATCTGCATCCACGGCTTCGAGAATTGAATCGGCGGCCGCGGCTGCGGGAACGAAAATCATCGAGACGTTGCAATCCGTTTTCTGTTTCGCTTCCCAGACCGTGTCGAACACCGGCACTTTCCCGCCGAACATCTGTCCGCCTTTTCCGGGCGTCACGCCGGCGACCACGTTCGTCCCGTACTCCATGCATTGCCGCGCGTGAAATCCGCCGGCGCTGCCGGTGATTCCTTGGACAACGAGTCGCGTATTCTTGTCGACTAAAACAGACATACAGATGAGGAAAGCGGGAACGCAGGAAGAATAGTTCCCAAAATCTTTCCTATTTTCCTGCTTTCCTGATTCATTTCTCTTTCCGTTTGTGAACCAGAAGCTTGTTGCCGTCGGGATCGCGGAATTGCGCCATCCAGCAGACTGGCGTTTCCATCGGTCCCATATCGAACTCGATGCCGCGTTCTTTTAACTCCGCGACCGACGCGTCGAAGTCATCAACTTCAAACGCAACGCTTGTTCCTTCGTTTGACGGCTTCCACGCAGGATGACAACCGACTCCGATCGTCACCGTGCCGAGATCGTACTCGACCCAGGCGCCTTCCATCGCCGTGCTGCTCGGTTTTAGCTCGAGCGTTTCTTGATAAAATTTTCGCGCGCGTTCCTTGTCCGTTACCGCAATCGCGACGAAGGCGACTTCTTTAATCATGTCGATCTTTCCTTTGCTGCTTTGACTGCTTTCTGTGCGGCGTCGCCCAGATCGTCCGCGGTGATCAATGCTACGCCGCCCTCTTTCAAAAGCTGTTTTCCTTTTTCAACATTCGTTCCTTCCAGCCTAACGACCAACGGCACGGACAACTTTACCGTCTTAGCCGCGTTGATGATCCCTTGCGCGATGATGTCGCACTTCATGATGCCACCGAAAATGTTCACCAGGATCGCCTTCACCTTTTTGTCGGCGATCAGAATCTTGAACGCTTCCGTCACTTGTTCTTCGGTCGCGCCGCCACCGACATCGAGAAAGTTCGCGGGCTCGCCGCCGTAAAATTTGATGATGTCCATCGTGGCCATGGCGAGACCGGCGCCGTTCACGAGACAAGCGATGTTGCCATCGAGTCCGATGTAATTCAGTCCGTGCTTCGACGCTTCGACTTCGCGCGGATCTTCCTCGGCGGTGTCACGCATGGCGGCGACTTCGGGATGACGAAAAAGCGCGTTGTCGTCGAAATTAAATTTCGCATCGAGCGCGAGCACTTCGCCTTTCGTCGTCACGACTAACGGATTCACTTCCACCATCGAGCAATCGAGACCGATAAACGTGCGATAAAGTCCGTCGAATAATTTCGTCGCCGCTTTCGATTCGTTAGGTGAAAATCCGAGCTGCTTCGCCAGCTTGCGTGTTTGATACGGCTGCAATCCCGCCAGTGGATCGACATGTTCGCGCATGATCTTCTCCGGCGATTTTTCTGCGACTGCTTCGATCTCGACTCCGCCTTCCGTGCTGGCAACGATCAACGGCGCGGCCGATTGTCGATCTAACAAGATCGCAAAATAAATTTCACGCGCGATGTCGGCCGATTCCGCCACCAGAACTTTATTCACGACACGACCTTGCGGTCCGGTCTGATGCGTGACCAAAGTCTGGCCGAGCATTTTGCTCGCGACCTCGCGCACCTCCTTCGGCGATTTCACCACGTGCACGCCGCCTTTGAATCCATTTGTGAATGTTCCCTTCCCGCGCCCGCCGGCGTGCACCTGCGCCTTCACCACAAGATCGACATCTCCAATCTGGCGCGCGATCGCTTCCGCTTCCTCCGGCGTGCTCGCAACTTTCCCGCGTGTTGTCGCCACGCCGAAACGCTCGAGCAATTCCTTCGCTTGATACTCGTGGATGTTCATTCGGCGAATAAGGACGCGGCAGGCATTAAGCGCCTAAAATCGCGACCGGCAAATTGTTTTCTTGAGCAGATCATGTCTTGATCGTTGCGCAACATACGGGTGATCTGATTGGCTCCATCGCGTGAGCACGGCGCAGTTTCGTTTGGCAATCCTCGCGATTATTCTTCTCACAATCGTCGAACGTTTACCGTCGATCTTGCACAACTATCCGATCGACGACGAATCGGTTTACGCCGTGGTCGCCGGCGAGATGGTCGACGGTGGTCGTCCATACATTGATGCGATCGAGCGGAAGCCACCACTTCTTTTCTGGACTTACGCCGCGGTGTTCAAAACGTTCGGCAAATACAACTGGACCGCGCTGCACCTGGTCGCGCTCGCCTGGACGACTCTCACCATGGTGGGCCTGTTCGTCGCTGCGAGCTCATTGTTCGATCGCCGCGCCGGACTCGCGGCCGCGTTGCTCTACGGAATTTTTCAGCCGTGGGCGATTTTAAAAAATCACGCTCTCAACGGCGAACTGCTCATGAACCTCCCAATTGCGTGGGCTTACGCGATCGCATTCCAACGCAGCGGGCGAAAATCTCGGCCCGAGCTTCTGATGGCGGGCGCTTTGTTAGCGCTGGCCTTCTTGCATAAACAACCAGCCGCGATCGCCGCACTGCCGTTAGGTATCTATTTAATTCTTCCGGCCTATCGCTCAGCGCGTGGGTTAAACCGCGGCCAGGCAATCTCGCATGCGAGCATGATGAGCGCGGGCTTTGTCGCGACACTCGCGCTCTGCGCGTTTGTCTTGTGGAAGGAGCAAATTCTTCGCGACGCAATTTATTGGAGCATCGGCGATCACGCGCCCCGACAATTTTTCTGGCAACGCGGCCTGGGTATGACGCTTGCGTTTATCGTTTGTTGTTTGCCGCTTTTAATCGGCGCCGGCATGGCGCGTGACTTCGCGATTTGGGAGGGACGACACGCCGAACGTACGGTGTTGCTTCTGCTGATCGGTGTCTCAATTCTGGGCACGGTCGCCGGGACTCGCTTCTATCCGCATTATTATATCCAGCTCATTCTGCCGCTTACATTGTTCGCGGCACCGTCCGTCGCGAAAATTTTATCCGGTGAAACTGAATCGACATCAAAATTGCGACCCGGCGCGATGTATCTCTGGCTCGGACTTACTGTCGCGGGTTTTGTCATCGGCGCATGTCTGACTTCCGATTTTGACCCGCCGGCCGCGGCCACCGCGCAATTCGTGCGCGAACATTCTCACCCCACCGACCGCATCTTCGTGTGGGGACACGAAGCAACCATTTATTCCGACGCCCAACGCCGACCCGCGTGTCGTTACATCACGACGTTTCCGCTCACCGGTTATCTCTTCGGTGGAACTGCTAACGCGGCACAGGCCCGCGGATGGATCAGGCCCGGGGCGTGGCAGACCTTAGCCGAAGATTTCGCGAAACATCCGCCCGCTTTGATTATCGACACGCAAAAATATTCCCGCGCGCCTTACCCGGTTAAAGATTTTCCAATCCTCGCCAATCTCCTCGCCACAAGTTATGTCGCAATCGGCGAAACCGACGACAGCATTATTTACGCACGGAAATCTTCGGCGCCTTAGCCGGCGAACGGCGCTTGCTTGCGACCACCTCACCGCCACATTGCGATCAATGAACGTGATCGCGGACGTCTTGCGCAAGATCGACAACAGCGTTTCGCGCGGCGACCTGCTCGCGTCGAGCGCTGAAAATGTTCGCATATTCCTGGGCAACGAGCCTAACGAACGCGACATCAACGCCATCACCGAGCTGATCGACCGCGGCGAATGGTCCGAGCTCAATGATCGTTTTTACAAAACGCTCGCGTTCGGCACCGGCGGATTGCGAGGGCGAACGATCGGCAAAATCGTGACCAAAGCCGAACGCGGCGGCGCGCCTAACGATTCGCCTCCGCAGTTTCCCTGCGTCGGTACGAACGCGATGAATTTTTTCAACATCGAACGCGCCACTCGCGGCCTCGTCGCCTACCTGCACGAATGGAAAGATCGACAACGGCATTCGGCGAAACCAAAACTCGTCATCGCGCACGACACGCGATTCTTCTCCAAAGATTTCGCCGACACCGCCGCGCGCGTTGCGGCCGAAAATGGTTGCGACGCCTTTGTCTTCAACGGTCCGCGCTCGACTCCCGAGCTCTCGTTCGCTGTTCGTTATTTGCGCGCCGATGCCGGCATCGTCATCACCGCCTCACACAATCCGCCGCACGATAACGGCTACAAAGTTTACTTCGAAGACGGCGCGCAAGTGGTCGAGCCGCACGCGAGCGCCATCATCGCGAAGGTGAATGGAGGGACCAGCTCCGTCGCGTCCAAATCAAGCGGCCAGATCACGACCCTGAATGAAGATGTCGATCTTGCCTACATGCGGCGGCTCGAAACACTCGTGCTCGATCCGAAAATAATTTCGCAGGCGAAAGGTTTGAAGATTGTCTTCACCCCCATTCACGGAACCGGTGGCGTGATCGTGAAGCCGATGCTGCAGAAACTCGGCTTCAATTTCGAAGTCGTGCCCGAGCAGGACAAGTTCGACGGCGCATTTCCCACCGTGAAATCACCCAATCCCGAGAATGCCGAGGCGTTGTCGATGGGGATCGCGCTCGCGCAAAAGACGAATGCCGATCTTGTCATCGCCACCGATCCCGATTGCGACCGCATGGGCGTCGCGGTTCGAACGCAATCGAACGAAATGAAATTGCTCACCGGAAATCAGATCGGCTCGCTCATGGCGTATTATCGCGCGAATAAATTTTTCGAGCTCGGCATTCTAAACAAAGAGAACGCGGCGCGCGGCGTCATCATCAAGACTTTCGTGACAAGCGATCTCCAGAAAGCGATCGCGGAGCAATTCGGATTGCGATGCGTGGAGACGTTGACCGGTTTCAAGTACATCGGCCAGAAGTTAACGAAATTTGAACGCGCCATTCCGCGCGAAGCGTTGCCAAAAGAATATGTCGATCTTAGCGAAGAAGAAACGCGCGCGTTGAGATTGAAATATTCGTCGTTCTACGTTTTCGGCGGCGAAGAAAGCTATGGCTACAGCGGCGCCGATTTCGTTCGCGACAAAGACGGGAACGGCTCCGTGGTGATGTTTTGCGAGATCGCGGCCTATGCGAAAGCGCGCGGCAAAACGATCGACCAATTTCTCGACGAAATGTTTTGCGGTTTCGGTTACTTCGAAGAGAAGAGCCATTCGTTAGTCTTCGAAGGCGCGGATGGCGCGGCGAAAATTGCAGCGCTGGTCGATTCCTACGCGAACAATCCGCCTAACGAAATGCTCGGTACAAAAGTGAAAAAGATCACGAATTTCGCGACCGAAACGATTCGCGACATTGAAGGCGACGAAATTCCGAAGGAGAAGATGTCGATCTTCGAACTTGTCGATCAAACGCGCATCGCGGTGCGACCGTCCGGCACCGAACCAAAGATAAAGTATTACCTTTTCGCGCAATGCCGCCCGGCCAAAGAAAAATTCTCCGCCAACCAACTGCGCGAGATCAAAAGCGAAGTGGCCACGCGATTGAACAATCTCTGGCGATGGCTCGAAGAGGACGCGCACTCGCGGCTGTCGCATTGAGCGAGCAATGGCGGCACGCGCGCTGCTGGTTACTCTTTTATGCGCGGCATTCATCTCAGCGGAGGCGATATTTCCATTTTGAAAGCGCTCGGCCTTTCGGGAAGCCCTCTCCCCGGACATCTCCTCTTGCATCGCCTCGGCGATACCGACGAGCGGGAACTGATCGAGACGATCCAAAGTTTGGTGAACATGGACTACGTCATATCGAGCAAGGCCAATGTCGTGAAAATCGAAGATGTCCAGCGCTCGACCTTTCGCGTGAACTCCAGCTACGCTGATGAGCTCCGCGATGCAATCCGCCCCGGCCGACGAACCGAAGAACGCACCCGCCGCCGCCGGCGCCAATAAATTCTCGCGCGCGTTGCGCAAGCTTTGGCCGTGGCTCGCAGCCGTCCTCAGCGGTCTTCTTTACGCGGCCTGCTTCGCGCCATTCGATCAAAGCTGGCTTTGCTGGATCGCGCTCACGCCGACGATCGCCGCGGCCTGGTTTGGAAGATCGACATCTACTCGGCCGTGGCTGCGCAATCTGCTACTCGGTTACGTCGCCGGCCTTGTTTTTTTCACCACCACGTTCTACTGGCTCGGCTCGTTAGGCATCTTGTTCGGCAACATCTGGCTGTGCGGCCTGCCGTTTTTATTGTCGATCTATCTTGCAGTTCACATTGCGTTCTGGACCTGGCTTGTCGGCCTCGTTAGGCCAAAGGATTTTGCCAGCTCCGCGCGCAATTTGTTTGTCGCCGCTCTAATTGCCGCCGCCTGGGTCACGCAGGAATGGATTCGCGGCTGGCTCTTCGGCGGGTTCGGCTGGAATGGACTCGGCATCGCGTTGCACGGCAACTGGCCGCTCATTCAAATCGCGGAGTTCACCGGCGTCGCGGGAATTTCATTCCTCATCGCATTCGCGAACGTCATCGCGGTGACCACACCGCTGCGTTTGTTTTACGAAGCCCGCAGTCATCGGATGCGGCCACATTGGGACATCAATCTCACCGTGCTCGCGATCGTTGCTCTGTTCGTTTTCGGCTGGCGCGTCACGCAAATCAAGTCGCCCTCCAAATCGATTCGCGTCGCCGCCGTGCAGGCGAACATTCCTCAACGTGAAAAGATGGATCGACAATCGATCGCCAACATTTTCGAAACGTATCGGCGGCTGAGTCCGATCGCGCTGCGCGCCAACCCGCCGCCGGATTTGTTAGTCTGGCCGGAAAGCGCCACGCCCGGACCGGCGTTCGGCGACGAGCAATCGTACCATTTCGTGATGCAATTCGCGATGTCGTCGCAGACAAATCTACTCCTCGGGACGGATGAATTCGATGGCGAGCGCGCCTACAACGCCGCCGTGCTCGTAAGCGCGGGCGGCAATGAAGTGCAGGTGTATCACAAGATTCATCTCGTGCCGTTCGGCGAATACGTGCCGTTGCGGCATTCGTTTCCGCTTTTCGCCGCCGTCGCTGACCACTGGGTTCCGGGTGACTTCAACTTCGGCGAAGACTACACCGTTTTCCGCCTAACGAATGGCACGACGGTCGCGCCGCTAATTTGTTTCGAGGACACGATCGGCGAACTGACGCGGCAATTTGTCGCCCGCGGCGCTGATCTCCTCGTTAACGTAACCAACGACGGTTGGTTCCTGCATTCGGCCGGTTCGCGCCAGCATCTCGCCAACTCCATTTTTCGCTGCGTCGAAACGCGCCGCCCGATGGTGCGCGCGGCCAACACCGGCGTAACCTGCTTTCTGAATGAATTCGGCCGCGCTACGCAAATTTTGCGCGATGACACCGGCAACACTTTTACCGAGGGCGTTCTCACCGGCGACGTGAACCTGCCGCAAGATCGACAACTAACTTTTTACACGCGTCACGGCGAACTCTTCGCTCAAATTTGCGCGGCGGTGAGCGCGGCGACGATCCTCGGGGCATTCATCAGGCGCAAATTTTCAACGAACAATTAAGTGTTGATGTCGATCTTACCAGTCCGCAAGATCGACAATCGATGGCTGATCTTCTCGTTAAACTCTACGATTTAAAGCCGCGTCCGATCTCGCTGCCGGACGGCGTGGTCGTGCGGCGCGCCTTCGCCGCCGAAAAACTTTTGGTCGAGCAATGGGTCGCAAAACATTTTGGAATTCGCTGGGCGAGTGAGTGTGAAATCGCGTTCATGCGCCAGCCGGTTTCGTGTTTCATCGCCACCAACGGCTTCGAAGTTCTCGGCTTCGCCACTTACGACGCAACCGCGCGCGGATTTTTCGGGCCGACCGGCGTAATGGAAAATGCGCGACACAAAGGCGTCGGCCGCGCGCTCCTTTTCGCGACGCTGGCGGACATGTCGAGTCAGGGCCACGCGTATGCGATCATTGGCGCCACCACTTCGCTCGATTTCTATCGCAAGGAAGTCGGCGCCGTGGAAATCGCGGGCTCGACTCCGGGCTTTTACGACGGGATGCTCAAACCGCGCGGGCCGTAAACGGCGCTCCATCTTTAGCGAAAGAACGTCTGCAACGCAGTGTAAGATACGGGTTTATTGCGGACATCATGGGAATGAAAAAAATTATCTGCTGCGTTTGGGCAACCGCGTTCGTCGCGACAAAAGTGTGGGCCTACGGTCCGCTCGGTCACGAACTCGTCGGTGCGGTTGCCGATCAACTGTTGAAGAAAAAACCGGCTGGCGCCGAAATCAGCGCGCTCATTGATGGCATCCCCTTGGCAAAAGCGGCGGTGATCCCGGACGAGATCAAAAGCTGGGACAAAAACGGGCCGGACGATCCGAAGGCATACCCGCATTTCAGCGATCACGCTAAGATCGACAATCAACTGCGCGAATTCTGGCGCGCGAATCCGCCGACGAAGGACGAGAAGTCTCCCACCCCGTCCCATCATTGGTTCCACTACACCGACGTGCCGGTCTTCGACATCGTAAAATATTCCGACGGCAAAGTCGGGCGCAATCAATGGGACATTGTGCACATGATTCCATACTGCGTGGCGGTCTTGCGCGGTGAAACTCCGGAGGACAATCCGCGTAAAATCACCAAACCGGTCGCGGTTATTTTGCTCGCTCATTACGTCGGCGATATCCATCAGCCGCTCCACGTCGGCGCGGAATATTTCGCGCCGAGCGGCCAGCCAGTCGATCCCGAGCGCGACGCGAACGCGCTCGAAGATCAAGGCGGGAATTCATTGAGCTTGATCGAAAACGCGAGCGCGCAGCATCCGCGCCACTACTATCATTCCTTGCATGGCTTCTGGGACACCGACGTCGTGCGCAATCTGGTCATCGGCACGACCGATGAAGTGAAGAAGGAACAACGCGACGCCGTTTATGGCCCGGCGGAAACGAAGTTGTTAGGCGAATTTGTCGCGAACGAACCGAAGAATTGGCGCATGCAAGGCGATCCGAAAACGTGGGCCGAGCAATGGGCAAATGAAATTCTGCCGGCCGCGCGTGAAGCGCACACACGTTTGAATTTTGTGAAGGTGCATCGCGAAGAAAAGGACGGCGCCGTGTCGGCGAAAGGTGAAGCGGATGAGATTGCGACCGGGTATCGGGAGTGGGCCAGCGGCGTGGTGCGCGAAGAACTTTGGAAAGCCGGCTGGCGTTTGGCCGATCTACTCGAGCAATGCGTAAGATCGACAAGTACTTCTCCGGCGGTTTCTGCGCAGCCCACTCCATCCGGGCCGCCAGAAACATCATCGACTCCGGCGTCGCCATTCGGAGGTTATCCGGCGAACTACAAGGAGATCGTCGCCGCGTATCTGCAAACGCAGAGAATGGGCGCGCTCAAGATCGATTGGCAAAGCGATCCGAAGCCGGCCGATTTACCGGACGCGACCGGCCGACATCACTACGGCTATCTCGTTATCTTCAACACTGGACTGAAAACGCGGAGCGTGTTGATCCACGACGGCGCCGTCATTAACGCCGCGGGGTTCGAACGCTAATGCGATTGTCGATCTTGCGTTAGGCTTCGCTCTTCTTCGCCGATTTGTCGCACTCGGTTTTGAGCTTTGCGTATTGGTCGGCCGACAAGATTCCCTTCGCCTGCTGGAGGAATTTGGCCCGGGCCTCTTTCGTGCAACCGGCTTTCTGGCAATCGGCCTGCCATGCTTCCAGTTTCGATTTTTGCTCTGCCGTCACGCCTAACGAGCCGAAATCGGCGCACGCCATTTTGTTCGATACGTTTTTCGCGCAGCAAGCGTGATCGCTTTTGTTTCCGGCGAAAATCGTTCCGGCGGACAGCAGTGCCGCCGCCATCAAAGCGGTTCCTGTGAGTTTGATCATTCCGCAGTTTAGCACGAAACCACGCGGTGGACGATCAATGGCGTTCGCGGTCCGCTCCGCGCCCGAACATCTCGGTGAGGTCGCGCTCGGAAAGTTCGATGTGTTCTTCTAGAAATCTCGCCAGCTCCGGGAATTGTTCGGAATGGGATTGCACCGAAGTCTCGACGATGCGCGCGCGAATGGCGCCGAGCCACTTCGAAAGCGCGCGATATTCTTCCACGTCCTCGCCCGCCATGTGGCGCAGGCTCAACATGGAAAGGCTGCAGACCATCGATTCGACGCGAATGAGCCGCGCCATGACGGCGAGCAGAAGTGCATCCGTGTGGTTGGAATCGCTCATGTCGATCTTGCGCGCATCATCCGGGCGGCGGTTTAACTCTAATCGTGACTGCCGATATCTTTGGCGGTATGCGGGCAACTTTTACTTCAGGCCGGCGGACCGGTGAAATAGAACATGACGGTGCGAGCGACATCGTAGAAGGCGTGAGCGATAATCGGCACCCAAAGATTTCGGCCGCAACGCAGGAAAACGAAACCAAACAGCAAACCGATCGCGCCGGTCAAAAACATCCCGTTCGGATTTTGGTAGGCGTGCGCATAACCGAAGATTGTGGCTTGAACGACGCACGCGATTATCCAGGCGGCGCGGCTACCGCCGAAGAGCAGCGCGAGCCGTTGAAAAAGAAATCCGCGAAAGACAAACTCCTCGAAAAATCCGGCGGCGACGGCGACATAGATCGATTGGTAAATCGCGAGCTCGAGATTTCCCTGAACAAAACTGAAAGCGCTCAGGTCGCGATGAAGTCCGGCGCGCTCGAGAAGCAGAACGGCGATGAAGATGCCGGCGCCAAGAAATGCGCCTAACGAAAGCGCGCGCGCCCAACCTGGCGGTGTTTTCAATCCGATGGCGGCGATCGTTTCGCGACGAAAGCGAAGCAACAAATAAATGAGCAGTAGGAGCGGAATTTTGCTCAGCGCTTGGACAAGAAGCTGCGCGCGCAGATCGGCCGGAAATGGAATGACTCGACCGAAGATTACTTCGAGGCCGAATGCGGCCGCGAAGTAAATGACGATGTCGATCAAACAAACAATCGAACGCGACTTCGCCGAATCTGTTCTGCTCATAAACGTTTCAAAAGTTGCATCCGCCGCGACCGCGCACGTTAGTTAAACATGAAAACGCATTTGATTCTCCTCGCGTTGCTGATGCTGGCCGTGGGCGGCTGCGCGAACCAAACATCGACAGAGCGAGTTGTCGCAACCGGCGACGGTGCTAACGAAGCGGACCCGAGCGTCCGAACACACTACCGGAACGATCTCCAGAATACGGGCCGTCATGACAGCGCCGACGCGCTGAGCGCCGCAGATCCGAGCGTGACGGTGTCGAGTGGGCGTCGTTAGGCGAGAAACAATCGATAACTAAAACCATCGCTAAATGAATCGCGAGGCGATGCGTATCGTGAATTTTTGTTCAATGCCTAGTCGCGCTCACTCAGCGCGCGGATGGCGGTAGTCGATAGGCGAAATCATGCGAGAATTGATACTACTTAGCAGTTGCATGATGTTGCGCAGCTCAAGCGCGCGACCCAAATCGCGAATGATTGCGTTTCTTTTGGTAAGAATGTCGGACAGCAACGCGCGGTCACGGCGTTCTCGGATGAAGTGCGGGGCGTTCAAGTCACACATTCGAACGTGATATCTGCCGGCAGGCGTGACACCAAAAACCCGATGCGTCGCGGGATCTTCAAAGATGTGCAAGCCGTAGTCTTGCTCTTCACAACAGTTCAAAAAGCGAACGTCGCGGCTTCGCTGTGCTGACGTAGGCCAATGTCGCCGTTTCGCGTTGTTGCAGTGGCGCGTTGAGTAAAAAAGGTTGTCATAGCAGTTTCGCGCATTCGCGCGCAGCGTAGGGTCGAAGTGGTCGACTTCCATCGTCGTGAGTCCGAGTCGTGATTCGTGCTGCATTGAGTATGCGCAACGCCCTTGAAAATCCTCGCGCAAAAAAGGGAGCGCGCGTTGCCGATAATTGTGCGGCTTAAGCTTTTGTTTTGGACCGGGGCCGCGCTGAACTCGCGCTCTGGCTGTTTTGTTCGAAGTCGACATATCGAGTCAAAGACTGCAGGAGGTCGCGAATGAGTTGGCTTTGTTCGTACTCGCGCACGATCTCAGCGCCGGTCCTCACAATTTCAGTTTGGCGACGCAGATTGGAGAGGCCTTCGAGTTCCGCTAATTCTTCGCGGCTTGCATTACCGAGCGCCTCCTTTTCTACGAGCCGCTCGAAAAGTCGTTCTACCGAATTGTCCCACTCGGCTTGTACGCTAATAGTTGCCGGCGGAGTAACCTCGACGTCCTGTCCTAGATCTACGCCAATGCTCTCGTGCTTGATCGCAACGCCCAATTCAAGTTCAAGCGGATTATAAGTTTGCGATAGTGTGGCCAGCTGGCCTTCGGCGTCGACAGCAGGCGGAATTAAAGCAATCGCGGCGCGCAACCCGGATCGTGCTAATGCCATTGGAATCGTGGATTTCCCTTTCATTTGGTCACGCGTTTTAACAAAGCAAGAAGAAGCAATTGTTGCAGCTCAAGCGATGATTGCAACACAGCGAGCGGCTGAGCTGGTATTGGCTTATCTTGGGCTGCGTGTTCCCTGGACTTCTCAATAACAGCAATCATCGAAACTGTGTAAAGTCGCAGCTCTGCGTCAATTCCAGTTCGGCCAACTCTGAGAGCGTTAATCGCTGCGACTGTTTGTATTTTGGAAGAAGGTGGTCGCCATGAGACGTCCAGACGTCGCTCGGGCGCTGTGCCCACTTGGCCCAGATACTTCCCCCAATCCGACTCGTTCACCATAAGCATCGTTTTGGACAGGACTCCAGTGTACGAACTCAGTACTTCTCCCGCTGTTGAGACAAATCCAAAATGGGCCAACACGGCGCCTTCGGCATTTGGTACATCTTCGAGGCCGAAGCGATTGCAGTACATGCTTACCGGAAACCCTATTGCCGGCATGTCCACCGCGATATTGACGGTTTTTACCTTGTCCGGGCTCTCCGATATAATTACGTCCTTTGCCATAAGCCGAGCGATTTCAGAGCCAGCGAGTTATATGCCTCGCCCCTTCCACCGTCACGTGAAAAAGCTCCGCCGCAACCTCAGCACGGTTTACCGCAGCGATATTGAGTCTCACGCGAGGGACCGTTCGTTGTCGTTCTACTTCGCTTCGAACTCGAGCGCGCCGTCCCGGGCGTCGGCGCGAATGGTCTGGCCTTCGTGGATTTTGCCTTCGAGAATCTCGAGACTGAGCGGGTCGAGAATGAGTTTTTGAATGGCGCGCTTTAACGGACGCGCGCCGTAAACCGGATCGTAGCCTTCGCGCGCAATCAGCGCTTTAGCACCATCGGAAAGTTCGATGTCGATCTTTTGCTGTTGCAGTTGCTTTGTTAGGCGTTGCAACTGGATCTCGACGATCTTCTTCAAGTCTTCGTCGCTCAAGCGATCGAAGATGATGACTTCGTCGATGCGATTCAAAAATTCCGGGCGGAAGTGTTGCCGCAACGCGTCCATGACCAAACGCGAGCGCGCTTCCTTCGATTCCTCTTCCATGATGAATTGGGAACCGATGTTCGAAGTCATGATGATGACGGTGTTTTTGAAATCGACCGTTCTCCCCTGCCCGTCGGTGATGCGGCCGTCGTCGAGCACTTGCAG
Organism: Spartobacteria bacterium; assembly: GCA_021325495.1. Taxonomy (GTDB): domain Bacteria; phylum Verrucomicrobiota; class Verrucomicrobiia; order Chthoniobacterales; family UBA10450; genus JAJPGZ01. The sequence goes on from JAJPGZ010000009.1 coordinate 88,258, forward strand.
CAAGACGTTGAAAACGTCGTGATGCGCTTTTTCGATTTCGTCGAAGAGCACGACTGAATACGGCTTTCGCCTAACGGCTTCGGAAAGTTGCCCGCCTTCTTCGTAGCCGACGTAGCCGGGCGGCGCGCCAATCAAGCGCGCGACGGTGTGCTTCTCCATGTATTCGCTCATGTCGATCCTGATCATGGCGCGTTCGTCATCGAACAAAAATTCCGCGAGCGCTCGTGAGAGCTCGGTTTTGCCAACGCCGGTCGGGCCGAGAAAAATGAATGAACCGATCGGGCGATTCGGATCCTGCAAACCGGCGCGCGCACGGCGGACGGCATTCGCGACCGCGCGGATGGCTTCTTCCTGATCGACCACGCGCTGATGTAAATGTTCTTCGAGTCGCAACAGTTTTGCGCGTTCGCCTTCCTGTAATCGTGAGACCGGTATTCCAGTCCATGTCGCGACAACTTGGGCGATGTCTTCCTCCGTCACTTCCTCGCGCAGCAAATGCGATTGTCGATCTTGCGCGGTTTTCGTAGCGCGCTCGTTCAACTTGCGTTCGACCTCGGGAATTTGCCCGTATTGAATCTCGCTCGCCTTCGCCAATTCACCGCGGCGCTGCGCACGTTCGAGTTCCGTGCGCAAATTATCGAGCCGCTCTTTCAATTTGCGTTGCTCATCCAGCACCGCTTTCTCTTTTTGCCATTCCGCTTTGAGCGCGTCGGACTTTTCCTTCAGCTCGGCCAATTCCTTCTCGATCTTTTTGAGACGCTCCTTGCTCGCCGGATCTTTTTCTTTCTTCAACGCCTGCCGTTCCATCTCGTGCTGCATGATCTCGCGTTCGAGCACGTCGATTTCCGTGGGCATGGAATCGAGCTCGATCTTCAAACGCGACGCCGCTTCGTCGACAAGATCGATCGCTTTGTCGGGAAGAAATCGATCAGTGATGTAGCGATTTGATAACGTCGCTGCCGCCACTAACGCCGAATCGGTGATGCGCACGCCGTGATGCACTTCGTAGCGCTCTTTTAATCCGCGCAAGATCGCGATCGTGTCCTCAACACTCGGTTCGTTCACCATCACCGGCTGAAAACGGCGCTCGAGCGCGGCGTCTTTCTCGATGTACTTGCGGTACTCATCGAGCGTAGTCGCGCCGACGGTGCGCAATTCGCCGCGCGCGAGCATCGGCTTCAACATGTTCGACGCATCGACCGAACCTTCGGCCGCGCCCGCGCCGACGATGGTGTGCAGTTCGTCGATGAACAATATGATTTCGCCCTGCGAATCGGTCACTTCTTTGAGGAACGCTTTCAGTCGATCCTCGAATTCGCCGCGAAATTTTGCGCCCGCTACCATCGCGCCAATGTCCATCGCGATAAGCTTTTTGTTTTTTAAACTCTCCGGGACGTCCCCGGAAATAATTCTCCGCGCGAGTCCTTCGACGATCGCAGTTTTGCCAACACCCGGGTCGCCGATGAGCACCGGATTATTTTTTGTCCGGCGCGATAACACCTGCATCACGCGGCGGATTTCGTTGTCGCGTCCGATGACCGGATCGATTTTTCCACGACGCGCGAGCGCGGTGAGATCACGTCCGTATTTTTCGAGGGTTTGATATTTGCCTTCTGGATTTTGATCGGTCACGCGCTGCGAACCTCGCACTTGTTGCAACGCTTGCATCATTTTGTCACGAGAGACGCCTAACAAACGTGAAGCCGGCACCTTCGAACCCGCGAGCGCCAATAAATAATGCTCCGCGCTCGTGTACTCGTCGTGCAAGATCGACATCTGCTTCTCCGCGGCGTCGAGAACTGTCCGCAGTTCGTTACTCACGCGAACATCAGCCGCGCCGCCGTGCACTTTCGCGCGCGAATCCAGATCGCTGCGCAATTGTCGATCTAACTGTCCCGCATCCACCCCCATTTTCTCCAGTAACGGCCGCGTCACGCCATCGGTTTGCTCGAGCAACGCGAGAAGAAAATGTTCGTTACCGATTTCGGAATGATTGAAATTGGAGGCGAGCGTTTGCGCGGATTGCAGCGCCTCCTGCATTTTTTGCGTGTAACGATCGATGCGCATGATGTTCAACGTAATGAAGGCTTGCGCGTGAGCAATAAGCCGTCACATTCTGCGCCGATGGCCAAAGACACTTCGAAAGCAATCGTCATTATCGTCGCCATGCTCGGGCTGCTGGCCGGATTGCTCGTTTGGGCAAATCACATCCGCCCTCACTAATAGCAAATTGTAGGGCAGGCGCATCGCCTGCCGCCATTCGATCCGGCAAGCGGAGCGCTTGCCCTACAATTGCCAATCGCAAGATCGACAATCGCCGATTCATTGCGAGACGCGTTCATCCCGCGTATGAGTCAGAGCGATGAGCGGGAAAGTGAAATCGACGACGCAAAATTCTTTTAGCGTTTTACGCCACGGCCCATTCCGCCGTTACATCATTGGCAGCGCCATTTCCGACACCGGAACGTGGATGCAAGTGATGACGCAGGGCTGGGTCATGACGACGCTCACGAACTCCGCGCTCATGCTCGGATTAGTAAATCTTTGCGCCGGATTGCCGATGCTCGCCCTAACGATGGTCGGCGGTTCGGCCGCGGATCGTTTCGATAAGCGCAAAATTCTGCTCATCACCCAGTACGTTCAAATCGTTCTCGCGATTGCAATCGGTTTGTTGATCTGGAGCGACCGCATTCACATCTGGCACATTTTCGTTTTCGCCGCGATCCTCGGTGTTTCGAATTCGTTTGAAATGCCGACGCTCTCCGCGCTCGTGCCCGAGTTGGTCAAGCGCGAGGAAATCCAAAGCGCCATCTCGATCGATCGCTCGGTTTTTCACGGTTCGCGCGTCGTCGGCCCGGCGCTTGGTGGCCTGTTGATTTCAGCGTGGGGCGCAGCCTCGGCATTTTTTGCGAACGCGATCTCGTTCGTGGCCTTAATCATTGCGATCATGTCGTTACCCGCGCGCGCGCGCGGCACGGCCGAAGAGGAAGAAAAGCGCGCGAGCGGAATCAAAGACGGCTTTCGCTACATCGCGAAAGACAAACCAAGTCTCGCGATGGTGATGCTGATTGCGACACAAGCGGTTTGCATCTTTCCCATCATCACGGTGATGATGCCGCTTTACGTAAAGCTCGTGCTCGGACTCGGCGCGGACAAACTCGGAACATTAATGGGCGCGGCCGCGGTCGGCTCGGTCGTCGGTTCGCTTTTCCTCATCGGATTGCCGCGCGAAAAACGCGTTCTTCTGATGATGATCTGCGCGACGGCGGTGACGTTGGCGGTGATTGGTTTGTCGCGTGCGCCCAGTTTTTATGTGGCGATGGGATTGTTGATCGTGAATTCGCTCGGCATGGCGACAAATTTCGGGCTGGCCAGCACGATCGTGCAGGAACGCGCGCCGGATTATTTGCGCGGACGCGTCTCCGCGGTGTTCATGTTGAGCTTTGTCGGGATCATGCCGCTGGCAGGTTTGGGCGTGACCAGTCTCTCCGATGCAATCGGAATGCCGACCGCGCTCGCGATCGCCGCCATTCTGTACGGCGCGACCACGCTCTTGATCCTGTCGCGGGTGCGACGGCAATGTGCCGAACCGGCGCCGAGCGAACCGCCCACAGCCGCCGAAACGCCGCCGGTCGTCGCCACTGTTTAGCGTGATCGCATTCTCGACTTGCTGGAACTCAGGCCGCCACACCGACGGCGAAGTCATGTTAAAGGAGATTGTCGATCTTGGCTTCGATCTCATCGAGCTCGGACATGGCATCCGCATTTCGCTCATGCCCGGAATTCAAAAAATGTTCGAAAGCGGGAACGTGAAATTCAGCAGCCTGCACAATTTCTGTCCGTTGCCAGTCGAAGTCATGCACGCTTCGCCCGATTGCTATCAACTTTCCGCCGCCTATTCGAGAGAACGCGAGCGCGCAATCAAACAAACATTTCAGACGATCGACTTCGCGGAGCGACTCGGCGCGAAGTTTGTTGTCATGCATCTCGGCGAAGTGCCGATCGGTCCCATCACCGACAAGCTCATCGCGCTCGTAAAAAAAGGGAAACTGCTCTCGCGCGAATACGTGAAGAAAAAAATTCGGGCGATTCAGAAACGCGAAGAGCTCGCGCCAGCGTATTTGGAACGCGTCAAAGAAGCGCTCAAACCGATCGTCGAATATGCCGCGACCAAAAACGTGAAGCTCGGCCTCGAAGGCCGCCGCGGTTACGAAGAAATCCCGACCGAGAAGGAATTGTCGATCTTGTTAGACGAACTGAATTCACCTGTAACAGGTTACTGGCACGACTTCGGTCACATTCAGATCAAACAAAATCTCGCTTTTCTCGATCACGAAGAATGGCTGCGCACGATCGGGCCGCGCACCATCGGCGCACACGTGCAGGATTGCATTTGGCCGGCGCAAGATCACCAGCCGCCGTTCGCCGGACATGTCGATCTTGCAAAACTGGTCCCGCTTTTGCCTAACGACTGCCAATTCGTCTGGGAAATGTCGCCGCGCAAAACCGCCGATGAAATCAAACGCTCGGTCGTGAAATGGAAGGAGCATTTCGGCGAATGACTGGCTGTCATGTTGAGCGAAGCGAAACATCTCTAGCTATTCATTGCAGATCAGAAATGATTGAAGATTCTTCGCTTCGCTCAGAATGACATTGCAGGACGAATGAAAAAAACCCTCCTCGCCATCGCGCAGATCATCGTCACCATCGCGATCCTCTTCTGGGTTTTTCACGATCCACACAAGCGCGAGCAAATGGCGACCGCACTTCGTGTGGCTGATTACCGCTGGATGTTTGCCGCCATTCTCGCCTACGTCATTGTCGAAGCAGCCGCCGCGTTGCGCTGGCACATTTTGCTCAAAGTTCAGGGCGTAAATCTTTCCTTTCTCCGCGTCACCGCGCTCTTTTTCATCGGCATGTTTTACAATCAGTTTCTTCCCGGCGGCACCGGCGGCGACATCGTTAAAAGTTATCTCCTGCTCAAGGAAACCGAGCGCAAAGCCGGCGCGTTGCTCGCCGTGATTTTCGATCGGCTCATCGGCCTCGTCGCGCTTGTCACCATCACCTGTGTGCTCACGAGCTTGCGTTTTCACTGGCTCGCGCAAACGCCGCAGACGCGCGGCTTCCTCTGGTTTCTGCTTTTCGCGCTCGGCAGCTCGCTGCTAGGGCTCTTCACTTCATTCGTCATCAGCGGGTTCAATCTCGCGAATCGTTTGCCGGAAAAATTTCCTGGCCGCGACAAAATCATCGAAGTTTCGATTGCGTATCATCTTTACGCGCGACACTGGCGCACCACTCTCGCCGCGTTCGTCGTGTCGCTCGTCGCGCATCTCGCCACTTTCGCGACATTTCTTTTCGTCGCCTACGCCTTGCGCGCCAATGTCGGCGTTGTCGATTTTTTCGCGATCATGCCGATCGAGCGCACCATTTCTTCCCTGCCGATCAGTTTCGGCGGCGCCGGTTGGCGCGAAATCGTTTTGCAAATCATGCTCACGAGTCTGTGCGGCATCCCGGCGGGAGTTGCGAATCTCATCGGCACGTTAGGCTTCGTTGTCATTTTGATCTGCTCTGCGCCCGGCGGTCTCGTTTATCTGCTTTACCGTCCGAGCGGCGTGCCGCGTGTCCGCATGCGCGAGATGAAACACGAAGTCGCCACGCTCGAACATGAAATCGGCGAAACGAAATAAATCCCCCGCGCGTCCATTCGTAATCGCGACTTTCGCGATGACGATGGATGGAAAAATTACCACGCGAAATTATTCGCCGGTCGATTTCACGTCGCGCGAAGACAAGGCGCACTTGATTCGCCAGCGCTCGTTAGGCGACGCCGTCTTGATTGGTTACGGAAGTTTAAAACGCGATAACGTTCGCCTCGGCGTTCCGCGCGAAGAGCTGCGCGATGCGCGCGTGAAACGCGCACAATCTCCCTACCCGCTTCGCGTCATCGTTTCGAATGCGGGCAAGATCGACAATCGCCTCAACATTTTTCAAACGGACTTCGCGCCGATCGTTATTTTTTCGACGCAGCGCATGCCCCGCAAAGACCGCGAAGCATTGCGCGACAAAGCGAAATTGCATCTCAGTGAAAATGACGATGTCGATCTTGCGCAAATGCTGCGGACGTTGCGAAAAGAATACCGGGTGCGTACGGTCGCCTGCGAAGGTGGCCCGACATTATTTCGCAGCTTGCTCGAACGCGGCCTGATCGATCAACTCAATCTCACCATCGCGCCCTGGCTTTTTGGCGGTCGCGACGCGCCGACGCTCACCGGACTGCGCAAAGATTTTCTCCCGAAGTCCGTGTGCTGCCGTCTGATCGACATGCGCGTCGTCGGCGACGAATGTTTTTTGACCTACAGAATTCGCAACTGACATGCACAAAGTGAATTCAATCATCATGCGCGCGCCGAAGATGTCGATCTTCGAAACGGCGGCGAATCTCGAGCTCTGGCCGAAGATTCTGCCGCACTATCGCTACGTGAATTATCTCGAGCGTGGGCAAGATCGACATGTTGTTGTCATGGCCGCGCAACATGCTGGCATTCCGATCAAGTGGACGTCGGAGGAAATTATCGACCGCGACTGCGTGGAAGTTCGTTTTAATCACCTCAAAGCTTTCACCAAAGGCATGCGCGTCGTCTGGACATTCACCGAAACGCCCGAGGGCGTGCGAGTCGAAATCGTGCATGATCTCAATTTCCGAATTCCATTGCTCGCGCCCATTGCCGAGCCGATTATCGGCGACTTCTTTACGTATAATGTCGCCAACAAAACGCTCCGCTGCATGAAAGCTTACGTCGAATCAAAATGAAACGTCGCGCCGTCATCACCGGCATCGGTCCGATCACCTGCATCGGCAAAGGCGTGGAAAATTTCTGGCGCGGGCTGCGCGCGGAAAGAAGCGGCATCTCGCGCATCACCAGTTTCGATGCGTCGATCTTCCACGCGCATTGCGGCGGCGAGATTGCGGATTGGAATCCGGAAGAATTTTTTCCGCCGCATCGTTTGAAGCGGCTCGATCGTTACGCGCAATTCTCCGTCGCGACGGCGAAGATGGCGCTCGATGATGCGCGCGTTGAGTATGGACGCGAAAATCCGCAGCATCGAGTCGGCGTGAGTTTCGGCACCGCGCTCGGCGGAGTTTGCCAGGCGGAAGATCAGCACATTCGATTTTTGAAAAAAGGAACGCGCGGAGTGAATCCCACGCTCGCGCTGCAAGTTTTCGGCGGCTCGGCGCATTCGAACATCGCGATCGAATTTGGATTTCGCGGCGTCGGCACCACGAACTCGAACAGTTGCGCGAGCGGAACGGTGTCGGTGGGCGAAGCACTGCGTTACGTCCGCGATGATTTCGCGGACATCGTGGTCGCCGGCGGAGCGGAAGCGCCACTCGCGACGTTGTCGTTCGGCGCATTCGATTTGATCAAGACGATGAGCCGATGGGAAGGCGATCCCGCTTTGTCGTGTCGTCCATTTGATCGACAACGTGACGGGTTCGTCATGGGCGAAGGCGCGGCGTCGTTAGTCATCGAGGAGCTCGAGCACGCACGCGCGCGCGGCGCGAAGATTTACGCGGAGGTGCTCGGTTACAGTTTGAACAACGACGCGTATCACATGACTTCGCCGCTGCCGAGCGGCGAATCGTGCGCGCGCGCGATGCGTGATGCGCTGGCGGATGCTCAGCTTTCGCCTAACGATATCGATTACATCAACGCGCACGCGAGCTCGACCCAGTTGAATGACGCGACGGAGACGATGTCGATCAAACAAGTGTTTGGCGAGAACACGAAAATTCCGGTGAGCGGGACAAAAGGGTTTTACGCCCATCCGTTAGGCGCGACCGGCGCGATCGAGGCCGCGCTCTGCGCGCTCGCGTTAGATCGACAATGGATCCCGCCGACGATTAACTACAGCGATCCCGATCCGGCGTGCGATCTCGACGTTGTCCCGAATCACGGCCGCGACTCCAAATTGAATTACGTCATGAGCAATTCGTTCGGCTTCGGCGGAATCAACGCCTGCGTTATTCTGGGAAAAGTTCACTGACTTTTCCACTGCGCCTCGACTTCGGGCGGCAACTTGTCGATCTTTTCGAGGAACGTCGCGACTTTCCAAATCTCTTCGTCCGACATCATCCCCTGCCACGCGCCCATGCCGCTGTAGCGAATACCGTACTTGATCACGGTGAACATTTGCGGCGCGCTCAACTTCGACGGCTGATCGGCAAATTGTGGAACGCGCGGATAAAAATTCTGCGTGCCCCACATGCTGGGTTGGCTGCGCGCGCCATGACAACCGGCGCAGTTCGCTTTGAACATTTTCAATCCGTCCGACAAAACCTCAGGCGACGCGGTCAAAGGATTCGTTAGGCCTTTAGATTGCCGCTCGAGCGAGGCGTGCAATGTTTTTTCGGCGAGCGCATTCTCCCAACCCGGCGGCGTCGCCGTAGCCGCGACCGGCCAGAGTCCAAGATAAGCGGTCACGATGGCCGCGGCCGCGAGGACAATCGCCGCCAACAACAAGGTGAATACAACTCGTTTCATGATTTATCCTCCAGCAAGTCGGGCCGATTTTCTCGCGTTCGCTTCACGCCCTGTTCTTTTCGCCACGCCGCGATCTCGGCGTGATTCCCGGATAACAAAACATCCGGCACTTTCCAATCGCGAAACTCGGCCGGCCGGGTGTATTGCGGTCCTTCCAATAATCCGGCGCTGAATGAATCATCCTGCGCGGATTGTGCATCGCCGAGAACACCGGGCAAAAGCCTAACGACTGCGTCAATCACCACGACCGCGGCGATGGCGCCGTTAGTCAGGACGTAATCCCCGATGGACAATTCAAGATCGACAAGGTGTTCGACCACGCGATGGTCGATGCCTTCGTAGTGACCGCAGATGACAATAAGATGTCGATCTTGCGCGAGCTCGGTCGCGATTTGTTGAGTGAAACGTTTTCCCTGCGGCGTCATGAGAATGACTTTGCTATGATCGCTGCGCAATGATTCGACCGCGGCGAAGATCGGTTCCGGTTTCATCACCATCCCCTGCCCGCCTCCGAAGGGCGCGTCATCCACAGTACGATGTCGATCTTGCGTCCAATCGCGCAGGTTATGAATGCGAAGATCGACAATCGCGTTTTCCTGAGCGCGTTTCATCATGCTTTCGCTTAACGGCGCGCGGCACATCTCCGGAAATAGTGTGACGATGTCGATCTTCATCGCGTTTTGTCAGTAAATGAATTAAGCATGTTGCTGCAAATGCCCAAGCGTGCTCTGAGTTGTTTCGCGATTTTGCTCGCGCTCGTAACGAATGCTTTCGCCGGTGGTCCGGTGTTGAGCAACGCTAAGGCCGTGCGCGGTTTGGGAGAGAAGATGTCGATCTTGGGACCGGTCTCGCAAGACAAGGATTTACGCGCGTTGCCATACATCGCGCCTAACGAGGAATCGGAGCCGGTGCGACGGATGCGACATCAGAAACCGCAAACTCCATCCACGCAAAAGTCGGACCCGGTCCAGGCAATCCGGCAATCGACCCAAGCGGTGACCGCGCCGACGCCGAGCGCGCAATTCGACGGCATTTCTGCGGCGCAAAGCGGCTGCGGTTGTTTGCCGCCGGACACGAACGGCGATGTGGGGCCGAACCATTACATTCAGTCGGTGAATTCCTCGATCAAGATTTTCGACAAATCGGGCAACCCACTTAACGGCGTAAACGGGACAACATATAATTCGTTCTTCGCTCCGATGGGCGCAGCAACGCCGTGCGGCAACAATCTAAACGACGGCGACGGTTTTGTTTTTTACGATCAACTCGCCGATCGCTGGGTGGTAAGCGACTTTGCATTTCCGGGCAACAACGCGGTCAATTACCAATGCGTCGGCGTTTCGAAGACTAACGACCCGGTGGCGGGCGGCTGGTGGTTATACGCGGTGCAGGTCGATCCGTCGAATCCGACGTGGTTAGGCGATTATCCGAAATTTGGGTTGTGGCCGGACGCGTATTATTTTTCGGTGAACATGTTTCAGGGAAACACGTTCGAAGGTGTGCGTGTCTTCGCGTTACCGCGGCTGGCGATGATTAATGGAACGGGCGCGCCGAACGCAGGTGGCATCGCGTTCACGATCACGCCGGCAACTTTGGGTGACGCTTACAGTTTAGTGCCAGCGACTTTTCGCGCCGGCAATGCGCCACCGGCCGGGACGCCGGAATATTTCATGGCGATCAACAGTTCGGCCAGCGCGGGCACGGTCGAGAACCAGGTCTTCACGTGGAAGTTCCATGTCGATTTTACAACGCCGGGAAATTCCACGTTCGGCGTCGGCGCGAGTCATTCGCCGAATGCAACGACAACGGTGAACGGATTCGTCGATGCTTTCACGAGCACTTCAACGCTGATTGTTCCGCAAACAGGCACGACTGCATTGCTCGACACGTTAGGCGACAAACTAATGACGCCGCTCGTTTATCAAAATCTCAGCGGCGCCGAGTCGCTCTGGGTGTCGCACACGATCAACAACAACCAGAACAGCACCGGCCCGACCGCGATTCGCTGGTATCAATTTAACGTCACCGGCGGCGTGATTCCGGCGACACCGGCGCAACAGCAAACATTTAATAATGGCGGCGACGGATTGTGGCGCTGGATGCCGAGTATCGCGGTCGATGCGCAGGGCAACATGGCGATCAATTACGCGGTCTCGAGCGCGACGACCAATCCGGCGATCCGTTATGCCGGTCGTTTGGTCGGCGACGCGGCCAACAGTCTGGGCCAGGGCGAAGCGACATTGATTCAAGGCGGCGGACATCAGACGAGCAGCAGCGGACGCTGGGGGGATTACAGCGCGATCAGTGTCGATCCTTCGGACAACGTCACCTTTTGGCTAACGAATGAATATTATCCGACGACCAGCGCGAGCAGTTGGTTCACGCGAATCGGAAAATTTAAATTTGCTTCGGTGGCGCAGATTGTCGCAGACACGGCGACATTGACGGCGGAAAACTTTTCGCCGCCTAACAACGCGCCCGATCCGCAGGAAACGGTCACGGTGAGTTTGTCTTTGAAAAACGTCGGCAACATCAACACGAATAATCTGATCGCAACGCTGCAACCGACCGGTGGCGTCACCAATCCGAGCGCGCCACAAAGTTACGGCTTGTTAGTCGCCGGCGGCGCATCGGTCGCGCAGCCGTTCACTTTCACCGCCTCGGGCGCGTGTGGGAGCAAGATTACGCTCACGCTCGCATTACAAGACGGCGCGACAAATTTAGGGACCGTCACCTTCACGATGCAGTTGGGAACTTCATCTTCGAGCACGTTGATCAGCGAAAATTTTGATTCTGTTCCCGCGCCGACGTTGCCGAGCCCATGGACGACAAACGCATCGGGCGGCGAATCATCGTGGGTAACATCGACAACGTCACCCAACAGTTCGCCTAACGACGCTTTCGCACCCGATGTTTCCACCGTCGGCAACACTGAGTTGATCTCCCCTAACATCGCCGTTCCCGCATCCGGTGGACAGTTGACGTTTAGAAACTTATTCAACCTCGAAGCCAGCACGCAAACCCAAACGCTCGGCTACGACGGAATGGTGTTGGAGATCAGCATCAACGGCGGAGCGTTCGCCGACATTACCGGCGGCGGCAATTCATTCATCACCGGCGGATACACGCGCACGATTTCGCCTAACTTCAGCAGCCCGCTCGCGAATCGCGCGGCGTGGAGCGGACTCTCCGCCGGGACCACCGGATCGCCGGCTTACATTACATCGACAATCAATCTTCCAACCGCGGCCGCAGGACAAAACATTCAACTCAAATGGCGCGCTGCAACCGATAGCAGCGTCATTGCTTCCGGCGCCGCCGGCGTGCGGGTCGATAACGTTTTCATCTCTACCACAACATCGACATGTGTATCCGCGTCGGCGCCAAATTTCACGAATGGTCCGCCATCGGCGCCGGTCATCGTCGGCAGTCCCTACAGTTTCCAATTCACCGCTACGGGAAATCCGCCGCCGACGTTTAGTTTGAGCGGCAGCCCACTTCCACCGGGATTGAATCTTTCTGCCAGCGGCTTGCTTTCGGGCACCGCGACTTCCGGTGGCACCGGCATTTTTCCGAACATCACCGTTACGGCAAGCAATGCCATCGCTCCGAACGCGACGGAAACATTCTCACTTTCCACCGCTACACGCGCGCCTAACTACATCGCGAGCTTTGGCCTGAACGGATCCGATGCCGCGCTCACGTTTGATTACGACGGCGACGGCCTTGCCAATCTTTTAGAGTACGCGCTCGGACTTGATCCGGCGACAATCGACGCGTCCGGTTTGCCCGTTGTGACATTGAAGGATTACAGCGGCACCGAATATCTCTCGATGACCTTCCATCGCTCCGCGCTTGCGACCGATCTCACTTACATCGTGCAAGGCTCCGGCGATCTCGCGACTTGGACCGATCTGGCGATCAGTTCCGGCGGCGCGATTACGAGCGGCGCCGGATTCGTGGGCGAAACGGGTTCAGCGCCGAACTTCAATGTCGAAGTTCACGACATTGTCCCGTTCGATCCGAACAATACGGCGACGCGCTTTCTGCGTCTGAAAATTACCTCGCCCTAACTACTCGACGATTTCGAGTGTGGCGCGCTGGCCGTGACGCGCGGCCGAGCTGTTGAGCAGCGCGCGAATCGCCTGAATGGTCTGGCCGTTGCGGCCGATGATGCGCCCGACATCGCTCTGGCGCAATTGCAGACGAAAAACGGTCGTCTTGCCGTTTGGAACTTCGGTCAACATCATCTCGTCCGGATATTGCACGAGCTGCCTAACGATAAACTCGAGAAACTCCCTCATGATGAAGATGTCGATCTTACGCAGCGCCGACGGCCGCTTGCGCGGAATTCTCCTTCCGGTTCTTTTTAATCAAGCTCCGCACCGTGTCCGAAGGCTGCGCGCCTTTGCTCATCCAATACTCAATCCGGTCCAACTTCAGCGTGCTGTTGTGCCCCGTCTTTTTCGGATCGTAGGTGCCGATCAACTCAATAAATTTCCCGTCGCGCGGACTGCGTTTGTCCGCCACCACCACTTTATAATAAGGGCGGTTCTTCGCCCCTTCTCTGCGTAATCGAATTGAAACTGCCATGTCGTTTTAGCCTCTCTTTCGCGCCATCTGCGCCATCATTTTTTTCATTTTGCCGGTGCTCTTCATCATTTTGCGCATCGTGTCGAACCGCCGCAACAAATCGTTCACTTGCGTAACCGTCTGTCCGCTGCCGCGCGCGATGCGTTGGCGCCGCCGTGCATTTAAAATCTCCGGCCGCGCCCGCTCTTCCGCCGTCATCGAGAGCACGATCGCTTCAGTGCGCGCGATCTGTTCCTCGTCGACGGAAAGGCCTTGCACGTTACTCATACCCGGCAGCATGCCAAGAATATTCTCGAGCGGCCCCATCCGCTTCATCATTTTGAATTGCGCCAGGAAATCGTTGAAATCGAACGACGCGCTCCGAAGTTTTTTCTCGAGCCGTTCGGCGTCGGCAAGATCGACAGCTTCCGCCGCGCGCTCGACCAGACTAACGACGTCGCCCATTCCGAGAATGCGGCCCGCGAGTCGTTCCGGCACGAACGCTTCGAACTGATCAAGTTTTTCCCCCGTGCCGGCGAATTTGATCGGACGTTTCGTAACTTCGCGCATGGACAACGCCGCTCCGCCGCGCGCGTCGCCATCGAGCTTCGTTAGGATAATTCCGGTGATGTTGAGCGCGTCGTTGAAATGCGTCGCGATGCTGACCGCCTGTTGCCCGGTCGCGGAATCGACGACGAGCAACGTTTCCTGCGGCTGCAAAAATTCCTTGAGCAATTTCAGCTCGTTGATAAGCGGCTCATCAATCTCCTGCCGACCGGCCGTGTCGAAGATGTCGATCTTAGTCGATTGTCGATCTTGCAAGGCGATTTCGGCCGCACGGCGAACATTTTTCTCGTTAGGCTCAGGCGTGAACACCGGCACATCGATTTGCTTTCCGAGCGTGGCGAGCTGCTCGATCGCCGCCGGCCGTTGCAAGTCGAGAGCAACCAAGCGCGGCGCATTCCCCTGCTTCTTCAACAAACGCGCAAGTTTCGCCGACGAAGTTGTTTTTCCTGAGCCGTTGAGCCCGACGATGAGAATGCGATGCGGCTCACCGACATTCAGCGGCGCCGCATCGCCTCCGAGCAAGATCGACAATTCATCGTGAAAGATTTTCACGATTTGCTGTCCGGGCGTAACGCTGCGCAGAACTTTTTCGCCCAGCGCTTTCTCGCGCACACGCGCGATGAAATTTTTCGCGACCGTAAAATCGACGTCGGCCTCGAGCAATGCGAGCCGCACCTGCCGCATGGCGGCGTCCACGTTCGCCTCGCTGATCGTGCCGTGACCGCGCAGGTCCTTGAAGATGTCCTGCAGCTTATCGCTGAGTTGCGAGAACATCAGTTTGGCCTAACGAGCGGCGCTATTTCTTCGGCGACGCAGATGGAGATGTCGATCCTGCGGGCGCGCCGGATTCTTCGACGCCGAAGGTCCAATGCGCTTCCACCTTTTTTCCATCGGCGGCCTTCGCGCTAATGATGACGGTGCACGATTTATCGCGCAGCTTTTGCGTGACCTGATACGAGACCATCCCGGTCTTCGGATCGAAGCTCGCCGGCACAACGCCCAGTCCGCTCACGCGCATTTGCACGCTCGCCGGATCAACTGCGCCTAACGAGCTCAGGTTTGCTTTGATCAATGGCAAGGCCGTTCGCACGGTCGAGCCTTCCGCCGGCTCCGATTGTAGATCCGCCGCGCCCACGGCCGCGACCGCGTTTGCGCCGCCGCTCGAGGAGGCAATCATCTTCATCGCGTCTTCGAACACTTTGGGTTTGTTCGCTTCGATGGCGTAGCGGCCCACGGAATCCATCGGCGTGTTGAACGTGATCGGCTGACCGTAAACGGTGAACATCGCTTCGTAGCCGGTCTTCCGCGCCATTTCCTTCACGTGGTCGTTGTAATTTCCGAACGGCACCGCGAAGCAATTCACTTTAATGGCCAGCCGTTGCTCGAGCAGCGTTTTGCAACCGACGACTTCGTTCTGCAGCCACTGCTCGTATTCCGCGCCCGTGAGTTTCTTCTTCGTTCGTTTACGGTCGGGATCGATCACCATCACGGTGTGACCTTCGCGTAAATCCTGGTGCGTGGCGGAGTGGGCCTGAATATCGACGCCGTTATCGCGCATATCGGCGAGTTGCTCCCACGTGATCGCTTCACCGCCGCCGAGCGACGCGCCGCGCACGCCCTCGGTATAGATGAACATCGTGACCGGATAACCGAGTTTTTTCAAAATCGGCCACGCCACTTCGTATTGCGATTTCCAGCCGTCATCGAACGTGATGATCGCGCAGCGCGGCGGAATATTTTTTTCGCTGCGCCGCCACGCCAGAAAATCTTGCATGCCGATGACGGTGATGCCGCGGTCCTTCAGCGATTTCATCTGCTGCTCGAACATCGCGGGCGTAATCTCCGTTCCGGGATAACGCACTTTATCCACCAGGCGGTGATAACAAAAGATGATGACCTGCGCCGTTTGATCGACAACGACTTTGCCGCCGGGTTTGGTCGGACTTCCGGCGGTGATCGTCGCGCTGCTCTGCTGCGAAGTCGGCGCACTCCCCGGCTTGCTCGCCGCTGCCGGTGATGCGCTCGCGGCTGGCGGAGGCGACGCGGCCTGCGCTGTGCTGGCAAGAGTAGAATGCCTGCGGCAAGTCGAAAGAGTGAGTGCGAAAATGACCGGGAGAAGCGCGAATCGAATGAACATAAGTGAGGTAAACGCCTTTATGTGCGAGTGGGTAAAAGACAAGCGGTTTTTCGCGCGTGTCCGCCCAAATTTGATTGTCGATCTTGCAAAACACCGCGGCGCAGAAAGAGTTTCGACCGTGAATCGTTTTCTCGTCCGCGCGTTTCTCGGTGTCTTCACCGTCGCGTTGACCTCGTGTGCCACCTCGCCTTCCGGTCCGCCCGGCACAAAGAACACGAGCAAAACATTCACGACCGTGGTGGTCGATGCCGGCCACGGTGGAAAAGATAATGGCGCGTTCCGGCGTTATGGCGGCGCCGAAAAACTTGCGACCCTCGACGTCGCGAAACGCATCGAACGAAAGCTACGCGAATCGCAATTGCGGACCGTCATGACGCGCTCGAGCGATGTTTTCATTTCTCTGGATGAACGCGTCGCGATGGAAAATCGCGAGAAGAACGCCATTTTCGTCAGTATTCATTTTAACGATTCGAGTCGGCGCGCTATTCACGGCTTCGAGACCTATTATCACTCGCCGATGTCGCGCGATCTCGCCGTTCGCATTCAGGAGAAACTGCTGACCATTCACAACTCGAGCAACCGCGGCGTGCGGACCGCGAACTTTCGAGTGCTGCGTTATGCAAAATATCCGGCCGTGCTGGTGGAATGCGGATTTCTGAGTAACCGCCGCGAAGGCGGTGAAGCGCGCGATTCCGAATACCGCGACACGCTCGCGGATAAAATCGCGGAAGCGATTGTGGAATATCGTTACGGAAGCGGCGTCTACGCGTCGCGTGGCAATGCCGCGCCCGAATCCAATCCGCCACCCGCCGGCGAAGTGCGTTTGCCCACCAAATCCGGACGCTAGAATTCTTTGCCGCGTTCTTCGCGACCGATCGCCGCGAGCACAATCACGGCGATGAAGACGACGCTTTGCACCAGCGCCATCGTCAGCGCGTAATTCGGTTCGCCGTTAGGCATTCGAAATTTTTCGGCGAGCCAGGCTTGTTGTTGCGCCGCATACGCCGCGGCAAAATTGCCTAACTGATAAGCGAGTCCTGGAAACGTGCCGCGAAATTCGGGCGGCGATAATTCATTCAAGTGCACCGGCACCACGCCCCACGCGCCCTGCACCATGAATTGAATTAGAAATCCGCCGACGATCAGCAGCGCCGTCGTGGGCGCGAAAATCCAGAGCGGGATCAGCAGCATTCCGCACAGCGCCGACAAAATGATGACGCGACGCCGGCCCCAATGTTGCGAGAGAAAACCGAGAATCGTCCCGCCGCAGATCGCGCCCATCGCGTAGACAATACTGATGATTGATTTCGCGCTTACGCCGAAGCCGCGCTGCTTCTCGAGATACGTCGGGTAAAGGTCTTGTGTGCCGTGCGACATGTAGTTGAAAGCGGTCATGAGAAGCGCGGCGTAGAGAAAAAGCATTCCGTGTTGCCTAACGAAGATCGACAATCGCATTCGCGGCCGGGCGCGCGCGCGATCGCGTTGCCACACCGGCGATTCGGGCACGTGCATGCGAATGTAAATCACGAGCAACGCTGGCAGCGACCCGGCGATGAATAACCCGCGCCAGCCGAAATGCGGAAAGACGATCCAGTAAACCAGCGCCGCCAGGAGATAACCGGCCGCGTAACCTTGTTGCAAAATTCCCGAAAATAATCCCCGCGCCTTCGTCGGTAACGACTCCATCGCGAGCGACGCGCCTAATCCCCACTCTCCGCCCATGCCGATACCGAAAAGCGCACGCAAAATCAGAAACACGGTGAAGTTGGGCGCGAACGCCGTCAGCAATTCCATGATCGAGTAGAAGACGATGTCGATCATGAGCGGAATACGCCGGCCGAATTTGTCGCCTAACAAACCGAAGATGAACGCGCCGAGCGGACGCGCCATTAACGTGATCGTAATCGAGAAAGCGACCTCGGAGATCGATCGATTGAACTCGTGCGCAATCTGCACGAGCACGAAAGTGACGAGAAAGAAGTCGAGCGCGTCCAGCGCCCAACCGAGAAAGCAGGCGATGAACGTGTTGCGCTGCTCGCGATTGAGCGATCGAAAAAGCCGCAGCGCTTCCATGCTTTATCTGTAGAGGCCGCTTTCCTCAACGGCAATCATTGCCGATTGCAAGATCGACATATTGACGTATCATGATGCGTCAATTTGTTTCTTGATCCGCGGCACGATCGCCGCTTACTTCCCTGATATGCCGGAGGTCCATTCACTCGAATCACTGCTGCGCGAACGCGTCGTCGTGCTCGACGGCGCCATGGGCACGATGATTCAGCGCCGTAAATTAAGCGAAGCCGATTACCGCGGAAACCGTTTCGCTGATTGGAAAGGAAAAGATCTCAAGGGCAGCCTCGAGCTTTTGCAACTGACGCAACCGCACGTGATCGAAGAGATTCACCGAAACTACCTTGAAGCCGGCGCCGACATCATCGAGACGAATACTTTCAGCGCGACCACCATCGGCCTGCACGATTTCTTGTTTCAGGGCGAACCAAAGAGCGGCCGCAAAGATCAGGAATTTTTCCAGCGCGTGGTGGACGATGTCGATCTTCGCGCACTCGTGCAGGAGATGAACTTGAATGCGGCGCAGATCGCGCGGCAGGCCGCGGACCGCGTTGCGAATGAAACTGGAACGCGGCGATTCGTTGCCGGTTCGTTAGGCCCATTGCCGGTGACTGGGTCCATTTCACCGGACGTCAACGATCCCGGTTTCCGCGCCGTTAATTTCGATCAGCTGCGACAAACGTATTTCGATCAAGCGAAAGCGCTGCTCGATGGAGATGTCGATCTTCTAATCGTCGAAACAGTTTTCGACACGCTCAACGCCAAAGCTGCGCTGTTCGCCATCGCCGAGCTGTTCGAAGAAAAAAAAGTGCCGTTGATGATTTCGGGGACTGTGACCGATCGCTCCGGTCGTCTCTTGAGCGGCCAAACCGTCGAAGCGTTTCTGACGTCGATCGAGCACGCGCAGCCGCTCATCGTCGGATTGAATTGCGCGTTAGGCCCGGACGAGATGGAGCCATACATCGAGGAGCTCGCGCACATTTCGCCGTATTATTCCGGCGCGTATCCGAATGCCGGCCTGCCCGATCCCCTTTCGGAAACAGGGTTTCCGGAAACGCCGCAAACTTTCGCGCCGAAAGTTGTGCAGTGGGCGAAGAACGGTTGGCTGAATTTGGTCGGCGGTTGTTGCGGCACAACGCCCGATCACATCCGCATCATCGCAGACTGGGTGAAAAACTTGTCCCCGCGCGCGTTGCCGCAGCTGGCATTGGCATGACGTTAAAACTTGCCGGCCTCGAACCGGTCAACATCACGCCGGAGATGGGATTCGTCGTTATCGGCGAGCGCACGAACATCACCGGCTCACCGAAATTCTCGAAACTTATTCTCGGCGGCGATTTCGAAGGCGCTATCGCGATCGCGCGACAACAAGTCGCCGGCGGCGCCAACATTCTCGACGTCAACATGGACGAAGGAATGATCGATTCGGAAGCGACGATGACGCGTTTCCTGAATTTGATTCAGAGCGAACCGGAAATCGCGCGTGTGCCCATCATGATCGACAGCTCGAAGTGGAGCGTGATCGAGGCCGGCTTGAAATGCGTGCAGGGCAAATGCGTGGTTAATTCGATTTCGCTCAAAAATGGCGAAGAAGATTTTCTGCGCCAGGCGCAGCTCGTTAGGCGATACGGCGCGGCCGTCATCGTGATGGCGTTCGATGAATCGGGCCAGGCCGACAACTTCCAACGTAAGATCGACATCTGCGCGCGCGCTTACAAACTTCTGACCGAGCGCGCACAGTTTCCCCCTAACGACATCATTTTCGATCCGAACATTCTCACCGTCGCGACCGGTTTGGAAGAACATCGCAATTACGCCGTCGATTTCATCAACGCGACCCGCTGGATTAAAGCGAACCTCGCGCACACCCGCGTCAGCGGCGGCGTGAGCAACATTTCGTTTTCGTTTCGTGGGAACAACCCGGTGCGCGAGGCGATGCACGCGGCGTTTTTGTTTCACGCGATCAAAGCCGGACTCGACATGGCGATCGTGAACGCGGGACAGCTCGCGGTTTATGAAGAGATCGAGCCGGAATTGCGCGAGCGCGTTGAGGACGTGCTTTTAAATCGGCGCGACGACGCAACCGAACGCCTGGTCGATTTCGCCGAAGGCGTGAAAGCCAAAGGTAAGATCGACATAGAAGAAGCGGCGTGGCGCAGCGAACCCGTCGAGAAGCGACTCGCGCACGCGCTGGTCAAAGGCATCGTCGATTACATCGAAGCCGACACCGAAGAAGCGCGCAAGAAATCGAAGCGTCCGCTCGATGTCATCGAAGGCCCGTTGATGGCGGGCATGAGTGTGGTCGGCGATTTGTTCGGCGCGGGCAAAATGTTTTTGCCGCAGGTGGTGAAGAGCGCGCGCGTTATGAAACGCGCGGTCGCGTATTTGATGCCGTTCATGGAAGCGGAAAAATCCGCGGGCGCAAAACCGCAAGGACGCATCGTGATGGCGACGGTGAAAGGCGATGTGCACGACATCGGCAAAAACATCGTCGCGGTCGTGCTGCAATGTAACAACTACGACGTTGTCGATCTTGGCGTAATGGTGCCGGCAGCGAAAATCTTGCAGACCGCGCGCGAGAAAAACGCGGACGTGATCGGATTAAGCGGACTGATCACGCCATCGCTCGATGAAATGGTGCACGTCGCGCAGGAAATGGAGCGCGAGAAATTTGAACTGCCGTTGCTCATCGGCGGTGCGACCACGAGCCGGGCGCATACGGCGGTAAAAATTGCGCCTAACTATCACGCCAACGTCGTGCACGTGCTCGACGCGTCTCGCGCGGTCGGCGTGATCAATTCGTTGTTGAATGAAAGATCGACAATCGAATTTGCGGCCAATACCCGTGAAGAATACGCGCGCTTGCGCGAAGAATATGCGAACAAGACGCGCGAGAAGAAATTGCTCTCGCTCGAGGAGGCGCGCGCAAATCGGCAGCCGATCGATTGGAAAAGTTACACACCACCAGTTCCGAATTCGTTAGGCCCGCACGTCATCGAGCCGGCGATTGTCGATCTTGTGCCGTTCATCGATTGGTCGCCGTTCTTTCACGCGTGGGAATTGCGCGGACGTTATCCCGCCATCTTCAATGACGCTGTCGTCGGGAAACAAGCGCGCGAACTATTTGATGACGCGCAGAAAATTATCGACCGTATCGTCAAAGATGAATCGCTAAATGCCCGGGGTGTTTTCGGGTTCTGGCGCGCGCGCTCGTCAGGCGACGATGTCGATCTTACCGAAGCCGGCGCGCGTTTTTATTTCCTTCGCCAGCAAATGCAGAAACCGTCTGGGCAATTCAATCATTGCCTCGCCGATTACATCGCTTCTTCGGGCGAAGATTATCTTGGCGGATTCGCGGTGAGCATTCATGGCGCGGACGGGATCGCGAACAAATTTGTGGCCGAGCACGATGATTATAGCGCCATCATTACGAAAGCGCTGGCGGACCGATTAGCGGAAGCGTTCGCGGAATATCTGCACAAACATGCGCGCGAGGTTTGGGGATTTGGGCGCGACGAGAAATTATCGACCGAGGATTTAATCCGCGAAAGGTATCGCGGCATTCGACCGGCGCCGGGTTATCCGGCGTGTCCCGAACACGCAGAGAAACGG
This sequence comes from Spartobacteria bacterium, assembly GCA_021325495.1. GTDB lineage: Bacteria > Verrucomicrobiota > Verrucomicrobiia > Chthoniobacterales > UBA10450 > JAJPGZ01. The sequence goes on from JAJPGZ010000009.1 coordinate 109,759, forward strand.
ACGTTGTTCGATTTGTTAGGGGCGGAACGCAAGATCGACATCGTTCTTACGGAATCATTCGCGATGCATCCGGCCGCGAGCGTGAGCGGATTCTATTTCTCGCATCCTGAGGCAAAATATTTTGGCGTAGGCCAAATTGGGCGAGATCAGGTAGCCGATTACGCGAAGCGGCGGAGTGAAACGGTTGCGAGCGTCGAGAAGCGGCTGGCGGCGAACTTGGGTTACGAGCCGGAAAAGTAAATTGGTCGGGGCGAGAGGATTTGAACCTCCGACCTCCTGGTCCCAAACCAGGCGCTCTACCAAACTAAGCTACGCCCCGAACACCGCGTGATGCTTATCACGCTCGTTTGCAATGCGCATGCGGAAAGTTTAGATCGCAGGAACATGAGGGTGTTGCACGTTTTATGGCCGATGCTTCTAAGCGTGTCGCTTTTGGCGCAGGACGCGACGCAGCCAAGTGTCGATCTTGGAGCAGCGGAAAGCCCGTCACCCGAGCCAGCATCCTCGCCCGCGGCCGCGGTTCCGGACTTATCGCAAATGGATGAGACGTTCAAGCAGACCTCGTTAGGCAAAGCCGCGGACGAATATCGGACGCTGCTGGCATGGCGAAAGTTGCAGAACGAAACTTTACATGATCCGGCGGTGGTAGCGGCAAAGAGCGCGGCGGAGAAGGCGAGGACCGATCTGGAGAAGCGGCAACGACTGCGCGTTTATTACGAACTTTACTACGGCAAGATGCGGGCGCGCGCGACGAGCCCGGAATTGCGCACCGCGCTCGAAGAATTCAAGAACGATCATTTGCGGCTGCTGTCGCAGCCGCGAGTTCGGCCTAACGAATCGGCGGACCTTCCGACGCCAACGCCAACACCGAAGGGCAACAAGGGGAAGAAGAAACACAAATCGAAATTCGAGCCGACTGGTTAGCCGAGCGCACGCCAAGATCGACATCGAACGCTTGCCCGATGCGGCCGCGCGATTATTCTAATCGCCCCGCCGAAATCAATGCCGCGTTCGTCTAGTGGTTAGGACACAGCCCTCTCAAGGCTGGTGCACGGGTTCGACTCCCGTACGCGGTGCCATTGAACTACTCTGCTTCTAAGCTTCGGCGAGCGCTGACGCGTCCTTATTAAGAACGGCCATTGCTTGTTGCAGGTCGTCAAAGTCAAACGGCTTCGACATCATCATGTCCACGTTCAGCTCTTCATAAGCGCTAATGTCGTCATCCGAGAGATGCGCACTGAGCACAAGAATCTTGCCGCCAAATTTTTGCTCTCTTAGCCGACGCACTAATTGGAGCCCGTTCATGCGCGGCATGCGGTGATCGGTTATGATAACGTCAAAAGGTTGGGCAGTAGCGCCGATTCTCATCAGTGCCTCCCAACCATTCGCGGCTCTGGTTACTTTCGAGGCTGGGCCTCCCAAAACCATCGCAATCATGTGCCCGACGGCTTTTTCATCTTCGACAACCAGAATTTTCAAAGGGGCGGTCATAATCCGGCGATAAACAGCAAGACGCAGGCCGGGTCGTTCGAGCGCGATGTCCCGTCTTGCCAGTTGCCCGGGACGATGCAAAGATGGGCGCCTTCTTTTTCCGCAAGATCGACAACTACTAATGATTCCTCCCGCAACGCGATTGTCGATCTCGCGAGAAGCGCGGGGGCGCGGCGCTCAGGGACTGCTGATCGGCGGATGAACGATTTTACCGTTGCCGCTGATCTTGATTTTATTGGCGACGACTTCGCCGGTGACCAGTGCGTTACCACTCAGGTCCACCGTCCGCTTGTTGGCCATCAAAACGCCGGTGAGTTTTCCGTTTCCGCTGATTTGCACATCGCTGCCTGTGCCGACGACATTGAATAGAACGTTATCCCACTTGAGTCCGCCAGCGAGATCGATCCTGGCCGTGCCGTTACCGGTAATCGAAAATTGATTCGTGACATTGATGACGAAGTTAGTCGTCGAGGTTCCCTGCAGCGTGAACACGCCGTTGCCGCTGAGGATAAAATTTTGCAACTTCAGCACGACGGTCTCGCCCGGCGCGCCGGTCACGGTCATGCTCGAATTGCCGCTTAGATTGACGTTCGTGGTGGGCCGATTGGCAACGAGATTAAATGCGTGCGTCGAGGTGTTATTTGCCTCGTTCACGCCGTTATCGAGAACGGAATCCTGGTTGTGAATTTTCGAGCCGGTAACCTTGGCGTTGCCGTTCATCGAAAGCGTGCCATTGCTCCGATAATAGAGATTACCATTGATGGTGGCGTTGCCACTCATCGTGATATTACCTGTTCCCGCGACGCCAACGTCGCCCTGAATACTGGTGTTACCGCTTAAGTCGGTCGTGTCACTGATACCACCCTGAAGCGAAAACGCACCCCAGCGAAGCAGGTCACCCATTTCGGGAAATGTCGTGAGTAAATTAGCCTGCGCGCTCGTGCCGAAGATCAAGAGCGGGGCAATGGCTAACGGCAGAAGGAGGCTGCGAATAAAGCGCATGAAGGGGATGTAGAAGTCGGGCAAGTGTCTTAAAGCCGGCGGCAGAGTCAAGATTAAAAAGCGTTGACGGAAAATTCTTTCCCATACGGCTTTAACGGCCGCGCGGCGTAACGCAAAATAAGCCCGATTTGAACGCGCCCAGATTCAGCGAAGATCGACAATCGTATTTCGCCTCCACGTCGATCATCGTCATTACACTTTTGGCGCCGGTGCTCGGTGGCAGCACGGAACTATGGGCTCAAGCGATTCTCGCGGCCGCGGTTGGTTTGCTCCTGCTCATTTCACCACCGCGACAACGGTTGGATGCGTTTGCCGGCGTCCTATTCGCCCTGCTGCTCTTGATAAGTTTAACGGCCTTTTTGCCGGCAAGCTGGTTCGGCGCGCCGACGTGGCGAAGCGAACTCGCTCATCTCGGTGTTGAATTTCCGAAAACGCGCTCGCCGCAACCGTGGATCACGCTGGAAGCGGTGTTGCTGCTCTCGTTAGGCCTGGGGTGGACTGGCTATCTGTTCAGCTTCGACTGGGATCCACCACTCCGAAAAAGAATCTGGGACGCCTTTTGTCTCGGTGTTCTCGCACTGGCGGCAACACTGACCATTTGTTTCGCTCTCAATAAACACGTGCCGTTTTGGCCGGAGGTGAACGAATTCGGATTTTTCCCGAACCGCAATCAAACCGGCAACGTGCTCGGCCTTGGAGGCGTGATGATTTATGCGAATGCGTTTCAACATCTCCAACGCGGTCGAACTCTCGGCTGGGTGTGGCTCGCCAGTCTCGCGTTGATTTGCTGGGCGCTGATTCTCAATTACTCGCGCGGTGGCATCATCGTGTTCTTCGCCGGCGCGCTGATCTGGAATATCTGGTGGTGGCTGCAGCGCGCCGAGCAACCGCGCCGCGCCCTAACCTTTGCGCCATTGTGTCTGCTCGTGTTGTTGCTGGTCATCGCCGGCGGTGAAACTTTCCTGCGCTTTAAACAACAATCCGCCGACATCGTCGCCCCAATCGAAAGCGCACGGGGATTGATTTTTCGCGACGCTCTCGCGCTCTGGAAAGAAACACCGGTGCTCGGCATCGGTTTAGGCAATTTTCGCGCGCTCTTCTCTTCACACCGTCGGTTTTATCTCGGCCTCAGCGAAGCGATCCATCCGGAGAACGACTGGCTGTGGCTTGGAGTGGAAGCTGGCGCGGTCGCGGTTCTCATCGTTCTTGTGCTGTTCGGCTGGTGGATTCGACGATGTTTCCCATTTGCCCGCGGGACGTGGCGACAAATGCGCGTAGCGGCGCTGATATGCGGTTGCGCGTTCGCGGTGCATGGATTTTTCGACGTGTCCGGTCACCGCATGGGCGCACTCTGGCCCGCGCTGTTTCTCGCCAGCAGCGCGATCTCTGCGCAAGATCGACATCTTCATTCGCGTTCGGTGCTGGTCGGGTTTCGCGTCGCCGGCGGTCTGCTCCTGGCGGTGGCGTGCTTTTGGTTCGCCTCGTTGTTGGGCCAAAATCTTCCGACGACGGTCACGTTGCACCGATTCGCGCTCGCGGCAGACCGCGCGATCGATAACGAAAACTACGAAGAGCTACTCGCCCTAACAAATCGCGCATTACGGATCGCGCCACTTAACTGGGAACTTTATTTCAAGCGCGGAGTCGCCGAAGCGGCGCTGCATCGGTCACGTGACGATGTTACACGGGACTTTGTTGTTGCGCGTCGTTTGCTGCCGAATTGGCCGGAGGTTTACCTAAAGGAAGGTCAGGCGTGGCTTGCGGTCGGCGAACCGGATCTTGCATTTGAGATTTGGCGCGAAGGGATGGAACGCCTTCAGAACGATGCGCCGCGGCTTTACGAACAAATCGGCGCGCTGGTTCGTGACGATCCGGACCTGCTCGACCGCTGGCGGGAACTTGGGCACGCGGACAAGGCGACTCTGCTCATCATGCTGCGTTCGATTGACCCGATTGGTTTTCGCGTCGAACTCGACCGCCTTCTCGCGCAAGATCGACAACTGCATTCGTTTTCGACCGAAGAACAGAAGACGATCCTCAACGCGTGGTACGAGAAGGGCGACAAGCTTGCGCTGGCCGAATTTCTTCGCGCCGATCACGAGCACGAGAAAAAAGCGTGGACAATCCTGGCACGCGTTTACGCCGACTATCAAGATTACCGGCAGGCATACGAAACCCTGCGGCGCTTCGTTTCGCCGCCGCAATTGCCTAACGAAGACAAGAACGAACCGCTGGAGCGCGCGCGCGCGCAATTTCGCCTAAATCCGACGTTCGAATCCGGCTTCGCGCTTTACTTCGCGGAAATGCGCGCGCAGCGCGAAGAAGACGCATTACAAACCCTCAACGTGCTCGCGGCGCTGCCGGATCCGCCGAAAAATGTTTTCTGGCTCCAGTCCGAGCTTTGGGCGCGAAAAGGAAATTGGCAGCAAGCGTGGAAGGCGCTTTGGGAATATCAAAACAGCAAACGCTAATGACCCTTGCGCGCGCCGGTGAAAGTCTTACAATCGGCGGCCACATTTTCACTCTGCTCTCACCGCAATGATTGTTCCCCTGTTCTCTCGCCGCGCTACCCGTGTAGCCACAATGCGATTGTCGATCTTAGCGGCAATTAGTTTGTGTTCGGCGAATCTGCGCGCGCAGACGATGCAACCCACAGGCCTAACAAATCCCGCGGATGGACCGTCGCCCTCACCGACGAATGACTTGGTCCAACCCGGTCCCCCTGTTTCCGAAAGCGTCCGGCGTCTGCATTACACACTCAGCTTGGATGTCTCGGAGATTTACGACGACAACATCACGCTCGCGCCGACGGGTGAAATCGACGATTACTACACCCGCATTTCGCCGGCCATCAGCGTCGGCTTCGGCGACACCCTTGGCCGTCAGGAAAATTTTCTCGAGCTCAATTACCAGCCGAACATCTTGTTCTTTGCCGATAACACAAATTTCAACACCGTTGAACACATCGGCCACATAGCGGCGCAATATCGATTCAGCCGTTTAGCGGTCGGCGCTTCGCAGGACGTCCAGATTGTGGAAACGGGCGGCCCGCAACTCAGCACGCTCAGCGGCACGTTCGTTAACGGGGTGAACATCGACACGGGTGGGCGGCGCAAGATCAACACTTACACGACGCACGTGAACGCCAGCTACGATCTCAGCGCGAAAACATACGTGACGTTGGCGGGCGATTACTCGCTCGTCGATTATCCGGGCGGTTTCACCGATTCGCAGCGGCTCACCGGCAATTTCTTTTTCAATTACATCTACAGCGACAAACTGAATTTCGGAATCGGCGGGAGCGCCGGGAAAGATTTACTCGCCCAAGGCTCAGGTAATGAAAGTTTCGAGCAGGCAAACGTGCGCGCGTCGTACGTGCTCACAGGCAAGTTAACGGCGAATGGATCGGGCGGAGTTGAAATTCGACAGGCTCGGGGTGGCAATGACAGTGTCGCCCCCGTCTTTGATCTGGCCATTGATTACGCGCCGAGCGACGGCGCCTCATTGAGTTTGCAAGCGAACCGGAAGACGCTGAACTCAGCCGGTTTCGCCGGGCAGGATTACGCTTCGACGCAGTTCCAAATCACGGCCCAACAACGATTTTTCCAACGCGTCTTCCTGGCCGTTAGTGGTGGCTACCAGAACCTCGACTACTTTAACGTTCCGGTTGGGACCCCTTCCCGCGAGGATAACTACTACTTTGTTCAGCCGGCCATTGATGTTAGAATCACGAACTTCTGGTACGCCGGTGCGTTTTTCGGCTACCGGAACAACGAGAGCAATTTTTTCACCTTCGGTTTTGAGGACAAACACGCCGGCGTTCACACCACGCTCAAATTCTAGCTACTCGTTAGGCGTTTTCGCGATGACGATGTCGATCTTGTCGATGTCGATCTTAGCTCAGCCCAACCCGGGCGACACCAATCGCGGCAGCGCACCGACACCGACCGCGCAATCACCAAACGCATTACCCGATTCGTTGCGACAAGGCGCCTCACCGAGCGGCGCGAACGCCGCCGCTACCTTGGCCGCGTCGGCCATCGCTGCGCCCAGCAGCTATCAACTCGCCGCCGAGGACCAAATCGCAGTGGAAGTTTACGGCGAAGACGATCTGCGCAGTGCGGTGCGATTGAATGCGGACGGCGCCGTGAGTCTGCCGTTGTTAGGCTCAGTAAAGCTCGCAGGCCTGACTTTGAATCAAGCGGCGTCGAAACTGACGGAGATGTACGGGCGAGATTACTTGGTAAATCCGAAGATAAATGTGATGTTGCTTGGCTACGCGAAGCGCCGCTTCACCGTGCTCGGGCAGGTGAATCGACCGGGCAGTTACGAAATGCCCGAAGGTAGTCAGGGCGGCATCGATATTTTGGAAGCAGTCGCCATCGCCGGCGGTTATACGCGCATTGCCGCGCCTGAGCGCATCAGCGTGAAGCGGCGTGATCAAATTGTGCGGGTTGACGCGAAGCGACTGGCGAAAAGCGGCGGCAGCAGTGCAGGCTTTCGAGTTGAGCCGGGCGATACCATTACGGTTGGCGAAAGTATTTTCTAGCCATGCCTGAGCCCAACGAAAGATCGACAATCGCACCGCCGTCCTCACCTAACGAGCCGCCGCGCGCGATCGCGTCCATCGGACAGATCGGTCTCGAGTCTAGCCTCGATATGCCGCGCGGGATCGATTTCCGCCGTTTGTGGCACACGCTCGTGGAGCGGATCTGGATCCTGATTGTGTGCACGCTCGCCGGGATTTTTCTTGCCATCGGTTATCTCGCACGCACCCCGAAATTGTATCAGGGCCACGTTGTTCTCGAAGTCGAGTTCGCTGAACCGACGGTCGTGGCGAGCGAGGACACCGCGTCGCGGATGCGTTCGATGTTCCTGGCTAGCCAGGAAGCATTGCGCACGATCGAGCAAAACCTAACGAATCGAAGTTTGATGTCGCGCGTGGTGCGCGCCGAAGGCCTGGCGGATGACGAAGGCCGCGCGTTGTTAGGCGGAACGAAGCCGGGACCAACGCCGGCAGGATCGACAACGATTAAGTCGGACGAGACCCTCTCGAAGGAGACAGCGTTTACTCCCATGGAGCAAGCCTTGGGCGGCGCACTCTCCACCATGATCAAACCGGTGATTCGTCGCGGCACGCGCCTAATCGATGTGTATGTGACAAACCGCGATCCGGCCATGGCGCAACGTGTGGCCGAAGCGGTCGGTCGTGAATACATCCGGAGCTCGATCGAGCGCAAGGCGTCGTTTACACAGGAAGCGCTTCGTTATTTGCTCGAAGAAGAAGAACGGCTCAAAGCAAATCTGCAAAAGAGCGAGCAGGCAGTGGCTGATTACAAGGCGAAGACGCCGGATGCTTTGCAGTTAGGCGGCGGCGCCGCGGCAACCGGAAGCCAGCAAGGCAGCGGCAGCAGCGGCGGACGCGGAGGTCTGGTAGAGGATAAGTTGCAGGAATTGAGCAGTAAACTCGTGGTAGCAAAAACGGAACGGATGCGGCTTGAGGGTGAGCTGAAGCAAATCGAAGAGGCCGGTGAAAATGTCGAAGCGTTGCTGGCGGTACCGAGCATTGCCAACGCGCCCGCGGTCAATGATCGTCGCCGCGAGTTGCAGCAGGTTGAATCGGCCATTGCTACACTGGCGCAACGTTACAAAGATCGACATCCAAAAGTGATTGCCGCACGCGCCGCCTTAACAGAAGCGCGTTCGAATCTACGAAACGCCGTGTTGCAGCAGCCATCCATGCTACGCAACGCAGTGCAGCAGGCGAAAACGACGGAAGCGGGCTTGGAAGATGCGTTGCACGAACAGGAACAGTCAGCTTTGGCATTGAACAAGGCGGCGATCGGTTATCAGGAATTGGCTCGCCAAGCGGAAACAGATCGCGCCTTGTACGAGAGTGTGCTGCGGCAAATCAAGTCAACCGACCTAACAAAAGGCGTTAAAGCGAATGCGGTCAGCGTAGTGGAACACTCGCCTTTACCCCGAGCACCTGTGAGTCCAAATGCGACGAAGACCATGGCGCTCGGTTTGTTAGGCGGAATTGCCGTCGGGCTCGGAATTATTTTCGGACTAAATGCGTTAGACCGCTCGATTAAGACTGTCGATCAAGCTGAAGCCTCGCTAGGCCTGCCGGTTTTGGCCGCTGTGCCTGAAGTAAAGCGCGGCGAGGTCGCACCGCGCCCGACCGATGGCGAAGGGTCGCCGTCAGATGTAGCCGCTACGTATCGCCTCGTCGCGGAGGCGCCGGAAGGCCCGGCCGCGGAAGCATTCCGGAATTTGCGCGCGGCGCTGTCGTTGTTGGGCCCGGAATCAGAACGGAAAGTATTCATGTTCACGAGCGCGGTTCCGAGTGAAGGCAAGAGTTTCACAAGCGCCAACTATGCGTTGTCGCTAGCTCAACAAGGTCATCGCGTCTTGTTAATCGATGGCGATCTGCGCCGGCCAAGCTTGCATAAGATTTTTTGGGGGCCAGGGGCGACCACTCGCAACGGTCAATACGCTGATTCGGCCGGTGTGGTCGACTATCTTATCGGCGAAGTAAAATTAGCAGAAGCCATTCACGCCGTTGCCGCCCACGATGTCGATGTTCTTGGGACCATGCCGCGCTCGGACTCTACTATCACATCGACTGGCGGGCAGTTGTCGATCTTAACGGGGGGCCGACGCGCACCCAACCCGGCGGAATTGCTCAGCGGGCACACGTTTCGTGAGCTCATGAAGGAGGCGGCAAAGTCTTATGACCGCGTCGTGATTGACAGCGCGCCGATTCTGGCGGTCAGCGACACGTTGCTAATGACACCGCATGTGCAGAGTATTTGTCTCGTCGTCCGCGCGGCCAATACTGCGCGCAACGCCGTGCAACGCGCCGTCGCCCTTCTTATCGGCGCCGGAACCAAGCCAGCGGGAATTATTTTGAATCGACTGCCGCGCCGCCGCGGCACTGGCTATTATTACTACTATGCGGCGCACGGCTACGGCAAAGGCGAAGGCGCCTATGGCAGCGGCAACTACTCGGAGGATTACGTGAAGCGATCGTAGGTTCGGTTACCGCCCTTTCCCAAAGAGCACGGTATGAATGGTCTTGAGGAAAATCATTGCATCGAGCTTGAGAGAATAACGGCGGATGTAGTAGAGGTCGTATTTTAGTTTCTCGATCGCGTCCTCATCACTTTCGCCGTAGGGATAATTTACCTGCGCCCATCCCGTAATTCCTGGTTTAACCAGATGGCGGAAATGATAGAAGGGAATTTTGTTCTCGTAGCGTTCCGCGCATTTTGTCCACTCCGCGCGCGGGCCTATAAGACTCATATCGCCGCGGAGCACATTCCATAGCTGGGGCAGTTCGTCGAAGCGCAGCTTTCGCAACCAGTGCCCCAGCGGCGTCACGCGCGGATCATCTTCGCGTGTGTAAATGTCCTCGTCTTCGTCGAACCGCATTTTCATTGTGCGAAGCTTGTAAGCGATGAATGAGTTGCCCTCCCGACCAACCCGCGTTTGTCGAAACAACGCCGGCCGGCCGCTTGTCAGCCACACGAGGCACATTAACGCAATCACTAATGGCGAAAGGACCAAGAGCAGCAGCGTTGAAACGGCGATATCGAACAAGCGCTTCAGGTAATGATAAGGCGAGATGCGCGCGAGCTGGAAACCCATTTGCAGTGGCCAGAATGGATCGATCGTGTGCAACGGCACATGACGCCAATGTGTTTCGTAAAATGACTCCAACGTGTAAACGCGGGTGCGTTGAAACTGTGTCCGAACCAGTCGATCGAGCATCGTCGGCCCGAGTTCGGAGGGTGCCGATGCTAAGATCACTCCGCTATAGCGACGGTCGATTTGCGCCAGGCGCTCTTCAATTCCACTTTCAATAATGGGCGACCCGGCGCCGGCAATATGTTTACCCACACTCGCCGGATCGGTTCCGATGAATTCAAGCCGCTGACGGTTGGGCGAAGTTCGGTACGCCTGATAAAAACTTCTCGCTAATTCTCCACTGCCGATAACCAGAAATGCGCGCTGCGCGGTGCGTGTGGCCATCCGCGCATGAACGATACGCCGATAAAACATCGAGAACGGCGTGAAGGTAACGAAGCTGAGGAACAATACGCCACGGCTCGGGCGCATCCCCTGATCGAACGTGGCTGCCGAATAAATAATGAACGAACTAACGATCGCGGCGCCGATCATCGCCAGAATGTGCTCCGTCGTGTACGTCAGGCTGCGCGTTTCCGTGTTGCGATCGTAACCGCCGATGATGTAAATCGCCTGCACAATCACGGCCAGCACGAGACAGTCGACCAGCATGAACTCGAATGGCGTAGTGAAGAACGCATCGCGCCGGATGTAACCGGTTATCCCATAGAGCAGCACCCACGAAACAACGTCACACAAAATCAAAAGAAGCGGTGCGAACCAATCCAATCCCCGCAACTGCGAAGCGCCCGATTGAGTTGATTGTCGATCTTGCGTGGGCGCCGCCCTCCAGATCGAAGGCCGTATCGCAACATCGACCACATTGGTGTCGGACGGTGAAGTCTGCCGTTCGTGAGCAAGCATTGACCCGATCAGGTACGATCGGACCGGAATTGTAGGATAGTTGCGTCCGTTTGTCCCGCCGAATCCTTCTCGGCCACCGCAATCGGGGACGGACTTGCTCTAATCTCTTACACAACGCACCGGCTAATCCGCCCCAGCTTCCAGTCGGCGCTCTTCGATAAGGATGCGAAGTGAAAGCAACATCTCAGCGATTGTTCGTTGCGCGACATAGAACCAACCGCGCCAACCATCGAGAATGAGGCCACGACCAAACGTTAGATAGAAAAACATTGCTGCCGGAGCGAAAAATACTTCGCGCCGCAATCGATCTCGGAAACTGAGTTCTTTAAGCGGCTGCGCTAACAGATGTCGGGCCTCGATCTTTGAATAACGATCTTGTGCTGCCAGCCAGCGACTAAATGGCTTACGATCGTCGTGATCGATCTTGCCGCGGAGATTGTCGATCTTTCCTTCCAGCCCGACGCGGTGTCCGTGTCCGTCGTCGCGATACTTTGCGCTGATGCCACGATAAAGAATTGTTCGCGGCGGGTAGACGCTGGCACGCAGCGGTCGTCCGCCAATGCAGTAGCGAAACTCCGCGCGGCAGCCGGCAATATCGTCCATCGGCTCGAGGGTTTGAATTTCTGCAACCAATTCGGGCGTCAGCACATAATCAGCATCGAGCGACAAGACCCATTCAGTCGCGACGTGACCTAAACCAAAATTACATTGCGCGGCGAATGTGTCGAACCTCCGCTGCAATATCCTCGCCGTGGGAACCACCGACTTTACGAGATCGACCGTCCCATCGGTGCTGAAGCTATCGATAACCAGAATGTTCTTCACCCAGGCAAGCTGTCGCAGGGTTCGCTCAATGTTAGGCGCTTCATTAAAGGTAAGAACCAGCGCCGTAATTTCGTCTCGCATTAATCGCACACCACGCACTGCGGTCGGTCGCTTTGGCCGACCAGCCATCCATAAACCGACTGCATTTCCTTGGCGACACGTGACCACGAATACTTTTGCGCAACCAACTCGCGACCACGTTTTCCCATTTCGTCCCGCGTTTCCGCCGGCAAAGTAGTTGCCTGACGCAACGCGCGCGCTAGCGGATCCACGCCGATTTCCTCCCACCATCCACAGCGATGTTTAATCAAATCTTCCCACGGCGTCCCGCGTGTCGTGATGACCGGAACGCCATAGGCCAACGCTTCTGCAATTACCATTCCAAAATTCTCGGAATGACTTGGCAAAATAAACAAGTCGGCATTGCAAAAGAGCGCCTGCTTTTGCTCGCCCTCAACCGGACCGATAAATTCGAAAGCCTCGCTCAAACCTGTTTTTCTGATTTCAATTTCTAATTCTTCCCGATGTCGATCTTCATCATGGCCCGCGATAATCATTCGCCAGTCGTTCGGTTTCACGCGGCGCCAGGCGTCGATTAGGTCGTGCAATCCTTTCTTGGGGTGAATTCGAGTAATGCAAATCGCATTGCGTTTCGAGCGGCCTATTGCGCGCGGTGCGCGATCCGTCGGAATGGCGACGCCATTGGGCACAACCGCGATCGGCCCACGGTAACCTGCAGTCCGAAAATCATTCGCTTCGTTCGCGGAGGTGGCGTGCAGCGCCGTCGCTCTGTACAAATCGTTTCGTTGGAAAAGAATCCACGCAACTTCCTTTTTCCATCGCCGGTGGCGACGTTCCCACCGGCTTAACATTCCTCGAGGACTAATTAGAAACGGCCGCTTTAAGACTCGCGCCGCTACGGCAACGGCATGATTCGTCGGCAACCATAAACCGTTATCGTGAATGACGGACTCGTTAGTCGCGCGCTCGGTGACTGCGCGAAAAAATTGGTTTGTGCGGGCAAACCATTGAAAGCGCCGCGCAGCGTTGGATACGAATTTCGTGCGGACGCGTGCCCCTTGGGGCAAAACTATGGCGCGTTCTGATTTGGCCGCCGCGCATGCGACAAGATCGACAACGATATTTTCGCGCGCAATCGCTTCGGCTAGCGCCGGTACGCTATGCGATGGTCCGCCGAACTCGGGCGAGAGCCCCGCGATGGTATAAACCACGTTCATTCCTCACCCGTGAGCGCGGCGCCAGACCTACCCGGATTTCGAACGAACTCCCAGCCCGGACTTGGAGCGTAACACAGCGGCAAACGCGGTAGTTCGGCAACGTTGGTTGCCTTTTCCGCAATCAAAAAAATTGTGCGACCAAATTTCTCAGCGAAATAGGGTAACGGAATCGCGCCAACTGCCGAGTAAACGCGCGACGCGCCATTGCGTTGGTACGGACTCAAGAGCCTGCATTCTTTCACCGCGAAACCGCAAAGCTCGACCAGATCGGCTAATTGTTCGCGTGTGAGCGCGCCGTTGTGCCGTGCGTAAACATTGCAGCGGTAAGGCGGACGCGCGCTTTTGCGTCGTAGCGGGTTGCTGAATTGAGCGCCGTTGGGCGTTGTAAGCAAAAGCTTCCCGCCGATGGGCAGCCATCGATTAATGTTCAAGAGCATGACATGCGGCGAACGTACGAGATGCTCAATGATTTCGCACGCGATCACTGTGTCCGCTTGTTCATCAAGATTGAATCGTGATCGCTCGATGTTCGCGGAATAATTCGGAAACGAAACCTCACGCCCTTCCAGGGTTGTCATTCGATAATCGTGTCGGGTCACGTCGATCTCATCGGGCCAGTTTGTGATCTCTTCCGCCGAAATGGTCGCGGCGAGTTCGAACGCGCCATCATCGGATAGCAACGACGTCATGACCCACGGATGGCCACCGAGCTCAACAATCCGGCGCGATTGCAACGCCCGTAAGGCTTCGATGGTCACAGCAATCCGCCTCCGATGAAATCGGAGATAATTGGCAACCTCAATCCGCTCGCCATTTATAATTAACTGCGAAGAGTTCATCAGCTTTCACGGACGATCGTGCGGCTCTTACCGGAAATCGTTTGCCCCAGCGAATTCACACATTCGAAGCGCACGCCGCGTAATTCCGGATGCACAATTGACAATCGACGTTGAATCTCGCCTTCGACTGCCGAATCGCGCGGTGGCCCGGTGTAGCGAAAGTAAATTTTGCCGCTGCTGTTTTGCACGACCTGAAAACGATCTATTCCGGCACATTCCTTCACCGCGTGCGTGAATGCTTCCGAATGAATCTTCACGCCATCATTCAGGGCGATGTAATCGTTGCAACGTCCGATCACGCGCGAAAATGTTTGGTCGAATTGCTCTGAGTTTGGGTCGTCAGAAATCAAATCACCAACCCGGTAGCGAAGCAGCGGAAACTTTCTGGGATAGAGACTGGTCAGAAAAAGCTCGAACGTTCCCTCGATATCGCGCGAAGGCGCTCCTTCAATAAACCAGTGTCGCCAGAAAACTTGGAACCTGCCATCGCGTCGTTGGTGCGCAACCGCGCCGGTTTCGACCGCGCCATATTCCATTGCCACATTGCAGCCGAGAGTACGGGCGATTCGTTCAGCGCTGTTGCTTCGCGGGAAAGATTCGGCCGTGGCGATTGCCATTTTCAATTTTAAGTCCGCAAACTTTTTCGCAAGATCGACATTCACCTGTGTCAATTGATCGAGCGCGACCGAATAACCCATGACCCAAGCCGGCCGAAACCTTAACAGCGCTTCACCTGCGTGACGCATGGCCATTTCGCCTAAATCGTATGCCGACCACCGATGGTATCCGAGCAGGGCATCTTTTATCCTGCGACGAAACGCATTGACCTTTCCCAGGACACCTTTGCCGAGCAGATGGCTGTGTCCCCAAATCAAAAAGAGCTTATCACCGGGATCAATACCGAACCAACTGCGCGCCAGCCACGCGTCCGCATTACTGTAAGCCAGCTCGGATCGCCACGACGGCAATTGAAGCGGCTCCGATGTGGAACCCCCTGTTGTGCGGACGAAATCAGCGCGTTGCCGAGTGTCGCTCAGTTCGCTTAGATGTTTGCGCACAAATGCGCGATCACTGATCGGGATCGCACCGCGAAATTCTTCCCAAGATGAAAAATGCCGCGGAAGTTTTCCATTGCGAGCGGCTTCAGCGTAACGCGGCACGTGCTGGGAAATGTTCGACCAAAGGCCATTGAACGCCTGAAGCTGATACGCCCGAATTTCCACAGGCGAACGTTGGCTTGAGTAGAATTTACGCTCGGCTTCGATGGCGGCGCGCAAACGCGCAGCACGAACTGTTCGAACGAAACGGAACATCAAATGAACTTTTCCAATTGTTCGCGCAAACGCCTTTGAAATTTTTCAGCGGTAAAATGTTTATGCAAACGCTCAAATCCACGCCGCCCCATTTCTACGGCGCGCTGTGGATCGCCTAACAGCTGTCGCAACGCACCGAGAAGTTCATGTCGATCTTTCGGGTCGCGAATGAGCAGCCCTGTTTCTTGATCGGCAATCACATCCTCGGCGCCGTCATCGCGACAGCCAAGACATGGTTTACCAAAATTCATCGCTTCAAGGTAGACCAGCCCGAAACCTTCCTGTCGGCTCGGCATGGTGAAAACGTAACACTTCGCATAAAGTTCTTGCAGAGTCTGCTGCGCCAACTCGCCGGAAATAAAAACCGATTCCCCCACTCCGTCTTCCCGCGCGACCTGCAAAAGACGATGTCGATCTTCGCCCGGGCCGGCAAAGACCAGTTGTGCATGGGGAAATTCGCGAACGATGTCAGACCAGATAGCGAGAAGTTCGTCGTGACCTTTTTCGCGTTCGCGTGGATGCATTCGACCGACCAGTAAACAAACACGCGGACCGAGCTCGCACTTTTGTCCGTTGGCATTCTCGAGCGACACTTTGTTACCTAACGAATCGGGCAGCGCATTATTCAAGGGGAACTCCGGGGCGAGTCCGAGCGGACAAGCCACTCCGCTGAATTGTGGAATTCGCTCTCGCATTTTCCTGAGCGTGAACTGTGAATTCGTAAGCACCACCGCGGCGCGTTCGAAAAGCCGGCGATTGATCGAACGCAACCGCTTCCACGATTCCGATCCGTGCGCAAAAATTGCGACCGGGATTGCACGAGCCATCATCAATGGAAGCAGCGGTTTCGCCAGCGTGACGTGATCAAGAATAAAAACAGGACGACCAACGGCCTTTCGCAACAACACCAGACTGAATCGTATTTTGTTTCCGCCGAATCCGCGAAACGCCACTGTGGTTGGCAGAAACGACGGCCGATCACTGTCGTACTCAAGAAAACTCAACACTTCGATCTGAACCGGGCGCTCGCCGGCCAAGCGCGCAAGGATGTGCAGGATATGCCGGTTCTCAATCGCAATGCCGCCGCGCGTCGCGTACGCGCCGGTCATAGAAAAAACAATGCGGCTCAGTTTCGCACCACCAATCCCGAACTGTAATCGACAAAGTATCGCCGGCTCCGCCCCGCAACTTCCTTGGCAAAAACATCGAAAGCGCGCGACCAATTGATATCCGTGGCAAAGATGACTCCGCCGGAAGACAGATGATCAAATGCAAGTCGAAATTCGGAAAGCTGGTTTTCAAACGAATGTTCGCTGTCGTGGACGAAGAGGTCGATTTTGTCGAGACGGCACAGAAGCGACGGGAGAATGTCGGCAGATTTTCCGAGTTGAAGGGACCACCGATCTCGCAAGTCGCGTGGCACGAGCCAGCCGCTGGCCAAATCCTGTGGCACAACCGCACCGCCTTTTCCCGTCCAAAATTGATTTCGATTTTCGCCGGTGAATTCCGGAAGATCGACCGAATACAAATGGCCTGACTGATTGCCGGCGAGCGCTTTTAAAATAATCGCAGACGAAAATCCATTGCAGACGCCAGTCTCAACGACAATGGCTGGCTTCAATTGACGAAGGATGGCATAGAGCGCGGTGGCGTGTTGCGACAACATCGCTCCCGGAATGTAGCGATTCCCGCGAGCGGTTGTTCCATCGACTCGCGAAAATTTCTTGTTCAATTCGGTCGCCAGGCGGTCAAGGAAACGCGAGTCGGACAGCTCATCCGAAAATTTTTGAAAAATGGTCTGTTGTTTGAAGATCGCGACGATCCACCTACGTGAACCGGAGCGCCGCAAGTAATTCCACACCTTGCTTGGATTGCGAAGCGCCAGAACCGCCGCATCTTTCCAAGAACTCTGCGATTCAATTCGCCGGAAAACGCTTCGTACTTTGGAAATCATGCGATCGCGCAAGCGGCTTGGCCTGCCGAACGAATCGGGGGTGCAACAGGAATGGAATCAATCGCGCGAGAATCAGCAAGACCACCGTCGTCATAATAAAACCACCAAGAAGTTTCGGCAGTGTCGCTTCGAACGTGATGAAGTTGCCCATAAAGGGAACAATGACGAGAGCGCTCGCAATGATGGAATTTGGGGAGAGAACGAAGATTAATCGATAGATGATACCAAAAAAAAGTCCCAGAACAAAAAGGCAACAGATCATGCCGCCGATCCCCCAATCAACATAAAACTCCGCCATGTAACCGATCCCGACCGAGGTATCCTCCCCGACGTCGAGCCCTGCATATTGCTCCGCCAACCAGGAGTCCGGGCCAAGGTTTTCCTTATTCGGAAACAAAAGGCGTGGGACGAGAATGTGCACGAGAGCGCGCTTCGTTAGACGACCATTCTCAAACGGAATCGTCAGGGGAACGCGATCGAGAACAAGCGCGAACTGAGTGATACTCGAAACTCGCTCGATGAGCGCTTGGATGCCGCTCTCTTCCTGCATTTCGCTTGTGGTCGTCGCAGCCACATGCGCAAAAATATCGAGCGTCTCCAATTGCGATGTGCTGTCGAATTCGAGGTTGCGCCAAACCGGCTTTATTGCGCCCTCCCAAATGACGCCGGCGATGAAAAGCAAGACAGCGGCTGTTCCATATGCAACCATCAGTCGCCGGTTCCATGCGCGTTGGAACGCGGTCTTGACCCAGGGCTTGTATTCGGCAAGCGCAACCACGAGCAGCATAAAAATCAGTTCTTTAAAGGTCGATTGACGAGAAACAAATCGCGGCAAGAGGGCGACTAGCAGTGCGATCCAACCGTAGCGATAACCTTCGCGGCGCTGCAGAATGACAAACCAGAGCAAACAAAACAGAACCTCGCGAAAACTCAAAATAGAATAGAGGATCTGGGCGGCATTGAATACGGTCATGTTCGAGGAACTCGTAGGCGAAATCTCAACCACCCAGCTGATCGAGTACGTGATGACTGTCGCCCAAAATAAAGTCCCAATCTCGATATTCAGCATGTTTCCACCCGGAATTCGCTTACGCACGGTCGCTAGCCCAAGCCGCATTCCAATAGCGATGCACAGAAGACCGACCAACGAGGCCAAAACAGCAAGGTCGACATTGCCGATAAGGGTGTATTCCCCCAGATTCCCGCCGGCCGCGGTGTAGAGATAACCGACAACAATAAAGATCCACTGAAAGGCGAGAGTGAATGAAAGGATGGGTGGTTCGTTCGCCCGCCAAACCAACCCTGCGCTCACAAACAGGACAAAAAAAGCGAGACCAGCGATGAGCGAACCAAAGACCACCACAGCAAGGGCGCCTGAAGCCATCCCGGCGATCGTAAATTGCTTTGCCAGCGGGTACATTAGCTTAGAGTGGCAACCATTATATTTTGGACAGCAACGGCGTTTTTGCATGCATCAAAACGCGACTTTGCAGCTTTGCGTCCGAGCTCGCCGAGATGACCGCGTAAACCACTATCGTTCGCGAGCTGCAGGATTCTGGCGGCAATTTCTTGAGGATTCCTCTTGTTCACAAGGAATCCAGTCTCGCCATCACTAACAAGCTCGGGATTACCTCCAGCACGCGTCGCAACCACAGGCACTCCGCTAGCCATCGCTTCAATCACCACATTGGCTCCAGCTTCTTCATGACGGGAGGGAACCACGACTATGTCGAGCGTTGCGTAAGCACGCTCCATCTCGGACAGCCAACCGACGAATTTGACTTGCTCTGAGAGATTTTGCGCCACGATGTGAGCGGCAATTTGGTTGTAGGTCTCATTCTTATTGTCGATCCTGCCGATAAGGATGAAACGACAACGATCATTGCAATGCAAAACCTCCTCCGCCGCTTCTATGAAATCGCGCACGCCTTTGTTCTCGGCGAATTGTCCGGCGTATCCAACTAGAAGCGCGTCGCCCGTCCAGCCGAATTGTTGGCGCCAGGCTAACGGCTGGGCGCGGGCGAAACGCTCGAATTCTATCCCATTGTAGGCTACGTGCACGCGTCCTGCTTCGACGCCGAGATCTTCAAGACCGCGCCTCACTGCATGTGAATTAGCTATCATGGCATCGGCTGTGTGTCTGCTAATCCGCGCGATCAGTCGGTTCGGCCAAGAATTCGCAGGAATATCGCCCAAATAAAAAATAACTCGGGCGGCAGCAAACCATCTAAGAACTGCGATAGCCGGAAGCGCGTTGGCAAACGATGTGAAGGCCAACACTATGATACCTTGGGCGCGATGCTCATGATATTTGCGCCATACGCACCAAAACAAGCGCGGAGAAAAAAAGAGGTTTTTTAACGTCCATGAAAAATGGCTTCGACCGAAGTGGCCAAAGAATGTTCGTGTAAACACAAACCCGTGCTCCTGCAGGGAATCCTCAATGTTGCCATTTTCCCATCGCGATGTGAAAAAATGTGGTTGGATCCTTGGCATATGTTTGAGCGCCGTGATTATTCGTTTTTCTTTGCCATAGGTCACGCCCCCCATCCCGATAACGACCCACGGAATTGGCGCCGATGAATGCGTGGTAGGAGTCCCGCTGACGCGCAGTTGTGAATCTTGAACCGCTTTTATGCCCGCCGAATTCATGTGCGTGGTTTAGAGCAAACCGCCAGAATCTGGCCAAATTGCTTGGGCTCCTGTCCTACCTTTAGAAACGGATTAGGCAACTCAATCGAGGCGAATTTCAACAGACGCCAACCAATTTTGGTTGCGTAGAAGCGCGACCATTTTAGCGGCCAAAAAAATCGTATCTCTATCTTTTGGAAATATTCGGAAAGCAGAGTGCGCAACTCGTCTTCGTGATATTCTCTCTCGTGTCGCGCATCCCATTTTCGATCGCGCCGCCATTTCGGCGTAGTCAGAACAAACGCGCCGTGCGTTCTCATCACACGACAGGCTTCGCGTAGATGGTGCGCCGGGTCTTTCAAATGTTCAATTACGTCTGCCGAGACAACTACATCAAATGAAGCGTCGCGGAACGGCAGTTCGTACGAGGAAGCATGAATCACTTCACAATTCGGAAATTCGAGTAGTTTTTCTCGCGCCAAACCAATTGCGGTTTTCTCCGAATCCACGCCTTTCACCCGCTGCATTAGGTGCGCCACGCGAGCCATCAACAAACCATCGCCACATCCAATGTCGAGCAAAGTGCCCCGAAGGTTGAGACCCTGAATCGCCTCAATAGTAATTTGATAGCGCGCATCCACGGCGGGATTGTAGCGACGCCAGTTCGCGTAACGCCGATCGCACTCGCTCCAGTGATATGCACCGAGCGTTTCATATTTATCAAACGCCGTGATGTCGGCCATCCTCAATCAAGGTCGCCGTAGTTGATCATCGCGTCGACTGGTCGGCCGATTGATTTCCACCACTCGCTCTCGAGCAGGCGGGTCTCCTCATCGAAACCCCTGCCGCCCGGATGCACCATCAACTCGACGGTTTCATATCTAGCGGGACAATCGCCGCCGCGCTCGCAAAAAATGCGCAACGATGTAAATCCATCGGTGGTCCTCATCCGGCACACGTGGCGTAGTCCGAATTTCCAGAGTGTTTTGCGCGCCCGTAAGAATGCCGACGCCGGTGCGTCCGTCGGATAAATATTCATTGTCGTGCGCACTTTCCGGATACCGAATCGGCACCGTAGCCGGCGAAGGACGGGAAACAGGGCCGGGATGGTGTGCACGTGATGGTGACTGTCAAAGTGGGTCACGGAGATCCCGAGTTGCAAGAGTTTTTCGACTTGAGCGCACCACTCCTGAAGGATCGCCTTACGTAGGCGAGAGGAAATAACAACCTCTCGGATGTTACCAGCGAACTCACCACGTGAATTCAGAAGCGGTTGCATGTCTGGATCTTGGACCAAAGGTTTGAATTCGGAAACATTGAGGTGAGCGCCGAAGGAGCACTGTGGGAACTCCTTTGCTTGCCGTGCGGCATCTTCGCTGGAAGATCCATTTGCTAGGAGCGTTGCCGAAGTAATGCGCCCATTGGCGATCAGCCGGAAGATTTCGCGATTGATTGCAACTCCAGACCCGAGATCGTCCGCGTTTACAATAACCCTCATCTCGATGGTCTCGACATGCGCATCTTACGAGCGCAAACTGTAGCGAGCGCCTGCTGCAATCCGATTGTCGCTCGTGCGATCGAATGCGTTTCGCATTTGTATCGCAGCGCTTTCCGGTCTCCACTAGGAAAACGCAGAAGCAGATCGGCGAGCGCAGTAACGTCGCCGGTCGGGAATGTCCATCCTGTAAAATCAACATCGATTAAATCAGGCGCGCAGCCAACGTCTTCGCTGACAATCGCGGGCAAGCCGCAAGCCATTGTCTCGTTTACCACCAAACCCCAAGTTTCTTCCTCCGACGGAAGAACAAGAAGATCGGCAGCAGCGTAAAATGCGGGAAGGTTGTTTTGGTTCCTGAAACCTGCGAAGTGAATCTTCCGGGCGTTTTCAGCCGCCACGGATTCCGCCTCACGTCGCAACGGTCCATCACCGATAAGGAGCGCATGAAAACGTTCTCGCGACCGGGCGACGCGGATACTCGCTCGCACAAAATCGAGCGGACGCTTCTTGGGTAGAAATTTCCCGACGAAAATCGCAACGATTGCGTCGCACGGTATGCCAAATTGTTCGCGCACGGCGCTGGCCGCGCCGGAACGCCGGGCCGCTTCCGCCCGCGAAGAGAAAAAATCGTTGTCCACGAAGTGCGGCGAGAAAAACAATTGTCGATCTTGCACTCCGTAGTGACGCAGATATTCGCGGTTATGTTGGCCGACGTAAAGGTGCGCATCGAAACGCGGGAGAAACCACCGATATGGAAAGAACTTTAGCGCGCGCTTGAGCAAAGATCGTTCGGTTGGCAATTGCGAGTCGCCCCGCGCGAAAACCGGAACTCCATTACGCCAGGCCGCGCGAATACCTTGCACAAGTGATTTCTTGTTCCATCCAAGCACAAGCAGCGCGTCGTAATTTTCCGGCGTAACGATATTGAACAATTCAGGCGTATCGCAGCCGCCAAAGCCTTGCAGGCCCGGATTGCGGGAAATATTTTTGAGCCAGCGGTAACGATAGCCTTCGAGCAACGGCACATCCCAGTCGAAGCTCACTCCGAAACCCGCGGCGCCTTGACCGGCTGCGTCTTGTTGGTGAGCGTAAAGTACTTCGAGATCGAGATGACGAGCCAGGTAGCGAAACCAGGGCGCGTAGTATTGGATCGGATGGGTCGTCAGAATTGCGAGCCTGTGTCGTCGCGACCCGTTCATTGAACTCTTTTCCACAACTCAAGATTTTCGCCAGTAAGTCGCGCCAGTCTTTCAAGTTCGGGCGCAAACTCACTCGCCAGCAATACGCGTGTCGCAGCATTCATCGGCGGATAACCCTCGCGCATGAACAGCGTTTCCATGAGCGGCCGGATACGCAATGCATCTTTCACCCGGGCCGCTTTTCGTGTCCCAAGCATCCGTTTCAAAGGCGTGTAAACGTTGCGCAGGAGTCCATCGTAAATCCTAGCATGCAAGTCCCCCGCTCTTTCACTGCGTGGCGATGTTCCTTGCCGCACCGCACTGCCCTTTTCTGTCAGCGAGGGCGGTTTAAAACTTGGATCGACGTCGAGAAAGGCAAAGAGATCTCGCAAAACATTGGCTGGTCGTGATTCGATCTCGTCAAAGAGAACGACGTGCAATTGTTCTCTCGAAAATTGCGTAAGCCAGCGTTCCAGATGGCCGGCATAACGCGCCGGCGCAAGAAGAAACTCGCGATGTTTCTCGAGCGCTTCTTCAATCGAACGCGGCGTTTGCGATCGATCATGAAGATTAAAATTCTGCCGCTGCAAATGCCAGTAATTGGAATAAACCTGCTCGATCGGATTTCGGAGCGAGAGAATCAATCTGACATTCGGCAAAACTCGATGAAGGCGTTCGGGCACGCCTGGCAACGAAAAATAGCGCACGGAATATTCTCCGATGGCCCGCTCGCCATGCGCGCCTTTGAAATGTGCGGCGTAATCGTCGAGCCGGCGTTCCGCGTCGGTGAATTTCCAAAACTCGGTTTCCTTCACCGGCGCCATGAAAACGTCCGGATGCTCGCCCAGACATTTCGTCAACCAAGTAGTTCCAGCTTTCGCCGCGCCAATGCCGATGAAACTGGGAAGGGTCACGTCGAGGCTTGTCGATCTTGAGCGATTACGCGATCGAACAACTCGCATTGTTTGCTCGTCGTTTCGCGCGCGCTAAACTGTTCAAACTCGCTCCAATCGGTTTTTGGCCTAAAGGGCAGCCTTCGCAGTAAATTGATCAAAATCGGAAAGAGTCTCTCTGCGATTTGGGCAGATCGATCGCTACTAACAAATGTCACGATCTGGCCCGCATTCGTTTTTCGCATAACCGACACAGCGCTGCTTTTCTCGTGAAAAATGGCAACCAACGGCTTACGAGCCAGAATGTACGGATAAATTTTGGAGGGTGTGTAGCTCGGGTTATCGGAGCCAGGTACAAGTAAGAAGTCTGCGTCTTGCAAAAGTCGAAGCGCATCGAAAAACGGTACACGGTTGGTCTCTTCAAAAACGAGTTGCTCCAAGCCAAACTCAGCCGCAAGTGGACTAATCGTTTGCCGGGCGCGTTCGGGGGTGGCGTAATCGGTCCCAATAAAATGCAGTCGCACCTTGGAGAAGATCTCCGGCTGCGCATCCATTCCGTTGCGAAGTGCCAAACAGATCGCGCGGCAGGTTTCCGTCATAACGCGTCCGAGCACGCCAACATAGACTCCGTGGAGCAATCCGTCTCCGGGAGCGAAAAACGGATTACGCCACCTCATTTTCGCGGCCACTTCAAAATCCTTGTCCGACGCACCAAAGGGAATGGTGCGACAGATGTCGATCTTGATCCACGGATAACGGCGCCGAAGCGTTTCGTGATAAGAATCAGTTACCGCCACGATGCCATCGACTGCGCGCATAGTAAACGACTCGAGCCGGCGGTGCATCATTTGCGCGAGCGCGTACTTCCGCGGTCGTTCCGATCGGGGCCGGTTCTCATAATAGTCGCCAACCCATGGATCCTGAAGATCGACAACGAATGGCACACCAAAACGTCGTTTCCATAAGCGACCCATAGCAAGCACGGGAAAGGCCGTGGTGGAGAAATAGACCAGGTCAGGACGATGCTCCTCGATGATCCGCGCACCATCGCGGTAGAGAAAAGGCCACGCGCGAAAAGCGGGTGCGGTAATTCCCAGTTCCCGCGTCCACCGAACGTCGAATGCTTTCGTGCGATTAATTGGCACATGTGCCGGAACAGTTTCAAGCAACAACGGATCCCGCACCCGTTCTATGTGGGCCGGATCTATCGTGAGCACCCGCGGCTGCCAGCCGAATTCCGGCAAATAAGGTAAGCTCATGCGCAGCCGATGCATATCCGGTGCGCTAACGGGAGGAAAATTCGGCGATATGATAAAGACCTGTCGCATCACCTAGAACCGACAGTCTCATTCGGCACTGCAAAGAGATTTTGAGCGGACAAATGTTCAAAATCGGGTTCGCCATGCTCGCTGAGTTGAAAGACGGTAAATCGGACGCGGTCGAATAAGGCCGCGATATTCGTCGCGAGCGATCCATCCAGGGATTCAAACATCACCAGTCGCGGTCGATCCAGTCCGAGCAATTTCTCT
This sequence comes from Spartobacteria bacterium, assembly GCA_021325495.1. GTDB lineage: Bacteria > Verrucomicrobiota > Verrucomicrobiia > Chthoniobacterales > UBA10450 > JAJPGZ01. The sequence continues at coordinate 134,706 of JAJPGZ010000009.1, forward strand.
GCTCCCGCGAATACTTCCGGCTCGTATCCTTCGACATCTACGACGAGCAAACCAACGCGACGTCCACGCCAGCGCTCCCGAAAACTGTCGAGCGAAACCAATGGTACTTCGACAGTGTCTTCCGAGGTTATTCCCACAGCGTTTTTCGTTTCGGGCCTCGCGGGATCGCCAACGATAGCTGTCCCGGCACTCTTGCCGACCGCGCAATTGTAGAGCTGGCTTGTTGACCAGTGGTTCAAAAGCCAATTCGCGGTCAACCGTCGAAAGGAGACAGGAGTAGGTTCGAAGGCGAAAATGTTTTCGGCGCCTACGACATCGGCGAGAAGGAGCGAGATGTGGCCAACGTTTGCACCCACATCTATAATGACCTCACCAGGTTGAAGTCTTCGTCGGATAAAGTGCAATTCCCAAAACTCAGGCCAATCCGAATACATCAACGCCGACGAGGTCACGCAGTCCGGCCAGGCATTAAAGCGAACGCCGTTGGGCAATGCAATTACGTGCGGCGCGGCCACAAATCGTTTTCGTATCTGCCATGCCGCGGCGCGGGCGAGACGGTCGAAACGTTGCCCGCGATTTCCGGGATTCCGCCAAACAGATTTAAAGATCAAGCCAACGCTCATGACTTTGAAACATTAGAATTGCGCGAGATGCGCGCAGCACACCATTTCACGCCTTAGAGGGGTTGTGCGCGCGCAACAAAATGACAAATTTCAGTCTGTTGCGAATTGTCCCCTTGAATGGGCCTAAGGAGATCTAATTCATAACCAACTCCGCTTAAAAAAGACCGACACTCGCTCAATAGTCTTTTCGAGTGAGCTTCAACAAAGAGTTTCGGGCGATGCGTTACTAACAGATTTCTCGCGCTCCGAAGTACAAAAAGCTCAGAACCCTCAACATCTATCTTCATGACTGAGCAGGGTTCGATCGCGCCGCTATTCAACAAACCATCAAGGCTAACAAGTGGTACATGAACAATATCACTAATGGGCCGCGTTTGTTGAAAGAGACTGGTGGCAAGCTTGCCCATACTCGAATCTGGCATCACGCAAAATGCAGCCGTGCCATCCTCCTCACCAACTGCCGCGTTTATTAGTTCGATCGGCAATTGTGGATTCAAATCCATCATGTACCGAATGCGCGTAATGTTGGCCGGTAGTGGCTCGAAAACAATCACCCGGCGTGCTCCAGCCAAAGCCATCACCCCCCCGAAAAAGCCGTGCCACCCGCCGATATCAAAACACACATCGTCCGGTTTAACGGCATCAGCGATTCGGCTAGCGAGATTTAACTCGTAAGTCCCACTCCAAATGCCCTTATCTTCCGGCAACAGTATTGGGTACCGCAATCCTTTCGCGGGTCCCGCATCGACCGTGTGAACGAACTCACGGCCTTCTAAATATTTTTCCAGCAAACGCCGCTGCAATGGAGCAATGAGAGGCACCTTCCTGATCACACGCCGCCAGCGCCAGGGAACGAGACCGATCACATCTTTGAGTAGACTGCTGATCATGGTTTCACGCGGTTACGCATTCGGGCGACGTCTTGACGACAGCGACAAATCTCCCGATTCTTCTTCCCTATTTCCTCCGCCTGGTGCAAACCGCCGGCATTTTATCAGGGTGGTCCCGATATCTGAATCAAATTAAAATGCAAGAAGTCTCACACTGATGTCAGAAAAGTTGCCAAGCGCCCGCTAAGATCTTCAATTGAGGGTTGCATTTCAGCAATACTCCGAGTGTTTTGTTGGCTCTCGGCAAAATTTTTGCGCAACATTTGCGTACTCAACATCTCCGTTAGCTGTTTAGAATTCGCGGCCAGCCGAAGAATTTGTTCATTCCAGACATAGCCCCTAACTCCCTCATGTGTGGTCACAATCGGAATGCCCCAACCCAAAGCCACCGCAATCTTAGTGCTGCATCCACGCGCATAGTGGAAGATCGGGTGGACGAAACAACACCAGGAGGCGGCTTCGGTTCGCAAATCCTCCGAACCAAGAATACCAAGGTATTCAACGAAATTAAAACGCGACGCGAATTCCTGTCCGACTTTTTTAGGTCGGCCGACAAGACGAATGCGAATCTCTCCTATTCCTTCGCGTTCGATTGATTCGAACAACCTCGTGAGTCCATCGCGATTGGGAATATGATCGAGCGTTGAAACGCAGCCGACTCGCCGATCGATGGGCGACGAAACGAGCATTGGCTCACGGATGAGGCGAGAGAACCATTGCACCTGGTTGACCCCGAGCCATCGCTCAAGCTCCATATCCAAAGGGGAAATACAGACTGCAGCATCGAGAACACGGCGATAATCCGCTTCAAATTGGAGCTTCGCTCCGAGCGCCTTTGCTACACGACCATCAAATTCGGACGTTCCTTTTTGTGTTCGTTGAATCTGCTGCAAGATCAACATGTCTGTGCTGTGCAATCCGTGAGAAAGATGAATTAGCTTTACGGTGTCCCCTAGTTTTTTCCTGAGGTGAATAGCCAGAAAAGTAAAATCGGCTTCGTTTAAAAAAACGAAACGCGCACGTTTCCGTTCTACCGCATTGACGACAGCCTGTGACAGATCGGATGGAATCATCCGACGGTACCCTCGACCATCCAATCTGTTTAGCGCACGGGTAACAATTGTGTACGTTGTATCGAAGCCGACGATCTCTAGCTCAAATCCGGCCCGCTGTAACAAAAGGAGATGGTCGTGTGTGCAGAGCTGCACCCCTCCTCCATTGCGCGCAAGGGCGTTATTCGTTGCAACAAGCACTCCACACGATGTCGCATTCATCGCAAATGTGACTTCGCCCAAACGTTGTTTTCAGGAATGACCATACCGGCTTCCCATTGTCTGTCTTCGACCGTTCGCAATTCTAAGCCACGTTCGCGCAGCAACTGGGTGATACCGACCGTCGCACTGGGCAACATTTCAAAAATAATATTCCTTACGTTGCTCAGGCCATCAGCGAGGCCTTTAATAACTTCGTTCTCGTAACCTTCCACATCGAGTTTCAATAATTTCACGTGTGAAATTTTGTGGCGCTGCAGGATTGAATCCAGCCGAACCGCCGGCACCTCGAAACGCTGCGCCTCGTCCTTGCCGCTGTTTCCTTGCAACGTTAACAGACTCCGGTCAGTATTCGGTTGATCGCTCAGTTCTACCCAACCATCAGAACTACTGGCTGCGGCGATTATTAGTTTTAGATTCGTGAAATTGTTTGCGCGCCAGTTCGCCAGAATCTTTTGCGCATTATACGGCTGTGGCTCAATCGCTACCACAAGTCCGGTCGGTCCAACAAGTTGACGGGCTACGAGCGAGTGAAATCCTATATGCGCGCCGACGTCAACAAACACATCACCCGGTTGAAGAAGTTTTGCGTAGAGTTCAAGCGTTCGCGGTTCGAGCCAATTCCGTTTGAGCAATTGCATCTGGGTCCACTCGGCGGGATCAAGTTCCATACGCAGGTCCCCAAACACTTCTGTTTGGTTGGGCGTCCAAAAGAGCCGGCGCAGTGTGTCCTCAATGCGCGTTTTGCCTTTGAAATGTGGCAAACGGAGAAATGGCGTGAGCAATTTATCGACAATCATTTCCGCGAATTGCCGATGAAGTTTTCCGTAGCCACAAACTTTGGGCGCGCTCGCCCCGATTATTCGGAAAGGCAGACATAAAATCCCTCCGAGTTTGCTGAAGAAAATAACCGGGCCAGGTGATATCGAACGCGTTCCCGAGCAACAGCATTACATGCACGAGATACTGTTCATTCCACTCGCGAGCGTCGGCTACAAAGTCTGAGGGATAATCGAAAGGCAAAAAAATATCGTGGACGTGCAGAAACATGCCGGAGACAAGCCGTGGTAGAACGACGGTGTAGAGAAATGCGCAATCGTTCCCAAGCTGCACTTGATGGCTTGAATCGATGAAGAGCATGTCGCCAGTTTGCAGTTGGTCGAATATCGCAAGATCGACATCTTCGACCGGCCGCCGCACGCATTCATCCGCTAACGAATCGATTTCGGCCCGCGGTTCGGGATCGATTGAAATCAAACGCGTTTCCAATTTTCCATCGATGATCGCCTGACGCGCGATCTTCGTACTGTAACCGCTACCGACCTCGACGATTCGCGCGGGCCTTTTCATCCTGACCAATGTGTAAAACACTTCGGCGTCGGGCGACCGAAAATAATCGTTCGCAAAACTATAGCCTACGTCATTCAGGCTGCCATCGAGAAAGGTATCAAACCGCGAACGGTAGTCCGGCAGCGCATCAATGATTTCAGTTTGATGGCCCGCTTCGATGTTTTCAGGCCACGGAAATATTGCCCGATCGAAGTGGTCGGAATTTCTCAGCTTCGCTAATTGTCGATCTTGTGCGCGCCGAGCTGTCAGCGTTGTCATCTGTAGATTCGCCCGCGCGAGAACACGATTGAGCGCGTTCTTGATTGACGTCGAGAGAGCCATCGCTACACCGGCTGCGGTTCGACGCCGCCGACGAACCGCGCAAAGATCGGCTGCGTTTTCAACAGCTGATCAAACGTGCCGGCCGCGATGATCCGTCCGCGATCCATCAGATAGATCACATCGCAATCGCGCACGGTCGTTAGGCGATGGGCAATTGTGATGATCGTTTTCTGACCTGCGATGGCGTTGATCGCCGCCGCAAACTGGCGCTCGGTTTCGTTGTCGAGCGCTGAGGTCGCTTCGTCCAGGAGCAAAACGTCAGGGTCGTGATAAAGAGCGCGCGCAATCCCGATGCGCTGGCGTTGGCCCGCGGAAATACGCACGCCTCGTTCGCCCACCTGCGCATCGAGACCACCAGTCAAGCCACGCACGAATGTCGAAAGTTGCGCCGATTCCAGGGCGCGCCACACCGCGGCATCCTCGATTTTTTCATCGTCGATTCCAAAGGCCACGTTGCGGCGAATGGTGTCGTCGATCAGGTAAATATCCTGCGGAATATAACCGAGGTGATCCTGCCAGGCGCGCATATGAGTGCGAACATCGACATCGTCCACCAGCAAACAGCCCGAGGTAGGCTGCAATAAACCGAGTAGAACATTCGCGAGCGTTGTTTTGCCCGCGCCGGACGCGCCGACAAATGCCACGCGTAAGCCGCGCGCGATTTCCAGGTTCACGTCATGCAACGAAGGAGTGATGCCGTCTGGATAATAAAACGCCAAATGCTCCAGCCGAATTGTAGAATTGAATTTTAGTGGCCGCAGACTTCCTGCGCTAACGGAATCTTGTTCGGTGCGGAGCCCCTCGTTAACGGCTGTGACCGCATGAGCATAGAAGCGCATTGAGTAAAGCGCGTTCGTGATACGGGTAACGGATGGCACCAGTCTCACCATCGCCATTCCGAAAATTGCAAGTGCGCCGACGACGCTTTTCATGTCACGGCCGGTCAGCACAACAACCAGAACGAAAAGCACGATGACGAGAGCGGCCGACGTTTCAAGAATAACGCGTGGCAATTGCGTCAGCAGCGTGCTGCGATGCAACGCATTGGTATAGCGCCGCCCGGCGCGCGCCATCGTGTCAGCGAAAAATCCCTCGCGGCCCAGCAGCTTGACCTCCTTGATACCGCCTAACGATTGATTGACCCATTGCACCATGTGGCCGTATTCCTCGCTTCGAATTTTCCCGGTGCGGGCAAGTTCTTTGCGCGTGAAGGAGGAGAGCGCCCACATCAGCGCGCCAAGCCCCACAATGCCGAGAAGCGCCGTAGCCGGCTGGGTCAATAGCAACAACAGCAGCAACCCGGTCATCACAACAATCTCGGTCGGCAAAAAGAGCGCGAACTTGAGAACGCCACCAACCGCCTCGGTTTCAAAGGTGACATTCTTCACCAAATCCGCCGTGTTCTTGTGAAGATGAAATAAGTAGGGCGCACGCAAATAATTCATCAATAACTGCCGCGCGAGCGAAAGTACTTTGTTGTAGGTCAACCTGTAAGCAGAGCGCATGGTCATCGTGATGTAGACGCCCTTAAAAATTGTAAGGACGAGTAGAACGACGCATGCGGTCACAACAATGGCGCGCGGTGTCTCGATATGAAATTTGGTGAACCAGAAATTGAAACGCGAATTGAGGAGAATTGCCTCGGGATCGGCAACAACTTTGATGAAGGGAAGAATGATACCGATGCCGACTACTTCGAGTAACGATCCAAAGAAAAGAAAGCCGGATAGCACTGCTAGTTTCAACCGCTCGTGCCGGTCAAAAAGTTGCAGGAGATCACGGAGCAGACGCATTTATGTATTGTTAGGCGATAAAAGGCCAACCGACGGCTCAATTATCGCGCAAATGCCAAAAATGCGCCATAACCCGTACTCAAATCACGAGCTTCCCATTACAACTCAAGACCGCAAGATTCTCTCGATGAAAAAATTTCCGAGCACCAGCACGTCCATGTTTGTGCGAAGAAAACAGTCGAGCGCTTCTTCCGGATAACAAACGACCGGTTCGTTTTCGTTGAACGACGTGTTCAGTAACATTGGCACGCCGGTACTTTCGCGAAACTTGTCGATCAGGCGATAATAAAGCGGGTTTGTTGCAAGATCGACAGTGTGAAGGCGGCCGCTGCCGTCAATATGCGTCACTGCGGGAATGAACGCGCGCTTGGCCGGGCGCACTTGAAAGACCTGCATCATGAAAGGCACGTCGTCGTCTTGTTCGAACCACTCGCTCACGGCTTCGCGCAGAATGGAGGGCGCGAACGGACGGAACGATTCACGGCGTTTTATTTTCGCGTTGAGAATGTCTTTCATATCGGCGCGGCGCGGATCGGCCAGGATGGAGCGATTGCCCAACGCTCGCGGCCCCCACTCCATTCGTCCTTGGAACCAGCCTATCACCTTCCCATCGGCGATCGCCTGCGCCGTTCGCCCGACCAACTCTTCTTCTGCGGCGAGCAGGGTGAGACTGCAACCGGCGACGCCGAGTTCTTTCCTCTTCCAATCGAGCAACGCGTGAAATTCCTCATCGGTTGCCCAAGGTCCGAGATAGGCCGTTGTTAGGCCGCGCCGCGAGCGAAGGTCATAAATCGCAGACGTAAACTCGTCGGTCGATTGTCGATCTTGTGCACCGTTGCCTCCGCTATTGTCCAGTTGTGATTGCACATATGCAGCCGCGCCAATCGCTCCTCCAGCGTCACCTGCCGCGGCGGGCAAATACATTTTCTTAAATGGCGTCCGGCGAAAAATCTTCCCGTTCGCCACGGAGTTCATCGCGCAACCGCCGGAAAGCGCGAGATGATCGGTCGGGTATTGTTTGTGCACCGCCGAGAGCAAGGCAAAGAACGCTTTCTCGTACATCGCCTGGGTCGACCGGGCGATGTCTTTGTGGCGTTGCTCGAGCGGTTCGTTAGGCTGCCGCGCCGGCCCGAGAAGATCGACAAGTGCATGTCGGTAGAGCAACCCAACTGACGGCGTGCAGTCGTTCCAGGAATATGAAACGTCACCGACGTGGTGGCGAAAATACTTCAGGTTCAGGCGAAAGGTTCCGTCGCTTTGTATGCGCACGATGTCGCGCATCTCCTCGAGATAAGTCGGCTCACCGTACGGCGCCAGTCCCATCACCTTGTATTCATCGCCGTAGTGCGGAAAGCCGATGAACTGCGTCATGGCCGAATAAAAAATCCCTAACGAGTGCGGAAAATAAACCCGATCGAGAATATAAACTTTATCGCCGTGACCCGAACCGACGGCGGTGCTGGCAAAATCGCCGAACCCGTCCACCGAGACGCACGCGGCCTCGGAAAATCCCGAAACTAGAAATGCCGAGGCAAGATGCGCAAGATGATGTTCAACGTAGTGGAGCTGTGCCTTTAACTCGATTCCGTAGGCTTTTTGCAAGGCATCGAGCACCGTGGCCGCGCTGCGAATGTTCGAAATTTTTTGCCAGACTAGTTTCGGATGGGGCCAGTGACGTAGCGCGAACGTGATACGCCGTAAATTGTTTACGCCCGGTTTCCGATTGATCGCGACGTGTTCGACGTCCGTCAGGCGCAGCTTCGCTTCACGCAGACAGTAATCGATCGCGTTTGTCGGCAATCCCGCCCAATGTTTGAGCCGTCGAAAACGCTCCTCTTCCGCAGCGGCGATCAATTTTCCGTCGATGATGAGACAAGCCGCAGAGTCAGCGTGGTAGGCGTTAAGTCCGAGAATGATCATGTCGCAACGGCGGCAAATGTTCGCCGTATTTCAAAATGAGCAACGGCAAGAGCGATGCACGCGCAAGTCGCGGAATGAAAATCCCTGGCTGAGAGAACAAACGGAATAGCCACCCGAAATAGAATCGATCGGCCCAGTTCGGAATCGCAACCTGCTCGCCAGTCACGAAACCAAGCGCGGCGCCGATGCAGTGGATAGCAGGCCGGTAGGACAAACTCTCGCGCAGGAAATACGCGAGCTTCTCCTGCGGGCCGTTGCCGATCGCGACGACAACGTGCGCGGGATGTCGATCTTCGATCAGCGCGAGTAATTGTCGATCTTGCACCGACTCTTCATAGATCGGCGCCACGTAACAGTCCTCCGCGGTGATGGCGTGCCCAGTTGTCCGCTCCCATTGCAAAACCTTCTCCCGCGCACTTTCGTTTGGCAAAACAAATACAGCCGCGGCATCGAATGACGGGTCGGCAATTAATACCTTTAGATAGGCCAGTCCCGAGATCCGGTGCACGCTTCGGCCGCGAAAAAATCTCCAAAGCAGAACCATCAAACCGCTGTCGGGAATTGCTAAATCTGCATGCGCAATGGCGTCGCGATAAACTGGATCAGCTTGCAACCTGACCAGCGCGGGTGCAGCCGGCACGATCAAAATCCCGCCGTTGCGCCTCATATGTGCAACGGCTTGCGCGGCTGTGCCGCTGAAGAATCGAATTCCGAGGATTTGGACGCAGGGATAGTCCACGACGCGCGCAACGTAATCACGTTTTCGCCGCGTGAGAATGTAATATAATGAGCGCTTGAGCTCAGTCGCCGATCAGGTCCACATGCCCGCGCCAACGCGCGCACGCGTCCATGTCGATCTTGCAATAACCTTGGCGACGTTCGCCGTTCTCTGGCTCCTGCTCTGGCGACATCTCAGCGGCGAATGGTCGATGAACGAGCAATACAACTATGGCTGGTTCGTACCTTTCTTCGCCGCGTATTTATTTTGGCTGCGATGGGAAGACAAACCGAAAGGCGGAGGGCGGGAGGCGAAGGGCGGACAATTTTTTCTACTTTTTACTGTAGCCTTTCTACTCTTGCTGCTGCTTCCGTTGCGCGTTTTCGAGATCGGAAATCCCGACTGGCGCCCGCTCGGTTGGATTCACGCACTCATCGTCGTCGCGCTCACCTATATATATATAGGCGCAATCGGTGGATCGGCGTGGGTGCGCCACTTTGGCTTTCCGATCGCCTTCACGCTTGTCGCCGTCCCGTGGATCTCACCCATCGAGCAGCCAATTGTCCAGGAGCTGATGCGCGCCGTTGCAGCGGCGGCAGCGGAAACAATGACGCTTTTCGGCATCCCGACACAACTCGAAGGCAATTTGATTCGTGTGCCAACCGGCCTCGTCGGTGTGAACGAGGCCTGCAGCGGCGTGCGCTCGCTCCAGACTTCGATAATGATCGGACTCCTGTTTGGCGAACTAAGGCGATTGTCGATCTTGCGCCGCGTTGTTCTGATCGCTGGTGCAATTGCGATCGCGTTGGTCGCAAATTTTGCGCGCACGTTAGCGCTGGTCTGGATCGCAGCCAGCCGGGGAACAGAGCAATCGGAACATTGGCACGATGTTGCCGGCTATCTCATCGTCGTGTTCGTATTCGTCGGAACAATGGTGCTGGCGAGCAAGTTAACGACCGCGAACGCTGGCGGTTCGCCGGAGAAAAGCCGGGATTTGCCGTTCGTCGGTTTGGGTTCGTCCATTTTCGCGGCGGCGTTAGTCTGGATGATTCTCGTCGAAGTCGCGGCCGCCTCGTGGTATCGCGCGCATGAACAAAATCTGGCGCCGAGCGCGCGTTGGGAAGTTCGCTGGCCGGAAGCGGCGCCCGGTTTTCGTGAACTCAAGATCCCGGAAGGCATTCGCAGCACATTGCGTTTCGATCGTGGCCGCGAAGTCATGTGGCGCGAGTCGGCTGCTTCGCCTGCTGCCGCGACTTACCTGCTCTATTTTTTTAAATGGCAACCGCGAAGATCGACAATTCTGCGTGCGCGCGCGCATCGCCCCGATATCTGTTTACCTGCCGCGGGGTGGCGGCAAACTGCGGACGAGGGAATTCGGAGCTATCCGGTGAACGACACCTTTGCTTTACCGCTGCGCCATTTCGTTTTTGCGCACGAAGGGGGCATGCGCGCGCGTCCCGCGTTTGCACACACATTTTTTTGCCTCCGCGAAAACGCAATCCATCAGGACGAAGCTGCGCAATTGATGACGAACCGACCCGGTGACTGGTCTCCAATCCAACGTTGGCATGTCGTGCGCGACGGCATCCGCAATCCGGGCCAGCAAGTCATGGAATTCATTATGATCTCGCCCCGCGCGCGCCCGAGCGATGAGGTCGAGGGAGAATTAACGCGGATGCTGCCGACGCTCGTCGTTGTGCGCAATTAGTGATGGCCCGCGACGATTTATTGCTCACCGCTGAGGAAGTGCGCCTGCGCAATTTGCGGCGCCGCCGATTGACATTGTCGATCTTAACCGCCGTCGTGTTCGTCGCCCTCGCGGTCGTTAGCGTAAAGCCGGCAGCGCGCTGGATCAAAGGCTGGCAGGCGCGACGACATGCGCAGAAGGCGGTCGCATTAATTGTCGAGCAAAAATGGGAGGACGCGAAGAACGAAGTGATGGCAGCGTATCAATTGCGACAGACAGAACCGCAGGTGATTCGCGCGCTCGCGCAATTCCTCTCGAGAACGCGCCAGCCCGATGCACTTGGATTTTGGCAGCAGCTCGCCAAGATCGACAAGTTGACCGCGGAGGATTTGCGTGACGAAGCCACGATTGCGCTGATTGCCGGTGACGCAGGCACCGCCGAGAGCGCGACAAACGAATTATTGGGCCAAAAGGAAGTCGGGCCGGCCGAATGGCTGCTGGCAGCGCAGTTGTCGATCCAAAAAGGCGCGCCGGATGAAGCGCTCGGGTACATCGACAAGGTTTTTGCTGATCCGCGCGCGAGCGAGCAGCAGCAGTTTCAAACAGCGCTGCTCGAACGCTCGTTAGGCGGGAACGTAACCGGAATGGAAGACCGCGTTAACGATGCGTGGTCAAGAATGCAGAAGCTGGCGCAAAGTAAAAGCGAAGTCGGTTTGAATGCGCTCGTTGTGCTCGCGCAGCAGATCTTAATGTTGCCGAAGGATGCGCCGCATCCATTTGCCCTAACGACCGAAGAGATCCTGCGCGGATTGGAATCTCATCCGTTGGCGAAAGCGCCACAAAAGCTGCTCGCGCTCGATCTGGAGGGGCGTGTCGACCCTTCGCGTAAACCGCAGCTCATTGATCAGGCGATTGCGCGATGGAAGGACACAGACCCCACCGAACTGCTCGCTTTGGCTACATGGCTGAACGGTAAGGGCGAACACGAAAAAATGATCGACGCGATGCCGTTGGAGAAGGCGATCAAAACCCGCGAATTGTTTTTGCAGTATCTCGACGCGCTGGGCGCTCTGGCACATTGGAAAGACATTAAGGAGTTACTCGAGAGCGAACGGTTCCCGCTCGATTCTGTCATTCAACGAATGTACCTCGCACGTTGCAACGCGCAGCTCGGGGAAAAAGCGGCGGAAGAAAACAACTGGCAGCGGGCGCTGGAAGCTGCAAACAGCGACGCGGGCAAGGCGCTGTTATTGGCCGATTACGCGGAGAAGAACGGTAAGATCGACATCGCCGAAGCGGCCTATGCAGCGGCGGCGAAGCAGGCGCCACGATTGCGTCCGGCGTTCCAAGGAAAACTGCGCATCGCCCAATCAAACCGGGACACGAAGAAAATGCACGAGATCCTCGCGGAGATGCTAACGATTTGGCCTAACGATCCCTCGGTGCAGAACGACGAAGCCTACACGCGTTTGTTGCTGACCGGAAAACCTGTAGAGGCAGCCGTGTCGGCTGCTGGTTCGAAATCAATCGCAGGCGACACGCCTGCCGCTACAGCGAATGAACTAAACCAGATCGCGACGCTCGCATCTGATCTCGTTCAGAGAAATCCGCGCAGTCTTCCCCATCGCACCCTGCTGGCGTTGGCGTTGTTGAAACAGAATCGGCCTAACGACGCGCTGCAGGTTTACGATAACATCCAAGTTGCAGCGAACGCTCTGACGCCGTCAGCTCTGGCGGTGCACGCCGCCGTCCTCGCCGCTAACGGCCGCAAAGAGGATGCGCACAGTGAAGCGGGACAGCTCAAACCGGAGCAGATTTTACCGGAGGAAAGAGAGCTGGTCTCTGATTTGTAAGGCCGGGTCTTTCGGCGGCAGACCGTCCTACCCGATGCCGGCGACACGCCTGCCGCTACAGTTAGGGGAAGAATCGCCGCAAAAGTTATTCACAACGCAATTAGTTGTCGATCTTGCGTCCGCTTTCTCTGCGAAAATTCCTAACAATTTTATTGACCCGTCGGGCCAAACCTGATGTCATCACGCGCTAACAATTTAGTTAGCTTCCCACCTCACCCTGCTCCCCAAATGAAAATCAAAGTCGGCTCCCTGCGCGGACGAGTTGTAGCCATTTGTGCGGCTGCTTTCATGGCCGCGGCGCTTACTCAAAGCCGCGCGGGCACGATCGATTGGGATGGGGATAACGGTGTCGGCAATTTTACTTTCGATAACAATTGGTTCGGCGACAATAACCCTAACAATTTCGGAGGTTGGGTTTCATCTAACAACCTTCAGTTTCAGTTTAACAACGGAAACGCCACCAGTCTGTTTTATAACTACGGAGGCTACCGTGATATTGGAGACATCAAATTCTTAAGCACGTTCAACACGGGTGCGGGACCGCTCAACAATAACGGTCTCGGTAGCATCACTTGGAACGGCGACGGCAACGGCCTCAATTTCAATCAGCGCCTCGAGAACTCGAGCACGTCTACACTTGTGATCGGCTCGATGAATTTTTCGGGAGCTAAGTTTGGTGCGGGTCAGATTGAGCTGAACCCCATCAACGGAGACATCATCTTTAACTCCACCTCTTCGATCTTCAACGACAACGCGAAACCGTATATGGTTTTTGGCGGCGGCGGGCACACGCTTAAGCTCAGTAATGTATTGGGTGTCGGTGGAAACGCCGCCGCTGTTAGCTTGACCGATCAGAGTAACAATATTGTCGTGATCGATGCGTCGCAGATCTACACCGGTGACACCACCGTTAACGCTGGACGAATTGAACTCACGCAAAACGGCGGTGTCGCCGGAGCAATCAAGATTGGAAACACTAGTGGCAGCGCTACGGCTGAGTTGCGCCTAACTGACGCCGACGGCGGTTTCTCCGAAAATGCAAACATCACGGTCAACCCTACGGGTACCGGGACTCGAACAATTTCTTCAACGAATACCTCCGGCACCAACACTCTGACAGGCACATTAACCTTGAGTACGGGCGTCACGGTAAATGTCTCGGATGCTAGCGGGACGTTAGCGCTAACCAATACGGTCAGCAGTACGGGAGGCTTGACGAAGACAGGACCTGGCACGTTAACCCTAAGCGGGACGAATAGTTATTCGGGCGTTACAACGATCAGCGGCGGAATTCTTAGTGCAAATACCCTCGCGAATGGACTATCAAACAGTTCGATTGGTGCATCGAGCAACGTAGCCGGCAATCTCGTTATCGACGGCGGAACGCTGCAATATACCGGCGCGGCGACCTCGTCAGACCGGCTATTTACGATCGGCACGTCTGGCGCAACTCTCGACGCATCTGGAAGTGGAGCGATTAACTTCAATAATGGAGGAACGATTCTCCGCACGCCCACAAGCGGTTCGCGCACGCTGACGCTTACCGGAACGAACACTGGCGCAAACACACTCGGTGACCTTCTCTCAGATCCGAGCACTGGGACATTGTCCGTCATCAAGAATGGTGCTGGTCAATGGGTTTTGAACAAAAATAATACTTTCACGGGCGGTCTGACCATCAACCAAGGCGTTCTACGGGGCGAATCCAGCGGCGGCGCCTTCGGAACCGGTGCGATTACGCTTGCTGGTGGTGAATTGCAGACAGCCGTTGGAAATACCAACTTTGGAAACAACACAGTCGTTAGCGGAAATGCTCAAATCACGTCGGACCGAGTCGGAACTGGGGCCGCCTTCACGGCAACGTTCGGAACGTTGTCAATCGGAGCTCAAACTCTAACCATTGCGAAGGGATCAAATGTAACCAGTGGCACGGCCGGTGTAACCTTTGGCGCAACGACTCTCGCGGGAAATGCGACGTTTAATGTTGGAAGCGGCGCGTTGTTGACACTCGGAAACATCTCTGGTGGGACAAATACGTTGCTACTTAATAGCGGTGCAGGATCACTAACTTTGGCGGGCACCGTCTCGAACACCATAGGGCTGCTCACTGCTACGACAGGCTCTCTTAATCTGAGTAAGACTAGTGGCAACGCGATCGGCGCAAATGGCCTCACTGTGAATGGTGCAACTGCGACCGAGACGGCAAGCAACCAAATCGATGATATTGCGACGCTAAGCGTTAGCAGCGGAAGCTTCGGCATCGGCACCTTCAGCGATACGATCGGAAACCTGAATGTCACTGGCGGCAGTGTTACCGCCACTTCTGGTGTCCTCACGATCGCAAGTACGGGCACGACATCGATCAGCAATCCGACAACGTTCAGTGCCAATTTGGTAACGGGCACAAGCGGGCTATCGCTGACTAGTGGTACGCTTTCCGGGGCGTTAACGCTAAATGGCAACCTGACCGTTAGTGCTACCGGAGCGGGATCAATACTTTCCGGTGGCATCACCGTCAATGCCGCGGAATCTTGGACTAACAATAACGCCACTACTTTGGGCGTTTCGAGCGCGGTAACTTACAATAATCAACTAACCTTAAACAGCGGGTCGTTCACCTTCAACGCCGCCGGCACCGGCGCAGGCGGGGTCAAACTTGCAACCGGCAGTACTGCGGTCAATGCCAGCACCGGTGCGATTTTTGGAACGGGGACGCTCGAATTTAATGGCGGCACTTACAGAAACAGCACGGCCGGTACGGATCGCTCGCTTTCCAATCTGTTCAGCATCACGGGTGACTCTATTTTTGACGCGGCGGGGTCCGGCGGTTCGAACACCTTCACCGGTGGAGGAACGACTACAGGAAATCGCACGCTGACGATCAATACGTCGACCACGAGCTTCAACACGGGTACGCTTACGCTGGGTGGGAATCTGACTCTTCAAGGTACGGGAACGGCAGCTTTCGGCGGCGCCCTTTCTGTTGGAGGAGGTAATCGGATTCTGGCCACTTCGCTTGGTAACGCCTTAACGATCAGCGGAGGGATCACAGGTACTGGCAATATGACGCTCGATGCTAACTCGAGCGCGGCGATCAATGTCACCACTGCCGCTGTCAACAACTCTGGCACGCTCACTAACGCAGGCACCGGCGCTGGAACGACCACGATCAGCGGAGGTGTTGGATCGAATGTGACCGGTATCACCGAGAACAGCACCACCTCAGCGCTCACCATCAGCACCAACGCTATCAACGCGAACAGCAGCGGAACGACTCTCACGAACAGCAGCGGTACCAAGCTGCTTACAGTCGCTAGCGGCGTTGTGGGCACCGGCAATCTTGTGTTGAACAACAACAGCTCGACCGACGGCGGTATTACCCTGTCAGGAACTAGCATCAACAACGTTGGCGGTATTACCAATTCTGGCAGTGGCAGCGGAAACACAAACATTACTGCAGTGATTGGGTCGAATGTGACTGGCGTCACCGAAAACGGTAGTTCCGCTTTGTTCCTTTCTGCGCAGAACACTTACTCGGGTGCAACGAACCTAACTGGCGGCTCGATCATTCTGGGCTCTTCCTCTACCGTGTCGAGCGGCGCACTGGTGAGCGGAGCTGTTGGAACCGGTGTGTTACATCTTGGATCAGGAAGCAATTCGGCGACGCTTACGACCGATATCGCCGGGACGCGGACGATTCAAAACAGCATTAGCTTGGACGGAGATATGGCCTTCGCTGTCGGGTCCGGACAAGCCAGCGGGCGTATCGCCCTCGATGTCGCTACCGGGCTGACTACCCCGAATACTTTTGTGCTGACACGCACTAATCAGCTTACGGTTAATTCCAATGAGGTGGTTGACTTCATTGGCGCCCTATCGGGATCTGGTTTCGGATTTACAAAGCTCGGCGCCGGAACGCTCAACCTCGGAGTTATCAGCGGCGGCGTTGGCGCCGATACAAGTATCAATACATTTAGCGGCCCTGTTACGATCAGTGCCGGCACGGTGAACCTGCGCAAGGCATCGGGCGTCAACGCCATCGCGGGCGACGGTAATCCCGCGACGACTGATATCACGATTAACGGTGGCACTTTGCACTGGGATCAAAACGAACAGCTCGATAACACGGCGACCATTGTGATCAGTAGTGGGACCGCCGACCTCGGCGGCAAGACTGAAACGCTTGGCACGTTGATCAATAATGGGGGCACGTTTCAAACGGGCAGTGGTCACTTGATTGGCACGACTGCGTCAATTCAGTGGAACGGCGGCACGAATACAATCAATGCCGGCGGCATTATAGAAGACGGCCACATTACGATCACCGGCGGAACGAACATCGTTAATGGAGGATCTACCGAGGGTCTGCTCCACCTATTGAGCGGAGGAATAGGCCTGCAAATGACCGGCGCCACCTTGACGCTAAATTCCGACAACAGCAATCCCGGCCGGCTTTGGCTGGAAGGTGACGTCAGCACTGCGGCCTCGTCGACAACTTCGACAATCGCTAATGGGCTTTCGAATACGAAAACGGGTGTAGTCGATCTTGGCGCCGGTAGCCGCACATTCACTGTCGCGGACGGCGCGGCGACAACCGATCTTCTGGTTACGGCAAAGATTACAAATGGCAGCTTGGTCAAAGCCGGCGCTGGCAACATGCAGCTGTCCGGCCCGAACACGTATACGGGCTCGACGACAATCAACGGCGGCACGCTAACGGCGGATGTGGGAACATTGGTTTCCAGCTCTGGTGTGACAGTGAATTCCGGAGGCACATTGCTCCTAAACGGCAACGGCCGGCACCTTGGAGCAAATGCGCCTGTCGTACTAAACGGTGGCACGTTTAATACCGGCGGGTTTTCTGAGCCTGGCGCCGGAGCGGGCAGCGCGGCCGCGAATGCGATTGGCGCCTTAACGCTTACGCTTAATTCCACGATTGATTTCGGAGCCGGCAGCACAAGCATTCTCGAGTTTGCCGGACTCGGCGCGCATACGGCGATCACTGGCGCTGATCTAGCAGTGATCAACTGGGACCGCACCATCGGCCCGAATCCCGTCGGAAGCGGCGACGGACTTTATTTCATCGGGACATCCACGGACTTTGTGACGAAGTTCGATCAGAGCGATGTGAGCTTCAATGGCATCACGGGATACGCGGTTTTCGACTATGTCGGCTACTACGAAGTCGTCGGGCTAACGGCAGTACCGGAACCGAGCACGTGGGTCGCGGGATCTCTCGCCCTATTGGCGCTCGCTTATTCGCAGCGGCGGCGATTGTCGATCTTGCGTAAGCGGTAGACGGATTTTTCCCGATCTGCGATAATCGGCCCCCCGCCCGGTGAGATATCTTGTTCCTATTTTTTTCCTGGCGGCGTTTGCTTTAACGCCGGTTGTTCGCGCTGACATTGTCTGGTCGAGTGGAACGAACACCGTTCCTGCAGACACGACACAGGCAGATAGTCACATCGTCATCACTGGCGGCACCAACACGGTGCTGGGAACGCTCGGACCTCCCGCGGGTGCGAATGGCGGAACGTTGCAACTGAATCTCGGCGGCGCCGGACTCGAAATCACCGGCGCGACACTGACGCTGAATTCGGACGATAGCTCGCCCGGTCGATTGTTAGTTCAGGGGCATGTCTCGACCTTTGCTGCATCGACGACGGCGTTGATCGCGACGGCCGGCGCGGGTGCGAATGCAGGAGTTGTCGATCTTGGATTCGGCACGCAACTTTTCACGATCGCGCCCGGCAACGTCCCCTCCTCCGGACCGGACTTGAGCATTACGGCGAACGTTTCGAGCGGCGGGATCGAAAAGAACGGCGGTGGAATTATCGCCCTCAGCGGCGCGAACACCTACACCGGCGGGACGCTGCTTGATGCCGGAACGTTTTATATAAACGGCGCGACCGCGATCGGCTCCAGCTTTTTCACCATCAACGGGCCGAACACAACTATCGACAACACCAGCGGCGGACCAATTACCCTAACGAACAACAACCAGTTCAATCTGACCGCGGGCGATTTTAATTTTACCGGCACAAACGATCTCAATCTTGGAACCGGCATTTTCGTCATGACCAATGCGGATCGCACAGTGAACGTCGTAAACAGCAGCGCGACGTTGACGATCGGTGGACGCATTCAGGATGCCGGTCAGAGCCGCGGCTTGACGAAGACTGGAACGGGAACGCTAGTGCTCGGCGGTAACAGCCTATACACCGGTCCGACCAACTTTAACGCCGGCGCCGTTGTGCTTAACGGATCGTTAGGCAATACGACGGTTGCGGTTGGTGCAAACGGCGCGCTGATCAACAACGGCGTCCTGAACAACAACGTGTCCGTCAGCGGCGTGTTGACCGGCACAGGAACAATTCACGGGTCGCTTGTGATTAACAACGGCGGCCAGGTTAACGTCAGTGGAGGAACTTTGACCGTCGATGGCGCGATCACGAACAATGGTCTGTTCGTTTTGCGGCAAGGCGCGCAAGTCGGTGGCCTTACCGGTTTCGTGAACAATGGCACTGTCGATCTTACGACGGCCGGTGCATTCAATCCGCCGAACTTCACGAACAACGGCACGATCATCGATTCATCGGTCGTAAAAGCGAAGACTGCGGCTCGGGCAGGATCGACATTTACCATCACGATCGATTCGTACACCGGGCATACGTATCAACTGCAAAAATCGACGACTACACCTGCGGGTGCGAACTTCAGCGGCGTTGGCGCGGCGAAACAAGGCAGTACCGGCACTGTATTGACATTTACAGATTCAACCGCCACCGGCACTGCCTCTTTCTATCGCATCGTAGTCGATCCGTAAGCAACAAGTCTTTGAGTGACGCCTACTTGGCGGGACACTATAATCGACAGATGCGTCGTCTCGCGCTCTCCGTCGCATTGTCGATCTTAGCAGGCGTCGCGACGAACGCGCAGACGCCAATCGTGCTCGAGGCGGAGGCTTACACGCAGAATCTCTCGCCGCGATCATCCCACGATTGGAGTTTCAGCAACATCACTTCGGGTTTCAGCGGGCTCGGCTACATGGAAGCGACGCCTAACAATGGCGCAAACATCGCGGCCGGATCGAACAGCCCGGAGCTGCAATTTACAGCCAATTTTGCGAACAGCGGCACACATTACATTTGGATTCGCGGTTACGGCGCCAGCGTCAATGATGACTCAATTCACGTCGGAATCGACGGCGCTTCGTCAGTCGCGATGACATTAACGACGACCGGCGCGTGGCAATGGAGCAATTCACTTCAGTCGAGCGGCGTTGCAACTCTCAACGTGCCGAGCGCCGGCAATCACACGATTAATGTCTGGATGCGCGAAGACGGGATGCGCATTGATCGCGTGCTCCTGACGACGCTTTCGACTTTCGCCGCCCATAGCGGAAACGCCTGGCACATTCCCGACAGCACCGAGAGCGGCGCAGTCCCTGGCGGAATGCGCAATCCTCTGAACGTCATCGCAGGATCGACAATCGCTATTTACAACGGATCGCAGTTCCAGGGCAGCGGCGGCGATCCCGGCAATCAACTCCAAACCGGATCGACCATTTTCTACAAGCGCACGACGGACGCGAATTGGTCGTCGGTGTCGATGACATTTCAGTCGCAGGGAAGCGGCGGGACGGTAAACAATAAATATTACGCGGGAACGTTGCCGGCGTTTAGCGGCGGCGATGTCGTGCAATATTATCTGAAGATTCCGTTCAGTGATCATCTGCCGACGTTCATATACGGAACCGATTCGCAATCGAATGCGACAGAGATCGAAACTATTGCGCAAGCGAATCCGTTTACATTCGCGGTCGCGGCCAGCGCGCATCCGGGCAACAACACCTTGAATTTGCCCGCGAATTTGCCGTCAGCGTCCGGTTACACAATCGAAAATGCGCTCGGCGCATTGACATTCAGCGCACCGATCGCGATCGCGGTCCCGCCCGGCGAAACAAATCGGCTCTTCGTCGTCGAGCGTGGCGGCACCATTCAGGTCGTAAAGAATCTAAACACGACGCCGACGAAACAGACGTTTCTCGACTTGAATGCGGTGCTAGCCGCGATCAGCGGCGGCACGTTATCAACTTCGGGCGAACAGGGCCTGCTCGGCCTCGCCTTTCATCCGAACTACGCGACGAACGGTTACTTCTACATCTTCTACAGCGTCACGATTAACGACGGCGGCACGAATCACACGTTCGAGCGTATCGCGCGTTTTCAGGTGCAGGCCGGTAATGCCGACGCGGCCGACACAACCACGCAGACGCCTTTGATTTCGCAATTGGACGAGGCCGATAATCACAATGGAGGCGATCTGCACTTTGGTCCGGACGGTTATCTTTATGTTTCGTTAGGCGACGAAGGCGGCGCGAACGATTCCTTCGACAACGCGCGCTTCATCAACAAGGATTTCTTCAGCGCGATCTTGCGGTTAGATGTCGATCTTAAGCCCGGAAGTCTGACGTCGAATGCGCATTCGCAGGCGTCGGCGACGTATCCATCGGCCGTTCACGCCGGCACCTACAAGATCCCGGCCGACAATCCGTTCATCGGCGCGACTTCGCATAATGGATTGACGTTTACTTCCGACACGGTGCGGACGGAATTTTGGGCCTGTGGTTTGCGCAATCCGTTCCGCTTTTCGTTCGATCCGCCGACCGGCCGCATGTTCATCGCCGATGTCGGACAGGATGCATGGGAGGAGATCGACATCGGGCAGGCGGGCGCGGATTACGGTTGGAGTTACTACGAAGGGAACCACAACGGCCCGCGCATCGGCAGTTTGCCTAACAACACCAGCTACGTCTTCCCGATTTACGAGTACGGTCACGGCGGCGGAAATTTCCAAGGCAATGTCGTCACCGGCGGCGTGATTTATCGCGGGTCGAAATTTAACGAGCTGTTCGAGGAGTACATCTTTTGCGATGAAGGCAGCGGCCACATCTGGGCGTTGAAGCAAAATGGATCGACCTGGACGCCGACGCTGCTCGCGACCGAGTCGAGCATTGTTTCGTTCGGCACCGATCCGCGCAACGGCGACGTTTTATTCGCCAACATCGCGAACGGACGCATCGAGCGTCTCGTGCGCACCGGCACGACAGGCACGCCACCGCCCGCGCTCCTTTCACAAACCGGCGCGTTCTCCAATCTCGCGATCCTCACGCCTAACAACGGCATCATCGCCTACACGCCGAATGTTCCGTTCTGGTCGGATTACGCGATCAAGACGCGTTGGTTCAGTATTCCGAATCCAAACGCTTCGATGATTTTTAATCAGGATGCTAACTGGAATTTTCCGACGGGCAGCGTCTGGATCAAACATTTCGAACTGGAAACGGTGCGCGGCGATCCGAGCTCGCGACGGCGACTCGAGACGCGTTTTATCGTAAAAACGAGCAACGGCAGCTACGGCATCACTTACAAATGGCGGGCGGATAATTCGGATGCCGATCTTGTCGCCGAGTCGGGGCTCGATGAAGTCATTCCGGTCACGGTCAACGGGAATGCGACCACGCAGACATGGCATTATCCGAGTTGGAACGAGTGTCGCACCTGCCACACCGCGGTCGCCGGCCACGCGCTCAGTTTCAACACCCGCCAGATCAACCGCACGAACACATACGGAGCGCAGTCCATCAACCAGATCCAGTATCTGAGCGACAACGGATATTTTCTGACGCCGGTTACTGGCATCAGCAACATGCCGGCGTTCGCGCAAGCGACCGACACGACGCAAAGCCTCGAATGGCGCGCGCGTTCGTACTTCGCGGTCAACTGCGTGCAATGTCATCAACCGGCCGGCGCCGCGCTCGGCAACTGGGATGCGCGACCGACGACGCCGACCGACTCGGCGAACATGATCAACGGTCTCCTCGCCGACAATCGCGGCGATCCGCTGAACAAATTCGTCGTGCCTAACGACACCGGGCACTCCATGGCGCTAAAGCGGATCCAGGGCAACGGCGTTCCACGCATGCCTCCACTGGATTCGAACGAGCTCGATCCGACTGCGATCCAGCTTCTCACGGATTGGATCACACAATCGTTACCGGTGCGGCAGAGCTTCGCCGATTGGCAAGTTTTCTATTTTGGATCGACATCGAACCCAGACGCGGCCGCGAATGTCGATGCGGATCACGACGGCCACACAAATTACGAAGAGTTTCTCGCCTACACCAATCCGAATAGCGCGGCGAGCGCGCCGCCGCCAGCCACGCTCAATTTCAACGGCAACGGATTGGAGTTGACGTTCACCCAGCCGGCGAACCGATCTGTTCTAGTCGAAACCAGCTTCGACCTAACGAATTGGAGTTTGTGGAATGTGTCCGGTAATTCGGCGATGTATCCGGAATCGGCGACGCAACGAACTTTCGCAATTCCAAGCGGCATCGATCGCGAATTCTTCCGGCTGCGTCTCTCCGCGCCATGAGATGTCGATCTTACATATGTCGATCTTGCGTTGCCGTGACACTTTTGTTCGCGACCGAAGTCGTTAGGGCGAAAAGCGCATTGTTTCTCGCAATGAAACATTCCACGACCAAGCCTGCTCGATTGGCCGCAAGTTCTTCAGCGACCGGCGCGTATTTGTTGAACGAGAACTTCAACACGATGACGACGAATGCAGCGCCGGCCAATAGCTGGATCAGCTCTGCGCCTACCGGATCGATTCAAGTACGGGAGCTGCCTTTTGCGGTAGATAAAAGTGTGCGCATCGAGAAAAGCAGCACTAGCGCTGCGGCGACGAGCCTTGCGCGAAGTCTGCCGAACTACGCCGGCAAGGTCGTCTTCGAAGCAAAGGTGATGATGCGCGAAACGGCGCCGTTCCACGTCTGCCCGTACATCTACGACAGCAACAACAATCCTGTTGTCTCGATCGGCTTTTCCAATGGCAACATCGTCGCTTATGACAAGGCGACCTCGTCGTTCGTCAACATCCAATCTTTTGTCGCGAACGACTGGTACATGGTGCGCGTCGTGATCAACACCAGCACGAACACGTACGATTTGTTCATCGACGGCGTGCGCAAGTTGAACAACGCTGCCGTCCGCAGCAACCCGGCCGGCGGAACGCTCGCTCAGCTTAAGTTTTACATGGACGGGACCAACGTCGGCACGTTTTACGTCGACAATGTGAAGACCTGGGAGTTGAGCAGTTTCATCGGCGCAGCGCCGTCGCCTGTGTTCGACGTCCACACGTTTGGCGCGACCGGCGACGGATCGACTAACGACACCGCCGCGATTCAGAACGCGATTAACGCGTGCGCCGGCACCGGCGGCTCGGTCGTGTTGAGCAACGGCAACTTCGTCGCTGGCACGCTTTATCTGCAGAGCAACATGACTTTCTTTATCGACTACTCCGCAAGCCTGAACAACACCGGAAACGGCGACGATTATCCGAAGCAATCGCCACCGACGACGAACAACCAACTCCTGAACTGCCGCCGTGCCATGTTGTACGCGGTCAACGTCAGCAATCTTACGATCGACGGCGGCGGCACGATCTACGGCCGCGGCGAAAACGGACAGACCAACGGAGGCTCATGGTTTGGAGCGGCGATCAAAGAAGCCGAGCGGCCGATGTTGATCTGGACGGTGCTTTCGAATCACGTGACGATCCAAAATATCTACGGTCGGCTATCGCCGATGTGGACGATCGTTCCGATGGAGACCGATTACGTGCTGATCAAGAACGTGCTGTTGAATGTCGATCTATCGTACACTCATGACGGGATCGACATCGTGGATTGCCATCATACCATCGTTCAGGATTGCACCGTTTACACGGGCGACGATTCGTTTTGTCCTAAGACTGGCATTCGGCGCGGCGTCGATGATTTGCTGATCAAAGATTGTTTCGCGGGTCATGCCGGATCAAACGGGTACAAATTCGGCACGGCGAGCTACGGCGCGTTTAAAAACGCGCTCATTCAGGACTGCTACGTCAAGAACGCCACCTATGCCGCGATGGTGGTGATGTCGCGCAACGGCGCCGACGTGAGCAACATCAATTTTTCGCGACTCGAATTCTCAAATTGTGGCGCGGCGTTCTTCGTGTTCCTGGGCCAACAGCCAGGCCATCCTGACGGCGACGTGGATAAGCTGGGCAAGATCGACAATGTCCATTTCACCGACATCCTTTGCAGCGCGAACAACAGCACGAGCAACAAGTGGGGCTCGAATATCACCGGGCAGATCTACAACGGCGTCACCTATTCGATTTCAAATCTGTTTTTCACGAACTGCAATATCACGTTCAAGGGCGGCGATAATTCCGCCCCCCCAATACCGCCGGAATGGGACAGCAACCAGTATCCGGAGGTAAGCATGTGGGGCGATCTTCCGGCCTACGGCTATTGGATGCGCCATGTGAACGGCGTCACCTTCACGAGTTGCACTTCACGCCTAAATGGATCGGATGCGCGACCGGAGAAAACGCTGAATGATGTTTCAGGTTTTCTCACGCGGCTTGATACCGACGGCGATGGTCTTCCGGACGATTGGGAGCAACAATATTTTGGATCGACAACCGGCGGTAATCCAAACGTTGATTCGGATGGAGACGGCGTGAGCAACTATGCCGAATTCGTTGCCGGCACCAGTCCACTTGATCCGAACGCGCGGCTCACGCCGGTGAGTATCACTTCCGATGCAACGACGGTGACGCTTACATTTCGCACCGTGACCGGAAAACGATATCAACTCGAATACAGCGACGACATTGCGGCGCCGACTTGGACAAATCTTGGGAACGTAGTTGCCGCAGATTCCGACTCGCTCGTCCTCACCGACGCCCCGGGTTCATCGACGCAGCGTTATTACCGGCTGCGGCCGCTCATCGACTAATGCCGTCCGGATTCATGAAAACGTACTTGTCGATCTTGTTCGGATTCGCCCTAACGAGTTCGGCGTTCGCAGGACTGGACCAGACGAGCTACGTCTTCATCATCCTGATGGAGAACCATAATTGGTCGAGCATCAAAGGTAGCGCAGACGCGCCCTATATCAACAACACGCTGCTCGTTAGGTCGGACGCGAGTTACTGCGATCAGTATTACAATCCGCCGGGCCTGCATCCGAGCGAGCCTAACTACTTGTGGTTGGAAGCGGGACAGAACTTCGGAATTACCAACGACAATCCGCCCGCAACGAATCACCAGGCGTCGACGGCGCATTTCGTGACGCAGCTCAAAAATGCCAACATCTCATGGAAAACGTACCAGGAGAGCATCGACGGGTTGACGTGTCCGGTCGCCGATAATTATCCATACGCCGTGCGCCACAATCCCTTCGCGTTCTTCGACGACGTTGTCACATCGGTGAGTCCCGCGTGCACGGCGGTGATGCGGCCGTTCACCGAGCTGGCGAGCGACATCACCGGGAACACTCTCGCGCATTACAATTTCATCACGCCCAATGTTTGCAGCGACGGCCACGACTCGTGCGGGCCGACGAACAACCCGGTGAAACAAACCGACGATTGGCTCGCGGCAAATCTGCCCGCCATCTTGAATTCGTCGCAGTACCAAAACAACGGCCTCGTCATCATCACCTGGGACGAGGGCGAAGGCGGCAGCGACGGCCCGATCGGTTGCATCGTGCTTTCGCCGTTCGCAAAAGGCGGCGGATATCACAACGGCGTTCGTTATACGCACAGCGCAACCCTGCGCACTCTGCAGAAAATTTTTGGACGGACGCCGTTGTTAGGGGGCGCGGCCACGGCGCCTGACTTGAGCGATTTGTTTGTCAACGGCGCGATCCCGACCGGAGATTCGCCGGGCGTGGCAACTACGAGCGCGTCGAATGTCTCCGGCGCGAACGCCACGCTCGGAGGAAGCTTCAATCCAAACGGCGACCAAACCCAGTATTGGTTCGAGTACGGCCTAACGAACGCGTACGGTGGCGACACGCGCTCGCGCAGCAGCGATGACTTCGAATCCTATTCCAACATGGCCTACGGAAATAACGGCGGCAGTGGTTTCGGTTCGCTCACGTATCGTGAAGGCAACAACGGCGGCGTTTATCTCGAAGCAGGCGGAGGAAAGATCGATGGCACAAAATCGTTCGGGCTTTTTTCGAGCACGGGAACGCAAGCGGCGGATCGACAAATCCTCAACGCCAAGCAAGCGGGCGCGCTCAGCATTTCCGTGCGCTGGAACGTCAACAATTCCGTCGCCTTTAGCGGATTCAATTTAAAATCGGGCCAAGGCGCGACATTCGGCGCGAACGAGCTTATCTCGGTGGGAATTCGTCCGGCCAACGGTAACAACACGATCGCGGTGAATGGCGGCGTGCAGACGATCAATCTCGGCTCCGACATTCGGGGGCAGATTGTCGATCTTGTCCTGACTTACGATGGGCTTTCGGGAACGTACCAGCTCGGCGCAAAATTCCGCGCCAGCGCGGGGTACACCTACACATCCGGACCGTTAAAGGCCAGCGGCGTCACGCCGGCCTATCTCGGCTTCGGCAATTTCAACACCGGCAGCCAGCAAAACGTGATCTTCGACAGTATTTCGTTAGTCGATTCTGATTCGGCTGGAAACGGATCTGCGGCGGTCGCGAAAACAGCAAACATCACCGGTCTGACGGCGAACACGCCGTATCATTATCGCGCCGTCGCACAGAATACCCGCGGGACGACGTACGGCGCGGACCAGACTTTCGGCTTTCCGCTCGTTCCGCCTAATAATGCCGCGTTTCATTTTACAAGATCGACATCGGACAATTTCGAGGCGCGGATTTACGATGACACCGGACATCTCGAGATTCGCCAGCCGGACTTGAATGGAAATCCATTCGGCAGCGTGATCACCTTTGCGCCGCCCGCGGCGAAGATCGGCGGCGCGTCGTACGATTTCGGCAAAATTATTTCGACGACGAACATCGCGAACGGAATTCAGATCGTGCAGTCCTTCGCCGGATCGACAATCACCGCCCAACTCACCTTCACCAGCGACGGCGTGATGCATTACGAGGTCGTCAATTGGAACGGCAACGTGCCGAGCGAGACCAATGTCACGTGTGCCTCAGACGCGAACGAACATTTCTACGGCTTCGGCGAGAAGTTCAACTCGTTAGACCAAGCTGGCAAGAAGGTGCACATGATGACATCGGACATCGGCGGCGATAAAAACGATTTCTCCTATAAATCGTCCCCGTGGTTTTTGAGCACGCGCGGTTATGGATTCCATCTCGATTCCACGGCGGAGAGTTACTTCGACATGCGCAACAGCGCGGCCGATCGCTACGTCATCCAGAATTTGTTAGGCACGCTCAAGTTCAATGTTGTCGGCGGACCGAAACTGACCGACGCGCTTTCGCGTTACACCGGTTACACCGGCCGGCCGTATTTGCCGCCGCCGTGGGTTTTCGGCACGTGGGTCTCGTCCGACATCTGGCACAACGGCGGCGAAGTTCGTTATGCGATCAGCAAACACATCGCGAGCGGCATTCCGATTTCGGTCTTCGTTTTCGATTCGCCGTGGGAAACGGCCTACAACGATTTCACCTGGAACATGACACAATTCGGCCAGGGCGGAACGTACGAAGGCGTCTTCTACAACGGCTTTACGTCGGTCACCGACATGATGACGTTTCTGCAACAGAACGGCGTAAAGGTGATTTGCTGGATGACGCCGTTCATCAATACGAGCTCGAACAACGAAGGCATCGCGGGACAGAACACGGGCCAATCGAGCAACTACAGCGCGGCCGCATCGAATGCCTACTTCGTTCGTACATCGACATCGAACTCTTCGCCCTTGAGCGTCGGTTGGTGGAAAGGAACCGGCAGTCCGGTCGATTTCACAAATCCAGCGGCCAAGACCTGGCTGACGTCGCAACTGCAAACGCTCGTTAGCCAAAGCAACGTTACAACCGCCAACGCGTCGCTTGAGCCGGCGATCGGCGGATTTAAAACCGACGACGGCGAATCGATCAATTCTGGGCCGCCATACATTCCAACCACGGCGGCGTATTTCGATGGGCGCACCGGCACCGAAATGCAAAACGGTTATTGCATCGAATATCACAAAGCGATTTCAAGCGTGCTCGGCTCAAACGGAATTCTTTTTGCACGCAGCGGGTTCACCGGCACGGGCGCGTTCCCGGCGGGCTGGCCGGGCGACAATCAGCCTAACTATACCCAGACAAACGGACTCCAGAGTGTGATCACCTCCGGCGACTCCGCCGCGATGAGCGGTTATTCGATTTGGGGACACGACATTGGCGGTTATCAGAATGCGAATTTCACCGGCGACAAAGCCGATCTCTTTATGCGCTGGGCCCAATACGGCGCCTTCACGCCGCTGATGCAGATGCATCGACAAGTGAATACGGGAAATCTCGAACAATACCCGTGGGGCTACGGCGCAACTGCCCTAACGAACTACGTGACCTACGCCAAGCTGCATTCGCAGTTGTTCCCGTACATTTACAGCTACGCGAAAGAGGCAAGCACGACCGGACTCCCGATCATCCGTCCCGAGGTATTGCTGAATCAAACCGACACCGGAACCTACGGAGTTCAGCACACATACTATTTCGGCAACGAATTGCTCGTCGCGCCAATGAACGCCGCGACATCAACGTCGCGCGGTGTCTACCTCCCGCCGGGCGATTGGTACGACTATTGGACGAACGCGCGTTACATGCATGTCGGGTCCGCCGGACAAACCATCACGTGGACCAATGCCGACACGCAGAAAATCCCGCTCTTCGTTCGCGAAGGCGCGATTATCCCGATGCTGACGAATGTCCCCCAAACATTGTGTGACACCAATTACGTCAACAATTCTGGTAT
Source organism: Spartobacteria bacterium (assembly GCA_021325495.1). Classification (GTDB taxonomy): domain Bacteria; phylum Verrucomicrobiota; class Verrucomicrobiia; order Chthoniobacterales; family UBA10450; genus JAJPGZ01. The sequence goes on from JAJPGZ010000009.1 coordinate 163,944, forward strand.
CACCACGATGGACAGCGCGCTCCAATTCCTCGTTTATCCCGGGCCAGCTCCGGTCAGCTTCAATGTCTACGACGGCACGACGGCGCAATGCGCTGTCACCGGCACTGGCGTCACACTCAACTTTTCGTCGATCGCGCGTCCGATCACACTGAAGATTTTTGCGACCAACTCGCCCGCCGGTGTTGAGCGCAACGGGTTACGTTTGCCTCATCTCGCGACCCAAAACGATTTCGATGCGGCAAGTATTGGTTGGTTTTTCGATGGCGCGGCGAAATTCCTTTACGTGAAATTCCAGCAGACCGGCGGCAACGCCACCATCACGCTTGGGCCGGACACAGTCGGTGACGGCGTGACCGATTCGTGGCGCCAATACTATAACATCATCGATGATTCGGCCGACAACGACGGCGACGGCCTAACGAACAAGGAAGAATATTTCGCAGGCACAGATCCGAACGATCCGCAGAGCAAGTTGTCGATCTTGCAATTAACGCCGCAAGGCGGCGGTGGCTTTCAGGTGAGCTGGCCCTCGCAACTCGCGATTCCCTATCGCGTGCAGTGGAAAAATTCATTGCTCGACCCGACCTGGCTCAGCATCACGCCCGATTTCGCTGGCAGCGGCGGCATGATGAACTGGCTCGATGACGGAACGCAAACTGGCGGTGTCCCGACGGCCCAGCGTTTCTATCGCGTCACGGTCCCGTAAGATCGACATCTACTTGTCAGGCGCGTCATTCGCGGCAGAGTGGCGCGTATGCCGTACAAAGACATTACGCCGCCTAAAGGCGAGAAAATTACTCGTGGCCAAACCCTGAATGTTCCGGACAAGCCGATCATTCCTTTCATTCGCGGCGACGGCACCGGCCCGGATATTTGGGCGGCGAGCGTGCGCGTGTTCGATGCCGCGGTCGAAAAGGCTTACGGCGGCAAAAAGAAAATTTCGTGGTTTGAAGTTTTTGCGGGCCAGTCGGCGAAGGACAAGTTCGACAACTGGCTGCCGGACGACACGGTCGAAGCGTTTCGCGAATATCTCGTTGGCATCAAAGGTCCCCTAACGACACCGGTCGGCGGCGGAATTCGTTCGCTCAACGTCGCCCTGCGGCAACTTCTCGACCTTTACGTTTGTCTGCGGCCGGTGCAGTGGTTTGCCGGCGTCCCCTCGCCTGTTCGCCGGCCGGGTAAAGTCGACATGGTCATCTTCCGCGAAAACACGGAAGACATTTATGCCGGCATCGAGTACGCGGCCGGAACCCCGGAAGCGCAGAAGATTCTCGATTTCTTCGCCAAAGAATTTCCAAAGGAGTTCGCCAAGATTCGTTTCGGCACAAAAGAAAAAGCAAAAGCGTTTTGGGATGCGGTCGGCGCGAAAGATTTTCCGACGGATGTGCGCGTCGGTCTCGGACTGAAACCCGTGAGTTACTCCGGCACGGTCCGACTCGTTCACAGCGCGATCAGTTACGCGATCCAGAATAAACGCAAAAGCGTCACGCTCGTGCACAAGGGCAACATCATGAAGTTCACCGAAGGCGCATTTCGCGATTGGGGCTACGAAGTGGGGAAGAATTTCTTCGGCGCGGAAGACCTCGATGGCGGACCGTGGCAGAAGATTCCGGATGGAAAACCTGGAGCTGGCATCGTAATCAAAGACGCGATCGCCGACATCACATTGCAACAGGTGCTGACGCGTCCCGAAGATTTCGATGTTATCGCAACATTAAATTTGAATGGCGATTACCTGAGCGACGCGCTCGCTGCGCAAGTCGGCGGCATCGGCATCGCGCCCGGCGGCAACATCAATTACATCACCGGCCACGCCGTTTTCGAAGCGACGCACGGCACCGCACCAAAATACGCGAACCAGGACAAAGTGAATCCCGGCTCTGTTATTCTCTCCGGCGAAATGATGTTCCGTTACATGGGCTGGACCGAAGCGGCCGATCTCATCATCAAAGGATTGAACGGCGCCATCGCGAGCAAACGCGTCACCTACGATTTCGCGCGGCTCATGGACGGCGCGACCGAAATCAAGTGCTCACAGTTCGGTGACAACGTAATCGAGCACATGTAGCAAGATCGACATCTACCAAGATCGACAACGTATGAACAAATATCTCGCCGCTATTTTAATTCTCGTTGGCCTAACGAGCGAAGCTTTCGCGCAAAAGCGCAACATCACCGAAAAAGATCTGTGGGATTTTGTTTGGATCGGGGATCCGCAGGTTTCACCGGATGGGTCGCGTGTCGCGTTTGTACGCGTGACGGTAAACGAAAAGCACGAGGGATATAATACTTCCATTTGGATCGTCTCCACTAACGGCGGCGAAGAGCCGCATCAGTTGACTAAAGGCGATCACGACGGTCAGCCGCGCTGGTCGCCGGATGGAAAATTTCTCGCGTTCGTTAGGGCGAGCGAGAAAGACGGGAAACCCGAGCCCCCGCAGTTGTCGATCTTGCCGATGAACGGTGGCGATTCGTTCAGCTTTACCGAATTACCGAAAGGGGCGGGCGATCCGCATTGGTCGCCCGACGGAAAGCTGATCGCCTTTACGAGCTCGAGCAATCCGGAAGACATCGAGAAACAACAAAAGAAAAAGCAAAAGGAAGAAGAAGCCAAAAAGGCCGCGCCTTCAGCGTCGGCGTCACCCAGCGCCAGCGCGAAGCCTAACGATGCCGCGAAAAAGGCCGAGGCCGAATCGGAGCACGAGAGCGACATCCACGTGATCACACGCGCGATTTATCGGCAGGACAACGACGGTTACGCCGATTTCAAACGGCCGACACACATTTGGACGATCCAGGCGCCGCGAAATGCCGACGAAAAAGTGCAGCCGAAACAGATCACCTCTGGTCGCTTCGACGAAGGCGACATCATGTGGTCTAACGACAGCGCGAAAATTTATTTCACGTCGTTGCACGTGGACGAGCCGTATTACGATTTTCCGAAAACGGAATTGTATTCGGTCGCGGCCAACGGCGGCGAAGCGACGAAGCTGAACACAATCGAGATGGGCGTGAACGATTGCGCGATCAATCCTGATGGAAAACAGATGGCGTTCATCGCCTCGGCGAACCAGCCGGTGAATTCGTATTCGGAGCCCGACTTGTGGATTGTCGATCTTACGCCTAACGCCAAACCGCGGAACCTAACGGAAAAGTTTGATGTCGATCTTGGCAACGGAGTTTTCGGCGATAACGCTGCGCCGCGCGGCGGCGGCGGTAATCTTCCAATCTGGAGTAAAGACGGCAAAAGCATCATCGAGATTTACGGGAAACAAGGCCGCACCGTTCTGGCTTCCTTCGACGTCGCGAGCGGCAACGCCACTGACCTAACGAAAGGCAATCAGGCGGTGCAACGCTTCCGCGCCTCGCCGGACGGAACAAAAATCGTTTACGAAAGTTCGACTCCGACCTTGATCAACGATTTGTACGTTGTCGATCAAACAGGTGGCGAACCGAAGCGCCTAACGAACATCAACGACAAATTATTTGCGCAGCTCAATCTGACCGAGCCGGAGGAAATTTCCTACACCAGCTTCGACGGAAAGAAAATTCAGGCGTGGGTGCAGAAACCGCCGGATTTTAACGCGTCGAAAAAATATCCGCTTATTCTCAACATCCACGGCGGACCGCACGCGGCCTACGGCTACATCTTTGAGCACGAATTTCAGTGGATGGCGGCGAAGGGTTACGTCGTGCTTTATCCAAATCCGCGCGGAAGCACGACCTACGGCCAGGAGTTCGGCAACGTGATTCAATATCATTATCCCGGGGACGATTATCAGGACCTCATGTTGGGCGTCGATGAAATGATCAAACGCGGGTACATCGACAATAACAAACTGGGCGTGACTGGCGGCAGCGGCGGCGGACTCCTAACGAATTGGGTCATCGGTCACACCCAGCGATTCGCCGCGGCGGTAGCGCAACGCGACATCGCGAGCTGGACCGATTGGTGGTACACGGCGGATTTCACTTTATTCCAGCCGACGTGGTTCAAAGCCGCGCCCTTCGACGACGAGGCCGATTTCAAAAATCGTTCGCCGATCACTTACATTAAAAACGTGAAGACGCCGACGATGTTCATTCTCGGCGAATCGGACTATCGCACGCCGCCCGGCGCCGGAGGTGAACAAATGTTTCGTGCGCTCAAGTTCCGCAAAATTCCGACGGCGATGGTCCTTTTCCCTAACGAATCACATGAGCTCTCGCGCTCGGGTCAGCCGTGGCATCGCGTGGAGCGCCTCGAACACATCGTGGGTTGGTTCGACAAATGGCTGACCGGCGCGTCGAAGCCGGAATACGACGTTGCGCCGGAGGAAGTGTCGCCGAAGAAAGATTCGGCCGCGAAGAAGCCGCCACAATAAATTTGGGACGACACGGAGCTCGTCCCTCCATAGTTTAGCGGCGATGGCGAGCTCTTCTCTCTGGCAGCGCTTTCAGCAACACTTCCTGCGCTACGCCGATCCGCCGGTGTGGATCGACATCAGCCGGATGAAATTTCCGGACGACTTCTTCGAACGCATGTCGCCGAAGATCGACAAGGCGTTCGCAGCCATGCGCGAATTGGAATCGGGCGCGATCGCGAATCCGGACGAGCAGCGCATGGTGGGTCATTACTGGCTCCGCAATACCAAGCTCGCGCCTAACGACGAGATTCGTCGCGCGATCGAAGAGACGAATGCGCGAATCAAGAAATTCGCGGCGCAAATTCACGCGGAAAAGAAATTCAAGCATCTGCTTTTGATCGGAATTGGCGGCTCGGCGCTCGGGCCGCAATTTGTTTCCGATGCGCTCGGATCGGCCGACGATCCGATGAACATTTATTTTTTGGATAACACCGATCCCGACGGTTTCGATCGCGTCTTCGCTAAGATCGACAATCACCTTTCGCACACGCTCACCATCGTCATCTCGAAATCGGGCGGAACAAAAGAGACGCGCAATGGAATGATCGAAACCGAGCTTCGCTATAAATCGTTAGGCCTGAATTTTGGCGAGCACGCGGTCGCGGTCACGGGCGCACGCAGCGAGCTGGACAAACACGCGGAAACAAACAAATGGCTCGCACGTTTCCCGATGTGGGATTGGGTCGGCGGGCGCACCTCGGTGATGAGCGCAGTCGGTCTCCTGCCGATGGCGCTGCTCGGATTCAAGATCGACAACTTCCTTCGCGGCGCGGCCGCGATGGACGAACGCACGCGCGCGGCAGATCTTTCCGAGAATGCCGCGATGTTGCTCGCGCTCATGTGGCATTACGCCGGCAATGGTCGCGGTGAAAAAGATATGGTGGTCTTGCCATACAAGGACCGCCTGTTGTTGTTCAGCCGATATTTGCAGCAGCTGGTGATGGAATCGTTAGGCAAAGAGAAAGACCTCGATGGGAACGTCGTTCATCAAGGCATCGCGGTTTACGGGAACAAGGGCTCGACCGATCAACACGCGTATGTGCAGCAATTGCGCGACGGTGTGTTGAACTTCTTCCTCACCTTTATCGAAGTCCGGCAAGATCGACATCGTCCTAAGATCGACATCGAACCGGAGATCACGAGCGGCGATTATCTGCAAGGTTTTCTGCGCGGATCGCGCGCGGCGTTGTTCGAAAAAAATCGCGAGTCGATCACGGTCAGCATTGCGGATGCGGACGAATACAATATCGGCGCGTTGATCGCGCTCTACGAACGTGCGGTCGGGTTTTATGCTTCGCTCGTGAACATCAACGCCTATCATCAGCCTGGCGTGGAGGCCGGAAAAAAGGCGGCGACGCGATTGCTCGAATTGCAGAAGCAGGCGCGCGCGCAGCTTTCCTCAACGGCGCAGACGGCGGAGGAAATCGCGCGCAAGATCGACGCCGATCCGGAGGACGTTTTTCACACGCTTTGCCATCTCGCGAACAACAACGATAAGATCGACATGCAACCGGGCGAACAACCGGGCGACGACAAATTTTCTCTGCGCAAATGAGCAGCGCCGATCTCTCCGTCCGCTGGCCCGACGTGGTGCGCTTCGTTAGGCAACTGAATCACGACGTGCGCAATCATCTCAACGCGCTCGAACTGCAAGCCGCTTTTCTGAACGAGATTGCCGAAGAGGGAGAAGTTAAAGACGAGATTAAACGATTGCGCGAGACGCTGGCGAATGTGGCGACGTCGCTGCAAAAGTTATCGACTACGCTTTCCGAGCCGAAGCTGAATCGCATTCCGTATCGCGCGGCGGATTTGATGGCGGATCTGCAGAAGAAATTCGAGAACGATCATCCCGACCGCAAAGCGCGCGTGAAATGGCAGACGCAAGCCGGGGACGCAAATGTAGATGTCGATCCTCAATTGCTTCAGGAGGCGTTTGCGGAATTGCTCGAGAACGCGTTTCGACTTTCGCCCGCGAATAGCGAAATCTCCATCGCAGCATCCACGCAGGGCAAACAATTTGCGATTACATTCCGCGAACCAAAAGAGAAATTTGAAAGTGCGACGAATGAATGGGGGCGCGCGCCGCTAACGAACGTGACACATGGACATTACGGTCTCGGATTGACTCGCGTTCGCAGCATCATCGAGGCGCACGGCGGGCAGTTTGAGGCGGCTTACGACCCGTCGGCGCGCGTTCTCATTACGACAATTCTATTGCCTGTCGAAGCACCGGCGACGTAGAATTGCCTCGCTTCCTTCGCCTTGGCGAGGGCCAGTTGTTGTCAGCGGGAGGCGCGCGAAGCGCAATGGGCACGAACGCAAAAGAATCACCAGCGATTGGCGACGGTCGTCGAATTCTCATCATCGACGATGAGCGACCGATTTTGTTAACGCTGGAAGCTCTGCTCAAACGTCACGGTTACGCGGTGGAGACAGCCGGGACGGCCGCAGCGGGATTGAAGCTGCTCGAAACCAAAACCCCTTCGCTCATACTTCTCGATCTTCAATTACCCGATGCCGACGGATTACAGATGCTCGAGCAAATCCGACGCGAGCACGTCGACATGCCGGTGATTATTTTAACCGCGCACGATTCCTTGAATAACGCGATCGAATCGATCAAGCGCGGCGCATATCATTTCATCAGCAAGCCGTACGCGCCGGAAGAATTGATCAGCCTTGTCGAAAAAGCGCTGGAGAAGGAATCGTTGCTGCGCGAGACGCAGGTACTGCGCGAAGAGACGGAAGAGTTGCGCGAGAAAACGCACGAGCTGGAGAAGCGTCTCGAAATCGCCGAGACGCGGCACTTCCCGATTTTCACGAGCAAAGCGATGCAGCAGATCGAGGAGCTCGTGAGCGCGATGGCGCCCTCGGATGCGAACGTGCTCATCACCGGCGAAAGCGGCGTGGGCAAGGAAGTGGTCGCGAACATGATTCATCAACGCAGCCGCCGCGCGGACAAAGCGATGGTGAAAGTGAATTGCGCGGCGTTGCCTGCGACGATGATCGAAGGTGAATTGTTCGGTTATGTCAAAGGCGCGTTCACCGGCGCGATGAACGATTTTCCGGGAATGATCGCGGAGGCAAATGGCGCGACGTTGTTCCTGGACGAGATCTCGGACATGCCGGCTGATTTGCAGACGCGATTTCTGCGCGTATTGCAAGAGCGCGAGTATCGCCCGTTAGGCAGCACCAAGACTTTAAAGGCGGATTTTCGCGTGATCGCAGCCACGAACCGGCCGATCGCGCAGGCGCTCGGCGAAGGAAAACTGCGTTCGGATTTATATTATCGCATCAACACGTTTCAGATCGAGGTGCCGCCGTTGCGGGAACGCAAGGCCGCCATTCCTCATTTGGTCGCGGCGTTCGTAAAGCAATTTGCGCAACAGTTAGGCAAACCCGAACCCGCGATCGCGCCGGAGGCATTTCAGAAATTGCTGACCTATTCGTGGCCGGGAAACGTGCGTGAATTGCAGAACGCGATCGAGTACGCCGTCGTTCTTTCGCGTAACGACACGATCGGCGTGAAGGAACTTCCGGCCGAAGTGCAATTGCCGACTGCGCTGCAGCAAACCGAACGCGCGGCCGTGACCGCGGCCGCAAAACGCAATGGCGGAGTGCCGACGCTCGATGACGTCGAACGCAGCACCATTCTGCAAGCGCTCGCGCAGTCGCACGGAAACAAAAAGAAAGCGGCGCAGCTTCTCGGAATCCAGCGCCCAACGCTCTATAACAAGATGAAACGATACGCGATCGAGCTCTGATCGCGCCGTTCGCTTTTTACCTTGTCGATCTTACAGTCCGTTAAGATCGACAATCACGATGCGGCGTCATCTCGAACAGGTCCTCGCGCATGCTAAAACGCAGCTCGCGCCCAGCGGCGGGCGTCGGCCGACGGAAGCGCTCGAAGAATATAAAAAATTCCTCAAGATCGAGGAACATCGGCTGCGGCTGAAACATCAGGCCGGCGCCGGCGGCCGCGAAATCTGTTCGCGTCGCGCCGATCTTGTCGATGTTTTATTGCGCCACGTTTTCGACGCCGCCACGCAAACCGCCGATCGCAAAACCGCGCAACCACTTTCGCTTCTCGCGCTCGGCGGTTACGGACGCGGCGAGTTGAATCCATTCAGCGACGTCGATGTCATGGTCTTGCATAACGGCGGGTCGAACCGCGTTTCGCCTTACATCGAACAAGTCGTCGAACAGATTTTGTATTTGCTGTGGGACATCGGTTTCAAAGTCGGACATTCGACGCGGTCAATTAAGGATGCGCTGGCGCAGGCGAACCGCGACATGCACACCAAGACGGCGATGCTCGAGTCCCGGCACCTGACTGGAGATGTCGATCTTGCAAAAAAATTTCGAGAACAATTTCGGACAAAATGCGTGGCCGGACACGAACGGGAGTACGTCGAAGCGCGCATGCAAGACCAGGTCGCGCGCCACACAAAATTTGGCGACAGCGTTTATATGCAGGAACCGAATGTGAAGAACGGTTGCGGCGGTCTGCGCGATTACCAGAACCTGCTTTGGATGACATTCTTCAAAGAAGGCGCCCTAACGACTACGCACCTGGTTGGTAAAGATTGGCTGAGCGAAACGGACCAGCGCTGCATCGACAGCGCCTACGATTTTCTGCTGCGCGTGCGCAACGATCTGCATTACGCGACCGGACGTGCGACCGATGTTTTGCATCTCAACATGCAGGAGCAAGTCGCGTCACGTCTCGGCTATCGCCATCGGCGCGGCCAACTGCGAAGCGAAGCGCTCATGCGAGACTATTTCGATCACACCCGAAATGTTTTTCGCGTGACCGAGCGCATCACGGAACAATTTCGAGCCGGGCGCGCGACCGATCGCACGCGATCGCTTTTCAGTTTTCTCCCGTTGATGCGCGGCGACGAGAAGCGGCTGGAATCGTTTTTCGTTCGCAACGGGCAGCTTTATCCCGAGTCCTCCGACATCTTCGATAAAGATGCGACGCAAATGATGCGCGTCTTCCAACTGGCGCAGGAACATTCGCTCGATCTCAGTCCGGAGCTGGAAGATTTGATCAGCCGGCGGCTGCGCAAAGTGACGCGTGTTTATCAATACGCGAAAGCGCCGCGCGAAATGTTCATGTCGATCTTAGCGAAAAAGGGCGAAGTCGCGCGGATCCTGCGCATGATGCACCGCGTCGATTTTCTTGGGCGCTACATTCCTGAGTTCGGTCAGCTCACCTGTTTAGTGCAACATGAATTCTTTCATCGCTATACCGCGGACGAACATACGCTCGTGTGCATCGACAAACTCGACGCGCTCATGCGCACCGAGAATTCGAAATTGATCGGCTATCGCAATTTGCTCGAAGAACTCGAAGATCCGGCGGTGCTCTATCTCGCGCTGCTTTTGCACGACACCGGCAAAGCGGTCGGGGCGCGCCCGCATGCGGAAGCGAGCGCGGTCTTTGCCCAACGCGTCGGCGCGCGTCTGCAACTCAGCACCGAACAACGCAAGTCGCTCATTCTTCTGGTCGACCATCACATCACGATGTCGAACATGGCGCAGCAGCGAAATCTCGATGATCCGGAGACGATCGTGGAATTCGCGAACGTGGTGAAGACGGAACGCAATTTACACGCGCTTATGTTGCTCACGCTCGCGGATGGACAGGGCACGACTGCGACCGGTTGGTCGGATTGGAAGGAAACCCTCGTGTGGCAACTTTTTCACGCGACCCGCCAGTATCTCGTCGATCAAAAATCGTATTACGAGCAGCTGCGCATCGAGCGCGACAAATTGCAGTTGTCGATCTTGCAACAACTCTCGCCCGATTACGCCGATGAAGTGGAGGCGCATTTCGATTTCATGCCCGACAGTTATTTTCGCGCGACCGATTCCCGAGAAATTGTCGATCACCTCAAACTGTTTCGCGCATTCTTCTACCAGGCGACGCACAGTGAATACGCATTTGCGCCCGGGATCAGCTGGCAACCGTTCCCCGAACAGGGACACAGCATCGTCACGTTGACCAGTTGGGCGCGGCATCAGCTACTCGCGCGTATCGCCGGCGCCTTCGCCGTCGTGCCGCTTAATATTTTATCCGTCGATACATTCGTTAGGGGCGATCAGACCATGCTCACCATCTTCCGGGTCTGCGACACGAAAGGGCACGCGGTGACCGACAAGAGCGCGATGGAAACGGTAGAGACGACTTTGCGCCGCGCGCTCGAACAAGAAAGTTTCGACTTCCAACCTCTGCTCGAGAAAGTGCGCCAACAAACCCGGTCGCGTCCGCCGCAAGACCTGGAATTTCCCGCTTTCATTGCGGTCGATAACAAAGCGCACCCGACTTACACATTGTTGCAAGTGCAAACGCCCGACCGCATCGGCTTGCTCTTCGATTTGCTCACCTGTCTCGGACGCGAAGGGGTCGCCATCGCGTTCTCGCGCATTAGCACGCAAGCCGGCGCCGCGATCGACACGTTTTATCTCACCGATGCAGCGACCAGCGGAAAAATCACCGATTCCCACCGCCTCAAAACGATGCAAGACCGCTTGCAAAGCATCGTGGCGAGTGAGACGAAGGCGTCTCCTGCATGAACGCGCTCATTCTCGCCGCCGGTTACGCGACGCGGCTCTATCCCCTCACCCAAACCAAAGCGAAACCGCTGCTCGAAGTTGGCGGAAAACCGATGATCGATTGGGTGCTCGATAATCTTGCGAGCGTGCGCGATTTGAAAACGATTTACGTGGTGACGAACGCGAAGTTCGCGAAGGATTTCGAAGCCTGGTCCAAACGCGCGCAAGATCGACATCGTCATTTGCAGATCAAAGTGATCAACGATGGATCGACCAGCGATGACGACAAGTTAGGCGCAATCGGCGACATCAATCTCGTCCTCACCCGCGAACAGGAAATTTTGAAAGACGATCTACTCGTGGTCGCGGGCGATAATTTGTTCAGCGAACCACTGGATGCGTTTGTCGATTTTGCCCGCAACACCGAAGCGACCGTCGCGCTCTACGACGTGGCCCATCTCGAGCAGATGAAAAAATACGCCGCCGTCACGCTCGACGATGAGGGCGTCATAACGCAATTCGAAGAGAAGCCGAAAGAGCCGAAGACAACTCTCGCCGCGATCGCGTTGTATTTTTACTCGCGCGATCTCTTGCCACTTTTCATGACCTACATCGCGGCCGGAAATAATCCCGACCAACCCGGACGATTCCTGCAATGGCTTTATCCGCGCAAGCCGGTGAAGACATTTCAGATCGGCGGAAAATGGCTCGACATCGGCAGCAAAGAAACGCTCGAGCAAGCGAACAAGACTTTCGCGGCCTAACGAAGCGCAATTGTCGATCTTACGATTGTCGATCTTGTGCTATTTGAGCCGGCCTTCGTCGAACTCGATGAGATCAAAATAAGTTTTGATGTCTTTGCGGCCGTGTCCGCCAGATTCCTTTAGGAAGTGAGTGAAGCGCGCGCGTTTTGCGGCCGTATCGGGATGACGCGAAATCATGGCCTCATTCCATTCCGCCACTTCTTCCGGCGAATGTTTCGCAGCGGTTTCTTCGATCCATTTTAAAATGGCGTCGTCGTTTTCCAAACGATTGGCCGCTTCCTCGAACGCTTCGCCGTCGATTTTCAAAAACGCGAGCAGATGTTTGTCGAAGCCGACGGTTTTATAATTGTAACCGTTGAGCAGACCTTTGCGATGCAGCTTCGCCTTGTCGATCAAACGCGGCAGATGAACATAGCCGCCGAGTTTTTCGTAAGGGCTGCGCGGATGAGGACGGCGCTTCACAGCGCAAGTTAAGTCGCGGGCAGCGGGTGCGCTGCGCGCGCCGGCAGATCTTGTTCGTCGTCTTTCAACCGGGCCGGTTCCTCCTCCGGCTGAGGCAAAAGCTCGCCCTGTTTCAAGGCGGCTTCGCCAATGACAAGCTGGCCGGAAAAGAGTCCGCCTTGATCGATGTTGATCGCTTTAGCGGTAACGTTGCCATCGAGCACACCGGTTTTATGAATGTTAACGGTGCCGGTGGCGATGATCTCCGCGGTGAGCCGGCCTTTGATGTCGATGTTACGAACGAAGACGCGGCGATAACATTGCACGTCGGCTTTGCGCTCGACGCAGACATAATTCGCGGTCAAACGCCCCGGAACTTTGCCGACGAAGTTAATCGTGGCCGATTCCGAACACTCCAGATTTCCGCGCATGCGTCCTTCGATCAACGCCGTGCGACAAACCACGCTCGTGCTATTAAGATCGCCCTTATTCGTTAGGTGAATATCGCCGCGGGTGCGAATGGAGCGGCTGAAGCTGGTGTTGATTTTGTAATCGCGCAGATCCATATGCGCGCTGCAGCCCGGACAATTTGTCGATGTGGCCGCTTCGCTCACTTCGTGTCGGCGCTTGCATTCGAAACACGAGACGATGCGGAAACGTTGCTCGCGATTCCACAGTCCTCCGATTTTGCGCAGCCCGGTCGCGGGCGCGACGCTGGCCGGTTGCTCTTCCCGGCCCGGACTCGTTAGGCCGGGTTTCGGAATGCTCGGAGCAAAACTGCGGCCGCATTGCCGACACATGGTCGACTTGGCCGCGGCATAATCCATCTGCTTAAAGCCACAGTGCGGACACTCCACACTGACCTTAAGAGGCGACGGCTTGGGCACTCTTCAGCCTCGCGCGATGGTCCTTGTTGTTAGGCGCGGGCGAAAGCCGGCTTGGTCGAAGTCGCGGTTGAACCTTCGTCGTTGCTGCTGCGGGAAACTTCCGCACGCGACGCCGCACTGCTGCTGCTGGTCGAAGGTTTCACACTCATGCCGCTCGTCACTTCCGACTTGCCGACAAAGGTCGCGCCTTCCTCGATGACGAGACGCGCGGCTTTAAGATCACCTTGCAACGAGCATTTTGATTTCAGCTCGCAGCGTTCGTTCACGGTGATGTTGCCCTGCACTTTGCCAAACACGACGATGGATTTGGTTTTGATCTCGCCGCGAATGTCCGCGTTCTCACCGATGGTCAAAACGCCCTCTGAATGAATCTCTCCTTCGACTTTGCCGTCGATGAGTAATTCCTTCTTGAATTTGATCGAGCCTTTGATTTCCACATCGCTCGAAAGGATGTCTTTGCCAGAATGTTCAGCCATAAACTTATTGTATTCGATTGGTGATTGTTTCGGTGACTCGCTAAAGGCGGGCCGGTTATTCTCCTCAGACACGGAGGCCAGCGACGGTTCGCCAATCGATGACATCGGTTTCTGCGGTATGAACTTCTTTAACACACAGGATTATTGGATCGATGTGGCACGCTGTCAACGGATTCTCACAGGAGAATCCCAAGATTTTCACCGCTTATTCGCAACTTGAAACAATTTGGCCGTTCCATTTTGCAACACGAGCTTCAGGAATCGCGCTGCCTGTGACGGCGCTCGTTCCAAAGATCGACATAGTGGATTCGGAGGAACGCTCGTGCCTAACAAAGCCACCGAGTTAGCGATCACGCGGTCGCTGTCGTAAACGACGACCCAATCGAGATCGCGCCGCTGCAAAATTTCGCGCGCGCCTTCCGGGTCGTTAGCCAGAAAAAATCGCGCACTGTCCACGATGCCGTTGAGACTTTCATGCGAGCTGCCGGCGACTCCAGGTTGACCCGACCAATATGCGATCGGCGGCGACAACCACCACGGCGCGATGAATGCGTGCGTATCGCTCGACATCATGTTGAGCGACAACTCGCGCAGATCGACCGCTTCGCGTCGCGCTTCGATTCGTTTCGCCAAATCGCTTTCGTTAGGCCAAAGCCGCTCATCCCAATCGCGCAAGATCGGCAAGATCGACAGGGTGAACGCGAGGTACACGGCCGCGCCCGATTTGATAGACTCAAGCAATTGCGGCAGCGCGATCGCGAAGATCGACACGAAAATGTAACTCCAGCGCGCCTGCCACATCGTTAGGCACAATGCGATGACGAGCAGCGCGAGAATGAAAAGCGGCGGCTGAAGTTTCCGTCGATATGCGCGCCAAACCAAAACCGGAGCGATCAAAATCAGATAGCCGCACCAGCGAAACCAAATTGAACTCGTTAGGGCAACGGGCGACATCTCGCCGATGGTGCGCGACCAATTCCGTTGCAATAATGTTTGCCGCAAGATCGACAATGACGGAACGCGTTGCTCGATCGCCAGCGCGAGCGCGATGATGGCAGCGAAAACAATCCATCCGACGCGTCGATCCTTCGCGAAAAGAAGATGTCGATCTTGCGCGACCAACACCGCGCTTGTGCAAATGAAAAGCAAAAGCGGTTCGTAAGCCGAAACCCAAATCGCCAGCGCCCATGCCGCCGCTCCGACTACTCCCGACCACCTCGTTAGGCTTGACGGCTTTACGCCGTCAAGTCTAACGAGGTCGATTTCGGCACAGATGGCGATAAGAACGAGCACGACAACCAGCGATTGATGATCGGGCCGGCCAAGCTCGGTGGCATGGACGAGGATTGGACTGATCGCGTAGAGAATGAGCAGGACCCACCGGAACCGCATTCCGCGCGACCACCACCACAAAAACCAGCCGCCGAAGAGCGCGAGTAACGGCGAAATAAGCGCACCGGCGAGATCGATTGGATCAATCGCGAATGGCTTGAGCAAGATCGACAACGACAAAATCGCGTAATCGAGGGGCGCGGTGGTGTGGGGTGTCGTTCCTTGCGGAAAATTTTCGAAGTTGTGATGACGCAGGACGAGTCCCGGATGTTGCGCGCACAAACGCACCCGCGTCATGCGCGCGTAGCAATCGGCATCGGTGAAATAGATTTTGTCGCCGATGAAAACGTCTTCGTAATTTGCGCAGCGGGTCGAAACGATGAGCGCGCTCAAAATTACGAGCTCGATGAGGAGGCGCGCGATTCGCACAAGATCGACAATGACAAATCGCGACGGCGAAATCGAAAATGAAATTGGGCCCGCCAGGATTCGAACCTGGGACCAAGGGATTATGAGTCCCCTGCTCTAACCGCTGAGCTACAGGCCCGTGAGTTACTTGGTGCGATTGAGTAAGCCGCTAATCGTTTCCTGCAACTCGGTAATCGAGACCGGCTTCTTTATATAAGCGTCGCCGCAAACTTCGAGCGCTTGTTCCGCGGTCGCGACGTCAGCGTGGCCGGAGTAGTAAACAATCGGCGCGCCTTCCTGGAGTTGGCGCAGTTGTTTGCACAGATCGATGCCGGTGCCGTCGGGCAATTTCACGTCGAGAATGCAGAGATCGAATTGAAATTCTTTCGCCAGCTTAAGAGCTTCGGCGATGCTGCCGGCGGTCATGACGCGATAACCGAATTCCTGCAACGAGGCGGACATTAAGAGACGAATGTCCGGATCATCGTCGACGTGCAGGATTTGGGCGCTCGGCACAATCGGAAAATGGCATTGGCCTTCGACGATGTCGATCTTGCAGATGTCGATCTTACAAATCTTCGATCGCGTCGATGATTTTTGCGTCGGCGTGGTGGTCCTGCGCGGCGCGCAGCAATCGCGGCCGCAGATTATCGCGCACATCGTCGACCCGACCGCTCACGCTCACCGGTGTCCAGAGATAACCGTCGCGACTTGATTTAAAAACATCCTCGCGCGCTCCCGGAAATTTTTCGACAAGCTCGGGCACGAGGCCGAGCTCGAACTCGCCATTGAGTTTGCCGTCTTGAAGAACGAATTCGCCGCGCACCGCGAAAAGCTGCTTCGCTTCGCCGGAAAAATTTTTCGCCGTCAACGTGTTCGCGTTCCAATCGAAGTCCGCTTTGACGTTGTCGATCTTTGCTTGCGCCAGCTCAGATCGCCCGGTGAGTTGCGCCACGCGCTGGAACGTCGGGACGTTTTTCAAAATCGCGTTCGCCATCACCACCGCGCCGGCCGCGTGAACATTTTGCGGTTGTTCGAAATTGATGCTGCCGGTGACTTCGATCGAATTCACATCACCGAAACTGAGCGAAGCGCGGGCGATGCGAAGATTTGGTTTTGCGTAAGTGATCGTCGCGTCGAGGAGGAATGCTTCGGGAAAGCCGGCGAGACGGAACGTTCCGCCATCGCCCTTGATTATTAGTTCGCTATCGTGACGAGACGTCCTGACGTGAACATCGCGGAACTCGCCCGCATTCGCAGACCCGCTGCCGTAAAGAATCGTGGCGTGCCGAATGTTGACCTGATCTAACTCCGCTGTTCCACTGGTCGGCGGCGACAAGTCTGAAGTCGCGAACGACGTCCGATTGAGCTGCTGCATCGCAAAATCTCCAAACGCCGCTTGCACATCGGCGACCGTCACCTTGTCGATCTTCCAATCGTTGCGCCAAAGATCGACAATCGTTAGGGGCGCCGATACCTGCGATAAGCGAATTTCGGCCGGCAAGGGCGCGTCGCGCGCCAGCACACCCGGTGCGGAAATTGTTAGGCCGTTCCAACGTAGTGGCGCAACCGCGGCGTTACATTCAAAAAAATTCGCGAGCTCACCCGCGAGACGCGCGCGTACTCCGCGCGTCTTCATCACGCGCACCGCTCCGGCGTAGAGCGCGAACGCAACCAGAATCAGTAGGGCAACGAAGATGAAGAAACATCCCGTCGCGCGTTTCACATCCGATTAACGCAAGATCGACAACGTCAGCCTAACAAATCACTCGCGCGCCTTCTTCTTTTTGCCGTCGCGCTCGATCTGAATCTTGTCCACGACCATGTCGTTGCCCTCTTTCGCGTAGTGGACGCGCACCTTGCGGTCTTTTTTCATCTTCCGCTCGTTTACTTCTTTTCCCTTCGGATTGAGATAACGCACGCCTTTGCCGAGTTTGAATCGCATCGGCTCGGACGCACCGGTGTTAAGCACAATGTCTGCGCCGGGCACAAATTCCACGATCGTCCCCACCACTTCATTCGCATTTAGCGCGGTGTTGGTCGTCGCAGTCTGTTTGCTGGTGGTTGCTTTTGTTGGCGCGGGCGACGCGGACGGGCTCTGCGCGAAGCTGACCGCGATCATCGCTATAATCGTAGAGCTAAAAATCAAAAATGTTTTCATCAAGTCTTCTGTTGTTCGACGTTGCGTTAGACGCAAGCGGAATCGCCTTGTTCAATCACGGCTCAGGCATCCTCGTTCAAGCGCTCGCGGAGATAGGCGTCGAAATCCGGCGCGTCTCCTTTTGTGAGGACGTGCTTGATCCAGGCCGCGCGCTCAAACGATTGCAAATGCAAATCCCAAACGCACACCGCAGAGTCGCTCGGCGCCGCGGGCGCCAGCGTTTGCGGATCGTTCGCGCGCGAAAGAAAAACGCGATGAAACAATTCGTTCTCGTTTCCCCAAAAATCGATAAAGACAAACGCGGCGTTGCGGCCGTCGTGCGCGCCGATGAAACCGACGCGGTAATTGTTCCCCTGCTCTTTCGCGAGTTGCTCCGTCGCCATCTTCTTCGCGGCTTCCAGTAATTCCGGTCGCGGCAATTCCTTCTTCCACGCGATGCCGTAAAGTTTCATGCGCCAGTCGCCGATGGTCACCAGTTCAATGAAGCGAAATGCGCGCGGCGCGTACGGTTCCATTGTTAGATCGACATCCACGCCGCGGCGATGCCGCCGAGCGTTCCCATCACGCCACCGACAATTGTTTCGGGCAAAGTGTGGCGCGCGAGAAACAACCGCGACCAAAACACGAGCGCCGTCAGCATGAACGCGACGATTCCGCAAAAGACATTCACCCGAAACAAAATGGTCGTGCAGTAGCTCGCGAACATGGTGTGCAACGAAAGTTTGAAGCGCAGATTCGTGACTGCGGCGACGATGAGAAGCGCGAGCATGACAACGCCGCCGCGAAGAATGTAACGCGGCGCGTTCGCTAGCCACATTGCGATTGTGCCCGCGGCCGAGAGCGGGATCGCGACCGGATAAAAACGTTTGCGCTCTTCGCGCGCGGACACATCGGCATCGCTCCATCGGCCCAAGCGCACGCCGAGAAAAAGCAACATCGCCATCGGCGCGATGACCGCGAGAAAAATAGTAAGCAAAAGCGTGAGCCCGCCTTGCTGGGTCGCCAGGACAATCGCGACGCTAATGGTGATGAACGCCAACGGATGTCCAATCCACGAAACAATCGTGGCCAAACGTCGTGCGAAGATCGACATCTTCTTTTCGTTAGGCCGCAGGCAGGATTTTGCCGGTCACTTCGCCGAAACCGACACGGTATCCATCGCCTTCGCACCAACCGGTGATGGAAAGCGTGTCGCCGTCCTCCAGCCATTTGCGCGATTCGCCGTTAGGCAGAGTCAGCGGATTGGCGCCGCGCCAGGTAAGCTCGAGCATGCAGCCGCGCGAATCTTCGGTCGCGCCGCTGATCGTTCCGCTCGCGAGCAAATCGCCCGGTTGCAGATTGCAGCCGTTCACGGTGTGATGCGCGAGCTGTTGCGCGATGCTCCAGTAAAGATTTTGGAAATTGGTTCGCGTAATCACATGTCGATCTTTCATCGATGCGGTCTGCAACGTTGCTTCCAGTTTGATGTCGAATGTGACGTCGTTAGGCGCGCGCAAATAATCCAGCGGCACCGGGTCCTGCTTCGGCAAAGATTTTCGGAACGGTTCCAGCGCATCGAGCGTCACCACCCACGGCGAAATGCTGGTCGCAAAATTTTTCGCGAGGAACGGACCGAGCGGCTGGTATTCCCACGCCTGAATGTCGCGCGCGCTCCAGTCGTTCATTAAAACGAAGCCGAAAATGTGATCGAGCGCATTGTCGATCTTGACGGGTTGGCCTAACGGATTGCCGGGACCGATCAGAAACGCCATTTCCAATTCGTAGTCAAAACTTTTGCTGGGACCGAATGTGGGCGCGGTCGCGTCCGGCGCTTTTGTCTGGCCGCGCGGCCGGCGCACATCGGTCCCGCTCACGACGATGGAACTGGCGCGACCGTGATACGCGACCGGCAGCCATTTCCAGTTCGGCATGAGTGCGTTCTCCGGGCCGCGCAACATCGTACCGACGTTGTGCGCGTGATGATAGGACGAATAGAAATCGGTGTAGTCGCCAATGCGCACTGGAAGTTGCATCGTGACATCGCGCTGGCGGTGGAACACGCGTTCGCGAAGATCGACATCGTCGCGCAAGGTTGCTGTGTCGACGGCGAGAAGTTTTTGCAAGGTCGTGCGCACTTTCCGCCACGCCGGCCGGCCTAACGATAGGAACTCGTTCAGCGAATCGCGATCGAACGGCCCTTCGAGCAACCCTTTCGCCCCAAGCGCGGCAAGATCGACAACGTACTCACCGAGCGCGACACCGATGCGCCCGTTCGATTCGTTAGGCGTTTTGAAAACGCCGAACGGCAAATTCTCCAGTGGAAAATGCGAATCGCGCGGGACGTCGATGAAAGATTTCAGGGCCATATTTGATTAAAGGAGGTTGAGCGCGCGCAAATCTTCGCGCGGCTCGTCGAAGCTGCAGCTGCCGAACGAAGTGACAAATTTTCGATGCGCTTCGATGCGGTCGATGTCGATCTTCCATTCGCGCCAGGCAAACGTTTTGTCGTCGAACGAAAACGATTTTGCGTCGTCGTCCTCGAGCATCGCAGTCGTCTGCGCCTCGTCCCAACTGTGCTCGAACGCGAACACGGCGGCGCCGAGGACATTGAGGAAGCCGTGCATTTTCGTTTTCACTTCGTCGCGGAACATTCGGATCGGATGATGAAGACCGGCGGTGAATTTGATCGGCACGCGATGTTTCGCAGCGGCGACGAGGACTTTTGCGATTTGCGCGGAAGTTGGAAAAGCATCCGCGGTCACACCACCAGTGCGCAACTTGAAACCGTCCTTGCCGATTTTTGTGATGGTAGGCGCGGGGCCTTCCCAAAATGTGCGCAAGTTCAAATCGATTCGCGGCACATCGCCAACCAGCGGCATCTCGAGCTGCTCGATTGAGACAAGATCGACATGTTCCTTTGCAAAGACGCGAATCGATTCGACAACTTCTTGGATTTTCGCGGCGAATTCGTCAGCGGAATTGGTTTTCGGGCCGAGCGCAGAAATGCGCAGCGGATGTTTCGAATCGAACTCGGATAAATGCCCCGCCGCCTTTTCGAATTGCGCGACTGGCAGCACGAAGGTCGAGAGCATCCACGAATCGGCGTCGCGGACATAAGCGGCCTGTTTTTGGAGCGCGGTCTCGAGATCGAGCGCGCAGGGTGGAAACATCCCCGCGTAGTCGATCGAGCGGGTCAGTAAGGCGCGCAGGGCAGCCGACGGCATGGGCAACACTGAGCGCGCGATTGGGTTTGCCGTCAACCGGGGAGAGAGGCCTAACCATGGCTCAAAATTTAGGCCAACTTGGTCTCGACTTTTTCTCGCAAACCGGCTACAAACCCCAACTCGGAATGGAAAGCGCCGAGTCGGTTTCGCATGGCGAGTTATTGATGTGTTCCTGCGGGAGCGAGGAGTTTACTGCCCGGGACATCATCGATGCCGCATTTTTTCGTGGAGATGTCGATCTTCCATGGGAGCAATTTTTGTATCGTTTAGCCGCGGCCGAGAGGGCAGAAGAGCTGGACCTCGAGCTGAACGAGGACGCTTTCGATGCGGCAGCGGAGCAATTTCGTTACGATCACGACCTGATCACAGCGGAGGAGACGGAGCAATGGCTCGGCGTGCGCGGATTGTCGCTGGAGAATTTCAGCGAGTATTTCACGCGTCAGCAATGGGGCGCGGCGGAACTGGAGGATGTGAAGCCGCAAGAGATCAAATTTGAGGCCGCCCCGGCGGATTTGCGCGACACGTTTACGATTGATCTGATTTTGTCGAACCAACTGGATTGGCTGACGAATGCGCTGGCGTGGCGATTGGCGGCCCTATCGGCCGAGAAAGAGATCGCGCCCGACTTGGTCGCGGCACAGAAGAAAATTTTTCTCGAGCGTACCGGGATGGACGAGAAAGAAAGCGCGTCGTGGCTGGAAAAACTGGGACGCAATGCGGAATGGTTAGATCGACAATGCGCGCTGGAAGCGGCTTACCAGAAACGCTGCGGCGACGTCCTCGTGCCGAACGCGGCGCAACGCGAACTGTCGTCATTACGATTGCCGCTGACGAAATTCGAGATCGAAGTGATGGAACTCGAATCGCGTGATGCTGCGCACGAAGCGCTTTTCTGTGTGCGGGAGGACGGAATGTCGATGGAAGAAGTCGCGAGCGAAGGGCGTTATCCGTTTCGACGTTTGGAATTTATCCTCGAAGATATCGCGCCCGAAGTGCAGCAGAAATTCTTGAGCGTGAGCGCGGGCCAGGTGCTCGAGCCGATGGAGAAGAGCGACGGGTTCGATTTATGTCGCGTTGTGCGCAAAATTGAGCCACAAGCAGACGACCCGGCGATCCTGTCGCGCATCGAGCAACGTTTGCTGAATCGACATTTCGCCGAGCTCACAATTAAACATGTCGATCTTCGGTTAATGCCGTTGGCGGCCAGCGAATGAAAACGCAAGACAGCGAAATCGTCCGGCGAACGTCCGCGTTTCGATTTTTAACCGACGAGCATTTCACTGCGCTCGAGCCGTTGCTCGAGGAAGAAAGTTACGATTTCGGCGACGTCATCGTGAAGCAGGATGATCCGGCCGATTCGTTTTACATCCTGACTAAAGGACGCGCGCGCGCCTTGAAGGTTAAATCCGACGGCGAGGAAATTCCGCTGGGCGTTTTGAAACCGGGCGACAGTTTCGGTGAAGCTGCGCTTATGGATGGCGGGACGCGCAGCGCGACGGTGCGTTGCAGCACGGCGGTAGAAGTATTGCGGATCGACCGCGACGCGTTTCTAGAGTTGGTCGAGCGCGTGCCGGAGCTCAAGCACTACATCGAGATGACGGGGCGCAATCGCGCGCTGCAAAGTTTCCTTTATCAATTTAGCAATTTCGGAAGGCTGCCGGCGCTGGCGTTACGCTCGATGATCGACAAGTTGGAGCCGTTAGGCGTGGCGAAAGGCGAGTTGATCATCAAACAAGGCGACGCCGCCGGGCCGATGTACGTGATCGAGAAGGGGCGGGCGCGCGCCTTCATTGGCCTGAACGGCACGGAAAAGAACCTCGCGTTTTATCGCGAGGGCGATTTTTTTGGTGAGTTGTCGATCTTGAATGGATCGCCCCGCGCCGCGTCGGTGCAGGCCTTCACCGATTGCCAATTGCTCGCACTCGAACCGAAAACGGTGCTGGAGCTGCGCACCCGTTTCCCGGAATTCGAGAAGTTGTTAGGGGAACGGCTCGCTATTTACGAAGCAAAAAAGGAAGCGCGCATTCCGCTCGATTTCACGACTGAAACTCTGCCCGCCGAAACGCAGACGGCGAACAAAGTGGAGCTCGACGGCGAGCAACCGCCGGAGAAAGACGACTCCGAAGATCCTTTCGTCGACGAGCAAGGTTACTTCAAGAAACGCGGCAAACGCATTCGCAAGATCGAACACATTCAGCAGATCGACGAAATGGATTGCGGCGCGGCGTCGTTAGGCATGATTTGCCGTCATTTCGGCCGCAAGGTTTCGCTCGCGCGGATTCGACAGCTTTGTCACACCGCCACCGACGGCACGAGCCTGAAGGCGCTGGTTCGCGCGGCGAGCGAGCTCGGACTCGCGGCGCGCGCGCTGAAAGTTTCAATTCGAAATCTCGGGTCAATGCCGTTGCCGGCAATCGTCCATTGGGAAGGCAATCACTGGATCGTCCTCTACGATGTCGATGAAGTGGAAGTGCGCGTGGCCGATCCGGGAATGGGCCTGCGCAAAATTCCGCGACGCGAATTCGAAACGAAATGGACCGGGTACGCGGCGCTCTTCGATTACACCACCGCATTCGAGCAGGCGCCGGAAAGTAAACCGGCGCTGGCGTGGATCGTTCCATTTCTGGCGCGGTTCAAAGTCATCTTTTTGCAAGTGCTCGGGCTCGCCGTCGCCGTCAGTTTGCTGCAACTGATCTTTCCCGTCTTTACGCAGATGGTGGTCGACAAAGTCATTGTCGATAATGATCTCGGACTGCTGAAGACGATTTTGTTAGGCTTGTTTGCGGCGCTGATCTTCGTGCAATTGTCCACGCTGGCGCAGGAATATTTGCTCGCGTTCGCGGCGGTGCGGCTGGATACCGCCGTCCTCGATTTTCTCAGTCGCAAGTTGTTGTCGCTGCCGATGACGTATTTCACGAGCCGGCGCACGGGCGACATTCAACGCCGTCTCGATGGCGCGCGGCAAGTTCGACAATTCGCCGTGCAACAGGGAATCGGTGCGCTGCTGGCGTTGATCTATCTCGTCGGCGCGGTTTGTTTGATGTTGATCTATAGCCCGCTGTTAACGCTGGCGTTTTTCCTAACCATTCCCCTCTACCTCGGGTTGATGATCTTTTCGGTGAAGGTGTTGCGGCCGCTGTTTGCCGGCGTGGAAGAAAGCCAGGGGAAATACAGTTCGCATCAGATCGACGCGATCAAAGGCATCGAAGCGGTGAAAGCGGCCTCGGCCGAAAGCGCGTTTCGCGACGCGATGTTGAATGAGTTCCTTTCCGTTTCGAAGAAGTTGTTCCGCGCCAGCTTCATCGTGATGTCGTACGACAGCGTGCTGCAATCAATCGGGTTGCTTTCGACCGCGATATTCCTCTGGGTCGGCGCGCTCCAAGTTATCCACGGTAGCCTGAGCGTCGGCGGATTTGTCGCTTTCAGCTCGTTAACGGCGATGGCTTACGGCGGAATCCTGCGCACCCTCGGCGTGTGGGACAACATGCAGTTTGCCACGGTATTGTTGAATCGACTCAATGACATTTTCGAACAGGAGCCGGAACAAGGACACGATCGCTCGCGCCTGGCGCCGGTGCACTCGCTCGAAGGTCGAATTGAACTAAAGGGGGTCACGTTTAAATACGGCGGTCCGGAATCACCGAATATCCTAACGAACGTAAACCTCGATCTCGCGCCCGGACGCATGGTCGCGTTCGTGGGACGTAGCGGATGCGGCAAGACAACCTTGATCAAACTCATCGCCGGCCTGCTCGAGCCAACCGGCGGCACCATCTACTTCGACAATGTCGATCTTCGCACATTGAATTACCGCGATGTTCGCCGGCACATCGGAATGGTGTTGCAGGAAAATCACATGTTCAACGAAACGATCGCGCGCAACATCGCGTTCGGCGATCCCGAGCCCGATCTCGATCGTGTTCTGGCCGCAGCACAGACGGCCGCGGCGCACGATTTCATCATGCGCCTTCCGTTAGGCTACGAGACAAAAATCGGCGAATCGGGTTTGTCTTTATCCGGCGGTCAGAAGCAACGCATCGCGATCGCGCGTGCCATTTACAATAATCCGCCGGTTTTGATTTTCGACGAAGCGACCAGCGCACTCGACACCGAATCCGAGCGCGCCATTCAAGACGGTCTCGGGCGATTGATGGCGGGACGAACGACGATTGTGATCGCACATCGTCTGAGCACGATCCGCGAGGCGCACGCCATCGTGGTTTTGGAAAAAGGGAGCGTCGCGGAAGTGGGCACGCATGACGAGCTGATGGCGCAACGCGGCCTCTATTATTACCTCTCAAGTCAGCAACTCGGCATCTAATGCAAGATCGACAACGGAAAGATCGACATGGCTGAATCAGGCTCACAACGCGGCTCAATCGATGCGGAATCGGAAATGTTATCGCAGGATCCGCCGCCATGGATCGTCCGTTTCACCGCGTGGCTTTTGCTGGCCTTCATGTGTCTGGCATTAGTCGCCTCGATCGTGGTGAAACTGCCGGAGACGGTGCACTGCGCGTTCGTTCTTGTGCCCGAGACCGGCGCCGACCCTGTCCAAGCGCCGCATCAGGGCGTCATTAATCGCATCGCGGTAAGTGAAGGCGCCGTCGTGAAAAAAGGAGCGGAGCTTTTTGTCCTGCGCTCGGATGAGATCCGCGGTTTGGACACGCAATTCCGCACGCTTACGGAAGACCTGCGCGTTCACGAAGACGGGCTGGCCCGTAGCGACGCTGCTTACACGGCGCAAGCCAGCATGAAGCAAGCGGAAGTCGACCAAGCGGAAAGCGAAGTGAAATTCCGAGAGAACCACGCCAAAACGAGCCGCGACCTCGCGGACCGTATGGAGAAGCTTTCAAAGCAGGGAGGCTTCTCGCAGGTGGATCTCATCCGCATGCGTTTGGATTTGGCGGGATCTGAAAAGGACCTGAGCGTGGCGCAACGGACGTTGCAGTCGGTTAACTTAGATCGACAACGGATGGAGACGGAACATGCCAGAATGCGGGGTGAACAACTGGCGGAGATTGAAAAGCTGAAGTTCCGCATCGCGGCATTGAAAGCCGATTTAGAAAACGCGCAGGACAATTTGCTCACGGTCCGAAGTCCATACGACAGCGTCGTTATCTCGTTAGACCAACGCACCGTCGGCAGCGTTGTGACCCAAGGTCAGGTACTATGCCAGCTTTCCCCGCATGACGCGCAGCCGCATGCGCGCATGATTGTGGGCGAAGCCGGGCTGGCGAAACTCGCGCCGGCACAGCGTGTGCGATATTTTTTCGAAGCGTATCCCTACCAACGTTATGGAACGGTCGCGGGGAAACTCGACTGGATCAGTCCCTCAACCGTGAATGCGACCGACGGATCACATTTCATTGCCTTAGCGTCGTTGGACCGCACCGACATCGGAGCTCAACACGGAAAACATCTACCGCTGCGCGTGGGCATGAAGGGCGAAGCGCACATCACAGTCGGAACTCGGACGCCGATCGAATTCGTGCTGGAACCGATCCACCAGCTTCGCGAGAACATGAGCCAGTAACGCTCGCAAGATCGACATCGTCATGCAGGCCCCACTCACCACTTTGCGGGTGGAAGATATCTCGACCACGAACGAAGCCATGGCGCGTTGTCTTCGGCTCGCCGCGCTCGCCGCCAGCTCGGATGTGCCGGTCGTTTTGTTAGGCGAAACTGGGACCGGGAAAACGTTGCTTGCACACGCCATTCACAACTCTTCCGCTCGTGAGAAAGGCCCGTTCATTTCCTTTAACGCTTCCGCCATGAGCGACACGTTGCTCGAGAGCCAATTGTTCGGCCACGAACGGGGCGCATTCACCGGCGCACAGCAAGCCGTGAAAGGTAAATTCGAGCAGGCCGACGGCGGCACTCTTTTTCTCGACGAGATTGCTGACATGAGCCCGCTGGCGCAGGTCAAGATTCTGCGCGTGCTCGAGTACGGCGAGTTCGAGCGACTGGGCTCTGAACGAATGCAAAGGTGCAATGCACGCGTTCTTTGCGCCTCGAATTGCTCTCTGCGCGATCGAGTCAGGCAGGGAAAATTTCGCGAGGACCTGTATCAGCGCCTGAACGGATTGACCTTGCTTATTCCACCCCTGCGTCACCGATTGCAGGAGCTCCCTGCGCTTATCGCGGCCGATCTGAAAGCGGCTTCAATCAAAGAAGGTAAAAACATTACCGCGATCCATCCCGAGGCGATGGAAAAATTAATGCGACATCCATGGCCGGGGAATTTGCGTGAGCTGAGCCACACGGTGCGGACGATGACTTTGTTTTGCGAAGGAGAAGTTATCATGCCCCATCACGTTGTCTTTTCCCCGGACTTGGAGACATCGTCTGCGGGTGTGCACGCGAGTGTTGAAGTGCCGGCGGCGTCCATGAACAACAATCACTCGCCGAACGATGTCGATCTTTCACTCGCGGGGGCGGTGCAAAGACATATCCACTACGTCTACGATCAGACAAATCGCAACCAACGGCGGACGGCGAAATTGCTGGGAATTTCGCGCGCTACGCTTGCCCGACATCTGCAAAAAACATCGGCCTCGAAATAGAACAGGGCATGTCGGAAATGAGGCCGAGAGATGGATTGAAAACTAGGCGAAAAATCCTGCTCTCTTTTCCCGCTTCCGTAGAGTTTAGA
>JAJPGZ010000010.1 GCA_021325495.1 Spartobacteria bacterium
ACATCGGCCTCGAAATAGAACAGGGCATGTCGGAAATGAGGCCGAGAGATGGATTGAAAACTAGGCGAAAAATCCTGCTCTCTTTTCCCGCTTCCGTAGAGTTTAGATTTTGTAAAGCGTTGCTAATCAGTGCTGCAAGCGGCGATTGAGGGCGCCGCCCAATTTGCTGGCATGGATGGTGTTAAGTGATCTGCCAACGTGAGTTCAATGAAGAACAAAAAAGATGCGCCTGCCGGAGAGCAAAACAGCCAAAGGCTGCGCAAGAAAGATAAAATGATCCGCCTCGACGATCTTATACCCAAAAAGGACGTGCTCGGCGGGCGTCAATTGTTCTTCGGCGCCTCAGAAATCCAATCAACAACAAACCCAACGCAGGAGAGCTAAACAAGAATATGAAAAACAAGAAAACCATCAAAGTTCGTGATCTGAAACCTAACAAAGACGCCAAAGGCGGCGGACACTTCGCGCAAGGCCATGCAGCCCAGGGTCATTCGGCCCAAGGTCATGCGGCGCAGGGCCACGCGGCCCAAGGCCACGCGGCGCAAGGCGGCGGCATGGGCGTTCGCTAAGAAAAGAGTTTAGTAACAAAAAGCCGCACCTGGTTCCATTCCACGGTGCGGCTTTTTTGTGTACTTTTTTCTTCGGCTAGCGCGCCTAAGGCAAGATCGACATGTAGTTTTATGGAAGGTGGTCGGCAGCCTTAACCGCGTCGATCAATCCGAATCCATCTGCAAAAGTGAAGCCCTGGCCGTAAGTATTCCTGAACTCGGCATTGATTGAAGCACCCGTACTTGTCTTTCCGCGTACGATCGCTCCTTCAAGCAAATCAGCCAGATTGCCCGCTCCATCTCCAATAAAGTCACGATCAACCCCGAACGAGACTTTTGTGTTACCAGTGAAGCTACCCCGCGCGAACGAGAGGATAATTTGCTCGAAACTCGTGGACTCAGCTGGCGCGAAAATCGAGATATTCTGCGCGCTAATGTTCAATAAGCGCCCGAGAGTCGGCGGAAAACCAGTGGACTGGGTCGTGTCGAACTTTAAACCTGCCTCCTGAAGATTAATCGAGACCTGCTGAAGCGTTTCTCCGTTTTTGCCAGGAGTGAATGAAATGGTGAAAAAGTTGGGATCGATCGACGAACCATTCGAACCATTGCCGAGACCGGTGATGACAAGCTGCGCACGTTTGCCCTTCTTCCCCCGGGCTTGCGCGGAGGCCTGGCTAAAGAACCGATCGGTATCGTGCGTGAGATCACTTTGGAGTGCGGTCTTTACTTGCGCCAAGGTTAGAGAATCTGACCCGCCAGCCTTCTGCAAAAGGAGCGCTGCAACCGCAGCCGCGTGGGGAGCCGCCGCGCTCGTCCCGAAAAAGTTCGGCAGGCCGTCGCCTTCATAGTCGAATCCGAAAAACGTTGAATTTCCTCCGTCCGGCGCGGACACGTCGGGCTTTTGTCGGATCTCCGGTTGCGCAAGACGATTGCCGTCAGAATCAAAATCGATCTCCGCCGGTCCCGAGCTGCTCGAGTCTTCCAATGTTGGCGTAAAGGGCGGACCTGGCGGGTTGGACGGGTGACTGTCGTAAACATACGCGCCCACGCCAATCGCACCCACTGCGCAGCTTCTGCCGAAAGTCGATGGCGCAAGTTCCTGATAATATTCGCTCGCGCCGGCGCCGCTGTTACTACTGTCGGCGGCCAAATATCGAAGTTTTCGCGCCACGGGCGTTGCCGGCGAATTACCAGCGCGGCTGATCACGATTTGGAAGTGCGTGTCGCTATCGGTCGTGTTTTCAATGGTTATGTCTTCGATTGGTTCCTTTGTCGCAAAGTTGTCGTCGGCGCCGGACTCGCTTGCGATGAAATTTCCATCGGCGTCGAAAATCAGGATGTTGTAATCCGTGGTCACGCCACCGGTTTTATCGAATGGATCGTTCCATTGAAAATCGATCTCGACGGTTGTTTGCGCGAAAATTGGAAACGACTGCGAAATATCGACCGGCCCATTCGTGTCGGGATTAAAATTGTGAAACCCGCCGCTCGTTAGCGAAGACGGCACCGTTGTAAGATCGACATTTTGTCCAGGCAGACCGGCTCGCGCCGCGCTGTCGGAAACCGGATTGAATGTCGCTGTATAGCCGCCGCCCTGCTGATTTCCGGCCGCCGAAAAATAAATCACCTTATGACCGGCCAATACCGTGCTGAACGCAACATCGTTCACAGCTTGTGCCACGATTCCGTCCGAGAAAAACGGTTCTTCGCTGTAAATGATGTCGTCCACAATCACATCGCATCCCGCGTCAGTGCGCAATCGGCGAATATTATTGGCGTACGCGGTGAGATCATTGTACGCCGTCGCGAACGCCAGGTTCGCGTTCGGCGCGATGTCGTGCACGATCTGCAACATTGCGCGCCCTTCGTCGAATACCGGGTCCGTCGGTGTCGGAGTAAAATCTTCCACCACATTCACCGGCGTGGTGTGACCCAATGGATTTCCTGGTCCCGGTAAATCGCCGCTGGAGATGTCCTGCGCCGCATGGTCGGTCAAAGGATCGCCGTTCTCATCTGTCGTTGCCATGTCGAAGCTGTCCGACAAAACGCCGACCGTAATTCCATTCCCATTCAAACCCTGTCCGTTCAATGTATCCGCCCGCATGGCATAGAGACCGCCAGTTGTCGCAGCGCCGATGTTTCGCCAGGGCCGCCGCGCGAGTATTACCGACAACACGCCGTTCAACCGCGCGATTTCCGCCACCCTTTGCGGCGGCACAAAGGCCGAGAAGACGCCTTTGCGGTAGCCTGCATTCTCCGCCGTCACTTTTCCGCCCAGATTCGTTAGCTGCGTTTCCACGTTGGCTAACGAGTCGTTGCCGTTGAGATTCACTCTCACAAGCACGCGTTTTTCTTGGTCGCGAATCCCGAGCGATGCGCTCTTCGTTTGCACCCGTCCGTTTACTCGCGTTGTTAGCGTCGGCCGGATCGGCGTGCCCCGCGCGTCCTCCTGCACCACGCGGCGCAATCCGCCATCGATGTTCGCTGGAAGACTTTTGTCGTCAGCCTGCGTTTGTCCGACGGCGACAGCAAAAAGGACGACGACACACAGAAAGAATTTGTTCATAGAATTGGGGCGGGTTTCAGAACGAGCGTGGCGAGAATATCTGCTCGGCGCGGAAAAGCTAGTGTCGATTTCGCCTGTACTTGTTGCAAGATCGACATCGTCATCTTGCGGCGATTGTCGATCTTACGGAAACAATCCGCGCGTCTTCTTTGCTTTCATCACCCGCTCCACCCCGATCGCCATGGCCGAGGTTCGATGCGAAATCTTGTGCTCTTTCGCGCGCCTGATCACCTGACTAAACGAGTGCTCGAGAATGCGGAATAGTTTGTCCGTCACTTCCATTTCCGTCCAAAGAAAGCTTTGCAATCCCTGCACCCATTCGAAATACGAAACAATGACGCCGCCGGCGTTGCAAAGAATGTCTGGAATGACGAACACTTCGTCCCAGCGTTGATCGAGAATTCGGTCCGCGCCTGGCGTCGTCGGCCCATTCGCACCTTCCGCTAAAATCCGACACTGCAATTTCGCCGCGTTGTGTTCCGTGATCACGCGATCAACAGCACAAGGCGCGAGGATATCGCACTTCATCGTTAGCATTTCGTTAGGATCGACATGATCATCCTGCATGAACGCGCGCAGCGTTCCCTTTTTCAAGACGTGCTGCTCCGCCGCCTTCACGTCGATTCCTTTCGCATTGTAAATCGCCGCGGTGTGATCGCTCAGGCCGACAATCTTCACGCCGGTCTTCAACGCCAGTGACAACGCTGCGACCGATCCCACATTTCCAAATCCCTGCACGATCGCCGTGCATTTCTCCGGATCGAGCTTGAGCATGTCCATCGCGCGTTCGACCAAATAGACAACACCGCGTCCCGTCGCCTCGCGCCGCCCTTCCGTGCCGCCGATCGATACCGGCTTTCCCGTCACGATTTCGCCTACCGAATATCCTTGGTAAACCGAATACGTGTCCATGAACCAGGCCATGACCTGTTCGTTAGTCCCCATGTCCGGGCCCATGATGTCGGTGTACGGCCCGACGAACGGAATCATCTCCTGCATGTAACGCCGCGAAACGTTTTCCAGTTCCGTGCGCGAAAGTTTCGACGGATCGCACGCCACGCCGCCTTTCGCACCGCCATACGGCAAGTTCGACAACGCGCATTTCCAACTCATCCACATCGCCAGCGCCGCCGTTTCGCCCATCGACAATGACGGCGCGAAACGCGTGCCCCCCTTGGTCGGGCCGAGCGTGAGATGATGTTGCACGCGATAACCTTGAAACGTTCGCGTGCTCCCATCGTCCATGTGCACCGGCAGCGTCACCGCGATCGCGCGCTTCGGAAACATCAGCCGCTCGCGATCATTCGGGTCGACCTCCAGGTAATCGGCGATGACCTTGAATTGGTCGCAGGCCATCTGGAAAACTTCGTCGTCGTAAATGTGCATGGCGGAACGAGAACTCTTTATTTGCTCGTGAATGTTTCGCGCGTCAACCCGCTGCCAGCCGTAAGATCGACAATCGCATTTGGCCGCCTAACGTTTTCACCTCGATGAAGATCGAAACCATTGCTGTCCACGCCGGCCACGACCCCGATTCCGCCACCGGCGCCGTCGCCGCGCCCATTCACCTCACCACCACATTCGAGCGCGACATCGACGGCGCGTATTCGCGCGGCTTCATGTACTCGCGCAACGATAATCCGAATCGACAAGCGCTCGAAGAAGGAATCGCCGCCCTCGAAGGCGGAGCTGCCGCTGCGGCTTTTGGAAGTGGCACCGCCGCCGCCATGTCGATCTTGCAAGCGCTTTCGCCTAACGACCACGTCCTCGCCCACACCGACGCTTACTACGGCATCACGCGATTGATTCGCGATTTGTTTGTGCGCTGGAAACTCGAAGTCGATTTCGTCGATATGAGCGATCTCGCCGCCGTCAAAAAAGCGCTGCGCCCGAATACGAAAATCGTCTGGACGGAAACGCCGTCGAATCCGCTCTTGAAGATTGTCGATCTTGCTGCGGTCTCGGAAATGGCTCACGCCGGAAATGCGATTTGCGTTTGCGACAATACCTGGGCGCCGATCATCCAGCGCCCGTTCGACCTCGGCGTCGATATCATCCTGCATTCGACCACGAAATATTTCGGCGGCCATTGCGATGTGCTCGGCGGAATTCTCGTCGGCAAGATCGACAACGACTTTTTCAAACGCGTTCGCCACATTCAATACTCCGGCGGCGCCGTCCCCTCGCCTTTCGATTGTTGGCTCATCTTGCGCGGCATGCGCACATTGCCATGGCGAATGCGGGCGCATTGCGAGAACGCGGCGAAAATCGCTGAGTATCTCGCGCAAGATCGACATGTTGAACGCGTCCATTATCCCGGCCTAACAAATCATTCGGGTCACGACATCGCGAAAAAACAGATGTCGATCTTCGGTGGAATGTTATCGCTCGAAGTGAAAGGCGGCCGCAATGCCGCCATGAACGTCGCCGCGAAAACGAAAATCTTTACTCGGGCCACGAGCCTCGGCGGCGTTGAAAGCTTGATCGAGCATCGCGCATCGATCGAAGGGGCGGGAACAACGTCGCCGGAAGGTCTGCTGCGATTATCGATCGGCTTGGAAAACGCCGACGATTTGATCGAAGACCTAGCGCAGGCGCTTGGCTAAGATTCCAATCACATCCCGCACTTCGTTCAAGCGCAGCAAGAACGCCGCGCCGAAAAATACGACCGCGCCGATCGCGATCGTCACGAAAAGCGCGATCGATTTTTGCAGCAATCGCATTTGCTCCCACGCGTTCAGCCACCAGTGATTCGCAAGCCAACAAACGGCGGCGAGCAACGCGCTCGCGATGCAAATTTTGCCGAGCGCAATCAGCATCTGCCGCGTCTCGAGCCGGCCGGTATGTCGCCACATCAACGCGTAGAGCAGAAGGAAATTGATCGTGGCGACGAGACTGGTCGAGAACGCGAGACCGCGATGTCCCCAGCCGAGTCGAAAAGTGAAAAGCCAATTCAGAAAAAGATTTGTGCCGATCGCGAGAAAACTAATCAGCATCGGCGTGTTGCGTTTGCCGATGGCGTAGAACGCAGGCGTCAAAACTTTCAGCGCCGAATACGCGATGAGACCGATGGCGTAGAACTGCAACGCGCCCGCGGTTTGCCGCGTCATTTCCGCGGTGAAACGCCCGTGTTCGTAAATCACGCTAATGATCGGCGACGCGAGCATGGCCAGACCGATGGCGGATGGAATCGTTAGGGCAAACGCGAGTCGCATTCCGCTCGCGAGAATGGCGCGGAACTCACTCATATTGCCGACGGCGGCGCTTTTCGAAACAAGCGGCAACGTCACCGTGCCGATGGCGACGCCGAAAATGCCTAACGGAAGTTGCATAAGACGAAATGCGATGTTGAGCCAGCTGACCGGCCCGTTGCCGAGACCGGCCGCGAATCCGCTGTTGATGAGCACGTTCACTTGCACCGCGCTGGCGGCGATGACGGCGGGGCCCATCAGCGTCAGCACGGTGCGCACGCCCGGATCGCGCCACGCAAGATCGACATGGTACTTGTAACCAACGCGACGAAGCGACGGAAATTGCGCGAGCAACTGCCACAAACCGCCGATGAGCGTGCCGATGGCGAGGCCGACTAACGAACGCGCGCCGAAATGCGGATCGAGCCAATAGCCTAACGAAACGCCGCCGATGATCGATCCGAGATTGAAATAACTCGACGCCATCGCCGGCGCGCCGAAGACGTGTTTCGCGTTCAACATTCCCATGACGAGCGCCGCGAGCGACACCATCAACATGAACGGCCACATGATGCGCGTGAGCAAAATGGTGAGCGCGGTTTTGTCCGCCGGCCATTGGCCCCACGTGAGAAGATCGACAAGTTGCGGCGCGAAGATGATGCCTAACAACGTCACCGCGCTCATGAAAATGGCGGTGAGCGTCGCGACTTTATTCGCGAGGCGCCAGGCGGATTCGTCCCCTTCGGTCGCGATCTTGCCCGAGAACGTGGTGATGAACGCGGTCGAGAGCGCGCCTTCGGCGAACAGGTCGCGCAATAAGTTCGGCAAACGAAACGCCATCAAAAACGCGTCGAGATTTTTTCCGGCGCCGAAGAGTCCGGCAAAGATTTGTTCGCGAATCAAACCGAGGACGCGCGAGCACAGAACGGCGATGCCGACGGTGCCGGTCGCGCGTGTGCTGATGCGTGATTGTCGATCTTGCGATTGTCGATCTTGCGCTTCGAGCATTTAGAGTTGCTCGATCTTGTAGCCGCGTTGGCGCAGAAGCGCGAGCACGCCCTGCGATCCGCCGAAGTGCGCCGCGCCGGCGACGACGAAATAGGTTTGGCCGCTGTGGATATAATTTTCGATCTTCGGAATCCACTTCTGATTGCGCGCGGCCAGAATGCGATTGCCTAACGAAGGATAATCGCGAAAGCCGTCCATGACCATGCGCGTAGCGGTCTCGGCGTCGCCGCGCTTCCATGCTCGCATCAAATCGCCATGCGAGCTCGGACCGTCGCCGGGAATAAACATGAGCAGCAACATCGCTTCGCTTTGCTTATCCGTTAGGCCGGCGAAGACGTCCATGTGTTCCTGCGTTGTTTCCAGTCCGGTGGTCGGCTTGTGATTGGTTTGCGCGCGGCGCATGAGAAATTCTTCCACGCCGAGATCGGAGGAAAGGCCGTGCATTGCCGGCGCCTGCAGCATGAGCGCGAGATACCACGGTTTATACTTGGCGAATTTGTCTTCCGACACGTTCAGCAAACCGAAAAGTCTTTTCAGATAGGCGTAGGTGCGAGGATCGACATGGTTCTTCAAACTGTCGCTGCGCGGATATTCGCCGGCCTTGTCGATGCCGCGGCTCGCTTCATCCAAGGCCTTGTGATCGACTTCAAACGCGAGCCGGTTCGAGGCTTCGAAGGCGCGATTGAAAGCCGCGGGCAAAGGATAATCGCTGCGGCTCAAGGCGTGAACGGAGCCGCCGAGATAAATGACGCGGCCGTCGGGCGCGGTCGCTTTCCAAACACAGGACGCGGCATACAGTTGCGAAGCGCAACATCCAAACGCGACAGCAAAAACGAAAAGGACTCGGCTTCGCAAGATCGACATGTACCCGCTCTACCAGCGTTCGAAATACTCTGCAACTTTGCCCGCGCTAACGATCGCGACGTTGCTTTTGATTGGCATCGTTAGGCCGCTCGGCGCCGCCGACGAACCTTCGATCGATCGCTTACTCAACAAACTTCCGGCGCCGGAAAAGCTGGTGCAGACGCGCGACCCGGGCGGCACCGACCCGCTCGCGAAGAAAACGCTCGAGGCTTTGCAGAAAAAAAATTACGGCCAGGCGCTCGATTATTCCCGACGATTGACGCGCGCGAATCCCACGAGCGCCGTCGCGCACGGCTTGCACGGCTGGATCGCGTTTAATTTGCAGCAGATCGGGGAAGCGTCGTCGGAGTTTCGCAGCGCAATTAAATCGCAATCGAATTACAGCTTCGGATATTTCGGGCTCGGCTTGTGCGAAGCGACGCAAACGCATTACGCGAACGCGTTGCAAAATTTTCAACAGCTCGCGCGTTTGGAACCGAAAGCGGAAGTGGCCTGGGTCGCATCCAGCGGCTGCGCGGAACGGTTAGGCCGGCGCCGTGAAAGTCTCGATTACGCGAAGCGTGCGACGGCGATCGCGCCGCGTTCGGCCATAGCGTGGTCGCAACTCGCGCGCGCCGAAGAGATCAATGGCCACAAGGCGGAGGCGCAACGCGCATTCAGTCGCGCCCGCGAATTGGGCGCGAAAAGATCGACAACGACAAAAGCGCGTCGTTAGGCGGAAACGCGAAACGCTGATGGGTTTGACGCCGCACCCGGCCACTTCATATTCTCCGGTTCAATTTTGGTGAGGTGGCTGAGTGGTCGAAAGCAGCGCTTTGCTAAAGCGCCGTACCTGTCAAAGGGTACCGAGGGTTCGAATCCCTCCCTCACCGAGCCAAAGGCGAGATGAGGAGTCTATTAGAGAGCCAACCATTTCGGATGGCGCGGGAGCGCAATCCCTCCCACGTGAGAGTTGATTGTCGATCTTACGATTGTCGATCTTAGGTGAAGAGTTGCTTCACGCAGGTGATCAAACCTTCGACCGGAAACGGTTTCACCAAATACTTCACGTTATTCGCGGTCAGAAACGGCGCGATTTTCGGATCGGCCGCGAATCCGGTGATGAAGATGAAACGATCGGCCAGCTCCGGCCGGACCGCTTTCGCTTTGAGATAAAATTCGTCGCCGCGCAATCGCGGCATCATCAAATCGCAAATGACCGCGTCGTATTCGTGCGCTCTGACTTTGAGCAGCGCTTCTTCGCCATCGAACGCGATGTCGACGAGAAAATTTTCGTCGGCCAAAATCCATTGCAACGCGGAGGCCAGTTGTTTGTCGTCATCGACAAGAAGGATGGCGCGGAGTTCAACGGTGCTGAGAACGGGGTCGGAGGAATGCATGACAAAATAAATGCCAAGCAAAAGCCGGGCCCGCTATTTGCGCGCGGCTAAATTAGTAGAAGCGAAGGTTCGGATTGCCGTCGCGGGTGAGAATGTCGTGCTGCGCGTTCCAGAGATTGCGCTGCGTTTCATCCGTTTCCGCGGCTTGCTGCCGTTCCTGCTCGATGGCGGCAACGCGTTTCGCTTCCTGGTTGCCGGCCGCGCCGCGACGTCCTGCCACGTCGGTGCTTTCGCAACTGACGAGCAACGGGGCCCCGCACGCAATAAGCGCTAACAATTGAAGGCGGTTCATAATCAGCGAATATAGTCGGACAAAGCTGAGCCGGTGACAACTCGCATTCCAAACTTCATCAATGGCGAATTCGTCGAGCCGATCGGCGGGAATTATCTGGATAATATTGAGCCTGCGACGGGAAAAACGTATTCGTTAGTCGCGGATAGCGGCAAGGAAGATGTCGATCTTGCGGTGAGCGCGGCGGAAGCGGCGTTTCCGAATTGGTCGCGCACACCGGCGGCGGATCGATCGAAAATTCTTTTACGCATGGCCGATCTGATCGACCGCGATTTAGAAAAACTCGCGCGCGCGGAATCGATCGACACCGGCAAACCGCTCACGCTCGCGCGGACGCTGGACATCCCGCGCGCGGCCAGCAATTTTCGATTTTTCGCGACGGCGATCTTGCACACCGAGAATGAAGCGCACGTGACCGACGGCGTGGCGTTCAATTACACGTTGCGCCAACCGCGCGGCATCGCGGGATTGATATCGCCGTGGAATTTGCCGCTCTATTTATTGAGCTGGAAAATAGCGCCCGCCATCGCCGTCGGAAATACTGCGATCGCGAAACCGAGCGAGCTCACGCCGATGACGGCGTTTTTGCTGTGCGAGATCGCGCGCGAAGCCAGTTTGCCTAACGGCGTGCTCAATGTCGTGCACGGCACCGGGCCGAATGTGGGCGCTGCAATCACCGCGCATCCGAAGATTACGACCATCTCCTTCACCGGCGGCACCGTGACCGGAAAGAAAGTGGCCGAGGCCGCCGCGCCGATGTTTAAGAAAGTTTCGCTCGAGCTCGGCGGAAAAAATCCAAACATCATTTTCGCCGATGCCGATCTGAATGCCGCCATCGCCGGCAGCGTTCGTTCGTCCTTCGCGAACCAGGGACAAATTTGTTTGTGCGGCTCGCGCGTGTTCGTCGAGAGGCCGGTTTACAAAGAATTTGTCGATCGATTCACGCGCATCGCCTCGCGATTAAAAGTCGGTGACCCGCTTGAAGAAACGACCGACCAGGGCGCGATCGTAAACAAGGCGCAACTCGAGAAGGTAAAGTTCTATGTCGATCTTGCGCAGAAGGAGGGCGGCAAGATCGCCATGGGCGGCAAAGCGCCGGATGCGCCTAACGAACGTTGTCGCGACGGTTATTTCTTCCCGCCCACCGTAATTGTCGATCTTCCGGTCGCATGCCGCACCAATCGCGAAGAAATTTTCGGCCCAGTCATCACCATTACGCCGTTCGACAACGAAGACGAAGTGATCGGTTACGCCAACGACGTCGAATACGGCCTGTCCTCGAGCGTGTGGACGCAAAATCTCGGTCGCGCCCATCGCGTCGCCGAAAAAATCAACGCCGGCACCGTCTGGGTGAATTGCTGGCTCGTCCGCGACCTGCGCGTTCCCTTCGGCGGCATGAAAGCCAGCGGCGTCGGCCGCGAAGGCGGCGAAGAAGCGCTGCGCTTTTTCACTGAGCCGAAGAACGTTTGCATCGCGAAATAGTTGTGTTGATGGTCGGGTATGTGCCGAGCCATCAAAACCCTGCATAACTTTTTACCTCCGGCGACGAATGATGAAGTTCGTGCGTCATCGTTGCAATTTGTTCGAAAGCTGAGCGGTTTCACCAAGCCTTCGAAGGCAAATGAAGAAGCGTTCAATCGCGCCGTCGATGAAATCGCGCACGCCGCGCATCACTTGCTCGAGTCGTTAGTCTCGAACGCGCCGCCGCGGAATCGCGAGATTGAGGCGATGAAGGCAAAAGTGCGTTCGGCGAAACGTTTCGCAGCCACCATGTCGATCTAACAATTGTCGATCTTACGATTATGAGCGGAGTACGAGTTCTCGTCGGCACGCGCAAAGGCGCGTTCATTCTCACTTCGGACGGCAAGCGCAAGGATTGGAAAGTGGACGGGCCACTTTTCGCCGGCTGGGAAATTTATCACGCGAAAGGTTCGCCGGTTGATCCAAACCGGATTTACGTTTCGCAAACGAGCGCGTGGTTCGGGCAAATTATTCAACGCTCGAATGACGGCGGCAAAACGTGGGAGACTCCGGGAAGCAGCCCGGACGATCTAAAAGGTCCGGACGGAATGCCGAAAGGCGAGAGCAACATGTTCGTTTACGATGGCGTGCCCGGAACGCACATGTGGTACGACGGGACGCAGCATCCTTGGGAATTCAAACGTGTCTGGCATCTCGAGCCGGCGCTCGATGATGTCGATCATGTTTACGCCGGCGTGGAAGACGCGGCCTTGTTTGAATCGAAAGATGGCGGCAAATCGTGGAAGGAATTATCAGGTCTGCGCAAACACGACACGGGCGCGAAATGGCAGCCGGGCGCGGGCGGAATGTGTCTGCACTCGATCATTCTCGATCCGCAAGATCGACAACGAATGTTTATCGCGATCTCGGCCGCGGGCGCGTTTCGCACCGATGATGGCGGCAATAGTTGGAAACCGATCAATCGCGGACTGCATTCGCAGTTCATGCCCGATCCGAATGCGGAGGTCGGCCATTGCGTTCATCACATCGCGATGCATCCGAAAAAGCCGAACACACTCTTCATGCAAAAACATTGGGACATCATGCGGAGCGATGACGCGGGCGATTCGTGGCGCGAAGTGAGCGGGAATCTGCCGACCGATTTCGGTTTCCCGATCGACGTGCACGCGCATGAACCGGAAACGATTTACGTGGTGCCAATCAAGAGCGACTCGGAACATTATCCGCTCGACGGCAAACTTCAGGTCTGGCGCAGCCGCAGCGGCGGGAACGAATGGGAAGCCCTAACGAATGGTCTCCCGCAAAAAGACTGTTACGTGAACGTGCTCCGCGACGCGATGTCAGTCGACTCGTTAGACTCATGCGGCATTTATTTCGGGACAACTGGCGGCCAGGTTTATTGCTCGGCCGATGCGGGCGATTCATGGAACGCAATTGTGCGCGATTTGCCGGCAGTGTTGTCGGTCGAAGTGCAAACGTTAAAATGATTCGCGTTGTTCTGCCGCATCATCTCCGCACGCTGGCAAAAGTGGGCGACGAAGTACATGTCGATCTTAACGGCAACGCCACGGTCGCGTCGGTGCTCGACGCGATTGAAAACAAATATCCGATGTTGCGCGGCACGATGCGCGACCACCGCACACACAAACGACGGCCACTCGTTAGATTTTTCGCGTGCGGCGAAGATATTTCACACGACCCGCAAGATCGACAATTGCCTAACGAAATCGTAAACGGGCGCGAACCGTTCTTCATCATCGGCGCGATCGCCGGCGGTTGATCTCGATGCAACCGAGCGAAGCACTAAGCACCGCGGCGCAGGTCGCCGTCGCGCTCGCCGGATTTGCCGGCATCGTGGTCGCGTTCCGCACCGGCGCAGTGCACGAATGGGAAGAGCTCGATAAATTTCGTTTGCGCCTTTTGCTCGGTAATTCTGTCCTCCCGCTTACTTTTTCGCTCTTCGGTATGCTTTTATTGAGTGTCGAGCCTTCGCCCGTGTGGCGATGGCGCGCGTGCAGCGCTCTCGCGACCGTTCTTACCATTCCGTTCGCGGCGAGAATGAACAAAGCGGTACGCAACCTTCCGCAATATCGCGACCGCGGACCAACGCGCGCCGTTTATTATCTTTTTGGCACGATGGGCACTACCGCGCTCGTGCTCCAGATGGTCAACGTAGTTTTCCTGAACGCCTTTTGGGCGTTCTTCGTTACCATCTTCGTCCACATCATTGCCGCAGCTTTCCAATTCGTGCGCATGATCATCTTCAGTTCCGATCGGTCGAACGCCGCATGAACCCGAACTTTGAAAGCCAACGCGCGCCCGAACCAGTCGGCGCGTTTCCGCACGCGAAACGCGTGGGCGATTTTCTTTTTCTCTCGGGCATAGGGCCGCGAAAACGTGACAGCAAAGAAATTCCCGGCGTCACGTTCGACGAAAACCGCAACATCGTGAGTTACGACATCGAAACCCAATGCCGCTCCGTTTTCGATAACGTCCGACTCGTGCTGGAAGACTCCGGCGCGCGTTGGATCGACATCGTCGATGTCACCGTCTTTCTCACGAACATGAAGAAGGATTTTCCGATCTACAATAAACTCTACGCCGAGTATTTCGCCGGCGACGGCAAACCGAACCCGACGCGCACGACCGTTGAAGTCACAGCCTTGCCCACGCCCATCGCGATCGAGCTCAAGGTCATCGCCATGCTAAAGTAGCGATTCTTCTGTGGCTGCAGACATGTCATTCAAGATTCTCGCGATCGATCATACCGGCATTACCGTGCGAAACCTTGAGCGTTCGTTAGGCTTCTGGCGCGACGTTCTCGGATTCGAATTGTCGCATACGCCGCATCACACTGGCAAACTCGCGAGCGAAGTCACGGGCGTGCCCGGCGCCGAAATTAAGATCGCGGTCCTGAAAGGTTACCGTCACAAAATCGAATTACTCGAATACGTTCTGCCTAACGACCGCAAGGAAGATGTCGATCTTCGCCCGTGCGATCTTGGCCACGTGCACGTTGCCCTGGTCGTCGATGATCTCGACGCCGTGATGGAAAAGATCGCGACGTCCGGTTGGAAAGCGCCGGGCTCGCCCCAAACGCTCACCGCCGGCCCCAACGCCGGCAAACGCGTCGTCTATGTGCGCGATCCCGACGGCACGACAATCGAATTGATGCAGCCGCCGAATCGTTGAACGTTAGCCGATGCAATTCTCGGCTGACGAACAATTCGCGCTCGAGCTCGATCGCGAAGATCCCGGTTTCCGCGATCGTTTTCACATTCCGTTAGGCAAAGACGGGCGGCCGGTCATCTATTTCGCGGGCAACTCACTCGGTCTCATGCCGAAGGCCGCGCGAGAGATTGTCGATCTTGAGTTGGAGAGTTGGGCGAAGTTTGGCGTGGACGCGCATCACGCCGCCGGCACGCCTTGGTACACCTATCACGAACAATTTCGTGAACCGCTGGCGCGACTGGTGGGCGCGCGGCCTAACGAGGTCGTTTGCATGAACAGTCTCACGGTCAATCTCCACCTAATGATGTCGACTTTTTATCGTCCGACGAAAACGCGCTTTAAAATTCTGATGGAAGATCCGGCGTTTCCTTCCGACACCTACGCGATCAAAACCCAGATTGTTCAGCGCGGACTCGACCCGAAAGGCGCGCTCGTGCTTGCGCGACCACGTGAAGGCGAGTTCACCGTGCGCACAGAAGCGATTGTCGATCTTATCGAAAAGCACTGCGACGAACTTGCGGTCGTGGTCATCGGCGCTCTGAATTTTTTTACCGGCCAGTTTTATGACGTGCCGGCGATCGCGGCCGCCGCGCGAAAACACGGAGTCATCGTCGGGATCGATCTCGCGCACGCCATCGGTAACGTTCCGCTGTCGATGCACGATTGGGATGTCGATTTCGCGGTCTGGTGTTCTTACAAATATTTGAACGCCGGACCGGGCGCAGTCGGCGGTGCATTCGTGCACGAACGTCACGCGACGAACACCAAACTTCCACGTCTCGCCGGTTGGTTTGGGAACGATCCGAACACGCGGTTTCGTTTACATCTCGAACCGGAATTCGTTCCGGTCGCGTCCGCGGACGCGTGGCAAATCAGCAATCCGCCCATTTTCTCGATGGCGCCGCTGCGCGCGTCGTTGTCGATCTTCGATGAAGCCGGCGGGATGCAACCGCTGCGAGCGAAATCGACAAAGCTGACCGGCTATCTCGAGTTTTTGCTTAACGAAATCGGTTCGGACAAATTCACCATCATTACGCCGCGCGACCCGAATGCGCGTGGCGCGCAGTTGTCGATCTTAGCGCAGAAGCAGCCAAAGGATTTGCACAACAAACTCATCGCCGCCGGCGTGAAGTGTGATTTCCGCGAGCCGAATGTCATTCGCGTTGCACCCGCGCCGCTTTACAACACCTTCCACGACGTCTGGCGTTTCGCTGAAATCCTGCGCGCGGCCTAACGAGCGCCGGCGGAAACTTGCTTGAGCAAGTTCTCGACATCGCTCTTGCTGTAGAAATCCCAAATCACGCCTTCGCGTTTCAACAAACGCTGGCCGAGATCGAGCATAAGCGTGCGATCGTAGAATTTGTTTACGTTCTTCGAGCTGAGATTTTCCTGAAGATCATTCGCGGCTGGAAAAAATCGCGCGAGCTCGTGGCCGCCGGAGGTAACGAGATCTTCGTATTTGATGAGCGCTTGTTCGGGCAAGAATTTGCGAAAACGTTTGTAGAACCATTCCAGGATTTTGATCTGGCGCTCGATCACGTCCGGCTCATTCGCCAGCTCGCGCGCAAGATCGACATCTAACTTTTCGCCGATGGGCGCGTGACCTTTGCCGACGTTGAGCCAGGCGAGGCTGTTCCATGACGCGAGCGTCGAAAGCGGATTGCGAATAATGGCGAAACAATCGAAGCGATGCGTGAGCGTTTCGAGCAACGCCGAAAATGCAACCGGATGCTTGATTGCGAGCGTAAAATTTTCCGTGAGCGATTTGTCGATGTAAACCGGGCCATGCTCGGTGTGACGCAAACGCGTTCCGCTCGCGTTCACTTTGTCGGCGGCGACGTTGTCGGGAATTTCGCCGCCGACGTGTTTCGACATCGCGAAACCTTTTTCGCGGAGTGAAGTTCGTGTTTCATCGCAGAACTTGTCGATCTTATCGGCAATGGCGGAGGCATCGCGCGCGTCCGGAAATTCCCAGACGTTCATCGGCTCGTGCAGCGCGACGGTGTCCGGCAGTTTGTTGAGCAAAGCGCAGAGCAGTGTCGTGCCCGAGCGCGGCGTTCCAGTGATGAGCACGTTGCGCATTCTCATAACAACGTGTCGATCTTCGCCAAGATCGACAAAAACTTTTCGCGTTCATTTGCAAGCGAATGTTCGCGCGCCGTTTGCCCTGCGCGCTGGAGGATTTGCTTTTGGTCCGTTGTTTTAGCTTTTTCGATCGCCGCGACAATGGCGTTTACGTTGTAGGACGGTCGAAAGCAATTCACGCCATCGATGCAGAAGCTGCGGTTGCCGAAACAATCCGGACAAATCACGAGCGTGCCTGCGGCCATTCCTTCCAACGCTGGCAAATAAAATCCTTCGGTCTCGCGCGGGATAAAAATCGTCATCCGCGCGCTTCGCAAAAGATCGACATATTCATTACGCGGCATTGGCTCGACGACCAGTTTCACGTCCGGTAAATGCTTCGCAACTTCGCGCGCGAGCTCCGGCGCTTTGAATCCGGAGATCAAGATGTCGATCTTGCGCTCGTTAGGCCGAACCTCCGGGAGATCGACTCCATTCGGAATGACGAAGACCGGCCCGTTCGCTTCGCCGGTGGCGTTGATCGCGTCGGCAACTTCCTGACTGACGCAGATGCGCACGGCGCGATTGCGCAAATATTTTCGCGTCTCGTTTTTCGGATCGGCGTGACGCGGATGCTGAATCAAAT
The DNA here is from genome assembly GCA_021325495.1 of Spartobacteria bacterium. GTDB lineage: Bacteria > Verrucomicrobiota > Verrucomicrobiia > Chthoniobacterales > UBA10450 > JAJPGZ01. The sequence goes on from JAJPGZ010000010.1 coordinate 17,272, forward strand.
TGATGATCGGTTTGTTAGGCGATTGTCGATCTTGCAAGACGCGCCAGTCGGTTCCGCCAAGAAAAAGAACGTCCGCAGTTTCCGGTTTCCAATCGACCACGAATTCACGCGCATCTCGCCACGGATTTGTCCGGTCCCACTTCGATTCGCGCGTAAACGCAATCCGCGGCTCGTATTCATCCGAGGCGCGAACGTGATTGAAATAATTCCAAACTTTCAGATGTCCGCCGCTGAAACGCTGAAAATCGCGATAGAACAGGACGATCTTTTTCATGGCAAGTGCACCGTGTAGGGATCGAACCTACGACCCAGTGATTAAGAGTCACTTGCTCTACCAGCTGAGCTAACGGTGCAAAATAATTTTCCCCGAGTAAATCGCGACAACCTGGCGGTTGGCTCGTCGATCCATCTTGGTTCCCGCTGATTAATTAAAGTACGCGCGCTACCTATACACAAAGAGGCGGCAAAGGCGAGCGGAGCATCGCAAGCCGGAACCTGATGGATTTCACCGACGCGATCATCCGCGACATGTCGCTCTTTCATTGCCATCTTCTGAAACACGAAGATAACGGGATGATGGCGAAAATCCTTTTTCGATAACTCAGAAGCGATCTAAGAAGAACAATGGCGCATCTTTTCGACCCGCTCGCGATTCGCGATCTCCAATTTGCCAATCGCGTGTTTGTCTCGCCCATGTGCGAATACTCGAGCGGCGATGGATACGCTAACGATTGGCATCTCGTTCACCTCGGCAGCCGCGCGGTCGGCGGCGCGGGGCTCGTGCTCACCGAAGCGACGGCGGTTCTTCCCGAGGGTCGCATTAGTCCGCAGGACCTTGGCATTTGGAGCGACGGACACATTGAAATGCTTGCGCGGATCGCCGGGTTCATTACGCAACAGGGCAGCGTCGCCGGAATGCAGTTAGCGCATGCGGGACGCAAAGCCAGCACGCGCCGGCCGTGGGAAGGCGAAGGAATGATTTCCGATAAGGAAGGCGGCTGGAAAAATGTGGTCGCGCCGAGCGCAATTCCTTTCGCCGACAATTATCCAAAACCGCAAGCACTCACGCGCGATGGCATTCAGGAAATAATCGCGGCGTTCGCGAGCGCGGCGCGTCGGGCATGCGACGCCGGATTTCGCGTGATCGAGATTCATGCGGCGCACGGTTATCTTATTCACGAATTTTTGTCGCCGCTCAGCAATCAACGCGACGACGACTACGGCGGTTCATTCGAAAATCGCACCCGACTTTGTCGCGAGGTCGTTAGGGCAGTGCGATCCTCCTGGCCGAAGGGCGCGCCGTTGTTCGTGCGTATTTCCGCGACGGATTGGGTCGAGGGTGGTTGGGACCTCGAGCAATCGATCCAGCTCGCGCGAGAGTTGAAGCAACTCGATGTCGATCTTATCGATTGTTCCTCGGGCGGCAGCGTTCCTCATGCGAAAATTCCGGCGGGTCCCGGTTATCAAACACCATTTGCGCAGCGCATTCGTGCGGAAGCAGACATCATGACCGGCGCGGTCGGATTCATCACCTCACCAATTCAGGCCGAACAAATCGTCGCCACCGGCCAAGCTGACGCGATTTTGATAGCGCGCGAATTACTGCGCGATCCGTATTGGCCGTTGCGCGCCGCGCAAGAGCTTGGCCAAAATATTTCCTGGCCCGTTCAATATCTGCGGGCGGCGCCGAGAGGCGCGCAATCTCGCGTTCCGGTAAATCTCGAGAAGTTGAAGTCCTGTTTCGAAGAACAACACGCGGTGCCGGAAAGACACACGTCTCCTCGTTAGATCGACAATTTGCGCTTTACCGAGGAAGATCCAAGGCGTACCAAAGAGACGTTGGTGGATTGAGGAGTAACACGTCATGACGTCGCTCTCTGCCCTGCTCTCGAAATGGCCGCTCGTTAGGCAAATCCGCGAGGGCGCGGACGGAACGGGATTGGAGGCGATGTCGGACAAGACGCGCGCGATGCACGCGCGGATCGATGGTGCAGAAGTGGCGCGCTCAGTTTGTCCGTACTGCGGCGTTGGCTGCGGTCAGCTCATTTTTCACAAGAACGGCAAACTGATTTCGATCGAAGGCGATCCGGAATCGCCGATCAACCAGGGAAATCTTTGTCCAAAAGGCGCGGCATCGTATCAATTGCTCACGCATTCGCGGCGCGAAACGAAAATGAAGTATCGCGCACCGCGCGCGAAAGAGTGGCAGGAGATTCCGCTGGATCGCGCGATGGACATGGTGGCGGATCGCGTGTGGGAATCGCGCAAACGCACGTTCGTGCACAAGATCGACAATCGCACCATCAATCACACCACGGCGATTTGTCATCTCGGCGGCGCTACCCTCGATAACGAAGAGAATTATCTCATTCGGAAATTGTTCACGCTTGGTCTCGGGATGGTCTGCATCTCGAACCAGGCGCGGATATGACATAGCAGCACGGTGCCCGGTCTGGGCACCAGCTTCGGCCGGGGCGGAGCTACGACCGCGCAACAAGATCTCAGCAACGCTGATTGCGTTTTAATCGAAGGCTCGTCCATGGCCGAGGCGCATCCAGTCGGCTTTCGCTGGGTCATGAAAGCGAAGGAACGCGGCGCGACCATCATCCATGTCGATCCAAGATTTTCGCGCACGAGCGCGCTGGCCGATATCTGGGTGCCGATCCGCGCCGGCAGCGACATCGCATTTCTTGGCGGCCTCGTTAGGCATATCATCGAGAACAATCTTTTCTTCCGCGATTACGTCGTCCACTTCACCAACGCTTCCTGCATTCTGCGCGAAGATTTTCGCGACACCGAAGAAGGCGCGACCGGATTGTTCTCCGGCTGGAATGAAGAGAAGCGGATGTACGACAAGGAGACTTGGCTCTACGAAGGCGAGCCGAACCTCAGTTTCCCGAAGCGCGATCCGACTCTGCAAGATCGACAATGTGTTTTCCAATCGTTGCGTCGCCACTTCGCGCGCTACACGCCGGAGATGGTGGAGAAGATTTGCGGAATCTCGCCCGCACTTTTCCACAAAGTCGCGGACGCGCTCGTTAGGGCTTCCGGGCCGGACAAAACGGCCGCGATTTGTTACGCGCTCGGCTGGACGCAACATTCCAAAGGCGTCCAGATCATCCGCACGGCGTCGATCCTGCAACTTTTGTTAGGCAATATCGGCCGGCCTGGCGGCGGAATTCTCGCGTTGCGCGGTCACGCGTCGATTCAGGGTTCGACCGACGTCCCGACGCTCTACGATATTTTGCCCGGTTATTTGTCGATGCCGAAAGGCGATGGCACCGAGGAAACGCTTCGCGATTATCTCGCGCATCAAACGAAGCCGACCGGTCTCTGGCACAATTTTCCGGCGTATTTCATCAGTTTGCTGAAAGCGTACTACGGCAAGAACGCGACCGCAGAAAATGATTTTGGATACAGCTGGGTGCCGAAGCTCACCGGCAATCACTCCTTCTTCGAATATCTCTACGACATGGCCGACGGAAAAATGGAAGGCATGTTCATGATGGGGCAGAATCCCGCGGTCGCCGCGGCGAATTCGCGATTTCAACGCACGTCGCTTTCGAAATTAAAATGGTTGGTCGTTCGCGAGATGGTGGAGATCGAGGCCGCCACGTTCTGGCGCGATTCGCCCGAGATCGAGCGCGGCGAATTGAAGAGCGAGGAAATCGAGACGGAAGTTTTTCTTTTTCCAGCAGCCGGTCACGCGGAAAAGGAAGGCGCCTTCACTCAAACGCAACGCATGGTGCAATGGCGGCAGAAAGCAGTCGACCCGCCGGGCGACGCGCGCTCGGAAGGTTGGTTCATGCATCAACTCGCCTTGCGGCTCATCGCGAAAGCGAAAAAGTCTAACGACCCGCTCGATGAACCATTGCGCGCGCTCGACTGGTGGTACCCGGAAGATCGACATGGTGAACCTCACATGGAATCGGTCTTAGCCGAGATCAACGGTTGGTCGACGAATCCGCAGACCGATGGCGATGGAGTCGTGTTCGGGATCGATCGCGACGGCAATCCGCATCACGGCGCACAGATCGATGGTTATCCAAAATTGAAATCGGATGGTTCCACCGCGAGCGGCACTTGGATTTACGCCGGTGTTTTCGGGCCGGATAAAATCAACAAGGCGAACTCGCGCGATTCGAAAACTTTTCTCGGACACGGCTGGGGGTTCGTCTGGCCGGGCGATCGCCGCATTATATATAATAGGGCGAGCGCCAACCCGAGCGGCGCGCCGTGGAGCGAGCGGAAAAAATTAGTTTGGTGGGACGAGACGCAACGGAAGTGGACCGGTAATGATCAGCCCGATTTTCCGGTCGAAAAATCGCCGGAATTTCGGCCTAACGGAAATGAAACCGGACTCGATGCGATTCCCGGCGATGCTCCGTTTATTTTGCATGAAGACGGACTCGGCTGGTTGCATGTGGCGAAAGGTTTGCAGGACGGCCCGATGCCGACGCACTACGAACCGCTCGAGTCGCCGGTAAAGAACGAGCTGTATTCGCGCGATACGAATCCGGTGGTGAACTGGTATACGCGCCAGGAAAATCGGTTCGCACCGCCGGGCGATCCGCGATTTCCGTTTGTCCTAACGACTTATCGCCTAACGGAACATCATACCGCCGGCGGCATGTCGCGCTTTCTCAGCCATCTTGCGGAATTGCAGCCGGAATTGTTCGCGGAGATGTCGCCCGAGCTCGCGGCTCAACTCAAGATCGACAATGGCGATTTCATTTCGATCGTTAGTCTGCGCGGTGCGATTGAAGCGCGCGCACTCGTTAGTCGCCGCATCCGTCCCATGCAACTCAACGGCAAAACTGTCCACCAGATCGCAATGCCGTTTCATTTCGGAAGCGCGGGGCCGGTGAAAGGCAGCGCGACGAACGACCTCATTCCAATTTCCGGAGAACCCAACGTCACCATCATGGAAGCGAAGGCGCTCGGTGTAAATATCGTGCCGGGAAAACTGCCGCGTGGACCGGCGTTCGAGGAATGGATTAGGAAATATATTCCGGAAGGTGGCCCGCCGAATTTGCATCCGGAACAACCGCCCCCGGGCGCATCTGCCGGCGCGCAGTCCGGCGGTCACGGTCAACAAGGAAGGCCCGACTCGCGATGATCGGCGAAGGAACTCTCAGCACGAATCAGCGAAAACATTCCTACGTGCAGGAACGCGTCGAGGTTGGTTTCTTTACCGACCCAAGCGTCTGCATCGGCTGCAAAGCTTGCGAAGTCGCGTGCAAAGAATGGAACCAAGTGCCGGACGACGGTTTCACGTGGTCGGGAAATTCCTACGACAACACCGGCCACCTCGGCGCCTCGACCTGGCGACACGTCATGTTCCTCGAGCAAGATCGACAAAAAGGAAATCAAGTCTCCGGTCCGATGTCGTTAGGCGATGAGGACCCGTTTCGTTGGGTTTTTCTGTCCGACGTTTGCAAACATTGCGAGGAAGCGGGTTGTCTCGAAGCCTGTCCGACCGGATCAATCGTGCGCACCGAAGTCGGTTCCGTTCTCGTACAGAACGATGTCTGCAACGGCTGCGGCTACTGTGTAGTGTCATGCCCGTTCGGCGTGATCGATCGCCGTCCCCAACCTTTGCCGGACGCCGGCGGCGCATTTAAGTGCACATTTTGTTACGATCGACAAAAGAGCGGACTCGTGCCCGCTTGCGCGAAAGTTTGTCCGACTGAGTCGATCGTCTTCGGGAGATTGGATGATCTTCGTGCGCGCGGCGCGGAGCGCGTGCAGCAACTACAACAAAGCGGGTACAGAGACGCGCAACTGTACGATCCGACCGAAACTTCGGTGCGCGGCATTCACGCATTCTTTTTGATTCTTGGCGAACCAGAAGCGTACGGACTTCCGCCGAAGCCGCAGGTGCCGACGATTTATTTGAAGTCCGCGTGGACGGCGGCATTCGCGACCGCGATTGCGTCCATTATCGCGACGCTCGCGGCGTTTGCATTTTTCTCATGACAACAGAACCGCGACTCGAACAACTGCGCGAGAAAGCGTGGCAAGACGGCGTTGTTCCCGGCCGCGGTGTTGATGTTGTCGGCGGTCCGATTCCGCGCAAACCCGGATACTATGGTCAGGCGGTGGTGAAGCCGCCGGTGTGGACGTGGGAAATCCCGCTCTACTTTTTCTTCGGCGGGATGGCGGGAATGTCGGCGGTGATCGCGAGCGGCGCGGTTCTCTCTCACCATGTCGATCTTGCACGCGTCGCCATGTGGATAGCAGTAATCGGCGGAGCGTTCATCTCGCCGGTTCTGTTGATCTTGGATCTCGGCCGGCCGCATCTCTTTCTGAATATGCTGCGCGTTTTCAAACATCGCTCCGCCATGTCGATGGGCGCCTGGATTCTGACCGCATTCGGAGCGTGTGCCGTTCCAGGTTTAATCGCGCTGGAGCTGCACACGCATCAAATTCTTCCCGGAGCACTCGATCAACTTCTGCGCGTGGCAGCCGGTATCTTCATCGTTGCTGCCGCAATCTTCGGAACTTTGCTCGCGACTTATACCGGCGTGCTTATCGGCGCGAGCGCAATCCCAGCGTGGTTTTTGCATCGCACGCTGTTGCCAATTCATTTTGGGACCGCCGGGTTAGGATCGGCCGCCGCATTACTTGAATTGATCGGTCATCGCATCGCGCCGCTTCACGCGATCGGATTCTTCGCCGCTACCGTTGAAACGGGATTGTTGATTTGGTTGAGCATCGACAAACACGGCGCGGCCGATCGCGCAATTCACGAACATGGCTCTGGCTGGCTGGTTCGGATTGGCGAAATTCTAAATGGTCCCGTCGCGCTCGGGCTGCGGTCCTTCGGTTTCATTCCCTTCGCGGCAATTTCCTTTCTGATTGGCTCTCTCGTTAGTCGTATCGGCTGGATCGCGGTCGGCAAAGTTTCTGGCGCAGATCCGGAGTCTGTTTTCGCAGCGGAACAATACGTATTAAATCATGAAAACGACTAATCGTTGGGTCATCGCCATTGCCGGAGTCTTTTTGCAAATCGCGCTCGGCGCTGTCTACGCGTGGAGCGTCTTCCGTGTTCCATTGTCGAAGCAATTCGGGTGGAGCATTTCTCAAGTAACGCTGACGTTCACGATCAGCATTTTCGTCCTGGGATTCGCCGCATTCTTCGGCGGTCTCTGGCTTAATCGCAAAGGACCGCGCATCGTCGCATTAACTGGCGGCGCGTTTTATGGGCTCGGAGTTTTTCTGGCCAGTTTCTCGCACAGCCTAACTTGGTTATATTTAAGTTACGGATTAATCGGCGGAATCGGCCTCGGTCTCGGTTACATCGTTCCCGTCGCCGTGTTGGTGAAGTGGTTTCCGGATCGACGCGGACTCATTACCGGAATCGCCGTCGGCGGCTTCGGGGCCGGTGCGCTCATCACGGCGCCGGTGGCAACGCGGCTCATTCAAAGCGTTGGCGTGCTGAGCACGTTCGCTTATCTCGGAATCGCCTATTTCATCGTCGCAATTATCGCCGGCTCCTTCATGCAAAATCCTCCGGATGGATGGCAACCGGAAGGCTGGACGCCGAGCGCGCTGCAAAGTTCGCAACGCGCCGGGCACGATTACGTTCTCGGTGAAGCGTTGCGCACGTGGCAATGGTGGGCGCTTTGGCTATTGCTGTTTCTCAACACTTGCGCCGGTATCTCGGTCATTTCACAAGAGGCGCCGATCTTTCAGGAGTTAACCAAAGTCTCGGCCGTCGTTGCCGGAGGAATGGTCGGCATCGCCAGCCTGGGCAACGCCGCCGGCCGCGTTTTTTGGGCGTGGGTTTCGGATTTGATCACGCGGCGCATGACATTTCTCGTCATGTTCATCCTTCAAGTTCTCCTGTTCTGGTTCCTGCCCAGCATCACCACCGCTTCGCTTATGACGATGGTGACGTTCGTAATCTTGATGTGTTATGGCGGCGGTTTCGGCACCATGCCCGCGTTTACCGCCGATTATTTCGGACCGAAAAACGTCGGACCGATTTACGGATTAATGCTGACCGCATGGAGTTTTGCCAGTGCGGTTGGGCCCCTGCTCATTGCGCGGATGCGTGAGACGGCCGGATCGTATGCCGGCGCGCTACATGTCGTCGCCGTCGTCATGGCGATCTCAATCTTGCTGCCGATTCTGGTTCGACCGCCGCGAAAAGCCGCGAGCTAACGATCGCGGCCGCACACTCGTTAGGCTTGCGTGTGCCGCGCGTACGAGCGCTCCACGCCTTTGGGTAAAAGTCGTTTGCGTCCGCGCTGCCGGCGTCGCGCGAGAGTGGCGCGGCCGCCCTTGGTCTTCATCCGCGCGCGGAATCCGTGCTGGCGTTTGCGTGTCCGTTTCGATCTTTGCAGGGTGCGTTTCATGGCGAAAAGTTTTGCGGAGGGAGCGCCTACCTTAGGAGCAGCCTCGCGATTGTCAACGAAGCCGCGCAAGATCGACAATCGCATTTGCGCGCTCCCCTAGTTTCTGGGATAAGAGGCGCGTGAGCGCGAAAGTCGTCATCGAGCCCGCGACCGAACATGATCTCGACGAATTGTCTGTCTTGCTCGGCGAGCTTCTCGGTCAGGAAAGCGATTTCAAGCCTAACAAAGACAAACAACTTCGCGGGTTGCGCCTGATCTTCGAACAGCCAAATCGCGGTCGCGTTTTCGTTTTGCGCCGCGACAACGCCATCGTCGGCATGATCAATCTCCTTTTCACCATCAGCACGGCTGAGGGCGGCTTTGTCATTTTGCTCGAGGACCTCGTCGTCCACGAAGGATATCGCGGCAAAGGTTACGGTTCGATGTTGCTCGAGCACGCGATCGGTTTTGCCAAACAAAAAAACTTTCTTCGCATCACCCTGCTCACCGACCGGCCGGAGTTGCGACAACAGGCGTTGTTTCGCCGTTTCGGATTTCATGAATCGACCATGATGCCGATGCGTTTGTTGCTTTCGAGCGCCGGAAGCGGCGCGGAAATCAGCGCATGACGCGCGGACTCGACGTTGTCGATCTTACAACGACATGAGCGGTGCCTTTCGCCTTTTTCGTCTTGGCGGCATCGACGTCTATCTGCATTTCACCTGGTTCCTCATCGCCGCGCTCGAATTCACGCGCTTCGCTCAACGCTATCACGCGCCGGTCTGGGGATTGTTCGAGTACCTCACGCTTTTCGGCATCGTGCTTCTGCACGAATTCGGGCACGCCTTCGCTTGTCGTTCCGTCGGCGGCCGCGCTGATCGCATCGTCCTCTGGCCGCTCGGCGGCGTCGCTTTTGTGCAACCGCCGCCGCGCCCGGGCCCATATTTGTGGAGCATCGCCGCCGGTCCGCTCGTAAATGTAATACTGTTCCCGCTCCTCACCCTCGCGGTCTTCGCCGCCGGCGGCGTGCATTTGCGCCTAACGAATCCGGACGCCGCGAATTTCATCATTTCCATTTGGTCGATCAACACCGGCCTTCTCATTTTCAATCTGCTCCCGATCTATCCACTCGACGGCGGCCAGCTCGTGCGCGGATTGTTGTGGTTGAAAGTCGGACCGGTGCGCAGTCTGAAGATCGCGAGCGTGATTGGCTTCATCGGCGCGATCGCGTTCGCGGGTTTTGCCGTCCTGCAACGCTCCATTTGGCTCGGCGTGATCGCGTTTTTTATTTTCGGTCAGGCCCAGGCCGGCTGGCGCGCGGCTCAAAGTTTGGCGTTGCGCGAGGAAATGCCAAAGCCGTCCGAGTTGGCGGCTTCACCGCCGCCGATTCCGGAAGAGCGCTCGTAAGATCGACAACTACTTCGCCGCGGGCGGGTGTTGCTCGATCCAGTTGCTCAACTGCGGCAGCATGCGCGATTTGAACTCGGCGCGAAACTCAACTTCATCCACCGCCTTCGCGACATCGGGCGCGCTCGCGGGCGGAAGATTCGTTTTCGCGTACGCCTTCAACTCGTTCGCGCGGGCGCGATCGGAAAAGAATGCGAACAAACTCGGCGCGTAATTGTTGACCGCGAGCGCGTCCGCTTTCGCCAGCAACGCCTTCATGTTCGTTTTGGCGAATTGCCAAGCGATATCGGGATGATCGCTCCAACGCGCAACTTTCCCGACAAGAAAAATCGCGCGACTCGTCGGCAACTCGTCCGTCACCGCAATCTGCAAAGTTTTGCGGACAAGTTTCGGATCGGTCGCCTGCGCGAGCGCGTCGTAAAACATATTCTTTTCCTCTAACAGCGTCGTGCTCATGCCGAGCTCGTGGAGTTTGTTCCAGGTCGCTTCGTCTGCGTAACGACCGACCACACCGAGCGTGGCGTGACGCAAATCTGGCGGCAGTGATTTTGGGTCGGCGAGAAAACGCTGAAAGCGTTCGCGACTCGTCTTGATGATATCGTCATCGTGCAAACTCCCGAGCGCTTCGATTAAACTCGCGCGTAGATCACTCGCTTTCGGTCCTTCGTTTTCCTTCGGGTCCCAACCGAGCGCGTCGAAACTCGGCCGCAGAATGGCGCGCGCATAGGTTTGAAATTTAGCGCGGTCAGGTTCGCCGATGAGCAAACGATTGATGAAATCGAAAACGTTGATGATTTGGTCCCGCTCCGCCAGCTCGGTCAGGTCTGTCAGTTTCTCGGCCAGGCCGAGATAAATCGAAACCGGTGCGCGATCGGCTTGGGCGAAGGCCCACGCGTCGCCCAGCAAATTGACCCGGTCTTGCACCTTGAGTTGGCCTAACGAGCCGAGCAGGAGGTCCCACGACCGCGGGTCGTATTGCACCCGATAATAACCGGCTCCATCCACGTTTACTTTCAAAACTCGGTCCGCCGCGATGTTCTCGAGATTGTCGATCTTGCCGGACATCACGCGGCTTTGCAGTGGATCACCAGGAACGAAGTAAGTGAGCGGAATTTTCCACTCCAGCGGCCGCGGATTTTTGTAGTTCACGACGAATCGCTGTTGCGAAAGCGCCACCGTGTCGTCCGCGTCGCGCCGCACTTTCACCAGCGGAAATCCCGGTTGCTCCGTCCAGCCCGCAGCGATTTCGCCGATCGGTTTCCCAGAAGCTTCGCCTAACGAATTCCACAAATCGGCCGTGGTCGTGTTCGAATACTTATGCGCCTCCATGTAGCGGCGCATGCCTTCGCGAAATTGTTCTTCGCCGAGAAAACTTTCGAGCATGCGGATAACCGACTGCCCCTTTTGATAACTGATGTCGTCGAAAATGCTGTTGGCTTCGGCCTCGGTTTTCACCGCCACCTGCACAGGGTGAGTTGTCGATCTTGCATCGCCTTCCATCGCCTGATCGTGCGACGTCCCGACGCGACGAGTCGGATTGCGCGGCACATTTTTGCGCAGCCAAACTTCCCATTGCGGATTGAAATGAGCGGTGCACTTCGTTCCCATCCACGACGCGAACCCTTCGTTCAGCCAAAGATTGTCCCACCATGCCATGGTCACGAGATCGCCGAACCACATGTGCGCCATCTCGTGCGCAAGCACCGCGAAAATATTTTGCTTCGTGTCTTCGGAAGATTTTTCCGGATCGAACAAGAGCGCGCTTTCGAAATAAGTAATGCCGCCCCAGTTTTCCATCGCGCCCCCGAATCCACCGGGAATCGCGATCTGGTCGAGTTTCGGCAATGGATACGGGACGCCGAAGTAATCGTTGTAGTATTCGAGAATTTTCGCCGAACTCTCGAGCGCGTAACGCCCCCACTCTGCTTTTCCTTTGGTGGTGATGACGCGGATCTGCGTCTCGCCAACTTTCGTTTCGACAAAATCAAATTCGCCCGCGCAAAATACGTTCAAGTAACTCGCCATCGGCGGCGTCGCCGCGAATCGAACTTCTTTTCCATTGTCGATCTTTTGTTCCGATTCGATCGGCATATTCGAAACCGCGAGCCAATTTTCCGGAACGATCGCCGTTAACTGAAAACGCGCGCGAAAGCTCGGCTCATCCCAACAGGGAAAAAATCGACGCGCGTCGGTCGCTTCGAATTGCGTCCCGAGCGCGATCTTTTTCGCGCCCGTCCCCTGCTCCTGATAGCGCATGTAGAACAGTCCCTGGCCTTGCTGATTGATCTTGCCGCTGAATGTGAGCGCAAGCGTGTGCGCGCCCGCCGGCAGCTCGTTAGGCAAAGTTAGACGCAACAATTCTTCCTTCTTGTCGATCTTGATCGAGCTTTTCGGAAGCGGCTGGCCGTCCACCGCGGCGCTCGCGATTTCCAACTCGAGCGCGTTAAGGACAAGCTCACGCGTGGGCGCTTTTACGTCGATCTTGACGGTCTCGTTGCCAGCGAACGTGAAGTTGTCGATCTTCGGAACGATCCGGACGGCGTATTCGTTAGGCAAAACTGTCTTCGGCAGTTTGCCCGGCGTGCCGGCGAAATCGAACGGCTGCTCCGCGCGCATGGACGCAACTATGGCGATGAAAACAGCCGCGAGCGAAAAACGCATCGCAGCCACTTACGCGAGATAGGCCCGCGATTCAATCACGGCAACGCGTTGCGCACGAAACGGGTCAGGCGCTTCCACGCGTTCGCCGCGGCATTCGATTGTTTGGCACGATGTCGCGAGTGCCCATCGTCGGGCCCGGCCTTCTCGTCATCGTTCGTCACGACAAGCACGAGAATTAATTGCCCACCTCCGACCTGGGGCCCTTTGATCACGAGTGGACTGTCCTTGCTTAACTTGGTGTCCGTTTCGAGAAGCAGTTGCTGCTCTTGATACAATTTCAATGCGAGCTCGTAACCGCCTTCGCTTTCGCCGCGCGCATCGACGTGCAGCGAGAAATATTTGCTCGACGCCAACCAGTCCTCCTGCCCCGTCTTTAGCGTCTTGTTCGACTCGCCGATGACTTCGAATTGATTGTAACCGAACAATTCGGTCAGAGTTTTCTCAAACGGCGCGACCTGCGGCGGGGGCGGATGTGGCTTCTCCACATTCTCGGCCATGACCAAACCGCTCCAAACATGATCGGCCCGGCTGAAAGGCGCTGCCGCAATCACCACCCAAAAGGTGAACAACGCAGCGCAGACTCGCATGGCCGTCGGCCCTATTTTGCCGCAAATTCTGCTGGCAGTGATTTCAATCCCTCCGTCCACAACACCGTCACGCGCTCGTCGCCGTTCTTCTGCGACTCGAACATCGCGATTGTTGCATTCGGATTCTCCACCGGATCAACGCGTGCGTTCAGGATTTGCGTCAGGTAAGGCGACTGCGACTCCGGCGCGTTCTCGCGCACGAACATCACACTGAACAAAACAAACAGGGCGATTGCGGTCGCGCCCACCCAGGCCAGACGCGGCACGGTCCACCATGTCGATCTTGTCCCATGTCGATCTTGCGCGGTTTGGTCGCGCCCGATCTCCTCCCTGATTTGATGCGAGAAAAATTCTTCATTCGCGAACGGCTGGGCCGCGAGTTCTTGTTTGAGGAATGCACCCAGCTTTTGCATCTCGCGCTTTTCGGCTTCGGCCGCGGCGCGGTCCGGCAGCGACGCTTCAAACTCGACCAGCTCTTTGCCGGTGAGTTCGCCGTCGACCCACGCTGTAAATTTCTCCTCAAACGTTTTCATAAACATCCTTCAACAGATTCTGCAGTCTTTTGCGCGCATAAAACAAGCGCGACATTACGGTGCCGATCGAGCATCCCAGCGCTTCGGCTATCTCGTGATACTGCATGTCTTCGGTTTCTTTCATTAAAATCACTGCCCGGTGTTCGGGCGTTAATTGGGCAATCGCGTTGTCGATCTTTTGACGTAATTCCCCGCGTTCCATTCGCTCAAAAGGAAGCTCGTCCGCCTTGGGCGCCGTCTTGGCCGCGGGCTCGATTTCTTTGAGCTGAATCCGATCATCGAATTCCGCCCCGCCGCCCTTGATCTGCTTCTTGCGCATGTGATCGATGGTCACATTCATGACGATCCGATAAATCCAAGTGTAGAACGAAGACTTCCCGCGAAAGCGCCCAATCGACTTCCACGCTTTGAGGAAGCTGTCTTGAGCGAGGTCCCAGGCGTCCTGCTCGTTATGCACCATGTTGTAGATCATTCCAAAAATCCTCGTCCGGTAGCGCGTCACGAGCTCGTCAAAGGCCTTCGCCTCACCGCGCTGGCATCTTTTCACCAGCTCGATTTCCGAGACTTCGGTCTGCGCCGGCGGCGTCTCTATTTGCATATTTGGACGTGTGGGACCCTACTTTATTCAACGCAGCACGAGCGCTTTCTGGATGCCCCGGGTCGATTGATTTCTGTAACTGAATCAGCGACTTCCGTATCGCCGCCGCCATTCCCCGCGATATTCCCCCATCAAGGTGATGATGCCGTCGCGCACTTGGAAGAGGCGCTGTTGTAATACGGAATATTGCTCTGCGTTCACGTGTTTTCTCATCACCAGCTCGGCCGCGGCCTCCAAGGCCGTGCTCATCGCCTTCAACGCGCGTTTCAAATACGCGATCGTCATCCCGATTTCGTCCGGATCGTGATCGCTCAATGCGGCCGCGAGCTTCGCGCTCGCTAGCGCCGATTGCGTCGCCAGTTTTACCGCCGCCGGCTCATTTTGCAGCGCCGCCTCCCGGTCGAACAACTCGTCGATCCAGATCGTTAGGCCAAAGGCCGCCCGATACAACGCGTGATTTTCGAACGACTCGAACGGCGACTCTTCCGTTTCCGCTTCGACCACCTCGTCTTCAACAAGATCGACATCGTCCTCTTCGCTCATCAACTCATCGACCTCCGCGCTCCAGTCCTCCGCATTTTGCAAATGCGTCCAGCCCATTTCGCGCGCGATAATTTCATCGCGCCGCGGATCGTCGAGATATTTCTCCAGCAGCTCCATGTATTTTTCCGTCTTCGAGTCCTGCTGTTGGAGAAACCGTTCCCAATCGTATTCGTCCCACGCGCGATCGCTCTCGCCCTCGAAATCGGACATAACGAAACGACTTAACGCCGCTTCTACGCGCGCGCAAAAGTTTTTGCCTGCAATTCTCGCTGCGTTTGCAAACGCAATTGGCCGCACGCCGCGTCGATGTCGTGACCTTTCTCGCGGCGCAACGTCGCCGCCACATCGTGCCCGTGTAAGATCGACAAGAACTGTTCTTGTCGATCTTGCGTTGGTCGCGACCAGGGCAAACCGGCCACGGTGTTGTAGGGAATCAAATTCACTTTCGCCGAAACGCGTCGCGCATGTTTCGCGAGCAAGTGCGCTTGCTCGTCGGAGTCGTTCACGCCGGCGATGAGAATGTATTCGAACGTGAGCCACTGCTTCTTGCGCGAAGCGTAGTACTCACAGGCCGACATTAACATGTCGATCTTGTAGCGTTTGTTGATCGGCATGATGCGGTCGCGCACGTCGTCGGTTGCGCCGTGCAACGAAATCGCGAGACGAATTTGCAAAGGCTCATCGGCGAGTTGGCGAATTTGCGGCACCAGTCCGCTCGTTGAAACGGTGATGCGGCGCGCGCCGATACCGAGACCCCATGGCGCATTGATGATCCGAATCGCGCGGGTGACGTTGTCGATATTGGCGAGCGGCTCGCCCATTCCCATGAAGACGACATTGTCGATCTTTTCGCCGCTCTCGCGCTCGACCGCGATGAGTTGATCGACAATTTCATTCGGCGCGAGGTTCCGCGAAAAACCTTCCAGGCCGCTCGCGCAAAATTTGCAGCCGTACGCGCAGCCGACTTGCGTCGAGACGCAAATCGTTCGCCGATCCGAGCGCGATCCATACAACGCCGGCGAAGCCGGAATCAAAACCGATTCGATCAAGTTGCCGTCGTTCAATCGAAAGAGAAACTTCCGCGTCGTGTCACGCGAACCGAGCACACGGACGATGTCGATCTTGCCGAATGAAAATTTCTCCGCCAGGTCCGCGCGCAAATTCGCCGGCAAATCCGTCATCTCCTCGAACGCACTCGCGCGCTTCTTGTAGAGCCAATCCGCAATCTGCCCGCCGCGATACGCCGGTTGCGCGATCGCGCGCAATTCGTCGATCTGCAAAGATTTGATGTCGATCTTTTGTGCCTTTGTCATGTCGGGCGAAGTCGAGACATTCTCATTCAGTCTCAGTAAGAGATTCCTCGACTTCGCTCGGAATGACAAATGGCACTGGAGCGGCGGGCATTCATGGTTAACGTCCCGGCGATGAAATGGATTCTTTGCACGCTTTCGGGCTTGAGTTTGTTTTTGGGCGCCTGTGCCCACGACGATCTTGCGAGCGACAGCTCGACGCAATCGTCCACGCCGGTTGCGGGCGAAAAAACCGGCGAAGGCAGCATGGAACCGGGCGTGAGCCCCGGCGGCGCCAGCGCGAACGTACGCTGGTGATTCGTTAGGCCGCTGCGATGCAGAAAGCGCGGACGCCGCTGACGCTCGGCTGGGAAGCGGCGAAGGCGAACGCTGTTCCGGCGCTGATCATTCAGGCGCTCATGCTCGCGCTGTTGATCGCGTATTACACGAATCCGTCCGTCGCGCGCGCATTGCAACGGCTCGCCGAGTTCAAACGCGAACACGGCTTGCCCTTTGTTATTGTCGCGTCGGTCACGGCGGGTGCGCTTATTCCGGAATTGTTTCTCATTTTGTTTTTCCAACGCGGCCGGCCGCATCGCGGCAATCTGCGCAATTTGCTCTTCACCATTCCGGTCTGGGGATTCGATGGTTCACTTGTCGATCTTATGTACCGCTCGTTCGCCGGTTGGTTCGGCGATGTCGTGACCGTGCCGGTGGTGTGCACGAAAATTTTGCTCGATCAATTCGGCTACAATCCGTTTTTCGCCGCTCCCTTCGGCGTCCTGACCTACGAATGGAAGAACAACGGCGTCTCGTTAGGCCCGGTGCGCGATCTTTTCACCTGGAAACATTATCGCGACAAAATCATCCCGACATTGGTCGCGACGTGGGCGGTTTGGATTCCATTGATGGCCATCATCTATTCGTTGCCGCTCGCGCTGCAATTCCCGCTCTTCGGCCTCGCCCTTTCCTTTTGGGTCCTGCTTCTCACTTACATGACGAATCGTTTCGCGGGAAAAATCGAAGCCGACGCGCTGCTGGCGCTTTCTGTCGCAGAATAGAATCGCCACGGATGAACACGGATTTACACGGATGCAGAAAGGCTTTTCCGGTAATCCGATCCATGTTTCATCCGTGTCCATCCGTGGCTAAATCTTTTCCGGATTGACCTCGCCCGCGCCGAATTCGTATTCTCGCGCCTAACAAACCATCGATCCGCTTTCCTGGCGTGACGCGCTCTCGCCGCTTCATCAGGGAGCCTCTTCAGCGGATTTACAAGAATGAAACTTTCCTGTCCGTGTAAACCGCAGCCATACAGCGGCAGAGCGTCCGGTACGGACACCGTCAAGGAGAAAGCCACTCAAAAAGCAATTCACAAGGCGGTGCAAGCGTTCATTGACGCAATAGATGATCATCAATGCGATGGGAATTGTTATCCCGTATTCACCAACCTTAGTATTAAGGATACCGACACTGGATACACTGACGCTAGTACTCACGAAGTTACAATGATATGGGAGTGGCGCCTGACTATCGAATGCAAGAAGCCACTGCAAAAGAAAACCAAATCATGAGCGGTACCAGTATCGATCGTGGAAAAACCCGAATGCTTTTCGTGGTCACACTGACCGCAATCAATGTAATGGGCCCAGTCACCTGTAACGCTGCGGAAAAAGAAGTTAGGCAAACGCGTGCCACGGATGCTGCCTTGGAAGACGCTTTGTATACGTGCCTATTCGAGAAGTTTGATAAGCCGAAAATCACTCTTGGTCGCGTGACAGGCCACTCAGTTCACCGGGATCCCATAGACCATTCGACCGCCTATGATGACAATACTGGTCGGAACTTTTTCTACGACAAGAAAACGAAGACTTGGAAGGATGGAAAGACCGGAGAATCGGTAACTCCGAAAAATCTTGAGGACGCTCTCTACTGCTGCCTTTTTACGAAATTCGACAAGCCGGAGATCACTCTTGGCCGCGTGACAGGCCACTCAGTTCACCGGGATCCGCTCGACCATTCGACTGCTTACGATGACAATAGTGGTCGAAATTTCTTTTGGGACAAAGATCAGCAAGCCTGGCGTGATGGAAAAACCGGCGAATGCATTTGTCCGAAATGCGCGGAACAGCCAAAGCAATCTGCGCAACCGCCTCCGCCATCCGGGCCGAACGCAGGTAATGTTCTAAAATCAATCGCGAGCCATGTGAATGTTGGCGTTGGCGTGAGCGGTGGCGGCGGGGAAGATCGACATCATCATGCGGATGATCGGCGGCGGGCGGATGAGAAATTGAGGCGAGACGAAAAGCGATTGCACGGCGATGAAGCGCGCAAGGAGGAGAAACATCGCGCGGAAGAGAAGGTGCACGACAACCGGGTGATGATCGCGCACGATCCGCAAATCCAGCGGGCCGAGGAAGAGCTTGAGCGTTTACAAAAGAAGAAAGCAGAGCTGGAACGCCGGCATCGCGAGACCAAAGACAAGGACGAAAAGAAAATGCTCGAGCGCCAGATCAAAGGTTACGACACGCTGATCGAACACGAGCAGGCGAAGTTGAATCAGGCGCGGTAAGGGCGCGGGGCGTTTCTTTGTAGCGGCAGCCGTGTCGGCTGCGAGATTGTTAGGCCGCACGCGACATGCGTGCCGCTACAGAAGAAAATGTTTGAGCGCGTCGTAAACGCCCGCGCCGTGTTCGCGCTCGGCGATGAAACCTTTCGCATTTCGCACGGTGTCCTTCACTTCATCGATTGCATTCGATGGACAAGCGGGCATGGCGGCGACGCTTCCATCCAACATCGAGACGTCATTGTGATGATCGCCGGCGGCGAAAATGTTTTCGCGCGGAATGTCGATCAAACGCGCCAGCTCGGCCAATGCCGCGCCTTTGTGGTAATCGGCGTGGCAGAAGCGCAGGTAAACGGTGTTGCGCTGGTAATTGAACTTCGGCTGTTTCGTTTGCGCCTCCGCAATGAACTCGGTGATGCGGTTCATCTCTTCTTCATCCGTTGCGATGAGGCCAATTGGTTCTGTCGTTTCGTAAATCAAACGCGCCTTCGTTTTCTGGTTCACGAAATCGACCACTTCGGCGAGAACCGATTCGGCTGAGGAAAAAAGTTCGGCATGCTCTCGCGCGCAACGTTCGTTCCAATCGCCGAACGCCTCCCATTTCTCGCCGTTCGATCCGGGACGGAAGACGTCGCGCTCACTCGTTAGGATAAAATCGGGGCGCATCGGGAATTCGAAATCGGTCAGGCCGGACTCGAGCAGATCGACGGAGCGGCCGGTGTTGATCGCCCAGATGGCGCCGGCGTTTTGCAATTCGCGAATGAGTTTCATGCAATCGCGATCGAGCGCCGGCTCGCTCACGCGCGAGACAATCGTGCCGTCGAAATCGGTGCTGAGCAGTTTCACATGTGACATGTCGATCTTGTAACTTGTCGATCTTGCGATTGATTCAAGTGACGAAATGAAATCGGCCTACGAATTAGCAATGGAGCGGTTGGCGAAAAATACGCCGAGCGTTACGCTCACGGACGACCAGAAGAAGCAATTGGCCGAGATCGACGCGACGTTCAAAGCGAAAATCGCCGAGCGCGAAGTCTTCCTGAAGGACCAAATCGTCAAGGCGCAGATGGCGGACAAATTCGAAGAAGCCGAGCAATTGCAGCAGCAATTGCTCACCGACGTGCGTCGCTTGAACGACGATTGCGAAACCAAAAAGGAGAAACTGCGGCGCTCTTTTGCTAGTTAGGCATTCTCTATTTGCGAATTCCACCATTTCCAGTTCTTCATAGCGAGCTCATCTGTCGGATTCATTTCGAGCGCGCGACGGTAAAACTCGCCCGCTTCTTCCCACTTCCCCGCCGCGCAAAGAGCGTCTCCTTGGCAACCTACCGGAGCGCTAAGGTCGGGCGCGAGTGATTCGGCAGCGCGGAAATGGGTAAGAGCAAGGTCAAAGTTCTTCAGCTCAACGTGACAAACGCCGAGAAATATCCGACTCCACGGATCTAATGGATGCTCAACAATATCCCGCTCAAGAGATGGAATCGCGCCGGCCCAATCGTGACGATCCATGTATGTCTTTGCATCATCTTGCCACGGCTGCGGCTCGACCATCGGATTACGCTCCCCTGGGCTGTCGTCAGACCGAGATTTCCCGCGACACGGTCTGTGTCGGCTCGGATTTCTTCCGCTTCGGATATTCCGGCAGATCCGGATCGAGGAAGCCGAGCATGTGCGCGCGTTTGATGACGCGGACGCCTTCCTGTTTCTGAAGATCGACAATCGATTCGCGGAACTTTTCCATTTTCGTCCAATGCACTTTCGGCCGGAAATGGTGTTCGGCGTGGTAGCCGTTGTAGAAGAAGAGCCAGTTGTAGATCTTGCCGTAGCTGCTCACGCCCCACGCGATCGGTTTGTCAGGGTTCGCGCCGTAATGGCGGAAGTAACCGTTCAAATAACTGAAGCAATGCCCGAGATACCAAAACGGCAGGAAATAGAAAATGACGTAACGCCAGTTGAACAAAAAGAGAACGAAGAGCGTGACGGCGAACGCGACGAGCTCGAGCGTGCCCCAGAATAAATCGCCATTGCCGCGTTTGCGCAGTTCTTTGCGAATGGCGCCGACGTCGTCGCGGAAAAAGCTGAGGAAAACGTAGCTCCACGGATTCTCCGCTTCGCCGTCGTGGCCGTGGCGATAGATCGACAACCAATCGATGGTGTCGCCCGTTTCGTCCTGCCGGTCCGAGTTGCCCTTGTGATGTTGCATGTGGACGGCGTCGTACATCGTCTGCGAAAAACAACACGCGACCGATTGCGTGACGCTGAAGAGACGGTTCAACAGCGGCGCGCGGAAGAATGGATTGTGAATGAAGTTGTGACCGACGCCGTTGATGTTCGCGTTCACCATCAACGCGTAAACGAAACCGAGGACGAGCATGATCCAGAGCGGCGTGTGCGGATAGAGAAAGAAAAGCGCGAAGAAAAACGCGAGATGGAACAACCCGCCCGCGAGCGGGAGCACATCCCAGCGCGTGTGCGCGAAGATTTTGGAATTCGTCGCGGGGCGTTCGACGACGATGACGTCAGCGGAGGTCATGGAGGGAGCGTAGTTTGGCGCATTATAATTAATTGGCAACTGCGCGCCAGAGTGTTTCGATGAGTCCAGCAACACATGCGACACAGGGATAGATTGTCGATCTATGCGCTAGTTGCTCTCATTTCTTTTGGAATTGGCGTATTGATTGGAAACGAAATCGGCAAAGCCAGAGAGCTTGCCGTTAAGGTCACAGATGTACGTGAAGGCTACTCGCTTCTAACTTGGGAAAGCAGTGATCACGACCTTTGCTTCGTGTTAGTTCCCAAAAACAAATTCGATTCATTTATCGCCAACTGGTTCGTGAAATGGAATCACAATTGTGGCGCTATCCGTTTAATGGAGGAACTCAGCACTTTGCCGCCGGGCACGTACGTTGAATGGAACGACGACCCGCCACGATTTGTTTACCCGCGCGACGAGGTCGTCACTCGGCTTAGCGAATACGCACACAGCCGAGGTATAGATTGGCACGTGAACCCCGTTATCGTCGATTAACAGATTCTTGGATTGCACATGTCGATCTTGCACGGATAACTTGCGGCCTCGCCGATGTTCGCGCTTCAACCCGAGATGAAAGTTTTCAGCGGTTCGGCCAACCGCGAATTGGCGGAGCGTATCTGCAAGTTCATCGGGACGCCGTTAGGCGCGGCGACGTTGAGCTCGTTCCCGGACGGCGAAACGTATGTGAAAATCGAGGAGAACGTGCGCGGTCGCGACGTTTTCCTGATTCAACCGACTTCGCCGCCGACGAACGAGCATCTGATGGAATTACTCATCATGGTGGACGCGGCGAAACGCGCGAGCGCGGACCGCATCACGGCGGTGATCCCGTTTTTCGGTTATGCGCGCCAGGACCGCAAAGATAAACCGCGGGTTCCGATCACCGCCAAACTCATCGCGAATCTTCTCACCGCGGCCGGCGTGAGTCGCGTGCTCACGATGGACCTGCACGCGCAACAGGTGCAGGGCTTCTTCGATATTCCGGTCGATCATCTTTACTCGATGCCGGTCTTGATCCGTTATCTGCGCGAGCGCCTAACGAAAAAGACGGTCGTGGTCTCGCCTGATGTCGGCGGATTAAAAATGGCGTCGGCGTATTCGCAGGCGTTGGACGCCGGTCTCGCGATCGTGGCGAAGCAACGCAAGAGCGCGAGTGAGACGGAAGCGTTATATCTCATCGGCGAGGTCGAGGGCGCAGACGTTTTACTGGTGGACGATCTCACCGAGACCGCGGGCACGCTCGTTTCCGCAGCGGAGACGTTAAAGAAGGCCGGCGCGGGCGACATCTACGCCGCCGTCTCCCACGCCGTCCTCGTGGATATGGCGATTCCGCGATTGCAAAAATCCAAAATTAAGGAACTAGTTACGACCAACAGCACGCCGGTGCGGGAGGTCGAGGGGTTCTCGATCAACGTGCAATGCGTCGCCGAATTGTTAGGCGAAGGCATAAAACGGATTCATAATGACGAGTCCGTGTCGTCGCTGTTCAAGATCGACAAGTAACAAGATCGACAATCACTCACCATGGCCAAGCAGGTAAAACTTAAAGCGGAAACGCGCGAAGCGGTCGGAAGATCGGCGGCGCGCAAACTTAAAGCGCAGGGACGCATTCCCGCCGTCGTTTACGGCGGCAAAAACAAACCGCAGCCATTGCAGGTTTCGGCGCGCGATGTTTCAAACATGCTCAAGCACGCTTCGGGCGAAAACATTTTGGTCGAGCTCGAGATCGACGGCGAGAAGGGCAACCGCATGGCGCTCTTGCAGGAAGTGCAGCATTCACCGCTCGGCGGCGACATTCTCCATGTCGATTTTCATGCGATCTCGATGGACGAAAAAATCCATGCCGATATTCCGGTGGAAGGCTCCGGCACACCGAATGGCGTGAAAAACTTTGGCGGTTTGCTCGAACAAAATCTGCGCTCGCTCGCGGTGGAATGTTTGCCAAAAGATTTGCCGGACAAAATTGCGGTCGATGTTTCCAATCTCAACATCGGCGACGCGATTCACGTGCGCGATCTGCAGTTGCCGGACGGCGTCGTCGCGAAAGTGCAACCGGACCTGACAGTATTCTCGGTGCTCGCACCGGTGGTGGAAGAAGAGCCGACGCCAGTGGCAGCGGAAGGCGCAGCGCCCGGACCGGAAGTCATCACCGAGAAGAAACCGGCCGAAGGCGAAGCGGCAGCGACTTCTCCGGCGGGAACGGCGACGAAGGAAAAAGAGCCGAAGAAATAATTGGAGCCGCGCATTCGTCTGGTCGCCGGTCTGGGAAATCCCGGCGCGGACTACGCCGCGACGCGTCACAACATCGGCTTCATGGTGGTCGATCAACTTGCCGACTCGGCAAGATCGACATGGGAAAGATCGACAAAGTGGGACGCGCTCACCGCGAAAGTTGGCGAGACATTGCTGGCGAAGCCTCAGAGCTTCATGAATTGTAGCGGACAGCCGCTGCACGCGATCGCGCAGTTCTACAAAATCGAGCCTAACGAAATGCTCATCGTGTTCGACGATTTCGCGTTGCCGTTAGGCCGGATTCGGCTGCGTCCGGATGGCGGAACGGGCGGACATAACGGAATCGAATCGATCATTGTGCAATTCGGGACGGACAAGATTCCGCGATTACGCGTCGGGATCGGCTCGGCGCCGGAGCGCGGCGCGACCGATTTCGTGCTCGGCAAATTTTTCGAAGAGGAGAAGCCAATCGTAAGATCGACAATCGAACGTGCGGCCGAAGCGGTGAAACATGCGATTGACAACGGCGTCGTTTCCGCGATGAACCAGTTTAACAAATCAGAAGAATGAAGAACCGTTACGAAGCGTTCATGGTGCTCAACGCGCAAGGTAAAGAAGACACCGTCAAAGACATCATCGACCGGCTTGAGTCGGAGTTTCAAAAAGAAGGCGCGCAGGTCGAGCAGGTGCAGAAAATGGACAAGCGGCCGTTCGCCTATGTTGCGGGCCCGCTCGACGCCGGCTACTACGTGAATTTTGTTTTCCAGGCCGACTCGCAGTTGATCACGAAATTGCGTTCCAAATTCAAACTCGATCCCGAAGTTTATCGGCAGCATTACCAGCGGCTGGTCGCGAAAAAAGAGAAGAAAGAGCGCGAGCCGAAAAAGTTGGCGAAGGCCAAGTAATCTCGCTACAACTGGCGGATGGCCAGTTTCAATAAAGTCATCCTAGTCGGGAATCTGACGCGCGACCCGGAAGTGCGCTACACGCCGAAAGGCACCGCCGTGACCGACATCGGTCTGGCGGTGAATCGCGTTTACACGACCGACAACAACGAGAAGCGCGAGGAAGTTACGTTCGTCGATGTGACTTTGTGGGGACGCACCGCGGAAATCGCGGGGGAGTATTTAAAAAAAGGCAGGCCGTGTTTAATCGAAGGGCGCCTGCAAATGGATACGTGGGATGACAAGCAATCCGGCCAAAAACGGAGCAAGCTCAAAGTCATCGGCGAAGCGTTGCAGTTGTTAGGCAGTCGCCCCGGCGGCGGTGATGGCGGCGGCGAAGATCGACAATCGACAAGATCGACAACTGCGCCCCCGAAAGGCGCGGCCAAGTCTGAGCCGGACGAAGACGAGATTCCATTTTGATTCGCGCGAACGTTGACGGATGAACGCGACCGAAGCGTGCATCGCGCTCAACATGCTGCCGACGGTCGGTCCCGTTAGGCTGCGGAAGTTGCTCGAAGTTTTCGAGACGCCGGAGCGCGTGCTCGCAGCGAAACGCGACGAGCTTCGTCGCGCCGAAGGAATCGGCCGCGAAGTGACCGAGCAGATTTCGAATTGGGAATCGATTGTCGATCTTGCAGCGGAGCTGAGACGCATTCGCGAATTCGGCGCGAATGTCATCACGCAAAATTCGCCGGAGTACCCGAAACCGCTCCGCGAAATTCACGCGCCACCGATCGTTCTCTACGTCTGGGGCGAGCTGCAAGATCGAGATCATCACGCGATCGCAATCATCGGTGCGCGCCGCACGACGCATTACGGGACCGAGTCGGCGAAGAAGCTGGCGTATCAAATTGCTTACGCCGGCCTAACTGTAATCAGCGGACTCGCGCGCGGAATCGATACCGCCGCGCATCAAGGCGCGCTCGCGGCAAAAGGCCGCACGATCGCCGTGATCGGCTCCGGATTAGCGAAGTTATATCCGCCGGAGAATCGTGCGCTCGCGGAAAAAATTGCAAATGGCAATGGCGCGGTTGTGTCCGAGTTCTCGATGGCAATCGAACCGGATCGACAAACATTTCCGATGCGCAATCGCATTATCAGCGGTTGGAGTCATGGCGTGCTCGTGGTCGAAGCGGGATTAAATAGCGGCGCGCTCATTACGGCGTCCCAAGCGCTCGAGCAGGGCCGCTCCGTTTACGCGGTGCCGGGACAAATGAACGCGCCAAGCGCGATGGGATCGAATCGGCTGATTCAACAGGGCGCGAAATTGGTGATGAGCGCGAATGATATTCTGGACGATCTGCAAATTCTGCTGCCGGAAACGAAGCCGGCGCCGGAAGCGGCGGCGCGGCCGTTGCCGACGTTGAGCGAAGAGGAACGGCGCGTGTACGATGCGATTGATGCGGCGGAGACGTCGATCGACAGTATCGCGGCGCGGAGCGAATTGCCGAGCGCGGCGGTTTCAGCGACATTGCTGCGGCTGGAACTGAAACACTTGGTGAAACAGCTCCCTGGCAAATTCTTCGTCAAACTCGGTTAACGCTAACGAGAACGGCGCGACTTCGTTAGGCGGCGCGCGAAGTGCTATGACTTGCAAAAGATCGACATCTGCGTTTCGATTCCCGCCTTCCTGTTATGTCCAAAGCCCTGATTATCGCGGAAAAGCCGAGCGTCATGCGCGACCTCGCCCGCGCCCTGGGCAAGTTTCATAACGAGAAGGATTACTTCGAGAACGATCAATACGTCATCTCGTCGGCGGTGGGCCACCTGGTTGAGATGGTTCCGCCGGAAGGAGCCGAGGTAAAACGCGGCAAGTGGAATCTTGAGAACCTGCCGGTGTTGCCGGATCATTTCGATCTCTCGCCGATCGAAAAAAATAAATCGCGCTTGCAGGTATTGAAGAAACTGGCGAAGCGGCCGGATGTGACGGAGATCATCAACGCGTGTGACGCCGGCCGTGAAGGCGAACTGATTTTCCGCAACACCATGCGATGGAGCGGCGTGAAAAAGCCGACCCGACGTCTCTGGTTGCAATCAATGACAACGGAAGCGATCCGCGAAGGCTTCGCGCATTTGCGATCGGATGAGGAAATGCAACCGCTGGCCGATGCGGCGTTGTCGCGAGCGGAGAGCGACTGGCTGGTCGGCATCAACGCGACGCGCGCGCTCACCTCATTCAACTCACGCACGGGCGGCTTTCAAAAAACGACGGCCGGTCGTGTGCAAACGCCGACGCTCGCCATTCTCGCGGCGCGCGAGGAAAAGATCCGCGCATTTAAGCCGCGCCCCTATTTTGAAGTGCACGGTGAATTCGGCGTCGCCGCCGGCAATTATCGTGGTCGCTGGTTCGACGAAAATTTCAAGAAGGACGGCGACGAAGATGCGCGCGCGGAAAGAATTTGGAATCGGGAACAGGCGGTCGCGATCCAGGAGAAATGCGCGGGCAAGACCGGCACGATCACAGAGGAGAAAAAGCCGACGACGCAAGCGTCGCCATTGCTTTATGACCTGACGACGTTGCAGCGCGAAGCGAACGGCCGTTTTAGTTTGAGCGCGCGACGAACGTTGCAGATCGCGCAAGCACTTTACGAAAAGCATAAGGTGCTGACGTATCCGCGGACCGATTCGCGCTATTTGCCGGAAGATAATCTCGCGCAGGTGCGCAAGGTGATGTCGACGTTTGAGGACGCGACGCTGGCGCAGCACGCGCGCAAGGCGCTGGAGCAAAACTGGGTGAAGCCGACAAAGCGCGTCTTTAACAACGCGAAGGTGAGCGATCAACACGCGATCATTCCAACGGGCGCATCGCCGGCGCATCTCGATGAATTCGAGCGAAAAGTTTTCGACATGGTCGCGCGGCGAACGATCGCGGTCTTTTATCCGGCCGCGCAATTTGAAGTGACGACCCGCATCACGCGCGTGGAAGGTGAGCCGTTCAAGACCGAAGGAAAGGTGATTGTCGATCCCGGATGGCTGGCCGTTTACGGTCGCGAAGCTGCCGGCGCCGATGAAGAAGCCGTGGTAGCGATTTCGCCTAACGAAACCGCGCGGGTGGAAAAGATCGACATCAAGGAGAATGAAACCAAGCCGCCGGCGCGATTTAACGAAGCGACCTTGCTCTCCGCCATGGAAGGCGCGGGCAAGCTGGTCGAGGACGAAGAATTGCGCGAAGCGATGCGCGAGCGCGGTCTGGGGACGCCGGCGACGCGCGCGCAGATCATCGAAGGTTTGATCATGGACGGTTATATCGAGCGCAAAGGGCGCGAGCTGATCGTGATGGCCAAAGGACTTTCGCTCATCACGCTGCTGCGAAATTTGCACACGGACGTGTTGTGCGCGCCGGAGTTGACCGGCGAATGGGAATTTCGCCTCAAAGAAATGGCGCATGGAAAATTAGATCGACAACATTTCATGCACGACATCCGCGGCCTAACGAAAGAGATCGTCGAGAAGGTGCGCAATTTTAAAGGCGAACACATTGAGGGCGAATACGTCGTGCTCGATGCGAAATGTCCGAACTGCGGCAGTGGGCCGGTGCGCGAGGATTACAAGACGTTTCGCTGCGCGAATTGCGACTGGCTCATGTGGAAGACGATGGCCTCGCGTCAATTCACGCCGGAAGAAGCGAGCGAGTTGCTGACCAAGGGCCGGATCGGTCCGCTCAAAGGTTTTCGCAGCAAAATGGGACGGGCGTTCGAAGCGGTGGTGAAGATCGGCGAAGACAAGAAGCCGCAATTTGATTTCGAAGGACAGGACGAGGCCGACCAAAAGATCGACAAGGACAAACAGGAGTCGTTAGGGCTTTGCCCGGTATGCCAGAAGGGGCAGGTTTACGAGCTCGCGCGCGCGTATGCGTGCGAAAACGCGGTGGCCAAGCCGAAGACCTGCACGTTCCGTTTGAGTAAAACAATTCTGCAGCGCGAAATTCCGAAGGAGCAGGTGCAGAAACTCATCGCCCATGGCAAAACCGATTTGCTGCCG
This sequence comes from Spartobacteria bacterium, assembly GCA_021325495.1. Taxonomy (GTDB): domain Bacteria; phylum Verrucomicrobiota; class Verrucomicrobiia; order Chthoniobacterales; family UBA10450; genus JAJPGZ01. The sequence goes on from JAJPGZ010000010.1 coordinate 45,491, forward strand.
AAATTTATTTCCAAAAAAGGCCGCGCGTTTTCGGCGCATTTGAAATTGGAAAACGGCAAGATCGGTTTCGAGTTCGCGGCCAAGGTCCCGCGCGCCAAAAAAGCGCCCGCGCCAGTTAAGGCGGCGTAGTCTCGTTAGGCAAGTAAACTGTCAGCCGACCGAAATCCGCGTCGCGGTGATATTCGCCGTGGATGTAGTCGAGAATTTCCGGCGCGTATTTCGCCATCTCGCTCTCGCCGGTGATGAAGATGGCGGACGGCGGATCGCGCATCGCCTGTTGCACAAGATCGACATGTTCCTTTGTCGTTTGATCGCCGGGCCAGAGATAATTCCAGCGCGTCGGATTGCGGCGCTCCAAGAGAAAATAGAACATGGGTTGATAGGGCAACGCCAGCATCGAGCGATTCGGCGGAACGTAACGCTGAACATCCGTCACCAAATCCGATACCCATTGGCCGTTCTCGAGATAAACGCCGCCGGTATTCAACGCCAGTAACTGCGTCGTCTTCGTTGAATCGGGCAACACTGCCGGCCTAACGAGCCAGAGAAATCCGCCTGCGCATCCGGCAGCGGAGATGGAAATTATCGTCCGCAAAACTGCGCGATTGCCCATCGCGTCGACAAAAATTTTCCAGCAAAAGGCAGTAAGAAGAAACAGCGGCGCCAGCGCGATGAGCAAATGGTTCAGGTCCGAGCGCGTCAACGCCTGGAGATAGAACAGGGCCGACCAAACCAGGAAGAAGCCGAGCATCGCTTCGCGCCGGGCGAAGCGTCCGCGAAGAACGCGCTGCACAAACCAGAGCGTGGCCAGAATTATCACGATCGGCGGCGAATAAAACAGCAACGCTGCGGCCGCATCTGCCATCGTTGGTTGTTGCGAAATCTTCGGCAGCGGCAGACTGCTCGTCTTTCCGTAAACGGAAATGGGAAACTGAATCAGTTGTCGCCACATCTCGGGAAGCGCACCGGCGTACCACCAACATAATGTCAGTGGCAGCAACACAATCGCGACGCCGCCTAACCAAAACGAAAGAAGACGCGCAACATCATCCCACGTGAAATTTTTGTCCCCGAGTCGGTACAAGATCGACAAGGTGAAGATCGACATCGAAAAATAGATCGCCTGATCGTGTCGGAGCACGAGCGATACAGCTGTGCAAATTCCCGCGACGCAGGCGAGCCACGAATTGTTTTTGGACATGGCGCGCAAATAAAGAAGCGCCGCCAACAATGTCGCGGTGATCCCCTGCCACACCGCGAACGGAACGAAATTGAAAAGCGGAAGTCCGAGCACACATGCGGGCAGAGCCGCGGCAAACGCAATTGCCGGATTCATCAGCGGCCGCGCGATGGCGTAGAGCAACAGCGGAATCAAACAAAAGATCGACAATCCCATTCCACGCATCGTCACGAGCGACGTGCCGAAGAGTTTGAAGGAAAGCGCAACGGTGTAGAAGGAAAGCGGCGGTTGCAGACTAACGAAGTCGCGATGCGGCAGCTCGCCATTCATGACTCGCACCGCGCCGTAAGCGAGAAAACCTTCGTCGCCCCAATCGATGCCGCTGCGCCAACGCGGCCACGCAATTGTTAGGCAAACGGCGAGCAAGAGGGTGACGCAGGCAAGATCGACAATGAACGAGCGAAGCGGTTTCACGTGGCGGCGGGTGAAGAATAGAAATGGAAATCGACAATCCAAGCGCAAACATTCTTTGACGGCGCAAGATATGGTGTGTTACTAGGTGACGCGACACTATGCGTTGTCCAAAGTGCGGGTCGGCCGACGACAAGGTCGTGGATTCCCGACAGTCCCGCGACGCCTCCACCATCCGGCGCCGACGCGAGTGTTTGAAATGCAAATATCGCTTCACCACTTACGAAGAAATCGAGCGCACCGATCTGCGCGTGATCAAACGCGACCGGACTCATGAACAATTCGATCGTCGCAAACTCGTTAACAGCATTGCGCGTTCTTTTGAAAAACGATCCGTTAGTCTCGTCACTCTCGAACAAATGGTGGATGAGGTTGTGCACGAACTTGAAACGAGCGGGCGCGAAGTGCATTCGTCCGCCATCGGCGCGAAAGTTTTGGAGAAGCTGCGGGACATCGATGAAGTCGCGTATCTGCGCTACGCGTCGGTCCATCGCCATTTTTCCGATGTCGACGAATTCGTTGAAGCGATTCAGCAGCTCGGCCGGCGCATGAAAAAAAATTCAGCCCAGAGCGAGTTGTTTCCCCCGGAAGTAGGAAGTCATGGTCGCGTTTAAAGAAGAGTTTCCCTATTTGCGCTGCGACTCGGGCCAGCTCTTCGAGTTCAATCGCGATTGGCTGCACGACGCCATCACGCGGGCGGCGAGCGACGCCGGCTACCCGAGTTGGTGGCTGACCGATCACGTGACCGAAAGCATTGCGTTTTATCTGCGGCTGCGGAACGACGAATCGGTCGTCGCCTTCAGCCAGCTTTCGCAAACGGTGCGGCACATTTTGAAAGTGATCGGTTACAAGGAAATCGTCCCGCATTTCAAGCCGACGCCGCCGCCGGTGTCGATCTGCCTGCTCGAGATCGCGCTCGAAGCCGGCGCGGGATACGAGCTCGCGTTTTTCGATCTGCTCGAGAAACGCGTCACCGCCTTGCTCGATATGGGCGCGGAGACTTTACAACTGCGTTCGTTAGGCGCGTGCGTGAAACATTTGCGCGGGACGAAAATTTGGACGCGGCAATGCGACCCGCTCCGGGAGGAGATCGCGTGCTTTTTGCGCGAGAAATTGAGCTTGCGGGGCGAGGTCGAGCGTTTGGATTGTTCGTTGCGGTGATTGTCGATCTTAGTAGATGTCGATCTTACGATGACAATTTTTGAAAAAATCGCGGCCCGCGAAATTCCGGCGAAAATCATCTGGGAAGACGACGACGCGATTGCGTTTCACGATGTGAATCCGCAAGCGCCCGTGCATGTGCTCATCGTCCCGAAGAAAATCATTCCTCGTTTGGCCGAAGCGACCAAGAGTGACGCGGCCATTCTCGGGAAGTTGCTGCTCACCGCCGCCGAGCTCGCGAAAAAGCTCGAGCTCACCAACGGCTATCGCGTTGTCATCAACAACGGGCCTGATGCGGGCGAAAGCGTGCCGCATCTGCATGTGCATTTGTTAGGCAAACGCGCGCTGGCCTGGCCGCCCGGCTAAGATCGACAACTACTCTCGAACGGTGACCGGCGTGCCTTCGTGCGCGGCGTCGAAGAAACGTTCGGCCATGCCTTTAGGCAAACGAATGCAACCATGCGAAGCCGCGTACGGCGGAACGTATCCCTGGTGCATGGCGTAACCGCCGTTGAAATGCATGCAATACGGCATGCGCGCGCCATCGAAATGCGCGCCGGCGGGCTTGTGATCTTTGCGAACGTCGATGTTTGGTTTCACCACGTTGCCGTAATCATCGACATAATCGCCGAACTCACTCGAGACATGGTCGCGATCTTTCGAGACGATATGATAATGGCCGGGCGGCGTGGAAAAACCGGGTTTGCCAGTCGAGACCGTTGTTAGGCCAACAAGATGTTTACCCTTGTAAAAATATGCTTTCTGCTCGCTAAGACTCACGACGATGCGCGACGAACCGCTCGCGTTTTCATCGTGCCACCACCCTGATGGCTCGTTGTTCGGAATAACCGATTGCACGGCGCGGACGACGGCCGCGCCGGGACCGGTACCATTCTCCATGTCCTCGCACGCCGGGAAAAATGCGAGCGCAACGAACGCGCAGGCGCAATAGAGGTGACGAAGCCGGTTCATCGGGAGCCGCGGATACTACGAGGCGCGGTTGGGCGGTTCAACTGAAATGTCGTTGTCGATCTTGCGCGTGTCGGTTGACGTTGTACGCTCGCTCATGGCTACGATGACCCAGCCGAAACCGCAGACTTCACCCGCGCGCGAGTCGGCGGCGAAAGTTCAGCCGCCGATTAATCTCGAGAACTGGATCGAAGAGAACGCGGCCTTGTTCAAACCGCCGGTGAGCAATTGTTATCTTTACGATGGGCGCGATTTTTTCGTGATGGTGATCAAAGGACCGAACGCCCGGAACGATTTTCACCTGGTCGATTCCGAGGAATATTTTTATCAGCTCAAAGGCGACATCAAAGTGCGCATCCGCGAAGGCGACAAGATCGTCGATCATCTCGTGCGCGAGGGTGAAACGTTTTTTATTCCGCCGAATGTGCCGCATGCGCCCGTTAGGCCGCCGGGCACGATCGGCGTGGTGGTGGAGCGCCGTCGGCCGGCCGGCGAAAAGGAGCATGTGATTTTCTACTGCGACAATTGCGGCGCGCTCGTGGAAGACATCGACTTCGATTGCGCCGACATTGTCGAACATTTCAGTCAGGCCATGAAAGATTTCTGGGCGGACGACGCGCGACGCACGTGCAAGAAATGCGGACACAAAGTTCCGCAACCCGAGCCAGTAAAGCCGTTCTGATTTTCGGCGTTGAAGATCGACATCCACACCCACATCCTGCCGCGCACGTGGCCGGACCTGGACAAGAAATACGGCTACGGCGGGTTCGTTAGGCTGGAGCATTGCGACGAATGCAGTGCGCGCATGATGATCGGCGATCGTCATTTTCGCGACATCACCGACAACGTCTGGAATCCCGAGCGTCGAATCGAAGAAATGGATGCGGCCGGTGTGAGCATGCAGGCGCTCTCGACCGTGCCGGTGATGTTCAGCTATTGGGCGAAGCCGAAAGACGCGCTCGACTTGTCGCGCCTGCTGAACGATCACATCGCCGAAGTCGTTAGGCAATTTCCGACGCGGTTCGTCGGTCTCGGCACGCTTCCGTTACAAGATGTCGATCTTGCGGCGCAGGAATTGGAGCGTTGCGTCAAAGAGTTGGGCTTACGCGGCGTCGAAATCGGAACGCATGTCGATCCGAACGATCATTGCCACGGACCGGATTGTCGAAACCTCGATCATCCCTCACTCGATGTTGTCTGGAAAACAGCGGAGCGATTGAACGCCGCCATCTTCGTTCATCCCTGGGACATGATGGGAAAGGAACGCATGCCGAAATACTGGCTGCCCTGGCTGGTCGGAATGCCGGCCGAAACTTCTCTCGCGATTTGCTCGATGATTTTCGGCGGCGTTTTCGAACGTTTCCCGAAGTTGCGCGTCGCTTTTGCGCACGGCGGCGGGTCGTTTCCGTTTACCATCGGACGAATCGAACACGCCTTTCAGGTGCGTCCGGACCTGGTCGCGATCGATAATCAAACCGAACCGCGCAAATATCTGGCACACGACAAAAAGCCGGCGCGTTTCTTTGTCGATTCGCTCGTGCACGATGCGGATGCGTTGAAAGCGCTGATCAAACTTTTCGGCGCGGAGCGCGTCGCGCTTGGTTCCGATTATCCGTTCCCGTTAGGCGAAGAAAAAGCCGGCGCGCTGATCGAATCGATTGTCGATCTTAACAAGCAAGACCGCGCGCGCCTGCTATCAGAAACCGCACGCGAGTTTCTGGGCCTGACGTAAGATCGACAATTACATCTTGTGCCGGATCGCCCACAGATCGTGGAAGACCGACTTGAAAAGCGACTCTTTCAAAAACGGAACGCCGGGTGAACCGCCGGTGCCGTGCTTCGCGCCGATCGTTCGCTCAACTAATTTAATGTGGCGATAACGCCACTCCTGCAGCCCTTCATCGAAGTCGGTCATCAATTCGAAGAGGATCGAGCATTCCGGGCATTCCTTGTAGAGACGCAGGAGTTCGGCCTGGACTTGCTCGTTAGGCTCATTCGCCTTTGTGATGTCGCGCTTCTTTACTTCCTCCGGAATTTTGGCGCCGCGCTTTTCGAGAAACTCATAGAAAAGATCGACAACTGTTCTTTCGCCGAGGCGCGCGCGCAATCGCTCCGCGCCCGGAAAATCCGGCTTCACATGCGCGAGCGACGACGCACGCTTGTAGCCGAGCAAAAACTCGAGCTCGCGGAATTGCACCGATTGAAATCCGGACGCGGTCTCGAGCCGGTCGCGAAAACTGTTGAACGAGGTCGGCGTCATCGTTTCGAGAATGTCGATCTGACCGACGAGCGTTTTCATGATCGTGCGGGTGCGTTTGAAGGAATGAATGGCGCCAAATAAGTCGTCCGCGGCGAAATCGCGTTTCACTTTTTCAAACTCGTGCAGCAGTTGCTTGAACCAGAGCTCGTAAGTCTGGTGAATGATAATGAAAAGCATCTCGTCGTGCTCGGCCGGACTCGAGCGCGGGTTCTGGAGCGTGAGCAGCTTTTCCAGATCGAGATAATTCGCGTAGGTCAGCGGCGGCATGTCGATCTATTCCATTTGCTCGATGTAATAGCGGTCCCACGCCGCCGGAATCGATTCGCGTGAACTGAATGGCCCCGGCTCATACGCGCGGGAGGCGATGCCTTCCTGGCTCAATTCGCACATGTGCCAATCCTGTTTGTTGGTCATGTCCCAAAACTCGATGGCGTCGTTAGGCCGAAAATCTTGCCGATCGAACGCGTCGGGATGAAAAAACCAATCACAGATAATGAGAGTTCGTCCGGGTGATTGCGGCCGAAGTTGATGCACCATCACGTACTCGGGGTGGAGCGAGAGAAGCATGTTCGGGAAGATCGAGTAATAGAAAACGTGATGGAGATTGTCGATCTTGCCCACGGGTAAGGCGCACGCATTGCCGCTCATCGTCAGGCTTTTGCCGGCGTTCATCTTCATGAAGCCGCCGAGGAACGGACCTTCGGTCAAATCGTTCTCCGCCGAATCGTAGGGCGAAACTTTTTGCAATTGCGGATGCACGCCGGGGCAGTGGTAACACTCGGAATAATTCTCGAACATGAGTTTCCAATTCGCGCGCACGTCGTACTCGATTCGTTTGGCCGCGCGCAAGATCGACATGTTCCATTCGGAAAATTTACGCGCGAGCGGCGCAAACCATTTCTCCAGCGGCGTCGGGTTGTCCGAGAGATTCACAAAGATGAATCCCTCCCAAATTCCAAGGTTCACCGCCTTTAATGAGTAGTCGGCCTTATCAAACCCGGCCAGTTCGTCCATGTGAGGCGCGCCGACGAGGCGTCCATCGAGACCGTACGTCCACGCATGATACGGGCATTGAATCGCAGTCGCATGACCACCGGCGTCTTCTTTCAATCGCGTCCCGCGATGACGACAGACATTGTAGAACCCGCGAATGGTCGATCTTTGATCACGCGTAATGATCAACGATTCGCCCGCAAGATCGACAACGAAGTAATCGCCCGATTTCGGAATCTGACTTTGGTGTCCAACCAACAACCATTGCTTCGAGAAAATCGCGGCCTGCTCCTTCGTGAAAATCTCCGTCGAAATAAAATACTTCTGCGGCAATGACTTCGCGCGAAGTGGTCGAGCATTCTCCATCACGGCCGGCATGAGCGAATGCTCGCACGCGTCCTTCAATCGGCAAGATCGACATCGCGCTAAAAAACAAGCGCGGCCACGAATGGCCGCGCTCTGAATGCTGAGGAAGGTCAGTATTTAGTTTGTTGTGTTCCTAGCTTTCGATTTCTCTATTAAGCAGCCGCGGTGCCACGCTGCCGGCCAAACTTTATTTTTCCACTTCGTGACGTTTCACGCGCACGGCAAATTCGCTCGGGACGACGCGCGAGCCGCATTGGTCGGCATAGACCTGCGTAAACTCGGCGCCGAACAACAAAATCTGCGCGGAGTAATAAACCCAGAGCAGCAAGGTGATGAGCGAGCTGGCCGCGCCGTAAGCGGACGCGGCCGCCCCGCTGGCGAGATAAATTCCGAGCGCCCATTTTCCGACAAGAAAGAACACCGCGGTGAGGACGCCGCCGATCCAAACGTCGCGCCAATGAATTTTCGCGTCGGGCACAAATTTGAAAATCATCGCGAACAGCACCGCGATAAGCGCAAAGTCGACCAGAAAATAGAGCGCGAATGCGAACGTGCTGCCGCCGGGAAACATCACCTCGAGATAGAGGCTGATCGCTTTGAGCACAGCTTCGAACGTGAGCGAGACGAGCAACAAAAAACAAACGCCCGCCACCATGGCGAAGGAAACGAATCGCGCGCGCAAAAATCCGGAAAGGCCGAGACCCGGTTTCGCTTTCACTCCCCAAATCGTGTTGAGCGCGTCCTGCAATTGTCCGAAGACGCCGCTCGCGCCGAAAATGGCGAGCGCGAGTCCGATCACAGTCGCGAGTGTGCTTTTTCCCGGTTGCGCCGCTTTCTGCGCGATCTCCTGCACCACTTGAACGGCGCTGGCATCGAGAAAGATCGACATCTCCTGCGTGATCTTGCTCCAGGCGCCGGCCGGGTCGCTGCGGAATAAAACGCCGACGATCGCGAGCAACAACAACACCAGCGGCGCGAGAGAAAAGACGGTGTAATAAGCGAGCGCGGCGCCGAGTTGCGGCGCTTTATCTTCGATCCACTCGTGAGCGGTCTGTTTGAGCAGAGCGAAGACGGTCGCGAAAAATCTTGCGCGCGCGTTTCTCATCTTCATCAAGAAATTGTAGGTGCGCCGGCTAATTGTCCGGTTTTGCACTGTCCTACTTCAAAATCGCGAGCCAAAACCTTACCGGCCGCCGTTCGCGAACCGAAAATTTCGCGCTGCCCCGCCTATTATAGATGTTCCCGATTTGCGCCTGGTTACGTTTCGACTGGCGCAGCGATCCTGCGGTGCGGCGTCATACTGCGGAGGACCGCGAACGTTTTCGGCCGCTTGCAACGTGCCTGCACCGGCTCCGAAACAACGGTGCGAGCTGATTGCAAGTCAGCTGCAGACTCTTTCAAAAACGAGTGATCATGCGTTAACGCGGCTTTGATATCCGCAAAAGTCGCTTCGTTACGGCCGTCACGTTCAGCTCGAAACCGCGCGCTTTCGAGTGCTTCAACAATTCCACTCGCCTGTCGCTTTTCAGTTCCGAGCGCGTACGATGCGAGCAATTTCAGACTGCGTTGGTCGCCCTGCGGGAAATGCGCGCGCGCGATCGTAAGCATGTCGCGCTCGGAGTGTGCAGCCGGCAACACGACGCGACGATTAAGTCGACGTTCAAATTGCTCATCGGTCCACAGCGTCCGTTCAACGTAGTGCTTCTGCCACTTTGAGAAATCAGTGTGTGCAATTAAAGCGATCGCTGTTCCTGCATCGAAGATTGTTTTGATCCAAAGCAGGCGGTCCGGAGTCTTGCGCGGCCGAATGTACTGCCCCCAAAGGTATTGCGATTCATCGAAAGCAAGCATTAGCTCGCTGGCGGCAAGCATTTCCTCGATGCGAACTTTGATTTGCTGCGCTTTCATCGATGTCGCGCGAGCAACGCCAAGTTGCCGCGCGATGCTCGAAAAAAAGCTGCGGTCGTCGCTCGATGACGGTACTTCAATCAGACGGACCATTCCGGCATTTGCATCAACCCAAGCGCGCGCGCTCGCCGTGCGACCTGTGCCCGCCGCGCCTTCGATCAAAACCATTCGTTTTCGTGCGTACCAAAAATCGAGCGTTCCGTTAATCTTCTCCGTGATCGCAGTAGCAGCTAATCGTGAGCGCGCTTCGCTAACGACTTGATTGCGCAGCTCAATAAGCGCGCCGTGTAAATCGTCGAAAAACCAAACGCCGTCGCGCAGGTCAGCTTTCGGATTCAGACAGAAGTTGATCAGCGTGCGCGGTAGCTCACGAGCGGCATCGGCGGCGCGTTGCTGGTAGAAACGCAGTTCCAGCTCGCCGATCGGAACGTCACGTTCTACATCGAAGTTACGGCCGCACATCGTCGCAAGCGCCTCGTCATCATCGAATCCGCATTCGCGACGCAACGCAAAAATATCGGCGTGCTTGAGGGATCGCGGTTTCGACCGCCGCAATAATTTACGAAGGGCTGGCGTTCCGATCCGGTCGGCAAACTGCCGCATCAAAGCATCTGCGAGCTGTCGCAAACCGCTTGGCGCAAGCGAACGCCATTGAATGAACCAAAGCAGCTCGCGCGTCGCTGGATCGTCAATCAGCGCGATTCTCTTTGCGGCAGCGAGGCCGTTGATTGTTTCACCTTCGAACTCAGGCGCGGAACAAAACCGCTCCTGATGCAAGACGCCGTCAGTTGCTGTTCGTGTGCTACTCATTCCTGCAAGGCCTCCTCAGCTAATCGAGCGGCAGCCGCTGCGCGTTCTGCGTTGCGCGAATCGACCAGGATATTAACGCGTGCGCGGCGCACTCGACTTTGCGCGAATCGAATCGTGCTCGCCTTTTTCTGCCGCTCTTTTCGTGCTTTTTCTGTCGTCGAGTCAAATCTCGTCGACAATTCAACAGTCGTGCGATCGATGTGCAGCGGACGGAACTTGGTTCGCACAAGCTCATCCTGGATGACTCGATACTGTGTCCGAGCGTACGAATTGTGGGCGGCGATCTGCGCGGTCGCTGCCGACAACTCGGCATCCGTCGCGTCGATCGGCGACAGGCGCTCGGCGCGATCGACGATATAAGGACCGTCGCGAAGATCGACACTCGTTAGGGCAATTGCGTCGAGTTCATCGGGGTTGATCCACGCGAGCATTCGCTGACCAGCAAACCGGCCGGTGATTTCGTTGTAGTACAACCCGCCGCCAAGACCAGCTGGCAAACGAATTCCCCGAGGCTGCACCTTCACCGGCTTTTTGTGATGCGCTAACAGAAATCGCGCTTTTTCGCCGAGCTGAACGGTGCCTTGCGGTAACAGACACTTATTCCACACGTCGAATGGCGATGCCCGAAGTTCGCCCTGCTGCGTCTCGTGATTGTACCGCTGAATGATCGCGTCGAGCTGTTGTAGCAGTTCGCTCTTACTGAAAAAGCATTTGCTTGGATGCTCGCGGCCGGCGCGCACGGCCTCTATTTGTTCCTGCACGCGTTCGAACCGATCGTTCCGCTCGTCGCGGCCAACGTAACCTGTTAGGCGCTCCATTTGGTTCTGCAGCAAGCCGATCACCCGTTCGATGATCTTGCCGCGTGGTTTCGTTCGATGTTGGAAACGAATCCCGAACTCGCGCAGGCCTTGTTCGGTTGTCGTGATGTCGACCTCGTCGCCTTTGAGGATTTTCGCGGACTTCCACATTCCGCGTTCGAGAATGAGCATTTCCGGCAGCCCGAATTTGTCGTGAACGCGAAGCAGCAGGCCACGCACGATGCGCATGTTGTAGACGTTCGAACTGTGCAGCGCGTGTCCTAGCACTATTCGACTGCGGACATCGATCGCGAGAATCCATTGACCGCGTCCAAAGAAAATTCCGGATGGATCGTCAGGAGTGTTTTCCCAATAATAAACAGGCAGCGTCACATCATCGAGCTGCATTGCTTCACCGGCAGCGATTTTCGAGTGATCTTGCGGAACGTATGGACCGCGCAGCTCGAACTCACGATTGCCGCGATGTAGTGGCATCAAGCGTTCAACTTCGGGCGTAATCTGCCGCGTGATGCTGCGCGGTATGTACGACTTGCGCGACGGATTCGCGATTGTTCGCGCGAGTGTTTCGGCGCTAAGCTCAGCATTGTCGCGCAGTTCACGAAATGCCTGGCGTTCACGACCGCCACAATCGAGCGCGCGCGCAATTAATTTGCGTGCATCTGATTCCGGCAGTTTCGCACGCGAGTCGCGATCTTGTCGATGATCGCGGAGTTTTCCGTCGTTCGCGCAGTATGCAGCCCACTGGCGATTCAAATTGCGGCGAATTGATGCTGGATCACTCCCGACCAAGCCGGACATGACAAGTGTTCGCACGATCGCGCGCTTGGTTTTCTTTTCGTGAGCGCTAGCGCCGATCTGCAACTGCAGCTCGTCGCATACTTTCGTCCACAGATAATCCTTTTGGTTAACCGTTAGTTTTTCTCCTGTGACTAACGACGCGAGCGCATCCTCGATCACCGACAAACCGCGCTCGCGCGCTGCCGCGATCGGCAATGTTGATGACATTCGCGGCGGGTTTTCATCAACGTACAATTCAGGCCGTGCCCATTCTTCACGTCCCGCGTCGCGCTCAATTGTTCGGTCAAACAATGAGCGCCAATGACGTTCAGTGATCGGATATTCGAACACGCGCCGGTACTCAGCGACGCCACGCCGACAAAATTCCGATGTCTGCGCTTCGGCAGTATTCCGCAGCGGCAAAAAGGAACTAAGCGCCCGTTGAAGTTTCAACCCTCGATTCCGAGCAGCCGGCGCGATTTCGTTAAACGGCACTGGCGATTCGTACCGCGTTCCTGGATCGTTCAACAATGCGGCGATCGACGAGAAGCGCCTTACTTGCGCTTTCGCCGCAAGCCTCTGCAGCAGCTGCGGAGGAATCGAATCTAACCGCCATGCTCGCGAAATTTGACCGTTGACGAGCTGATCGCCATCCGCCGGCACACACGCGAGCTGCTGATGCACATGTTGCCGCGAACAGCCGATCGCGCGCGCGATTTGTGACACGGTGAACAGCGAATTCACGGCGCCGCCTCCGCTGGCGGTTTGAGCGCTCCGAAAATTTCGCTGTGATGCGAGTAGTAATACGCACACAACACGCTCGTCGACACGCGAACGCCGAACTGCCCGCGCGCGCGTTCGGCGATTTGTTTATATGACAGATTTTGTAGAAACAGCTCGTGAACCGCTTCTCGCTGTTCAGCTGGTAGCGCGCCGATAATACTGCGCACGCGCGCCGGCCGCGAAATTTCAGGTCTGTGAGCGCAGGCGTACGCACAAAGCGTGGCAATAGAAATCGTGACGCCGAGTTGCTCAGTGATCCGAGCGGCGACTTGCGCGTACGTCAGGTTTGTTCCGAGCCAGCGTATGATTTGTTCACGCTGCTCGTTAGGCAAGCTGTCGATCCTACCGACGGATGTTTTCGGACGTGTTTTGCGCGGAATGTTTGACGATTTCATGAGACGGGACCGATCGAACTTGTGTTGCCGTATGTGGCGGACTTGAACAGCTCGCGCGCGCGACGCCGCTATCGCCTGAAGCCTGAGTGACAGCGGCGAGGCTAAACGACGACACAAGTAGGCCGGCGCGACAGGATTTAATCCGTGCGCCGCGCACGCGCGCATTAGCAGAATGAAAAAAACGGGATTGCGCAGCGTCGCCGCTCGTACCCGCTTGCGGTAGCGCAATTGAAACGCACGAGCGTCACGTCCGTGACCTGATCGATCCCAAATATTGCGAAGCGTTTTCGCGCTCAGTTTTAGAAAGCGCGTCCGATCTAGTTTTCGTCCGCGATATTTTGCCGACGTGGTTTCGATCGCGCGACCGATGCCAATGTCTCCGCGCAGATGCTCTGCAATGTCCGCGCACGCGCGTTGCACGAGGGCTGCGCGGCGATCCATCCACGTCGTCATCGCACGCGCTCCTCCGCTGTATTGCTGCGCCGCCGGATGTAATCGTCGTACGCGGCGACCGGAATGCGCCAGTGTTCTCGCGACGATACGTTGCCGCGTCCGGTGATTTCGACCGCGCCGAGCAGCTGCTCGTTTATCAGACTAACGACCTGCTTGTCGTCGATGCCGAGCGCGCGCGCGACCTCTGAAACCATCAGCATTGAGCGGCCAGGGAAAACTTTCGCAGCAAGACACTGATCGATGCCTAACGAAGATCGTCCATGCCGTTGCGTCGGATTCATACACGGTTGTTCAATTGCAGCCGACGAAATGTTTTGTTGAACTCGGGCGAGGCGTGGTATTCGCGCAGCGCCCTGTGTAGATCGACAAAAAGGAAATGGTGCTGACCGCGATCACCGCTCGGACTTGGCGACGTTGTTAATGTCGATCTTTCGCCGCGTCCGGAAATGGCGTTGTCGTGCAAGGCCGCGAGTCGGTCGACTCCGATCGTGCGCGTCGCGATTTCGTTAAAAACAAATTCGCGCTTGTGGAAACGATAGCCTTCGAGGTCGCCGGTGAAACCGCCGCTCGCGAAACTGCCTAACGAACCGCCTGCGCCGGCGAGTGCGGTCGCGCCGGCAACGCCAGCCGATAACGATGACAGATAGGCCGCAAGTCCGACGCCGGCCGCAACTCCCTCGGTCGCGATTGCGGCAGATGTCGCTGCTGGTGCCCAGGCCGCCGCCGCTCCGGACGCTTGCGCATTCGCCGCTGCTGCGTCCGCGCCACCGGCGACGCGATTCAACGCCGACATCAGCAATCGCGACACGACAAATTGCAGCGCGATCTGAATGATGTTCTGCACGATCGATTGCGCCGCTTGCGCGAATGCCTGTTTCCAGTTTCCCGTTTTGAAAATCAGCGCGGTCAACGCCTGCGATGTCGATCCGATCGCAGTATTCAGCGTGCCGGTGATAATGCCAGCGAGCTGATGCGCGCCAGAACCGAATTGATTAACGAACGATGTCAGTTCGGTCCGGAGCTGGCCGCCGAAACCTAACGACGCCAATTTCAGGCGTAGGCCTTCAAGCGCGAACGTGTCCTGAATTACTTTCTGCCGGACCTGTTCATATTGCGCCGGATCGAGCGCGGAATTTTGCAGCAACGATTTGCCGGCCGCGATCTGTTGATTCAGCGCCGACATTTCCTGCGGAATCAACTGCAGCAGCGCCGAATTTTTTTGGTCGATCGATAGGAACGGATTTTGTTCGATCAAATTCTGACTGCCGCGAATTTGCGCGAGCACGGTCGCGGTCTGCCGCGTATATTCGGTGATGTCTCGCGACAACGTGCTCTCGCGTTCGAGCTGCGTGATTTCGCGCTGACGTTCCGGTCCGCGCATCCGTTCATAAACGAGCTGACTCAGTTCGTTTTCACTCAGCTGCGCGCCGGCTTTTTTCGCTTCTTCGCTGATCGAGTGATAGGTCGACACCCATTTCGCGCGGTAAACTTCGGCCTCGTCACCGTACGTTTGTGCGTGGAATAAATCCGCCGCGTCGCGAAATTTTTGCAGCTCCGGCGTGATCTGCCGCATCGCTGAACCGACCTCGACCGCCGATCCCCAAATTTTTGTGAACTGCTCCGAGATTTGAATGAGCACATCACGCACGCCGAACAGCTGACTGAGGACGCCCTGGTCGGCGTCTTTGCCTTTGTTCGTTTCGGCGGTGATTTCGCGCTGCACTTGCGTCAGCTGCGTGTTCAACGTCACCCGCGCGGCCGTTGCCGCTTCCAGCGGTCCGCCGACTTCGATTTGTTTTTGCAGTTCAGCCGTTTGCTGTTGCAGCTTCTCAATATGGATTTGTTCCTTTTGATCGTCGACCGCGCGGCCGAATGCGCCAGTGATGCCGCTGAGTCCAGGCGCGGCTAACGACAGCAGCGTACGATATTTTTCGATTAGATCGACAATGCCTTTTGCAGCCTCGATTGCGTTTGCGCCGATGCCACCGATCGTGCGCGCGAACGCCTTCGCATCGTCGGTTTTCGCAAAAGCGACAAATTGTTCGGCTGCTTCTTGCAACGGCTGCATCACCGGTTTCGCCGCCTCTGCTTGCAGGTCGACGATCTTGTTTCTCATCCGCTCCAGCGAGGCCGTGAACGTTGTCGACGCCGCGCGCGCTGCGTCGCCTAACGGACGCATTTTTTCAGTCAATCCATCGTAGAGTTGACCGGTCGTGATCAGGTTTTTGATCCACAGATCGAAATCTTCTTTCGACATGCCGAGCGCGGACGCGAGTCGAGCGCCGCCGAGTGTGCGCGCCGCTTGCCCTTGCAAAATGTCGCCGATGTCGCGTCCCGCCTGGGTCGCGGTCACGCCGACCGATTGCATCGCGCGTTGCAACAACACCGCCAACTCGATCGCTTTGTTGATGTCGGTCACGCCTGCGCTCGCGAGCTGCGCCTGCGTATGCGTCACGCTCTCGAACATGTCGTGATACGCGATGCCGAGTTCGTTCGCCTTCGCTTTGATCGTATCGATGAACTCGCCAGCGTTTTCCTTGGCCGCGTCGAAATTTCCGAATCGCCCTGGTTGCGTCAGCTGCAAAACCGCTGCCATGCCGATCTGCATCTGTTGAATCTCGGCGTTGAACTCGACACCTGATTTAATGCTGTCGTAGATGCGCGTCGGAATTTCTTTCACGACTTCGAGCACGCGATGTAGCGCCTCGTTTGCGCCGGCGAACTTAAAGGCGTCGCCTAACGAAAAGCCTGATTTCTTTGTTTTGTCTAATTCGTCGCGTAGGTTTTTCACCCCGCCGGTCAGCTTTGTTAGATCGGCGACATCGCTCGCGATCTGCAGCAGAATTTTCAGTTGTCGATCTTCAGTTGCCATTAGATCGCGAGACAAATTAGGTGCAGCTCGCTCAGCGCATCGCGTCGCCGAGCGAGCTGGCCGGCCAACCAACCAATGATCGAAAGCACGCCGCACCGGCCGCCATTCCTAACGACCGGTGCGACGATACCTAACGTGCCGAGCACGCGGCGCGGAAAGCGCGCGCTCAGCGACGTGACCGGCTGGTGATATGAGTCCAACCGGAAATTACTTAATGGCCTAACGACTCGCATTGTCCGCGCAAAAACAAGCTAAGCTGCATCGGCCGCGACTCGTTCTTGAGGCAACGGGATATCCTTGCCCGCGAGCAAATCTTCGAGCAGCGACAACCGCCGATTTGCTTCGCTAAGGATCGCCGCTACATCGTCACGGGGATCGATCGCAGGCGGATTAAAGAAGATTCCAAAGTCGCGCCGAACCAACCGCGACCAGATGTCGGCGAACACTCCCTGGTCTTTCCGCAACTCTGCTGGCAATGTCGCCGCAAATGTCTCGCGAGAGTACTTTTCGCCTGCGGCGTAGCAAATGCGCCGGAACAGCTCCGCCGCGTCGTTCGCCTGTGCCGCGACGTTCCGCTTATTCTCACTGGCGGCGTGCTCGATTGCGGGAATTAGCGCATTGAGCATCGAGAGTTTTTCGCGCAGGACTAATCGACGTGCGATGCCGTTGTCGTCGAGCGCTTCAATCGTTGGCTGTGCGGACATTTCATTCTGCGTTTCGTCACGCCGCTCGACCGTGGATTCGATCCGTCGTTTCGTCTCGGCGAGCTGATCGATCGTCGGTGTAAACACCGAAACAAAATCTTTAACCTGGTCGCGTTGCTGCTGTTCGAGTTTGTATTTCATAAGGTAGGTTCGTTAGGGTTTGGGAAATTCATTTCGCGAATGGCGGCTTTGATTGTTGTTGCCGAACGCGCGCTTTTGCCTCGCGGTCGATCGAATCAAAAAGCATCGCGCCGCGCCGCGTTTGCTTAAATATTGTGTGAACTTTGGTCGCGGCGACGCCAGCCGACATCATTTGCGTCACTTCGCGGTCCCACAAAAATTTCGGACCGGCGGCGAGAAGCGGGACGACTTGATTGTTCCATTCGTTGGCGATTTCCTCGCGCGTCGCGTCGCTAGGCAATCCCAGAAGCAGTTTTACATACACCGGCAGATCGCGCGGGGGCTGCGAGTAAACGGGATTATTCATGCACGTTCGCGATCGGAAGTCTTGTGCACAGCGAAAGCCGGAAACTGGTACCCGGTGTGATTTGAATGACGCGACCGTCTCGACGAACGGTGCGTAGCGGAAAGCGATTTTCGGCGGCTTTCGCGGCTTCCTCTGTCGGCCACAACAATTCGACATCGCCGTAGCGCAAAATCATTTCGACGGGAACGTCGTCCCAAAGTTTTTCGCGCAGCACATTCGTGATTTTTTGACGTGTTGCGTCGCTGACTTTTCCGCCGTTCACAATGTTGCGAAGTGAACCAGGTGCGAGCTGTATTTCAGGATTCCGTGCTACATCTTCGACCGTCAGATTTTGGTCTAACAGTGCTCGATGAAAGCGACGTTGCAGCTCCGTCCGATATCTCATTTTCGAGCGCTAGATTAACCGCCCAATATTTTGGGCGCAACAAAAATATTTTGCCTTCGCGGAACAAGCCAGGTCGCAGATACTTTTTGACGATCGGAACTTCGCAAAAAATGTCACGCGATTCTGCACAGCAGATGACAGCTGCAATAACAAGTCGCAAGGTCGGGGCGCGTTTACGAACTGTGCGCCGCGATGCGCGCCTTAGTCAGCGCGCGCTCGCAACTCAGATGAATGTCAGCCGAGATCGCGTAAAGCGAATTGAAGCAGGCGTTGTGAATTCCACTTTTCAATTGATGTGGAATGTGTGCCGTTTCCTGGATGTAAATCCATTGTGGCTCGCCTTTGATGGCCTCGACGAGCGCCGCGAATATTTTCTGGATTATCCCATTGAGCAATTAGGCGACCGGTCTTTCGTCGCCACAATGTTAGACATTCGTAGCGAGTACGCCGCCTACCGATCGCATGTTTTGAAAGCTGTTAGCCGACCCAGTGCAATCGCGAACGTTCGGCAGAAGACGGCGCAAATGGACCCTGATCAGCAGTGGATTCGCGCGGCCAAGTCCGCGCGCCAATCGCTGCCGGCGGCAGAGTGGCCGCAGTTCAGCCGTTACATGTCATCGGCGGCTGATGCATTCGTCCGGAAAAAAATTGTTGCAACAAGTGCAATTAACCATCACTTAATAGTTGGGATGGATTGGAAACGACTGCGACATGCACTATGTAGATTGACGCGCGCACCAGGATCAAAGGCTTTGCTAGCGCGTCGATTCGGGGTCAGTGCCGCTGCTGTTTCGCAATGGCTGTCCGGCGCGAACGCTCCGACAGCCGACACGACGCTTCGACTGCTGGAATGGGTCACAGCGGCCGAAGCAAAACAAAACGCGCCGGCAGCGAGGAAGCGCAGCCGACGCGCAAAGCGATCCAAGTAAGGAAATCACAACATGAAAAACCAAACTCAGATCGATAGGGAAAATAACGCTGGTCATTCTGCGCGTCGAGACCTGTTCGCACTTGAAGACAGAGTCGACGATGCAGTCTTTCGCGGCAGCGCCTTGCTCGAAGCGCTGGCGGCACTGGTCAAAGCGGGCGAAAACAGCGATGAGCCCCTGTTGAGCAACGCAGCGACTGAGGGATTGCAATCCCTCGCTGCCGAACTCGGTGCCAACATGCGTGACCAACTCTCACAGCTCAGAGAAACGACGCGACGCCATTCGAATGTTACTGCGGTGATTGCGTAGCGCCTAACAAAAATCGATGACACTGCGTGAGTGTCGTGAGCTAATCGATGCGCAGATCGGTTGGCTGACGAAGTCTAACTATATTCATCCGCTCTGCGATGATTCCTCGATGTTCACCGAGGCGCTTTTAGCCGAGGCGCAGCTTAACGAGGAGCACATCGTAGCAGCCATTGAACAATTCATCGCGACCGGCTCTTGGCCGCAATGGCACGCGGAGACACATCACGAGCAGCTTTATCATCTTCATCACCGGCTGCTCCTCGCTCAACGCTCACTCGCGCGCATCGCAAACGATCCTAAACTGACAAAGACCATTGGCGTTGGTCTGCCATTGCTAGATCGACGCGCCGCGCTCCGATTGTTGCTTGTCACCGGTTGGAACGAAGGCGGTGCTGATTATCTGCAAGATTGGGCAGCTGATTATATTCGCAAAAACCCACCGCCGGCGCACTCACAGTGAGGCGCACCGTTGCCTTCCGCTGTCCGTTTCCGGTATAACGAGCCGACACTGTGCAAATTTTTATTCACCGCGACGACCGCGACATCGGTCCTTATTCCGAAGCTGAAGTGCGATCGCGCTTGGCTGATGGCGCGCTATCGCCTAACGATTTTGCCTGGACTGAAGGGATGGCCGATTGGAGTCCGCTATCGTCATTCGCTGCATTCAAAGCGGAACGTCCATCGCCGCCATCGACTCCGCCGCCGCTGCCGACAAGCCGATCTCCGGTCCCGCGCATTGCCGCGCCACCGGCAGGTATCAGCCGAAATTCGTTAGGCAGCTACGGCAAAGCAACTCTACAATCGAATGAAACGCCTCTGCACAGGACTGTAATTCATCCGATCGTAATGGTCGGAGGCTTTATCGTTGCAGGATTGGTTTCCGTATTCTTTGTGCTTCCGATGATGTTTGTCGCGATCGCTGACGGACATTATGGCGCGCTACTGTTGCTCATACTGCCGATCATCATTGCTTTGCCTGGATTGATAGCGGTCAGAACGAGTGAGCTACTGATTACCGATCGACGCGTGATCATCAAAGTGGGTTGGCTGCAGCGGCGGACCCTCGAAATGTTTATTTCCAAAATAGAGTCGGTCGCTGTGCATCAGCCGCTTTTCGGCCGAATGTTCGGATACGGGACTGTCGTGATTCGAGGGACCGGCGGATCAGCCGAACCATTCTCGAAAATCGCTGCGCCGATCGAATTCCGAAACGCAATTCAGCGCGTTCAAGGCGCGTCGGAGTCGCGGCGCTAAAGGATTACCGTCGCGAAACTCGGCGACAGGCCTTCCCTTTTTTCGGAGGCTTGGAAGATGGATAATTTGCCTCCATACTTTGACTTCAAATGGAGTTGACGCGTGAGGAAATTCACTTCGGTCGCACACAGTTTCATCTCCTGATTTACAGGTCCAACGGCCAGCAATACCAAGACCTTTTTGTCCGAATCATGTCGAGCCGCCGTGCCGGTTTCAAGACGGTAAAACCACACGGCAAGCAAGGCGACAGAAAGAACGATGGTTACGAGCAAGAAGCCGGACGCTATTTCCAAATATACGCGCCTGAAAATCCGAGTGCGGCCGTTGCGGCTGCCGTTAAAAAAGCGGTGGAAGATTTCAAAGGTTTGAAAGAATTCTGGGAAAAAGTTTCTCCGATTCGAGAGTATCGCTTCGCATTCAACGACAAATATCTTGGGCCGTATCCAGAGATCGAAACCGCACTCACACAACTTGGCAAAGAAAACGGTCTTGCCGCGTGCGGAACGTTCCTCGCGCATGATTTGTTGCGTGAGTTCGAACAGATGGACTCGGCCGCGATGATGGACGTTGTCGGTTTGCTGCCGAACCCGGCGAATCTTCGGAGCCTCGATTTCAACACGTTTTCCGAAGTTCTAACGTTCATCGTGCAAACCAACGTTAGTCTCGACACTTCCCAACTAAATGCAGCCAATTTTGACGAGAAAATCCGCTTCAATGGATTGAGCAAAGAGGTTGGAACACTTTTAACTCACGGAAGCTTTCAGTCGGGCGCGGTCCGTCGATTTTTTGACACGATCGGGAAGATTTCTGCTTCGACAATCCGTGACGCATTGGCGGCGATTTATGACGCGAAAAAGGAAAGTGCAGCGGTCGCGAACCTGCCGACTGACCGCCGTGCCGACATCATTTTCTTCGAAATCTTGCAGGATATTATGCCGCATCAAACCAGACAACTCCAAGACGCTGCGATTGTGCTGATGGCTCACTTTTTCGAGAGCTGCGACATCTTTGAGGCGCCTACTTTGTCGATCTGAAAAATGCTTCCTTTATTGCCGGCCAAACACGTTGCCTTCGCTGAATCGATTTTAGGATTGGCGGCTATCGTGTTGGAAGAATCCGGCAACCGCGAAGGGCGGACGCTCGACGAATTGTGGGAGGCGTTGCGCGCTCGCACGAAGAAAAAGATTCAGGTTCCCGACAAAGTGCAATTCGACGATCTCGTTATCGTGATCGACTTTCTCTTTATGGTCGGCGTTATGAAACAAGCCGCCGACGGGAGGTTGCGAAGTGCAACTGATTAAGTTTTCAGCAAACAAGCCAACGTTTCGCACGGTTCGGTTCAACGAGACGGGCATCTCGTTAGTCGTCGGTCGAAAGAAGAGTGGTGAGCAGTCGCGCCGCCAGGACACCTACAACGGAGTTGGAAAATCGTTGCTTCTGTATCTCGTGAATTTCTGTCTGTGTTCGAAACCGAAGGAAGAGTTAAAGGAGAAGCTCCCAGGATGGATATTTACTCTCGACTTCCGAATCGGCGAAAACCTTCACACGATTTCCCGCAGCACTGACGATCAATCGAAGGTCACGCTCGACGGGACCGAGGTGGATCTCGACAAGTGCAGACAGTGGTTGGAGCGACAATGCTTCGCGATCGCGGAGAACATTGCTTATTTAACATTTCGGTCCTTGATCGGTAACTTCTTGCGCACCGGCAAAGCCGCTTACCAAAGTTACGAGCGCCTGAATTTCAGCGAAAAGGCCTATCAAAAAGCCCTTCGCATGGCGTTTCTACTCGGGCTCGATATTGATCTTACGCACAAAAAATTTGCGCTTAAAGAGAGTCTCGATCACGCCGTCGAGATGAACAATAACTTCTCGAAAGACCCGCTCGTTAGGGAGTACTTTCTCGGGGAAAAAGACATCAACATTGACTTGCGGGAACTCGAAGATGAGCTGGCGAAGTTGGAGCGAGCCCACAAGGATTTCTGCGTCGCGGAAAATTATCGCGACGTTGAAAAGGAGGCCAACGAGATAAAGCGCGAACTCCAAGTCTTGCGCAACCGAGAATATTCGGCCGACAGCGCAATCAGTCACATCTCCGAATCACTCGACCAAAAGGCGGAGGTCGACGAATCACAACTCCTGGAAGTATATGAACGCGTCCGTGTCGCTCTGCCGGAAGCGATCAAGGCTTCACTTAGGGAGGTTGCAAAGTTTCACCGGGAACTCGTTGACGCCCGTAAGAAGCGGTTAACCGAGGAATTGCGCCGATTTAAGAAGCAGCGCAATGAGATTGAGCAACAACAGAAATCTCTCAACGCCGATTTGAACAACAAGGTTAAGTTTCTAAACGCGCACGGAGCTTTCAGCGAATACGTCAGCTTATCAGAGCAGCTAGCGGCGAAAAAGGCGGAGGTCGACAAGCTTCGGCACTTTCAAAAAATGACGAAGGCTTACAAAGACCAAGCGCGAGAACTAAAACTGAAGCTCAAAGAAGAGGATGTTCGCGCGGCTCGCTACCTGGAAGAGAACGAGAGCGAGATAGCCAAAGTCACCAATCTTTTTCGGGATTTCACGAAGCGTATTTACCCCGATAAGGGTAGCGGTTTGATAATTTCAAACAACGAGGGCGAGAACCAGACCCGTTTCGATGTCGAGGCGAAGATTCTGGATGATGCTTCGGATGGAATCAACGAGGTGAAAATTTTCTGCTTCGACCTGACCGTTTTACTCGCGCGCCGGAATCATTCGGTCGATTTTTTGTTTCACGACAGTCGCTTATTTGCCGACATTGACCCACGGCAGAAGAGCGAACTTTTTCGAATCGCCGGGGAATACAGCAAACAACGCGGGATTCAATATATAGCGACTCTTAACGAAGACCTGATGGAAGCCATGCGCGAATGGCTGTCGCCCGAAGAGTTCGAAGCGTTAATTGAAAGTAATGTCGTCTTGGAGCTGACGGACGAATCCGCCGAAGCGAAGTTACTCGGCATCGAGGTCGATCTTGATTACGAGTGACTGCGTTTTTGATGTCTGCAGTTCGGCCGTTTAAGCCGCCTGCATTCTCAATGCGTTTCGGCTGCAGTGTCGCTGCAGCCCCTTGACACTTTACACCTCGCGGCGCGCGCGGATTCGGCAGCTTATTTGTCCACTTCGCGCGCCGCCGTCATTCGTGTAGCTAGGTGTAAAGGCGATTGAGGACAGAGCGGTGGAAGGCGGATAACTTTACACCCTCGCGTTCGAGGCGCGCCGGCTCTGTAAGTGGCGCTCCTTCAACGTATTTTCGCCTGCTTTCGCTTATTTCCGGATCTCGGCGGATTCGGACAATTAGGTCGAGCGCGGACAAAATCGCACGAGAACCCGTCCCCGGCGGGAATCGAACCCACATTTAAGGTTTAGGAAACCTCCGTTCTATCCGTTGAACTACGGGGACAAAATACCAATTTTCTTGTTTGTGTCACCCGTTTGTGTCACCCTGTCCTCCACATGTCGAGAAAAGCGCGAAATCATAACGGGAAACGGTTCAAGAAAGTTGCACCGAATCTCTATCGCGATTCGGTTGGCCGGTACTATCTGCTCGTCAAAAAGAGCGGCAAGCAATTTCGCCGCAGTCTCAAGACAACCGATGCCTCGTTAGCTAAAAGACGTTTGCGCGAATTTCTCGATCGCGCCGGTCAACTTTCAACGGATGGAACGCACAGTTCGATACGCTTTGATGAACTCGCGAACCGATGGCTCGCATCCAAGACGGCAGAATTGAAAGCGTCGTCAGCGTATCGCCGGCGCAGCGTACTGAAACAGATCATGCCTTACTTCACTGGCCGTCTGGTGCGAGCGATCGGCGCGTCCGAAATCGAAGCGTGGAAAATTAATCGAGGCGCGAATTTGTCCGCGCGCAGTTGGAACATCGACATCGAAACGTTGAAACAGATTTTCGATTACGCACAAAACACGCTCAAAATTATTCTCGAGAACCCTGCGCGAATGTTGAAGCGGAAACGGCAGCCAAAGCGCGGCGCTGTTATTCCGTCTAAAGAACAATTCCGCATTTTGTTAGGCGAATTGCGCAACGGCCATCGATCGACGGGCGAGGCAGCCAACTTCGTTGAGTTTCTAGCGTACTCCGGCTGTCGACAAAGCGAAGCGGCGCACATCAGATGGCGTGACATTAATTTCGATCTAAACACGTTGCTAATCACCGGCGGTGAAAGCGGAACAAAAAATTCGGAGGCGCGAACAATTCCTCTGTTCTCCCCACTCCGTCGGTTTCTCGAATCCATTCGCGCACGTAAACGACCGCTGTCGGACGACTCATTAGTCTTTTCCATCGCTGATGCCCGGCTACAAATTATTCGTGCGTGCGAGCGACTTGGCTTGCAGCGGTTCGGGCATCACACGATGCGACATTTCTTCTGCTCGAATGCGATCGAAGCCGGCTGCGATTTCAAAGTCATCGCGGATTGGTTAGGCCACAAAGATGGTGGCGTGTTAGTCGCGATGACGTACGGGCATTTACGGAGCGAACATAGCGCGGCGATGGCGAAGCGCGTCACTTTCGACGCAAGCTCTAATGTGGGTATCGAGCAGAACGTTATTCGGTTGTCGGCGTGAGCGAACCAGTAGAAGAACGACCGCGGCGTTGGGTGCAGCGCATCGCGAAATGGATGGCCGCGGCTGAGTCGCGGATCCCCGAGCCGGAATTCCTTAAAGGCAAATATCCCGAATGGGTGAATCGCGTAGCTCGTGAATTGATGTACACGTTCTTTCCGGAAGCGCAGTTCAAAGTCGGCAGGCTTTGGTCGCCGAAAGAGATCGGAGCGATAATGGGACATCAGTTGGCGTATTGGCATGGGATTAGTGAAGTCCCAAAGTTGCGACCGATTCGTGGCTTTCGGAAAATCGACAAGAAGACTCGTGCTCGAATCACTCGCCAGGTTGAGCGTTCATGTAAAGAGAAGCAGCAAGCAATCGAGCGGGCGCTGACGCTCGCGTCGAAGCAAGCATATTCGGACGCAACGGAATTTTTCACTGCATTCGCGAACGCGCTGAACCGCAAACCCAGTGATATAGATGCATCGAACTTTCATCGAACGAACACGCGGATTTACTGGCTGATGTTGTTATGCTGGCGGTCGGTCGAAAGGCTCCGAAGTGTTCATGAACTGCAACAAGCGCTGTGTCGCCACTTCGAGCCGCACACGGTCGGCAGCGTGAAGCGAATCGAAAAAATGTGTCAAAGACTTGGCCTAAAATTCGGACCTCGCGGCAGGCCGAAACGCCTTGTCGATCGCGAAAGGATTAATCAGAATAGTGGTTAGGCCTTTATGCGTTTGGCGCGACGGTTAATGTTGGCGTTGCTCTTGCCTACAGCGAGTTTCGCTACCGACATTGTAACGACCAAAGGTGATCTGTACAAAAATGCCGAGGTCACTGCTGTCGAATGGGACGGATTGCGAATTACTCATTCCGCGGGCGTTGCGAAAATTCCAGTCGAGGAGCTCCCGCAGGATCTGCGAACCAAGTACAGATACGATCTGAACGCTGTCGCAACAGCGCGGAAGAAACAGGAAGATGCACAAAGAGTCATAGCAGCTGCCCACCAGCGTGAAGCCGAATTGGAAGCAGCTCGCGCCGAAGAACGGAGACGTAATGAAGTGGCCGCGAAACGAGCGGCAGAGGAAAAGCGCGCTCGCGACGAATGGATACAAGAAACGACGACGGAGATTGGACAAGTTCTTCTGTACCTGTTGATCGTGGGGCTGGGTTTATTGTTTTATTTCATTCCATCGATTGTTGGTAAACATAAGACCAACGCTGGAGCCATATTCGTCCTCAACCTATTCTTAGGCTGGACATTCCTTGGATGGGTTCTTGCGCTCGTGTGGGCGTGCACTAAGGACTCGGCAATGGATACTCTCGCGCGTAACCGCCTCGAGCACCTCGACGACGACCCGATTCGACGGATTAAGTAGACGTTATTCAGACAGCATCAGCATCGCGCTGTCGGTTTTTTGATCTGTTTAGGTGCGCCAATTTCGGCGCATGCAAAATGAACGCATTCTGTTCGAAGCTCCAAAGCTCGCGCTTACTCGCGTTGAAGCTGCGGACGCTCTAAACATTAGTCCGGCGACACTGGATCGCCTCGTAAAAAGAGGACTGCTTCGTCCTTGCCGAGCATTGCGACGACCATTGTTCGCGATTGCAGAGATAGAGAGATTTCTGCGCGAAAATACAGCGGAGGTCGGCGTATGATCGCGTGCGCTGCACCTGCAGATGATTCGGGAAAGCGCGGGTTCCGGCGCGGAGCGCCGGTCCCGCGCCTTCCTTGTCATAAGTCAGATAACTGCATCCGTACATCACGTCGGAAGCAATTGTTTGTCGCTCAGGAAAACATTCGCTTGTACATCGAAAAGTTCGGAGAAAACAATGTAGGGGTTCTTACAATCACAACTCCAACGCGGTGTTTGTCGGCCACGGAGTTTCAAAAGAAATGGCATTCGCTACGAACGAACGTTTTGCTGAAACTGTTCCCAACGGGCATGTGGATTCGCGAGCGGCAGCCCAGAACGGGCAGCTGGCATATGCACGCGGTCGTGGATCTGGGCTACGACATCAGAACAAATTTTCCGCATGACGAGGTGCGACGCCGTCGATATGCAAACGTTCCTCGCGAGCTGCGCAAAACATGGAAGCAGGTTCGTGAATGCTCCGAAAGATATGGATTCGGGCGCACCGAATTATTGCCGATTAAGAGAACTGGCCGCGGATGTGCGCGCTACCTAACGAAATATCTCGGCAAAGCGTTGTTATCAGAAAAAGCAGTCGGTGAAGAACGCTGCCGTCTGTTCGGAGTCTGGGGCGGAGTCCGATTTGTCTACTCGCAGTTCGATTGGGTATCGAATCGCATACTGCGAAAGCGAAAGGCGTGGCTCGCAAGAATAAATGACCTCCGCGAGTCGGTTGCGTTGAGCGATGTGTACGGAAAGCGATGGTGGTTTTCGATCGGTGAAGCATTGCTCAACGTCATTCTGCCTATCGAATACTACCAAGTCCCCGTTAATGGCTCTCCTCAATGGGATGAGCTTGGATGGTTCATGTACCAAAGAGACTGCGCACGGTACAGCGATCTGGATTCGATTGAAGCGCGGCGCCGGCAATCATTGTTGGAGTTTTTTACCGCGGAAGGAAAAGCGTGGGATATGTCGCCCTCACATGCAGCAAGCTACGCGATGAGAAGAACTGAGCGCGTCGACGCAGAATCTCGACAGTATGTGTTGGATCTCGACAGCGAAGGCAGTCCGGCCTAACGAAACTGTTCCCCTAGCTTTTTTGGCTACACCTTTTTTGGGCAATGCCAAAAAGGTGTTCCCTACGGCAATCGGTGAGCAGTGCTTTGTCGAGACTGCTATCGTTAGCGTAGCCAGTATCCAATCACTAATCCGACCAACCCCGCAGCCCACTCAACGCGCGTCTCGGAATAACTACCGCTCACTACGATGAAGAGTGCGCAGCCCAAAACTGCGAGCGATATTACCACACGCACCACGAAAAGGCACCGCTGCTCCGTGGTGAACGGCATGTATATGTTTAGCCTTTGTTGCTACCCGTCCAGTCTTTGATGATAGCGACAGCTTCGCGAATATGGTTACCAAAAAGCCTGTCGGCTGGCTGTCCTTCGGCGGGACGGTCGGCAGCATCAGGCGTTGGCTGCGCGTACATCAAACGATTCCAATCAGTGAGCGTAGCGGCTGTTGTCGGTAGATTGATCCCGCTTGCGTCTGCACGCCATACCGCATTTCCCGTCGTTGCGTTGCAGACACTCAGGTCAATGATCTGTTCCATAGGTTTAGCCTCCTCTTATCGAATACTCGGGCTGCGAAATCCACTTAAAATGCTGCCCTCTGGTAATTATAGCAACATGAATCGGGCCACCGCAGGTCGGTGAACCTACTTCGTAAGTCGAATACGCAATGGTCGTGTCGAGGATGAATCGGCAGAATCCGATCGCGTCTTGCAGAGGCATGCCGTCAAACGCGACTTGAGAATGCAAAAGCTTCGACGCCGTCTCGATCTTTTGCAAAGTCTCGGCTGGCACGCCTTGCTGGGCGAGCATAGCCATCAAACGCGTATCTACACCGAAATGCAGTCGGCTGAACGGCAGCACGATGCCTCGCCAGCTCGCCCCAAACTGGTCGTCCGGCCGCGGCTGGTGCGGTTGTTGATCGGTCGGCAAAAGAAATTCCCACTCCGTCGCGATATGACTACCCGGCGAATAACCAGCAACGTAGAACCCGAGTACAGGTTTCTGCGGCTGCGGGGCTTCAGAAAACGCCGCGTCGTAAGGTTGCTTTATAAATTGCAGCAACTTGGTAGCGATCTGCTGGCCTGATAGTTGATCCGGCGGATGAGCCGCATCCGCAGCGAGACTGTCGTTGAAGTCGTAGAGAAAGCTTTCGATCGATCGTCGTCCGATGTTACCCGCGCCATAGGTTACCACTCCAAATGGCAAATCGCCGATTTGGAATAATTTTCGAGCGTTGCTGTAGCTTTTGACCAGCTGCGGTTGCCCCGGTACGACCTCGGCGACCAACTGGGTCATGCTTTCAGCGCCTAACGCGATGCCGTCGTAAACTTTTACGCATGCTACGATTGACATGTCGTGTGATTGATTGCGGGTTTGGCTCGGGTGTCTGTCGGTATCATAAGCCGATCAGGCTGACAACCAAACCTCTAAACACACAAACTTTTTGTGTCACCCGTTGTGTCACCCGGCGGGTTAAAAATCGGCAAATTGCTGATTACTCGTGATGATCGTAACAACCAATTAACACATTGGACTGATGTAATTTGCGCACTGCTGATGTCGTTAGCAGATTCAGGCAAAAACGCGGTTTTTACCTTAGGAAACCTCCGTTCTATCCGTTGAACTACGGGGACACGCGACGATGTCGATCTTGCACATGTCGATCTTGCGAGCAAAACAAAACCGCGCGCAACGTTTCCGTCGCGCGCGGTTAATTTGCCAACCGAAGCTCGTTAGGCGATTAGAAATTCGCCTGCAACAACGCGTTGCCCGACTGGTCCTGCAACGTCACCGAAGTGACATTCGCCAGCGTTACGCCGGGCGCAACGGTCGTGTCTTTGCCACTCGGTCCCAGTTTCAAGGAAACGTCTCCGCGTTTGTCGGTCTTCAAGTTTTTAACTACCGTGCCATTGATCGCGAAGGCGACCGGCATTTTCGGCGGAAGCGCGTGGCCGACGAAATTCAGCACACCTTTGACGCGGCCTTTCTTCATCGCGGCGTTGATCGAGGCGGTCCCATT
This sequence comes from Spartobacteria bacterium, assembly GCA_021325495.1. Classification (GTDB taxonomy): domain Bacteria; phylum Verrucomicrobiota; class Verrucomicrobiia; order Chthoniobacterales; family UBA10450; genus JAJPGZ01. The sequence goes on from JAJPGZ010000010.1 coordinate 75,098, forward strand.
GGCATTCGGTGCGGCTGCGCCCGGCGTGGCCTGCACGGTCGCGCTAATCGTCGCCGTGGTCGTTAGGTCGGCGGTGAAGAGGGCTGTCCCGTTCGCATCGCTCACTGTGACCGTGGCGATATCCAGAGGATTGAATCCGGCTGGGAATGGCAGGTTTCCTTCGTTTTCGTTCTCGTCGTTCCCATTGTCATCGCCGCCGCCATCCTGAGGCTGAGCGACATTTTCGGCTTCATTCTCGGTGGTGAACTCGATTTCGCCCTCACCTTCAGCATCAACCGTAAATGTGCCGAGCGCGACAGTGCTGCCGTCCGACTTGAGCGTCACACTCACTGAGTAGGTGCCGGGCGGTAACGAATGCGTGTGAAGTCCGAGTTCGGCCTCCGTGACGCCGTTATCGTCGCTCGCTTCGAACGAGAGATCGATCCCGGAACCAGCCGGCGCGGCGGCCGTCGGGGTCATGGCAAGATCGACATTTACCATTTCGGTGCCGTCGATATCGCCGCCGCATTGATGATCGTCGCTGCCTTCGTGTGCTTGCGCAGTCGCTAGCCCAAGCGCTGCGCAAAACGCGAACGCGAGCATGGATCGCAGTAGAAAATTAAAGGATGTTTTCATACTGCTTTTTCGAGCACGATTTGCGCACTCGCTACGGCGCAAAAGTAACGGCGTTGTTACCTGAGCGGTATGCCTCGTGGCTTGTCGATTGCGCCAACGAATGCCAGCCTGACCAGGACATCATGCGAGTTTTAATTGTCGAAGATGAGACGCGTTTGGCCCGGCACATCGCTTCGGCCCTGACCGAAGCCGGACACGATCCGACAATCATTCCCGACGGCGAAACGGCCATCGGCACGGCCGAAGAAACATCCTTCGATCTCATTTTGCTCGACGTCATGTTGCCCGGCATGGACGGCTTCGAAGTGTTGAAGCGTTTGCGTGAAGCCGGCATCGCCGCCCGCGTGCTCATGCTGACAGCTCGCGGCGAAGTGAACGATCGCGTCACCGGTTTACAGCTCGGGGCCGATGATTATCTCGCGAAACCATTTGCCATGCAGGAACTGCTCGCCCGCGTGCGCGCGCTTGGCCGGCGTTATGCCGAAGAGCCGACGCTCATCTTGCGCGTGTCCGATCTCGTTCTTCGCCTAACGGATCAACAAGTGCACCGCGGTCCACGCCAAATCGATCTCTCCACGCGCGAATTGATGCTGCTAAAAGTGCTCATGCGCGAACCCGGCCGCGTCTTCACGCGCACGGAATTGTGCGAGCGCGTTTGGGAGCGCCAGCACGAATACGACACGAAGCTGGTCGAAGTTTTCATCGGTCGCTTGCGCAAAAAACTGGGATCGCCGCCGCTCATTCGCACGCAGCGCCACGTCGGCTACAGCATTGGCGAGCCGCAATGAAACGCTGGCCATTGCGCTGGAAAATCGCGCTCTACGCCGCCAGCTTCGGCATCGTCGCGACCATCGCCGGCGCGGCCACGACGTGGACTTTGATGCGCCGGTCCGAGATTGCGGCTTTCGATCAACGTCTCGCGCTCGATGCGCAGGAACTTTTTCGCGACATCCGCAATTTTGAAGGCGGCTGGCAAAACAGTCGCGGCGCCTTCAAGGAAATTTTCGTCCCGCTCGCGTTGCGCAATCGCTACATCGAACTGCGCGGGCCTAACGACGAAGTCGTTTACGCCTCGCCCAATCTTTCCGGCGCCGTGCTCGCGGACAAGATCGACAAGTTCCATTCGCGCAAGATCGACAATCGCTCCGTGCGCATCGGTACCTTTCACGAAAACGATCTGACCTTGCGCGTCGGCGCGGACATGAAAGAGATCAATCAATTCGGTCGCAAGCTCATCGTCGGAATGTTCGGCGCGATCCCGACCGTGCTCGTCGTGGTCGCGCTCGGCGGCCGCTGGGTCGCGCGCCAAGCCCTCGGCCCGGTCGAAGCGATTCGAAATGCAGCCGCCCAAATTACCGCGCAACGTCTCGGTCAACGTCTTCCCGTTCCTCCGGCGCAGGACGAGATCTCCGGCCTGGTCACCGTGCTCAACAGCACCTTCGATCGCCTCCAGCGCAGCTTCGAGCAGGCGACGCGCTTTTCCGCGGACGCATCACATCATTTGAAAACGCCGCTCGCGGTTTTGCGCGCCGGCATCGAAGAAGTACTTGTCGATCCAGCGGCGTCGCCGGAACAACAAAAACGCGCCAACGCGCTGCTCGAGCAGGTGCGATTGCTCACTTCCGTTTCCGAAAATCTTTTGCTTCTCGCCCGCGCCGACGCCGGCCGCTTGGAAATTAATCGCGTGCGATTCGATTTGCGCGAAGTGCTCGACGGCGCCGCGGAAGATGCGCGCACGCTTGGCGAATCGCGCCACATTTCCGTTACCACGAAGATTCCATCGCAGCTCGAGATCGTCGGCGATCGCTTCGCCGTTTCTCTCATCGTGCAAAACTTGATCGACAATGCCATTAAGTACAACCGCGACGGCGGCGAGATCGAACTGCGCGCGCATGTTCCCGACGGCATAACCGAAATCACGGTCGCGAACACGGGCGAAGCGATCGCGCCCGAGCGCGTGTCGCAGATCTTTGATCGATTTTTTCGCGCGCGACACGATCAACGCACACCCGGACAAGGTTTGGGGTTGAGCATTGCGCGCGAGCTGGCGCTGGCGCACGGCGGCGCGCTCGCGCTCGTTCGCTCGGATGGGAGGTGGACGGAATTTCGTCTCACTCTGCCGCGCGATTAGTTAGGCCGGCGCAAGATCGACATCGTTATTCCAGGTAACAAGTGCGTTACCTTTGATCGATAGCCCGCGCGATTCGGTCTCGTTAGTCTGCGGACATGCAGATCAAACTCAAATCCACAAGTTGGGCCGTAGCACTCTGCGCGGCGACAATCGCGTTTGCGTCAAACACGCAAGCGGCGCCTTTCTCTAACTTCCGCGTCATTGACGCAGCGACGCGCGTGAGTCCGGGCAAAGGTGGCGGCAATATTCAACCCATCGAAAAGCCGGGCCCGGCTCCGGCCACAGCGCAACCGCAACGGCACGGCGCTGATGACCCGGTCGGGCACGATGCTGGCGACGATCGCGGACGGCATCGCGGGCGCGGACGATAATTTTTTCAGCGGCAAACTGAAAAGAGGAACAAAACGCGGTCGGCGTTTATTCGCCGGCCGCGTTTTTGTTTGTCGAAATGCGGCCAACAGGCATCCGCCCGTGGTGCAATTCACGAATCAGTTTTTGAACAGTGATATGAATCCGACCTTACGACCAAAGCGACGATATCGGCGCCCTCAAATTGAAGCGCCGCAAGTGGACTTTGCGCCGGTGCTCGCACCGGTGACCGGGAATGGTTCGGCGGGATATCGTTTGAAACGCTCAGGCCACTGGCAAATGGTGCCGCGCGCGCCGCGTCGGCCGGTGCCGACGACGCGAGAGCAGTTCGCCGCCGCCATGACGAACGCGGTGAACAATGCGTTCGAGCGGATGCAACACTTCCTTCCGCTTCGCCATTCGCACTAGCGAAAGGCGATTGTCGATCTTACGGACGGGAACGGAAGCGCGTATCGTTCGCTTTTGCCGTGCGCAAATTTTCCTGGGCGACGCGCGATTTCGGGTCGATGCGCAGCGCTTCTTCGTATTGCAGAATGGCCTGCGAAAGATTGCCTTCCTTGTAGTAAACGCCCCCGAGATTGTTGTGGACGTCGGCGTTGTTAGGCTGGAGCCGGGCCGCGGCAATGAAATGTTGTTTGGCGCGATCGAGCTGGCCCCGCTCGGCAAGGGCCGCGCCAAGATCGACATGTGCATCTGCGTATTTCGGGTCGAGATCAATCGCGCGCTGATATTGCGCGATCGCTTCGTCCACGCGGCGATGTTTATGGAAGAAGACACCATAATTATACAGGACCACCGCGGAGTCCGGGCTCAGCTGGAGCGCCTTTTGAAACTCGCTCTCGGCATCGTCCACCCGCCCGAGACGATCGAGTGTCTGCGCATAAGTCGCGCGAATGCTGCCATTACGTGGCTCACTCTGGATGGCTTGCTCGTAATGCTCGAGTGCGGCATCGAATTTCTTCTCGTCCGCGAGCAACTGGGCGTAATTGATGTGCACTTTGGCGTAATGCGGATCGTAACGCAGCGCCGTTTCGTATTCATCGCGCGCGCGGTCGAAATCGCCGGCTTTCTGCAACGTCGCCCCGTAATTATAATGCTGGCGCGCGCCCGCCGGTAAATCCTCGACCACCCAGGCGGCACGCTGCAACTCCGGCGCCACGCCGTGGACCTGGCCTAACGAAAGGACGGCCACGGGCAGACAAAACGCCACCGCCCATTTCGCTCCGTGCAAAAACCACCCGGGCAAAAATCCACCCACCTTCACATCTTCGCCGCCGCCGGTCAGGCCTAACGATTGCCTTGTCGATCTTTCCCGCACCTTCCAAATGAAACCATCGTAGTAAAAATGCAGCAGCGCCGACGCGGTCACGACGCCGGTGAGAATGCGTTTCACCGTTTCTTCGCCGATATGCGAGTTAAAATAGCCTAACGAACCGTAAGCGAAGACGAGTCCGACGTACAATCCGATGAGCGAACCGCTGCGGCGAAAGACGAAACGCATGAACCCGCCGATGGAACTGTCCTTCTCCACCCGGTTCCGATTGTAAATCCAAACGATCGAGAGGTATTGCACGTCGTGAAAAACTTCGAAGAGCGCAATCCCAGCCAGAATATTCGTGACGCCGTTGTTGCAGTACCACCAGAAAGCGATGCTCGTGGCCAGAAGCAGCATCTTCACCGGGTTCGAGCGTTTTCCGTTCATCCAGCCCCAGACGAAATTACCGATGGTGAAGATCGACACTGTGATGGCGGCGACGGCGAACACTTGCTGCAAACCGTGAATCACGCCCGGCGGAATGTGGGGCGCGCCGTTCGCGTAATACGCGTCGAGCACGTCGGTCATGCGTTGTGACGAGAGCACGACGCCGGCGCCGAACCAGACCGCGCACGTCACGAAATCCAACCGGCGAGTGATCGCCGCGAACGACCCTGTCTTCGCGTCGTAGATTCGGCAAAAGCCGTACGTCTGCATCAGTCCATGCCAGACGCCCCAGAAGAAAACGATCAGGACAATCGGGTTCGCTTTCAGGTCCCAGAAATAAAAACCGACGCAAACGACCACCAGGAAAATGGGCGCAATGGTGAATCGCCACTTGAACCGCTCGAACAATGCGCGGTCCCCGTAGGCGCGAATCATTCCGGGGAAATGATGGCCCATGGCGCCGAAAGCGGAGACGAAGATGTAAATGTTTTCTGCGCTCCAACGCGATTGGGCCAGAGCAAACAGCGGCACCAGTAACAGCGGCGTGCCGACGTAAAGGAGCAGATCGCGCCAGCTATTGAGAATCCACAGGTTCGCCTTTGTCGGAACGGTCTTCGGGACCGCCGGAACAGTCTGAGGGCGGGTAAACGCGGAAACGAGCTGCATTTGTCGCCGAGGAGAGTGTCCTAGTTAGGCCCAAAAATCAATTCCGCAAGATCGACATCTCCATTCCGGTCCAAATCATGAGGCCGGAACAACTCCTGCTTGGAGTATGTCGATCTTGCCACCGGCCAACTCCCATTTTGAAACCGAATCGAAAACATATTGCCACGGCCGCTTTCGCCGGCGTCTGGCTCGTTTGCATCGCCTTTGGCCTCCGCGCCCTCGTTCGATATGAATATCGCGCGGGCAGCGTTGGGGTAGCGCCCGATTCCTGGCCGGCGGCTTCGCGCATTGCCCGGACTAACGACCGCGACACATTGGTGATGCTGGCGCATCCGCTCTGTCCCTGCACACGCGCCAGCATGAACGAACTGGCGCAGATCATGGCGCGCACCGACGGGAAATTAAATGCCTACGTCTTGTTTTTAAAGCCGCACAATTCCGGCGCTGATTGGGATGACACATTCTTATACCGGAGCGCGACGCGGATTCCCGGCGTGACCGTGTTGACCGATGTCGATGGCGAAGAAGCAAAACGATTCGGCGCCGAGACTTCAGGCTTCACGTTAGTTTTCGATCGCGATGGCAAACGCATTTTCAGCGGCGGTATCACTGGCTCGCGCGGGCACGAAGGCGACAACGCGGGCGAAAGCGCCATCGTTTCGTTAGTCAACGCTCGGCCTGCCGTAAGATCGACATCGGTATTTGGATGTCCCCTCGCCTCGCGCGCGAAAGCGAGCGACACCGCGTGTCCGAACTGAACGCTCCGCATTCGCGCACGCTCCCACGCGTCCAACAAAAAAACATCTGAGCGCTCTTCCTAAACTTGACGGCTTTAAGCCGTCAAGTTCGCTTCTCGCCGCGAAAGATGCCCCATGCCGGCGGACGGTTCGGCGGAAAGTGATTTCGGCGTTTTCGCACACGCTTGCTTTGCACGCGACCTCCGCGCGGACGTCGCAATGCGGAATGCGGCGTTGCCGAGAGCTGAGCACTGCGTTGGACCAAACCGAGCACATGGGAAAACAGCGGATGGTCGCGATTGGCGCGATAAAATCGATGGTAACCATTGGACCAGTTCATGAGCAGGCCGATCGCAGTGAGCTTTCTCAACTCGTCCTGCACGGTGTGCAGTGACAGACCGGTTACGTTCACCAACTGGCGCACATAGTGTGGCCTTTGTGGTGCAGGAAGCAGCACCCGGAGCAGTTTCGCGCGCACCACAGGAAATAACACCTCCAACACTTCGCGCTTCGATGCCATCGAGCCACTCCTAACTTGACGGCTTAAAGCCGTCAAGTTTCCGAAGGGTTTAATGGCAAAGGAGCAACGCGATGGCCGCTAAGAGTAGAGCTAGAAGCGCGACATAAACGATCGTGTCTTGAATCCGCGCGCGCCGCGCCGCTCGCGCGTAGGGGATGCGCGTGAACGTGACCATGGTGTAAAGCGGCAGATAAATTCCGGGCAGCGCGGCTTCGAGAAAGTGATCGAGCTTTTTTTTAGCGCGAAAAAGACGTGACGCGGTTTTGTCGCGCATCTCGATGAAATTGCCGACGGCGAGATCGGCGAGCGCGTCGGTGTTTTCTTTGCGGCGCGCGAAATATTCCGCGAAGGCACGATGTCGATCTTGCGGAAATTCGGCGAGACATTCATCGAGCACGACGCAATCCTCGAACGCGGCATTCATGCCTTGTCCATAAAACGGCACGACCGCGTGCGCGGCGTCGCCGACGAGACAAACCTTGTCGCGATAGAACCACGGCGCGCAGCGAATCGTGACTAACGAACCGGTCGGATTCGCACGAAAATCTTCGAGCAGGTCCGGCATCATCGGCATCGCATCGGGAAATTCGCGCTCGAAGAATCGGCGCACATCGGCGTCATGCGTTGTTGCTTTGAAGTTGTCGAACTCCCAGAACAGCGTGCAGGTAAACGAGCCGTCCGGATTCGGCAGCGCGATCATCATGAAACTTTTGCGCGGCCAGATGTGGAGCGCGTTTTTCTCCATTTGCCACGATCCGTTAGGCGCGGGCGGGATGGTCAATTCCTTGTAGCCGTGCGCGAGATAACTTTCGTCGTATTGGAAGTTGTCGATCTTGCGCTGCATGGCCGCGCGCACCGCTGAGAACGCGCCATCGACGCCGATGACGGCGTCGCCTTTCGCTTCGCCGTCTTCGAATTTCGCGGTCGCGCTCTCAAGATCGACATCGACACATTTGTGATTGAAGTGGACGCGCACGTTTGGATGACGCGAGGCGGCTTCGATTACCGTCGTATTCAACGCGGCGCGTCCGATGGAATTGATGCACTTGTTCGGATCGACATCGTAAGGCGCGAAATGCAGCTCGCCCGATCTTTCGTGAATCATGCGGCCACGCATCGGAATGGCGTGGCGCAAAACTTCCTCGGCGATGCCTAACTGTTCCAGCGCGTGAATGCCGCGCGTGGAAAGCGCGAGATTAATCGAACGCCCGCCGACAAAATTGCCCGCACGCGGATCCGCCCGGCGTTCGTAAAGATCGACATCGTACCCACGGCGGCCAAGAAACGCGGCGAGCAATCCGCCCGCGAGACCGCTGCCGACGAGAACGAACTTCACTCGTTAGGGCTGGAAAATCGCGGGAAATTTGTAGCGATAAACCCAGAGAAGAAACAGGGCCATGACCGTCAGAACGGCACCGACGACGATGCCCTCCGGCGCGAAAAAGATGTGAAAGAGAAGGATGTTAACGAGAACGGGCCCGAGCAACGTGAGGCCTAACGGGGCCAGGCGACCGGTCAGCAAACATAACCCGCCGAGCACCTGCAGCGCGCCGATCACATACATGTAGCCGCTGTGCATGAGAACGCCGGCAAATACGCCGGCGTCGCCCGGCGGCGTTTGGTCCGAGCCCGGAATGAAGTGGAGAAAAATGTTGGTCCCGAAAATAACGAACGCGAGTCCGAGCAGAATACGGCAGGTGTGAATGAGATATTTCATGGTGATTGTCGATTTTGCACGATGTCGATCTTACAACTGCTTGAGCAAAGTCTTCCAGCGCGCCCACGCTTCATCACGCGCTTTGCCGTCGCCTTCGCGGAAATTCGGATTCGCTTTCTCGCCCGAGCGCATAAATCCATGACCGGCGCCTTTGTAAATGACCGGCTCATATTTTTTGCCGGCTGCTTTCATTAACTCTTCCGCTTTCGGAATGGTCGCGTTCACGCGTTCGTCGTTCTCGCCGTAGAACCCGTAAACCGGGCCAACGATTTTCGCGATCTTCGCCGGATCGTCGAGTGCGGTTCCGTAAAACGAGTAGGCGGCTTTCACTTTCGGATTTTCGCTCGCGTAATTAAACGCCCATCCCCCGCCCCGGCAGAATCCGCAGACCGCGAGTGTGCCATTGCCGGCCGGGATTTTCGTTAGGGCGTAATCCGCCGTGGCATCAAGCACGGCTTTGATTTCTTCCGGCTTTAAGGCCGAGGTTGCTTTACTTGCGCTGTCGCCATCTTCGAATTTTTGGCCGTTGAGAAAATCGGGCGCGATGGCGATGACGCCGGCTTCGGCCAGTTCGTCGCACAAACTGCGCAGCCAATCGGTTAGGCCGAAAATTTCCTGAATGACGATCATGACCGGCGCTTTGTCTTTGCGCTCGGGATAAACGACGAAGGCTTTGATCGTGCGATCGCCGGCTTTGATGTCGACCCATTCGGCGTGACGCGGCGAATTGTTCAACCGGTCTTTGCCGAAATCCTTGTACTCCTGCGCGAAGAGCGATCCGGCGCTGAGCAGAATCGCGAGCGTAACGAGTGCGCGTTTCATACGAATGAAGATGTCGATCTTACGGAGTCGCCGGAGCGGCAGATTTTCCGCGGCCGATCATCGCGTCGATGCTGAAGGAGCCGGGGCCGCGCAGAAAAATGTAGAAGAAAACAAAGCAATAAACTACGGCCAGCTCTCCCTTGTTCACGTAAGGGATAATATTCCCTTTCGCGTGCATCATAAAAAACGCGACGGCCATTTCGCCCGAGGCGATGAACGCGGCGATGCGGGTGATTAAACCAAGCGCGACCAGAAATCCGCAGCTGATCTCGATCCAGCCGCCGACGACCATGAGTTGTCCTTCCGCTGGTTTTCCGCCAAAGACGCCAAAGATTTTATCGAGCCCGTGGCAGGCGAACATTAACCCGACAACCAGACGCATGATGCAATAAAACGGATCCGCAAAGCGATTGAGAGCGTTCATAATTTGGAAAGGCTGATGATGTCGATCTTGCCTGTCAAGCCAATCGCCGCCGCGCATCCGATTCCATTAGGTGAAGATTCACGTCGGCTGCTCCGGTTGGTTCTACTGGCATTGGCGCGGCATTTTTTATCCGGACACCAAGCGCACCGATACGTGGTTCAAACATTACCTCGCGAATTTCGACACCGTCGAACTAAACGCGCCATTCTATAAATGGCCGAAGGACGCGACGGTGAAAGGGTGGCGACGCAACGCGCCGCCGCACTTTCGTTACTCGGTGAAAGTGAACTCGCTCATCACGCACGAGAAACGTCTCGTGCGCACGCGCAGGCTGGTGCGGGAATTTTGCAAGATCGACAACTTGTTAGGCGACAAGCTCGGCTGCTTTCTTTTTCAATTTCCGCCGAGCTACAAATACACGCCCTCGCGTTTGCGCAGCATCGTCACCCAACTCGATCCGCGATTGCGCTGCGCGGTCGAGTTCCGCCACAAATCGTGGTGGCGAAAATCGGTTTATCGCGCGCTGGAAAAACGTGGACTGATCTTCTGCTCAATCAGCGCGCCGCGTTTGCCCGATGAGCTGATTAAAACTTCGGACGTGATTTACATTCGGCTGCACGGGCGCTCGCGCTGGTACCGGCACGATTATACGGACGAAGAACTCGCGGCGTGGGCGGACAAGATCGACAACTCACGTGCGCGCGAGGCCTGGATTTATTTCGACAACGACCGCGAAGGTTTCGCGATCAAAAATGCGCGCATGCTCATCGAGCAATTGAACGGGCGCGGCCTAACGAACCTCAAACTGCCGTCACTTGCCGCGCGACGATGAGGAAATGCTGCTGGTTCCACTCGCGCTTCAGATACTCTTTCAAGTCGCGGAAGTACTCGTGCACGTGTTCGCTGTCGTTCGCGAGCACGCGCAGAATTTCGATGCGATCGCGAAATGTGTGGTCGCCGATTTTCCAAAAGCCGTCGTTTTCCTGGCGCAAATGAGTGAGGCCGCCGAATTCGTCCACAAGGCGCTTCTTCAAATCACGCAACATGTTCGGATCGACCGGCCGCCCGTCGTTGTGATGCAACGGCACATAGAGCTCGTACTCGAGCATCGGCGTGACGCCGTTGCGCGACTGCGCGCTAATCTGGGGATCGCTGGCGGTTGTTCGATTCAACGCTACGCGGCTTTCTTGTGCCGATGATGCGTAGTCCTGGCGCGTTTCGTTGTCGATCTTTTCTTTGAATGCGAGGCCTTGCCCGACTGTTCCAGACTGCGCTGCAAAACTTCCACCAGATCGATCACCTTCGTCGGCTTCGGCGCTTTCTTCGGTTTCTCGTCAATATCTTCGCCGCCGTGCTCGACTTTCTCTTCGATCACTTTCATGACCGCTTCCTTGTAATCGTCGTGATATTTTTCCGGGTCCCACTTTGCGCTCATGCTTCCGATGAGCGCCTTGGCCATGTCCATCTCGCGTTTGCCCGCTTCGAGTTTTTTCGGGACGTGCAATTTGCCCGGGTCCGCCAGTTCGTCGGCGAAATGCATGAGTTCGAGAACGAGCGCGTCACCTTCCGGCTTTACGCCGGCGAGATATTGCCGCGTTTTGATCACGACCTTCGCGATGCCGACTTTGTTTGCCTCCTTCAACGAATCGCGCAAAAGCACGTAAGCTTTGTCGCCACCCTTTTGCGGCTCGAGATAATACGGCTTGTAGAAAAACATCGGATCGATTTCCTCAACATCGACAAAGTCTTGAATGTCCACCGTCTGGGTCGCCTCCAGATCGACGCGCTGGAAATCTTCGTCTTTCAAAATGACGTACTTCCCCTTCTCGTACTCGTAACCTTTGACGATATCGTCCCACGGAACTTCTTTGCCGTCCTTTTCCGCGACGCGTTTGTAATTGATCGGACTGAGATCGGTTTTTCTCAGCATGCGAAACTTCAGCTCTTCTTTTCGCGTCGCGGGAAAAAGCGCGATCGGAATATTAACGAGACCGAAACTGATACTGCCCTTCCAAATTGCACGCATAACTACAGTGGTATCGCACGAAACGGTGGCGGTAGCCGTCTCGGCTGCGAGTTAGGACAGAGATGCAGGCGAGACGCCTGCCGCCACAGCTAAGATCGACAACTGCCGGCGCTAAGCCGCCGCGGCGTCCACGATCGAAAACAACCGGTCGCTATCGAACGGCTTGTTCAAATGATAATCGAACCCGGTCACCTTCGGCTCCTCGACGTCCGCCGGATAATCGTAAGCCGAGAAAGCGATGCCGAGCGCTTCGATCCCGCGTTTGCGCGCTTCGCTCATGAGCGCGTAACCCGTTCCGTCCGGAAGCGCAATGTCGCTCACGATCACGTCGAAACGATTGTGTTCGAGTGAATCGATTCCGCTTTGCAAATCTTCCGCCACGGCCACTTCGTGACCGCTGCGCGCGAAACAACGCTTTAAAACGCGGCGGGTATCATCGTGATCTTCAACAACCAGTATTCGCATGATGCATCTCCTCTTCGGCATCCAGCCTCAACCGCTATTCGAATCTAAGGCCTAACGTGGATGCATCAAGGGAAGATGTCGATCTTGCCGATTGTGCATTCGCATCGAGACTAACCGCTCATGAATTCGGTCCCGTGCGCATTTATTTTCGACATCGATGGCACTTTGGTCGATTCGAACGAGCTCCATGTCGATTCGTGGGACCGCGCCTTTCGCAAATTCGGCAAAACATTTTCGCGCGAGCAATTGCGCGCTCAGATCGGCAAAGGCACCGATCAATATCTGCCGGAATTTCTGACGCGCGAAGAGATCGAACGTTTCGGTAAGGAGTTGGACGAATACCGTTCGGAAATTTTCCGCAAGGAATATCTGCCGCGGGTGAAACCGTTCCCGAAAGTGCGCGAGTTGCTCGAACGCATTCGGGCGGACGAAAAGAAAATCGTCCTCGCCAGTTCCGGCAAAAAAGAGGACACGAAGTTTTACATCGAGAAGCTGCTCAAGATCGACAATCTCATCGACGATTACACCTGCGCCGATGATGCCGACCGTTCCAAACCGGCGCCGGACATCTTCACCGCCGCGCTCGAGAAACTCGACGGCGTTTCGCCTAACGACGCCGTTACCGTCGGCGACACGCGGTTCGATGTCGAAGGCGCGGCCAAAGCCGGTATGCGCACGATCGCGCTCACCTGCGGCGGCACCGACGCGGACACACTTCGCCGGGCGGGCGCCATTGCCGTGTTTCGCGATCCGGCCGATCTGCTGCAAAACTACCAGACGCTCTTTCGCGAATGAAGATGTCGATCTTGCGAGGACAAGCAGACGGGCACACAATCCGTTATGAAAAAGATCCTGATCGCCTGCAGTTTTCTTTTCACGATCGCCATCGTTGCTCTGATGGCGCAGCAAACCACCTCGACCACGAGCGAACACAAAGTCATTTCGCCTAACGACGTGCAATGGGGCGATGCGCCCCCGTCGTTACCGCCCGGCGCGAAGATGGCCGTGCTCGACGGCGATCCGACGAAACCTGGTTCATTCACCATCCGCATGAAAACGCCGGCCGGTTACAAAATTCCGCCGCACACGCATCCGACAGCTGAACGCGTCACCGTCATTTCCGGCTCGTTCAAGCTCGGCATGGGCGATAAACTCGACGACGCGAGCGCGCAGGAAATGGCGCCGGGAAGTTTTGTTAACCTGCCCGCCGGCATGAAGCATTTCGCCATGTCGAACGCGGAATCGATCATTCAGATCAACAGCGAAGGCCCGTTCCAGATCAATTACGTTAATCCTAACGACGACCCGCGGAACGCGAAGAAGCAGTAGTTGTCGATCTTAGCGCGCTGTCATCCTGAACGAAGTGAAGGATCTCACGCCGAATGATTGATCACGCTCGCCAAGCATGAGATCCCTCGCCGTCTGCGCGGCTCGGGATGACAGCCGAGGATTAGTTACGCCGCCATCTCGAGCTGTTGGCGCGGGATGCCGCGCAGCTCGAACAGACGGATGAGCGTCTCTTCGATCAAGTTGTTAGGGCAACTGGCGCCGGCGGTGATGCCGACGACGACCGGCCCCGGCGGCAACCAGAAATGGCTAACGACTTCCCGTTTCTCGTGCAGATTGTAATGCTTGATCTCGTTCGCGCTGACTAAGCGCGATGCGTTGAGCACGAAATAGGTCGGCAGTTTTTCTTCGCCCATCTCCGCGAGGTGCGACGTGTTCGAGCTGTTGTAGCCGCCGACGACGAGGAGCAAATCCATCGGGACATCGAGCAATTCGCGCAGCGCGTCCTGCCGTTCCTGCGTCGCGCCGCAAATGGTGTCGAAGAAACGAAAATTTTGTTCGGCAAGATCGACACCGTCACGATCGACAATCGCCTGCCGGATGCGGCGTTGAACTTCTTCAGTCTCGCCGCGCAACATCGTCGTTTGGTTAGCGACGCCCACCGTTTTCAAATGCACATCGGGATCGAACCCCGGCGAGTACGCGCCTTTGAATTTTTCGAGGAACGCCGCTTTGTCGCCGCCGCTCCGGATGTAATCGCAAACGTAATCGGTGTCCGCGAGCGTGAGCACGACGAGATAATGTCCGCCGCCATCGCCGAGCGCGCGTGAGCTCGTCGCCTTCGTCTCTTCATGCTCGGCCTTGCCATGAATTATCGAGGTGGCCGATTCGCTGGCGTATTTGCGCACGCGTTTCCAAACGCTCATGACGTCGCCGCAAGTGGTGTCAACGATCTGGCAACCGCGTTCCTTGATTTGTTGCAAGATCGACAACTCCGTTCCGAACGCCGGCACGATGACGACGTCGTCGGGTTTGAGCTCGGTAATTTCGGCCTGCTTGTTTTTCCCGGTGAGATTCTTGATGCCTAACGAAGCGATCTGCTGGTTCACTTCCGGGTTGTGAATGATCTCGCCGACGATGAAGAGGCGGCGGTCCTTAAAAACTTTGCGCGCGGCGTAAGCGAGATCAATTGCGCGCTCGACCCCGTAACAAAAGCCGAATTGCTTCGCCAGTTTCACGGTGGTGTTGCCGACGCGGATGATCCCGCCTTGCCGGCGTACTTTATCGACGATGTCGCTGCGATAATGCTGCTCGACCTGTTCCTGCACCGCCGCCATCACGTCGGGCGTGCGCAGATTTACTTTCTCGCGCGCCGTCGTTCCGGAGGAGATGAGGTTCGTGCTCACTTGTCGATCTTACGCGGCCAGGCCGCGTTTGCCTAACTAATCGTCAAACACCGGGCCGCTCGGCTTTTGAAAAGCCGCGTCCGAAATCATGACGCTTCCCGGCGGATCGGGCAGACGCGAATCATCCGGATGCGCCACCGATTTGGCGAGAGTGCTGTCTTCCGGTTGCGACTCGGCAATGTTCACCGGCGTGCCGCTATGGACGAGCGCGTAAAATTTCGCCGCCGCCTCACCTTTCAATCGAATGCAACCGTGCGTCTTCGGCACCGGATGCAGATAGCCTTGATGAAATCCGTAAGCGGGCGCGAATTCGCACCAATAACCCATCGGATAACCAACGTATCGACCATGCGCGTTTCCACTTGTGCACGGTACAACGTTATTGCCCTGCACGCTGAATCCGTAGGAGCCGGAGCGCTTGTGCTCGATCTTATTATAGATGGTGAAGTTCCCTTTCGGCGTCGGCTTGCTCGGCATGCCGACAGTGCACGCCACCGCCATTAGACAACGATCGCCTTCCATGACGTAAACGTTCTGTTTCGAGAGCGAAACTTTTACGCGCACTTTATCGGGATCGTTAGGCCGGTGGGCGACGACGTGATACGGGCCGCCGGTAACACCGGCGAGCGGACCCGTGGCGCAGCCGGTGAGCGCGACCAACGCCGCGCCCGTAAGCAGATAGCGAATCTGGGAAAGACATTTCATAGCTTCGATATTGGACGGGCGACGGGCGGCTTTGTCAATGGTAGGGACGCATCTCCGAGGCGTCCCCGTATTCTAAAGTTTGGGACGGCTCGGAGATCCATCCCTACCGGTTTTAGCAAGATCGACATCTTCTTCCTGCGCCTGCGCGCGCAGCAAACGTTCGAACCGCGGCGAAACGTGCGCGTAAAACGGGTACGCTTCCGGCGCTGCCTCGCGCGGGCGATATCGCCAATGTTTATACATCCACAACCACGGCGCCGGATGCTCGCGCACGTGCGGCTCGAATTCGTCCCAACACGCTTGCGCGATCTGCGCCAGCGTAAGCGATTGCACATTGTCGATCTTGCGATGAAACACGACGCGATAACGGCCGTTCGGCAGCGGCTCGCAATGCGCCGGCACGATCGGCGCGCCGGTCTTTTTGTGCAGCCACGCGTGCGCTACCGTCACGCTCGTCTTCATTCCGAAACAATCGATCGCGACCGAGCCCACATCCGGCGGCACGGTCAGGTCGATGAGCAACGCGACGCGTCCGCCGCGCCGGAGCGCTTTGTACAGCCTAACGACTGCGCCTTCGCGCGAAACCATGGTGTGGCCCGATTGTTCGCGCAGATTCTTGAAAATCGGATCAATTAACGAATTCTTGAACTCCTGCGCGATGATCGATGCCGGATAATTCACGAACCCGCCGGCGTGGCTGAGCCACTCGAAATTGCTGTAATGATAACAGCCGAGGATGAACGAATCGTTAGGCCCGATGCCAGTGAGGCGAAAGAATTCGGCCTCGTCGACATCGATGTAACGCGAGAAGTTCTGCGGGGTCAGGCGCGGACTCCAGAAAAGATCGAGCATCGTGCGCGCGAAATGTTGAAACGATTCGCGCGCGATTTTTTGCTTTTGCAAGATCGACATGTTCGATCCGAAGGCGGCGTCCAGGTTCGCCAGCGCGACCGCCCGCCCGCGTCGATCAAAGATCGACATTAACGCGCCGAAAAGATTCGCGAGATGAAAACAAGCCCGCCGTGAGAGCAGCGGAATGGTTTTCGCCACGAGCATGAGCCCCAGCCATTCCAGCGGGTAGCGAATCTGTTTCCAGCGCGAAGCCATCCCTCGATTATCTCTTTCGCACGAATTCCGAAATCTTGGTCGTCACCAAAGCGCGTAATTGCACCGGGAGTGTCCCGGCACGGCGCATAAATTCACGCATCACTTTTGTCGCCGGGAACTTCCCATTTGGGAGCAAGATGGGCGAAAGGTTTGCAAAAGGATCAGCTTCTCCGCTGTCCACTTCGGTGTGCGAAAAACCGCGCCGCTTGATCCAAGTCAGTGCGCGTTCCCAGGAAGGCTTGCCGTAACACAGTTGAAAGCCGTGCACCGCGCCGCTCGGTTCGTACCAGACAATGAGGTCGAAATAGTCGTCGGACATCCACCGACGGTCGTAATCGCCGGGAACTTTTGTCTTCTTATCGTCGCTCAGCATCTGCCTGCGCCATCATACACAAGATCGACATCTGCGCCGACGAGCTTCTTTGACTTGCGCGGCTTCGATCTTAACTTGCCCTACGACCGCGATGCGCGGTGCGCCTTGTGAAAAACGTCCTCTTCGTTTGCACCGGCAATATTTGCCGAAGTCCCATCGCCGAGGGGTTGTTCCGCCGTTTGCTCGGCAATCGCAAGGAGATCGAGGTCGCATCTGCCGGCGTGCACGCGGTGCGCGGGCAACCGCCGAGTCTCTACGCGGTCGAAGTTTGCGAAACAGACGGCGTCGATATCAGCGGACTGCGCAGTCAGCCGCTCACCGCCGAGCTGGTCGATTGGGCGACGCATATTTTCGCGATGACGGGCGCGCACCTGGAGACGATCCACATGTTGTTTCCACAGGGGGCGGAGAAAACGTATTTGCTGCGCGAGTTCGAAGAGGCGGGCGCGACCTGCTGGCGCGATGTGCCGGACCCGATCGGCATGGGGCGCGATGTGTATGAAGTTTGTGCGCGCACGATCAAAAATGCGTTGCCAAGTGTGCTCGCGTTTGTAGAACAATCCTCGCTCGTCCCGCCGGGCGCGGCGCGGCGTGGCGGCGATTATTACGGCGGCGAAACGCGACAACGAATGGAACCGGCAAGATCGACATCTTCAACTCCGTGGCACGGCGAGTCCGTGCGCAAAACCGATCCGGAGATTTACGACGCGATCATGGCCGAGGAAAAACGGCAGCGCGAAAACATCGAGCTCATCGCGTCGGAAAATTTCACCAGCCGCGCGGTCATGGAAGCGCAAGGCAGCTGCCTAACGAACAAATACGCCGAAGGTTTGCCGAAGAAGCGCTGGTATGGCGGCTGCGAAAACGTCGATGTGGTCGAGCAACTCGCGATCGATCGCGCGAAGCGTTTGTTCAATTGCGATCACGTCAACGTCCAGCCGCATTCCGGCGCGCAGGCCAACATGGCCGTTTATTTTTCGGTGTTGAAACCGGGCGACAAGATTCTCGCGATGAATCTCGCGCACGGCGGCCATCTCACGCACGGACATCCCGCGAATTTTTCCGGCAAATTTTACGACGTATCGCAATACGGCGTTTCGGAAAAAACGGAAACGATCGATTACGACGCGCTGCAAAAACAAGCCGAGGAATTCAAGCCGGCCATGATCACCGCCGGCGCGTCGGCTTATCCGCGCATCATCGATTTCGAACGCATGCGCAAAATCGCCGATTCCGTCGGCGCGTTTCTTTTCATCGACATGGCGCACATCGCCGGGCTCGTCGCCGGCGGCCAGCATCCGACGCCGATCCCGCACGCGCATTTCGTCACCACCACCACGCACAAAAGTTTGCGCGGCCCGCGCGGCGGCATCGTCATGTGCAAAGCGGAATTCGCGAAGCAGATCGACGCCACCGTTTTTCCCGGCATCCAGGGCGGCCCGCTCGAGCACGTCATCGCGGCGAAAGCGGTTTGTTTCCACGAAGCGCTGCAACCGCAGTTCCGCGATTATCAGCGCCAGGTCGTGATCAACGCCAAAGCGCTCGCCGCCGGCCTAACGAAACATGGTTACCGCATCACCAGCGGCGGCACCGACAATCATTTGATGCTTGTCGATCTTCGCCCGAAGAATTTGAACGGCAAAGAAGCGCAGGAAGTTCTCGATCGCGCCGGCATCACCGTAAACAAGAATGCCATCCCCTTCGACACTAGCTCGCCGTTCAAACCCGGCGGCATCCGCGTCGGCACGCCGGCCGTAACCACGCGCGGCATGCGCGAAGAAGAAATGCTCGAGATTTCCGACTTGATCGCCGAAGCCCTAACGAATCGCACCGACGAAGCCGCATTGAATCGCTTGCGCGATAAAGTGCGCGAGATGACGCGGCGGTTTCCGCTGCCGAACTAAGGAACAGCAGGATAAAGCGGCTAGTCCGGCTAACGATTTCACTTCGCCTCACGACGAGCAACCCACATGGAATGTTCTCGTGAAATAGCGGTCTCGGCATCATTCACGAATCTTGCGAGCTCCTCGTCGGTGGTCACGTACGCGCCGCGCGCAGCGTTCAACGACAATTCCTGCGCTGCCAAGGCGTAAGCCTGAGCGAGCTCTTGATAGCGCTTCAATTGACCCCATGCCACAGCGGCCGATGCAAGAGTACTGAATACAGCAGGTGCCCTCCATGGAAATAGCGGAAAAATCGCTAGAAGAATCGCTGCGATCCCGGCGATGCTTTGGAACAGAATTAGTAATGCAAACCAAACGTTTCGACGCCTGCGATTCTTGCCAGACTCGTTAGAGTACCAGGCTTGCTGCTCGTTCACGCGCTGCGAAAGATAGACGTCTCGCCTCACACCCGTAGCCGAGCCTCGTGTTCCCGTCATGAACTCAGTGACTTGATCACCTCCCGTATCTTGAGTGGAAAGCACGGGCGCGAGGTGTTTGTTCTCATTCAACAATTCCTGCAGCGCACTGGTGAATCGAGCGACGGCTTCTTTGGAATCTAGCTCAAGCGGAAATGGATCGGCGCCGCACACGAATTTCCACGTTAGCGACTTTGCTGACTCCGCAACGGCTCGCCCAGAATACCAGACACGCTCCCAGCGAAATGTCCCGAGAACGATGGTCGTTCCGAGTGCAACGAAGAAAAAGATCGCCGCCAAGACTTGAACTGTTTGCTTGGCTTGAAAACCAGTGAAGACAAGCGAACCAACAAATGCTCCGAGCAGCAACAGTACTAAATTGATTGCAAACCAAGTGACGTACCAACGCTGGCCGGATTGAGATGCGTCATCAGCGCTGCGATAGATCTGTGGAAAATTATCACGTTCGAAATCTTTTACCCTGAAGCGTCGCCACAACATCTTTGTCAGGCAACCAAGCGTCGCATCGTGGCGACGATCTCGTCGATATACCAGCCAATACGCGGGTGACCTTCGAGTGCGGCTGGGTAATATTTGATTCTTCCATCGCTGTACAGCCAGACGCCCATAATCGGCTTATCCAATTCCAGAGCGGTTCTCAGCTCCCAATCCACCCAATCACTCAGATAGGTGCTCGGACCATATAGGCACATTGTTAGACTAGAGCCGCTGATTTTCGGTGCGATCTGTCGCTTTATGTAATCTGCATTGGCGCTGTTGTAGGGAACCTTTACTGAGTAATCGGCGAATTCGAGATCGAAGTTTTTGTTCTTCGCTTGTCCCCGAAACAGGTTAACCAGCTCCAAGTCCTCTTCGACAAAGCTTAAAAATGTTCGGATCATAAATTAGCTTTAATAACCACGGATCCATTTCCTCAGATGTCTGGCGGTATTCGTATGGTGGTCGTAAACCATCCAAACATCTTGCTCATATCCTTCCAGTTTTCCCCAGACAACGCGATTATATAACCCGAGATATTCTTGCTCCACCCATCTCGTTTCCAAAACCGTTTCGATCACCGGAAAAAGTGCGACTGACGACGGGCTCTTTTGGCCGTCAGCAAGTCCAAGCTCCCATGGAATCCACACGCTCCCTTTGCTGTTTGGTGACACGAGGAGTACGAACCGCTTCATGTCACGTACGGTATCGCGAAGTACCTGCGCGGTCTCGACAGAAGGAGGATCGGGAAGCCGATCATCGCCAAGATCAACATATACATTCGCACCATGGTTTTTCAGCACCAGCGTAACTCCTGGGACCAACTCGTTGTCCTTTGAAGAGTGCGAAAGAAAAGTATCTTTATCAGCCTTCGATGCGGCTGCACTTTTGATCGCGCGTTGTTCCTCGAGCGACTCAACGAATCCCTTCGCTTCCCTGAAGGTAAGATAGTTTGGCACTCACCGTGAAGTTACCCGAACGTCGACCGGCGCGTCGAGTGAGCAATTATTCGCCAATAAGCGGTGCGATTTCCGTAAGATCGACAAGTACGTTGTGAGCGGCTGTTTCGTAATCGCGCGGATCGACGAAGCGGCGGTCGGGAATGGCGGCGACGCGCATTCCGGCGGCTTTGCCGGCGGCGACGCCGGAGAGTGAGTCTTCGATGACGAGACATTCGTTAGGCGCGAGGCCAAGCTTTTCGGCGGCACGGAGGTAGATGTCGGGATGCGGTTTGCCGCGTTCGATTTCGTCGCCGGTGATAATGACCTCGAAGTATTTCGTTAGTAGATGTCGATCTAAGAAAGGTCGCGCGGATGCGCTAACCGAGCTCGTGGCGACGGCCAAGCGCATTTTCATGTGACGCAATTCTTCCAAGACTTCTTTCACGTGTGGAAACAAACCGATCTTGTGCGCGAAGAAGTCGGTCGCGATTTCGCCGCGGCGTTTCATCATTTCTTCCGTCGGCGCCGAGATGTTGAACGTCTTTTTGTAAAACTCGATCGCGAGCTGGTAGTTCACGCCGAGCACTTCGCGATGATGTTCGCCGCGATATTTTACTCCGTATTCGCCTAACAATTGGGCGTCGATCTCGTCCCAAGTCGGCTCGGAATCGGCGAGGACGCCATCGAGATCGAAAATGACAGCGCGAATTGGTGGGGACATGATTTTCGACTGTAGCGGCGGTCTCTGACCGTCGATATTATTTTAGTTTCGGCGGTGAGACACCGCCGCTACAAACAAGATCGACAATGGAACATGAAGAATTTCTCGTCGGCATCGCGCAAGTGGCGGTGACGTTGGCGGGATTTTCCGGATTGGTCATCGCCATTCGTGGCGCGCCGTCGAGTGAATGGCACGCGCGCGACATCTGGTCGTTGTCGTGGATGTTCGGGACGACTTTCGGCGCGTTGTTCCTCTCGCTCCTGCCGGTCGTGCTCGGCTCGTTTCGACTGGAGGATGAGATCGTCTGGCGAATCTCGAACGCGGTCATGTCGATCTTCGTGGTCGTTTTCACGGTGTGGATGTTGATTTGGGGACATCGACTAACCAAAGCGGGACATCCGCCGCGCGTTCGCTACTTCCCCACGATGGCGCGTCTGCTCCTGCTCGGTTCGGGAATTTGCGGCGCCGGACAGACGCTCGGCCTTTTTCCAAACGCCGGGACGGGATTTTTTTTCTCCAGCCTGGTCGCGTGTCTGTTAGTCGGAGCGTTTTCGCTGGTGGTGTTCATGGTCGTGTTCGCGCGCGCAGCCACGCGGCGGCGATAAGTCCGCGCAAATCGATTCGACTTTCGCTCGTCAATACGCGTGCGTAATCTGCGATTGACTCATGAATGACGCCGCTGATCAGCAGCAGACGAACCCCTTGCGCGAAGGCCTAACGAGTCGCGCAGTGCCGCAGCCGTGCGCCATCGTCATCTTCGGCGCGACCGGCGATCTGACCCATCGTAAGCTCATGCCGGCGGTCTATAATCTCGCAGCCGATGGCGAATTGCCGCCCGCGGTCGTGGTGATCGGTTTCGCGCGGCGGCCGAAGTCGGATGACGAATTTCGCAAGGAAATGGAGGAAGCGACGCGGAAATTCTCCCGGCAAAATGTGCGCGACGAGATTTGGGGAACGTTTTCGCAATCGATTTTCTATCACCAAAGTGAGTTCGGCGATGCGGCCGGTTACAAGTCGTTAGCCGAACGACTTGATAAGATCGACAAGGAACGGGGCACGCGCGGCAATCGCCTTTTCTATTTCGCCGCCGGGCCGGACCAATTCGAGACCATCCTGAAAAATTTGAAAGATGCGGGATTGAATCGCGCGAAAGACGGAGGCTGGGCGCGCGTCATCATCGAGAAACCGTTCGGCACCGATTTGAAATCGGCGCGCGAATTGAACCGCATCGTGCACGAAGCGTTCGATGAAAGTCAGACCTACCGCATCGATCACTTTCTCGGCAAAGAGACCGCGCAAAACATTTTGGTTTTGCGTTTCGCGAACGCGATTTTCGAGCCGCTCTGGAACACGCGTTACATCGACCACGTCCAGGTCACCGCCGCGGAAACGCTCGGGGTGGAAGGCCGCGCCGGCTACTACGAGACCGCGGGCGCGATGCGCGACATGGTGCAAAACCATTTGCTGCAATTGCTCTGCCTCATCGCGATGGAACCGCCGACCGATCTTCGCGCCGACAGCATTCGCGATGAAAAAGTGAAAGTCGTTAGGGCCTTGCGACGAATCCTGCGCGAGCAGGTCTCGCTCGACGTCGTGCGCGGCCAGTACGCGGCCGGCGCGATCAACGGCAAACCGGTCCCGGGTTATCGCGAAGAAGAGAAGGTCGATAAAAGATCGACAATCGAAACGTTCGTCGCCTTGCGCATTAAGATCGACAATTGGCGCTGGGCCGATGTGCCGATTTACATGCGCGTCGGCAAACGTTTGCCGAAATCAGCGACCGAAATCTCGGTGCATTTCAAAAAAGCGCCCGCGGTCCTGTTCAACAAGGAGGCGATCACGCTCGATCAAAACGTTCTCGTCGTTCGCATTCAACCGGACGAGGGAATTTCGTTGCGGATGATGGCGAAAATTCCGGGAACGAGTTTGCGGATCGAACCGGTGAAGATGGATTTTCATTACGGGACTTCGTTCGGCAAGGCGAGTCCGGAGGCGTACGAACGTTTGCTCCTCGACGCCATGAGCGGCGACGCCACGCTTTTCGCGCGTCACGACGAGGTCGAGGAAGCATGGGCTTTCGTCGACCCGATCGAAGAAGCGTGGCACGCGAAGGACGCGCCCGAACTTTATTTTTATCCGGCCGGTTCGTGGGGACCGGAGGAAGCGGACGAGTTGCTTGCGCGCGATGGTCGCGCCTGGCGCCGTTTATAGATGTCGATCTTAACGCAAATCAACATGCCATCCCGAGTGCAGCGAGCGATCTCTCGACACAGACAATGTCAGCCTTTGCCGAGAGATCCTTCGCATTCGCTCAGGATGACATCCCGTTGAATATGCCCATCACCGAAAGTTACTCGTTAGGCCAGGAAGTCGAGATCGGCCAGATTGAGCGCGAGCTGAAAAAACTTTGGACCGATGGCGAAGGCGCGATGACGCGCGCGTCGCTCGTCAATCTCGCGGTTTACAGCGAAGAGCCGGGCTCGCTCCCGCAAAACACGAAACTCATTTCGCAGCTGACCGAAAATTCCGCCTGTCGCGCCATCGTTATCGCCGCCGATCGCAAGGCAAAACAAAACCACGTCGCGGCGTGGATCAGCGCGCATTGCCATGTCAACCGCGCCGGCAGCAAGCAAGTTTGCTCGGAACAAATTTCGTTTTTGCTCGAAGGCGCTTGCGCGGATTTGCTGCCGAACATCGTCTTTTCGCATCTCGATTCCGATTTGCCGTTTTATCTTTGGTGGCAAAGCGAACTGCGCGATCCGATGGGCACGCAATTGTGGGCGTGGGTCGATCGTTTGATTTACGACAGCCAAACCTGGCGGAATTTCGGCGAGCAACTGCGTTTGATCGAGAGCGCGCAGAACGAAGCGCGCCAACGCGTCGTGCTCTGCGATTTGAATTGGACGCGACTCGACAAAATTCGCGCGGCCGTCGCGCAATTTTTCGATCACCCGGCGTCGCATCATCATTTCAGCGAAATGAAAAGTGTGACCGTTTGTTTTGCGCCCGGGTTTAAATCGACGGCGATTCTTTTGATTGGCTGGCTCGCCGCGCAATTGAATTGGAGAACGGATCAGCAATCGATGAACGGCAGTTGTCGATTTCTCGATTCAAATAAGCGCAAGATCGACATCGAACTGCGCGAGCAATCCGGGCCGCCGGTCGGGGAGGTCGTTCTAAATTCGGAAACGGCGCAGTTCGTCGTGAAACCGGCGGAATGCGGGGATCTGCTCGAAGTCTCGCGACACGGCGCCAACGAAGCGGCGCTGCCGCAAATGCTCCCCGCCCAAAACAACGACGTGGTCGCGTTAATGAGTCAGGAGCTTTTGCGGGGCGGCCCGCATCGCGTTTACGTTCGCGCCGTGAATTCGGTTCGCGGACTTCTATAACTCGCGAAAAAGCCTCGGAGTGTACGACTTTTGCTCTGGGGTTAGGCCGGACATGCGTCAGCGTGACTTCTTTGCCTTTTGCACAGGACTGAAGCCGGTCGAATTGCGGGCTATCGGCGAGCTTTCCTGGGTCCGTCATTTGAATGAGGGCGAGCAACTTTATGCCCCGGGCGAACCGGGGAACGCGCTCTACATCGTCAATCGCGGCGCGGTCCAGGCGAGTTGGACCAGCCGGCGCCAGCGCACTAAATCGGTTCGTCTCGGTCGCGGTGAAATTATCGGCGACATCGAAGTTTTTTGCGACATCCGGCGCACGCAAACGGTCCGCGCGATCGAGACCGCGAGCCTGCAATGTTTTCCACGCAACAACTTCGCCGAACTGCTGCGGCGCGTTCCATCGTTCTACCGCTTTTTGTGCGAGCAAATGGCCGCGCGCCTTGTCGCCGAACGCGAGGTCGCGGCCGAATTTGACGATTCGCTCGAGCTCACCGGTTCGATCTCGAATTTCGACCTAACGACTATTCATCAGACGATCATGAGCTCGGGACAAACCGGCGAGCTCACGATCAAACACGAAAACGGCGAAGTGCTGGGCGCGTTTTATTTCGAGAACGGACGTCCGACCACGGCGCAATTCCAACATCTCACCGGCGACGAAGCGTTTTGGCAGTTGTTCCTGAACGATCATCTCACGGGAACATTTTCCTTCGCCGCCGGCGAACCCGCCCTCACCGCTTCGATCACCGCGCCGATAGCCGGCAAGGGCGATCTTCTCATTAACGCGCTGCGATATCGGGACGAACTTGAGGCGTTGAAGCGCGGACTGGATGGCCACAGCCGCAAGTTGCGCGTGCGCGCCGAAACGCTCAGTTGGACGGACGATGCGCCAGCGGAGTTACGAACGCTGGCGGAAACCATTTGGAAATTGCTCGTGCGCGCGCCGAAAACGATCACGGAAATTTACGGTCAATGCTCGGTCTGCGAATTGAAAATTTTTCGCGTCGTGGCCGAGCTTCTTTACCGCAAGCAACTCGCCTTTGTGGGTTCCTCCACCGACCCCGCGCCGATGGTGCCGGAGTTGGTCGAGGGCTAAGCGCGCACGGCATCTGCTTTTCCCGAGGTATGCTGGAACGAATCACGCCAGTCCGGCTCGGACTAAGATCGACAATCGCCATTCTGGTCGGTTGCGCGTTACTCAGCGGCTGCAGTTATGCCACGACGCAAGGGCGGCAACAGATGGCCTACGCTCGTTACGTCAAAAAATTCAGCCACAAACGCGTGACGAAACAGCCGAAGGTCAAAAAGTGGAAAATGCCGCTCACGCCTCCGTCGCAACCGACCATCAGCTCGGGCGTAAGCGATTCGCCGCAATCGGTCAGGTCCGGCGAAAGTACCAATAATTAACGGCGCTGCACCGGAATCGGCTTCCCGTTTTCGTCGATCGCGACGTAGATGAAAACCGCGCTGGTCACGCGCACTTCTTCGTCGCTCATGAATCGATTCACCCACACTTCCACCGGAATGCGCATCGACGTGCGCCCGACTTTTTCCAGCCGCGCATAACACGCCACCGTATCGCCGACGTGCACCGGTTGCAGAAACGACATCTGCTCGATCGCGACCGTGACCACGCGCGCCTTCGCGATCTTCGAGGCGAGGATCGCGCTTCCGAGATCCATTTGCGCGACTAACCAACCGCCGAAAATATCGCCGTGCCGGTTCGTGTCTTTCGGCATCGCGATCGTTTGAATGACGAGCTCGCCGCGCGCTTGATCGACATCTTTCATTCGCGCGCAGGATAACGCGTCACAAGATCAACATGCAATCACCGTAACTGTAGAAACGGTAGCGCTCGCGAATCGCTTCGGCGTACGCGCGCAAAACAAATTCACGATCGGCGAACGCGCTCACGAGCATGAGCAATGTCGAGCGCGGCAAATGAAAATTCGTTAACAGCGCATCGACCACGCGAAACTCGAACGGCGGATAAATAAAAATGTTCGTCTCCCCTTCCCGCTCACCCGCACCGGCGAAAGTTTCCAACACGCGCACGACGGTCGTCCCGACCGCAATCACGCGCTGGCAGTTGTCGATCTTGCGCGAAGCGTCGTCCGAAATCGCGAATCGTTCCGCATGCATCTTGTGCTCGACGATGTTGTTGCTGTGCACCGGCCGAAATGTTCCCGGCCCCACGTGCAGCGTGACAAATGTGTGCGGCAACTCGCGCAAAATCTCCGGCGTGAAATGCAATCCGGCGGTCGGCGCCGCGATTGCGCCCGGTTCGCGCGCGAAGACGGTTTGATATTGCGCAAGATCGAGCGCGTCGCTCTCGCGTTTCATGTACGGCGGCAACGGCATCGACCCGCCTTCGAAAAGATCGACATCTTCATTCAACGCGACCACGCGCTCGCCGTCGGACAAAATTTCCTCCACTCGCGCCTCCACATTGTCGATCTTCACCGTCGCGCCCACGCGCATCTTTCGTCCCGGCCTAACGAGACACTTCCACCGCTTCGGCGCCATCTTCTCGAGAAACAAAAACTCAATCGCGCCGTCATCCGAAAACTTCCGCGCCGTCAACACGCGCGTGTCGTTCAAAACGAGCAAATCGTCCGCGCGAATGAAATCCTTCAGCTCGCCAAACTTTCGGTGCTCGATCGTTTCGTTCGCGCGATGCAGGACCATCATGCGCGATTGATCGCGCTGCGAGAGCGGACGGGTCGCGATCAACTCGCTGGGCAATTCGTAATCGTAATCGCTCAAGCGCAAGCTCATCCCCACATCATCAAAACATTTGCGGCTGTGCGCAAAATTTCTCATCATGCGCCATGCAATTTCCCGCCGCGCTCGATCTCGTGATTAAAGCGCTCGAAGAAGTGCGGGAAATGACTCCGCACACTCCGTTTGCCTCGCGCGAGGTCCTCGACGACTTCCTCACCTACTCGCCGCCTGAAAACTTGACGGCTTTAAGCCGTCAAGTTTCGATTCGTGGGAAGATCGACCAGCGTAAGATCGACATGTTGGACGCGATGAATGCGCGGGTCGCCGTTTGCACGAAGTGTCCGCATCTCGCAAGCACGCGCACGCAGACTGTCTTCGGCGTCGGCAATCCGGACGCGGACATCATGTTCGTCGGCGAAGCGCCGGGCGCGGACGAAGATCGACAAGGCGAACCGTTCGTCGGACGCGCCGGGCAATTACTCACGAAAATCATCGAGACCATGGGTCTGAAACGCGGTGACGTTTACATCGCGAATATTTTGAAATGCCGTCCGGACACGCCGGGCCAGCAATTTGGGAATCGTCCGCCCACGCCGGACGAAATGAAAACTTGTTTGCCCTATTTGCTGGAACAGATCGACATCATCCAACCGAAAGTGCTGGTCGCCCTCGGTGCCACCGCCGTCGAGGGTTTGTTAGGCATGCGCAGCTCGATGTCGCGCCTCCGCGGCGCGTGGCACGAATTCAACGACACGCCATTGATGATCACCTATCACCCGGCGTATCTGCTGCGCAGTCAGGCGCTGTCGGAAAAGCGAAAAGTTTGGGAAGACATGCTCGCGGTCATGGAAAAACTCGAGCGACCGATTTCGGAAAAGCAGCGCAATTATTTTTTGTAGAGCGCGCTCTTCTTTTGTAGGGGAAGCCGTCGGCTTCCCACGGGACGCTAACAGCGTCCCCTACAGTCATTGATTCGAGAATCGTTCGAACATTTCGTCGAGCGTCGCGCGTTTCGCCATCGTTAACGTCACGGTCGCGATCATCGAGCGCACTTCTTTGCGCGGGACTTTTACGCGCTCGCGCAAAACGTTCTCGCCGGCTGCGCGCAAGATCGACAATGTCCGCGCGCCGATTAACGCCGGCAGCACGGTGGCGGCCCGCACGCGAAAGTGATTGATCGCGCGCACGTATTCCATTCCGGCTTCAAGCCCGCGCTGCGCCTCCTCGAGCAAACGGCGATAGAGCGGCTCCAGCTTCGACCAGTCGTTAGGCGAAGATCCGATCTCCTCCTGCGGGAAGTAGCAACGGCCATTTGCAAGATCGACATGTGCATCTCGCAAAATATTGATGAGCTGCAGCCCTTTCCCGTAACGCATTCCGAGCTCGAGCATTTCGTTTTCGGAGCGCGTCGAGAAATTGTCGATGTAACGGCAGCAGACGTGCGTCCAAAATTCGCCGACGCATCCGGCGACGAGATAAGTGTATTGATCGAGCTCGGCCGCGGTCGTCAGCACCGGGCGTTCGAGGTCGAGCGTTTGTCCGCGCACAATTTTCGCCAGCACATCGCGAATGTTGCCGCGGTCCGCCGCGTTCAGTAGCTCGAGCATTTGCAAACAATCCGGCAACGCTTCGATCAGCTTTCGCTCCGATTCGTTAGTCTGCAGCGGCGCAAATTTTTCTCGAAGATCGACAATTGCATTCGCGTCGCCTTCACCCTGAATCACCTTCGACAACTGGCGCAATGTTTCCGCCCGTTGCGCCCCCGGCACGTTGCTCGTGTCCGCGATCGTGTCGGTCGTGCGCGCGAGCAGATAGGCGAGCCCGACCGTTTCGCGCAGACGACGTGGCAGGATTCGAATCGAAATGTAAAAGGAACGCGAGACGTCGCGCAGAATCGGGCCGAGCAATTGCGCCGGCGTCATTGCGGTTCTTCCGGCGTATGTCCGATTTGTCTGATGTCGATCTTGCGCAAATCGGAATTTCCCAAACCCATTTGTCCCGCGGTCTCGATATACATTCCGCGCGGACCGATCGGCGGCAGATTTCCCTTCGCGCGCCATTTTTCGATGCGCTTGAATGCGATTGCGTCGATCGCGACCGGATCTTTGCTCGCGTAGATGGTCGCGTGATGAATCGAAAAATTCGGCTCTGCTTTCGGTCCACCACCGTATTCGGCGATGAGCCCGTCCATGATATTGAGCACGACTTTTTTGCCGATATGCGGATCGGCATAAATATCGGCGATGCCGCTGAGACCGAACGGCGTGGCCTGCGAAAAACGCCGCCAGTTGTCGATGTTCGGCAGCGTCACGTTGTAGAGACAACCGGCGATACCGTTCATCTCGCTGTTGCTCATGACCGGCACGTTGATGATCTTCGTCACGTCATTGGCTACCACCTTGGCAAAATGGCTGATGTTGCTCGTGTTCTCGGTGTCGGACAGCGGAACGGTTTTGCCGAGGTTTGGATTAAATTCGAGATCGCCCCAAACGAGTTTGCCTAACATCGGCGCGCTCAATGTCGCCTGCGCATCGAACCCATCGCGCGGCGCGATCGAGCGCAGTTGATAACCTTCCGCGCCCGGATTGTAACCGGCCTCCTTAATCCCGCCTAACGAACGGTCCCACACGATGATGCTGTTACGCGGATGCCCGGCGGCGACAAGACCATCGACAATCGCATTCACGACCGCATGATGGGTGGTGAAAAGTTCTCCGCCGGCCGCGGAAATCTTGATCCCGATCTTGTCGTTAGGCGCAACAAGCGAGCTCCATGCTTTCGCGATGTCGGGCTGACCCGTCACCGCCAGCACCAGACGATCGACCATTGCCCTAACGACTTTCGGATTCTCGCGATAATTATTGATCGCGTCCGGATTGTAATTGGCGAAGACAACCGACGGCGTGGACGCGGGCGGTGGAGGTGGCGGGTCTTGCGCGCGCGCGACGACGATGGCGCACACTGAAACCGCGGCTAACGTAGTGATTCTGGTCATGTCGAGCGAAGTCGAGACATCTCTCATTGCGAGAAACAATAGGAGATTCCTCGACTACGCTCGGAATGACAAGGAAGCGAATCAATGAGCATCGAGACGATACCAGACATCGTGCGCCATGTTTACGTTCACATTCCGTTTTGCGCTCGCATTTGTCCTTACTGCGCCTTTTACAAGGACCTGCTCGATCGTTCGCAGACCGATCGCTTTTGCGAAGCGCTCGTGGCCGAATTGCGCATGCGCGCGCAAGATCGACATGTTGTTCCATCGACAATCTATTTCGGCGGCGGAACGCCGACCGCGTTGACCACGGCGCAACTCGAGCGCGTGCTCGGCGGATTTCGCGAAACGCTCGATCTCGCACAGTTGATCGAGTGGACGACGGAGGCGAATCCCGGAAGCGTCTCCGCCGGCAAAGCGACATTGCTCAAAAATCTCGGCGTCACTCGCATCAGCCTCGGCGTGCAAAGTTGGGACGAGGATTTGTTGCGTTTGTTAGGCCGCGACCATTCCCCCGCGCATATTCGGGAATCGTTTGAGATTCTTCGGCGCGCCGGCTTCGGGAATATCAATGTCGATCTTATGTTCGGTTTGCCGGGACAAACGCTCGCACAATGGCGCGACACGCTCGAGAAAACGATCGCGCTCAATCCCGAACACATTTCCGCTTACTGCCTGACATACGAAGAAGACACCGACTTCTTCGTGCGACATGCGCGCGGCGAGTTTCGATCCGATAACGATTCGGACGCGGAGTTTTTCGAAATGACGATGTCGATCTTGCAGGACGCTGGTTACTCGCATTACGAGATCTCGAATTACGCGCGGCCAAATTTTGAGTCGGCGCACAACCGCGCTTACTGGAGCGGCGAAGATTATCTCGGGATCGGGCCAAGCGCGTTTTCCACGCTCGGCCAAGAGCGGACGCAGAACGTGTGCGATTACCGCGGTTATGCGGACCGCGTTTTTCGCGGAGAATCAGCGATCGCTTCGCGCGAAGGCCTAACGAGCCAAATGAAACGCGCGGAACGGATCGCGCTGACTTTGCGCACACGCGAAGGCATTTCAGCCGATCTCGTGCAAGATCGACAATCGCAAGTGAGGGAATTTCTCGCGATGGGCTTGTTGCAACGCCGCAACGGCAATTTCGCGCTGACCGCGAAAGGAAAGTCGCTGGCCGATTCGGTCGCAGAAGCTCTACTCTGATTCCGGGGAGCGCAGGCGGCTCGCCGGAGTTACTCGTGTTCGGCGAGCCGCCGAACACCACAGGCCAGCGGCCTGTGCTCCCCAGAAATACGAATCGTTATACTCCGCCGTAGCGTCGTTGACGCCGGCCAAATTCCTCGACGGCCTCGGCCAAATCTTTCTTTTTGAAATCGGGCCAGAGTTTCGGCGTAACGTAGAGTTCGGTGTAGGAAGTTTGCCAGAGGAGAAAGTTCGACAATCGCATCTCGCCGGACGTGCGAATGAGAAGGTCAGGATCGGGATAATAGCGCGTGTAAAGATGTTTGCTGAACATCTCGACATCGATCATGGCCTTGTCGATGTGACCGAGCTCGACCGCGCGCAATAAGCTCTTTATGCCGTCGATGATTTCGTCGCGGCCGCCATAACTGAGTGCGAGGATCAAAGTGAGTCCGTCGTTTTTCGCCGTGGCTTCGATCGAGCGATGTAATTGCTTTTGGGCCGAGCCCGGCAAATCCGTCAGGCGACCGATCGCTTGCAGACGCACATTTTTTTCGAGCAGCTCCGGCGTTTTCTCTTTCAGGAATTTTTCGAGCAAGCGCATAAGCGCGAAGACTTCGGCTTTCGGCCGACGCCAATTTTCGGCGGAGAACGCGTAGAGCGTAAGGAAATCGACTTTGAGTTCGCCGCAGCCTTCGGTGCATTCACGCACGGCTTTGGCGCCTTCTTCGTGGCCTTTGATGCGCGGCAGCCCACGTTGTTTCGCCCAACGACCGTTGCCGTCCATGATGATGGCGATGTGACGCGGCACCGTTTTGGTCGCAGACATAATTGTCGATCTTACGAATTGTCGATCTTACAAAAAAATCGTCTGAGCGCGTTCGGGGCCGACGCTGATCATCGACAAACGCGCGCCGGTCAGTTCCGAAATACGTTTCACATATGCGCGCGCCCGCGGCGGAAGATGGGAAAATTTTGCAGCGCGCTCGGTCGATTTTTTCCAGCCGCGATGTTCTTCGTAAATCGGTTCGCAATTTTCCAACTGCAATGCATCGCTCGGCGGAACGTCGATGCGTTTCCCGTTCAATCGATAGGCGACGCAAACTTTGATCGGATCGACATCGTCGAGCCCGTCGAGATTGGTGATCGCAAGATCGTCGATGCCATTAATCATCGCGGCGTAACGCGTGGCGACGGCGTCGAACCAACCGCACCGACGCGCGCGGCCGGTGGTCGCACCGAACTCGCGGCCGAGCTCGTGCAATCGTTTCGCTACTTGTCGATCTTCCGTCGGCAACGCGCCTTCACCCACACGTGTGGTGTACGCTTTCATCACGCCCATGACGCGATCGACGCGATGCGGCGGAACGCCGGTGCCGGTGCACGCGCCGCCCGCGGTCGTGTTCGACGAAGTCACGTACGGATAGGTGCCATGATCGATGTCGAGAAAAGTTCCCTGCGCCCCTTCGAACAAAATTTCTTTGTCGCGTTGCAACGCGCGATGGAGATACACGACCGTGTTGGTGACGAATGGCCGCAGTTTCGCGCCGGCGGCGAGATATGCGTCGTTGACCTCGTCGTAATTGATCGGCTTGGCGCCGAGCGCACGGAGGATGGCGTTGTTCTCGCGAATTTTCGCCTGCAATTTTTTCGAGAACAATCGCGGCTGCATCAGATCGCACATGCGCAATCCGGTGCGCGCGGCTTTATCGCCGTAGGCGGGACCGATGCCGCGTTTGGTCGTGCCGATTTTGGCGCGGCCTTTGCGCAGCTCGCGTTGTTCGTCGAGCGCGCGGTGATAAGGCAGGACGAGATGCGCGCAATCGCTGATGAGAAGGTTCTTGTCGATCTTAACGCCGAGTTTGCGCAAGCCTTCGATTTCGCCGACCAACGCGACCGGATCGACCACGACGCCGTTGCCGATGACGCACATTTTTCCGCGGCGCAAAATTCCGGACGGGATGAGATGCAAAATGTATTTCTTGCCCCGCTCGATGACGGTGTGGCCGGCATTGTTGCCGCCCTGACTGCGCACGACGATGTCGGCCCTGGCCGTAAGCACGTCGATGATCTTTCCCTTTCCTTCATCGCCCCACTGCGCGCCGATTAGAATTGTGTTCGCCATTGTCGTTTCCGAATCGCGGCAAAAAATTTCCCGACGCGCAAGACGCAGTCGGGACTTGCCGACGAATCATAGGGAGTTTGCGCGCGCGCGCAAGATCGACATGTACATGTGGAAACATCCAAATTACAGGCGAGACACGTAAAGTAAGTGATGCGCACAATTCTACTCATCATCCTGGTCCTGCTGCTGATCGGATCGTTACCCGCGTGGCCGTATAGCTCCGGCTGGGGTTACTATCCGGGCGGCGGTTTATTGCTGCTGATAGTTCTGATCCTGCTCTTGTGGCGGGGAGCGTGACGAACGTCCCTCGTTAGGCAGATTGTCGGGCGGGCGTGTCGTCTGCGGGGTATGCAGCCGACACGGCTGCCGCTACGATTATTTGTTTGTCTCGAGCGTGCGCTTTAATGCGGCGGCCGATTCGCTCGAGCCCCCGCCGGTGTGCGCATGCGAGAAATTGCGCGCCTTGTCCCAATTAATGCGGGCGTCGTGCGTGAACGTATTCATGGCAACGCGATACGTGCCGCCGTTATTCGAGAGATGTCGATGCGCCGCGATGAACTGGCTCGGGTCGTAATAATTGCTGAAGTCCCGCGCGAAAGCGGCGCGACTCATGCCGATCTCGAGATTTTTGCGGATCTCCAAATGCAAATGCGCATCGTAGAGTCCGTGTGCCGTGCCCATGGTCGCGATTTTTTGGCCGCGGGTTACGCTTTGGCCGCGCTTGACCAGCATGGTTTGCAAATGTCCGTAGAGTGAATCGATCGTGCGCACGCTGCCGTTTTCGCGATAGCTGTGCCTAACGATTACGACATTCCCCCAACCCATGTGACAGTCACGCGCGAACACGACCACGCCGTCGCCGATGACGTAAATCGGATCGCCGAGATCGGTGTCGCCGCCGCCGGTGCCGTCCCAATCTTCGCCGAGATGCCCATGCGAACGGAAGCCGCGCGCCTTGTAGTAACCTTGCGCTTCCGGTTTGCCGACGGGGAAATCAAATCCGTCAGCAAGTTTGATAAACGCGTTGTCGCCGCTAAAGCTGATCGGCTGCGGTGCAGCCGCGAGAGAAATCCGCGGAGCGCTGGTGTGTGACTCGGTGCGCTGCGGTTCGCTTCGCGTCGGCTCGCTGCGCGACGCGACGGCGGCCGAACCGAATTTGCGATCGAAAAAGGGGAGCGTGTCGTTGTCGATCTTAGCCGCTGTCGATCTTACGTTAAGCGGCGCCGGTGCATTTGGATGCGGAAGGGCCGCGATTTGCGGCTTCACCGGTTTCGTTAGGGGACTGAGCTGAATCGAGACCGGCGGTGAAGCGCTCGTGTTCGGTTGAGGTGCGGGCGACGAAGTTGGCTTGGTCGCAACCGGTTCGGCTTTAAGCGCGGTATCCGTGGCCGCAATCGCTTTCGCGACCGGAATCACCTGCGCCGCGACGGGCTTCACGATTGGAGCCGGGGCCGGTTTTTCTTCGCGCGCGATGTAGACTTCCTGTGCGCGCAGCGATGCACTCATGAATAAAGCACAAAGCAATGCGAGACCGGCCGAGCGAAACATGCCCGCCGGTTGTATAGTTATTCACCGACTCTGACAAGCGTGTTTTTCGCGGCTCTTGCCGGAATTTATTGCGCCGGCTTTGGGACGACCCGAACGATCGGCAGCGGAAAGCGCAAACGTAGTTCGTCGCCCAGATAAATTTCGACGTGGTGAAGTCCGAACTGCTGGAATTGGAGGCCGCCGAAATAATGCACGTTCGTGGCGTGCCCCTCCATTTCCTGCAGCACGAAATCCACTTCGGCCTGCGCGATTATTTGCTTCTCGTCCACGCCGACGATGCGCGATTTCTGCCGGAACCTGCCCGCCCCGCTGCACCAGCGCGTCCAGATGCAGAGACGCAC
The DNA here is from genome assembly GCA_021325495.1 of Spartobacteria bacterium. Lineage (GTDB taxonomy): Bacteria > Verrucomicrobiota > Verrucomicrobiia > Chthoniobacterales > UBA10450 > JAJPGZ01. The sequence goes on from JAJPGZ010000010.1 coordinate 110,993, forward strand.
CGCGGTAATCGGCAATTGTTGCGCAGGGATCACATTGATGACGCCGACGAGCGTCTGGCTGCCGCTCAATTCCGGACGAACGTCTTCGCAAATCACGGCGCCCTGCAGGTCGGGAAGAATTACGTTTGGATCATCCATCCGTTTTTGAGCGCAAGAAAAAGAGCGATCCCGATGAGGATACGGTAAATCGCAAACGGCACGAAGCCGCGCGTGCGCACCCATTTCATGAACCAGGCGATGACGGCGAGCGCGACGATAAAGGAAACGACGAAGCCGATCGCGAGCACGATCCATTGCATGCCGGTCACGGTGACCGGTACAAGATCGACATCGTGATGTGGACGGAGCGTTTTAATTAAATCGTAGAGCGTGGCCACGGCCATCGTTGGCATCGAAAGAAAAAACGAAAACTCGAGCGCCGCCGGCCGCGACATTTGCGCGATCTGTCCTGCGGCAATGGTGGCCATCGATCGCGAAGTTCCGGGGAAAACGGCGGAAAGAATTTGCGCGGCGCCGATCCACACGGCCTGGCCTAACGACATCTCTTCCATGTGCGCGACTTTCACGCGCGTGCAAAGCGCATCGACCAGCCACATCACGATTCCGCCGATGAGCAGCGCCGCGGCCATGACGTGGAGGCTCTCGAGGTTCTTGCCGATCACTTTCGTCAGCATCCACGCGGGCACGGCGGTGACGACGAATGCGACAATCGTTAGGCCAAGCGGATGCGTGAGCGCGTTGCGATCGCCGCGTTCGCCGCGCGGAAAGGTGACAAGAAAATCGAGAATGCGCCGCCAAAAATAAACCGGCAGGGCAAGAATGGCGCCGAGTTGAATGACGATGGTGTACATTTTCCAAAAGCCATCGTGAAGATCGACATGGAGCAACGCTTCGCAGATGCGCAGGTGCGCCGTCGAGCTGACGGGCAGAAATTCCGTTAGGCCTTCGACGATGCCGAGCAGAAACGACAGTAGGAAGTCGTGCATCGCGGCCAAAGTAGAGGCCGCAACTCAAAGCGCAAGCGGCGCGGATGTACTTGTCGATCTTGCACGATGTCGATCTTGCCTTACTTAGAGCGGGAAATGCCGAAGGCGCTCATCACCGGGATCACCGGTCAAGACGGTTCGTATCTCGCCGAGTTTTTGCTCGCGAAAGGTTACGAAGTGCATGGAGTGATCCGGCGCGCATCGTCCTTTAACACCGAGCGGCTCGAGCCGATTTACCAGGACCCGCATCGCAGCGGCGTGCGCATGTTTTTGCATTACGGCGATCTGTCGGACTCGATCGTGGTTTCGACCTTGATCGCCGAGATCAAGCCGGATGAGATTTACAATCTCGCCGCGCAAAGCCACGTGCGCGTGAGTTTCGACATTCCCGAATACACCGGCGACATCACCGCCATCGGCGCGGCGCGAATTCTGGAAGCGATGCGCAAGGCGGCGCCGAAAGCGCGATTTTATCAGGCAAGCAGCAGCGAGATGTATGGAATGGTGCGAGAAATCCCGCAGCGCGAGACGACGCCGTTTTATCCGCGCAGCCCGTATGGCGCGGCTAAAGTCTATGCGCATTGGATGACGGTGAACTATCGCGAGTCGTACGGGTTGCACGCGACGAATGGGATTCTGTTCAATCACGAATCGCCGCGGCGCGGTGAAACTTTTGTCACGCGCAAAATCACGCGGGCGGTGGCGCGGATCAAAGCCGGAGTGCAAAAGCGATTGTTCCTCGGCAATCTCGATGCGAAACGCGACTGGGGTTACGCGCCGGAGTATGTCGAGGCGATGTGGATGATGCTGCAACAGGAAACGCCGGACGATTACGTGATCGCGACCGGCGAAACGCACAGCGTCCGGGAGTTTCTCGATCTTGCTTTCGAACACGCCGGACTCGAGGCGGAGAAATATGTCGAGATCGATCCGCGATATTATCGGCCGGCCGAGGTCGATATTTTGATCGGCGACGCGAGCAAGGCGAAGAAGCAGCTCGGTTGGCAACCGAAGACGACGTTTAAAGATTTGGTGCGCATCATGACCGAAGCAGACATCGCGCAGCTCGCGCTGGAAATGAGTGGAAAGAATATTCGCGAGTGAATCGGGAACGCCTTTACGTCGCCGGACATCTCGGCATGGTCGGACGCGCCATTGTGCGCAAGATCGACAATCGTAAGATCGACATCGTCACGCGCACGCGAGCGGAGCTCGACCTAACGAATCGCGAGGCGGTGCGGAAATTCTTTGCCGACGAAAAGCCGACGCAAGTCATCGTCGCCGCCGCAAAAGTCGGCGGCATTAAAGCGAACGACAGTGCGCCGGTCGATTTCCTCCTTCGGAATTTGCAGATTCAGAATAACATTATCGAAGCGGCGCACGATTTCGGCGTGCGCAAACTTCTCTTTCTCGGCAGCTCGTGCATTTACCCGAAGTTCGCGCCGCAACCGATCAAAGAAGAGGCGCTGCTCACCGGCCCGCTCGAACCGACTAACGAATGGTATGCCATTGCCAAAATCGCGGGCGTAAAATTATGCGACGCTTATCGAAAACAATTCGGCGACGATTTCATTTCCGCGATGCCGACAAATCTTTATGGGCCGTTCGACAACTTCGATCCGGAAACGGGTCACGCGCTTGCATCGATCATTTACAAATTTCACCACGCAAAAACGACAGGAGCGAAATCGGTGACGTTGTGGGGAACGGGAAATCCGCGCCGCGAATGGTTGCACGTCGATGACGCGGCGGAAGCTTGTCTGTTGCTTCTCGACAGATTCAGCGAGCCGGGACCGATCAACGTCGGGGTGGGCGAAGATTTAACGATTAAAGAACTCGCCGAGGTGGTGCGCGAAGTCGTGGGCTATAAAGGTGAAATTATTTGGGACACATCGCGCCCCGACGGCACACCGCGCAAACTTCTGGAGGTCTCGCGCATCCGCGCGCTCGGCTGGAAACCACATGTCGATCTTACGAGTGGGGTGCGCGAAGTTTACGAATGGTTTAGTGAAGCCTACACTACGGCTACGGCGTAAGGCCGACGACGGGCGAGCCATCGCCCATTTTGTTGTTAGACACGGTGTTGCCACTGCCAACGACTTCATTGTTGAAATAGAAGCTGCCGGTAAGGATAAACGTGTTATTCGAGATGACGGAGGCGTCGAGCGGAGAGGCCCGCACGCCGAAGAAACCGGGATGACCTTTAGCCGAGCAATCCATCGTGATCGTGTTGTTGTCGATGGTGACGTTACTCGCGCCGGTGTGAGAAAAATAAACGCCGTAGGCCGCGCCATCTTTAATCCGATTTTGAATTTGGAGGTTGTTGCCGGCAATGACGATGTTCTGTTTCGGCCCGGGATCCGCTGAGACGAAAGAGACGCCCATCGCGCCACGGATGACGGTATTGTTGGTAACGCGGAAACCATCCGTGGTTCCCGTGTCCTGATAGACCGCTCCGAGGCAATCCACAAAAGTATTGCCATCAACTTCGCAGTTTTTGACGAAAGCGAGATTGACGCCGCCGGTAGTGAATCCGGTCATCCAACCGTCGTTGCGCCCTTCGGCGTACGAAGCAAGCACTTTTGAATTGGTGATGAAATGCGGCGACCAGCCGGAAAGCGCATAAGGATTCCCGTAGTTTCCGCGCGGTAATTCGACGCGACACGATTGGATGACGTTGCCAGTCCCATCCGAATCGCGCGGGCCGCCGAGCAGAATGACGAACTGCTCGAGGAGGTTCGCCGCCGAGCCGTACGTGTTAATCGAGCGAACGTTCTGAATAAGATTGTTGCTGCCCCAAAGCGCGATCGCCCCGGTCTTCACATTCTTTTCACCACCGATGGTTAGCGATACCGCGCTGGCGTTGGCGACAGCGGGTTGCGAAATGGTGGCGTGCTCCGCATCCTGCGCGCTCACGATTGTAGCGCCGGAAGGAATTCCAGCGCCGACGATAGTGCGACTGTAATCGGCCGGACTGAAATCCGCCGAGGCGGAGGTAATGACCGGCGATCCGGCGCTGATTACCGCATCGGTCACGGTGCGCGCACCAAGCCCGGCGTCTGCCGTCGGTCCCAATTCGTCCCAATTCGAATCGCAAGTAAGATCGCGAATAACGACGGTGTCGGTAGAGATGTTTGGATCGGACGACAAGCAACCGACGCCGGAGTGAAAACCAGCAACACTGCCGGAGAGCTGAATGACGGTGTCGTACATGCCTGAGCCAGCAATGACCCACCCCGGCCTAACGACCCAGGACTTCATCGTGGCGGTGCGAAACGTTCCCGGGCCGAGGTTGACGCCGAGATTCGTTAGGCCTTGTAAGTTCGACATCACCGCGTCGAACTTTTCTCGCGTGCTCCCGTCATATGGATCGCTCTGCGTGCCGGAGCCGGCCAAACCATCGGTGCGGATCGCGATCCAAACAGATTGCGCGGGTGTGGGCCGTGGAGTCGGTGACGAGACCGGCGTTGCCGATGGTGCGGGTGTAGGCACCGGCGTCGGTGTCGGTGTCGGTAGGGCGATCGGATTAATCGTGACCGACGCGCTTCGCGCTGTATCGAGCCGAAATGTCTTTCCAGATTGAAGAGTCATCACCGCCGCGTGCGCGTTCCCGCTACTGGCTAGCGGGCTTAAAGTTACTGAACCCGACGTTGCGCCGGCGGGAATAACAAATCTCTGCGCGTTGCTCAAAGAATAATCGGCGCCGAGGAGGGCCGTACCGCTCATCGTGAAATTGATACTGGTCGCACTACGTCGATTCGCGCGCGAGATGCTGGCCGTGAACGTAGCCCCCTGCGCAGCGTTGATCTGACTCGGTGTTGCGGAAAGCGAAATCACTGGCATCGTCGTGCGGCGATTCCGAATTGCAGCAACGCTGAACTGGTCCGGCCCTTCTGCGACGGCGATCGGTCGGTCGCTGGCGCAGCCGCTCAGGAGCGCGGCCGCGATTAAATTCAAGAAAGCGAAAGTTTGTGGGCGAAAGAGTTTAGTTTTCACTTGTCGATCTTGCGATCACTGGCGCGAGCAGGCAGGGAGAACGCGCTCGACGACTGGTGGAAGTTGGAGCAGGCAACGCGCCATCATTCCGCAAACTTCGCCCTTGCGCGCAGGTGAAAGACGATGTCGATCTAACCGCGAACCGTTGAGGTTTGAAATGTCGCGCGCCCGCCGTCTTTATCACTCCCTTATATCGGGCTACGCCGTCTTATTCGCGAACGTCATTTTCTCGCTAGCGCAGGTGCCATTGGCCTTAAGCTATTTGAGCAAGCCGGAGTTCGCCCTATGGGCATTGGCGTCGCAGCTCGGGACATATTTGCAGTTGGTCGATTTCGGAATGTCATCGTCGATTTCGCGCCTGCTTATCGATCACAAACACCAGCCTAACGAAGGGCAATACGGTAGTACCATTCAAACAGGATTTCTCGTTCTCCTGTTACAGGGCATCATCATTCTCGTCGTCGGAGTCGCCTGCTCTTTCGTTTTGCCGCGATGGCTCCATCTTCCCGAAGGCTTGACCGAAAAATTTCAATGGCTCATGGCCGGACTGAGCGTGCTGCTCGCCGTCACGTTTTTTATCAAGATGCCGAGCCATCTTCTCGAAGCGCATCAACGGTTCGACGTCGTGAATTACGCGCAGATCGGTCTGTTTGCGTTGAACTACTTTGTGCAATGGATTTGCCTCCACCGCGGTTTCGGAGTCTTCAGCATTCTCTGGGGCAACGCGGCCGGTTGGTTAGTTACAGCAGTCGTTACCGGGAGCGCTTCGATACTGTTGGGACTCTTACCGAACGCAGCAGGCTGGGGTAAACCGACACGAACGCGCTTCCGCGAAATCTATCGCTATGGACGTGACGTCTTTTGGGTCGCGCTCGGGTCTCAACTCATCGTCGCCAGCCAAACCGTCATTGTCACGCGCACGATCGGCCTCGATGCCGCTGCGATCTGGAGCGTTTGCACGCGCACCTATTTTCTCCTCACCCAGCTGGTCTGGCGCATCTTCGATTATTCATTTCCCGCTTTCGCGGAGATGATCGTGCTGGGCGAGAAAGAACGATTGCAGACGCGCTTTCGCACGCTGGTTATCATCACCACATCGTTGTCGATCTTGGGCGGCGGAATTTTTGCGATCGCAAATCAACCGTTCGTTCACGTCTGGACGCACGGGAAAATGGGATGGGCTCCGGGTAACGACGCCCTCCTCGCGCTTTGGTTCGTTCTTTCTACCGTCGTCCATTGCTTCTGCGGCTTTATCCTGGCGACAAAAGCGATCGGTTTCATGCGTTACATTTATGTGCTGGAGGGTGCAGTCTATTTGATCAGCGCAAGCGTCGCCGCGCATTTTTGGGGCATGCCCGGGGTTATCACGATGTCGATCTTTTGCACGGCGGTATTCACGTTACCCTACGGCATTTGGCGCGTGTCCCGATATTTCCAAGAAACGATTCCGCGTCTTTTAGGCCGATGGCTGTGGCCGTCGCTGCGATTTGGAGTCGTATTTGGTGTCATAGTTTTTTTCTCGGTAATTTTAACTAGCCGACTGAAACAGGTATTGCTCATACCCGCTCTCATCTTCGTTGCCTGTTTGGGGACGTTTTTCGGTCTTCGCCTTGGACTAGACGACTGCGGAAGGGACGAATTGCGCCAAAGAAGTCCAAAAACTCTGCGGGCGTTACTCAGGCGGCTGGCGCCTCGGGAGTAAAGCGGTCATTCTTTCTCCCAATACACCGCTTCATCATCGATCCGATGCATCGCGGCTCTAATTCCCTGAGCTTGACGAAATTCGTCGGTCGCTTTGGCACAGCCTTCCCAGCAATAATAGTCGTCTAGGATGAGTATTCCTCCCGAGGAAATCAGCGGATATAGATGCTCCAAACAAACCTTTGTCGATTCATACCAATCCCCATCCAAGCGGAGGAGAGCAATCGGTCCCATACCGGGAACATCAAGCGGCAAAATATTTTGGAACCACCCGACATGAAATTGCACAAGCGCTTCGTCGAGATCGAGATTTTGAAACAAAAACTCACGTACTTCTTCGAGGCCAGCCCGGCATTGATCAACAGAGCGCAGTATTCCGTCAGATCGCCCCCCGCTATATTCTGCCGCATACTTTCCATCGGCATCGGTCGGCTCGGGCAAGCCTTCGAACGAATCAAAAAGATGCAACCGTCGCTGTTGCCGCCCACGTTTCAAGGCCAACCCCATAACGCCCGCTGAGCCGCCGCGCCAAACACCGCATTCGACAAAATCGCCCGGCACTTCTCGCTTCAGGATGGAAACGCAAACATCCCAAAGATGCTTGCACCGTTCCGGCGTTGTCATTGTGTTTCGTTTCACGCGAAACAAAGCTAGCGCTCGTGAAACCGATGGCAGTCCAAAAAGCAACCAGCGCCAGCGACTTTGCCTAAACCTTGTCCGTAGATTCATGCGCTTACAAACTTTCGCCACGATTTGCTCAATCTGCGACAAAACCGCCCGATCCGTGTGTACTTCATCGAATGTTTAGCATCCAGCGGCGCAGTTGCGCGAATTTTGTAATTCCATGTGATATCAGAAACAGCCCATGCCCATTGCTCCAGAGCTCTCATCCACCGGTCTGTCATCGCTGCAATCGAGTATTCTTTCACAACCGTTTCTCGCGCAGCGTGCGACTTCGACTGAAGTACTTGTCGATCTTGGTGGAGAGCCGTGATCGCGGCGCAATACGCGTTGATGTCATCGGCCGGCACGCGAAATCCATTATGCGAACCAATGAGTTCTTTAATCCCGCTCTCTAAATCGGCAGCGACCGGCACAACACCCGCGGCCATGGCCTCGAGCAAACTCAACGGCAAACCCTCGAAGTCGGAGACCAGAACAATGAGATCGTGCTGCGACAAAACCTCCGAAACTCGATCGTAATTGATCGCATCGACAAATTCGAAATGGTTTTCCAACTCTGCCGTTCGAATTCGTGACTTCAATTCAGCTTCGTCCGGCCCGGTGCCAACGATCGTCCACCGAAACGGAACGCCTGCTTTACTTAACGCACCGGCGATGGGCACGATGCGGAAGATGCGCTTTTGGTATTCGACCATGCGACCGATGTAAATTAATCGCAGCGGGCCGACTGGTCTCGACGTGCGGGTAGTCGCCGGAATCGGAACGCCGTAGGCAATCTGAAGCTTTTTGGCGCCGGACAAAGATGGAATATCCTCCAAGCGCCTAACGATCGTACGAGATACGCCGACAACGATGTCGATCCAACGCGCATAGCGTCCTACCGTTTCATAAACGAGCGCATCATCGGAATGCACCATCGCTATGCGCGTGACCCCGGGCGGAACGTAACGAAGCACTTCGAAGCTGGCCGGGCCTAGCGAAGCAATCACGGCCGTCGGCAAAAATGCGCGCATCGTCGTGAACACAGCCTTCAGTCGGTCCTCGAAGATGGAGTTGCGTTCATCTAGCACCTGCACCGGAATTTTCAGTCGGGCAAAATCCACTTCAAACGGATTCAGGTGTTCGAGGCTGCACACCTGCACCGGCACACCGCGACTAACTAATTCCCCGCAAAAATTGAGCAGAAATGCGCTCGTCCCTCCGAGTTCCAACCCGCCGGAAACTACCGCGATGCGATGGGTGATGGTTTGCATCAGCGACAAATGACAGTGGCGCCTACACGTGACGGGTCAACGCTGTTTTACGATGTCGATCTAAAATGTTTTCAGTGGCCACGGCATTCGTTCTATTCCAGCTTGCGCGAAAATGTCCGAGATCGATCCGTGCGTTTTACTTCTGACCTGTGGCGCGTGGCACCTGCCTCAAACCGCGAAAGCTTTCGCTGAACGCGACTCGTTAGCGGGACTGTGGATTACACTTGGAAATCAGACCGGCGTCCCGCGCGAAAAATTCCATCGGGCATGGCCCTTTCAAGCAGCAATGCTTCCGCTTTACAAATTCGCACCGCAAATTTGGGTCGAACGCGGCTTCTACAGTGCCATTCCGCTTTGGAAATGGTGGCTCGCGAGACAACACTTTCCGCGTTGCAACGTCGTTCAAGCGATCATCGGTTACGGCGAAGAACCGTTTCGACGCGCGGAAAGAAGCGCGGCATTAAAAGTGATTGATTGCCCGAACAGCCATCCCGCCTCGTACCATAATATCTGGCAGCGCGAATGCGACCTCTGGTGTCCGGGAGAAAAGGTGCCGGTTCCTCGATGGATGTTCCAGCGCATGACGCGCGATCTGGATCGCGCCGACCTAATCGTCGTGCAATCGAAATTTTGCCGCGAATCAATGATCGAAAATGGCATCCCCGCTGAGAAGGTGAGCGTCCACCCGTTAGGTGTCGATCTTACGACGTTCACTTCGCGCCTGAACGTGCCGGAGAAAATTCGCTTCGTCTGTGTCGCGACCATTTGTTTGCGCAAAGGCCATCAATATCTCTTTCGCGCTTGGGAACTCGTTAGGCGCAAACTACCGGACGCCGAACTGATCTGTGTCGGCCCGTACAAAAACGATTTTCGTAAGGAACGGCGGAAGTGGGAGGGAACATTCATCCACCACGAGCACCTCTCCCCTCCCCAGATTGCCGAACAATTGCGAAACGCCACCGCATTTGTTTTTCCGTCGCAGGAAGAAGGCATTGCCCGCGCTCAAATGGAAGCGCTCGCGTGTGGCGTGCCGGTCATCGGCACACATGAAGCTGGCACCACCACGCTGGTCGATGACGGAATTGAAGGACTCATCGTCAGGCGAAATGATCCCGCCCAAATCGCCGCAGGCATGATCCGTCTCGCGCAAGATCGACAATCGAATTTGAACATGGGTCGGGCAGCACTGCGTCGCGTGGCCGGGCGGACGTGGCAAACGTACGGCGACGAGCTTTTGGCCGAATACGAAAAGCGATTAGCCGCTCGCTCATGAGAATCGCTATCCTCACCACCGACAATCGCGAGCACGAACGGCGTTACGATGTGGTGGAGCCGTACTTCGGCAGCGCACCTTCTGCGCTATTGCAAGGATTCGCCGGCATGGCCGATGTCGATCTTCACGTTATCTCCTGCACGCAAAAACGAATGCAGTCCCCGGAAAAGCTCGCGCCGAACATTTCGTTTCACAGTTTGTACGTTCCGAAAAGGGGATGGTTGCGCACCGGCTATCAAGGTTGCATTCGCGCGACGCGAAACAAACTGCGCGAGCTTCGCCCCGACATTGTGCACGGGCAGGGAACGGAACGCGATTGCGCCATCAGCGCGGTCTTCTCCGGTTTGCCTAACGTCCTTACCCTTCACGGAAATATGCGCGCGATCGCTCGGCTTAATCGCGCCCCGCCGTTGAGTTATCTTTGGCTCGCGGCGCGCTTGGAGCGTTTTACTCTGCCGCGTGCCGACGGCGTCGTTTGCATTACGGCTTACACGCAAAGAGAAGTTGTCGATCTTGCGCGACGCACCTGGCTGGTTCCGAATGCGGTCGAAGAACTTTTTTTTCAAGTGGAACGTTCTCCCGTCGCCGCGCTGTCTATTCTCTGCATAGGCAACATCACCCCACGCAAAAACCAAATCTCTTTCATTCGCGCGCTCGATCCTGTTGCGCAGAATACAAAGCTAAAAGTTTCCTTCATCGGTCGCACATCGCCGATGGATTTTTATAGCTCCGAGTTTCTTGAGCTCATCAAAACGAGATCATGGTGCGAGCACATCCCGTGGTTGGATCGCGCGGGTATTCGAGTACGGCTCCGCGCCGCCTCGTTAGTCGCTTTGCCATCGCTCGAAGATAATTGTCCGATGGTCGTGCTCGAAGCGATGGCGGCGGGCGTGCCGGTCGCGGCTGCAAATGTGGGCGGCGTTCCCGAATTAGTCGAGCACGGCGCGACCGGTTTATTATTTGATCCGCGCGATCCCGAAGACATCCGGCGTGTGTTTAACGAAGCGTTACAAGATCGACAATCGCTCGAACGAATGGCTGCAACCGCGCGCGAACGGGCGCACGCGCGATTTCATCCCCGCATCGTCGCGCAAAAACACGTCGAGATTTATGACGAAGTATTGCGCACTTCTTCGTAAATCGATGTGAGCTTGCGCGCGACTTCTTCCCAACTCATCGGTCGTGTGGGACGAGGCAGCTGCGCTGCGCGATCATAAAAATTTCGCAGCCGTTTCGCCGTTCTTGGCGTGGAAGCGATCGGACAATAGCTCGCGTTTTCGCCGAAGGCGCTGCGGGCCCATGGCAGATCGCTCAAAAGCAACGGGCAACCGCACGCGGCCGCTTCAAGCGCGGAAAGACTCAGGCTTTCCATGCTGCTTAGTAAAACAAAACCACGCGCCCGCCGATAAATCTGGGCGAGTAGTTGTCGATCTTCCACCGCGCCTTCATACCGGACCACATCACGGTGTTCGCGCGCGAACGCGCTGAAACGGCGCGCGTACGGATCGCCCTCATCATACGCGCGGCCGATGATCCAGAGCGGCGTCCCTGCTCGCACAGCCGCCCGCGCGAGCTCAAGCGCGCGCTTACGTTCGGCGATGGTGGCGGTGCAAACCAGATAATCTTCACGCGCGATTTGCTCGTCAGACGAGCCGAGAAATTCGCGCGCTACACCGTTCGGAACGATGTGAACGCGGCGGGCTGGGGCGCGGAAGAGCCGCTGCACCAGTTCGGCTTCCCAACTCGTTAGGGCGATGACCGCATCAGCTTTGACAAAGCTTTCCCAATTCATTCGCGCACAAAACGAATGAGGCAACACCCGTTTGGCCACGACGATGGCGAAACGCTGCGCGGCCAAAGCACCGGCGGAGCGCGCAGCCGCGCCAGTGAGCAAATCCGAGATGACCACGCGCATTCCTTTACCGTGCGCAAGATCGACATATTGGCCGCTCGGCCGTCCGAAAAAGTGAATAAGGTCGCCGCGCTGGGAACCATCCCACCAGCGCAGATGTTCGACCGTTATGCCTAACGACTCCAACGCCGCTTTCGTTTGCTCGATTTGAATCTGGAAGCCGCCGTGCGCGAACGAAAACGGCAAAGCGTGATCGAAAAGCAGTTTCATCGTCGCTGCATGATCCACGTCTCCCACGAATACGCGAAACGTCCTTTAAGAAACGCGGACGAATAATCAGGCGAGGGCTGGTAGATTTCCGCCAACGGCGCCGCGGATTTTAAGCGATTCAACTCCGACGCGGCAGCGTCGGCCGGGTAAGCGGTGACGGCGAAATAGTCGATCTGGGCGATGTCTTCAGGGCGACGCAGATACGCGAGATCCACCACGTCGAACCGGCGCGATTTGAAGCTGAAGTATGATGACGCCATCGTAGCGACCAGCGGTCGTTTTCCAGTTTCAGGTTTTTCCAGGGCGGAAATGGCATTGTCGATCTTACGCAGGGATGGCGCAGCTTTGCCGAGCAGGCAAAGTTCGCGGCCAAGATATAATCCGGCCGGGAAAGCGACGAATCCGAAGGCAATGATCGCGAGCCAGACCGGATCAAAGCGCGCGGACAAATTGCGATGCGCAAATTGGACTAACAAAGCGATGACGACGGTAGCGGTGAAAGACATGTAACAAGGTTGGTACGGGAAAAGAAGAAGTGGCAAGATCGACAAGGCGAGAATGCCTAACAAACTCAGCCACGACCAAAAATCACGAATGTCTTTCCACCAGAAGCTGATCCAGACGACGACGAGACCAATCACGAAAAGAAGATGGGCGCCCATGGCTTTGTAGCGAATGTTGTCGAATCGAAGAAAGGCGGCCAGGAAATGCGAAACGTCTCCGCGCAAGATCGACAAGATGTAGCCGAGTCCCGCCTGACCCCCAGTCGAATGGCCGGAAATGACGGCGAGAAAACGCGCGGCCGCGTTCAAGTCGCGTCCATAGAATGTGGCGACAAGAACCAACAATGGCACTGCCATTCCGAAAATGCCTAACAATACGCATCGCCAAATGACGGCGGACGAGCGCGCCTGTTTGAGCTGGTCGATCCCGACGACGAACAAGCATGCCACGCTCAGCACGCCGCCATAAGGCGACAGACACCAGTTTATCCCCGCGATAAGCCCGGCGACGGCGAAGCCCGTTTCGCAATGGCGCGCCCGCAAAGCGAAGAGGCCAAGCATCACGAAAGAAAAAGCGAGCGCGTCCGGTCGCTCGCGTTGGGACCAAAAGGGGCCGACTGGCAAAATAGCGAGCAGCATAACGAGTAAGACGAGTGCGGGCACTGACGTCCGAGGCGGCGCGCGCTTTGGTACGACGACCATCCAAAACAAAAGGGCGGCGAGCGCGCATCCTGTAAAATCGAAAAACTCATCGGGCTTGAGGCCGACGCCACATGCGCGCACAAACGCGCCATAAAGGATGGAAAATAAGGGCGGGTAATTTGAGTAAGTCTTCGGAGTCAATCCGCTATTGCCAGGATCGAGGCGGCTAACGAGTCCTTCGCCACGCGCAAAATTGATGGCGGCGTCCTTGAAGCAGATAAGATCGCCGCCGGGAATGCGTGGAGGCGAAAACGCGATGAACACAATCCAAACCACGATAGCGATTGTGTAGAGCGCGCCGCCGCTTCGCCATGGAGTTGTCGATCTTGTCGAATCAGCCGCCGGGAAACTTTGCAAGATCGACATATAAACTCAGCGCGGGTTAAGACAAAGCGTCTTGTGCGCGCAGCAGCTTTCATAGACGTTGGGCGCATGGACAACGTGGCGGTCGCGCAACGATTCAAAGCTTTTTTGCTCATTGGGGCGGGGCTTTTGCTGGCGACGTTGCTCGGCTTCAACATCGGGAGCGAGAACTACGCGCCGCTTCTGCTCGGCGTCGTGATCGTGATCGCGTTGAGCATAGGGCTTTTTCTCGGCGATTCGTTTTGGGTGCTGACGATCGCTTCGTCGTTTCTGGCTGGTTCGTTCCCTATCCTGCGCGGATCATTCACTCCTTTTCAATTCATGGTGACGATGGGAGTGGCGCGCTTTTTGGTGGGCGACATTGTTCTAAGGCGGAAAAGCATTCGTTGGGGAAAAAGCACCGACTTGTTAGTCCTCGCCGGCTTCATGCTTGTGCTCACATATCACGGGGTGCACGACCGCTTCGGCATGAAGTTCCTCGGCTCGAACGTGTGGGGTGGGCGCAATTATGTGAACGTGTTCGTTGGTCTGGCGGCGTTCTTCATCGTGCAAAGCATCGATTTGAAATCGAAGGTGTGGGCGAAGTTGCCGTTCGCAGTTTTGTGCGTGACCGGATTTGATGTTGTCATCGCGCTGATCACGACTTTTTTTCCCTCGACCATTTACAAAATCTTCCCGTTTTACTCCGCGGTCTCGCTCGCAGGAATTCAGGAGTTGCTCGGCACGCCCGACTCTTATCAATTCGGCGAGCCAACGGCGCGGTTGGGCAGTTTTGGCACGTTCGGCTTGGTCATTATCCTGCTCGTACTGGGATCGGTTTCTCTGCCTAATCTTCTTTCCCTAACGAATCTGCCGCGGCTTGTCGCAGCCATGTTCGGCGGACTTGCCGTGCTGCTGTCGGCTTTTCGCACGTCGGTTTTGCAAACGATCCTGGGTGTGGTGCTGGCCGGCATTCGCGATCTGAAGTGGGCGGTGTTGCTGTTGCTTCCGGTGATTGCAGCGGCGCTCTTTAGTCTTTCGATCGTCAACTCCGAGTTCGTCCGCCTGCCGAAATCGATCCAACGTAGTCTCCAGTTCGTGCCGGGGAAATGGAATGCGGAGATGGAACGGGATGCCGCCGCATCGAATGAATTCCGCCAGCAAGTGTGGCGAGTTTTTCTGCGCGAATATTTCCCGCACCATCCCTTGTTAGGCCGCGGCTTCGGTTTCCGCAGTGCTCTCGCGCAGACGTCAGTTTACCAATATAATCCATATTGGGATCGCGACATGGTCGAAGTCGGCAACATCCACAACGGCTTTTTCGGTGCGCTCGACGCCATGGGAATCGTTGGGACTGTTTTCTTCATTCTTTGGAATCTTCGCTTGCTGCTGCGCACATTTCGCGTGCCGCGGCACAGCCGCGATCCGGCCGCGACGGCGCTGCGATTTCTCGCTTTATATCTCGGGGTGCTGATTCTCTTTTATTGGATGGGGGCTTACACCATCGGTTCGTTTTTGCCGCAGGAGTTCGCTCTTGCCGGTGTCTTTCTGCGATTGCAGCAGACCGTGGCTGGAGACGAAGAGGAAACACCGCGGATCTCGAAACGCGTGCCCACTCAGTTAGCGCCGATAGTCTCTTAATCGACAAGGCCGTTCTTGGCGGCCACCACCAGAAATTGCCGGCCTAACAACGGCCAAAACCACCACAGGCGCAGATAGGCGCGCACCAACACCATCGGATAACCGCCGCCACCCACACGATAGGGCAGAAACCTTCCGACCCGCTCACTGATGGTAAAGCCGTGCTGCATTAGACCCTCCGCCAGAGAACTCTCCGTCAAAGGCAGAATGTGATCCCAAAAATCCCAATACCTCCCGGCGAGATATTTAATGTTAGGCCCGAGGGCGATGAGTTTGCCGCCTGGCACCAAGCAACGGTGGATTTGATCGAAAGTTTTCCCTAACGAATCTTTACCCGGCAGATGCTCGAAGAAGTTGCTCGTAAAAACGACGTTGACGCTTTTTTCCGGCAATTGCCATGGCGCGGTGCAATCCTGCTGCAGCAATTGCACGGAAGGCGCGACATACTTTTGCGCGTCGGGATTCAGATCCATCGCGATCTTTTTAGCGCACCGCACAGCGTTGATGAATTGTCCGTAACCGCAGCCAAGATCGACAACCGTATCTTGCGCTCGGACGTACTTCTGGAAAAAATCTGCCACCAAAACTTCCCATAGCCGCCGCCGATACTCCAGCTGCGCGAGAAATCGCCGCTGGTAGATGTCGCGCAGGGACTCGCTCGTAAACTCACTCATGGTTTTCGGTAATCGCCGCGCGAAAAATATTTCTCGAGCCAAATATAAAGGCAGATAAACAAATAGCGGCTGCCCATCTCTTTGATCTTTAACTTCGCCATGCCGTGACGACGGTTGCGCCAGGTGATCGGGATCACGCTCCAGGAATATCCGCGCACGATGGCTTTGAGCGGCAGTTCTACCGTTAAGTTGAAGTGCGGCGCGATAAGCGGACGGCAACCATCGATCACTTCCTTGCGATAAGCTTTGAAGGCATTGGTTGTGTCGTTGAGTTTGATGTTAAACAAGACGCGCAAAAATAAATTGGCCAGCCGATTGATCCACAATTTCACCCGCGGATAGTCGATTACTCCGCCGCCTTTCATGAAGCGGCTACCGAAGACGCACTCATAGCCCTCATTTAGTTTCTGCCAATACCGCACCACGTCACGACAATCGTCGGACTCATCTGCCATCATGATAACGGCGGCGTCGCCTTTCATCGCGTCCAAGCCCGTGATGACGGCGCGGCCATAACCGTGCCGCCCGAGATTTTGCAGAGCGTGCAGTTGGGGAAGTCTTGTCGCTAATCCGGACAGAACCTCCCATGTCTTATCCGTGCTGCCGTCGTCCACCACCACGATCTCGTGCGGCACGTGGCGAAGGTTTAGCTCGACATGCAGATGTTCGACCGTGGCGGCGATACAATCTTGTTCGTCGCGGGCCGGAATTATGATCGACAACAGCGACAACGGCGACAACGGCGCGGTGTTCGACGGCGTCATGCTTCGGAAATCTCCAACCACTCGGGATGCTCGCGCGCGTGCGCGGAGATCTCGTCCAAAACATCCGCAATCGGCGTGGCCGGTTTCCAATTCCATTTCGCCGATGCGCGTGCGGCATCGAGCACGAGCCACGGCACATCGAAGGCGCGCTCTCGCGCCTCGCCCGCGATCTCACGCGCGTCGAACCGCGCCGCACACCACTCGCTCAATTGCGCAAGCGACATACTGTTGGCCGCACCGCCGCTAAAATTAAAAATCTGTTCCCCGTCCGGTAAGATCGACATCTGCTTTTGCAACACCGTAGTCAGATCGCGCGGATGTAGACAGTCGCGCACCTGATGGCCGCGGCCGTCGAATCCGACGTACTGCAACGGCCGATTTCGCAGCCATGCGTGAATCCAAAAAGTGAAAATCCCCTGATCGGCGCGGCCGAATTGGCCTGCGCCCGCAAGTACGCCGCAGCGATTGATCCACACCGGAAAATTAAATGCCGCGCCGTATTCCAGCGCGAGTTGCTCCGATGCGAGCTTGCTGCTGCCGTAAATTGAAAGCGGTGGCGAGGTCGGGAAATCTTCGTTAATTCCCGCAGACGACACGCCGACCGGCAGGGTTTCACCACTGTCGAGCGCATATGCATTTTGCTCCACCTTCAGCTTGAGATTTTTCAAAGCGCCGATGGAGTAAACGCGACTCGTGCTCAGAAGGATGAAGCCGGCACGGTGGCGCTTGCAATATTCTAACAGATTGACCGTGCCAAAGAGATTATGCTCGAGCAATTGACGGCTGCTCGTTAGGCCGGAAACGCCGGCCAGCACGCTCGGATTGGCCGCCGCATCGATGACCCATTCCACCGGCGCCAGGTTTTCCATGTCGCTAGCGCAGCGAAGATCAACATGTTGCACCGCGATGCCGGCGCGCCGCAGCCGTACTCGATTCAACTCGCTTCCTGGCCTAACGAAATTGTCGAACCCGGAGATAATATTATTGGCTGAGTGTTCGCGCAACGCCAGCGCGATGGTGCTGCCGACGAACCCGCAAATGCCGCTGATGAGAATGCGCATGATCGAGAAGAATTAGTTCCTAAGGGCAGGTCTTCACTCTTTCAAGCGCATCGCGTGCCGGGCGGGTAGCGATTGCCCTCGCGCGAATTTCCGTTTACGCCAGATTACGGGGTTGAATGAACCCGGCAATATCCATCGTCACACCGAGTTTTCGCCAGCTCAACTGGTTGCGACTTGCCGTCGCTTCGGTGGCAGATCAGTCCGGGGTTGAAGTAGAGCATATCGTACAAGACGCCGGCAGCGAAGGCATCGAAGAATGCATCCGCTTGCTTCGCTGCTCTCGCTTGAAATTGCAGATCGAAGAGGACGCCGGCATGTACGACGCGATTAATCGCGGCCTGAGCAAAGCCGCCGGCGAAATCTGCGGCTGGCTCAATTGCGACGAACAATATCTTCCGGGAACGCTCGCGCACGTCGCCAATTTTTTCGCCGCTTCTCCTGAGATCGACATCCTCTTTGGCCATGCGCTCGTGACTGATTCGCGTGGGAAAGCCCTGGCTTATCGCCAGGCCATCCTCCCTTCACCTAGCCACATTCGCCTCAGTCACCTGAACACATTTTCTTGCGCCACCTTTTTTCGAAAGCGCATCTGGGAAAATTACCACCTACCCTCCGAGTGGAAATCAATTGGTGACGCGGTTTGGATGCACGATCTCCTGAAAGCCGGCGCGCGCGCAGAGGTCATGCCGAAGTTGCTTTCGATTTTTTCCCTCACCGGCGCCAACCTAAGCACCGATAATCCGGTGAGCGTCGCGGAAAAAAAACGATGGTTAGCGCGCGAAGATGCACCAGCACAGTCGTGCCCCGCCATGCACGTCGCTTTGCATCGGTTGAAAAAATTTCTCGCCGGCGCGTATCGCAAGCGAAATGTCGCATACCAAATCTATCTCCTGTCTTCGCCCGAGCGGCGCGTCCCCTTTTCCATTCGGAATGTAGGCGGTGCTTGGAAAACTCAAGAGACCATGGAACGAACTAGCGCACTGTAGCCGGACCGCGTTCCGCTCCGCGCATAAACCGATTCGAAACGTTCCCGATTCTGTTTGCCCCACGCTGGCCACTTCTCGCGCTCGGCCAAGGCTGCGCGCAACGCCCGCCCGATCGATACGGCAAGCGGTTCGTTAGGCAAAAACAATACGCCGCCGAATTCTCCCAGCACATCGCGATTGCCCCGCCAATCACTCGCCACCATCGGCAGACCGAACATCATCGCTTCGAGTAAAACGACACCGAACGATTCGTAGGGGGCGACCGTCGGAAAAACAAACATGCTGGCTCTTCCGAGGGCGCGCAGTTTTTCGCGGCCGGTGAGGACACCGGATAACTGAACCGCGCTTTTGATTCCGAAACGCTCGACATCCCTTTCGAGTGTTCGCCAATCGTAGGGCACGAGCGGTTCGCCCACGAGTTCGAGTCGTAGATCAGGATAATCGCGCCGAATATTTCCGAACGCTTCGAGCAGACTCGGCGTGCCCTTGTCGGGCGTGAGATGGCCCAGATAGAGAAGTCGCGGTTGTTGGCGCTGCACAAACTCGGCGGCGAATTCATCCGCGATCTGTATGGGCAAGATGTCGATCTTACGGATGCCGACGCTTTCTGGGTCGATACGATTATAATTTGTCATCACGATGGCGGAATCGGCGCTTTGCATTAGGGACTGTAAAATCCGGAGAAGCGGATTGGGTTTCTTCAGTTTCTCGGCGATTCCGGCGGCGTGAAATTGAATGATGAGCTTCCGACTAACGAGTCGTGCAAACGGCAATAAACAGATGTCGCGGATGATTGGCACGAGATGCGGTCCGCCGGCCGGATAAATTAAAAGATCGACATCTCCTTTCAGCCGGATGCGTAGCAAGCGCCATAAGCAACGGAAGAGCTCGGCGACTTTCTCGAAGTTTACGCGCCGCATGGTCGCCAGATTGCGCGAAAAATAGAATGGCCAATGCACTGTCTCGAACGCGTCATCGCGGCGCAGCTCTTGGAGGATCTGCGCGATCATTGCATTTTGCCCGCCTTGCGGCGGCGGAATTTGTCCAGCGATGACGACACGCTTCTTTTGCACTTTCGGTTCCTTAGTTTAATCGATAGTCGGCGAGAAGATGAAATTACTGGTCACGGGCGGTTCGGGATTTATCGGGACAAATTTAATCGAGGTGCTCGAGCGCGAAGGGCACGAGATCCTGAACTATTCATTGCACCCGCCGCTCAACCCGGCGCAACAACGTTATTGGCGCGCGGGCGACATTCTCGATCCTGCGCAGACCAGGGCCGCGTTCCGCGAGTTTCAGCCGACGCACGTCTTGCATCTTGCCGGCCGAGCTGAGTGTGATGAGAACCTCACGCTCGAAGAAGGTTATCGCGTCAATATCGATGGGACGCGCCATGTGCTGGAAGCGATTCGAGAGACACCGTCGGTTGAGCGCACTATTATTACTTCCTCGCAATTTGTCTGTGCACCGGGCCGATTACCTGACGGCGATACGGATTATTTTCCGGAAACAGTTTATGGGCAGAGCAAAGTCGTTACCGAAAAGCTCACGCGAGATGTCGATCTTGCATGCACGTGGACGATCGTTAGGCCGACCAACATTTGGGGACCGTGGCATCTGCGTTACCGCCGTGAATTTTGGCGCGTCGTCGCGCGCGGTCTCTACGTGCATCCGGGTCGGCAACCGGTGATTCGCTGTTACGGTTACGTTAAAAACGTCGTGCACCAGATGCAGAAGATTTTCGCAGCGCGCCCCGACTTGGTACATCGCCAAACCATTTACCTCGGCGATCGCCCCGTAAATCTTCTCGACTACGTAAACGGATTTTCGCGAGCGCTTACGGGGAAGGATGTGCGCGTCGTGCCGCGCCCCCTCATGCGCGTGTTTGCATTGTTAGGTGACATCCCGACGCGGCTCACCCGGAAACCGTTTCTCATTAACAGCTCGCGCTTGCGCAGCATGACGACCGATTACATCACGCCGATGGAGCGAACCTTCCAGCTCTTCGGCGAAAATCCGTATCCGCTCGCGCAAGGGATCGACGAAACGGTGCAATGGTTGCGCTCGTATTCCGGACCGGACGGTTCGGCCGGCGGCGCCTAACGAACGCGTGAAACTCACACGTTCCTTTTGGATTTTGTTAACGGTTGGCCTCGCGATTCGCTGTGTCGCACTCACGCAGCCGCTGCTCGACGCGCACCTGCTCCGGCAGTGCCAAACCGCCGCGGCGACGAAAAGTCTGATGCAAGAGCCGGGGTTTAATCTCAGCTCGAAAATTCCGTGGCTGGGCGACCTCGACGCGCATTATGTGCTGGAACTTCCGCTCTACAATTATCTCGTGCTCGGCGCTAACGCGCTGCTGCACGATCTCGATCTTAGCGGAAAGGTAACGAGCATCCTGCTTTGGGCGGGAGCATTTCTTTGTCTGCAATTCATTTGGCGGCGGATGTTGCGCGGCCCCGAAATTTTTTGGGCGAACCTTCTCTTTGTCTTCGCACCGCTGAGCGTTTTCTACGGTCAGGCCTTCATGCCCGAGATGTTGATTCAATTTCTCGCGCTCGGCTTCATCTTGTCGATCTTGCGTTACCGAGAAAGTCCTTCGCTCGGTTGTTGGATCATTTGCGCAGGCATCGGCCTGCTCATGTTGCTGGTAAAGTTTCCTGAAACGGCGCATCTTTATTTACTTCTCGCGGTCGCGTTGATCCGTATGGAGAAATGGCGGGCATGTCTTAGGCCACGCTATCTCGTACCCGCGGCGGTGACGGTGGTCGCGCTAAAAATGTGGAGCGCATTCATCGATCGCATCAACATGCCCTACTTGCCGGAATGGACTTCCGACGCGGGCCTGCGCGCGTTCATCGGGCCGTTAACAAGCCGATTCCATTTCACGCCGTGGTTAACGCTTTTTCTTTACGTCGCTGTTTTCGTTTTCGCCGGGCCAAGTTTATTAGGCGCGGCGTTTGGATTGTCGATCATGGCACAAGAGCGCAAACGTGACTTGTTAGGCCTTTGGCTGGTTTCGCTCGCGGCTTTCTATCTCGTCTGGTTCGGTAACGCCGCGACCGGACAGAGTTATTATAATTTGCCCGCGCTCGCACCCGCGTGCGCGTTATTCGGAATCGGGCTCGCCAGCCTTCTGAAAAACTCCGGCACTACAGTGCGGGTCGCCTGCGCGTTGGCATTACTCATTCCGGCGATGCCGCTCTATTATTATTTGTTCGAGCAAGATCGACAACTAACCGACGCCGCCAATTGGACGCGAACGAACACGCAGCCCAACGACATTATTCTTTTTCGCCCAAACCATCGTTGGGACCTGATCGATTATCCGTACGATCCCATCCTCGCATATTACAGTGATCGACGGACATTCCTTTGGACGCGCTTCACGCCTGAGCCAGTGCGACAACGTGCGTTGGAGCGCTCGCGCTGCGTCGTCGTGACGCATCCAGCTGAGAGCGCTTCGCGATGGCAAGATTTGGTCGCGCGCATTCATCCCCGAGCGTGGCAACCTGAGCCGATCGACTGGATTGAAGCAAATGGGTTTCGGCTAAAGACGAATCTGCCGGGGTTCTCGGTGTACGAACGGGCGGCGCGTTAGTTCCGCGCGAGCGCCTTGCCTTGAACCGCCGGTACGAAATCGCGAATGAAATCGCGAATGAGCTCGTCGGTTTCGCTTTCATCGCGCCCCGCGACCTTGACACCTTTCGTGACGGTCGCGGCGATGGTGACGTAGGCCCACTGTTGATTTTGTCCGCGCACGACTCGGTCGCGGATGTCGATCCAAGTGCGTCGCAAATGCGATGGCGTCATGTCGGAATGGCCGACGAACCAGTAGTAATCGATGCTGTGAATGGTGAAGGAATTATTTCCGACGCGAAGATTGCGGACGTTATGCAGGCGGGTTGCGTTCAGCGAACCGTCACTCGCCGGCAAGACCGCCCTCTTCGATTCGGTAATCGTCCAACCTTGCGCCGGCAAACACCGCTCCGGCCGGTGAATGCTGGTGTTCATGTCCGGCCCGGAGAGGACGACCGACGCGTAGATTTCGTCGCCAGCAGAGTTCTTGTAAATCCGGCGCGCGAATTGCGTGTCCGGCCCGAGAATCGCGCGCTCGCCTTCACTCACCGGTTGATCGACACCGGTCCAATGTCCGACCTGCGCTGGAAGATCTAACGAGATCGCGGCTGGCTGCATTTCAATTTGCTTCGGTAAGACGAAAACCGCACCGAGACCGAACAAGAGGCACGCTTCCAGACTAACAAGTCGCTTAGTAGTCATACGTCACCGGTTGACGTTCGGGCGCCCGACTGACGCTCGCGACCCGTCTAAGATCGACATTCACCATTCGGCTAAAGAGGTACATCGCCAGCAGTGCAATTGGGAATGAGATGAAGCCGGATGCCTCGTGGTAAATGCCGGCCGCGAGATCCGGGTTAATGAATTTCGCGACAAGAATTATCGTGAACACGCGGCCGATGTTGCCGATGATCGCGAACACGACCGAGAAGGCGAGTATAAGCGCCTTCTTCCACAACCGGTCCTGCGCCAGATGCACGTAAATCGCTGTCACCATCGTGATGGCAGTAAGCGAACGGATTCCGCTGCAACCTTCCGCGATTTGGAAATTGAAGCTATTGTCCGCCGCAGTCAGCGTCGTGCCGAGTGCATCAATCTTGATTCCCACAAGATTTGAGAGAACTCCAACGGCGCTTGTGATGATGAACTGCAAACGAAACGTTCCCTGTTCGATCGCCGCCACTGGGATCATGAAAATCAAAAACGCGATAGGGAAACGCACGATGCGCGCAACTTCTTTACCCCACAGAAAAAGCACCGCGCCATATATTAGAAATGGCACCGAGGCGAGCGCGAGCCGCGGCTGCAAACAGCGACCGCTGAGCAAAAACAAGAGAATCCCAATGGCCGACCAAACCAGACCTGAATTCGCGCCACGCTTCGTTGCTTTGCGAATTTTGTCCCGATGATACAGCACGAGCGCGAGGGAAATGAAGGGCACGAGCTTGGAGTGCTCCTGGTTCATTTGCGGGTTCCACGCCTGCCACGCCCAGGCGGCGGCCGAACACGCGCCGGCGCTAAATGTTCCCCTAACAAATAGTGGAACGAAGCCGTAAAAATAAACAAACGTCGCGATGAGCGTCGCGATTAATGCCGCTGCCAGCGGATTCGCTGCGGTCCACGAGCCGGCATCGCGGACAAAACCGCGAGTGTGCTCGAACAAAGACGGGGCAGGTGACTCCGGTTGGCTGCTCGTTCGCTGCAAGTCAGTGTACCGGTTGCGCGAAGGCGAATCGCTTTGCGGATTTCGGCGCCATCTGCTCGTAAATCCACGCGTAGGTCCGCTCGAGTCCGTCGCGCAGACGCGTGGAAGGTTCCCAGCTAAAAACTTTTTGGATGAGCGTGTTGTCGCTGTTGCGGCCGTTAACGCCTTTCGGCGCTTTCAAGTTGTAACGGCGTTTCAATTTCACGCCTGCGATGTCTTCGACAAGATCGACAAGTTGATTGATCGACACCAGCTCGCTGCTGCCAAGATTAAGCGGCTCGACGAAATCGCCGTTCATAATCATTTGCGTTCCCTTCACGCAATCGTCGATCCACATAAAGCTGCGCGTTTGATGGCCGTCGCCCCAGATTTCGATCTCGTGATTCCCGCTCAACTTCGCTTCGATCACTTTTCGGCAAATCGCCGCCGGTGCTTTCTCGCGGCCGCCGTCGTAGGTTCCGTTAGGCCCGTAAACGTTGTGATAGCGCGCAATGCGCGTCGTTAGGCCAAAATCTTCCCGAAAATGCCGGCACATGCGCTCGCTAAATAATTTCTCCCAGCCGTAACCGTCTTCCGGCATCGCCGGATACGCGTCTTCTTCTTTCAGCGCGGTCACATTCGGATCGGTTTGCTTGTCCGCTGCATACACGCAAGCAGATGACGCGTAAAAGAACCGCTTCACGCCGGCGTCTTTCGCCGCCATGCAGAGGTGCGTGTTGATGAGCACGCTCAACATGCAAAGCGCGCGATTGTTTTCGATGAAACCCATTCCGCCCATGTCCGCGGCGAGGTTGTAAATAATGTCGGCGCCTTCGACCGCTTCTTCGCACGCCTCCTTCTCGCGCAGGTCCAGTTGGCGATTGTCGATCTTGTCGAAAACCTGATACCACTCGTCGATCGGTTTCACATCGACCGAACGAACATCG
Organism: Spartobacteria bacterium; assembly: GCA_021325495.1. Lineage (GTDB taxonomy): Bacteria > Verrucomicrobiota > Verrucomicrobiia > Chthoniobacterales > UBA10450 > JAJPGZ01. The sequence continues at coordinate 135,891 of JAJPGZ010000010.1, forward strand.
ACACCCTGGCGAATGAGATCGGCCACCAAATGTCCGCCGATAAATCCGCCGCCGCCGCAAACTACAGTTTTAGCCATGGTAAAGAGGGCGCACAATTTCCGCGCGAAGTGATTTTAGTCCAGACCGTACTTTCGCACACCTGTTAATTGCGCGGCGGCGCGAATGGCGAAAAGCGGGTTGTTGATGAGGTAGCGGCGAGACAGCCGTCGCGGCTCCTGCGTCAGCCGAAAAAACCACTCCAGGCCCGAGCGTTGCATCCATTTCGGCGCCTGGCGGACTCGTCCGGTCAGGAGATCGAATGCCGCGCCGACGCCGATAAAAATTTTCGCTTCCGGCAAGATCGACATGTACTGGGCCATGAACTTTTCCTGTTTCGGTGTGCTCAGGCCGACCCAGAAAAAATCCGGCCGCGTCGCGCGCACGATCGTTTGCAGATCGCGCACCTCATCGTCATTCAAACGCCGAAACGGCGGCGTGTATGTGCCGACGATACGAATCCCGGGAAAACGTTTCTCGAATTGATCGCGCAATTGTTCCGCCACGCCAGGAACGCCGCCGTAAAAGAAATGCCGGTGACCTTCGCGCACGGAGTGCTCGCAAATGTTCAGCATCAGGTCGGGCCCGTAAACGCGCTCGATCGATTGCTCGCCTTGCAGTTTTCCCATCCACACCATCGGCATCCCGTCCGGCGTCACGAGTAATGCGCGTCGAAAAATCTCGCGCAAAGTGGGATCGCGCTGCGCTTCGGTCACGCCATGCACGCCGGTGACCGTGACGTAGCCGCGCTCGCCGCGCCGTAAAGCGTCGAACAAAATCTCACGCGCGCGAGTTTGATCGATCACGCTGATCGGCACCCCGAGCACATTTGTTTTCTCGATTTCCATCAAACTTTTCGTCCGAACTTCTTTTCCAATTCGGCTAACGAAATCTGGATCATCGTTGGCCGGCCGTGCGGGCAGCAATACGGCAGATCACATGCGAGCAAATCTTGAATGAGCTTCTCGATTTCGAGATAGCGCAGCGGATCGTTTGCTTTCACCGCGTGTCGGCAAACGGTTTTCGCAATCATGTCTTCGCCCAAACGCAGCGGCGAGCTGCTGTTGCTTGTCGTCTTCAACTCATCGATGACCGCGCGCAGAAATTGTTCGCCATCGGCCGCCCTAACAAACTGCGGCAGACTGTCGATCTTGTAGGTGTTCGGCCCGAATTGTTCGATGCCGATTCCCATTTTTTGCAAGATCGACATGTTCCGCGTGATCCATTCCGCATCGCGCGGCGCGACATCGAATGTTTGCGGCAGGAGCAGTTTCTGCGACGGCACCCCCTGCTCTTCCATGCGTCGCCGCAACTCCTCGAACAGGATGCGCTCGTGCGCCGCGTGTTGATCGACGAGCACGAGGCCGTCGGCGTTTTCCATCAACACGTAAAGTTTGTTCAAGACACCGATGATTTGAAATTGCTGCTGCCCATTGGAGGGACGCGCTCGGTCGCGTCCCAAATTTTCCAACGCCGGCATTGCCGCGACCTTTTCGCGGTGCAACGCAAATTCACTTTCCAGTTGCGGCAATTCCCGTGGCGAAGGCGCAGGAGAAAAAGTTTGGGACGACACGGAGGTCGTCCCTCCAGTTTCAGGAAGGGGCGCGCGAAATTTTTCCTGCCAATCTTCGCGACCGCTTTGTAGCGTCTGGCGAATTGCCCTAACGACCGCTTCACGCACGCTCGCCGGGTCGCGGAAACGCACTTCACGTTTCGCCGGATGCACGTTCACGTCCACGGCCGAGGGTTCGATGTCGATGAAAAGAAACGTAATCGGATACTGACCTTTCATGAGCGCGGTGTGATAGCCCTCGCGCAATGCGGCGCTGATGGTCGCGTTCTCGACCGCGCGACCGTTCACGAATGTCAGTTGTTGATCGCGCGTTTGCCGGCTGAATCCAGCGCGACCAATGAAACCGTTCACGCGAATGGAAGATGTCGATCTTAGCGGAAGCAATTTGTCCACGAGCTCGCTTCCGTACAAATCGCGCAAGCGATCGATGAGATTTGTCGTGGCGGGCAATTGAAAGACGACGCGCTCGTCGCGCACGAACGTGAGCGCGATTTCCGGATGGCCGATCGCTTGGAGGTGAAGTTGATGCTCGATGTTGCGCGCTTCGGTGTTTTCGGTCCGGAGAAATTTCCGGCGCGCGGGCAGATTGTAAAAAATCGACCGCACTTCGATCTGCGTGCCGGGCGCTTCGCCGCTGTCGCGCACGATGTCGATCTTGCCGCCATTGACCGCGATGTCGGTGCCGGCGATCGCATCATTTTCGCGCGTCGTTAGGCGGAAACGCGAGACGCTGGCGATGCTCGGCAGCGCTTCGCCGCGAAATCCGAGTGTCGCAACCGCCGCGAGATCGTCAGCCGAACGAATTTTGCTGGTGGCATGTCGCTCGAGCGACAACAAGGCGTCGTCGCGGTCCATGCCGCATCCGTCGTCAACCACGCGCACGAGGGAAATTCCGCCGCGCCGAATCAAGATGTCGATCTTGCGCGCACCGGCGTCGATGCTGTTCTCAACCAGCTCCTTCACCACCGAAGCGGGCCGCTCGATTACTTCACCGGCCGCGACCTGGCTCGCGACCGTTTCGGAAAGCAATCGAATGCGACTCATGACAATTTCGATTTTAGATTTGGGATTTCGGATTGCACGCGCCGATTGACTTGAAAGATCGACATCGTACCTTGGCAAACGGATGATAAACGTGACGGAAAGCGCTGTCCGCCAGCTCAAAACCCTCCTCGAAGAGAAGCCGGAGAGCGCGGGCAAAGGACTGCGGGTGCAGATCGCGAAAGGCGGATGCTCGGGACTGCAATATGAAATGAAGCTCGACCAGAAGCAGCCTAACGACTCGGTGACGACGCGCGATGGCGTGGAATTTTTCATCGACCCGGAGAGCGCGGAATTTCTTGAAGGCGCGACGCTCGATTTTCACGACGGCCTTACCGGGGTCGGTTTTCACATCGCAAATCCGAACGCGGCGCGCACATGCGGCTGCGGTTCGTCGTTCGAGGTCGCGCGCCCGGCGTGAAGTTTCCGTTTTCCCCCTAACGAATGGACTACGGCGTCTATCGTTACGATGAGCCTTACGAGGGTTACCGTCAGCCGCGGCGGCGCGTAAATTATTTCGGTTGGACGGTCGCAATCCTCCTCCTCACCGGCTTCGCCCTCGCGGCCTGGCTGTTGAGTTTCTACATCTTCGGTCAACCGGAACGGCCGGAGAGTTATCATGTGTTGCAAAAGCTGCACAAGATCGATCCGCCGAAACGGTTTGAGCTCACGGCTGCGCCGAAGGGTGAATTTTTAGACGTGAAAGCATTGGTCGATCGCTACTCGGCCATGGGTTCGGCCGAGCTGGCGAAAACAAACGCGGAGCTGGCGCGAAATTACATTCGCAATTTTCAACAGGTGCGCGGTCTCGTTCCGTATGTGGTCGGGCGTTTCGTCATCATGGAAGCGCGCGAGCTCGAACCGTACGACCTGTTTACTTCGGGCATGGTCGCCCTAACGAGCGCGGTGGAAAACGGCGAGCTGCTGATGGAGCACGTGTATCCCGCGGATGCGCCGGCGGTGCCGTTGATGAAACAAACGCTCACGAGCGGGCTCGAGATTCGACTCGAACGCACGCACGATCTTTCTGCGATCATGCATGTCGAGCGATTAAATGATGGGCGTATCCTGATCACGACCGTGCCTTTGCTTTACGGCACATACACGGTGACGAAAGGCACGGGCACATTCACACTCGAGCCGCCGCTCGATCTGAACCTGCGGGCCGGTTGGCCACTCTATAAAGAGCAGTCGCGATTGCGCGCGGAATTGCATTTTGCGGATGCGAAACGCGCATCGACCGGCGCCGCCGGAGCGCCACCGGTTACCGGCCTCGAGCCAACGGGCACGCCACCGCCGGCGCAGAACGAACTCGTGCGCGTGGAGCAAGCGAGACCGGTCGAGCCGGTGGTTGCGCAAGTGACTCCAAAGAATTCCAAACTCGCGAAAGCAACCCCGCCGCCGAAGAAAGGAAAATTAGCGAAAGGACAAAAGCCGACTCCGGCTCCGTCGGTTGCGCCAACGCAAGCGCCAGCCGTCGCGGTGGCGCAACAAACTCCCGCATTGCCAGCGATACCCGCGCCGAGCGCGGCGCAATCACCACCCGCCGTCGCCGCCGCCAGTGCCGCCCCCGCACCTGCCATTGCTCCCGCAGTCGCCGTCCCGCCGCCGGGAACCAAAGCATCGCCGGCTGCGCCTAACGAAACGTCAAACGCGCTCGCTTCCACCGCGGGCGGCGGAACTTGGAAAACATTTGCCGCGGGCAAAATGCCGCTCGGCCGCTTGATCGCGACTAACGACTTGAAAGATCTCGCTGATCACGGCGGCGTCGCCGGCGAACGCATTTACTTGAAGGGACAATTTGTGGTGAACGCCTCCGACGCAAACCACGCGGTGCTGCGGCCACGCACGCGACTTGCGACTGCGATGTTGCATCTCGGCGGAGCCAACACTCGCATCGTGGTTGAATTTCCGGCCGGCTACACTCCGCCGGTGCAGGGTTCAGTCGTTAACCGCGATGACGCGCGCCCGCTCGAGATTACCGAAGTGCGCAAAGACGAAGACGGTCAGCTCAACGTCTTCGCCCGCGAAATCATGCAATAGATCGACATCGCGCAAGATCGACATCTACTCGTCATGCGCGATTTGTTAGGCGCTCAGCCGCTTCCTTTCGTCTCTAAAATTACTTTGCCGTCGCGGATTTCGAACGTCTTCAAATCGTTCGTCTGCGTCCATTCATCGATGTAACGCCGCAACGTAAAGGGCCCGCGCATCATCAATACTTCATTCGCGATCGGCCTGCCATTGACCATGACATCGCTAATGCGCGCGGTCTGGACATCTCCATCCACCGCAGCCATGACGGTGCATTCGCCATTGATGTAACGACCACTGAACCATCGCGACTCCAGCGGCACGCTCACCTGCACGTGGGCCACGTTATCGGCGATCGTCACGTGCGCTTTACCCCGCAACTTGCGGTCGGCTGCGATGAGCGCGTTGATTTCGTCCGCCGTCATCTCGATCCGCGCCGGCGCGTGCGCGCGGGCCGAGCGTTCGAAAATTTTCCAATGCGCGAGCGCGAGCTGCTGTTCTTCCGGCGTAGAGTTGTTAGGCTGAAGTTCGACATTTTGCATCGCAAAAAACGCCGTACGCAAATGACGCACCGCGAAAACCGATCCGACCACGAACGCGGCCATCAACACCGCGAGAAAAATTGCGAGAATGAGACAGCCTTTGGCGAAGCAACCCATTCCTTCCTGCGGCCGAGGCGGTGGCGGCGGCTCGATCCAACTCGCGCTCATGTCCGCGAGTGATTGTCGATCTTCGCCTGCGCGTCGATGAGCTTGTCATACAACCCGCGCAAACCTTCCGAGATCGTGCGTGTGCCCGCGATCATCGGCATGAAATTCGTGTCGCCGCTCCACCGCGGCACGATGTGAATATGCAAATGATCGGCTACGCCCGCGCCAGCGCATTCGCCGAGATTGATTCCGACGTTGAATCCCTGCGCCTTCGTCGCGACGCGTAACAATTGCTGCGCATGCACGACTAAATTCCAAAGATCGACAACTTCATTTTCGCCTAACGAAGCGAGGTCCGCGGTCTTTTTGTACGGCACCGCCATCAAATGTCCGACTGCATACGGATAGCGATTCATCATGAGGAACGCGGTTTTGTTACGCGTGATCACGAAATGCGCGGCGTCATCGCTCGCCCGCGCTGCGTCCTCGAGAAATTGCGAATTGCGCGGCTCCTTCTCGAAATATTCGACCCGCCACGGCGCCCACAAAGTCTCCATGTCGATCTTGCGCGAATCGTCGGCCATTTCAGCGCTTCTGTAGCGGCGGTCTCTGACCGTCGCAATTTATTTTCCGTGGGCAATCAGCGAGTAACGCCCGCCAACATCATTCAGAATCGCCGTTGCGTCGGCAAACAACCCTGTTTGATCAGCAGGAACGATTAACCCGTCCACCTCGTCCTTATTCCATTTCGCGATGGCCTCATTTCGCCTAACGAAGTGAACTCTATCGCAATACAAGAGCAGACCTTCGTCCGGCGCGTCCACCACTTCGTAGCGCCAGTGATTCGATGTCGCTTCGCGTCGCGCCACTTCGCCCAATCGGACCAGCGCATCCCGATGATCGCGATAACCGGTATAAACTTTGAAAGCGCTATATCCACCAGCGAACAAGATCGACAATAACAACGTGACCGCGGCCCAGCGATAGAAACGCGGGCGCACTTGGGCCGCCAGCAGCAAACACAGCGGTGGAATCACCGGGAAGATGCGGTCGACGCGTTTCGATGGAATGAGCGACATCACCATCAACCCGCCTAACGACCAGCAAATCAGCCAGAGCGTCTCCGGTCCGATCAAGCGCAAACTTGACGGCTTTAAGCCGTCGAGTTTGATGCGCGTGCGAAGATCGACAATGGCAAGTGCGATTAAGAGCAAACTCCACGGCGCAAATTTGTGGAGCAGATGGGGCAGATAAAAATAGATCGGCTGCGGGCGATGAATGGTTTCGCCGAAGCGGCCAATAAACTCACGCATCACCACCTGCTCGTAGAATTGCGGCACGAGCAGACATCCGCCCAAGACCCACATCAAAAAAATGCCTAACGAAGCAAGCCACGGCCACCACGGGATCCTTTCACCGCGCCACCAAAAGATCACTACGGCCGGCAGCAAAAACGCATAAACGATTGGACCCTTGATCAACATCGCTGCGGTCAGCAGTGCGAAGATCGACAATTGATCGCCGGCACTCCATTCGCGTCGCTCCCGAATGTGATTCCAAATCGTTAGGCCAATGGCAAAGACGACGAGCGCGAGCGGCATGTCGGTCCTCACGAGCGAGGCGAGCCGCGGCGTGAGAAGATTAAAGGCGAACGCGCTGAACGCGATCAATCCGCTCACTGGCCCATAAACATTTCCGGCGCGCCAGAGTAAGATCGACAAGGCGATGGCCGCGCCTAACGACGGCAAACGCCACGCGACATCCCACGAACGCGTGACTTCGTAGGTCGCGGCCGAAATCCAGCCGACCAGCGGCGGCTTGGTCGCGACGCGCTCGTGCGGGGTTCGTTGATACAACCAGTGACCTTCCTTCACCATCTCGAAAGACGTGAACGCTTGTTTGGCCTGATCGTAATCGTCGAGCTGCCACGGCAGGTTTGTCGCCGCGAACAAGACCAGCGCGATTGCCGCAATGAAGATGTCGATCTTACGCGAGCTCATCGAGAATCGCGCGCGCCGCCTTTCCACTCGCGCCGCCTTCGCCTAACGATTCGATGATTCGATCGAAATGCGCAGTCATGGTGCGCCGCGTCAGTTCATCATCAACCAGCCGCAAGACCGCGCGTGCCAACGCCTCCGGCTTCGCGTCGCGCTGGATGAACTCCGGCACGACCTCGCGATTTGCGAGCAAGTTCGGCATGCCAAGATAATCGACGCTCACAACCGCGCGGCCGATCAGGAATGTGAGCTGGGAAACTTTGTAGACGAGCACAAACGGGAGACGGAAATACGCGGCCTCGAGCGTGGCGCTACCAGAAGCGACGATGCCGACGAACGCGCGTTGCATCAGACCGGCGGCATCACGCACCACGCGCATCGGCGCGGAGGCGGGAGTAAGGCGATGCGGGTCGAGCATCGATTCAATTATCTGCGCGAGCTCCTCGGAGGCGGCGGAAATCTCGAAGCGTAAATTTTGTTTCGCGGCGCGGAGTTTGCGCGCGGTATTGAGCAGGACCGGAAAAATCTTTTCCACTTCGCGCCGGCGACTTCCTGGAAAAAAACCAATCAGGGTCGGATCGCGGACGATGTCGATCTTGCGCGCACGCAAGCGATCGATCATGGGATGGCCGACGAATTTCGTGCGCAATCCCGACTTGTTGTAGAGCTCGGCCTCGAACGGAAAAATGCAGAGCATCAGATCGAGATGCCGGGCCATTTGTTTGATGCGGCGGCGGTTCCACGCCCAAATCTGCGGACTGATGTAGTAAATCAGTTTCTTCGTTAGGCGATTTTTGTGAATTGCGCGCGCGAGGCGCAGATTGAATCCTGGATAATCGATGAGCACGACCGCGTCCGGTTTTGCCGCGGAAATTTCGTTCAACGTTTCGCGAAATTGTTTTCGAAAGTAACCGTACTTCTTCACCACTTCCCACAAGCCGACGACGGCGGCATCGCCGATCCAGTTAGTGAATTGCTCGCCCGCGATCGTTTTCATCTGCGGACCGCCGCGCCCAATGAACGCAAGATCGACATCTAACTCTCGCAACGATTGCATGAGCGCGGCGCCGTGGTTGTCAGCACTGGCTTCGCCGGCGACGAAGTAAATCGTTTTAGGCACTCGCGGCGATTCGTTTTGTTATTTCAACCGCGAGTTCGAGCGCGGCGGTGGCTTGCGAGCCGGACACGCGCGGCTGGCGTCCCGTGGCCGCGCATTCGACGAACGAAATCAATTCGCGCTTGAGCGGTTCTTCGCGCTCGATTGCAACTTTGTCGCGCGTGATGCGTTTGTTCACGAGCCGATAAATTTCGCCGCTCTGGCTTTGATAATCGAGCGAGAGATAGGCGTCTTCTTGAAACACGCGAATCTTACGCATCCGCTCCGGACTAATCCGGCTCGAAGTGATATTCGCGACGCAACCATTCTCGAATCGAATGCGCGCGTTCGCGATGTCTTCACTTTTGCTCAGCACCGCCACGCCGACCGCGTCGATGTTTTGGACCGGCGCCCTAACGAGATGCAAAATGATTTCAAGATCGTGAATCATGAGATCGAGCACGACGCCGATGTCGGTGCTGCGTTCCGGATACGGCGAGAGGCGATGCGCTTCGATAAATTTCGGATGCGTCAATCGTTCTTCGAGCGCGCCGAGCACGGGATTGAAACGCTCCACGTGCCCCACTTGAAGCACGAGCTTGTTCTTCGCCGCCATCTCGGAAAGCTCGCTCGCCTGCTGTGTTGTTTCTGTGATCGGTTTCTCGATGAGCAAATGTTTCCTCGCGCCTAACAAGTGATGCGCGACGTTGTAATGCGTGCTCGTCGGCGTCGCGACCGAGGCGGCGTCGATCATTTCCGCGAATTCGTCGAGCGATTTCGCGGCGACGGCTCCGTATTTTTTCGCGATCGAACCGGCGCGCGCTAGATCGACATCGTACACCGCGCAGAACTGCGCAGCGTCGATTTCGGAATAGAGCCGGGCGTGATTACTGCCGATGTGGCCGACGCCCACGACGCCGACGCGCAATTTCTCCATGCGCTTTAGCATTTTCTTTTTCGCGCCGTTACGCAATCGTTCACTTCATGCCCAACCAGCGCGGCCGTTTGCAGGTGCAGAAGACCTACAAGCTTTTCATCGGCGGCAAATTTGTTCGTGGTGAAAACGGACGCGTGCTGCCGGCGTTAGATCGACAACGCAACGTGCTGGCGAATTTCTGTCGTGCCTCGAAGAAAGATTTTCGCGATGCCGTCGGCGCCGCGCGCAAAGCGTTTGGCGGTTGGTCGAAGACGAGCGCGTATTTGCGCGGGCAAATTTTGTATCGCGCGGCCGAGATGCTGGAGATGCGACGCGGCGAATTGCAGGACGAAGTGAGTCGCACCAACGGCAGCGCAAGATCGACATCTTCATCTGAAGTGACGCTCGCGGTCGATCGCCTCGTGCATTACGCGGGTTGGACCGACAAGTTCAGCCAAATCTTTGGAAGCGTGAACCCGGTCGCGAGTTCGCATTTCAATTTCACCACGCCCGAACCAACCGGCGTCGTCGTCGTGGTCTGCCCGGACGAACCGCCGTTGCTCGCATTCGTGTCGTTAGTCGCGCCGGCGATTCTGAGCGGGAACACCGTGGTCGTTCTTCCATCGACAACGAAGCCGCTGCCCGCGCTTACCTTTTCCGAAATCATCGCAACGAGCGATTTGCCGGGTGGCGTGGTCAACGTGCTGGCGGGCGATCGCGCCGAGCTCGCGCCGCATTTCGCCACGCACATGGACGTGAATGCGATTGTCGATGCCAGCGGCGACGCGAAGATCGGACTCGAACTCGCGAAAGGCGGGGAGTTGAATGTGAAACGTTACGTCCGGCGCGAGCTTTCCCCTAACGACTGGCGCGGACGTGAAGCGGAAAATCCGTACTGGATTCTCGACACCGTCGAAATGAAGACGGCGTGGCATCCGATCGGGTTGTGAGGCGCGCGCTCGTCATTGTTCTCGACAGCGTCGGCATCGGCCACGCGCCTGATGCAGCGAAATACGGCGACGAAGGCGCGAACACGCTCGGCCACATTTTTGCGCGCGTGCCTTCGCTGAAACTATCGAATCTTTGCGCGCTCGGATTGCCGACACTTTTGGACGAAAACTATTCCTGGAACCGGAAAGCTTTCGGTCTGCCGCATCTCGCCAGTTTCGGCCGGATGCAGGAAAAATCGGCGGGCAAAGACACGACAACCGGCCACTGGGAAATCGCGGGTGCGATTGTCGATGTTCCATTCGCGGTCTACGCGCGATTTCCATTTGAGCTCGTCCGCGCCATCGAAAAAGAAGCCGGCGTTACATTCATCGGCAATTTCGCGTGTAGCGGAACGGCAGTTCTGGACGAGCTCGGCGCGGAACACGTTCAGGCGGGAAATCCGATTCTATACACCTCGGCCGATTCCGTTTTGCAAATCGCGGCGCACGAAGAAATCGTTCCGCTGGAAAAGTTATACGAAATTTGCCGTATCGCGCGCAAACACGCGGACGATTATCGAATTGGTCGCGTGATCGCCCGGCCGTTTACGGGCAAAGAAAAATTTACGCGCACGGCGAATCGTCACGATTTCTCGATGAAGCCGCCGCGGACAGTCTTGAATGCGATTGTCGATCTTTCATTGCCGGTCATCGGCGTCGGAAAGATCAGCGACATTTTCGCGGGCGAAGGAATCAGCGAATCGCATCCGACGAAGTCGAACGCGGACGGCATGCAAAAGATCGATGAGCTTTGGTCGCAGAAGCGCGACGGTTTGATCTTCGTGAACCTCGTCGATTTCGACATGCTGTTCGGTCATCGCCGCGATGCCGCCGGTTACGCGAATGCGCTGACGGAGTTCGATGATTGGCTCGGCCACTTCATCGATAAGATCGACAAGGAGGATCTTGTGATTATCACGGCCGATCACGGGAACGACCCGACGTTTCGCGGAACGGACCACACCCGCGAGCAGGTGCCGCTCTTCGTCATCCATGAACGCGAGTCGCGCGATCTCGGGATAAGATCGACCTATGCCGACGTGGCGGCGTCGCTGGCAGAATTTTTCGAAATCGGCGCGGCGTGGCCGACAGGTTGCTCGTTTCTATCCACATGCACGTCCCGAGTTTGATCGAAAAAAAGCGCGACGGTCACAAGCTGACCGCGGAGGAAATCAAGTTCCTCGTCGAAGGATTCACCGACGGCGACATCCCGGAATATCAGATGAGCGCTTGGGCAATGGCCGTGTTTTTCCGCGGAATGAACGCGGTCGAGACGAAGCATCTGACCGAAGCGATGATGAACAGCGGCCGGGTGCTGAAGTATCCGAAAGATTCGCCGCCGAAGATCGACAAGCACTCGACCGGCGGCGTCGGCGATAAGGTGTCGTTAGTCCTGGCGCCGTTGCTCGCGTGCGACGACGCATGGGTGCCGATGATTTCCGGACGCGGCCTCGGCATCACCGGCGGCACGCTCGACAAACTCGAAAGCATTCCGGGATTTAACGTGAATCTCGACGACAGGCGCGCGCTCAAACAGCTCGACAAAATCGGCGTCTTCATGATCGGGCAAACGTCGGACATTTGTCCGGCGGACAAAAAACTTTACGCGTTGCGCGATGTCACCGGCACCGTGCCGTCGCAAGCGCTCATCGTCGCGAGCGTGATGTCGAAAAAGCTGGCGGAGAATCTCGATCGCCTTGTGCTCGACGTGAAATTCGGCAGCGGCGCGTTTATGAAAACGCGCAAAGAAGCGGAACAACTTGCGAGTGCGATGACGGAAGTGGGCGAAGGGATGGGCGTGACGACGGCGCATTTGCTATCGCCGATGGACGAGCCGTTAGGCCGCAATGTCGGGAACGCGCTCGAAGTCGCCGAAGCGGTCGAAGTATTGCAGGGACGCGGGCCGGACGACCTGACGAAGTTGATTGTCGATCTTGCGGAGAAAGTTTCCAAGACGCCGCGAAAGAAATTGCAAGCGCGATTGAAAGACGGAACGACGTGGAAAAAATTTATTTCAATGGTTTACGCGCAGGACGGCGACGCGACGACATTGGAAAAAATAACCGAAGAACATCGCGCGCCGATCGTGGAGCCGTTAAAAGCGAAGAAACGCGGCAAAGTGAAAAAGATGGATGCGGAATTGATTGGACGCGCGTCAGTCTTGTTAGGCGGCGGCCGGCAGACCTCGGAAGATCAAATCGATTTCGCGGTCGGCATGTCCGCGATCAAAAAAATCGGAGAAGATGTCGATCTTGGCGAGCCATTGATGATGGTGCACGCGCGCACGGAAACTTCGCTGAACACGGTGCTGCCGATGTTGCAAAAGGCCGTCGCGATTCAATGACGAACGCGTTCTTCGCGTTCGTTCTCCTGGCGCAATCCCCTGCCCCGGTCGATCAACTCATTCCGTGGCTGCTCGACGAAGATCGACAACTGCGCGGCATTCCGTTCAGCGAAGTTATCCACGACGCGACGGGCAAACGGGTGCTCGCGGTCGATAAGACCAACGAAGTCGATCAGCGCGTCATCAAAGCGATCGGCGCGGCCTGCGACGAAGTCGTTAGGCGATTGAACGCGCCGGATTCGGTGATCCAAAAAATCGGGCGCATCAATGAAGTGAGCAGTCATTTCGAAGACGCGCTGCGCGAAGTTTTGAACGCGACGCCGGGATTGAGCTGCGATTTTCCGCACACGGCCGACGACAAAGTGCAGCGCTCCGGTTATCCCGACTTGCGTATTGTCGATCTTGCGAGCAAGCGCGTGTTTTATCTCGACCCGAAACTTTACGCGGCCGGAAGTCGCGAGAGCTCGTTCCGCACATTTTATTTCGAGCCGAAAATCGCGACCAACAAAGTGCGCGACGACGCGGTGCATTTCGTCGTCGGGTTCGAGCATGAACCGAAAAATGGCGCGTGGAAATTCACGCGCTGGGACCTTGTCGATCTTGCGCAGTTCAAAGTGAAGCTGAAGGCGGAGTTTCAGGGGGGTAATCGCGATTTGTACCGGCCGGAAGCGATTGTTGGTTCGAGCGCAAAGTGATGTAATTTATCCGCCCATGATTGCGCAGGCGGAAAAGCCGAAGACGCTCGAGTTTGATGCGATCGACGATGTGCTCGAAGACATCGCGGCTGGTCGCATTGTCATCGTGACCGATGATGAGGACCGCGAGAACGAAGGCGACCTGGTGATGGCGGCGGAGAAGGTGACGCCGGACGCCATCAACTTCATGACGAAGTTCGGGCGCGGCTTAATTTGCGCGCCGATCTCGAACGAGCGCGCGGAACAGTTAGGCCTGCAGCGCATGGTGGCGGAGAACCGCGAAGCGCAGCGAACCGACTTCACCGTCTCGGTCGACGCCGCGCGCGGCGTCACCACCGGCATCAGCGCGTATGATCGCGCGACCACCATTCTCGCGATCGGTAATCCGCATTCGACCGCGGACGATCTGGTGCAACCGGGTCACGTCTTTCCGTTGCGCGCGCAGGATGGCGGAGTGTTGCGCCGCGCGGGTCACACCGAAGCAGCTGTCGATCTTGCGCGCATGGCCGGATTGCAACCGGCCGGCGTGCTTTGCGAAATTTTGCACGACGACGGCACGATGGCGCGTCTGCCGGAGCTGATTGAGTTCCGCAAAAAACACGGGCTGAAAATTTGCACGATCCAGTCGCTCATCGCGTATCGGCGCAAGCGCGAGAAATTAATTGAGCGCGAGCAAGTCGTTAGGCTGCCGACCGACTACGGCGAATTCGATTTGCACCTTTACCGTTCGAAAGTGGACGGCGTCCATCATCTCGCGCTCGTGAAAGGCAAGATCGACAATGACAAAGTCACGCTCGTGCGGGTGCACAGCGAATGCCTAACGGGTGACGTCTTCGGTTCGCGGCGGTGCGATTGCGGGAATCAATTGCACGCCGCGCTCCGCCAAATCGCCGAAGCGGGCAATGGCGTCCTCGTTTACATGCGGCAGGAAGGTCGCGGCATCGGGCTGGCGAATAAAATTCACGCTTACAAATTGCAGGAGGAAGGTCTCGACACGGTTGAAGCGAACGCGAAGCTCGGACTGCCGGCGGACCTGCGCGATTACGGACTCGGCGCGCAAATTTTGTTCGACCTCGGCGTGCGCAAGTTTCGTTTCCTCACCAACAATCCGAAGAAAGTCGTCGGGCTTGAAGGTTACGGAATGCAAATGGTCGAGCAGGTGCCGATTCGCAGCGAAGCGAATCCGCACAACGAAAAATATCTCGAAACAAAACGGGTAAAGCTCGGGCACAGTCTCTAGCCCGCGGCTGTTCGAAGCAGTTTCACGCCGGCGCACTCGCGCACGTCTTTGGAAAATTTACGCGGCCGCAAGGCGACCACTTGGCCGCGTTTGTCCGATTCTCAATTCCAAAACCCCGACATATGAAACACGTTCTCACCTTGTCGATCTTGCTCTTGTCGATCTTCGCCTTGCGCGACGCCGACGGAGTGACCATCAGCAGCACCGTGGCCGAAAGCGGCGCGAACAACGACAGCAATGTGCCGGGCGTCGGGACCAACGGCGGCAGCGGACAAAACGATCCGGTGCCGATCACCGGCAGCATCGTCGGCAACGCGCCACCGACGGTGATCGATCCGGCCGGAAACCCGTGGACCTTTTCGAGCGCGCAAATCAATTCGCTGAGCACGATCGATTCGATCAGCATCACCCTGACGATTTTCGATGGCGACAGCGGCTCGAACCAATCGGTCGTCGGCGCGAATTTTGATTTCAATAATTTAACGCTCGGTCTCGGCGTGCCCGGCGTGCTCACGACCGGTGGCGGGCAGATGATCGACACCGGTTTGAAGTTGAATGGATTTGATTCCGCGCTGGTCAACGGCAGCGACATCACGCTCACGTTGTCGGGAAATCTGGCACCGGCGACGGGCGCGGCATTGCTCGCGTTACTCAAATCGGCGGCCTCGAACGGCCAGCTCGGCGGCTTGATTTTGGATTCAACCGGTCTGGCGGATTCGAACGGAATGGTTTTGGCCGCGACCCACATGACCACGCTCGAGCTGACCGGCCCGGCCGCGGTGCCCGAACCCGGAACATCAAGTCTGATTGCGCTGAGTTTGATTTGCGGCGCGGGCGTGACGTTACGCCGCAAACGCATTCGCTAACACAAGATCGACATCTCCCATGAAAAAAGCCCTAACGAATCTGATTGCAGCAGTTGTTTTGACTTCAGCGGTCGCGAAAGCGGACCGCACCGCCGCCTACGTCGATGGCGCGACGCTCTCGCCGCCGATTAAATTCTCGAACAATCGCGCCCTGCGTTGTCCGCTGGCGACGGCGGACGGCGAACCGAGCTGCCGCTGCGATGTCTTTGGAAATTTTTATGTCTCCGGCATTCGCGGGCTCCCCGCCGGTGTCGATCTTTGGTATGTCGATCTTAACCCGAGCAGTCCGACCTACGATCCGCTGCTCAACTTTCCATTTTACAAAGGCCAGCCTGATTCGTTGACCGGTTCGTATCAGGTCGCGGCGGGCGCGGACGGCGGCGGCGACATTGATCTGGCCGTCGGTTTCGGGAACAGCGCAGCGACCGGCACCGATGTCCTGGCGTTCTCGAGTTTGATCGCGGCCAATCTTTCCACCGGCAATTCGGTGGACAAGGCGCAAAGCTACAATCTCAATCCGTTAGGCAATCTCGAGGGCGGCGCGGCGGGCGACGATCGCCAATGGATGGCGGCTTACGGCGCCGACACATTTTATCTGCTCTATCGCACGCTCGATCCGATTGTCGGTTTCATTCATCAATCGAAAACGATTGCGACCCAGCCGGCCGGCCTGATTTATCAACCGGCGATTTCGTTAGGCTCAGTCGGGCAAACCGGCGGCATCGATGTCGATCAACAGGACGGAACGGTTTACGCCTCGTTTTCTGATGGAAAAGTCGCCACCGGAATTCCTGATCCGATCCTCGGTTTCCCGACCAGTTACACCTTTCACCAGGTCGCGACCGGCAGTGTGAATCATCTTTTCTTCACCGTGAAAGTGGCGGGCGATCACACCGTTTACGTCGTTTACTCGGACGACCACGACGTCTTCATGCAGCATTCGACCGATCGCGGCGTCACCTGGAGCCAGCGGGTGCGGGTCAATAACGTGAGCGGCGGCACAAATATTTTTCCGTGGATCGAAGTGAGCCACACCCAACCGGGCGCAGTCGGCGTGGCCTGGTTTGGATCGACAAGTCCGACCAACAATAACAGCGCGGACTGGAATGTTTTCTACGCCTACAGCAACACCGCCAAGAGCAACACGCCGACGTTCTATTACGTGCAGGCGAGCGACCACGTCATTCACGCGTCGAATGTTTCCGAAGGCGGCCTAACCGGTTCGGCGAACCGCAACCTGCTCGATTACATGCAGGTTTGTTTTGATCCGACGGGCGCGGCCGTGCTCGCCTTCGCCGACGATCACAACGATTACACCGGCCAAACTTACATCACGCGGCAGATCAGCGGACCGGGAATCAACGGCACGAACATTCCCGCGCCGGTGGAAGGACCGCTCGCGGCGCGTCCGCCGGGTGAAGCGATGCCGCCGGCCATTCCCGGACCGAACGGCGAACAAGTGATGGATTATGCGAACGACGTGACCGACGCGTTGCTCGTGCGCACGAACACGCCCGATCCGCTCGACATTCTCGGGATCAAATACTCTTCCATTGTCGATCCAACGGACGGGTTGTCGATTGTGGTGACGCTGCACGTGTCGGATCTTACGACCGTTCCGCCGGATTCTTACTGGCGAATGCATTTCACGGTCAACGCGCCCAATTCCACGCTCAGCCCGACGAATGATTTCACCTTCGGCGTTTCGGATCGCGGCGACCAATTTTACGTTGAAGCGACGGCCGACGCGCAGGGGACGCGCAGTTATAATTGGGGCACGGCCGTTCGCTCATCCGATGGCACGGTGAGTTACACGCAGCGCGGCACACTGAATCGCGGCGCGTTTAATCCGGCGAACAACACCATCACTCTGCGCGTTTCGGCGGCGCAATTGAACACTTACCTAACGAGTATCGGACACACGCCGATTCACAGCGGCACCGTCTTGACCGGATTGCGCGCGACCTGCGCGGAAGCGCCCGTCGATATCAACGACTTCAACGTGCAAGGCCAGACGGTTCATCGCAACGGCAAACGCGATCGCGCTTACGGCGGCGGGCAGTACACCATTCCCTAAAGGCAATTGTCGATCTTCGCGCGCGACCCGCGCGAACCGTTTACAAGATCGACATGTTAATGCATTAGAGCATTAGCATGTCCCACGCGATCCAGGTTCGTCCGCGCACCGTCGCGGCCAAGCGCCGCTTCGCCATTATCGCGAGTCGCTTCAACGCCGAATTCGTGCAGGGGCTGGTCGATCATGCGACGAACGAATTGCGCGCGCTCGCGCCCGCCGCGCACATCACCCTGCATCAGGTGCCGGGCGCGTTTGAAATTCCGCTGGTGGCGCGCGAGCTGGCCATGCAAAAAAAACCCGACGCCATTCTCGCTCTCGGCGTCATCGTTAAAGGCCAGACCGATCACGCCGAACATCTCGCGCGTTCCGTCACCGACGCATTGCAGCGCATCGCGCTCGAACACGGCGTGCCGATCATCCACGCAGTCTTGAGCGTGAACCATGTGAACGAAGCGCGCGAGCGTTGCCTCGAGGACAAAATCAATCGCGGCACCGAAGCGGCGCGGGCCGCGGTCGAAATTTCCAACGTCATGGCCGAGCTGCGGGACAACAAGTGATGGGTAAACGTCGCAAAGCGCGCGAAGCGGCCCTGCAATATTCTTTCTGGCGCGACCTGCAACGCGGCGACGCGCCGGAGAAGATCGATCAGTTCTGGGAATTTCTGCCGACGAAACAAAGCGTGCGCGATTTTGCCCAGCCGCTCATCGAGGGAATGAGCGCGCATTTACCCGAGATCGACGAGCGCATTCGCCGCTACGCCGAGAATTACGAATTCAATCGCATCAGCGCGGTGGATCGAAATGTTTTGCGACTGGCCATCTACGAAATGCTTTTCCGCGACGACATTCCGCCGGTGGTGTCGATCAACGAGGCGATTGAGCTGGCGAAAACATTCGGTGGCGCCGAGTCGGGAAAATTTGTGAACGGCATTCTCGATCGCATTCGCAAAGACATCGACCGGCCCGCGCGCGAGCCGCTCGTTAGGCCAGCGCAGGAATAATTGTCGATCTTGCGATTGTCGATCTTGGTTCGATGAAGTTTTTCGAAACGCTCGCGCAGACCTTCGCGAACAAACCGGTCGATTACGACGAGCTCGAAGCCGCGCTCATTCGCGCCGATCTCGGCGTCGAGATGACCATGCGCATCATCGATCGCGCAAAAGAACGCGAAGCCTGGTCGGTCCTGGGCATCGCGAATGTCATCGCAGTGGCGCGCGAAGAAATTCTGAAAGTGCTGCCGCAACGCGCCACGCAGATTCGTTCGTTAGGCGATCGTCCAAGCGTCGTGCTCGTTGTCGGCGTCAACGGGACCGGCAAGACAACTTCCACCGCGAAGCTCGCGCACTATTTAAAAAATGGAGGGACGACCTCCGTGTCGTCCCAAACGTCAGGGACGGGACGGAGCCGGTCCCTCCAGCGCGAAGATCGACAACCGCGCGTCATGCTCGCCGCTGCCGACACATTTCGCGCGGCCGCGATCGAGCAGCTCGCGATTTGGGCGGAGCGCCTGGGGCTGCCGATGATTCGCGGCGAATACAACGCCGATCCGGCCGCGCTCTGCTACGACGCTTATCAAGCCGCGGTGAAACAGAAGATCGATTTTTTGATTTGCGACACGGCCGGACGTTTGCACACGAAAACGAATTTGATGGCCGAATTGCAAAAGGTGAAACGCAGCCTCGCTAAGATCGACAATCAAGCGCCGCACGAAATTTTACTCGTGATCGACGCGACCACCGGCGGCAACGCGCTCGCGCAAGCGCGCGAATTTCACCAGGCGCTCGGCCTAACAGGTTTGATCGTGACGAAACTCGACGGCAGCGGCAAAGGCGGCATCGTGGTCGCGATCGAAAACGAATTAAAAATTCCGACGCGCTTCGTCGGCACCGGTGAAAAGATCGACAACTTCGCCTTGTTCGACGCGCGCGAGTTTGTCGAAAACTTGTTGTAGCGTTTCTACAACTGATCGCGAAAGGCGATCGCTTCCTGTTCGACGCGGACCGCGTCCATGACGGGGACCACTGGCCGCGCTTCGAACACAAACGCTGGCAGCATTGAGCAAAATTTATGGACGGCGAGCGGATCGTCGCAATCCAGCATCATGTAGCCGCCCCAATCACCCACTCGGATGACGAACAATTCTATTTTGAAATTGGCGGGCGCTTTCCATTGCGTGAAAACCTCCAGAATTCTTTTCTGAGCGTTCTCGTATTCCATCGGTGAACCCTGCGGGCGTTCGGTCCAGGTGAGCATGTATTTCATAGGCGTCGATCAGTTCGACTTGATGCGAACAGAAGCGCAGTCAGCTAACGAGACAAAACTTTCTCAGCTGTGAAATGGTCGTCGCGCGCGCGACATTGCATCGAAGCTGTTGTAAGGCAAGATCGACATCGTGGCCGACCTAAGCAAAGCGCCAATTCCGCAGGAGGAGATCGTGCCGCCGTTTTCGCGATTCATCGCGAAGTTCACGGTCCTCCGCGGCGCGCGCCGCGAGCTGTGGCTCACCTTCCTGATCAAGTTCCTCATCTACACCGCGTATTCGGTGACGAACAAAACGATGGTGCTGTGGCTCTCGAAAGATTTGGGCTTCAGCGATCAGGCGGCGGGCGCGCTCGTCGGCTGGGTGTGGGCCCCGGCCATGACCGTCTTCACTTTGCTGGCCGGTTCGGTCACTGACGCAGTCGGTCTGCGGCGAACATTTTTCCTGGGCGTGGGCATTTGCACGATCGCGCGCACCGTCATGGTGACGACGACCGTGCCGTGGCTCGCGCTCGTGTGCGGCGTGTTGCCGCTCGCGGTCGGTGAAGCGCTCGGCACACCGGTCTTACTCGCGGCCACGCGCAAATATTCCACCACCGCGCAACGCTCCATTTCCTTCTCGATCATCTACATGATCATGAATATCGGTTATCTCGCGGCCGGATACATTTTCGATTTCGTTAGGCAACTGGACCTCCGCCTCAGCTTTTTCGGATTTCAGCCGACCGCGCATCAACAACTCTTCATGGTCAGTCTCGCCTTCGAGATCGTGCTCTTTCCCACGATCTATTTCCTGCGTCGCTCGGCCGACGAGCGGAGCGAAGATCGACAATTGCAAGATCGACAAGCGCATTCGTTAGGCATGTGGCGCGGTCTCGCGCTGACGGTGCGCGTGAGCGCGCTCGACACCGCCCGCTTGTTTCGACAATTGTTCGCCCAGTCTGCTTTTTTTCGACTCCTCGCCTTCTTTCTCCTCATCGGATTTCTAAAAGCGATTTTCCTGCAAATGGATTACGTCTTTCCGAAATTCGGCGATCGCGAACTCGGCTTGCACGCGCCGGTGGGCAAAATCGCCGGGATCAATTCCATCTTGATCATCATTCTCGCGCCGGTCGTCGGCGCGCTCACGCAACAATTCTCCGCCTATCGCATGGTCGTAATCGGCGGCGCGATCTGCGCGGCCGGCGTTTTCGTGATGGCGTTGCCGACGGCATGGTTCGAATCGATGGCGAACGGCGGCTTCGGCGATTGGTTAGGCCATGGTTATCTACGATTGCACGGGCCGGTGCATCCCTACTACGTGATGTCGGCGATTTATCTCGCCATCTTCTCCGTGGGCGAAGCGTTTTACTCGCCGCGCGTCTATGAATATGCGGCCGCGATCGCGCCGCCCGGCCAGGAAGCATCGTATGGCGCGCTCGCTTACCTTCCGTTTCTGGTGGGGAAATTACTCGTTGGCACGAGCGGCTGGTTGCTCGCCATCTTTTGTCCAGCGACCGGACCGCGTCATTCGGGCATGATGTGGTTCGTGTTCGCCTGCGCGGCCTCAATCGCGCCGCTGGGCTTACTCATCTTCCGCAGTTACATCCGGGTGCCGGAAGCAGGGCGGGCCGATTAAACGCCCAAATTTAATTGTCGATCTTGCGCGAAGGCGTACGTTCGGGGGTGATTGAATTTCCGAAACGCCCGCCGCGTTCCTCGCGCGCCATGCTCGTGTTTTGCGCGGTCGTGTTCGCGGCGCTTTGCGGCGTCGTCATTTTTCTTAACAATGCCGGCGCGCAACGGAAAGAAGAACCAAAACAGCAAACCTCTATGAGTACGGAACCATTGAATGCCGCCAAGCCTAACGAAGCCGAGCTGCGCAAAAAACTTACCCCGCAGCAATTTCATGTCACGCAATTGTGCGGAACAGAGCCGCCCTTCCAGAACGAATACTGGGACAATCATCGCGCCGGTATCTATGTCGATGTTGTCACCGGCGAACCGCTCTTCAGTTCGACCGACAAGTTCGACAGCGGCAGCGGCTGGCCGAGTTTCACCAGGCCGATCGACCAATCCCACGTTCACGAAAAATCCGACGACTCGTTAGGCATGGAACGCGTCGAAGTGCGTTCGAGCAAGGGCGATTCGCATCTCGGTCACGTCTTCGATGACGGACCGGGGCCGACGCACGCACGTTATTGCATTAACTCGGCGGCGTTGCGCTTTATTCCGGTCGAGAAACTGAAGGAAGAAGGTTACGAACAGTTCCTGCCGTTGTTCGAGCAAAACAAAAAACCGTAAGCGCGGCTGAGCTTGCGCAGCATCTTCGAACGCCGCTAAGATCGACAAGAGCTCCATGGAAGAATCGGCCTCAGATAAATCGAGCACGCGCATTCATCATCACAGCTCGCCGGTCTTGAGTCTGTTACTCGGCCTGCTCGCGATGGCGGCACTCGGCGCCGGCGCATATTGGTTCACGCATCGCGCCGCCGAAAAAGTAAAGACAACGCATTACGATCAGGCCCGGCCCATTCCGAGCGACGCCGAGCTCAAGCGCACATTGAAAGAGGAGCAATATCACGTCGTGCGCGAAAACGGGACCGAGCCCGCGTTTCAAAATCTCTATTTCAACAATCTGCGCGTCGGTTTGTACGTCGATATCATCAGCGGCCAGCCGCTTTTCACTTCGCTCGACAAGTTCGACAATCAAAACGGCCGGCCCAATTTCACGAAGCCAATCGCGCCCGAACTCATCGAAGAAAGTCGCGACACCTCGTTTGGTCTCGAGCGCACCGAAGTGCACGCCGCCAAAAGCAAAGCGCATCTCGGACACCTGTTTCGCGACGGCCCGGCGCCGGGCGGTTTGCGTTACACCGTCAATTCGGCCGCGCTGCGATTTATTCCGCTCGAAAAACTCGAAGTCGAAGGCTACGGGGATTATCTCTCGCTGTTCCCGAGCGCCTCGCCTTCGCCCGCGCCGAGTAATTAAGTAATCCGCGCGGACTTTTCGCGGTGACAGACCGGGCTACAGTCGCGGAGTACATGTCGATCTTGCGCAAAGGCGAAAGCAAATCGCATGAATCCCGCGCATTGCTCGCCGGCATCGCCGCCTTCGGCACCTGGGGTTTGATTCCGGTTTACTGGAAGCTGCTCAAAGATGTTCCCGCGCCCGAAATTCTCGCGCACCGGTTTGTCTGGACGAGTTTGTTCCTCGTCGCGCTGCTTTCCTGGCAGCGTCGCTGGACGGAAGTGACCGCGGCCATACATTCGCCGCGCGCGATCGCGTTCTGTTTAAGCAGCGGATTGATGATCGCGTCCAACTGGCTGCTGTTTATCTGGGCCGTAAATATTAACCGCGTCCTCGAGACCAGCCTCGGCTATTTCATGGTGCCGCTCGTAAACGTGTTGTTAGGAGCCGTCTTTTTGCGCGAGCGATTGACGCGCTTGCAATTCATCTCCGTCGCGCTCGCCGCCATCGGCGTCTTGAATCTCACATTCGGCTACGGTCAGGTTCCGTGGATCGCCCTCGGACTTTGCACTTCGTTCGGCCTTTACGGACTGTTGCGCAAAAAATCGGGCACCGCCGCGGTCCCGGGATTATTTCTCGAAACGGTTTTGCTCGTGCCGCTCGCGATGGTCTATCTGCTTTTTCTCAAACACACCGGCGCGCTCGTGTTCGATCATGCCGGAATGTACTTGTCGATCTTGCTCATGAGCACTGGCGTCGTCACGGCCGTGCCGCTGTTTTGGTTCGGATACGCCGCTCGTTATCTTCGCCTAACGACCATCGGCTTCCTGCAATACCTTTCGCCCAGCGGCTCGTTTTTCCTCGGCGTCTTTCTTTATCGCGAACCATTCACCCGCGGTCATCTCATCACTTTCGGCTTAATCTGGGTCGCGCTCATCATTTTCACCTGGGAAGCGATCACGCACTGGCGCTCGGGGCGCGTGCGCGGAGCAATTGAGGCCGCCGTTTGCGAAACGCCGGCATGATGTCGATCTTGCAAGATCGACAATGATGAACCGCGCGAATTTCGACTACGCCATTGAGAACACGGAAGTGTTGCTCGCGCCCGACCAACGCATCGCCACTTTCGGCCGCACCCGGTTCCAGTTTTATCTCATCTCCGAATTAATGGACCGGGTCGATCGCGTCCGGGTGCGCAATGGACACATCGACGCCGACCGCCCGCAAATTCTTACGCCCGAAAATTTCGCGCGCATGCTGCTCGACGGTTTCGGCGAGCAAGCGCAACGTTACGCCGATTCGCTGCGCGAACGCGCGCGCGATTTCGCGGTGTTGCGCTACGGATTTCAATTTCGCAAAACGGACGTGAGCGAACGAATGTTCCGCGATCCGATCGACGCCGTCATTGCGCGAACAAAATCGCAGGTGGAAGGCGAATCGGAAACGCTGAGCGCGGTCATTCGCGGCGTGGACGATGCATGGGAAGTTTGCCTGCTTAAGTTCACCATCGACATGATCGAGCGCTCGAGCGGCGGAAATATTGGCGACTTCAAGCGGCGCGGTCTGATTTAATTGCGCCATGGACCTGCGCGGCGCGCTGAAACAACATTTCGGCTACGACGAATTCCGTCCGCTCCAGGAGCAAATCATCAATGACGCGCTCGCCGGTCGCGATGTCTTCGCGCTCATGCCGACGGGCGGTGGCAAATCGCTCTGCTTCCAACTGCCGGCGTTGTTGCGTAATGGCCTAACAATTGTGGTTTCGCCGCTGATCGCGTTGATGAAAGACCAGGTCGATGCACTCAAGACGAGCGGCATCCCGTCGACCTTTCTGAATTCATCGTTAGATCGACATGAAGCAGCCGAACGGTTTCGCGGATTGAACCACGGCCAATACCGGCTGCTTTACGTCGCGCCCGAGCGGCTCATGCTCGATCGCTTTCTCGAAGGCGCGTTGAATTGGAACATCAGCCAGTTCGCCATCGACGAAGCGCATTGCATCAGCGAATGGGGCCACGATTTTCGCCCGGAATATCGACAACTGGCGAAATTGCGCACGCATTTACCCGATGTGCCGATCATGGCTTTGACCGCGACCGCGACGGAACGGGTCCGGATCGACATCGTCAAACAATTGAAGTTGCGCGATGCGCAGTGTTACGTCGCGAGCTTCAATCGCCCCAACCTGACTTATCGCGTTGAAGGGAAAACATCGGCTTACGCGCAATTGCTCGAGTTCGTGCGCTCACGGCCTAACGACAGCGGCATCGTATATTGCGCAAGCCGCAAAACGGCGGAGACGCTAACGAAAAAGCTGAGCGAAGACGGCATTAGCGCGAAACCGTATCACGCCGGCCTGGAGGCGAAGGAACGTTCGCGACACCAGGACGCATTTTTGCGCGACGACGTGCGCGTGATCACGGCGACGATCGCCTTCGGCATGGGCATTAATAAACCGAACGTGCGTTTCGTGGTGCATTACGATCTGCCGAAAAATATCGAGAGCTATTATCAGGAAACCGGGCGCGCCGGGCGCGATGGATTGCCGAGCGATTGCGTTTTGCTCTTTAGCGCCGGCGATGTGGTGAAACAAAACCGTTTCATTGCCGAAAAAACCGGGCACGAACAGGAGATCGCGCAGGCGCAGCTGCGCGAGATGGTTCATTATGCCGAAACGCGTGAATGCCGCCGCGCGACGCTCCTGAAGTATTTCGGCGAGGATTACCCGAACGCGTCCTGCGATGCGTGCGACAATTGTCTCAATCCGCGTGAAACCTTCGACGGCACCCTGCCCGCGCAGAAATTTTTGTCATGCGTTTACCGCATCCACGCGAAACATGGATTCGGCTTTGGCTTGAAGCACGTTCTCGATGTTTTGCTCGGAGAGGAGACTGAATCGGTGCGACAGCGCGGCCATAATGAACTTTCGACTTTTGGGATTGGAACCGATTTATCGCGGCAGGCCTGGCAGGCTCTCGGACGCGAACTGCTGCGACTGGGGCTCATCGCGACGAGCTCCGATAAATTCGCCACCCTCTCACTGACCGACACCGGTCTCACAGCGTTGCGTGAGCGGACGTCAATTACCTTAACGAAACCGTACCATGTCGATCTTGCGCAAAAGCGCGGACGGAAAAAACGCGCCGGCGAAATCGAATGCGACGAAGTGTTGTTCGAAAAACTTCGCGTGGTGCGACGAAGTTTGGCCGACGCGCGCGGCGTTCCGGCCTATGTGATTTTCTCCGACGCATCGCTGCGCGAGATGGCGCGCGAGCTACCGACCACGCTGGACGAGTTCGGCGAAATCTCCGGGGTCGGCCAGCAAAAGCTGCGCGATTTCGGCAAAGCGTTTACTGACGCGATTGCGAACTACGCAGCGACGAACGCGCCTTAACTTAGACGCGGCGGCGACGCGCGAGCGCGCGACCGAACATACCGAGACCGCCCGTGCCGATGATGAGTGCGAGGGTGGACGGTTCCGGAATAGCGGCAGGCACCGGCACGATACCGACGTTGTTAACCTTGCTGCCGGCATTCGGTCCCTGGGCCAACGTGCCTTGCGCGGCAAACTGGCCATTCTGGTGTGGCGGTTGAAATTCCGGATCGAATCCGGCGACCGCGACGCTGAATGGTCCGATGTTCTGTCCGGCCGGCGAAGCGCCGGAAATTGTGGCGCCGCTGTAAGTCCAGGTCAGATTATAAAGCGACGGGTTGTCAGTCGGGTTTGTCTGCGAAGGGGTGGTGCCGATGAGTGACGCGCTAAATGTCCAGCCGGCCGGTTGCGAATTGGAGTTGGGAAGGAAGCTGCCGAAATCGTAAATGGTAAAATAGTCGCCCGTGGTCGCATTCTGCTCAGCGGTGATGTTAATCGTGTACGACCAAATGGTGCTCTGCTGATCTTGTGAACCACTCGTGCCGGTAAAAGTAGGGATAATGTCAGCACGCGCGGCAACCAGACCGCTGAAGAGCGCAACTGAAGCGAGCAAAGGCAACTTTTTCATAAGTTCGTAGGATTCTGGTTAGGCCGGGGTTTTATAGAAATGATCGAAATATGTCAACTCTATTTCCGGCCGCAAAGTTCAGTAAATGGATGGCCACGGCGCTTTACTTCTGAAGCGGCAACTGAGCGAAAAATCCTCAACGGATACGCGCACGCCTAGATCGACAATCGAAGAAAAGGCATGCGAATATGGCTAACGATTCTTACCGCCGCGGTTCTGTGCCTCCCGACGACGAGGGCGGAGCAAATCGAAGAAAACTGGCAACCGTATGTCATCTACAAGCCGGACCCAGTGATTCCGGCGGTGGCAATACGCAAGGGTTGGGGCGGGACCATTCGCGTTCTGCTCACGATTAATCCGAAGAACGGATTGGTGGACGAAGTTAAAGTCCTTCGTCACAGCGGCCACCAGACTCTCGACGCCGAAATGGTGATGACGTTTTTTAAATGGAAATTTCGGCCGGGCACGGTCACGAAAGTTGGCGTTAACTACCAGGTCGGCATCACCGGCCGCGCCCGCAGCTTGCACGGCACCGAACATCCGCGCGACATCCTGAATAATTGAACGCGGCTTGAGTGGCGGTTACGATTGGGGCGTGAGCTACCACGCGCCCGCCTCGGCTGCATGAACGACGCTGTTCTTAATAGCATCGCGCTCACCGGCTTCGGCGTTGCATTTTTTCACGCGGCCATTCCGACGCACTGGCTGCCATTCGTGCTGACGGCCCGGGTGCAACGTTGGTCGCTCCCGCGCACCATCGCCATCACCGCGCTGGCCGGAACGGGGCACGTCGCCTTCACCGCCTTGCTCGGCTTCGCGATGACGTGGCTCGGCGTGCGGTTAAGCATTTCCTCGAGCACGTGGTTCCCGCGCATCGCGGCGGGAATTTTGTTTGCCGCTGCCATTTATTATGCGTTTCGACAAATGCGCGGCCACGGTCATGTCCATTTCAATTATCCCCACGAACATCTTCATGATGGAACGGTCGCGCCGGTGCCGCCGCCGCGCGTTTCGGATCGCGCCGCGATTTGGAGTTTGTTCGCTTTTCTCACCATCTCGCCTTGCGAAGCGTTTCTGCCCATTTACGCGTCCGGCATTCGTTACGGCTGGAAAGGCTTCGTCGCGCTTACGATTATTCTCTCGATCGGGACCGTCGTCGGCATGGTCGTGTTTACAACCACGACGCTTGCGGGATTAAATCGCTTGCGGCTGGAATGGATGGAAAAATACGAAAGCGGAACCATCGCGGGCTTGCTCGTCCTCGTCGCATTGCTCGTGCTTTTCCTCGAACGCTGAGGTCGCGCCTCGGTCATTGTCGATCTTGTACCATGTCGATCTTGCATGAAGAAGTTGTTGCGGCATCGCAGCGCAGATGCTTGGATGGCGGATCGATTCCCGTATGGGTTCACTGAAAAAAAGACGCAAAGCGAAAATTTCGAAGCACAAACGCCGTAAGCGCATGCGCGCGAACCGGCACAAGAAGCGTCTGCGTTACAAGGCGTAAGCGGCTCGTTAGGCCGCGCCCTGTTTGCGCCGGTTCTTCGCGCCAGTTAGAATCGTTCTCATGATTCGGTCGCTTCGCGCGCGGCACTTTGTCTTTCTGGTCGTGATCGCGCTTTGCGCGACGAGCGCGAACGTCCTGGCGCGAAAGCGCATTCCGCCGGCAAGATCGACATCTTCACCGCGGCCATCGCCGGAACAATCTCCGCGTTCGTTAGGCGGGAAAACGCCGGACGATTTATTGCTGCGCACGGATGGCGAGCACAAAGCGCAGGCGCTGGCCGATTTCGTCCGCGGCGCCGCCTTCGAAGAAAATGGGGAGACGGAGAAAGCGCTCGAAGCGTATCGCAAAGTTCTCGATGTCGATCCGGGCGAGGCCGAGCTGGCCGCGCGCGTGGCCACGCTGCTCGTGCGCAACGACGATTTCCCGCAAGCGATCGACGTCTTGAAGGACGCGATCAAAGCGAACCCGCGGGCGTCGCAGCCGTTTCTGCAGCTCTCCTACATCTACGCGAAGTATTTGAACAAGACCGACCAGGCGATCGATTACGCGAATCGCGCCATCGCGCTCGAACCGAAAAACATCGACGCCTACCAACGCCTTTACGAAATCCAGATCGCAGCGGGCGACGAAACAAAAGCGGCGCAGGCGCTCGACCGCGCGAGCAAAGTGCAAACTGATGACGCAAATTTCTGGACGCGTCTCGGAAAATTGTACGCCGTGCTCACGTTCAAACCGGACGCGAATCCGAAACCAGCCGACGTCGCGCGGGTGAATGCGCTTTTTAAACGCGCCGCCGAACACGCGAACGACGATCCCGCGATCCTCAAAGAGATCGCCGATTATTACGCTTCATCGCAACAATTAGCGGAGGCGATCCCGCTCTACCTTCGTGTGCTCGAGTTGCAGCCGGACGATGCGAGCGCGCAGGAAAAATTGGCGAGCGGTTTTGTCCTAACGAATCAGCGCGCGAAAGCTGTCGATCTTTTGCAGGCGATCATTAAAGAGCATCCGGAAAAATATCAGCCTTACGATTTGCTCGCGCAGGTGCTCGATGATCAGGCGCGGACGCTTGAGCGCGAAAACAAAAAGGACGAGGCAAAGCCGATCTTCGCCCAAGCGGCCGCCAGTTACGAACAGAGTTTGCTCATCAATCCCTCGCACGTGAACACCTACGTGCGCCTCGCCGATTTACTCATCGGCCCGCTCAAGGACCCGAACCGCGCCGTCAATTTTTTAAGCGATGCGCGTCGCCGTTTTCCGGGCGCGCCCGAGCTCACTTATTATTTAGCGATTGCGCAACGTGAAGCGAAACATCCGCAGCAAGCCGTGGCCACGTTCGAGGAAGCGTTGCACGAAGCCGAGCTCGACGGGTCCGAAATGGCTAACGCGCGATTCTATTTTGATTACGGCGCGACCGCGGAACAGGCCGGCCTCTACGAAAAAGCGGCTGACTTATTCAAGCAATCGATTTCGCTCGATCCCGCGAACGCGGCCGACGCCTACAATTATCTCGGTTACATGTGGGCGGAGCAGAACACGCATCTGGAAGAAGCCGAGGATGCGATCAAACATGCGCTCGAGCTCGACCCGAACAATGGCGCGTATCTCGACAGCTTCGGTTGGGTCAAATATCGCGAGGGAAAATTCGACGACGCGCTCGCGCAGCTCCAGCGCGCCACGCAAAATTTGAAGCGCGACGATCCGGTCGTGTTTGAACATTTGGGCGACACTTACTCCAAGCTCGATCGCATCGCGCAAGCGCTCGACGTCTGGCAGCGCGCGCTCACGCTCGATCCCGAAAATAAAAATCTCGCGCAAAAGATCGACAATGCGAAAACAAAGGTGAGCAAAAGCGAAGGCAAACGAAACCCTTTCCACTAAGATCGACATCTTCCTGTGACCACACCCGTGACGAGATATCCGACGCCCTGGCAGCGCAAAACGCTGTGGACGGCGATCAGCGCCGTTTGCGTCGTCTTCATCATCGGCATCGTTGCCTACTCGATCTGGCTTCTCGCTAACATCATCAGTTTTTTGCAACCGGTCCTGATCCCGGTCGCCATCGCCGGCATTCTCGCCTACTTACTCGATCCGCTCGTGACGATCCTGACGCAACGCGGTCTGCCGCGTTTATGGTCGATCGTCTTTCTTTTCGTCGCGGCCGCGCTTGTCGCCGTCCTGCTCTTTTCCTGGATCGCGCCTTCTATTTCGATGCAAAGCGCGAACTTCGCGCGCGAGCTCCCGAATTACACACAGAGAGCACGAGATAAGATTGTCGATCTTACCGTGCGTTATAATCGCTTCCTCGGCGGAGCCGGCACTTCCCGGAGCAAATCGATTTCGCCTACGCGCGGTATTGTTGATTGGTTGCTCGGTTCTCCCACGCCGCACCCGACCGCAACGCCGACCGCGACTCCGACACCGAGCGCAACCGCGACGCCCGAAGCACCGGCATCGACGCCCGCATCCGATTCCTCGCCGCCGCCAACGGAAGTGATCGCTCCGGCGCCGGCGAAATTGAGCTCGGCTGATCGACAACGCATTCAAGCCTACGTCGAAAAACAAATCCCAAACCTCGAACGTTACGTTCCGACGCTGGTGGAAAAGTTCTGGAATCTGCTTCAGAAAAGCATCGGCGGATTTCTAGGCGCTGCCGGTTTTCTCCTCAGCCTCATTCTCGTTCCGATTTATCTTTTCTTTTTCCTGAAGGAACGGCCGCGTATTGAAGCGCGTTGGAAAGATTACCTGCCGTTACGCGATTCGCCGCTGAAAAAGGAAGTCGCGGAAGTCATCACGCAGATTAATCACTACATCATCGCGTATTTCCGCGGCCAGCTGCTCGTTTGTCTCATCGATGGCTGCCTCATCGGCAGCGCGCTCGCGCTTCTCGGCCTCAATTTCGCGCCGCTCATCGGTGTGCTCGTCGTCATCCTCACCATGATTCCGTACATCGGCATCATCATTTGCTGGATCCCGGCCGTCATCATCGCCGCCTTCCAATGGGGCGATTGGTCGCACCCGATGTGGGTCACGATCATTTTCATCGTCATTCAAAATCTCGAAGGCAACATTTACGCGCCGCGCATCATCGGCGATTCCGTCGGCCTGCATCCGCTCACCGTTATCGTGTCGATCTTCGTCTGGGGTTTGCTTATCGGCGGAGTGCTCGGTCCGATTCTCGCCATTCCGTTAACGGCCACGATCAAAGTCTTGCTCGCGCGTTATGTTTGGGGGCGTCGCGTGCGCGAACGCGTCATGCACGACATCGAGGACGCGCCAGTGGTAAAAGAATCAACGTAGCGATTCCGCGCGTACATTTTGAAAATGCACGTGCAAAGATATTTTCATCCGTCTAATTCTCGTTAGGTCTATGCAACGCGCCGTGGATCTCTTCGTCTCTATCGCGCTGTTTGCGTGCTCCGCCTGCTCGGCTCCGGCGTCCAAGCCACCGGTCATTACCGGAGACTACGCACCAAACCTTTCGCTTCAGGACATCCAAGAAATTCAGTTTCTCATCTCACAGCGCCGAGATGTCCGTCCCTCCGTCGCCGAGATCGTCTGTGATGAGCGCGATCACGCTCGCGTGTACTGCGGGCGTACGCACAATAGAGCTATCGGCAGCTTGGTAGAATTAGTTCGCAAGCAAGGCGGGTGGCGTGTCGTCTCCGTAGCGGAAGCGCAGCATTTTGTCATCAGATCGCATTGAGTATGTCGTTTAAAGACCTAACCAAGCGATGCAGCGAACCGCGAGCCGTCCTTATGCATAGCTTTCACTCGACGCGCAGGTCTTTCGTAATTCGCGCGGTCGCTGATCTTGTGTCTCGTTAGATGTAATCGCGATGAAGCTGCTTCCTTGTG
This sequence comes from Spartobacteria bacterium, assembly GCA_021325495.1. Taxonomy (GTDB): domain Bacteria; phylum Verrucomicrobiota; class Verrucomicrobiia; order Chthoniobacterales; family UBA10450; genus JAJPGZ01. The sequence goes on from JAJPGZ010000010.1 coordinate 168,016, forward strand.
CTCTCGGTCCAGCGCTGACAGTCGATGAAGCGCTTGGGCTTAGCGCAAACTTCTCCTCCGCGGCCACACTTCCCGAAAAGACAAGCGAGATTGCACTCGGTTATTCCGGTCTGATTAGTTCTTACCAGACTGACTTCCTGTTCGGGTATGACATCTTTCCGAGGTTTCTCATGCGCGCTGAGCCGCAGTGGGTTCGCGAGGGCAGAGCGATGCGCGTCGGCGACATCATCGTGCAGCGTGCTGTGTTGCCTCCTATCGGCTTTGGTCTGTGCGCAGAGTTTGCTGTCCGCATCTCGGGGCTCATCAGCGAGCCGAGCAAGCTCGGCTTCGCTTATGAAACGCTCGCGGGTCACTTGGAGCGAGGCGTGTCAGAGTTTTATTTCGAAGACCGCGCAGGCGCGCTCTTCTTCGTCATCCACACGCACTCAGAACCAGCACATTGGCTTTCACGAGTCGGCCGACCTTTCTCGTTGCTTTACCAGAAGTGGTGCACGCAGCGAGCGCTCGAGCATGTGAAAAAACGCTTTGAGAGCTGCAACCCAAACATCTAACCAATCAGTCGAGCTAACCGCCACCCGTTCTGCGGTCACGTTTTTACATGACTAAAACATCTTCACTTCGAGCCGCGCTCGCTCCCGGTGGCGGCAGCTCACTTCAGTCTCGTTAGATGGTGGGACGCTTTACATCGACAGTTATTGCGATGTTGATCGCGTGCGTCTCCTTATGTTCCGCGGCTCAGGCGATCACTAAGGACGCGCTCCTCGAAAAGACCCACCATTGGAAAGAGCCCAAAGTAGCCATCTGGTATTATATGGGCTCCTCGCAGGGACAGGACTTCTTCCGGTATATTGATCTTGGCATTTCCGAAACCTACTCAGTGGAGTCCGGCCAAATCCTTCTGTCACGAACTTTCCCGCTGACCAAAGCGCAGAAGCAATGGATCGTGATGAAATGGGGGCCAGCGGGTTTGCGACACTAAACATCTAACCATGCGATAGAGCTTACCACTACCCGCACCGCGTTTACCTTCTTCGATGACTCGAATATCTTCTCTTCGAGCTGCGCTCGCTCCCGGCAGTGGTAGCTCATCTTGTTCTCGTTAGGCCGACGACACCATTGTCATGAATTGGGAGATGCTCTCCGCAATCGGACAAGTGGTGGCGGCCATTGGAGTCATTCCCTCCTTGATTTATCTCGCTGTTCAGATTCGCGAGCAGAACAAAGAGCGCCGGCGGGCGGGGATCAATGTTCTGACCGCGCAGTGGAGCGACCTGGTCAAGACCGGTCAGGAGAGCCGCGAGTTCGCAGCGTTTTTCCTCCGAGCTATTCGCTCGTTCGACGCTCTCGATGGACCCGATAAGCTCAGGTTCAGTGCGTTTTTCACGCGATATACCAGAAACTGTGAAGGCATGTTCATCTACTATCGTGACGGTGCATTGGAGAAAACGCTCTGGGACGAAGTAGAACGAACCATGATCGATTATTTCGCCTACCCTGGAGTTAGAGAATGGTGGGTCACACGGAAACATTGGTTAACGGATGAGTTTCGCGCCGTGGTGGAAGCTATCATCGCCACAAATCCGGAAGCCAAAATGTATGCCTCTTACAAGTTAGATGACTCTCCAAATGCCTAACCAGGCGATGGAGCGAACGGCGGACTAACCGCCGCCCGGACCGCGTTTACCTCTTTGGGTTCGTTAAATGGAAAGCCGATACAACACCATTCTGTTCGTCAGCGGATTGCCCAATGGTTGCAGCCAGTTGCATTCACGCTGGGCGCACGATAGGAGACTTGGCACATGGCGGAAAAGATCAAACGCCTTCGTCGGCGCCGAAAAATCAAATCGCTCGCGAGTCTTGGCGATCTCGGCGAAAAATTCGCCCCGCGTCAGCTCGCCATTCTCGTCGGCATTATTGTTCTCGGGTCGGGGCTGAGTCTCGTCGCGCTAAATTACGGCGCGAAAGCGTACCATAACTGGCGCGAATCACGTTTGATCAAGCGCGCCTCGGAAATGCTGGCGCACGACGATTTCGACAACGCTTCGCGTCTCGCCCAACAGGTGCTCGAGCTCGATCGCGATTCGTTGCCCGCATTTCAAATTCTCGCCGAAGCGAGCGAAAAACAGAACAAGATCGAGACCGTCGCCTGGCGCTCGCAGATCGCGCGCTTGCAGCCGAACCGCCTCGACAGCCACCTCAACCTTGCCTCGGCCGCGCTGCGTTTCGGTGAGCTCGACACCGCGCGCAAAGCGCTCGAGCGCGTCGCGCCTAACGACCGCGATAAGGCCGATTATCATGTCGTCGCCGGCTGGCTCGCGCGCGCACAAGGCGACGACGGCGCGCAACAGGAACATTTCGCCGCCGCCTTGCGCCAGGAGCCTAACAACGAGCTCTACCAATTTAATCTCGCCGTTCTCCAGATTAAATCGGGCGATAAGGACAAGATCGACAATGCGCGCGCGACGCTCACGCGTTTGACCAAAACGGCGCCGTTCCGCACCGGCGCCCTGCGCGCGCTCCTTAACGACGCGATCGATCGCGCCGATCTCAACGCCGCCGATGAGATCGCGCAGGAATTGCAGATGTCGCCCCAGGTCACGTTCGGCGATTACCTGCTTTGTCTGAATCTGTATCGCAAGCTCGACCAAAAGAAATTCGATCTCTTGCTCGACAAGGTGAAGCCGGTCGCGGCGCGTTTGCCTAACGACGCCGCCCTGCTCATGGATTGGATGAACAACAACGGCCTCGCCGCCGACGTTCTCAAGTGGATGGAAAAACTTCCTTCCAATCTCACGACCAATCCACCCGCCGCCATTTCCATCGCGGAATCGTTCGCCACGGTCAGGAACTGGTCGCGTTTGAAACGTTGGACACGCGGCGATACCTGGGGCGAGAACGAATATTTGCGGCTCGCTTATCAAGCATACGCCTCGAAACAAATGCGGCAGTCCGGTAACGACGCCGAGTTCGATTCGCTCTGGCGTACGGCCGAACGCGCCGCGGGCGATGAAGCGGACCGCGAGCTCACCCTCGCCCGACTCGCCGCGAAATGGAATCTCACCACCGAAGCGGAACAGCTTTGGCTCCGCGTGGCCAGAAATACGCCCATGCGCCGAGAAGCGCTCGATGCGCTCGCGAAAATTTATCGCGCGACTAACGACCTGCCAAATCTGTACCGCACTATGCAACGCTTGCACGAAGCTTCGCCCGGCGAAGCCGGCGTCACCGCCAATTACGCGCGTCTCGCGCTTTTGCTCGACCAAAATACGCGCGAGGCTCAAGAGCTGGCGAAGCAGGCTTACGATCGCGCTCCGGAAGACACCACCTGCGCCGTCACTTACGGCTTTGCACTCTACGCGGCCGGGCGCACGCCGGAAGCCGTCGACATTTTGAAAAAATTTCCGGCCGAGCAACTGCACGATCCGCACGCGGCTGTTTACATGGCGCTCTTGTGCGCGGACGAAAATCTTGTCGATGCGGCGAAGGATTACATCGAGACGGCGAAACGCGGACCGCTCTACAGCGAAGAAAAAAAGTTGCTCGAGGAAGCGTCGGCGAAAATTGCCTCGCTCACTTCCGCTTCACCCGCGCCGTCCGCGAAACCTTCCGCGTCACCCGCAAGATCGACATCTACTCCTGGGCCGAAGCCGTCGCCTAACGAATCGCCTTCTCCAGCAGCCTCGCCGCTAAATCCTGCGTCGCCGAGTCCAACGCCGCCGTAGCTTTCTTCAAGGCTTCGATCTGGCCTAACGACAACGCCGTTCGCACTTCTTCGGCCCGCCGCAAAATCTCTTCTCGCTCGCCGTTGTCGATCTTGTCCTCAACCCGCAAAACCTTATCGACCGCCGCCAGCATCTCTTCCGCTTTCAATTTCGTTTCCGTCCACATCCGCTCGCTCACATCTTCGAACGCGTGCTCGAGCGAATCCGCCAGCATCGCCTCGACCGCTTCATCCGAAACATCCACCGCGCTTTTCATCTCCACGATTTTCTCGCGACCGGTCTTCGTGTCCCGCGCGAGCACGTGCAGAATTCCATTCGCGTCGATCTCAAATTGCACGCCAACGCGCGGCACGCCTTTCGGCGCCGGTTCGAACTCAATTTCGAATTCGCCCAGCTTCCAATTGTCGCGCGCCATTTCTCGTTCGCCCTGCAAAACCTTGATCGACATCGACCGCTGGTTCGACACTGCGGTGGTAAACATTTCGCCGCGCTTGATCGGAATGGTCGAATTGCGCGGAATGATCACGTTCATCAATCCGCCAAACGTTTCGATGCCTAACGACAGCGGCGTGATATCGAGCAGCACCACGTCGCGCACCGCGCCCGACAGCATCCCTGCCTGAATCGTCGCGCCGATTGCCACCGCCTCATCCGGATTCTGTGAAATGTTCGGTTCGCGCCCGAACAATTCCGCGACAAAACGCCTAACGAGCGGCATCCGCGTCACCCCACCGACCAGAATGACTTCATCCAAATCCTTCGGCTCCAGCTTCGCGTCCGCCAGCGCGCGCAAACAATGTCCCCGCGTCTTCTCCACGATCGGCCGCGCAATTTCCTCGAGCTGCTCCCGCGTAAGATCGACATGTAAAGTCTCGCTCCCGTGAAAAAATGGAATGTCGACCGACGTTTTCTCCTCAGTCGAGAGCTGATGCTTCGCGATCATAAGCGATTCGCGCAACCGTTCCGATGGTAGGGACGGCTCTCCGTAGCCGTCCCAAATCTTGGGACGCCCCGGAGGTGCGTTCCTACCGAAATAGTCCAGCAATTCCCTATCGATATCGTCGCCTCCGAGTCGCGTGTTCCCATTTGTTGAGAGCACCTGAAACACGCCCTCGTTTAATTCCAAGATCGACAAGTCGAACGTGCCGCCGCCCAAATCGTAAACCGCGATCTTCGACTTCGATTTCAAATTTTCGAGGCCATAAGCGAGCGCGGCCGCAGTCGGCTCGTTGATAATCCGCTCGACCGAAAATCCGGCGAGCTCCCCCGCCCGCTTCGTCGCGTTGCGCTGCGCGTCGTTGAAATACGCGGGAACGGTAATGACGGCGCGCGAAACTTCGTGGCCTAACGAACGCTCCGCATCCGCTTTCAGTTTCTTCAATACAATCGCTGAAATTTCTTCCGGCAATGAGCCGCAGAACTTTCGGCGCGAACCCATGTGGCGCTTGATTGACGAAATCGTGTCGTTAGGCCGGACCACTCGCATTCGCGCCGCTGGCCGGCCGACGAGCGGCTCGGCATCGTCACGGAAGTGGACGACCGACGGCGTAAGCCGCTCTCCGTTCTCATCGGCGATGAGAATCGGGAAGCCCGCCTCCATTACGCCGACCAGAGAGTTGGTCGTGCCGAGATCGATGCCGACAATCGCGTCCATTAGTCTTTGTATGGATCGACAATGTCGCGGCCGGCCATGGCCACGCCGAACGGGCGCAGCGTATGGAGGACGCGAATGGTTCCTTCGTGCGCGCGCAGGACATCGGGCAGACGCCGGTACGCTTGCGGCGCTTCATCCAAATCGCCGCCGCGCAAAACAACATGTCGATCTTGCAACCATTTCATCATCTCATCGTGCCTGACGAGCCCGTCTTTTCGGATTCGTTTATTGCCGACGCGGACGAATTTTCCCTTCGCCTGCGTGCGCGACATGATGCGGCCGGCGCCGTGCACGGTCGAGAACAACGCTTCGCGCGAAACCGGCGAGTCGATGCCTTCGATGATGACGGCATCGTCGCCCATACTGCCGCCGACAAATCCTTTCTGTCCCGAAAACGCCGGCGTCGCGCCTTTGCGCACGACCCAATATTCATCGCCGTTATGTTTTTCGCGCCAGGCGAAGTTGTGATGATTGTGCACTTCTTCGACAATGTTCGCGCCGAGAATTCCCCTAACGACATGGCGCGCGACCGCTTCGCGTCCGGCATACGCATAACGACCGGCCAAATGCATTCCGGCGAGATAATCTTCGCCGATTGTCGATCTTTCATCGACCACCGTCGGCGGCACGTCCATTCCGTCTGTGCCGCCGGCGGCTTTCAGGAAATGCGTCGCGGTTTTGTGGCCGAGTCCGCGCGAACCAAAATGCACGCCCACCCAAATGCGCTCCTGCTCGTCCGCGAAAAGATCGACATAGTGATTTCCGCCGCCGACCGTGCCTAACTGTTCCGCCGCGGTCGATTTCAATCCGCGCATCGGCTGCAAACTCCACGCGGGGTCGTCGAACAATTCATGATCGACTTTCGTTTTCGATTTGCGGCCGATGCCGAAGGAAATGTCGCGTACGACGTCGTCCATGATCTTGTCGATCTTGTCCGCGATCTGTTCGCATTTGATGTCGGTGAGAATGGCGAGATTCCCGCAAGCGATGTCGAAGCCGACGCCGCTCAGCGAAATCTTGTCTTTGTATGCGACGACGCCCCCGATCGGCTGCGCGTAACCTTTGTGGCCGTCGGCGCACAACACGCCACGCTCACCGCCGGCCGCGACGCAGGTCTCGATTTGCCTGATCGTCGCGTCGTCGTGCTGACCGAAAATTTTTGTCTTCGAGACCGATTCGCTCATGTCGAAATAATTTAGACGACATTAAAACGTCGCGCATTCTGTTCCGGGGAGCGCAGGCGGCCCGCCTGCGAATTCCGGCGGCTCGCCGGAATTATTCGTGTTCGGCGAGCCGCCGAACACCACAGGCCGGCGGCCTGTGCTCCCCAGATAAACGCTTGCTCGCCACGATTTGCCAGGCTTCGACGTCGCGTCGGGTTTCGGTTGGCGAAATGCAGCTCGCAATTTTAATCGCATCGAAAACGACGCTGCGAAATGGAAGATGAATTGTGGCCGCGACCTCGCGTTTGATCGCGGCCGGCAGACTTTTGTAAATCAAACTGAGATGCGGATCGCGAATCGACTTTCCGCCAAGATCGACAACTAACTTTCGCAGCGATTCGTTAGGCTCGAAGCGCACGAACAATGTCTTGGTGTACTGCGGCGAGCAGGCGATTTCGCGGACGCGCAATCGAATCGGCCCGCGCGTCGGTAATTGTCGATCTTGCGCGCGGCAGAGAGTGAGGTGCGGCTCGAACCGCGGAGCGTCGAATTGTTTCGCGAGAATGCGGATGAGCTCGCGAAACAATTCGCGATAAGGCTCGGCTGGAACGAGCCAGTAAATGTCGACGCGTTTCTTGTCGATCTTACGCGCCCGTCTTTTCAGTTTTGGCGCCGTCCTTCGAATTGATGTCGAGCGTGATCATGAACCCGTTCGAGCCTTTGAACTCGAACGCCTTGTCGCCGGCGCGATACGCTTCGACTTCGTTAGGCATCATGACGAAGCCGTCGTTGCGCGGCGCACCCCAATATTTCAGGTTCTTGATCACGATCGGTTCGTCGGTCATGCCTTGGAATTTGTTGAGCACGACTTCGGCGGTCTTGCCGTCGTCGAGTTTCGCTTCGGCATGATCGCGCGTCGCGTTCCAACTCATCTTGGCGTCATTGGCCACGCTGAACGCGTTCCATTTCACGGGATAAACTTTGCCGAGAATGGTTTTGATGCCTTCGCGTTGCTCGGGCGTCACCGCCGAATCAAACGTGACGACGGCCCATTCCATCTGGCCTTTAGAGAAATCGCCGCCGAGATCGCCCGCGACCCAGAATTTCGCGCCGTCGAGTTTGGCTTTGCCGTAAGTGCCGTGGTTCACTTTGAAGGCGTTGTTGAATTTGCAGAAGTGCTCGCCGCCGGCGCCATGGGAATGTCCGGCGTGTTCGCCGTGCCCCGCCGGTTTGTCGTTGAAGTAACACTGGCAAAACATCGGGCAACTGCACGCCTCGATGATGCTCGCGTTCATCGACCACTCGGGAATTTCCGCGAATGTCGCGCGCGCGAGAAGGAACAGAAACGCGAAGAGAATAGAGAAGCTACGCATGATGGACCTCCTGTTGATTGTGAGGCGCAATCTTATCAAATCCAAAAGTGCGTTGTCGATCTTGCACTTGTCGATCTTAGCGCGGCGGCTTTATTGCGCGCGTGCCGACGAATGTTCTTGGAACCGAATTAAAATGCTGCTGCCTCGATCCGCTGACCGGATTTTATCGCGACGGATATTGTCGCACCGGGCCGGAGGACGTGGGACTGCACACGGTCTGCGTGCAGGTGACGGAAGAGTTTCTCGATTTTTCCGTGCTGGATGGAAACGATTTGATCACGCCGCACCCGGAGTGGGGATTTCCAGGATTAAAACCGGGTGATAAATGGTGCGTCTGCGTGACGCGTTGGAAGGCGGCGCTCGAACATAACCGCGCCGCGCCGGTCGATCTCGAAGCGACTCACTCCAGCGCGCTCGAGTTCGTTAGTCTGGAAGATTTACAGGCGCACGCGGTGAAATAGCGCGGCGCGTCAGACTTCGAAAATCATAATCGCCGTCACGACGATGGCGTGGATCAAGATCAACACCACCATCCAGAGACGGAGATTGGCCGACGCGTAGGTGTCGCCGGGATCGCCGCTGTGGCTGAAGAATTTTTTTCGATTGCGAAACATGTAAATCGCGGCCGCGATCAGAAGCAGGAGGACGATGCTGAAGAAAACGCGCAGGACCGGTGAGGCGAGCGTGGCGGCGAGAATTGCGTTCACAAGTAGGATTCGCGGCTGGTGGGACGAAATCATGTTTTAGTTTCAGCGATGATAGACCGCGCTACAGTGTCGCCGATTTGAAATTGCCGTTTAGTTTATTTCTTGCGCTGCGGTATTTGAAACCGAAGCGGACGTTTTTGTCGATCATCACGCTTATCTCCATCATCGGCGTGATGCTCGGCGTGACCGTGCTCATTCTCGTCATCGCGGTCATGACGGGATTCGATCGCGAATTGCGGCAGAAGGTGATCGACTTCGACGCGCACATTCTGGTGACGAGCGATGACATCCTGCACGATTGGCGCGGATTAAAACAAAAGATCGACAACGTACCAGGCGTGGTCGCAACGGCGCCGTTCGTGCAAGGGCCGGTGATCGTCGAATTCCAGGAACGGCGACTGGCGCCGCTGATTCGCGGGGTTGATCCGGCGCAGGAAGAGAAAGTGATCCCGCTGCAGAAGTTCATCAAGGAAGGCGCGGTCGATCTCGACGGCGAAAATACCATCGTCGGCATCGAGCTCGCGCGACAATTGCGCGTGCATGTCGGCAACAAGATCACCGTGTTTTCGCCCGGAAATGTCGGTCACGTGCTCGACACGATTAAGCGACTGGAGAACGCGAACGATAAGACGGCGGAAAAAGCGGCGGTCGATGAATTACGCGATGTCGTTCTGCCGAAGGAATTGACCGTGACCGGCATCTACGAGACCGGACATTACATTTACGATTCGCAATATCTGCTCGTGCCGTTGTTCGTCGGCCAGGAATTATACGGCCTGGGCGACGCGCTCCATGGCATCACTGTTCGCTGCGACGATCCTTACAACGCGCAACAGGTGAAGGAACAGATCGCGCCGATGCTGGAGCCACCGGAATTCGCGCAAACGTGGATCGACATGAACAAACGCTTCTTCGACGCCGTGCGACTCGAGCGCAACGTCATGTTCTTTCTCCTTTTCTTCATCGTCGTGGTCGCGGCGTTCGGAATCATGAGCACGCTCATCACCGTCACCGTGCAAAAGCGGCGCGAGATCGGAATCGTGAAAGCGCTCGGCGCGACCATTTCGCAAATCGTCTGGATATTTCTCGGACAGGGAACGGTCGTCGGACTCTTCGGCACGCTCACTGGACTTGGACTTGGGATGACGTTGATCCGTTACCGGAACGAATTCGCGCACTGGCTCGCGACGACGTTACACATCGAAATCTTTCCGCGCGAAGTTTACCAATTCTCGGAAATTCCGGCGCAAGTCGTGCCTAACGACGTCGCCATCATCTGCGTGAGCGCGTTTCTCATTTGTTCGCTGGCCGCGCTCGTGCCGGCGTATTTCGCGGCGCGGCTCGATCCAGTGAAGGCGCTGCGTTACGAGTGACGATCTGCTGTAGCGGCCGCCGTCCTCGGCGGCGAAGCCGAACCAGATGCCGCCGAGACGGCGGCCGCTACAGCAGAATGGATTTCGCGAACGCCTCAAGCGCGCGGAACGCGTAATCGTATCCATCTCGCCACTCGCTTTGTCGCGGACCGGCCACGTTCAAGATGTCGATCTTGTGCTTGCGCGTAAGATCGACAATCGCATTTGCCGCATCTTCGACTGAACGAGTTGAGTCGATCAACAGGTGCGGCCGCGAGTGTTCGAGGCAGCAACGCAAAGTGAATTCGCTGCCGCCGCGCAATTCGCGGTCGTAAAAAATAATTGTCGCGTCCGCGTCGATCACGTTTTGCAGCGTACGCTCGGCGAAACTTCCGTTAGGCAATTCCGTTAGCGGATATTTCTCGGGAATCTTCCCGAACTCATCCAGCCGTCCGGCCGGAACCCAACCGCCGCATTCGATGCCGTGTTTGAACGCGACATCAAGCGCGGCCCGATCGACACCGGTTTGTCCGCCGGAAATAATCTTCACATTCGCCGCGCGATCTTAGCTGTAGGGGAAGCAGTTTGCTTCCCGAAATTTCGGTCCGGACGCTAACAGCGTCCCCTACAGTGCTTGTTCGCGGCTGCGCGCGAATGGATTGAAGTTCGTTCCGCGATCGAAGACGTCGATGCCTTCAGCGCGTTTCAGATTGTTCACGACCCAATAAGTCACGGGCGTGAGCGCGGCTTCATACAAAACTTTCGCGACGTAACCCGAAATCATGAGACGAAAGATGACCGACCACGATGTCGTCCCGGCAAAGGCAACGAGCATGACGACGGCGGTGTCGACGAATTGGCCGGTGATTGTCGATCCAATGAAACGCGTCCAAAGCCATTTGCCGTTCGTCCATAATTTCATTTTCGCGAGCGTGTAGGAATTAGTGAACTCGCCGGCCCAGAATGCGATCAGGCTGGCGATGACGAATCGCGGCACGACATAGAAGACGGCTTCGAACGCGCTTTGATGTTTAAATTCCGGCGCGGACGGAAACCAGGTCACGAACACGCCGACGATGGTCATGAGAATGTTGGCGAAGAACGCGATCCAGATCGCGCGCCGCGACGCGCCGTAGCCGTAAACTTCGGTGAAGACATCGGCGAAAATGTAAGTGAGCGGGAAAAGCAATTGGGCGCCGCTCACGCGCGCCCACGGAACGCCCGGCACGACGCAAATTTTTTGGCCGACCAGATTCGAGATGAGCAGAATGACGACGAAAATGTGAACGAGCAGATCGTAGTAATGAAATCGGCTGAGGCGCGCGTCGCGCCCGGTCAACTGGCGAATCACGATGTCGATCCTGGCCCGAGCCGGACGGGCGGTCGATGTCGATCTTGCGCGGCGATTATTTTTTCTTGCGCCGCTTGGTTTTGATCGGCACTTCGCAAGTAACTTTGGTCCCGCCTTTCGGACGGGGATCGATCATCAAGGTGCCGCCGAGAACATTGGCGCGGTACTTCATGATGTGAACGCCGAGACCTTTGCCGCGCTTGGATTTGCGCTGGCGAAAACCTTTACCGTTGTCTTCGATGACCAACCGGATGAAGGCGCGCTCGCGCTCGATGCAAATGATGATCTCGTCGCCGCCGGAATGACTAACGGAATTGCGCACTGCCTCCTGCGCGATGCGGAAAAGGTTGAGCGCGATGGTTTCGTCCTGGAGACGAATGCTTTTCGGCAATTTAAGCGCGCAATGAATTTTCGGATGTTCGTTCGTTTGTTTGCACAAACCGCGCAACGCTTCGATCAGGCCGCCGGCGCGCAATTCCGCCGGTTGAAAATTACGGGCAAGATCGCGCGCGACGCCGACGTTGCGATTTACGATCAGCGCCGCCTCGCTCAACGTTTTCGCCGCTTCGCTATTGTCGATCTTGTTGCTTGTCGATTTTAAAAACAGCGCAGTGGCGGTGAGTTCCTGGCAAACAATGTCGTGCAAATCCTGGCCGACGCGGCGACGCTCGCGCTCGCTGATTTCCAGGAGTTCACGCTCGAGTTGTTCGCGGTCGGCCATCGTCCGCTCGAGCTCATTGTTAATCGCGACCAAATCGGCGGTGCGCTCGAGCACGCGTTGCTCGAGCTGATCGCGCGCGTAGCGCAATTCTTCGTCGGTCTGTTTTTGTTCGGTGGCGTCGCGCGCGATCTTGGCCAGGCCGCGCGGCTGGCCATGTTCGTCGTCGAGCCGCGCCATCACGCCGTCGACCCAAAATCGCGAGCCGTCTTTGCGCAAGTGCCAGCGGCGATCGGGCGCGCGGCCGCGTTGCATGGCGGTGGCGATTTCTTTTTCCACTTCCCCACGCGCTTTGTCTTCATCGGTAAAAATAAGCGCGCCGGTTTTTCCTTCCGCCTCCTCACGCGGCCAGCCGAAGACGCGCTCGGCGCCGGCGCTCCAATAGGTAATGCGATTGTCGAGATCGAGCAGGAACATGGCGTAATCTTTCGCGCCTTCGACCAGGAGCTCGAAACGTTCGCGGGTTTCGCGCAATTTCGATTCCGCCTGTTTCAGCTCGTCGATGTCGGTCGCGGAGCCGAACCAGCTGAGCACATTTCCTTGTCGATCTTTCAACGGCACATTGCGGCCGATGAACCAGCGATATTTGCCGTCCGCTCCGCGCAACCGGTATTCGCAATCGAACACTTCGCCGGCGGCGAGCGCCCGCTGCCATGATTTGGTCGAGGCCGGCGCATCTTCCGGATGCACCACTGCCTGCCAGCCCGGTCCGCGCGATTGTTCGTAATTCAATCCGGTGAATTCGTACCAACGTTTATTGAAGTAATTCGCTTCGCCATTGGGCTCGTTAGTCCAAATGATCTGCGGAATGTGGTCGGCCACGGTGCGCAACCGCTCCTCGCTCTCGCGCAACGCGTCCTCCATTTCCTTTCGCGCGGTGATATCGATGACGTATTCGGACAATGTGCCGTCACCGAGATCGCGGCCGGCGAAGAGCATCCAGCGCTTCGTTCCATCGGCCAAAAAATATTCCTTCTCGTAGGGACCGATGCGGCCGGTCGCGGCCACCTTCGCCCATTCCTTCTCGCTATCCGCGCGCCATTCCGGCGGCGTCATGCGCATCCAGGTTAACTCGCGCGCTTGGATCTCGGCGCGCTTATACCCGGTCATCTTCAAGAAAACTTCGTTCGCATCGATGACACGTCCGTCGTGATCGAACAACAAAACGCCGACCGCTTCGGTCTCGAAGATACGTTGCAGACGCGTCTGGATTTTCCGCACTTCGTCCTCGGCGTTTTTCCGCGCGGTGATGTCGATCAAGGTGAGGACGACGCCGCTGATGGTTTGTTCGGTTGTGCGATAGGGGATGATGCGCAGCGCCCACCAGCGTTTGTCGGTGGAGGCGACTTCGCGTTCGATCGGGATGAGGCGATCGAGGACTTGGTCGCAGGCCGCGATCAGATCTTCGTTTTCCAATTTATGGGTGATATCGGCGATGGGGCGGCCGAGATCGGTATCGATGAGGTTGAAAACTTCCTGCGCGCTGGGGGTGAAACGCTGGATGCGTAATTGTCGATCTAAGAAAAGCGTGCCGATGTCACTCGCCGCCATCAGACTATTGAGGTCGGCGTTGGCGCGGCTCAATTCTTCGACCGTGCTCTTCAGCTCGTGATTGACCGTGGTCAGTTCTTCGTTGACCGACTGCAATTCTTCCTTGCTCGTCTCCAACTCTTCGGTGGCGGAACGCATCTCCTCGTTCATCGCGTGGAGCTCTTCGTTCGACGCTTTTAGTTCTTCGTTGGTGGCTTCGTACTGCTCGACCGTGGCGTTGAGTTGTTCTTTCAGGAATTGAATCTCGGCGTTGGCGTCGGCCCTAAGATCTTCCCGGGGGATGGGCGGCGGCGCTTCGACCGCTGCACCGTCTTCCTTGTGAAAGAGGATAAGAAAAAATCCCTGCGCTTGATCGCCGGTGCGCATCGGCCGCACTTCAATCGCGATCGTTTCGGCGTCGCCGTCGATGTCGATCTTTTGCGGCGAACCCTTGACCACTTCTTTTGATTGCGAGGCGCGGAACAAAGCCGTTCGCAATTCAATCTGCAATTTCGGGTCGACCACCTTGGTGATGTTCGCGGTTGGCTCGCCCGGAATGAAGTGGAGATAACGTCCGACGTTCTCGGAAAGGTGAATGATGTCGTGGGCCTCGTTCACCACGGCCGAAGGCGGTCCGTATTGTTCGAGCAGCCGCAAATGCAATTCGCCAAACAAAACTTCCCGACGCGTGTGACTGGCGCGCACCTCATCCAGCGCATCGCCGGTGGCGCGTTCGGCGCCGCTCGCGCTCAATGCCGGCAACGGGCGAACAGTCCGGCCACGACGCAGTCCGGTGCTCGGTTCTCCCATCGGCAGAATCGGCATGCGCCAGATCGGCCGCGGAGTAGAACGCCTGACGAATAGTCGATTTTTTTCGTCCATCGGCGTGAAGAGCGATGTCGCCGCACTTTTGTTTTCCGAGCCGCCGATGAAAAGGAGACCGCCCGCGCGCAGCGCGAAATGAAAAATGTCGAACACCTGCGCCTGCGCTTTCGCGGTGAGATAAATGAGCAGGTTGCGGCAGGAAATTAGATCGCAGCGCGAGAACGGCGCGTCTTTCAAGACGTTGTGCGCGGCGAAGAGCACTTTCTCGCGCACGTCCTTGCGCACGCGGTAATAGCCCTGCTCGCGGGTGAAAAACTGCCGCAAACGTTCCGGCGAAACGTCCGCTTCAATGATCGACGGATACAATCCGTCGCGCGCGTCGGCGATCGCGTGTTCGTCGATGTCGGTCGCGAAAACGATTATTCGCGGCGGATCATCCAGACGCTCCGCGTGTTCGCAGAGCAACATCGCGATCGAGTACGCTTCCTCGCCCGTGGCGCATCCCGCGACCCAGACGCGCACTTCGTCGTCGCGCGCTTTGCCGGCGAAGAGTTGCGCGATGTGCGCTTCCAACGCCGCGAACGCGTCGTGATCGCGAAAGAAATGCGTAACTCCGATGAGCAAATCCTGGAGCAGTGCGCGCGTCTCGATCGGATGCGTATGAATAAAATCGACATATTGCGGAATGGTCTCGATCGAGTTGACCTGCATGCGCCGCGCGATGCGCCGCAAAATGGTGGCGCGCTTGTAATGAGTGAAATCGTGTCCAGTTTGCGCGCGGACATTCGCCAACACGCGCCCGATCGCTTCCTCATCCGCCGGCGCGCGCGTTTCATCCGAAACCGTTTCGCCGCCGGGCGCGTCCTCCACTTTTACATCCGGCTCAGCCGCGTCCTCGATTTCGGGCGGCAACTTCATCCGGTTTTCGTTGTGGACGAACTCGAGCAACTTCGCCGGCATTTTTTCCACCGGCAAAACCCAATCCACCATTCCTGTACTAATGGCCGAAACGGGCATGGTCTCGTGTTCCGCTTCGGCCGGGTCCTGCACAATCGTTAGGCCGCCCTGGGCGCGAATATGTTTCAATCCGATGACGCCATCGCTGTCGCTCCCGGAAAGAATTACCCCGACCGCGCGCTGTCCGTAGGCGTGGGCAAGCGTGCGGAAAAATAGATCGATCGTCACCCGCCGGCCTAACTGGCGTTGTGGTTCGACGAGCTGCAGCGTGCTGTCGTTAAACGTGAGCTGATGATTCGGCGGGATCACATAGACGTGGTTAGGCCGGACCCGCTCCGTCCCCGACACCTGTGTCACCGGCATCGCCGTCTTTTGTTGAATCACATTCGCGAGCTGGCTCTCGTGTTCGGGCGACAGATGCATCACCACGACAAAGGCGAGCCCCGAATCGGGCGCCATGTCGGTGAAAAATTGCTGCAACGGGCCGATGCCGCCGGCGGATGCGCCCAACCCCACCACCGCCGCGGGCTGGTTAGGATCGCGCCGCTTCTTCGCGCCATCGCGCGCGACCTCGCCGGTCATCTCCGTTGCTGCCGGGTCAAGCGCGCTCTCTGGATCGTTCGCCATAATTTTTTGTGATCGCTGCCGCCGACAATAACCTAAGCCCGTCGCGCCGACTTTCCTTAAATATAACGTCTGCGCGGTCGAAGTTAGATGTCGATCTTGCGCACGGCGACAATAGCGGCCGGCCGATGTCGATCTTGCGCGGCAAAAGAAAAAGCGGCGGGGTTTCCCGCCGCTTTCATTGCTCTCTAGTCAGCGTTGAGCCTGATTTACCTTCCGCCTTGCTGCTGGCCACCACCTTGTTGGCCGCCCTGACCACCGCCGCCGCCACCTTGACCACCGCCGCCACCTTGACCACCGCCGCCACCTTGACCGCCGCCCTGTTGACCGCCTCCGCCTTGTTGTCCCGGCGATCCCTGGCCGCCGCCTTGAGCGCTCGGTTTCATTGGTTCGTTAGGATTTTGTTTTGTTTCCATATTGCCCTTTCTGATTTGTGTTTCGAATCAGCGTGTTGATCACCCAACGTGATTGAATTACGCCTTCACGGTAAAATCGCGCGACGCCAACGCAGTCAGTGTCCGATCTTTGGTTATTCACCTCGTAAGAAAAAGGACTAGTGGTTACGCCCTCAGTTGTCAGAAAATTTTGGGGGCGCGTGCCTAACGGCTTTGTTTCCTGGACTCGCTGAGAACAACCGATAGAGAAATCAGCGCTTATCCGATCGCTGTTGTTGGTTGTTCCGCATCGATCGATGATTCATCCGACCGATTGCGGGCGCTGACACGAGAGAAGAGTTTGGTGAATGACAAATCAGGCTGCTTTGGCGGTGGAACCGGAAGATAGATTACGATGGCTACGCAGACTCGGTGGCGCGAGATACTGGTCTTGTCTGGATGACGAGCGTTGTTGTCGATCTTGCGGCAGAATTTTCACCGGCTACGACGTTCGATTTGTCGGCGGAACACGCCCGCTCGGTCCGTTAAGCGTGACCTGTCCCACTCCCGGGTGTGAGTCGACGCCGGAGCGTTGGGTTGGTGCCAGCGAGTTGCAGCCGCGCCGGGTCAAGCGCGCGATCTCTGCTCGCGTAAAAGTAATCCGTGTACTTCGAAAGCGCCGTCGCCGAAAGCAGCCGGCGACTTCAGCAAAACTCATCGATGCAATCAAACGCCGGTCGGCTCGCTGGATCGAATGGTTTTCTTCTTTGATCACAGTTGGAATGCGCGTTCCTCGCGTCCGGGGCCCAATCGTCTAAGGCGCGTTTCACATGGACAATTCCAAACCAAACCGACTCGACCAATCTGTCCGCGAACCGCTCCTGGCTATTGTGCCCAGAGTTAAAACCAAAACGAAGAAGCGTATTGCTCGTTTGAAAGAGGAAGTGGATAAACTTTCCGATACGCTTGATCGAGCGGCAGCGCGTCAGGCGAAAATTTCCGGCAAAAGATAGCACACGCAGCAGCGACGCTCTTCGCGATCATTTTACAAATGAAGCTTTTGGAAAAATTGAAGCCGTTCGATAAAAAAACGGGATATCTCAATGTCGTAATCGAGACGCCGAAAGGATCGCGCAACAAGTACGCGTTCGATTTCGATCTGAAAGGCTACAAACTCAAAACCGTTCTACCGCACGGCGCGGTCTTTCCATTCGACTTCGGCTCCATTCCGGGAACGCTCGCAGAAGATGGAGATCCGCTCGACGTTTTGTTACTCATGGATGAACCCGCATTTGCCGGGTGTTTCCTGCAGGCCCGTCTCATCGGAGTCATCGAAGCGGAGCAGACCGAGAAAGGAAAAACAGAACGCAACGATCGCCTCATCGCCGTCGCCGCCGAATCCCACACCAATGCCTCGACGAAGTCGTTATTGGAACTTGAGCCCGCGCTCGTCGATGAAATCGAGCACTTCTTTGTTTCGTACAATGATGCGCGCGGTAAAAAGTTTAAACCCATCGGTCGAAAAGGTCCGGCGGCGGCCAGGCGTTTGATCGACAACTGCCGTCAGAAAAAGAGATCCCGTCGCCGGCATTGAGCACCGCGGGTTGAATTCAGGCGAAAGCGTGCGATACTGCGCGCCTTGTTGGATTACTCTGTTTACTTCACTGCACGGAAGATCGTCAGGTGAGCGTCGCTCATTGGTGGTTTGAAACCCGATTCACGGGAACGGCTCTGTAGCTCGGTAGTTTTTCCAAACTCAAACACTAAATGAAACTGTACGTAGGTAATCTCTCTTTTGAGACCACCGAGAACGATCTCCAAGATCTGTTCGAACAACACGGCACCGTCAACGAAGTCCATCTCATGATGGATCGCGTCACCGGTAAATCGCGCGGCTTCGCGTTCGTCACTATGAACGACGACACGCAGGCCAACGCCGCCATGAGCACACTCAATGGCAAAGACCTCAATGGTCGCGCCCTCAACGTCAACGAAGCGCGTCCGCGCGAAGAACGGCCGCGCCCGCAAGGCGGCAACAACCGCTCTTACGCAGGCAATCGCCGCTAAATCGGAATATCTAAAGGGGGGCGCAGTTTGCGTCCCCCTTTAGCAACCGCGCAAGATCGACATGGCACAAGATCGACAAGTGAATCCTGAGAAAGCTATACAACTCGAAGGCACCATCATGTCCGTGCTCCCCGGCACCATGTTCCGCGTCGCCCTCGCTAATGATCACCTCGTTCTCGCCCATATCTCTGGAAAAATGCGCAAACGTTTTATTCGCCTAACCATCGGAGATCGCGTAAAGATGGAGATGTCACCCTACGACACCGCCAAAGCGCGCATCGTTTACCGACTCTAATCTAACTGTGGCTACAAGATTCTTTTTTGACGCACCACGGCCGAAAGCAAAAGCACGGCCCAACATCAAAAGTCTGCTCATGCGTTGTCCCTCGACATCGCGACTCACGGACACCGGCGAAACCATCGACGAAAAATTGTGGCCGACGGCGCAGATCAAGGGCCGCAAACTCACCTGCGCCCACTGCGGCTCGGTCCATTCCTGGTCGAAGACGGACGTCGTTCTCGGCCGTCCTATCCGCGATCATCGCTGATCAACTTTTTTTCTTCCTTTGATTTTTCGTATCCCGCTTGAACGCGTCAACTGGACGACGAGCTCGTTCTTGATCGGCACATTCGTCCTCATGCTCACCGCGGTGCCGGCGTATTTGTGGTACTTCGGCTTCGATTGGTTTCACTTCGCCGTTGCCGGCGTGTTACTCGCGGCCACAGGCTTTAGCATTACCCTTGGCTATCATCGGCTCTTCGCGCATGCGACCTTTCGCGCGCGGCTGCCCATCCGTCTCTTCACTTTAATTTTCGGTGCGGGCGCATTCGAAAATTCCGTCCTCATGTGGGCGAGCGAACATCGCCGCCATCACAAACATGTCGATCACGAGGAAGACCCGTACGACATCACCAAAGGTTTTTTTCATGCGCACATCGGCTGGCTGTTGTTCAAACTCTGGCCGCAACCGCCATTCGATAATGTTAACGATCTCAAGCGCGATCCGCTGGTGATGTGGCAACATCGACATATTCATACCCTCGCCGTCCTCATGGGCTTTGTTTTGCCCGCCCTCCTTGGCTTCGCCTGGGATGGTTGGGTCGGCGCGCTCGGCGGGTTTTTAATCGGCGGGATCGCTCGAATCGTAGTCCTGCAGCACGGCACCTTCCTCATCAATTCTGCCTGTCACACCATTGGCCGCCAGCCGTACTCGAAACGTTGCAGCGCCCGCGATTCCTTTTTTCTGGCGCTCTTTACCTTCGGCGAAGGCTACCACAATTATCACCACGAATTTCAGCACGATTACCGCAATGGCGTGAAACCGTGGCAATGGGACCCGACCAAGTGGATCATCTGGACTTTGTCGAAGCTCGGTCTCGTCAGCAGCCTGCGTCGCGTTCCCGCCGAGACGATCAAGTCCGCCCAGGAACGCGCGGCCGCCGCTAAGATCGACATCGCCGCCTCGGCGTAATTGTCGATCTTACAGGGAACCTTGCCTCTTCCCTATAATTCCTAACTGCGCTACAATCGCTCGCGTGAAGATTCGATCGGTCTTTTTCCTCCTCATCTGCCTAACGAACGTAGCCTTCGCCGGCGAATTTCAAAAAACGCAAGACGGCAAAACATTCATCTGGAACAACAATCCGCAGTCCGGCGACCAGGCCAGTTGGAGCGGGCGGCGCGATGAAAAAGGTTACGCTTCCGGCAAAGGCACACTCACGTGGTATCGGACCGAGAGAAAAATCGTGACCGGTTCGCAACTCCCAATTCCCAAATTTACCGCCATCGCCAGCTACACCGGCGAGATGGTGCATGGAAAATTGAATGGAGAAGTCGCCGCGGTTGATGCAAACGGGAAAAAATTCCACGGCACCTTTGTTGATGGCCGCCGCAAGAAATGGGCGCCGGGCGCGGGGAGAGAAATCGCCGCGCAGGAGCCGACCGCACAGCGCGGCGAACTGGTGGAACCGCCGGCGCCAGCCGCGGGACCGAGCGAAATTTCCCCCGAAACGACTGCTGCGCCAAAAGCGACGGCGAAAAGTTCGCCTGCTCAATCCGACAAAGCGAAACCGGCCGCGCCATCCAAGCCCGCCGAATATGATGATTCGCTTCGCTCACTAGTTGGACCTCCGACATCTCTTCGCAGCGAGAGCAACGCTCCGGCAAGATCGACAAGTACATCTTCGCCGTCTCCGGAAAAATCTGATTCGACCTCCGCCGTCAGCCCGGAGCCGGGCGCGAGCGCTTCGCCGCAGTAAACCGCCGCTAACGCGGTGTCGTTCACACGTCACGCGGCACGATATTTTTGTCGTGCGCGAAGCTTGACTGACTCGCCCATTTTCACACACCCTCCTGAAAATGTTTCAAGCGCATGAGTGAGATCGCGGACGTGATCAACGCATGGGTGGCGGCAGCCAATTCGCATGATGCCAGGGAACTCGCGGCGCTTTACTCGCCGGGCGCGCAGCTTCTCTACGCCTGGGGTGAGCGTCTCGACGGCCGCGATTCCATCGTCCATCACTTCAACGATTTCTTTCGCGCTTTCCCCAACTGGTCGAAGGAACCGTATTCGTTCATTCAAAACGATCGCGACTGGGCTGTGCTTGAATGGCAGGCGCGGGCCGCCTTTCTCGGACCTTACCGCGAATCCGACCCGACCGGACGCTCCTTTCATCTGCGCGGCTGCGGCGTTTTCCACATCGTGGATGGCCGCATTCGCTTGCACCGGCGTTATCTCGACCGGCGCGATTGGTTCCAGCAAATCGGACTTCGTTAGGCGCCGTTGTTTGCGCTAAGATCGACAATTACCTTTGCCGGCGATTCGTTAGGCCGCGAGCGGCGGTCGCAACATGCTCAAGTATTGCGCATCGAAAGCGCGTAAGGCCGCTTCCACATTTCCGCCGAGGCCGACAATCCCTTCGCGCATGTTCGGCCCGAGCAACGCCACCCACATCTTCCCGCGCTTCATCAAACGCGGTCGCCGCACCGCCGCCGGGCTTCCCGGATGCGCCACGAAGTACAGCTCCATTCGCTCTTCTGCGGCGCGGCGCTCGGCGTTCTCCCTTTGCATGCGGAAAATATGACTAATCACGCAGTGCAATCGCAATCGGAGGCAGCACCTAAACACTTCTAATCGAAAACCTGATCGCTATCTCAGACGAGTAATATCGCACCCCACCCCCCGGGACCGCCGCGTGAAAGAAAAATTCCGATGTCGATCTTGCGTAGGCGCGCCGACTGCTTCGCTCTTCCAACATTCTCCGCGTCAGCTTGCGTCTACCATAGTTATAAGTAATCTTCCGCGGCCTTAACGATGATCAGCGAATACAAACGCGCCTTTCGCTCGGCGGCGATGTTCGGCTTCCTGATCTCAATCTTTCTTTTCGTCTGCATCATCGCGCTCTGTCTTTTCGGTAACCGATTTTATCCGGATGCGGATCTGGCCAAGCCGTATTGGTCGAACAGTGTCCTCATCTGGACCAACTCCGTTTCGAACATCGTTTTCGGTTTCGGCGCACTTTTTGTTTCCATCCTTCTCGCGGTCGTGCAGCGCCGACGACCCGACTTGCCGTTCAACTGGGCCCTACTCTTTCTCGCCGTTTTTCTGTGCGCGTCAGGAATCGTTTCCCTCATCGCTTTTGTTGCCACCTGGCATCTGTCGCTCGCGATTCTCTGGTTCGGGATTGGATTGAAAATCTTCGCTGCCGTTGTCGCGGCCATCACCGGATTTTTGTTTTGGCGCATTCTCCCTGACATCCTGGCGTTGCCCACGGTCGACGCCGTCGTGGCCGAACGCGAAGCGCGCGTCAGCGCGGAAGCGGAACTCCGCGCCAAGAAAGAAGTCGTCAAACAAGCCGGACACGAATTGCGCGGACCGCTCACTCCCATTCTCGCTGCCCTCGATGGGCTGGACGGCGATGCCGAATCGGTCACGCTCTTGCGGCGCTCGGTCCAACAAATGGCCAGCTCCATTACAAACACGCTGGAGAGTTTCGGGATCGGACCGGCTGAGCCGCCGAAATTTCGTGAAGCGTCCCTTCCGATCAATCGCATTCTCGTGGTCGAAGATCATCCGGACACCGCGCGCGTCTTCACCTCGCTTTTGACCCGCGCCGGCTACGATGTGCATCAATGCGGGACCGGCGCCGCGGCCCGAAACGCCGCGCGAAGCGGCGATTTTTTAGTGTGCGACATCGGATTGCCGGATGAAAGCGGCTGGTCGTTGATGGACGATCTATCGCAACGCGGACTCGCCGGCATCGCCATCAGCGGTTTCGCCACGGCCGAGGATAAATATCGCAGCGCCGAATGCGGCTTTCTCGCGCACCTCACCAAGCCGGTCGAATTTACAAAGCTCGTTGAGGAAATAAAACGCCACGAAATGCCGCAAACATCGGCGTGAGTTTGCGCGCGCGTCTGTTAGATCGACAATAACTAGATCGACAATAACTCGCGCAGCTTCGCCGGTTCGGTCACCGGCGCTTTGCACGTAAAATTTTCGCACACGTAGGCGGTAGCCTTGCCATGGATCGGCCTCATTGCGCGCAGCGCTTCGTTCTCAAGATGCGCATCCGCCCGCAGCAAAACTTTGTTAGGCAAAAATGCGCGATGCACTTCGCGCGCGAGCTCGCGCACATCCTCGCCCGCAATCACAATCTGCCTGGGTTTGGCTAACGAATAGTCCAGCGCGACCAGCATTTGCGGCATCGCGCTTGGAAACGCATTCAACGTCGGCGCAAACGCATTGATCGTTTTCTCCGCGCGCTCACGCCATTCCTCGCGATTAAAAATTTGCGCGAGCCGCAGCAAATTCAGCGCGGCGACCGAGCTCGCCGCCGGCTCCGCACTGTCGTTGTCATCTTTCATTCGCAACACCACGCTCGCGTCCTTGCCACTCGTGCTGAAGTAGCCGCCGTTCGTTTCGTCCCAAAACAAACCGTCCATCGCGTTTTGCAATTCGACCGCAAACTTCAGCCACTCGATCTCGAACGTCGCCTCGTAAAGATCGACAACCGCTTGAATAACGAACGCGTAATCGTCGGCGAAACCTTCGATCTTGCTGCGGCCTTCGCGATAACTGCGAAATAAAATTTCATTCTGCCAGAGATTTTGCCGAATGAATTCCGCCGCGCGTTTGGCCGCGTCGAGATATTTTGGTTCGTTCAACGCCGCCCCTGCGCGCGCAAACGCCGAGATCATCAATCCATTCCACGCCGCAATGATTTTATCGTCGAGATGCGGCCGCGGACGTTTGCAGCGGATCGACAATAACTTTTCGCGGCTGCGCGCGAGCGATTGTCGATCTTGCGCAACGCCCCGCTCGATCAAAATATTTTTCCCGACAAATTCGCGCTGTGGGTCGCTCCCGTCCGGCGCATTCCCATTCTCCTGCACGCCGTAATGCAATTTGAAAGCTTCCGCCTCGTCGCCTAACACATCATCGATTTCCTTCTCCGTCCAAACGTAGAACGCGCCTTCGGCATGTTCCGGTTTCCCGTGTTCGAGCAAACTGTCCGCGTCTTCCGCCGAATAAAATCCGCCTTCGGCCGAAGTCATATCGCGCAGCACGTAGTCGAGAATGTCGCGCGCCACGCTTTCGAATTGTCGATCTTGCGTGATTTGGAACGCTTCGAGATACGCGACCGCGAGCTGCGCCTGATCGTAAAGCATCTTTTCGAAATGCGGCACGTGCCAGTAACGATCGACCGAGTAACGATGAAATCCGCCGCCGAGATGATCGTGCATTCCGCCCGCGGCCATCTTGCGCAGCGTGAAAAGATCGACATCGAGCGCGCGCTGGTTGCGGGCTCGCGCGTAATATCTCGTTAGGAAATTAAACGTCGCCGGCCGCGGAAATTTCGGCGCGCTCCCGAAACCGCCTTCGTGCGCATCGAACGTGCGCGAAAATTGTTCGAACGCTTTATCGAGAACGTCATTGTCGATCTTGCGCGAATCGGGCGCGGCGTTTTGCGATTCGCGCAGAACTTCGATGATGCGTTCGCCCTGCTCGACAATCTGCTCGCGGTTCTGTTTCCATGCGTTCGCGATCCCCGCGATCACTTTGCGAAACGCGGGGTGACCATGTCGATCTTCCGGCGGAAAATACGTTCCGCCGACGAACGGTTGCAGATTCGGCGTGAGCCAGACGCTCATCGGCCAGCCGCCGTGACCGGTCGTCGCCTGCACGAACGTCATGTAAACGCGGTCCACATCCGGCCGTTCCTCGCGATCGACTTTCACGTTCACGAACTCGCGATTCATCAACGCCGCCGTCTCCTCGCTCTCGAACGATTCGTGCGCCATGACGTGGCACCAATGACACGTCGAATAACCGATCGACAAAAAGATCGGTTTGTTCTCAGCGCGCGCTTTCGCGAATGCTTCCTCGCCCCACGGGAACCAATCAACCGGATTGTCTGCGTGCTGGAGAAGATACGGCGATTTTTCTCGCGCCAGCCGGTTCGTCATTCGCTAGCGTAGCGCGAACTTTCGCAAGATCGACATGTACTCCGCTGAATTCATTGCGCTTTTTATCGCCATCATCGTCATCGCATTTCTCTATTCATCGGTCGGTCACGCCGGCGCATCCGGTTATATCGCGACGATGGCGCTGTTCGGGTTCGCGCCGAACGTCATTCGTCCGACCGCGCTTGTTTTGAACATTCTGGTGGCGTTGTTAGGCAGCTTTCAATTTTGGCGAGCCGGCCATTTCAAATGGCAACTTTTCTGGCCGTTCGCGTTGCCCGCGATTCCGGGCGCATATCTCGGCGGCTATTTGCAACTGCCGATGTCGATCTTGCGCATCATTATCGGGCTGGTGCTTTTGTTTTCGGCGGCGCGGTTGTTCATCCGCAAAAAAGATCCCGACGATGTGCATCCACCATCAACGCCAGTCGCGCTCGGTCTCGGCGGCGCGATCGGCTTTCTTTCCGGTCTCACCGGAACTGGCGGCGGAATTTTTCTGACGCCGTTGCTGCTCTTCGCGCACTGGGCGAAAACAAAACAAGCCTCGGCCGTTTCTGCTTTGTTCATTCTCGTGAACTCGATCGCCGGTTTGATCGGATTCGTTAGGGCAAAACAAACCATTCCGTCGCTCGCTTACTCGCTCGCCATCGCGGCCGTTCTCGGCGGCGCGATCGGTTCTTATCTCGGGAGCCGGCGTTTCCCGGTGCGCGCGATCGCGATCTTACTCGCAACCGTGCTCGTAATCGCCGGCGCGAAATTAATCCTTACGCGTTGAGCTCCAGTTTCGGCGCGCGCGACGGCGACCACGGATTCGTTTGATAATTCGAGGCGATGATTTTCTCTCGATCCGTGCGCAAAAGATCGACAAGTGAATTTACGTCGAGCCCGTGATGTTTCGGCGAATAAGGCGCAAGGTTCTTTTCCGCAAGCGCGAAGAGACGAACCGCCGGTCGCAAACGCTTCCCATGTTTCGCATGCGTTGGATGTTCGAAATTTTTTTTCAGATGCACAAACGCGCCCGCGGCCTGAATTAACCCTTTGAAGAAATTATCGTCGGCCGTGTCGGTATTGAGCCAGACCTGCTCGAGGACGTCGTGCGCTTCGTAGTAAAGCTGCTCGTTCCAGCAACGGAAATAGGCGCGGTAATACGGATGGTCGACGATGTCGATCTTAGCGCGTTCGCCGCATGGTCCGACCATTTCGTTTACAAATTGCGAAATCCGCTCGCCTTTGTTCATGTGCGACGTAACCTGACCGCGGCTCAGATGATGAGCAAACGAGGAGAAGATATTTCGGAGGACGAGCGGAGCTGCGTGCGCACCCGCGTCGAAGAATGACGGTCGGCCTCTTCGTTGCACTTCTCGTTCTCGTCTGCGTCCTGATTTTCTTCTCCGCGATTTTTTCCGGATTGGAGACGGCGCTCTTCGCACTCAAGCCGCATCAACTCCAGCGTCTGGAGAACAACCACCCGTCGCTGCGCGAATTCGTTAGGCAGTTTCGCGAAAATCCGCGCCGCATTTTGAACATGCTGTTGTTCGGCGACGGCCTGGTCAAAGTTCCGCTCGTTATTCTTTGTCTCGTCTTGTTGTGGCGAAATCCGTTCGCCGCCCACATCCCGCAAGCGATCGGCGGCGTCATCGTCTTCGCGCTGGTCGTGATCGTTTGCGATCTCATTCCGAAATTGTTCGCGCTTTCCGCGCCGTATCGTTTGTCCACCGTCGGCGTATCGGCGTTGAAGTTGTCGCTGCCGTTGCTCGATCTCTTCGGTCGCGTCCTCGAAAATTTCAGCGCGGCGATTGTCGATCTTGTTACGCCCGTCCATTTGCGCACGCGGACGAAATTGAGCGAAGCGGAAATCGAGACGCTGGTCGAGATCGGCGAGGAAGAAGGCGCGCTGCAGGAATCCGAGGCCGAGATGATTCAGGAAATCATCAAGCTCGGCGACAAGACCGCGAAGGATTGCATGACGCCGCGGGTGGACACGTTCATGCTGGCGGATGACCTAACGAATGAGGAAGCGATCGCGAGCTTGAAAGAACGGCGGCACAGCCGCGTGCCGGTCTATGCGGACACGCCTGATCAAGTCGTCGGTATTCTCGATGTGAAAAATTTCCTGCTCGATCCGAGCGAACATTTCACGGAGACGATGCTGCCGCCGTCGTTCGTGCCGGAAACGATGCGCGCGCTCGATTTGCTCAAACTTTTTCTTACGCACGCGCAAGGCCTCGCCATCGTGCTCGACGAATTCGGCGGCACCGAAGGCATCATCACCTTGTCGGACATCGTCGAAGAAATTCTGTCCGACGCGATCCCAAATAGAGATGTCGATCTTTACATAGAGCCGCTGGAGAACGGCCGCTTTCTCGTGAGCGGCGATGCGCGTCTCGACGATCTTTCCGAGCATCTCGGTTTCGATTTGGAAGCGGACGGTATCGACACCATCGGCGGTTTCGTTTTTTACCGGCTCGGTTATTTGCCGGCGAACGGAACGAAGATCGACATCCCGCGTTTGCTCATCACTGTGCGCCGCGCCGGACGCAAACGCATCGAGGAATTGCTGCTCGAGAAAACCACACAAACGAGCGACGGCGAAACCGAAGACACATGATCGGCCTGACCATTTTCATTTGCTGGATCGTTTCGTTTTTCTTCAACGGAATCGAAAGCGGTTTGCTCTCGGTCGATCCAGTGCGGCTGCGCGAGAACGCCAAGCGCGGCGTGCGCTCGGCGTTGCGCCTCGAACGTCTGCTCCAGCGACCCGAACGCCTGCTGGTGACCGTGCTCCTGATCACTAACGCCGCCGATATCATCGGTTTGCTTTTGTTCACGCGCGAGTTCGTTAGGCGATTCGACAACGTCGGATTCGTGTACGCTTTCGTAATTGCGCTGCCGATTTACCTCTTCGCGCTCGGCGTTTTGCCGAAGGCGCTCTTTCGCCGATTTCCCTTTCGCGCGCTCGCGCTCTTGAGCGGTGTGCTCGAGCTTTTCGCAATGCTGGCCTGGCCGCTGGTCGAAGCCGGCGAGCGGCTCGGCCGATTGCTTTTGCCGAAGCGCGCGGAAGGCGGGCGACTTTTTGCCGGACGTGAGGAACTGAAACAAATCACGGCGCAAGGAGAACGGGAGGGAGCGATCACCGCGACGGAACGCGCGATGATTCATAACGTGGTCGATTTCCGCGGCGTGATCGTGCGCGAGGTGATGGTGCCTTTGCCGAATGTGATCGCGGTCGCGCCGAATGCCTCGATAAATGACGTTGTCGATCTTAGCGCCAAGACCGGGGTTGACCGCGTGCCGGTGATCGCAAACGGCGAAGCGAAAGGGCTGCTCAACATTCTCGATCTTTTATTCGAGCGAAACGGTGCAACATCGATTACGCCGTTCGTTAGGCGAATCGTGATCGCTCGCGATGACGAACCAGCGTATCGCATCGTCCAGCGTTTGCGCGCGGCGCGGCTCGGGCTGGCCGCGGTGATAGATCGACAAGATCAACTACGCGGCGTTGTCGCGATCGAGGATCTCATTCGGCGTTTGGTCAGTTCGACCGAAGCGCGCGCCTAGATCACTCCGGGTGCCCGTAGGGAAATTTCTCGTCGCCGTTTAAAATGCGCGCCGTGTTCACGAGCGCGAGATGGGTGAAGGCCTGCGGAAAATTTCCAAGCTGACGTTTCGCGATCGGATCGTATTCCTCCGAAAGCAAATCGAGATCGTTTCGCAATGCGAGAAGACGTTCGAACATCGCCTTCGCGTCATCGGTGCGGCCGATGAAGTGCAAACAATTAACCAGCCAGAACGAGCAGGGCAGGAATGTGCCTTCTCTCCCAGGCAAACCGTCGACGTTCTCTTCCTGCGGAAGGTAACGCAGAACCAGACCGTCCCGCATTAATTCGTGCTCGATCGCCTCGATCGTGCCGCGCACGCGCGGGTCGTTAGGCGGGAGAAAGCCGACGCGCGGCATCATGAGCAAACTCGCATCGAGCGCATCGGATCCGTAATATTGCGTGAACGCGCCCTTCTCGCGGTTGAATCCGCGCTCGCACACTTCCGCGTGAATGCGGTCGCGTATTTTTTCCCAACGCTCGATATGTCGGTCGTTGTCACATTGACACGCGCGCGCGAGCTTGATCGCGCGATCGAACGCGACCCACGCCATCATTTTCGAATGCGTGAAATGCTTGCGGCCGCCGCGTACCTCCCAAATGCCTTCGTCCGGCTCCTCCCAATGCGATTCAAGAAAGCGCATGAGCTGGACCTGCAAACGCCAATCCGTTTCATCCGTCTTGAGCCCGGAGACGTGCGATTCATACATGGCGAGAAGAACTTCGCCAAAGACATCGAGCTGGAATTGATTCGAGGCCGCGTTTCCGACGCGCACCGGCCGCGAATTTTCGTAGCCGGAAAGCCATGGAATCTCGCGCTCCTCCAGTGAGCGCTCGCCGTGCACGCCGTACATGATTTGCATCTGCGCGGCGCTGCCCGCGATGGCGCGCAACAACCAGCCGCGCCACGATTTTGCTTCGTCGCGATAACCGACGCGCATCAATGTCATTAAGGTAAAGGTCGCATCGCGCAGCCAGCAATAGCGATAATCCCAGTTGCGGACGCCGCCGATTTCCTCCGGCAACGAAGTCGTTAGGGCGGCGACCAGGCCCCCAGTCGGCGCATAGGTGAGTCCTTTCAACACGATGAGCGAGCGCAAGACCGCTTCACGCCATGGCCCGTCCATTTTGAAACGCGACGCCCAGTCCTTCCAAAAACTTTCCGTGTCGCGCAAAGCGTGTTCCGCGTTGACCGCTCGCGGTGGCTCTTCATGCGACGCGAACCAGGTGAGCACAAACGGAACGCGTTCGCCTTCGCGCACGCTGAACTCCGCTACGGTCGTTAGGTCTTTTCCGCGCGTCTTAATCGGCGTGCGCAATATGAGCGCGTCCGGACCCGCGA
Organism: Spartobacteria bacterium; assembly: GCA_021325495.1. Classification (GTDB taxonomy): domain Bacteria; phylum Verrucomicrobiota; class Verrucomicrobiia; order Chthoniobacterales; family UBA10450; genus JAJPGZ01. The sequence continues at coordinate 197,837 of JAJPGZ010000010.1, forward strand.
TCGCTTCCAATCCATCGTGCGCTTTACGCACCCATGGAATCACGAGGCCGTATTCATAGCGAATAATCAGCTCCATGTTCATGCGCACTTCGCCGCGTAATCCCTCGACGATGCGGATTACGTCCGGGTTCTTTCCGCGCGGCGGCATGAAATCGATGAGACGCACCGCGCCGGTCGCGGTCTCGATCGTTGTTTCGAGAATGAGCGCGTTGTCGCGATACCTGCGACTCACCTTGTCGATCTTATCTTCGGGAAAAAATCGCCAGTGCCCGTTCTTTTTTTCGCCTAACAACGACGCGAAACAGGCGCCCGAATCAAAACGCGGCAGACAAAGCCAATCGATGCAACCGTCGCGACTAACGAGCGCGCCGGTCTGTGTGTCGCTCAGGAACGCGTAGTCCTCGATCTTCGTCATCGCTCAACTGTCGGCCAACTTCGCGATTTCGTCGCCGGTTAGGCGAAAAACGGTCCACTCGTCCATCGGTTTGGCGCCGAGCTTGCGATAAAATTGGATGGCCGGGTCGTTCCAATCGAGGACGGCCCACTCCATCCGCCCGCAACCGCGTTCCCGGGCGATCTTGGCAAGATCGACAAGTAACGCTCGACCGTATCCCTTGCCGCGATGCTCCGGCCTAACGAACAAGTCCTCCAGATACAATCCCGGTTTGCCGAGCCACGTCGAAAAATTGTGAAAGAAGACCGCGAAACCGACCGCGACATCATCTTCAAATGCCAGCCGCACTTCCGCCGCCGGTTTCGGGCCGAACAAAACATCGACCAGTTGCGTCTCTGTTGCTGTGACGTCGTTAGGCGCACGCTCGTAGGTCGCAAGATCGACAATTAATTGCAGAATGACCGGCACATCATCAATGGTCGCGTCGCGAATCTGAAGATTCATTGGTCTCACCCAAGTTGTAGCGGCGTTTGTGTCAAACGCCGAATCGGAAAAAGGCGCTTGGCACAAGCGCCTCTACAACGCATTGTCGATTCAACGATGGAATACACCGACGCGCCTGCGCAGACGCAATTCGAGACCAGCACCGACACGATGCAATGTCCGTATTGCGGCGCGACCTTGCCGCGCGATGCGCAGGCGTGCACGCAATGCGATTGGACGCGCGACCAGACCGAGACCGCCGAAGGCAAAGCGAGCGACGCCGTCGCCGTCATGCTCAGCGTCATTCCCGGCCTCGGCCATATTTATAAAGGCCATCGCCTCATCGGCGCGCTCATCATGTTTATCGGAACGCCAATGGCCATCGCCATCGCCGCGATCACGTTCACGTTCACTGCCGGCTTCGGCGGATTGTTGCTACCGCTCTGGTGGTTCGGCGTGATGTTTCACGTCTGGGGCATCGACGATCGCATCGCGCCGAATGTGCGCGACGAAGGCGAGCAATACTAAGATCGACAATCGCTCGGCATTCGGTTGCAATCGACGCACCGGAACGGTCACGCCACCGACGCTGCTGATCGGCGCGTGAATCGACCCTTAATCGAAGGCTACAAATTATGAAACCAATCACGACAATTGCAGCGGTGATCACGATCGGTGTGTTCGCGTTGGCGAAATCAGCTTTCGCGCTTCCGGGTGGGGACACGTCCCTGAACAGTGTGCCTAATCTTGCGCCTTCCGAGACACAAAAGTCGCTGTTGGACACCCTTCACATCAGCCCTTCACCTGCGGCGACCGCGACCACTCAGGTCACCATTGCGCAAACGAATGTCCAAAATGCTCAGGTCGTCGGACCAACTCCTTCGCCCTCGAATCTGCAGCCTCTCTCGGCCGTTTCGACTCCAAGCGATGGCGTCGTTCCTTCGGCGCCGGCTTCCGGTTCCACTCTGTCTTCGCTCATCGCGCTTCCGCCGCAAAACTCCAGTTCACCGGCGAATTCGACGAACGCGGCAACAACCGTCCCAGCTGTTTCCGCTTCTCCGTTTGTTCCGGTGCCCCTGGGCCCCGCACACAAGTTTGTCCCGAACCTGAACGTCGGCGAGAGCATCGTTAATATTACGCATCCAGTTGCATCGCCTGCTGCTTCGACGAGTCCGGCGACGGCGAATGTTCCGATTCAAGGGTCTCAGGTCAACGAGGCTTCACACGGTACCGGAACAGGAACGGCCACGATGACGGCAACCACGAACGTTCCTATCCAGGGATCCCAGACGAACCAACCAGCCACCGGCCTAACGACGAACACTGCGGCTAAAAACATCACGATCCAGAATAGTCAGGCCAATAACAACAATCCGGCGGCGGTTACTTTGCCCAACAAACGCAAGACGGCCAATGCCGATAACCGCGGTTTTAATCGACATCCCAAAATTAAACACAATGAGGGCGAACAAGAAGGCGATGGGCAGGGCCAGCATCATCAGCAGAAGATGCGATCCGCTGACCAGCAAACGCAACCGCAAGGCGATCGTCGTGGAAAAGGGAAACTAAAACCTGCCGCCACGCCCGATTAGCGCATTCGATAAGATCGACAATCGTAATCTTTGACCACGACTTCGCCAATTCATGACGAAGAAATCTCTCTTCGATTTGTAGATCTTTCAGAAACGGTCGCAGCCAGATTTCTTCAGATGATTCCAAAATCCTGGATGGTGGAGAAACGCCGTTGGCGCAACACCAATAAGGTCGTCCTTTCGATTAAGCTTTCCTCAAAGTTAAACATCAAGCGCATTGTGAATGCGATTCAGCGGAATCGAATTCCGCACCGCAATTACGGAATCTGGGTTTCGTTGGTAACAGAGTCGTATCACGACGGCGTAACGGTTCCGTTGTGGATTTGTGATCTGCACCAGCAAATTGGCGGGAAGATCGATTTTTCGGTTACGCTAGTTTGAAGCAGAGGTGTTCACGGCCGCATAAATCTCCGCCAAAATCTCCCCTATCCCGTACCGGAATTTCCAATTCGGATAATGCGATTGAAACTTTCGCACGTCGCTGATCCACCAGATGTGATCGCCGATGCGGTTGGTCTCTTCGTATTTCCAATTTAACTTTTTTCCGCTGATCTCTTCGCACGCTTCGATCGCTTCCAGCATGGAACAGTTCGAGTGGCGGCTGCCGCCGATGTTGTAAACTTCGCCGGCGCGCGGTTGCCTGATGAACTCGGCGAACGATTGCACGAGGTCGAAGCTGTGGATGTTGTCGCGCACCTGTTTGCCTTTGTAACCGAAGACGCGATACGGCCGGCCGGTCACGGTGCAGATCATGAGATAGGAAAGAAATCCGTGCAGCTCCGCGCCGGCGTGCGCCGGGCCGGTCAGGCAACCGCCACGAAAACAAACTGTCGGCATGTCGAAGTAGCGCCCGTATTCCTGGACTAACAAGTCCGCCGCTGCTTTCGACGCGCCGAAGAGCGAGTGCTTGGTGTAATCGATCGACATCGTCTCGGAAATGCCCGGCTCGTATTCGTGCCCGGGCTCGATCTCCCACCGTTTCTCCAGCTCGCGCAACGGCAATCGATTCGGCGTGTCGCCGTAAACTTTGTTCGTCGATGTGAAAACGAACGGCGCGTCTTTGCAGAAATTGCGCGCGGCTTCGAGGAGATTGAGCGTGCCGTTCGCGTTCACGGTGAAATCCGTTTGCGGATCGCGCGCCGCCCAATCATGCGACGGTTGCGCTGCGGTGTGCACGATGGCCGTGACGTGCGAACCGTGTTGCTTGAACAGATCGTTCACCGCCTGCGCGTCGCGGATGTCAATGTTGTGATGTTCGTAGCCGCGAACATTCTTGACTAACGAATCGCGCGTTTTCTTCGTCGAAGCTTCCGCTCCAAAAAAATTCGCACGCATGTCGTTGTCGATCCCCACCACGCGCGCCCCTTCATTCGCGAAATGTTTGACGGTTTCCGACCCGATGAGTCCGGCGGAACCAGTGACGATGACGACCTGCATGACGATGTCGATCTTAGCGCAAAGCGTGCCGACGCGCTTGTCTGGGGATCGCACGCGGCTCGCGTGCTGGTTTCGGCGGCTCGCCGAAACAATCTTTCGAAAAAGTTCGCGATGGCGAGGCCGCCATCGCCCACACGCGAGCCGCGTGTGCTCCCCGATCAAAAAGCGCCGTCGTCATTCGCCGATTATCCACGTCAGCTCGCCATCGGTCGGATGCACGCGCGCGGCCGGGTATTGCTCGTCGCCGGCGAGGACTTTCTCGATCAACGCGCGATTCTTCTTCGCGTTTACCAGAAAACAAACGTCGCGCGCCGAGTTGATGAGAGGAAAAGTGAAGCTGATGCGCCACGAATGCAGCTTCGGGACAAAATTTTCCACCACGCGTCGCTGCGTTTCATTCACCGCGGGTGTTCCCGGAAACAACGACGCGGTGTGTCCGTCGTCGCCCACGCCTAACAAAATCAGATCGTGCCGATAATCCGGCCCGAGGATCTGCTCGTACTCGCGCGCCGCCATCTTCGGGTCGATCTCGCCGCGTATTCGCAAAACCGATTTCTCCGGGATGCGGGCCGGTTCGAACAGACATTCGGCTGCCGTTCGATAATTGCTTTGCTCGTCGTCGGGCGGAACGCAGCGCTCATCGCTGAAAGTAAATTGCACGCGCTCCCACCGCAGTTTTTTTCGCGACATCTCGGCGTAGACCGGCCGCGGCGTGAGCCCGCCCGCGAGTGCGATGCGAAATTCACCGCGTTCGAATAACGAATGCCGCGCAAGATCGACAATGAACTTCGTCGCGTCGGTAACGAAATTTTTCGTGCGAACGACCTTCACTCAGATCGCGCAGTGCGTTTGCCCGCGCTTTTGTAAATAGCGCTGGTGGTATTCCTCGGCCCGCCAGAACTTCGGCGCCGGCTCGATCACGGTCACGATCGGCTTCGAAAATTTCTCGCTCCATTTTTTCTTCGCCGCTTCCGCCGCCGTTTTCTGCTCGGGCGAATAATAGAACACGACCGAGCGATATTGCGTACCGACATCCGGTCCCTGCCGATTCAACTGCGTCGGATTATGATTGGAAAAGAAAACGTCGAGCAACCTCTCGTAACTGACCCGCGCCGGATCGAACTCAAGATCGACAACTTCGGCGTGGCCGGTCTCGTCCGAGCAAACATCTTCGTAAGTCGGATTATCTTTACCGCCGCCGGCATAACCGACCGCAGTGTTGGTCACGCCATCGAGATTTCGAAAAGTCTCCTCTACGCCCCAAAAACATCCCGCGCCGAAGGTCGCTCTTTCCGTTGCCATAACGAGATGATGCGTTGGGAAATCCCGCTGCGCAACAACTGAGACTTGCCATCGCCTTCAGCCCAAATGACGATGTCGATCTTATGCGAACGCCGACGACCTTCGAGCAAACGCGCGCGCCTCTGCCGGTGCGCCTGCTCAATCGCCTCGGTCGTCCCTTCGTTAACCGAAAATATTCCGCGAATGAATTGATCGACCTGGCGAAACAGCGCAGCGGACGCGACGATTTTGGCGGCGGCGAATTTTTCGAGCCGCTCTCGCGCTTGCTCGAATCGTGTTATCGCGAAGCGCGATTGAATGTCGTCGGCAAACTGGCGTTGCGCGCCGATGTCGTGCGCACGTTGTGCAATCGGCTCGCGCTCGTGCAAGATCGACAATCGCATTCCGACATCGCGACGCAGGAAATTCGCGCGCCGGTTTTCATCGTCGGACTTCCGCGCAGCGGCACGACACTCCTGCACATTTTGCTCGCGACCGATCCGGAAAATCGCGCGCCGCTCACGTGGGAAGTGATGACGCCGTCGCCGCCGACGAACAAAGATCGACATCGTCGCATTGCGCAGGCGCAAAAAAATCTGGCGAAGCTGCGCTGGCTCGCGCCAACATTTCATCACGTGCACGCGATGGGCGCGGAGCTGCCGCAGGAATGCGTCTCGCTGATGAGCCCGACGTATTTGAGCGATCAGTTCGACACCATGTTCAACGTGCCGACGTATCGCGCGTGGTTTTTGCAACAGGACCTGCGACCGGCCTACGAATTTCACCGGCGCTTTCTGCAACATCTGCAACATCGACATCGCGCCACGCGCTGGGTCTTGAAAGCGCCCGCGCACATGTTCGCCGCGCGCACCTTGTTGTCGATCTATCCCGACGCGCGCTTCATCCAAACACATCGCGACCCGATCGACGCGCTCGCGTCGGTCTCGAGTTTAATCGCAATTCTCCGCCGCGTTTTCAGCGAACATGTCGATCTTGCGCAGATCGGGCGCGACGCGGTGGATTATTGGACGGAAGCGCTCACGAATTTTCTGCGCGAGCGCGATCGGCTCGCGCCGGAGCGCGTTATCGACATCAGTTATTCCGATATTCGTCGTGACGCCATCGCCGCGGTGCGCCGCATCTACGAACATTTCGGTTGGCCATTCTCACTCGAAATCGAGCAGCGAATGCGCGGCGTGCTCGCGGAGCAATCGCAAAACGAAAACGGAAATCATCGCTACCATCCATCGCAATTCGGTTTGGACTCGCGCGAACGTTTCGCCGCCTACTGCGAACGTTTTGGTCTGGCAGAACGAGAGAATGTTGTAGCGGCGTTTGTGTCAAACGCCGAGCGCTAAGAAAGGCGCTTGGCACAAGCGCCTCTACAACTCACATCACCATTCCACCATCGACACAGAGCACCTGGCCGGTGATGTAACTCGCCTCGGCTGACGCGAGAAAAGCGACGGCGCCGGCGACGTCGGTAGGCTGGCCCACTTTGCCTAACGGAATCCGGGATTGAATTGCCTGTTTAATTTCATCCGACAAGATTGCGGTCATGTCGGTGGTGATGAATCCGGGCGCAACCGCGTTCACGGTGATGCCGCGGGTGGCGACCTCACGGGCGAGCGATTTCGTTAGGCCGATGAGACCGGCCTTGCTCGCGGCGTAATTTGCCTGGCCGGCGTTGCCGATAATTCCGATAACGGAAACGATATTGATGATGCGGCCGCTGCGCTGCTTGATGAACGGGCGGATGAAGGCCTGGGTGCAGTTGAACGCGCCGCGCAGGTTTGTGTTGATGACTGCGTCCCAATCTTCCGGCGACATGCGCATGATCAATCCGTCGCGTGTGACGCCGGCGTTGTTAATCAAGATGTCGATCTTGCCGAAATCTTCGAGAATCTGCGCGCCAACTTTTTGCACGGCGCCGTGATCGCCGACATCGACCGCGTAATGTTTAGCCGCATCCGCGCGGATCGAATTGATCTCGGCTGCCGCTTTCTTCGCGTTTTCCTCCGTGCGACTAACGACTGCAACACGTGCACCTTCACGTGCGAGCCGCAGCGCGATCGCCTGCCCGATCCCCCGCCCCGCGCCGGTTACGACTGCGTTTTGGTTTTCGAAGCGCATCGTTAGATCGACATCGTGCCCGGTCGCGGACAAGTGTCAATCCGCCGCCGCTTCAGATTCCTGATGCGAGACTTCGACCGGGCGAGGCTCCGGCGTGTCCGCCGCGCTCGTCGGTGAAATCGAAGGACTCGACCGCGACGACGCCGTGTCTTTGAACAACCAGATGAGCGCCTTGAGCGCGAGCTCGACTAACAAAAATGGTTTGGCGATGAAATCGTTGCCGCCGCTCAAGGTGGATTGGGCGCGGCTCCCGAAGTCGGAGTGAGACGTGACGAAAACAATCGGCGTCGTGCGATTAGTTTCCATCTCGCGGATCTTAACGCAAAGATCGAGACCGGATTGCCCCGGCATCTCGACGTCGAGAAAAACAAGATCGAACCGCTCGTTTTCTAACAACTGTTGCGCCGCAAATGGATCCTCCAAACCCACCGGCTCGATCCCCGCTTTGGCCAACGCGGAACAAACGGCTTCGCGCGAAATAGCTTCGTCATCGACGACCAACGTTTTGCTGGAGCTGGTTTCATCAGCCGCGCTTTTCGCCTGTCGGAACAAAGCGACCAAAGCATCGATCGCTTGCGCGATCGTTCGCACGGCTGAGGGGGTGACCTTCGCCGGCTTATCGCGCAACTCGACGAGCAATCCTTCCAACGCTGCACTCAGGCGCGCGATTTTGCTGAAGCGGAGAAGAGAAGCGCCGCCGGTGACGACACGCAGATGTCGATGCATCGCGATAAGTTCCCGGTTCCGTGATTCCTCATCCTGCGCGCGAGCGAGAGGCTGATGGCTGCCGCGCAATTTCGCGATCGTCTCCGATTCGTTAACGAAAAATCCGGCGATTGATTTGCGGCGGATCATTTCCGCCATTTCGATCCTGTCGCTCGCGGGCCGCGTTGCACTGACTCCGAGCTCACGCGCGAGTTCGATTAATTGCTCGGGCTGGCAATCGATCTTGGTCACGCATCTGTTCGCGCCCGCTTCATTGGCCGCGCGAGTCCGGGCGCGGAGATACGGATTGGAAAGAGCAATAACTGGCGGCGCTTGCGGGTTTGCACTGCGGCGAATGGTTTTGATCAGCTCGATCGTGTCCATGCCCGGCAGGCTAAGATCGACAACGGCAAGATCGACAATTCCTCTTTGGAGCGCTTCGAGCGCGTTCTCGCTCCGCGATGCCATCTCCACTTTGAATCCGCCCGCCTCCAGATTTTCGGCGTAGATGCGTCCGCCTAACGAATCGTCATCCACGATCAGAATCGTGCGCTTCTTTGCCGGCGTGAAAACCCTTTTCATTGAACTGTGAAATCGGAGGCGTGGAGCGTGCGGAGATATTGACTGAAAAGGTTTTGCACGCGCGGAAATTTCTCGCGCACATCTTTGAATAGATCGTTCGCCCCGGAGAGATCGCCTTCTTTTCCGAGCCGCTCCAGTTCGCGCAACGGCCGGGTCAGAGCATCGACACCGCACGATACACTCGAGCCCACGAGTTTGTGAGCGAGACGCGCGACTTCGCCGGTCGAGTTCGTTTGAATGGCCTGGCCAAGTCCGTCGAGCATCGGACCGGCCTGAGTCAGATAAAGATCGATGATTTTCTGGATTCGGCTCGGCTCATTGTCGGTGACATCGCGCAAACGCTCGATATCGACCAACGCGTCGTTAGGGGAAATTTGTTCCGGCTTCGCCCGAACGACCGCGGTTTCACGATGTCGATCTAACGCGGCTTTGAGCTCGTTTCGCCGCACCGGTTTGCTGAGATAATCGTTCATTCCTGCGGCGATACATTTCTCACGGTCGCCCTCCATGGCGTGCGCGGTCGTGGCAATGATGTGGACGGGCGTTTTCCAATCGAGCGTCGCCGTGCGTTGCTGCTCGAGTCGTCGAATCGCTCGCGTCGCTTCATAACCATCGAGATGCGGCATTTGGCAATCCATCAAGACAACGTCGTAGCGATCTCGTTGCAAAGCGGCGAGCGCTTCGGTCCCATCGCCGACGGCGTCGGCTTCGTAGCCAAGCGTGCTCAAAAGACCGAGCGCCACTTCCTGATTGACCAGATTGTCCTCGGCCAAAAGAATCCGCGGTTTTCCCGGCGCGGTGGTGGCGCCGTTGCCTGCGATTTTCTGCACTTTGGGCACGGTCGCGGCGGCTTTGCCCATGAGAGTGGCGAGCGAGTCAAAGAGAAGCGATTGTTTTACCGGCTTCGTTAGGCAGTCGTCGATGCCGGCGGCTTTCAACTGCTCCGCGCCGATGCGACGGCCTAACGAGGAGAGTAAAATAATGCGAATGTCGCCCAGGTCAGGGTCAGCACGGATCAACTGCGCGAGACTGAGTCCGCTCGTCCCCGGCATTTGCATATCGAGGAGCGCGACTTGATACGGATCGCCTGAGGTGGCGGCGCGATGAAGCTCGGCCAGGGCCGCCTGGGCGTTGGCCGCCATGCCGCTGCGCATGTTCCAGGCGCGCGTCTGACGTTGCAGAATCTCACGATTCGTTTCGTTATCATCAACGATGAGGACGCGCAGATTGAGCAATCGCTGTTCGATTTCGGAAGACGGGTGCGTGACCGATGGTTGTTTCGTTAGGCAGGCGGTGAACCAAAATGTCGATCCCTGACCAGGCACGCTTTCGACCCCCGGCACGCCATGCATGCGCTCGATCAGCTGCCGCGAAATCGCCAGACCGAGCCCCGTGCCCCCGTACTTGCGCGTTGTCGATCCATCCGCTTGCGTGAACGGCTGGAAGAGTCGGCCCTGCGCTTCCAACGGAATACCGATGCCGGTGTCGCGCACTTCGAAGCGCAACATCGCATCGTCATCGGTTTCGCTTTCGAGTGAAACTTTCACGACCACTTCACCGTGCTCGGTGAATTTGATAGCGTTACCGACGAAATTAATGAGCACCTGACGCAAACGGCCGGGATCTCCGCGCAAATCGAGCGGCACATTCGATTCGAGAAGACACGCAAGCTCGAGTCCTTTGCTCTCGGCCCGTTGCGCGAGCATTTCCAGACTTCCATGCACCGCTTCCTGGAGATCGAAATCGATATCTTCGAACGAAAGTTTGCCCGCTTCGATTTTCGAAAAATCAAGAATGTCATTGATCAAAGTGAGGAGCGCTTCGGCGCTGTTCTGAATCGTCTCGGCGAATTGTCGCTGCTCCGCATTCAGCTCGGTGTCGAGCAGCAGTCCGGTCATGCCGATGACGCCGTTCATTGGCGTGCGAATCTCGTGACTCATGTTCGCGAGAAATTCGCTTTTCGTCCGCGTGGCCGTCTCCGCAACTTCTTTTGCCCTAACGATCTCGACCTCTGCGCGCTTGCGTTCAATGGCGAGCGCGATCTGGTCGGCGACGGAAGAGAGAAACCGTAAATCCCGCTCGTTGTACGCGTGGGCTTCTTGATAATGTTGCACGGCCAAGACGCCGATGGTGCGTTCGCGCGTGCGCAATGGCACCCCGAGCCACGACGGCGAATCCGACCCAACCAGTCGCAATTCCCCACGCGCATGGAGCTCGGCTTTCAATTCCTCGGTCAATAACAACGGCTGACCTGTGCGCAGGACATAGGCGCTTCGACTCAGTCCTTTGCCAACCGGCTGCGGCGGAGGTTTGACATCGAACTTGTCGATCCAAAAAACAAAGTCTAACAAGTCCGTCCCTTCGTCGTGCAGCGCGACGAAACAATTTTCTGCATATAAAAGTTTCCCGATGGAGCGCCAGGCAAGATCGAGAAGTTGGTTCAGGTTCGTCGTGGTAATAACGCCTTGCACGATGTCCGAGATGACCTGCCGCTCCGCTTCACCGCGTTTTTGATTCGTAATGTCGGAAATGGTGCCGACATGGCCGGTGACTGTGCCCTGACTCCGAATCGGCATCGTCCGAGCTCGGACCCATCGCACTTCACCGCTCGGGTTTTGGAACCGGAACTCCATGTCGAATTTTCCGGCCTCGGCCGCGGTCTGCTGCCACGTCGGCACGACCACGGGCGCGTCGGCCGGATGCAACGCCGCCATCCAACCCTCCCCAAGACTTTGCTCGCAGGTGAATCCCGTGACCTGTTCCCAGCGCGGATTGGCGTAGACACATTTTCCTGCGGCGTCGGTTTGGAAAATGCCGATCGGCGAAAAGTTACTCAACGTTCGAAACCGCTCCTCACTCGCGGCCAGCTCTTCGTGCGCGGCGGTAAGTTGCGACGTTCGTTTTTTCACGCGCGACTCGACGATGGCATTGCTCTCCTCCAGCTCGGCGCGATGAAATGCGATCCCGCGCATCTCGTTACGACTTTGCAAGATCGACATCGTCAAAAAGACGTCTTCGAAAACGACCCAGCCGGCATGTTCGACCCAGCGCCAGTTGCTCGCGAACAAAACGCCGAAGACCGATTGCGGCCAATAAACCCCGCGCAAAAAATGATCGGCCGCGACCACGACGGTCGCGGTGACGAGCACGCGCCAATCACGATAGAAAGCGAGAAAGGCTAACGACCCGAACACATGGAAATGCGTTTCGATTCGCCCGCCCGTGAGATGAATCAATAGCGCCGACATCAACATTTGGCTGAACCCAATAGTGTGACGCGTGAACGCTTCACCAGGACGAGTGAGCGCGAGCAAAACCGGGAATCCAGTGATCGTGCCCCCAAACAAAATTGCCGCCCACACGTGCGGATGCACCTGGCTGGCGTCGCCGATCCACGTGCGCGGACTAACAACTAAGGCCGCGGCGATGGCCGCAAGCCATTGCACGATCATTAACCGAGCGAAGAAGTAATCAGCGCGGCGGAAAATGTTTTGCTCGTGTTCGTGGAGAAGTTCGTTCGCGCGCCGGGTCAGAATTGAAGTGGAGTGTTCCGTCGTGGTCATGCGATAAGCCGGCCATCTACGCTTTTCTCGTAGCAGCTTTCCCGCCGTTCTCCGGTGGATGCCGTTTTTCGCAGTAAAGCCCGACTGGTTCAGGCTGCGCAGTTTAGAATTTCAATACTGCAGCTGAATTTGTGTTAATTCAGGGCAACTCTCCGACCTACGCGCCCACTCTTCGCCGCCGCTTCCAAAACCTGTTGCGTCTTCAATCCGTCCGCGAAATCGGGGCCGGCTTTTCTTCGCCTAACGACCGCTCCGACAAAATCGGCCATGGTGTGAACGAAGGTGTGCTCGTAGCCAATGAGGTGACCCGGCGGCCACCACTTGTCGATGTACGGATGGGTCGGCTCCGTCACCAGAATGTCGCGGAACCCTTGTCGATCTTGCCCCGCCGCAGCGGGGCTTCGCGAAAAAAATCTCAGCCGATTCATCTCTTCGAGATCGAAAACGAGCGAACCGTCGCAGCCATTGATTTCCAAAGTGAACGCATTCTTTCGTCCGGGCGCAAAACGCGTCGCTTCCAAACTCGCCAGCGCGCCGTTTCTAAATCGGCCGATCATCGTCACCGCATCATCGACATCGACGCGGCGACCACCGCGCTGCTTCACAAATGTTTCGCTCATTGCGCAAACATCTTTGAATTCGCCCACCAGATACCGCGCAAGATCGACAATGTGCGAGCCGATGTCGCCGAGCGCGCCCGACCCGGCCCGGTCGCTTTGCAAGCGCCAGACCAACGGAAATTCTGGATCGACAATCCAATCCTGCGCATAACGCGCGCGAAAATGAAAAATGCGTTCCCCGATTTCACCGCGCTCGATCATCTCCTTCGCCAACGCAATCGCCGGAACGCGCCGATAATTGTGACAGACCATGTTAACGACGCCCCCTTTCTTGACCGCCGCAACCATGCGCTTCGCTTGATCGACATCTAACGCCAGCGGTTTCTCGCACAGGATCGCTTTACCATTCCTCGCCGCTGCCATCGCAATCTCGCAATGCGAATCGTTAGGCGTGCAGATATCGACGATGTCGATCTTGCGATCGGCCACCGCCTTTCTCCAATCGGTCTCGACATTTTCCCACCCAAATTGTTTCGCCACCCGCCGAACGGCCGCGCGATTGCGCCCGCAAATGGTCGTTAGGCGAATGTTCGCCGGTAAATCGAAAAACGTCGCCGCCTGTCGCCACGCATTCGAATGCGCTTTTCCCATGAATTTGTAGCCGATGAGCGCGACGTTGAGCGTGCGTTTCGCTTTCATGCGCAGATGCACGCTGTCTGCTTTATTGGAGATTGTCGATCTTATGAGATGCCCATCGTGTCGCGAATCATTTGCCCAGGCCGCGCTCGCGCAATGTCCGCGCTGCAAGCTGACGTTGCGCCGGCTCGACACGCGCTTCGGCACCGTCCCGCGACATTCGCGCTTCGTCACCGACCGCAGCGCGTCGCTGCCGTTGCCCGACATGCGCGAGTTGCGCTCGTTGCTCAGTCTCTTCCACCGAAAATTTCCGCAATCGATCTTTAGCGTCTTCGTCATGCCGCGCATCGAAGGCGGCACGATCGCCGAATACCTTTTCTGGCTGGCGAATCGCGCGCGTTTCAGTTCCATCGAAGCGACCGCCGGCGAAAATTTCGACATTCTGCTCGGGATCGATCTGCGCACGCGAACGGCGGCGTTGCAAATCGGTTACGGCCTCGAAAATTATTTGTCCGAACGCGACCTCGAACGCGCGCTCGCGCAATCGTCGGCCGCGTTTGCCGCGAATGATATTCCGCGCGGCGTGCGCGCCTGCGTCGAGTTTATGATGGAGCGCATGCGCGAAGCTGCGGTCGCGGTCGAGGAACGCACGACACCGGCACCCTCGGCCACAAGCTCGCCCTCGGAATGGTAATGAATTTACGTCGCGCCATTTTCTTATTGTCGATCTTGTCGATGTCGATCTTCGCGTCGGTTGCTCCAGCGCAATCCCCAACACCGAATGCGACGGGCGCTCGTCCCGCGTTCGCGCAACCACGCGCGCCGCGAAAACCGATTCCGCTGCAATGGAAGCTCGCCGCTGTCGCCGGCGTCCTTGTCGTTAGTCTCGGCGTCCTGCGCCGCGCCTCTCGCTCCTGGCGAAAATGGAATTTGTTCGATCGACAATATCGATTCCCGATTCGGGAGGTCGCGCCGCGACTCGGCGGGACACGCTCCGGCGGTTGCACCGCCACGATCGAATTTCGTCGCGACTCAATTGGTGAAAACGCGTAGGAACGCGACTTCGACCGCGAGCGCTTCCTGAATATTGCGCGAAAGATGATCGCGCATCACTTCGAGCCGGCGAATACGTTTCAAGATTTCGGCCGGCGAAAAACGCGTCGCCACGTTGGCTGTTTCTTTTTTCAGGCCCGGCAGATCGCGCGCGGCCACGCCGGTCTTCGCGCGCAAAACATCCGACCACCAAACGAACAGCGTTTCGATCAACCGCGCGCGGCGCTGAAGATAACGACTTTCCGTGAGCGCCTTGTAATAATCTTCGCGCTCATCGAGCCACGAGCCGTCGGTCGAGTTTTTGTATTGCGCTTCCTCGCGCTTCAAGGCTTCGGCTGTTTCGTCCCGAATCTCCTCGCGGATCGAGCTGAGAATGCGCTGAAGATTCTGCGCGAGACGATAAGCATGCTGCACGTTCCAATTCTTTTCGCGCGCGAGATTGCCTAACGACTCGACAAGATCGACATCGTACTTTGGGGCGGCTCCGTTCGAGCTCGACGGCGTAAGCGTGATTGGCACGCAGCGCGAAATGATCGTGTCCGGCAACGCTTCCGGCAGCGTGCTTAACAAAAGCAGCAACGAATTTTCCGGCGGCTCCTCCAGCGTTTTCAGAAACGCGTTTGCGGCTTTTGCGTTGATTCGATCCGCGTCGATAATGATCGCGACTTTCCGCGCACCCGTGCTTTGCATTTGCAGCGCGTGTTCGAGTGCACGCACTTCCTCAACCAAAATTTGTCGCCCCTTCGATTTCGGTTCGACTACAAAAATCTCGCGCGCGTTTGTGCTGAATACATCTTCGGCTTTGGTGCGATTAACGAGGCTCGCGATGTCCGCGGCGAGGGCGCGTTTGCCGCTCTCGGGCGGTCCGGAAATCAGATACGCATGCGCGAGGCGATTGCGCTCGTGCGCTGCGCGCAAAATCTCGAAGGCATTTTCGCGGGTGAAGGCCATCAGTTTTTTTGAAACTGCGGAAATCGCTCGACTAGCGTTTCCCAAATGTCGTTGTCGATCTTGTCAACATCGCGTGCGCCATCGATGAGCGCGACGCGATTCGGCTCGCGTTTCGCCAGTTCGCGATAGGCATTGCGGACCGCTTCGTAAAACTCTTTCGGCTGTTGCTCCATGCGATCGGCCGGACGCGCGGTTTTGTTCATGCGCGAATGCGCCGTCGTAAGATCGACATCGAGCACGAACGTAATGTCCGGCCGGCAATCGCCCACGGCGAAAGCGTTGAGCTGCTCGACGATGGCACGGTCGAGTTTGCGCGCCGCGCCTTGATACACCGTAGTCGAATCGAAGAAGCGATCCGAAATCACGATCACCCCGCGATCGAGTGCGGGCCGGATCACTTCCCGCACGAGCTGTGCGCGGCTCGCTTCGAATAACAGCAGCTCGGTTTCCGAGGTCATGCTTTTCGCTTCAGTGTTGAATTGCAAAAGATCGCGAATGGTTTCGCCGATGGGCGTGCCGCCCGGTTCGCGCGTGACGAGAAATTCCAGGCCTAACGACTCCAGTCGGGCGGCCAGTCGCTTCACCTGCGTCGATTTTCCGCAGCCTTCGCTTCCTTCAAAAGTGATGAACGGTGCGCGCGACATGACGTTGTCGATCTTGTAACAGCGCAGCGCGATTGTCGAATGCGCGAAGCCGTTGCAAAAACAGAAAAGCCGCCGAGAAATTCATCCCGGCGGCTTTTGAATTAAATCTCTGCGTTTCGGTTTAGCCCATCCCGAGCGAATCGAGTGTCGGTTCGTCGATCACTGCCGTGGCCATGAGTCCCTGGTCGGCTTGGTAATCGCGGAGCGCTTGCCGGGTCAAAGGCCCGAGCAATCCGTCCACTTCACCTTGATAGTAACCCATCTCCTGGAGCTCAGCCTGCACGTCCGCGATTACGCGGTCCGGCGGTTCGGCGCGATGACCGACATAGATCGGCGCATCGTAAGCGTAATACTCGGCGCCCGGATCGTAACCCCACGCCGGATACCAGTAACCGTTGTTCCAGTAATAGTAACCGCCACCGATCAGCTCCACGCGCTGGAAGTGCGACGAATACCACATGCGATCGTGCCGTTCCGGATGATAGGAACGGAACACTTCGTACTGCGGCCCCTGCCAGCTTTCGGCTCCCTGGATGCGATAATTTTGCACGAACTTAACCGGCGGGACTTTGTCTGGGCGCGGTTGCGCTTTGAAGTTCACATGTTGCTCTTTGATCTGAGTGACTTTCTGTTTCACTTGCTGAACTTTTTGCGGATCGCCTTTTTTGCCGCCGCCTGTACTCGCGGTCGCGTTTGCCGCGCCGGTTGCTCCTGCTGCGCTCGCACCCGGAGACGCACTTGCCGCCGCGTTCACGTTCGCGCCGGCGTTTTCGCCGCGGGCGTTCTTGCCTTTGCGGCCGTGCTTACCGAGCTTCTCTTGCTGGTCGTTAGGCGCGACTGATGCGGATGCTCCTGCCTCCGCGCCGGTCGCTCCAGTCGCTCCGGTCGCTCCGGTTTGCGTTGCGCCGCCGTTCTTCTCTTTCATGCGTGCTGCGCGACGTTCGGCTTTATTGCCGCCCTGCTTCGCGCCGGGTCCGGTCGTAGCTTCCGGGTTCGAGGCGTTCGCTGCATCTGGCTGCGCGTTCGATTCGCCGCGCGCGGCTTTTCCGCCACCGCGTTGATGTTTGCCGCCCGCTCCACCTTCGGCGTTCGCACCGGTTTGACCCTGCGCACCCGAGGTTGCTTCGGTTTTGTTGTGTTTGCCCTTGCCCGCTGCGGGTGAGGCCGTGTCCTCAGGCTGTTGCGCTAACGCGGCTGAAGCCAGCGCCAGCGATAAGCCCATCACTAAACTCGTGAATTTTTTCATATTAGAAGGGTTAGGCGTTGCATGGGCGCGATTTATTCGAGAGCGCGCACGATTTAAATTTCACTGGCGATTCGTTCGCCTTGCAAGATCGACATGTACGCCTTGCACTTCCTTCCATTCATTCCTTGATTGCATCGGATTCAATCGCGTAATTTATGCCCGAGGGCAGCGAGCTTATGGACGAAAAGCCGAAGGAAGAACAACCGTCGCGCAAGCGAAGAATTGTTGAGATCGACCTGAGGGACCTGTTCGCCATTAAAGATCCAAAAGCCGGTGCCGCTTCGCCGAAACCGGAGCCGCCACCCGACCCGAAATCGCCTAACTAATCGTGCCGAACTACTGGCTGGTGAAGCAGGAACCGGATTCATATTCCTGGGACGATTTCACCAGGGACAGGAAAACCAGCTGGACCGGCGTTCGCAATTTCACCGCGCGGAATAATCTGCGCCGCATGAGCAAAGGCGATGAGGTGCTGTATTATCACAGCGGCGAGGAAAAGGCGGTGATCGGAATCGCGAAAGTCATTCGCACCGCTTACGCCGATCAGACCGCGAAGGAAGGCGACTGGTCGACTGTCGATCTTGCGCCGGTCCGCCGGTTGAAACGGCCGGTCACATTGCGCGAAATCAAAGCGGCGGGGCGCCTCAAAGACATGGTGCTCGTTAGGCAATCGCGTTTGTCCGTCATGCCGGTGAGCGCGGCCGAGTGGCGGGAAATCTTGCGCTTGGCGGCGGGCTAACCAAGTCGGCGGTGCGAACAAAGAGGACGATTGCTTCGCGTGCGGCGACCATTTGGACAACGAAACACGAATGCTCTTGTGTTATGCGCACTAACATCGCGCTTTGCTCGAGCAGAATTTGCCTCGCTATCAGCATCGCATTTGGCTTGTTGATTGATCGCGCCGCGGCGGCGCCAGCAAAAATCGACCCGTCGCGACAACACATTGTGGTCACGTCGGACGCAGATGCGCGCAAGAATTTCGTCACATTCACGTATCCGGTACAGCTCGCAGGGTGGCATTCGCGTGGCGGACTTCACCTCGGCTTCTATCGCCTCGAAGTCAGTTCAGAAGGCCAAGTTACGGCTGTCGAAATTCTGCGTAGCATGGGGCACACGGTTGATGTGATCATGCTCAAGCAAATGATTCATTGGCACGCGCGCCCCGGCGGCGAGCGCGTCATCGATGTTGGCTGGCGCTTCGGTCCGAAACATTTTAGATACGCGAAGGATGAAGCTTATGAGCTACTCCTCGCTGATCCCGAGCATATCCCCGCGTATCTCGATAACGCGCCGCATTATTCCGGCTTCCGCAATTCGCCTGAAAGAATAGAAGAGGATCGTCTGTCGCGCGGGCATTAGTTCGTCGGCTACGGCTTCGGCGTCGAGCTTCGCAAAAAATGAAGCTCGTTAGGCAATCGCGTTTATCCGTTATGCCCGTGAGCCCGGCTGCGTTCCGCGAAATCTTAAACTTGGCGGCTACCTAAATACACCGGAAGTTACCCGCCGATGGAATCTGTAGCAGCGGCGGATTTTTTGCCGGTGATGGCGGCGGCCACAGGGCCGGCGCAGCATCTTGTCGTGTCGATTCACGACGTCGCGCCGGCAAATCGCGTGGTGGTTGTGGAAATGATGCGCGAGATCGCGAGCAAAGGCGTGCGCGTTTGCTCGTTGCTCGTTGTGCCCGATTACCATCATCGCGGCCACTTCGCGCAAGATCGACAATTCACTTCGTGGCTGCGCGAGCTCGAAGCGCAGGGACACGAAATTGTCATCCACGGATATTTCCACCAGCGCCAGTCCCGGCCTAACGAATCATTGGCCGACAAGTTCGTCACCCGTTTCTATACCCGCGGCGAAGGCGAATTTTTCGATCTCGATTACGACGAAGCCTTTCGCCGCATCACCAACGCGCGCGACGAATTCATCGAAGCCGGTTTGCGCCCGCGCGGATTCATCGCGCCGGCCTGGTTGTTGAATGCGGAAGGCGAACGCGCCGTGCGCGACGCCGATCTCGAATACACCACGCGTCTGCAAACCGTGCGCGATCTGCGATCGGCGCAGAACTTTTCCGCGCGCTCGCTGGTTTATAGCACCGAGGCAGAATGGCGAAGATCGACAAGTTTGCTCTGGAACGGAATGCTTGCCCGAATCTTGCGCGCGTCGCCGCTCATGCGCGTGAGCATTCATCCGCCCGATCAACGATACCCGCGCATATGGCAGCAGATACTCGATTCATTAGATGAGATGACGAAGATGCGAACGCCGACGACTTATCGCGATTGGATCGCGGAACAACGCGTCGCCTCCGCGCAAGATCGACCATGAGCAAGTGCGACCTCCATATCCATTCGCGCTTTAGCGATCGCTCGGAAGAGTGGCTCTTTCGCCGTTTCGATTTTCCCGATAGCTATTCCGATCCGCGCGAGCTTTACCGGCAACTGCTCGAGCGCGGGATGGATTTCGTCACCATCACCGATCACGACACGATCGAAGGTTGCCTAACGATCGCCGATTTGCCGAACACATTCCTGAGCGAACAAATCACGACCTACTTCCCGGGCGATCCGTGCAAGATCGACATCCTCGCGTGGGGAATCTCGGAAACGCAGCACGCGGCGATTGTCGATCTTCGCGAGAACATTTTCGATCTGCAGCGTTATCTTCAGACACAGCACATCGTTCACGCGGTCGCGCATCCGCTCTACAGCATCAACGGCAAACTGACCGCGTCGCATCTGGAGCGGCTCATTCTCTTGTTCAAACGTTTCGAAGTGTTGAACGGATTGCGCGATGCGCTCCTGAGCGATCTCGCTCGCGATTTGTTAGGCAATCTCACGCCGGAGAAGATCGACCTCTACGCGAACAAACACGATCTCTGGCCAACGCACGCCGAGCCGTGGAAAAAGATTTTCGTCGGCGGCTCGGATGATCACGGCGGGCAATTCATCGCGTCGGCGTACACCGAAACGCCTCGCGCAAGATCGACAATCGAATTTCTCGAGCACGTCCGCAGCGGCGCGTGCGAGGCCAAAGGCAAAGCCGGCACGCCGCTGGCGTTATCGCACGGATTTTACAACACGCTTTCGGCCTTCATCCAGGATCGTCTGCCGGAAAAACTCGGGCCGACCGGAAAATTGATCGAGCAAATGTTCTCACGCTTCATGGAAGGACGCGACCCGACCGAGTTGTCGCTCAAAGATAAGGCGACCGTTTTCGCGCAAGGCGTCGCGTCCGGAAAAATCTTCGAGCTGATGAAGCCGGCGAACATGTCCCTGTGGAACGAACTCTCGAAACAATTCCAAAAAGCGGAAGCGAAAGCGGACGACGCGATGGAGCCGGAGCGCAAAACGTTCTTGATGGCGAACACTGTCGCCGAGCAACTCGCTTATCGGTTGTTCACGAAATTCGTGCAGCAAGTCGGGAGCGGAAACGTGGTCGAAGGAATGCAGGCGGTGAGCGCGATCGTGCCCATTCTCGTTATGCTCGCGCCCTACATTTACGGATTTCATTCGCAAGCGCCGAATCGGAAATGGTTGCGCGAAGTTTTTCGCGCGATGACCGGCGCGATTCCGCCGGCGTTGCAAAATAACAAACGCGCGTGGTTCACCGACACGCTCGAAGACGTGAACGGTGTCGCGACCACGATTCGCAAAATGACCGCGGCGGGCGCGGCCGCGGGCAAAGACCTGACCGTGGTGACCTCGCGGAGCGAGTGCAAGATCGACAATATCCCTTTGAAAAACTTCGCGCCCATCGGCGAATTCGAGCTGCCGGAATACGAGCTGCAAAAGCTGAGCTTCCCGCCGATTTTGCAAATGCTCGATTACATTCAGCGCGAAGGTTTCACCGAGATCATCATCAGCACGCCAGGCCCGATCGGCCTAACGGCGTTGTTCGCGGCGAAATTGTTGAATCTGCAAACAAGCGCGATTTATCACACCGATTTTCCGCAATACGTTCGCTTCCTGACCGAGGACAGCTTCCTCGAAAGCGTCGCGTGGGGCTTCATGCATTGGTTCTACGGACAGGTCGATACCGTGTTCGTGAACTCGGAAATTTATCGGCAAAGCTGGATCAAACGCGGTTTCGAGCCGGACAAATTGAAAATTCTGCCGCGCGGACTCGATGTCGATCTTTTCACGCCGCAACGCCGCGACGAAAATTTCTGGCGAAAATTCCAGCCGACGAACGGAGAAGTGCGCCTGCTTTACGTCGGCCGCGTCTCGAAGGAAAAAAATCTCGACGTGCTCGCGAATGCTTATCGCAAACTGCGCGACGAAAAATTGCCCGTGAAATTGTTCGTCGTCGGCGACGGACCTTATGCGAAGTCGTTGTCGCAGGATTTACCGGAAGCCTGCTTCACCGGCACCTTGCGCGGCAAAGAGCTCGCGAACGCTTACGCATCCGCCGACATTTTTGTTTTTCCGAGCACAACCGACACCTTCGGCAACGTCATCATCGAAGCGCAGGCCTCCGGCGTTCCGGTCGTCGTCTCCGATTCCGGCGGTCCGAAAGAGCTCGTGCAAAATGAGACGAACGGTTTCATCACAAAATCGCACGACGTCGAAGATTTCACGGACGCTGTCCGCCGACTCGTGCAAGATCGACAACTACGCGTGCGCATGGGCGAACAAGCGCGCGCCAGCGTCGCCGATCGCACCTGGCCGAGCGCGTTCGCAAAGTTTTGGGCGTTGACGGAAGTTTAGTTGTCGATCTTACAGCGTGCCGAAGTAGCGGTCGCCCGCGTCGCCGAGGCCGGGAACGATGTAGCCGGATTCGTTTAGTTCGGGATCAACCGCGGCGGTGATGATTTGCACGTCGGGATGTTGCGATTGCACTTGCGCGATCCCCGGTTCGCACGCGACCAGCGTGATGAATTGAATCTTAGTCGCGCCGTTCTTTTTCAAAAGCTCCAACGCCGCACACGCGCTGTGACCGGTCGCGAGCATTGGATCGACAAGGACAACTTGCGCGGCGCTAAGTTCGGACGGCAACCGACAAAAATAGGTTGTCGGGCGCAAACTTTTTTCATCCCGATAAATTCCGACATGACCAACGTTCGCCTCCGGCAGAAAGCGCGACATGCCGTCGATCATGCCGAGGCCGGCGCGCAAGATCGGAACGATCACGACCGGGCCGGCCAGAATTTTGCCGGCGCATTTCTTTAACGGCGTTTCAATTTCGATGTCGCGCGTCGTCCACGCGCGCGTCGCTTCGGTCAGCAAAATGATCGAGAGCTCCTGCAGATTGCGCCGGAATTCGTCCGGCGCCGTGGTTTTCGCGCGCAAGATCGACAATTTGGACGCGGCCAAAGGATGATCGATTTGCGTAACGTTCGAGCGCACGTTGTGTAGAAGCGCGAGTTTTAGTTGTCGATCTTGTGATGAAAAGAGAAATCAAACGCCGTTATCCGATTGGCGCGGAGTTGATCGGTGAAAACGAAACGCATTTTCGGGTGTGGGCGCCGAAAGCGCGCAAGATCGACATCGTCATTGACGGCGGCGACGCGCACACGCTCGAAGCGGAAGCGGACGGATATTTTTTCGGATCAACGCACGCACGCGCGGGCGACCGCTACGGCTTTCGCATCGACGGCAGCGAGAAAATTTATCCCGACCCAGCGTCTCGCTGGCAACCGGATGGGCCGCACGGCTTATCGGCGATTGTCGATCCAACGCAATTCAAATGGAACGACGCAAAATGGCGCGGCGTGCAGCTGCCCGGCCAAATCATTTACGAATTTCACATCGGCACGTTTACGCCGGAAGGAACGTGGCGCGCCGCGGCGGAGAAGTTGTCGATCTTGCGCGATGACGGGATCACGCTGCTGGAGATGATGCCGATCGCCGATTTCCCCGGCGCATTCGGCTGGGGATACGACGGCGTAAATCTTTTCGCGCCGTGCCATCTCTACGGGACGCCGGACGATTTGCGTTTCTTTGTCGATCAAGCGCATTCGTTAGGCCTGGGCGTGATCCTCGACGTCGTTTACAACCACTTCGGACCGGACGGAAATTATCTCGGCGCGTTCTCGGATCATTACACGCGCCAGGCGATTCGAAATGAATGGGGCGATTCGATTAATTTCGACGGCGAACAATCCGGGCCGGTGCGCGAGTTCTTCATCACGAACGGCCGCTACTGGATCCACGAATTTCATTTCGACGGTTTTCGTTTCGACGCGACGCAAAGTATTCGCGACAAGTCGGAGGAATACATCGTCGGCGCCATCGGCCGGGCCGCGCGTAAAGCCGCGCAAGATCGACATATTGTTTTGGTCGCGGAAAACGAGCGGCAAGAAACGAAATTGATCTGGCCGCGCGATCGAGACGGCGACGACCTCGATGGATTATGGAACGACGACTGGCACCACACGGCGATGGTCGCGCTCACCGGAATTCGCGAGGCCTACTACACCGACTACTGCGGGAGTCCGCAGGAATTTATTTCGGCCGCGAAATACGGTTTCCTGTTTCAGGGTCAGCCATATGTGTGGCAGGAAGCGGAACGCGGCTATCCGACGTTCGGCACCAGGCCGGACGCGTTCATTTCCTTCATTGAAAATCACGATCAGGTCGCGAACACCGCTTTCGGGGAACGCGTTCGTTTTTTGACTTCGCCGCCGCGTTATCGCGCCATGGTAGCGTTGCTTTTGTTAGGGCCGTGGACGCCGTTGCTTTTTCAAGGACAGGAATTCGGCGCGACTGCGGTATTCCGTTACTTCAGCGACGTCGGCGACGACAAATTGAAGGAAGCGGTGCGCCAGGGCCGTTTCGATTTTCTCGCGCAATTTCCTTCAGTCGCAACGCCGGAAGTGCAGGCGCGATTGCCGGTGCCGTTTCACCGCAGCACGTTCGAAGGTTGCAAGCTCGACTGGAGCGATCGCGACCGGTTTCCGCAATTGTATTCGTTGCATCGCGATCTCATTCAGCTGCGCCAAACCGATGCCCGCTTTCGCGTGCTCAAACAAAACGGCGTCGATGGCGCTGTTCTCTCGACCGACTCCTTTGTCCTGCGCTATTTCGCGGAGCGACCTGATGATGAGCGATTGCTTTTGGTGAACCTTGGCAGTCAGCACGTCTTCAGCCCGGCGCCCGAACCGCTGCTCGCGCCGCCGGATGGATACGAATGGGAAACATTGTGGACGAGCGAGGCGGCGAAGTACGGTGGACTTGGCGTGCGTCGAGTGGTGCGTGATGATGGCTGGACACTTTTCGCGGAAGAGACCGTGGCGTTGCGCGCGGTCCCGGCGACAAAGCCGCGCAAAGAACCAAAAGTGCGCTAAGATCGACAATCGCATGCAGAACGCTTATCGGCCGACGGTCGTTCGCACCTTGCCGTGGCATCCGCGCGAAAGTTCGCGCGACATTTTGCTCAGTCGCGAATGGATCGTGACCAACGGGCTCGGCGGTTACTCCTCGGGCACGGTGAGCGGCGCGATCACGCGCCGTTATCACGGATTGCTCATCGCATCATTGCCGGCGCCGCTCGGTCGCATGGTGATGTGGAGTCATGTTTCGGAAACGTTGCGCTTCGGCGAAGATGATGTGGTTTCGTTAGGCGCGGAGGAACGCGCCGGCGGGCAACTTGAATTAAAGAGCGCGGAATATCTCCGCGAATTCCGGCTCGAGGATGGATTGCCGGTGTGGACTTACCACGTGCGCGACGTCGTGATCGAAAAACGCGTAGTCATGCCGCATCTGCAAAACACGGTCTATGTTCATTACGCCATTGTCGAAGGCGACGCGCGTCTGCGTTTGGAATTGCGGCCGGCGTTTCACTTTCGTCATCACGAAGTGCAGGTGAACAAAGGGACCTCGGGGCCGTATCGCTTGTCCTCGGTCGGCAATCGTTACGAAGTGAGTCCGAACAAACCCGGCATGCCAACCGTGCGCATGAAAATGTGCGGAGAGGCCAAGTTCACGATCGACGCCTGCAAGGTGCATCAGGTCATGTATCGGCTCGAGCAAAGCCGCGGCTACGCCTACGAGGGCGATCTGTGGAGTCCTGGATATTTCCATGTCGATCTTGCGCCTAACGAGCCGGCCACGATCATCGCTTCGACCGAGAAATGGGAAGTCGTCGAAGTGCTTTCGCCTAACGACTTGGTGCATGCGGAGCGGCAGCGGCGCGGGCGGTTGCTCGAGAACGCGCACAAAGAAGCGCGGAAAGATTTTGGCGCGGAACTCAGTTACGCGGCCGATCAATTCATCATCACGCCGGCCGGCCGTTTCGAAGAGGCCGCGCGCGCGCATGCGGCCGGGGACGAAGTTCGCACCGTCATCGCCGGTTACCATTGGTTCACCGATTGGGGCCGCGACACCATGATCAGCCTCGAGGGTCTCACCCTAACGACCGGCCGCTGGCTCGAAGCCGGTTACATCCTGCGCACGTTCGGCAATTATATTCGCGACGGGTTGATCCCGAACATGTTTCCCGACAGTTCGAAAAAAGGCGTGTATCACACCGCCGACGCGACGCTCTGGTTCTTTCACGCCATTCATCGCTACGTCGAAACGACGAACGACCGCACCACTCTGCGTTCGTTGCTGCCGCGTTTGATCGACATCGTCGAACATCATCTGCGCGGAACGAAATTTAATATTCATGTCGATCCTGCCGACGGTTTGCTCGCGCAAGGCGAAGAAGGTTTTCAACTCACGTGGATGGACGCGAAGATGGGCGATTGGGTGGTGACGCCGCGGCGCGGAAAAGCGGTCGAGATCAACGCGCTTTGGTACAACGCCGTGAAATTGCTCGCGCAATGGTTGCGCGACGAACACGACAGCTCGGCTGAGACCTACGAGCAACACGCCGAACGGGCGCGCAAATCATTCAACGAAAAGTTTTGGTACAACGATGGCGGTTATTTATTCGATGTCGTCGATTGCAACGGGGAAGCCGGCGCGAACGACAGATCATTTCGCCCGAACCAACTCTTCGCCATTTCGCTCGATCATCCCGTGCTCGACCAATCCCGCTGGAATGCAGTTGTCGATCTTGCGCAGAAGAAATTGCTTACGCCGGTCGGCTTGCGCTCGCTCGCGCCCGACGATCCGGAATACAAACCGATTTACTCCGGCGACCTTCGTTCACGCGACGGCGCTTATCATCAGGGCACGGTCTGGTCGTGGCTCATCGGCCCATTCATCGACGCATGGCTGCGCGTTCATCCGCAAGATCGACAAGGTGCGCGCAAGTTTCTCGAAACATTTCCGCAACACCTGATCGACGACGGCGTCGGCACGATCAGCGAAGTGTTCGACGCGAGAGAGCCGCATTTGGCGGGCGGTTGCATCGCGCAAGCGTGGAGCGTAGCGGAAGTTTTGCGTTGCTGGATCAAAACCGCCTAACGACGTTGCAAGATCGACAATCGCATTCACGTTAACTAATGCCCGAGTCCGCCGAAGATCTTAGTAAGCAACCCGAGGTCCAGAAGGAGCTCGAGCGCGCGACCGGCCAGAGGGCGGAGGCGAAAGTCAAAGCGGCGGCGAAGGACAAGTTTTTGTTCGCCACCCACGGCCTGCTTCTGCTCGGCAGCGCGGTGCTCTATTATTTAATCGGCTCAAGATTTTTGCCGCTGGTCGAAGCGGAAGTCGAGTTCAGCCATCGCTTGTTGCGCGGCTTTGCTCTCATCGTGGTTGTGCTCGCGATCGCGAAAGCGGTAAAAGTTTACGCCATCGGCCGCATCCAGGATGCCGTGACGCGGTTCACGCTTGGTCGCATCCAGAAGCTTCTCGTCTCGCTCCTCGTCGCGGTCATCGCCATCTCGGTCATCTTCGTGAATTGGTACGCAGCGCTCACCGCGCTTGGCGTCGGTTCCATCATCGTTGGGCTCGCCGTGCAGACGCCGATGAAAAGTTTCATTGCGTGGATTTACATTCTCGTTCGGCGGCCGTTTCAAGTCGGCGATCGCATTAAAATCGGCGACGCCACCGGCGATGTCATCGACGTCGGTTATCTCGACACCACGCTCTGGGAATTTGGCGGACAATATCTTTCGACCGATCACCCGAGCGGCCGCGTCATTCGTTTTCCAAACGAAAAAGTCCTCGATGAAATCATCTGGAATTATTCCTGGCCGCTGTTTCCCTACATTTGGAATGAGATCAAGTTTCAAATTGGTTATCAGGCCGATTTGAAATTCGTAGCCGAAACCATGCAACGCATCGTGCAGGAGGAGATCGGCGAAGAAATGATGAAACGAGTGGAAACATTTCGCGAATTGCTCGCGCGCACTCCGGTGGACGAATTGGAGGTGCGAGCGCATCCGCGCGTCATCTTTCGGGCCGACGAAATGACCTGGATCGACGCCATCGTGCGTTACGTCGTGGCCCCGCGCGAAGCCGGCGCGGTCAAGACGCGTCTCATTCCCAAACTTCTCGCGGCGCTGAACGAGCAGCCGAACAAGGTCTTGTTTCCAAAAGGCGACGCGCGATGAAAAAGTTGTTCGTTGCGACGATGTCGATCTTGTCGATGTCGATCTTCGCTTCCGCGCAAACGAAGGCGACCAGGCCAACAGCCGCGCCACCGGCGCAACAAGTTTTTCCGGTGGCGTTGCCTAACTACGACGAAGAAACGGCTACGCGTCTCCAGATTTTTTTGGACAACGTCGATTTCGGTCCGGGCAAGATCGACGGCCGCATGGGCGAATTTTTTCGTAAAGCGCTCATCTCTTACAAACACGCCCACGCCATGCCGAAGACCGGAGCGGTCGATCAGTGGATGCTCGATCAGGTGCCGGTCACGTTTACGACTTACACGATTAAAGGCGCCGATCTCGCTTTCGTCGGCGATCTGCCGAGCGATCACGCCGCGCAAGCGAGACTCAAATTCCAGCCATACACTTCGCTGCTCGAATTCGTGGCCGAGCGTTTTCATTCGGCCGAGGATTACATTCGCAAACTGAATCTCGACCGCGATCTCGACCTGGAACATCTCGAACCGGGCGACGAGTTGAAAGTGCCGAACGTCTTGCCGTTCGTGATCGAGAACGTGCGCGAAGAGCAATTGAAGGAGAATCCCGCGTTCAAAACGCGCAAGGTTTTCGTCGATACGAAAGAGCGCCTCGCCGAAGTCTTCGACAACGACCAGCTCGTCTGCGTTTTTCCGATCACGCCAGGATCGACAACGTTACCCGCGCCGGTCGGGACATGGCGCATCGTCGGCATCACGACCTGGCCGTGGTTTCGTTACGACGAAGGGATGCTCAATCACGGCGTGCGCACGGAAAACTTTTTTAATCTCCCGCCCGGGCCTAACAACTTGGTCGGCGTGATGTGGGCCGGCTTGAATCGCCCCGGCATCGGCCTTCACGGCACGAACAATCCCGAGACTATCGGTCGCGCCGCGAGTCACGGTTGCATTCGCTTGGCGAACTGGGACGCGGTGCGATTGAAAGATCTCGTCAGCGTCGGCAATACGGTCATCATCTTCTGATGCAAACTGCGCGGCGATTCCGACGCAAAAGTATTTCGTTTCGCTGAAAATTTGCGTCGCGTAAACTCTAAGATCGACGCCTCAGCCGGCGAAGACCGATCGCCGCCGCTGCGACGCAGAAGAGCACCGACGTGCCCGGCTCGGGAACCGCGTTAGTAATGAAAGCAATGTCGTCGAAGTCGGGCGATCCGGTGCCGGCTCCCGACGATGCAACGGAAAAGCTGGTGATGGTGGTACCAGCCGGCGCGATAAATCCGAAGAACGTATCGGCCGCGCCTTTGAGTGCATTAATCGTCGCAGTCTCAGTGACCGTTGCGCCGTTACTGAAGTTTGCAATGGCGGTCACGGTGCCAAAATTTATCGGAACATTGTTGTTCGGATCCGAAGCGGACAAAACGGTGAATCCGAGTTGAATGACGCCGGTCTCTCCCGGCGAACCGCCGGTGAGATTACTGAATGAAAACGCGTAGGAGAAACCGTTGACGTTGTCGAGATAGTTGCTCAGCGAAATCGAAGCGGCGTCGTGCGTTGGCCCGCCGGAACTGACAAACATTGGCGTGCTCGGGTTCGTTTGCGTCAACGTGATGGTTTTGGTTTGGCCGACGCCGTAACTCAACACATTTGCCGCGGGCAAATTGCCTGTGGTCTGCGTGTCGAAATTCCAAATGCCTCCCGCGTCGGCGGCAAACGCCGTCGCGATCGCCGAATTGAATGGGCCGGTCGTCGAATACGCGGCGCCGTTGCCAGTGCTGGCCGTAGTCGTGTTCGCCGCCGTCGCGCCGCCGGTGCCGGAACTGAATGCACCGTTGAAATCGACGTTGTTCGTTTGCGTCGCTGTCTCATCATAGACGCCGACGGTCGGAATCGCCGCCGCGCCCGCCGATAACGCGATACCCGCGAAAATCGCAAATGCGAAACTCAGTTTGTGTGTCGTTGACCAATGTCTCATCCCAGTTCTTCCCTTGCCGTCGACGATGATAACAAACTGTTCTCACGATTTGAAAGCTCTTTCCGTTGAGTGCGCCGGCAAATGTCGCGAATACACCAGCGTTCCACCTTGTCGATCTTGCGAATGGGCTTATTTTACCCTCGCAGCGGAGGACGTACATGAGCATTCAATCATTCAGCCTAACGAACCGCGCGGTGCAGTCGCTGCCGAAACATCTGCTCCAGTTCGCGGTCGATCAGCGTTACGACGATTACACGCCGGTCGATCACGCCGTCTGGCGCTACATCATGCGACAGAACATTTTTTTCCTGCGCGAGTACGCGCACAAAGTTTATTTCCAGGGCTTGCTCGACACTGGCATTTCGTTCGAACGCATTCCGCGCATCGAAGAGATGAACGACATTCTCGGCAAGATCGGTTGGGGCGCGGTCGCGGTGGACGGATTTATTCCGCCGTCGGCGTTTATGGAATTTCAGGCTTACAATGTTCTGGTGATCGCGTGCGACATGCGCCAGATCCACCACATCGAATACACGCCGGCGCCGGACATTGTGCACGAAGCGGCCGGACATGCGCCGATCATTGTCGATCGCGAATACTCGAATTATCTGCAGCGTTTCGGCGAAGTCGGCGCGCGCGCGATGCAATCGAAAAAAGATTTCGAGCTCTACCAAGCGATCCGTCACTTGTCGATCTTGAAGGAGCAGCCGAATAGCGACGCGAAAGAAGTGGAAGAAGCGACGCGAGAAGTTGAGCGGCGCTTCAAAAACCTCGGTGAGCCATCCGAAATGGCGCTGCTCTCGCGCTTGCATTGGTGGACGGTGGAGTACGGACTCATCGGCACGGTCGAGAATCCGAAAATTTACGGCGCCGGTCTGCTCTCCTCGATCGGCGAGTCGGTTTCGTGTCTGGAAGCAAACGTGAAAAAGATCCCCTACTCGATCGACGCGATGAACCAGCCGTTCGATATCACGACGAAGCAACCGCAGTTGTTTGTCTGCCGCGACTTCAAACATCTGCGCGATGTGCTGGAGGAATTTGCGCGCAAGATGGCCTATCAAGTCGGCGGGCTCGAAGGCGTCAAGAAAGCGATCGAGTGCAACAACGTCGCGACCTGCCAGTATTCAAGCGGCGTTCAGGTCACCGGTGTGTTCGATGAAGTGATTGTCGATCTTGCGAACAATCCGATTTATTTGCACAGCAAAGGTCCGTCGGCGCTTTCCTACAAAGATAAACAACTCGACGGTCACGGCCGCGATTATCACAAGGAAGGATTCGGTTCGCCAATCGGCAATTTCAAGCCTAACGAACTGCGCGAAGGCACAACGACGAAATTGGAATTCGAAAGCGGCGTTATCGTTGAAGGTAAGATCGACAAGGTACTTCAGCGTGACGGCAAAACATTGCTCGTAACATTTTCGAATTGCACCGCGAAATACGGCGATCGCATTTTGTTCGATCCGGACTGGGGCACGTTCGACATGGCGGTGGGCGATCGCATCACATCCGTGTTCAACGGCGCGGCCGACAAAGAAGCTTACAACGAAGTGGCGCTGGTGCCGAAAGAGCGCACCATCAAAGTTCCATCGGACGCAAAACGAAAGAAACTGGAGAATCTATATGCGCAAGTCCGACAGATTCGCGAGACCCAAAAAGGCTACGAACGTCTCGGAGAAATTTGGGAGACGCAGCAAGCCGAACATCCTAACGACTGGCTCTTGTCGATGGAGATTTTCGAAATCCTCGACGTGACAGGACAGCAGCCGGAACTGAAAGCGAAGATCGACAAGTTCCTCAAGGAAAAGAAAGCGGCGACGAAAGACTTCGAGACGCTCATTAGTTGGGGATTCCGGCTGGTCGAATATCACAAGCAGCCGGATTTTCAGGCGGCGCTGCAGTCGTCGCCGAAATAAGCTCTGTCATTCCGAGCGCAGTCGAGGAATCTCTAATCATTCTCAATGAGAGATGTCTCGACTTCGCTCGACATGACAAAAGCGAGGCAGGCGCCGCCGAAGTAGTCAGACCGATTCGTCTTTGAAGTGGCGCTTCCCTTTTTGCGCCTTGGCGAACTCGTCTTTGTTCAAAATGTTTTCGTCGAGCTGCATGTCGGTGCGGAGAAAATTCCGAAACCATTCTTCAATACGTTGTCGATCTTGCATGACCTGCTCGGTGATGTAATTCGCGTCGATGTTGATGCAGATCGCGCCGACGACGCCGAATTCTTTGCGCACGATCGGAATGGTCGTGCACTTGAATTTTCGCCCGCCGATATTCAGCTCGTAGTTGAGTTTGTCTTCGTTCGCGAGCTGTCGCTTTTTCAAATCGATCAACAAATTTGTCGTTCCATCGCGCAGATGGCGACCGGTCGCATTATTTTCGAGCGCGACGAGCGAATGCGCCGGATCGGCGAGATTGTGCAGCAGGATTTCGATGCCGGTGTTCGGAAACGATTTCCCGATCAGCCTGACGATGCGCACGCAATTTTCGAGATACTCATTCGTGTCATCGACGATCCGTTTGCCGTCGTACTTGTCGAACAAACGCGCATATTCCTTTTGTTCGGTCGGCTCGAGTTTTTCACGCACGCTGTTCTGCTCGCCGATAAAGATGAGCTGACGCGCGGCGGTGTAATCGTTGTTCTTCAAAAAGTAATGCATGCCGAGGCGAAAATTGTTCAGATTGAACTCGCCGAAGTTTTCGCGCGAGATCGTGAATGGATAGAAGTCATACTCCTCGAGCTTGCGTCCGAATTTGTGACGCTCCTTGTATTTGCCCCAGAGAAAACCGGCGCCGAGCAAAACGACCGAGGCGATGATCGACGCGAAAACGTTGATCCAAATTTCCCCGGAGAGAGCGTTCATGGCGTCATAATGCGCCGGTCACATTCGTGATGGAAATGTTTTCGACCGCGACATCGGCGTCGCGCGAAACAGCAAACGCCACCGCGTCGGCAATCTCATTCGGCGACATCATTTTTTCCGTTGGCCAATCGCCGGCCACGTTGTTCCAGATTTCCGTGGCCGTCGCGGCTGGATAAATGTTGATCAGCCGCACCTTGTGTTCGCGCAATTCTTCGCGGACCGATTGCGAAAATCCTTCGAGCGCAAATTTGCTCATGCAATACGCGCTCCAACCGGGAAAGCCGCTCTTGGCCGCGATCGAAAGCACATTGACGATTGTCGATCCTGGCGGCATGCGCGGCGCGAAATGCTGGATCAACATGAACGGCGCGGTCACGTTCACGCCGAGCGTTTGCTCCCATTCCACTTGTGTGATTTCGGTAAACGGCTTCACCACCGCGATGCCCGCGTTGTTCACGAGCACGTCTAACCGTTTGTCGCCGACTTGCGCGATCAAATCGCAAACGCCGCGCGTCGTCGCGAGATCGTGAATTAACTTCGTCACACTCTTCGCCCGGACGCGTTTGCAGACTTCGGCGAGTGCGACGGTATCGCGGCCGTGCAATAAAAGATCGACATCTTCACCCGCCAGCTTTTCCGCGATCGCGCGACCGATGCCGCGACTCGCGCCGGTGATGAGAATCCTTTTCATTCAGCCACAGATTAACACGGATGGACACGGATGACCGGAATCTGCGCAGCACATCCGTGTAAATCCGTGTTCATCCGTGGCTCATATTCGCCGCAAGGTAAACCGATTGTTCGGCGTTTCCCACAACCGCAGCCTAACAAGCCGCTGCTCCATGCGATTGTCGATCTTGTCGAAAAGCGCGCGCACGATGTTTTCGCCCGTTGATGACTGTGCGCGAAATTCCTCGGCCTCGCGATCGAGATGTTTATCGCGCCACGGCGCGATTGACTCCGAAATCGCATTTCGCATTTGCATGTAATCGAACGCCGCGCCGGTGCGCTCGTCATAGTTTCCCGCGATCGTCGGCTCGGTCGTGTAAAAGTGCCCGTGCCCGCCTGGATTATTGCATTTGCCGAAAAGCTCGGCGTTTTTCGCGTCGCTGAATTGCGACACGTGCAATCGATGCGCTGCGCCGAAACTTTCGCGCATGCCGACAAACATTTCGCCGCCACGCCACGCCTCGACGAAGAAATCTTCGCGCTCGTGCAATCTTAAACGATCGACCGTCGCGCGCTTGGCCGTTTCGCGCAGAAGCAAGCGCGCGAGCGATTCGGTCGTGACCGGCTGATCGCGCAGGCCCGAGACGTCGTTATTCAGATGCTTATGATCGAGTGCGGCATGCAAAGCTTCGATAAGATCGACAATGTCATCGCGCAGACTGTTGCCATCGAACGTCAGCCGAACGCGATAATGATGTCCGTGGTCGTTAACCGACGGGCCGAACAGCTTCGCGTTTTCTTCGCTGCTGAGGTGCGGAGACATCGTGCGACGCGCCGCCGAAAATTCGAACCAGTAATTCGCATCCAGGGGCCCGTTCGCAAATGCAGTCGCGCTTCGCGTCGGCGATTCGCGCAGATGGACGGCGGCGAGTTTCGCGCGCTCACTCGCAAACAACGGCATGACGTCGTGTAAAAGTTGGAGCGCAATGTTTTCCGCGGTCGGCACGACTTCGCGAAAAGCGGGATTGTCTTCGTTCAGAAAACGATGGTCGTATCGCGGATTAATGATTTCGCCGGCGCGACGTTTTATGTCGCTGATATTGATGAGCATGCCGGTGACCGCGTCGGGTTCGCCGCTGAAAACAAAATAGGCGACGTAATTTCGTCCGCTTCCGTATGGCGCGGCGCTTTCATCGCCGTAACGCTGACGATTTTGCAAGATCGACAACTGCGGCGAGAACAACCGCCGGGACGCCGAGAACTCGATGCGTTTGCTGACCGTCAACAACATGACGGCCGTTATTCCTTTAGGAGGGCGAGAAATTCAGAGCGCGTGCGCGCGTCTTCCTTAAACGAGCCTAACAAACACGACGTCGTCATCTCAGAATTCTGCTTCTCGACGCCGCGCATCATCATGCAGAGATGTTTGGCTTCGACGACAACGCCGACCCCGCGTGGATGCAATGAACGCATGAGGGCATCGGCGATTTGCATGGTCAGGTTTTCCTGGGTCTGCAATCGCCGCGCAAACATATCGACGATGCGCGCGACTTTGGAGAGACCGATCACTTTGCCGTGTGGAATGTAAGCGACATGCGCTTTGCCGATGAACGGCAACATGTGATGCTCGCACATGGAATAGAGCTCGATGTCTTTGACGAGAACGATCTCGCTCGCTTCCGATTCGAAGATGGCGTCGTTAACGATCTCGTCGAGCGATTGGCGATAGCCTTCGGTGAGAAATTCGAACGCGCGCGCGGCGCGTCCCGGCGTGCGCGCCAGACCTTCGCGCTCCGGGTCCTCGCCGATCGCCTGCAAGATCGACAAGTACGATTGCTCGAGATTAGCGAGACGAGCGGCCCCGCAACGCTGGATTTTGCCGATGCGACGCTCCGCCGCCTGCAATTCTGTTTCGCCGTTGCCTAACGAGCCCATGTAAGATCGACAATCGCTAATCGAGCCAGCTCAACGGATATTTCTCGTCGTCCATCGCGACGGCCGCTTCGGTCAGCTCGAGCGTGTGTTGGGTGTCGAACATGACCGCGAGCTCTTCCGTGCGCGTCGCGTCTTTGCTCGCCATAATCGTGCCCGGATGCGGGCCGTGCGGGATTCCGCGCGGATGCAGCGTGATCGATGCCGGCTCAATTCCTTTGCGCGATCCGAAATTTCCGCGCACGTAAAACAAGACTTCGTCGGCTTCGACGTTATCGTGCACCCACGGAATTTTCATTGCCCCCGGCCCGTAATCGAGCATGCGCGGCGCGAAAGTGCAGACGACGTAACCGCGAATCTCGAATGTTTGATGGATCGGCGGCGGTTGATGGACTGTGCCGGTGATCGGTTCGAAATCCTGCGCGTTGAATGTGAACGGATAGACGTAGCCGTCCCAGCCGACGACATCGAATGGGTTATGCGCCATCGTCACGCAGGTCCAGCGCGGGCCGTCCTTCACCAGAATCTCTGTGTCTTCTTCAAGATCGACAACGTTCAATTCGGTCGGCCCGTGGAAATCGCGCTCGGAATAGGGCGAGCCCATTTTGATCTGCCCTTCGCTATTTAAATAGCGTTTCGGAATTCGCACCGGGCCCGCCGATTCCAGAATCAAATAGTCTTCTTGTTCGACATCGTCGGGCACGAGCCGGTAGGTGATACCCCGCGGAATAACGATGTAATCTTCGGCGCGGTAACGTTGCTTGCCGAACATCGTCTCGACCGTGCCGCCGCCTTTGAAGACGAAGATGATCTCGTCCGCGCCGCCGTTCTTGTAGTACTGAAACTTCCCGTAATTTTTTTCCGGACGCGCGCGCCACGCCGTCATGTCCTGATTGAACAGAATCGGAACGCGGCCGCTGTAGAGATCGCCGCGGCGCGCCATATTCGCGGTCTTCAAGTGATGATGCCGCAGCGGGCTGTCGGCCGCGCGCTTCAGCTCTTCGCATTTCAACAACTTTACGCTGCGCACGCGGGTGGGCGGACGCAGATGATACATGATCGAGAAGGCTTCGTTGAATCCTTCGGTCGTGACGACGTGCTCGTAATAAATCCCCTCGCCTTTGTAGCCCGGCCCGGCGCCATTGCGATGAAACCAAATGTGATGCTTCCGCGGAAGCTCACCGAGTCGTTGATAAAATGGCATTGTCGATCTTACCTCCTCTTACAGATTCCCTCGTCGCTCCTGTTCTTTCTCCAGCGCTTCGAACAACGCTTTGAAATTTCCTTTGCCAAAACTCTTCGCGCCTTTGCGTTGAATGATTTCGAAAAACAACGTCGGCCGATCTTCCACCGGCTTGGTGAAAATCTGCAGCAAATAACCTTCATCATCGCGATCGACCAGAATGCCGAGACGCTTTAACGGCTCGAGATCTTCATCGATGTGACCGACCCGCGACGGCAGTTCGTCGTAATATGTTGACGGAATATTCAAGAACTCGAGCCCGCGTCGCTGCAATTCCTCCACCGTCTCAACGATGTCCTTGGTGGCGATAGCGACATGCTGCACGCCTTCGCCATTGTAAAAATCGAGATATTCTTCCACCTGCGATTTCTTTTTGCCTTCGGCCGGCTCATTGATCGGAAACTTCACGAATCCGTTTCCGTTGCTCATCACTTTCGA
The DNA here is from genome assembly GCA_021325495.1 of Spartobacteria bacterium. Lineage (GTDB taxonomy): Bacteria > Verrucomicrobiota > Verrucomicrobiia > Chthoniobacterales > UBA10450 > JAJPGZ01. The sequence goes on from JAJPGZ010000010.1 coordinate 234,628, forward strand.
CATGAGCGCCGAGTATTCCGTCGAAATGTCTTTATCGTCGAACGAGAGAATGTTTCGGAATCCCATCACGTCCTCGTAAAATTTCACCCACGGATTCATCTGGTTCCAACCGACGTTGCCGACGCAATGATCGACATATTGCAATCCAGTGCTCGTGGTTTCGAAAGCCGGTTCCCATTTCTCGAATCCCGGCATGAACGGCCCGGTGTAATCTTCGCGCTCGATAAACAGATGCACCGTTTCGCCGTAAGTGTGAATGCCGCTCATCACCACTTTGCCGTGATCGTCGGTCAGCGTTTTCGGTTCGAGATAACTTTTACCGCCGCGCTTCGTCGTTTCCTTCCACGCTGAAGTCGCGTCTTTCACGCGCAACGCGATCGCCTTCACCCCATCGCCATGTTTGTAAACGTGATCGGCAATCGGATTGTCGATCTTGATTGCGGTCGTTAGGACAAACGTGAGTTTGTTTTGGCGAATCGCGTAGCTCGCGCGATCGCGCACGCCCGTTTCCGGTCCGCTGTAGGCGAGACTTTGGAAACCGAAAACCGATTTGTAAAAATGCGCGGCTTGTTTGGCGTTGCCGACGTAAAACTCGATGTAATCCGTTCCTTCGAGCGGAAGAAAATCCTGCTCCGCCGCCGGAGCTTTCTTTGGAGCAGCAACTGTGGTGGGCATATGTTACCTCCTGAAATTCGCGACCCCTTAATATAAGATCGACAAGTAGGGCTCGCAAGGATGCCTCGCTATTTGAGCACAAGGGAAGAAGCGATCTTGTCGAAACGCGGATCGGCGCGCAACGGATCGAGCACGGGGTTGACCTGTAATTGCAACGCAAACCAGTTGGGTTCCGCCACCATTTTCGGCAACCAGGTAAATGCGTCCTCGAAATTTCCGCGTCGCAAATGCGCAAAAACATAATGCGCCGCCGCCACATATTCGCCGCGCGCACTTTTACGATCGAGATCTTCCAATTGCCTTTCCGCCAGCGTTCGCTTGGCCGCTTCGAATCCGGCCGTGGCAAAAACCTGCTCGAGCTCGCGGGCCAGTTCGGCCTGGCCGCCTAACGACAAGGCCGCGGTCCATTGCGTGATCGCTTCGTGGTGCATTCCCTTCTGTTCGCAGGCGTCGCCGAAATATTCGTGAGCCGCGGCATAATTCGGATTCCTCTCGAGCAGCTTCGCGAAGTGCGCGATGACGCGGTCGTATTCGCGCATGAAGAAAAGCGCCTTTCCGTAGTGAAGATTCAAGCCGGGAAAGAACGGGTCGAGCGTCATGGCGCGCTCCATCTGTTCGAGCGCCTCTTCTTTGCGCCCCATCAACGTCAGCACCACGCCGTAGTGATGTTTAATATCGGCGAAGTTTGGATTTAACTCCGCGCCGAGTTTGAACGCGCGTTCGGCCGAGGTCCAATCGCGCTTGTAATAAATGTTGATCGCGGCTAACGAGTTCAGCGCTTCGCCGAGCGTCTCATCCAGTTGCAACGCTTTTTCCACGCTCTCCTCCGCGCGCGGCCATGTGTCCGGCGCAAAAATTCCGTTCGCCGCCGCGAATGAATAATAAAGCGTTAAGCCCGCATGGGCCGGCGCGAATGACGGATCGAGCGCGATCGCCTGCTCGAAACATTGGCGCACGCGCTCGTAACCGGGCGCGAGAAAATTTCGCCAATGATAACGCCCCTGCAGGTAAAGCTGATGCGCTGCGATGTTTGTCGTCGGCTGCGCCGCGATGGCACGCCGTTCCGCTCCACTCAATTTCGCCTGCAACGTGTCCGCGATATTTGCCGCGATGTCGCTTTCGACTTCGAAGATGTCGATCAACTGTCGATCGTACCGCTCCGCCCACAGGTGCGCATCATTTTCGGCGTCGATCAATTGAACGTGCACCCGCACTTTCTCGCCGGCCTTACGCACGCTTCCTTCCAGAATCGTCGCGACCCCGAGCAGCTTGGCGATTTCGGGGATGCGGCCGGTTGCATTTTTGAATTGCTGCGTGGACGTGCGCGAAATCACTTTAAGATCGGCGATGCGCGCGAGCCTCGTTAGGATTTCTTCCTGAATTCCATCGGCGAAATACTCGTTAGTCTTGTCCTCGCTTAAATTTTCGAAAGGCAAAACCGCGATCGATTTTTTCGGCGCCGGCGAAACGACGATGTCGATCTTGCCCTTGTCGATCTTAGCGCGCGCCGGTGGCGCCGGATTCCCGAAATCATCGGAGTAAAGATTGAAGAGCGCGAGCGTCACGCCGTGTTTCACTTCGAAAGCGCCGAGATCGTGCAGCAACGGTCGCCATTGCGCGAATTGCTCGAGGTCCTCCGCGACGCGCTTCGACAAAAGAATGTGACCCGCGCCGCCGCAATCCATCACGCGCTGGGCAATATTGATCCCAGCGCCGGCAATGTTCCCCTGTTCGCTCAAATCCGTCACCTCCTTCACCGGCCCGCTGTGAACTCCCATGCGCACACGCAATTCGGGATGCTTCTTTAATTCGCGCGCAATTTCGACCGCGCATTTTACCGGCTCTTCCGGACTCGTGCGAAAGACAAGCGCGCCACCATCGCCCGTCGGCAGCCGCATTAATTTTCCATTCCGTTGCGCCGCGCGGAACGTTTCCGTCGCGCGCGCGATCTCGCGCAGTTTTTCCAAATGCTCGAGCTGCTCGTGAATGAGCAACTTGGTGTAACCGACGATGTCGATGAAAAGAACGTGACCGATCTCGAGCGCGATGTCCGTTTGCTTTTCCCCTGGCATGTCCACTCAAAGTAAACGTCGCGCCGGGAATGCGCGCATCAAGTCTTAATCCGCATTCGGAATCTTTACGATGCTCCCTTTCGCTTTGGGGTCGTTAGGATCTTTTACCACCGTCACGAACAGTTCTTTGCCGCCTTCGCCGAAAGCGACATTGGTCGTGCCGTCACCGGCCGCGATCTCAAACACGTGCAGCAATTTTCCCGCAGGCGATATTTTCAAAATCTTTCCGCCGAACCACTGCGCGACGTAGATGTTGCCCTTGTTGTCGATCTTCATGCTGTCCGGCCCAAGCCACCACGATTTGTTTTTGTCCGGAACGAGCAGATTGAGCAGCGCGAAATTCGATCTCTGACTTAACGTTCCGTCATCGTTGATGGTGAACTTAAGCATGCAATTGCCGACCGTTTCGCTGACGTAGAGAGTTTTCTGATCGGGCGAAACGCCGATGCCGTTGGCGTAATTAAGATCGTTCGCGACTTCGACCCACTCCTTACCGTCCGACGCGAGATAAAGAATTTTTCCGATCACTTCCGTCGGAAGATCGACATAGTGGCCGAACACAGTCGCGTACGCAGCCCCGTTAGGCGCGACAACAATGTCATTGATGCCGCCGGTAAATGGCTGGCCGTTTTTATCGGCGTCCCATCGGCGCAACTCCTTGCCGCTCATGTCGAGTTCCATGATCGCGCCATGCTCGTCCGTGCACGCGAGCAGAAATGTTTTCCGTTTCGTCAAAGCGAGACCGTTGTGGCCGCAACCTTCGGTGTGATTCAAGACTGTCGAAGTTTTCCCATCCCACTTCTCGAGCGTGTTCGAGATCCAGCCGACGTAATAAAGATTGCCATCAATGAACAGCGGACCTTCCGGTCCCTGCAGATTATTCAGGACCACCGTTTCGCCGGCGCGCGCTTGCGCGATCAGGATCGATGCGACAACGCCGGCGATAATTTTTATTTTCATAACGACTTTTGCGCGGCGCGCATTTTTAACCGCAGCGCATTCAAGCGAATGAAGCCGGTCGCGTCACTTTGGTTATATGTCGATCTTTCACCTTCCATCGTCGCGATCTTCGAATCGTAAAGACTTTTCGCGCTCTTGCGGCCGGCCACGATGATGTTGCCTTTGTAAAGTTTCAGCCTAACGAGGCCGGTGACATCGCGCTGCGTTTCGGTGACGAGCGCTTGCAACGCCTCGCGTTCCGGCGAAAACCAAAAACCATTGTAAACGAGCGACGCGTATTTCGGAATGAGACTGTCGCGCAATTGCATCACTTCGCGGTCCATCGTCAGCGTTTCCATTTGGCGATGCGCGAAATGCAAAATCGCGCCGCCCGGCGTTTCGTAAATGCCGCGGCCTTTCATTCCGACGAAACGATTTTCCACAATATCGACGCGGCCGATGCCGTGTTTGCCGCCCAGTTTGTTCAGCGTTTGCATCACGCCGAGCGGCGAAAGTTTCTTCCCGTTCACTTCCACGCAATTGCCGGACTCGAATGAAAGATCGACATGTTCCGCCTCGTTAGGCGCGTCTTCGGGCGCGACGCTCAACTTGTACATGTCGCGCATCTCTTTCGCGCTGGCATCGAACCACGGGTCCTCCAGCACGCCACTTTCAAAACTGATGTGGAGAAGATTACGATCGGTCGAATACGATTTCTCGGTCGTTGCGCTCACGGGAATTTTATTCGCGTTCGCATACGCGATCATCTCGGCACGGCCGGGGAATTCTTTTCGAAACTTTTCCTCGCGCCACGGCGCAATCACGTCCAACTCCGGCGCGAGCGCGGCCGCGGTTAATTCGAAACGAACCTGATCATTCCCCTTCCCGGTCGCGCCGTGTGCAATTGCGTCCGCTTTTTCCGCACGCGCGATCTCGCACATGCGTTTCGCGATCAAGGGACGCGCGATACTCGTGCCGAGAAAATATTGGTCCTCGTAAATCGCGCCCGCCTGAAACATCGGAAAAATGAAATCGCGCGCGAATTCCTCGCGCAGATCTTCGATCACACACTTCGATGCGCCAGTCGTTAGGGCTTTTTTGTCGAGACCATCGAGTTCTTCCTCCTGACCGATGTCTGCGCAAAACGCGATAATCTCGGCGTCGTAATTATCTTTGAGCCAGCGAAGAATGACGGACGTGTCGAGTCCGCCGGAATAAGCGAGGACGATCTTCATACATTTTCTTCTGTCATTCTGAGCGAAGCGAAGAATCTCCGATCATTGGCCTACAGTCCCGCGTTTCAAACAATTGAGCAGACATGTTTCGCTTTGCTCAACATGACAGGAATTAGTCGCCGAAAGAAATATCGACGTCGCGCGCCGTCTGCACCATCTCGCCGTTAGGCGGCACCAACCGCAATCGATTTACCGCATCGGCGATCGGCACATGCCGCACCTGATAATTTTGGTAGCTCACCATCGAACCGAAATGTCCTTCGTTCGCAAGTTGCACCGCTTTCACGCCGAAACGCGTCCCAAGAATGCGATCGAGCGTGGTCGGAGCTCCGCCGCGTTGCAAATGTCCCAGCACGCATGCGCGCGTTTCCTTGCCGGTGCGTTTCGCGATCTCGCCCGCCACAATTTCGCCGATGCCGCCAAGTTTAAACTCGCCGCCATGCGTTTCACGTTTGATCTGCTGGCCATCACGCGGCTTCGCCCCTTCGGCGACGACGACGAGCGTGCCGAGATCGCCCGCCGCGTCACGCGCCTTCACGGCGGCGGCGATCCTGTCGTAATCGAATGGAATCTCGGGAATCAAAATCACATCGGCGCCGCCGGCGATGCCACCGTGCAACGCAATCCAACCCGCGTGCCGCCCCATTACTTCCACCACCATCACGCGCTTATGACTTGTCGCCGTCGTGTGCAAACGATCGAGCGCATCCATCACCACATCGACCGCGGAATCAAAACCGAACGTCATCGCGGTTGCTTCGAGATCGTTGTCGATCGTTTTCGGAACGCCGATGCAATTGATGCCCGCCTCCTGCAATTGCAGCGCCGTCACCATCGACCCGTCGCCGCCCACGATGATCAGCGCTTTCACGTTAAGATCGACAAGTACCTTCTTCGCATCCGCGATCACGTTTTCCGCCACGACCGCGCGATCCCCCGCGCCGATTTTGGCGATGAAGTGTCCGCGATTCGTCGTCCCGATCATCGTCCCGCCGAGCGCCATGATTCCGTCGGTGCTCTTGCGATCGAGAATGCAGTAATCGCCCGGCGGAAGGAGTCCTTCAAAGCCGTCTTTGAATCCGATCACTTCCCATCCGAGTTTTTCGGCCGCGAGCACGACGCCGCGCAAGACCGCGTTCAGTCCGGGACAATCGCCGCCGCTCGTCAGAACGCCGATGCGCGTTTTCATTGTCGATCTTGCCTAACTATTGCAGAACTTTTTCCGGCGTGACCTGCTTGCCCGCGGCCGACCATTGATCGAAAAGCTGCCACCCGCGCGCGAGTAATCCGCCGCCTTCTGCAAAACGATTGGTGCTGCCTAACAACACCACGAGGATGTGCCGCGGATAAACGCTGACGTATTGACCTTGCTGCGCCACTTCCGATTCGCGCCGCGCCGACAAAATCAAACATTGACCCGCGCGCGCCGTCTGACCGGTCTTCACGCCATCGACTCCGCGCGCGCCGACGAGCTCGTTCGTGTTCCGCAACATGTAACTGCGCATCTTGCCTTCGTGCCGAAACGAGATTTGGCGTTCCTTTTGCGAAACGTAAAAGCGAAACGCGGCTTTGTTCATCGCGTATCTCGTTAGGCGAGCGAGATCTTCCGCGGTCGAATATGGCATCGATCGCACATTGTCGTCGATGCCGTGCGGATTAACGAAGCGCGTCTTGGTCATTTTCAAATTCGTCGCCAGCGCATTCATCTGCGACACGAAAATGTCCACCGGTCCCATCTTGGCGTTGCCGCCGGTAATGTTGATTGTCGATCCAACATGCGCCGCGAGTGTGAACGCGGCGATGTTGTCGGACTGCACGAGCGCTGCGTAGATCAAATCGCGCAAAGAAATCTGGTCGCCCGGTGAAAAGCCGACGTTGTTCTCCTGAATGCCGACGAATGCCTGCGGCGGAATGCTAACGACGGTGTCGAGTGCGCCATTGCCACGACGCTCGGCCCAATCGAGCACCACGCATGCGGTCGCAACTTTGGTGAGGCTGCCGATTTGCCGTTTCTCCTTCGGGTTCGCAGCCTCGAAAATGTAACCCGACTTACTATCGATGATGATGTAAGCCTGCGCGGCGAGCGCGGATTGAGCGCAAACCGCGAGCGCGACAATGGCGAGAATGCGTTTGGAAAACATCGCGCGGCATCTTAGCAATGCGCCGCGAGCGCGCAAGATCGACAATAACAAAACGGCGCTCACTTTGCAGCGAGCGCCGTTTTGAGAACAACAATCGAAATTATTGCGAGACCGTTGACGAACGCGAAGCGTAACGATACGGATTCGCGCTCAACGCGAGGTAAACGCGCTCGGCCGCGTTTCGCAGATCGAAGTGAGTCGCTTTGCCAAGACCGCTTGCGCGCAACGTTCCAAGTTTCCCCTGGTAACCGCTGCCGCCGGCCATGTCGAATTCATAAACAACGCAGCCCTTCTCCACGTCCGTCACTTTCACGTGCAGAGCGAGGAATGAGCGGCCCACGCCGAAATTTCCGAAGAAGAATCGGCCGACGGGACTTCCGCCATCAACCGCCGTAAAATTTCCGTCCACGACCCAGCCCACACGTGCGCTTTCACCCGGTTTCAAAATGCGGGTCGGCGCCATGCGTTCGAGTTCTTCTTTCAAATCCTGGGCAAATTCGACCGGCGTCAACGCCTTGCGAATCGGCATTTCACCGTCGCTCGGGGCTTCGTCTCCTTGAAAGACTGCGGTGTCGATACAGAACGGTCGGATGTAAATAGCGCGCGGATCATGCGCGCCCACGCCGCAAGTTGTGTAACGCACGCCCGAAGCGACGTCTTTCGCGTCGATGGCGGCGCCGGTTCCGCACGAACCCGCGACGTCGGTTTTCGTCACGTACATGTCGGCGCAAGAGCAAAGCAGGAGGCTGGAAGCAAAGGCGATGAACGATTTCATAGTTATGAATGCTGTCTCGTCCAGCTTCGTCGGGGGCCAAAGGCAGAACGAGTCTAGGGCGTTCTTTGATGCAACTTGCGTGCCGCTCGCGCGAATTATTCTGCCGCCGTGCGCGACCGGCTCACCAGCATTCGCACCACGAAATAGGTCAGCACCGCCGATGGCACGCCGATCAAGACCGAGCCGATCAACGCCGGCCAAACGATCCGCAGCAGAAAATGCCAGTGAAGATAATCGCCGAGCGCAAAATGATGAAACGCCTTATGCGCCGGCGGCCGCTGCAAAATCCAACAGCCCAGTTTGTACTCGAAAAAATAAACTGCCGGCATCGCCAGGAAAAAGATGTCGTGCAAATTCGACGCGATCGCGGCCGCGAGTTTGTTAGATCGACATATCCACGCGAACAGGACCGAGAGCAGCGTTTTCAAACTGTAAAGCGGGGTGAAGCCGAAAAACACTCCGATGCCGCAGCCGAGCGCGATCGAGTGCGGCGTATCGTTGATCGCGACCAGCGTCATGTGATGCTCGTTGAGCCATTGTTTCAATTGCGCGAGCGATCGCGGCAGACGCGGCCCGTAATGCAAACGAGGTGACGATGTCGATCTTTCCTCCACGTCGGAGATCCTAATTCAAAACAGCTCGCCCGTCTGTGGTGGCACGTTGGTGATTTGGCCAAGCGCCTTGCGCAAACGCAACGCCGCCCGCGGTGCGTAATCGAGCGCGTTGTTATTGAAAACGATGTGCGCTTCCTCGGCCTCGCGCGCGAGTTTGCGGCTGCGCTCGGCCACTTCCGCGATTTCCTTTTCGCTGTAATCGTAATGGAAGCGGGCCGCGACGGTTTTGCCGGTCGTGTAGGCCTTCGCGTCGCGTCCGTGCAAGCGCAGGTAAGCGACGTGCGGATTTGTCACTTCGTTCACATCTGTGGGCATGATCGTGAAATGATCGCTCTTCGGCGCATCAACGTTCACAAACGCGGCGTTGTGCCGGCGCAGAAATTCGATTGTCGATCTTAGCTGGTCGCCCGTGGCCCAGTTGCGATTTCGAAATTCAATCGCGGTCGAATGTTGCCACAACTGGCCTAACAAATCGTCCAATTCGTTTAGCTCGTGTTTGCGCGGCGAAAAAGCGGGTGAAAGTTGCAGCAAAAGCGCGCCGAGTTTGTGATCGCGTTGCAAGATCGACATCGTCGCCAAAAAAATCTTGAGCAGCTTGTCCCGCAGCTTCGGCGTCGCATTCACCTTCCCTTTCGAATCGATCTCGGCGATGCGTTGCAATTCCGGCGGCAGAAGCTTCGCCGGCGTCGAGTGAAACGAAAACAATTGATGCATTTTCACATCGAACACGAATCCGTTAGGCGTCTCTTTGCACCACCGTTCGACCGTTCGCGCGTCCGGCACGGAGTAGAAGGTCGAATTCACCTCCACCATTTCGAACTGTCCCGCGTACCAAGAGAGTCGTTCGCCCGCTTTCATTTTCTTCGGGTACCAATGCGCGACGAACCCCGGGTCCGACCAACTGGCTGTGCCGACAAGAATTTTTCCAGGCACTTTGAAAACCGGCGAGGCCGGAAATTGGTTGCGGGGGCGGGATTTGAACCCGCGGCCTTCAGGTTATGAGCCTGACGAGCTACCAGGCTGCTCCACCCCGCGATCTGAAATGACTATGTCGATCTTGCGCGCAAAAGCAAAACAAAAGCGATTGGCACAAAAACTTCTGCGAAATTTCGCGGGTTATGAGGGTGCTGATTGCAGACGATCAAAAAAGTGTCGGCACTACGCTCGCGACACTCGTCACGCATTGTCACCACGAGGTAGTCGAGGTCGTCGGCTCCGGATTCGAAGCGATCCAGGCCTACTCGCGTCATCGGCCCGACGTCGTGCTCATGGACTATTGGATGTCAAAATTGAATGGCGCGACTGCGTGTCGAAACATTCTTGCGAAACATCCCGGCGCGCGCGTGATCCTCGTCTCCGGTTTTTCGCCATATAATGAGCTCATCGATGCCGGCGCGATCGCGGTCTTGCCGAAGCCGGTCCACCTCGATCGACTCGATCAACTGCTCAAATCGATCGAGGAGCAGCCCGACTTCGATTTTTCCGAGCGCTCGGAATAAGCGGACGCCGATTGGCACTTGCCGCGCGATGGTGGCTGCGCAATCTATACGCCGCCCGAGCCGCGAACGTTGTCGATTCCAGAGTAGCTCAGTGGTAGAGCGGTCGGCTGTTAACCGATTGGTCGTAGGTTCGAATCCTACCTCTGGAGCCACTTTTAATCGGCGCGCTTTTCCTCTTTCTTTTCTTCGGACGCGCCGAATGGTTTGAAAGTCTTCTCAATGCGCGTGACCCACTTGTCGTATTGTTTGTGGCCGGCGTGGGGATACGTGATGCGCAACGTGATCCACTGCGAACCATTCGTGAAAGTCTTGCGATAATATTCCGTTCCGTCGGGCGTGGTTCCGGAAAGAACAAACCAGGTGTCGCCTTTCTTTTTGTAACCAACCGTACTGCCGAGCACATCAATCTCCTTTTGCATGCGACCATCGAGCGTTTCGACATCGGCGACCGGATCGAGCTGCACCGCTTCCACGGTGAAATCGCCCTCGCTAGTTTGAAATGAGCAACCGGTGGCCGTCGGCGCCGTCGAATGAATCAGGCTTCCTGGAATCGTGAGCACGAACTGTGTCTTCGGCGTCGAACAGGAAATCCATGTCTCTTCGGCTGCGTTCGCGCCGGTCGTTAGGCCAAACAAAAGTGCCGCAGTCAGGATTCTCAGGATCATAAGGTAACGAACGTCCATGAGTGGACGACGATGCACCGCTATTCATTCAACGCACCTTCATTTGGCACGAACGCGCCCGGCCATGATCGTCCATCGCGATGATCTCGTACTCGCCGGGCGACGGTTTCCAAGACAAGACCCCTTGCGATTCGCTTGTGCCGATGAAACTGCGGCCGGCGAACCAATAAATCTGGTGAACGTCCGCGTCGGCTTTCGCCCGCAGCGGAATGGTATTCGCGCTTGCAAGCAGCACGCTGTTGCGGACGAGCGATGTAATTTGCGGAGCGCGACCGGTCCGGCTGGCGAGATCGGCCGAAGTATTTGGCAAAAATGGCGGCGGCGTTTTACGCGGAACGCCCGCTTTTTCAAACAACGCCAGCAAATCACCCGGCCAGAATTCGTAAACCTCACGCTTCAGCGGACGCGTTCCATCATCGACCGGAATCCGCAGACCACTCGCAAGATCGACAAGTACCTCTCGATGCACCTCGCATATTTTAATCGGCGAAACGCCGGGAATAAACCAGCCTTCCACCCGTTGCGTGCAATGCTCGTTAGGCAAATCGCCCGAGACCGCGCAAAACTCGACCCGCTTCAAGTTCGCCCCCGACGGTGGCAGATGTGGCTCGTTAGGCTCGGGCCAGCCCGCGCGCAGGCTGTCGATAATCTGAAACAACAACGGCCCCGCCGCGGTGCGTCCGATGAATTCCGGATTCGCCCGTCCATCGAAATTCCCGATCCAAACAGCCAGGACGTAGTGATCGAACACCGCGATCGACCAGGCATCGCGAAATCCGTGCGACGTTCCCGTTTTCCAAAAAACCGGCGCGCTGTGATTACCGTCGGCGCAATTCATCTCCGGCCGTGGCACGTTGCCGAGCATTTCGAGCGAAAGAAACGCCGCTTCGGGCGAGAAAATTCGCCGGTCCGCGTCGGTTGAAACTTGAGGGCTTAAAGCCGTCAAGTTTGTCTGCGAGTATCGCAACGGTCGCAGCTCCCCGTTATTCGCGAGCGCCGCGTACAATCGCACCAGGTCCTGCATCGACACTTCGGCGGCGCCTAACGGAAGCGAAAGACCGTATGACGATGACGGCTTCGGCAGACGCACGTCGGCATTTTTCAAAAACTCGTACAACGTCGGATGCGATAAATGCGAGGCGAGTTCGACTGCAGGAACATTTCGGCTGCGCGCCAGCGCGTCGCTTGCGCGAATCGGCCCAAGAAATTCGCGGTCGAAATTTTCCGGATTGTATTCGCCGAAACTTCGCGGCGCATCCGACAAGATCGACAATGGATGAATGAGTCCTCGTTCCAGCGCGAGCGCATAAACAAAAGGTTTCAACGTCGAACCTGGCGAACGCAGCGCGCGCGTGCCATCGACCTGGCCGTCGATGTCGATCTTGCAAAAATCGGCCGAACCAATTTGCGCGAGCACGTCCATCGTCCGCGCGTCGACTAGCATCACCGCCGCATTCTTGAATCCACGATTGCGATTCGTCGCGATGTAATCCGTGACGCGGCGTTCGATCGATTGTTGCTTCTGCAGATCGAGCGTCGTTAGGATTTCGTTCTGTCCGCGCGAAATTTCCAAAACCTGCTGGACAAAATGTGGCGCGAGAAGTTTCCGATCGGTTTGTGCGCGCGCGCGAAATTCCCGCACATAGTAATTGTCGATCTTCGCGCGATCGTACCAATTGTTCTGCGCCGCGCTAACCGACTCATTGTCGCGCTGGGCGAAAAGCGCGCGCTTCGTCGGACTTTGCGGGATCACACTCAGCGCGATCGCCTCCGGTCCGCTCAATTGCGCCGCCGATTTGCCAAAATAAATCTGACTGGCCGCTTCGATGCCTTCGATGTTGCGGCCGTAGGGCGCGAGATTCAGATACGCCTCCAAGATTTCGTCTTTCGAGTAGTGCCGCTCCAACTGCAGCGCGCGGAAAATCTGAGAAAACTTTCCCGCGATTGTGCGCGTGCGCAGATGAAAACGCAGTCGCGCCACCTGCATGGTGATGGTCGATCCGCCGCTGGTGATGCGATGAAACCGCGCAAGATCGACAATCGAACGTGCGAGCGCGACCGGATTCACGCCGAGATGTCGCGCGTAAAATTTGTCTTCGTAGCGCAAAGTCGCGTCGATCAACTCCGGAGAAATCTTCGTGAGCGGCGCGCGCATCCGAAATTTCTGATCGGCGCTCAAGGTCACGCGCAACAACGCGCCGTTGCGATCGCGCACGCATTGCGAAAACGAAACGCCGTCGAGCAGCGCCGGCTTCGGCAAAACCAGCCACACCACACACGCTGTCATCCCGAACAGAGCGAGGGATCTCGCCCACTCGGATTTGATCACGCGCGCGATCATTCGGTCACCGTGATCTTTCCGCCGACGCCGCGGCCTTTGACGTTGCGATCGTACATCGACTCCGCAAACACCGGCGGCACGACAAAGGAGCCGCGATTGCACGATTTGATTTGGTAATCGATCTCGAGCGCGTTCGAAGGCGCCGTCACGAAAAACACGGCGCGATCTTCGCGAACATCGACATAATCGACGCCGCGAATTCCACACGGGCCCGTGCGCGCCGATGAATCGACAATTTCAAATCCACCCGGCAAAAGATCGACAATCGCCACGTTCGAGATCGACGCGCGTTGCAAACTGCGCACATGCAAACGCACCCGCACCGTTTCGCCGAGATGCGTTTGTGCAACCGGCTTGTTATCTTTACCGAGCAGCTCACGGTAAACTTCGAGACCGTTTGCGAGCTTCTCGTTAGGCAATTGTCGATCAAACCCGGCTTCGACCACTTGAAAGAACGCGCCCGGCCCGCTTAATTTTCGATTGCTCGCGAACCGCAGCGTCTTGGCATTCGCGGAAAATTCCGATTGCAGCAGCGGCTTCGCTCCGTTCGTGAGATGCGTTTCACTTTTGTCTTTACGCAGTTCCGAGATGGCGAGCTCAGGCGGGTTTTGCGCGACAGCATGCGAATACGCTTTTAACGCGCGCACCGCATACGCGGCCGAAAGCGTATTGAATTCGCCATCGCCAATCGGCCGCAGAATGTTTTCGAATTGCGCCGCGGAGATTTTGCGCAGACGCGCCGGGAATTCGCGCGCCAGCACGGCGATGAATTGCGAATCGGTCCCGAGCGGCTGGCAGAAATCGTCCCACGCCGCCGACTTGCGATTGTCGATCTTGTAATTGTCGATCAAACGCTCGGCCTCGACATCCTTGTGCAGCAGATGCAGCGCGCCGGCGAGATAAGCGGCGGTGATGTCACGCTGCCACGCCTCACGCTCATGTTTCTCCAGCCAGTCGCGCAGATTGAGAATGTAATTGGTCGTGATAACGCCTTGGCGCGTCAGGATGTAGACGGCGTAGGCAATCGTGCGGGCTTCCGAAAAATTTCCCGGCTCGCGGGCCGCCACCTTTTGCAGATTGCGCAGACCGCTCGCGAAGGTCTCGTTAGGCGGCGCGAACCCGGCGGCTTTCGCTTCGCTCAGAAAATCCATCACGTAAACCGAGACGAAGCTGATGTTTTCTCCCGTTTCCGGGACCCAATAACCAAATGCGCCCTGGTCGTTCTGCCGGCGGCGCAAAACGCCGAAGGTGTATTCGAGTTGTTTGTTTATCTCGGCGCGGCTCAATCCGAAATCGGCTTCGTCGGCCAGCATCAAACGGCAGAACGCGCCGCTGGTGATTTGCTCGCTGCAACCGAACGGGAAATTTTTGAGATAAACATCGAGACCGCGCGCGAGTCCGAGCGGCAGCGCGGAGACACTCGCCTCGCGTTTGCTGAATTCGGCGTGCACGTCGCGCGAAATGGAGATGTCGATCTTGTCTTTGAAACTTCCGCTGCGCACGTCGGTCATGTACGGGACTGGTGGACGCACGCTCAACGTCGCGTGGCGTTTTGTCTCCTGTCCATCCGCGCGCGCGACGAATGCGATTTCGCCCGACCCCAGTTTGTCATTCACGCGAAATTTGAAGACGACGCTTTGTTCGCGTCCTTCAGCGATGCGCAGCGTCTGCGTCGATGCGCCTAAGATCGACAATCGCTCGTTAGGCAGCGCGCGCAGTTCAATCTCCGCAGCCGGCGTGTTGTTCGCCACCGTCACGCCGGCCTCAAATTCGTCGCCTGGGGCCGCCAGCACCGGCACACTTGGCGTAATGACGAACGGTCCGCGGACGAGCGTCTCCTTTTCCGCCGAACCGGTCGCTTCGTTCGCCACGGCCACAGCCATGATTTTCAAAGTGCCGTCGAAATAATCCGGCACATCGTAAACGACTTCGCGCTTCGTCGTGTCGGCGTCGATGATGCCCGACCAGAAGACGACCGGCTTGTCCGTGATGCGCTTGAATGGATTGAGCTTTTGAATGTCGCCGCTGCCGCCGAAAGCGGACAACGAACGGAGCAACGAAAATTCCGGAATGATAAGATCGACAATCTGCGCGGTATCGACGCGCAGCGCGCATTTTCGGAAATAGAATCCGAGCGGGTCCGGCGTTTTGTAATCGGTTACCTGAAGAATTCCCTCATCGACCGCGAAGACGACGATCTTCGCTGGCCGGTCCGTTTTGTATCCGATGCGCAACGCTTCGCCCGGTTTGGCTTTCGCCGGCGCGTCGATGTCGATCTTGAGCCGGCGCTTTTCCTTGTTCGCCGTGAACGGCACAACTCCGTAACTCAACGGACTAACGAAAATTTCTTTCGAATCGAGCGCGCGGACAAACGCGACGTTGATGTAGCCACTGCCTTCGAAATCGTTCGGCACGTGAATGTGTTGGACGCTGCTCGCCGTTTCCGCGCGGAACCATTGCTGCGAATAAACACGATCGCGCTCGATCGTGATGAGGCCGTTGCCCGCATACGGCGCGGTGATGCTGATGGCGATCTCGTCGCCGTTGTTGTATTCGGCGCGATCAAGCTTCACCTGGAGCTCGGCGTTCTTCTCGAGCGAACGCGACGCGGTGCCGGGTCCGGCGACACAGAATTGCAGCTTCGTTAGGCGCCGATCCTGATCATCGCGCAACTCGAAGATGTAAACGCCCGGCTCATCCGTGGGCAGCGCATAGCGAAGTCCATTCGCGCTCAGCGAAATCTTTTCCGATTTCGCGACGCGCTCCTTCAAGATCGATTCATACGCGAAATTGCCGTTCTCCTGTTTCGTCAAGACCGAGACGTATTCCTCTGCGATGACGTTAGCCGTCACGTTCGCGAGCGCGATGCGATCGAGCTTCGGATCGATCGCGACAAGATCGACAATGCGCGGCTTGTTCTTGTCGATGTAACGCAAGCCGCCGTCCGGTTTGCAGCCGACGACGTAAGGCAACGCGGAGACGAGCGCGTTCGTTAGGCCGGTAACACTCCGACCGCCTTCGGCTTCGAAACCTTCGGCGATGAAACGCATGGAGTAGGTCGCGTCGGCGAAACGATCGAGCTGCAAATCGAAATCGGTTTTGCCGGCGGCGTCCGTTTTCTTTTCGCCAAGCTCGATCGTTTGTTCATGTCGATCTTTCTTTGGATCGAGCAACGGATCGAAGAAGATGTAATCGCGCAGCTCCGGAAAACAGAATGCGCTCGGTTCGAGTTCCATCTTCGCCACGATGCGACGATCGGTCGCGGGCGTGCCGTAAAGATTTGCCAGACTAACGAGCGCGCGAACATCCTTCGGATTCATCCAACCGCGCGGCACCGCTTGCGACAAACGCGCGTCGATCTTCATGCGATCGGGCAAGAATTCCTTCACATTCGCCGTGGTCGATCCAAGCAACGTGTCGCGTTTGCTGTTCTTGATCAGAAAAACGTTGAACTGGTAAAGGCCCGTCGGCGATTCGTTAGCCGTTTGATAGGTCAGCTCGGTGAACGCGCTGTCGGGCAAGTTGATTTTGCGCGTTTGCACCGCACGACCACGCGCGTCGAGCACTTCGGTTTCAAGCGGCAAACCCTTGAGATTGCCCGTCCAATTGCGCTGCTTCACCACCACGCCGATGTGAATCTCGTCGCCCGGCCGATAAATCCCGCGCTCGGTGAAGACGAACGCGTCGAGATTTTCCGGCAGCACATTCTCGACCCCGTCGATGTCGAAGCGCGAGAAATTCAATTGTCGATCTTCACGCGCGTAAGGAATGAACGAGACGTCGTCGCCATTGTGCGCGACGAATGCGACCGGCGTCTTCTCGCGCGTCTCGTTCGCGGCCGACGTGAATGTGCAGCGGCCGTTCGCGTCACTCTTCGTTGTCTGTAACGGGATGCCGTTCTTTCCCAAAAGATCGACAATCACATTCGCAAGCGGCTTGCCTTCCTTGATCGACATCAGGAAAACATCGTGGCTGCCGTCGGCGTTGCGTTTCGTTAGGATGCCGATGTCGGTCACGAGAACGAAGCGCGAGTCTTTCACCGAATTGATCGCGCGTTTCTTGTTCGAATCCCAACCTCGCGCCGCGAGAAAGAACAAACCGCGCTCGCTCCCGCCGTCGGCCGGTTTGCGCAAATGCTCGGAAAAATCGAACGCGGAGTAATTCGCTTTCCATTTGTTTTCGAGCGCGATGCCCTGCTGTTCCTGCGCGATGCGCGAAATATTTTCCTGATTGAACAAATCCGGCGCCTGGAAATGCGGATGCTGAAATTTTCCCTCAGTCTGACTAACGAGATGATTAATCTGCGTGGTGGCGACGCGCCCGATCTCGAATTCGAGCGCGCCCAGACCGCGTGAACGGATCGACAACTTCCTCTCGCCATTGAGCGCGAGGACGCCGCCGTCGCCTTCGATCTGCACTTCGCGCGGCAACGCCGGCACGCGCACGACCGCGTTGTAATCTTCGCTCAACGGATAATCGCCGACTGCGCGCACGCCTTTGCGAATGCGCACGTAAAGCTCGCCGTCCTTTTGCACTTCGACGCGAAATGCGTGTTGTCGATCTTGCGCTTTTTCCGAGGCGACCGGAGTGAAGCGGACTGGTCGCGCTGCATTCAGAGTACTGCCTTCCACGGCGCTTGCGCTCTTCCACAATTCCGCGTCTTTTAATTCGTACTCGCCCGCCTCTTCGCTCGTGTCTCCATCTTCGGTCGATTCGTCACTCGCTTGATCGACATCTTCACTAGACGATTCCTCTTTTTCTTCCGGCGAGACCGGCCGCTTCGGCAGCAATCGGATCTCCAGCGCTTTCACCAGCTCGCGCGTGCTGATGTCCGCCGTGGTCGTTAGGACGAGCAGCTGCTCCGGCTCGCCATTTTTATTTCGCGCGATCGTGGTATCGATCGAATCAATTCGAAACATCGAAGCGATCGACGGAACGCGCAGTTTTTGTTCGATGTTGTCGCGAGTTTGCGCGCCGCCCTGCGATGTGCGGACACCTTTGCTCACGATCAACTTCACGAAATCGTCGCGCTCCGGCAGCGTGACTTGTGAGCTGCGCACGTAAGCCAAACGGCGATGCAGTCCGTAATTTATAGTGAAATGCGGCGATGGGTCGTTAGGCGGGAAAATGTTTGAACCGCCGACGGTCGCGAATTGCAGATGTCGATCTAACTCGCCCGGCTCAACCGCATGCGTGAGCTCGAGCGTGGCCGTGATTTGCCGCTGACTGGGATTGGTCGGGTCGGTGTAAAGCTCGAGTTGCTTGACCGCGATCGCGAACGGTCGCATTTGTGTTTCGTAAACGAAGCGCTCCATCAGAACGTGCGATGGAAAAAATTTCTTTTCGAAAACGACGCGAAACTTCTGATCGGCCGGCCAATCTTCTTTCGGCTCGAAGACGAGAGTGGAGCTGTCGATCCAACGCCATGCGCCATCCATGCGCGGCTCAAGTCGAACACCGTCGAGCGAAGTCTTCTTCAGATCCTCGAGACGCGCGGCCGGTTCGCTGAAATAGACAAGGAGACGCGGAAACTTCAGTTCCTTTTCCAGCTTCGTGATTTCGGGCGCGACGATTTTGACCGTGACGCGATGCGGTTTCGGCAGATGCGAATACCAATTCCAAGTCCAGGCCGCGCCGCACGCGACGAAAAAGATCGATAATATCGCCGGCGCGATGAGGCGCGGATACGCGCGCTCGACTTCGTTCCAACGCTGGCCGATTCGCCCAAGCCACTGCGGCGGTCGCCACGAAACGTCCCCGACGATTTGCTTCGGAAGTTGCCCGCATTTCGAGAGAAGCTCGCGTGTATTCATGGGTGGGATACGGCGGTCGCGGCGAAGTCTTTCAGGAAACTTTCCGCGAGGCGCGAAATGCCTTACAAGATCGACATGAAAAGTGCCGGCGGTTCACTCGCGACGCGACGGAGTTTGGTCGATCGCCTGGCGAATTGGGACGATCAACGCCGCTGGCAGGAATTTTTCGACACTTACTGGAAACTGATTTATTCGGCCGCGCGCAAGTCCGGCCTAACGGACGTCGAAGCGCAGGAAGTGGTCCAGGAGACGGTCATCACCGTGGCGAAGAAGATCGACAAGTTAAAATACGATCCCGCAATCGGTTCGTTCAAAGGCTGGCTCTTGCAGATCACGCGCTGGCGCATCGTTGATCAATTTCGCAAACGCGCCCCGGGCGGCGCCAAATCGCCGCGCACATCGGACGATCGCCTCACCGCAACGATCGAGCGCATCCCCGACGAGCACGTTGTCGATCTTGACGCGCTTTGGGAAAAGGAATGGGAGCAAAATCTTTTCGAAGGCGCCATCGCGCGCGTGAAGAAGAAAGTCGATCCGAAACAATTTCAGATTTTCGATTGCTACGTGCGCAAAGAATGGCCGGCACAAAAAGTCGCCGAGCAACTGCGCGTGAACGTTGGCCAGGTTTATCTCGCGCGACATCGCGTCGGGGCGTTGTTGAAGAAGGAAATTAAGGCGCTGCAGAAGAGTGCGTCGCGAATTGCCTGAAATCGCGCCGCTGTGTAAAATCGCGCTTATCGCTAACGACGTCGCCGCTCCGGTCCCGATTATCCCCGATCACGAAATGCTGCGCGTGATCGGGCGCGGCGCTTACGGCGAAATCTGGCTCGCGCGCACAGTTACCGGCGCGTTGCGCGCGGTGAAGATCGTTTATCGCAGCACGTTCGAAAGTGAGCGCGCGTTTCGTCGCGAGTTTGAAGGAATGTCCGCCTTCGAGCCGATCTCGCGCGCCCACGGCGGCTTCGTCAATATTCTGCACGTCGGCCGGACAAACGATTACCTCTATTATAGTATGGAACTGGCGGACGACCATCTCGCCGGCCGCAAGATCGACATCGTCCATTACGAGCCGCGCACGTTGAAAAGCGATCTCGCCCGGCACAAACGCATTTCCGCCGGCGAATCGATTTCGTTAGGCCTCTCCTTGAGCGAAGCGTTGGAAGCGTTGCATTCCCGCGGCCTTTCCCATCGCGACATCAAACCGTCGAACATCATTTTCATCGATGGCGTGCCGAAGCTCGCAGACATCGGCCTCGTGGCCGCGACCGGACAACAATCGTTCGTCGGCACAGAAGGTTACGTCCCGCCGGAAGGGCCGGGCACGGCGCAGGCCGATGTCTATAGCCTGGGCAAATTGCTCTACGAGATCAGCACGGGAAAAGATCGACTCGATTTTCCGGAGGTTGATTCGCAATTGAGCACGCGACCGGACCGCGATCGTTTGCTGCAATTGAATGACGTGCTCGTTAGGGCGTGCGCCAACGATCCGAAGAAGCGTTACGCGGATGCGGCGCAAATGCATCGCGACCTTCTCGCGCTCGATCGCGGAGAACGTCCTCGGAAATCGCGCGCCAAACTCGTGTGGGCCACGATGTCGATCTTAGCGATCGCCGCGGCGGCATTCTGGTATTGGTCAAAGCCGCAAGCGGACCTCGACGCGCATTTGCGCACGACAATTCGCACGGAGCCGCCGGCCGCGATGGTGCTGTTAGGCGATCACGCGCAGAAAAGTCCGGCGACATTCGAAGACCTCGAGCCGCGCAAATACAAACTGCACATCATGAATCCCGGTTACGAACCGGTGGATGCAATTGTCGATCTTAGCGGCAATCGCGCGGTGGAGTTGCCACCGTTTCATCTCACGCGCAGCAAAGGTGCGATCGAGATTCAGTCGCAACCGGCGGGCGCGCACTTTTCGTTGCGTAGCGAAGATGGACAAATCTTGCGCGAAGGCATCGCGCCACAATCGATTGTCGATCTTCCAACGGGAAAATATTCCGTCGCGGCAAAACGCGATGATTGGGAACAAACCGAAACGATCGATCTCGAACGTGGCCAAACCGCGCGCAAAGATTTCACCTTCGCGACCGCGCCGGTGAAGATCACAACCGAGCCGAACGGCGCCGAGATCTTTGTCGATGGCATTTCGCGCGGACGCGCGCCGTTGCAAATAGAATTGGCGGCCCGAATGCACGAATTTGCCGCGCGTCTCGACGGCTGGCCTAACGAACAACGCAAGATCGACATCGTCGCCTCGCGCGAGAACGAAGCGCGCTTCGTTTTCGCCAATGGCAGCGTCAAAATCACGAGCGCGCCCGGCGGCGCGACCGTGATCGCGAACGGACAGGAGCTCGGCCAGACGCCGCTCGTGATCGAAGAAGTGAAGCCCGGCGACGTCGCTTACGAACTGCGGCTCCCCGGTTACAACCCGACGACGGTGACCAGCAAGGTTGAGCCGCAGCAGCAGGCGTTTCTGGCCGCGCGTTTCGAAAAACGCGTGAGCCCCGAGCCCGGACAATGGTGGACGAACTCGCTCGGGATGAAATTCGTTTCGTTAGGCGAGATTCGCATCTCGATCTGGGAAACGCGGGTGCAGGACTACGACGCGTTTTGCGCGGCCACGGGACGGCGACGTGAGCCGTCGGATGTCCAGCAGAATGCGAACGATCCAGTGGTGAAGGTGAATTGGTTCGACGCGGTCGCGTTTTGCAAATGGCTCACGCAAAAAGAGCGCGACGAAAATTTATTGGAAGATCGACAATCGTATCGATTGCCGACCGATCGGGAATGGAGCGCGGCCGTGGGATTGCCTAACGAAGCGGGCGCCACACCGGAAATTCGCGACGGCAAAATCAAAAACGAATTTCCGTGGGGCAAACAATGGCCGCCGCCGAGCGGCGCGGGCAATTACGCGATCGGAGCGCGTCGCGGCGCAATTACGTCGGTCGGCAATTTCAAACCGAACGCGTCCGGCATCTACGATCTCGGCGGCAATGTTTGGGAATGGTGCGCGGACAGTTATCGCGGCGGCACCGGCCGCGACTGGGGCGTATTGCGCGGTGGTTCGTGGGCGACGAACAATCGCGCGGAGATGCAATCGAGCTACCGCAACGTAGTCGATCGCAACGAGCGCGATGTCATTTACGGGTTCCGTTGCGTGCTCGCGCCGGAGCCGGCCGAGACGCCGTAATTTTCGACGGTTGGCGCATATGTTTGGCGGAGCGTCCGCGCAAAACGGCGAGGACCTCCGCGATCACGCTAACGGCGATCTCGCTCGGCGTATCGGCCGCAATGTCGAGACCGAGCGGCGCATGGACCGTCGCAAGTTGCGATCTCGTTAGGCCGCGGTTGCTTAAGTCATCGAAAACGCGTTGCACTTTGCGTTTGCTTCCAATCATCCCGACGTAACCGGCGCCTTTCGTTTTCAATGCCGCCGCCAGCGCGTTTCCATCGATTTCGTAATTGCGACTAACCATGGCGAGCGCCTCGTCCCCGCACCATTTCCGCGAGCAGATAAATTTCGCCGGATCGACATCGGTCACGGTCACGACTTGCGGCGGAAAGATCGACAATAACTCTTTGCGGTCGTCCACAACCGTGACGAATAAACCGCACTCGACTGCCAGTTTTGCAATCGCCAGTGCGCAATGACCGCCGCCGATGAGAAAGAGCGCCTCATTCAAAATCTGCGGCTCGATCAAGACGGTCGATTCGCCCCCGCAAATCGCGCCAAACGAATCCGCAGATTTTTCGTGCAACGGATATGTTTTGAGCAGCGGCCTTTTGTCGCGCATTTGTTTCTGCGCATCCGCAATCACAAGCGATTCAAATTTGCCGCCGCCGATTGTGCCGCTGATTTTGCCGTCGCCATAAACAAGCATTTTCGCGCCCGCTTCCCGTGGAACCGAACCGCGTGTTGCCGCGACCGTGACCAGTGCACACTGCGTTCGCGATTTCCGCGCGTTCGCCAGTTCTTCCAGCAGCCAATCAGTCATCGCTACAATCCTGACGTGTCATTCTGAGCGTAGCGAAGAATCTCCATTCATTTCCAGACGCGAGCAATTGTCGGAGATGTTTTGCTTCGCTCAACATGACAGCAGAATATTCAGTCATCGCGCGCCACGCTGCACTCGATCTGGCCGTGCGGTTCGTCGATCGGGACAAAGACTTCGTTTTTATTTTCGAGACCGAACGGCTTCAGGTCGATCCACAGGCAATGTTTGTTAGGCATGGCAAGATCGACATGTTCTATTTCGCGGCATGCCGCCAACGCCGCTTCGCCCATTTGAAACAATGTCGTTTGCGCCGACGGCGAATAATTTTCAGCGAACGGCTTCATCATCGCCGCAATGATCGCCTCATTCGCCACGCGAAAATTTTCCGGGTGCTCGCGAAATCGCCATGTCGCGCTGAATGAGGTAGCCAGGATGCGATCGCGCGTCTCGCGCAATGTCGTGAATTCATCGCGCGGATAATTTTCGAATCCCGAGCCGGTCGATTTCAAAATGACGAGATCACGGATTCCGGACTCGATCGTTTGTGATTGTCGATCTTGCACAACGCGCGTGAACGTCCGCGCTTCGCTCCCACTGACAAACGAGTGCGGATGCGCTTTGCCGTCGATCTCCATCCGCCGCCATTCCCGTTCGGAGATGTCGATCTTGGCGCGGTTCACCTGCGCATATTTTTTTAGAAAATGTTCCCCGAGAAAAAGCGCGAACCGCTCGATTTCATCGTTGAGATGATCCTTCGCGAGCGCGTTCACCGTGTTCTTCATCGTGTCCGTCGGCACGACTTTCGTGTTGTCGCCTTTCGGATCGGTGTAGGAAGTCGCGAAGTCGCCTTCGAGCAGCACTTGCACATCGACATCACGAATGCGGTGCCGCTCACCTTCGCGCAAAACTTTCAGCACGCGCACGCGCGCTTTCCCATAACGACTCGCCAGCAGCTTCGCCATTGCGTCGAATGCTTAATTCATTTACTGCGATATGGCGATGGTAAACGTGGATCAGCTCAACTCGTTAGATCGACATGAGTTCGTGCGCGTGCTTACGCCGGTTTTCGAGCATTCGCCATGGGTCGCGGCCCGGACGGAACCGAAGCGGCCGTTTGCGAATCGGGCCGAGCTTCATGCCGCGCTTTGCGACACGGTCATGAAAGCGAATGACGACGAGAAGCTGGGACTCATCCGTTCTCATCCCGATCTCGTTGGCAAGGCAACGTTGACCGCCGAATCGCAAAGCGAACAAGCTGCCGCCGGTTTGGGGAATCTTTCGCCCGCGGAAGTCGCGCAATTTCAAAAACACAACGCCGCGTATCGCGAACGTTTCGGATTTCCGTTCGTGATCTGCGCGCGCGAAAATAAAAAAGATGCGATCCTCGCCGCATTTCCTCGCCGTCTGCAAAACTCGCGCGAGCAGGAAATCGAAATTGCATTGGGCGAGATCTTCAAAATCGCAGAGCTGCGTTTGCGGGATTTGATCGTATGAGCGGCCTAACGACACATGTGCTCGACGTCACGCGCGGTTGCCCGGCGCGCGGAATGACGATCGAGCTTTGGTCGTTTGATCGACATGAACTCATCAAACGCGTCGTGACCAACGACGATGGCCGCGTCGATGAGCCGTTGCTCAAAGAAGTGGTCGCCGGAACTTACGAGCTCGTTTTTTATGTCGGCGATTATTTCGGCGAGAAAAAATTTCTCGACCGCGTGCCGGTGCGTTTCACCATTTCCGATGCGACCGCGAAGTATCACGTCCCGTTGCTCGTCTCGCCATGGAGTTACACGACGTATCGGGGCAGCTAGTGACGCGAACTAAATATTACGTGTCATGTTGAGCGAAGCGAAACATCTCCATTCATTCGTCTGGCATGACGGCCGCGGAAGAATTAATGATCAGAGATTCTTCGCTACGCTCAGAATGACATCGGTTGGGCGACCCGCGCTGAGGATTTTCGAATGAGCGAGGCGACTTCGCCGCCTCCGGCCGGACTTGTCGATCTTGCCGCCGAGCGCGTCGGCGGAAAGGCGCTCATCGCGAACGACGAATTTTTCGCCGAGAAAGAAAATCTGCTCAAACCCGGCCGCGGCGCTTTCATTCCCGACAAATACACCGATCGCGGCAAATGGATGGACGGCTGGGAATCGCGCCGTCGTCGCACGCCCGGAAATGATTGGTGCGTGATTCAACTCGGACTTCGCGGCATCATTCGCAAGATCGACATCGACACGAACCATTTTCTCGGCAATCACCCGCCGTTTGCGTCTGTCGATGCGCTCGACACCGACAAGGAGATCTCGAACGCGGTCGAAAAACTTCCGTGGCAATCGCTTCTCGAGAAATCTCCGCTTAATCCCGGCTCACAAAATTTATTCGACATCGCGAACGATGGAACGTGGACACACGTTCGTTTAAATATTTTTCCGGACGGCGGCGTGGCGCGATTGCGCGTTTACGGAATCGTCGTTCCGGATTGGAGCAAGATGAAGCGAGATGAAGTTGTCGATCTTGCCGCGGTCGAAAATGGCGGCGTCGCACTCGCGTGCAGCGACATGTTCTTTAGCTCGATGCAAAATCTCATCATGCCCGGCCGCGCCGCGAACATGGGCGACGGCTGGGAAACAAAACGACGCCGTGGCCCCGGACACGACTGGATCATTTTAAAACTCGGCCGCGCCGGTTCGATTCAAAAAATCGAAGTCGATACGAATCACTTCAAAGGAAATTTTCCTAATACATGTTCGATCGAAGGCTGCTCCACGTCCGAGAGCGACCTAACGAATGCGCCGTGGGCTGAAATTCTTCCGCAAACAAAACTCGAAGCCGATAAACGCCACTTCTTTGAAAAGGAACTGCGCAAGATCGACAACTGCACGCACGTCCGTCTCAACATTTATCCCGACGGCGGGGTGAGCCGATTGCGTGTTTGGGGAACCCCAAACCCTGTCATTCTGAGCGAAGCGAAGAATCTCTGACCATTTCTGCAGGATTGGAGATGTTTCGCTTCTCTCAACATGACACAATAAGGAATGGCTGATTTCGATCTGATCGTGCGCGGACGCGATCGCGACATCGGAATCACTAACGGAAAATTTGCGGAGCTAGCGCCGAACCTTCGCGGCAGCGCTCGCGAGGAAATTGATGCAACGAAGATGTCGATCTTTCCCGGCGTCATCGATTCGCACGTGCACTTCGATGAACCCGGTCGCACGGACTGGGAAGGATTCGAAACCGGTTCCCGCGCCGCCGCCGCGGGTGGAACGACAACCATATTCGACATGCCGCTCAATTCGCATCCGCCGACAATTGACGGCCCAAGCTTTGACGCGAAAGGCGCGGCCGCTGAAAAAAATTCGTTAGTCGATTTCGGTTTGTGGGGCGGACTCGTTCCCGAAAATCTCAACGAGCTCCAAACGTTACGCGATTGCGGCGTTGTCGGATTGAAAGCGTTTATGTGCCCGAGCGGCATCGAGGATTTTCCGCACGTGACATTGTCGATCTTGCGCGAAGGAATGAAACGCGCGGCCGATCTCGGTCTCCTTGTCGCCGTTCACGCCGAATCGCCTGACAAAATTAAGCCTCCCAACGGAAAGACCGTTCGCGATTTTCTCGAGTCGCGTCCGGCCGAGGCCGAGCTCGATGCCATCAAACACTCTGTCGATCTTGCGAATGAAACCGGATGTCGTCTCCACATCGTGCACGTAAGTTGCGGTCGCGGCGTGAAGATTGTCGCGGATGCGCGCGCGCATGGCGTCGATGTCACGTGCGAGACTTGTCCGCATTATTTGCTGCTGACCGACGAAGACATGGAACGCATCGGCGCGGTTGCGAAATGCGCGCCGCCGTTGCGCCCGCCTAACGATCAACGCGAGCTCTGGAATGCAATTGTCGATCTTACGACAATCGGTTCGGATCATTCGCCGTCGCCGCCGGAAATGAAGCAACGCGAAAATTTCTTCGAGGTCTGGGGCGGAATTTCCGGCGTGCAGCATTTGCTCGCGCTGGTCGCCGATAAAGTGCCGGCGGAATTGTTGAGCGAAAATGTGGCGAAGCGTTTTCGCATTTCGGAGAAAGGCGGAATCGCAGTCGGCAAAGACGCCGACCTGGCGATTGTCGATCTTGCCGACGTCGATCTTGTGCGCGCCGAGTCGCTACATTACCGGCACAAACAAAGTCCTTACATCGGCCGCACAGTGCCGCGGATTGTCCGCACAATTTTGCGCGGACAAACCGTTTACCAGGATGGTAAGCTCGCCGCTCGGCCGATCGGAAAATTCGTTCGGCCTAATGTATCACCGTGACTGCACATCCTAGCTTAGATCCAATCGCAACTCGCGAGATCACTGCCGCGCTGGCCGAGGCGAACAAGAAATTCATGCAGCGTTATCCCGGCGAATCGAATCGCCGGCAGGCGGTGCAAACGGTTTACGGCGGCGCGCATCTGTTCAAAGCCGATTCGGCGAGGAAGCTGGGCGAAGTCGCGTTGCGCTCGCTCAAGGAATACGCGCCGGATGTGCAAACGCTTTCGGGTGCGCTCGGCGTGAAGCTCACACAAAAAATTTACGATCGCGTAGTCGAAAAACTTCAGCGCGAGCCGGTGGAAGATTTCCGTTTGGATTTCGAGGACGGTTACGGCAATCGGCCGGACGAAGAGGAAGATCGACATGCGCATTTGGCCGCGCTCGAAGTCGCCCGCGGCATGAAAGAAAAATCTTTGCCCCCCTTCATCGGCATCCGATTGAAACCGTTGAACGAAGATTTGCGCGCGCGCAGTGTGCGCACGCTCGACATTTTCATCACCGCGCTCGCCGGCGAGACGAAAACGTTGCCCGAGAATTTTGTGATCACGGTTCCGAAAGTGCAATTGCCGGAGCAGGTCCGCGCGGCGGTGCAGTTGTTCGAGCTGCTGGAAAAGAAAACCGGTCTCGAGGTTGGTTCGCTCAAGATCGAGCTCATGATCGAGACGCCGCAATCGATTATTAATGAACGCGGCGAAGTGGCGTTGCATTCGTTAGTCGATGCCGCCAACGGACGCTGCGGCAGCGTTCATTTCGGCGTTTACGATTACACCGCGTCGTGCGGAATCACCGCCGCGTATCAGACGATGGGACATCCGGCGTGCGATTTCGCGCGGCAGATGATGCTCGTATCGATGGCGGGCACCGGCATTCAACTTTCCGATGGCGCAACGAACATTCTTCCGGTCGGTCCGCATCGCGCTACGCAAGATCGACAACTAACTCCGGAGCAACTGCGCGAAAATCGGGAGGCCGTTCACGGTGCCTGGCGACTCGCGTTCAACGACAACCTTCATTCGCTCCGCACCGGTTTCTATCAAGGGTGGGATTTGCATCCCGCGCAATTCGTTGCGCGTTACGCCGCGCTTTATTTATTTTTCCTCGACGGGCTCGAAAGCGCGGCGAATCGATTGAAAGCGTTCGTCGAAAAAGCTGCGCTCGCATCTTTATATGGTGACGTCTTCGATGACGCCGCCACCGGCCAGGGTCTTCTGAATTTCTTTCTCCGCGGCGTCGCCTGCGGCGCGATCACGGAAGACGAAGCGCTCGCGACCGGACTCACGCTCGAAGAATTTCGCTCGCGTTCGTTCCTGAAAATTTTGCAGGCGCGCCGGAAATGAAAAAGGGAAACGCGATCGAGTTTCGCCTGAATGGCAAACCGGTGCGCGTCGATGCGGTTTCGCCGAACATTACCTTGCTCGACTGGCTACGCGCGAATGGCCTAACCGGTTCGAAGGAAGGTTGCGCGGAGGGAGATTGCGGCGCCTGCTCTGTGGCGATTGTCGATCTTAACCGCGACGGCAACCCGGAATACCGCGCGATCAACAGCTGTCTCGTGCCGCTCCCGCTCATGGCCGGACGCGATGTCGTCACCGTCGAAGGCGTCGCCAACGGGCAACTACATCCTGTGCAACAGGCGATGGTCGACAATCACGGCTCGCAATGCGGTTACTGCACGCCCGGATTCATCATGTCGATGTTCGAAGGATTCTATCGGCGCGATCTGCAAACGTCCGCGCAATTGAACGAACAGCTCTGCGGCAATCTTTGCCGCTGCACCGGCTATCGCGCGATTCGTGACGCATGCGCGGACGCATTCATGCAAAGAGTAGATGTCGATCTTAGCGCGCCGGAATTGAAATCGGTCGTTTATGTGCGCGACGGCGAGACGTTTCTTCGCCCGACCTCGCTCAAACATTTGTTCGCTGCGATGGCGAAACATCCCGACGCGCGATTGATCGCCGGCGCGACCGAGCTCGGACTCGACATCACGAAACGATTTCACAAATTCCCGGCGCTGATTTCTGTCGAAGCCGTTCCAGAACTGACGGCGATCAATTACACGGACAACGAATGGCAGATCGGCGCAGCCGTCACGCTGACGCGAATCAAGGAGTTGTTAGGCGCGGAATATCCCGAGCTCGACGACATGCTTTATCTGTTTGGCTCGCGACAAATTCGCAACCGCGCGACCATGGGTGGCAACATCGTCACGGCGTCGCCGATAGGCGATTCCGCGCCGGTGCTGCTCGCGCTCGATGCGCGCGTCGTTCTCGCTTCCGCGAACGGCGAACGCGTTTTGCCGATCGAAGAATTTTTCGTCGCGTATCGCAAGACCGCGCTGCAGACGGGCGAAATTCTCAAGACGATCATTATCCCAAGAGTAGATGTCGATCTTGCGCGATCGCGGCGGCATTTCTACAAAGTTTCCAAGCGCCGCGAGATGGACATCAGCACAGTCGCAGGATGTTTTGCGATCGCGCTCGACGAGTCCAATTCGATCACGAAGGCGCGTCTCGCCTTCGGCGGCGTCGCGGCGATGCCAATGCGCGCAAAGAACACTGAAGCGGCGCTCATCGGGAAAAAATGGGACGAGCAAACGGTCGAGAACGCATTGTCGATCTTGCGGAATGAATTCACGCCGATTTCCGATGTTCGCGGCAGCGCGACTTATCGGAAGCGATTGATTGCCGATCTTCTCCGAAAGTTTTTTCACGATAACAACGAGCGCGCGTTTGATCCGACGATTGCGCGCTCGTTAGGTGAACGCGAGCCGGCTTTGCCGCACGAGAGCGGACACAAGCATGTCACTGGCGAAGCGATTTATGTCGATGACGCGTGGAACGAGAACATGCTCGAGGTTTGGCCGATCTGTTCGCCGCACGCGCACGCGCGAATTTTGCGGCGCGATGTTACCGACGCACGCGCGATGCCGGGGATCGCGGCCGTGCTCTTGGCCGAAGATATTCCGGGGTTGAACGATGTCGGCGCTGTTCGCCACGACGAGGTTTTGCTCGCCGACACGGAAGTTTTTTATCACGGACAAATCGTGGCGCTTGCGGTTGGCGAAACGTTAGACGCTTGTCGCGCGGCGGCGAAGAATGTGATTGTCGAATACGAACCGCTTCCGCCCATTTTCACCATCGAGGAAGCCATCGCCGCAAACAGTTTTCACACCGAAGCGAACCACATCGCGCGTGGAGATGTCGATCTTGCCCTAACGAGCGCGCCGTTAAAGTTCGACGGCGAGATTTCGTTCGGCGGCCAGGACCATTTCTATTTGGAGACGAACGCCTGCTGGGCCGAATGCGGCGAAGACGGAACGATTTTCGTTAGCTCATCGACGCAACATCCGTCCGAAGTTCAACACATCGTCGCGCACGTGCTCGACCTTCCGATGCACAGCGTAGTCGTCGAATGTCCGCGCATGGGCGGTGGATTCGGTGGCAAAGAAACGCAGGCCGCGACGTTCGCGTCGCTAGCCGCCCTCGCCGCGACGAAAACCGGGCGCAAGGTGCGCATGCGATTGAATCGCGACCAGGACATGATGATCACGGGCAAGCGGCATCCGTTCATGGCGCGATTCAGTGTCGGGTTCGACGCGGAAGGTTTGCTGCACGCGGCGAAGATCGACATCTACTCGAACGGCGGCTGGTCGTTAGACCTTTCCCGCGCCGTGACCGATCGCGCCGTCTTTCATCTCGACAACTCCTATTACATTCCGCACGTCAGCTTTCGCGGTCATGTGGCAAAAACGAATCTTGCATCGAACACCGCCTTTCGCGGATTTGGCGGACCGCAGGGAATGTTCGTCATCGAAGAGATCATGGACCGCATTGCCCGACAGACCGGACTCGCGCCGGAAATCGTGCGCGCGAAAAATTTATATCGCGGGAAAGGTGAAACGAACACGACGCATTACGGACAGGAGATCGAGGACAATCGCATCGAGCGTGTGTGGAGTGAGCTGATGGCCTCGAGCGATTTTGCGCGCCGGCGTGAAGAGATCCGGCAGCACAACGCGCAAGATCGACATCGAAAACGCGGGATCGCGATTACGCCGGTGAAATTCGGCATTTCGTTTACGACGACGCATCTCAATCAAGCCGGCTCGCTCGTTTTGCTGTTTCAGGACGGCACTGCGCAAATCAATCATGGCGGAACCGAAATGGGCCAAGGCGTGCACTCGAACATTCGCGAGATCGCGGCGACCGAACTTGGCCTAACGGCCGATCGCGTTCGCGTCATGCACACGCGCACCGACAAAGTGCCGAACACTTCGGCGACGGCAGCGTCATGCGGAACTGATTTGAACGGCGCGGCGGTGAAGAATGCATGCGACACGTTGCGCGCGCGCTTGCTGCCGTTCGCCGAACAAATGTTGCAGGAAAAAAATGGTCGGTTGCCCGGCGAACACAAAGTCATGTTCCGCGACAATGACGTGTACGATGTCGATCTTGCGCGGGCGCGTGTGTCGATCGCGGAAGTGATTCAGCGCGCTTATTTCGCGCGGACGAGTCTAAGCACGACGGGATTTTACAAAACGCCGGACATTCATTTCAATCGCGAGACCGGCAAAGGAAAACCGTTTCATTATTTTGCGGTCGGCGCGGCGGTAAGCGAAGTCGAAGTGGACGGATTCACCGGCATGATGTCGATCAAACGCGTCGATATTTTGCACGACGCCGGCGACGCGGTGAATCGCGGCATTGCCCGCGGACAAATCGAAGGCGGATTCGTGCAGGGCTGCGGCTGGCTAACGAGTGAGGAATTAGTTTGGAACGCGAAAGGCGAATTGCTCACGCATTCGCCGGACACTTACAAAATTCCGGCCGTCGGCGATATACCGGAGATTTTTAACGTCGCGTTTCTGTCGGAGGCGACGCAGGCAAATGTGATTCACGGCAGTAAAGCTGTCGGCGAACCACCGCTGATGCTCGCGCTTTCGGTGCGTGAAGCAATTCGCGATGCGGTCGCGGCGTTCGGCGAATCGGGCGGCGATGTTCCGCTCGCGTCGCCGTCAACCTGCGAAGCGATTTCAAATGCGATCGCGGCTCGCGCAAGATCGACATCTCTCGAAGAGAAGACCGAGCACGTCACCGCGGAGCAAGTGCTGTCATGAATTGTTCGCGAGCGCATCCACAGCGCTGTCATGTTGAGCGAAGCGAAACATCTCCGTCTATTCTTCTGCGAATCCGCGTCGGAAATGATCGGAGATTCTTCGCTCCGCTCAGAATGACAAAAGATAGATGATTGAGATTGAACACAAACTTCGCGTCGCACGCGGTGAAGAGCCGGCCGAGTTGGTCTTCAGGAATGCGCGACTCGTTAACGTGCTCAGCGGCGAAATTTACGATGCGAATGTCGCGGTCGATGGCGGACGCGTGATCGGCATTGACGATTACGATGGAAAAGAGATTGTCGATCTTGCCGGCGCGTTTTTGGCGCCAAGTTTGATCGACGGACATTTTCACGTCGAAAGCACGATGGTGACGTTGCCGGAATTTGTGCGCGCAGTCGTGCCGCACGGGACCGGTGCGATGGTGATCGATCCGCATGAATACGCCAACGTGCTCGGGATGGACGGCATTCGTTACGTCCTCGAATCGTCGAAAAATCTGCCGATCGATTTTTTCATCATGCTGCCGTCATGCGTGCCGGCGACGCATTTGGAAACGGCCGGCGCGCGTTTCACCGCCGACGATTTGAAATTGATGATCGCGGACGATCGGATCGCGGGCGTGGCCGAGCTGATGAATTACCCCGGCGTTTTTCTCGGAATGGAATCGGAGCTGGCGAAGATCGACATCGGCTGGAACAAAGTGGTCGATGGTCATGCGCCGGGATTGCGCGGTAAAAATCTGAACGCGTACGCGCTGGCCGGTGTGCGCTCCGATCACGAGAGCACGGAGATCGACGAAGCGCGCGAGAAATTGCGGCTCGGTTTGCACTTGCTCGTGCGCGAAGGGAGCACGGAACGAAATCTCGAACACATCATCGGTCTGGTGACGCCACAGAATTCCGCGAACTGTTCTTTCGCGACCGATGACAAACTTCCGGGCGATCTGGTTTCCGAAGGCCACATTGATCACTCGATTCGGAAAGCGATCTCGTTAGGCGTCTCGCCGATCACCGCGATCCAGATGGGGACGATCAATACAGCGCGACATTATCGTCTGCGGAATTTCGGCGCGATCGCGCCGCGATATTGGGCGGACTTCATCGTGATCGACGATCTGGAGAAGATGTCGATCTTGCGCGTTTACAAAAAAGGAAAGCTCGTCGCCGAGAACGGCCGTTACGTCGGCGACAAACTTCCGGTCGTCCCGCAACCGCGTAGCACGATGAACGTGAGCTATTCGACGAGCGACTTCGAATTGAAAGCGAAGGGCGCGAAGAAGATTCGCGTGATCGAAATCGTGCCGCACCAAATCGTGACGAAGTGCGCGATAGAACCGGCGAAGATCGACAACCAACAAATCGTGGCCGATTCGTCGCGCGACATTTTGAAATTGGTTGTGATCGAGCGACACGGCGCGACCGGGAATGTCGGCGTCGGTTTTGTGCGCGGATTCGGGCTGCAACGCGGCGCGCTTGGTTCGACCGTGGCGCACGACGCGCACAATGTCGTGGTCGTCGGGACTAACGACGCGGACATTACTGCGGCGGTTGAAGCGTTGCAGAAAATGCGCGGCGGCCAGGTGGCGATTGTCGATCAAACAATCGCCGCCGCGTTGCCGTTGCCGATCGCGGGATTGGTTTCCGATCAACCGCTCGAAACGGTGATCGAGAAAATTGCGCAGCTAAATGCAGCCGCGGCGAAACTCGGTTGCAAGCTCGATGCGCCGTTCATGACGTTGTCGTTCATGAGTCTCTCACCGATTCCAGAATTGAAGTTGACCGATCAGGGCCTGGTCGATGCAATCAATCTCAAACTAACGAGTGTGATCGTGGAATGATTGATCCGAAACGAGCGATTGCGGATTTGAAGGAGCTGCGCGCGTTAACTGGCGATGAGAATGGCGCGCAGCGCGTGGCCTTCACGCCGACCTGGGCGAAAGCGCGAAAATTCTTGCGCGAGAAAGTCGAAGAGATCGGCGGCGTAGAAATGCACAATGATGCCGCCGGGAATTTCTGGGCGACGCTTCCGGGCAAGATCGACAAGTCACTATTAATAGGCGGCCACATTGATTCGGTGCCTAACGGCGGATGGCTTGATGGATGTTTGAATACGCTCGCGGGCGTCGAAGTTCTTCGCCGAATCAAATCGCAAGGCACGCCGCCGGTGACGGTGCGGCTGGTCGATTGGTGCGATGAAGAAGGCGCGCGCTTTGGGAAAAGTCTTTTCGGATCGTCGGCCGCATCCGGCAAGATCGACATGGAGGAAACGCGCGGTTTGAAAGACAAAGAGGGCTTGAGTCTGGTCGATGCGGTGAAGGAATTCGGAATCGATTTTGAAAAAGTGCGTGACGCGCGCAAAGAATTGAAGAGCGCCGCGGCATATCAGGAATTGCACATCGAACAGGGTCCCGTTCTGCTCGATCTCGATCTTCCGTTAGGCACGGTGCTCGGGACTTTTGGCGTCGAGCGACATGCGATCGCATTCCGTGGACAAGCGGCGCATTCCGGTTCGACGCCGATGAATCGCCGCCGGGATGCGTTTCTCGCGGCGGCGAAAATGGCGTCGGAAATTTACGCGATTTCGAAACGCAGCGGACAAGGCGTTTGCACGATTGGCTCGTGCACGACGAAGCCAGGAATCGTTACCAGCGTCGTCGAGGAATGCCGAATCACTTTAGATCAACGCCATCTCGATGCGGACGCTTTGCAAAAAATGTTAAGTGAGGCCAAAGCAGCGAGCGAAAAATTTGCGAAAGAAGGAGATGTCGATCTTGCGTGGGAGCGGATTTGGAACATCGAACCAATTTTATTTCACAAGGAACTTGTTGATCTTTGCGATGGAGCCATTCGCGAGACCGGAGTGAAACCGCATCGATTGCCGTCGGGCCCGCTGCACGACGCGGCCGAAGTCGCACGAGCCGGTGTGCCGACGATCATGATGTTCGTGCAAAGTTTGCATGGCATCAGCCACAACAAAATCGAAGACACGCGCGAAGAGCATCTCGAAATGGCCGTGACCGCGTTCGACAAGCTCGCCGACAAAATCATGGCGTGGATCGCGCGGAATTGATAAAAAGGCCGACTCGTTAACAAGGAGTCTGTCATGCCCACACTAGCTACCACCGTCGATGGATTGAAATTGCCGAACCCGTTCGTCATCGGCTCCGGCCCGCCCGGAACAAATCTCAACGTCATCACGCGCGCATTCCGCGAAGGTTGGGGCGCGGTCATTGCGAAAACGATCAGTCTCGATTCGTCGAAAGTCGTGAACGTGACGCCGCGTTACGCGAAATTGATGACGAACGCCGGCGACGAAGTTGTCGGTTGGGAAAATATCGAGCTGATCAGCGATCGGCCGTTCAAGATTTGGCTGGATGAATTCAAAAAATGCAAAGATCAATTTCCCGACGGCGTGCTCATCGCGTCGATCATGGAGGAATACAACAAGGACGCGTGGAGCGAGATCGTGGAAAAATGCGAGGCGGCCGGTGTGGATGCGTTCGAGCTGAACTTTTCGTGTCCACACGGATTGCCCGAGCGGAAAATGGGCGCGGCCATGGGTGAGAACCCAGAGATTGTCGAGGAAGTGAGCGGCTGGGTGATGAAGGCGGCGAAGAAGCCGGTTTGGGCGAAGATGACGCCGAATGTGACGCGCATCACGGATCCGAGTCGTGCCGCATTCCGCGCTGGATGTCAGGGCGTGAGCGCAATCAATACGATTCGGAGCGTGACGGCGGTAAATCTGGAAACATTGCGGCCGGAACCGACGGTCGAAGGGTTTACCACGCCCGGCGGCTATTCGTGCAAAGCCGTTAGGCCAATCGCGCTTCGCATGGTGATGGAAATCGCGACGATGATTCGGCGTGAATTTCCGGGAAGAACTTTGTCGGCGATCGGCGGAATCGAAACCGGCAACGACGCGGCGCAATTCATCTTGTTAGGCGGCGACACCACGCAAGTTTGCACCGGCGTGATGAAGTTCGGCTACGACATGGTAAAGAAGATGTGCGACGAGCTGCTCGCGTTCATGGAGAAACATAAATTCGAGACGCTCGACGATTTCAAAGGCAAGAGTCTCGATTACTTCACCACGCACGCCGAGCTCGTGCGCATGCAACGCGAGCGCAAGGAAAAACAGAAAGCTGCGGCCGACGAAGCGGCGGCGAAAAAAATGGTGAAGGCCGACAGCGAATGGAGCGGCGACGATTTCGTCAAGCAATCGGAGGCGCTCGCGCGCGGGACGAAATAGATGCAAAGCTGTCCTGCGTTTATTGACGGCGAGTGGCGCGAGATCACCGGCGTCGATAAAACGCCGGTTTACAATCCTTCGCGCGGTGACGTCATCGCCGAAGTTCCGCTCTGCACAAAGGAACATGTCGATCTTGCGGTGGAATCGGCGGCGGCGGCGTTTCCGAAATGGCGCGACACGCCACCGGTCGAACGGGCGCGATTGTTCTTTCGTTATCGGCAGTTAGTCGAAGAAAACTTCGACAAGATTTGCGAAAGCGTTTCGCGCGAACATGGCAAAACGCTGGCGGAAGCGCGCGGCAGCGCATATCGCGGAATCGAGAACATCGAATACGCGTGCGCGGCTCCGACATTATTAATGGGCGACACGCTCGAGAATCTCGCGCGCAACGTCGATTGCGAGACGGTCCTGCAACCGTTAGGCGTGTGCGTCGGGATTACGCCGTTTAATTTTCCGGCAATGGTGCCGATGTGGATGTTTCCGCTCGCGCTTGTTTGCGGAAATACATTTGTGCTGAAGCCGAGCGAAAAAGTTCCGCTGACTGCGTTGTTGATTGTCGATCTTTTGCACAAAGCCGGATTGCCAAAAGGTGTCCTCAACGTTGTGCCCGGCGGACGTGAATCGGTCGATGCGCTTCTCACGCATCCGAAAGTGAAAGCGATTTCGTTTGTCGGCTCGACGCCGGTGGCGAAACACATTTTCGAAACCGGAACGCGCCACGGCAAACGCGTGCAGGCGAACGGCGGCGCGAAGAATTACGTCGTCGTTATGCCGGATGCCGATGTCGATCGAACAGTAGAAGCGCTTTCGACGGCCGCGTTCGGCTGCGCGGGCGAACGTTGCATGGCGGGATCGACTGCCATCACCGTCGGCAAAGCGGCCGACAATGTTTTGCCTTCGTTAGTCAAAGCGGCGCGCGCGATCAAAGTCGGCCCGACTGACGTGAAATCGCAGCCGGACATGGGACCGGTCATCACCGCGCAACATCGCGATCGCGTTTTGAGTCTGGTCGAGAGCGGCGAGAAAGAAGGCGGCAAGATAATCGCCGATGGTCGCGGCGTAAAAATCAAAGACGCGCCTAACGGTTTCTACGTTGCGCCGACGATTGTCGATCTTGTGCAGGATTCGATGACGATCGCGCGCGAAGAAGTTTTTGGGCCCGTGCTCAACGTCATGCGCGCGGACGATGTCGATCAGGCAATCGAGATGGCGAACAAGTCATCCTACGGAAACGGCGCCGCGATTTTTACGAATTCCGGCAAAGCCGCGCGCGAGTTCAAAAATCGAGTGAAGGCCGGAATGGTCGGAATCAACGTTGGCGTGCCGGCGACGATGGCGATGTTTCCATTCACCGGTTGGGACGAATCGTTCTACGGCGATTTGCACATTCAAGGCAAAGAAGGCGTGCAGTTTTACACGCAGCAGAAGGTCGTGACGACGCGCTGGTTTGGCGACAACGTCGGCGACGTTTGGAAGAAGTAACTTTTCGACTGTCATCCTGGGCGTAACGAAGGATCTCCAATCATTTTCTGGAACCCTGAAGAGGAAAAATAGTCAGAGATGTTTCGCTGCGCTCGACATGAGAGGGTAAAAGAGACGACGCGTTTATGAGCCTGCTAATTAAGAACGGCGAAATCGTCACGCCGGACGAACGCTACGTCGCGGACATTTATTGCGAAGACGAAACGATCTCGCGCATCGATCGCAAGATCGACAACGTACATGCCGGCGAAGTCATCGACGCATCCGGCAAATATGTTTTCCCCGGTTTCATCGATCCGCACGTGCACATTTATCTGCCGTTCATGGGAACGTACGCGAAGGACACGCACGAGACCGCAAGCCGCGCGGCCCTCGTCGGCGGGACGACGTGCTTCATCGAGATGATTTGTCCGGCGCGCGGTGATGATCCGATGGAAGCATTCGAGCTCTGGCGCGGAAAAGCGGAGGGCAACTCCGCGTGCGACTTCACGTTTCATATGGGCGTGACCCGCTACGACGACGATGCAGAAAAGAAATTTCGCGAGATCGTTAAACGCGGCATCGCTAGCTTCAAAATCTTTCTCGCCTACAAAGGCGCATTCGGGATCAACGACGAAGAATTGTTCGCCACGTTGAAGCTGGCGAAAGAGCTCGGTGTGATCGTGACCGCACATTGCGAAAACGCGGAGCTCTTGTTCGAGCTGCAGAAGAAATTGCTGAGCGAAGGAAGGACAGGGCCGGAGTTTCATTACTGGAGCCGGCCGCCGATTGTGGAAGCGGAAGGCGTGCATCACCTGATGACATTCGCCGAGATGACCGGCACGCACGTTTACATCGTGCACACGAGCTGCGAGGAATCGTTAGGCGAAGCGATGCGCGGGAAAACGCGCGGCGTGAATGTTTCAGTCGAAACGCTGATTCAATATTTGCTGCTCGATCGCACGGACGCGGAACCAAATTTCGAAGGGGCGAAGAATGTGATGTCGCCGCCGCTGCGTGATAAGAAAAATCAGGACGTGATGTGGAAGGCACTGTCGGATGGATCTGTCGCAACACTCGCGACGGATCACGCGCCGTTCGATTGGACGCAGAAACAAATGGGCAAAGATGACTTCACGAAAATCCCGAATGGAATTCCGTCGCTGGAAGATCGCGTGAACTTGTTTTTCACGCACGGCGTGAAAGGCGGCAAGATCGACATCCAGCAGTTCGTCGCGAGCGCGAGTACGAACGCGGCAAAACTGTTCGGATTATTTCCGCGCAAGGGCGCGATCAAAGTCGGGAGCGACGCCGATCTCGTTGTTTATGATCCAAATTATCGCGGAACCATTTCGGCGAAGACGCACCAGATGAACGTCGATTACAATTCGTTCGAAAGAATGCAGATCGAAGGACGTCCGCACGTCGTGACCGTGCGCGGCAAAGTCGCGGCGCGCGATGGAAAATTCGTCGGCGAGTTCGGCCGCGGGAAAATGTTGGAACGCGAGCCGACGCATTTTTAGATGAGCGACGCCGTCTCGCCGTCACTTGCGCCAGATGTAGATGTCGATCTTGCGCAAAGCCGTCTTTACAATGTCGATCTTGCGCCGGTTCCCGGGGACAAGCGCAAATGGCGCGTCGGAAGTTTCGCCGCGCTTTGGATTTCGATGTCGGCCTGCATCCCGACTTACATGCTGGCCTCGTCGCTCATCGGCGGCGGCATGAATTGGTCACAGGCGATCACGACGATTTTTCTCGGCAACGTCATCGTCGTGATCCCGATGATTCTGAACGCGCACGCCGGCACGCGCTACGGAATCCCCTTCCCCGTTTTTTGTCGTGCGAGTTTCGGTACGCGCGGCGCGAACATTCCCGCGCTCATGCGCGCGTTCGTCGCATGCGGTTGGTTTGGAATTCAAACGTGGATCGGCGGGAACGCCATTTACAAGATTATGTCGATCTTCGCGCCGTCGTTAGGCCACGGATCGACATCGAACTTTCTTGGCATCACGCTCGCGCAATTCGTCTGCTTCCTCTTTTTCTGGGCGATCAACATGCTCGTCGTTTACAAAGGAATCGACTGCATTCGCTGGTTGTTGAATATCAAAGCGCCGCTGCTCATCGCGCTTGGACTTTTACTTCTGTGGTGGGCTTACAAAAACGCGGGTGGCTTCGGCCCGATCCTCGCGCAGCCGTCCGCGTTCGATGTCGATCAACCGAAAGCCGGACAGTTCTTTCATTTCTTCGTTCCCGCGCTCACCGGCATGATCGGTTTTTGGGCGACGCTTTCGCTCAACATTCCCGATTTCTCGCGTTACGCCGTTTCGCAACGTGACCAGATCGTCGGCCAGGCGCTCGGACTTCCGCTGACGATGGCGCTGTATGCGTTCATCGGCGTCGCCGTCACTTCCGCGACCACTATTATATATGGCGCGCCGATATGGGACCCGGTGGACGTGCTCACGCGCTTCAGTAATCCGGTCGTGCTCATCATCGCCATGCTTGCGCTTTGTATCGCGACGCTCGCCACGAACATCGCGGCCAACGTCGTTAGTCCGGCGAATGATTTCTCGCATCTCGCGCCGCACAAAATTTCCTTTCGCATGGGCGGGTTGATTACCGGCATCGTCGGCGTCCTCATGATGCCATGGAAACTGGTGGCCGATCCGAGCGGCTACATTTTCAAATGGCTCGTCGGCTACAGCGCGCTGTTAGGGCCGATCGGCGGAATAATGATCGCGGACTATTACGTTTGGCGGCGGCGGCAATTGCACGTGAGCGCGCTTTACCGCGAAGACAGCGAATATCGATACACCAACGGATTTAGTTTAATCGCAATCATCGCGTTGTTCGTCGCGATCCTGCCGAATTTTCCGGGATTTCTTGTCGCGGTGAATGCAGTGAGCGCCGCGGCGGTTCCACCGTTTTTCGTCCGGCTTTACGACTATGCGTGGTTCGTCGGGTTTGCGATTGCGTTTGTCGTTTACCTTGCGCTGCGCACGTTGAATAAAAGATCGACATGAAAACGCCCGAGCTTCCGCCATTTGATTTCCAGCCTAACAAGTACAGCGGCCCGTCAGCCGACGAAGTCGCACGCCTGCGCAAGGAATTCCTCAATCCGGGAATTTTTCTCTACTACAAAAAGCCGCTCATGCTGGTGCAGGGGCGCATGCAGTATGTCTGGGATGAATCGGGGCGGCGTTATCTCGATGCGCTCGGCGGCATCGTCACCATCTCGGTCGGACATTGTCACCCGGAAGTTGTCGATCTTGCGAACAAGCAAAACGAGACGCTGCAACATTCGACCACGATTTATCTGCATCCGAACATCACCGAATACGCGCGCGATCTTGCCGCGAAAATGCCGGGCGAGTTGAAGGTTTGCTATTTCACAAACTCCGGCTCGGAAGCGAACGATCTCGCGCTCCTGATGGCGCGCGCTTACACCG
Organism: Spartobacteria bacterium; assembly: GCA_021325495.1. GTDB lineage: Bacteria > Verrucomicrobiota > Verrucomicrobiia > Chthoniobacterales > UBA10450 > JAJPGZ01. The sequence continues at coordinate 275,994 of JAJPGZ010000010.1, forward strand.
GCAACTACGACGTGATTGCGCTACGGAATGCGTATCACGGCGGCGGGACGTCCACGATGGGCCTGACATCGCATCGCACCTGGAAATTTAACGTGCCGCACAGCTTCGGGGTTGAGCATGCGCTCACGCCCGATCCGTATCGCGGCGTGTGGGGACGCGACGATGTCGAAGCGGGAAAAAAATATGCGGACGATGTGAAGAGCCTGATCGATTTCGGAACGACCGGCCAGGTCGCTGCGTTCATTGCCGAATCAATTCAAGGCGTGGGCGGCTGCGTCGTTTTCCCCGATGGTTATCTCAAACACGTTTACGAACATGTGCGCGCGGCAGGTGGCGTTTGCATCGCCGATGAAGTGCAGGCGGGCTTCGGTCGCACCGGCTCGCACTATTGGGGATTTGAAACGCAAGGCGTCATTCCTGATATCGTGACGATGGCGAAAGGAATTGGAAATGGGTGCCCACTCGCCGCGGTCATGACGACGCCGAAAATTGCGCAAACGCTCGCGTCGCGAATTCATTTCAACACTTTCGGCGGAAATCCGGTGGTGTGCGCGCAAGGCCGCGCGATTCTTGGAATCATCGATCGCGAAAAGCTGCAGGCGAATTCGCTTAAGATCGGCAACAAAATTCTGGCCGGCCTGCGCGAGCTTCAGCAAAAGCACAACATCATCGGCGACGTCCGAGGCAAAGGTCTCATGCTCGGGATCGAGCTGGTGAAAGATCGACAATCGAAAGAGCCGGCGCGGGAAGAATGTGCGCAGGTGTTGGAGACAGCGAAGGAGCTGGGATTGTTGTTAGGCAAAGGCGGTTTGTGGGGACAAACCATTCGCTTCTCGCCGCCAATGTGTATCAACGAAGCCGACGCCGATTTTCTCCTCGACGTTCTCGATCAAGCGCTCGCGCGTTTGTAATTTACCTGACGAGAACAGCGCGATCTATGGCTTCTCAGCGCATGTATTTCCAATTGCGCGGCTTCCCTTGCGCCATCCATTCAATCGCAGTCTTCAATCGTTCTCGCCGCGTTTCATCGCGCTTGGCTTCCGTTAACCACTCGATGTAATCGCGCCGATTGGTTGCGCTAAAGTTCTCGAACGTCTTGCGCGCTTTCGCGTTCTTCTTCAGCGCGTCAGCCAAATATTGCGGGACCGGCAACGGTTTGCGTTTCGTCTTCTTCGCAGCCGGCGGTTTGATCTCCTTGTCTTTTAACTCCGCCGCCCTTCGCACGTAGCGATCAACGTTTTCTCGTTTGGAAGATCGACAATCGACGTGATCCGGCCGAATTGACCCATCGCTTCCTCTTCCTTCGCGCGCGTGCCGAAGACGAGCTCGCCATTTTTGAAATGAAACGCGCAATGCTCTTTGAACGCCGCCATCCCGCAAAGGATTCCGCCGTTATAATCGAAATGCGGCATTCGCCATTTGATCGTTTCCTCGACGGCCGGACAGCCGGCGTGAACGACTTTGCGCAAAAATTTGAGAATCGGTTTCGCGAATTGCTGCGCCTTGTCGATGTACGTATCGATGCGCGGATCTTTTTTGCCCATCGCGCCCGGTTGTAAGCAAAACGCCGCCGCCGGCCAATTATTTTCTCGCCTGGTTGGCAAGCCAGCAGCTATCTCCCAGGCATGCATGTCTCCCCCCGACACTTCACGAACGCGCTTCTCATCGCGCTCGTCGCCATCATTGTTCTGCCCGCGCCGGCGCAGGCGCAACGTCGTCGCCGTTTGCCCGCAAGTCTGGCCACGGCGGTCGCGTTGCAACCGTTCACGCTCGAGCCGTCGCGCACGGCCACGCGCGACGTTGCCTACTACGCGCCGCACGCCATTCCGCATGCGGAAAGATCGACATCTTCATTTGATGACGATGATGATTCTTCATCCGCCAGCACCGGTTCGACTTTCAGCGGCGAATCCGGGCCGATGGTAAATGGCAATCGCGCTGTTCTTCGTGACGGCGTTGCCTACGCACCTTCGAATGCGCCCGATCGCGTCAAACGCGCGATCTGGGCCGTGAACACGATCCGCCGCAAACCGTACGTCTGGGGCGGCGGTCACGGTTCGTTCTACGATCGCGGCTACGATTGTTCGGGAACAGTTTCCTTCGCATTGCACAATGCCGGTTTGTTAGGCTCGCCCCTGCCGTCGAACGATCTAATGCGCTACGGCGAACGCGGACGCGGACGCTGGTTTACGATTTACTCACGACGCGGTCACACCTTCGCCATGATTGCCGGCCTGAGACTCGACACGACCGATTTCCGTTACGGCGGCGACGTCGGCCCGCGCTGGCATAACGATTACCGCGACACGCGCGGGTTTGTCGCGACGCATCCGGTCGGCTTGTAAGATCGACATCTTACCATTCTGCTGTAGAGGCCGCCGTCCCCGGCGGCACATGGACCCGCCGCTGGGGACAGCGGCCTCTACAGTTTCCAACTCGAGCAATCCCAGCCTAACAACTGTTCAAGTTTGGCGATGTCTTCCGCGAACTGATTGTAGAGATAGACGCGCTCTTCCCAGTTCATCGTCCGCTCGTAGGGAACGACGTTGCGGTCTTTGCTGCGCAACGAACGCAGTGGCTCCAATCCCAGAAACGCGAAGATGGAATCGACCGTTTCACGTTGTCGATCTTGAAAGTCTTCGAACTTCACAATCTTCATTTGCTCGCGCGGAAACATTTTGAAGTAGCGCTCAAGCTGCCGGGCGTAAAATCCACGGTCGACATAAGCAAAACGCCGCGCGACCAGCGAAGGCGCATTTGTTAGGCGCTGTCGCTCCTGTTTTACCGCTTCGAAAAAATCAAACGGTTCGCGTCCCTTGAACCGTTGCATGTTCCAGTGCGCAAACGCACGCTCGGCCGGATGGCGCAAGAGAACGATCAACTTGATCTTCCAGTTGTAATTTGAAATGCGTTCGGCCGCGCGCGGGTGATAGAGATAACTCGGCGTGCAATCCCCCGCGATGGTCGTGGCCCCGATGCGCGGATAATGCGCGTGCAGCGTGGCGTAGTCGACCGGTTCGCGCGTGAAGATTTCATCGTCGTCGAAAAAATGAATCTCCTGTTGATCGCCAAAGGTGACGTGGCGATGCCGATTCAAAAAATAATGCAGCGCGGTCGTGCCCGATTTTTGCGCGCCGATAATGGCGAAATCCAACTTGTCGATCTTGCGCGGGCGCCAGCCGAACATATGGAGGAGTGTGGCGCGGCGAATGAAAAATCAAAGCGAAACCGGCGGCCTGCGCGGAATGTTGCGCGCATTCCGACACCGCAATTTCCGGCTCTACTTCGGCGGACAAAGTATTTCGCTCATCGGCACCTGGGTGCAGCAGATCGCGCTCAGCTGGACGATTTATCAACTAACCCACTCGAGCTTCTTGTTAGGCCTGGTCAGTTTCGCCGGACAACTCCCGCTTTTTATCGTCACGCCATTCGCCGGTGTGCTGGTCGATCGCTGGAATCGCCATCGCACACTCGTGATCACGCAGACACTGTCGATGTTGCAGGCGTTCGCGCTCGCGATTTTGGTCAACGCCGGATTTCTCAATGTCGGACTTCTGATCACGCTCAACGTCGTCGCCGGAATTATTCTCGCGGTCGATCTTACCGCGCGGCAGGCGTTCATGGTCGAAATGGTCGGCTCGGCGAACGATCTGCCAAACGCGATCGCGTTAAATGCGTTCGTGATCAATGGGGGACGCATGCTTGGCCCCGCGATCGCGGGCGCGCTACTGACGGTCGTTAGTCCAGCGGTGTGCTTTTATGTCAACGCGATCAGTTACATTCCGGTCATCGGCGCGCTATTGCTCATGCGCGTACGCAAACGAAAGATCGACAACGAACCGCACAGCGCGATGTGCGATTTGCTCGAAGGAATTCGCTATTCGTTAGGCTTTCCGCCCATTCGCGCCGTGCTGCTGCTGGTCGCACTCGCCAGTTTGGTCGGCATGCCCTACGCCGTCTTGATGCCGATCTTCGCCGCGGAAGTTTTGCACGGCGGCGCGCACACGCTCGGTATTTTGATGACGGCCCCGGGAATCGGCGCGCTCATCGGCACGGTTTTTCTGGCGTCGCGAAAAAGTATTTATGGTGCGGGTCCGCGCGTCGCGACTGGCGCGTTTATTTTCGGCGTTGGTTTGCTCATTGCCGGATTTGTTAGCGGTCTCGGCTTCGCCTTGTTCGCGTTCGGGCTCGTCGGCCTGGGAATGATTGTGCAGCTCGCGACTTCAAACACCGTATTGCAAACGATTGTTGACGACGACAAACGCGGCCGGGTGATGAGTCTCTACACCATGGCGCTAATGGGAATGGCGCCGTTCGGAAGTTTGATCGGCGGTGCGCTGGCGCATCGGTTAGGCGTGCCGGCGACTTTCGCGCTCGGCGGCGTGACCTGTCTCGGTGGCGCGCTCCTCTTCGCCGCGCGCATTCCCAAATTGCGTCCAATGGTGCTGCCGATTTATCGCCGCAAAGGAATCATTCCGGAAGTGGCGGAAGGTTTACAGACGGCGGCGGCGTTACTGCGCAGCGAGCGGCGTTGATTGTCGATCTTGTCGTTGTCGATCTTGCGTTCTAGCTTCGCCCCATGATTTCGCGCGTTTTCATCCTTCTTTTCGCTGTTACCTCAATCGCGTTCGCCGACGAAGGTATGTGGTTGTTCAACAATCCGCCGTTGAAACAACTGAAGGAGAAATATCAATTCGAGCCAAGCGCGCAGTGGCTCGAGCATCTGCAAAAATCGAGCGTGCGTTTCAACTCCGGCGGCAGCGGCTCGTTCGTTTCGCCTAACGGATTGTGCATTACCAACCATCACGTCGGACTCGATACGCTCCAGAAAATTTCGAGCGAGAAAAATAATTATGTCCGCGACGGTTTCTACGCGAAGTCGCAGAAGGACGAAGTGAAAGCGACCGACCTCGAGCTGAACGTGCTCATGTCGATCGAAGATGTGAGCGATCGGGTGAAATCGGCGGTCCAGCCGAACATGTCTCCGGACGACGCGAACAAGGCGCGGAGCAACGCGATTGCGCAAATCGAAAAAGAATCGCGCGAGAAAACCGGGCTGCGGTCCGATGTCATCACGCTTTATCAAGGCGCTCAGTATCATCTTTATCGCTACAAACGTTACGACGATGTGCGGCTGGTGTTCGCGCCGGAGGAACAGATCGCGTTTTACGGCGGCGATCCGGACAATTTTGAATATCCGCGGTTCGATCTCGATATTTGTTTTTTTCGCGCCTACGAAAATGGCAAGCCCGCTAAGATCGACAATTTCCTAAAGTGGAACACGAAAGGCCCAGCGGACGGCGAACTGACATTCGTTAGCGGCAATCCGGGACGGACCGATCGACAACTCGCGGTGAGCGAGCTGGCCGAGCTGCGCGATCAGGAAGTTCCGTTTTTGCTAAACATGTTTTATCGACGCGAAACTTATCTGCATGCGTGGGGCGCGCGCTCTTTTGAAAACAAGCGGCGCGCGCAGGAGGACACGCGTAGCGTCGAGAACAATCGCAAACGTTATGAAGGCTACGTTGCGGCGTTGCTCGACCCGGAGATTTGGCGCGCGATCGAAGATCGACAAAAGAAACTCGCAGATGTGCAAGGTGTGATGGCGTTGTTCGACAAGATCAAACAGGCTCAGGACGAAACGGCGAAGGTTTTGCCGATCTACAATTACTTCGAGCAATTCCGCGGGCGGCCGCAGGCGACTTATCGTGCGCCGCGCGCGTTCAATGGCACGCTCTTCGAGTACGCGCGGCGGCTGTTGCGTCACGGCGATGAAATGACGAAGCCTAACGGCGAACGTTTTCCGGAGTTTCGCGATAGCTACAAGGAATCGCTGGAGCTCGAGCTCTTCTCGTCCTCACCCATTCATGATGACTACGAGATTGTGGAGCTGACCGATTCACTCACCGACATGGCGGAACGATTCGGAGCGGACGACTCACTCGTTAAGCAAGTGCTTGCCGGCAAATCACCGGCCGATCGCGCGCGAGAATTGGTCACGGGCTCGAAATTGAAAGATGTCGATCTTAGGAAAAAAATTTACGCGGGCGGCGCGGCCGCCGTTTCGGCGGCAAAAGATCCGATGGTCGAGCTCGCGCGCATGATCGATCGCCCGGCGCGTGATGCGCGCAAAGTTTTCGAGGCGCAGGACGAAAATAAACAACAAGCGTACGCGGAAATCGCGAAAGCGCGCTTCGCGCTCGAAGGCACGAGCAATTATCCGGACGCGACGTTCACGCTTCGGCTCAGCTACGGAACGGTGCGCGGATACGAGGAAGGCGGAAAACAAATTCCGGCGCTCACAAATATCGGCGGTCTGTATCAGCGCGGCGCCGAGCACAACAACGAGCCGCCGTTCGACATTCCGAAGCGCTGGCTCGACCGCAAAGCGAAGTTGAATCCGAACACGCCATTTAATTTCGTGAACGACGCCGACATCATCGGCGGCAACAGCGGCAGTCCGGTCGTGAACAGGAACAACGAATTCGTCGGCATCATTTTCGATGGAAACATTCAGTCGTTAGTCCTCGATTGCATTTTCTCGGACAAACAAGCGCGCGCGGTCAGCACCGACAGCGCGGCGATCAGCGAAGCGCTGCGCAAAGTTTACGATGCTGGCGCGCTCGCGGACGAAATCGAGAACGCGAAGTAATCGCAAGATCGACAATGAAAGTCTCAGTCGTCATTCCGTGTTATAACGAGCGCGGGACGATTGAACAAATTGTCGCCGCCGTGCGCGCGGCGCCGATCGCGCCGATCGAGATCATCGTGGTCGACGATCACTCGACCGACGGCACGACTGATATTTTGCGCGATAAACTTTCCGCAACAGTCGATCGGATTATTTATCAGCCGCAAAATCGCGGCAAGGGCGCAGCCGTGCGCGCAGGTTTCGCGGCCGCGACCGGCGACGTGATCGTGATTCAGGACGCCGATCTCGAATACAGCCCTAACGATTATCCCGTACTGCTGGAGCCGATTCTTTCGGGCGATGCCGATGTCGTTTACGGCTCGCGTTTCATGGGCGGGCGTCCGCATCGCGTCCTCTACTTTTGGCACATGATCGGCAATCACGTGATCACGCTGCTCTCGAACATGTTTACGAACTTGAACCTGACCGACGTGGAGACGTGTTACAAAGCTTTCCGCGCCGCTGTGATCAAAGATGTCGATCTTCGCGAAGACGGATTCGGATTCGAGGTCGAGATCACGGCGAAGATCGCGAAAGCGCGCTGCCGGATTTACGAAGTCGGAATTTCTTACAGCGGGCGAACGTACGACGAAGGCAAGAAGATCACGTGGAAGGATGGGGTGCGCGCGATTTACGCCATCGTCCGATACAACCTTTTCGCCTAACGAAATCGTAGATGTCGATCTTACTCGACATCGACGACGACTTTTCCGCGCGCGTGGCCTTCTTCGAGATAAGCGAGCGCTTGCGGAGTTTCACTCAACGATTTGTAAGTGCGATCGATTACCGGTTTCAATTTTCCCGACTGCATCAGGTCAGCGATGTAGGCGAGGTCGTCGTGATTGAGTTGCGCGATGAAGAATTTGAATTTCTGGTTGCTGAACTTCGACAAGAGCGGCGTCGTGAATGAGCGCAACATGTGCAAGCCGGTGTCCTCGTGCCAGCCCGCGCCGCCGATTCCGACGAGCACGCACAATCCGTCCGGCGCGAGCACGCGCCGGCGCTCGGCGTAGGTATGATTTTGCACGTTGTCGAAAATGACGTCGTATATTTGATCGCCCTTGGTGAAATCTTCCTTCGTGTAATCGATGACGCGATCCGCGCCTAACGACTTCACAAGATCGACATTGCGTGTGCTGCAAACGCCGGTGACTTCGGCGCCGAGCACCTTCGCGATTTGCACCGCGAATGTGCCGACGCCGCCGGACGCGCCGTTGATGAGAACCTTTGTGCCGGCGTGCACGTGACCGTGATCGCGCAGACCTTGCAGCGCGGTCGAGCCGGCAACACCAATGGTCGCACCTTCTTCGAATGTAACGTTTGCCGGTTTGAGTACGGCGGCGCGATTGGCTTTCGCGCAAACGTATTGCGCCAGCGACCCATCGCGCGCGCCAAGAACTTCGTCACCCGGTTTGAACTGCGTCACGCTTTTGCCGACGGCTTCGACGACACCGGCGTAATCGACGCCCGTGCGTGTTTCCTTCGGCTTGCGCAAACCGGTCATCGGACGAAGCGGCCATCCGCCTCTGAGCATGTGACCATCGAGCGGATTGAGTGAGGCCGCGCGCACGCGCACGAGAATCTGGTTGTCGTCCGGCGTCGGCTTCTCGATATCTCGAACTTGAAGGACCTCGGGCGGACCGTATTCGCAATGCACGACCGCTTTCATGGGATTGTTAGGCGCGGCGCTGAGATGATCGCACTCGTTAGTCGATCGCCAATACGCGATGAACAGAAAGACGCCGACGAGTAAGAGCAGAACGAGAATGACGCGCAGTGTCCATTTGAAGAATGTTTTCATATTGATGGTTCCGATTGTGGGCTGAGGCCTTTGAACAACAGCCAGAAGCTGACGATGAGTTCGAAGATCGCCATGGGCGAATCGAAAATGTAGTCGTTAACGATTGCGTTGAAGTGCGGAAAGATTAAATAAACGAACGCGCAGAGGACGCACCAGGCCGAAGCGATCACGCCGAAGATCGACAACCAGCGCGGGATGAATTTCGATTTGAGCCAAAGGTAAGCGCAGACCGTCGCGGCGAGCCCGAAGAACGGGAGGCCCACGTAGTAATCGTCAAAACTGCCGGCAATCTGAAGGCGGGCGAGAGCTTGCAGCCGTTCGGGCTCGAACGCTTGCAAGTAAGTCATGTCTCCAAGAAGACGCAGCGCGCCTAACGAATTGATCGGCGCGATCAACCACAACATCGCGAAGACGAGGCGAAACAGCGCGCCCGCGAGCGCGAGTCCGCGATTGATCGGCGCAAGAATAACATAAAGCGCGGTGAGTAGAACGACGGTGCCGACGCCATATGCGATGAAGCATGTGAGCGCGAGACGAAATTGCGTTTGATGCGCCAGAATGTTGCGCGCGGTGTCGGCGGCGTTGCGCGGGATGATGAGCGGCGAAAGCAAAACGTAATTGCCGAACACAACGAGCGCGAAGGAGAGAACGCCTGCGATTCCGGCAACTTTCGCCGCGTTGCGCTGTGAATTGTCGATCTTATCCGCGGTCATTTCATTTCCCCGGCTTCGTTAGTCCATTTTGATGACGAGCTTGCCGCGCATGTGGCCTTGATCGAAACGGCGAAAGGCCTCAGGCGCGTCGGCTAGTTTATAAGTCTTTTCAATGACGGACCGAAGCTTTCCCGATTGGAGAAGGTCGCCCAGAAAAACGAGGTCCTCGTTGCTCAGCTTGGTGACGTATTGGACGAATTTTTGCCTGGTAAAAGATGACAACAGAGGCGCGATGGTGGTGGTGAGGATGCGTCCGATGGCCGCGCTTCCGGTTGTCGAGGTTCCGCCAAAGCCGACCAAAACGCAGATCCCGTTCGGAGTCAGGACGCGGCGGCGTTCGGACATGGAATGGTTGCCGACGTTATCGAAAATGATGTCGTAACGCTCCCCGCTCTTGGTGAAATCATCTTTCGCGTAATCGATAACACGATCGGCGCCGATTGACCGCACAAGATCGACATTGCCTGTGCTGCAAACCGCCGTGACCTCCGCCCCCAGGGCCTTGGCCAACTGCACGCCGAATGTTCCGACGCCTCCAGTCGCGCCGTTCACCAAAACTTTCTGCCCGGCCTGAATCTTTCCATGGCGCAACCCTTGCAGCGCAGTTTGTCCAGCCAGCGCGAGCGTCGCCGCGTCCTCAAACGAAACGTTCGGCGGCTTGATGACGAGAGCTCGTTCGCGAGCGACGGCGTAATCAGCCAGCGAGCCGTTACAGATCCCGAACACTTCGTCGCCCGGTTTAAATTGCGTCACGTTCTTACCGACTGCTTCGACCACGCCGGCAAGATCGCGGCCGCGCCACGTGTATCTTGGTTTGCGCAAGCCGAGGACCGCACGCGTAATCCAGGTGTCGCGCGTCATGAATATATCCAGCGAGTTTAACGAAGCCGCGTGAACTTTGATCAGCACCCGATCGTCGTTAGGAACAGGCTTGATCGTGTCAGCAATGTGCGCCGCGCCGATGCCGTACTCGCAAACCTTGATCGCTTTCATGATTTCACCTTGGAGCGGAATATTGCAGTCGTTAGTCGATCGCCAGTAGGCGATGAAGAGGAACAGGAGCAAGGCGAGCAAAATTGCGCCGGCGCTCCATTTCAGGATCCGTTTTATTTTCACGCAGTCGCCGGCGCAGCCATCGTGGTCGGGACGCTCCTTGCGCCCTTGATTAGAAGCCAGAGCATGAGCGCCATTTCGCCGAAAAGCACCGGCTGCAAATAGCCGAACAATGCGTTGTAATTTTTCTGAAAGAACAAGGCGGTGAAACTCAATAAGAGCCAGCCGAAGCAGTTGATCATGAGCCAAACGCCGATGAAGCGCGGAATAAATCCGGAGCGGTAAATGAGCAGGCCTAACGGAAACAACCAGAGTCCCCAAAAAATCTCCGCGATGAATTGGCCGTGGCTGTACAAACGTAGAAACAACATCCCGAGGGCATCGCGTTGCGGTTTGTCGAAGACGGTGAGGAATTCACTGCCGCGAAACAGAACGAGTGCGGCGACATCGTTGAGCACGTTCAGGAAACAAACGGCCGATGAGACGAGCACAAAACTGAGCATGAGCATCGCCCACGTTTTGTTCACCTCGCGCAGCAGGCGAAAAAACGCGACGCCGAGACAGATGAAAATGACCTGACCGACGAGATCGCCGAAGATCGACAATCGAAACATGGTTTCGTGCGCGAGAATGTTTTCGGCCGTCGCGGTGGCGTTGCCGCGCACGATCAGTTTGTTCGGCACGTAAAGCATGGAAAATGGCGCCACGAAAATCATCGAGAGGTAAATGATCCCGGCGATGCGCGCGGCTTTTTTGGTTTCGTTCATGTGTGTTCTCCTGGGCGATTGTCGATCTTGCGAAAATCAGAGCGCTCCGCGGTAACGACGCAGTCGAATCGCCGCGACCACGAATGCGACCGCAAAGATCAATCCGATCCAAAGTCCCGGTGAACTCAGGTATTTTCCCGGCGTCATCAGCGGCGTTGTGTGCGGGCTGTAGGAAAATGCTTCGGGCGCGAATCCGACAATGCGGTCCGCAATCATGGAAGCGAAATGCGTGGTGTTGAACGTGACCTTCTCGAAAAATCCGATGGCCAGCGGCGGCAACACCGCCCAGAGAAATGTCGCGCGTCGCGCCCAGCCTGAGACGAGCAACGCCCAGGCGTAAACGGGCGCGTGCCAGAGCGCGATCGTGATTAATCCGTAAAGCAGGACCAGCGACTCGCGAAATAAATTGAAGCTTTGAAACGTCGTTCCGGCGAGGCCGCTCGGCGCGAGCACGGCCGTGCTGATGAGCAGCATCAGGAATTGCGTCACAACCGTGATTACGAACGTGACCAGCGGAATAACGACGAGCGGAATTGTCGCTTTCGACAAGACTGTCGTTAGGTCGGAAACCGGCAACGATTTCCAAAAGAGGATGCTGCGGTCGCGGCGTTCGCCGTGCAGCGCGTCCAGACAATAAAACAATCCGACGATGAACGCGGTGATCAGCAACATGATCGCGGCGAGATCGTAAGGCGCTTCAATCGCGGCCCGCCGATGCATTTCATCGAGCAACAGCGCGTTCTGGCGGCGCTTCGGCAGGTACGATGCGCTGGCGAGCGAGCCCAACAGAACGATCGCAGAAACAATCGCCGGCACGATCCAGACCGAATGATTTTCCCAGATTTCGCGCCAGACCGACCAGTAGAATGGCCGCGTGATTGTCGACCTTCGCGACTCGTTAGGCGCGTTCATGGTTTCTCCTTCGTCATGACCGCCACGAACAAATCGGCGATGCTCGGCCGGCGCACTTCGCCAAGCGCGGAGATTTGCGCAAGATCGACATCTTCAAACAAAAGCACGCTGCGGCCAAAAACGTTGCGCTCCTGCAACGGCTTCAACGTTCGCGCCGCGGCGAGTTGATCGGGATTCACCATTACCTCGACGTAACGCGACTCGAATTCCTCCATGCTGCACTGCAGCACGATGCGGCCGTGATTGATGAAAATGAGATCGGTCAGGACCTCCTGCACTTCCTCGACCTGGTGCGTCGTGACGATGATCGTGCGGCCGCCGTCGAAATAATCGTTCAGCAACGAATCGTAGAATTGTTTCCGGAATAAAATGTCGAGCCCGAGCGTTGGCTCATCGAGCACAAGCAACTTCTCGTCGATCGCCATGACGAGCGCGAGATGCAATTGCGCCACCATGCCTTTCGACAAATGCCGCACCTTGCTCGTGCGTTTGATCGTCGTCTTCGCCAGAAAATTCTCTGCCTTCGCGCGATCGAATTTCGGATGCACGCCCGCGACGTAATCGAGCAATTGAGTCACGCGAATCCATCGCGGCAACACCGCCACGTCCGCGATGAATGAGACATCGCGCATCAATTCATCGCGTGATTTCCACGGGTCGCGCCCGAGCACCTTCAACTCCCCTTCGTACGACGTGAGCCCGAGCACCGCGTTGAGCAATGTCGTCTTGCCGGCGCCGTTAGGCCCGATGATCCCGAGGATGCGCCCCTCGTTCACCGTAAGATCGACATCTCCCAGCGCGACGGTCGGCCCGAAAGCTTTGCGGAGATGCCGCGCTTCAATGCAAGCCATGGCCTAACGACTCCCCTTTTTGCTGGAACGCCGCGCCGCGGCCGCTTCCAATTCCTTTTGCGTCAAGCCGAGCCGCTCAATTGTCGCCGCAATCCGCGGCCAATGTTCGTTCAGAAATTTCTGACGCTCCGCTTGCAGCAATCGATCGCGCGCGCCCGTTTTCACGAACATGCCAAGACCGCGCCGCGTCTCGATCAAAGCTTCATCGCTCAACTCCTGATAAGCCTTGAGGACGGTTAGCGGATTGATCCGATATTCCGCCGCGACATTGCGCGCGGAGGGCAACGGATCGCCTTCGTTCAAAACGCCATCGAGAATCATGTGAGTGACGCGATCGCGAAGCTGGCGATAGATCGGCGAATGTTCATTCCATTCACGGCTCATTCTGCGCTCCGATGCCCGGCTTACCTGTCATATGGTGATATATATACCTATATCACCAATGCAGTGCAAGAAGTTTTTAACCCCTGCTTCAGGGGCTGACGCTATCGCGCGACTAGACTAGTCGCTTTGTTTCGAGTCCTTCTCCTGCTCTTCTGATTCGAGCGTCTTCGCTACGCGGCTATGATAATTTGTTAGGGCGATTCCGAAGTGGCCAATCAGGACGAAGTAGATCGCCATTAACAAAAGTCCAGTTGGCGAACGGCCTGCACCGAGTTTAATCGCTCGGACAACGTACCAAAGTGAAGACCCACAAATGAGCAGGCCGACAACAATCCAGCCGTAAAAGTTAAATCGATTGTCGCCAAAAAGCTTTGTCTTCCATGTTTTCATCAAATGAGATGTCGATTAACCGACATACTTCTGCGCAATCGGCATTCGCCTTCCCAAACCAAACGCGCGCGTCGTCACCTTTAATCCGGGCGCGGCTTGTTCGCGTTTGTATTCGTTGAGATCGACGCGGCGCGCGACCCAGCGGACGACCTCTTCTTCAAAGCCGTGAGCGATGATGTCGCGTGCGCTCAAGTTTTCTTCGACATAGAGGCGCAGGATTTCGTCGAGAACTTTGTAGGGCGGCAGCGTGTCGGAATCTTTTTGGTCCGGCTTCAACTCCGCGCTCGGCGGTTTTTCGATTGTCGATCTTGGAATGATTTCGCGGTCGCGATTGATCCAGCGCGCGAGATCGTAAACCAACGTCTTCGGCACGTCGCTGATGACGGCGAGACCGCCGGCCATGTCGCCGTAAATCGTGCAATAACCGACGGCCAGCTCGCTCTTGTTTCCGGTGCTCAAGACGAGATGACCGAATTTGTTCGAGAGCGCCATGAGTGTGGTCGCGCGGATGCGCGGCTGGAGATTTTCTTCCGTAATGTCTTCAGGTTTCCCGCGAAAAATTTCGGCGAACTGTTCGCGAAACGCCGCAAACGTTTTCGTAATCGGGATCTCGAGATAATTGATGCCGAGACTTTTCGCGACGGCGCGCGCGTCTTCGACGCTTCCGGGCGAGGAATATTGCGTCGGCATGGCGACGCCGGTGACACATTTGGGGCCGAGCGCGTTCGCGGCAAGAACAGCGACGATGGCGGAATCAATCCCACCGCTGAGGCCGAGGACGGCGGATTTGAAATTACATTTGTAGAGATAATCGCGCAGGCCTAACGAAAGCGCGTCGAACAAATCCTGCGCCAACGGACGTTCGCGAAGATCGACATGGACCTTTTCGGCCGAATCGATAATCGCTTCGTCTTCGGCAAATGATTTGAGTTGCGTGATCAATTCGCCGCTCGCGCTGACGGCGATGGAATTGCCGTCGAAAATCAGTTGGTCGTTCCCGCCAATCGCGTTGCAATAAAAAATCGGCCGTTTGTAGGCGCGCGCGAGTGCGCCGACCATTTCGCGCCGAATCCCCGGCTTGTGCAGATGAAACGGCGACGCGCTGAGGTTAACGATCAGCTCCGCGCCCTGCTCCATCAATGCGCGCACCGGTTCCACATCGTAGAGCGGACGCGGCAAGTAATGTTCCGTCCAAATATCTTCGCAAATCGTGACGCCGATTTTTTTCCCGCCGATCTCGACCGGCGCGACCTGCGACGCCGGCTCGAAGTAACGGTCTTCATCGAACACGTCGTAGGTCGGCAAAAGCGATTTGTGGATTTTGCGCAGCGGTTTGCCGGCTTCGAGAATTGCCGCCGCATTATGAAACGGTTTGCCGCGGCCTTCGTTGCGATCGACAAAACCGACGAGCAACGCGCACTCCGGCCTAACGAGCGCGTGAAGTTTTTGCACGATCTCGAGCGTTTCCGGAACGAAGCGCGATTTGAAGACGAGATCCTGCGGCGGATACCCGGTGACGCATAATTCCGGCGTGAGTACGACCTCGGCGCCGGCGCTCGCGAGACGATCATACGATTCACGGACGCGATCTAAATTGCCGGCGAGATCGCCGACGATGGTATTGATCTGCGCGAACCCGATTTTCATGCCTAACGCAAACTATGCGTTAGCGCGGTGCGCGGCAACCGTCGCGCTTCAGGGCTTGTCGCCCATGACGGAATGATGCTTGTAACCTTTGTTCAACGCATCATCGGCGCCTTCGACGAAAACTTTGGCCCATTGAATGAGCGACGCCGCCAGAAACCCGCAGACGGCACAAATGATGACCTTTTGCATGAAGGTGGCCTGCAACATGTCGATCTTAACAGCACGCGCGGTGCCGCCGGCTCACCAAAATCCCCATTGCGCCGTGCGCATAATCCAGAGCCCGAGGAGCAAATTCGTGATCGCGTGGGTCAGGACGCAGGTCGCGAGGCTGCGGCTGCGATAGGCGACCAAGTTAAAAAGCGCGCCACAAACAATTGCCGCCGGCCAATCCGGTTTTGCATGCATGAGCATGAACAGAATCGTGACCGCGAGAAATGAAAACCACGAAAACGTGCCGATGGCGACGCGCGTGAAGTGATTGTCGATCAAGTAACGCAAAAGAAATCCGCGCCAGAAAATTTCTTCGACTAACGGAACGACAATGACGAGGCGCAGAAAACGAAACGCAATCGTTAGCCAATACAGCGTCGGGTTGTCGGCAAAAAAATTCGGATTGAAGCCCTCGACGCGCGCGGCGTAACCGAAAAACGCTTGCGGCGAAATCCAGATGATGAAGGTGACGATTGCGACCGCGACTCCGAAGAACACACCGCGCGGCGCGGTGAATTCGTACTCGCGCCAGAAAAAAATCACGAGCACGCCGCACACGATCGTTTGCAAAGGATAAATCCAAAACTCCGCGTGCGTCAGCCACGTGTAATTGTCGATCTTGTGCAGAAGCTCGTTGACCGCGAGAAAGCCGACGAAGACTGCGAACGGCCCAACGTAGGCGATGATTTTGCGAGAAACGGGCATACGACTTGCAGCGTTTAACCGCTGCCAAGCGCAGTCGCAATGTCGAACTCAAACCTTAATCCCCCACCCGATCTCGATCCCGAAAAGCTCACGCGTTTGCTCGAGCTCGAACTCGCCCATAAACGCACTGAATGGAAGCGCGTGCACGATCGCGCACGCAAGGCGCGCATTAACGCCATCATGCTTCTGTTCATTCTCATCATCGGCGTGGCGATGGCATTCATGTATTTGTTTTCGAGCATCAGCGAGGAACGCCCGGTGCATTCGTCCACGTCGAGTGCCACGCCCGGTCGTTAGGCAAAAAAACGCTCGGGCGAAAGCATCGGCTGCGGCGTGCAGATGCGATTGACGCAATGCTCCCACGTTTCGTGTCCGGTGAGGATTTCGATTTCGACGCGCAGAAAATAAACCGGCACCTTCACTTCTTCGGCGGCGAAGCGCGGCATGCGCACGGCGTCTTTCTCGGTCGTCACGATCATGGAGAGGTCGCGTTTGATGCAGCGATTGATCAACGTGCGTAGCTCGTTCTCGCTGTAGTAATGGTGATCGATGTAACGCACCGCAAGATCGACATGTGCGCCTAACGATTTCAACGCCCCTTCGAAACTTTCCGGCGCGGCGATGCCGCTGACGCATGCCACATAGGCGTCGCGCAATTTTTCAAGAGGCAATTGTTCGCCCGTGTAAATATTTTGCAGATAACGCGGGCGATGCGCGCATTCGATGATCTCGGCTGTGCGATTGAATCGCCGAATGCGGGCGATGAGTTCTTCATTGGAATCGCCGGTGCTTTTCGTGATGAAGATGTAACTGGCGCGGCGGAGATTTCGCGGCGGCTCTCGCAACGTTCCGCGCGGCAGCAGGAACTCGTTTCCAAATGGCGCTTGTCGATCTATCAAGACGATGTCGAGACGGTGTTTGAGATGGAGATATTGCAAGCCGTCGTCGAGCAAAAGCGTGTCGACTTTCCATTCGTCGATCGCAACGCGGCCACTCTTTACCCGGTCTTTGTCCACGAGCACGATCACGTCCTTCAAATTGTGCGCGAGCATGTAGGGCTCGTCTCCGGCCGTGAGCGAATCGAGGAGCAACGTCTTGCCGTCGGACACCAGTCGCGGTGGGTCGACATCTTGTTTCGTTAGGCGATCGAGCAAACTGCGTTTGCGCGGAACGCTTTTGTAGCCGCGACTGAGAATGGCGACGCGACGTCCACCCGCCTGCAATGCGCGCGCGAACTTTTCCACGATCGGCGTTTTGCCGGTGCCGCCGACGGTGAGATTGCCAATGCTGATGACGAGACAACCGAGCGTGCGCTCGCGGAAAATTCGTTTGCGATAAAGAAAGAGACGGAACTGCACGAGGCGTTCGAAGACACGCGAAAGCGCGAAGAGAATTCCGCGGAGAATGCCCGCGCGAAAACCGCGGCGACGTCCGAGAACGACATCAACGGCGAATTCCTCGAGTTGTTCCGCTCTACGCCCCATGAATTTTCACGCCGTGATTATCGGCGGTGGTGATGATGACTCGCGCACTTTTGTTTGCGGCCGCTTGCATTGCTCCGGCCACACGATGTCGATCTTGCAACGTCATCGCGCAAATGGTCGAGCCGCTGCCGGAAAGAAATGCCCCTAACGAGCGGGCTTTTTCCGCGGCGGCGGCCACGCGCGGCAGAAGCGGATTCAACTTCGTTCGGAACGGCTGATGAAGCCTATCGACGAACGCGCCGCGCAGTTGCTCGTATTCGCGCGAGGCGAACGCGGCGGTGATTGCGCATGCATTCGCGGAATTTTCAACCGCGGCCAGACGTGAAATTTTCTGCGGCAGAACTTTGCGCGCGGCCGGAGTGCTCACTTCATAATCGGGGACAAGCAAAACAAAAGAGAGCCGCGCGGAAACGTCGAAACGCTGCACGGATTCGCCGCGCGTCACGGTAAAGCCGCCGAAAGATGCGGGCGCGGCGTTATCGGGATGTCGTTCGAGCTCGGCGGCCAATTGAAAGATCGACAATCGATCGAGGGGACGACCGCTGAGTTCATTCAATGCGTGCAAAACGCCGACGCGCACGGTCGCGCTGCTGCCGAGCCCGCGGCATCGTGGAATGTTCTCGCGCATCTGCGCGGAGAAGTGGAACGGCTTTACGCGTGCAAGTTTGAAGAATAAACGCGCGGCTTCCTCAACCATTTCCAAATGCGATTGTCGATCTTGCGCGGGCGCGACGGTGATGAAGTTGTAAAGTTTGAGCGCGACACCGAGGCAATCGTAGCCCGGGCCTAAATTCGACGTACTCGCGGGGACGCGCACAGTGATCTTCGGCACGAACCCATGAAATCGAAATCGGAATGGATCGACAAGCCGTTGATGCAGGCGTTCGAAGCCGAAGGGACGAACGCCTATCGGCTTTCCACGCAGGAGGACGGCTGGGTCGAACGTTTCGGGCGCGACATTCTCATTTCGCACAAGACGGAGCCGGCGCGCGATGAATTGATTGTCGATCTTCGCGCCTGGGCGAGCGCGACTGGTTTTGAATTGAACCGCGTCTTCGCGCGACATCTGCCGAAGAAAAACGACGAGCGGACAACGCCGGAACTCGTCTT
Organism: Spartobacteria bacterium; assembly: GCA_021325495.1. GTDB lineage: Bacteria > Verrucomicrobiota > Verrucomicrobiia > Chthoniobacterales > UBA10450 > JAJPGZ01. The sequence goes on from JAJPGZ010000010.1 coordinate 294,712, forward strand.
CGGCGAAATCGGCGAAAATCCTGAATCGATCGCGACCGAATTTTCGCTCGATTACAAAATCGATTTCGGCGCCGGTTATTCGGTCGGGTTGTTTATCGATCAACGCGAAAACCGCCGCTTTATTCGACAAGCAAAACCAAAACGTCTGCTGAATTGTTTCGCCTACACCTGCTCGTTCTCGGTCGCGGCCGCGTCAGTCGGCGCGCAGACGGTGAATGTCGATCTTTCGAAGACGTCGCTCGCGCGCGGGCGGGAAAATTTCGCGCTAAACAATCTTCCCACGGACAATCACAAATTCATCGCCGACGATGTGATGTCGATCTTGCCGAGGTTCGCGCGCAAGAGCGAAAAGTTCGACATGATCATTCTCGATCCGCCAACGTTTTCGCGATCGCACCGCGGAAAAGTTTTTCACGTGGAAGACGATTACGAAGCGTTGTTGCTGGCCGCACTCGAAGTTGCCGATCGCAATTGCGAGATTTTGATTTCGACGAATTGCTCGACCTTGCGTGAGAAAGCGCTCGAAGCGATGGCGCGATATTGTTTGAAGCTGACACGAGGCGCGGCGAATTTTCATCGACAACCGCCGCCGCGCGAATTTCCGCCGGCCACGGGCGCGAGCACAATTTGGATGCGCTTGCGTTGACAGACACGGCCTGCGGACAAAGTTAAAGCGAACTTAATAATATGAATCAACGATCTGCTGGAACATCGGAAGACATTATCGTGCGCGGCTATCATTACGCGAAGGACCAGACGGACGAACTCCTGGAGCAGGTGGAAAATTACGTGCGCGAAAATCCGGGACAGGCGCTGCTTTACGCGTTCGTCGCCGGTTACGTTCTGAATCGCCTGCCCGTCGGCAGCATGATGCGCGGACTGATCAAGTTGTCGATCTTCGGAATAAAACCGGCGCTGCTGGTTTACGGCGCGAGCAAAGCGTACACCGCGGTGCAGGACGAATAATCGCGATCGTTAGGCGCGATTAATCTTCCAGGGTAAAGCCGACTTTCACCGTTACCTGCCAGTGGCCAATCGTGTTGTCGTCGAGAATGTGGCCGCGCGTTTCCGTGACTTCGAACCAGCGCATGTTGCGAATCGTTTTCTTCGCGCGGGTGATGGCGTTTTTGACCGCGGCTTCGATGCTGTCGGGCGACGAACCGACCAGCTCGATCTTTTTATAAGTATGCTCGCTCATGCTTGAGCGTGCGATGCGCGCTTGGTAGCGTCAAGATCGACAATGGCCAAGATCGACAATCGAAATATCGAATCGCACCTGAAGGAGAAGCGCGTCTTCAAGCCGTCACGCGAATTCGCGCGCGCAGCGCGGATCAAAACGCTCGCGCAATATCAGAAGATGTGGCGCGAATCGATTCGGTCGCCGGAGAAATTTTGGGCGCGCGAAGCGAAAGAGCTGATGTGGCGCGCGCCGTGGAAAAAGGTTCTCGAATGGAAACCGCCGTTCGCGAAATGGTTCATCGGCGGAAAAATTAATCTCTCGGAGAATTGCTTAGATCGACATCTACTCACGCACCGGCGCAATAAGGCCGCGATTATTTGGGAAGGCGAGCCCGGCGAGAAACGCACGCTCACGTATCAGCAATTGCATCACGAAGTCTGCCGGTTCGCCAATGTGTTGAAGCGAAACAAGATCGGCAAAGGCGATCGCGTCATCATTTATTTGCCGACGATTCCGGAGGCGGCGATCGCGATGCTGGCCTGCGCGCGCATCGGCGCGGTGCATTCGGTGGTGTTTGGCGGATTCAGCTCGGATGCAATTCGCGACCGCATCCAGGACAGCGGCGCGGTCGCCGTGATTACGGCCGACGGAAGTTATCGCCGCGGCGGAATTGTTCCGCTGAAGAAGAATGTCGATGATGCCTTGCGTGAAAGATCGACAATCAAACGTGTCATCGTTTTTCGGCGGACGGCGGCGGACATTCACATGGAAGAAGGCCGCGACGTGTGGTGGCATCGCGAGCTCGAATACGTCAACGCAAATTGTCCCCCGGTCGCGCTCGATAGCGAGCATCCGCTCTACATTCTTTACACCAGCGGTTCGACCGGAAAACCGAAAGGCATTCTGCACACGACCGCCGGCTACTTGTTAGGCATTTACGCGACGACAAAATACGTTTTCGATATTCGCGACGAAGACATTTACTGGTGCACGGCCGATGTCGGCTGGGTCACGGGACACAGCTATGTCGTTTACGGGCCGCTCGCGTGCGGGGCGACGACGTTGATGTACGAAGGGGCGCCGAACTGGCCGGAGCCGGACCGGTTTTGGCGCATCATCGAAGACCATCGCGTCAACATTCTCTACACCGCACCGACGGCGATCCGCGCGTTCATTCGCTGGGGAGACGAATGGGTGAAGAAACACGACTTGTCGTCGCTGCGTTTGTTAGGCAGCGTGGGCGAGCCGATCAATCCCGAGGCGTGGATGTGGTATCAAAGAACGATCGGCGGCGGGCGTTGCCCGGTCGTCGATACGTGGTGGCAAACGGAAACAGGTTGCATCATGATCACGCCGTTGCCGGGCGCCGTTCCGACCAAACCCGGCAGCGCGACACTTCCATTTTTCGGTGTCGATCCTGCGATTGTCGATCTTAGCGGAAAAGAAGTCGGCCCGAATGTCGGCGGGAAGTTAATCATTCGAAAACCGTGGCCGTCGATGTTGCGCACGATTTACGGCGACAAGGAGCGCTACAAAAAACAATACTGGAGCGAGTATCCGGGAAATTATCTCACGGGCGACGGCGCGCGGCGCGATGAGGAGGGATATTTCTGGATCGTCGGCCGCATCGACGACGTGCTCAACGTCGCCGGCCATCGGTTAGGCACATCGGAAATTGAAAGCGCGCTCGTTAGTCATGCGCGCGTGGCGGAAGCGGCGGTGGTGGGGCGGCCGGATGAATTGAAAGGCCAGGGCGTGGTCGCGTTCGTGACGTTAAAGGCGAATGTCGATCCAACGGCGGCATTGAAGGCAGAGTTGCGCGAGCATGTGGGCAAGCACATCGGCGCGATCGCGAAGCCGGATGAGGTGCGATTTGCGGAAGCACTGCCGAAAACGCGCAGCGGAAAAATCATGCGGCGCCTGTTGAAAGAACTCGCGACCGGCAAAACCGTGACCGGGGACACGACGACGCTGGAAGATTTCAGCGTTCTCGCGAAATTGAGCGGGGCAGAAGAGTAATCTGTCGTAAGATCGACATCTCATTGTGAGTTTTATTCGCACAGGATTGCGCGAGCTCGGGCTGAAGGTGCGCCGGCAACGCACGCGGCTCGCGCTGCGTCATGAAAAACGCATGCTGCAACGCGCCGAGATTGCGCTCGGCCGCGAAGGCACGGAGCAGGCGGCGAATTTTCCGGAGCTGCGCCAGGAAATCGTGGCGTTAAAGAAACTCGAGCAGGAGCAAAAGGAAGTCGCGCTCCGCATCGCGCAAATCGAGGAAGGAATTGGCCGGATCGAGCAAGATCGACAATCGAATTTGCGCGAGCAGAACGAAGCGATGACGAAGCTGGATGCGGAGAAGCGGCCGATATCGCAACGGCGCGACGAAGCGAAACGCTGGGCCGATTCGTGCGAACGCGAACTGGGCGCGGTGGATAAACGCATCGAAGCGAACGACGCGGCCGATCGCGATTTGTTGCGAGAACTTTCCGAGATGCAGGCGATGGAGCCGCCGCCGGCCGATCTCGAGACAAGATCGACAACGATCGGCGCGAAGCGGGCGCGTTTGCCGGAGGAGCGTGCGGAGCTCGTTAGGGCGCGAATGGGCAGCGCGGATGCGTGCCGTTTGGCCAAGGAGAAATTGACCGCGGCCGACGCGGAGTTGTCCGCGATCGAAAAAAATATCGACAAGGTGCGCGGCGAGTACGAAGCGCGCGACAAGGCGTTTGCGGACAACATCAAGGCGCAACAGGACGCGGTGAAGGCCGCCCGCACGCAGATTCAGACGGTGGAGGAGCGAAAGAATCCGGCGTATTTAAATATCGGGCGTCATCTCGCGACGCAGGGAATCGCGCCACCGAATGCGCCGCAATTGCTCACGCAGGTGCAGCGTCATCGCGAGGCGGTGGATCGCCATCTCGCGCACACCTCGGAGCTGGCGCTGCATTCGGCGAAGATCGACAAGCAGGAGCTGCGGAAATTTTATTTTTGCACGGTGTCGGTCATGGTCCTGCTGCCGCTGCTTTTGTTGCTCGTTTCCAAATCGTCGTCGCGCCGAGAATGGTTGCCTAACGAGACCGAAGCGATCCTTTCCCTGAATCTCGACCGGTTCGAGCGCGATGATTTGCCGAAACGCTGGCGCAAAGACCAACCGGACGTGTGGGCAAACACGTGGGCCGGTTTGATCAGCGCCGCCGGACATGTTCCGGGAGTAAATCTCCCGCGCGATTGCGTGCGCATCACCCGAGCCCTCACGACGGACAACAACCAAACGCGCGAATTCATTTTGGTCGAAACCAAAGGCGACGTTTCGCCGGCAATCCGCGCCATTGCCGAGGACCAAAATTTCGAACGCAAATCGATCAGCGGTTTGACCGTATGGGAGCGTCCCGATATTGCGGTGGCGCGCGTCGGGCCCGCGACGCTTGCAATCGGCGCGTCCCGGGAAGTAGATGAACTCGTGCACGTCCGCCTCGGCATGCAATTGGATTTGCAGATCAGCGGACAACTGTTCGATCGCTTCGAGGCCCTCGATCGCGAAACAACGCTGCGTTTCATCTCGCGCGAACCGCCCGACCTGCCGCGTTTGTTTCACCCGATTTTCACGCGCGAGTTTCTCGATCAACCGGAAATGATCGGCGTCGGTTTAAGTTTGCAAAATCCGGTGCGTGCGCGCGTGCTTTTGAAAATGCCGTCGGCCGAGCGCGCGAGCGAGTTTGCGCGCGATTTGCACAATGAGCCGCAACGCTGGCTGCGTTTGCAGGATTCGGACTTGCTTCTTTTTGCGCAAGCGCCGGAGGTGACGCGGCACGACGACAACATCGAGCTGCACTTCGTCGTGCCGGAAAACAGCGCGCGTTTGCTCTTGCAACGGCTGGCGCGCACCGACACGGCGGCAGTCGTGGCCGAACAACAGACACCGGCGCCATGAAATCATTTTTGTTAGGCGCGCTGCTACTCGCGGGAGCGGTGAGGGATGTCCGCGCGCAGCAGTATCAAATTCCGTTGGTCGATATTCGATCGGTTGATCCGACGATTATTGTCGATCTTCGCTACGCCTCGCCTAACAACATCACCGGCCGCCCGATTTATCCGCCGGGCACGCGCGCGCTCATTCGCCCGGAGGTGGCGCAGCGTCTCACGATCGCGCAACGTTTTGTGCGCCGTTTCGATTGCAGTTTGAAAATCTGGGATGCGTACCGGCCGCGCGACGCGCAACTGGCGTTGTGGAAGGCGTCGCCGAAAAATGATTTCGTCGCCAATCCGGACGCGGGCGCCGGTTCGTTGCACAGCTGGGGACTCGCGGTCGATGCGACCCTGGCCGATCGCTACGGGCAATCAATGAGCATGCCGACGGAGTTCGACGATTTCACTCCGGCCGCGATGTGGAAGTACACCGGGACTAACGAAATCATTCGGCATCATCTCGCGATGTTGCAGACGGCGATGCGCGATGCGGGATTTTACGGCATCCGCAGCGAGTGGTGGCATTTCACCTCGCAAGATTGGCAGCAGCTCATGCCCGCAGAGGAAGCGAAACGCGCCGTGCAGGCTTTCTCGCAAGCGGAACAAGACCAGCGCAAATTATGATCGACAACATCACGCGTTTGCTGCGGCAACCGGAATACATTCACGTCCTGATTAATCCGCTGCCGATTTACGGATTGGCCATCGCCTGGATCGGTCTGCTGATTGCGCTGTTCATGCGCAATCGCCGCGCGCAAGTAACGACGCTTATTCTAGTTTTAATTTGCGCCGCTTCCGCATGGCCGGTCTCTGAATTCGGCGATCAAGCGAAAGACCGCGTCATCTCGATGGAAAACGAAGATGGACAATCGTGGATTGAAGAGCACGAACATCGCGCCGATCAGGTGATAATTTTCTTCTACATTCTCGCGGGGCTGAGCGCGGTCGCGATCGCCGCGCCGATGAAGTGGCCGAAATCGGCGACGCCGCTCGCGCTCGCGGTCGCGTTACTTGGCGTCGCGGTTTTGGGAATGGGCGGCTACATCGCTTACGCCGGCGGAAAAATTCGACATCACGAGTTTCGCAACGAACCGCCGCCGAAACACGCGCAAGATCGACAATCGTAAGATCGACATCTTCATGTGAGCCACGATCTCGAGCGCGCGGAGCAGAACGTCGAAGCACAGAGCGCGTCGCTCAAAAAACCGCTCGGCCTTTTCGATCTCGCGCTCACGCAAATTCTTTTTGTCGTCGGCTCGAGCTGGGTCGGCACCGCCGCGAAGCTCGGCCACGCGCACCTTTTCTTTTGGCTGCTCGCCATCGTGCTCTTCTACATTCCGCAAGCTGCGGTCGTCATTTATTTGAACCGTTGCATGCCGCTCGAAGGCGGAATTTATCAATGGGCCAAACTCGGATTCAACGAGTTCGCCGGTTTCATGGTGGCGTGGAATCTCTGGCTGCTCTCGATCATGGTTATCGCCCTCGGCGGAATGTTTGTGACCACGAACATTTCCTACGCCATCGGCGACAGCGCCGCCTGGATGCCGAACAGCAAATGGTGCGTCTCGCTTATCAGCAGCGCAATGGTGATTGGTCTCGGATGGACCGGAGTGCGCGGGCTCTCGTTAGGCAAATGGGTCCACAATATCGGCGGCTTCGCCATGCTGCTGGTGTATGGAGCGCTCATTGCTCTGCCGTTCGTCGCGCTCGCTCGAGGCGATCTGAAAGAATATCACCCCCTCCAATTCGTCGCGCCGACGATGTCGATCTTTTATTGCATCAACATTTTCACCAAGCTCTCTGTCGGAGCGCTCAGCGGATTTGAATACGTCGCCATTCTCGCCGGCGAAACGCGCGCGCCCGCCCGCGACATCGGCCGCTCCGTTCTCATCGCTTCGCCGATTATTGCGCTCGCCTTTATTCTCGGCACGAGCTCAGTGCTCGCGTTTGTCGGCAATAATCCGATCGATCTCATCGGACCCGTGCCGCAAACACTTCGTCTCGGCCTGCGTTATTTTCCCGTGGCCGGAGCGATTGCATCCATTGCCATCATCTTGATGACGGTGCGGACGATTGCATCGACAAGCGTGCATGTGACGGGCAGCTCGCGTTTACCCATGGTCGCGGGCTGGGACCGATTACTGCCGGATTGGTTTTCGCGGCTGCATCCAAAATATAAAACGCCGGTGAATTCCGTCATCTTCGTCGGCGCGCTCACGCTCACTATCGCCATCGCCAGCCAGATCGGCGCCGGAATTCAGGAAGCGTTTCAACTTGTCGATAACGCTTCCAATGTTTTTTACGGAATCGTTTACGCGATGTTGTTCGCGATCCCGCTCGCGGGCGCGACGGCGATTCGCTCCGGCGCGCCGCTCTGGTTGCGCGTCGCTGCGCTCTCCGGTTTCGTCGTTTCGCTCCTCGCGATTTTTTTCACGGTTTATCCCATCATCGACGTGCCGAGCAAATTGATGTTCGCGGTCAAGATTATTGTCGTGACCGTGATCGCGAACGCCATCGGCGCGGCGATCTTCGCCATTCGATCACGCGCAGCTTTCCGCCACCCAGCGTAGATATTCCGGCAATCCGTTGTCGATCTTGCACGCAATAATTTCCGGCGTGTCGTACGGATGGAGCGAACGCAGCTTCGCTTCGAATTCGGGGTAACGATTCGCGGTCAGTTTAAAAATCGCCAGCGCCTCGTCGCTGGATTCCACTTTGCCCTGCCAGCGATAAACGGAATGAATCGGCGATAGAACATTACCGCAGGCGACCAGGCGAAGATCGACAATCTCCTTTGCAATTTTGCGCGCGGTCTCCGCGTCCGGAAAAGTGCAGAGCGCGATGAGCGCGTCCATCGTTAGGCCGGAACGAGCGACTCTTTGCGACAGATCCAGCCCCCGCCGATCACGACGTCGCCGTCGTAAATCACCGCGGCCTGTCCCGGCGTGACCGCGCGCTGCGGTTCGTGCAATCGAACGCGTGCGCGATGATTCGCCAGCGGCGTGACGGTCGCGCGCGTGCCCGGATGGGAGTAACGAATCTTCACCGTAAGATCGACATCTTCATTTGGAAGATCGCGCGCGATCCAATTCACGCGGTCAATTTCGAATTCGTCGCAAACCAAATCCTCGATGTCGCCCACGATCACGCGATTGTTCTGCGCATCAATATCGATCACGTAACGCGGCCGCGGCGAACCGCCGGGAAGTCCCTTGCGCTGACCGATGGTGAACATTTCGATGCCGTCGTGCTCGGCCACGAAATTTCCATCGACATCGTAAATTTCGCCGCGATGAAATTCTTTTTCGCCCAGATGCGATCGCAGAAACGCCTTGTAGTCGTTGCCGGGAACAAAACAAATTTCCTGACTGTCGATCTTGTCCGCCACTTTCAGCCCTAACGAGTGCGCAATTTCACGAATGGCCGGCTTCGTCATCGTGCCGAGCGGCGTCATGGCGCGAAGCAGTTGTTCCTGGCGCAAACTAAACAGGAAATACGATTGGTCTTTGCGCGGATCGACACCTTTGCGCAAAACCGCGCGGGCGTCGTGATGTTCAATGATGGCGTAATGACCGGTCGCGATGTAATCGCAGCCCAGCGCCTCGGCTTTCTGCCAAAGATTGCCGAACTTGAGCTTCTCGTTGCACATCACGCACGGATTCGGCGTGCGGCCGGCCTGGTATTCGCTCGTGAAATAATCGATCACGAGCCGCTCGAACTGGTCGGCTTCATCGACTACGTAATGTGGAATGCCTAACGAATGGGCGACGTTGCGCGCGTCGGCCACCGCTTGCGGCCCGCAACATTTATCTTCCGCGCGCGAGATACAATCCTGCGGCCACACTTTCATAGTGACGCCGACGACGTCGTGCCCCTGCTCGCGCAGAATATGTCCGGTGACGGAGGAATCGACTCCGCCGCTCATGCCGAGTAAAACGCGCTTTTTCATGACTCTGAGCTGGAGGGAAAGCGGTCAGCTTCCCGACTAAAACAGAATGGGAAGCTAGCAGCTTCCCCTACAGTTTCACGTGTCGAGTTTCACGCGGCGGCTGATGAACGGACTGTCGCGCAAGGTGAAGCGCCAGTGCAGATCGGCCGAACGGGTAATGCCGATGCGCCGGTCCGCCACAAGATCGACAATCGCATTTGAACGCCTAACGAAGCAACGGCGCGGGTCGGAACACAAATCCATCTCATGATGTTTTCCGGTGATCGCGAGCGCTTGCGTAAGTTTTCCCGGGCCGGAACAAAGTTGCCGCACATCGTCCAGGCCGCGGCGTTTCTTCATCCGCTCGATCCCGCGCGTCGGTTCCAGCGCGCGAAACAGAACGAATCCGTTTTCTTTTCCTTTCACGAGCACGTTCAGCATCCAGTGCACGCCGTAATTAAAATAGACGTAAGCGGCGCCGGCTTGATTGCGTTCGATAAACTCGCGCGCGCTCGGGCGGGTGAAAGTATGCGCGGCCTCATCGCCGATCGCTGCATAGGCTTCGACTTCAACCACGATCCCAGCGCAATTGCCCCAGATTAACTCGGTGCCGATCAATTCGCGCGCGCACGTAAGCGGATCGCGCTCGAAAAATTTGCGGCGAATCATCACCGCAGCGCGTCAGGTTTTCGGGACGTAGAAGATCGGCAGATTCACTTCGCACGCGACCGGTTTGCCGTTGCGAAAAGCCGGAATGAATTTCGCCAGCCGCAAGTCCATCATCGCCGCATCGCCGAAACCGACGAAGGGCGGCTCTTCGCTTTGCAATTGAATGTCCTCGAGATTCCCCTTGTCATCGATCTTGAGTTTCATCTCGACGTTGCCTTTCACCTTCACCGGCGTGTTGTCGACCGGATAATGAAAACCGGTGAACTTCGACCCGAGACCAAAGAACGGTTGCGGGCCGATGAAGTCGTTTTCCTGTTTTAATTCTTCCGGCTGCTGGTTCGAAAAAATGCGCAGACGCGGTTTTCCATCGACAACGGCGAACGTGACAGTGCCGTAGTAAATGGCGTCGACCGGCGTGTGATTGTAAACCGCGGGAACGAATTTCGTGTTCGCCAAACGCGCGAGGACTTCAGCCTCCAGCGCTTTCGAATCCGCTGTCCCGCGATAGGTCGCGCTCCATCCGAGCTCGCCCGTCTTCAAAACGGAACAGTTGAACATGATGGCAGCGTCTTTCTGGCCTTTCGTCATCAGCATTTTCGTGTCGATGCGATTGATCAGCGCGTTCGGGCCGCCGCCGAGCAACGCCGGCCGATACATCGGCAGCGAAGATTTTTTCTGGGAAAGATCGATCGTCTGCGCCTGTGCAAGATCGACAACGAGCAAGATCGACAAGAGCGCGGCAATTTTTCGCATGGGCAGATATGCAAGAGCACGGCGGCGCTTTTGCAAGGGCAAAGTCGGTGGCAGATTGCAGCCATGTTCGAAATCGAAGCGCTCGATCATGTGGCTTTGGCCGTAAGCGACGTGGAGAAATCGGCGCACTGGTATTGCGATGTGCTCGGATTCAAACCCGAGCACGAAGGAATGTGGGGCGGCATTCCGGTGTTTGTCGCCAAAGGCGATGCGGCCATCGCGCTCTTTCCGATTGGCGATGCAAGATCGACATCTTCATCTGCGGGCGGAGCGCGCGTGCTGCATTTCGCCATGCGCGCGAACCGGAAAAACTTTCTCGCAGCGCAGGAGGAATTAAAGCGGCGCGGAATCGAATTCGATTTCGAAGATCACGGCGTGGCGCACTCGATTTATTTTCGCGATCCGGACGGGCACAAGATCGAGATCACAACCTACGAATTGTAGGCGGCCATTCTGGCCGCGGAGGCGGCGAAAATCGCCGCCCTACAACGCGCCGATCCCTAACTGGTTTTCTTTCGCGAATTAAAGAGCGCGCCGACGGCGGCAACGACAAGGGCTTGCACGGGCGCGAGCCAATAGTTGGCAAGATTGAAATATTTCATGTCGTGCGTGCCGGCGAGCGGCTCGAGCAGCAACGTGATCAGGAGCACGACGAGGTAACCGATCGACATCACCATGGCGGCGATGAAGAAAAACTTTTTCACGGTGCGCCCTTCGTCGTCCTCGAAGGCGGTGCTGCCGAGCACGCCGAACATCAAGCCGAGCGTGGGAAAAATTGTGGGCGTGAACCAACCCCAGAATTCCTGCACGAACCCTTCAAAGCGGCCGATGATCGATTGAATGATGACGAGGATGACGACGGCGAAGGCGCCGATTCCCCAGACGAGGACGAGACGATTGCGCGCACGATCGAGATCGATCCGGTCTTCGTCGTTAGGCCGATTGGCTCGTTTGCGTCGTCGGATCATTACATCGGAGGCGGTTGCAAGGCGGCGAGCAAACCGCTGCGCTCAAGATGATCGCGGGCGGTGAGCTCGCTCGGTTCGACGAAAGTGGCTTCACCACCGCCCACGCTTTTAAATTCGTAGATCAACGCCGTGCAGACGTAATCATTGCTGAATTCGCGGTCGCCAATTTCGCGCGGCAAGGTGTTCATTCCTTCTCGCACCCATGCGCTCGCTTCCTTCGACTTCACCGTTGCGTCTTTTTGTTTAAAGGGATGGTTCGTGACCACGAAAACGACGACGCGATAGTGGCCGGGACGCGCCTCGAAAAGCGCTTTGAGATAATCGCGCACGGAAAAACGGCGCACCGGCGTGACATCTAGCGACCATCGCTCCGCGCCGGGCGTGCCGTCGGCGTTGATTTGCTCGAGGCGCGACGCCATGGCGAAACCGTCCGGCACGGCGTAGAAACTTTTATCGCCGTAACCGCAACGCTCGAACGCCTTCGTTAGGCTGGCTTCGACGTCTTTCAACCGCGGATTGGAATTACCTGTGACCAGCAAATTGCGCGGCACTTTTTCGGCCGTGGAATAACGCGGCGGCGGAAAAGGAAATTGCGGGATGTCGATCTGAGCGTTGCCGTCCTTTTTCGGCGGCGGGGTCGTGTCGCTAGCGGCGAGCGAACGCGACGGATTGGTAATCGTTGGCGCGTTGAATGGCACCGGCGGGGGCGCGCCTTGGCCGGAAAATGTGGGCGGCGGTTCCGGAGGCGCCGCGCCCCCGGCCGGCCCGCGAAAAGCCGAGCCCGGCGCGGGCGCGCGCGGATATTCCGCGGCTTCGCCCGGGGGCGGAGGGACGATCAATTGCGGATTGTAAACAAGTTCGCGGCCACTGCTGTCGCGGATGTCGAGGCCGCGAATGTAAAGCGAAACATCGCGCGGATTCTCGATCGCAAAACGCAACTCGATGATCGCTGCGCGCCGTCGTGAACCACGCGCGTCGATGTGGAACCGCAGCGGTTCCGACGTATTCACGTCGCGCGCTTCGATCCGCAATCGATCCATCGAGACCCGCGGGGCCGGCACCTCGATGCGCACACACCAATCATCGCCGCGTTTGAACCACGTCCCGCGCAGCTCAACGTCGAAAATTTGCGCGAATGCGCTCGCGCAAACGAGCAGGCCTAACGAAACGAGCGCAAGTGGCCGACTCACCACCGCGGTATAGCAATTCCCAATCGCCGCGTAAAGATCGATGTCGATCTTGCAGGAAGAGTGAGCGATCGCGCCGCGGCGCAAACTTACCGCCTGACTCTTTGTAGTCGCTACTAATGTGGAAATGCTGATCATGGTCTTTCTTCAGCATGATCAGTTGGGAATGCGCTGTGGGCCTAACGAGAATAAGCTCAGCCACCGCTCCGGCGGCGGAGCTTGGCTGCGGTTGAAACTACTCTAGCAAAGATCGACATAAACTTAATGGCCGGGGGGAGCGGTTGGATGGAGCTTTGTAAGACGTAATTGTATCCATGTCACTGACGCGTAAAACCAAAGTGTTCTGGTTTAGTGGTGGTGGCTAATGTGAGCGGCTCGACCGAAAATGCACTGGAGTCATACTGAAGCGTTGGACTGTACTCCGATGTGTGATGGTAATAACCTCTCCACACCACGACGTGAACCATCTCGACGCCATCGCCGATGTACTGTTCGGCGGCTTCGCGAACGACCTGCTGATAGTACGGCGAGAGGTCGTCGGCTCGATGCCACTGCACAAGTTCGAGCGTCTGCTGCGAGACTGCGGAATGGTGGCCGCAGACTAATGTGGCAAAGAGAAGAAGGGCGCGGCGCATTACGTCTAACGAGAACAAGATGAGCCACCGCCGCCGAGAGCGAGCGCGGCTTCGGCTGAAAATGATTTAATCATCTGCAAATGGGAATACGCGCCGAGCGGCGGTTCGCTCCAGCGCTTGGTTAGACCCATAGAAGCCGTGCCGCCGACGGTGAATCGCGATGGCAAACACGAAAGCCATGAGAAGGATACTCAATACGAGGAAGAATATGTCTCGCCCGTCGAGCGACGAGGGCGCCGTAACGCGCCGGAACATGGTAAGCATGAGCATAAAAGCGAAGGCGAAGAAGCTCTGAAGCCACAAGTCGCCAAGCGTTCGGCGCGGCTGCGGTGACCGCCAGCAGAGAAACAACCATGCGACTGCGGCGATACCCAGATACCAGAACGATCCCGCTAACCAGGCCTTCGCGTGATAAACCAGAATCAAAAATAGACCCCACAGCGCGATCGCGGGTAACGCTACTGCACTGACAAACAAGATCGCTCTGCTGATTTGTGTCAGCAGGTAAACGAGACTCCGCATGATGGATTGGGTCTAACGAGAAGTAGATCCAAAAATTGCGTCTTCAAAAGCGCAATTTTTCAATCTAATCCGGCTTGAGTTCAAAAATCGAAGGAACACAACCGGGTTCATGTCGGATAGTTAACCTACAAAAAAGATCTAACGAATTGTCGATCTTGCGTTAGGCGGTGCGGCCGCAGCAGTTCTTGTATTTCTTTCCGCTGCCGCACGGGCACGGTTCGTTCCGGCCGACTTTCGGAATGGAACGACGCACCGGCAGATCGATTGCGATCTCGCCTTCTTCGTCACCATTTGCCCCGGCCACGCCGGCCATCGCCGGCTGCGGACGCAAGACGCGTTGCGGACCGGTCGGCCCTTGCGGCGCGGGTGCTTGTTCGCGCTGCAGAAATTGCGGCAGGCTCGCGAGAAAATTCTCGAAGGCCTGCAAGTTCGATGTGCTGCGGAAAAGATTGTGCAGGACTTCGTTCTTAATGTTCGCCATCAATTCGACGAACATGTCGTAGGCTTCGGTCTTGTATTCGATGAGCGGATCTTTCTGCGCGTAACCGCGGAGGCCGATGGCTTCGCGCAAGGCGTCCATCGCGTACAAATGTTCCTGCCAGAGACGATCGATGGCGTTGAGAATGATGTAACGCTCGAGGCTTTTCACCGCGACCGGTTCTTCGTGTGACGATTTCCGCTCATACGCGTCTTTGATTTTCTCGATCAAAAATTTCGCGTTGCCTTCTTCGTCGCGCGTTTCGAACCCGGCTTTCTCCCTCGTTAGGCCGAGCGGGAAGGTGGTGTTCACCCAATTGACGAGGCCGGAATAGTTAGGCTCATCAAGATCGACATATTCCTTCACCTTGTTCGGCACGGCTTCGTCGATGACTTCGTAAATTTCCGCGCGCGGCTCTTCCGTGTCGATGACGTCGTTGCGCCAGGTGTAAACGACTTCGCGCTGCATGTTCATGACGTCGTCATAATCGAGCGTGCGTTTACGCACGAGATAGTTGCGCTGTTCGACGCGCTTCTGCGCAGTCTCGACCGATCGATTCAGCCACGGATGTTCCAATTCCTGGCCTTCCTCCAATCCGAAGCGCTCCATGATTTTCGTCATGCGATCGGCCGCGCCGAAATTGCGCATGAGATCGTCTTCGAAGCTGACGTAGAACCGCGACGAACCGGGATCGCCCTGGCGCGCGCAACGTCCGCGTAATTGTCGATCTATTCTTCGCGCTTCGTGTCGCTCGGTGCCGAGAACGTAAAGGCCGCCGTTTTCGCGCACGCCTTCGCCGAGTTTAATGTCGGTGCCGCGGCCGGCCATGTTCGTCGAGATCGTGACCGTTCCCGCTTGTCCCGCGCGCGCGACGATCTCCGCTTCCTGCATGTGATATTTCGCGTTCAGAACATTGTGCGGAATTTTTTCGCGCTTGAGCATGCGCGAGAGCAACTCACTCGATTCCACGCTCACGGTGCCGACCAACACCGGCTGCTGCTTGGCGTGGTGCTCTTTGATGTCGTTGATGACGGAATTGTATTTTTCGCGGCGCGTTTTGTAGATGCGATCGTTCGCGTCTTTGCGCGCGACCGGCTTGTTCGTCGGAATGACCGTAACATCGAGCTTGTAAATGTCGTGGAACTCGTTCGCTTCCGTTTCGGCCGTGCCGGTCATGCCGGCGAGCTTTTGATAGAGCCGGAAATAATTTTGGATCGTGATCGTGGCCAGCGTTTGCGTTTCGCGATCGATCTGCACGCCTTCCTTCGCCTCGACCGCCTGATGCAATCCGTCGCTCCAACGTCGCCCCGGCATTTTGCGGCCGGTATATTCGTCAACGATGACGACTTTGTTGTCCTCCAGAACGTACTGAACGTCTTTTTCGAATAAACAATACGCGCGCAGCAATTGCGAGATGTTGTGAATGCGCTCCGCTTGCGTGTCGCACTTCTGTTGGATCTCCGTTTTGCGTTTCTCTTTTTCTTCGTCGGTTAAATCAGGATCGACATCGATCTCTGCGAACGCGCTGATCAAATCCGGAAGCACGAATGCGTTCGGATCGTCCGGGTTCATGAATTGTCTCCCCTGCTCCGACAAATCCGCTTCATGCGATTTCTCGTCGATGGTGAAAAACATTTCCTCCTTCAACGCGAACAGCTCCTCCTTCTGCGAATCCTTGTAGAACGAAAGCTCGGCCGAATCGATCGACCGCCGTTTCTCCGGGTCCTCCATCATGCGCAAGAGTTGTTTGTTGCGCGGCTGTCCGAGTTTCACTTTGAACATGAGCAAACCGCCTTGCTCGGCTTCGCCTTTGTCGAACGCCTCTTTCGCTTCACTCGCGAGACGATTAACCAGCATCGTCTGTTTGCGCACGAGTTGTTCGACCAGCGGCTTCCACTTGTCGTATTGATGCGTCGAGATCGTCGCCGGCCCGCTGATGATTAACGGCGTGCGCGCTTCATCGATTAGGATCGAATCGACTTCATCGACGATGGCGTAGTGATAACCGCGCTGCACGCGTTGCTCACGCGTCGTCGCCATGCCGTTATCGCGCAGATAATCGAAACCGAATTCGGAATTCGTGCCGTAAGTAATGTCACAGGCGTATTGCTGCCGCTTCACCTCCGGCGGTTGATCGTGCTGAATGCATCCGACCGTTAGGCCGAGGAAAGTGTAGAGCTGCCCCATCCATTCCGCGTCGCGTCGGGCCAGGTAATCATTCACCGTCACCAGATGCGCGCCGCGGCCAGTGAGCGCGTTTAAATACAGCGGCAACGTCGCGACCAGCGTCTTACCCTCGCCAGTCGCCATCTCGGCGATGCGCCCGCGATGCAACACCATCCCGCCAATGAGCTGCACGTCGAAGTGCACCATGTCCCACGACATCGGTTGATCGCACACACTGAAAGTTTCATGTCGATCTTTCAATCGCCGCGCGGCGTTCTTCACCACCGCGAACGCTTCCGGCAGAATCTCATCGAGCCGCTTCCACTGTTCCTCAAGCGAACCGAGCGCGTTCAATTCCGCCTGCCACGCCGCCGTTTTTGCGCGCAATTCCTCATCGGAAATGTTCTGTAGCTGCGCCTCGATCTCGTTGATCTGCGCAACCATCGGACGCATCCGCTTGATCTCGCGCTGATTTTTCGAGCCGAGTATTTTCTTTAAAATCCAACTAACCATGTGAGCGGGTAATATCCGCAAGAATCGCGATTTGTCATTCTAACTGCCGTCGTTAACATCGCCGCATGAAGAAAATTATTTCCACGAGCGACGCGCCCGCCGCCCTCGGGCCGTATTCACAGGCCGTGCGCGTTGGATCGACAATCTACTGCGCCGGTCAAATCCCGCTCGATCCCAAGAGCGGCCAAATCGTCTCCGGCGGAGTCGATGTCCAGGCCCGGCGCGTCATGGACAACATCACCGCCGTCCTGAAAGCCGAAGGCCTGAGCATGGACCACATCGTGAAGACAACAATTTTTCTGATGGACCTCGGCGATTTCCAAACCGTAAACGAAATCTACGGCTCCTATTTCAAACAACAGCCGCCGGCGCGATCGACCGTGCAAGTGGCGGGCCTGCCGAAAGGCGCGCGCGTCGAAATCGAAGTCATCGCCGTCGCGAATGGAAACAGCGGCGGAGTCGCAGCCGATACCTCCGGCTAAGATCGACATCTACATGTCGGAAGATCTTCTCGCGCTCTTTCGCAAAACCGGCGCCCTGCTCGATGGCCATTTCGTGCTGCGTTCCGGATTGCACAGCCGCCAATATTTCCAGGGCGCGATCCTCCTGCAATACACCGACGCGGCCGAACGCGTTTGCCAAATGCTCGCTGATAAATTGAGACAATTCGATTGCGACGCGGTTATCTCTCCCGCCCTCGGCGGCATCATCGTCGGCCAGGAAGTCGCGCGTTCGTTAGGCAAACGCCACATCTTCGTCGAGAAAGAAGACGGCAAACTCGCTCTGCGTCGCGGATTCAAGATCGACAAGAGCGAACGCTTCGTCGTCGCGGAAGATGTCGTTACGCGCGGCGGCCGCGTCCAGGAAACGATCGACATCGTGCGCGCGCGCGGCGGAGTCGTTAGCGCGGTTGGCGTGATCGTCGATCGTAGCGCGGAGAAACCAAACTTCGGTTGCCCATTCGTCAGCCTCGTGGAAATGAAAATGGAGACGTTTGAGCCGGACAAGTTGCCTGTCGATCTTGCGCGTATTCCGGCGGTCAAACCCGGAAGCAAATGATGACAGACGAAAAAGCGCAGCCGAAATCCGCGTCCCAAGCGCAGATTCAGATAACAAATCCGCGACGCGGATTTATCTCCGCGTTCCTGCATTCATCCGTCGGTCGAAAAATGATCGTCGCCATCACCGGCGTGATCCTGATGCTGTTCGTCATCGGCCACTTGTTAGGCAACCTGCAAATCTTTCTCGGGCCGGATTGGATCAACAGTTACGCGCAACACCTGCGTGATCTCGGCATTTTGCTCTGGCTCACGCGCATTGTGCTGCTCATCGCGGTTTTCCTGCACATTTATTTCACCATCCAGCTCGCGATCGAAAACAAGCGCGCACGGCCCGAAGCGTACATCGACAAGCGACCGGTGAAGGCAACCTTCGCGTCACGCCACATGGTCATGAGCGGGCTCATCGTCCTCGCCTTCATTATTTATCACCTGCTCCACTTCACTTTCCGCAAGACCGATCCCCGTTTCGATCAACTCCATCTCGACGCCTTCGGAGATCACGACGTTTATTCGATGATGGTTTACGGCTTTCAAAGCCCGCTCGTCTCCGGTTTTTATGTTCTTGGATTGTTCCTGCTCACGCTTCACCTCACGCATGGCGCTTCGAGTTTTTTCCAGTCGTTAGGCCTGAATAATCAAAAACTGGCACCGCGGCTCGCGACCGGCGCGCGCATTTGCGCCTGGGCGCTGTTCATCGGTTACACCTCAATTCCCGTCGCTGTCCTGCTCGGCGTCGTTAAGCCCGCGCAATGAACGCTGTCATTCTGAGCGCAGCGAAGAATCTCCGTTCATTGGCCTTCCTGCTCGTTGCGCGCAGCACCAATAATCAGAGATGTTTCGCTTCGCTCAACATGACAAACACATGATCGGTAATCTCGACGCGAAAATTCCGGACGGGCCGCTCGCGGACAAATGGACGCGACACAAGGACCATTCGCGTCTGATCAATCCGAATAATCGCCGCAAGTTCGACATCATCATCGTCGGCACCGGTCTCGCCGGCGGGTCGGCAGCCGCGACGCTGGGCGAGCTCGGCTATCGGGTGAAATGTTTTTGTTACCAGGATTCGCCGCGCCGCGCACACTCCATCGCCGCGCAAGGTGGAATTAACGCCGCGAAAAATTATCAGAACGACGGCGACAGCGTTTACCGATTGTTTTACGACACGATCAAGGGCGGCGATTTCCGTTCGCGCGAAGCGAACGTCTATCGACTCGCCGAAGTTAGCGTCAACATCATCGATCAATGTGTCGCGCAAGGCGTGCCGTTCGCGCGTGAATACAGCGGCTATCTCGCGAATCGTTCCTTCGGTGGCGCGCAAGTCTCGCGCACGTTTTACGCGCGTGGACAAACCGGTCAGCAGTTGTTGTTAGGCTGTTACTCCGCGCTTTGCCGGCAGATCGCCGCGGGAACGGTGCAGATGTTTCCGCAAACCGAGATGCTCGATCTCGTCGTCCTCGATGGCCACGCCAAGGGAATCGTCACGCGCGATTTAAAAACGGGTAAGATCGACATGTACTCGGGCGATGCGGTCGTACTCGCGACCGGCGGATACGGAAACGTCTTCTATCTCTCCACCAACGCGCGCGGCTGCAACGCCACCGCCATCCATCGCGCTTACAAACGCGGAGCGCTCTTCGCCAATCCCTGTTTCACGCAAATCCATCCAACGTGCATCCCGCAAAGCGGCGATTATCAATCCAAGCTCACGTTGATGTCGGAATCATTGCGCAATGACGGCCGCGTTTGGGTGCCGAAGCGGAAAGAAGATTGCGCGAAAGCACCTAACGAAATTCCCGAAAGTGCGCGCGATTATTATCTCGAGCGAAAATACCCGAGCTTCGGAAATCTCGCGCCGCGCGACATCTCTTCGCGCGCGGCAAAAGAAGTTTGCGATGAAGGCCGCGGCGTCGGTCCGGGCGGGCGCGGCGTTTATCTCGATTTTGCCGATGCCATCAAACGCTTAGGCCAGGAAACAATCGCCGAGCGTTACGGAAATTTGTTCGAAGTTTACGAGAAGATCACCGGCGAGAACGCCTACGAGGTCCCGATGCGAATTTATCCGGCGGTGCATTACACCATGGGCGGGCTCTGGGTTGATTACAATTTGATGAGCAACGTGCCGGGCCTGTTCGTCATCGGCGAAGCGAATTTCTCCGATCACGGCGCGAACCGTCTCGGCGCCAGCGCGCTCATGCAGGGATTGGCCGTCGGCTATTTCGTTTTGCCTTACACTTTGCCTAACTATCTCGCGCCGCAGATTGGCAAACGGCCTGAGACTGATCACGCCGCTTTCAAAGACGCCGAGCGTGAGGTTCGCGCTAAGATCGACAAGTTACTTTTAACGAGCGGCGATTGCTCGCTCGATTCGATTCATCGCGAGCTTGGCGCTTTACTGTGGGACAAGTGCGGCATGGCGCGCAACGCCGCCGGTTTGCGCGAGACGCTCGGAAAAATTCCGGCCCTGCGCGAAAAATTCTGGCGCGAAGTTCGCGTCCCGGGCAAAGGCGAAGACTTCAATCAATCGCTCGAACGCGCCGGGCGCGTCGCCGATTTTCTCGAATTCGCCGAATTGATGACGACGGACGCACTCGAGCGCGACGAATCCTGTGGCGCGCATTTTCGCGAAGAACATCAAACGCCCGATGGCGAAGCGTTGCGCAACGACGACGACTTCGCGTCCGTCTTCGCTTGGGAATTTCAAGGCAACGGACAAATTGAGAAGCCGAAACTGCATCGCGAACCGTTGCATTTCGAAACCGTTCACCTCACGCAAAGGAGCTACAAATGAGTGTTTGTCATCCTGAGCGTAGCGAAGGATCTCTCGAAATTTGTGAGATCCTTCGACTCCGCTGCGCTCCGCTCAGGATGACAACGCGTTTTTGATTCCATGAATTTCAAACTCAAAGTGTGGCGCCAGCAAGATCGACAATCACCAGGAAAGCTCATCGCCTACGAAGCGCGCGACATTTCGCCGAACGCGTCGTTTCTCGAAATGCTCGACGTCGTGAACGAACAACTGACGTTGCGCGGCGAATCGCCCATCGCCTTCGACTCGGATTGCCGCGAAGGCATTTGCGGAACGTGTTCGTTAACCGTGAACGGCGAAGCGCACGGCAAAGATCATCCCGGCGCGGTCTGCGAACTTTACATGCGCAAATTCCGCGACGGCGAAACGATCACGATCGAGCCATTCCGTGTCGGCTCGTTTCCCATCGTGAAAGATCTCGTTGTCGATCGCAGCGCGCTCGATCGCATCGTCCAGGCCGGCGGTTTTATTTCGGCACGCGCGGGGTCCGCGCCGGAAGCGAACTCCATTCTTGTTCCGAAACATGAATCCGACATCGCGATGGAAGCAGCCGCGTGCATCGGCTGCGGTGCGTGCGCGGCCGCGTGCCCGAACGCAAGCGCGATGCTGTTCACCTCCGCGAAGGTTTCGCACCTCGCGCATTTGCCGCAGGGAAATCCGGAGCGCGAATCGCGCGTGATCAAAATGGTTGAGCGTATGGACGCTGAAGGTTTCGGCAATTGCACCAACACCTACGAGTGCGAAGCGGTCTGTCCGGCCGAAATCAGCGCTAGTTTTATCGCGAAACTGAATCGCGAATACGCGCGCGCAAAGTTTCGGCGAAGCGTCGAAGAATAGATCTCGCGCGCCATCTCATTCTGGGGAGCACAGGCCGCTGGCCTGTAACATTCGGCCGCTGGCCGAATGCATGTTCGCAAACGAATACGCATGAACACGGAGTTCGCGGCGAGCCGCCGCGAACCACAGGCCGGCGGCCTGTGCTCCCCAGAATTCGCGTCAGCGCGTTTCGCAGGCGCACGTCCACAGCCCGGGGTCGAGCTCCGACTTCGCGCGCTTCATCACAAGATCGACATCTACATTCGGCCGCATCACCGCGAACATGGTCGATCCCGACCCGGACATGAGCGCAGCGCCGACCTCCGGTTGCGAGCGCAACCACGTTTTCATCTGCGCGAGAAAAACAAATTTCTCGAACACCGGTCGCTCGAGATCGTTCACAAAATTTCGTCCGCCAAATTCCTGTGCGTCATCTTCGCGGGAGGACCTCCAGCGTGAGTACGCCCACGGCGTCGGCACACCAAACGCCGGCTTTAACAGTAAGATCGACAATCGCTCCTTCAACGGCTCCGGACTAACGAGCTCGCCACGTCCGCGACACATCGCGGCCGATCCAAAAATAAAAAACGGAACATCGGATCCAATTTGCTCGGCCATTTTCGCGAGCGCTTCACGCGGAAGATTCGTTTCGAAAAGTTCATTGAGTCCGATCAAGGTCGATGCCGCGTCGCTGCTCCCGCCGCCGAGCCCGGCGCCGTGCGGAATTTTCTTCTCCAGTTTGATCAAAACGCCGCCATGCGATTTCGTGCGGTCGAAAAAAAGTTTCGCCGCGCGCACCACGAGATTGTCGTCGCCCGTTGGAAGATCGACATCGTCACAACTGAAATCGATCCAGCGATTTTGTTTTTCGATGTCGATCTTGTCGTAAAGCGAAATGGGCGCGATGAAAGTTTCGATTTCGTGAAAGCCGTCGTCACGGCGATTGAGAATTCGCAGTGACAGGTTAACCTTCGCCGGCGCGAGAACTTGCATGACCGATAGAATAATCGTCGCACTCGATGTTGCTTCAAAGAAAGAAGCGCTTGGACTCGTCGAGCAATTGCGGGATCAGATTTCGTTTTTCAAAATCGGTCTCCAGCTTTTCGCGGCGGAAGGTCCGGCGTTCGTGCGCGAAATCATCGGAACAGGCGCGCAAATTTTTCTCGATCTTAAACTGCACGACATCCCGAACACGGTGGGGCGCGCGATTGAATCGATCGGCGAGCTCGGCGTGGCCATGACGACGCTCCATTTGAGTGGCGGCGGCGAAATGATTAGGGCCGCGGTGGCGGCGCGCAAAGGGAACATGTCGATCTTAGGCGTAACCGTGCTGACGAGCGCGACGGACCAAACGCTAAGCGAGACCGGCATTAACGATGAGATCGACAATCACGTTTTGCGTTTGGCCGCGCTCGGCGTCGCCGCGAACATCGATGGAGTCGTCGCCAGTCCGCGCGAAATCAAAATTTTGCGCGCGCGTTGCGGCGACAAAATAAAAATCGTCACGCCCGGCGTGCGGCCGAGCTGGAGCGAAGCAGGCGATCAAAAGCGTTTCATGACTCCGCGCGAAGCGATCGACGCCGGCGCCGATTATCTCGTAATCGGCCGCCCGATTACGGCAAACGAAAATCCGCGTGAAGCGACGCGGCGCATTCTCGAAGAACTTCACGAGTAGATGTCGATCTTTCCCGAGCTCGCCATTATTTACGACGAGCCGACGCGGTCCGCGGCATTGAACATGGCGATCGACGAAGCGCTGCTCGAGTGCGTCGATCTACCGACGTTGCGCGTTTATCGCTGGGACCATCCTGCGCTCTCGTTCGGGTATTTCGGAAAATTGTCCGACGTCGCGCATGAAGCCGGGCGCGATCGCGTCCGGCGCTGGACTGGCGGCGGAATTGTTTTGCACGGCGACGATCTGACCTACGCGCTGATTATTCCGGCGAGCGATTCGGCTTTTACTGAATCAGCGATGTCGATCTACGAAAAAACGCACGCGGCAATGCAGCGCGCGCTCGGTCCACAGACCGAGCTTGCCGCCGAAGCGTCCGCAAAAATTTCCGACTCGTGTTTCGCAAATCCTGTTCGCGCGGACGTAATGCTCAATGGAAAAAAGATTGCCGGCGCGGCGCAGCGAAAAACGCGGCGCGGTCTGTTGCAACAAGGCAGCATCCAACATGTCGATCTTGCGCCGGATTTCGAGAAAAGTTTCGCGCGCGAACTTTCCGCGAACGTAATCGAACGCAAGATCGACAATCGCATTTTGGAGCGTGCGCAGGAAATCGCGGCGGTGAAATACGCAACCGAGGCGTGGCTGCAGCGACGTTGACCTTTGACAATCCGCGCGGCGTCCAACTATTCTGCCTCGGTGGAAACATTCGCTCGGACCGCGAAGACGAGCGCTCCTCGTTCCGGTCGTCTGGCGCGAGTCGCGCAAAGCGCGCAGCCGCATCTCGCCGAAGTCGATAAGCGCATCATCGCGCAAGCGGCGGCGTTCGATCCGGCGATTGAAGGTTACGTCTCGTATGCAATCGGGGGACGCGGGAAACGTTTGCGACCGCTGATGGCGCTTCTCGCCGGCGGCGCCACCGGCGAAATCAAAAGCGAACATGTCGATCTTGCGGTGATCGTGGAACTCATCCACATCGCCACGCTCGTGCACGACGACATCATGGACGAAGCCGATCGCCGTCGCGGCGAACCGACGGTGAATGCTCGCTGGGGAAATTCGCTCAGCGTGTTGTTAGGCGATTGTCTTTTCGCGCACGCGTTGAATTTGTCGGCGAGTTTCGACGAACCGGAGATCAGTCGCGCGATCGCGCGCACCGCGAGCGAAGTTTGTTCGGGCGAAATGATCCAGACGCAGCGGCGGTTCGATCTGCAACTGCGCGTGGAAGATTATTTGCGCATCGTGGAAATGAAAACCGGTTCGCTCTTCGGCGTGGCCGGCGAACTCGCAGCCGTGATCAGCGGCGCGACGAAGGACAAGATCGACATCTTGCGCCAGTTCGGATTGCGCGTCGGCACCGCCTATCAAATTTACGACGACTGTCTTGACCTCGCCGGCACCGAAGCGAAGACGGGCAAGACGCTCGGGACCGATTTACGCAAAGGAAAATTTACATTGCCGGTGCTGAAATTTCTCGAGCGCGCATCCGAAACCGAGCGCGCGCGCTGTTCGGAATGGATTCTCGAAGGCCGGACGATGGAAGTGGCGGAACTGCTGCGCAATGGCGCGACCAACGGCTCGCTCAATGCGGCCATCAGCACCGGCGCGGAAATGATTCGCGAAGCGATTCCCCTGCTCGCGACGCTTCCGCCTAACGAGCACGTGCAGGCGCTGCGAGAGCTCGGCGAAGCCCTCGTCGAATTGCTCGAGCAACTGCGGATGTAATGTCGCAATTAAAAATTCGCGAAATGCCGCAGGACGAGCGGCCGCGCGAAAAACTGCAAGCGCATGGCGCGGATGGGTTGAGCGATGCCGAACTAATCGCGATTCTGCTCCGCACCGGCGTCACCGGAAAGAACGTTGTCGATCTTGCGCGTGAATTGTTGCAGCGATACGGATCGCTGCGCGAATTGAGTCGATGCACCGTGGATGAATTATCCAAGATCCGCGGCGTTGGTCCGGCGAAGGCGTTGCATTTGGTCGCGGCCTTCGGCCTGGGCCAGCGATTGGCGCAGCAAACAATTTCGAAACAGAAATTGGATTCGCCCGAACTCATCCACGAATTGCTCGGCGAAGAAATGCGAAAATTGCGCAAGGAATCGCTGCGCGTCGTTTTGCTCGACACGCGCTATCATTTGATTCGCGTGGAAGAAGTTTCGGTCGGCAGCGTGAATGAAAGCATCGCACATCCACGCGATGTTTTTCGCCCGGCGCTCATCGGGTCGGCTTACGCTGTCATCGTCGTGCACAATCATCCTTCCGGCGACGCGTCGCCGAGCCAGACCGATCACAGCCTAACGAGACGACTTTCGGAAGCGGCTGAGCTTTTGCAGATTCGTTTGCTCGACCACGTCATCATCGGCGAGGGCGATCCAGGTTATTTCAGTTTCAAGGAGGCAGGCGTGTTGTGAACCTGTCCTTTAATCACTCTCCAAAACTTGACGGCTTTAAGCCGTCAAGTTTTCGAGATGTCGCGATGGTAAATTTGACTGCTGTAAGCAGTCGAGTTTGCGGAGAGACATGAACGTGAAGATTCATCCGACGGCGATTGTCGATCCTGCGGCGAAGATCGGTGCAAGATCGACAATTCAATCTCATGCGGTCATCGAAGGCGACGTCGTCATTGGCGAAAATAATTTGATCGGTCATAGCGCGATCATCGGAACACCGCCGCAGGATCTGGCCTTTTCCGCGCAAACAAAGAGCGGCGTCGTCATCGGAAATAACAACGTCATTCGCGAGCTGTGCACGATTCATCGCGGCACGGCGGAAAGATCGACAACGACAATCGGCGATAATAATTTTCTCATGGCCGGCGCGCACGTCGGACACAATTGCGAGATCGGCAACAACGTCATCATCGCGAACAATTGTTTGCTCGGCGGACATGTGCGCGTCGGTGACGGCGCGTTTCTCGGCGGCGGTTGCGTGTTTCATCAGCACATTCGCGTCGGGCGGCTGGCGATCACGCAAGGTCTGTCCGCGTTCAGCATGGACATTCCGCCGTTCGTGATCGCGGCCGAACGCAATCAAGTTTTCGGATTGAACGCGATCGGCATGCGGCGTGCGGGATTTTCGGCGGAGCAACGCGAGCAGATCAAAGCGGCTTTCAAATTAATTTACCAAAGCGGACTGAATGTTTCCGAAGCACTCGCGAAAGCGAGTGGAATGAAGCTCGGAGATTTAGCGGAAGAATTTTTTGAATTCGTTGGACAAGCGAAGAAGCGCGGGATTTGTCCGTATCGCGGCGGCGGCGGAATGGAGATGTCGATCTAACGATTGAGCGCGAGAAGCGCGAGCATGCGGCCGGTTTTTCCTTTTTCGGCGCGATAGGAATAGAACGAATCCAAATCGGACGCGGTGCAAACGCCGCTGTCGTGAATTTGCTGCACGCCGTCGGCTTTGCATTGCTCGCGGATTTGCGCCGCGAAATCGATCTCGTAATGCGGCGGACGAATGCA
Source organism: Spartobacteria bacterium (assembly GCA_021325495.1). Classification (GTDB taxonomy): domain Bacteria; phylum Verrucomicrobiota; class Verrucomicrobiia; order Chthoniobacterales; family UBA10450; genus JAJPGZ01. The sequence continues at coordinate 321,490 of JAJPGZ010000010.1, forward strand.
GGGACTCAGCTGCGCAATTATCTCGGCCGGGTTTGAACCAAATCGCTCACGCATCAGGCTGATGGCGTTCCCGACAATGTTGAGCGCCGTTCCTTTCTTGCCGGAATGCACGAGACCGATCGCGGGCGTTTTTGGATCGACAAGGTAAACGGCGCAACAATCGGCGACGTAAATGCCTAACGAGACGCCGCGGAGGTTCGTGACGAAACCGTCAACGCCCGCGAGATTCTCGTCCGACTTCGGCGCAAGATCGACAATCGCCACCTGATTGCCGTGGACCTGCTGCGCGGTCACAAGCGGCCAGTCGCCGATGCCTAACGATTGCCGGGCCTGGTGATGGGCAGCGTCGAGTCGTTGTAAAACTTCCGCTTTGTCATGCGAAACATCAACGTCCGGAATTCGCCTAACGAACGCGCTGACACAAACGCCGGTGGCGTCGAGCGCGGGAAAACGTTCGATGGGCAGCGCCGCGTCAGTGGGACGCGTTTCGCTTCCAGTCGCCGGCGGCGTCCCTCTCACTGCTGGTGTCGTAGATTGTCGATCTTGTCGCGCGCGGCCTGAGACCTTCGAATGATTCGGTGTAACTGCTTTGCTCACCCGTGGCGCGCTCCCATTCCGCGAGCGAAGAATTGTAACCAAAGAGCGCTTGCAACCGATTCGATTCCGCCGTGGCGAGCTGGACCTGCGCATTCAAGACATCGAGCTGCGTGCCGGCGCCGGCATCGAGTCGCGCCTTGGCCAAGCGCAATGCTTCGTCTGCTTCCTCGACCGACTTCGCGGTCGCCTGAATTAATTCCCGGTTCTGCACCAAATTCGAATAGGCCTGTTGAATCTCGAGCTCGACTTGCCGCACGTCGTCGTCGTAGGTGATTTTCGTTTCGGACAACAACGCGCGTTGTTGTTTCACCCGCCCGTAAGTTTCGCCGCTGTCCCACAAGTCCCAATGGCCTTGCAATCCAAAGACCCAACCTCGCGAGACATCGTCGATGCTGGTGTTGAAGGGCGAGCTGATGACTTCGTAGCCGCCGGTGGAAGTGAAATTCGGCATGAATCCGCCGAGGGCGACGTGCACTTGTTCGATTTGGTTGAGCACGTTCGCGCGCGCCTGTTTCAAAAACGGCCGGCGTTCTTTGCCGAGCTCGATGGCGCTGACTAACGAAATTTCGCGCGGCTCATACGGCATCTCGCCGACGGCCTCGAGTGGCGCCGCGTCGCCGCGGCGCGGATCGAAATCGAGCCCGAGCGTTTTCGCGAGCGTCAATTGCGAGATGCGGTAATTATTTCGCGCCGCAATCAGCTGCGGGATTTGATTCGAAAGCGCGACCTGCGCTTGCAGAACGTTGAAGCGCGGAACGGTGCCGGCTTCGAAACGGTTCTGTTGATCTTTCAGCTGACTCTCGAGCAAGCGCACCTGTTCTTCCTGCACGCCGATGAGCGCGCGATTCAGGATCACCTGATAGAACTGCGTCTTAACTGTGGCGATGACTTGATCGAGAATATTGCGAAACGCGAAGTAAGCGCTGTCGCGTTGGAAGAACGTGCCCCGAATCGCGCGGAAGGTGCTGTAATTCGCGACCAACTGCGAGCCGGTCACGTTAATCTGATACGAGTATTGCGTTAACTTCGGGTTCGAAATTTTTCCGCCACCCGGCGATGGCGAACCGGAGACGAACGAGCCAGTTCCGCTCGTGCGTAATTTTGGATCGGTGAAATCGAATGTCGCATTCGGCGTCACGTGCGGCAGCGCCTGCGCGGTGATTTCGAGTACGACACCTTTCGTCCGCTCGATTTCCTGAATGCCTTTCAGAATATCGGGGTTACGTCGGAGCGCAGTCAGGATCGCCTCATTCAGCGTAAAACGCGGAGTCATGAGTCCGATGTGCGTCTCGTACGATGTCGATCTTGTCGTTGTCGATCTTATCGTGTCGGTCGCGTCGCCCGCGCGTCCGACCAGTGGCGCGACGCAAAAAACCGCAGCGGCGCAGATTACAATTCGTGTTCGCGTTGACATCGAGTCCCAGAGTTAGATGCGTGAAAGCGGCCGCTGGATTCAGTCCACGGCGCTTTTGCCGTTGTGTGATAACACTGCCGCCGAAGGAATAGCAATCATTTCGATTGGCAGTAGTCGTAAATTTTCGAGTAGATGTGCACCCAGTTCTTCTGCTCGTCGGGCGTGAGATGGTCCATAATTTTCAAAAGGTTACCGATCATTTCCTCGCGAATGCGCCGGACTAACGCCGACCCTTTCGGCGTGATGCACACCATGACTTTGCGGCGATCATCGGACGCGATCGAGCGCATGACGTAGCCGCTGGTCTCGAGTCGCGCGACCAAACCGCTCGCCGCCGGCGTGGTGTGCCCCATCTTTTGCGCGATCGCGGACATGGTCAGGACCTCCTTTTGATCGAGATACGTGAGCAGGAAATATTGCGCAAAAGAAACATTACCGGGCGCGAGTTCTTTCGAGAGGTGCAGCATGAAGCAGCGCTGCAATTGCATGATCATGGTCGCGAGACGTTCGGCATCAGCGCGACTTTTGCGCTCGTCTGCGGCAACCATGCTGGCGACTGACCCGTTCAACCGCGCAAGGTAAAATGGCGCGCGGCAGCGGTCAACGGGCTCAACCGCAAATCTCGATGTCGATCTTGTCCCCGCGTCTCAACTTCCCGCCGGCTTCGATGCGGCCGAGCGCATTCGCCTGGCTCAATCCGAAAAGTGCGTGCGATTCCTGCCGGCCGATCGGCGAAAATTTTCCGTTTCCAAATTTGCCGCGCACATAATGCGGCCGCTTCGGATCGTCATTTGCAAGATCGACATCTAACTCGGCCGCGAATGTTGACGGCGCGAGATCGGTTGCGCCCATCAATTTCCAAATCGTCGGCCTAACGAACCGCAAAAACGTCACGAAGACCGAAACCGGATTTCCGGGCAGACCGAAAACGACGCAATCGGTCAGTCGCGCGAAGAGAAACGGCTTTCCCGGTTTGATCGCGACACGCCAGATGTCGATCTTCGCGCCGAGTTCCTCAAGCGCGCGACGAACGAGATCGTGCTCACCGACCGACACGCCGCCGCTGATCAGTAAAACCTGCTGCCGCGCGCCATGCTCGATCGCATGTGTGAGTGTTTCGAGATCGTCACGGCATTGCTCGGCAAATGCGACTTGCGCATTCACATTGCGCACGAGCGCTGCGAGCAAGGTTGAATTGCTATCGTAAATTTGTCCCGGCTGAAGCGCGGCGTTCCCGCGGACCAATTCGTCGCCCGTCGAAATGACCGCCGCGGTAACTTCGCCGCCGATCGCAAGATCGACAATTCCTTGTGAAGCGAGCAGCGCGAGTTTCGTCGCGGTGATGCGATCGCCTTTGCTCAAAATCTTTTGTCCTTCGCTCAAATCACATCCGCGACGCCGGATGAATTCGCCGATGTCGATCTTGCCATTAATCGTGATCGATTCGCCATCGCGCGTGACATCTTCCTGCATCACCACCGCGTTTGCGCCGGAAGGAATCGGCGCGCCGGTGAAAATGCGCACCGCTTCGCCCCCTTTCACGTGCAGTTGTCGATCTTTCCCCGCCGGTTGTTCGCCGATGACGCGATAACGCTTTTCACCCGCGATCACCGCATAGCCATCCATCGCCGAGTTGTCGAACAACGGCAGCGGCAAACGCGCGTGCACCTCCTCCGCGGCAAAACAATCGAGCGCTGCCTCAAGATCGACATTGCGCTTTGGCAGCGCGCGAACGCTTTCCAAAACTTTCGCGCGCGCGTTTTCCTCGGTGATCATCTCGACAGAAGATAACGAAGAAAACCAGGATGCCGACTGCTTCATAAAAGTTTCGGCGCGGAATAATTTGCGGGGCGATCCATCCAGATGTCGGGCTAAAACCGAAAATAAGGCGACTAACTATTCACCTACCGACATGCCTTGGCCCTATCAACTTTATCGAACGCGGAAAAGCGCAGTGGCAGTGGCGTTCATCTTTTCTTTCGGTTTCGCTGCGCAAGCGCAAGACGCGTCGATCGACAAATTACTCAAAAAACTTCCGCCACCGGAATCGCTGGTGCAGCGGCCGCCGCCAATTCCGCGCGATGAACTGGAATTGCTGAACGATCCCCTAACGACAATGGTCGGCACGGCCTGTGATTATCGAAATTGGAGTGTGGCGCGATCGTTCGCGGAACGGCTTGCGCAGGCGCATCCGAAAAATCCCTGGGCGCATTGCATCCTCGGTGGCGTCGAGGTGCAAATCACGCGCTTTGCCGAAGGCGCGGCGGCGTACAATCAGGCGTTAAAAGTGCGGCCGAATTTTCCCTATGCGTTCCTGCAGCTCGGCGTGGTCGAGGTGATCCAACAGCATTTTGCCAACGCGATTCCGTATTTCAAAAAATTCGTGGCGCAAGAGCCTAACGAACCGATCGGCTGGGTTTTCCTCAGTGGCTGCAACGAAAAGCTCGGACACGGCAAGGAATGTTTGGATTACGCCAAACGCGGCGTCGCCACTGGCCCGCAATTCGCCGGCACCTGGCTTCAGCTCGCGCACGCCGAGAACGCCGTCGGCCACACTGACAATGCCAAACGCGCGCTCGCTCAAGCGCAGCAGTTGATGCGGCGACGGTAACGCGATTGCTTAAAGACCGGTCGGGCAATCGATGAACTCGAATGGCAGATCGAACCGCTTCGATAAATGGGCCGCGAGCGCTTTCACGCCGAAAGTTTCGGTCGCGTAGTGGCCGCCGAGCGCGAGGTTCATTTGCAATTCTTCGGCGGCGACCGCGGCCCAGTGAGGCGCTTCACCGGTAATGAACATGTCGATCTTGTGTTCGGCTACGCGATATATTTCGCCGCCGGCGCCGCCGGTGATGATTCCAATCGCGGAAGTTTTTTCGGGACCGAACAGAAATGTTTTCGGCTCTGCGCCCAAAACTTTACCCAGTTGTCGAATCAATCCGTCACGCGCGATCGACATTTCGGCTTTGACGCCGATGAGGCTGCCTTTCTCTTCGAAGAAAGCGTGCGTGTTCGTTAGGCCGAGGGCGTGCGCGAGCTGCGCGTTGTTGCCGACCTCGGGATGAAGATCGAGCGGGAGATGCGCGCTGTAGAGGGCGATGTCGTTTTCGAAGGCGAGCTTCAACTGGCGACGCAGCGCTTGGCTAACCGGCCGCAACCCGGGCCAGAACAAACCGTGATGGACGAGCAAAAGATCGACATGTGCATTTGCGGCCGCGCTCAGAACACGCGTCGAGACATCGACGGCCGCGCCGATTTTTGTCACGCGGCCGGAATTTTCGATCTGCAATCCATTGAGCGCATTATCCCAATCGCCGATCTCGGCCACGCGCAGATACGCGTTCGCGTATTCGACGATCTCGCTTAATGCGCTCATTCGCTCAGTCGTCTGCATAAATCAGCACGACGAATCGAGCGAGCAGAATGTGTTTGCGATGTGCGCGGCGAGCAGGACAGGCTACGCGCATCGTGAAGCAACATTGGCCGTTCGCCATTCTCGCTGCGATCGCACTCGCGCTGATCATGACGAATCTCGGCTCGGATTATTTGTGGGCGGATGAAGGCGACACGGCCGTGCTGGCGAGAAATATCCTGAAGTTCGGTGTCCCGAAATCGTGGGACGGCGTTTCGTTTATTGATTCGGACAAAGGGTCGCGCACGAACAGCGACCTCGTGATGGTGAGTCATCCATGGCTGCAGTATTACGTGGCGGCCGCTTCGATGTTGGCCTTCGGCAAGAATGCATTCGCGGCGCGTTTTCCGTTCGCGTTAGCCGGGTGGATGTCGATCTTGCTCGTTTATTTTTTCGTTAGGCGGATCGCGCGCAGTAACGCCGCCGGATTTTGCGCGGCGGCTTTGATGGTGAGCTCGGTGCAGTTCCTCCTCTATTGCCGGCAATCGCGTTACTACACCCTGAGCATGCTCCTCACCTGCGCGCTGCTGTGGGTTTTTTTTGAAATGAAATCGTGGCGCGCCTGCGTGTTCTTCGCGCTCGCGGCCATTCTTTTGTTTCACAGCTTTCCATTCAGTGCCGTGCCGGTGGGCGTGCTCGCGGTGTTGACGTTGTTCTATCGACCGCTCGTCCCGCAGCGAAGATGGATTTGGACGGCGGTTCCGCTGGTCGCGCTCATGACCGTGCCGTGGTTGGCGCTGGCGCGGTCCGGTTACATTTCGAACACGGACAAGCTGCAGTCGCTCGCTGTTTTTATCGCCCGCGTTGCGCAATACGTAATCGAATGTTCATCCGTAACGCCGTTGCTCGGGAGTCTGGCGTTGATTTTGATTTACCTGTGGCAAAGCAAAAGGCGATCGGCGAACGCAGATTTCCTGCTGCGGCCTAACGAGAAAACGTTGCTCGTGATCACGTTTGCCACCATTGCCTGTTTCGGTCTCGCTCTGGCATCGACGAAATCGTGCTATGCCATCTGGCTTCTGGGAATTCGCTACACCGCGGCGGTCGCGCCGATGATAGCGATGATAACAGGAGTACTCATCGCAAACGTCACCCGGAATCGTCTCTCGTTTTGGCTGCCGCTGTTGTTGCTCTTCGCGTTTACGCTTCTCCCGCAACCGACAGCGTGGATGTTCTGGGGCGAACGCGCGGCGATGTTCGGTCCAAATGAGTTCGTCGAAATGCATGTGCCGGTCCGAACCATCGATCGTTTTCTTCGGCGCGAGCAGATGTTGTTCGTGCGCGACTTATTCCAAAAAAATCCGGGGACGGTGGCGGAGACTTGCCGGTTTTTGCAAGCGCACGCGCAGCCTTCGGATGTCGCGATCGTGAACTACGAGTACGAGCCGGTGTATTTTCACACCGGACTTGCGCAGGCGTTGACGATTCTTCCCTCTTATCCGATTTACGAAGCGGCGCGGGCGCACGGCCTGCCCGAGTACACGTTCGATGTCGATCATGCGCGGTGGATTGTATGGCGACCGGCCTGGGATTCAGGCGAGGGATATTCGCCGGCCGATTTGTCCGAACGGGTTTCCGCTGGAGGAGGATCGGTGCAGGAGGTCGCGACCCTGAAAGAGACGCTTTGGGAAAATCGCGAGAACATTCATTTCCACCGCTTCAGCGGCGAGACGTATTTGTTTCCATGGTTTCCGCGCGGCATGAGCGACACCACGCCGCAGGATTTTCCAAACGCGGTTATCTATCGCGTCGATTGGCCGGCGGGCATTCGTTAGGCTGACGCCGGTTCCACCGCACGCGGCTTTTCCGCGACACCGAGAAGCGCTACGCCGAACGGCAAATTGAAAAAGCGCAACAGCGCCCGCTCCAGACTCATAATGGCGAGCAAAAGCTGATTCGTTAGACCGCCTGCCTCAAAGTCCCGCCCCGTTTTTGAACCGTGTAAGGTCCGGGCAAAGACCGCGAGCGGAAACAGCAAAGTCGTCCAGTAAGTAAGGCGGCGGACGCAAAAGCCGCTGGCAAGGAGAAGTGCGCGAAATTCCGAACGCGTGAAGCGTCGCGCCGTCATGACCGCGACGTCGTGTGCGCTATGCAAAAACCGGAACGCCGGCAACACGACGAATACCAAACCGCCCGGGCGCAGTACACGGTGCATTTCGCGCAAAGCGCCACCAACATCGGCCACCCATTCGTGATAGAGCACGCTCGAGCTGATGACGGCATCGAATGATCCATCGGCGAATGGTAACCCGCTAATGTCCGCTTCCATCACGTTCGTTAGGCCGCGGCGCCGGCAGAACGCGATCGCTTCCGGCGCAAGATCGACACCGACATTTTGCTCTGGATTTCCCAGCCGTCGCAAAATCGCGCCGGTGCCGCAACCCGCGTCCAAAATTTTCTTCTCCTGCCAGTCCGGTAGATGTCGATCTAACGCATCGAAGAGCAGCCGATGCAGCGAGCGATACCACCAATGCGTCTCCTCGACGCGAAACATGGTCTCGTATTCGGCCGGCTGCACAACCTAACGAATCGGACCCCCGCCGCGCCGGACGTAGCGCACGACGAATTGCGGCGTGCCGGTGTGACCGAGATAAAGCCGCCCGAGATATTCGCCGAGCACGCCAAGAATCATGAGCTGAATCCCGGCGAGCAGGACGATGCTGCCGAGCACGGTCGGAATTCCGAGCGGTAATTCCGGCGTGATCCAAATGCGATCGATCGCGATAAAGATGAGCGAGATGATGCTCAGACACGCGGTGAAGAGCCCGATGTAAACGGACAGACGCAACGGCGCGATGGAGAAGTTCAAAAACATGTTGAGCCAAAGTGCGATGAGTTTGCGCAAGGTGTAACGCGAGGGCCGCGCCGTGTTCGCGCGATGCTCGACCGGGATTTGTCCGATGTTGCGCGTGGTTCGGTAGATCAACCCATCGATGTATGGAAACGGTCCGTTGTATTTCAAAATTTGATCGACAACGAACCGCGTCATGACTTTGAAACTCGACAGGTAAAGCTCGCGCGGCTTCTTCAACATCACCGTCGCCATGCGATCGTTGAACGCACTACCGAAGTTGCGAAAGTTCGAGTGTTGCTTCTCGATGTAATGGCCATAAACCACATCGAAATTCTTTCGTTTCAATTCCTCGAGCATCGGCAGCACTTCCTCCGGCGGGTTCTGGCCGTCGTCATCGAGCACCGCGAGATAGCGGCCGCGCGCGTTCGTTAGGCCGGCGAGCACCGCGCTGTGTTCGCCGAAGTTCCGGCTCAGGCTAACGAATACGACCGTTTTCGGAAATTTCTCACACAGCTCAAGGCAAACGCGTTCGCTCTCGTCACGCGAGCCGTCATTCACCAGCACCACTTCGAAATTAGCGCCGTCGAAGACGCGATGGATGTCCTGAACCAAACCGGCGATGGTCGCGCTACCGTTGTAAACAGGGATGATGAGCGACAGCTCCGGCGCGTTCGTGTCCTGGAGCGGTGAAACGATGGGAGTTGTCATGGCGCGCGCCTTACTCCAATACTCCATCACTCCAACACTTCACAACACTGCATGCCGCTCGACCCGAAAATTTTATCCGGCGCGAATGTCCTCATCACCGGCGGCCTCGGCTTCATCGGTTCATCGCTGGCGCGGCGGCTCGTTAGGCTGGGCGCCAAGGTCACGCTGGTCGATAGCCTCATTCCCGAATACGGCGGGAACGAATTCAACATCCACGACATTCGCGAAAAGGTAGTTGTCGATCTTACCGATGTCCGCGACAGCGCGAAAATGGCCACGCTCATAAAGGGCCGCGATTTTCTTTTCAATCTGGCTGGCCAAACCAGTCATCTCGATTCCATGACCGATCCGCTGACCGATTTGCAGATCAATGCCGCGGCGCAGTTGTCGATCTTGCAGGCGTGCCGCCAGTTCAATCGCGACGTGAAAATTGTTTTCGCGGGCACGCGTCAAGTTTACGGCCGGCCGGAATATTTGCCGGTCGATGAAAAACATCCGCTCAATCCCGTGGACGTGAACGGCATCAACAAACTCGCCGGCGAATGGTATCACCTGCTCTATCATCAAGTTTACGGCATCCGCAGTTGCGTCTTGCGCCTAACGAACACGTACGGTCCGGGCATGCGCGTGCGTGACGCGCGGCAAACATTTCTCGGCATTTGGATTCGGCAGCTTATCGAAGGGACGCCGCTAAAAATTTTCGGCACGGGAGATCAACGGCGCGATTTCAATTTCGTTGATGACGTCGTCGATGCCTTGCTTCTGACCGCAACTCAATCGGCCGCCAATGGCCAGGTCTTTAATCTCGGTCACAGCGAACACGTTTCCTTGCGCGAGTTGGCGGAGCTGATGATCCGCGTGAACGGCGGCGGCGAATACGAAGTGGTTCCATTTCCGCCTGATCGTGAAGCGATCGACATCGGCGATTACTACGGCGACTTTCGTAAGATCGACAATCTCCTTCGCTGGAAGCCGCAGGTGAATCTCGAGGACGGCCTAACGAAGACGCTCGACTACTACAAAAAACATCACGCGCATTACTGGCCATGATCCGCATGAACAATTTCAAAGCCGAGCCGGCGGCGCTGCGCGAACAGGAGCTCGCAGCGGTGAAGCGCGTCTTTGATTCCGGCTGGTTCATTCTCGGCAAAGAAGTCGAAACGTTCGAGAAATCGTGGGCCGATTTTTGCGGAAGGAAATTTGCCGTCGGTGTCGGCAATGGAATGGATGCGATCGAGATCGGGTTGCGCGCGATGGGGATCGGGCCCGGCGATGAAGTGGTCACGACGCCGATGACGGCGATCGCGTCCGTTCTCGCGATCGTGCGGGCCGGTGCGACGCCGGTGCTGGCCGATGTCGATCTTGCGAGCGCGTTACTCGATCCCGCGAGCGTCGCTCGTTGCCTAACGAAGAAGACGAAGGCGGTGTTGCTCGTTCATCTTTACGGCCAGGTCCGCGAGATGGAGAAGTGGCAGAAACTCGATGTTGCATTGGTCGAAGATTGCGCACAGGCGCACGGCGCGCGCTGGAATGGCAAACACGCCGGATCGTTCGGCGCGTTTGGCGCGTTTAGTTTTTATCCGACAAAAAATCTCGGCGCGAAAGGCGACGCGGGCGCGCTCGTGACTGATTCGGACGAAATCGCGACGAGCGCGAAACGCATTCGCAATTACGGCGCGACCGATCGTTACCACCATGTCGATCCTGGCATGAACAGCCGGCTCGATGAAATGCAGGCCGCGATTTTGTCGGCGCGTTTACCGTGGTTGGAGCGATTCAACGCGCGCAATCGCCAAATCGCAGCGCGGTATGTCGCCGAAATCAAAAATCCGCGAATCGAGCTGCTGGCATCACCGCTCGCGCCCGAAAATCACGTTTACTACTTGTTTGTCGTTCGTTGCGCGGAACGCGATCGCCTGATGAAATTCTTGAAGGACCGCGAGATTGAATCGCTCATCCATTTTCCAGTTCCGGCGCATCAACAGGAATGCGGCCGCGGGATCCGTTGCGATCCAAAAGGCCTAACGAACGCGGAACGCCACGCCCGCGAATGTTTGTCGATCCCGTGCCATCCGCAAATGTCGGATGACGATGTCGATCTTGTCGTGCGGGCGCTGAATCAATTCAGTTTGTAGATCCTGAATTGCTCGTTCGATTCGACCGGGGTCGCGATTTCGTTCACGTGGTGCGCGAAATCTTTGTAGAGCTCGAGCCACCAAAAAGTCTTCGAATAGAAAATGAGATGCGTCGCGCCACGTCCGCGCAGCTGGTCAAGATCGACAATCGCATCTGCGTCCGTCGTCGGGTGGCCATAGTAAGTGGCGTCGCGCTCAAGAAAATGCCAGCCGCGACGCTCGGCGTAATAAAAAATTGTCGGGTCCCCGTAATCCGGCGCAACGATCAACGCATTCGGCGGCGTCGTCCGTTTCAATTCCAATCCAGCCGCGCGCAATTCCGCGGCCGACTCGTGATAGAGCAATCGCGTTTGGAACATCGACCAGATCACGAACACGATCGCGAGAACGGCGAAGACGCGACGTGACATTTTGCGCGCGCAAAATGCGCCGGCGAACCCAGCGGCGATCGGGACGAGCGGCAGTTGATACCACGGGTGACGATTTCCGTAACCGACGATGATGATGAAGAGAATCACCGCCGCGAGCCAGGCGTAAAGAACGCGAGAGTTAGTTGTCGATCTTGCGGTGATCGCGCCGGCGATTCCGAGAACGAACAGAATTGGCGTGAGCGAGGAGGTGAAAAGGCGCCTAACAATTTCCAAATACCGCGAAAGATTTTCGATGCGAAATCCGCCGGCGCCGAAAAAGTGGTGCGGATAAAATTCCTGTGAGATTTGCCAGGCGTGCCCATACCAAATGGCCGCTGGCAGCAGCGCGATGAGGGCAAAGAGGAACAATCGCGAAAAGTGGCGACGATCATAGACCGCAGTTACAGCCAGCGGCGCGCCGATAATTGCGCTCGGCGCTTTAATTAAGATCGACAACGAAATCAGCGCGGCCGCGGCAAAGTACGATGTCGATCTTCCGTTAGCGCGCCAGCGTTGAAAAAAATGCAGGCCGATGATCGAGAGCGACAGCGACGGCATGTCGGGAATGAAGCAACGGCTCGTCATGACGCTAAGCGGCGCGAAACTGTAAAAGAGAAGCGCGTAACTCGCGGCCGTGCCGCCGAAGATTTCGCGAATCAGCAAAAAGAAAAATGGCAGCGACGCGGCGAATAAAAGCGCGCTCTCGCCGCGTCCAATCCATTCGTGCACGCCGAAGATTTTGTAAGCGAGTGCCGCGACGAACGGGAGAATGGGAAATTCAGTTCCGACAAAACCGGGCTGCTCCCCCGCCCAATCGATCTGCGGTCGCGCGAAATGGAATCCGCCCGTGAAATAGTTACGCGCGATCGCCGCGACATCGCTTTGCCGCCAGCTCCATTCATCGACGAACGGCTGATTGATCGCAATGAAGCGCACGGCGACGGCGAGGCCGCCAATGATTATGGCGAAGCGAACATGTCGATCTTGTGCGAGTTTCACTGGTCGCGTGTTGACAAACGCGCGCGGCGAAGTCAATCGAGTACGGCGGCCTTACGATGAAGTCATTCCTTTTTGCGTTCCTCGCGCTCACTGCCTGCGCGCTCGCGCAAGCGCCGCCGCCACCGGACGCGCCCGATGTGGTCGATTACGAGAAATTGATTCCGCTTTTGCCGGAGGCGCCCAGCGGTTGGACCGCGGAAAAGCCGGAGGGTTCCACCACTGACGTCGGCGGATTCAAGCTCACGAATGTCCATCGCGATTATCACAAGGGCGAAAGTAAAGACGCGCCGCTGGCGTCGATTAGCATTCTCGATTCGATTTCGAATCCCGATTACGTGATCGCCACGACTGCGGCCTGGAGTATTACGAGCGAGAGCGGCGAAGGTTATTCGAAATCAGTCACGATCGATGGCAATCCGGGTTTTGAAGCCTACGAAAAGGACCAAAAACATGCGTCGCTTTGGGTGATGGTGGCGAAGCGGTATTTCGTGCAGATCGAGCTAACGAATCTCGAGCCGAAGGAATTGCAGGATTGGATCAAGCGCGTCGATCTGAAGAAGCTGAACGGGATTAAGTAAGATCGACATCGCCGTCGTCACTTGTCATTCCGAGCGAAGTCGAGGAATCTCTCGCTGATTCCATGAGTGACGAACGCAAAACGCCGGAGATGCGCGCGCAGATGACGGAGATCGAACGTCTGCGGCATTCGGCCGCGCACGTTTTGGCGACGGCGATTTTGAAAATCTGGCCGGAGGCGCAATTCGCGGCCGGGCCGCCGGTCGAGAACGGTTTTTATTACGATGTCGATCTTCCGCACCGCATCTCGCCGGAAGATTTCGAGAAGATCGAGGCGGAGATGAAAGCGGAGATCAAAGCGAATCATCCTTTCGAACGCATGGAAGTTTCGCGCGAGGAAGCGCTGGAGATGGGACGCAAAGGCCGGCTGGCGTCGTTAGGCGATCGCGAGCAGCCGAGCAAATTCAAGATCGACATCATCGAGAACATTCCCGAAGGCGAAACCATTTCGCTCTATCGCAACGGCGACTTTGTCGATCTTTGCGCGGGGCCGCACGTCATGCGCACGGGAAACATCGGCGCGTTTCGCCTAACGAACGTGGCCAGCGCTTACTACAAAGGCGACGAAAAGAATCCGCAGCTTCAGCGCATTTACGGGACCGCGTTCAAAAACAAAACGCAGCTCGACGAATATTTCGCGATGCTCGAGGAAGCGAAGAAGCGCGACCATCGCAAGCTGGGCAAGGAACTGGAGATTTACATCATCGACGAAGATGTCGGGCCGGGTTTGCCGCTGTGGTTGCCGCGCGGCGCGGCGATTATTGAGGAGCTCGAGAAGCTTGCGAAGGAAACGGAATTCGCCGCAGGATATCAGCGCGTAAGATCGACAAATCTCGCGCGTGAAGCGCTCTATTTAAAGAGCGGACATTTGCCGTACTACAAAGAGTCGATGTTTCCGCCGATGGAAGTTCACGAACACGGCGAGGAAGATTCTGTCGCGCAGCGCTACTACCTCAAAGCGATGAACTGCCCGCATCATCATAAATTGTATGCGGCGATTCCGCGAAGTTATCGCGATCTGCCGCTGCGATTCGCGGAGTACGGATTTTGTCATCGCTACGAGCAGAGCGGCGAGTTGTTCGGACTCATGCGCGTGCGCTCGATGCAGATGAACGACGCGCATCTTTACATGACGCCGGAGCAGTTCGAGTCCGAGTTCAATGCGGTCAACGAGATGTATCTCAATTATTTCAAGCTCTTCGGGCTCGAGAAATATCTCATGCGTTTCTCGACGCACGATCCGACGAAGCTCGGGCAAAAATTTCTCGATGAGCCCGAGCTTTGGAAACAAACCGAGGAGATGACACGCAACGTGCTCAAGAATTCGGGACTCAATTACGAAGAAGTGCCTAACGAGGCCGCGTTCTACGGACCGAAGGTGGATGTGCAGGTCTGGAGCGTAATCGGGCGCGAGTTCACCATCGCGACGAACCAGGTCGATTTTGGCCAACCGCGCCGGTTCAATCTCACCTACAAAGACAAGGACAACACGGAGAAGACACCGATCTGCATTCATCGGGCGCCGTTAGGCACGCACGAACGGTTCGTCGGATTTCTGCTCGAACATTACGCAGGGAATTTCCCGCTGTGGCTCTCGCCGGAACAAGTGCGCATCATGACCATCGGCGACGACGCGGCGCTGGTCGATTACGCGCGCAAGATCGGCAATGAACTGCGCGCGAACTTCGTGCGTTCCGATGTCGATCTTGGCACGGACAAGATCAACGGCAAAATCCAGCGCGCCGAACAAATGAAAGTCCACACCATGTTCGTCATCGGTAAACGCGACATGGAAGCGGACGCGGTGAGCGTGCGCGTGCACGGCAAAGGAAATCTCGGCGCGAAACCGCGCGCGGAAGCGATCGCGGAGGTTTTGTTGTCGATCAAAGAACGGCGGCCGTAACGCCGCAAGATCGACAATTACATTCGGCGATATCGATACATCAATTTAAAGAAGCGGACGGTGTCGCGCACCGGATGGATGCTGCTGACTTCGTCGGAGTAAACGGTCGAGATCGGCACCGACTCGATGCGAAAACCTTTGCGACTGGCGATGATGAGCATCTCGGTCTCGTAATCGAAGCGCTCGCTCCCGCCTAACAACTCGGGAATGAGATGGCGGTGAATCATGCGAAAGCCGCATTGCGTGTCGGGAATGCTTTGCCCGCAGACGCGGCTGATGCGGCTACTCATCCAGCAATTGACCAATCGCCTAACGATGGGCATCGAGCGCGTGTCATTCATGCGATTGCCGACGAGGAGGGATGCGCCGTCCGACATGGCCGCGGCAATGAACACCGTAATCTCTTCCGGCCTATGTTGCCCGTCCGCGTCGAGAACAAAAACCCAGGTCATTTGTCGATCTAACCAGTGCCGCAGGCCGCTTTTGATCGATTCGCCTTTGCCGCGGTTCTGTCCGTGCACGACGACTTCGGCGCCGGCCTCGCGCGCGCGCTCCGTGGTCCCGTCGCTCGACCCGTCATCGACCACCACGATGTTGTCGAGCTGTTTGCGCGTTCGCCTAACGACATCGCCGATATGTTTTTCTTCGTGGTACGCCGGAATCACCACGGCCATCTTCGCGCGGTCGCCTCGGCGAGTTGTTCCCGAAAGCTCCTCCAGATTGATCGGTCCGCGTTGCGGCTGTTCCATCTTTATCGCACGACCGGATGAAAATCGGCTGCGTGATAGGAGCTGCGCACGAGCGGGCCGGACGCGACGTGTTGGAATCCCTTTTTGCGCGCGATCTCGCCGTAAAGCGCGAACTGCTCCGGCGTGATGTATTCAATCACTGGCAGATGCTGCGGCGTCGGGCGCAAATATTGTCCCATGGTCAAAACCTGCACACCGGCTTCGCGCAAATCGTCCATGGTTTGAAACAACTCCGGTTCCGTCTCACCGAGTCCAAGCATGACGCCGCTCTTCGTCACAACTTTCGGCGACAATTCTTTCGCGCGCTGCAAAACGCGCAACGACGTCTCGTATTTTGCGCGCGACCTAACGAGCGGCGTCAACCGCTCCACCGTTTCCATGTTGTGATTGTAAATGTCGGGCGCAGCGTCGAGCACGATCTGGATACACCAATCTTGCGCGTGAAAATCGGGCACGAGGACTTCGACAATGATCGACGGATCCATTTCGCGAATCGCGCGAATGACCCGCGCGAAATGATTCGCACCGCCGTCTTTCAAATCGTCGCGCGCCACCGCCGTGATGACGACGTGTTTCAACTTCATGCGCTTGACCGCTTCGGCCACGCGCTGCGGTTCATCTTCTTCAAGCGCGAACGGTTTCGCCGTGGACACCGCGCAAAAACCGCACGCGCGCGTGCAGCGATCGCCCGCGATCATCATCGTCGCCGTCCCCTGGCTCCAGCATTCCCAGCGATTCGGGCACTGCGCGCTTTCGCAGACGGTGTGAAGGCGCAAATCGGAAATGAGCGCTTTGGTGGAAAAGAAAACGGGATTCGACGGCAGCCGGACCTTGATCCACGGCGGCTTGTTAGGCTGGTGGAGCGAGGGATCGATCTTCGCGCAGGACATGTCGATCTAACGCTAGCGCAGCGATTGCGCGTTGAAAAGTTTTGTAGCGGCGGTCTCCGACCGCCGAAACTAAATCAAATCCGGCGGTCGAGACCGCCGCTACAGTCGCGTCCTCCCGCTCAACGCCTGATACAACGTGAGCTCGTCCGCGTTCTCCAATCCCCCGCCCGCGGGCAGACCGTGTGCGATGCGCGTCAGGCTGATGCCTTTGCCTTTCAAAAGATCGACAAGGTAATTCGTCGTCGCTTCGCCTTCGACGTCCGCGGCGAGCGCGAAAATGATTTCGCTGAACTTTTCTTTCGCCGCCCGGTCGAGCAATTGTTGAATGCGCAAATCTTCCGGACCGACGTGATCGAGCGGCGAAATGCGTCCACCTAACGAATGATAGCGTCCGCGAAAGGCGCTCGTCTTTTCCAGTGGAAGAATATCAGTCGGCTGTTCGACCACGCAGAGAAGATCGACAACGCGCGATTCATCCGCGCAAATGTCGCAGAGTTCTTGCGTCGCGAAAAATCCGCAGAGCGCGCACGGGCGCACACTTTCCCTTGTCGATCTTAGCGCGTTCGCGATTTGCTCCGGCGCGTCCGCTTTGTTTTGCACGATCCAGAGCGCGATGCGTTCGGCCGAGCGCGGGCCGACGCCGGGCATTTGCCGCAGTTGCGCGATGAGATTGCGCAACGCTTCCGGGTATTCCGTCCGTCTCACCGTGTCATTCTGAGCGAAGCGAAGAATCTCCGCTCATTTCCGAACCCACGAGCCACCAAGAAATAGATTGAGATGTTTCGCTACGCTCAACATGACAGCAGTGTTGGCTTCAATCTGGCGCGGTCGTTAGGTGGAGCGCGAGCGTTTCGAGCCGGCGCAAATACAAATTAAGCGGCGCATCGTCGTCTCCATCCGGCCCCTTCGCTTTTTGAAATTCGGTATAGGCCTCGGCCCAGCGTTTCTCGCGATACAACACGACGCCGTTCCAAAACGAATCCCGCCGCGCGATATGTTCCGGTTTCGCCTCCGCCGCCAGCCAGAGCGGTTCGTAAATTTCGTGCCGCTCCTGCGAATTCACCCCGCTCAGAAAATCGATCGGCCGCGCGACGATATATTTGCTCGCGAGTTCGAACGTGCGCGGCCCAATGAGAATGCGCGAACCGTAGAAACGATTCGCTACGCAAAAACGCCGCGCCAATTCCACCGGCTCGCCCGTCGTCAGCAAACTCGCGCGGCCGCTGTCTTTAATCGGCGCGACCGTGATCGTACCCGAGCTCACGCCCATGTGCACATCGCAACGCCCAAACAGATCACCGTTATTTTTCTGGCGCGCTTCGCGGAACGATTCCACCAACCCGAGCGTGACGCGCACCGCTTTGCTCGCGTGATCGCCGCCATCCGGAAAACCAAAAAGCGCGACCACGCCTTCGCCATCGGCCGCATGGATGTAACCGTCCGCGTCGAGAAACAAATCCGTCGTCCGCCGAATAAATTCGCTCGTCGTGCGCGCGTACTCAGCCGGATCGGAATCTTCCGCGAGATCGTATTTGTTCGCGATGTCGCACACCACCACCGTCACGTCCTGCATGTGCGGATCGACATCGGCCGGGATTTCGCCGGCGATTAAACGCCGCAATTGTTTGCGCGAGAGATGTCCGGCAAAATAAGTCGCGGCCACGTGCGAGCGCGAGCGGGTCGCGAACATCATCCACGTTTGCGCGCCGGCGAAAGCGAGCACGACCGCCATCACGCTCGGGAGCGGTTGGAAAAATGTGTGATAAAGCGAGCAGACCCATGAGAGGCCGATGAGCTCGAGCAATAACGCGAAGACGATCCACCCCACGCGCCCGCGTCGCGTCGTGACCACCGTCATGGCGGCGGTGCCTAACGAGAGCAGAATGACGAGAACGTATTGCCATTTGTTCCCGACGATGTGCGTGGCTGTGCGGTAATGCGCGACGCGCTCGGTCAATGCCATCTCCACATTCACGAGCAGCCCGCTGGCATGCGCGGCCACGACGATGAACGCGGCAACCGCGCCAATCGCCAGGCCAATGATGAGCGAGCGTTTCATTAGATCGACATCTACTTCGGAAATGATTGCACCACGAGATCGCTCAAAAATTTATCCGGCGCATCGACCGCGGCGGCGTTCAGAACGAACTGATTTCGCCCGGTATTTTTGTGAATCAAGCTCAAACCGAATTGAAAATCCTTGAACAGATGCGCGCAAAGCTCCGGCATGGTCATGCGCTCGGCCTGCGCGCGTTCGACCAAACGTTTCCGCGCCGACTCGTCAAAGACGATGTCGATCTTGTGTTCGGCTTTGAACTTCTCCGCGAATGCGCGCGCGCTTTCTTCCAACATTTGCGCTTCCTGCTTGTGACCTTCCGCCAGCAAACGCTCGAGCACGCGCTTCGGCTCGCGCACAAGATCGACAGTCACTCGCAGCTGCGTCAGCCCCGAACCGGCGAGATGATATTTGAAATCGCGGAACAATTTCTCGAACACTGTGAGCAAACCGCGCGCACCCGTTTTCTCTTTCGCGGCCGCGTCGGCCAGCAAATGTAACGCGTCATCTTCGAAACTGATCTCGATGCCATAAGCGCGGAATGCCCGCTCGTATTGCCGCAGCAAACTTCCCTCGGAAAACTTCAGAATGTCGAACAAATCTTCGGCCGCCAGTTCCTCGCACACCACGCGCACCGGCAAACGCCCGATGAACTCTGGTTCGAATCCGTATTCGACGAAATCCTGCGTGGTCACGAATTGGAAGAGTTGATTGTCCATCACCCGCACCGGATCGGCGCTGAAACCGATCTGCGATTGCCGCACGCGTCGCCCGACCAGTTCCTTCAACTTCTCGAACGCACCGCTAACGACGAAAAGAATGTGGCGCGTATTGATCGTCTCGCGTTTCGATTTTCCTTTGCGCTGAAATTCGAACGCGGCCTGCAATTGCGCCTGAATGTCCTGCATGCTGCGCAGCGGCACTTCCGTTTCTTCCATCAACTTGAGCAACGTCGTCTGCACCCCGCGCCCGCTCACGTCGCGGCCGGCGAGGTTCGACGCCGACGCGATCTTATCGACCTCATCGATGTAAATAATTCCGAACTGCGCAAGATCGACATCTCCATCTGCCTTGTGCACGAGCTCGCGCACGAGGTCTTCCACATCGCCGCCGACATAGCCCGTCTCCGAAAATTTCGTCGCGTCCGATTTCACGAACGGCACACCGATCAGCTCCGCGACATGTTTGATGAGATAAGTTTTTCCGACGCCGGTCGGCCCGACCAGAATCACATTCTGCTTCGCGTACTCGGTCTCGTGCGCACGCGCGTCGTTCTTCTCCTCCAGCTCCGCGACATACTTCGCGTGGTTGTAGTGGTCGCAGACCGCGATCGCGAGCGCCTTCTTCGCTTCATCCTGTTTGATCACGAACCGGTCGAGATGCGCCTTGATGTCGCGCGGGAGAAAATTGAAAACGAATTTCTCCTTGTCGATCTTCGCCGGCTTTTCTTCGCCCGTGCTCGCTTCGCCCGGCTGCGGCGTCGTGACCGTGGCAAACTGCACCCGGTCGCCGAAGTTCGTTTTCATGAACTCCGCGATCTTCGATTTTAATTCCTCGGGAGAAGGAAACGGCGGCGGTGGATTTTGCTCCATCTGGTTAGGTCGCGCCTCAAAAATTGGCGCGAAACTCTAGCAACGCAAAGATTAGTGTAAATCTGACTCTTGCGAGCCCGATTCGTTCACTCTTCTAGAGGAGCGGGTCTATCGCAAATTGTAGGGCAGGCGCGCCGCCGGCCTTCGTGGAATCGGCAAGCGATGCGCTTGCCCCACAATCCACTGCGTTGGTGCGACGACGAGATTATTCGCCTACGACCACGGCACGCGCGCCGGCTGTGCGTTTCGCTGCTACGCCGGCGAAGATCGTGTCCATGTCCGCCAGGACTTTTTGCGGCCCGAGATATTTTTCGCCGTCGTAACTATTCGAAATCACCCGGCCGGTTTGATCGACCAGCACCAAACACGGAATGCCTTTGCCCGCGTATTTGCGCACGGCGTTATTGTCGATCTTCGAAAAATCGAGCGCCGGCCACGGCATTTTCGCCTCGCGCATGTAATTTTGCATCTCGCTCGCCGAGTGGTCCGCGCTCACAAAAACAAATTCCACGTCCGGCTGCTGCGAGATCACGCGATTGTAGTAATCGACCAACTGCGGTGTGAATTTGCGGCACGGTCCGCACCATTTCGCCGAATAATAGAGCGCGATTAATTTCTTCTTCGCGATCGCTTCATCGCTCGCCGCCGTGAGATTGCCGTTGTCGATCTTAACCAGTCCACCTTTCAACGCGTCCGAAATCGTGTTCGCATTTGGCGCGGAAGCGTTCGGCTTCGCCGCGCGCTGCGCGGCCAGCTCCGCCTGATAACGCGCATTCGCGTTTTCCAACTCCTTCGCCTGGGCCGCGCGTTTGTTCGCTTGATCGACAATCGCTTCCTCCGCTTTCTCACTTTGTTCCGGCGGCAACGCGTAAGTGCCCTTGTTGATTTCCATGATCAACTCCGGCGACGCGCCCGATTTCACCAGCAAATTCTCCTGCTCGTAATCGATCTTGCCCACAAAATGTCGTTGCGAAAGTTCGCGCATCACGGCCGAGCTCGAGTAACCACTGCGCAACATCAGCCCCACATCTTTCGCCGTCATCGGGAGCGATTCACCGGACGCGTGCAAGATCGACAACGATAAGATCGACAACAGAAAACCGAGGCGGCGCATGCCTCGTTAACGAGCAGGAAATACGCCGATTATCGCGCGAATAACGCCGACATCTGCTCGCGATATTCCGGCTTCGATTGCGCCGCCGCTTCCGCCAATTTTTTCGCCGTGTCAATCTGTCCGGTTTCATTCGCGTAAACCGCGCAAAGCCACTGCCGGTCCGCCGAGCTCGCTGCGAACGATTGCGCGATCGCGAGCTGCGTTTGCGGCGGAAGTTTCGTCCACGGAATTTCCGCTTCACCGTATGGCAATTTCATTTTGACCGTCTGTTCCGTCGCGCTCGTGATGCCGGTGTACGGAACGCCCGCAAGATCGACAATCGCACCGGAAAAATGCGCGCGGTTGAGATCGTCGATGAGCGTGCGCTTCCATTGCGCAAGCCACCGCGGCTTTTTTTGCGCGATCTGCTGGACGCGATTCTTTTGCTCCTGCTCCTTCGCGGCCGTGTCCGCTTTTTGTTTGCTCGCTACTTCCGTCGCGAGCCGGTTCCTCTCCGCATCGATCTCATCGGAGATGGCGCTGTGCTGCACTTTCAATTTGATCTGCTTCAGTTTTTCCAGGCGCGCCTGCGCATTTGTCCCTATCTCGCCCGCGTTTTTCCAATCCGCGTAAGATCGACAATCATCGAGATATTTTTGCGCGAACGGTTTGTAGTCGGCGATCCAGGTAAATTTTCCGGATGGTTTGGCGTTAACGAATTGATCGAGCAACGGAACCGCTTCGACGATGTTTCGGTCGTTAATCTGCTTCAGCGCAAATAAGAGTAGCGCAAACGTTTCGGGTCCGTCCGAATTGGCCGTGAAATTTTTCGGAATCGGTTCGCGCGCCGAAAGCGTCTTCGCAATGTTCGCAAAAAATTTTGCAAGATCGACATCTTCATTTGCGAAGTTTCGCTCGCCCGCATTCGCGACATCGTTGAAAACCTGCTGCGCCTGCGACGGCTCGCGCGCCGCCAAGGCCGCCAGCGCCAGTTGAAATTGCGCCCAATCATAAATCGGCTGTCGCCCTTTTGCGTCGAGCGCAACCTGCGCGAACTTCGGTTTCGCCGCCTGATAATGCAGCTGCACCAGATCGCGCCGGGCTTCCGCCGTTCGCGATTCCAGCGGCGCGAGCGCGATCAATTGTTCCGTCTGCGCTTTGATCGCATTGACGGTTTGTTCGGCATGTTTGCGGCTAACGAATGCCCAAATGCCGACCGCGATTAATGCTGCCGCCAATACGGCCAACCCAACAAGCAAACGTCGCCGCCGTCGCTTGCCGATAAATTCTTCATCGCCAGTGAGGATTCCGTACGCACGTTCGAGCGCCCTAACGAGCTCGTCGTACGAACTGAATCGCTTGGCCGGATCGGGCGCAATCATCTGCTGGAGGATTTGCGCGGTGTCTTTGGAAACATTCGGCGCGGCTGTGCGAAGATCGACAGGGTGCTCTTTCAGTTCTCGCAATGCAGTCGCGGAATTCGTTTCGCCTTCAATGGGCGCGCGCCCCGAAAGCGCGTGAAATAACGTTGCCCCTAACGAATAGATGTCGCTCCGGAAATCTTCCGGCTCGTTTTTCAGTCGCTCCGGCGCGACGTAATACGGTGTGCCCCAAATTTCCGTGCCCGATTTTTCCGCGGCCACACCGGCTAGACCGAAATCGCCAATCTTCGCCGTGTGTTCGTCCGCGAATAAAATGTTCGCCGGTTTCACATCGCGATGGATCAATCCCTTCGCATAGGCCGCGCGCAATCCTTTCGCGGCTTGAATGCCGGTCGCGAGCACGAGTTCTTCCGGCAATTGTTTTCGTTCTTCGATGAGATCGTCGAGACTGCCGCGATCGACCAGCTCCATCACCAGATAAAATTTTCCATGATCAGTTCCCGAAGAGAAAACCTGGATCACGTTCGGATGATTGACCGACGCGGCCACGCGCGCTTCCTGTTGCAAACGCGCAGCGTGATCGACTTCGCCGCCGAGGTCGTCGCGCAAAAGTTTGAGCGCAACATGTCGATCTAACAAAGTGTCGCGCGCCTTGTAGACTGTGCCCATGCCACCGACCCCGAGCGTTTCTTCGATGACGAAATTGTTAAACGAACGCTCAACCCGAAACTTTTCGCCGCATTGCGGGCACTCGATGCGGGCAAGCGGTTCGGCCGCGCTGGTGTCGATCTTGGCACCACAGCGCGGACACAATTGGGAAGCCGAGGCGGGTTGCTCCGCAGCCATCGATTCGGATTGTAACATCGAGAATGCGCGCAGCAATGACAGCCGTAGCTGTAGCGGCGGTCTCTGACCGTCGCCTTCTTCGATTTCGGCGGTCGGAGACCGCCGCTACAATTCCGTAATGAAAGCGCATCAAGTCATTGTTCCGAAAGAATGCGCGCGGTTGCGGCTGGATGTTTTTCTAGCGCGGGCGCTGCCGCAGTTCTCGCGCGCGCGATTGCAACGAATGATCGAAAACGAATTTGTTCGATTAAATGGCAAGGCGACTCGGGCCCGCGAAATCGTTCGCGTAAATGATGTCGTCGATGTTTCCGAGCCGCCCCCGGAGAACATCCACAACGCGCCGGAGGCAATCCCGTTGTCGATCTTGCATGAAGATGTCGATCTTATCGTGATCGATAAACCGGCCGGTCTGGTCGTTCATCCGGGCGCCGGACATCGCGGCGGGACATTGGTCAATGCGTTGCTGCACCATTCGCCAAATCTTTCCGGCATCGGCGGAAAAGAGCGGCCCGGCATCGTGCATCGGCTCGATAAAGAGACGAGCGGTTGCCTGGTCGTGGCGAAGAATGACGAAGCGCATCACGCGCTCTCCAAACAATTCGCGAACCGCACGGTCGATAAAATTTACCTCGCACTCGTTGCCGGTAAGTTGCGCCGGAAGAGCGGCGTGATCGAGGCAGCGATCGGCCGGCACACGAAAGATCGACAACGTATGTCTGTGCAATCAACGCGCGGGCGCGCGGCCAAGACGGAATATCGTGTCGTTAGGGCAAACGAGCGCGCGAGTTTAATCGAGTGCCGGTTGCACAGCGGCCGGACGCATCAGATTCGCGTGCATCTGCATCATCTCGGACATCCCGTGCTCGGCGACAAAGTTTACGGCGCGCGCTTCGCAAAAGATTTTCCGCGCCAGATGTTGCACGCGTGGAAGCTCGCGTTCACTCATCCGCGGACGAATGCGCGGATGTCGTTTGAAGCTCCGTTGCCGGAGGATTTCAGCGCGGCGATGCGCACGCTTGCGCTGTAGGGGAAGCCGTTGCTTCCCACGCGACGCTAACAGCGTCCCCTACAGTTTCTGCGGGGAACGCTTCTTCACCCGCTGCAAGCCCGCGCGAAAGGCGGCAAGATCGACAAGTTCGCTTACGCGCTTCTTCAACGTGCGCGCGCGCGTCGCCAGGAAAAGAACGAACAAACTGTACGGAATGAGAACGCGAAGATCGACATGAGAAATGTTGAGCTGGTGATAAATGAGCAGCGTGAGCGCGACGAGATTGATGATGATCGTCGTCGGCACCGGCCGATCGCGCAGGCGCACACGCGTCAGACATTTCGCGCCGCCGTGATATTCGGTGAGCGTTTGGAGCGTGATGCTCCACCAAAAATTCCCGTAAAGCTGAATGTCCCACTCGTTCCAACCGGTGTCGGTGGAATAGCGCCAGCCTTCTTCCTCAAGCAGTTGGAAGATTTGGCCGAGAAGATGATGTCGATCTTTCCCCTCCTCGCTCCAATACGTCGGCCGGGCGGAGCGGCGGGAAAATTCGGGCGGCAGTTTTTCGTGCGCGACAATGACGCTGCGCGGCGTGCGTTTGAAATGCAGCCAGGTGAAGTAACGGGAAAATCCCCTAACGAGCGGCTGCACGAAGGCGAGCAGCGCCACGAGCAGACGGGCGTGGACGGTATCGTAGCGCGGCTCGATCCGCGCCCGCACCATGTAGGAAAGCGCAACGCACAGCGTGCTGCCGAACATCAGATACGGAACAATGCGCAGCCCGGGCACGAAAATACCGAGCCCGAAAAGAAAAATCGTCAGGGCGAACCATTCGATGCTGCTCAAATAGGCGGCGATCTCCGATTGCGGCCGCGGATAAATCGATTGGAAAAATCCTTCGCCGAAAATTCCGTGATAAACCACGGGCCGAGTCAAAAACCAACTGAAGCGCGGCTCGCCGTAAATTTGGCCGCGCCATTTCGCGGTGCCGGTCGGCCCGAAAAAAATGAGATGTTTGAAACGCAAAAGCGATTCGGCCTCGCCGTAGCCTTCCTGCTGCCTAACGAACGCGCGCAAAGTGAAACGCCGGTGATGAAACACCACCGCGCTCGGACTGAACGCGATGACGCAACCGGCCTGCTGCAAACGCCAGCAAAAATCGACATCGTCGCCCGCGGCGTGATACTCGGGGTCAAAACCGCCGACGTTGTCGAACGCCCATTTATAGAACGCCATGTTGCAGCCCGGAATGTGTTCCGCGATGACGTCGGTCAGCAGCACGTGACTCGGCCCGCCCGGCGCGCCGGCCACGCACGCTTGAATCCAGTTTTGCGCCGGCGGCGGAACATTCGGACCGCCCACGCCGGCAAATTCACCGCTCGTTAGGGTGCCGACCAAATAATAAAGCCAATCGACATCGGCCATGCAGTCGGAATCGGTGTAAGCGAGAACTTCGCCGGTGGCCGCCGCCGCGCCGGTGTTGCGCGCGACGCTCAGGCCGCGATTCGGTTGATGAATGTAACGAACGTGCGGGAACTTCGCGGCGATCTCGCGCGTATTATCTTTCGAGCCGTCATCGACCAGAATGACTTCGTAATCAGGGTAATTGATTTTGCCTAACGATTCCAGGCACGCCGCCAAGGTGGCGCCGCCGTTATACGAACACACGATGACCGACACGCGTGGCGTTCGTTCCAACTTTGGATGCCGAATGAATTCGTCGCCACCTCCGAGTTTGTCGCGCAGAACGGCGAATGCTTTTTTCGGTTGTCGATCTTGCGTGACGATGCCGAAAGCCCAATCGGTGATTTCCTGTTCGCCGGTGAACCATTCGTCCGTCCAGGAAAAGAAAATCGTGCCGGCGAGTCCGCAGCGGACCACGCTGTCGATGTGCCAGCCGAGCATCTCGGCCTGCTCGTCCTGCGAATGGCGGATCGTGTCCATGCCGAACTCGCCGAGAATTAGCGGGCGTTCTTCGGTCAGATTTTGCAGGCGCAAAAGATAACGTTCGAAGTCGCGCTGATTGTGCAGGTAAACGTTGAAGCAAAAGAAATCGACGTTTTGCGGGAGCAAATACTCCGTCGGCGGAAACGTCGCGTAGGAGAATAAAACGTCGTTGTCGATCTTGCGCGCGCGCCTAACGAGCTCCTCGACGAATTCAGTTACGCGTCGAACGCCGAGCCAGCGCACCATCGGGCTCGCGATTTCGTTGCCGACGAGGTAGCCGAAGATCGCGGGATGTCCCGCGTTCGCCTTAACGGCCTTCGTTAGGCCGTCGATGATGGCGCTGCGCGCTTTGCGTTGGCGCAAAAACTCGATGTGCTTCGACCACGGCAGCGTGATCAACACGCGAATGCCGGCCGTTTCACATTTATCGAGAAACCAACGCGGCGGCGCGTGATAAATGCGGACGAGGTTGATCCCGATCTGCCGCATCAATGCAAGATCGACATCTACCTTTTCGGGCGTGCCGAGGTAATGCCCTTCTGAATCCGGTTTGAACGGGCCGTAGGTGACGCCTTTGACAAAAAATTTGCGGTCGCCTTCGAAAAAGAATTTCGCCAGCGGTCGGATCCTCGTCATAAAACTTCGCGAACGATCTCGGCCGTGCGTTCGATGTCGTTAGGCGTGTGCGCGGTCGAGATGAAGCCGGTTTCGAATTGCGATGGCGCGAAGTAAACGCCGCGCTTTAAAGAGCCGTGAAAAAATTTCGCGAACGATTTGAGATCGCTGCGCTTGGCGCTGGCAAGATCGACAATCGGTCCCGGCGCGAAGAATAGACAGAACATCGAGCCGATGCGGTGAAAGGTGGTCGCGTCGTTCTTCGGCATCAACTCTTCGAGTTGCGCGCCGAATTCTTCGAGAATTTTCCACGCGTTGATACGATCGAGTTCACGCAGCTGCGCGAGACCGGCGGCCATGGCGAGCGGATTTCCAGAAAGCGTTCCGGCCTGGTACACCGGTCCGTTAGGCGAAAGCTGGTCCATGATTTCGGCGCGACCGCCGAATGCACCCACGGGTAATCCACCGCCGATTATTTTACCGAGCGTCGTCAGGTCGGGTTTGATTCCATAAATTTCCTGCGCGCCGCCGCGCGCGACGCGAAAGCCAGTCATGACTTCGTCGAAAATCAAAAGCGCGCCGTGTTTGGTGCATTCTTCGCGCAAGATCGACAAAAAGTTTTCACGCGGGAAATAAAGTCCGGCGTTTGCCGGAACGGGTTCAAGGATGACGGCGGCGATTTCGTTTTCGTTCAGCGCTTTTCGGACAAGATCGACATCGTTGAATGGAATTGAAATCGTTAGGCCGGCGAAAGCTTGCGGAACCCCCGCGCTGTCGGGCTGGCCATGCGTAAGCGCGCCGCTGCCGGATTTCACCAGCAACGAATCGCTGTGGCCGTGATAGCAACCGTCGAACTTAATGATCTTGTCGCGTTTGGTGAAACCGCGCGCGAGACGAATGGCTGACATCGCCGCTTCGGTCCCGCTGTTGACGAAACGAACCTTTTCGATCGACGGCATCCATTCGCAGATGAGTTGCGCGAGCTCGACTTCGAATGGATTCGGAATTCCGAAACTCAATCCGCGCGACGCGACATCGCGCACAAGATCGACAATTACAGCCGGCGCGTGACCAAGGATGGCCGGACCCCAGCTTGCGACGTAATCGATGTATTCATTTCCATCGACGTCCCAAATGCGCGCGCCCTTTGCGCGATCGACGAAAAACGGCTCGCCGCCCACGTTGCGAAATGCGCGCACGGGCGAGTTCACGCCGCCGGGAATAATTTTTTGCGCGGCGGCGAAAAGTTCTGACGAGCGCGAGTTCACTTCAAAATTGGAGGCGGGGGCGGGAATCGAACCCGCGAATAGAGGTTTTGCAGACCTCGGCCTTACCACTTGGCTACCCCGCCGGAAAAGGAGAGGCAAGTATCGAACGCTGCGATGTTGTGTCAACGCGGCGATGCTGGTGATGCGGTAAACCGCGAATCGCGGAGAGAATCGTCCGTGACGTTGTCGCAAGATCGACAACGCGTCAGTGCGCGTTACAAAAAACTACTTCGGTTTTTCGACGGCGGAAGCGACCGGTTTGCGATTGATCTCCATCACCGAATCGGGCGGGGTGGCCCGTTGCGGAAAACGCGGACGCAGGATGGCATGGGCGTTTGACGCGAGGGTGAAGAAGGCAAGCAAACAGAGCGCTGTCTGTGCTGCACGTTTCATAGTCGGAAC
Organism: Spartobacteria bacterium; assembly: GCA_021325495.1. Classification (GTDB taxonomy): domain Bacteria; phylum Verrucomicrobiota; class Verrucomicrobiia; order Chthoniobacterales; family UBA10450; genus JAJPGZ01. The sequence continues at coordinate 350,266 of JAJPGZ010000010.1, forward strand.
TATGAGTTGCATCGTTTATGCCAAAGGCCCATCGGATGAAAGAAAAATCTCGCCCTGGTTTTGCGTGCGGCGATGCCGCGCATCGGCGGGCCGTTTCAGGTTTGCGCGAATTCGGTTATAATCACGGCCGTGCCACAGTTTGCATATCGCGCACGGAATGCGGAAGGCGCGCTGGTGGAAGGCGTGCTTGATTGCGCTGACCGAGCCGTCGCCATTCGGCAGATCGAGCAACAGCGTTGCATTCCAATTAAGATCGACATGGTGGGCGCTGCGGTCGCGCAAAAGAATGGCGCAGCCGAGACGGCTGCCGCCGCAGCAAGAGCAACTTCGCCGGCGCGGGCGCTGAAGATTTCGCACAACCAGTTGCTCCTTTTCACCGAACAACTCGCGCATTTGCTCCAAGCGGGCATGACGCTGGACGAGGGATTGTCGATCTTAGAAAAGCGTCTCAAACAACCGCGGCTGCAACAAATGACGCGCGGGATGCATCAAGCGCTGGTCGACGGGCGAAGTTTTTCGCAGGCGCTGCGCGAATATCCGCGAATTTTTCCGCCGCTATATGTGAATCTGGTCGCCGCGGGCGAAGCGAGCGGCGCCTTGCCGGACATTCTCGATCGGCTGGTGAAACATTTAATGCAGGCGAAAAATCTGCGCGATCGCGTGCAGATGGCGCTCATTTATCCGGCCGCGCTCGCCGTCGCCGGCATCGTCCTCATCACTGTCTTCATCACTTTCATGGTGCCGCAGTTGACGTCGTTCATGGCGCAGAACAACGCCACACTGCCGTTCGCGACGCGGGTATTGTTAGGCGTAAATCACGCGATGGTCGGCTACTGGTGGTTAGGCGCGCTCATCATCGCGGCGCTCATCGCGGGATTTCGCGCGTTCGTTAGGAATCCGGAGGGCCGACTGGCGTGGGACCGGTTCCGATTGGTTGTGCCCGGTTACGGACGGCTGATTCGACATCGCTACTACGCACAATTTTCGCGCACGCTCGGCACGCTTGTGCAAAACGGCATCCCGCTTTTGCGCGCGCTCGATCTGGTCGCGGAAATCGCGGGGAACAAATTTCTCGAGACCAAGTTGGTCGAAGCGCGGCGCGCCGTTGTCGATGGAGCGACTTTGTCGGCAGCGTTGAGCGCGCAGGATTTATTTCCCGACCTCTTCACCGACATGATGGCGGTGGGCGAACAGACCGGACGTTTCGGCGAAACCATGCAAACGATCGCCGAAGTTTACGAACGCGAGCTCGACCGCACCGTCGGCGTGATTTCGACTTTGATTCCGATTGTGATCGTTGTCCTTATCGCGGTGGTTGTGGGCGCGGTTGTTTACAGTGTGCTCTCGGCCGTTTTCGATATGACGAAGAGTTTGCAGTATCGACCGCACTAGTTTATTCTCGGCGCGATCTTAAATGGTTTTCCGCTTCGTCGCGCTGGGGCTTTTTGTATTCGCGGCACTGTCTTCACGAGCACAACAAGCACTGCCGCAAAATCTCGGACCGACGGTCGAACTTGCCCCGCCCGCGAAAATTCCGGAGAAAGCGTGGCTCGATCTTCGCCAAAGCGCTCCCGTAAGATCGACAACTCAATCTGCGCCGGACTGGGTGGAGTCCGTCGGCATGGACACGCCGCGCGTGGTCGAGGGTGTGGCCCGAAGCGTTTTCCGAATTCGCCTAACGAAACCAGCCGGCGACTATTCCGTTTTATTTTTTCGTCTGTTTTTCGACGATAACGAAGATGCGCGCCCGGAAATCGTGGCGTGGGATGAAGTCGGCGCGCAAATTTTGCGATCGGGCGCGCTCGGTTCCGGCATCGGCGTGTCCACTTCGGAATCGGTCATGATTCCGGCGAAAGAAGTTTCCACGATCGACATCGAAGTTCCCGGCGACGGCAAAACCATTCGCGGCGCGTATATGGATTGGATGACGATCGGCGAAATCGTCCATCCGGTGAACGCGGATCATCGCGATCTCGTGGCCGCGCCATTCTCAGTGCCGTCGACTTTGCGCGCACCGGAAAAAGACTTGGAACAATTCGGCACGGTCACGGCCACGCTCGCGCCGGAAACCATTCATATTGGTCCGAAGATCGACAACGGCGCGGCGTTTCAATTCCCGATGGAAGCGCAACCGCTTCTCGCCTTGCTCACCTTTGAAGTCGCGAGTCCGCACATCGACGCGCCGCCGGAAGTCATCGTGAACGGCGAAAACATGGGCGCGGTCACGCTCAGCCTGCCTGAGCTGGCCGATCCCGGTTACCGCGGCGAAATGCAATCGCTCGTCAGCGGAATGCGATTTCATTACACCGGCTGGCTGCGCGCGCAGAAAATCATTCCCGCGAGCGCTCTTAAATCCGGCAACAACGACATCATCGTTATCGCCGGCGCGGGCACGGAAAAATCCGCCATCCGCGCGACGCAGGTACAATTGAAATATCTCTGGGAGAAATCAGATTATCTCCTGAACACCGGCCAATAGACTGAACGTCGATCTGCGCCGATTGTCTGAAATGCTCACGATGAAAATCCGTAAACCCCGGCACGCTTTCACGCTGCTCGAGATCATGATCGTCGTGTCGATCATCGCGATTTTAATGGGCGCCGCGATTTACAAACTGGGCGGCAACGTCGAATACGCGCGGCACCAGGCAGTCGCCACCGATGTGCAATCAATCGGCACGCAGCTTCGTCTTTACGAAAGCATGAACGGATTTTTTCCGTCAACCGAACAGGGATTGCAAGCGCTCGTGACCGCGCCGGACAGCGACCCGAAACCGACGCGCTGGTATCAATTGTTCAAGGAATTGCCGAAAGATCCCTGGCACAATCCCTACATCTATCGCAATCCAGGCGTGAAAAATCCGAACGGCTACGACCTGTATTCGGCCGGGCCGAATCGCGTCGACGATAATGGCGCCGGCGATGACGATTGGGGCGGCGGCTAGTCGTTAGGCCGCGCGCAAGATCGACAACTACTCCTCTGCCGGCGGCGGCGTTGCGATCGGAACGGCGGCCGATTGCGGATTGCGCTGAATCACCGGACGCGTATGCGGCATCGGCGTGGCCACGGCGGGATATTGCGGTCGGACCTGCTGCTGCACGGGCGTCGGAAACGCCTGCGGCTGGGGTACCGCGGTCTGCGGCGCGGACATATTCGGGCCGCTCGGCTGAGTCAAAAGCGATTGATTGAATCCGAGCGTGGCGAACTGTCCGTCTTTGCTGATCGTCACCTTCGTCTCACCCGGTTTGTCCGACCATTGAATGTTGGCAATGCTGTAACCGTGGTCGTTAGGCTTTTCCGTCGTAAGATACTCGCGCTGATTTTTGTCGCTGGCGGAAATGACCGTGACTAAATCTGCCTGGTCAGTGTGCGCTGCATTCGCGACGTAAAGGTCTTTCGCGAAATTCGGGGTCGCGGCCGGCGCTGCCACCGCGGTCGCGACGGCGAAGGGCGAACGCTGCAACATCGTGTTGTAACGATTGAAGTCGGGACGTTGCGGAACGTCGTCCGCCGCTTGCAGCGTGATCACGAACGCCACCGGCAAGATCGACAATAACATTTGGCCTGATTTCGTTTTCATTATTTGCGCGGCGCCGGCGCGAACCAGCGCGCGACGCGGAATTTTCCTTTCATCATCGTTTGATCATTACTGTCGACTGCGAGATTGACGCTCTCGAAAACAACGAACGCTTCCGGTTGTTGCACGTCGTAAAGGAAATGCACCAGCGGCTGCCACGGACTTTTCGTCTCGATCGACGCGAACACCGTCTGACGCGTCGGCGTCGTTTCACCCGAACCGATCTGCGGATTTTCAATGAGCACCTTGTGCGTCTCCGCGATTTGTTTGATCTGATCGAGCAAGGTCGAAGCTTCGGCCGGACTTTTCACGATCGGCTGATGCTGTTGCAACCATTGCTGCCGCTTCGTCCACAGGTCGCGCTCTTTCATGAACACGGTTTGCTCTTTGCGTTTCGACGCCAGCGTTGCCAACTCCGTGCGCGTTTCCTTGATCGCACCCAGCAGCCAACTCCAGAGCAGAAGATTGAAAAGCACGAACACAACCGCGCCCACGCCTAACGAGAGCATCCGCTCGCGCGCCGTCATCCGCGTAAACCAACCGGGCAACGTCACCTTCATCATCGCGGCCTCCCTTCGATGCGGAATTGGGCGTGTCCGTTCGGGAGCAAACGCGGATCGGCCATGGTGAAATTAAAAATCTGGAGTCCGCCATTCTTTTTCGCCTTGTCGATGAATTGATAGGCGAGTTGCGCGTTGTCCGCTTCGCCGTCGATCGACATCTGGCGGGCCGATTGATTAAAGGCGGTGATGTGGACCTGGTCGGACGGTAAGCTCTCGGAAAGGTGCAGCAGAATTTCCACCGGGTAATAGCGCGAATCGATCGCGGGCGCGAGCGCCTTCCAATTCGCTTCCGCGTCGCGCACGAATTTCACCTGCGGTTCGTCGCGGGCGATGAGTTTGTTAAGCCGGACAAGATCGACATGGAGATATCCCCAATACAAAATGGCCAATGCCACCAGCGCGCCGTAGCCGAGACCGGCCCATTTCAAACGTGTCTTCCAATGTTCCCGCCTAACGAGCTGCGTCCGCCGATCGCGCCAGCTCGCCGGCAACAAATTCATCTTCACCCCCGCCGGCGGCGCTTCAATTCCGACCAGCTCGGGGCGCTTCGTCAAAATCCCTTCGATCGTGTCGCGCAGTTCGTAACAGGTCTCGTCCAGCAATACGTTTCGAAATGAAGCGTCGATGCCCTGTAGCTCGGCGCTCAACGTCAGTTGCGGCAATTCCGCTTGCAGATGCTCCGGCTCGATCCCATCGAACGTGCGCGTGAGACTCACTCTGCCATTTTCGGTCACGGCCGAGACTAACGACTCGCCTTCGGGATAAATGAGCAAGGCCCGTCCTTCCGGCGCGTGCGTGGTCGCGCGATGCGCCGCGTAAACAGTGACCTGTTGCGGAATGTTTCCGCTCTCGAGCAATGGCGCCGCCAGCTCCGCCAGTTGATCGTTACGCACCGCGACGGCGGAGACGACGCTCTCCGTTTCATTTTGCTCGATCACTTCGAAATCGGTCGTCAATTCATCGAGCGAAAACGGCAGCGCCTTTTCGATTTGCAGCCGCACCATCTCGCCGAACTCTGCTGGATCGACCGTGGGCAAACGAAAACGTTGCGCCAGGACCGCCGAGACCGGCAAACTCAAAATCAGTTCGTCGTTAGGCCGAAGCAGTGGCACGGCCGCCTCGAGACTCGCGAGCTGTCTCACATCGTAGGCGCCGTTCGCTTCGCCCGGCCGCAGCAGATTCCAACCGTGCGCCGTCGGCACGAGGAAGACAGGGCCGATTGTCGATCTTGTCGTTGTCGATCTTTCGTCCGCCATCAAAATTCTTTCCACGTAATCAATTGCGGCTGGCCGGCGGTGCCGACTTTGCGCACGACCATCTGCACCGTGCGCGTGGCCTCGCCCGATTTGCCAACGCTGGTGATGCGATACACATCGCTCTTGGTCGTTATAAGATCGCCGAGCGAGTGCAATTGTTGAGTTGAGAGATTCAACGCTGTAGCTAAAGCTGGATCGTTGGTTCCAGCTTTAAACTTCGCATCATCGGAGGTTCCATCAATGCCATCCGGGCCGCGCCGAATCTGCAAAAAATTGTCGACGATAGCCTCTGTCATTCCGGGCAAAGCTAAGAGGACATCACGAGACGCCCAAGTCACATCTATGCCCGACTGGTTTCCGTTTACTGTAAAATCATCGTCCCAACCCGGCTGCGCGGTAAAACGCTCCCAACCTTTAATTTTCTTCAATTGATCAATACGCGTAAGCAAGGTGTTTGCCGGATGATAGTCTTCGCTATCTTCGGCGCCGTTTAGCCTAACGAGATTGTCGGGATCCACCCAATCAAGCAAACAATCGATCATGTGATCTCTTTCGTTTAAATCGATACCTTTGTTCTCCAAGTAACGTCGTAAGATTTCGAGCCGTTCAGGTTTTTGGACGGCTTCAGCCATTGCGACCCAGTTAAGATCGATTCGCCCGCCTTCGCCGCTGATGTGCGCTTCGTAACGGCGTTGGCCGTCGAACTCGCGTTTGAGATTGACCGAATCGGGTTTGATCGTGGGAACGAGCGCAACTTCCGAGCCCGAGCATGCCATTGCTTCGGCTTCGAGGACACGATTGGCCGTGCCGGAAATCGTTAGGCGAGAATTTACGTCGAGCGCCCACGAGATCACCATTGCGCTCAACAAAAACAGCGCCCAAAGCGCGAGCATGAGCGCGGCGCCGCGTTTGCCTGTACGCAAGATCGACATCTTCAAAGTGGCGTCCTCCCCAAAGCAATGACAGCGGTCCACGGCACCGGGTTACCGACACGTGCGATCGAAATTTTCACCAGCCGCGGCAAAGTCACGTTGTCGGTCCACTTTTCCAGCCACGTATTCAATCGCGGATCGAAATAACGAATCTGCATGCTTTGCACATCGGTCAGCAGCGGAATCCAGGTGTCGTTTTCGTTCACGATCGATTGATCGTTTTTCGGCGAGCGACGGAATCCGAGATCGAAGCCGTCATCTTTTTCATGCGGCTGCAATCGCATCGTCACAATCCAATCGCCCCCGGCATAACGCGTGAGCAGGCCCGGCCCGGCGCCGCAGGTCCATTTGATTTCATCGCGCGAACGATCGCTCAACTTCAACGTCTCGCCGGATAACGCGCCGTTGCCCGGGACGAGCGTTTGAAATTGCGCGGACAACAAATCGCGCAACGCGTCGTAACGCGCGTCTTTCGCCGTCACCTCCGAAGCGATGCGCAAGGCGACAATGTTCGCCTGCACAAATCGATAAATCGCCAGCGACATCATTCCAAGAATCGCCACCGCCAGCGTGATCTCGATCAGGGTAAAACCGGCGCGTTTGACCATGTCGATCTTAGCCCGAGCGATAAACATAAAATTCCACGCTCTTAGCTTGGGCGACGCCGCCGCGCGTCCATTTCGCCGTGAGCCGCACAAGGTTCACACCCTGGAGCTCGGTCTGATCTTCTTCCTGCAAATTTGCCGGCGAAACTTTTTGCACGAGCTCAATCGTACCGTAGCCGCTTTCGACCTTGGTCGATTTCGACGCGTCGGGAATTCCCGGCGTCGCTTGAATCTCCGCCATGCGATTGGCGAGAATTTGGCGAACGCTATCTTCTTCGGCGCTGAGCGAGCTCGCGTTCATGCAATTTTCCACGGACCGGCCGAGCACAAGCACGCCCACGACAAAAATCGTCACGCCTAACACGACCTCGTAAAGCGCAAATGCGATTGTCGATCTTGTCCGCCTCAGGCGGATCGATCTAGCGCACTGCATAATTCTCCAGCTCCGGTTGCGACGTCAGTCCGGAATAGCGCGCCTTCCACGTCCCGTCCCGTCCCTGAAATTGCACAATGGCCGGCTCGCACGTGCCGGACGGCCAGAAAATCCATTCGTTAGGCTGCTCCCGCGTCAACGCCGCCGGAAAAATCATTTTGATCGAATCGCTTTGCGCGAATGGCGATGGCGGCGGCTCCGGCGGCTCTTCGTCTTTCAACAAAACTTCCGGGCGAAGATCGACATTATTGCCGTCGAGGGTGATGAGATAGGCGCGATGCTCGGAGACGCTGCGTTCGCGCGCTTCGTTCACGAGTTTGTTGAAAGCATCGAGCGAACGTCGCAGCCGTTTATCCGCGAGCACGCCTTGCAGACTCGGCACCGCCAGCAGCAGAATGATGAGCATGATGGCGGTGGCAATGACGATCTCGATGAGCGTAAACGCGCGCGCGCGTGACATCCGCGAAGTTACGCGCTGAGCGGCGATTCACAAGACAGGCGCGGCCGCGCAAATGGCCGCTAAAAAAACGCAAGCCACCGGCAGCGAGGCGCGCGCGAGCATGTTAATCTTTGCTCGTGAATGAATTGACGACCGCTCGCGCGCGGCGGCGAATTTGGTGGGGCATTGCAATTGGGACGTTGTCGATCTTCGTCTTGTCGATCTTAGCGTGGCAAGCCGTGGCCGCGCATGGCGCGCCCGATCCGTTGCAACCGAACACGAGCCCAACGGTCGCGCTTCTCGACATCGGCGTGCTCGTCTTTCGCGAAGGACTCGAATGCATTCTCGTGCTCGCCGCCATCACCGCGAGCATGACGGGCAAGAAGCTGACGCATCGCCGGCCGGTCTTCGGCGGCGCATTTAGCGCGTTCATCGCCACGCTCGTGACCTGGTTCATCGCCGTCCAAATCGTAGAGTCGTTAGGCGAAAACATGCGCGCGCTCGATTTGCAGGCCGCCACCGGCTTGCTCGCGGTCGTCGTCCTGCTCGTGATCATGAATTGGTTCTTCCACAAAATTTATTGGGGCGGCTGGATCCGCGCGCACAATCGCCGCAGGAAGTCACTTTTCGAAGGCACGAACGGTCATGTCACCGCCCGTTTGTGGTGGGGACTGGTGCTGCTCGGGTTCACTTCGCTTTATCGCGAAGGTTTCGAAGTCGTGCTCTTTCTCCAAAGTTATCGGCTGCGCCTCGGCGGCGAAGTCGTGCTCAAAGGGGCGTTGTTAGGCCTGGCCCTCACCGGCATCATCGCGGTGCTCACGTTCGTGCTGCAACAGCGGCTGCCCTATCGCAAAATGCTGATCACAACCGGCGTCTTGTTAGGCGTGGTCTTGCTCGTGATGGTCGGCGAGCAAGCGCAGGAGATGCAACTCGCGCATTGGATTTCGCGCACGGAAATTCCGGCGCTGGTGAATATCATTCCCGCGTGGGCCGGAATGTGGTTCGCGGTGTTTCCGACTTACGAAACGCTCATCGCGCAGGGGATCGCGACGCTTCTCGTGGTCGGTTCGTATTATGGCGCGAAGAAATTCGGCGACGGGACACCAGTGGCGGACGAGCCGGCGGAAGAAGCGAAGATCGAAGCGCGCAGCGCGCTCAGCCGCGAACTGGAGCCGGTTTCCTAAACGCTGCGCGCTCTTACTCGAATGCGCGCGTTGTTCTTGTCGATCTTGTACCTGTCGATCTTGCCGGCGTGTTTCGCCGGAGTTCGCCATTTCGGATTCATCTACGAAGCGCCGACGTCTGCGCCGGGAAGTTTCGAATTGGAAAACACGATCACGTCGAAGGATGGCGACGAGGTTGCGTTCCGTCACGAAATCGAGATCGGCCTAACCGATCATTTTCAAGCGAGCGTTTATTTCGCTGATTGGTCGTGGACGGAATCGCGGACGCACTACGACGATGCCGCGGTGGAATTAATCTACAACTTCACCAACCCGGTGATCGATCCGGTGGGATTGTCGATCTACCAGGAGATCCGCGGCGGGGAAAATTTCATCGAGTGGGAATCGAAAGTGATCGCGCAAAAAAATATTGGCCGATTCATTTTTGCTTACAACGTGACGCTCGAAGCCGTTTGGGAGGGCGAGCGTCTCGCCGAACGCGAAGGCGAGTTCTCGAATGCGATCGGCGCGAGCTATGAATTTTCGCCGCGATTTTCGGCCGGCGTCGAGCTCTTGCACGAATGCGTATTTCCGGAATGGCGCGACGCCGAGAAAATCAGAAATGTTTTTGTCGGACCGAATATTTGTTATCGCCACGCGAATTGGTTCGTGACCGTGAGCGCGCTGGCGCAGGCGACGTCGACTCCAGACGAAGCCGAGGTCCAGGTGCGCGCGATTTTTGGGATCGGCTTGTGAGCAGGCTCGCTCTTCTCTCGTTCATCATTCTCGGCGGCTGCGCGGCCTATGTGCCGCCGGTGGTAAGGAATGAACATGTCGATCTTGCGCTGATGCAACGCGGTCGCACTTTGTTCGCGCAGCGTTGCATCGAATGTCACACGCTGCCGCCGGTCTGGTATTATTCGCGGGAGGATTGGCCGCGGATTGTCGATTCGATGGCGCATCGCGCGAGTTTGCGGCCTAACGAACGCGAAGCCATCCTCTCTTACATTCTGGCCGCGCGCGACATTCCGGTTGAACGCGCGCGTTAACTTTTCACCTTAAGCGGATGATCAACCCGCTCCTTCGCCTTTGTTCGTTGTCGATCTTATCCTTGTCGATCTTGCATTCGGCAATCGCCGTTGAACCCTCGCCCGCTTCAAAATCAAAAACCGGGGTCGGCCCGACCGCGACGCCGACTTCAACGGTTTTGCCAAAAGCCGCACCGGCCGCGCAGATCGACGAAAAACTTTTCAAAGGCATGCAGTGGCGGCAAATCGGGCCCTTCCGCGGCGGACGCGCGCTCGCGATTGAAGGCGTCGTGGGCGAGCCGGACACGTATTATTTCGGCGCAGTCGCGGGCGGGGTTTGGAAAACGACGGATGGCGGACAGAATTGGAAACCGTTATTCGACAAGCAGGACATTTCGTCGATCGGCGCGATCGCGGTGGCGCCATCGGATCACAATGTCGTTTACGCGGGAACCGGCGAAGCGGCGGTGCGCGGGAACGTGACCTACGGAACCGGCGTTTATAAATCGATCGATGCCGGTAACACTTGGAAAAATGTCGGGCTGAAGGATTCGCGGCAGATCGGCGCGTTGATTGTCGATCCAAGAAATCCGGACGTGGTTTTAGTGGCGGCACTCGGACACATCTTCGGACCTAACAACGAGCGCGGAATTTTTCGCACCGCCGATGGCGGGAAGACGTGGACAAAAGTTTTAGGCAAAGACGAAAACACCGGCGGCGTCGATGTGGTGTTTGATCCGAAAAATCCGAACATTGTGTTCGCGGCGTTGTGGCAGGCGCGGCGGCAACCGTGGTTTTTCTCGAGTGGCGGACCCGGCAGCGGACTTTATCGCTCGGAAGATAACGGCGTGACGTGGCGGCAACTGACGGGAAATGGCTTGCCCGACGGAATTCTCGGCAAGATCGGCATCTCCATTTCGGGCGCGGATTCGAACCGGATCTACGCGTCGATCGAAGCGAAAGAGGGCGGCATTTATCGAAGCGATGACGCGGGCGAAAAGTGGACGAAGGTGAATGACGACGGGCGTTTTCGCCAACGCGCGTGGTATTTCAGCAAGATTTACGCGGACCCGAAATCGCCGGACACGGTTTACGTGTTAAATACAGGCGCGTTCAAATCGGTTGATGGCGGGAAGACGTTTAATCTTTTGCCGGCGCGTCACGGCGATCATCACGGTTTGTGGATCGATCCGACAAACCCGAGTCGCATCGCGAATGCGAATGACGGCGGCGCGAGCATTTCGACCGACGGCGGCAAAACGTGGACGACGCAAAATAATCAGCCGACCGCGCAGTTTTATCATGTGTCCACCGACAACGCGTTTCCGTATCACATTTACGGCGCGCAACAGGACAACTCCAACGTCGGCATTGCGAGTCGCACCGACAGCGGCGTGATCGGGCGCGAGGATTGGTTTGTCGCGGGAGGCGGCGAGTGCGGCTTCGTCGTGAGCGATCCGCGCGATTGGAAAATTATTTATTCGAACAGTGAGGGCTACATCAATCGCTACGACAAAAATAAAGAGGAAGACGAAGATGTCAGTCCGGTGCCGCGCGACATTTCCGGTCATGGCGCGGTCGATCTCGAGCATCGTTTTCAATGGGTCTCGCCCTTGTTTTTGTCGCCGCACAATCCAGACGTGCTCTACACCGCGGCGGAATGCGTTTTTAAATCGACCGATCACGGACATAGCTGGACGCAGATCAGCAACGACCTAACGAAGAACGACAAATCGAAACAGCAGCCGAGCGGCGGCCCGCTTACGCTCGACATCACATCGGTGGAATATTACGACACCGTTTTCGCGCTCGCGGAGTCGCCGGTGAAACAGGGAACGCTTTGGGCCGGCACGGACGATGGCTTGCTCCACATTTCGACCGATGACGGCAAGACGTGGACGAATGTGACCGGGAAAATTCCGGAATGGAGCACGGTCAGCATCATCGATCCGTCGCCGCACGATGCGCGCACTGCTTACGTTGCGGTAGATCGACATCGTCTCGATGATTTCAAACCGTACATCTATAAGACTAACGACCTCGGCAAAACGTGGGCGACGATCGTGAATGGAATTCCCGACGGCGCGTACGTGCGCAGCGTGCGCGAAGATCCGAAACGCAAAGGTTTGCTCTACGCCGGGACCGAGACCGGCGTTTACGTTTCGTTCGACGACGGCGCGCATTGGCAGCCGTTGCAATTAAACCTGCCGGTTTCGCCGATTCACGATCTCGTGGTCAAAGACGACGATCTTGTCGTCGCGACGCATGGGCGTTCGTTCTGGGTCTTGGATAACTTGACGCCGATTCGGCAAGTCACGCCGCAACTCAACTCGAGCGACGTCTTACTTTACCAACCGCAAGTAGCGTTGCGGTTGCATTACCCGACTGAGTTCGACAAGCGCCAACCGGTCGGCGATAACCCGCCCCCTGGCGCGATGATCGATTATTACTTCAAGACCGCGCCGAAAGATGAAGTGACGCTCGATATTCTCGACGCGCAGGGCAAGCTCGTTAGGCACATGTCGAGCAAGGAAAAGAAGGAAGAGGAACAGCCGCCCGAATGGCCGGATCGACAAGAGCGCGTGAAAACAATTCCCGCGAACGAAGGCATGAATCGTTTCGCCTGGGACCTGCGTTACGACGATCCGATTCAAACCCCGGGCGCGTTTTACGGCGGGGATCCGCCGAAAGGTCCGCTCGTTTTGCCGGGCGACTATCAAGTCAAACTAACGGCCGCCGGCAAAACCCAGACGGCTCCGCTAAAAGTGGTGTGCGATCCGCGCACGAAAGATCACGAAGCCGAGTTACCGAAACAGTTCGATCTTTCGGTGAAAATTACCGCGCGGATTTCGGAATTGCATCAGGCGATCAACGAAATTCGCGGCGTCAAAACGCAAATCAAAGATTTGCATTCGCGTTTCACGAATGACGAGCGCCTGAAGCCGGCATTGCAAGCGGCCGACGACGTGGAAAGGAAAATGTCCGAAGTCGAAGGCAAACTCGTGCAGGTAAACATCAAGAGCTCGGAAGGTTCGCTCGCGTTTCCGACGATGTTGAATGAAGAATGGGACCGCATTAGCCAGGTCGTCGAAAGCAGCGACCACGAGCCGACGCAGCCGATGCTCGATGTCTTCGCGAAGCTGAGCAAACGACTCGACGAACAGCTCCAGGCCTGGGCCCAAATCAAACAAACCGATTTGCCGAAAGTGAGTGCGTTGATCAAGCAGGCCGATTTGCCGGCGTTGATTATCAAAGAGGAAAAGAAATCCTAGTTCTTATCGACGGAATATTTTCCCGGCCCGACAAACAAAACGCCTAACAACAAGATCGACATCTCCACCGCGGGCAGCCGCGAATGGAAATCGCCGTGCATCTGCCAGACTGCCACCAGATGCACGAGCGTGATGATGAGCGTAAGCAAAACGCCGATGCGAAAAAATAATCCCAGGATCATGAGCACGCCGCCAATTATGCCTAACGACGCGCCGAGAAATCCCCAAAATTTGTAATGGCCCTGCACGTCGAGATGCCGCATCACGCTCCCGAAGTGTTCCCAGCTCCCCTGCCCGTTCCAGATTACGGGCACGAGCAGCACAATGAATATGAAACCGAGACTGGCGCGGATCAGGAGCAATCCCGTCTCGCGATATTTGCTCAACCATTGCAAAGCGGCCATCGGCGCGAACTGTGATGGAAATGGCGAAGATCGACAAGGCGGTTTTGCTCGCAGCCGGCCGCGGCACCCGCATGCGCGAGCTGACGAACGATTTGCCCAAGCCGATGATCGAGGTGCGTGGCAAACCGGTCTTGCGGCACATTGTCGATGGCTTGCGCGTCGCCGGCGTGAAACGTTTTCTCGTCGTCGTCGGCTATCGCGCCGATGTCGTTAGGCAATATTTCGGCGACGAAGTCGAATACGTGACGCAGGCAGTCCAGGATGGGACGGGACGAGTTGTCGATCTTGCGAAAGATTTCGCGGGCGATTCGCCGTTCGTTCTCGGCTACGGCGACATCCTGGTCGATCCGCGAAATTACAAGGCGATTGTCGATCTTGCGGATGGCGTTGAGGCGATCGTGAGCGTGAAACGCGATGAAGATGTGAGCAAAGGCGGGGCCGTCTTCGTGAACGAGCAAATGGAACTTGTCGATCTTCGCGAGAAACCGCGGCCTAACGAGCCAACCAGTCCATGGTATAACGCGGGTCTCTACGCATTTCGTCCAAGTATTTTCGAATTCACCGCGAAATTGAAACCGTCGCCGCGCGGCGAATACGAATTGACCGATGCGATTCGCGAGATGGCGCAATCAGGCAAGCGCGTGAAAGTTTTGGAATTGTTAGGCGAATGGGCCGACGTGCGCGACCCGGAGATTCTGGCGAAGCTGAACGCCTAACGATTGTCGATCTTACGGCGTTTGTTCGAGCGGCTCGTCTTCTTCGCCGATCTCCTCCTCGATCTCGCGCCGCCATTCGCGCGAGAGCCACGGGCGCAGAAATCCGTAGAGCAAATACGACAAAAACAGAACGGCCGGCATCCATTCGTAGTTCATCACCGTCGCGATGAGGATGAGAATGATGATGAGAAAACGAGGAATCGATTTCTTCGTCTTCCAATTGATCGCCTTGAAGCTCGGATACTTGAAATGGCTGAACATCATGAACGACAGAAAAAGCATCAGCGGCGGTAACAGGAATTTCCAATTGCCGAGATAATGTTCGCCTTCCGCGAGCCAGAGCATGAAGAGCGTGATCGACGCGATGAGACCGGCCGCCGCGGGAATCGGAAAGCCGGTGAAATTTTTGCTGCTCTCGTTGCCGTTACCACCGACGGCAGCGGCGGTGTTGAAACGGGCGAGTCGCAAGGCGCCGCATGCGAGATAGACGAAGGCGATGATCCAACATGCGCGCGGAAATTCCTTGAGCACGATGCGATAAACGAGCAGCGCGGGCGCGACGCCGAACGAGACGATGTCGGCTAACGAATCGAATTCGCGACCGAACGCGCTTTCATGTCCGCCGAGTCGCGCGAGCCGGCCATCAAGAAGATCAAAGACACATGCGCCCAGAATGAACCAGATGCCGGCGTGAAATAAATCGGCGGCGGCATCGGCGTTCGCGCTTTGCAGCAGCGCGCCTTCGAGAATCTTCAGCGTCGCGGTGAAGCCGCAGAAAAGATTTCCGGCCGTCATTAAATTGGGCAGGAGGTAAATCTTTTGCGGATTGTTTTCGTTCATACCTCAGGGCAATCGGGCGATGATTGTCGATCCACCGCGCACGTGTTCGCCCACCTTTACGACGATTTCGGCATCGAGCGGCAAATATACTTCCGTGCGCGAGCCGAAGCGAATCATTCCGAATCGCTCGCCCTTTTTCAATTCGTCGCCGACTTGCGACCACGCGACGATGCGGCGCGCGATCGCGCCAGTGAGTTGTTTAACGACGATGGTGACGCGCGAATTTTGAAACGCCCACGTCATCGATTCGTTCTTGGTGGAGCATTGTGGATTGCGCGCGTCGAGAAAAAGACCTTTGCGGTGTTCGCGGTAGGTGACGCGACCCTCAATCGGCGTGCGATTGGTGTGCACATCGAAGATCGACAAGAAGATGCCGACGCGTTTCGTTTTCGTTTTCAAAACATCCGGTTCGTCGATCTCGATGATGTCGGCGACGAGTCCGTCGGCCGCAGCAACGACGGCGCGCTCGTCGTTAGGCACGTCACGTTCGGGATCGCGAAAGAACGCAAACGTGTAAACGATGAGGACGAAAAAGATAATCGTTAGCCATCCGCTAACGAACCAACTCGCGAGCAAAAGCGCGCCGAGAATGGCGAAAATCCAGCGGGCTTCGGCGAGTGTTTGGCGACGCATTTCAGCTCACAGTTTCGAATCCAAATTCATGCGGTCAAGCCAACGAAATTTGCGCAAGATCGACAATCGCCATCCTCCACAATATGGTGAGGTTTGTGGGCAGTCGCCTCGCAAGATATAGCGGAAAATTTAGGGATTAAATCGCGACAAATTAGTTGTTTCCGCCCGCTTTCTGGATACCGTTTTTGCCGGTGGCCGTTCCGCCCCAATCTATGCCAAAAGCTCCGCCGGAAGAACCGGCCACAAAAAGTTCTCGCGCGCAGTCCACCAACATCGCGTCCGCGCAAAAATATGACGCGGCCCAGATCGACAAACTCGAAGGTCTCGAGGCGGTGCGGAAGCGGCCGGGCATGTATATCGGCGATCCGGATGAGCGCGGATTGCATCACATGGTGTTCGAGGTTCTCGACAATTCAATCGACGAACATCTGGCCGGATATTGCACAAAGATCGAGGTGTCAGTGCACGTCGATGGTAGCGTTTCCGTGCGCGATAACGGCCGCGGTATTCCCGTCGATGTTCATCCGAAATGGAAAATGCCGGCGGTCGAACTCGTCCTAACGAATCTGCACGCGGGCGGAAAATTCGGACAAGGTGCTTACAAATATTCCGGCGGTCTCCACGGCGTCGGCGCGAAATGCGTCAACGCGCTTTCCGATTGGTTCAAGGTCGAAGTTTCGCGTGACGGCAAGGTTTACCACATGGCCTTCGCCAAAGGTAAAACCACGCAAAAACTCGACGTCATCGGCGAAGTTAAAAATAAAAAGACGACGGGAACGCTGATCACATTCCTTCCCGACCCGACGATCTTCACGATCACGACGGAGTTTAAGTTCGAGCGCCTGGCGACGCGTTTGCGCGAGCTCGCGTTTCTTAATCCCGGGCTCGAGATCACGCTCGAAGACGAACGCATCGATCCGCCGAAGAAGGAAACATTCATCTATAAGCACGGCATCGAGGAATTCGTAAAGCAGCTCGGCGAGAACAAGCAGGTGCTGCATCCGAAGCCAATCAACATCGAGCGACAACGCGACGAAGTTTTTGTCGATGTTGTGATGCAATACAACGACAGCTACAACGACCAGATTTTGCCGTTCGCGAATTCGATTCCGAATCCGGACGGCGGCACACATCTGACCGGTTTCCGCACGGCCTTGACGCGCGCGATCAATCAATACGCGCGGGCAAATAGCCTAACGAAGGACAAAGATCCATCCATTTCCGGCGATGACGTGCGGGAAGGTTTGATCGCGGTCTTGTCGATCAAGCTTCCGAATCCGCGTTTCGAATCGCAAACCAAAGTGAAACTCGTGAACACCGAGATCGACGGCATCGTCAACTCGGCCGTTTACGAAGGATTGATGACGTTCTTCGATCAGAACCCGCCGATCGCACGCCGCATTTTTGACAAGGTGCTCACGGCCGCGCGTGCGCGCGAAGCCGCGCGCAAAGCGCGCGAAACAATTCGCAAAGGCGCGCTCACCGGCGGCGGATTGCCTGGAAAACTCGCGGATTGTTCGGAGCGCGATCCGGAATTGACCGAGCTTTACATCGTCGAGGGCGATTCGGCCGGCGGTTCCGCGAAACAAGGACGCGATCGACGCTATCAGGCGATCCTGCCGATTCGCGGCAAGCTCATCAATGTCGAGAAAGCGCGCGAAGATCAATTTCTCAAGAACAACGAAATCCAGGCGATGATCACCGCCATCGGCACCGGCATCGGCAAGCCGCGCGAAGACGGCGGCGACGGCAACGGCAAACAGGAAGAAGGCCGCTTCGACATGTCGAAGTTGCGTTACGGCCGCATCATTATCATGACCGATGCGGACGTGGACGGCTCGCACATTCGCACGTTGTTGCTCACCTTTTTCTTCCGGCAAATGACGGAGCTCGTCCGATCGGGCAAGATCTACATCGCGCAGCCGCCGCTCTATCAGATCAAGCGCAAGAAGCGCGAAGAGTACGTCGATGACGACGCGCAACTGAACAAGATTTTGATTTCGTTAGGCGCGGAAGACGTGCGCTTGAAAAATCTGGCGGACAACAAAGAAATCACGGCCACGCAGTTGAAAGACATTCTCGAATCGCTGCAAAAGCTGGCCAAACTGAGCGAAGCGGTGCGACGTCACGGCGGCGATTTCGAAAGTTTTCTCGGAGAGCGCAATTCGAAGTCGGGAAAGTTGCCGACGTATCTCGTCAAAGTGCGCGATGGCAACGATGAGAACGTTCACTACTTCCACGATGAGAAGTCGGTCCGGAAGTTTCACAATGAGAATGTCGATCTTAACTTGTTCGACGAAGAGATCGCGCAGGAGCTGCTCCCGTTAGGCAACGGCGCACCGGCAAAAACTAATGGCGCTCCACGACGCCGCGCCAAACTCGTTGAGCTGCATGAATCAGCCGCGATTGAGAAAATTATCGCCGAGCTCGCGCGCAAAGGTTTGAAGGTCGATCACTACGCCGCGAGCGATAAACCGATTTTCGAATTGATCGAAGGCGAAGGCGACAAAGCGACCTCGCATCCGCTCTTCTCCATCCCCGAAATTCTCCAGAAGATTTTGGAGATCGGGCGGCGCGGCGTGCAGATCAAGCGTTTCAAAGGTCTCGGCGAAATGAACGCGAAAGAACTGTTCGAGACGACGATGAATCCGGAGAAGCGCAAACTTCTCAAGGTGGATCTGAACGACGACAACGCGGTCGATGCCGACAAGATGTTCACGATCTTGATGGGTGACGTGGTCGAGCCGCGGCGGCAATTCATCGAAGACAACGCGCTGAACGTGCGAAACCTCGACGTGTAAGATCGACAATTCGTTAGATCGACATGTACAACGCGAACGAAAAAGTTGAGCCAATCAATGTAGCCGAAGAAGTATCGAGATCGTTTCTCGATTACTCGATGTCGGTCATCATTTCGCGCGCGTTGCCCGATGCGCGCGACGGACTGAAGCCATCGCAACGTCGCATTCTCTACGCGATGCACGACCTCTCGCTCTTTCCCGGTCGGCAGCATCGTAAGTGCGCGAAGATCTGCGGTGACACGAGCGGTAACTATCACCCGCACGGCGAAGCCGTGATTTATCCGACGCTCGTGCACATGGCGCAGCCGTGGGCGATGCGCGAGCGGCTGGTCGATGGTCAGGGAAATTTCGGTTCGGTCGAAGGCGATCCGCCGGCGGCGATGCGTTACACCGAGGCGCGCATGACGCATCTCGGCGCCGCGCTCATGGTCGACATGGACAAGGACACGGTCGACTTCGTGCCTAACTACGACGAGACGCGGACGGAGCCGACCGTTTTCCCGAGTGCGTTTCCGAATTTGTTAGTCAACGGCGGCACTGGCATCGCAGTCGGAATGGCGACGAACATTCCGCCGCACAATCTCGTCGAAATTATCGACGGTGTTTGCGCGCAGATCGACGACCCGGACATCACGCTCGAGGAGTTGATGAAACATGTGAAGGGACCGGATTTCCCGACCGGTTGCGCCATTCTCGGCCTCGGCGGCATCAAACAATATCTCGAAACCGGCCGCGGCAGTCTGCGCATACGCGGTAAAGCGGGCGTGGAAGAAGTGAAAGGCGGCCGCGAGCAAATCGTCATCACGGAGATTCCGTACAACGTCAATCGCGCGACGTTAGTGGAGCGCATCGCGTCGCTCGTTAACGAAAAAGTAATCACCGACGTTAGCGCCATTCGCGACGAGTCCGACGAAAACACGCGCGTCGTCATCGAGTTGAAGCGCGACGGCAATCCGAAAGTTGTCATCAACAATCTCTACAAGCACACCGCGATGGAGAGCTCGTTCGCGGTCAACATGCTCGCGATTGATCACGGCCGGCCGAAGTTGCTGCCGCTCAAGCAAGCGAACCAGGCTTACATCGATCATCGGCGCGAAGTCGTTTTGCGACGCACGCGATTCGAATTGCGCAAAGCGGAAGATCGCGCCGAGACGCTCGAAGGTTATCTCATCGCGCTGGCGAACCTCGATGAATTTATTCGCATCATTCGCGGTTCGGCCAATCGCGATGAAGCGCGCGTGAAATTGCTCGCGTTCGAATTTACGAAAAAGCAGGTCGAGCAAATCGGCATTCTCATTCGCAATCCGGCGCGCCTAACGGATGGCCGTTACGCTTTTAGCGAACATCAGGCCAACCAGATTCTCGATTTGCGTTTGTATCAACTGACCGGCCTCGAACGCGAAAAGATCGACAAGGAATACAAGGAGCTGCTCGAGACGATCAAAGATTTGCGCGACATCCTCGCAAAAGAGCAGCGCGTTTTCACCATCATCAAAAAAGAGCTGCGCGATCTCCGCGATAAACACGGCTCGCCGCGATTGACTGAGCTCGCTGCCGACGAAGGCGAGATCAACATGGAAGATCTCATCGCCAACGAAGGCTGCATCATCAGCATCACCCATGGCGGTTTCATCAAACGCACCGCGGTGAGCGCGTTTCGCGCGCAACGTCGCGGCGGCAAGGGCGTCATCGGCATGTCCACGCGCGAAGGCGCGACCGAAGAAGAAGAAGGCGATTTCGTTCAGCATCTTTTTACCGCGACAACGCATGACTACCTGATGTTCTTCACCGAATCCGGGCGCGCGTATGTCGAAAAGGTTTACGAGATTCCAGAGATGGGGCGCACGGCGAAGGGCCGATCAATTGCAAACCTTCTCGAACTTCGCACCGACGAAAAAATCGCGGCCACCATTCGTATTCAGGCGAAGAAATCCGGCACCGGACCGAATGTTGTCGATCAAACGTGGGACGAAAATCTTCACATCGTTTTCGCCACGCGCACCGGCATCGTCAAAAAGTCGAACCTGTCCGATTACCGCAACGTGCGGAAAGGCGGCATCATCGCGATTCAAATCGAACAAGGCGATCGGCTCATCGATGCGAAGTTAACCAGCGGCGACAACGAAGTCGTGCTCATCACCAAAGAAGGAATGAGTTTGCGATTTCACGAAGAACAACTGCGCGATCAGGGCCGCAACACCGTCGGCGTCTGGGGAATTCGGCCGGAAAAGAAAGACCACGTCGTTGGAATCGCACTTGTCGATCTTGACGCGATGTTGCTGGTCGCCGGCGAAAATGGAATCGGCAAACGCACGCCGTTCGACGATTACCGAAAACAAAAGCGCGGCGGCAAAGGCATCATCACGATGAAGACCGGCGACAAAACCGGTGATGTCGTCGGCGCGCTCACGGTGCGCGACGCGGACGAGATCATGTTAATCACGACCAAGGGGCAAATGATTCGGACGCGCGTGAAAGAAATTCGCGAAACCGGACGCAACACCATGGGTGTAAAACTGATTAACCTGAAGGCCGGCGAAAAACTTCAGGCCATCGCGCCGGTCGTTAGTCAGGATGCGGAAGAAACCGCCGCGATCGAAACCGCGCCGGCGGACAAGGCATAGTTGTCGATCTTAGCAGATCGCGCCTAACAAGAAGGGAGCCGCCGTGGCGACTCCCTTTTATCGGAGGAAACAGACCGACCCGTCAGTAGCCGGTACTGTGTGTGGTGGTCGTTGAGGTCGAGGCCGCCGGTTGCTGGACCGTAGTCTGGCGCGTAGTCGTGGTCGTTTGCGTAACCGGTTCGTCATGCGCGCAGGCGCTGAGGAAAAACGTCGCGATCAGGCAAAGGAGTGGCGTAATCAGAATGAGCTTTTTCATAAGTGGTATCGTTCTCTCTAAAAACAATTCGGCGCAAGTGGCGAGTGCAGATGTATTAAGCTGACAAAATCTTGGCCTTAGGTGATCGGCACCTCCCTTCCGAGCTCACTCGAAGCGTAAATGCCATCGATCATTTCCATCAATGCGACCGCTTGATCGGCGTTGTTGATCGGCTCCGCTTTCTCCGCGATTGCGCCCAAAAAATTTCGCAGCTGCAATTCGAAACCGTTCGCTTCGTCTTCGCGCGCCTCCAACGGAACGACCGCGAGTTCACCTTGTCGATCTTCGAACAAGGTGAGCGGCTTTAATCGCACCGACGCCTTCGTCCCGTAAACGACGGTGTTAATCAATTCCTGCCCGAAATATTTTCGCGGCGGAACATCGTCGGTCAGATTTCCCGCCCAGGAAGTTTCCAATTGCACGATCGCGTCATTGTCGAAACGAATGAACGCGAAAGCCGCATCTTCGACATCGAATGCCGCGCCGCGCCCGAGCTGCGGAAAATTCTGAAAAACTTTGGCGCTGATCGAGACCGGCCGCGGCGCGCCCATTAGAAACCAGGCCGCGTCGAGCGCGTGAATGCCGATGTCGATCAAAGCGCCGCCGCCGCTGCGTTTCTTTTCCGTGAACCAGTTTCCGACGCCGACCGGAACGCCGCGCGATCGGACGAAGGTCGCTTTGGCGTGATAGATTTTCCCGAGCCGTCCCTCTTCAATTGCTTTCTTGGCCGCGCGCATCGCCGGCGTGAAACGAAATTGGCGGCTGAAGGAGTAAACGAGTTTTCGTTTCGCGGCTTCTTCGCGCAGCACTTTCATTTCCGCCGCATTTAGCGTCGGCGGTTTTTCGCAGAGCACGTGCTTGCCCGCCTCGATCGCGGCGAGCGATGCCGGAAAGTGCAGGTAGTTAGGCAAACAGATAATCGCGACATCAACATGTCGATCTTGCAAAAGCTCGCGGTAATCGCTGAACGATTTGCGCGGCTTGAACTCCGACGCGAACGCGGCCCGGCGCGCATCATCGAGATCCGCGCACGCATACAACTCGGCATGGTCGAGCTGCTGTAGAGCGAGCGCGTGTTGCTCTCCCGGCCAACCCGCCCCGATGATGCCGATGTTAGATGTCGATCTTTCCACGACGCTTTTTCACTTCGCTGCGTCTGCGCTTCGATTCCAAAATTTTTTCCTTCAATCGTCGCGGCCGCGGACGCTTTCGCCGGCGCGCTTTCTCGCGCTGCGCGATCTCGGCCGCGCGCTTACGTTGTCGATCTTGTACGATTGCTTTGCGCAATCTTTCGCGAGCGAGTTTACGATTCATCGCTTGCGAACGCGAATCCTGCGCCGTCACCGAGATTCCGGTCGGCCGATGCCGCAACGTCACCGCCGTTGAAACTTTGTTTACGTTTTGACCGCCGGGTCCACCCGAAGGCGCGAAAGTTTCCTCGAGATCACTTTCGCGAAGATCGACATGTTCCATGTCGCGTCAGACCGGCGCGATATTTTCGCGGCCATGGCGCAACACGCGCGCCATCCAAATGAGTTCGTTCAGGAATGTATCAACGCGCCTAACGAAGTTCTGGTCGGTCAAATTTCCATGTTCATCGAAGAGCGAGCCGACTTTTCCGAAATTCACATCTTCAAAAATGGTGACGAGCCCGAGCTCGCGCATGACCGACAATAAACTTTCGATCACGCGCGCGCCGCCCATCGGACCGGCGGAGACGCCGCAAATGCCGACCGCTTTGTGAATGTATTCCTTGAGATTCATGTCGAGCGCGTGCTTCAGCAGCCCTGGAAAACTGTGATTGTATTCCGGCGTGACGATGATGAGGGCGTCGCACTTGTCGATCTTGCGCGCGAACTCCGGGTCTTTCATTTGTTCGCCGGCATCGTCGAGTTTCATCGGCAACGTGCGCACGTCGATGAGTTCCGTCTCCACGCCGGCGCGTTTTTTTGTTTGCTCGAAAACGAACTTCGCGGCGTGCTCGCTCTCGCGGCCCTGGCGCGCGGTCCCAAGAATCAAAGGAATAAAAAGGGGGCGCGATGCTTCAGGCATATCGCGATTCTGGCGGAACTTTGCCGGCGATCAAGCGGCGAGCGCTGTTGTCAGAAGCAAACAAAATCGCTCCATGTTACGGGTTTAACAAATTCACTCGATAAAACCGAGTGCCGAAATTTGGCGAGTCGTTAGCCGGAAGTGTAAGCTGCCCGGCGGCGGCTGTGATGGGAGGGCCGAGCGCATTCCACGTTCCGCCTAACTGATCGCAGTACTCGACCTGATAACTTTTTCCCGGAACGCTGTTCCAGGTGATGGTTGTCGATCCATCAGCGTTCTTCGCGATTTGCGCGACGACGAAATCGATCGCCGGATCGAGCCGATCGTATTTCCCGTCGGCATTTTCATCTTTGATCGCCGCGATCGGTAGGGCCAGGAACTCGTTAGGCTCGATGTTGCCGTTGCCGTTTCCGGCCGGTCCTTGCGCGACGAGCGCGCCGCCATCGGCGGTGGCGTAGGCTGCGGCGGCGAGGTAGATGGTTTGGGGAATCGAGCCGAAGGTCGCCGCAAGATCGACAATTCCTTCCAGTTGTCCGCTACTCGTCGGCGATTTCACAACTTTCGACGAAGCCGGCGCATTGAACCAACCGCAGTACGTGCTCACACTTTCCGCTGCTAGAAACGGCTTGTTAGCCGCGACCGCGACAAGTCCCGCCTTCGCCCACGGCGCCACAGCCGATGCGCTCGCGAGCAATTGATCGCTCACAAAAATGAAATGGTCGTTAGGCCCACCGCTGTTTCCGGGCGACCACGTCGCGACATACAACATCCCGCCCCGCACGGCCGCGTAGATCGACATGCCGGTCGGATATTGGATGTAACCAGCGGAATCGTACTGGCCGTCCATGGTGAATGGAACCGGAGTCGACGCGGGCGTTGGTGTTGGTGTCGGCGTTGGCGCCGGGCCGGCACCGTCGTCCTCGATAAACACATGCTGGATGTCCGATTTGGAAATGTTCGCACGCGTGTCGCTCGCCTCGACGTAGTAATCGAGCAGCTTCCCGCGAAAACCCGCGAGATTGTTATTGTCGATCTTAGCGAAATAATAATCCGCCAGCGCGGGCGGCGTGATGAAGTAGTTGATCTGCGAATTGTTCGCCGCCGCGTTTAAATCGGACGTCGTGTTCGGGAGCGCACGCTTCGTCATCGGGATCGTGATCCATGGGCCGACCTCGGACCCGCCAGCGTAAGTTTCATTTTGATTGCTGCCTAACGGATTCACTCCATCAAGATCGACACGCACCTTCAGATTCACGCTGCTCACGCCGGAGACATCGTAGGCGTGCGTCCAAACATAAAACTCCGACGGCATTTTCTTGAGGTAACGATTGTCTGCGGTCGTGGAATTGAGCCAGCCGAACGTGTAGCCGCCGGGATTCCATGGAAAACGTTGCGGGCGCAAGACGGTTGGCGGGGTGTGATCGCTCGTTAGGCGCGCATTGACGTAGCTCGAGAGCTTTTCGATCGCGCGTCGGGTCGCCAGTCCGGCTTTGACTTCGTCGTCATTGCCGAGGCCGCCGTAATAATTAAATCCGGAATCGAGACCGCAAAGATAAATGTGCCAGGCGAGTTCGATGTCGTTAGGCGACGTCCAACTATTGTCCCAATCGTACGGCGCCTGGATTTTCCACGTCGCGACGCTGCCGCCGTTGTCGCGCCAGATTTGTTCGGCCGTCTCGCACCAGTTCGCGCCGGTCATGATGACGGCCCAACTCCAAAACTTCGTCGAAAACCCAGGCGTCTCGATGTCGATCTTCGTTCCGGGATAAAAATTTCCGCTCGAAGCGCCGACCGGCGGTTCGATCCATTTCAAAAAATACGGCGAGCCGTAATCCGTTTCCGGAAAAATCCACGAACCATCCTCGACATGCACGAGCTCGCCCGCGGGCGGCGGCTTGGTGTTGACCAAGTCCTGCACTGACGTCGCGTGGTAGCCGGCATTTTTCGAATCGTTGAAAAATTGTGGCGTCGCTTCCATCCACGAGGAAAAACCGCCGCCCCACGCATTATCGCCATCGCTCGACGGCATCACCAACGCCGGCCGACTCGAGTCGGTCGCAAATGGAGCGATGTATTGCTGAATCTTTCCGATGCCCTCGTTCGCGTAACCGTAGCGATAACTGAGCACGTCGTCCGACGGCACGAGGATGATGAATTTTTCCGCGCCCGTGTTTGGATCGACATATTTCGCGCGGTGCAGTTGATAGGCGAACGGCGAGACATTCCAGGCCGCGTTACCGGGGTTCGGTTGTCCGTACCACCAACCGCTGGTCGGCGAAGGCCCGAGCAAATCCGATTTGTTAGGCGGGCTGGAAAAAATGTCGTAGCTGTTCGCCGCAAGATTGAACTGATTGAAATATGTCGGGCACGTCCGGCTCAAATGATGACTCGCGACGATGCTCCATTGATAGCCCTCGTCCGCCAGCACATCGATCATCGACTCCGAAAACGCCATCTCAGTCGGAAAATACCCGCGTGAATGATCGCTCAGGTCGGAGTTACCGCTCCACGCTTTCCACCACGCCTGTTTGAAGATTTGCAGTTCCTTTCGGAAAACTGATTTCGGCAAAAGCGGGCCTAACGAGTGATGATAATTGAATCCGACGAGATCGAGCCGGCGACTGCCGAGCGGTGTGGTCCAGCCTTTTGCCTGTCGATTTCCGTCCCACCAGTGGCTGTCGTAGCCGAGCTGATTATTCGCCGCCAGGTTGCGGATGTTGTCGATCAAAGAACCGGTGTAACTCAGCGCAAATCCGGATTCGTTAGGGCAAAGCGACAGCGAATCGCGTGGCCGGCCCTGATACGCCGCTTTGCGATCATCCAGGCCAAAGACGCCGGGAAGGTCCGTGTCCGGATGGCCGATACCGGTATTATAGGTTTGGTTAGGCTTGAGAACAATCGAGTCCCACGCGTCCTGCACGCGGCTGGTTTGCGAACCGTTCCCGTTCCACTCCGGCCAATAGATCGGCTGATGATTATGCCAGAAGCGCGAGACGTAAACTTGTCCCTGCGCGAAGGCGATTGTCGATCTTGCAAGCAAAACCGCGGCGATGAGGAGAGCGCCTTTCAATTCCGGGCGAGACTAGCCAGGTTCGCGGGGAATGACGATAAAAAGAGTGCGAATGGCGGGGCTTCGGTGGCCGCGCAAGATCGACATGTTCGAAGCGAGGTATCTCTTCCGCTTGCATTTTCGCGAGAGCGCGTGTTACGACATCGCTCGGAAAAAATGGTTGAGAAGACTTTGGAAAAAAGCGCGCAGCTTTTTGCAGTCTTCATGGACAATCTGTCGGGGTTCGCCTGGATCAAGGATTTGGATGGGCGTTACGTTTACGCCAATAAAACGTTGGAACAATTGGAACCCTACAGGAACGGCTGGCTCGGAAAAACAGACGCCGACCTTTGGCCCGCGGAGATCGCTTCCGCATTTAATCACAACGATAAGCACGTCATCGTCACGAAAAGGCAGTTGCAAACGGTCGAGCGCTATTTTGTGAACAATAGCGAACGCTCCGTCCTCGTAAGTAAGTTTCCGATATTCGACGGAGCGGGAGAGGTCGAGATGGTCGGCGGAGTGAGTGTGGACATCACCGAGCGCTCAAAAGTCGAGGAAGCGTTGCGCGACAGCGAGTTTTAATTTCGCCAAATCGCGGAGAGCATTAACGAAGTGTTTTGGGTGTGGACGCCGGAATTCAACGCCAAGCTGCTCTACGTCAGTCCGGCCTACGAAACGATTTGGGGCCGCAGTTGCGAAAGTCTTTACGCTTCGCCGCAATCGTGGCGCGACGCGATTCATCCCGAGGACAAGGAATGGCTCCTCGAGCGAATCAGGGAGTTGGATCTCAAAAGCGCGAGCGATGAGACCTATCGCATCGTGCGGCCGGATGGATCGATTCGATGGATACGCGATCGTATTTTTCCGGTGCGCGACGCGCACGGCGCCGTCCTGCAATTTACCGGTATCGCCGAAGACATCACCGAGAGCAAAGTGGCGGCGGATGTTGTGCGCGAGAGCGAAGGAAAGTTCCGCCAGTTGTTGAGTTCGAATATTGTCGGTGTCGTTTTCTGGACGCTTCAGGGCGACATCGTTGATGCCAACGATTTTTTTCTGAGCATGATCGGTTACAGTCGCGACGATCTTCGCGACGGGAAAGTGAGTTGGAAGAATCTGACTCTGCCGGAATATGTGGCCGTAGATCAAAAGGCGATCGACGAACTGTTATCCACCGGCACCTGTCAGCCGTTTGAGAAGGAATACGTCCGCAAAGATGGCCGCAGCGTTTCGGTCTTGATCGGGTCGGCGTTGCTCGAGAAACAGAAGCGGAGCGGCATCAGTTTTATCATGGACATTACGGCGCGGAAAAAGGGGGAAGCGGCGTTGCAGAAAGCAAATCGGCAACTGCAAATCCTGTCGCGTCGTCGCGTGCAAGTGCAGGAGGAAGAACGACGACGGCTCGCCCGAGAATTACACGATCAGATTGGGCAATTGCTGACGGCCGGAAACATTAATTTACAGTCAGCCCGCAAAGCGAAAGATCGACAAGCGATCAACAAAAAACTGGACGAGACGACTGCGATTCTCGAACAGATTCTGAAACAGGTCCGGCAAATCTCGTTTGATATCCGGCCGCCGGTTCTGGACGACCTGGGTCTGGCCCCGGCCACGCGCTGGATGGTAAATGACAGTGTCGCCCGCGCCGGCGTGAGCGCGGAATTTTTTGTCGATCCAAATTTGAATCGCGGTGATGTCGAAACCGAGACGGCGTGTTATCGCGTGGCGTTGGAAGCAGTATCGAACGTGTTGCGCCATGCTCAGGCGCGGAAAGTGTGGGTGGAATTGCGAAATGCGGAGAACGCTTTCGAGTTGATCGTGCGCGACGACGGGATCGGTTTCGATATCGCGGATGCAGAGAGACGCGTGCGTCGCGATCGTCTCGGTCTGGTCGGAATGCGTGAACGCGCCACCGCGGTGGGCGGTCAATTCCAATGCACGTCCACTCCCGGCGGTGGCACCGAAATACGAGCGTTGTTTCCGATTTCGGCGAATGGTGAGACGGCGTCATTGTGAAAACACGCATCCTTCTGGCCGATGACCACGCGCTGGTGCGCGCGGGATTTCGTTCGCTGCTGGAAAAAATCTCGGGCATCGAAGTGGTGGCGGAAGCAGACGATGGCCGCGAAGCCCTGGAGTTAATCAAAAAACATCGGCCGCAAATTGCTTTGATCGACATCGCCATGCCGCGGCTCAACGGATTGCACGCACTGCTGCGCATCAATAAAGATTTTCCGGGTACGAAAGTGATCATTCTCTCCATGCATATGAACGAGGAATACGTGGTGCAGGCTCTTCGCGCTGGAACATCCGGATATTTAATCAAGGATGCGGCCACGACCGAACTGGAACTGGCGATTCGTTCCGTGATCGACGGAAAAGTATATCTCAGTCCCTCGATTTCCCGGACGGTGATCGACAGTTATCTCGAGCGCGTCGGCGGGCAACTCAGTCCACTCGAGCAATTGACGGCGCGGCAACGCGAGATTTTGCAATTGATCGCCGAGGGAAAAAACACAAAGGAAATTGCGGGTGAGCTGGAGATCAGCGTCAAGACAGTTGAATCGCATCGGCTCCAATTAATGGGGCGACTGAACATTCACGACATTCCAGGTTTGGTGCGATACGCAATCCGGAGCGGATTGGTTTCGGTCGAAGCCTAACGGATTCATCGCGCTTCTGCGCAAGATCGACATCGTCATTCGGACGGCGTCTCAGGTCTTTCCCTCGGCAATCTAAGGATACTCCTAATTGCCGAACCGCGATCTCGGTCCACACATTGGCGCCATGAGTAAACCGTTGCCAGGTCCTACGCGCCGACTCGGGATGTGTCACTCATCGTCGATGGACAGGCCGGTTAGGATCAACCGCTGAATGGGAGTGGTTGATTTAAAAGGGCTCCTGGGCGCGGCGATTAAAACAGAAAGAGCATCGTTAGGCATCTCTCAAGAAGAGTTGGCGTATCGGGCCGGTCTTCATCGCACCTACGTATCGGATGTCGAGAGAGGCATGCGCAATCCCTCGCTGCAAAGCGTGCAGAAATTGGCAAACGCGCTCGAACTTTCGGTACCAGCGCTTTTTCAACGCGCGACTCCGGGAAATGGATCGCGGCACCTTCTCGAGATTTTGCTAGTAGAGGACAATCCGCGCGACGTGCAGTTAACCCTGCACGCATTTGAAAAGGCGCGCATCACGAATCCAGTGCACGTCGCGGGTGACGGAGCCGAAGCACTCGATTTTCTTTTTGGCACCGGCCGCTACAGGAAGCGGGCGGAGATGGAGCCTCCGCAAATCATTCTTCTCGATCTTAACCTGCCGAAGAAAAGCGGGTTGGAAGTTTTGCGGGAAATTAAAGCGAACAAGCGCACCCAAGACATTGCCGTGATTGTCTTGACGGCTTCAACGCGCGATCGCGACATCAGTGAATGCCGGCGATTAGGCGCAGACAAATACATCGTTAAGCCGGTCGGCTTTCAAAACTTCAGCGAAGTGACCCCTCATTTTCAATTCGATTGGGCGTTGGTGAATTCGTGCAGTCGCTAGGCACATGTGATATCGGACGCCGGCCTAACCATCTCACGAATGTCACTCATCGTCTGTGGCCTAACCACGACGAAGATGTTTCAATCGGGCTAACAGGTGGTTCGCTAATTGGGCCTCATATCTAAGATCGACAGCGGATGAGCGAATTTTCTCCAGGGGATTCGCGAAAAGGGAGCGACCTTCATTTTGCCTGCTCAGAGTCGCGAGCGGCGCAAGCCGCGCTCGTATCAGTCGAAATCCTTGGGACTAATGAGAACTGACTTTGCCAGTCAGCTTTTGCAGCAGACGCCGGACGCAGTAATTGCCATATCGCTTGACGGAAGAGTGCTGCATTGGAACCGCGCAGCCGAGCTCATGTTTGGTTTCACGGCCGATGAAGCGTTGGGTCAGTTGTTGACCAAGTTGATTGTTTCGCCGGAGCGGATCGAAGAAGAGGAGCGAATTCAGCGGGAAGCGCTTGGATGCGACATCGCCGTCTACGAATCAGTGCGAAGGCGCAAAGATGGTTCGCTCGTTCACGTGAGTGTTTCAACCAAAGCAATTCGCGAGGGCAAGAACGACAGCGCTCAATATCTCATTTCGACCAAGAAAGACGTCACCCATCTCAAAGTGCAGCGCGACGCAAAATTGGTCGAAGCAAAATTTCGCGACCTGCTTGAGTCGACGCCGGATGCGATTGTGATGGTCAATGCGACCGGGCGAATCGTTCTGATCAATTCGCAAGCGGAAAAAGTTTTTGGCTACGGCAAACCGGAATTGATCGGGCACACAATTGAAATGCTGCTGCCGGAGCGATATCGGGGAGGGCACATCGGGCACCGAGGAAATTTCTTCGCACAGCCACGCACGCGTTCGATGGGCGCGGGACTGGAACTTTACGGGTTGCGCAAGAATGGCGAGGAATTCCCGGTCGAGATCAGCCTCAGCCCGCTGGAAACCGAGGAAGGCACGATGGTGATGAGCGCGATTCGCGACACCACTGATCGCAAGAAAGCAGAGCAAAAATTTCGCGGACTTTTGGAATCGGCGCCGGACGCAATGGTCATTGTCAATGGCGAAGGGAATATCGTTCTGGTCAATTCGCAGGCGGTAAAATTGTTTGGCTGGAAGCGCGAGGAACTTCTCGAAAACAAGATCGAGATGTTGGTGCCAGAGCGATACCGGTCCGTGCATCCGGGGCATCGCGCTGGATTTTTCGCCAAACCAAAATCGCGCGCCATGGGTGCCGGTCTGGAACTTCACGGTCTGCGCAAGGACGGCAGCGAGTTTCCGGTCGAAATCAGTCTCAGTCCGCTCGAAACCGAAGAGGGTCTTTTCGTTTCGAGCGCGATTCGCGATGTGACCGAGCGGAAGCGTTTCGAGCAAACCTTGCAGGAAAAGAACATCGAGATGGAGCGCGCCATTCTGGCGAAGGACCGGTTTCTCGCCAGCATGTCGCACGAATTGCGCACGCCGCTCAACGCCATCATCGGCTTCACTGGCACGTTACTGATGGAATTGCCCGGCCCGCTCACGGCCGAACAGCGCAAACAGCTTGAGACCGTCCGGTCGAGCGCGCGACATCAACTCTCGCTCATTAACGACTTGTTAGACCTGGCCAAGATCGAATCGGGCAAGGTTTCGCTAAAACTCGAGCCGATCGACTGTGCCGAAGTGATTAACGAAGTGGCCGAGACGTTGCGGCCATTGGCTGAGCAGAAGGGATTGAAGTTCGAAGTGAATGCCCGGGGCGAAGTAGTGACGAATACGGACCGGCGTTCGCTCAGCCAAATCCTGATCAATCTCGTCAACAACGCGATCAAGTTTACCGCAAAAGGCAGGATCAAGATCGACATCTCCGAGGCGAACGATGCCACCGCGATTTCGGTGAGCGACACGGGCGCGGGCATTCGGCGCGAAGATCAAGCGAAGTTGTTCGATGCGTTTTCGCGTTTGGAACACAGTTCGAGCGCGCGCGAAGAAGGAACCGGGCTCGGCCTCTACGTAAGTCAAAAACTTGCGGCTCTGCTCGGCGGCCGCATCACTTTCACGAGCGAACCGGGAAAGGGCAGCGTGTTTACGTTGTCGATCGAGCAACCGAAATCGTGAACCCGCAGAACCCAACGCGGATCCTGGTGATCGAAGATAATGAAACGAATCGCGCGCTCATGACTTATTTGCTGAAAGCGTTTGGCTACGTCGCGCTGGAAGCGGACGATGGAGAGAGCGGAGTCGAAATCGCACGGCGCGAACAGCCCGACTTAATTGTTTGCGATGTTCATTTGCCGAAACTCGACGGCTACGGCGTTCTTCGGGAACTCAAGATCGACAATGCGCTCGAGAACATTCCGGTCATAGCTGTGACGGCGCTGGCGATGGTGGGCGATCGCGATCGAATTCTGGCGGCGGGATTTGACGGTTACATCAGCAAGCCGATCGCGCCGGAAAGTTTTGTTCAAGATATTGAGAAGTCTTTGGCCCCACCGCTCCGTTCCGAGACGAAACCAGAAACAACTCGTCCGACCACTCGGAGCGAGCCGGCAAGTCAAAACATCAAGGCTGCGCGCGGAACTATTCTGGCGGTCGACGACATCCAACAAAATCTCGAATTCATCCGGAGCACTTTGCAGCCGTTAGGCTATGCCGTGATGACCAGTTACAGCGTGGAAAGCGCTGTGACCTGGGCGCGCGAGCATAAGCCGGATCTCGTGCTCTCGGATTTGCATATGCATCCCGAAAACGGTTTCTCTTTGCTCGCGCGCGCGAAGGCCGAGACCGCTCTTGCGGGCATTCCGGTAGTTATTATTTCTTCGACCGCAACCGGCACGTACGACGAACGCGAATGTCTCGCGCACGGAGCGGTCCGCTTTATCCGGCGACCAATCGAGCCGGAAGCACTCATCGCGGAAATCGCAGCCATTTTAAAAGAAAACGGTCGAGGAGGTACTCCATGAAGGTCTTGATGGTTGATGTCGATCCTGCGGGCCATGCATTGATCGCAGAAAAGTTAATGGAACGCGGCTGCCGCCTTTTGGAAGTTTGCAGCGGCGAAGAGGCCTTAAAAATCGCGCACGCCGAAAAACCGGAAATAGCAATTGTCGATGTTCTAACTCCGAAACTGGACCGCGGCGAGTCGCTGGAGGACAGGAGTTGAAGAACAAGTCCGGGCTCTCGTCACGCGATCTTTCTCGAAAAGTCATCGAGGAGTTAGGCCGCCTTAATGCCGCGCTGGAATGGCGTCTGGCTGGATGCGCCGCGGATTTAGAAAAAACAAAGAAGAACCTTTCCGAGTTGTCGTTCGCTTTATCGCACGAATTGCGTGCACCGCTTCGGGCAATGCAAGGTTTCTCGCAAATTTTGCGGCAAGATCACGGCTCAACGTTGCCGCCGTCGATCGTGCAATACTTGCGCACAATTGAGGAGGAGGCACGTCGGACCGCCGCTTTGATCGACAAGTTGCTCGAGACGTCGGAGCGATTCGTTAGTCCGCGCGGCTCTTCTTTCACAGTTCATTTTCCGAGCGATGGCGCTCGAAGCGATGGAGGCAAAAATTGACGACGATCCTGATCATCGACGATCACGCCGAAAACCGCGAGGTCCTCATCGCGATGCTGACCCATCGCGGATACCGTCTTTTGCAGGCAAGCGGTGGCGACGAAGGCCTAGCGATCGCGCATGATGAGAAACCGGACCTGATTATCGCGGATGTGCTCATGCCGAAGATGGATGGATTCGAGTTCGTTAGGCGATTGCGCGCCGATCCGAAAGTCGCCCGCAGCAAAGTAATTTTTTACACGGCCAGCTACATCGAAGACGAATCGCGCGCTCTGGCAAAGGCTTGCGGGGTCGACCTGATGATCATTAAACCAGCCGAACCGGAGCTGGTCCTGAAGACTGTCGATCTTGCACTCGGGACAAAAGCCCGCGCGATCAAAATGCCGGAACACGAGTTTGAGCGCGACCATCTGCGGCTGGTTAACGACAAACTCGCGCAAAAAGTCGAGGAACTGGATCTGCTCGCGCAAAAACTTCAACAGGAAGTGACCGACCGCAAAGCCGCGCAGGAAACGCTGGAGCGACTAAAGCAACACCACGAGTTGATCCTCAATTCCGCCGGTGAAGGAATTCACGGTCTCAATCTCAAGGGCGAGATCATTTTCGAAAATCCGACAGCTTGCGAGTTGTTAGGCTGGAAAGCGGACGAGATCCTGGGAAAGCCGGCGCATGTCACCATCCATCACAGTCACGCCGATGGCAGCGATTATCCCCTCGAGGAATGTCCGATTTACGCGAGCATGCGCGACGGGGCGACGCGACGTGTGACTAACGACGTCTTCTGGCGGAAGGAGGGAACTTGTTTCCGCGTCGATTACGTTTCAGCGCCGATGAAAGATCGACATGGTGAGATCACCGGCACCATCGTCACCTTCAAAGACATTACCGAACAGTTCGCGGCCGAAGCGCGCCTGAAACTGCACGAGCAACAGTACCGGTTGCTCTTCGAAACGAATCCGAATCCGATGTGGGTCTTTGACGCGGCCACCTTGCAGATCCTGGCGGTGAACGACGACGCGGTGAAACAATACGGCTTTTCGCGCGAGGAATTTCTCGCTCTCAGTTTGCCGGACCTCCGACCGGCCGGCGAAGTTCAGCAACTGAATCAATCGCTGTCCGGCCCGCGCGCGCCGGCGCATTTCAGCGGCGAATTCCATCACATCCGCAAAGATGGGGCCGTCATCACGGTTGAAGTTTACTCGAGCCCGCTCATCTGGAACGGCGTCGCGGCGCGGATGGTCACCGCCATTGATGTGACGCAACGACGAGGTATCGAAGCCGAACTGCGCGCGACGCACGGGCGCTTGCGCGAATTGCTCGCGCATACGCCGGCGGTCATTTATTCCCTCGCGATCGAAGGCGAAAACGTGCGGCCGGTTTTCGTGAGCGAAAACATGGAGCGTTTGCTTGGCGTGACCGCGGATAAAGCTACCAGCTTCGAATGGTGGCTCGACAGCTTGCACCCCGAGGATCGCGATCGCGCTGTCGATGTTCTGAAGAAATCTTCATCGAGTGAAGGTTACTCGATGCGCTACCGCATTCGGCACCACGACGGCAGCTATCATTGGATTGAGGACAACAGTCGCCTCATTCGCGATGCCGATGGCCAGCCGAAAGAACTGGTCGGCGTTTGGACGGATGTGACCGAGCGCAAAAAAACCGAAGAACGTTTACGCGAGCAAGCTGAGATCATCGACGGCGCACAGGACGCGATTTTCATCCGCAATTACGGCGACATGCGGATCACGTTTTGGAATAAAGCGGCCGAACGTTTGTATGGATGGGGCGCGGAAGAAGTGCTCGGCCGCACCGATGTGACGACATTGGCCGATCCGGAACAGGCCAACACTATCATGTCGATCTTGCATAACACCGATGAGTTCCGCGGTGAGGTCAAGCAGCTGAGCAAAGATGGCAAAGAGTTGATCACGCAAGCGCGCGTCACGCTCGTGCGCAATGCCGACGGCACGGCGCGCTCGGTCCTGATCATTTGCACCGACATCACGGAACAGAAAAAACTCGAGACGCAATTATTGCGCGCGCAAAGACTGGAAAGCATCGGCACTCTCGCCAGCGGCGTGGCGCATGATCTGAACAATATCATCACGCCGATCCTCGTCTGCGCGGAAACTTTGCGCGACGATTTGTCCGCGGAAGATCGACAATCGGCCATTAACCTTATCGATCAAAGCGCGCGGCGAGGCGCGAGCGTGGTCAAACAGGTGTTAACTTTTGCGCGCGGCATCGAAGGCAAACGGGTCGTGATTAATCCGCGTCACCTGCTCGAGGAGACTGTCGACATTTCGCGTCGCACGTTTCCAAAATCGATCGAACTCAGGACGCATTATCCGGAAGACCTTTGGTCGATCGAAGGCGATCCGACGCAATTGCACCGGGTCTTGCTCAATCTTTCAGTGAACGCGCGCGACGCCATGCCTAACGGCGGTTCGATCGTCTTCGCGGCGGAGAATGTCGATCTTGATGAAAGTTATGCCGCGACCATGCCGGGCGCGAAAAAGGGACCACATGTTCTCTTGCGCGCGACCGACACCGGCACGGGAATGTCGCGCGCGACCGCGGAGAAAATCTTCGATCCCTTTTTTACCACGAAGGAAGTGGGCAAAGGCACTGGCCTCGGTCTTTCCACCGCGCTCGGCATCGTGAAAAGCCACGGCGGATTTTTGTCCGTCTCCAGCGAACTGGGTCGCGGCACAACCTTTCGGATTTATCTGCCGGCGGTGGACGCGGAGACCGCGCACGTTCAACCCGCAGGCCCGAAGCTTATGAAAGGAAATAACGAGTTGGTCTTAATCGTCGATGACGAAGAGATGGTGCGCGAGGTGACGAAAAAAACCTTGGAGAAAAACAACTATCGCTGTCTCGAAGCGAAGGATGGGCCGGAAGCGCTCGCGATTTTTGCGCAACAGATGGACGCAATCGCGCTTGTCTTTTCCGACCTGACGCTGCCGCACATGGATGGAATCACCCTTGTGCGAGCCGCCAGGAAAATGAAACCGAACATGCCGATTATTGTTTCCAGCGGGCAAGGCGAGCCGGCCGGAATGGGCGAATTGCAGGCGCTCGGCGGAACTAATTTCCTGCCGAAGCCGTACGATACCGGCAAACTGCTCGCGGCCGTGCACGAAGCTCTGGCCGCGCGCCGCTGAAAACGCTACGCATTCTCATCGCCTTCGATCACAGCTCACGAATTCGCAGTTTAAGAGATGCCGATGGCGGGACTCGAACCCACACGGGCCTTTTAAGCCCAACGGATTTTAAGTCCGTTGCGTCTGCCATTTCGCCACATCGGCGCTGCGCGCCTGATTTTAATCACGAACCGCCGCGCAAACAAACTTAAGATCGACATCTACTCCTCGCGCGACTTAATCTCACAGCGCCCGCCCGGCCTAACGACGATGCCGACGAAACGCAAAAAGAAATCAGCGCGTCGCGTCCCCGCTCCCGCGAAAAAGCGGCCGGCGAAAATTCTTTTCCATGTCGAAGGAAAAATGTCGACCTTTGGCGGCCCGAACGATCACGGCATGAGTCCGAGCGAAGGACTCGCGCTCTTCGAACCGGGCGATCTTAACGATCCAAGATACGCCGACCTGTTTTTGCCCGCGCCGCCGCCGGGCACGAGCGGTCTCGGCCGCCGGCTCAATCCCGACAAGTATTATTTCGCCTGTCGATGGAATTACAACGAAACGTCGCGCGAATTATTGCGGCGCAGTCTCGCCCGCGTCGAAAATCCACAGAACGGACTCGCGGCCGATGCGCGTCCGGTTGATTGGGGGCCTAACGAAGACACGGCGCGCGTGGCCGATCTTTCGCCCGGTCTGGCCGCGGCGTTGAAATTAAACACTGACGATTTGGTCAGCATTACGATTGCAGCGGAGCCCGCGGTCGCGGCCGGCACGAAGAAAGCCGCGCTCGTTAGGCGCGCGGGGCATGGCAGCAGCAATCCGAATCTCAAACCGCCGATCAAGGAATTCATCGAGAGTCCGTTCCACTCCGCGCGCAATGGCGGCAAGATCGACAAGGTAGTCTTGCATTGCACCGAATCGTCTTTGCCGAGCACGTTGCGCGAATTTCAAACCGGCACCCGTCAGGTCTCGGCCCATTACGTCATCGATCGCAATGGCGACATTTATCAAATGGTACGCGACAGCGAGCGCGCGAACCATTGCATGGGCGCGAATGAAAACTCGATCGGCATCGAGCATGTCGGAGGCGAAACCGATGCGCTTGCCGCGGCGCAGGCCAAAGCGTCCGCCAGTTTGATCCGCTGGTTGCTCGCGCAATACGACATTCCGCGCACGAATGTTTTCGGTCACGACTTTACTCCCGGTTACAGCCGGCCGGGCGGCACGAGCTGCCCCGATAAACTTTTCGGCGCCGCCCATTCGCAGGCGACCATCGCCGCCTGGGTCGAAGCAAACGTGTGATCTGGATCGCGATTGTTTTCGCCGCGGTCATCGGTTTTCTCCTCTATCGCCGCGATATTTTTTGGCAGTTGCTCGACGTTTATCACGAGCTGAAGCCGTGTCGCTTTAGCGTTATCGTCGCGCTGCTCGGCGCGTTCGTGTTTCTAAAAAACGAACAGGGAACGGAAGTGCTGCGCGCGCTGGCCGAGCGCGGCGAATTGACCGGGGCGACCAACGTGCTTCGCCTAACGAGCTTCGCGATTGCGCTCCTGGCGTGGTCGCTCGCGAGCTGGTACTCCGCGCGTGTCCTGTTGGATTTCGATTTTCAAACCGCCCGCGCGCGATATGTCGATCTTACGCCGAAGTGGCGGCGCATTCATCGTTTCCTGCGCCGCAATGTGCCGCGGCTGCTCGGCGCACTGCCATTGTTCATCGTCGGCTTGAGTTTGCTGCGCACGCGCGCGAGTTACGAAGACAATCCGCCGCGCATGCTGACAATTCTCGGCTGGCTCGCGCTGATCGGCGGCGCGATCTTGTGGCTGCTGTTTAAATTGCGCCGGCGTTTTCTGCACAGCCCGGCCGAGGCGAAAAAATATTCCGGGCTTAAACAAATGCACCGGCTCAGCCGCGGCGCGCTGGTGACGATGTCGATCTTGTCCATCGCGCTGGCGCTGTTTTTCGTTTTCAATCCGATTCGCTTCGCGGGAAATCTCGGCACCGGAGCTGTGCTCGGATTCGCCGCCGCATGCTGGGTCTTCTGGGGCAGCGTGCTCGTTTATCTCGGCGCTTTGCATCGTTTGCCGGCACTTACTTTGATTGTGGCCTGGGTCGCGATTTGCAGCCTAACGAATGACAACCACGACATTCGTACGATTTCGCGGCCCGTTCCGTTCCAACGTCCGCAGTTGATCGACGCCTTGCGCGCCTGGCACGACCAAGTCGTGAAAAAATATCCGGCGCGCCCCGTTCATCCGCTCTTCATCGTCGCGACGGAAGGCGGCGGAATTCGCGCGGCCTATTGGACCGCCGCCGTGCTCGGTTCCATGCAGGACACGGAGCCTTCGTTCGCCGATCATGTCTTTGCCATCAGCGGCGTCTCCGGCGGAAGTGTCGGCGCGAGCGTGTTCGCCGCGCTCCTGGCCGATGGAACGCAAAACGATTTCGCCAAACGCGCCGAAGAGATGTTAGGCCGCGATTTTCTCTCGCCCGCCGTCGCGGCCATGTTGTACCCGGATTTTTTGCAGCGACT
Organism: Spartobacteria bacterium; assembly: GCA_021325495.1. Taxonomy (GTDB): domain Bacteria; phylum Verrucomicrobiota; class Verrucomicrobiia; order Chthoniobacterales; family UBA10450; genus JAJPGZ01. Next base: position 389,660 of record JAJPGZ010000010.1, read on the forward strand.
TTGGCCGTGGCCATATCCATTTCTGGACCGCGGCCATTGGCTCGAAGAAAGTTGGGAGCAAGCGGGGAAAACGTCGATCGGCAACGACCGCTTCCGCGCGCCGTTCTTCGATTTGTGGACAACGAATCGCGCTTACGTGCCGGCGTTGTTTCTCAACGGCACGTCGGTTGAATCGGGCAACCGCATCATCGTTTCGAATATCGTGGTCGATGAGAAAAACTTTTTCGATGCCGAAGATGCGACGCGGAAACTTTTGCCGGAAGCCGAGCAGGAGGACGAATCCAAGCGCACGAATGCGATTGTCGATCTTCCATTAAGCACCGCGGCGCATTTTAGCGCGCGCTTCACTTACGTTAGTCCGGCCGGCCGATTCGCCAGTGACGGGACGCATGAAGTCGATGGCGGCTATTTCGAAAACTCCGGCGCGGCCACCGCTCTCGACGTTCTGCGGCAGGTGATGGATGCGATCAACGACCCGAACAATCATTTCGCCGACGTCGCGCCGAAGATCATCATGATTAGCAATGATCCGTTAAGCGCGGCGTTCGCTCCGCAAAGCGAAACGGAATCGCCCGCGACAAAGGCGGAACAGGCGAAGAGCGAACCGGGAACATTCCTCGAGGACGCGCTCGCGCCTGTTTACGCGTTGCTCAATTCGCGCGAAGCCCGCGGCACCTACGCGCAACGCGCGATCGTGCGCGCACTGGAAAGTTTTTACCAAAACGCACATGTCGATCTTAGCACGGTCGGGCCGACGAAAGTTTATGTTTTCCGTCTCGCGCCGGCGAAGGTGCCATTGCCGCTCGGCTGGATGCTATCGAATCGCGCCGCGAACGCCATGCAGCAGCAACTTTGTGACGAAGGCAAATCGGACAAGACCGAGATCGAGACCTGGAACAAACAGATGCGCGAACAAATTATTTTCTCGCTCCTCGGTCACGCCTCGCCCTCCGATCCGTGCGCGCCGGCCCCACATCCAAACACCGCCTCCGCGCCGTAACCTATATAGGAGGTAAAATCTTATGGCAGGAAAGCTGGATGGAAAGAAGGTGGCCATTTTGGTGGCCGATGGATTCGAACAGGTGGAAATGACGAAGCCGCGCGAGGCGTTACAAGATGCAGGCGCGGATACGAAAATCGTTTCGCCGAAATCGGGACAGATTCAGGGCATGAATCACGCGGACAAGGGCGACAAGTTTGATGTCGATCTTGCACTGGATGATGCGCGACCGGAGGAATTTGACGCGCTCATGATTCCAGGTGGATTGATGAATCCGGACACATTGCGTTCAACGCCGGAGGCTCTCGAGTTCGTTAGGCACTTCTTCGAAGAAAGCAAACCGGTCGCGGCGATCTGTCACGGCCCATGGGTGCTCATAGACGCGGGCGTCGTTCGCGGACGCACGGTCACATCGTGGCCTGCGATCAAGACCGACGTGAAAAACGCGGGCGGCAATTGGGTGAACGAAGAAGTCGTGGTCGATAATGGTCTCGTTACCAGTCGCAAGCCCGACGACATTCCCGCGTTCAACAAAAAGATGATCGAGGAATTCTGCGAAGGGAAACACGCGAAGCAGCGCGAAACAGCGGCTGTGACGCTCGAGACCTAACAAGTCCGCGCAAGATCGACAATTGAATGTAGCGGCGTGAGAATTGCGCCGCTACAGTGCCCACGCAATGACGACGGCGAACAAGATTACGATCGTTCGCATTCTGCTCATTCCGGTCTTCGTCACGCTCGCCATCTATTACGGCGAAAGCATTCAACGTCACGAGCCGCTGGAGTGGCAACGCTTCGCCGCCATCATCGTCTTCCTCGTCGCAGCCGCGAGCGATGGGCTCGATGGCTACGTCGCGCGCCGTTACAATCAACGCAGTTCGTTAGGCGTAATTCTCGATCCGATCGCGGACAAGGGTTTGCTCTTGAGCGGCATCATCACGCTCTCGATCAGCAACTGGAGCGAGACCGATCCGCAATACGGCCACTTCCCGGCCTGGTTTCCCGTGCTCGTGATCACGCGCGACGCCGTCATTCTCGTCGGCGCCGCCATTTTGCATTATTTGATCGGCAACAAAATGAAAGTGCGTCCGCATTGGACCGGCAAAGTCGCGACGGTTTGTCAGATGTGCGCGATCGCCTGGGTCATGCTGCAACTGCGCTTCATTCCGCTCATGTTTGTCGTCATCGTCGCCGGAATTTTCACCGGCATCTCCGGCATGATCTATCTCCTCAGCGGCGTGCGCCAACTCCAGGCCGAAGGCCACGCCCACGCCGAGCGGCGATAAAAGATCGACAAGTTGTAAGATCGACATCTTCTTCTCGCCATGAACGTGGCGATAATCGGTAGACCGAACGTCGGCAAATCCGCGCTCTTCAATCGACTGGTCGGCCGCAATGTCGCCATCGTGCACGATCAACCCGGCATCACGCGCGATCGCATCTCTGGCATTTCAAAAAAGGGTAAGCGTCCGTTCACGGTTTGGGACACGGGCGGAATTGTCGGCGCCGGTGAATCGGAACTGACCGACGACGTGCGACGCGCGGTGCAGGAAGCGATGAATGAAAGCGATGTGCTGCTCTTCGTCGTCGATGCGAAAGAGGGATTGAATCCAATCGATCACGAGATCGCGCAATTGCTACGCAAGACGCGCAAACCGGTGGTGGTGGTTGCGAACAAGATCGACGTCGAAAAACACGAGCTGCGGGCAATTGAGTTCGATTCGTTAGGCTTCGAGGAGAATGTCTCGATTAGCGCGGCGCATGGCCGCGGCATCTCCGAGCTGCTGGACAAGATCGACAATCACCTTCCGGAGCAAATCGAAGCGGCCGCCAGCAAAGATGCGCTCGCGATCGCCATCGTCGGCCGGCCGAACGTTGGCAAGTCGTCGCTCATCAACGCGATTGTCGAGCAACCGCGCGCAATCGTGAGCGAGATCGCCGGCACCACGCGCGACGCGGTCGATATTTCGTTCGAGCGCGGCAAGGAGCGTTTCGTCTTCATCGACACCGCCGGGATTCGCCGGCGCGGTGCGCATTCGTCTTCGGTCGAAGTTTTCAGCGTCATGCGCGCCGAGCGCAGTATTAAGCGCGCGAACCTTTGCGTGTTGATTGTCGATCTTACGAGCGGCGTCACATCGCAGGACAAACGCATCGCCGGCCTCATTCAGAAGGCGCGCAAACCTTGCATCGTGGTGCTCAACAAATGGGACCTCGTTAGACCGAAACGCAACGTGAGCGAGGCGATCAAAAAAATTGTCGATGAAACGCGCGCGGAAATGTTTTTTCTCGATTACGCGCCGATGCTCGTCGCCTCGGCCAAGACGCGCGAAAATGTCGAGCGCCTCTTTCGTTTGATCGACAAAGTTCGCGGCGCATCAAAGAAACGCATCGGCACCGGTGTCCTCAATCGCTTTTTGCGAAGCGCGTTCGCCGCAAACCCGCCGCCGACGGTCGCGAATAAGCGGTTGAAATTGTTTTACGCGGCGCAGGCGAGCGGTCCGGAAGATCGACATCTCGTCGCGCCCGAGTTCGTTTTGTTCGTTAACGATCCGCGTTTGCTTGTGGACACCTATCGACGTTATCTTGAGGCGCGCATTCGCGAGGCGGAACCTTATCCGGGACTGCCGGTGGTGCTGACGTTGCGGCCGCGAACGGAAACGCATCGTTAGTTCGAACATTTTTCCGCGACGGCGTGTCTCTAATTACCCACATGAAGTCGACTCAGGAAATTACCTCCGAGGTGCAACAGCTCGGCCAATGGATTCCGGCCGTGCGCGAGCAAGTCGGTCACGTCGTCGTCGGCCAAAAATATCTGGTCGATCGCCTCCTGCTCGGCCTCCTCGCGAATGGTCACATTCTGCTCGAAGGCGTGCCCGGTCTCGCGAAAACGCTGACCGTGAAAACGATGGCGGCCTGTATTAATACCGGTTTTCAGCGGTTGCAATTTACGCCCGATCTTTTGCCGGCGGATTTAATCGGCACGCTCATTTACAATCCGCGCACGGGCGAGTTCACGACCAAGCTCGGCCCGATTTTTTCAAATCTCATTCTCGCGGACGAAATTAATCGCGCGCCGGCGAAAGTGCAGAGCGCGTTGCTCGAGGCGATGCAGGAACGGCAGGTCACGATCGGCGAGAAGACATATCCGCTGAGCGATCCGTTTCTCGTGCTCGCGACCGAGAATCCGCTGGAACAGGAAGGCACGTATCAATTGCCTGAAGCGCAGCTCGATCGCTTCATGTTCAAGTTGAACGTCGGTTATCCCGCGAAAACGGAGGAGAGGAAAATCCTCGATCTCATGGCGACGAGCGCGCCGGATCTCGCCGTGAATGCCGTGGTCGATCCGCAACAAATCATCGCCGCGCGCGACATCGTGAATCACATCTACATCGACGATCGGGTGAAGGATTACATTGTCGATGTTGTCTTCGCCACGCGCGAACCGGCGACCTACAACTTGCGACTTGAAGGACTCGTTAGGTATGGCGCTTCGCCGCGCGCTACGATTTATCTCGCGCTCGCCGCCCGCGCGCACGCGTTCTTGAACGGGCGCGGGTACGTCACGCCGCAGGATGTGAAGAGCATCGGCGCGGACGTGTTGCGACATCGCATCATCGTCAGTTACGAAGCGGAAGCCGAAGCGGTCACGAGCGAAACGATTATCGAACGAATCTTCGCCGGTCTTCCGGTGCCGTAAGCACGATGGCGCAAGATCGACAAACACCGGCGGAGATTCTCAAGAAGATCCGGGCGCTCGAAATTAAAACACGCGGGCTCGTGCAGACGATGTTCGCGGGCGATTACCACAGCGTTTTCAAAGGGCGCGGCATGAACTTCGAAGACGTGCGCGAGTACCAACCGGGCGATGAGATTCGCTCGATCGACTGGAACGTGACGGCGCGTCTCGGCACCGCGTTCGTGAAAAAATTTACGGAAGAGCGCGAGCTCACCGTCATGTTGATTGTCGATGTTAGCGCGTCGGGAAATTTCGGGAGCACGACGCAATCGAAACGCGAGCTCGCGGCCGAAGTCGCGTGTCTGCTCGCTTTCAGCGCCATTCGCAACAACGACAAGGTCGGCCTGCTCCTTTTCACCGATCGCGTCGAGCTTTTCATTCCACCGAAGAAAGGCAGGTCGCACACGTTGCGCATCATTCGCGAGATTTTGTTTTTCGAGCCGTTAGGCCGCGGCACTAATCCGGCGCTCGCGCTCGATTATCTCAACAAGATCGTGACACGACGCGCCGTCGTGTTTTTCATTTCCGATTTTCAAGCGCCGGATTTCTCACGCGAGCTCGCCGTGACTGGACGCCGTCACGATTTTATTGCCGTGCATGTGCAGGACGAACGCGAACGCTCGTTCCCGAACATCGGCATCATCACACTCGAAGATGCGGAAACAGGCGAGCAGATTGAAATCAACACGGCCGATCGCGCGACCCGGTCGCGTTTTGCTGACGTGGTCGATCGCCAGGAAAGCGACCTGTTGCGCATGCTGCGTCGGAACAACATCGATGCGATCGCGATGAAAACGGGGGAAGATTATTTGCCGGCGCTGCGCTCGTTCTTCAAGAAACGCGAGCGCCGACTTGCCACGCGATGATGTCGATCTTACACATGTCGATCTTAGGCGCGGCGGATTTCCACGAGATCGCGCCGCCGGTCGATTACTCGTTAATCCCGACGTGGGTCATCTTTATAGCAACGTTCGTTGGCCTAACGATTATCGGTTTGCTCATCTGGTGGCTCTTGCGCAAAAGGCCAGTTTCCGCGCCGCCGAAATTGCCGCGCGATCGCGCGCTCGAGGCGCTCGACGCGATCAGCACCGAGATCGATCAGGTGAATCCGTATCAATTCAGCATTCGCGTGTCGGACATTCTGCGGCGCTACGTGACGGAGCAATACGGTTTACCCGTCACACGACAGACATCGATCGAGTTTCTCAATTCGTTAACCAAGAAGACGCCGTTTTCCGACGACGATCGGCTATTGCTCGAAGATTTTTTGAATCGCTGCGATTTGATTAAGTTCGCGCGCTGCGACGCAACGCGCGCAGACAGCGAGTTGTTGCTCGATGAAGCCATTCGATTTGTGAAAGGAGGTGAGCGCGTTGCGCCTACACTGGCCTGATTGGTGGCCGTCGAATTCGGCGCTGACGTTCGCGCATCCGTGGCTGCGGTTGCTTTTGCTCGCGGTCCCGCTCATCGCTTATCTGCGTGGACAACGCGGCGCGAGCGCGGCGTTGATTTTTTCGTCGACGTCGCCGCTCACCGCCATCGGAAAGCAGAGTGTTTCACGCGCAGGACAAATTCTCCGTACGTTGTCGATCTTAGCATTGTCGATCTTCGTTATTGCAATCGCGCGGCCGCAGTTAGGCAAGAGTCTTACGCAAGTGGAAGCGAGCGGCATCGACATCATGCTCGTGCTCGACGTTTCGAACTCGATGCTGACAAAAGATTTCACCATCGGCGGCGAGGAAGCGACGCGGCTCGACGCCGTGCGCGAACAAGCACGCAAATTCATCGAAGCGCGGCCTAACGACCGCATCGGCATCATCGCATTCGGCACGCAACCGTACGTGGTAAGTCCGATGACACTCGATCACGATTGGCTGTTGCAAAATCTTGATCGAGTCCGCATCGGCTTGATCGAAGGCAGCACCGCGATCGGCTCGGCCATGGCATCGGCCGGCAACCGGCTGAACGATAAACATTCAAAGAGCCGCGCCGTCGTGCTGCTCACTGACGGCGATAACAATGCGGGAAAAATTCCGCCGCAGACCGCAGCCGAAGCCTTGAAGGCATTGCACATCAATTTTTATGCGATCGGGATCGGCACGAACGGCGTCGCGCCATTTCCGGTGATGGATGGCCGCACTGGCCGCGTGGTGACGGACGCAGTCGGAAATGTTTTGTATCAGCGGATTCCGGTGTCGTTCAACGAAGCCGGTCTAAAAGAAATCGCGCGCATCGCCGGCGGGCAATTCTATCGCGCGACCGATTCGAAATCACTGGAGAACATTTTTCACGACATCGACAAAATGGAGAAAACGACGGTTCAGGTGAAAAAGTATCAGCAATATCGCGATCTGTTTCCGCTTTGCTTGATGAGCGGCGTCGGCTTGTTGTTAGGCCAAATCGTTCTCTCGCAGACGATCTGGAAAAAACTGCCATGAGGAAGATGTCGATCTTGCACATGTCGATCTTATGAGCTGGGGCGCGCCACATTGGCTTTGGGGATTGGTCGCGTTGCCGCTGCTGGCGGCCTTGTTCGTTTACGCCGAGAGCAAAACGATGCAGCGATTGCGCGAATTCGTTTCGCCGAGGTTATTGCCGCAACTTGCCGGCACGGTCGATCGTTTTCGGCGCGGCGTGCGCTTCGGTCTGCTGTTGTTAGGCCTCGGCCTCGCCCTCGTCGCGCTGGCGCAACCGCGCTGGGGTTACATTTTCGAAGAAACAAAACGCAAAGGTCTCGATCTCCTCATCGCGATCGACACTTCGCGCAGCATGTTGTCGAACGACGTGCAGCCGAACCGCCTCGAGCGCGTCAAACTCGCGACGCAGGATTTGATCAACGAATTGCAAGGCGATCGTGTCGGACTCATCGCGTTCGCCGGACGGGCGTTCGTGCAGGCGCCGTTAACCATTGATTACGGCGCGGTGGTCGAAGCGATCAACGATCTCGACACCAAAACAATTCCGGAAGGCGGGACGAATATTTCGGAAGCGATCAATCTCGCGAACCAAACCTACGGTAAGAGCGCGACGGGAAATCGCGCGCTCATTTTGTTCACCGACGGCGAGGAATTGAGCGGTGACGCGGTGAAGGTGGCGAAGAGCGCGGCCGATGCCGGCGTGCGCATCTTCACGATCGGTGTCGGAACGGTGGAAGGTTCGTTGATTCCAATTCAAGACGAAAGCGGCGGCGGGACTGCGTTTGTGAAGGACGCGAAGGGCCAGGTGGTGAAATCAAAATTGGATGAGAAACGTTTGCGCGAAATCGCGGAAGCGACCGGCGGATTTTATCTGCACCTCGAGAACGGGCCGCAAACGATGCGGCAATTATTAAACGATGGCCTAACGAAAATGAACGCGCAGGACATCGATGCGCGCTTGTCGCGGCGGCCGATCGAGCGATACGAATGGCCGCTCGGCGCCGCCGTTCTCGCGTTGACGATGTCGATCTTGCTGCGTGAACGCAAACGCGTCCGCCAACGCGCGCGAGCTTCCGCGCCGAGTCTCGCGAGCGCTGCGACGGCAACGTTAATGCTAATCGGCGCGTCGTCGTCATTCGGCGCCGTTCCCGGTCTCGACCTGTATCGCGACGGGAAATACTCGGACGCGTATCGCAGTTTTCAGGAGGATTTGCAGAAGCATCCGAATGCGCCGGCGAAGGACAAGATGTTGTTCGATGCGGGGACGGCTGCTTACAAAATGCGAGATTACACGAAGGCGATCGAAGCATTTAGCGGCGCGCTCTTGTCACGCGACGCGGAGCTGCAGGAGAAAAGTCACTTCAATGCCGGTCGCACATTGGAGGAGCGCGCGGACATGGACAAGAACGACGACGACGCGTTGCACGACCTAACGAATGCGCAAACGCATTACGAGGACACGCTCAAGTTGAATCCGAACAACGAAGCGGCCAAGGCGAACCTCGAGGAAGTGAAAAAGAAGATTGAGCGATTGAAAAACAAGCGCCAGCCGACGCCGACGCCGACGCCAACTCCGCCGCCGCAGCAACCGCCGCCGCCGAAGAAAGATCAAAACCAAAACGATCAGTCGCAGAGTCAACAGAACCAACAGCAGAATCAACAGAATCAGCAGCAGCAGCAATCGTCGTCGCAAAATCAGCAGCAACAGCAGCAATCGCAGTCGCAGAATCAAAACAAGCAGGACCAGCAACAGGCGAAGAACAATCAACAACAGGACAAATCACAACCGAAACCGGGCGAGAGTCCGTCACCATCGCCTAACGATTCGCAGCAAAGCGCGCAAGATCGACAATCGCCTTCGCCAAATCAAAACGCACAGTCCTCGCCGTCTCCGGGCGATAACCAAAACGGGTCGCCATCGCCATCGCCGGGTGAAAACGACAATCAACCGCCCGGCGAAGGAGAAAGTCCCTCCCCTGCTCCATCGGCTTCGCCGCAGAAAAAATTAGAAGGCGAAATCAAACGCGCCGACGGCGAAAAACCGGAGCCGTCCCCGGAACAAACCGCGGCCATGGCCGAGGCGGAAGAAAATCAGCAGGGACAAATGAGCGAGCGCCAGGCCGAAGCGTTATTGCGCTCGATGAAGGACGAAGAAGCGCGGGTGCAGCTCGATGAACACAAGACGCCGCGTCGTGTCTATAACGATTGGTAAGATCACATGTCGATCTTCGCACAACGCACCGCATTTTTATTTCCGTTGATCGCGCTCGCGATGAGCGCGTCGGCCGCGACTCCCGCGGTCACAGCCGCGTTAAGCAGCGACCAGGCGATGGTGGGCGAAACCGTGCAAATGCAAGTGCGGGTGAGCGGCGCGCGCAATGCCGATGTGCCTAACGAGATCGTGGCGGACGGGCTCGAGATTCATCAGACCGGGACCGAGCAGCATTTTGAGATGAACAATCTCAGCATCACGCAAAGCATCGTTTACACTTACACGGTGCTGCCGATGAAGCCGGGCACGTTCAAAATTCCGCCGCAACGAATTCGCGTGAGCGGCAATTCGTTGAGCACGCCGGAGCTGACCTTGCACGTCGTCGCCTCCGGCAATCGACAAGCCGGCCCGCAATCGAGCGGCAGCGGCGCGAGCAACGCGAACATCGACACGAACAAACTCGTTAGTGCGGAACTCATCGTCCCGAAAAAAACCGCATACGTCGGGGAAATGATTCCGGTGGTGATACGCATCGCGACGGCGGCGCGGGTGGCGTCACTCGAACCGCCGGAAATAACCGGACAAGGTTTCACGATGCAGAAATTGCAAACGCCGGAGCAACCGCAGATCGAAGTGATCAACGGGCGGCAATGGGAAGTTTATACATTCAAGACCGCGATCGCGGTGGTTCGTCCGGGCAAACTCGACATCGGCCCGGTCAAGGCGAACGCGCGCATCATCGTGCCCGCGACACAAAGGCCGCGCACGCGTTCGCGCGGACCGTTCGACATTTTCGACGTCGATCCTTTTTCCGATCGGCTGTTCGATCCGTTCGGGCGGTTAGGCGAACGGCGCGAGGTCACAATCACGAGCGAACCGGTTGCGCTCGAAGTAAAACCGTTGCCGGCAAATGCGCCGGCGCAATTCGCGGGCGCGGTCGGAAATTTCACCATGAACGTGGAGGCGAACCCGAAGAGCGTGCAAACGGGCGACCCGATCACCGTAAGATCGACAATCACCGGCCGCGGCAATTTCGATCGCATCAACGCGCCGTCGCTGGAAGACGAGCGCGGCTGGCACAAATATCCGCCGAGTTCGAAATTCGAGAAGGACGACGACGTCGGGATCAGCGGCACGAAGACGTTCGAGATGGTGATTTCGCCTAACGAACGCAAACCGAATGTTCCGCCGTTTCTCTTCGCCTATTTTGATCCGACGAAGGAGCAGTATATGACGTTGAAGAGCAACGCCATCCCCATTCAGGTGAGCGGCAATGCGGTGGCGAGCACGACACCGGCGGCGTCGGGAGCAGCAGCGCCGCCGAGGACGGCGGCCACCCCAGAAGCAACTTCGAAGTCGGCGGACATTCTTTACCAGTTGAACGAGCGGCCGGCGCGGCCGCAATCGTTCACGCCGTTGTTTGCGCGTCCGAATTTCTGGCTCCCGCAAATTGTTCCGTTGCTCGCGCTCATCGGGTTCATCGGATGGAAAGTGCGTCAGTCGCGAATTGGAAATCGCGAAGCGCAACGCATCGCGGGGTTGCAGCATGAGATGGCGGAGTTGATGCGAAAGTTGCGACGGAGCGACGTTTCATCGGCGGAATATTTTTCGAATGCATCTCGCGCGGTGCAGGTGAAGACGGCGTTGGCGAAAAAAATCGAGCCGCAGGCAGTAGATGTCGATCTTGCGGCGGCAACGTTTCGCCTCGGCGCAAGCGAGCGGGCGCAATTGCAGAAACTTTTCGAGCGCAGCGATGAAGTTCGCTATAGCGGCGCGCGAAACGGCGACATTTCGCCGGACGCGCGGCGGGAAGTTTTGGAATTGGTGGAGAGTTTGCGCGCATGAAACTTCTTACAACGATCTTCATCGCAACGTTGATGGCATCGACCGCATTCGCGCAATTCGAAAAAGCGAACCAGGAATACGCGAACGGGCAGTTCAAGGATGCGGTCGCGGATTACGAACAGCTCGTGCGAAATGGCGAGTACAGCGCGAATTTGTTTTACGATTTGGGCAACGCCTATTTTCGAACGCAAGATTTCGGGCGCGCGATTTTGAATTACGAACGCGCCCTGGCGTTAGATCGACATCATGCCGAAGCGCAGGCGAATTTGCGCGTGGCGCGCGATGCGGCGCGCGCGCTCGAAATGCAACCGAGCGGATCGGAAAAAATGATGCGGAGCGCGAGCGTGAATCAGTGGACGACCGCGGCGGCGATCGCGGGCTGGATTTTTGTGTTTGCGGTCGCGTATTTGATTTTCTCACGCCGAGCTCGAGCCGTGATCGCATTGTCGATCTTGTCGTTGTCGATCTTCGTTTGGGCGGCATTTGCGGCGTATGAAACGAGCAAAACGGAAGCGGCGCGCGCAATCGTGACGGCAAAGGACGTGAGCGCGCGCGTGGCGACGGCAGACAATGCGAATCGCGTGCTGGCGTTGCCGGTCGGGAGCGAGATCGAAGTGCTGAACAAACGTGGCGATTGGATTTATGCGGCGCTGCCTAACAATCAACGCGGGTGGATACCGGCAAGCAGCGCCGAGGTTGTTAGGCTTTAGGAATTCTGCCGTTACAATATTTGCGAGCGGCGCGGTTCGCGGTAGAGGAATTGTATGAAGGCGGAGATGGATGTCGGAACGAACCGGAAGGCGTTCCAGATTAATCTCGACGGAAAAAAGTACGGAACGTTCGCGGAAATCGGCGCGGGCCAGGAAGTGGCGCGGCGATTTTTTCAGGTCGGCGGCGCGGCGGGGACGATCGCGAAGACGATGTCGGCTTACGACATGACGTTTAGCGACGCGATTTACGGGCCGACGGACCGTTACGTGAGCCGGGTGCGGTTGAACACGATGCTCGATCATGAATACAAACTTTTGATCGAGCGGCTGGACGCGAAGATGGGAGATCAGCGCCAGTTTTTTGTGTTCGCCGAGACGGTGGCCGCGCGCAGTTTCAAGCAGCATAACGAATCGCACGGGTGGCTCGGAGTTCGTTTCCAGATCACGCCGCGGAGTGAACCGAGCCAGATCATCATTCATGTGCGAATGCTGGACGAGCAGAACGTCGATCAACAGGAAGCGCTCGGAGTCATCGGGGTGAATCTGCTCTACGGCGCGTTCTATTATTACAAGGCGCCGGAGCAATTGATCGCGTCGTTAGGGGAAAATCTGGCGCCCGGCCGGATGGAAGTGGACATGATCAAATTCTCCGGGCCGGCGTACGCTAAGATCGACAATCGCCTCATGGCCTTGCAACTCGTTAGTCAGGGATTGACCGAGGCGGTGATGTTCACCGCCGAGGGCGAGACGGTGCAACCGGCGGAGGTGTTCTATAAAAAAGCGATCCTGGTGGAGCGCGGAAGTTTCCGGCCGATCACGCATGCGACGAACGACATGCTAAGCGGCGCGCGCGAAGTTTTTCTGCAGCGCTGCGGCTGCGGCGAATCAGACCTGGTGGTGTTGATGGAGATGACGCTGGAAAATTTGCTCGCGGAAGGCGAATTGAACCACGCCGATTTTCTCGCGCGCGCGGAGATCCTGGCGGTGTTAGGCCGGACGGTGTTGATCTCGAAGTTTGGCGAATACTATCGGCTGGCCGCATATCTCTCGCGTTACACGAATCAGATGATCGGGCTGGTGATGGGCGTGCCGAGTTTGGCGGAAATCTTCGACGAGAAATATTATTTGAATCTCGAGGGCGGAATCCTGGAAGCGCTTGGCCGAATGTTTAAGGGCAATTTGAAGTTGTTCGTTTATCCGATGATCGACGAGAAGACGGGCGAGATCATTACGGCGACGAAGCTGGAGGTGGCGCCGAATTTGCGTTCGCTCTATCAGCATTTGCTCGACAACAAGTACATCGAGGAGATCACGCATTTTCATGGGGAGTATTTGCGGATTTATCCGCCGGATGCGCTGGCGAAATTGCAATCGGGCGACGCGGGTTGGGAGCGAATGGTTCCCCCGGAAGTGGTGCAGGTCATCAAAGAGCGGCAGTTTTTCGGCTATCAAAGACCGGCCGCGGCGTAACTTGTCGATCTTGGACGAGGGGAAACGCCGCTCGGCACGCTTCCGGCTACAAGGTCGAGCGTCATGGCGAGACGTGGCGATTCCGTTATTGGGCTGGACCTGGGAAAACGTGTCTTCAAAGGCGTGGCGTTAAAGCGACGCGGCGACGCGCGTTTTGTGCTGACGAATTTTGCTTCGCGCGAATTGCCGGCCGAGATCGAGACGCCCGATCAATTAGCGCAGGAAGTCAAAGCGCTGGTGAAAGAACTCGGCGGCGCGGGCGGAAAAGGATGCGCGGTGGCGTTCTCCGATCCAGGCTCGCTTTTGCGCATCATCGAGCAACCGACAACGCCCGTGGATTTATTGCGAAACGCGCTGCGTTTAAACGGGCTCGCGGTCTTGAACCAGGACTGCAAGGAATTCGTTCTCGACGTGACGCTGGCGACGGCAAACAGCGCGAATGATGGATCGACATCGACCGATGCGGGCGAGGCGGGATCGGTCGCGGTCCAGAACAACGTCGCTACGAAAACAAAATATTTGGTCGGCGGAATGTTGCGCGAGCAGGTGAAACAAGTGACGCAGGCGTTCGGCAAAGCGAAAGTGTCGCCGGACATTTTGCAGCTGGCGCCGGTCTGTTCGTTCAACGCATTCGAGTTCGCGTATCCGGAAATTTTCACAAACGACGCATTCCTGTTGCTCGACATGGGCCACTCGCAAAGCACGGTGCTCATCGGCAACAAAGGCGAACTCGTGCTCGTACGCAGCATTGATTACGGCGGCAAGGAATTGTCGCAGGCCCTAACGGCGGAAGGCGCGCTCGAGCAGCATGCCGCCTGGACGATGATAACCGAAGGCGACGCGGGCATGGCGGACATTTGCCGCGGCTCACTCGTTAGGCTGGCGACGGAAGTGCGCAACTCGATTGGATTTTTCGAAGGTCAATGTGAAGAAAGCATTCATCGCATCTTTGTTTCCGGCGGACTGGCGCGCGCGGAAGCGGTGCTGCAGACCTTGAGCGATGAACTTGGGTTGCCGTGTGAAATTTGGGACCCGCTCGAAACTTGCGAAGTCGCTTTGCCCGCGGGCAAGCGCAGCTCGCTTCCGCATGAATTTGTCTCGCTCAATGTCGCATGCGGCGCCGCGTTTGAATATTTGAATCACTAACGCGCGATGGCCCTCCAACTCAATCTTCTGCACGAAGAGATCACCGCGCAACGGCAGCGGCAACGCGATCCACTGAAGATCGGCATGATGATACTCGGCGGTCTCTTCGCCGTGCTCCTGCTGTATTATTTGTGGAATGCATACCGCACGCTCGCAATCAAAAGCCAATTGGGCGTGGTGGAGCGCGACTGGGCAAAAGTCGAGCCGTCGGTTACGGCTGCGCAAAAACGCGCCGAAGAGCTCAACAACATCATCAAGACAACCAGGACCCTCGATGAGTACATCGACAATCGCTTTTACTGGGCGCCGTTTTTGCAAATCGTGTCGCGCTGCGTGGCGCCGAATGCGCAGCTCACCTCGCTCGACGGTGGTGTCGCAGAAGACGGCAAAAGCGTCAGCATCGTGATCGATGGCGTGGCCGCCGGACGCGAACCGCGCGCGGCCGCGGAAGATTTGCGGCAAATGTTACTCGAGCAACTCGGACGCGCTTACAGCGATGTAAAAGTGGAATTTCGCGGACTGGAAGATTTGGATTCGATCGTGAGCGTGGGCGGAGCGAACCTGGCCATGGCTCGCTACAGCATTGGGGTCACATTCAACCCCACCGCGCCGAAAGCGGGCGCGAGCGCCCCACCCACCGGCCGGGAGAAGAAACGATGAACGCTCCGAAATTAAATAAGGACCAAATCCAAAAGATCGTGCTCAGCGTAATGGGATTCATCTTCCTGCTTTACGTTTACTCGAATTTTTTCCTCGGGCCGCTCCAGCGCAGCCGCGCCTCAATGGTCGCCACCATGCAGGAGAAACAAAAAAAGCTCGACCATTCGAAAGAAGATTTGCAGAGAGCGGCCGCGCTCGAACAACAGGCGAAAAACGCGACCACCCGTTTCGCTTCCTTCAAAGCATTAATTCCCGAAGGCGCGCCCATCGCCTGGTTTCCGCCGCGGATGAAACTTTTCTTCGCCAATCAACAGATCGACCGGGCCGGCGCGAGACTGGAGGGCAGTACCGGATTTAAACAACCCGAGCTCGCGAATTGGAACCGCTACAACTGGATCATCGATTTGCCGCAGGCCGAGTACGCCACGCTCGGCAAAGCCATCGCCGAGCTCGAGAATACCGAGCCGCTGCTCTCCATCACGCACGTCACGATCCATACCCAGCCCGACGCGCAATTTCAGCAGGTCACACTTGCAGCCACGAATTACATCTTGAAGAAATGAAACGCCTGATTCTTTCGCTCACTTTTGTCCTCGTCGCTGCCGCCGGCGCATTCGCCGCAACTGAAAGTGCGAAGTCGCCCGCGCCGACAGGTTCGCCCGCAATCGGCGCCACACCGAAAGAAGAGACGGCGCCGATCGAGTTGAAAACCAAATCGCTTTTTGCGATGGAAACGAACGCCCGCAATCCGTTCTGGCCGATCGGTTGGAAACCGGCCGCGAAAATTTCCGACTCGGCAAACGAACATGGCGGCGGTGACATTTCCGCGACCGCGTTCGTCGTCAGCTCGATCACGATCGAACACGGCGCCAAGTTCGCCATCGTTAACGGCAAGATCATGCAGGAAGGCCAGCAATTTGGTTTGCAGGTCGGCTCGCAGACTTACCAGATCACGCTGAAGAGGATCGAAGATGGCCGCGTCATCGTCGCGCGTCACGATCAGGAACTCGTCGTTCCGCTCCGGCGCAAGTAAGATCGACATCGACTAAGATCGACATGATCATTCCGCGTGGATCGCGCGGAAAAATATCTGTTCATCATTTGCATGAACAACAGCGGCTCGACTTTGCTCGAGCGCTTGTTGAGCCACTGCCGCAACGCCGTTGGCTTTCTTCCGCGCGGCGGTCCTAACGAACAGGTCAACGGCCAGCGCTTCGTTAAAGATTTAATGCCGACGCCGCACGGTCTCGGCGTGCGTCGCGTCTGGAGCGAACAAGCCGCCGCGCTCGAAGACGAATCGCGCTACGACTGGCCCAAAATCAAAGAGCGCTGGCGCGAACAATGGGCGCTCAATCCGAAATTCGCGACTGCGAATCCGCGCGTCTTTCTCGAGAAATCGCCGCCGAACGTTTATCGCGCTCTCATGTTGCAGAAGAATTTTTCGCCGGCCGCGTTCATTCTCGTGCAACGCAATCCTTACGCGGTTGCGGAAGGAATTCGCCGACGCGCGCAATTGCCGATCGACCGCTGCATTGCGCATTGGATTCGCTGCGCGCAGAAGCAAATCGAGAACGAGCGCACGCTGCAGCCGGCAATCAGTGTCGGCTACGAAGATTTATCGGAGCGGCCTAACGAATGCCAGAAGGCGATTGTCGATCTTGTCCCCGAGTTGGACGATGTCGATCTTGCGCACGCCATCTCGGCCCACAGCATCGAAGGTCAGTTGCGACAGCCGATCTTGAATTACAACGAGCGCCAGATCGCGCAGCTTTCCGCCGACGACATCGCGTCGATCAATGCGCAGCTCGAAAAAGTTCCCGAAGTCATGTCACACTTCGGCTACGAATTCATCCGGCGTTAAACGCTCTCCTTTGCGAGAACGGCGTCGACGTCGGACACGAATCCAGGAGGGAAGCCGATGTGTTTGGCGTCACGCCACCAAATCTCGCCAACCTTCGTTTTAATCAAGCTGCAGAGAAGCGCTCCGCACGACGCTTCGAAAGTTCCTTTCGGAAAAATGCCGCGCTGCGTTCTGTCCCAAATGTGAAAAGCCGCCCAGGCGTTTTCCTGCAGCATCTGCTCCAGCCGTAACTGATCGGCCGCATCCATCGCGCGCGCTCCGTGCAGTCCATCGGTCATGAGCTCGGCAATATCGCGGTTCTTCGCAATGGCCATTCGGATCACCGTCCATTGCGCCATGGTGGAGTTATGCTCGTTACGCTGAAGCGCGCCGGTGTTTTGTTTGATTTGTAAGGCGACGAAGATCAAAGACGCAATCACGCCGATCGAGGCAACGATTTGCGCAAGATAGGATATTTGTTCGAACGACATCGGTTTCAATGTTCTGCCGGCCTAACGAACTCGCCGTTGCCTTCGTCGAGGTACGTTGTCGATCCAACGCGCGAAACTTTCAGATATTGATGCCATTCGCCGTTTGCGAACTTCTTTTTCGCTTCCAGTGTTTCGTTCTCAGCTTTCGGCGCCGCTCCATTCATCGCTTCGACTAGGACGCGGCCATCCATCGCCGGCTGGGAGATGCCGAGGATCTTACAAATTGTCGGCGCAAGATCGACATTTCCACTCGGCGTGTCGCTCGTTAGGCCTTTTTTGAAATCGGGGCCGGATGCGATGAGGATGTTGTGCATGTCGAAATGGCTGAGGGTGGCGTGCGTCCCCTCGCCCGCGGCGCGTTGCCAATCGCCATCGATCATTCCCGGCAAACCGAATTGGTTCTTCGCGTCGCTCCAACGAAATGCCATCACCACATCGGCCGACGTGTCGTTGTCGATCTTCGCGCGATTGAGCGGGAACGTGCCTTCGAGTTTCTGCTTCGTGAAAATGACGCCGGCGAAATCCGATTGCTGCAAAAACTCGACCAGCCGCCGCGTCACAGCCGCGTCCTGTTGCATGACGTAAAACAAAACCGTGCCGCCGTTACCGGAGAGCATGATGTCGCCTGCTTTGGGCTCGGCCGTGAACGCGGTGGCAACGTTGAAGCCGGCGCGCTGCAAAATTTTCGGCAACTCGATCATTCGCCGGATGGTGGAGAAACCGTGATCGGACACGACGAAAATGTCCGTTGTCGATCTTGTACCTTGTCGATCTAACGCGGCCAGCGCCTGCGCAAGATTCGCGTCGCTCGCCTTGGTCGCTTGCAAAGACGCAGAGGAACCGGGCGCGGTTTTATGCTCGGTGTCGTCCGGTTCGCTCAACCACAGCCAGGAAAATGCGGGCAGTTGATCGTGCCAGAGAAAATCGGTGAGCGCTTTGGTCGTCCAGCTATCGCGCTCGACCGCTTTACCGTGCAGGGGAAACGGGCCTAACGAATCGGCAACCTGGTTTGCGAACTCCCCCGGAAGTGATGCGCCGGCAAAGAGCGTAACGTTTTTCTTCGCCCGTTCCGGATCAACATGTCGATCTAACAATAAACCGACCGTTTTCGCGGCCGCGATCGCGGTCGTTAGGCCAGCGCCTTGCGCGAGCTCGGCCAAAGTCGGCGCGCTGACATATTTGCCGGCCGACCAGAGATCACCCTTTTCCACGACGGCGCTCAGTTCGACATCGATCGTTTTCTTCGCGTCAAGCTCGGGGCGAAAAACGTGATTGGCGAGAATGCCGTTGTGCGCCGGATAAACGCCGGTGGCGATGGCGGTGCCGTTTACGTTCGTCGCGCTCGGGTAAACGCAATGATGATCACGAAAGACGACGCCGTCGCGCGCGAGTTGCCAGAGCGCGGGTGTGTTTTGTTCGCTGACGAAATCCGGACGCATGCCGTCCCAGACGACGACGAGCACATGTCGATCTTGCGCGGCGCCAAACGCCGCCGTGGCGATGAACGCGGACAAGATCGACAACGTCATTTGGCCACGCATTCTGCGAAATGATGCGTTGTATTTCGCAATCCGCATGTTGAAATTTCGTGACCAATTCCGATGGCCGCTCCCGACGTTTTTTTCGGCGCCTTGCGCGCCTTCGCCACCCACATGCAGCCGGGCGCGCCCTCCTCGGAACAAATTCGCCGCGACCGTCTGCGGGCTTTGCTTCAACACGTCACCGCGCACGTCCCGCTCTACCGCGATCTTTATTCCGCGCACAAGATCGACATCGATAAAATCGAAACGGCCGATGATCTATGGCGTCTGCCATTCGTGAGCAAAGCCGATTATCTCCGGGTCGGCCCCGCCGGTTACACCGATTGCGGCAATGAGGCGCTGAACCTTTACTCGCAAACGACGAGCGGCTCGGTCGGGCGCGCCCTAACCATGTACGCGCAACCAAAGGAGGCCGCGGTGTTGCACGCAAATCTGTGGTCGGGCTGGATGCACGCCGGCGTGTCGCCGAATGATCGATTGCTGATGATGAGTGCGCCGTATCTGGCCGAAGAAGTCGAAGGCTTCCGCACCGTTTTCATTCCGGTGCAGATGTCGGTGGACGAACTGGTGGAAACGTTCGTGAACGTTCGTCCGACGGTGATCATCGGAATGGTGGAAGCGATCGCGCTTCTGAGCGTGGAGCTGGCGCGGCGCGACATTCCAGAACGGCGCGACGTGCGATTGCTTTTTGCCTTCGGCCAAACCTATTCGGATCAGCTGCGCTCCATGGTAAAGCGCGGCTTCGAAGCTGAAACGCTGACACTTTATGGTTCAGCTGAGGCCGGATGGCTCGGTTATGAATGCGAGAAGCATTGCGGCTGGCACGTACCTGAAGGCCGCGTCATCGTGCAGATCGCGCGCACCGGTCAGCCAAACGAGCCGGCTGCGCCTAACGAGACCGGCGAAGTAATTATCACTTCTCTTTTACGCGCAACCACTCCGTTTATTCGTTACCGATTGTTCGACGCGGCCGCGCTCGATCCCACGCCATGCTCCTGCGGTCGAACATCGCCGCGCATCGTGAATCTCGAAGGCCGCATCCAGGATTTTCTAGTCGCGACCAACGGCCATCTGGTCGGCCCGGGCGCGATCGCGATTGATCTAACGGTGCATCGGCCCGTCGTGATTGATCACCGCATCGTCCAGGAGGATCGGAAACGCGTGCAGGTTTCGTTAGTCCTGGATCCAAATTTGCCGTCGGTTCCGCCGGAGGAAGTTGTCGATCTTGTCCGGCGACATCTGGGCGCCGACGTCGAAGTGAATGTCGCGGTGGTCGATGAGATTCCACGCGAAGCATCCGGAAAACGTCGCCGCGTTTTTCGAACGTTTGACCTGCCGGCTGTCTAACGCTGGCGATGAAACGATTCGTAATCGCTTTCACGGCGTGCCTGCCGACGATGTCGATCTTCGCCGCGCCCATCGTGCCGACGGACGACGGCATGACGTGGCGTTACAAGATGACGGAAGAAACCGGCGAAGGTTTTCGCATCGCCGGCGTGACGGCGGAACAGGACCAATTACAACTGCCGGTCATTTACCGGCGGAGCGGCGCGCGCGATGTCGATGGGAAATCGCTGCTCGCATTCGAGATGCACCGCGGCGGTTTGGTCACGAACACCGATTTGCTGAATGTGGATGAGAACGGCATCACCTGCCTCGCACGCGTCGATCAAAATGGCGAAGTCACGAAATTGAATCCGCCGCAGATGATCGTGCCGCCGCTGGTGAAAGGCACGAGCTGGGATTACGACACCGAGTTGGGAAACGCGAAAGTTCATCAGCATGGCAGCGTCGTCGCAGAAGAAGATGTCGATCTTGCAGCGGGAAAATTTCGCGCGTTCAAGATTCACATCGAACAAACCGAGCCCGGCCACATGATTGAAGATCGCTGGTTCGTAAAAGGCGTCGGCATCGTCAAAGACGTGACCACGACGCGTAACGACGATGGCGATTTGATCAAACGGGTCACACTCGAATTGCAGGAACGCCCGAAAGTCGCGCCGCGTCCGGAAGTGAACACGAAAAAACTTTCCGCGAGCGTGAGCAAGGAAGCAGTCGGCGCGGCCATGAATGAGATCGGCGGCGACGCCGAAAAAATTTATGCGCGCTGGCAGGGCAATGGTCTGCGCAAAGGCGCGAAGGTGCGCGTGGTTTGGATCGCGCAGAACATTGGCGACGTCGCGCCGCCCGATTACACCATCGACGAAGCCACGACCACCGCGACCGCGCCCGATTCGCGCGGCCAGTTTACGCTTTCACGGCCGGAGGGCGGCTGGGCCCCTGGCGATTATCGGGTGGAATTTTATCTCGATGATACTTTGATCGACACGGTGAAGGTGAAAATTTTGAAATAATCTGAATCCATTCCTCGTGCCCGACGCATCACAACGGAAAGGAAATTCATGAAACGCATCGGCATTCTTTCCACCGCCATCGCGACACTGTTACTCGGCGCTTGCGACGTCGTCGGCATTCGCGGGAACGGTCATGTCGTCACCGATGTGCGGCCGGTGAGCGACTTTGAGGAGATCGACGCCTCGGGCGGCTTGCGCATCGAGTGGCAAAGCGGCCCGCCTTCATTGCGCATCACCACCGATGAAAATCTTCTTCCGTACATCGACAATCGCATTTCCGATCACGCTCTGCGGTTGAAGAGTCGCAAACCGCTTCGCCCCACGCATCACACCAACATCGTGATCACCACCTCGCAATTGCGCGGCGCGGACCTAAGCGGCGCGGTCGATTTTGTTGCGCACGGATTGAGCGGCCCGAAGTTTTACATCCGCGCGAGCGGCGCGTCCGATGTCACGCTTGACGGCAACGTCGATGAATTCCTAGCCGATCTCACCGGCGCGAGCGATTTGCGCGCGCAAGGTCTGCAAACAAAATCGGTCGAGATGTCAACGACTGGCGCGGCCAGCGCGAAAATTACTGTCAGCGAATCATTGCGCGTCGATATTACCGGCGCCGGCGATGTTGTTTATTACGGCAACCCGAAGACGATCGAGAAAAACGTCACCGGCGCCGGCTCCATTCATCACAAGGACTAACGACCATGTCATTGGCACTCGTTTTCTGGGTCATCATTCGTAACGCAGCGCAACTGTAGGGGACGCTGCTAGCGTCCCGATCTAAAACAAGGGAAGCAAACCGCTTCCCCTACAATTTTCTCGCTGGATCATCATTCGTAACGCAGCGCAGTCATTGGGTTGATCCGCGCCGCGCGCGCCGCCGGCACATAGCAGGCGATAATCGCAATCGCCAGCATCAACAGCGCAACTTCGACATATGTTCCCGGGCTCGTCGCGTTCACGCCGAAAAATAAACTCGCGAGCGCGCGGCTGACGGCGAATCCCGCCGCCACACCGATGATCAGGCCTAACGAGACCAACGCAAATCCTTCGCTTACGATCATGCGCAGGACATCGCCGGTTTGCGCGCCCAACGCCATGCGCACGCCGATCTCGGCCGTGCGCTGACTAACGAGCGACGCGAGCACGCCGTAAATGCCGACACCGGCGAGCACGAGCGCGAGCGTGGCGAAGATCGACATGAGAAATGATTCGAACCGCCGCTCGCTCGTTGTCGATCTTACGATTTGTTCCATCGTCTGCACTTCGTAAACCGGCAGATACTTATCGACCGCCCAGATCTGATTTTTCACGCGCGGAATAATCACGTCCGGATTCTCAGACGCGCGCACGGCCAGCGTCAGCTGCGTGAAGTCCTGCATCGGCTTCGTCACTTCCGGCCGCGTCGCTTCTTCGATCGAACTTTGATGCGTATCGCCCACCACGCCGATAACGGTCGAGACAATCGGCTGCGGATTCATCTTCGACGGCACGCTGCGCAAATGTTTGCCGATCGCGCTTTCGTTAGGCCACAACTTTTGCGCAAGCGTGCGATTCACCACCAGCACCGGCGCTTTCGTTCGCAGTTCGTCGTCTGTAAAGTTGCGTCCTTCGATCAACGGGATTCCGACGGCATTGAAATATCCCGCGTTGAAAATCCCACGCAGGTCCGCCGTCGGCTCACTCCCGCGCGCCGGCTCCGGTTGACCTTCGATCGTAAACTTGGTCAGGCGAATCCGCGTCAGTGGCAGGCCGTCGGAGAAACTCGCGCTCTTCACGCCGGACGTGACGGAAATTTTCTCGAGCGCCTGCCGGCAAAATGCTGCGATCGCGTCGTTATTCGGGTAGCGCGAGGCCGGCATGCTGAACTTCATCGTGAGCAAATGATCGGCGCGAAATCCGGGATCGACCTGCAAGGTCGCGAGCAGGCTCTTCATCATGAACGCGGCGCCGACGAGCAAAACGCACGCAACTGCAACTTCGGAAACGATGAGAAATTTGCGTAATCGACCCGAGGCGAATGTTTGCGCACCGCGCGTCTGTGTGAGCGATGTGTTCACATCCGCGCGCGCCGCTTGCCATGCCGGCACGATGCCGAAAATGACGGCCGCTAAGATCGACATCGTCATCGTGAAAAGAAGCACGGCGGCGCTGAGATGAATTTGTTCCGGCCGATTAATTCCCGCCGGTTGCAACGCCACGATCGCTTTGATGCCGTAATGCGCGAGGACCAGGCCTAACGACGCCCCAATCACACTGAGCAACAAACTTTCCGCCAGCATCTGTGACACCAGGCGGGCGCGACTCGCCCCGAGCGCTTTTCGGATCGCCATCTCTTTTCGTCGCGCCGTCGCGCGGCCCAACATCAGGTTCGCGATGTTCGCGCACGCGATGAGCAAAACGAATCCGACCGCGCCCAGCAGAACGAAAAGATTTCGGCGCAAATCTTTGCCGACGTCTTCGACGTAAATCGGAAACACATTTGCGCCGAATCCCGCGTTCTGCGTCGGATCTTCGACCGCCAGTTGTTTCGCGACCGCGTCCATCTCCGCGCGCGCTTGCAAGATCGACATGTTCTCTTTCAGCCGCCCGTACGACAGCATCTTCCGCCGATGAAACTCGACCTCGTTCGCTTTCTCCGAGCCGTCGTACGGAATCCACAAATCCGGTTTGCGTTGATCGCCTCCTTCCCGCGCCGCCGGCAAATGAAATTCGGGCGGCAACACGCCGATGATGGTATAAACGACATCGTTCAGCGTCAACGTCCGTCCGAGCACGTTCGTTAGGCCG
Source organism: Spartobacteria bacterium (assembly GCA_021325495.1). Classification (GTDB taxonomy): domain Bacteria; phylum Verrucomicrobiota; class Verrucomicrobiia; order Chthoniobacterales; family UBA10450; genus JAJPGZ01. The sequence continues at coordinate 413,869 of JAJPGZ010000010.1, forward strand.
GAGAAGTGCGTTTGGTAAAACCGATCGCTTAGAACAACGACATGCGCGCGGCCCGGATCGCTCGCCGCCGATTCAAACGTTGTTCCAATTGCCGGCCGCACACCGAGAACTTCAAATAAATTTGGAGTCGCCCGCGCGCCATCGATCCGCTCCGGCTCCGGCCCGCTCGTTAGGTTTAAGTTCGCGTCTTCGAATCCGCCCATCGATTCGAACGAAGTGGCGCGTTTCTGCCATTCAAGAAAATTACTCAGCGCCGCGGGCACACGTTCGCCGATGGCGGCGCCGAGCGTCGGATTCTTCTCCCACAACATGACGAGCTGTTGCGGATCGCGATACGGCAGTTTCCTCAACAAAACTGCATCCACGATGCTGAAGACCGCGGAGTTCGCGCCGATGCCGAGCGCCAGAACGAAAATGACCGTGAACGAAAACGCGGGCGATTTGCGGAGCATCCGCCAGGCGTAACGAAGATCGACAATCACATTCATCAGCGCAACGAATCGACAATTCGCGGCAATGCAATGCCAGCCGGTTCGCGAATCGTTTGCGTCGCCATTTCTGACAGCGGCGTTTCGTCCGGATTGATTTCAATGAGAACGCGCGATGCGCGCGTCGCCCAATCGGTGATGTAACCGAACCCCGCCGTCGTCCCGACGACCAGTGCAAGATCGACATCTCCACGTGAAAGAAATTCTTCGACGATGTCGATCTTGCGCGGATCAAGCATTTCGCCAAACCAAACCACGCCCGGCCGCATCAACGCGCCGCAGCGCTCGCACCTTTCCAGGTTTGCTTTGAAATCGCACCGCGAGCAACGCGTCTCAAAAATGTCGCCGTGGATTTGCACCATCTTTTCGCGCGGCGTGCCGGCGCGCGCGTGAAGATCGTCCACGTTTTGCGTGACGAGCAAAAACTCGCGCGCGCTTCGCGCAAGATCGACAATCGCTTTGTGCGCGGCGTTCGGTTGCGCCGCGCGAATATTTTCGCGGCGTTCGTTATACCATTCCCAAACCAGCTCCGGATTTTCCGCGAACCCTTCCGGCGTCGCCAGTTTCATCGGGTCGAGATTTCGCCAATAACCGTCCTTGCCGCGAAAGGTCGGAATGCCGCTCTCGGCGGAAATGCCAGCGCCGGTGATGACGAGAACGCGATCGATTTTAATCCCAGCCGATCTGCCGGCCTTTGTTTTGTTCTTCGAGCCACGCCATGAGCGGCTTGAAGTATTCCATCATCGCGCGCGTGGAAATGTCTTCGCCGGTCGCGTCTTTCAAAACTTTCCTCCAATCTTCGGTCGAACCTTTCTTGAGAATGTTGTTCAACCACGCGCCGACTTCCTTGTTGTCGGCGTAATTACACGATTGCGGCGGCTGATGGAGAATTTTGCGCGCGATGTAATCGTGCAATTGAAACTTAAACACGGTCGCGAACGCGTAGTTATAATAATAGGCGGGGTTATCGTTGATGTGCGTCTTGGTCGCGGCGTCGCACCAATTTTCGCCGCGCGGTTCCGGCGGTTCGACGCCTTGGAAATCGGAAACGTATTTCCACCAGCGCGCGTTCCATTGGTCCTTCGGCAAATTTTTCGCGTAAACGTCCGCTTCCCAATGCGGCATCGTTCCGCACGAAAAATAAATAAACGGAATGGCGCGGGCGAGCGCGTCGTCGAGCAGGAACGCGGTCGTGTCCGCCTTGAAATCTTTCGGCAAGACACCACGCGATTGCAGATACGGCACCTGACTCGACGCGAGCGAAATCAATTCGCCAACGCCTTCGTGAAATCCGGGCGCGGCGCCGGTGCGCAACAAATGCGGCACTTCCGGTCGCGTGTAAGCCTTGAAATAATATCCGTGGCCGAGCTCATGATGCGCGGTGAAAAACCAGCGCGCGTTCGGTTCGATGCTTTGGAGCGAGCGGATGTCGTTCTCAAGATCGACATGCCAACAGGAAGCGTGCGTGTTTTTCTTTCGCTTGTCGTTAGGCGGGACCGGGAACAAATCCGATTTCGTCCAGAAAGTCTCGGGCAACGGTGAGAATCCGAGGCCAGTATAGAATTGCTCGGCGGTTTTAATGATCCATTGCGGATCGCGCCCCTGGAAATATTTGTCGAGATCGGCCGCTTCGACCAGGCCTTCCCACTCCTGCGCCCAACGATTGTTGATCCAATGCGCCGGAATTTTTTTCGGCACGGGCTGATGATATTTCTCGGCGAGTTTGTATTTTGTCCACGTGTGCAGTTGCAGATAAAGCGGCCGCAACGTGTTCATCCAATCTTCCAGCATTTTGAGCATCTCGTCCGTGCTCATGCCGTAATTCGAAACCTGGAGGGCAAAGTAATCGGGATACTGCATTTCTTTTGCGACGCCGTTGCGCAGATCGCGCAAGATCGACAAGTTCTCTTTCAGCGTCGGCCCGATCTCTTTCGACGCGAGCCAGACCGCTTTCCGCTCTTCCAGGTCGGTGCTCTTTTGCAATTTGTTGTCGATGTCGTTCGCGGTAATTTTTTGGCCATTGAGCTTGAACTCGAATCCGTTCATCAACGACGACTGCTTCGTTTCCGCTTCCACGCGTTTGTTCACGAGATCCGGATTCGTCATCGGACCTTCCGCGGCGTTGAGGAGCAATTGTCTCAACTCGCGCACGCTGAGCGATGTTAATTCTTTTTCGTGCGTGAGGAGCTCGCGCGCTTCGGTGATGAGCGCGGGATTGCCGTTGAACGCGGCGTAAGCTTTGCCCGCTGCTTCGGCGCCGGCGTCGTGCTCGGGCGTCACGTCGGTAAGCGCGAGCCATTGCGCTTCGCTGTTCACTTTGTAAAGCGCCTGATAACCGGCATCGGCGAGTTTCAGAAAACGATCGGCGCGTTCCTGGATCGGTGACGCGGCCAATGCGAGCACGGGGAACAAGGAAAAAACAAAACGGATAAAATTTCTGCAATGCATGAGAGATGCTAGTCGGAATACGGCGGAATTGTGAAGCCATTAACTGCTTGCGCGATCGCCCAATCACCGACATCATTTCCTCAATGCGCCAACCCGCCGCACCTTCGATTCCGGCGAAAACGGATGACACGCTCCGCAGCTGGCGCATTTCAACGAGCGCGACGCCTTTCTGGCGACTCTAGTCGAATCGCGCGGCCAAGCGGGCGAACATCTCGCCTAACGAGCCGCCACATTCGCGGCCATGAGTTTGAATGTATTCGTCAATATGCTTACACCTTTTTAATTTTATGCTGATCGTGATGAAGAGCGGCGCGACGAGCGCCGAAATCGATCCCCTAACGAGAATGAATTAATCGATGATCCTCCTGCTCGATAACTACGATTCGTTCATTTACAATCTCGCGCAGTACTTCGGCGAGATCGGCTGCGACGTAGTCGTTAGGCGCAACAATCAGGTCACCTCCGCGGAGATCGAGTCGATGGCGCCAAGCCACATCTGCATTTCGCCCGGCCCGGGCGCGCCCGGCGACGCCGGTGTGAGCAAACAGATCGTCGCGCGGTTCGGTGAGCGGACGCCGATTCTTGGTGTTTGTCTCGGTCACCAATGCATCGGCGAAGTTTACGGCGGCAAAATCATTCGTTCCCGGCAATTAATGCACGGCAAAGCGGCCACGATTTATCACAACGGCGCCGGTCTTTTTCGGGGACTCACGTTTCCGTTTCAAGCCGGCCGCTATCATTCGTTAACCGTTGAATCAAATTCGCTGCCATCGTGTCTCGAAATTATTGCGCACAGCGATGACGAGGAAATCATGGCCGTGCATCACCGCGAATTTCCGGTCTGGGGCGTACAGTTCCATCCTGAATCGATCCTCACGCCCGATGGAAAACAAATTCTGCGCAACTTTCTCGCGCAAGATCGACAATGACCACCACCGCGCCGATCAAACCCTCGCTCGAAGAATTCCGCCAGCTCGCGCAACGCGGCAACGTTGTCCCCATTTTCGCCGAAGTGATCGCGGATGCGGAGACGCCCGTGTCTGCATTCCGAAAAATCTGTCGTGGCGGTCACAGCTTCCTTTTTGAGTCGACGGAAAAAAACGATGTCTCCGGTCGCTTTTCATTCGTCGGGACAAAGCCGCGCGCCATCATCGAGAGCCGCGGCCGCGAAATCCGTGTGGTCGAGCGGGGCGTGGAGCGCCGCTTCCGGACCGAGACCGATCCACTCGATGAAGTTCGGAGGTTGTTAGGCCAATACCAGTTCGTCTCCAATCCGGAACTCTCGCGCTTTTCGGGCGGCGCGGTGGGTTTCCTCGGCTACGACGCCGTCCGTTTCTTCGAACCAACGGTCCCGCCTGCGCCTAACGATGACATGGCGATTCCGGAAATGTTGTTCATGATCACCGATTGCCTGCTCGTTTTCGATCATCGGCAGCGGACCTTGAAAATTGTGGTGAACGCCTTTCTCGAAGATGGAACTCCCGAGGAAGTCTACGCAAGATCGACATCGTCCATCGCCGCGATCCTGTGTGAGCTTGCCCGCCCTTGTGAGCTGCCATTGCTCGCATTGACTGCGGCGATTTCGCCGACGTCACGCAGCAATTTCCAGCCTAACGAATTCGAATCGGCGGTCGCGCAAGCGAAAGAGCACATTCGCGCCGGCGATATTTTTCAAGTCGTCCTGTCACAACGTTTCGAAGCCGAATTCGCCGGCGACCCGCTCGATTTCTATCGTTGCCTGCGCTTCATCAACCCCTCGCCCTACATGTTTTGTCTTACTTTCGGCGATGAGTTCGCGCTCATCGGGAGCTCACCGGAAATGCACGTGCGCCTCGTCGGCGAAAACGCAGACATCCGTCCCATCGCCGGCACGCGGCCGCGCGGAGCGACCAAAAGCGAAGACGAAAATAACGCCGCAGAATTACTCGCGGATGAAAAAGAACGCGCCGAGCACATCATGCTTGTCGATCTTGCGCGCAACGATCTCGGCCGCGTCGCGCAATTCGGAACGGTGCGCGTGACCGAATTGATGAACGTCGAACGCTACAGCCACGTCATGCATATGGTATCGAACGTGACGGCTCGGTTGCGCCACGACTGCGATGGTTTCGATCTGATCAAAGCCACATTCCCCGCCGGCACCGTTTCCGGCGCGCCGAAAATTCGCGCGATGCAAATCATCAGCGAACTGGAAAAAACGCGACGCGGTTGTTACGCCGGCGCGGTCGGTTACGTCGGCTTCGACGGTAATCTCGATTCCTGCATCGTTTTGCGATCGGTTGTGATCAAAGACGGCAAAGCCTATTACCAGGCCGGCGCCGGCGTCGTAGCCGATTCCGATCCGCGTCGCGAGTACGAGGAAACAATGAGCAAGGCCGGCGCGATGAAACAGGCGCTGGCCATGGCCGCATCAGCCTAACGAACCCGTGACGAAAGATTTTCTGGCCGACATTGTCTCACGAAAACGCCGCGAAGTTTCGGCGTTGAAGAGCGCGGGCGATCTGCCAAAACGTGCGCACCAAATCCGCCAAAGCGCGCCGCCTCACCGACTGCGCGACGCGCTTAGATCGACATCGCAATTCATAAAAATCATTGCCGAATTCAAGCGCGCGTCGCCTTCGCGCGGAACCATTCGCGGCGATCTTCCGCCGCGCGACGTCGCGCGTTTTTATGAAAAGGGCGGCGCGATTGGCATTTCGGTGCTGACCGATAGCGCCTTCGCCGGCTCGCTCGCCGATCTCGTGGCCGTTCGCGCCGAAACGCAATTGTCGATCTTGCGCAAAGATTTTATTATCGATCCGCTTCAAATTTATGAAGCCGCATGTGCGGGCGCCGATGCGATTCTTTTGATCGCGGCGATCCTTGGAGATCGCGAGCTCGAAGCGCTGCGCGGCGTGGCCGAGGACGAGCTCGGACTCGATGCGCTCATGGAAGTTCACAACGCAGATGAATTGCGTCGCGTGACCAAAGCCGGCGCCAACATCATTGGCATAAACAATCGCGACCTGCGCACATTCGAAGTTTCGCTGAAAACGAGCGCGCGCCTCATCGCCGAAGCGCCCGACCATGCTCTCATGATCAGTGAGAGCGGATTGGAAAGCGCGGAGCAACTTCGCCATTTTCGCGCGCTTGGATTCGACGGATTTTTGATCGGCGAACAATTAATGCGCGCGCCCGATCCTGCGACTTCGTTGCGCATGCTGACCGCGGCGCTGGAAAAATGAACCGCGTGAGAATCAAGATTTGCGGGATCACGAATGTGGACGACGCAAAACTTTGCGTGTCGGTCGGCGTGGAAATGATCGGATTAAATTTTTATCCGAAAAGTCCGCGTTACATCTCGCCGGCGCAGGCGCGCGAAATCGTCGAGGCAACGCGCAACCGTATCGAGCACGTCGGTGTGTTCGTTGACGCGAGCGCCGAGCAGGTGCGTGATGTCGCGGCGATTGTCGATCTTCGCTCGATGCAATTGCATGGCGCCGCATCGCCTGAAATATGCCGCGACTTGGCGCAGGAATTTCGCGTAATCCGCGCGTTGCGAACTGACGAATCTTTTCGGCCGGAGACGGCTTCCGCCTTTGCCGGTTGCGATGTGCTGGTAGATGCGCATCATTCCGAACTGCACGGCGGAACGGGCACGACCTGCGATTGGCCGGCGGCGCACGCGACGCGCGCATTCACGCGCTTTCTCATTTTATCCGGCGGCCTAACGAGCGACAACGTCGCGGATGCGATCGCGCAGGTCGGGCCGCATGCGGTCGATGTTTGCAGTGGTGTGGAACAGGCACCGGGAATTAAGGATCAGGACGCGGTAAAAAATTTTGTGACGGCCGCGCGCGGCTAACGGCTATGGCAAGATCGACAATCAATCGCAGCGAACCGGATGAACACGGTCATTGGGGAGAATTCGGTGGTCGTTATGTACCGGAAACGCTCGTCGCGCCGCTCGAAGAATTGACGCGCGAATTCGCTCACGCGCGAGACGAGACGGATTTCTGGAGCGAGCTGGAACAATTGCGCCGCGATTATTGCGGCCGGCCGACACCGTTGTTTCATGCGCAGCGATTGAGCGCGCACGCAGGCGGCGCACAAATTTTCCTGAAACGCGAAGATCTCGCGCACACTGGGTCGCACAAGATCAACAACGCTCTCGGCCAAGTCTTGCTCGCGCGACGAATGGGCAAGCGCCGCATCATCGCCGAAACCGGCGCCGGCCAGCACGGGGTCGCGACTGCGACGGTGTGCGCGTTGTTCGGCTTGCGCTGCGTCGTTTACATGGGCGCGGAAGATGTGCGGCGGCAGGCGTTGAATGTTTTTCGGATGCGTTCGTTAGGCGCGGAAGTGATGACGGTGAACTCCGGCACGCGCACGCTCAAGGACGCGATCAATGAAGCGCTGCGCGACTGGGTCACGAACGTGCGCGACACGTATTATCTGCTCGGCAGCGCGCTCGGGCCGCATCCGTACCCGTTGATGGTGCGCGAATTTCAGAGCGTGATCGGCCGTGAAGCGCGCGAACAGATTCTGGCGCAAAACGGAAAATTGCCGCGCGCGTTGGTCGCGTGCGTCGGCGGCGGATCGAACGCGATCGGCTTGTTCCATCCATTCATCGGCGACGAGCAAGTGCGTTGCATCGGCGTGGAAGCCGGAGGCCGCGGCGAGGCGGCCGGCGAACATGCGGCCCGTTTTCATAGCGGCCTAACGAGCGGGGGCGGACGGGTCGGCGTTTTGCAGGGAACCAAATCGTACGTTTTGCAAGATCGACATGGACAAATCGCGAACACGCACTCGATTTCGGCCGGATTGGATTACGCTGCGGTCGGGCCCGAGCACGCCTATCTGCGCGATGCTGGACGCGCCGAATACATTTGCGCGAGCGACGCCGAAGCGCTCGAAGGTTTCAGCCTTTGCACGAAACTGGAAGGAATCACGCCCGCGCTCGAAAGTTCCCACGCGATCCTCCCCGCGTTGCGACTCGCAAAAAATTTGTCGAGCGACGACGCGATCATCATGAATCTCTCCGGTCGAGGGGATAAGGATGTGCAGCTCGTCGCCGATGTCGATCTAACGGTGGAAGGCGATGAGTCGCATCGCTGAAAAATTTTCCGAGCTCAAACGCGCGCGGCGCGGCGGGTTCATTCCCTTCATCACCGCAGGCGATCCCGATCTCGCCACAACGGAACTTTTGCTCGTCGAGCTCGCGCGCGCCGGCGCGGACGTGATCGAGCTCGGCGTTCCGTTCAGCGATCCGGTCGCGGACGGCGAAGTGATTCAGCGCGCATCGGAACGCGCGTTGCGCAATGGCGTGACCTTGTGCGACGTGCTCGATTGCGTTGCGCGCATTCGGCCGCGGATGGCGACGCCGATTGTGCTGTTCAGCTATTTCAATCCGCTCCTGCAATTCGGCGAAGACAATCTCGCGCGCGAAGCGCAACGCGTCGGAATCGATGGCGTGCTCGTCACCGATTTGATTCCGGAAGAAGCCGAATCGTGGACGAAAAAATTGCGCGAGTACGATGTCGATCCAATTTTTCTCGTCGCGCCGACGACCTCTGACGCGCGACTCGCGCGCATCGTCAGCCAGGCGTCCGGGTTTATCTACGCGATTTCGCGCGCCGGTGTCACCGGGCCGCGCGCGGATTTGAGTAATGAGGCCGAGGCGTTGACTCAGCGCATCCGCAAAGTGAGCGCGCTTCCGGTGGCCGTCGGCTTTGGCATTTCGACTAACGAACAGGTGAAATCGGTCTGGCGTTTTGCCGACGCCGCTGTGATCGGCAGCGCGATTGTCGCCGAAATCGAGAAGAACAAAAGCGATCCGAATATGCTCGGACACGTCGGGAACTTCGTGCGAGATCTGCTCCGGCCGGGGGAAGATCGACATAGTTAATTTCCCGCGCGAGCTTGGTCATTGAAACGAATCATGAATGTGAACAACGACGGTAATGCGCGCGGCAACAACGCGCAGACGAAGAAGAAACCGCGCGACATGACGGAAGATCAGTCGCTGCTGGGGGAATACGATCCGGAAAAATACGGCGAGAAAACGGACGAGAAGGAGGAATGCGAGCCCGCGCTGCTGGCGGAATACGCTGCGGCGTTAACTTTGTTTCTCGCCAGCGTCGCCACACTGACTTCCACGGCGGCGGCGAAAGATTTACTGCCGAAGAAATTCAAGCCGCTTGATCTCGTCGTCCTCGGCATCGCCACGCACAAGCTCAGCCGGATTGTCTCGAAGAGCCGGATTACCGGAGCGATCCGCGCGCCGTTTGTGCATTACATTTGCAGTTGCGGCGCGGGCGAAGTGGATGAAGAACCGCGCGGTCGCGGTCTGCAACGCGCCGTCGGCGAATTAATTTCGTGTCCGTATTGCATGGGGCCGTGGTCCGCCGCCGCGCTCGGCTTCGGAATGATGTTCGCGCCGCGCGTGACCAAATTGTTCGCTTCAATTCTCGTCGGCGTCGCCGTTTCCGATTTTCTTCATCGCGCTTACGCAGCGACGAAAAAAGATTAGCCGGCGAAAGTTTTCCAGATCAGTCCGAGCAGTCCGCTCGCGAGCACGACTGGGACGATGTCGATCTTGTAGCGAAGCATCGCAATGAACGCGGCGACGCAAATGACGAGGGCGAACCAATCAATCATGTGCGCGCTTGGAAAAATGACGTGAACGCCAAACCAGACGGCGAGATTCAAAATGACGCCGACGACGGCCGCGGTGACGGTCGAGAGCGCGGCGGTGAGCAGTTGATTGTCGCGCAATCGCTCGATGTAAGGCGCGCCGAGGAAGACCCAGAGGAAACACGGCACGAACGTGGTCCACGTCGTGACGAATGCGCCTAACGAGGCGGCGAGGAGTGGTGAAAGATTTCCTGGTTGGTTCCAGCCGCCGAGGAAGCCGACGAATTGCAGGACCATGATGAGCGGGCCGGGTGTGGTTTCGGCCAGGCCGAGACCGTCGAGCATCTGGGTGGGCGCGAGCCAGTGGTAATGCTCGACCGCTTGTTGCGACACGTAAGGCAAGACGGCATACGCGCCGCCGAATGTGACGACGGCCGCTTTGCTAAAGAAAATTCCTTCGCGGAAAACGGTATGCTGCGTGCCGAGAAAGATGGCGACGAGCGTGAGCGGGGCCGCCCAGACAACGATCCAGATTGCGGTGAGACGCAGTTGCCGGCCTAACGAGGGCGATTTTGAAACTTCGCCAGATGTACTTGTCGATCTTGTGCGCCTGCCAATAAACAGACCGAGAAGGGCGGCGCTGATCACGATGAGCGGAAACGGCGCGTGGAAAAAATAGATCGCAATGAACGCGCCGCCCGCGATCGCCCACATCGAAAAAGTCTTCAGCGCTTTGCGGCCGATGCGAATGACAGCGGCGGCGACAATCGCGAGCACCGCGGGTTTGAGCCCGTAAAAGATGGCCGCGATCCACGGAATGTTTCCGTACGAGACGTAAACGAAACTCAGCACCCACAAAATAAACATCGACGGCAAAACGAAGAGCGCGCCGGCGGCGATGCCGCCGCGGATTTTGTGCAGAAGCCAGCCGATATAAATGGCGAGTTGTTGCGCTTCGGGGCCGGGCAGGAGCATGCAGAAGTTGAGCGCGTGCAGAAAATGTTCGTTGTCGATCCAACGGCGTTTCTCGACCAGCTCGGCGTGCATGAGCGCGATCTGCCCGCTCGGACCGCCGAATGAGATGAAGCCGAGTTTTAACCAAAAACGAAATGCTTCGCCGAACGACGGCGAATTCACAGTGGCGGTTTTTCTTCGAGCGCGGCGCGATCCCATTTGCCTAGCGAACTCGCCGCGTCGTAAGTGCTTTGCGCGAAGTCGAGCAACGTTTCGTCCGGCGATTTTGAATTGCGCACTTCATCGTACGGCAAAACGAATTCGTGAAACTGCGTGTTGTACGACGCGGCCGCCGGTTTCACTTTCGCGTCAGCGAATCCTGGCGGCTCGGGATAAGCGTAGGAATAAAAGATCGGCATCGGCATCATCTCGTTGCCGGGCCAGAAGCCGAGGCTGCTTACTTCCTGCGAATACGCTTCGCGCGTAACTGCGTCAGGCAAATGCGGAATGCCGCCCGGATGTTTCGGCGCGGCGCGGCCGGAAAAACGCGTGACGGCCAGATCGGGCGCGCCCCAGAAGAAATGCACCGGCGAACATTTGCCGCAGAATCGCGCGCGGAATTTTTTGAAGACGCGATCGGTTTGGACAAGAACGCGCCAGAAACGATTGGCGTATTCGGGATCGTAGGAGCGATGTTCTTCGTCACGATCGAATGGGATCGGACTTGGAATTTCGTTCGGGACGATGTCGATCTTCACCGCAAGATCGACATCTTCCAGGGCGCGCATGACCTCGCGATAAAACGCGGCGACCGATTGCGGTCGCAATTTCAAGACGCGCGTTTCGCCATCGCTTTTCAGAATGCGCAATTCGTGATCGACGAAATCGAAACGCATCTCGAAACTGTGCGCGCCATGCGGAATCGGCGACGTCGTTAGGCCGCGCGCGGTCACATAAAGCGTGACGTGCCAGGAATGATTCGTCCACGGCGTTTGCACCATGCGAATCTTGCCCACGATCTGAAACCACATGTGCAGGGTGGCACACGTCTCTTTCCATTCCGCAAACGGCAGCGCCGGCCACGCGTCTGCTAAGATCGACATCTTAATTTCGGCCTAACGATGGATGGTGTCGTCGAACGACTGCTTCACGCGGTCGAACATGCCGCGCGCTTCTTCCTGGGCGCGTTGGAATGAGCCGCGAATGCGCGAGCGTACACCGTAAAGCGGCCCGCGGTCGTCGTCGCCATCCTCGCTGGTGACACCGTCGTCGGTGCGTTCGGTGCGGACCGTTTGTTCGGTTCGCTCTTCGTGTTGATAGGCCGTATCAACCTCGACATCCTGCATGGTCGCGCCCGCGAACAATCCTTCGGTGCGCACGACATTGCCGCGATTGCTGTTGATGTGAATGGTGCCGATCGGTTTCCCGGAAACGCCGTGCAACGTCACGATCCAAACCGGTTCGCCGCGTTCGTCCGTGCGCAAAGTGTAACTGGCGGAATCGAAACGGGCGGCCGAACGATCGGCCACGCGGTTGGCCACTTGAAATGCGCCGCTGGAATCGAGATTGAGTTTCGAAGTTTTGATGGTGGAATTGCGCGCCGAACCGATGACGACGCGTTCCGGGGTGCGATCGGAAACGATGCGATCGTTGCTGACGACGACTTCGCGCGTGCCGGTGGGCGATTGCGGATCTTCCAGAAGAATCGTCCAGCTTTGCGGTTGCGGATCGCCTTTGGAACCGCTGACGGAGATGACGTGATTGAGTGCGGGTTTGCCCAGACGCGAACTAATCGTGCGCAACGCGTCGTAAGCGGTGCCGCTCTCCTGCGCGAATGCCGTGACGCTGAGCATGAGCGCCGGCGCAATCCATTTCCACATGTGCAAAACTGAACAACTTCTTCCCGCCAGTGTCCAATTGTTTGCGCGTTTACACATGTCGATCTTTTGTCCCGCTTAGTGGGATCGATCTTACGCGCTAAATCGCTCCCCTCTTGGACAAATCCCGCTCGGCGGAATGTAGCGATGAAAAAGTGCAAGCTAGAGTTTAGCAGTCACACCGGAAACCTCGCGCTCATGCGTAATGCGGTGCGAAGTTTTCTCGAGAGCTACGACTTTAGCGACAAGGAACGCACGCTCATGGTGCTCGGCGTCGATGAAGCGTGCACCAACATCATTCGTTATGCCTACGATTTGGCGGACGATCAATTGATCCTGCTCGAGATCGATCGGGTGCGCAACGGGGTGCGGGTACGGTTGCGCGATTACGGCAAGCGCATCATGCCGAACACGCTCAAGACCGAGCGCGCGACCCGACTGAAACCGGGCGGGCTCGGCTTGCAACTCATGCGCGCGGCGTTCGATTCGGTTCATTACCGGTCGAAAAAGCGCGGCACCGAGCTCGTGCTCATGAAATATTTCGATTAGCGATTCTTCGCTGTAGGGGACGCTGCTGGCGTCCCGTTTATTTTTCAAAAGGGAAGCTGGCAGCTTCCCCTACAGAAGAAAATTCGTAAGATCGACATCGTCCATCATGAAGCCACCGGCGAACGATCCTGCATTTGAAATTTCCTTGCGGCCGCCGGCGTTCGCCGAATTCACCGGCCAGCTCAAAGTGCGCGAGCGTTTGGAATTGATGGTCGCGGCCGCGACCAAGCGCGGCGACGTGCTCGAACATGTTTTGCTCACCGGGCCGAGTGGTCTCGGAAAAACCACGCTCGCACACATCATCGCGCACGAGATGAACGTGAATATTAAAAACACGAGCGGACCGGTGATTGAAAAAGCGGGCGAGCTCGCCGGCCTCCTAACGAGTCTCGAAAAAGGCGACGTGTTGTTCATCGACGAAATCCATCGACTGCAACCAACGATCGAGGAATATCTTTACCCGGCGATGGAAGATTACCGGCTCGACATCATCATCGACCAGGGACCGCAGGCGCGTTCGCTGCGATTGAATTTGCCGAAGTTCACCCTCATCGGCGCGACCACGCGCGCGGGCATGGTGAGCGCGCCGTTGCGTTCGCGTTTCGGCATGACGGCGCGGCTCGATTATTACCACGCTGAGGAAATGCAGAAAATCATCGTGCGTTCCGCGCAGTTGTTAGGCGTAGATGTCGATCTTGCGGGCGCCGCGGAAATTGCAACACGAAGTCGCGGAACGCCACGCACGGCAAACAATCTTCTGCGCTGGGTGCGCGATTACGCGCAAGTCAAAGCGAACGGCAAGATCGACAAGGAGGTCGCCGACGCCGCGCTCACGATGTTGGAGATCGATCGCGACGGGTTCGATCAATGGGACAAACGCATCATCGAAACTTTGATCCACAAATTCAACGGCGGCCCGGTGGGATTAAATTCGTTAGCCGTCGCCATCGGGGAAGAGGCCGGCACGCTCGAAGAAGTGAACGAGCCGTATTTGATCATGGAAGGCTACATCAAACGCACCCCGCAAGGTCGGGTCGCGACCGCGAACGCCTACAAGAAGTTGGGAATGAAACCGCCGAGCGGCGCGCAGGCGGAATTGTTGTGACGCTTTCTCCATTTGTCATTCCGAGCGCAGTCGAGGAATCTCCAATTGATTCTCAGTAAGAGATGTCTCGACTTCGCTCGACATGACAGAAACGGCAGATTTTTTCGGAAGATCGACAAGAGTATTCACGGTCGGCGAATTGACGCGCTCGATTCGCGGAACGCTCGAGACGAAATTCGGCGCGGTGTGGGTGCAGGGCGAAGTCTCCAATTACAAACCGCACCCGAACGGGCACCAATATTTCACGTTGAAAGACCAGCGCGCCGCGATCGCGTGTGTGATTTGGCGCGACGCGATGGCGCCGTTGAGGCAGCCGCTGGTCGATGGCGCGCAAGTGCAAATTTACGGCACCGTCACCGTCTTCGAAGCGCGCGGGCAATATCAGCTCAGCGTGCAAATTCTGCAGCAACGCGGGCTCGGCGTGTTGCAGGCGAAATTCGAAGCGCTCAAGCGTAAACTCGAAGCCGAAGGTTTGTTTGCGGCGGAACGCAAACGCGCGCTGCCGAAATTTCCGCGAAAAATCGGGATCGTAACTTCGCCGAGCGGCGCGGCCATTCGCGACATCTTGAATGTCCTGCGGCGACGCGCGCCGTGGTTGTCGATCTTGATTAATCCGGTGCGGGTGCAGGGAACGGGCGCGGCGCAGGAAATCGCGGTCGCGATTCGTGAGCTGGCCATGCCTAACGACGCGTTTACACCTGTCGATCTTATCGTGGTCACGCGTGGCGGCGGGAGCATGGAGGATCTTTGGGAATTCAATGAGGAAATTGTCGCGCGCACGATTGCGTCGATTGATGTGCCGGTCGTTTCCGCGATCGGCCACGAAATCGATTTCACGATTTGCGATTTCGTCGCGGACTTGCGCGCGCCGACGCCGAGCGCGGCGGCGGAATTGATCGTGCCCGACGTTGTCGATCTTGCGCGGAGAACCGATGTGTTCGCGCGCGCGATCACGCGCGAGCTGCGCAAGCGCATGCGCGACGCGCAACAGCAGATCGATCTCGTCCGCGGCGCATTGCAACGCGGCATCAAACACAAGATCGACAACTGCAGACAATGCGTGGTGCAAATTGCGCGCGCCTTGATTGCCCACAGCCCGGTGCGCGAACTGCAAATGCGCCGAAATAGGATTGTCGATCTTGCGCGGCGTTTAACGGATTCACCGCAACGCCTGATTGAATCCTCGCGGCATCGCTTTCGCGAACTCGAAAGCGTTCTGCGTGTTCTTGGTCCGGACGCAACGCTTCGCCGCGGCTACAGCCTAACGACCGACGAACGCGGTCAAATCATTCGCAGCGTGGTGTCGGTTAAACTGAAAATGAAAATCCGCACGCGTGTGAGCGACGGCGAATTCCGATCCGACGTTACGGATAAGTGAGGACGCCGTTCGGATCTCCGGCGGTCACTGTTCCGGCAGCTTCGCCCGGTTTTTTTCCGACGGTTGATTCGAACGCAGCGGTGCCCGCTGCGCCAGCGGTCGCAGTCGCGTTGGCTTTACGAAGAACACTTCCGTCTCCACCTTTGCGGATCACGACAAAACCCTTGTCACCATAAGGTCCGGCGGGCGTCGCCGGAAAAGCAGTATCGTACGTGTAATTAGAAGTTACGGCGAAGATCACATTCGAACCGTCGTTGCTGGTTACAGGATAAACTTTCAGCGCACTTTTCGTCCCGCTCAAGGTGACGGTGGTCACGTTGTTCGCTGTCGAACTGGTCGCGGTGCAAGTAGCGCCCGGTGCGCTTAAAAGTTTCGGCAAATCCGAGACCTGCAAATATCCATTCTGGACCAAGTTCGTGACGTAGGCTTGAAGGTTTGCGAGCGCTGGAGAGTAATCACCCGGCCACGACAGGTTCGCATCGGAATTATTCGAGCCATCGAGCGACATCTGGTAACCGGCGAGATAGAGTTGGCGCGCGTTGTTCATCGTGCCGGTCATCTGGCCTTTCGTCATCGCGTTCGTTAGGGCGGGAACAGCGAAGGCGGCGATCGTCGCGATGATGGCGATGACGACGAGCATTTCGATGAGGGTGAAGGCGGAACGGTTCTTCTTGGTCATGGACGTGGAGTTGGGTTGGGGATCATGCGTGGAAAAATTCCTAACCGCAAGACAAGATCGACATCTACTAAGATCGACAATCAATGCACCTGCCAGCCGCGCCGGATGAGGCTGATGGCGATGGCGGCAAGCAGGAGCGCGATAAGTTTCGAGACGCCGCGCAGGCCTTGTTTGCCCATCCAGCGGGTGAAGCGCTCGGCGTTGCACAAGGCGACGGCGACGAGCAACAGGTTCACGATCAACGCTGCGACCGTGAGAAAAATGCCGACGCTGTCGATCAAAATTAAAAGCGCGGTGAGCAACGCCGGCCCGGCGATGAGCGGCATGCCCAACGGGACTACGCCGAAATCGTCGTCCGTATTCCGATCGGCACGACCGAAGCCGACGAGCTCGCGCACAGCGAGGGCGAGCAGGATTAATCCGCCGGCGACTTGGAAATCGGCGACGGAAATTCCCAGCGCGTTAAAAATTCCTTTACCGAGAAAGATGAAGCCGACGGCGACGCACAGGCCGGTGAGAATTCCGAGATAGGCCTGATGTCGACGATTTTCGTGCGAAGCGCTGTGGCCCAGGCCGATGAAAAGCGCGACCAGACCGATGGGGTCGATGGCGACGAAGATCGGGATCAAGGCGGCGAGGAATTTTTCGAACACAATTTAATTTTGCGACGGTCATAGACCGCCGCTACAGAAGAAGCCATGAAAATCTACATGTCGATCTTGTGCGGCATCGCCGTTGTCGATCTTAGCGCGGCCGAGATGAAAACGGTGAACGATTTCCGCGCGGCCGCGGACAAAGCAAGGGCGGTGTTGACCGTTCCAGATTGGGAACAAACGCCGGACGCAGTCGACGCGATGATGAAGAGCGCGATCGACAAAGCGAACAAGGCGCTGGATGCGATCGGCGCGCAGGACCTGAGCAAGGTGACCTTCAAGAGCACGGTGGTGGCGCTGGATGATCTTGGTTACGAAGCGAGTCTGGCGGCGAACAAGGCGCAGATCATCAAAGAGACGAACACGAATGAAGCGATGCGCACCGCCGGCGAGAACGCGGTGAAGGTTTTTCAGGATTGGGCGGTAGGCGTTGATTATCGCGAAGACGTTTACAAGGCGATGAAGGCGTTCGCGGCGACGAAGCCGAAATTATCGGGCGAAGACAAAAAACTTTTCGACGAGACGATGCGCGATTATCGCCGCGCCGGTTTGGATTTGCCGCCGGAGAAAAAGAAAGAAGTGGAGCAGTTGCGCAAAGATCTGGCGAGAGTCGGGACCGATTTCGATTCGAACATCGTCAAGGCGCAGGCGCCGGTCGTATTCACGAAAGCGGAGCTCGATGGCTGCCCGGAAAGCTTTTTTGCATCGCCCGGAATCAAGACCGGCGATGACGCCTATACCGTGATGGCGAACGTGACGTGGCAGTTCATCGCCGTCCAAGAAAACGCGAAGAGCGAAGCGACGCGCAAAAAACTTTACGTGATTCACGATTCGTTAGCCAAAGACACGAACCGCGCCGTGCTCAATCAAATGCTCGATTTGCGAAACAAGATTGCGCTCCGGCTCGGTTACAAATCGTGGGACGATTTCCAGACGGAAGTGCGATTGGCCAAATCGGGCGCGGGCGCGAAATCGTACATCGACAATCTCATTACCGGGACGCAGCCGAAATTCGCGGCCGAAGTTGCGGAGCTACAAAAAATGAAAGCGGCCGACACGGGCGACGCGAATGCGAAGATCGGCGTATGGGACTGGCGTTATTACGACAACCAGCTCGTGAAACAAAAGTACGCGGTCGATAAGGAAGAGCTGCGCAACTTTTTCCCGTTCCAAAAAGCACTCGAAGGCATGTTCCACATTTACCAGAGCATCTTCGGTCTGCGCTTCGATCAAATCACGCCGCCGCAGAAATGGATCGACGATTTGCAGCTCTATATGGTGAGCGACGCGGCCACGAACGAGCCGCTCGGCATGTTCTACCTCGACATGTTTCCGCGCGAAGGAAAATACAATCACTTCGCCGAGTTCGAAATCGTCGGCGGGAAATTGTTAGGCGACGGGAAATATCAACGCCCGACGGTGGCGTTGCTCTGTAATTTTCCGCCACCGAGCGGCGATAAGCCGTCGCTCATGACGCATCAGGACGTGGAAACGCTCTTCCACGAGTTCGGTCACGCCCTGCACACCATTACGACCCGGGCGCATTATCATCGCTTCGCCGGCACGAACGTGCCGCTCGATTTTGTCGAAGCGCCGTCGCAGATGCTGCAAAACTGGGTTTGGGACAAAAAGGTGCTCGACACTTTCGCGGCTGATTACCGCGATCCGTCCAAAAAAATTCCGGCGGAAACGATTCAGAAGATGAACGACGCAAAAAAAGCGACGGCCGGAATTTTTTACCGGCGGCAATTTGCGTTCGCATCGTTAGACCTCGGCATGCATGACGCGCATCCGGAAGGCGCGCATTGGGATTGTGTCGAGATTTCGAATCCGATCCTCGAAAAAGTTTTTCTGCCGATCGATCCGAGCACGACGTTCGTCACCTACTTCGGTCACATGAATGGCTACGACGCCGGCTATTACGGCTACGCGTGGGCCGACGCGATCGCGGCAGACATGGCGACAGTGTTTGAAAAAGCGAAGGACGGCTACCAGGACAAACAGGCCGGCATGAAATTGCGTAATGAAATTTATGCGCAAGGCGATTCGCGCGACGTAACGGTGTCGATCGAAAAATTCCTCGGGCGCAAACAATCGGTGCAGCCATTCCTGGAAAAAATTGGCGCCGCGGCGACTGATAAAAAGGAAAAACCGGCCGGGCCGTCTAACGAGAGCCGTTAACAAATCTCTTCTGTGGTGGCAGCCGTGTCGGCTGCATTTGTTTGGCTCATGCAGGCGACACGCCTGCCACTACAGCACATTTGCGACGCTCATAGAGCGCCGCTACAGAAGAAGAATGAAAACGACGTTCGTTATCCTTCTTCTCAGTACGATGTCGATCTTCGGCGCGGAGCCGGAAGATAAACTCAAACCCGCGCTCGATGTCATCACCCCGGACGCGATGCTGGCGCATATCAAAACGCTTTCGTCCGATGAATTTGAAGGGCGCGCGCCCGGTTCGAAAGGCGAAGAGTTGTCGATCAACTATATCGAGGAACAATTTCGCCGCGTCGGATTGAAGCCGGGAAATCCGGACGGCACGTATCTTCAGGAAGTTCCGCTCGCGGGAATCAAAAGCGATCCGCACATGACGCTCACGGTGAATGGCAAGCCGCCGATGGATTTGAAATTTCCCGATGACTTCGTCGCGTCATCGGCGCGATTGCAGGACAAGATCGACATCAACAATTCGGACATCGTGTTCGTCGGCTACGGAATCGTCGCGCCGGAATACGGCTGGGACGACTACAAAGATGTCGATGTTAAGGGCAAAACGATTTTGATGTTGATCAACGATCCGCCCATTCCCGATCCGAACGATCCGTCGAAGCTGGACGAGAAAATGTTCAAGGGCCGCGCGATGACGTATTACGGTCGCTGGACTTACAAATACGAAATCGCGGCGCAACGCGGCGCGGCCGCGGCCATCATCATTCACGAGACCGAGCCGGCGGCGTATCCGTGGCAGGTCGTGCGCACGAGTTGGTCGAAGGAAAATTTCGAGCTCGACGCGCCTAACAAAAACATGGACGCGGTGCAGGCACGTTCCTGGATCACGCTCGATGTCGCAAAGAAACTGTTCGCGGATGCGGGACAGGATTTCGATGCGCTCAAGAAATCAGCCATCACGAAAAATTTTCGCCCGGTCGCGCTCAACGCGAAATGCAAGATCGACATCAAGCAAGCGGTGCGCTCGTTCAAATCGCATAACGTCATTGGCAAACTCGAAGGCAGCGATGAAGCGTTGAAGAACGAATACGTTCTCTACACCGCGCACTGGGACCATCTCGGCAAACATCCCGAGCTCGTCGGCGATCAAATTTTCAATGGCGCGGTCGACAACGCGTCCGGCGACGCCGCGGTCATGCAGCTCGCGGCCGCGTTCACGAAATTAAATCCGCCGCCGAAACGTAGCGTCCTCTTCATGTGCACGACGGCCGAGGAAGCCGGTTTGTTAGGCGCGAAATGGTACGCGCTGCATCCGCTCTATCCGCTCGAGAAAACGCTGGCCGATATCAACATCGACAGCATGAACGTCTGGGGCAAAGCGCGCGATGTCGAAGACACCAGCTTCAGCTTTTCCGATCTCGACGACATGCTCGCCGCCGCCGCGAAACGTCAGGGCCGCGTCATGATTCCAAATCCGCGCTCGGAAAAAGGCAGCATCTACCGCGCGGACAATTTCGAATTCAGCAAAGTCGGTCTCCCGTCGCTTTATATCGGCAACAAAGTCCATCTCCTCTCGCGCGCCGAGAACGCGCCGCTGCGCGTCGATGAATTCGATTTGAAAGATTACCATCAAGTCAGCGACGAAGTTCACTCCGATTGGGACCTGAGCGGCGCGGTGCAAGATGTCGATCTTCTCTTCGAAGTCGGCTACCAAGTTGCGAACGGCGACAAATTCCCGGAATGGAAACCGGGTAACGAATTCAAATCGAAGCGCGATGCGATGATGACTACCCATAAATGAACGGGCGTCGTTACCAGATCGAGTACGGTGCCTCCGCGATGTGCGATCTGGATTTTCTAAACGCGAAAATCCGGAAGCAGATTTTGCGGAAGATCGAGCGATTGGAGTCAGGACTGCATGGCGACATTAAGCGGCTTCGTCGAGCTGACATTGGATACCGATTGCGAATGGGAGACTATCGGATCTTGTTCGATGTCGAAGGAACGGTTATTGTCATTCGTCGAATCGGAGATCGGAAAAACGTATATGACTAAGACATTGATCCGCGACATCGGCCGAACCGTGGCGAAGAAGCGCCAGCAACTTTCCGCCATCCGCGAAGAAGTGGAAGATTTGCTCGATTATCTCGATCTCGTCGAAGCTCGCGCAAGAGACGCGGGTAAACCTCGCGTCAGTCACGCTGAAATGAAGAAGCGCTTCGCTTGATCGGCAACCCGCTGCAAGATGTCGATCTTCCATTCGAAGTCGGCAATCAGGTCGCGAACGCCGACAAATTTCCGGAATGGAAACCGGGAAATGAGTTCAAGCCGGAGCGATGCAAGGATGAAAAAGTGACCGGCAATGCAAATAGCCAAGAAGATAATTGTTCCCTCATTGCTGCTCGTTTTTGCGGCGAATCTCATCACAATCATTTATCTCGACGAATACTTTTATCGCAATCGTCCGCGCGTCCCGAATCCGGCGGCGAAACAAGTTTATGCACTTGATATTCATCATGGTGCTCGCGTGTATGTAACTCGCTCTGAAAAACTCCCATTTGATTACTTCCCAATCGTGGAACCGATCGTGTTCTGCGCTGCATTCCTCCTCAACCGGTACTGGAAAGTACTTCCGAGGGCGACGCCGCCGGTAACGTCCTCAAAACCGACTGCGCCAAAGTTTCGGGCCTTAGTGATTGCTGTGGGTGGCGCGTGGTGTCTGTTCATTGCCGGATCGACCATTGGCGAGCGGCTTTTAATCGACCTTAATGGATCGATCGCGGGTCGAAGCGATGCGAACGGGCCGAACCGGCCTGGTGCCATTTACACAATTATAGACTCCGACGGAAAACCAAACACATACGTTACGGGGCCAACTGATGCCTCATTGCCGCACGATCTGCCCGTTGGCGCGAAAATCTCCAAGCAGAAATGGCACCTGAGTTATGTTGTCGACGGTCGAACGCTGAACACTTTTCCGATTACCTTCTATGGAGTCTTAACAGGCATCGGCTTGTCACTGCTAGCATTCAGCGCCACACTCGCAATTCAGCAACATCGCGCTGCAAGTTAGACCGTTTGCTTAAACGCCGAAAGAAACGCTTCCATCTCGGATTTCTTGCCGATCGTTAGGCGCATGTGGTTCGGCATGGCCGGAAAGAGGCGGCCGACCTGGACGTTGCGTTGTTTCATCGCGGCGATGAGCGGGACGACGGGACGTTTGCAATCGAACATGATGAAGTTGGCCTGTGACGGAATTGTTTTGTAGCCGAGCCGGTCGAGCTCGGTCACGGTGAACGTCTTCGCGTCGTTCGTTAGGCGTTTACCGTTCGTTACTTGATCGACATCTTGCAGGCTGGCGTGCGCGGCGGCGAGGGCCATGCAATTGACGCTGTCGAACATCACGCGCGGGCGCATCTTCTCGATCGTTTCCTTTTGCGCGACGCAATAACCGCAGCGCAACCCGGCCATGCCGTAAATCTTCGAGAACGTGCGCGCGACAATCAGATTTGGGTGATCTTTGATCAGCGAAATCACGCTCTCGTAATCGGGCGAGTCGGCGTAATGAAAATAGGCTTCGTCCACGAATACGATTGTCGATCTTGCGGTGTTTGCGATGAAATTGCGCAGCTCGTTCTTCGGCGTGATGCTCGCGGTCGGGTTGTTCGGGTTGCAGACATAAATGAGTCCGTCCTTCGCGGCCGCGCCCATCTTCGCGAGATCGTGCGCGAAGGATGGAGTGAGCGGGACTTTCACAACTTCAGCGCCGTTGACTTCGGCGTGATGCGCAATCGATTCGAAAGTCGGATCGGCCACCACCATTTTGCCCGCGCTCGGTCCGGTGAAAGTCTCCGCCGCGAACTTCAAAATCTCGCCCGAGCCGTCGCCTAACAAAATCTGTTCCGGCGAAACGCCATTCAATTTCGCCAGGGCGTCTATCAACATGTCATTATGCTCATCGGGATAACGGCAGCAGAGATTGTAAGAGCCATTCATCATCTCGATCGCTTTCTTCGACGGACCGTAGGGATTTTCGTTCGCGCTCAGGCGCACGATACCGCCAGATGAAGATGTCGATCTTGCGGGCGACGGCTCGGTCGCAAACGAAACGCGCGGCCTAACGAGCGCGGCAGCGGCACCAATTCCAACGAGATGGGCGAAACGACGGCGAGAAATCGATTTTGTATTCATAGTGAGACCTCCGCGAAGACGCCGCGATTATGCTCCGGGTCGACCGCGACCGGCCAGAATTTTCGATGTCGATCTTGCGACGAACGCCTACGTTTCACGAAAGATGTTCGGTTTTCTCCAGCAAAGACGCCGGCAACGCCTGAGGGCCCAGCCGGTGCCGAGAGAATGGCGCGAGATCATCGGCCGGAACCTGAAATTTTTCCGGCGGCTGTCCGAGAAGGATCAGGCCGAGCTGCTCGGCCACGTGCAAGTTTTTCTATCGGAGAAACGGTTCGAAGGTTGCGCCGGCCTCGTCGTGACCGACGAGATGTGCATCACGATCGCGACCCAGGCGTGCCTGCTCCTCTTGCATCGAAAAAGCGATTATTTTCCGCAGTTGCTGACCATTCTGGTTTATCCGTCGGCTTACCAGGTGGAAGATCGACAACCAGTGGGCGCAAACATTTGGGAGGAAGGCCTAACGAGTCGGTTGGGCGAAACCGGCCGCCGAATGGGATCGATGGTGCTGGCGTGGGACGCGGTGAAGGTGGGCGCGGCCGATCCCTCCGATGGCCGCAACGTCGTCTTCCATGAATTTGCGCATCAACTCGATTTCGAAGATTACGCGAGCGATGGCGTGCCAGCGCTAACCACGCGCGCGCAGCAATTATCGTGGGGCGCGGTCATGCGAGTCGAGTTCGCGTCGTTGCGCGCGGCGGAAGAAACCGGGATCCCGACCTTGCTCGACACTTACGGCGCGAGAAATCCGGCGGAATTTTTCGCGGTGGCAACGGAGGCGTTTTTCGAGCGACCACGCGCGTTGCGGGCGCGACATCCGAAACTTTACGCCGAATTGCAACGCTACTTTCAGCAAGATCCCGTCGAATATTCGGCCGAACCGATCGCTTCCTGATTAGTTAGGCCGACGCGATCAGTTCGCAAAACTTCGCCAGATCGATATTGCCGCCGGAAATGACGCAGACGATCGGGCCGCGAATGCGATTGTCGATCTTATGCGACATCACGGCGGCGACCGGCATCGCGCCCGCACCTTCGGCGATGACGCGCGCTTTTTCGGCCAGAATTCGCATCGCCTTTTTCGTTTCGTCGAGACTCACGACGAGATAATCGTCCACGATCGGTTTCATGCGTTCCCACATGCGCGGGAAAACGCTCTGCCCCCCTGCTCCATCGACAAAGGACGCTTTCCAATTCGGAAAAACCTGCGGCGAACCTTTTTGAAACGACAAGGCCGCGGGCGCGGCGGTTTCGGGTTCGACGCCGAAAACTTTCACGTCCGGCTTCAAGGCTTTGAGCGCGCTGCCGACGCCGGTGATCAATCCGCCGCCGCCGATGCTGGCGATGACCGCGGCGACGTCCGGTTCGTCGTCGAGAATCTCGAGTCCCATTGTCGCATGACCGGCGATGAAGTCCTGATCGTCGAACGGATGAACAAACGTCGCGTCGATTTCCGGAAATTGTCGATCTTCCAAAGTTTTCCACGCTACTTCGTAAGGCACGGGAAACAATTTTGCGCCGAGCGCGCGCATGCGATCCATCTTCGCCTGCGGCGCATTTTCAATCGCGACCACGCTGCACGGAACGCCCGCTTTTCGTGCGGCGTAGGCGACGCCTTGTCCGGCATTCCCCGCGCTTACCGTCCAGAAGCCACGCTTCCGCTCATCGTTCGACAACATCGCGACGGCGTTGGCCGCGCCGCGAAGTTTGTAGGCGTTGATCGGTTGAAGATTTTCCAGCTTCAATCGGATGTCGGGAAAATCCGGACCGAGATCGAGCCGAACGAGCGGCGTGCGCACGATAGTGCCGGCGATGCGCTCACGCGCGGCGCGCACTTCGTCGATGTCGATCTTGCGGACCGGTTCGGGCGTTGCCGTCATTGTCGATCTTGCACTAAGCTGCGGCGCACATGCGCGTCAACTTCGTCATCGGCGGCACGCAAAAGGGCGGCACTTCCGCGCTCGACGCGTTTTTGCGTCAGCATCCGCAGATTTGCATGCCGACGACGCAAAAGGAATTGCACTTCTTCGATCGGGAAACGGAAAACACCGACTACAAAAGCTATCACGCGAATTTTAAACCGGAGAAGCGACATCGCGTCGTGGGCGAGGCCAGTCCGATCTACATGTATTGGGAAACGGCGCCGTATCGAATTTGGAGTTATAACGCTGAAATGAAGTGGATCATCGCGCTGCGCAATCCGGTCGAGCGCGCATTTTCGCATTGGAACATGGAACGCAAACGCGGGAAGGAGTCGCTCCCGTTTCCGGAAGCGATCGAACATGAGGCCGAACGCGCGCGGGCAGCGCTGCCGTTGCAGCACCGCGTCTATTCGTATGTCGATCGCGGTTTCTACGCGCATCAACTGCGGCGTTTGTTCAACATTTTCGGTCGCGAAAATTGCCTGGTGCTCTTGAATGAAGAATTGCGGGACGATCACACGAAATCCTTGCGTCGCGTCTTTGAGTTTCTCGATGTCGATCTTGCAACGATTCCGCAGTCAACCGTCTTCGAGCAGGAGTATGACGAACAGATCGATGCCGAAATGCGTTCGCGTTTGATCGACATCTTCCAATTCGATATCAGAGAAGTGGAGCAGCTACTCGGTCGCGACCTCTCGGCCTGGTATTCGAAAAAATGAATCTCCCGCTTCCCATCGCCAGCGTCGTCATCGGCGTGATCGTTCTCTTCTTCGGCCGCAAACTTTTCTGGCTGTGCGTGGCCGCGATCGGTTTCGCCGCCGGCGTCGAGATCGCGCCTTTGCTGGTGCACGAACCGACGCCGCTGCTCGCGCTCACATTCGCGATCGTGCTCGGATTTCTCGGCGCGTTGCTCGCGATCTTTCTGCAGAAGATCGCCATCGCCATTTTCGGGTTCGTTGCCGGCGGAAAACTGGCGAACGCGTTGGCCGCGGCATTCCTGGCGGATCACGCGGTGCACTCGGGAATTATTTTTCTCATCGGCGGAATCGTCGGTGCTTTGCTTCTGCTGTCGTTGTTCGACTGGGCGCTGATTTTTCTCTCGGCTGTGACGGGCGCGTATTTGATTCAAAGCGCGATCACGTTACCGCCGACCGGCTCGGCCATTCTATTCGTCGTGCTCGTGGTCGTGGGAATGCTGGTGCAGGCGGCGGCGTTCTCTCGTGTCCGCCGGGCCACGCCGGTATAGACAAACACGGTCGGAAATTGCGATAATACGAACGTGAGTACACCCCGCACCGCCATGCGCCTCGCTGCCACGCTCTTCGCGATTTTCTCGCTCGCGCACCTGTGGCGATTGCTCCGACATATCGATGTGCGCATTGGCGGATTCGATGTGCCGATATGGTTCAGCGGAGTCGCGCTCGTCCTGGCGGGTGCGCTGAGCATTTGGCTTTGGACGTTGTCCAAAAGATGTACGCCATGAATAAAGCGCGAATCGGATTTTTCGTTGGTCTTCTCGTGGTCGTCATTCTGATCGCGCGGCATAATGCGCCGTCCACGCGGCGCGAGAAAGTCAGCGCTGTTGCGCCAGCGCCGCCGAAAGTTGCGGAATCAGCCGCGCCCGCTCCGCAGGTCGTGGCGCAACCGCCTGCCCCACCCGCGGAGACGCCGTCACGCACGGTCGATTTTCAAAAACCAGCCGAGCGAATCGCGCCGGCGGTGGCGTTGATTTCCACCTTCGACGTGTCGGGTAAATTACTGCGCACGGGCAGCGGCTGTTTCATTTCTCAGGATGGAAAGTTGCTCACGAGCGCGGACGTTCTGAAAGGAGCGGCCCACGCCGTCGCGAAAGTGAGCGACGGTCGCATTCTCAATGTCACCGGCATGCTCGCGAATGTGCCCGCGCTCGATCTCGCCTTGCTGAAAGCCGAAACGCAGAAGGGCGTGCCGTTCGTCGAGCCTAACGAATCGGCGAAGATCGACAATAACATTCCGGTCGCGATCGTCGGCAGCACCTTGATGCGTCGCAAGCCGCCGCATTTCGATCGCATCATTGCCGCGCGCGGATCTGACGCGGCTGGCGAATGGTTCGGACTGTCCGCGGCGTTACCGGACGATTGCACCGGCGCGCCCGTTATTAACGAACATGGCGACTTCGTCGGGATTATTAGCGGGCAGCGTCCGGAGGGCGCATCGGGCGCGGTCGCACGCAGCGTGGCCAACGCGCAATCAGTCATCGCCCATGTCGATCCGCATGCGTCGCCCTCGTGGGAGGTCGCGGACAATAACGACGCACCGCCGCCGCCGGCAGAGGGACCGAGCGCGCCGCCCACTAAGACGGCGAAGATTTCACTCGTTAGGGCGGAAACATCCGGCATGACGAAGTTGCTCTACAGCCCAAAACCGAAATTTCCGGCGCAGGCGCGCGGCCAGCTCCAGGGCGAAGGCCGCTATCGAGTTCGTTTCGCCGCAAATGGCCAAGTCCAGGATGTAGAAGTACTGCAATCGGCGCGCAATCCCGCGCTCGACAGCGCCGCCGTTTCAACCTTGCGCCAATGGAAAGCCGCGCCCGGTCAGCAATGGAGCGCGACTGTGCCGATCTCGTTTCAGCCCTAACGAATCGGAACGCCAGTCCGGCTCGGACTTGTCGATCTTGCCCTTGTCGATCTTAGTGCCGGAAATGGCGAATACCGGTGAAGATCATCGCCATATCGCGCTCATCGGCTGCGTCGATCACTTCCTTGTCACGCACCGAACCGCCAGGTTGGATCGCGCAGGTCGCGCCCGCTTCCGCGGCGGCGATTAATCCGTCCGGAAACGGAAAGAACGCGTCGCTCGCGACCGCGCTCCCTTTGAGCGATAAGCCCGCTTCTTCTGCTTTCCAAATCGCGATGCGCGACGCGTCGATGCGCGACATTTGTCCGGCGCCAATGCCGAGCGTGCGATCAGGACCGGCGTAAACGATCGCGTTCGACTTCACGTGTTTAACCACGCGCCAGCCGAACAACATCGCGTCCAGTTCTTCCGATGTCGGTGCGCGTTTCGTGACGACGTTTTGCGGAACGTCGCTCGCCACGTCGGGATCTTGCACGAGAACGCCGCCGCAGACCGAGCGAATATCTCTTGTCGATCTTGCCTCATTCACCGGCGTCGTTAGGCGAATCAGGCGCAGATTTTTTTTCTTCTGCAGAATCGCACGCGCTTCGCCTTCAAACTCCGGCGCGATGATGACTTCGGAAAAAATTTCGCTGATCGCCTTGGCCAGCTCTTCGTCGATCGCGCGATTGCAGACGATGATTCCGCCGAATGGCGCTTGTTTGTCGGTCGCGAACGCTTTCTCCCAGGCCGCGCGAAGATCGACATCTGTTCCCACGCCGCACGGGTTCGTGTGTTTCAAAATCGCGACCGTCGGCTCGGAAAATTCCGCGATCAGGTTCGTGGCCGCGCTGATGTCGAGAATGTTGTTAAAGGAAAGTTCTTTGCCGTGAAGTTTTTCGAAATGCTCGTCGAAATCGCCGTAAAGCGCCGCCTTCTGGTGCGGATTTTCGCCGTAACGCAATCGCGTCACCAACGGCAGCGAAAGCGAAAATGACGCATCGGTGGTTTGCTCTTTGTTCAGGAAATTGCCAATGACGCGATCGTAAGCGGAAGTTTTGATGAACGCTTTGATCGCGAGACGCTCGCGCGTTTTCAAACTCGTCTCGCCATCGTTGTCGCGCATTTCTTCGAGCACGGCGTCGTAATCCGCTGGATCGACAACTACCGTGACCGATTCGTAGTTTTTCGCCGCGCTCCGGATCATCGATGGCCCGCCGATGTCGATGTTCTCGATCGCTTCGGCCAGCGTGACGTCTGGCTTCGCGATTGTTTTCTCGAACGGATAAAGATTCACGACCACGAGATCGATCGGCTCGAAACCTTGCTCACGCGCTTCCTTCTCATGTTTCTCGTTGCCGCGTTTGTAAAGCAGCCCGCCGTGCACGCGCGGATGCAACGTCTTCACTCGGCCTTCGAGCACTTCGGGCGACGCGGTGAAACTGGAAATTTCGCGCACAGGAATTTTTTCTTTGCGCAAAAGCTCGGCCGTTCCGCCGGTGGAAATGATATCGACGCCCTGTTTCTCGAGCGCGCGCGCGAATTCCGCGATACCCTTCTTGTCCGAAACAGAAATCAATGCGCGCGTGATTTTCATTTCAATTGCAAGATCGACAATCGCTCGTCGATCAGCGATCGAGAATCACGTTTTTCGCCGCCGGATACAACACCGGACAACAGCCGATCGTCTCGCAGAACGCCTTGCTGAAATGGCTCAAACTCGAGTAACCGACTTCGGTCGCCGCCTCGGTGACGTTGTAGCGGCCGCTGCGCAGCAACTCGGCCGCGCGTTCCATGCGCAGATTGCGCAAATACTGCGGAATGGTGAGCCCGACTTCCTTCGAAAAAATCCGGCTCAAATAAAACGGACTGCAACCGACTTCCTGGCCTAACGATTCCAGCGTCGGCGGATCGACCAGATCGCGCGCGAGCAATTCCTTCGCGCGTTCGACCCGTTCGCGCGCGACTCGTTTCTGCCGCATGCAAAACAATTCCGGATTTTTCGGCGCGAAAAAGAAATGCGCCATGAGCTCGAGCGCCTTCGCCTCATACCACAACGCTTCCGCCGATTTCGCGACGGGCGGCTCGCTCAACGACGCGACAACTGCGCGCTGTTGCATCGACATCGGACGCACCGGCCCGACCACATTCACTTGTCGATCTTCGAAGATCACACGACGAACGTCCGATTCCAAATCGCCTTCGCTCTCGGCGAATTGTTTGCGCAAATGATTTCGCGAAAACTCGAGCGTGACGAATTGATGACGATCGTGCGCGCGCCGTGATGCCGAGAGTGGATCATCGCCGACCGCGTAATAACCGGCGGCGGCCGGCGCATACTCCGTCTTCGCCACCGCGCCATGGCCGTCGAGATTCAAACAAAACTCGAGCGAACGCGGATGAAAGGTTTTTCCCCAATTAAACAAGCGCGCGGTGCGGAAGTCGTGCCATTCGACTGCGACGCCGTTGCGATCGACGTCGCCAAAGAGCGGGCGCCAGCCGTCTTTGATCTCGCGCCACGCCTCGACTTCTGCCGCGCATCCGGGATTCATCGCGGCCTAATTACCGACGTGACCGCCGCGAAAGCAAGGCGGTTTCGTTGCATTCGCGCAAGATCGACATGTACTATGTGGCGATGAGCCACGAGGATCACCACGACTTTGGCCGCGCCTTTGCCATCGGCATCAGCCTCAATTTCGCCTACGTCATCGCGCAGGTCGCGTTCGGAATTTTCGGCCACTCCCTCGCCTTGCTCGCCGATGCCGGACACAATTTCGGCGACGTCCTCGGGCTGACGCTGGCGTGGTGCGCGAGTTACCTAACGAAACGTCCAGCCACCGAACGTCGAACCTACGGCTGGCGACGAACGTCGATCATGGCCGCGCTGGTGAATGCGATCGTGCTGCTCATCACCGTCGGCGCGCTGATGTTGGAAGCGTTCCGTCGCTTCGCCCATCGCGAAGAAGTGAATGCCAGCATCATTATCGCGGTCGCAGCCATCGGCCTCGTGGTCAATGGCGCGACGGCGTGGCTCTTCATGCGCGGAAGCGAGCACGATCTCAACATTCGCGGCGCGTTCATGCACATGGCGGCGGATGCGGCCATCTCCGCGGGCGTGGTCGTGGCCGGCATCGGAATTTATTTCACGAGCTGGTCCTGGCTCGATCCGCTCACGAGCGTGATCATCAACGTCATCATCGTGATCGGGACGTGGAGTCTGCTGCGCGATTCGTTCAATCTCGCGATGGATGCCGTGCCCGAACATGTCGATCTTGTCGCGGTCAGAAAATATCTGGACGAATTGCCGAACGTTTCCGCCGTGCACGATCTGCACATTTGGGCGATGAGCACGACAGAAGTGGCGTTGACCGCGCACCTGGTCATGCCTAACGAACCCACGGGCGACGAATTTCTGCACAACGTTTGCGCGCATTTGCAAAACACATTTGGGATCGAGCATTCGACCATCCAGATCGAGCAAAACGCGGAAGCGTGTTCGTTAGCATAGCTTTTTCTGTGGAGGCGGCCGGCTCGGCTGCGCTTTCGAGTGCCGCAGGCGAGACGCCTGCCACCACAACCTTGAATAACAGCCTGGCTTTGGGCAACACTCGCGCGTGAACCGAGTGCGCCTGGCTGAGTTCTTCGCGCTCAAACGCAACATCGTCCTCCTCCTGCTCGCGATCTTCGTCATCGGCGCGGGCGAAGAACTTTGGATGCGGTTCGTGCCGAAATATCTGCTGGCGCTGGGCGCGAGCGTGTTCGTGATCGGCTTATACGATGCACTGCGGACTTTGTTAGGCGCCATTTACGCTTATCCCGGCGGTGTCCTTGTCGATCTTTGGGGACATCGACGCGCGTTTCTCACGTTCAACATCGTTTCCATCGTCGGTTACGCGATGGTGTTGCTCATTCCGCACTGGGCCACGGTCATCGTCGGAATGTTTCTTTTCCTGTCGTGGACCTGTTTCTCGCTGCCGGCGACGTTTTCGTTAGTCGCCGCGTCGCTCGACGCCAGTCGCTACTCCATGGGCATCGGCATTCAGATGGTGGTGAAACGATTGCCGATCATGATCGCGCCGATTTTTGGCGGAATGTTGATCGATTATTTTGGAATCATTCAGGGCGTCCGGCTCGGTTTGTTGATGTCGATCTTGCTCTCGGGTGCAACGATTTTCGTCCAACGGCAGCTGCGCGACGATCCGAAGCCGGAGGCGACGCCACTGGAACGCTGGAATCTTTTGCGAAGCCTGCGCGAATTCAACGCGCCGATGCGCCAATTGCTCCTGAGTGATGTCCTCGTCCGTTTCTGCGAACGCATTCCATTCGCGTGGGTCGTCATCTTCGCGATGGATTACATCGGCGCGACCGGCAAAGAGGTCGGCGTGCTGACGGCGATCGAAGTCGGCGTCGCGAGTTTGTGCATCATTCCCACTTCCTATCTGGCCGATAAATATGGGCGCGAGCCGTTCATCATCGCCACCTTTGTCATGTTCACGTTGTTCCCGATTGCGTTGTTGTGGTCGCGGATTGTGCAAGCCCATTTCACGGTGCTGGTATTCGCGTTTTTCATTCGCGGGCTGAAGGAATTCGGCGACACATCGCGCAAGGCGCTCATTATTGCTTATGCAGACGCGGGCCGGCGCGGCCAATTCGTCGGTGCATATTATTTGACGCGCGATCTCATCGTCAGCATCGGGGCAATCGTCGGCGCCTACCTGTGGCACCTCGGGCCGGCGAAAAACTTTCTTGGCGCGGCCGCGTTCGGTATCGCCGGCACCGTCATCTATATTAGAAGCGTGCGGCACGCGCGTGAGGCGCAGCTGGCAAAATTGAAGCAAGATCTTTATCACCTGCGCTCGAGCGAGAAAAAATTATAGACATTTGTCATTCCTAGCGAAGTCGAGGATTCTCCAACTGGTTTCTCAGTGAGAGATGTCTCGACTGCGCTCGACATGACAAACGGATTAGTTCGCATCGCCGCCGCCCTTTGTTTTCTCGCCGTCGCGCTCGGCGCCTTCGGCGCGCACTGGCTAAGATCGACAATCGAACGTCACGGACTGGCGGATGTTTGGAACAAGGCGGTTCTTTACCATCTTGCGCACGCCGTTGCGCTCCTCGCGCTCGCATTAGTGGCAAACACAAATCGGGCGACGTGGTGGCTCTTGTTCGCCGGCATCATCATTTTCAGCGGAAGTTTGTACGCGATGAGCCTAACGAACATGCGCTGGCTCGGCGCGATCACTCCCATCGGCGGACTTTGTTTTCTGGCCGGCTGGCTTTGGCTCATCGTTAGGCCGCAGGGCCAGATGTAGAACGTAAACAAGTTTTGCGGCCAGCGACCCCGGCCGCTACAATCTCGAAAATGTTTAGCGCGTTGCCCGAAACGCAGAGAGTGATCGTGACCGTCGCCGCCTTCTTCGCGGCCTTTTTCCTTGCGCTCACGCTCGGGAAAATTTTGAAACGGCGCGCGGGGGTGCGGCTCGGCATTCTCTATCAACTCTTTTGCCTAACGATCGCTTTATACGCTGCGTTGTCGATCTACGGAGTGCATGCGAGCTGGCGCAACCACATTGGCGCGGTCACCATTCTCCTGAGCACCGCCTTCGCCGTCGCACTGGTCGATCGCTATGTCTGGGATTGGTATTTCGAAAAACAGAAGCAAACGCCGATTCCACATTTCCTGCGCGAACTCGTCGCGCTCGTTCTGTTTCTGATCGCGCTGCTTCTCGTGCTCAGCTTCGGTTATCACGCCGAGCGCGAGCTTAAAGGTGTCGTCGTCGGATCGGGTGTCATCGCGCTTGTTCTCGGCTTTGCCGGTCAGAATTTTCTCAGCGGCATCATCGCCGGGATGTCGATCCAGATAAATCGGCCCTACAAGGTGACCGATTGGTTAAAGGTCGGCGACACCTACGGCGAGGTCATGGAAATCAACTGGCGCTCGACGCGGCTGCGCACGAACGACGGCATTTACCTCGACATTCCGAATAACGAAATCGTCAAGACGACGATCGTTAACCTGCATTACCCGACCGAAGTCCACGCCATGCGCATTCGGGTGGGCGTTGATTACAATGTGCCGCCGAATCGTGTGAAGGACGCGCTTAGCCGCGCCTCGCAAAGCGCGAACGGCGTTCTGGCCGAGCCCCCGGTGAAGGTTTTCCTGGTCGATTTCGCCGATCATGCCGTCACCTACGAGATCAAATTTTACATGGGCAACCATTCGCGCATCAACGAGATCAACGACGCTGTGCGCACGAATGTTTGGTACGAGCTCAAGCGCCAGAAAATCACCATTCCCTACCCGATCCGCACCTTGCATGTGCAACGCGCCGGGGCGCGCTCGATTTCCGAGGATCATGACGAAGCGCGCGCGATTTTGCGCAACGAGCCGCTCTTCCAATGCCTAACGGATGCGCAGATCGACAATCTCGTGCGCAGCTCGCGGCTCGATCACTTCGGCCGGGGCGAACAAATGGTGCGCGAAGGCGCCGAAGGCGAATCGATGTTCGTCCTCCTGCGCGGCGCCGCGAATGTTTCGGTCGCGAAAAACGGCGCGGCCATTCAAGTCGCGACCCTCAGTTCCGGCGACTGCTTTGGTGAAATGTCGTTGCTCACGGGCGAACCGCGCACCGCGACCGTGCGCGCAGAACGCGATTGTTACGTGATGGAGATCGGTAAAAACGTGATGTCGCAAATCATCCACGACTCGCCGGAATGTCTGCAACAGTTGAGCGAGATTCTGGCCGAGCGAAAAATGGGCACCGAAATGGCGTTGCGCGAAACTCCGCCCACGCCCGAGCAAGCCGCGAAAGAACACGAGTATCGTTCTGTGTTCATGAATCGGCTGAAGGACTTTTTCTCGCTGTAAAGCGATTGTCGATCTTACGCCGCGGCAGCGTGCTCTCGCGCTACGCGTCGCGCTTCTTCCTCGAACGGTCCGCAGGTGAATTCCGCACATGAAGTGCGTTGGCTGAGATATTCGCGCAGGTAAGTGTCGATCCCATCGCAACGCTCGCACTGCGCCACGTGCATGAGTTGATGCAGAAATAATTCGCGGTCGCCCCAGCAATCGGCGCGGATGATGATGGCGTGACCGATGGCCATGCCGCGCGATGCATCGGTAATGATCCCGGCGCGCTTGGCCGCCTCGGCAAGATCGACATCCTCCGGCAGCGGAATTTTTTCCACAATCAGCACGCGCACACGCCCCACGTCGCGCACCCCTACTTTGGCCGCATCCTCGGCCTGACGCGCGCCTAACGGAACGCCGCGGGCGAGAATGAATTCCTCCTGCGCTTTTGCCCAATCACAGGCAGCGGGCAGAAGACGATTAAAAGTCTCCTGATTGATCACGGGCAAAAATAATAGCAGAAGCCGTGCAAGCGCGGCCGTGGGTCGGAACGCATCGTGCTAAGATCGACAAGGTGAGATGCGGGAAGTTATTGACAACTGTTCACAATTGATCGAAACGGTTCTCCCCGCGCCTAGCTAAACCAACAAGGAGAACTCGCCATGCGTCCGACCTGGAAAGGCAGCATCAGCTTCGGCCTCGTTTACATACCCATCGCCGTTTATCCGGCGACGCGCGAAGAAAAACTCAGCTTTCGCCAACTGCGCAAGAGCGATCTGAGCCCGATTCGCTACAAAAAAGTCGCCGACGCCGATCAGAAAGAAGTTCCGGCGAATGAAATCGTAAAGGGCTTCGAGTACGAGAAAGGCCGCTACATTGTTTTGACGGACGAAGATTTCGAAAAGGTGCGCATCGAATCGACCCACTCGATCGACATCACCGACTTTGTCGATCTTAACGATGTCGATCCAAAATTTTTCTACAAGCCGTACTTCCTCGAACCGCAGAAAGGCGGCGAGAAAGCGTATGCGCTTTTGCACAAGGCGCTGAGCGGAACGGGAAAGATCGGCATCGCCAAAGTGGTGATCGCGAACCGCGAATATCTCGCGGCGGTGAAACCGGACGGATTATTTCTCGTGCTCGAGCTCATGCATTTCGCGAGCGAAGTGCTCACGCCGGAAGAATTGAATCGGCCGACGACGCAATTGACCGACAAAGAATTGAAGATGGCGCAGGCGTTGATCGACAGCATGTCGAGCGATTGGGAGCCGGAGAAATATCGCGACCAATATCGCGATGCGGTGATGGAGATGATCGAGAGCAAAGCGAAGAACAAATCGCTGCCCGCCGCCGCTCCCGCTGCGCCGCGCCAGACCAACGTTGTCGATCTTGTAAAAGTTTTGCAGGAAAGCATCAACCGCTCGCAAACCGTAAAAGTGAAACGCGGCGGCACGCGCAACGGCGCGCGAAGATCGACCGGGTCACTCGTTAAGCAGAAACGCCGGGCCGCGGCGTAAGGTTCAGCCGCGTTCCGGTACAGCGACTTCGGCTTCGGCTTCTTGTCGATCTTTCACGCGTCGAAAAATCAGCCACACGCCTAACAAGACGAAGGCGGCGCCGAAGATCGACCAGAGCGGAAAATTTTCGCCGCCTAACCACCAGCCGAGCATGACCGCACCGGGCGGCGTGATGAGCGAGATGGTTTGCAGATTCGTTACCGTCATTCGCGGAAGCAGCCAGTAGAGCAACAGAAACGTGAGCGCGGAGCCGATGACGGCGAGATAAAGCAAACAAAAGATCGACATCCTGCTCCAATGAAAGCGCGCGGGATTGCCGTCCACGATCAATCCGAGAACGACGAGCGGCGCGGTGCCGAGAATCATTTGCCAGGCGGCGAGCATGGCCGGAGCGAGTTGGATGACGTGGCGTTTGAGCAGCACGTTAGAAAACGCGGCGCCGGCTGCGCCTAACGAAATGCCGACCCCGCCCCAAAACGCGAGCACACCATTGAAACTGAACAAACGCGCGCAGATGAGCGCCACACCGCCGAGGGCGATAAGTGCGCCGGCGACCTTTTGCAGGCGTAACGGTTCATCGGGCAATAGCCAGTGCGCGAAAAGCATTCCGAAGATCGGGATGGTCGTTTGCAAAACGGCGGCAAGTCCGGACGAGACGTAAAGCTCGCCCCAGAATAACAGCGCGTAATTGACCGCGAACATGAGAAAACCGGTGAAGGCGAGGACCCAATAGTCCTCGCGACGCGGCGGGATCAGGCGGGTCCGGCCTAACGAAACCGCGACGAGAACAGCGATGGCGATGACGAAGCGAATCCAAACGAATGAGATCGGCGGCAGATCGCGCAGGCCGACTTTGATCGCGAGCCAGGTCGAGCTCCAAACGACGCAGAGCGTGACCCAGGCAGCTGCGATCTTCCATGGAGCCGTCTTCACGCGACGACCATCATGTCGATCTTACAAGATGTCGATCTTACGCGTCGGGGCCGCGGCAAATTA
This sequence comes from Spartobacteria bacterium, assembly GCA_021325495.1. GTDB lineage: Bacteria > Verrucomicrobiota > Verrucomicrobiia > Chthoniobacterales > UBA10450 > JAJPGZ01. The sequence continues at coordinate 450,852 of JAJPGZ010000010.1, forward strand.
GCGCTTCACTTTTCGCGGATTCCTCCGCAATACTCGCGTGGTTTCCAATGCGCCCCGGCCTTTTCGTTGCATTAGCAATGCTGACAGCAGTCCGGGCGAGCGACGCGCGCGAATCGAAAGCGGCAACGGTGAACGCCGTTGTTAACGAAGTGAAAACGGGCGAGCGCGCGTTGAAGCAAGGCGACGCGATCAACGAAAATGAATCGGTAGTGACGGGCGCAGTCTCGCGCGCGGAGTTAGCGTTGCCCGGCAAAATCGTGGCCCGACTTTCGGAGAAGAGCACGTTTTCGTTCAAGGATCGGCGTGATTTAAATGTGCAGGACGGCGCGGTGTTACTGCAAACGCCGCGCGGTGCACGCGGAGCGCGGCTCGTCGCCGGAGACATCGCGGTCGCGACGGCGGGGACGACGATTGTGTTCGAGCACCATGCAACGACGTACAAGCTGCTGGTGCTGCAGGGAACGGCGCGATTGTATCGGCCGAGGCATTTCGGCGACTCGATGCTGGTCGAGACCGGACAGATGGTCATCGCCAATCCAAACGGCGAGCTCAGCGCCGCGGTCGATTTTGACGATGCGCGTTTTTTGAAAACGTGCCGCTTGTTGACGCAGTTTTCACCGTTACCGAACGCAGCGGCGATTGCGCGCGATGCCGAAAAGCAGGCGCGCGCGAAAAATAAAAAGCAGTTAGTCGAAACAAATCTGGTGATCCACGGCGCGGGCAACGCGGCGACGGTGACCGACGGCGGCAAGATCGACAATTCCATCAACGCTGCATCCGGGACCCCGCCGCCAACGAATGCGGCGACGCGCGAAATCGATTCGTTAGGCACAATTGATGCGGCGAAAGCAGCGGGGACATCGCGATGAAATCTCAACGACACGTGCTCGTTTTCGCCGCGCTCGCGGCCGCGAGTACGATGTCGATCTTGCGCGCGGAGACCCTGCAATCCGCGCGCGTCACGCGGATCATTCGCGAGGTCAACCTGATGAATGGCGCCGCGGTCCGGCCCGCGGCGGTGAGCGATGAAGTAACCGGCAAATCAGCGGTGCGCACCGGGACGGATTCGCGCGCGGAGCTGACGTTCGGCGATCTCACAATCACGCGGCTGGGCGCGAACACCATTTTCAGCTTCAACGAAGCCGCGCGCGAGCTGACCTTAAACCAGGGTGCGATTTTGGTTTCGGTTCCGCGGAATAGCGCCTCGCTCAAAGTAACGACCGCGGCCGTGAGCGCGGGAATTTCCGGCGGGACAGCGTCGATGAATGCAAATGCCGGTGGGCCGACGAAGTTGTTCGTGTTCGAGGGTCACGGCACGATGTGCTCGAAGAAAACGGGCGAATGCCAAACGGCATCCGGCGGCGAATTCGTGATGGCGACGGCGAACGGGCACATCACGAAGCCAGAGGAATTCAATGAGCAGGTTTTGTATGCGAGCTCGCCGTTGATTACGGATTTTTCCCTGTTACAAAACCGCGACTTGATCGAAGCGGTCATCGCGCAGCAGCAAGGCGGCGGCGTGTACAGGACGGAATGGCCCCCGACACCGCCTCGCGAGTACATCGACATGCTCGATGTGATCGATCAGGCCTTTGACGGATTTATTCCCGTCCTGTCGGGTGTCAGCCTAACGACCGTGAGTTTGAACGTGCCGTCCGGCAATTGGAGCAGCGCCTCCAGTTGGAAACCAAATGTCGTGCCGAACGACGCAAATGGGAACCAATACAACGCCGTCATTTCGTCAGGCTCGGTGACACAAAACATCCCCGGTGGCGTGGCGATTCAGCGATTGCAGATGAGCGGCGGGATTTTGGTCTTGAGCAATCCGCTCAAGCTGAACGCGGGTTTGCGTTACAGCGGCGGCACGATCGGCGGCACGAGTACGTTGTCGATCTTCGGAACAAGCACCCAATCGACGACGCTGGCGCTGGACGGACCGACGATCAACAATCATGGAACGTACAATTTGACGTTCGACAGCGCTCCGGTTTTTAGCGGCGCGGGCGCGTTCAATAATTCGGGCACGGTGACAAAGGTCAACGGAATGGATGTCCTGACCTTCAACTTGCACCTCAACAACACCGGCACGGTCAACGCCGCGAACGGCGCCCTCGTCTTCGCGTCCGGCGGAATGAACTCGGGGACATTCTCCTCGGCGTCCGGCGCCGGCGTGAATTTCGCGAGCAATTTCGCGATGCTGAACGGAACCATGTTCAGCGGTAACGCATCGTTCAACGATTCAACGAACACGACGTTAAGCGGAACGATCACGAACAACGGCGCGATCTTTTTAAACTCCGCCGGAAGCAATTTCACCGACTTCACCCTAAACGGCGATGTGACCCTAACGGGCAATGGCGTGGTTAACCTAACGAACGCCGACCGCATTCTGGGCAACGGTGCCCTGAGCACGAACAACCGCTTCCAAGGAGACAACGTCGGCGGGACCTTCGGCGGCGATCAAATCGGCATCGTGCTTCAGGCCGGTGGTTCCATCAATGCGACGGCGAACGTGTTGACGGTCGATCCCGGCTCATCGGGCTTGTCGAACGCCGGTGCGATGACTGCGGCCAACGGCGCCACCTTGCTCTTGAGTGGAAACGGCACCGGTGGTTTCAGCAATACCGGAACAATATCAACCGTCTCGGGCGGCACTCTCGTGTTCAACGGCGCGGTCAGCTCCTCGGGGATTGTCGATGTTCGAAGCGGCACATTGAATATCACCGGCGCCGGGAGCTTCACGCAGACGGTTGCGCCCGGAACGAGTACCGGAGCGACATTTCGTATGAGTGGCGGCACGGTCAATTCCACCACCGCGCTCAATTTCCAAGGAGGAATGATCGACGCGCACGGCACGATCAACGCGCCGTCAATTCAAAATAACGCCACGTTGCAGCCCGCGCTCGGCGGCAACGGCCTGGCCGTGAAAGCGAATGTCGCGTTGTTGCAATCATCCAATCTCAGTTTCCAACTCGGCGGACTTACACAAGGCACGCAATACAGCTCAATGAATGTGAATGGCACCGTCGCGTTGGGCGGCAAACTCGTGCTCGCTTTCGCGAACGGCTTTCAAAATTCCGTCACGCCCGCCGATAATTTCACCCTCCTAACATCGACAACAAACTTTAGCGGCTCGTTTTCGAACATCGCTTCCGGTATGCGACTGGAAACGTCGGACAACGTTGGCTCGTTCGTGGTCGATTACAGCGGCAACACGCTCACGCTTTCGAATTTCAAACTCGGCCCGGTCGTGCACGGCGCCGGGGTGAAAGTGGCTTCGGCGAAGACGAGCGAGATGACGATCAAGTTGTCGAGCACGGCGCAATTGCGCGCCCTCCTGGAAGACGCAACGCCGAATGCGAAGGGTAAGTTCGCCATTTCTCGCATCGCTTTGAAGGCGATAAAGATGGCGAACAATCACGCGCAACCCAATCGCGACGAGAACCGCGCCGCAAGACGCTTGTTGCCATCTCGATCTTCGCTAGCTTTGGCCGGTGAAGGTCAACGTCATCGTTAAACCGAAAGAAGCTGTCCTCGATCCGCAAGGCAACGCCGTCCGCGACGCCATGCGCCACCTCGGAATGCCGGAGGTCAAAAGCGTCCGCATCGGCAAATTCATGGAGATCGATGTAGAAGGTGACGATGTCGATCTTGAAAAAAAATTGCACGGTCTCTGTCGCGATTTGCTCTCGAATCCGGTGATCGAAGATTACGAACTGCGAAAAAAATCATGAAAGCGCTGCGATTTTTCTTTTGTGTGGTGTGTCCGCCGATCGCGGTTTTGATGACCGGTAGATTGGGCAGCTTTTTGCTCAGCCTTCTCCTCACACTGGCTTTGTGGATTCCGGGAGTGATTCACGCCTGCCTTGTCGTGAATGATTACCACGAAGAACAACGTCTTCGCGGCTTGCGCTAAGATCGACAATGAAATTCGCCGTCATTCGATTTCCTGGTTCGAACTGCGACCAGGATTGCTTCTCCGCCATCAACAGTATCGATGGCGCGCAAGCCGATTACGTTTGGCACAAGGAAACATCGCTGCGCGGCTACGACGCCATCGTCCTTCCCGGCGGCTTCGCCTACGGCGATTACCTGCGCTGCGGCGCCATCGCCCGGTTCTCGCCCATTATGAAAGCCGTCATCGCCGATGCCCGCGCGGGCAAACTCGTGCTCGGCACCTGCAACGGTTTTCAAGTTTTGTGCGAAGCGGGCCTTCTTCCCGGCGCGCTCGTGCGCAATCGCGGTCTGCGCTTCGTTTGCGACATGGTGACGATGCGCGTGGAAGTTGCCGATTCGCCGTTCACGCATGGTTGCGCACAAGGTTCGCTGCTGCGCATGCCGGTTGCGCATGGCGAAGGTTGCTACTTCGCCGATCCGGAAACGCTTCGCCAACTCAACGAAGATCGACAAGTGATCCTGCGTTACGCGAATGATCGCGGTGAAATTGTTCCCGACGCGAATCCGAACGGTTCCATCGAAAACATCGCCGGCATCGTCAACCGTGAACGAAACGTCTTCGGACTCATGCCGCACCCCGACCGCGCTGCCGATGCGCGTCTTGGCAGCGCCGATGGCTTAAAGATTTTTCGTTCGATGATGGAAACAATCGCGTCCGGCCGCGCCGCTGCAGCGTAAGATCGACATCTACTTTTCCGCGCGAATTCCGAAGAAGTAATCTCGGTTGGCCAGGATCGCCTCTTGTGTTTCGTGACACGACATCCGTGTAACGGAAAGTGACACAAAAAGTGACACTCGGAACGGTCTCCCTAGGTAAAATGCGCTGGCACCGCCGTTGCTAAAGAGGAAGCCGAAACAACAACCCTGCTATTATGCTCCTCGAAAAAACACTTCACATGAGTCAACCGCTGGCCGAGTGCAAAGCCCGCCTCGCCAGCATCCACTCCTATCGTCGCCAGTTCCTGATGGTGACGAAGGCCACTGTCACTTCATCCAAAACGGTCGACTTCAGCTTCCGCGGTCCGTTTGGATTCAGCGCGCGCACCGTTCTCTTGTCGATCGATAACGATTCGGCGCAAGAGGTCGCGTTCGAATCGGTCGGCGGCAACATCGACCTGATGGGCCTGATTAATTTCGAAGAAATCCGCCCGTCCTGCACCGAAGTCACGCTCGCGGTTCATTACGAAATCAAAAATAAACTTTTCGCCTGGCTCGATCGCCGTCTGCATTTCGTGGACGCGTTCATCACCGGTGAGCTTCGCAGCATCCGCGCGCATTTCGAAGGGATCGCCGCGCCATTTGTGGAACCCGCGCCGGTGTTCCCGATGTTCGAAGCAGCCGCAGCGTAAGATCGACATCTACGTTTTCCAAAAGAGCGCGAGTCCATCGCGCTCTTTTGCTGTACGGATCAGGCGATTCTGACCGCGTGCGTCTTATCCAGTCGTAACACCTGTCCCGCACGAAGCGGGATCTTCGCCGCAAGATCGACAATCTTCTCGCCATCGATCTGCACGCTGCCTTGTTGAATCAACCGCCGCGCATCCGCGCGCGATTTCTTGGCATTAAACGCTTCGGCAAACGCATCGACCACGGTTGTGATCACATCCTGCTCGCGCGCCTGGAATGTCGGCAGCTCCGCCTCGGCCAGATGTTTTTCGCTGAAGCGCACGTTCCAATCTTCCAACGCTTTCTTGGCCGCCGCGGCCGAGTGATACGTCTGCACGATTTCAAACGCGAGCTGCTTCTTCGCTTCCATCGGATGCACCTCGTTAGGCAATTGTCGATCTAACAAAAGTGTGTAATACCGCGCCATGAGCTCGTCCGAGATGCTCATAAGCTTTCCGAACATTTCCGCCGGCGCTTCATTCACGCCCACGAAATTGCCCAGGCTCTTGCTCATCTTCTTCGTCCCATCGAGCCCTTCGAGGATCGGTAACAGCAACACGACCTGCTCCGGCATCCCCTGCTCGCGCTGAAATTCGCGGCCGACCAGATTGTTGAAGAGCTGGTCCGTTCCGCCAAGCTCGACATCCGCCTTCACCATGACCGAATCCCAGCCTTGCATGATCGGATATTGAATTTCGTGCGCGCGGATCGGTTGTTGTCTGCTCATGCGCTCATGAAAATCTTCGCGCTGCAAAAGTTGTTGCAGCGTCATCCGGCTGTTGAGCCGGATCACATCCTCGAAACTCATGGCGCGAAACCAATCGCCATTTGCCACCATCTCCGTTCGCGCTGGATCGAGAATCTTGAACGCCTGCTCGCGATACGTCTTGGCATTCGCCAACACTTCATCATGCGACAGGTGCGGCCGCGTCGCCGAACGTCCGCTCGGGTCGCCGATCATCCCGGTAAAATCGCCGATGATGAGCACGGCGGTGTGTCCGAGATCCTGAAATTGCCGCAGCTTCCGCAAGACAATGGTATGGCCGAGATGAATGTCCGCGCTCGTAGGATCGACCCCGAGCTTCACCCGCAGCGGCCGGCCTAACGACAGCTTCTGCCGCAATTCTTCTTCGCTGATGATCTGCGCCGCGCCGCGTTTCAATAACCCGAGCGCTTCGTCCGGTTGCATGTCGCTACGGAATACGCGTCGAGCGAACGCGCTACTTATTTTTGTTCAGCAATTCGCGCACGTCTTCGATCGTCATCGGCTTGTTCTTGCGCTGGAACTCGACCGACTTCTCACTCTTGCCTCGATCAAGGAAGGGGCGCTGCTCCGCAAACTCGCGAGTGTTCGCCGCTTTGTTTGCGTCGTGCGACGCGCGCACCAGAGCCGAGGTCGATGTCGAATACGTGCGAAGAGAAGATGTCGATCTTGTGCGAAACGTGGAACGGTCGCGCGCGGTGTAGAAAGGTTTCGACTCGAATTCGTTCGCCGAGTAACTGCGATTTCCGCCAAATTGTTTCGGCTTTTCCTTTTGCTGAAAATAAAACGCCCTCGCGTTGGCGCGTTTGTCGACCGCGGCGCCATCGGCGATGAATTTTTTCTTCTGCGCGGAATTCTCCAGCGTCGTGTCCGGTTTGAGCAGACGATCGACCAGCTTCTGCTCCTGTTCCTGCGCAGACGCGCTGGTTGCGAGCAAGAGCAGCGCGAGAAACTTCTTCACGATGTCGATCTTGCGATTGTCGATCTTAGCGGCCAAGCGCGGTGCGCAATCTGGACGCGTACGGCGGCGGCTTCACGTAGCCGTGCAGGATCTGGTAAGCCGTCACCGGTCGCCGATAATATTTCGTGTTCTCATCTTTCAACGTGCCGACGACCGCGCCCTCCAGCGACGCGCCCACGAACAAACCTTTGCTCCGGCTATAAGTGTAAATCGCAGCTTTCGGCGTGATCGACGCTTCGGCGGAGCGTCCCACCGGCCCAGCCGCCGCACTCGCATCCGCGCCGAGCGTGACGTTTCCATCGCGCGAAAACGCGCGCACCGCAGCTTCATTGTTCAGAACGAAAACGAAATCGGTGACTTCCGCGCCAACTTGCGCGCCCCACCCCGCGCCGCCGGTGCCGATGAATGACGGCCCTGACCAGCCATGTCGCGTGCGCGCAACGACAACACCTTTGCCGCCGCGAGCGCTGAAAATGAATCCAGCTTTGACCACGCTGATGATGGCGAGACCGTGAGCATTACGCAGAACATTGCGCGGAATATTTCGCTCGGGCATGGTGCGAAATTCCCGGATGATATTGGCGGAACGATCGACCGCCTCTTGTTGCCCGAAGCTAAACGTGATCAATGAGAGAAAGGCGACCGCGGTAAAAAATAGCTTTTTCATGGTGCTCGTTAGGTTTATGGCCGCAGATTATTGCAATGGACGCTTTGATCGACAATCAAAATGACGCGGACCTGATGCGTGAAGCGTTGCGGCAGGCGAAGAAAGCCTTCGCGGCCGAGGAAGTGCCGGTCGGCGCGCTCGTGGTGCAGAACGGAAGAATAATCGCGCGCGCCTATAATCAGGTCGAGATGCTCAAGGACGCGACTGCGCACGCCGAGATGCTGGCGATCACGCAAGCGGAGGCGGCGGTGGGCGATTGGCGCCTAACGGATTGCGATTTGTTTGTCACGAAAGAGCCCTGCCCGATGTGCGCGGGCGCGGCGGTGCATGCGCGTATTCGACGCGTGGTCTTCGGTTGTGCCGATGAACGGGGCGGCGCGGCCGGCAGCATCGTCAATTTGCTGCAGATGCCGACCTTGAACCACCATTGCAACATCAATGGCGGAATTTTGGCTAACGAATGCGCGGCAATCCTGCAGGATTTTTTCAAAACCAAACGCGGCAAGATCGACAACGCGTAAGATCGACAAGTTCTGCCTCGCTAGGACTCGAACCTAGACAAAGTGATTCAGAGTCACTTGTGCTACCATTACACCACGAGGCAAATCGTGGGCGAACAGGTTAAAGCAGCCCGCGCGCGGCGCAACTCAGCGGCCGTTCAACAAAAACTCCGCGCCCTCGCGCGCCGCGTCCACCTTGAGCTTGCTGCGACGGTCGCGAGCGATCTCCCGCGCGCGTTCCACCATCTCGTCGACCGTGTCGTCGTCGTGATTCGGATCATGATGGAAAAGCAAAAGCTGCTTAACTTTCGCATCGACCGCGAGGTCAACCGAAGTCGTTAACGAGCCGTGTCCCCACCCGATATGCTGCTGGTATTCCTCGTCGGTGTATTGCGCATCGAGAAAGAGAATGTCGGCGCCCTCCAGGAACTCGACCAGCTTGGCGCGTTCGGTCACGGCGAATTTGCGCGCCTGTTCCGGCGTCGCGCGCGCGCACGCTTCGGCGTGCAATTTGCGAAACTCATACGGCTCGTTGTCGGGAACGAACGCGACTGAGCCGGAGCCGGCATCGAGTCGATATCCAACGCAGTTTCCGGGATGATTCACGAAACGCGAGCGCACCCGCACGGGCCCGATCCGAAACTCCATGTCGGTCAATTCCTGGATCGACAAGTCGCATGGCAGATCGCGCAAACGCACCGGAAAAAACGGCACCGCCATCTGCCGGCTGAGGATCGCGCCAAAGCTGCCGCCGACTCCTTTGTAGCCTAACAAACGCAAAGAATTTTTCTCGCTGTACCCCGGCAAAAAAAACGGCAGCCCCTGAATGTGGTCCCAATGCGCGTGCGTACTCAACATCGTGACGTGAATCGGCTTCGATTTAAACTCACGCTCGAGCTCGTTTCCGAGCGCGCGAATGCCGGAGCCGGCGTCGAGCACAATGATCTCGCCGTCGGCGCGAAATTCGACGCAGGTGGTGTTACCGCCGTAGCGTAATGTAGACGGACCGGGCACAGGAATTGAGCCGCGGACGCCCCATAAACGCAGTCGAGCGGAAGAGTTTAGATCACTCGGCATGACTGGACGGGCTGCATGTTGCCATTGTCGTTGGGTTAAACCAAGAGTTTTTGAGCAAGTGGATTGCCACCGATTAACCCGGGGTAATTTGCGGCCTAACTAAGATCGACATCGGCAAGATCGACAACTTCATTTTCGTCGCAGTAACAAAAAGGCCACTGCACGAATGCAGTGGCCTCATGGAGGAGGAATGGAAATTTATTTTCGGCGACGCAAAAGCGATGGCAGGCCGCTGAGCGCGACCGCACCGCACAGGCTCAGGATCGGCACCAGGGCCGACATTTCCGGGACCGGAACTGACACGCGACCGACATTGTCGATCTTTGTGCCGGCGTTCGGGCCGCTGTTGCGAGTTGCTTCAGCCGCAAAATCGGAGTCGCGCAATTGATTCGTCGTCGCGACGACGGCGAAGTTACCGAGGAATGCGGACCCGTTGATCGGCGTCGTGCCGGTGTATGTCCAGGTCAGGTTCATGATGCTCGGATTGTCCGTCGGGATTACGAGCGATGGGTTGGTGCCGGTCAGCGAAGTAGAGAAGGTCCAGCCCGCCGGTTGTGAGTTCGAATTCGCAACGATGGTGCCGAAATCGTAAATGGTGAAGAAATCGCCGGGATTCACCGTTTGATCGACAGTGACATTAGTCGCGTAGTTCCAAGTGAAGCCGCCGCTGGTCGGGGCTGGCACACCTGGCGAAAGCGTCGGAATGATGTCGGCGCGCGCGATTAGAGCAGCCACGACGCTTATAAAAGCAAAAACGAATATTCTCCTCATAGATCGCGGTCATGCTGCGCAATTCCGCGCTTCCAAGTCAACGATATTCTTCTACGTTGCCGACGTCTTCGCCGATGGCTGAATCGCCCGTTATTTCGCAGGCTGCACACAATGCGCGCGGTCGTGGCAGCGATATTTCCGCAATCGTCTGGCTGGCGCTTTTGTTAGGCGCGATTTGGGGCTGGGCCATCTGGAGCGCGGCCGAACATTGGCAGGCAAATCCGAATTATTCCTACGGTTGGTCGGTGCCGCTGTTGGCGATTGGCTTCGCTGTTCGCCGTTTTTTGCGCACGCAAATGGACGATGTCGATCTTGCACATGTCGATCTTACGAAGATCGGTCTATTGGCTTTCATCATCGGCACCGCGGTTTTCGGTTTGGAATATGCGCGCACCCAAGTCTGGCATCCGATCGTGGTCATCTGGAGCATCGCCGCGCTTGCGATCATCACTACCATCGCGGTCCTCTATCGCACCGGCGGACGCGCGCTCGTGCGCGCGGAAATTTTTCCAGTCTGCTTTTTTCTCGCCGCGCTGCCGTGGCCGCCGCGAATCGAGCAACCGATCACGAGCACACTCATGCGCTGGGTCGCGGTCGCGACCACGGAAATTTTACATTGGTTAGGCATTCAAGCGCAGACTTCGGGCGGGGCGATTGCATTGCGCAACGGTCTCGTCGGAATCACGGAGGCGTGCAGCGGCATTCGTTCGCTGCAGGCGGGTATCATGTTCGGCCTGGCGATGGGCGAGTGGTTTCTTCTGAGCACGACGCGCCGCATTGTTCTTTTGGTAATCGCGATCGCGTTCGCCATCGCGACCAATCTCGCGCGCACGCTCGCGCTCACCTTGCACGCGAACGAACATGGCATCGAATCGGTCGATCGCGTTCACGATCTCGTCGGCAACATCATCATCACCGCGCTCGTGCTCGCGATTTGGTTCGCGGGGAAATTGCTCGCGCGCAAAACGACCAGCGCAAGATCGACATCTTCATTTCGAGTGCTGCCGAAATTGTCGTCACCGCTATTTGCCGGCCTAACGATTAGCGTGATCGTTGGTTTAATCGCAGCGCGCACATGGGCGACGCACATCGAGGCGGACGATGAAACGCAGACGGCGCCTTTCTTCAGCGTGATGGCGAATGACGCGAACAAGCCGGGCGCGATTCCACGGGATGTTTGGAGCGAGCTTCATCCGACTTCGGGCGAATACATTCGACATGAAGATGTCGATCTTGCGAACGGCTCGGCCGATTGTTTCCATTTCTTTTGGAAACCGTCGCCGTGGAATCGATTTGCGCTCGTGCATCGGCCGGACATCTGCATGCCTGGAATCGGCTGGCAGTTGGACGGCGCCGCCGAAATTCGCGACACCGAATTGAACGGTCGGCCGTTGCGATTTTATCTTTTCCGTTTTCATCGCGGCAACGTGCACGCGCTCGAGCTCTGGGGTGCGTGGCGAAACGGCGAGCCGGTCCCGATCGATTACAAACCCGACCAGGTGCTCGGCGCGGCGCCGCCGCCGCTCACGATGCACCTCGAAGGCAAACGGAAATCGGCCACGGAGATTGTGTCGTGCAGCGTTATATCGCAAGATCGACAACCGCCGGCGGAAAAAGCGATCGAGACTTTGCGCGCCGTTTTCAATTTTAATCCGCAATGAGCGAGCAGCCCCAAACGGTCAGCCAAAAGCGCCGGCAAGAAGCGCGGAAACGCGCGCTCGTCTGGAGCATTGTCGTCATCGCGGTGCTCGTGGTCGGCGTGTTCGCGTTACGGTTCGGCTATCACCGGCTCAAGCGTTGGCGCGCGAATGAATTCGCGACGCAGGCGGAAACTTTCGCGCGCGGCGAGAAATGGAGTGAGTCCGCCGAAAAATATCGCGCGGCTTTGCAACTCGATCCGCTCAATTATCAGGCGCTGCGCGGCGCGGCGCGATTGGCCACGCGATTTGGCCGGCCGGAAGCGTCCGATCTTTGGGAGGAAGTCGTGAAGTTGCCGCAATGCACCGCGCAAGATCGACAAGAGTATGTGGATTTTCTGGTGCGCTCGAACCGATTGAAAATGGCGGAGCCGATCCTATCGCAATTACTCCAAGCCGATCCGGACGCGAAGACGCTAAGCATTGCGTCGATGTACATGCGCAAGACGGGCGACCACGCGAAGGCGGTCGAGTTCGCGCGCCTCGCGGCGAAACGCGCGCCTAACGACGACCGGATTCGTTTTCAACTGGCCGAGCTGCTCGCGGTCGCGACCGCGCATGAGGAACAGACGGAAGCGAAACAGATTTTGTGGGAGCTCGCCGGCAAATCGGGCGACGCGCAGCAGGCGGCGATCGAGTCGCTCGCGAAAGCGCCGGGATTATCGAAACAGGAACAGAAGCGGGTTTTGGAAATGCTCGATTCGTTGCAAAACGTGAGCGTGACGGATGCGCTGCTCGCGGCCGATCTTCGCATGGAGCTTCATCCGGAACAGGCGAACACGATCTACGATCAGACGGTGGCGAAGTGGAACAGCGGCGCGCCGAATGAAGTTGTCGATCTTGCGCGGTGGCTCAACGTCCATCAGCAACCCGAGCGCGTGCTCTCACTCACTTCGACCGATCGCGCGCTGAAGGACAATCAGCTTTTGCTCACGCGACTCGATGCCCTCGCGATTTCGTCACGCTGGAACGATATCGATGCGCTGTTGGCGCATCCCGATCTCACGCTCGACCCTTCCGTGCTGGAAAGTTTTCGCGCGCGCACCGCGCAGGAGAAAGGCTCGTCGCTCGATGCCGAGGTGCATTGGAATCACGCGCTCTCGTTGGCGAATGCCGATCCGGGCAAGCTCCGTTTTGTCGCAAACTTCGCGCAGCAAAGTCGCGCGAACGCGGTGGCATTAAAAGCATACGATCAGCTCGCGAAATATCCCGAGCACATGGACTTCGCGATTCGGCAAACGGCGTTGTTGAGTGAGGCCGGCCGCGATCTCGATGTGCAACGCGTGGCCGCGGCAAAGATTTCCTCGCGAAAACCGGACGATCCGAACGCGGCCGCGCAATTGGCGTACTTGAATCTGCTTGCCGGAGTAGATGTCGATCGAAACGCAGCGATGGCAAAGTCGTTAGTCGAAAAATATCCGGACCGCCTTTCGTATCGGGTTGCGGCCGCGCTCGGTTATTTACGCCGGCACGATCCTGGCCCGGCGCTGGCGCAATTCAAACCCGAAGGCGCGCCGCCGATCGAATGGCAAAAGACGCCGGCGAACTGGCGCGCCGTTTACGCGGCTGCATTGCGCGCGAACGACCAAGACGCCGCTGCGCGTGAAATCATCGCGACAATTCCGAAAGATAAACTCACGCCGGAAGAGCGCGTATTGATCGAATAATATCGAACTAAAGCAGCGTTGAGCCGAACGGCGCGGGACCGTTTTTCCAGCGGAGCTCGGGATTCAAATTGATTTCGTTAGGCGGGACGTCGAAGCCGGTGGCGCGGAGCAAATGGGAAACGCCTTCGCGGCTAGCCATGGTTTCTTTCAGGCTGCGGGCGAAGAGCTCGATGTATTCCTTGTAGGAATCGAGCGCGAGTTTGCCTTCGGCGAAATGCTCGGCCAAGGCTTCGTCGTGATACTCGATTAATTCGAAGAGGGCGCGGAGAAGATCGGCGCGCACGCGCGGGTCGATGACGACTTTGAATGGGTTCGCGCCGGGATCGGGTTTGCTCAGGGTGGTCGAGCGACGAACGGCGGGTGATTGTTCGTTCCGCGCGATTTGGAAATCGCCCGGTGACTTCGAAGGATTTACCGCCACATGTCGATCTTATCACACAACGGCCACGAATGACACAAAGGTCATGGGGCTGAAATCGATCGTGCTGTAGTGGCAGGCGTGTCGCCTGCAAAAAAATAAATTTAGTGCAGCCGGCACGGCTGCCGCCACAGAAGAAATTTAAAAGAAAATCGGGATGATGAGAATCGCGACGATGTTGACGACTTTGATCATCGGATTGATGGCGGGACCGGCGGTGTCTTTGTAAGGATCGCCGACGGTGTCGCCGGTCACGGCGGCGGCGTGCGCGAATGAGCCTTTGCCCCCGATATTCCCTTCTTCGATAAATTTTTTGGCGTTGTCCCACGCGCCGCCGCTGCTGGTCATGGCGATGGCGACGAACAAACCGGTGACGATTGTTCCGACCAGGACTCCACCGAGCACAACCGGACCGAGCGGTCGAATGACGGCGACGCCGATGACGAACACGATTGGCAGAAGCGCGGGAATAATCATTTCGCGCAGCGCCGCTTTGGTGACGATGTCAACGCACGTGCCGTAATCAGGCGTATCGGTGCCGGTGAGAATGCCAGGCTTGGCTTGAATTTGCCGGCGCACTTCGCGCACGACCGCACCGGCCGCTTTGCCGACTGCGTCCATGCTAAAAGCGGTGAAGATGAATGGCAGCAGTCCGCCGATGAACAAACCAATGATGACTTTCGGTTCCGTTAGGCTGAATTGGAAAACGAACGGTTCGCCGTGGCGGGTGACGTGCGCTTTGAGTTCTTCGACATACGAACCGAACAACACGAGCGCAGCGAGTCCGGCGGACGCGATGGCATAACCTTTCGTGACCGCCTTCATGGTGTTGCCGACGGCATCAAGCTCGTCGGTGATGGTGCGAACTTCTTTCGGCAAATGACTCATAACCGCGATGCCGCCGGCGTTATCGGTGATCGGGCCGAAGGCGTCGAGCGAGATGATGATTCCGGCCATCGACAACATCGACATGACGGCGATGGCGATGCCGTAAAGGCCGGCGAAATGGAAGCTGAGCAAAATGGCGATGCCGATGAAACCGACCGGCAACGCGGTCGCATGCTGACCGACGGCGAGACCGGCGATGATGTTGGTGGCGTGACCAGTCTCGGACGCACGCGCGATTTTTTGCACCGGCCGATATCGCATCGACGTGTAGTAATTGGTGATGACGACCACGACCGCGGTCATGACGAGACCGATGATGGATGCGAAATAGAGATCGGTCGCGGAACGCAGCGCGCCGCCGATGGTGACGCCGTTCGGAAAGAGCGAGTGCGTCACCGGCCAGAATCCAATCGCGGATACAACCGCGCTCGCCGCGACGCCGCCCATGAGAACAGTCGCCGGTTTTCCGCCGGCGAGATTGACAAATAAAACGCCGAGGACAGCGCTAACGACGGAAATTCCACCGAGCACAAATGGATAAACAATCGCCGCGCGATCGCCGCCGAGCGTGAGTAATCCAACCAAAATCGCGCCGATGATGCTGACGGCGTAGGTTTCGAAAACGTCCGCGGCCATGCCAGCGCAATCGCCGACGTTGTCGCCGACGTTGTCCGCGATCGTCGCCGGATTACGCGGATCATCTTCCTCGAGGTTCTTCTCGATCTTGCCTACGAGATCGGCCCCGACGTCGGCTGCTTTCGTGTAAATGCCGCCGCCGAGTCGCGCGAAGACGCTGATCAAGCTCGCGCCGAGCGCGAGTCCGACGAGGCTGCGCACCGCGTTATCTACGCCGATCATTTTCGACGCCGTGATGTAGAAAATTCCAACGGCGAGCAGCGCGAGACCGACCACGAGCAATCCGGTCACAGCCCCGCCGTTGAAAGCGACGCGCAACGCGGCCGATGTCGATCTTGTGGCGGCTTGAGTCACGCGCACGTTCGCAAGCACGGCGATGCGCATGCCGATGTAACCGGCCATGAGCGAGCAGAAGGCGCCGATTAAAAATCCAACGCCGGTGGCGTGATCTTTAAAAAAGAAAAGCAGCACGAAAATCATCGCGGCGATAACGCTGATGGTTGCGACCTGGCGATTGAGATATGCCTTCGCGCCTTCCTGAATGGCGGCGGCGATTTGCTGCATGCGCTCGTTGCCGGCCGGGTCACGGAGGATTCGCGCGATCAGCAAAAAGGCAAAGACGAGCCCAACGATTGCGCACAACATCGACAATTGCACACCGGATTCGAGAATGGTTAGGCCAAATAAATTCATCATGCGAGCGCCGCTGAAGCGCTGGACATTAGGGAGAAAAGTCCCGCTGGCAAACGCCTATTTCCCGTAAAAACGCTGGCGCGATTTTCGCTTTCGGAGGACGTTCTGTTTATCAAAATGATGGCGTCGCGAATACGCAGGCGTTTCTCGCTCATCGCCTTGCTATTCGTCTGCGCCCTTTCGTTCGTTCCCGCGTTTCTCTTCGCCGCCGAAAAAGAAGCGCGCGTAACCGTGCTGGTTCACGACGTGAAATTAATGCCGGAAGATGAGCAGGCGCGCCCGGCTACACTCAACGAAACGATTCAGGAAAACACCGCCGTGCGCACCGGCACCAATTCGCGTTCGGAATTAACATTTGTCGATCTTACGATTACGCGGCTCGGATCGAACACCATCTTTAGTTTCAACAAGGCCGGCCGCAGCGTGCAACTGAACGGCGGCGCGATCTTGTTGCGGGTGCCGAAAGATTCTGGCGGCGCGACCATGAAAACGGCGGCGTGTTCGGTCGCGATCGCGGGCACGACGGTCGTGCTCGAAGCCACGCGTTCCGGCCGCAACCGACTTCACGTGCTCGAAGGCGTGGCGCGGATGGCGTTGACGAAAGCGCCTAACGAATGGGCGCGCGTCGGCCCCGGCCAGATGCTCGATGTTCCACCAGGTGCGACCAGTCTTCCCGCCGTGCAGAATTTCGATGTCGATCGATTCATGAAAACGAATCCGCTCATCACCGATTTCCCGACATTGCCGAGCCGCGATCTGATCTATGCGTCGGCTGCAAACGGATCGGAGCGCGTTTATTCCAGCCAACCCGTGAGTGGTGGAACTCCGCCACCGGGACCGCCCTTCGGACGACCGCCACATCACGGCCGCGCTCCCGTCACGAACACGCCGACCGGGAATAATCCGACAAATCCCAATGGCACCAAAGAAACGGGCCGGACTCGCGTCCCAAGAAAACCGTCAACGCCAATCGCGAAGACGAAGCCCACGCCTTCACCCACGCCGCGCAAACGCAACGTGCCGCCAAATCAACCGTAAGATCGACATGTGCGTTTCAGGCGGACGCGCCGGTCGCGTCCGGATGAAATTTTTTCCAGTAACGCAACGCCGCCGGCACCGCCATGTAACTCGGATCGGCCGCTTCATATCCCGCGATGTCTTCCTCACTCGCGCCGCCCTTGCGAAGATCGACATGTTCGTATTCGGCGAATGCGGGAACTAATTGTTGCTCGCTCACGCCTTCGCGGATTTTTTCACGAAACCATTCCGACCAATGTGCCACTTTCTCGTCCATAACATCGAGATGCGCATCGATGTCGTCTTCCACGCGGCCAAAATGCGGCAGGTAAAGTTGCTTCGGTTTTAACGCGCGGATTTTCGCGATCGATTCGCGCCACGATTCCACGTGCAGCTCGGGCGGGACAAAGGGCGGGATGGGCGGGCCGTTTCCGATGCGAACCCCAGCCACGTCGCCGCCGAAGACGCAATCGTTCCAATGATAAACATGGTGATGGCTGGCGTGTCCGGGCGTCGCGATCGCGCGAATGGAAAACGGCGCCAGCTCGACAACATCGCCGTCTTCGAGCACGCGCACGCGCTCAGCCGCGACGGGCGCGATGCGTCCCCACAAACGTTCCATGTCGTTTCCAAAAATCCGTTTCGCTGATTCCACCAGTTTCGCCGGATCAATCAGGTGCGGCGCGCCGCGCGGGTGCACATAAATCATCGCGCCGAGCTCAGCGAAACGCCACGCGGCGCCCGCGTGATCGAAATGAATGTGGCTGAGAAAAACGTGGCGGACGTCGGTCGGGTTGAAACCGATCTGCGCAAGATCGACAACGACATTGTCGAAAGTCGATTCGGGGCCGGTGTCGAAAAGCGCGAGGCCTGCGTTCGTTTCGAGCGCGGTCGCAGCGACGATTCCGCGATGACCGAGCTGGCGCGTGTCGAGAACGTGAATATTCAAACTGGCGCGAGCAATGTGCCACGACAGTTCGTTGCGCCGCAATGGCAGGGCGATTCACTCTCGACCAGCGCCGTGCGCGGCTCGTCCACTTCGAGCTGGTAATCGTAACAAATTTCCTCGCCCGTGCGGATGTCGCGCAACGCATAAATGAAAACGCGGCCGTCTTCCTCTTCGATCGCCTCGCAATTCGGAGCGCACGAATGATTGATCCAACGCGCTTCATTGCCGCCGCGCTCGGGGTTGATCACGACCGTGCCGTCCTTGATTCCAAAAAAGTAAGTGCGCGGATCGTCCGCCTGATCGGCCACGGTGGACCACGGAATGTGTTCGCCGGTGTATTCGATCACGCAGTCGCCGCGGCGGATCGGCCGGCGCGCGAAGACACCCCGGCCATCGATGGGCGAGGAGCGAACATCCAACAGGTCGGGTCGGGCGCGTGGACAGTCCAGGTCCAGCGACGCGGGGAGCTCAGTCGAGTGCATCACGTCCATTTCGTAACTGACCTCACATTCGGCGGTAAGCGGAGGACATTTTTCCTGTTACAAATGTGCCCAAAAGCTCGCGATCGGCGAAGGGCGGCTTACGGGGACGAGGAAGGCCGGGGAGAGGCGGTGGCGGTGGCCGTTGGGCTCGGGGCGGGTTTCTCCCTGGCATCGGGGCTCTGATTGGGACTCGCCTGCGGCTCCGGCGATTTCGCTTTTGCGGCGTTCAACGCATTTCTGAAACTGGCGAGATCGGCTTCTTCTTCGATCATGCTTCCCTTAAACCGGCCGTGTTCCTCCGTTTGGTCCCCGCCGAATTTCAATTTTTTGATCTGCGCCTTGTCCTGTGTTTTCACTTCGCGTTCGCGATTGTCGTGCGACCGGAAGATCGATCTGTTCTCGTCGGGCGAACCATTGGGGACGGCAGACGGAGTCGGCCTCGAAATATCGGTCGCATACACCGGCTCGGCTTGGCCAAACGCGGCGCTCGCCGAAGCCGCCAGCACGAATAAACACATCGAGCGCCCTATTTTCATCTGCGCAAGGAATGAAACGCATCCGCGCCTTCGTGCAAATCGTTACGCGACGGATGTGACCTCACGCGCGTTTTTATCTTCCCTCAATCCGAGAAACACCGGCTGCCGCAATTTTTTATCGCGCGTCCATTCCGCGAATTTGATCTGCGCCACGAGTTCGGGTTTCACCCAATTCATTTTCCGCATCATCGATGGCGTAATTCCCTGCACCCATTTTCCGCTTTGTTTCGATGGAAGATCGACAAAGGGGCAATCGTCGCGTTTCAGCTTCCGAAATTCTTTGTGCAAGATCGACAATGTCTTCTCCGTAAATCCGGTGCCGACTTTGCCGGCAAAACGCAATTTCCCTTTCTCGTAATAACCGACGAGGATGGCGCCGAAATGTTTTCGCGAGCCGGCCGGCGGTGTGTAACCGCCGATAACGAACTCCTGCTCGTTCGCCGTTTTTAATTTGATCCACGTCCCGCTGCGCCCGCCCGGTTCGTAAATTGAGTCGCGCAATTTGCCGATCAATCCCTCGAGCCCGCGCTTTTTCACTTCCGCCAGCAACGGCTTCGGGTCGCGACCGATCTCGCCGGAATAACGAATCGGATCGCTCACGTTTGCGCAAACTTTCGCGAGCAATTCCTTTCGCGCCGTCAGCGGAAGGCGCAGCAAACTTTTGCCGCTAAGCTGGAGCAAATCGAAAACGTAAAAGCAGAGCGGCGCCTCGCGCCCTTCGAGCTCAATCGCCTGGAGTAATTGAAACGACGAGCGCCCTTCTTCATCGAGCGCGACGATCTCGCCGTCGATCACGCATTCTTTGATCGACAATTGCTTCATCGCTTCGGCCACCTCGGGAAAACGGGTGCGCATTTCGTTTCCATTGCGCGAGATCAAATTCACTTTGCTCCCGTCTTTCACCGCGCAGGCGCGAAAGCCATCGAACTTCAATTCGTAGCTCCAATCGCCGGCCGTGGGCGGTTCCTCGGTCAGCTTCGCCTTCATCGGCTCGATAAAACGTGGCTTCGCCGATGGCAACTCCGCAAGATCGACATCTCCATCCGGAGAAGATGTCGATCTTACCGGTTTACTTTTTTCTTTTTTTTTAAGCGCCGTCTGAATGCGACGCTTCAACGTCGCCTTCGCGCCGGTGTCTTCGTCTTTGCGGTTCGATTGCCACTCCGCATCGTGCGCACCGGCGATTTGTTTCATCGTCCGCCCGCTCTTGACCGATTCGTCGTCGCGCTTTTTCGAAAGCGGCTTGAGACTTGAGCCGGCTTTGAGCAAAAGCCATTGCGGTTTGTCTTCGTTTCCGCGCAAGCGAATCAGCGCCCACTCGCCTTTCGCTTTTTCGCCGTCGAGCACGAGATGCAGCCGACCTTCCTTCAGCGCCTTCAACGGTTCCTCGCCGTAAACGTAATACTTGCCGCGGTCCCAAACCATCACCGTGCCTCCACCGTATTGTCCTTTCGGAATGATTCCCTCGAACGTGGCGTAATCGACCGGATGGTCTTCTACTTCGACCGCGAGATGTTTTTCGCCCTGCTTCCACGGAAGTCCCTTCGGCACCGCCCAAGACTTGAGCACGCCCTCCATTTCCAAACGAAAATCGTAATGCAATCGGCTGGCGTCGTGTTTCTGAATAACAAAACGCGACGCGCCTTTCACCGCTTTCGGCAACGGCTTGCCTTTCGGTTCGCGTGTTTTTGCGAAGTCGCGTTTACGTTTGTATTCGGTCAGGCCCATCCGCTTTTAATTTAACGCATAAAACAAAAACGCCACCGCGTTACTGGGAACGCGGTGGCGCTGATAGTTGTCGATCTTGCGATTGTCGATCTTAGCGACGCCGCGATCCGGCCGGCGCTGCTTCCTCTTCCGATTCACTCAGCGCGTCGGGATTGACGATCTCTTCCGCGAGCTCGTTCAGGTTTTTATCGGCTTCGCCTTCTTCATCGAGCGTCTGCTGCAACAGATCGGCCGCTTCATCTTCGCCGAGCAAATTTGCCCAAGTCCGAAGCGTTCCGTAAGTCGCGATCTCATAATGCTCGACCTTCTGCGCGGCGGCGATAATTCCGGCATCGAGCACGGATTCTTCACCTTCCTCTTGCAGAATCTCCGAGCCTTCTTCGATAAGACCCTTCATCGCCTTGCAGGTTTTGCCGGTCGGTTTCTCCTCCAGAGCTTCGAAGATTTCTTCGAGCCGCTCGACGTGACCTTGCGTTTGCTCGAGATGGTCCTCGAACGCTTGTTTGAGTTCATCGGACGACGCGCCCTTGGCCATCTTCGGCAACGCCTTGAGCAGTTGATTCTCAGCGTTATAGACGTCGCGTAATTCCTCGACGTAAAGTTTTCGTAGTGTATCCAGCTTCATTTTTCCTCCCTAGAATTTGTTTCCTTAATGACGACACGACATCCGAAATGATGTCGCGCCCAAAAAGAAAACGCATGTGCGCGGAGAGTTGCGCGTGTGCGTTTTTAGAAAAATTCTTAACGCAAGATCGACAACTACTGTCGCGGTAGCCACAGAACGCCGCCATTCGGCGCATCGATGGGTTGATAACCGAGTGCGGTGATTTCGCGAATGATCGGCGCTTCTAAATCCGCTTTCGGTTCCAAGCCGGTAAGAACGGCCGCAGGCGGATCGCGTTTCAAAAATTCGGCGAGGCCGGGCGACCACGGAAACTTCCGCGCCGCCGCCTCCTCCGCGGAAAGGAGATGACTCACCCGCCAGGCGAATGGGCCGGTGACAAACTCGTTGTAAATCGGCAGACCCGCTTCGATCGCAAAGATCGGCGAGAGGGTGAGGATTTTGCCCGAAGATTTCGACTCGAGTTGTTGCCGCATCCATTGCGACGTTTTCTCCACTTGCAGCGGCACCCAATATCGTGGCTGGAAGACTCGACCTAAGGTCACAAGTCTTTGGCGCATCTTGGCCGCATCGAAACATAGAAGCGCGAGCAGGATGATGACAGCGAGCGAGGGCAATATTCGATTGTCGATCTTAACATCGGATAGCGAGTACAAGCCGAGCAACAGGAGAAACGGGATCAAGGCAAAGCCATATTGAAACTGCGCCGGGTCCGGCGCGAAATAGCCAACGAGAAGGAACGGGATCAGGCCGATAAGAAAGATAACTTCGAACCGCGGTTTCGTGGATCGCCTGATGGTCGCGATCGTCAACACAATCACGCTAACGCATGCGAAAGCGGCGACCGCGAGGCTGCCAGCGTCCGACCGGAACGATTCGATGAGTAAGCGTATTTTGTCGGCGAAGTTCATCGCGCCCGGCGGAACCGGCAGAGACCTTAGATATTGCGGATCCAATTGCCTGTAGGTGAACGTGTCGAAAGTGAAGTCGCGATAGCGCGTGAGGAAAAAATAGAACGCGGGCACGTTGGCGAGCAGCACGCCCAACGCAAACGCGACCACGTTCCAGAATTTTTTTCGCCACGAGGCTACGTCGAAAATCAAAATCGCAATCACGAAAGGCGCAAGCAGCGGCGCAAAGGTCAGGCGAATCCCGAGCGCCATTCCGAGAGCAAATCCACTGAACGCAAACCAGCTCCAGCGCGCTTGGCGGATCGCCTTGCATTGCAGCACGAACGCCAGCACGGCGCACAGAGTGGCGGAGCTATGGTTCCAAGCTTTCGAGGCGGTGTATTGAAAAACCACCGTGCTCGGCAGCAAGACTGCGGCGCTGGCCGCAATCAACGTCGCACTCAAACTTCCGAGCGAGCGAAAAAGAAAACGGGCCGTGAGAAAGACAATTAAACACAGCGCAAACCCGCACAACCCGTTGAACAATCGCGCCACCAGAAATGGATGACCGGTGAAGAAACAGAGCGAATAGACGTAAACGAGGTTCGGCATCTGAAAGTAAGCGAAATCGCGATAAGGATGAATTCCATGCCGCGCGACCATGCAGGCGCTGGCCATGAACTGATGCTCATCGTGGTTCAGCACTACCGTCAGCGCGCAAAAGATGCTGCCAAGCGCGGCGTAACTCAGGACCGCAATCGTCACGATTGCCGCAATCACCCTTTTCATCGCGTCGCTTTATCGGAAGCGATGTTCAACGAAAGTCGGCAAATCGGTGATTGTCGATCTTACGCCGTTTGTCCCGCGTCGTTTGAAGATGCCGCGTCCGCACTTTGTTCGCCCGGGAGCGGTTCGCCGACGAGGTAACGCGTGAAGCGGCGAATGACAATGTTTTCACCCAGCTCCGCAATTTTCGATTTCACCAAATCGTTGATCGTCTGGTCGGGATTTTTAATGAAGCCCTGCTCGAGCAAACACACCGTGCTGAAAAATTTGTCGAGTTTTCCATCGACAATCTTGTTCATGACCCCTTCGGGTTTGCCCTTCACCTGCGCTTTGTAAATCTCGCGCTCGGCCTCGATCAAATTTCCCGGAACATCGGTGCGGCTGACGTAAAGCGGATGCGCCGCGGCGATGTGAAGGGTGATATCTTTCACAAAGGCGCGGAAGTTTTCGTTCTTCGCCACGAAATCGGTCTCGCAATTCACTTCCACGAGCACGCCGACTTTCCCCTGCAGATGAATGTAAGACGCGACGATGCCTTCCTTGGTCGCGCGTGTCGCCTTCTTGCTCGCGCTCGCGATTCCCTTCGTGCGCAAAATCGTTTCGGCTTTTTCGAGATCGCCGTGCGCTTCGGCCAAGGCGCGTTTGCAATCCATCATGCCCGCGTTGGTTTTCTCGCGCAGTTGTTTGACTAATTTTGGATCGACATCTACTGCCGCACTCATTCCTCGCTCCCTTTCTGCGGATCGTTAGGCCGAGACCGCTGACATGTCGAGCTGCTCGCGCACACGCGCTTCGCCACTCGCCGACACGATGGCGTCGACCAATTTTTGCAACACGATACGGATCGCACGGATCGCATCGTCATTTCCCGCGATCGGATAATCGACTACATCTGGGTCGGCGTTCGTGTCCACGATCGCGACCACTGGAATGCCGAGCCGGCGCGCTTCATTCACCGCGTTCTGTTCGCGCGGCGTATCGATCACGATCAGCGCCTGCGGCAGCTGCGACATTTCGAGAATCCCTTCGAGATTGCGCCGCAGTTTGGCTGCTTCGCGATTCAACGCCGCCAACTCCTGCTTGCCCATTTTCTTATATTGGGGCGATTGCTCGATCCCTTCGATAAATTTCAATCGTCCGATGCTTTTGCGAATCGTTGCCAGGTTGGTCAACGTTCCGCCGAGCCAGCGTTGGTTCACATAAAATTGGCCGCAGGCCAGAGCTGCTTCCTTAACTGCTTCCTGCGCCTGTTTCTTGCATCCGACGAACAAAATTTTTCCGCCACGACGCGTTATCTCCTGCAGAAAATCCGTGGCGCGATGCAGCTGCTGCACGGTCTCGTCGAGATTGATGATGTAAATCTGATTACGCTGTTCGAAGATGTAAGGCTTCATCTTCGGATTCCAGCGCTTGGTCTGGTGACCGAAATGCACGCCGGCTTCCAAAAGTTCCGGCAATAATTCTGTATTGTTTGCCATACGGGATTCGCACTCACGCCGACGGGGCGCAGCAGCGAGCGGGGAAGATGCAATACAACCCGCCCAAAGGCAAACAGAATGTCGATCTTAGAAAGGCCCGAAAAAGCCTGAACAACCACCCGGCGCGACCCGTCGAAATTAAAGGGCAGAGGACTCCGATTCGGGAGCAAACAATGAACGTAATCAAACGAACGTTCGCCGCGGCCGTAATCGCTGTTTCGACTTTAATCGGCGTTTCGACAGGTCACGGCAGCGACCGCGCGCAAAACGATAGCCATGTCTCTTCGCGGAAGATGGCCCGAACGCATTCGAGTTCCGCGCGCGCGAGTAAAAAAGAGCGCAACAAAAACAAACGGCGCGCAGTGATTGATCGAGAACGCGCGCGGGATGCGACGGAGATGGAAGAGGAAAATATGCTACCTCCGCCGCCGGTCGATTTGCCGAGCCACGAAAACAACAGCGAAAATGATGTGGAGAGCGACGAAAACGGCAGCGCTAGTCTGATGGGAAACGCGCCCGGCGACGACGGCGGGAGTTGATTGTCGATCTTACGCGATCTTAATCGCGCCGGCGTGAGAAGATCGACAAGGTCACTCCGCCAAGGCCTAACAAGAGCCAGGTCGCCGGCTCCGGCACACTAAAAATTTGCACCTCGGATAAACCGACCAAACCATTCGCGTCGCCGTAATTCGTTTTGATATCGAAACGGACAAACGCGGCCGAAACCGGCGCGCTCAGCGAAAAAAGCTCGCCGGTGTAGGCGCCATTTCCCGGCGCCTGCGCAAAGGTCCACGTTGTCGTGTTGTTCGCCGGATCGATTAACGGCGTGTAAGTCCCGTTCAATGTGCTCGCGATCGAGATGGTCAACGTTTGCACGCCGCGATTTGTAAATGACTGCTGATTGTTCGCGTTCACTTCGTTGTAATTCCAAACGTGAAAGCTGCCGATCGTGAACGTGCCGCCGAGATTGAATGTGATGTGCGCGAGTTGGCCCGGTCGGTCGGGATCGGACGCAGGCGTTCCGCCGGGAAAGGTGCCGTCGCCGCTGTTCAGCCACATGTGCGTCGGGTCGGTGTCGTGATTACCGGCGGACAATCCGCTCCCGTCTACGGCGTGCACGGCGAGCCGATTCGCGCTCGTGAATTCACTCGATTGGTTCGCGATCGATATACTTAATTGCGCGGCGTTCGCCGCGGCCAGGGTCAAGATCGACATCGCCAAGATCGACAAGCGCAACTTCATCGCGAGAGATTCTGCGAAACCGGCCGTGGCGGTGTAAAGCCTAACGACCGTCGAAACGTGTAGGATGCCGCCTAATTTTGTTTTTCGGCCACTCGTCCCAGCAGCCAGCAGAAATCGGAAAGGCGATTGAGGTAGCGAATGATTTCGGGATTCACATCTCCCAAGCCGAAGACACGACGTTCGGCATGTCGCGCCGCGACGCGCGCCAAATCTAGCGCAGCCGAAACCGTGTTCTTGCCCGGAATCACCCAGTCTTTCGGATAAAGCGTTTTGTCCTTTTCAAGATCGACAATCACTTTCCCGATGCGATCGACCATTTCTTCGGACGTTTTCTTGTGGCCATCTTTTAAATAGCGATCGAAATCCTGCGGCAACGTCGCGAGCTCGCCCATCAAAACGATTAAATCTTTTTGGATCGCCAGAACTTGTTCGGAAACGAAATCGTTCTGCGAAAATGCGCGCGCGAGGCCGAGCGCCGCGGTCAATTCATCGATCGCGCCGTACGCTTCCACGCGTGGATCGTTCTTGGGCACACGCCGGCCATACATCAATGATGTTTCACCCTGATCGCCCGTTTTCGTGACGATCGACATGTCGATCTTACAACTTGTCGATCTTAACCAATCGCCGGCTGCGGTTCGATCGCGGTGTCGTCCACCATGGCGGCGCCAATCGGTTCCCCCTTCTCCACGAGTTTAATCTCGCGATGTTCGGGGAATCCGGTGCCGGCCGGAATCAAGTGACCCATGATCACGTTTTCCTTGAAGCCGCGCAGTCGATCGACCTTGCCGAGCGTGGCCGCTTCCGTGAGCACGCGCGTCGTGTCCTGGAACGATGCCGCCGAAATGAAGCTGTCGGTTTCGAGCGAAGCCTTGGTGATGCCTAACAACACTGGCACCGCTTCCGCCGGCTTGCCGCCCTTCTCGACCACTTCGTTGTTCTCCCGTTCGAAGTCGAGTTTATCGACCTGATCGCCCCAGAGCAACGAGGTGTCGCCCGGATCGGTGATCTTCACCTTGCGCAACATTTGCCTAACGATGATCTCGATGTGCTTGTCGTTAATCTCGACACCTTGCAGTCGATAAACTTCCTGCACTTCGTTGACGAGGTGTTCCTGCAAATCCTGCGGTCCGCAAACTTCGAGAATTTCGTGCGGCACAACCGGACCTTCGGTCAGCTGTTGCCCCTTCTTCACGAAATCGCCTTTGAAAACGATAATGTGTTTCGTCAGCGGAATGAGATGCTCTTCTTCCGCGTTCGTTTCCGGGTCTTTCAGGATCAGTTTGCGTTTGCCGCGAACCGTTCCGCCCATTTCAACGATACCGTCGATCTTCGCGATCTCGGCCGCGTCTTTCGGACGGCGCGCTTCGAACAATTCCGCCACGCGCGGCAGACCGCCCGTGATGTCCTTGGTCTTCGCCACTTTTCGCGGCGTCTTCGCGAGCAACGCGCCCGCGCGAACTTTTTGTCCTTCTTCGACGATGACGTGCGCGCCAGCGGGAATCGAGTAATTCGCGACGACTTCTTTTTTGTCGTTCACGATGACGATCTGCGGATGCAAATCTTCTTTGTGCTCGATGATGACCGTGCCCATGAGGCCGGTCGCTTCATCGACATCGCGCTTGATCGTGACGCCCGCGATCATGTCGCGGAATTCCACTTTGCCCGAATGCTCGGTTAGAATCGGGACGTTGTACGGATCCCATTGCACGAACGTTTCGGCTTTCTTCACCTTCGCTCCGTCCGGTTTCGAAATAACCGAACCAACGACCACGTTGTAACGCTCGAGCTCGCGGCCCTCTTCGTTATGCACGCTGATCGAACCGTTCTTGTTCAGCACGATCCATGATCCGTCGAGCGCTTGCACGGTGCGCAGATCATTGAACTGCACCGCGCCGTCGTTCTTCGCTTTGATGATTGGTTGCTTGAATGTTTGCGACGCGGTTCCACCGATGTGGAACGTACGCATGGTCAATTGCGTGCCGGGCTCGCCGATTGATTGCGCGGCGATGATGCCGACCGCTTCGCCGAGTTTGACGAATTCGCCGGTGGCGAGATTGCGGCCGTAACATTGCGCGCAAACTCCGCGGCCGCATTCGCACGTGAGCACGCTGCGGATTTTCAACTGCTCGACGCCGATGCGTTGCAGATTATTCGCGATCGTTTCGTCGATGAGTTGGTTCGCTTTGACGATTTTCTTTTTCTTATCGACTGGATCGACAACCGTTTCGGTGCTGACGCGCCCGATGATGCGCGTGGCAAGATCGACAACTTCTTCGTCGCCTTCGTAAATCGAGCGAACGACGATGCCGTTAACTGTGCCGCAATCCATTTCGTTGATGATGACGTCCTGCGCCGCGTCCACCAGTTTGCGCGTGAGATAACCGGAGTCGGCGGTCTTGAGCGCCGTGTCGGCCAAACCTTTGCGCGCGCCGTGCGTCGAGATGAAGTATTCGAGCACGCTTAATCCTTCGCGGAAGTTCGACGTGATCGGACGTTCGATAATTTCGCCGGAAGGTTTCGCCATCAAACCGCGCATGCCGGCAAGTTGTCGAACTTGCTGACGATTTCCTCGCGCGCCCGAGTCCACCATGAGGTAAACCGGATTCAATTCCTTGCGACCTTCGTTGTGCTCCAGGGTGCGGAACATGACGTTCGAAATCTCGTCACCGGCGTGGGTCCAGATATCGATGATCTTGTTGTAACGCTCGCCGTCCGTGATGATGCCTTTGCGATATTGCTGCTCGACCAGACGGATTTGCTTGTAAGCGTTCTCCAACTCCGTCGCCTTCTCCTTCGGAATAATCATGTCCGAAATTCCGATCGATATTCCGGCGCGCGTCGCTTCGCGGAAGCCGAGCTCTTTTAATTTGTCGAGCGTTTCGACTGTGCGTTGCGGACCCGCCACCTGATAACAGCGCCAGATGATGTCGCTGAGTTGTTTCTTGCCGGCGGCGCGATTGAAGAAACCGAGCTCGACAGGCCAAATTTGATTGAACATGACGCGGCCGGCGGTCGTTTCGAGAACCTTCGCATTTGCGTCCCCGTAGATGGTTTGTTTGCCGAAGTCGGGATTCTTCAGTCGGATGCGATCGTGCGTCTTGACCGCGCCATCGATCATCGCGAACTCCACTTCCACCGCATTTTCAAACAACGACTGATAAGCCGCGTCCTTCTTTGTGCGCGGGTTTTGCGTCAGATAATAACAGCCGAGCGTGATGTCTTGCGACGGCGTCGTGATCGGTTTCCCGCTCGATGGCGAAAAGATGTTGTTAGGCGCGAGCATGAGCATGCGCGCTTCCATCTGCGCTTCGACCGAGAGCGGCACGTGCACCGCCATCTGGTCGCCGTCGAAGTCGGCGTTGTAGGCCGTGCAAACAAGCGGATGAATGCGGATCGCTTCGCCTTCGATGAGCTGCGGCTCGAATGCTTGGATCGACAATCGATGCAGCGTCGGCGCGCGGTTGAGCAACACTGGATGTCCTTTGGTGACTTCTTCAAGAATGTCCCAAACTTCCGGCGTTTGCCGCTCGATCATTTTCTTCGCGCTACGAACGGTGTGCACGTAGCCGAGATCTTTCAGCCGGCGAATGATGAACGGCTCGAAAAGAACGAGCGCCATCTTCTTCGGCAAACCGCACTGATGCAGTTTCAATTCCGGGCCGATAACGATGACGGAGCGGCCCGAGTAATCGACGCGTTTGCCTAACAAGTTCTGACGGAAACGTCCGCCCTTGCCTTTGAGCATGTCGCTGAGCGATTTCAATGGGCGATTGCCGGCGCCGGTGACGGCGCGACCGTGGCGGCCGTTGTCGAACAACGCGTCGACCGCTTCCTGCAACATTCGTTTTTCGTTGCGAATAATGACGTCCGGCGTTTTCAGCTGAAGCAAATTTTTGAGACGATTGTTGCGGTTGATGACGCGGCGATAGAGATCGTTCAGATCGGATGTCGCGAATCGTCCGCCTTCGAGCGGAACCAGCGGACGCAAATCCGGCGGGATCACCGGCAGCACATCGAGGATCATCCAATCCGGCCGCGCGTGCGACGACATGAAGCCCTGGCAAAGTTTCAAACGCTTCGCCAATTTTTTGCGAATCTGTTTCGACTTCGTCGCGCCCATCGCCTTTTCCAGCTCTTTGTTGAGCTTGTTCAGGTCGATCTCGGACAAAAGTTTCTTAATCGCTTCCGCGCCCATGCCGGCGGTGAAATCTTCGCCGTATTGTTCCTGCGCTTCGCGATACTCGACTTCGTTAAGCAACTGCGCGCGCGTCAGCGCGGTCTTGCCCGGATCGATGACGATGTAGTCTTCGTAGTAAATGACGCGCTCGAGCTGGCGTGCGCTCATGTCGAGCATCAGACCAATGCGCGACGGCATGCACTTGTAGAACCAAATGTGCGAAACCGGAACGGCGAGCTCGATGTGGCCCATGCGTTCGCGGCGAACACGCGCGAGCGTGACTTCGACGCCGCAACGATCGCAGATGACGCCTTTATGTTTGATGCGTTTGTATTTTCCGCAGGAGCATTCCCAGTCGCGTGTAGGACCGAAAATACGTTCGCAGAAAAGGCCTCCCTTTTCCGGTTTGAAGGTGCGGTAATTGATCGTCTCGGGATTTTTGACTTCGCCTTTGCTCCACGATCGCATGGTGTCGCTGCTCGCGACGCCAATCGCGACCTGATCAAAACCTACCGCCCGTTCTTCACCTACTAACTCACGCCACGAATGTTCGTTCATTTAATTCTCTCTATCGATTGTCGATCTTGTGATTGTCGATCTTGCAAAATTTAAACTGTGTCGAAAACGCTTTGCGGCGCCTGGCCGCCGACTTTGACGTCGAGGCCTAACGACTGCATTTCCTTGATGAGCACGTTGAAAGATTCCGGTGTTCCCGCCTCGAGCGAGTTGTCGCCTTTGACGATGGACTCATAGATGCGCGTGCGCCCCTGCACGTCGTCGGACTTCACGGTGAGAAGTTCCTGCAACGTGTAAGCCGCGCCGTAGGCTTCGAGCGCCCACACTTCCATCTCGCCGAAACGCTGGCCGCCGTATTGCGCCTTTCCGCCGAGCGGCTGTTGCGTGACTAACGAGTAAGGACCGACCGCGCGCGCATGGATTTTGTCCGCGACCAAGTGGCCAAGCTTCATCATGTAGATGTAGCCAACGACCACTTCCTGATCGAACGCATCGCCGGTTCGTCCGTCGAACAGCAGCGACTTGCCGGTTTCTTTAACCCACGAGAAACCGTCCTTCTTCTTCGCGTCTTTCAAATAATTGCGAATTTTCTCTTCCTGAATTCCATCGAACACGGGTGTCGCGACCTTGAAGCCGAGCGCTTTCGCGGCCACGCCCAGGTGCGTTTCCAAAACTTGTCCGACGTTCATACGGCTCGGCACGCCTAACGGATTGAGAACAATCTCGACCGGCGTCCCGTCCGCGAGGAACGGCATGTCCTCTTCCGGCACGATGCGCGCGACCACGCCCTTGTTTCCGTGGCGTCCCGCCATTTTATCGCCGACCGAAAGTTTACGCTTCGATGCGATGTAAACTTTGACCTGCTTGATAATGCCAGGATCGATATCGTCACCACTTTCGACACGGTCCATGGCGCGCTCACGCTCGAGCTCCAACTCGGCGAACTTGTGCTCGTAGCTGGCGATGATCTCGCGAATCTTGTTCCGGATCGGCGAAGGATCGATCTCGATGTGATCGTGCACGTTCGCCAATTTCCGCAGCAGCGTCTTCGTGATTTTGCGATTCGCCGGGATGATGATTTCGCCCGTCTCGGCGTTCACGACGTCGAGCGGAATCTTTTCGCCTAACAAAATGTTCGAAAGCGAATCAGTCAGTTGCTCTGTGAGCTCTTCTTTCTTTTTACGATTGTCTTCCGTGATCGCTTTAAGCTGCTTCTTAGTCTCCGTCGGCGTCAGCTTTTCGCGCGAAACTTCGCGACGCGATGAAACCTTCACGTCCATGACGATGCCGTAAGTGCCCGACGGCACAGTCAACGACGTGTCTTTTACGTCTGCGGCCTTTTCACCGAAGATCGCACGCAACAATCGTTCTTCCGGCGCGAGTTCCGTCTCGGATTTCGGTGTGATTTTTCCGACGAGAATATCGCCGGGCTTAACTTCCGCGCCGACACGCACCACGCCATCCGGCCCCAGGTTGCGTAGCGCTTCCTCCGAAACGTTCGGAATGTCGCGCGTGATTTCTTCCGGACCGAGTTTCGTATCGCGCGCGCCGATCTCGAATTCGTCGATGTGAATGGAAGTGTAAATGTCTTCCTTCACCACCTTCTCCGAAATCATGATGGCGTCTTCGAAGTTGTAACCGTTCCACGGCATGAACGCGACCAGCACATTGCGCCCGAGCGCGAGTTCGCCGTGATCGGTGTTCGGCCCGTCCGCGATGACCTGGCCGCGCTTCACATGCTGGCCTTTTTTCACGATCGGCTTCTGGTTCACGCATGTGCCCGCATTCGAGCGCATGAACTTGCGCAATTCGTAAACATGAATGCCTTCTTCAGGATCGGTCTTGAGCTTGCGTTTGCTTTCCGGCATGTGGCCGTCTTTCGTCACCACGATTTGATCGGCCGTGACTGATGCGACCTTTCCGCTTTCGGCGGCGATCAAAACCGCATGCGAGTCGCGCGCGACTTTCGATTCCAAACCGGTGCCCACGAGCGGCGCTTCAGAAACAATCAGCGGAACACCCTGGCGTTGCATGTTCGAACCCATGAGC
The DNA here is from genome assembly GCA_021325495.1 of Spartobacteria bacterium. Lineage (GTDB taxonomy): Bacteria > Verrucomicrobiota > Verrucomicrobiia > Chthoniobacterales > UBA10450 > JAJPGZ01. Next base: position 483,408 of record JAJPGZ010000010.1, read on the forward strand.
GCGCGGTTCGCGTCGTCATGTTCGAGGAACGGAATTAATCCGGCTGCCACCGAAACGAGCTGCTTCGGCGAGACGTCCATGTAGTGAACTTTCGCCGGCTCGACTTCGAGAAAGTCGCCGCGATAACGCACCGAAACTTTTTCGCCGGTGAAATGCCCGCGACCGTCAAGCGGCGCGTTCGCCTGTGCCACGAGATAGTTTTCTTCCCGGTCGCCGGTCAGATAATCGATCGCGTCGGTCACGCGACCGTTGGTCACTTTGCGATACGGCGTTTCGATAAAACCAAACTCGTTGATGCGTGCGAAGGTCGACATCGAGCTGATAAGACCGATGTTCGGTCCTTCCGGCGTTTCAATCGGGCAGATACGTCCGTAATGCGACGGGTGAACGTCGCGCACTTCGAATCCAGCACGGTCGCGCGAAAGTCCGCCTGGCCCCAGAGCCGAGAGGCGACGCTTATGCGTCAATTCCGCGAGCGGATTGGTTTGATCCATGAACTGCGACAACTGCGAGCGACCAAAGAAATCGCGAATGACCGCGCTCAGCGCTTTCGGATTGATCAACTTCTGCGGCGTCATGCCATCGACGTTGATGTCGAACAAAGTCATGCGCTCTTTCACGAGACGCTCCGTCCGCGCGAGACCGACGCGGCATTGATTCGCGAGTAACTCGCCAACGGTTCGCACGCGACGCGAACCGAGGTGATCGATATCGTCGAGCGTGCCTTCGCCGCGACGCAGGTTGATCAGGTACTTAATAGCCGCGATGAAATCTTTGTCGGTCAAAATGCGTTCCGCAAGATCGACATCTATACCTAGCTTTTGATTGATCTTGTATCGGCCGACGCGCCCGAGATCGTATTTCTTCGGGTCAAAAAACAACCGCTTCAAAAGCGCGCGCGCATTCGCCACCGTCGGGGGATCCCCAGGCCGCAACCGGCGATAAATATCCTTGAGCGCCTCCTCCTGATCGTGCGCCGGATCTTTCTTCAGCGCTTTGACAACCGTGTCGTCATTCGAGATGTCGATCACCTTCACCTCTTTGACGCCGAGCTTCATGATGTCGCGCACCGTCGCGAGTGTGAGCGGCTCGAATGCACGAGCCACCGTCACTTCGCCGTCGCGGACTTCGGCCGTCAGAACTTTCGTCGCGAGTTTTTCTTCGTCGAGCTTCTCGCTCAATTTTAGATTCTCGATGTTGTAGAAAAGCTTAATGACTTCCTCGTCGCTGCCGTAGCCGAGCGCGCGCAGAAATGTCGTTGCCAAAAATTTCCGCCGGCGCTTGCGGCGATCGAGATAAATGTAAAGCAGGTCGGCGGTATCGAACTGCACTTCGAGCCACGAACCGCGGTCGGGAATGATGCGGAAGCTGTAAAGCACTTTGCCGTTCAAGTGGATGCTCGACTCGAACGCAATACCGGGTGAGCGATGCAATTGCGAAACGACCACACGCTCCGCCCCATTGATCACGAACGTTCCCTGCTCGGTCATGAGCGGGATTTCGCCCATGTAAACTTTTTCTTCTTTCGTCCCGCGCTCCTCGCGCAACTGGAACGTCACATGAAGCGGCGCGCTGTAGGTTTGACCTTCCCGCTGTGCTTCGAGCGCGGTCAGCTTCGGCTCGCCGATTTCATAATGCGAAAAATCGAGGACCGCTTTTTCGTCGTAGCTCTCGATCGGAAAAACTTCCTTGAACACGGCTTGCAGGCCGTAATTCTTGCGTTTGCTGAACTGAACGTCCTTCTGCAGAAAATCGACATACGAGTTTAATTGGACCTCGATGAGATTTGGCGGCTCAATGGCCTCTTTGATGCTGCCGAAGTGAATACGTTCTGCGCGTTCTGACATAAATTTATTCCTTCTCCACCGCTGGAACTCGCGCCGCCTCGTGAAGACAGTTCGAGTGTCTGGGGTTGTTACAGGTTTCGCCCGGTGCGAAGACGACAAAAATGGCAGCGAATCGGCAGCCTGTCAAATTGACCTCTACCGTTCCGTTGCCTGCCTAAAATTTTCTGATCGTCCGCGCGGTTAAAAATAAACTGCCTATCTGTCTATCTATCTTTAACTGACCAAAACCTCTGCCACGCGCGCAGGGCGCGCGCAACAAAAAACTTCTCCGCACGAGCGATTGTCGATCTTGCGCGTGCAAGATCGACAATCAACCCTCATGTCATCCCGAGCGAAGTCGAGGGATCTCCAATTGAGACAGCTCCTCGATTCCTCGAGCGATAAATTACTTAATCTCGACCTTCGCCCCAGCCGCTTCGACCTTCTTCTTGATCTCTTCGGCCTCGGCTTTGGTCACGCCTTCCTTGATCGTCTTGGGCGCGCCTTCCACAAGAGCTTTCGCTTCCGCGAGTCCAAGTCCAGGAACAGCGCCGCGAACTTCCTTGATCACGCCAATTTTGTTCGCGCCCATTTCCTTCAAGATAACTTCGAAGGTGGTTTTCTCTTCCGCTGCCGGAGCTGCTGCGCCACCGCCGCCCGCTGCCGGCGCTGCCGCCATCGCGACCGGAGCTGCTGCGCTCACGCCCCACTTCTCTTCGAGTTCTTTAACCAATCCAGCAATCTCCAAGACGGTCAGCCCGCTGAGTTGCTCCACCATTTTTGCTGTATCTGCCATTTTCTTTTCCTCCATTCGCCGTTTCCGAAAGCTTTCGGAAAATTAAGATCGACAGCCGCCAATCCGGTTATTGTTTTCGTTTTGTTTGCTCGTTAGGCAATCGCCTAACGAAATCTTTTATGCGCTCGCCTCCGGAGTTGCTTCTTCCGCTTTCGGCGCTTCCGCCGGGGTGGCTTCCGCGGCGGGTGCTTCTGCCTTCGGCTCTTCGGCTTTCGGCGCTTCGGCTTTTGCTGGCGCAATTTCGGCCGGCATTGACTTTGCCTTAGCGTTCAAAAGTCTGGCCAGCGACGCACCCGGCTCATTCAACAATCGCACCAGTTTTGTCGCTGGTGACATCAACAAGCCTAACAACTGCGCCAGCAACACATCGCGCGGCGGCAAGTCCGCCAATTGACTTATCTGCTGCGTCGATAATACCGCTTTGTCGACGATGCCGATCTTGACCGCCGCGACTTTAAATTCTCCGGCGAAGCTCTTCAGAATCTTCGCCACCGGCGCGGCGTCTTTGTCTCCAGTCACGACCGCGGTTTGTCCGGTCAATTGCTCGGCCACATCCGGCAAACCGGAATCGCTGATCGCGCGACGTAGAAAACTGTTTTTGACGACGTGAACTTCCGCGCCATTGGCCGCCAGACGCGTCCGCAGATCGGCAAAATGATTCACGTTCATCTTCTGGTAATCGGCCACGATGACGAACGGCGAAGCCGAAAGCTTTTCTTTGAGATCGGCGACAATGCTGTTTTTTTCGGGTCTCATATGACGATGTCGATCTTGCGTTAAACGCTCAAATACGGCGAGGGATCGACCGGAATGCCGGGCGACATGGTAGCACTCAACGTCATCGCTTCCAAATAACGTCCCTTCGCCGTCGCCGGCCGCGCTTTCACCACTGCATCAATCACAGCCGTTCCGTTTTCGACCAACTGTTGTTCTTGAAATGAAAATTTCCCGACCGGCACCGCAACGTTGCCATTCTTATCGAGCTTGAACTCGACGCGCCCGGCCTTCACTTCCGCGACCGCTTTCGCGGTGTCGTCCGTCACTGTTCCCGTTTTTGGATTCGGCATTAATCCGCGTGGTCCTAAAACTTTTCCAAGCTTGCGTACTTCTGCCATTGCCGTCGGAGTCGCGACCGCGACATCGAAATCCTGAAAACCTTCCTGCACTTTCTGGATCAAATCCTTGAAGCCGACATGTTCGGCGCCGGCTTCCTGCGCCGCTTTCGCCGCCGGCCCTTCCGCAAACACGAGTACGCGCACGTTCTTGCCGCTTCCGTGCGGCAACGGACACGTCCCGCGCACCATTTGGTCCGATTGTTTTGGATCGACACCGAGCCGGAACGAAACCGTCACTGTCTGATCAAATTTCGTCGGCGGAAATTTCTTCAACGTCGCGACCGCGTCGTTCAGATTGTAATTCTTCTTCCGATCCAACTGCTCGGCAGCAGCGCGATATCTTTTGCTTCGATTTGTAGCCATGTCTTTGATGCAGTTCCAACGCTCGCCGCGAATCCGCAGACAAGCTCCTGCTTAAATTTCAAGCCGCGAACTTCGCGGCGGGGCGTGCAGATTATCCGCGCGAATAAGATTGTCAAAAAGGATTTCGCTCTGGTAAAACGACTCAGTATGAACAACCCCGCTCGTTATAGTTTATTCATTATCCTCGGGGTGCTGATAGCAGTGCCCATCGCCGGCGCGCGGCCGGTCGACTTCAAAGAACTCTCGCTCCTCGTCCGCGCCCATGAGAGCGATGCGTCGATCAAAGACGAAGTATCGCGGCGCAAACTGATGCAGCCGTTAACGAAAGATCAGGAGAGCACGTTGAAAACGCAAGGTGCGACCGACTCGCTCGTCACGACCTTGCGCAATTCGTCGCTCGTCGCTTCGAAAGAAGAAGCGGCGCCTGCTGCAAGATCGACAACCACTCGTGAAAGCGGCGCACCTAACGACTCGATGATGCATCATCACGGCCCGCACGTACGCGTTTTCAATGTTGCGTTCGGTCAGCCGATCAACCTCAGCGAATACGGCGGCCTCGATTACGAGATAGCGTTCAACTCCTATCGCTTCGCCGGTGAAGATCACATCCAGGCTAGTTTCGTCGATCAATACTGCACACGCACCGAAGTCAGCCGCGTCATTCCGCAAGCGGGTTTGAGCGAAAGCGAAGTCGTCTCGCAAGATTGGTTCCCGACCAACGCAGTCCGCAGCTGGCGCTACACGCCGTACGATATTCGCGGCGACGTGCGCGACCCGCGTTTCAACTTCGGCGACACCGTTTCGGTCAGCTCACGATCCGTCACGCGTCCGACGCGGATCGATTGGGACAATCCCGTCTTCATCGAAGGCCAGCCCTACACGTTTTATCCGGTTTACGGAGCCGGCGGCGTCTCGCTCTACTACATCGGCCGCGCCAGCGACTCGAGCGCGACCGTCGCAGTGGTTAGTCACCGGCATTAGTCGCCAGCATCGCCAGTCCGGCTCGGACCTTTCGGTGGAAAGTCGCGCGTCGTTGTCAGTCCGCGGGCAACGACGCCGGCTCCTCCGATGTCGATCTTGCAGAAACCTGGAATGGCGGCGTGCCGTTGCGGATAATCTTTCCTTCCTTCATCACAAACGTCACCCGCTCGGTCGCGGTGATGTCTTGAGTCGGATCGCCGGGGACCGCGACAATGTCGGCGAGTTTTCCTTTTTCGAGTGTGCCGACTTTGTTCGCAATGCCTAACAAGTCCGCGTCCGCGCTGGTGCCGGCTTTGAGCGCGTCGATCGCCGGCATGCCGAGATCGACCATGAGTTTGAATTCTTTCGCATTCATTCCGTGCGGAAACACGGCCGAGTCTGTGCCGAGACCGATCTTCACGCCGAGCTTCACCGCGTTGCGAAACATTTCGCTTCGCGCCGCTCCGGCGGCTTTCGCCTTCGCCTGCAGCGCGGGCGGGTAGTTGTCGATCTTGCCCATGATCCACTCGGTTGCCATCAACGTCGGCACGAGATACGTCCCTTTCGCTTTCATCATCTGTAGCGTGTCCGGCTTTAAAAACGAACCATGCTCGATTGAATCAACCCCGGCCGCGATCGCGTCCTTCGCCGCTTGATCGCCATGACAATGCACCGCCACTTTCTTGCGCAGCCGATGACATTCATCGACCAGCGCTTTCATTTCTTCGGGCGTGAATTGCGGCGTATCGACTTCATCGGCTAACGACAACACGCCGCCCGAGACCGCCGCCTTGATCACATCGGCGCCGTTCTTCACTTCCATGCGAACGGCTTTGCGAATCGCTTCTGGCCCGTCCGCGATACCGTCCGCTTCATCCGGCTCGCGGCCGAAAAGCATGTCGCGAAATCCGCTCGACGGATCGAAATGTCCGCCGGTCGCGCCGATTCCCTTCGTCGCCACCAGCATGCGCGGCCCGACGACGTAGCCTTTGTTAATCGCGTTGCGCAATGCGACATCGACGCGCTCGGGACTTCCGACAAAGCGACTGCCGAGATCGCGAATGGTAGTGAAGCCCGCTTCCAAAGTCGCGCGGGCGTACATTGTCGATCTTATCGCATGCTCGGAAACGTTGAGATCGAGCTCGTCCAGACGTCGCTGCGAAAACGCGCCCCAGAATTGCAGCGTCACATGCGAATGCGCGTCCATAAATCCCGGCGACAACGTGACGTCGCCAAGATCGACAACCTGCGCATCGGGCGGATTCGTTAGGCCGCTGCCGACATCGACAATCTTGTCGCCTAGCACGACCACGGTCGCGTTTTGGACTAACGAGTTCGTTTTTCCGTCGAACATCCGCGCGGCTTTGAGCACGATCGTTTGATCGGCGCCGCGTGCGGACAAGATCGACATTAACAGGACCGCGACAGCGAAACGAAAATTGGTGCGCATCCCGTGATTTTGAAAGAATCGCGCGCGATGCGGCAAGGAAGAACGTCCTTGTTTCACCGAAACGGCTCCGATTCAATCGCGATCATGAAAGCGCCGCTGGTCGTTCTTTGTCTCGTCGCAGTCGCAGCATTCGCGCAGATACCGCCGCCTTCGCCCGAACCGAAACCATCGCCGAGTCCGGCACCGACGGATTACGACCTAAAATGGGGTGTGAAGATTCCGATGCGGGACAAGGTTGAACTGAACGCCACGCTCTATTTTCCGAAAACGCCGGACGGTTCGGCGCCGAAGACTCCGGTCGTCTTCACGCTTACGCCCTACATATCGGACACGTATCATCCGCGCGGCGCCTACTTCGCATCGCATGGTTACGTCTTTGCGATTGTCGATGTACGCGGTCGCGGAAATTCCGCCGGCGACTTCGAGCCGTTCGCGCAGGAACCGCGCGATGGTCACGACATCGCGGAGTGGCTCGCGCAGCAACCGTTTTGCGACGGAAAAGTTGCGATGTGGGGCGGCTCGTATGCCGGATTCGATCAATGGGCGACCGCGAAAGAATTTCCGCGCGGCCTAACGACCATCGTGCCGGTCGCTTCCGCGCATCCACCGCTCGACTATCCGTCGTATCTCAACATCGGCGAACTCTACGACATGCAATGGTTCACCTACACCAGCGGCAAAGCGGGCCAACTGCAGATTTTCGGCGATTCAAAATTCTGGCGCACGAAATTTCTCGACGCCTACAAAAAACATATCGCGTTCAAAACTCTCGACGCGTTCGTCGGTAATCCGAACGTCAGCTTCCAACGCGTTCTGCAACATCCGACTTCGGATGCGTATTACGACGCGATGGTTCCGACGACCGAACAATTTCGCAAGATCGACATGCCGATCTTGTCGCTCACCGGTCAATACGACGGCGATGAACTCGGCGCGCTCACGTTTTATCGCGATCATATGGCGAACGCTTCGCCGGCCGCGCGCGCGAAACATTTTCTCATCATTGGTCCGTGGGACCATCCCGGCACACGCACGCCGACGGATGAAGTTGCCGGTGTGAAATTCGGCCTGGGTGCACTTGTCGATCTTAACGACCTTCACCGGCAGTGGTACGACTGGACAATGAAATCCGGCCCGAAGCCCGACTTCCTCAAAAACCAGGTCGCCTACTACGTCATCGCGGCGGGCAACAGCGGCGCGAACGGTGAATGGAAATATGCCGACAATCTGGATTCGTTAGTCGCGAATCCGAAAACACTCTACTTCGATTCGAAAGACGGCGATGCCAACGGCGTCTTCCGTTCCGGCGCGTTGATCGACAAGCAACCGCAGACCGGCACCGACAAATTCGTTTACGACCCGCTCGACACTCATCGCGGTGAGTTTGTCGAAGGCGTTGAGCCTAACGATAAGACGGCGGGCCTTGATCAGAAGCTCGCGCTTAACATCGGCGAAGACGGCCTGGTTTATCACACCGCGCCTTTGCCTAACGAAACTCCGCTGATTGGTTGTCCTGGGGTGACACTTTGGTTGTCGATCGACAAACGTGATGTCGATCTTGAATGCGACCTTTACGAGATCCAGCCGGACGGCACGAGCATCGGTCTTTGGAGCGATCAACGCCGGCTGCGTTATCGCGAATCGCTGCGCCAGGAGAACCTTGTTACGCCGGGGGAGATCGTGAAGTGCGAATTCAATCCGGGATTGTTCGTGGCACGACGTTTGATGAAAGGCAGCCGGCTTCGTCTCGTTGTCACCACCGTGAACTCAATCTTCTGGGAAAAGAATTATTGCTCCGGCGGAATCGTCGCAGACGAGACGGCGAAGGACGCGCAAACTTGCCACGTGCAGATTTATCACGACGCGCAGCATGCCAGCGCGATACAACTGCCGCTGCGATGATTATGCTTACAGGTGGATCGCGCGCTCCGTCGCGCGATGCTAAACGAGAGCGGCGAAGCCGCCTTTTACTCGCCATCGGCCAAGGGACTGGCCGATCCACCTTGCTTGCTTTCCTATTTCTCCTTGGCGTAACGGTTCGCGCGGATTCGTTAGGCCAACTGGCGGATGATTTTTGGAAATGGCGCGCGCAATACGCGCCATTCAGCGGGGACGACGTGAACCGAATCGAGCGGCCGGGCGGAATGCGCGATTGGTCGAAGGCCGCAATCGAAATGCGCCACGCTGATCTCGAAGAATTCAAACGACGTTGGCGCAAGATCGACATGTCGAATGCGCCGGTTGCGCAACAGGTGGATTACCGATTGATCGGCTCGGCGTTGTCGCGCGTTCACTGGGAGCTCGAGGGGAATCCGCGTTGGAAACGCGATCCGAATTTTTATATCGAGCAGACGCTGACCGCGCTTGCCGAAGCGCTCACGGTCCCGGCGCCGTACAACGAAGCGCAGAGCAAAGAGATTCTCAGGCGCACCGAAAACATCCCGTCCATTTTGCAACAAGGCACGGAGAACCTGAGCGCGATGCCAGCGCCATTTGCGAGCGTCGCGATCGCGAATCTCGATGGCGTGCGCGAGAAGCTGCGCAAGATGTCGAGCGGACTCGCAAGATCGACAACTCTTAAGCCGGAAGAATTAAATGGCGCACGCGAGCGCGCGGCGGACGCTCTTGAAAAGTTCCAAGCGCAGCTGAAAGAAAAGCTGCCGCGTTTGCCTAACGAGACCGCACTCGGTCGCGACGCCTACATCTGGTTTTTGCGCAACGTCGCCCTCATGCCGTTTACGCCGGAGGAATTGCTCGCGATGGGAAATCAGGAATGGAACCGCGCGGTTGCGTTCGAAGCTTACGAGAAGAACCGGAACAAAGATGTGCCGCCTCTGAAGATGGCGGACAAGATCGACAATTGGATTGCGGACGCGGCCGCGAAGGAATCGCAAATCAGAAAATTTCTGGTCGAGCGCGGCATTCTCAGCGTTCCGGATTGGATTCAGCATTACACGCTGCGGCCGGTGCCGGAATATTTGCGCGCGCCAGGATTTACCGAAGCCGATGATTTCACTTCGCCATCGCGGTTGAATGAGAATTGCATTCGCTACATGCCTGAGCCTAACGACAAGCTCGGCTATTTCTTGCGCGCGACGGCGATGGACCCGCGACCGTTGACCGTGCACGAAGGAATTCCCGGCCATTATTTCCAGCTTTGTCTTTCGTGGAAACATGAGGACCCGATCCGCCGTCATTACTACGATTCGGGCGCGAACGAAGGCATCGGCTTTTACGCCGAGGAAATGATGTTGCAGGCCGGATTGTTCGACGACAGCCCGCACACGCGCGAGATCATTTACAATTTCATGCGGCTGCGCGCGCTCCGCGTGGAAGTCGATGTGAAACTCGCGCTCGGCCAATTCACGCTCGAGCAAGCGGCGAAATATCTCGAAGAAAAAGTTCCGATGGATTCGCAGACGGCGCGACAGGAAGCGATCGCATTCTCAACCGGCCCCGGCCAGGCGATCACGTATCAGATCGGCAAACTACAGATCATAGAATTTCTGGCCGAAGCGCGGATGAAACAAGGCGACAAATTCAACCTGCGCGCATTCCACGATTTCGTTTGGAAAAACGGGAACGTGCCGATCGCGTTACAGCGTTGGGAGTTTCTCGGAACGCCGCCGGACTCGAACTAAGATCGACAAGTTAGAAGCGCTTCTTCAGCGCGACATACCAGAAACGGCCTTTCGCATTCGCGGTTCCTTCGTCGTAACCATTCTCGAACGCGCCAGCGACAAACGGCGGCTCTTCATCGGTCACATTATTGATGCCGACGGTGACGGTTGCGTTGTTGAGCCAGGCGCGCCAGCCGCAGGCGTTGTATTCCGCAGTCGAACTGGCGACGACGTTCTTCTCTTTGCCCGCGGTCAATTGTCGATCCTTGCCGCCATCCTTCGCGTAACCGGAAACTTCGTTAGGCGAACTCGGCGGCGGAAAATTAAAGGTGTAGTTCAAAATCCAGTCGAGCGTGATCCACTCGCGGACTTTCCGGTCCTGCAACGTGCGAGTGCCGAAGCGGTCGTCCCAAAATTGTCCGATGTAGGAAACGGTGAACCCGGTATCGATGCCGTGCAGGTTCGAATTAGCCGGCCCGTCATAAAATAAATTCGCGTACCAACGATTGTGCGTGAGCGAACCGCCGCCGCCGCTCCCGAGAAAACCGCCGCCAAACTTGCCAACGACATTTTGTTCCGGTCCGTTAGGCACAGCCTGCAAAACCGCGCGGTCGAGATAGGTGCCATTAAATGTCGCGGTCAAAATTCCCCAATCGCCGTGGTTCAATCGCGCCGTCTCAAATGTGTACGAGATTTCGTAATCCCAGCCTTCTTCGATCAAGCGTCCGAGATTCTGAATCGGCGTGAGCAAAAGCAAAATCGGACCGGCCGGATCGCCCACGCTTGGCGCGCCGCGGATAACCTGGCCGGGGAATTGGCTTTCGTGATTGATGAGAAATTGCGGATCCAGACTCACGCTGACGCCGCGAAGATCGATATGGTAGAAATCCGCGCTGAGCGTGAGTCCTTGCAGCGGACTCCACCATCTTCCTGGAGTAACGACTGCGCCGTATGTCCATTCGTAGGCGGTCTCGGGTTGAAGATTGGGATTACCGCTGATGCGTTGCTCGACTTGCGATGGCGTGTTCGGACTGAGCGGATCGTGCACGGCCGGGAAACTCTGCGATGCTCCTGAAAATAATTCCCCGAGCGTCGGAGCGTGAAACGCTTCGCCGTAGGTCGCGCGAATGGTCAACGAAGAGTCGATCGGTTGCCAACGCGCGAAAATTTTCGGCCTTTCGGTTGATCCGAAGTCACTGAAATTTTCGTAGCGCTCCTGATATCCAAGCTCGAGGCTATACAGGCCAGGAAAGTTCCAATTCGCGCTCGTTAGGGGAACGCGCACTTCCCAATACACCGACCACACATCACGACTACCTTTCGTGGGCGAGAAATTCGTCGCACCGGTTGTCTGACCAGCCGCGGTCAACGCGTCCGGCAGATCACTCCCGTGTTCGGTGCGATGTTCGCCACCGATTGCGAACGAAATCGGACCGGCCGGAACTTTAAACAGATCGCCATTCAACCGGAAATCTTCGAGAGCGATCGAAGTGGTGCCGACCCGAGTGGTGGTAACGAAAACGCGATTGATCACGACTTTGTTATTTTGGTTAATGCCAAAGGGATTGAACGCCGTCGCCGGATTGGTATCGAGCAGTGCCGCGCGCAAGGCATCATTGTTCACGATCCCGCCATCACGCTCGACGCGATGGTCTTCATTGTAACGAAAACCCGCTTCCCAGTTCCACGTCTTGAAATAATCTCCGAATTCGCCCAGCTCGCCCTTCAATCCGCCGGTGAAAAGATAATTGTCGGTCAAAATTTTATCCGTGCGGATGCCCGCTTCGAGCGATCGATAATGCACGCCGGTCGTTAGGCCAGTGCCGGCAGGAGCAGATGTCGATGTACCGCCGGCAGTCACGTAATCGGCCACGGTAAAAGGATTGAAAGCGTTCTGGATCGGAACACTAATCCCGATATCGCCGCTGATGCCTAACGGATGCGCCGCATCAGTAAACACGTCCGGTGAAAACGGCGTCGGCGCCAGCCCGCTGCTCCAAAACGTGCGCGCGTATTTGAAATCGGCGAATACCTGCAGGTATTGATCGCAAATTTTTCGGATTAACGAACCGTAAACGTATTCGCGATCGACCGATCCGAGCTCCGGCGTGTAATCGGCAAAATTAAATAGCTGCTGTTCGCGCGGCAGAGTTTTTCGCCGGACGTATTGCGTATCGCTTTCCGCGTTTGCGAATGCGTGCGGCGTCGGCGTTCGCGAGCCGCCGTTGAGCCGAGGCTGGTAAACGACATCGCGAACTCGCCCCGCAAAATCGTCGCTCCGAAAATCTCCGCCTCCCCATTTCGTTTGGTCGCCATCGCGCGAGATGTTGATGTCGCGTGAAAAAATCGCGGCCCGATCGTAATACTCCGCATAGACGACAATGTCCGTCTTATCGTCGCCCGTTCCCGCAAGGATGTAAGCGCGCTCTTCGCCCATGTCGTTGGCGAATCCGAGATTCGTGTTGCCGTAGCTCGCGTACAATTCCACTCCGCGGAATCGATGGATCAGCATGACGTTGAACACGCCCGCGACGGCGTCCGCGCCATAAATCGCGGAGGCGCCATCTTTCAAAACATCGACATGGTCGATCAGGCCGATCGGAAACGTATTGAGGTCAATCGTGTCGCCCGCGAAACCGACTGGCGCGAGACGCCGTCCGTCTTCCAACACCAACGTCTCTTTCGCCAGAATCCCGCGCAGATTTATTTCAACGCTGCCGTCGCCGCCGTTGTTGTTGTTTTCGTTGAGCGCGGCGCCGGTTGCGGCCGGCAATTTCAAAATCAGATCGGTCGAAGTGCGCACGCCCAAACGCGTGATGTCGTCCTTGCGATAGGTATCGACTGGATTCGGACCGACTTCTTCCGCGGTCGGAATGTTCGAACCGGTGACGATGACGCGTTCCGTCTCCGCAATCGAACCTTCCGGCGTCGAAACCGCCACCTGGGCGAGTACGTTGTCGATCTTAGCAACGAACAGAACACCGACTGCGAAAAAAACGCAGAGCGACTTCATCATCGATGAAGTCTTGTATGCGAGTCCTGTCTCCTAAAGACAAGAGTTTAATCGACAATCTCGAGACCCATCTGCCGCGCGGTGCCGGCGATGATGCGGAAAGCGGCTTCGTCGTTGCGCGCATTCAAGTCCTTCGATTTCGTTTTCACGATGTCCATGACTTGTTTGCGCGTGACTTTGCCGACTTTGTTCTTGTTAGGCTCTTTCGAGCCAGCGGCGATGTTCGCCGCTTTCTTCAACAAAATCGCCGCGGGCGGCGACTTGGTGATGAAAGTAAATGACTTGTCTTTGAAAACGGTGATCACGACCGGAAGAATGTCGCCGGCTTGTTTCTGGGTGGCGGCGTTAAATTCTTTGCAGAACGCCATGATGTTGACGCCGCGCGGTCCGAGCGCGGTGCCGACGGGCGGCGCCGGGTTCGCCTGACCCGCGGGAATCTGCAATTTAATTTCTGCGACTTTTTCTTTAGCCATACTGATTTCCTAAATTGTCATCCTGAGCGGAGCGAAGGATCACCGACTATTTTCGTTTCAGCCGAAATGAACGGAGATGTTTCGCGTGGCTCAACATGACAGAAAAAAACTAACCGCGTTCGACCTGCCAGTATTCCAATTCCACCGGCGTGGCGCGTCCGAAAATTGTGACCGACACACGCAACTTGCCGCGCTCCGGGTCGATTTCTTCGACGATACCGTTTTGATTTTGGAATGGACCGTCCGCGACCTTCACCGTCTCGCCGACTTCGAATGAAACTTTCGGCTTCACCTTCTCTTCGCGCTCTTTCATTTGCGCGAGCATTTGTTCGACTTCGGCCGGACGCATCGGGATCGGTTTGTCTTTCGTCCCGGCGAAACCAATTACGCCGGGTGTGTCGCGAATAAAATACCAGGTGCGACCGACGAGCTGGTTCTGCTCGTCGAGCAAATGCATGTTCACGATCAAATAGCCGGGAAAAAACTTTCGCGTCGTCTCGCTTTTCTTCCCCTTTTTGATTTCGGAAACGCGCTCGGTCGGGACGAGCACTTCGTAAACGAGGTCGCCCATCTCTTCCGTCTTCACACGCTTCTCGATGTTCTCTCTCACTTTGTTCTCCTGGCCGGAGAGCACGTGAACGACGAACCATTGATCTTTTGCGGCGATGGCGGCCATGTCAGTGAATTTTCGTGAAGTAGTGAATGACGTTAACGAGAATAAAATCCCAGAACGCGACGTAGCCGCCTAACAAGAGCATGGCGATGATGACGACGAGCGTCGAATCGGTCAGCTCCTTGTATTTGCGGACGCCTTTTTCTTTCGGGTCCCACGGCCACGAAGCTTTCTGCAGTTCCACCTTCACTTCGCTGAAGAAGTTTTTCGTCCTCGTGATCATGTGAAGATGTCGATCTTATCCTTGTCGATCTTGCAACACGCCAGGAGGGACTCGAACCCCCAACAGGCGGTTTTGGAGACCGCTACTCTACCAATTGAGTTACTGGCGTAAGGTTTTGCTTTCGCAACTTACTCGATAATATCGGCCACGCGACCGGCGCCGACGGTCTTGCCGCCTTCGCGAATAGCGAACCGAATCGTCTTTTCCATTGCGATCGGCGTAATGAGCTCGACCTCGACCGAGACGTTGTCGCCGGGCATGACCATTTCCACGCCGTCGGGCAACTTCACCTGGCCGGTCACGTCCGTCGTCCGGAAATAAAATTGCGGACGATAGTTGGTGAAAAACGGCGTGTGTCGGCCGCCTTCTTCCTTGCTCAATACGTAAACCTCTGCCTTGAATTTTTTGTGCGGCTTAATCGTGCCGGGTTTCGCGATGACCTGGCCGCGCTCGACGTCTTCCTTCTTCACGCCGCGCAGTAACACGCCAACGTTGTCGCCCGCGCGCGCTTCATCGAGAAGCTTGCGGAACATTTCGATGTCGGTCGCGACTGTCTTGGCGGTTGGCTTAATGCCGACGATCTCGACTTCTTCCATTTTCTTGAGGATTCCGCGCTCGACACGACCGGTCGCAACGGTGCCGCGACCTTCAATGTTGAACACGTCTTCCACGGGCATGAGGAACGGTTGATCGACCGGTCGCTCCGGCACCGGGATGTAATCATCCACTGCCGCAACGAGCGCGAGAATTTGTTTCTCCTGCTCCGCATCGCCATTGAGCGCTTTCAGCGCGCTGCCTTTGACGATCGGAATTTTGTCTCCCGGAAATTCATATTGCGTGAGCAGATCGCGCACTTCCATCTCCACGAGATCCAGAAGTTCCGGATCGTCCACCATGTCGACCTTGTTCAGGAAAACGACGATCGCCGGAACGCCCACCTGACGCGCGAGCAAAATGTGCTCACGCGTTTGCGGCATCGGACCATCCGCCGCGGACACGACGAGAATCGCTCCGTCCATTTGCGCCGCACCGGTGATCATGTTCTTCACGTAGTCGGCGTGGCCAGGGCAATCGACGTGCGCATAGTGGCGCTTGTCGCTTTGATACTCGACGTGCGCGGTGTTGATCGTAATGCCGCGCTCTTTTTCTTCGGGCGCGTTGTCGATCGAATCATACGCGCGTGCCTCGGCCATACCTTTTTTCGCCAGCACCGATGTGATCGCTGCCGTTAAAGTGGTCTTGCCGTGGTCGACGTGACCGATTGTGCCGACGTTTAAGTGCGGCTTGTCGCGTTTAAATGCTTCCTTGGCCATATCAATTCTCCTGTCGTGTTTTTGCCTAACTAATTAAAAAACTGCGCTGCACACTGTCGTCCCGATTCACCGGGCTCAAACTGGAGCCCATGACCGGGATTGAACCGGTGACCTCGTCCTTACCAAGGACGTGCTCTACCAACTGAGCTACATGGGCCGGTCTGCCTCCCGCGCGTCAGAACTAAAAGTCCCAAAGCCG
>JAJPGZ010000001.1 GCA_021325495.1 Spartobacteria bacterium
CGCAGGCGGCATGTCGAGGATGGTTCGTTGGCCTCGTTAAAATCCGGACCAAAACAAATAAACGCAGATCACGAAGATCTCGCTCTCGCGGCTTAATTGACCGTGACCTGTCCGCAGCGACGCCTGCTAGAGGCGGATAGGTGGACAGCAGGCTGGCCGAAGGGACGGAGCGACCGCGCGCCTTCGGTAAGATCGACAATCGTGGACGCTCGGGAGTTGGTAGTGCGCCGGTGCAATGTCGGCTCCTCAGAATAAGCGCCGGATACACATGTAGATGTTTGCGTGGATTGCGACGAGGACAGGGGTTCAACTCCCCTCGCCTCCAGTCTTTTGATTACCCGAATTTTTTAGGCGCTTGTTCAATTGTTCACTGATTCATGCCCAACGCGCGCATGTTCAAAGCGCATGTGCCTCGGACATGGATGTCCCCAGAGGTCGCACGAGTCCGTGTGCGACATTGTCGGGGGACAAACTTCTTCTATTAAGCGTGCAAATTCCGTGGCGGTGAATGGTTTCCCGATACATGCAACCGCGCCGTGACGCCGCGTAATGGGACTCATGTTCATTTCCTCGAGACCGGTGACGGCGACGACCGGCGGTAACTGTTTGCAATGGCTGATCGCTTCCAGAACGGCGAGGCTGTGGATGTCCGGATCAAGGCTCGATGGCGATTACGTCGATGTCATGCACGCCCGATCCGAAAAGTTCAAAGGCGGCGCCGGCATCGGTCACGTGAATAAATCCCCGGTCGGTCTGACGGGCCGCATCCGCGATGATCGCATTACAGTCCGCCGTGGGGTCGGCAATGAGAAGCAGGTTTGTTTTCATGGCAACTCATTGGACTCGGTAGATCGACAACTCGCTTTGCCTGCCTTGTCATTTGCGATGCAAAAATTGCCTCACGACATGCGCAAGAAACGCGCGTCGTTTCGCAAGGAACGGAAAGCGCGGCGGGTGAGGCCGGACATATGCTCAGAGCATGAAAAAGTTCAGCCTGAGAAAAATTCTGGTGCCGATCGACTTTTCCGAGATGTCGCTTTGGACGGTCGAGATCGCTGGAGACTTCGCGCGACGATTTAATGCAGAACTAGCGCTCGTTCACATCGAGAACACGCTTTTCTCGTCAGTATTCATGGCGCCAACGCCGTTGTTGCTTTCGCAGATCACCGTCATGGAAAAAGAAGCGGCCAAGAGAATGCAGCGGCAGCTTCGAGATTTTGCTGCGCGACTTAAGCTGTCGCCCGATGCCTGCCGCGTGCTAACGGCCGCGCCGATTTTCGCCGGCATCTGCCAGCTGGAACGCCAACTTGGAACGGACCTCGTTATTATGCCCACCCACGGGCACACCGGATTGAAACATGCGCTGCTCGGCAGCACGGCCGAACGCGTCGTCCAACACTCGCCAGCTCCGGTCTTGGTCGTTCGCAAACGCGGTCTTCGCCTTCGGAAGATTCTCGTTCCGGTGGATTATTCCGGATGCTCTCTTGAAGCGCTCCGGTACGCCCTTGATTTCTCGCGAGCAACCGGCGCCCAAGTGGTCGTGCTGAATGTTGCTGACATTCGCTACGCTTACACCAGCGATGGATACGCGATGTACGACCTGACGGCGCTGCGCAAAGCGGCGAAAAAGGAAGCGGAACAACAGATGCGCCGATTCGTTAGGGCATCAAAGCTCGGCGCCGCGAAATTTGAGACTGCTGTTCGCGTGGGCGCGCCCGTAAATGAAATCTGCGCGTTCGCGGCGGAGGAAGATGTCGATCTTATCATTACGCCAACGCATGGACGCTCCGGATTGAAACATGTCCTCATCGGCAGTGTGGCCGAACAAGTCGTGCGTCACGCGGATCGCTCCGTTCTCGTCGTTCCGTCACACCCGGCAGCGCGGGCACTTCCTTTAAGCCAAAGGAAAACTCGTGCAGCTATTCGATGCGGCATCCGAGCAACCCCGAAATTCAGCCGACGAAATTCCATCGCCGGGCCTGATCGCCAGCTGCGGCAAAATCCGTTTCCCGAGCGGCGCAAGACTAACAGATTCCGCGAACGGCATTCGAGCTAATGGAAGATCGACATAAACGCATAGTGGTTGGTTTGGCCTACGCGCTGGTGATTGCGCTCCTCATGTACCTCTCGATTCGCGAAGGTCTCGGCGTCCGGCTCGCGATCTGGAATTGCGTTCCGGCCACGCTCGGAGTGATTGCAATTAATAGCGCGATCAAAAAGTCGCGGCGCGCATTGATGGCGTCGATTGCTTTCGGCGGCGCCGCGGCCGCGGTGTCTCTGTTTTTTGTCGGCGCGTGGTTTTTCACGCAATTGGATATTGATCGGCATTCTTCCATGACGGCGGTCGTCTTTGTTTTTGTGCCGCTCTGGTCGATCGGTATCGGCACAATCGCTTGCGCGATTATTTGGTCGATCGCTTCCGCTGCTGCGATCCAACACTCAGCCAACACGCGGTAAGCACCGCGCCGACCAGGGCGGCGGCCATATCTTTCTGCGCGTCCCAAATGTCGCCCTGCGTTCCGAGATAAGCTGCGCCGAGCTCGGGCCGAACGATCTGCGCAACGACGGCTTCGACGATTTCGAAAAAGCTACTCAGTGCGGCAAGAGCAGTGACGGCGAGCCAGGTCGCCCACGGTGCATGCGCCTTTGCGGACCGGAGCAACACTTCGCGCATCGGAAAAAGCAAAACGAAGCCGAACGCGAAATGAACTACGCGATCGTAATGATTGCGCGAGAGATGGAGCCACTCCTGCAACCAGAAACCGGCCGGAACTTTCGCATAGGTGTAATGCGCGCCGATCGTATGCAACACCAGAAACATCAAAATGAGGCCGTACGAAAAATTCGAGAACTGGAACTTGCGATAAGTGAATCCGAGTACGCCCACGCTGATGAAAATTAGTAGATTTTCGAGAAGCCAGTCGCCGCGATCCAACGGCCGAATGGCGAGAACGATCCAAAACGCGAGATAAGATGCGACTGCGACCGGTAAAAAGTAGATGTCGATCTTGCGCGCGGTCGCGGGATTCATGGTGCTTTCTTTCCAAAATTGCTCAGCGCAGTCGCAGCCATCATTAAAAGCGACCCGATGAGCGCGGAGAGCATGTCGTTTTGCGCGTCCCATTCATCGCCCTGACCGCCTAACCAATCCACGCCTTGTCCCGGCGCCACGATTTCCGCGACCGCGCTCTCGACGATTTCAAAAACGCCGCTCACGGCCAGGATCACGGCCGGGGCGAGCCAGAAACTCCAGCCACGGCGAATCCCGCTGAAGCGAAGAAGAATTTCGCGCACCGGAAACGCCAGCAGAAAACCGAACGCGCCATGCGCGACCCGATCGTAATGATTGCGCGAGAGATGGAATAAATCTTTCGCCCACAAACCGAGCGGCATTCTCGCGTAGGTGTAATGCGCGCCGATGATGTGAAGAATGACAAAGGCCGCGAGCAGAAGGTAAGACGCTTCCGAAAGTTCGAGCCGCCGATGGGTTAAACAAAGCGCGCCGACGAAAGCGACGAGCAAAATATTTTCGAGCAACCACGCTTGTCGATCTAACGGATGAATTGCCGCAATGATCCAAACGCCGGCGCAGATCGAAGCCAATGCGAGAATTCTTTTCCTTCGGGAAATCAACGGACCCGACACGTAGACGGAAATTCGTGGCAGATAAAGCCAAAGGAAGCCGGCAATTTTTGCGCAATGAAACGCAAGGCGCGGTTATCGCGCCCCAGCACCCGCGACCTACGCTCATCTCGAGAGGAAATATGTATGAAGGACAAAGTCCCATTGATAGAACCGCGAAAAATCGCCGTGATCACCGGAGTCGCCATCGGGCTTGGCCTCGTTGTGCACGCGTTCTTTCTTTTGGTTGCGCTGGTCATCGCACTTTTCGTCGTGACAGAATGGACCGTGCACCAAATCGAGGAACATCTGCGCGCCTTCCGGGCTGCTCATCGACATCCGTGACAACGCGCACCGCCAGGCGGCGCGACCACGCGGTTGCTTTGGTTAGATCGACATCGTCCATTTTTATCACAACAGTGGCGGTGTTGTTTTTGGCTTGGGGTTGCTCGCTCTTACGCGCAAGTCATGTCCGGACGGAAACCACTCCCGCGCGCTGGTTAGGCAAAAATTCTCATATGAAAGCCTTCGGCGAAGTTGAACGCGGGCCTCGTGGGAGATCGGAGATTGCACTGACGTTCGACGCCGGAGCGAATGCAGAATGTTTCGACGATTTGATCGCAGCATTGGAAAGCGCGCACGTTCACAGCACGTTCTTCATCACCGGAAATTGGGCGCAACGAAATCGCACTTGTGCCGAAGCAATTACGAAACACGGCCACGAAGTTGGAAATCATACTTGGAACCATCTCGACCTAACGACGCAATCGGACGCGGTTGTGCGCGAGGAAATCGCACGAGCGGAAGTTTTGCTGGCCGCGATTTCAGGACAAAGCCCGCGACCACGATGGCGGGCGCCCTTTGGGGCGCGCGACGACCGCGTCCTGCGGATCGCGGCCAATCTCGGTTATCGTTCGATTTATTGGACGATCGACGCGCTCGATTCGGTGGAACCTCGGAAGGCGCCGGAGTTTATAATTGACCGTATCACAAGCAAAAGCGACGCGGAGCTCGACGGCGCAATCATTCTTATGCACGTCGGTGAGAAAAGCACCGCCGACGCACTTCCTCCGATCATCGCCAACCTACAGGGCCGCGGATTTCATTTGGTTACGATTTCGAAACTGTTGCAGTGAAACCCCGTCACGAAACGAATCGATGAAGGCGACTGTCTTTCATTCGCCTAACGATATTCATGCGGAAGATGTTCCTCGACCGCACACTGGCGCGGTCCGTCCGTAATCAGCGACCGAGCTGTTGCAAAAACCTTTCCAGCGTTATTGCGCCGATCACGAAGATTAACAACAGCACGATCTTCCTGAAATTTCGCTGTGCGATGTTCGCAAGCGTAACTTTGCCCGCGTAAGAACCTGCAAATGCGGTGAGAAAAAGACCGGGTATATACCAATAGAATTCCGGGGTGAGAAAGCCGCTGCGCAAATAGACAATCATCCGACTGAAATCGACGCCGGAATCTATCGCCGCTGACGTCGCAACGAAGGTGCCCTTCTCGAGATCGAACGCGGCGAGGGCGAGGCCGCGAATCGCACCCCCTGTCCCGATAAGGCCGGCAAAGAATCCCGCCAAGCCGCCGGCCGCGATCGCATTGGGCGCGCTTTGCGATAATGTCGCCGCGGGTTTGAAAAAAAAGAAAAGACTGAAGGCGATCAGGAACAAACCAAGAATCAGTTCCATAAATTTGAATTCCAACCGCGCACTCAAAAATGCGCCCAGGATAACGAAAGCGATGCTCGGAGTTCCGATTAAAATCAGTAATCGCCAGCGCACATGTCGACCAAACAAAACGAGTTTCGCCAGGTTGCTGAAGACGTGGAGAATACTCGTTAGGGCAAGCACTTCGTGAAAGCCGAGGAGCAGACCGGCGAGCGGAACGAAGAAAACCGAAGAACCGAAACCGGCTATTGTTCCGATCACTTCGGACGCGAAAGCGATCACGAAGAAAAGGAATGGCAGCAGCATCGGAATTATCCAACCTCGCGCATGGAATGCGGTCGCTGTAAAGATTCCATCATCCATGGCCGTTCTTTAGCAAGCGAAGACAAGTCCTGCCGGACGGATTCAGACACACTTATCAATTCGCGACCGATTCAGTCTCCGACGCCATTGCCCACATTCGCGGACGCGCGATCGAGCCATTCGGCCTTAAACTCGTTAGGCGGATCCGTCGCAATCTGCCCCTGGCTCGGCGAACGCGCTCTCGAGCCAAACTAATTAACCGGCTTTGGTCAGGCGTTTCGCAGGCAGCGCGCAAGGATCAGGACGTAAGCTCCCATCATCGCAGTGACGCCAAACACAATTAAGTATTCCATTTTGTTACCTCCTCTGTTTTTCAAAAGAGAATTTCTTTTCGATTTGAGGCTACGTCCGCGAGCACGCGCGCACTTCGCCGGAATTGCCATTTGCTTTGCAAAAATTGCGACGGTCAGGCTAACGACCGCTCAAGGCGGCTTTTACGCTGAGACCGATCCAAATCGCGTGATAGGATCGGAAATCGGAAAGAGTTACACCACGTGACCGAAAGCAAAAACCGGTTCGGCATCGCCCGGCGCGTCATTAAGGCGCTTGGTCCGGGCGTGGTCACTGGCGCGGCCGACGACGATCCCTCCGGCATCGCGACGTATTCGATCGCCGGCGCGCAACATGGACTGGCGCTGTTGTGGACTGCCTTATTGACGTGGCCGTTGATGGCGTTCGTGCAAATGATGTGCGCGCGCATCGGAATGGTGAGCGGACGTGGATTGGCCGGAGCGCTGCGTCACAAATTTCCGCGCCCGGTAATTCTCGCCGCGGCCGTGGCACTCTTCGCCGCAAATTCGATCAACGTCGGTGCGGATCTCTCCGGAATGGCAGACGCCGCGGAGATGCTCACGCATGTTAATTCGCACATCTTCGTCATTCTCTTTGGCGTCGGAATTTCATTCGCGACCATCTGGTTTCGTTATCACCAGATCGCAACGATTCTGAAATGGCTCGTGTTGGTTCTGTTCGCTTACGTCATTACCGGATTCATCATTCATCCGAAATGGGGAACGATTGCTCACGCCGCCTTTGTTCCGACATGGCCCAAGAATCACGCACAGTGGAGCACGTTGGTCGCGATCCTCGGCACATCCATCAGTCCGTATCTTTTTTTCTGGCAGGCATCACAGGAGGTTGAGGAAGAAAAGGCGATGGGGCGTCGCATGCTCTATCGTCGATTTGGCGCGACCAAAGACGAAATTGTTTCGCGCAAGATCGACATCGATATCGGCACATTCTTTTCCAATTTCGTCATGTTCTTTATCATTTTGACGACAGCGTTAACGCTGCACGAACATGGCCTAACGAATATCGAAAGCAGCAAGGACGCCGCCAAAGCGCTTGAACCATTCGCCGGGAAATTTGCTGCCTTCCTGTTCACTCTCGGGGTGGTCGGCGTCGGTCTGCTCGCGATTCCGACCCTCACCGGTTCGGCCGCCTACGCGCTGGCCGAAACGTTCGCGTGGCGTGAAGGACTCGATCAACGTTTTCGTGGCGCGCGCTGGTTTTACATCGTCATCATCTTTTCGACCTTAATCGGCGTCGTCATGGATTTGCTCCGGGTAAATCCAGTGCGTGCTCTTTATTGGACAGCAGTGCTCAACGGTTTGCTTGCTCCATTCCTCCTTCTCGGAATCATTCTCGCCGCCTCCGATCGGAAGATCATGAAAAACCAACCGAGTTCCCTCCCGAGCGTGATTGTCGTCTCCATCGCCACGATTTTGATGTTCGGCGCGGCCATCGGCATGTTCGTTTTTTGAAAGCGGCCGCGGGATGAACTGCATCCCTTTCGCATTTTTTTTCAAAAATATCTTCCCATCGCGATGGGAGGCTGTTATAAATTCCATAATCCAATGGCCACCCGTTTGATCTCTTCCACTGCCCTCACTCGTCTCGCGTTTCTCCTCGCGGTCCTCCTCGCTTGTTTCACCCTTAGCGCCCGTCCGCAACAACCGGTCACCCTCACACCCGGCGATGACGATCTTGTCGTGCTCAACGGTTGTGTCGTTTCCGCCTGCAATTACCTCGCTGCGCTCAAGACTCAACACGCGCTCGACAAAAACTTCTGGGTGAAAATTTTGCTCGTCCGCTACAACGATCATCCGGCCGGCCATGCCTATTGCGTGTGGGAAACGGACGGCACGATTTACGGTTATGATCGTAATGCCGGCGCGTTCCCGATTCCGGTTTACACGCGTGATCCCCGCGCCATCTCCATCGTCCTCGCCCAAGAGTTGGGCAAAGTCTTGAAAGAACCGCTCTCGGTCTCCAACGCCGAGTTCGTCGATTCGAGCAACGCCAAAGTCTACAAGTATTGAGCGCGCGTTGAGCCTCGCCCACGGCTCGCGTAAGATCGACAATCAAACGTCGATCGTCGAATAGCCTAACGAACGCGCAAATCGCCGAGCTGCTCGCGCAGGAATCGCGCGAACA
The DNA here is from genome assembly GCA_021325495.1 of Spartobacteria bacterium. GTDB lineage: Bacteria > Verrucomicrobiota > Verrucomicrobiia > Chthoniobacterales > UBA10450 > JAJPGZ01. The sequence continues at coordinate 8,095 of JAJPGZ010000001.1, forward strand.
ATCCGGCATTCTCGTGCGCGCCTATCGCCGCGCCGCACGCAGCGCCTGGCTCTGGCCGGAAGAAGCCGCCGATCTTCTCGCGCAAGATCGACAACTAACCGAGCTGCACGGCGTCGGCCCATTCATGGCGAAACAGATTTCGCGTTGGATCGAGAAGCCGCCGAAGCTGGGAACGATTCCGCCGGAACGCCGCGACTTCATGGCGCTGGCCGATGCGCGCAAAATTCTCCAGGCCAAACCTGAGTGGTCGCAAAAACTTCGCGGCGACTTACAAATGCACACGCATTACAGCGACGGTTCCGGAAGCGTTCGTGAAATGGCGGAAGCAGCCGACGCGCGCGGATACGAATACATCGCGATCACGGATCACTCGAAAGGTTTGAAAATCGCCGGCGGCATTGACGAAAAACGTCTCGCGAAACAAACCGCGGAGATCGCGAAGACGAACATGTCGATCTTGCGCAAAGGCGGCAAAGTCACGGTGCTTTCGTCGATCGAGATGAATCTTAATCCGCGCGGCGAAGGCGACATGGACCCGCGCGCGTTAGCGAAACTCGATCTCGTCCTCGGTTCGTTTCATTCCGTTCTGCGAGTAAAACACGATCAAACCGCGCGTTATCTCGCCGCGTTGCGCAATCGCGACATTCAGATTCTCGGTCATCCGCGGGGGCGCATTTACAATTATCGCCTCGGGCTCAGCGCGGATTGGCCGCGCGTTTTTGCCGCCGCCCGTAAGATCGACAAGGCGCTCGAAGTCGATTGTTACCCCGATCGCCAGGACTTGAACGTCGCCCTTTTGAAAATCGCGCGCCAAGAGGGCTGCCGGATTTCGTTAGGCACAGACGCGCATCATCCGTGGCAGCTCGAATTCATCGAGCTCGGCTTGGCCGCCGCCTTGAAAGCGAAAATATCCCCGGATCGCATCGTAAACTTTATGTCGATCTTGCAATTGAAAGCGTGGGTCGGAAAACTTCGCCGGGCGCGATGAGCCAAATGTTCGTAATCAAAACCGAGATTAGGAATCTTTCGGCGAAGACATTCTCATTCGAGGCGCAGAAGACCATGTACGGCGGCAAGCGGATCGCCGACGGCGACACCATCTTCATCTTCGCGAGCGAAAACGAAGGTGGCCCGGGGCTGATCGCCAGCGGCGTTGTTACCTCGGCCAAAGCGACGCCAAGAAAACCGGGAATCGCCCGGCAAACGCCGCGCGTGAGCATCACCGTCAGAAGAACCGCGACGGCAAAGCGACGATTGGGCCGGAGCGAACTTAAAGCTTTTTCAAATTGGAACGACGGCCGGCCCGAGACCGAGCTCAACTTCAAATTCTATCGTCAGGCCACGAACAAGATTGGTGGCATCTCGGACAAGGCGGCGGCATACCTTCGCCGTTTCTTTTAATTCGTTAGGGCTTTTCGCCCCACGTTTTCTCTTTGAACGAAACGCGGCCGGAGCCGTGTTCGAACGCTTCGAAGTGTTCGGAGTTCGTCTCGTAATATTTCTGATGATAACCTTCCGCCGGCCAGAATTTCATCGCCGGCAAAATTTCGGTCACGATCGGTTTCTTGAATTTACCCGAGCTCGCCAGTTTCGCTTTCGATTCCTCGGCGGTTTTCTTTTCGTTTTCGTCCGCAAAAAAAATCGCGGCGCGATAACTCGGGCCGATGTCGGTGAATTGGCCGTCGCTTTGGGTGGGATCGATTTGTTTCCAGTAAATGTCGAGCAACTGCGCGAACGAAATCTTTGCCGGATCGTACGTGATCTCGATCGACTCGCGGTATTTCGTTTTCTCCGAACCGACGAGCTCGTACGTGGGATTCGCCTCGGTGCCGCCGCAGTAACCTACGATCGTCTTGATCACTCCGGGCGCCTTATCGAATGCGGGTTGGATGCACCAAAAACAGCCGCCGGCGAATACGGCCGTCTTCGTTTCGGCCGATGCAAGATCGACAACTGCAAGGAACAATAATGCCAGCAACATTCGTTTCATATTGTCGATCTTAGACAGCAGCGGGCGGCCGGCGTTGCCACTTTCGGCTTGCCATCTCGGGCCTCATTCGTCATAAGCATGATCGCTTAACCTACAAGGAGGTCTCATGGTCAAATCTGCTGCTCTTCTCTTTGGTGTTGTATTTCTTGCGGTCGGAATCCTCGGCTTCATCCCCGGCATCAGCGCGCCGGGGCCAGATGGAATGCCGATGTTGCTCGGCATCTTCATGGTAAACACTGTCCATAGCATCATCCACATCGCTTCCGGTGCGGTCTTTCTTTTCGCCGGCATGGCCGGCGCCGGTCCGGCGCGCATCTGGTTTAAAGTTTTCGGCGTGGTCTACGCACTCGTGGCCGTCATGGGATTTGTCGTCGGCAACGGCATGATCTTCGGCCTGATTTCGAACAACCCGGCCGATACCTGGCTGCACGTTGTTCTCGCAGCGGCCATGCTCTTCCTCGGCTTTGTCGCCAAGGACACCGCGACGGCCTAACGGATTCTCCTCAACGTGCCTGCGCGCGAGGCGCCTGGTTCGCCTCCACGCGGGCACGTCCTTTTTGCGGCGGCGATTGTTGAGCTGCGCTCAATCACCGAGCGGCTCGATCTCGAAGAAATCTTCGGTCGCCGCGCGCCATTGCAGGTCGATCTTGGCTGCGGCAACGGGGCGTTCCTTTGCGCGCTCGCGCAACGTCATCCCGAGAAAAATTTTCTCGGGATCGAGCGTTTGTTAGGCCGGACCAACTCCACTGCGCATAAGATCGACAAGGGCAAGATCGACAATGCGCGCGTCCTGCGCGTGGAAACCTCCTACGCTGTGCGTTACCTGCTTCCGCCGGAATCGGTCGAAACATTTTACCTGCTCTTCCCCGACCCGTGGCCGAAGCGCCGCCACCAACGTCGCCGCGTGGTCAGCGAAGATTTTTTAGACGCCATCCACGCCGCGCTCATTCCCCGCGGAACGTTTCACGTCGCGACCGATCAACGCGATTACTTCGACCAGATCAGCGAACTCGCATCCGCGACATTCGACATTGTCGATCTTGTCGATAATGCCAGTCCGGCTCGGACCGATCTTCCGGCGACAAAATTCGAAAAACGATTTCGCGAACAAGGCGCGCCGATTTATCGCGTCACGCTCCGAAAAGTTTCGCCAGTGAGATAAGACCGCGCCTCCCATTTGCCGGGCCAGAAACGCAATTGCACAGCGCCGCTTTGGTCCTGTCGAAAAAGTTTGATGCCCCGCGCGCGCATCCGTTCGGCCCAGGCATCGTCCACTCGCTCGGTGCGCGGAAAATCGCGCGATGTGGCAACGATGACCTCCGGTTCCACTGCATCGATAAACGCATCGGTGCCCGAAGGCGAAGAGTGATGTTGCCCTTTCACGATGATGTCGCTGCGCAAATCCGTTCCGCTCGCGATCAGCGCGCGCTCTGTTTTTTCGCCGGCGTCGGATGTCAGAAGAATGCGCGCCGAAGGTGTTAATAGTTGCACCACGAAAGCCTCATCGTCGGCTGTTGTGACTTTCACATCGCGCGGCGGGTAGAGAATTTTTGCGGCGACCCTATCACACACCCACAGAATTTCGCCGGCACCGCCACTCGTTAGGCTAAGCCGCGCTTGAACGATCGCGCTGCGCAGATCGCGATGGATCGGTGATCGATCGGGCGCGAAGTTGTCGATCAAGATCGTGGGCGGCATCTCGCGCACCAACTGCATCGCGCCGCCAATATGCTGGGCGTCGCCATGCGACAGGACCAGTCCCTCGATCTTGTTGATGCCGCTGGCGTGTAAATACGGGCGGAGAACTCGTTCGTAATCGCGGTCGCTTCCGCAATCGAAAAGCCAATGATGTCCACGGCTCACGACGTGAACGGCCGCGCCGGTGCCGACATCGAGGATGTCGATCTTAGCGCGCGCGCCGTCGGGCCACCGCGGATGCGCGACGTAGTAGTGGCCGGTCGGAAGTTGCGCAAAGAAATGAACGATCCCGATAACCGATCGCGCCAGAACGAGATTCGCGTTGTTGAAAATGATCGACACCGATGCTGCGATCGGCGCCGTAACTAACGACACCATTGCGATCGCGAGGATGAAGAAAGCGATCGGCACGACGACGAGATTCGCCATCAACGAAACTGGTGCGATCAGATAAAAGTAAGTCGCGATTAAAACGATGGAGCCGCCCCACGCCGCGGCCGAGACTGCGCTCGCGCGGCTTAGCTCGGCCAGGAATGCGTGCCAGACGCGACGCGGCGCGCTCAGCAAACTCGGCGGCAGAAATGGATCGTGCGACACGACTGGACGCAGCGTTTTCGATATCGGGTCGGCGAAAATGACAATCGCGCCCACGACCGCAAATGAGAGTTGGAAACCGGTGGCGAAAAGCTCATTCGTGTCCCAACACAGGAGCAGGAACGCGGCGGCCGCGAGACTGTTCAGTGCGAAGACGCGGCGTTCGAAAAACGCGCCGCCTAACAAGATCGAGCTCATGATTGCCGCGCGAAGGCTCGAGACATGCAGACCAGTCACGGCCGCATAAAACAATAAGAGCGGAATGATGAGCGCGGCCGCCGATTTTTTCGGCAATTGCACCAGCATCGCGACCATCCAGAGCAGGCGCGCGATGATCCCGACATGCAGGCCGGCCACGGCGAACAAATGGAGCGTTCCGGTTTGCTGAAACGGTTCCTCGATGTCTTCCGGCGTTTGACGACGCAGGCCGAGGACGATGCCGCTCAAAAAATTCTGCACATCCGGCGCGTCCTCCAAAGATCGACATAGGACCGTTTGCATCCACGTCCGCGATTGCTGCGCCGCACGCAAGATGGGATTTCCGCCCGCATGCCTAACGAGACGGACGTCTTCGGCGTAGCGGGCATAAATCGCATCTCGCACATCCGCGCGCGCGAGGTAACTGCGCATGTCGAACTCACCCGGATTGCGCGGGGCGGTAATGGGCTGCGTTATTCCGAAAAGCTGCACTTCGTCGCCGAAAGTAATGCGGCTGCGCGAGCGCGCGAACAGGGTTGCGCTGGTGTCGATCTTATTTCCGTCGAGTTCAATGGACCTCAGCTTTAGCAAAAATGTCGCTGCGGCATTCGCGCCCATCTTTGGTTCAGTGATCACATTGCCGGTGACATTCGCGACGCGCGATTGTTCGCCCAGTTCCGCGGCCAGGCGCAAACCCGCCGTGTCGCGAACGTGCAGCGAATGCAGGATAAAAAATCCGACCGCGACAAATACATATGTCGATCTTGCATTCGGCCTAACGAACGTCGCGGCGCCCGCCAAAATGCCAAGCCCGGCAAACACCAACAACGCGCGATGCGGCGCCGGAAAAAAATCTGCGACGAAAATGCCGAAGCCGGCGGCGAGCGCGAGTCCCACAAACGGTTGGCGCGGCGCGAGCAGAAGCTTTCGCAATTCACCTGTAAACGTCGCCGCCGCCGCGGTGCCACCGGTGAATGTCTCGCCCGGCGCGGTTAACGACTTCATGAGCGCGCCGATGTTAGGCAAGCTCGGCTGACCCCTCAATATGATTTCACCAATCTGCTTCGGGGAGCACAGGCCGCTGGCCTGTGGTTTCCGGCGGCTCGCCGGAAATTTCTTCATTTTTTCTACGACTCATTTTCCGATTCGTTTGGCGAGCCGCCAAACGCCGCAGGCCGGCGGCCTGCGCTCCCCCGGAACGGAAATTCAGATGCGCACCCCGATAGCGCGCCGTATTTTCTCCGGTGCAGGATTTATTCAGCGCGCAGGAAGAAGATGTCGATCTTACGAAGGTTGATAAAGCCGCGCCGCTCGCCACCCGCATGCGGCCGCGCACGCTCGAGGAATTTGTCGGGCAGGAACACATTCTCGCGCCGGGAAAATTATTGCGCCGCGCGATCGAAGCCGACCGTCTGCCTTCGGTAATTTTTTCCGGTCCGCCGGGCACGGGCAAGACGACGCTCGCCCACGTCATCGCAGCGCTGACGAATTCCGTGTTCGTTAGGCTAAGCGGCGTCGAATCTAACGTCGCGGAAATGCGCCGCGTTATCGCCGCGGCGACCAACCGGATCCGTACTTCGGGCAAAAAGACCATCGTGTTCATCGACGAGATTCATCACTTCAACAAAGCGCAGCAGGACATTCTTCTGCCCGACGTCGAGAGCGGAACACTGCGATTGATCGGCGCGACGACTTACAATCCATTTTTCTACGTCAACAGCGCGCTCGTTTCGCGCTCACAGGTTTTTCAGCTTGAGCCGTTACGCGTCGAACAACTCGAACGGTTGATCGATCGCGCGCTCGCGGACAAGGAGCGCGGTCTCGGCAATTACAAGGTGAAGATCGACAACGACGCCCGGAAACATTTGGCGAAGTTGAGCGACGGCGACGCGCGCAAAACTTTAAACGCACTCGAGATCGGCGTGCGGACAACGCCGCCCGATGCGAAAGGCGTGATTCATTTCACACTCGCGGTCGCGGAGGAATCGATTCAGCAAAAGGCGATCGTTTATGACAAGAAAGGCGACGCGCATTACGACACCATCAGCGCGTTCATCAAAAGCATGCGCGCGTCAGATGAACAGGGCGCGATGTATTGGCTCGCGAAAATGCTGCACGCCGGGGAAGATTTTCGTTTCATCGCGCGGCGCATCGTGATTTTCGCGAGCGAAGACGTCGGCCTCGCGGATGCGCAAGCGTTGCCGCTCGCGATTGCGACACAACAAGCGGTCGAGTTTGTCGGTTTACCGGAAGCGCGGATTCCGTTAGGCCACGCCACCGCTTACATGTGTCGCGCGAAAAAGAGCCGTGAAGCGTACGACATGTTGAACGCAGCCGCGGACAAGATCGACATGGAGCAAACGCAGCGCGTGCCCGAGCATCTCAAGAACAAACATTTTCCCGTTAATCCGGAAGGGTGAACCTCGCCGACCGACTTCATCCGCGACTGGCGAAGTGGTTTCGCGAAACCTTTTCTGAGTTTACCGATGCGCAACTGCGCTGCGTGCCGGCGGTGTTAGATCGACAATCGATTTTGCTCACCTCGCCGACCGGAAGCGGCAAAACGCTCGCCGGATTTCTCGGCGTCTTCGATTTTCTCCTGCGCAAGATCGACATACCGGACTCGTTAGTCGGCGTGCAATGCATTTACGTCTCGCCCTTGCGCGCGCTCGCCTACGACATCGAAAAGAATCTGCGCGCGCCAATTCTGGGAATGGGATTGGAAAAGAAATTGTCGATCCATCTCCGCACCGGCGACACGACACAAAAGAGCCGCGCCGATTTTCGTAAACACGGCGCGCATTTTCTGGTGACGACGCCGGAGAGCCTCGCGGTCATGCTCGCGCAAGAAAGTTACATCGAGCAATTGCGCGACGTGCAGTTCGTCATCGTCGATGAATTACATTCGTTCGCCGGAAACAAACGCGGCGCCGACCTGACGATCTCGCTCGAGCGTTTGGAAAGTATGCGCAAGATCGACAATCCACTTTGCCGCATCGGACTTTCGGCGACGGCGGCGCCGCTCGATGTGCTTGCACAATTTCTCGTCGGGCAAGATCGACAATGTCGAATCGAGGAAGCGCAGGTGGAACGAAAATCGATCGTCGAAGTTTTCTCGCCCATTCGCCGTGATCCATATCCGCCCGCTGGTTACACAGGCGCGCGCCTTTACGCGGAGCTCGCCGATTTAATTCGCCGGCAACAATCGGTCCTCGTCTTCACCAATGTTCGTTCCGCGGCCGAACAAATCGGAATGCGTTTGAAAGAATTGTTAGCGGAACTTTCCGATCAAATTGAAACGCATCACGCGTCGTTAGATCGCAGCGTGCGCTTGGAAGTGGAAGATCGGTTGAAAAACGGTGAGCTGCGAGCGGTGGTTTGCTCGACCAGTCTCGAGCTCGGCATCGACATCGGCGCTGTCGATCTTGTCGTAATGGTGGCGACGCCGAAAGGTGTCTCGCGCGCGATCCAGCGCATTGGCCGGTCGGGTCACTCGATGAAGCGCACGAGTCACGGCGTTCTGGTCGCGACGAATGTGAGCGATTTAGTTGAGGCAACGGTGACGGCAAAGCTCGTTAGGCAACGTGAGCTCGATCCGATTCGTGTTCTCGACAAGCCCTACGACGTCGTCGCGCAGCACATCGTCGGTATGGCCGCGCTTGCGCCGATTGAAATCGACGCCGCGTTCGATCTCATCACGCGCGCTTATCCGTTCCGCGAGCTCACGCGCGAAGACTTCGACCGCATCGTGAATTATCTCGAAGGCGGCGGCGAATCACTCGAGAAGCAATACGCCGGCGTGTTTGGCAAAGTTAAGATCGACAATGGCAAGATCGACATCATCCATTCACGCGCCGCGCGCGAGCTACTCGTCAATCTCGGCACGATCGTTTCGGAAGGAATGGTCGATGTTTTGCTGAAACATCGCCGTCTCGGCTCGGTCGAGGAAGGATTCATCAAGCAACTTCAGATCGGCGATTTGTTTATTCTCGCCGGACGCGTCGTTAGGCTAATCGACACCGGTGTAAACGAAGCGCACGTGGAACGCGCGGATGGACACTTGCCGACGGTGCCGCGATGGAACACGGCGAAGATGCCGCTCACTTCCGGTCTCGCGCGCGCGGTGCGCGGGCTTCGCACCGATTTGGCGAAGCGATTGCAAGATCGACATGTTGATCCGGTCGAGTGGCTGGTCGAGGCCTACGAAATTTCGAAAGCAAACGCGCAGGCAATCGTCGAACAATTCCGCGCGCAGGAACGAATCTCTGAAATTCCGGTCGGCCGAAAATTATTGATCGAGATTTATCGCGACGGCGAATACTCGCACCACTTTTTTCATTCGCTCATCGGCCGCAGCGCGAATGACGCGTTATCGCGCATTGTCGCCTGGCGGGTAAAGAATCGAATAGGCGGCAACGCGTTGGTGACGATCGACGACTATGGATTTCTGCTCACGCTGCGCCCGTTTCAAGAAATGCCGCTGGAGGATTGGCGGCTTTGCTTCGAGCGCGACGGCGCGGAGGAAGATCTGGCGCGGGCGTTGCGCGGATCGCAACTAGTGAAGTGGCAATTCCGCGGAGTGGCGCAGACTGGTTTAATGGTGCCGCGCAACCTTCCCGGACGCGAACGGAAGCGGAAACAAATGAGTTTTAGTTCGGAGGTTTTGTTTCGCGTGCTCGAGCAACATGAGCCGGACCATCCACTCCTGGTCGAAGCGTATCGGCAGGCGACGCACACGTTCCTCGACGCCGGGGCAGCCTACGAATTTCTCGATGACGTGGCTAACTTCGAATGGAGTTTGCGCGAACTGCCGACGGTATCGCCATTTTCGTTTCCGATTTACGCGAGCGTGATCAAAGAGTCGATGATGTTGGAAGATCCGGCGTCGGCGTTGGAAAGAATTTATCGGGAGTTGTACGGGAAGGTGGAGAATATTTCCCGACGCCAGCCCGCGGCCTAACGAAAGAGTAATTGTCGATCTTGTGATTGTCGATCTAACGGTACGGAAAGAGGGCGGGCCTTACGACCCGCCCTCCGCCTAACCGTCCGCAGAACGCTTCTCCCTATGTTTTATTCTGCGAAACGACTTCGTTCAGTTTGAAGATCGGTAGGAACATGGCGATGACGATTCCACCGACGATCACACCGAGGAAAACAATGAGCATGGGCTCGATGAGTGAAGTGAGGGCGTCGAGCATGGCCTCGATTTCTTCGTCCCAGAAATCGGCCATTTTCTCGAGCATGGTGTCGATCTTGCCCGTCTGTTCACCGGCCGCGACCATGCGCAGGAGCATGGGCGGGAAAATTTTCTTCTTCGAGAGCGCGACGGAAAGGTTGTCGCCTTTCTCCACGTCATCCGCGACGGACTTGATGCTGGTCTCGATGACATGATTGCCGGACGAACCGCCGACAATGTCGAGCACTTCGAGGATGGGGACGCCGCTCCGGATGAGCTGCGCAAATGTGCGCGAGAACCGCGACATGCAAATCTTTGTCACGAGCGGACCGAAGACTGGCAGCTTCAGTTTCCAACGGTCCCAAATTTGTTTGCCGCGTTTGGAACGCATGAACGCGCGCAGACCGAAAATAGTGCCGCCGATTCCGAGCGCGAGGAAATACCATTCGCCCCGGACGAAATCGCTCACGTCGAGTAGGAATTGCGTCGGCGCCGGCAATTTCGCGCCGAAATCTTTGAAGATTTCGCCGAAGATCGGCACCACGCGCACGATCAGGAACGTCGTAATCGCAAACGCGATGCAGACGACGATGACTGGATACGTCATGGCCGACTTGACCTTCTTGCGCAAACGCGCAGTCGCTTCCAAAAATCCTGCGAGCCGGTCCAAAATTTCGGCGAGCAAACCGCCGTGCTCACCCGCTTTGACCATGCTGGTGAAAAGGCGATTGAAAACGCGGGGATGTTTCGCGAGCGCGTCGTGGAAGGTGTCGCCACCTTGCACGCGGGTCGTAATGTCGCTGATGATGAAACGGAGATTACGTTGACGGCGCGGGTCGCATTGGTCGTAGAGCGCGGTCAGGGCCTGGACTAACGAAATGCCGGCCTCGATCATGGTGGCAAGCTGGCGGGTACAGAGAACGATGTCGGTTTCTTTGACCGACCAAGTCTTTTTGCGTGAGCGGGAGGCTTCGGATTTTTTGTGAAGCGACAAAACCATGAGCCCGCGGCTCATTAGGCTGGTGATGGCGTTATCCTCATTGAGGGCATCTTGGATGCCGGTGACGATGCGCCCGGAAGCATCGCGCGCTTGGTAGGAGAAGGTGATCATAGGTTTATAAAAGCTATACTGAGTATAGCAACCATGATGCCACCCGAGGTAAGCATATGTCGATCTTGCCTTCTGCCCATGTCACCCGGACGATGTGGGCATGGTTATGGCGCAGGAATTTGATGAACTCGGCGCCGGGCTGCGCACCTGGCAGGTCTATGATCCGGCGGTTAAGGTCGAACTCTTCTCCACTGCCCTCGAAATCCGCGCCGGCACGTTCATTGTCGATCCTGTCTCGCTGGCCGCTGACCTCGCCGAAGACTTCCACAACGTCACCGGCGTGGTGGTGACGAATGCGAATCACCATCGTGCCTCCGCGGAGTTCGCCCAGAGATTCAACGTGCCGATTTACGCTCGTGCCGAAAGTTTTGGTGACGCACGACCACCATCATTTCATGACCTCGACCAAAACCCGCACCCGCACGGCGAACTTCAATCGGTTGCCATTGAAGGCGCGGCGCCCGGCGAGATTGCGCTCTGCGTGAATCGCTCGCTCATCGTGGGCGATGCGTTAATCAACGCCGAACCCTACGGCTTCACCTTTCTGCCGGCGAAATATTGCATCGACTTCAAGCGCATGCGGCAATCACTCCGGCAACTTGTCGAGCTCGACTTCGACCGCATTTTGTTCGCGCACGGAATGCCGATCATCTCCCGCGCGCACGCGCGCCTGACGCAACTGTTCGAGCAATGACCACGCAAGATCGACAATCCCCTCGCGAAGCGATTCCGGGCAACGTTGTTGCGCGCTTTTTCCGGCTCATTCGTTTTTCACACACGATCTTCGCCCTGCCTTTCGCATTGGCTGCGCTGGTCGTGGCGGCAAATGGCAAACCTTCACCACGACTTCTCGGCCTCGTTTTTCTCTGCATGCTGTTCGCCCGCACCGCCGCGATGCTGTTTAACCGGCTAATCGATTGGCAAATCGACCAGCGCAATCCGCGCACGGCTTCGCGGCATTTGCTCGTCTCGAGAAGTTTCGCGATTGCGGCGCTGCTCGTCAGTTGCGCCGGCTTCATTGTCAGCGCGGCGAATATTAATCGCCTGACGTTTGCGCTTTCGCCGCTCGCATTGGCGATTGTCTTCTTCTACTCCGTCACCAAACGCTTCACCGCGGCAACACACTTTTTTCTCGGGCTCGCGCTCGCCATTGCCCCGATCGGCGCCTGGATCGCGCAGACCGGACATGTCGATCTTGCGCCGATCATTCTCGCATTCGGCGTCGTTTGTTGGGTCGCGGGCTTCGATCTCATTTACGCCACGCAGGATTACGAATTCGATCAACGCGCCGGTTTGCATTCCCTCGTGGTCTCACTCGGAATTCCTCGCGCGCTCCGACTCGCGAAAGTCCTCCACTTAATCACCTTCGTCGCGCTCATTGTCTTTGGGACGACCGCGCGACTCGGCGCGCCGTATTTTGTGAGCATGCTCGTAATCGGCGGCGCGCTGATTTACGAACACCGCACGGCGGACGATGTCGATCTTGCGCGAATCAATCGCGCGTTTTTCCACAGCAACGCCTTTGTCAGCGCGGTTTTTCTGGCGGCCGTCGTGATCGACAGGCTCACATCGAGTTGAGCATCTCGACCCGGCGCTCGTGTCGCCCGCCTTCGAACGGCGTTTCCAGCCAGATGCGCACGATGTTGAGCGCCATTTCTTCGTCGATGACGCGCTGGCCTAACGAAAGCACGTTGGCGTCATTGTGCTGGCGCGACAAGCGCGCGGTCTCTTCGTTCCAACACAAGGCGCATCGCGCGCCGTGCACCTTATTCGCCGCCATCGCTTCGCCATTGCCCGAGCCGCCGAATACGATGGCGCGATCGCATTCGCCACGCACCGCCGCTTCGGTCGCAGGAAGGATCCACAGAGGATAATCGACCGGATCTTCGTTGAACGTGCCGCAATCTTTGACCTCGTGGCCTAACGACCCCAGCAGTTCCTTCACTTTTTCCTTCAACCGAAAACCGGCGTGGTCGCTCCCGAGCGAAATTTTCATGGCCGAAAGTTGATGTCGATCTTAGGAGATGTCGATCTTGCAATTAATCGCCGTGCAATTTCGCGAGCTCCTGCCAAAGCTTGCGCTCCCGCTCGGTGATTTTTTTCGGAATGTAGATTTGCACGGCGACGTAAAGATCGCCGCGACCGCCGGCGCCCGTCGGCATTCCGCGCCCGCGTAAACGAAACTTTTGTCCGCCTTGCGTGCCCGGCGGAATTTTCAAACGCACGTCGCCTTCCAGCGTCGCCACTTTCAATTCCGTTCCGAGCACCGCCTGCCACGGCGCGATTTTCTCCTCGTGAATGAGATCGCTGCCTTCGACGCGAAAATCCGGATGCTTCGCCAAACGTACCCGCAAAAATAAATCGCCGCTTTTCCCGCCGCCCTCACCCGCTTCGCCCTGGCCGGCGAGACGAATGCGCTGACCTTCATGAACGCCGCGCGGAATTTTCACCTGATAAGTTTCGACTTTGTTCGAACCTGCGCGGCGCAACGAAATTGTGCGGGTCGCGCCGTGCAACGCTTCCTCGAGCGGCACCATGATGTCCGCTTCGACGTCACTGCCGCGTTCCGCTCCTCCCGCGCGTTGACCAAATCCGCCGAAGGTGGAACGGCCGCGGCCGCCACCGAAAAATTGCTCGAAGAAATCGCTGAAGCCGGTGCCGCCAAACTCAAACTCGACACCGCCGCCATTTCCGCCGCTCCACTGCCACTGTTGAGGTCCGCGGCCCGGCTGTTGCCCGCCCCATCCTGGTGGCGGTTGAAAACCGCCGCCGGGCTGGTCCCAATTCTCGCCTAACTGATCGTATTTCTTGCGCTTCTCCGGATCGCTCAGCACCTCGTAGGCTTCGTTGATCTGCTTAAATTTTTCTTCCGCGGCTTTTTTGTCCTTCGCCACGTCCGGATGATATTTCCGCGCGAGTTTGCGGAACGCGCTGCGAATCTCATCTTCAGTCGCCGTTTTCGGCACGCCGAGCGTTTCGTAATAATCGCGGAATTCGACTGGCATCGCGCATCAACCTTGTGCCGCCCCGTGAATGACGCAACCTTCTCTCGCGATGCAGGAGCTCGGAAAATTTCTGGTCATCATTGGCGTTGTCGTCGTTCTCCTCGGTTTAATTCTGTGGGCCGGGCTCGCGCCGCGTTGGTTAGGCCGTTTGCCGGGTGACATTCGGGTCGAGCACGAACATGGCGCGTTTTATTTTCCCATCGTCACCTGCATCATCATCAGCGTTGTCCTGAGCTTGATCATGTCGATCTTTCGCCGCTAATGGCGAAATCCCGGCAGCAACTCGCGTTAGATCGACATGTGCATTTGCTTCGGCAATGCCGGCGCTGTCCACGCGTTATTCCACCGCCGGTTTCATGCGGACCAATCTTGAGCGACGTGATGATTATCGGCCAGGCGCCCGGCGTGCGTGAGCCGGTGCTGGCGCGACCATTCGCGCACACCGCCGGCAAAACTTTGTTCCGTTGGTTCGAACAATTCGGTGGAATGAGCGAAGCCACCGTAAGATCGACAATCTATTTTGCAGCGGTCATCCGTTGCTTTCCCGGCAAAGCGCCTGGCGGCGGCGATCGCGTTCCCTCGCCTAACGAGATCAGCAATTGTTCGAGTTGGCTCAACGACGAATTCGAAATTCTGCGCCCGCATCTCGTTATTCCGGTGGGACGGCTTGCCATCGCGCAATTCATCGCGTTCGACAAACTCGACGAAGTCATCGGGCGAACATTCCGTGCGCAACGCGCAAATGTAGATGTCGATCTTATCCCATTGCCGCATCCATCGGGCGCATCGCCGTGGCACAAGCTTTCCCCTGGAAAAGAATTGCTCGCGAAAGCGATGCGGAAAATTTCGCGGCATCCCGCATTTCGCGCGTTACGATAGGAAGATGGCCAAACAAATTCGCGTGCTGGTTTGGAACGAGAATGTGCACGAGCAGGAGAACGCGACCGTGCGCGAAGTTTATCCGCAAGGAATCCACGGCACGATCGCGGAGGCGTTGAAGGAAGATGTCGATCTTAGCGTAAGCACCGCGACCTTGCAGGAACGCGAACACGGCCTAACGAAAGACGTTCTCGACCACACCGACGTTCTCCTGTGGTGGGCCCACGCCGCTCACGGCAAAGTCGAAAACGAAATCGTCGAGCGTGTGCTCGCGCGGGTGTGGGAAGGAATGGGATTTATCGCGCTGCATTCCTCGCATTACTCGCGGCCGTTCCAGCGACTCATGGGGACAAGTTGTTCGCTCACCTGGCGCGAAGCGGGCGAAAAGGAGCGCCTTTGGGTTTGCAACCCGGCTCATCGCATCGCTCGCGGCATCGATCGCTATTTCGAAATCCCGAACACGGAAATGTACGGCGAGCCTTTCGCGATTCCGACTCCGGATGAAATCGTTTTCATCTCCTGGTTCGAAGGCGGCGAAGTTTTTCGCAGCGGTTGCACATGGAAACGCGGTAACGGAAAAATCTTTTACTTCGGGCCCGGTCACGAAGTTTATCCGATCTATCAACACCCGACGGTGCGGCTCGTTTTGCGAAACGCGGTGCATTGGGCGGCGCCGGACACCGAAAAGTGGATCGACAATTGTCCGCAAATCGATATCGAAAACGCGCCGGAGAAAATCACGACGAAAGGTCCGCGCTTGCACAAGAAAGGTGAAGCGGGTCTTCGTTAAATATGGACGAAACGAAAACGCCGACGCGCGCCGACATTCCCGATTCGGACAAATGGGACCTGACGCATCTGTTCGCGAACGTGAGCAAGTGGGAGGAGGACTTCGCCTGGGTGCAGCAGACTTATCAGCGTCTCCAGGAATGGAAGGGCAAAGTCGGCGAATCGGCCAAGTCGTTAGCCGAATTGCTCGAGTTCGAGAAGACGATCGACCTGAAATTGGAGCGACTTTATCATTTCGCTTCGCTGCAATTGTCGGAGGACAGCGCGAACAACGAATACCTCGCGCGCATGGGGCAGCTCGAGAATCTGCTGACGAAAGTGGCGGAGGCGTCCGCATTCGTCGTCCCGGAGATCCAGGCGATTCCGGACGAGACTTTCGCGAAGTACGTTGTCGATCTTGCGCTGAAAAATTGGCGCATCAAGCTTCACAAAATTCGCCGGCTCAAACCGCACGTCTTGAGCGAGCGCGAAGAACGTCTGCTCGCGCTCGGTGGCGTTGTCCTGAGCGGATACGACGACGCGTTTTCCCAGCTGACGAATGTGGACATGAAATTCGGCGTCCTGATCGACGCGGATGGCCGCGAAAAACCGCTCACGCAAAGCACCTACGGCTCGTTTCTTTTGAAACGCGATCGCGAAATTCGCCGGCGCGCGTTCGAGCAATTCTACGCCGAGTTCGAGGACCACCAATACACGCTCGCTTCCGCGCTCGCGTATTCGGTGAAAGCGGACGTGTTCCGCGCGCGCGCGCGAAATTTTCCGAGCGCGCTCGAAGCTTCGCTCTTTTACGATGACGTCGCGGTCGCGGTTTACGACGGCTTGATCGCGTCGGTGCGCAAAGGCATTCCAGTCTTGCTGCGTTACTACGAACTTCGCCGGCGCGCGCTCAAGATCGACAAGTTGCATTCATACGACACGCATCTGCCGCTCGTTTCGGAAATTGAAACGCACATTAGTTTTGATGAAGCGATCGAAAAAGTGGTCGCCGCTCTCGCGCCGCTGGGAAAAGAATATGTCGATCTTTTGGCGAGCGGATTGCGCGGGCGCTGGTGCGATCGCTACGAAACCAAAGGCAAACGCAGCGGCGCGTTCTCATCCGGAAGTTACGGCGCGCCGCCGTTCATTCTCATGAATTACAAGGAGGACGTCTTCGCCGACGTTTACACGCTCGCGCACGAAGCCGGCCACTCCATGCACACGTGGCTGGCGCAGCAATCGCAGCTCTTTCAGGATTACGATTACCCGATTTTTCTCGCGGAAGTCGCGTCCACCTTTAACGAAGAGCTGCTCACCCATTTTCTTCTCGAACAAACGCGCGATCCCAAAATGCGCGCTTACATCATTAATCGTCAGATCGACGACCTGCGCGGCACATTGTTTCGACAAACGATGTTCGCCGAATTCGAGAAAACGATCCACGCGATCGAGGAGAGCGGCGATGCGTTGACGCTGGAAGTTTTTAAAACTGAGTATCGGAAATTGCTCGATGCCTATTTTGGCGACGCGGTCGAGATCGATCCGCCGCTTCCGCTCGAATGCCTGCGCATCCCGCATTTCTATAGCGCGTTTTACGTTTACAAATATGCGACCGGAATTTCGGCGGCGGTCGCGCTCTCCCAACGCGTTCTGGCGCAAGAACCGGGCGCGGTCGAAAACTATCTCGGTTTTCTTCGCTCGGGCGGCGTGAAGTTTCCCATCGAAACGCTCAAGGCCGCGGGCGTTGATATGACGAAATCGGACGCGATTGATGCGACGCTTCGTCTGTTCGAGCGGCGCGTGGGCGAATTGGAACAGCTTCTTTTGTAAGATCGACAATCGCCTTTCGGTCCGTTGGCAAGCGGACTGCTAAAAAGAAGGGCGTGAGTTACGAATGGAATCTGCGCGCTGCCTGCGGTTATGCCGAGCTGGGCATGGTACGCGAATCCATGGCTGAGCTGGACGAGATTGAATGTCGCTTTCAACGCCGGCCCGAAGTTCTGCAATTGCGCCTCCATCATCTCATGCGCGAGAAAAAATGGAGCACTGCTTTGAGAATCAGCCGCGAGCTTTGCCGGGTGGCGCCGGATTGTGGCGCGGGATATTTGCACGCCGGTTTTTGTTTGCATGAGCTCGGCAAAACCAAGCAGGCGAAGGAACTTTTGCTCAAAGGGCCGGTCGCGCTCCTGAAGGAGCCGATCTATTACTACAACATGGGCTGCTACGATGCCTTGTTAGGCAACGTCGATCAGGCCCGAGAAAATTTAGAGACCAGTTTCAAAATGGATTCCACTTTTCGCGAGCTCGCGAAAATGGATCCCGATCTGCAATCGCTGCACGCGGTGCTGTAGGGTAGCGACGGCGCGCCGCGCCGTCTGGACGCCGCAGCGCGACGTCCCTACCGTTGGTCGATGCAACTTGATCCCGACGAACTCCGCTCGCGTATCGAGCGGTTGTTTCGCGAAAACTTCGAGCGCTTCGGCGAGCTCGGCGCCGCCATTTCGATTTGGCAAAACGGAAAAGCGATTGTCGATCTTGTCGGCGGATTTAAAGACGCGCGTCGCGAGCAGCCGTGGACTAACGACACGCTGGTTTTGATTTGGTCGGCGACGAAAGGAATCGGCAGCGCGTGTCTCTTGCACGTCTTGCAGGAATACAAGATCGACATTGAACGCAGCGTGGCGGAATTCTGGCCCGAGTTTGCGCAAAACGGGAAGGAATCGATCACGCTTGCGCAATTGCTTTCCCACCAAGCGGGCCTCTGCGCGTTAGATCGACAAGTGGATGTGCTCGACTATCCGGCGGTCATCCGCGCAATTGAAGAGCAAAAGCCGCTGTGGCCGCCGGGCACCGCGCACGGTTATCATGCGCGCACATTTGGATTTCTCCTCGACGCACTCGTCCGCCGCATCGCCGGTTCGCCGTTGAATGAATATTGGCGAAAAGTTTTCGCCGACCCGCTCGCGCTCGATATCTGGATCGGTTTGCCGGAAGCGTTGAACGATCGGGTCGCGACCATGTACGCGGCGAAAGTGGGCAAAGCGCCCGAGCCGCGAAAATTTTATGTCGATCTTGCCACGCCCGGAACGCTCGCGCGCAAAGCCTTCACTTCGCCCGGCGGATTGCACGCGATCAGCGCGATGAACAAACCGGAAGTGCGCGCGCAACCGATCGTTTCCTTCGGCGGCATCGCCACCGCGCATTCGTTAGGGCATTTTTATAGTTTGCTCGCGACCGGCGGCGCGCCGTTTTTCTCCGAGCAGACCCTGCGCTGGATGAGTACGACGCTCACCGACGGCCTCGATCGCGTCTTTCAAATCCCGACCGCGTTCTCCGCCGGGTTCATGAAAGAAGCGCGCGATTCCACCAAGAAAATCCTCGCAAGATCGACAACTGCATTTGGACATCCCGGCGCCGGCGGCAGTCACGCATTCGCCGACCCGGCGAACGGAATCGCGTTCGCATATGTCATGAATCAGATGGAGCAATCGGTGCTGCCGAACGACAAAGCGTTGCGTTTGGTCGCGGAAATTTATAAAACGGCGGCATGAAACCGTTCCCTCTCCTTCTCATGTCGATCTTCGCCCTTGCCACCTCGTCGTTCGCGGGCGGCCCCAGCATCAGCGTCACGGTCGCGCCGCAAACCGTCACTAACGAAGGCGAAGAAGCCACGCTGACGTTTACGCTTTCCGCGCCGGCATCGCGCAAGATCGCGATGAGCTTTTTCCTGAGCGGCGGTGCTTCGCTCGGCAGCGATTACGTCCTCATCGGGAATTTTAACAAATCGGGTCAGCTAATTATTCCGGCCGGACAGACCAGCGTGACGGTGACGCTGTACACTTTGGTGGAAGACATCGAGGATGGCGGCGGCATCGAATTGGCGGCCTTGGACATTCTCGATGGCCCGCGTTATCGCGTCGGCTCGCCCTCGCAGGCGATCGTCCACATTCACAATCTGAAGTAGCGAATCATTCGCCCATAAGCGTTAGGGCAATTTTGCGCCGGTGCGGATCGCGCCGGTGTTCGAAGAGGAAAATCCCCTGCCAGGTGCCGAGCTGCATTTTGCCCTGCACGATCGGAATCGTTTCGTTCGTGCGCGTGAGCACCATGCGAATGTGCGAAGGCATGTCGTCGGGACCTTCGTCGTCGTGTTCGTAATCGGCCTCCTCGGGCACAAGCTTCTCGAAAAATCTCTCGACGTCGCGGCGGGCGGCCGGGGCGGCGTTTTCCATTGTCGTTAGGCTGCAGCTCGTGTGCTGCACAAACACGGTGACGATTCCATTGTCGATCTTGCTCTTGTCGATCTTGTCCTGAATTTCGTCGGTGATTTCGTACGTGCCCTTGCCGCGCGTAGCGACGAGAAGCTGCTCATGCTGCACTCGCATCGGTTTAAGATTACGCGGCCGTAATGTTGCGGCAAAAATTTCCGCCCGACATAGGCGCACTTGCCGCCGTCCGTCCGAATCTTTCTTTGAGGGCACTCGTCCTCACCGCAGAGGAGCAACTTATGAAAACACATTTTCATTTTACAAAATCGGTCTGGCGCGGCGCTGTCGCGTTTTTGATCATGGCCAGCGCAGCATCTTTGTTCGCGGGCCACACAGAGTTCGTGACGCAAGTCGCTGGACCGGTCACGGTCGGTATTCACGGAAACGAGCCGCTTGTGACGACGGCGCCGGACGGCACGATTTACATCAGCGCGCTGCAGCATCTTTACCGCTCGACCAACGCCGGTGCGACTTGGACCGAACTGGCCGGGCCGATTTACGCGTCGTCGCTCAATCTGAATTCCGACAGTTCGATCTCCGTCGATCCGAACGGGCGGCTCTATTTCACGTTCGATTATCCTTACGCGGGCACGACCGCGGTGTGCACGAGCGACGATCGCGGCGACACCTTCAATTGCGATCCGGCGGTGGTGCCGGGCGGGACCGATCGCATGTGGGTGCTCGCGCCGACCACGACGTCTGCGTTCGAAGTTACGAACCAGGGACTTTATGAAACCGCATTCCTGCAAAGCACCGACGGTGGATCGACATGGACGCCGCATTCGTTAGGCGCGGGCCTGCTCGAACCGCAAACCGGTCCGCTTTTGCAACAGCCGGGCAGCACGGACGTGCTTCAGATCACAAAAATTTACGGAACGCTCCCGCAGGAAACGCCTGAGCTGAAACTTTACGTTTATCACCCGAACACGACCGGCTCGATTATTTCCGATGTGCGCTCGACCGGATTGCCGTTGCCGCTCGCGCTGCCAAGCGCGGCGCTGGCGCGTGATGGACAGCTTTGGGTTTCATCCGAAGAAGCGAACGCAGCCGGCGGAAAACAAGTGGTGCTCGCGCGTTCGGCCAACAGCGGCGCGACCTGGATGCGATTGCCGCCGATTCCCGGCACCACCACCGGCACCGCAATTTTCAGTTGGGTCGCCGCGGGCACGCCCGGCCACGTCGGCGTGATCTATTACTACACGCCGGACAATGGCGATCCCGGTGCCCTAACGACTTCAAACTGGTCGCTGATGTGGGCCGAAAGTTTCAACGCGACCAGCTCGATGCCGACATGGAATGTGCGCACGATCGAGAGCAACATTCACAACGGCCCGCTTTGCATTGCGGCGAGTTGCAGCGGCGCCGACCGCTTCGCCGGCGATTTCATCAGCGCGGTGATCGACGCGAAAGATGTCGCGCATCTCAGCTGGATGAAACAGGACATCGATCCAGCGACGAACCTTGCCACCGGCGCGATCTCGATTCGTTATGCGAAGGTTTCGCGTGTAGCCGAGGCGAAGGACAACAAAAAGCGCCGGCACTAAGATCGACAACGGCAAGATCGACATCTTCATCGCGGGTTGATCTTTCGCGGGCGCGATGGCCTAATGCATCGCACATGCAGGACGATCTGGAGCGCGTGCTGTTTGACGAACCGACGATTTTGCGGCGGCTCGACGAGATCGCCGCGCAAATCTCGCGCGATTATCGCGATCGCGAGCTCACCGTCGTCGCCGTCTTGAACGGCAGTCTCGTGTTCATGGCCGATCTCATGCGGCGAATTCCGCTGCCGCTCAAACTCGATTGCCTCAGCGTCGCCAGTTATCACGGCAAAGCTCAAACCAGCGGCGAAGTCATCTTCAATCAGGTCGCGGCGCCGGACGTGAAAGATCGACATGTCCTTTTGCTCGATGACATTCTCGACAGTGGCCACACGCTTGCGGCCATTCGGGAAAAACTCGAAACCGCGCAGCCGCGAAGCATGCGCGTCTGTGTCCTGCTGCAAAAAAAGAAGCAGCGCGCGCGGCCGGTCGATGCCGATTATGTCGGCTTCGAGATCGAAGATGAATTCGTGGTTGGTTACGGACTCGATTTCGACGAACGCTACCGCAATCTTCCGTGCATCGGCGTGTTGCGGAAGGAATTGATCAAGTGAAAGTGCGCGCGCGTTTTTTTGCGCAACTGCGCGATCTCGTCGGCGTTTCCGAGTTCGATGTCGATCTTCCGGCAAGATCGACAATCGCCGATCTGCTCGAACGAATTTACGCAGAAAAGCCGGCGCTGTGCGCGCAGGACAAATCGATGCTCTTCGGAATCGGCGTCGAATTCGTGAGGCGCAATCACGCACTCAATGACGGCGACGAGGTCGCGATCATGCCGCCGGTGCAAGGCGGTTAGTCAATCGCGAAAGTTTTTGAAGTTGGTGGCGACGCCGAAATCGCGACTCTTCACGAACGCGATCACTTCCTGGAGCTCATCTCGCTTTTTGCCGGTGACGCGTACTTGTCGATCTTGCAATTGACACTGCGTTTTGAATTTTTGCTCTTTAATCGCGACGATGATTTCCTTCGCTTTATCGCCCTCGAGTCCCTGTTGAATTTTCAACTCCTGGCGCGCATGACCCATTGAAGAAATGGCGGGCTCTTCCTGCTTCACGTTGCGAAGATCGACACCGCGCTTGGACAATTTTGCGACGACAATCTCGCGCAACCCTTTGAGATGCATCGCGTCGTCCGCGATCAGGACGATTTTATCTTTCTCCTGCACGACCTCGGTTTTCACGTCCTTGAAATCGAAGCGGGTCGCGAGTTCCTTGCGCGCTTGATTGAGCGCGTTGTCGAGTTCCTGACTGTCTACTTCCGAAACGATGTCGAATGAAGGCATAACAATTTCCGCTTTTAGATTTTCGATTTTAGATTGAGCGCGGCAAATGAATTTTTTCCATTCGCGCAAGATCGACATCTTCATCGGCGCGCTCACCCTCGCGCTTTTCGGATGCGAACCGCAGAACGTGCGCGAAGAAAAAGCATTGCGCCGGCAGTTCGTGCGCGAAATGCAAAATCATTCCTACGAGAGCGCGATCCCGATCGCGCGGGAATTGATCAAACGCGACCCCAATTCGTCCCGTCATTGGCGTCTTCTGGTTCGGGCGCAAATGCGATTACGCGATTATGACGGAGCAAAACAGACGTTGAGTGAGTGGAGTGGCGCTGTGAAACCGGCGCCGATAAGAATCGAAGAGTTCGAGGGCGACATCGCGCGCGACGAGCACGACATCGAACGCGCCTTGCAAGCGTGGCGTCATGCGGCGGCGGATCAACCCAAGAGGCGTCGAGTCCATGAAAAGATCGCGAACGCCGAGCAAAAGCAGGGACACTGGCGCGAGGCGATCGAGGAATGGACCAATGCGCTCAAGGTCAAAGACAATGCCAATGCGCGAATCAATCGTGCGGTCTGTTATCGCCGGCTGCGCGATTGGGACAACGCCTTTAGTGATTTGCGTCACGCCCAAAAGCTCGCGCCTAACGATCAACGCGTGCAGCACTGGTCGCAAACATTCGATAACATCGCAAAATATCTCGATGAGCTGCGGGAGCTCGAGGCAAAACTGGCGGCCTTGCCCGGCGACGTGGGGTTGTTAGGCGATAGCGCTTTGTTATTGCTGCGCTGCGGCGATGCCGAGCTCGCGCTGGAGCAGGCGGAGACGGCAACCAGACTCGCACCGTGGGCGATGCGGCCGAAATTGTTACAAGCGCTCGCACTGATTGGTCTCGGCCGGGCGAAAGAGTGCGATCGATTGTCGATCAAACAACCATTTCGCCTGGAATCGTTGACGCCGGATTTTCTCGAAGTCTTAAGTCGACTCGATTCCGCGATTTCGGTCGAGCGTAAGAACCCGGATCATTTTATCGCGCGCGCGTGGCAGTTGAATGAGATTGCGCAGCCGCTACTGGCGTTGCAGGACGCGGAGAAAGCGGTCGAGCTCGATCCCAAATCCGCGGGGGCGCTGGCCGAGCTTAGCTATGCTTTGACTAAGGTCGGTCGCGGGAATGAAGCGCTTGAAAAAATCAAGAGCGCAACAGAGTTGGACCCAAGCTTAGTTTCGGCGTGGCAATATCGCGGCGAGCTTGAGATGCAAAGCGGCAATCACGTGGCGGCGATCGAGTCGCTGTCGCGCGCACTTGCGATTCAGCAGACACCGGCGGCGCTGGAGAAACGCGAGGAATGTTATCGGCGCGTCGGGCTCTTCGCGCGAGCGGAGGAAGATCACCGTGCCCTACTGCAAATTACTGCCGGGGGCAGCCGGTGATCATTCGAATCGCAGCGCAATGATGGGATCGATCTTGACCGCGCGTCGCGCCGGCAGATAACAAGCGGCCAGGGCCGCAAGCGCGAGGACGCACGTTACGCCTACGAAAATCGCGGGATCATTCGGATTAACACCGTAAAGAAGCGCCCCGATCAATCTCGTGGAAGCGAACGCGGTGACGAGACCGATGAGCAGGCCGATGCCGGCCAGCGTCATGCCTTGTTGCAGAACCAATTGCAGGACCTGCCGCGCCTGAGCGCCAAGCGCCATGCGGATGCCGAGCTCACGCGTACGCTGACTCACTGAGTAAGCCATCACACCGTAAACGCCCATGGACGCGAGCACGAGCGCGAGCACGCCAAGACTCCCTAACAACAGCGCGCCCATCCAAGAGGGCCAGAGTGCAAACGCGAGATGATCGCGAATGGTCTTCTCGTAGGTGATCGGAATGTGCATGTCGATCTTGCGGACGATCTGGTGAACGTCGTTCAACACCGGCGCGGGTGGAGCGGAGGTGTGCACGAAAAGGGTGATCCCGCCGTCGGGCAAATCCACAAACGGAATGTAAATCATCGGGACTGGCGTCTCGCCCAGCGTCAGCGCTTTGGAATTGCGAACAATGCCGACCACTTCGATCGGCTCATTGTCGACGAGAAAACGGAAACTTCGCCCGATTGGGTCTTCGTTAGGCCAAAATTGTTCCGCCGCGGTCTCGTCGATAACCGCAACGCGCGCCGCCGTGCTCGAGCAATCCTGCTCGGAAATCTTTCGGCCGCGCATGAGCGAGATTCCCATGGTTTCGAAATAGCCGGAAGTGATCGGGCTAATGTTTCCGAGGCGACGATTATGTTCATCGCTGACGTCCCGGCCATCGACCATGATGGTGCGGCCCTGACCGCCGAACCCGAGCGGCACCCATTGACTCAAGTCGGCGCTCGTGACGCGAGCGTCTTGTCGTACCTGATCGAGAATCGAACGGGCGACTTGTGCGCCACGGACTTTGTCATAGCCGGCGAGCGTCGGATCAATCGTCAGCAAGGCTAAGTTATCGGTGCGAAATCCTGGATCGATCGCCTGCGCACTATGAAACGCTTTCAAAAACAAAGCTGAGCCGATAAGCAATAACAGCGACACAGCGATTTGCGCGATAACCAGGAGATTCCGCAAACTCCACCGGCTGGCCGCGCCGCCGCCGGTCGCGATCGCACGTTCGCGCAGTCCTTGAGTTAAATTCCAGCGGGCAGTTTGCAAAGCGGGCGCGAGCCCAAAGATCGCGCCGCTAATAAGTGCGACCCCAAAGGCAAAGGAAATGACGCGCGCATCCGGCTGGGGATCGAGCGCGAGCGGAACGGGAGTCGGAGGAATGAGTGAAAGAAGTAGATCGCCCAGCCAATACGCGAGCACGATTCCGCCCAAACCGCCGAGTAACGCGAGCAGAATGCTTTCCGTCAGCAATTGTCGGATCAATCGTCCGCGACCAGCGCCGAGGGCAAGGCGCACGGCAAGCTCGCGCTGACGCGTGGTCGCCCGCGCGAGCAAAAGATTAGCCACATTCGCGCAGGCAATAAGCAGAATACTGCCAGCGGCGACCAGGAGCAGAACGGAAATATTTTCTGCGATATTCTCGTTGCCCGGTCCGCCTAAGCCTTGGGCCTTAGCTGACTCCAGCGACATTAGCTTAATCGAGCGATCCTTATTTACGTCCGGATAAGCTTGCTCGAGCTGATGCGCGACTGTTTTCATTTGCGCTTCCGCCTGGGAAACTGTGACGCCGGGTTTGAGGCGTGCAATGATATTCAGAAACAAGGCGCGCCGTTTCTCGAACCACAATTGTCCGGTCGGATTAATCCACTCGTGCATCGCGAGCGGCACCCACATGTCCGGCGCGAAACCGACATCGACACCGGTGAAGCTCGGCGGCGTCACGCCGATGACGGTGAATGGTCGTCCGTTCAACGTGATCGTGCTGCCGACAATTCCATTATCGCCGCCGATCTTTTTCCAAAAACGATACCCGAGAACAACCACGGGATGGCCATTCGGCGTTGTGTCTTCCTCGGGTGCGAATGAGCGACCGAGCATCGGCCGCACCTGCAGCATATCGAAGTAGTTTCCGCTCACCATCAGCCCCGCGACGTTCAGAGTTTCGGAGCCGCGCGTCATTCCCATTCCGGCGAAGGCGTAACCGCCGATGGCGCTAAACACGGTGTTGCTCTCTTTGTAATCGACGAAGTTGAGATAAGAGTTTGCCTGGTTGCCGCGCATGTGGCTGTCGGTGGTGAAGACTTTGACGAGCTCAGCGGCGTGGCCGACCGGCAGCGGCTTTAGGAGCAGGGTGTTGATGATGCCAAAGGCAGTTGTGTTGACACCGATGCCGAGCGCGATCGCTAAAAAAGCGACAACTGAAAACGCCGGCGTCTTAATTAACATCCGGAAAGCGAACTTTAGATCGTTGATCATAGCTAATACTTAGCCTCCACGACTTTGATGCTGCCGTTGATGGCGCTCAGTTTCAGTTCCGCCGGCGACGGCCCCGAAACGATCATGTCGATCTTGCGCACGCCACCGGGTTGTCGATTTTGTTTGTCGACGAAATCGCTGAAGACATGACCGTTCAGGCTTGAAGCGATCATGTGAAGCGCGGCGTCGCCCGGGATGTAGGCGTGCGCATTTCCATTCACAATTTCAGCGTCGATGGTAAACGGCTGCGGTTCCCACCATTCGAATCCAACATCGACGCCGCCATTAGCAACGTGCGCGTGCACGTTACCGAAACAGTTGTGCACGAACATTCGCCCATTGCTTAGATTGGCCCGCGCAGTCCCGCGCATGCTTTCGATTAGCACTTCACCATTGGCGAGGTCAGCCCGCTCGATCTTGCACGTCCACGGCACGACGATGACATAATCAACGGTGCCGGAGCGGTCGCCGAAACTCCAGCCGGACGCGGGCGGATATTTTGTCTCGATCGACAATTGCTGCGGCGTAGTGGAAATGTCGATGTCGATCTTGTCGAGACGCTCCTGAGTATAAGCTCTCTTGATCGCCTGAATCTTAGCTTCGCTCGTATTCGCGCCGTAAATCCAAATCGCGCCATCGCGATTTGTCACGCTGATGGTGGCGTTTGGATCGAGTGGATAATTTCGAACGACGATGTCTTCAAAAATTGTCGCCGCCGGGCACATCGGTGCGATCAGTGCGACGATAGCTAAGATCGACAATTTCATTCGTATCGCAGCGCGACCATGGGATCGACGCTCATGGCGCGACGAGCCGGAACATAACTCGCGATCAAAGCCGCGCCCCCGAGCAAGGCGAGAACAATCGCGTAGGTCGTGAAATCATTCGCGCTCACGCCGAAGAGCAGAGACGTCATCAAACGCGTGGTCAGCAACGAGCCAACCAACCCGACCGCGACGCCGATCCCAACGACAACGAGACTTTGCCGCAAGATCAAACGCAACATGTCGATCTTTTGCGCGCCAAGCGCCATGCGAATGCCGATTTCGCGGGTCCGCTGCGCGACGCTATAAGCGATGACTCCGTAAATTCCAATCGCGGCCAGGACCATGGCGACGCCGGAGAAGGCACCAAGCAGCATCATATTGAATCGCGGTTGGGCGAGCGTAATTCCCACTCGTTCTTCCAAGGTATCGAGCTTGGGAACGAACAGGTCTTTGTCGAATTCATGGACGACGCCGCGAATCGCATTTTCCAATCCGTGGATCTCGGCCGTGGAAGTGCGCAAGACAATGCCCATCCGCCGCGACGGATCCTGCGCGGCCGCGACATAAAACTCAGGGATTGGTGCAACTGAGAGCGATTCATGACGCGAACTGGCGACGACACCGACAATCTCGCGCGTGGTCGTTTTGTTATCGCCTTGATCAACCACAACGCGCTGTCCAATGGCGTTGCCGCCACCGAGAAACTTTTTCACGAACGCATCATTCACGATGATGACCGGGGCTGAATCGCTGGTGTCGTGTTCATTAAAAAATCGGCCGGCCAGCAAAGGCGTGCGCATCGCCTTGAAATAGTCAGGCGTGACGATGAGATGCGAGGCCCACGGATGATTTCCGGGAGCGATTGGCGGTTGGCCGGCAATGGTAAATGTCGTTCCACGATCGTTTCCAGAGAATGGCATCGGCTCGGCGGCGCCGGCGGCTTCCACTCCGGGCAGAGCAGCGAGCTTCGGCATGATCTGTTCGAAAAATTGTCGATGTTGCGCGGAGTCCGGATATTTCACCTTCGGCATGATCAATTGCATGGTCACCGCGTGCGACGGTTCGAATCCGGGTTTGGTCGCGCGCAAGTTAGCGAAGCTCTTGATCAAGAGACCGGCGCCGGCGAGCAGGAGCAGGGAGAGCGCGACTTGCGAAATAACGAGCAAACCGCGCAATCGATGAGATTCCGGCCCGATCGCGCCGCGATTTCCTTCCTGGAGCGATTCGTT
Organism: Spartobacteria bacterium; assembly: GCA_021325495.1. GTDB lineage: Bacteria > Verrucomicrobiota > Verrucomicrobiia > Chthoniobacterales > UBA10450 > JAJPGZ01. The sequence continues at coordinate 36,544 of JAJPGZ010000001.1, forward strand.
CACGTTCGGGCGCGTGACTTGTAACGCCGGAATCAGCGCGAAGAGAAGTGTGCTGCACACGGCGACGGCAAAGGTGAAGAACCAAACCGGCGCGTTAATTGAAATCTGAGCAAGTCTCGGTACGTCCCGCGGACCGAACGCGCGCAAGAGATCGATTCCCCACCAAGCGATGAGCAGTCCAACGATTGCTCCAACAAAAGCGAGGAGAAATCCTTCCAGCAGTAATTGCGAGACGATCCGTGCGCGGCTCGCGCCCAGCGCGGTGCGAATAGCGATCTCTCTTTGTCGCGCGGTCGCGCGCGCGAGCAAGAGATTGGCGACATTGGCGCAGGCGATGAGCAGAACGAAAAGCACGGCCGCGAGAATGGTGAAGAGCGCGGGCCGGACATCGCCGACAATGTCGTTATGCAAACCGACGACTAATTCGGTGCGACCAGTGTTGGAATCGGGATACTGCTTTTCCAAACGAGCGGCGATGGCGTTTAGCTCCGCATTACATTGCTGGACCGTGATTCCCGGTTTCGTCCGTCCCACCAAACGCAAAAAGTGACCGTCACGTCGATTGACCTCGTCCGGCACCAGCGGATGCAACGGCATCAAATACTCGGCCCGCTCACCTTCGACCGGGAATTGAAAACCGGGCGGCATCACCCCGATGACAGTGTAAGCTCGAAACGAGAAATAAATCTGGCGACCGATAATATTTGGATCGCTGTTGAAAAGAGTTTGCCAGGCGTGGTGGGTCAAGACCACGACGCGAGCATCGACGTTGTCTTCATCGCGGGTAAAACCGCGACCGAGCATTGGACGAACACCGAGAACACGAAACACGTCTGAGGTCACGGCCACGCCAACAATTTCGCGCGCTTCTTCGCTCCCGGTGATGACCGCGCCGGCGCGCGTGTAAGCGGTCAAACTATCCAGGGTCTGAGATTGGTCGCGAAAATCGACGTAGTCAGGAATGGAATCGGTTTCCTTTTCGTTTTCCGGAGCGTGCTTGCCCCAGACTGCGACCAGCTGATCCGGATTTAAAAACGGCAAAGGCCGCAGCAAAACCGCATCGATTACACTGAAGATGGCGCTGTTCGCGCCAATGCCGAGAGCGAGCGTGAGAACGGCGATGGCTGTAAATCCGGGCGCTTTCGCCAGCATTCTTAACGCATATCTAAGATCGGTTAACATAAGATCGACATCGTAATTTAAATTAGTCCGTGCGTAGCGCGTGGATCGGATCGACCAGGGTGGCGCGGCGAGCTGGAATCAAACAGGCGAGCAACGCGGCTAAGCCAAGGATAGCAGCTGCGGCAATAAGTAAGAAAGGATTGTGCGGCGATATTTGATAGAGTTGCGCGGCGATTAAACGGCCAACGCCAAAGGTTGCGACCAGACCGATGATTAATCCGATCAAAACGGGGTTCATTCCCTGTCGAACAACTAACTGCAAAACGTCGCGCGTCTGCGCTCCGAGCGCCATGCGCACTCCGATTTCGCCAGTGCGTTGTTCTACGGTGTAAGCAACCGCGGCGTAAATTCCAACGACCGCCAGAAGCAAAGCAATGCCAGCGAACACACCTAGCAGACCCATGGTCAATCGTTGTTGACCGAGCGATTGGCTGATAATCGCGTCCAAGGTGTTCGGTTGCAAGATTGGCAATGAGTTGTCGATCTTGTTCAAAGACGCGCGAACGGCTCCTCCAATTGCTTCCGGCCGAAGCGACGTGCGCACCAACAAATTTACGAATGGACCGTCACGTTGCGGCCATGAGCGATAGAACTCGACTTCGTTTTCCTTGGCGAGTTGCAGCGACCGCACATCGCCGACAACGCCGATAACTTCCGCGGCGCGTCCGGTGCCGTTGTCGGTCCCGAAAAGAATCTGATGGCCGATCGGCTCTTCGTTTGGAAATAATTTCTTAGCCGTCGCATTACTTAGAATGACCTTCCATGGCTGATCCACATCGTCCTGCGCGGTAAAATCGCGACCGGAGAGCAGCGGGATGCCGAGCGTCCGAAAATATCCGGGCGAAACGCTACGGGTCAGACCAAGCGGGCGCTGCTTGACCGGGATCGGATCGCGATCTGTGCGCGCGTACGGCGAGGACGAATAATTTCCGGTGAGCGGGACCGCATCGGCGATGGCCACGCTTTGAACACCGGGCGCATTTTTTACCTCTTCTAAGAGACGCTCGACAAAGAGAGAGCGGGCGCGCGAATCAGGATATTGCGCTGGAGGCAGACCGATTCCGCCCACCCAAGTATGGTCGGAACTAAATCCGGATTTCTGATGACTTAGCCTAACGAAACTTGAGACCAGCATCGATGCGGCCGCGAGTAACACGACCGACAGACCAACCTGCGCCGCAACCAATCCTCGACGAAAACGATGTTGGCCGCGGCTGCCGCTGATTGCGCGGCCGCCCTCTTTCAATGCGTCAACCAGATGAGCGCGTGAACTCTGCCAGGCTGGATAGAGCCCCATGACTAAGCCGGTGAAGATCGACAATGCGATGGTGAAGACCAGGACCGGCCATTGCAGTTTAAGTTCTTTTTCCAAAGGAATGTTATCGCCCGCGACATGAGGCACGACTGAGACAGCCCATAACGCGAGACAGAGACCAACGGCGCCGCCGACCACGCTGATGAGCGTGCTCTCCAAGACAAACAAGCGAATGATGCTGCGGCGTTCCGCTCCAAGCGCCATGCGCAACGCAATCTCACGTCGCCGCCCCGTAAAGCGAACGAGCAACAAGTTTGCGACGTTGCTGCAAGCGATCAACAAGACCGCGCCGACCGCGGCTAAGAGAATGAGGAACGCCGGTCGCAAATCACCGGTGACATCTTCGTCTGCGGAAATCAACACGGACGTCAGACCGTTGTCGGCATTCTCTGGATATTGTTCGCGGTAGCTGCGATCGAGCGCCGGCATCGAAGCTTGCGCCTGTTTAATTGTTAGGCCCGGCTTGAGTCGGCCAATGCAACGCATGAAACTAACGCCGCGCATGAGGCGGTCTTTCTCCAAACCGGGCGGGTCGAACGGTTTTGCTACAAAAACTTCGGCGTCGCGCCCAAACCAGGAAATGGGCACATCGGGTAACACGCCGACAATTGTTGTGGGCACGCCATTCAAAGTAATGCTTCGACCCACGATCGCGGAATCGGAACCGAACCGCTTTCGGACGAATGTCGTTGTTACCAATGCGACATCGTCTTTTGCTTCTTCTTCCGGCCGAAAATTACGACCCATGACCGGGTGAATTCCGAGCACGTCAAAATAGTTAGCGGTAACGTTGCCGCCGAGAAGTTGCACGGGCTCACCCTGGCCAGTGAGAATGAAACCGTTGCCCCAGTCCGCCGCCAACTGGGTGAATGCAGTTTGGCCATCGCGATATTGCCAGAACTTCGGGACGGAAAACGGGAATTGTTTTAAGTCGCGCGTTTTATCCTCGCCATAAATGCGCACGATTCTCTCCGGTTCGGCAAAGGGCAGTCCGCGAAAAAACAGATCATGCATCATGCTAAAAATCGCGGTGTTGGCGCCAATGCCGACAGCTAATGTAACGATGGCAAGGAAACTGAATGCCGGTGACTTAGTTAATTGCCGCAGAGCAAAACGAATATCGTCTAGCATAAGTCTTGAGAGCTGAGATTTCTTGCTAAGATCGACATCTACTCGTCAGTTTATTCATAACGAAGCGCGACCATGGGATCGACGCGGGTGGCGCGGCGGGCCGGGACGAAACAAGAAATTGCGGCAACAAGCGTGAGCATACCTCCGACGGCGAAATAGATGGTCGGGTCGAGCGGATTGACCTTGAAGAGGATGTTTTTGAGCGCGGCCGCGGCGACGACGCCGAGAAGCAGCGCAACGCCACCGACGCCGAGCACGAGGCCGATGCCGAGTTGCCACGCGCCCTGATTCATGACCATGCGCAAAATGCGAAGCGCATCAGCACCGAGTGCCATACGAATTCCGAACTCCTGCGTGCGTTGATTGACGGAGAAGCTCATCACGCCATACAGGCCGACCCCAGAAAGAACAAAAGCGACCACGCCAAAGACGGTGAAGAGGGTGGCGATCACGCGGTTTCCGGAGAGGACATCGTTGTGGAATTGCGCGGGAGTGCCAGGGAAGTATGTCGGCAAATTTGAATCGAGTTCGGCCACGGCCTTACTCAAAACCGGACCGAGCGTGTCGGCGCGGACGCCGGCTCGCGGCCTAACGAGCACGGTGGCTAATTGGGTGGCGGGCGACGCACCAAGAAGCGGCATGTAGAAGCCCGCGGCTTCCGTTTGCTGATCGAAGGGACCTTGCATCAACGTGTCCGGAACGACGCCCACAATGGTGCGCCATGGTTGCTCTTTGCCGGGATTGAAGATGCGCACCTGATGTCCGATGGCGCTTTGGTTGCCCCAATGTCTGCGGGCGAAGCTCGCATTGACGATCGCGACGGGCTGTTTTGCGTCGCTGTCGTCAATGGTGAAATCGCGGCCCTCGCGGATTTTCAGTCCAAGCGTAGTGAAGTAGCCGTCGGAGACGGATTCAAAGTTGCAGCGTGGACGGTCGCGATCTGTCAGGTAATTCTGACCGTCTACCTCATATTGTCCGCTCGCGGCGAAGGTCATGCGAAAGCGATCTGTCATCGACGCAGCTTCGAACTGCGGATTGTTTCGCAGCGTGCGAACGGCCCGCGTAAAAAATTCGCGGCGCGAGTCTTCGCTCGGATACGGACCTTCCATTAAAGCAAGGCGCGCGGCGTAGAGGCCGTTCTCGTCGTATCCGTAGTCGAGCTTCGTTTGATTGCGGATCGATTTAATCTGCAAAGTCGCAGCGATGAGCAGCGCCGCCGTGAGCGCGATTTGTCCGACTACGAGAACGCGCGTGATGACATTAACAAGACGACTGCTATTGCCGCGGCCGCCTTCCTTCATCACTTCCGCGGCGTTGCCACGTGAGCTAAGAAATGCGGGGAGCAAACCAGAAACGACGGTCGCGACCAGTGTGATCGCGAGAGTGAAAGCGAGCACGCGGCCGTCGATGGTGAAGCGCCACCAGTAGGGTGGCGGAAACGGCGCGGCCTTTACCACTTTGTCGAACATGTCCGTGCCCCAGAGCGCGAGCATCGAACCGGCGACCGCACCGAAAATGGCGACAACCAAACTTTCGGTCAACATTTGCCTAACGAGTCGCCAACGTGTCGCCCCGAGCGCACCGCGAATGGCGAGCTCCTTCGCGCGCAACGCGGCGCGGCCGAATTGCATGTTCATTACGTTGACGCATGCAATGAGCAGCACGACAACGACCGCGCCGAGCATGGCCCAAACGATCTGGCGCAACTGCACGCCGGTGAAAAAATTGATCAGTGGCAGAACCGCGGCAGAGGTGAAATTCTGGTTGGTCTTCGGATTTTCAGTAGCGATGTTTCGCGCGATCGCGATCATCTCGGCGTTTGCCTGGTCGAGCGTAACACCCGGTTTAAGGCGGCCCATCACCGCGGGCGCGCGGCTGTTGGCCCCGAGGAAAAGTTCACCGCGCGGCGTCGGCGGCCATTCATTATAGAGTGGTGTCCAAAGTTCCTCCGAAATCGGAAACTCGAAACCCGGCGGCATGACACCGATGATCGTCGCGGCCTTGCCGTTAATGATAACGCTCTGGCCGACGATGTTCGGATCGGCGTTAAAATCGCGGCGCCAGATTTTGTCGCCGAGGATCGCTGTCTTAGGCGAGCCTGCCTTATTGTCTTCCGCCGTGAAATCGCGTCCGAGCGCCGGCGTGACCCCGATGATCTTAAATATGTCGTCCGTCACATACGCGCCGGTGTAACGTTGCGGATTGTTTTTGTAGGTAACGTTGATTGTCGATCCATTGAGATAGCCCGCCATCATCGTGAATGACTTTTGCGCCGCCTTGATGTCCTCGTAATCCTGCGTCGCCGGAATGTTCCCGTTACCAAAGTTATTGTTTTGGTCACTCGCCTTCGGATCGATCAGACCGACACTGACGAGTTGTTCCGGATGCGGAAATGAAAACCCGCGCAGCACGATCGCGTTGACGACGGCGAACTGCGTCATGGCGCCGCCAATCCCGAGCGCGAGGACGATGATTGAGAGAAGTAGAAAGACTTTGTCCTTTAGGAGAATGCGAAAACCGACACGGATGTCCTGGGTCAACGAATCGAGGATCATGATGATTTGGGTTGGTTGCCGTCGACGATCCAGCCATCGCGCAGTTGAATAATGCGATCGCTGTAGCCGGCGTTTTTTTCCGAGTGTGTCACTTGCAAAATTGTGGTGCCTTCCGCGTTCAATCTCTTGAACAACTCCATGATCTCTTCCCCCTGGCTGGAGTGAAGATTTCCGGTCGGCTCGTCCGCCAGAATCATTTTCGGATTGGAGATAATTGCGCGCGCGACACCGACGAGCTGTTGCTGTCCGCCCGAGAGTTGGCGCGGATACAAATCCTTTTTCGCCACGATCTGAAAGCGATCGAGCGTATCGGCGACGATGGCGGAGCGTTCCGTCTTGCTCACTTTCCGATAGGAGAGTGGGATCTCGAGATTTTCGTAAACGGTCAGGTCGTCGAGCAAATGATATTGTTGAAAGACGAAACCGATCTGCTCGTTGCGTAAGGCCGCGCGTTCCTTTGCTTTCAAATGATGAACGGCGGTTTCGTTGAAAAAATATTCGCCGGCCCAACCATGATCGTGCATCCCAAGAATGTGCAGGAGCGATGATTTGCCCGCCCCGGACGGCCCCATGATCGAGACGAACTCTCCCTCGGCGATGTCGAGATTGATGTCGCGCAGAACGTAAAAGAATTTTCCGTGCGCCAGCGGATACGAGCGTTCGAGATTACGTAAGCGAATCATAAGCTAAGTCAGGCGTTGTGGCTGAGAGCGATCATGGGATCGGCGCGGGTCGCGCGCAGAGCGGGAATGTAACTGGCAAGCAAGGCCACGAGCGCCAGCGTCGCGGTGACCATGGCGAAGATCGACATGTCGAAAGGATCGACATGGTACAGCAAACTGCGCAGCGTCGAGCTGCCGAGCAGCGCAACCGGCAGGCCAATGATCGCGCCGATGAGCAAAAGCTTTCCGGCATGGCTCATGACCATTTTCAAAACATCGCCGCGCTGCGCGCCGAGGGCCATGCGCACGCCGATTTCGTGCGTCCGTTGCACGACGAGAAAAGAAATCACGCCATACATCCCGACCGACGCGAGCAACAACGCGACGCCCGAAAATGCGCCTAACAACATCACCGAGAGCCGGCGCGGCGCGATGGAATCTGCCACTACCTGATCAAGCGTGCGCACATTCGAAAGCGGAATATCCGGATCGACATTGCGCAGTTCGTTCCGGATCGCGCTCGTGAGCATGCGCGCATCCTGCGAGCTGCGTACCGCCAGGACCATGTCGCGGTCCGGCGCCTGCGAATGCGGCAGATAAAATTCCGGGGCCGCGTCTACGTCCAGGCCGCGATGTCTTAGATTTCCAACCACGCCGACGATGGTCGCCCATTTCGGATTTTGGTCGTCGCGCGAAATCCTTTTCCCAAGCGCGTCCTCATTTGGAAAATATTTTTTCGCGAACGCTTCATTCACGATCACCACTTCGGGCGCATCCGCGCTATCGGCCTCGGTAAAAAATCGGCCACGCAACAACGGCGTTTCGAGCACGCGAAAATAATCGGGCGTGATGTCGCGAATCTCCTCATCGGGATAGGCGCCGGTTCGTTTCGGGTCCTGTCCCTCGATTATAAAAGAGCTGTCCGTATTCGATCCGCTCAGCGGCAGAACAACCGTAAAGGCGGCGTGCTGCACTCCGGGGATATTCTTAATCCGACGCTCCGCCTCCGCGTAAAAATTCGAGACCGGTTTTCCACGCGGATATTTCATTACCGGCAGCGAGACTTCCGCCGTCAGCACATGCTGCGGATTAAATCCGGGCGAAACATTTTGTAATCGACTGAAACTTTTCATCAATAACCCGGCGCCGATTAAGAGCACGAGGGCGAGTGCGGTCTCGATCACGATGAGACCGTTGCGCAAACGATTACGGCGAACGCCGGCGGTGGAGGAGCGACTGCCTTCCTTTAGCGCTTCCGTCAGCTCCGGTTTTGCACTCGCGAGTGCGGGGATTAATCCGAAGACTATCCCCGTCCCGACGGAAACCAGCAGCGCGACGAACAACACGCGAAGATCGACATTCACCTCGCGCAATCTCGGAACGGTTTGCGCGCCGAGAACGCGCACAATGTCGAGCGCCCACACTGCCAGCAGCACGCCGGCGGTGCCACCTAAGATCGACAAGAGCACACTCTCGACCAGCAATTGTCGCAGGATGCGTTTGAAAGATGCGCCTAACGAAATCCGAATCGCGATCTCGCGTTCACGCGCGCTCGCCCGCGCCAGCAGCATCGTCGCCAGGTTCGCGCACGCGATCAGCAATACGAGCGAAACCGCGCCGAGCAGAATTAACAACGGCGTCCGCATTCCGCCCACGACTTGTTCCTGCAGCGAGTAAAGTTTCGCTCCGAAGCTGGTGGATGCCGGATAATTATTCGGGTTCGCCCGCTTGAAATTTGCGGTGATCGAATCGATCTCCGCCTGCGCGCGACCTAGACTCATGTTCGGGGCCAGACGCGCGATCACTCCGTAACTGCGCGAATAACGCGCTTCCCGTTCTTGTTTGGTAAATGCGATCGGCTTCCAAATTTCGGCGCGGTCCGCGAACTGCGCGCCTTGCACGTTGAAAAGCGGCAGGGGAAAATCGAATTGGGCCGGCATGATTCCGATAACGGTGAAACTGCGACCGTTGAGAGATAATTTATTGCCGATCAAACTCGGATCGGAATTAAAGCGACGCTTCCATAAACGCGCGCTAATGACGACGACATCGTCATGGCCTTCGCCAGATTCTTCCGCGGCAAAGACGCGGCCTTTGATCGGAGTCACCCCGAGAAGGGAAAATAAATTCGGGGAGACGACTGCGCCTTGCAGTCGCTCGGGCACATCGCCGCTGGTCAGATTGAATGCGGCATAGTTAAACGCGGCGATCTTGTCGAACGTGGTCGTTTGTTTTTCGTAATCTTCAAACTCGGGCGCGGAAACCGGGATGCGTTCGAGTCCCTGCGCCGGGAATTGTTCCCAGAGCAGAACGAGACGGGCCGGATCTTGATAGGGCAGTGGCCTAACGAGCAGCGCATTGATTAAACTGAAGACGGCGCTGTTCGCGCCGATGGCGAGCGCGATCGTCGCCACCGCGATGGCGACAAAGCCCGGCGTTTTCATGAGTCCCCGGGCCGCGAATCTCAGCTCGCCAAGCATAAGATGTCGATCTTAGCGATTGTCGATCTTAGCTAAGCGGCTATGCGATTGTCTTCCACCACGCGCCCGTCGAACAGGTGGATGGTTCGATCGGCATTCTGCGCAAATCGCGGATCGTGCGTCACCATGCAGATGGTCGCGCCGCCCGCGTGCAATTCCTTGAGCAGGTCCATGACCGCTTCGCCATTCCGTGAATCAAGATTTCCTGTTGGTTCGTCCGCGAGCAGGATCGCTGGCTTACCCGCGAGGGCTCGCGCCACTGCCACTCGCTGTTGCTGGCCGCCGGAGAGCTGACTCGGCAGATGTTTCGCACGATGCGCCATGCCCACGCGCTCGAGCGCCTCAGTCACAAACTGCTTCCGTTCGCTCGATGCCATTCCGCGATAGGTCAATGGCAGCTCAACGTTCTCATAAACAGTGAGGTCGCCGATGAGATTGAAGCTTTGGAAAATGAAACCGATCTCGCGGTTGCGAATGCGCGCCCGTTCCGGAAAAGATAGGTTCGCGACTTCGGTGCCCTTAAGTGAGTAGCTGCCGCCACTCGGCGTGTCTAGTAATCCCAAGATCGACAATAAGGTCGACTTGCCGCAGCCGGACGGGCCGGCGATGGACAAATATTCGCCGTTGCGAATATCCAGGTGAATTCCCGAGAGCGCGTGCGTCTCGACTTCGTCGGTGAGAAACACCTTGGTCACGGCGTCGAGGTGAATCAACGCGTTGGAACCGTTGCGCGCGGTGCTTTGTGTTTGATTGGCAGGATTTGGTGAGGTTGCTGTCATATCTTAGTTTATTAGTTAAGGCGAATTCGATCGTGCGCATCCCATGCGCTCGTGTCCGAAAGGATGACCTGATCTCCGGGATTCAGGCCGCTGACGATTTCGATGGTGTTGACCGAGCTTTTGCCCAGCTTCACCGGCGTGCGCGCAGCTTCGTTGCTGTTCGGCACGAGTTTAAAAATTCCGACGGTGTTGTTCTCCTGGCCAAAGGCGGGTCGGCCGACGTAAACCACATTTTCCAAACGTTCTAGCTCGATCGTTCCATCGACACTGAGATCCGGCCGCGCGCCTTTTGGCAAAGCTTCATCAAACGCGACGTCCACTTTCACCGTCCCCTGTTCCACGGCGGGATCAACCCGCGTGACGTGTCCTTTTACGAGACCGTTGCGGGTATCGATTGACGCCTGCTGATTAATTTGAATGTCCTTCGCCTGCGTCTCGGCGATTTTTACTTCCGCTTTCAGTTTCGTCGGATCGGCCACGCGCGCGAGGTTCTGGCCGACTTTCACAAGTTGACCAACCTCGACCGGTAACTGTTGCAGCACGCCGGACATGCCCGCCTTCACGTGCAGCGCTTCGACTTGGTCCCGTTTCAATTTCGCCAATTCGTTCGCTTGATCGACAGCCGCTTGTTTGGATTGAATCTGCGGCTCGATCGAGTCACGCGCGAAAGCCAGGCGCTTTTGCTCAATCTGATCGCGCGCGGCCAGGTCGGCTTCTTTTACTTTGGAAGTCTTGTAAACGAGTTCGGCCACCAATCCATTTTTCGCGAGCTGGTCATTGGTCTCACGCTCCATTTTTGCCTGCTCGTATTCAGCGTGAACTTTCGCCGCCGTCGCCTCTTGATCGAGTAGCTCGCGTTGCAAGGTCGCACGCGAAGTTGTGAAATCTGCGGTCGCGGCCGCCGCTTTCGATTGCGCATCGTGCGCCGATTGTTCGAGCTCAGGGCTCGTCATTTCCAAAATAACGGTCTCGGGTTCGACCTGCGCGCCCGGCCTAACGACAATCTTTTCCACGCGTCCATCAGTGTTCGCCGCGATCCAGCGAATGTCTTCCGGCACCAACGTGCCCAGGCCGCGCACTTGCCGCACCATCGGTCCGCGTTTCACCGTGTCGATCCACACCGTCGAACGATCGACACTCGGCACCGCCGGTTTCAATCGCGACAACACGAACGTCACCAGCAGCAACGCGAGCACGCTACCGGCGATGATGATGATGCGGCGCTTACGTTTCTTTGCAGCGACGCCCTGGCGTGGCACGTCCATGCTTGAAAGAGTGGACGTGAATCCAGTCGGGCGCACTACGTTTGCTTGTTCCTGGGGTTGTGGGGTCATTCGAATTACAGAGCGCCGGATGCGCGACAGAGTTGCAACACCGCCAGCGCGCCACTCACCAGCGGCACCGCCGCCGTCAGCATGATCGTCGCGAACACCGCCGCTTCACCGGCGAAATGTGTTTTCGCTTCCGCGTTAAAGTAATCGCGGCTGAAACGCCAGTAGGTCGATGTCGATCCTGTGCTGCAGTGGCCGTTGAATTCGTCGAGCGCCATCGATTGATATTGGCAATCAACGCTCGGAAATTTTGTCATTGTTGGTTTCATAAATCTTTTCCTGTTCTTCCTTTGAGATGCACTCAACGCACTCGCCGGATTCAAAAGTTTTTCTCCTCGATGCGCCCTATTGCAATGCGCGTGCCAACGCTTTTAACAAAGTCACATCGCGCACTTTCCCAATGACTTACAATTGTCGATCTAAAATTCGACCCGTGCGCATTGCTCCGCGCGTGGGACGCTCTTGTCCCGATTTCGGGACGGCCTAACGCGGCAATCGGAGCAACGCTTCCGCGCCGGTACGATTGCGTCGATTCGTTAGGCTAAGTGAACCGCCATGCGCTTCCGCGATTTGTCGGCTCAAAGCGAGACCGATGCCGGAACCGCCGGGCTTGGTCGTGAAGAACGGCACGAACAAATTTGTCGGATTCATGATGCCGGGTCCTTCGTCTTGCACAAAAACTTCAACGCAATCGCCCGCTTCGCGCCAACCGATCTCGACGGCGCCGTGCGTTTCAATGGCGGCATCGACCGCATTGTGCGCCAGATTGATGAACAATTGCTCGAGCTGCGCGGCATCGGCGTGAACATGTGTCTTCGGTCCGCCCACGATTTTCACCGGCATACGCCGCTCCAGACTAACGACACGCTGAACGACCTCCGCAAGATCGACATCTTCCTTTTGCGGCGGCGGTAATTTCGCCAGCCGCGTATACGCTTGCATGAAACGCGAAAGCGAATCGGCGCGGGCCGCGATCGATTTCAAACCGCTTTGCGCGTCGTCCTTCCAATCCGCCGGCGGCGGATCGCGACGCAAAAGCGATTCCAAACTGCCCGCGAGCGACTTGATCGGCGCGAGTGAGTTATTCATTTCGTGGCCGAGCACGCGCACGAGTCGTTGCCAGGCGCGACGTTCTTCCTCGCGCAAGGTGCGGCTGAGATCGGTGAGCACGAGCAAGTCGTGCGGCAAACCATGCTCGCGAAATGTGCTGCGACGAATTCCCCAGCGGCCCGACCCACCGGGAAATGTGAGCGTCAACGGCGCGTCTTCATGGGAGTCGAGGCATTCGGCTAGGCCGAGCTCGCTCGCTTTTCGGCCTAACAACTTGTCGATCGTCTGTCCGAGCAGATTTTCGCCGGCACGATTAACCAGACGCAGCCGTCGCTCCGGATCGAATGTGAAAACGGCGACGTCGATTTCGGCCATGATCGTGCGCAAGAGCGCAGTCGCTTCGAACGCTCCGAGACGCTGCACACGCAATGTTTCCCCTAACGAATTGATCTCGAGCAACGCTTCACCGAGAGAATCATCCATCCGTGCGCCGCGAGCGCGAATGGAGTAATCGCCTTCGCGCAACGCCGCGAGCAGGTTCGTCATCGTTTGCAGCGGATGCACGATATGTTCGCGCGCGCTTCCGAGGAATCCGGCGGCGAAACCGATAATGATGAGCGAAAGCGTCCACTGCACTTTCGCGGAGTAATCGCCAAACCATAAGATCGACAATGCGGTGATGGCCGCGGGCGCGGCGGCGCCGATGACCAGCCACGTCAATTTGCCCTCGTGCGAAAAACGATGTCGATCTTTCGGCCCGCGCTTCACAGGCCGTATTGCTGCAGCCGCCGATAAAACGCGCTCCGGCTGAGACCGAGCGCTTCAGCCGCTTTGCGCGCGTTGCCGTCATTGCGCGCGAGCGCTTTTTTGATCAAGAACGCTTCGACTTCTTCCAAACTCATGTCTTCAAGACTGCGCGATTCCCCCGCAGCAGTCGTTAGGCCAAGATCGCGCGCATGCAATTGTCGATCTTGCGACATTAAGACAGCGCGCTCGATGACGTGGTCGAGCTCGCGCACATTTCCGGGATACGCGTGTTGCATCAATCGTTCGCGCGCCGGTTCGTCGAACCCTACGATTTCTTTGCGATAACGCTGCGCGTGCTGACTGAGAAAACTATTGGCCAGCGGCATGATGTCTTCGCGCCGATCACGCAACGGCGGCAGCGGAATTTCGATCGTGTTCAAGCGAAACAACAAATCTTGTCGGAATTTTCCGGCCGCGACTTCGTCCGTTAGGTTCGCGTTCGTTGCTGAAACGATGCGCACATTCGCGTGCAAGGTTTTCGACGAACCGACGCGTTCGAATTCTCCCGTTTCAATCACGCGCAAAAGCTTCGCCTGTTGATTGAGCGGAATATTCGCGATCTCGTCCATGAAGAGCGTGCTCTCGTCCGCGAGCTCGAAGCGGCCGGCGCGATCGGTCTTCGCGTCGGTGAACGCGCCTTTGACGTGACCGAACAATTCGCTCTCGAATAAAGTCTCGGACAAACCGCCCATGTTCACCGTGATCATGCTGTGCGGCGCGCGCGGCGAGAGCGCATGAATCGCTTGCGCGACCAGACTTTTACCCGTGCCGTTTTCGCCGGTGATGAGCACATTCGCGTCCGAGGGCGCGACGCGTTGAATGATTTCGATGACGGGACGCATGGCCGGCGCTTCGGCGATGAGGTTCGGAATGTTTCCGCCTAACAACTTATTGGCGGCTTCAAGCTTGCGCCCTTTGCGCAACGCGCTCGCGAGCTCGATCTGCGTGCGCACGATGGTGAGGACGCGATCGTTGTCCCACGGCTTGGTCACGAAATCGCGCGCGCCGCGTTTCATCGCTTCCACCGCAAGATCGACAGTTGCCCATGCCGTCATGACCACCACCGGCAAGGTGTTATCGATATCCTGGATTTTCGGAATGACTTCGAGACCTTCCTGCCCTGACGTGGTGTCGCGCGTGTAGTTCAGGTCCATCATGAGCAGCGCATAATCTTTTTTCTCGAGGGCAGAGAAGATGCCGCCTAACGAAGTGACCGCGTCGGACTGGTAACCTTCGCCCTTGAGCAAAATGCGCAGCGCTTCGAGCACGTCGCGCTGATCGTCGGCGATAAGGATGCGGGTCACGGCGTAACTCTTCGCCGCGTTTCCGACTCGCTGTCAATGCGCCTTACAAAAAGAAGATGTCGATCTTGCGCCGAATTTCGTAGATTTGCAGCGTGATCACGCAGACCGACATCGCAGTTTGGTCCGCTTCGGCGCTGCTGGCGGTTGGAATCGGCTGGAGCCGTTACGCCAAATGGAAAACCCGCGACAAACTCGTGCGCGATCTCGTTGCGATGAAGCCGGAGCAGCGCTCCAAGTTTTTGATGCGGCTCGATCCGAAACTCGCGCAGGAAATGCGGGAACAATTGCTCGCGCGTTACCGCATCATGACGTGAATGCGATTCGTAAGCGCGTTTAGGGAGTTCGGCGCGATTGAATATGGGACGAAGTTTCCGCGTCCGAAATAAAACGAAAGGAGCTCCACATGAAATTAATTCATAAAATCAAGGAAAGGGCCGCGGCCGGGTATATCCTGCTTTGGCTCCTCGGCATTCCAATTCCCGTTCTGCTTCTCATATTCCTTCTGCGCGGTTGCACTTGATCGCGTAATTGTCACCGCGGTGACGCCGTCGTGGTTGGCGACGGCGTCGCGCGCGCAGCCTTCTTCGATTTTTTCGACTGCGTCTTTTTCGTCGTAGTCTTCCTCGTTTCGCTCGTCTGCGTTCGCGTATTCGTTTCTGTCACATCGACCGCGGCGGGCGCCGCCGTTGGATTTGGTTGCACGTCAGGGCCAGTGCCGGTCATGACTCCAGCGCTGCCGGTGCCGCGGCCGCTGCCGGCAGTAGTTCCAGTCGTACCGCTGCCGCTAAATTGGGCGTTCGCGATGATGGCGGTGGAAAGGAAAATGAGGAGAAGAGCGCGCAGAAGATTTCGAGAGTTCATTGTGTTTTGATAACGGATTTGCGACGTGGTTATGGAGTAAAATCTTGATCTTTCTTCAGCCGCGCGCAAAAGGCCGCGAGCAATCGCGCGGTGTTTTCAAGATCGACAAGGGAAAGCAGCTCGTTAGGCGTGTGCATGTAACGCAGCGGCACGGACAACAATCCCGTCGCCATGCCGCCGCGCGAAAGCTGCATCGGGTTGGCATCGGTGCCGGTGCCGCGTGCAGCAGACGCGACTTGATAGGGAATCTTTTCTTCCTCGGCCGCGGTCACGAGCAAATCGAAAACGCGTGGATTGATATTTGCGCCGCGATAAATCATCACGCCCTGGTCGACGGCGTAATCGCCGGCCCGTTTCTTTTCGATGCCGGGCGTATCGGTGGCGTGCGCGACATCGAGCGCGATGCCGACGTCGGCTTCGCTCGAAAACGCGCTCGCAGTCGCGCCGCGCAATCCGATTTCTTCCTGTACGGTGGAGACACCGATGACGCAGGAATCGAATTGTCGATCTTGCAATAAACGCAGCGTTTCGGTGACGATCCACGTCCCCATTTTGTTGTCGAACGCCATGGAAACGGCGCGTTCGTTCGCGAGCTCGAGGTACGGTTGCAGAAAAACTCCGGCATCGCCGATCGCGACCAATTTGTGCGCGTCTTCTTTATTCGTCGCGCCGATGTCGATGTAGAGATCGTGAATCTTCGGGACTTTCTTTTTGTCTTCGTCGTCCATGAGATGAATCGCCTTGCGGCCGATGACGCCGGGAACCAGGCCGCGTTTGCTCATGATGGAAACGCGTTGCGACGCGGCGACGACCGGATCGACACCGCCGATGGGATCGAGATGGAGAAAACCGTCGTCGGTAATGTGATTCACGAGGAAACCGATCTGGTCGCAATGGCCGGCGAGCATGACGCGCGGCTTGCCCTCGGGATTACGAATTCCGAAGACGTTGCCCATGACATCGGTGCGGACCTGGTCGCACCATGCGTCGATGCGTTCGCGCACGAGTTTCTGGACATCATGCTCGTAACCGGAGGGGCTGGGCGTTTCAACGAGTTGCTTGAGAAAATTTTTGCTGTCGGCATTCATGGTTCAGAGGTAAAGCTCGCGCGAGGTGGACGAAGGGACAAGGCGAAGAGTCGTTGTCGATCTTACGCGGTCGTTGTAATCTTGGAGCCACCTTGGGCAGATTTATGATGCGACTGGTTTTTATTGTTTGTATTTCGTTGGCGATTTTCGCGCAGGCTGCGCTCGCAGATGGCGAGTATCAAAAAACGCGTGATGGCAAGACAACGGTTTGGAACAGCGAACCGAAAACCGGCGATGAAGCGACGTGGGAGGGCGAACGCGATAGCGAAGGTTACGCGAAGGGTTTTGGAACGTTGTCGTGGTACTCGACGCGCGACGGCAAATCGACGCTGTTCGCGCGATATTTTGGAAACATGGTGCGCGGCAAATTCGATGGTCCGGTCAACGTGCACGCGAAGAACCAAACGCATTACGCAATTTTTGTGGACGGCAGCCGGATGACACGTTGGAGCGGAGGACCGGCGCCTTCGCGCGCGTGGGCGAAGCATCGCGCACTGGCAGCGACGAAGAAGGAAAAAGAACCGGAAGTGCCAGCGGAAGGGCCGAAGCCGACGCCGGCCGCGCAAAAAGTGGCAAAGGCCGAACGCGCGGAAACGGCGCCAGCGCCCCAAGCGAAAACGAAGGCGCCGCAGAAAGCGCAACCCCCGACGACGAGCTCGTCATCTGGCTGGAGCGAACCGGCAGAAATCGCAAAAGCGCCAGCGCCGACAAAATCGGCGGAGAGTGACGGCTCGTTGCAGCTTTTAACCGGACCGCCAAACGCTTTGCGCGACATTCCACCCGCGCCTGAGCCGGAGACGGCGGAAACGCAACCACGCCTAACGAGCGCGGAAGTTGTCGATCTTGCCGATGGCGCCACGCGCAGTCACGGTTTGAATCCGGCGGAATTCGAGCGCGGCGAACCACATTTCAATGCGCAGGATGAAACCTGGTCGCTCAATTACGGACGCAGCGGGGGTGAGGAAAACGGAAGAGGCTTTAGCGTCACGATCGACGACAAGACCAAGGGCACGGTGTTCGTGCCGGCAAAGTAATCCGGCGTTTCGTTAGGCCGACGTTGTCGATCTTGCGCTAAGGCGCGTCCAGGATTTTTACGGTCGCCTTCTTGCCCTGCTTGCCGAGCTTGTAACCAGTCCCCGCCTGCAACGTGATCGTGGCACCTTCAGTTTTCTCCGCAACGTGATCGGCGGTCGGATAAAGATTGAAACTGGTGGACGTGTTGCCCGCTAAAATCGTCGCCTGATTGTTAGGCACACTCAGCACGTAATCGCTTCCTCGTTGCGCCTTGCCCCCGGTGATGAAGTTCACCACCACATCCTGATTTGTCGCATTGGAAGCGGTGATGGTGAAAACGGCGCCTGCTTTGTCGCCCTCGGTCACGCTGGCAGGCGAAACCGAAATCGTGAGTTTCGGTGTCGCGCCCGGTGTGGCCGACGGCGTCGCGGTCGGGGTTGGGGTCGGAGTTGGCGTTGGGGTCGGTTCTCCACTGGACGAAATTTGGAATTCGCCGCCGAGCGTATTGAAATTCGCCAGCTGCGGATAAACGCGCGTGCTAATCGGCGTCCCATCCTGTTTGAACTGGTAAAAGGTGCCGAGGTTTGTTTGTGAACCCATCCAGAGCGTGCCGTCCGCCGGATCGAGCGCGAGGCAGGTCGCTTTCAAAAACGGAACCGAGAACGAGGCGATGAAATGGCCGTCGCTGGTCCAGTGTTCGACCGTGCCGTTGTCCCATTGCGAAAGCCAGAATGTGTTATTCGACGTATCGAAGGTGATGCCGAGATAGTGCGGCGGGAGCGAGAAGAGCAATTGCGGACTGGCCCAGAACTTGTCGAAGATATAAACGCCGCCGTTGTTGAAATCGACGGAGTAATTGTGCGTGCCGTCGGTTGCGCCATCCCAGAATCCTGCACCTTGCACCAGGAATGGGAAATCGCGTCCGGTGTAAACGCCTTGCAGTGTGTACTCCGATCCAACGGTGTAGATGCCCTGCAAAAATGCGCCCATGATGCGCACTTTGTCCGTAACCGCGATGGCGTATTGGCCCGGGGTTTCAGGATGGTGCTCGGTCCAGGTTAAATTCACACTAGCCACCTGCACGGCGAAGGCCGTCCCCTGCTGTCCCGCGGTAATGTAATAAGGACTAACTGGTCCGGGCGGATAAGGAGTCGGTGTGGGCGTTGGTGTGGGACTCGGTGTTGGCGTGGGAGTGGGGGTTGGGGTCGGAGTTGGGGTCGGAGTGGGTGTTGAAGGCGTTTCGCTTCCCAATGTGACATCGTCAAACGCAATGAAATTAGCCGCGCCAGTGAAGACGACCGAGTGCGCGATCCCTTGAAATGACACTCCGATCGGCGCCCATTCGCTGTAAGGATTATTCGTCGCTGGCAACGGCAATGAAGCCAGGAGATTACCAGTGCCATTCGAACCGTCGTAAACCTGAACGCTACCAGGTTGTGACGCCGCGTAGTAAAAGGAGAAGCCGACCTCAAACCCAGCCGGGACGTTCATGGTATCGCCCGCCCCGTTCAGGAAGTAAGCGACCGTTACTCCGGAAGGGTTGTTACTGAAATTGCCGGAGCCTCCGGCGCCCCCCCTAATTAAGCCTAACGAATCGGAAGTGAAACTGATGCCATAGTTAGGCCCGGAGCTTCCCTTGCCCCCGGTCCCGCCATTGTAAAAATCGTTGATCGGCTCGTTATCCTGCAACCCTTCAAAGGTAAGCACGGTGACGTTTTGAATCGGAGTGGCACTCGGCGTCGGAGTTGGCGTTGGCGTTGGAGTCGGGCTTGGCGTTGGTGTAGGTGTCGGCGTTGAAACTGGAGGCGTGGGTGTCGGTGTCGGCGTCGGAGTTGGTGTCGGCGTCGGTGTCGGTGTCGGCGTGGATGAAGGGCCATTGACTTGGACACAGTTTGAAAATTCCGAAGTCGAGCCGGATGTCGATCTTGCAGTAGCGGTGATGGTCGCGCCGGGTTCAAGCGCAGCGCCGTTAAACGAGATCGGCACATTTCCGTTTTCGTCCGTTGTTACATTAAGAGTGCCGAACGGATTGAGTCCTTCGCCGTTGCCGTTCGCGTCGCATGTGCTCACGGCCGCACCGAACTCATTGTGCGAGATGCTCTGGTAAAATTCGACGACGAAGCTGCTATTCGGCGTGCTGTTGAGGTCGCCTTGAACGACAGTCTGGCTGCCATCCGTTGAGGCGGATGTGAGAACGGGATAATTCTGCGCGTCGTTAGGCCCAAAATCGCCGTCGCCTTCATCGTTTGCAGTGACGCCATCGTTGCTTAGCTCAATTCCCAAGCCCTGATTTCCGCCGATGTTGTTGCCAGTAATCGAATTGCCGGTGGAGTCCGTCGCGGCTGCGGCGGAGGTCTGGATCGGGCCATCGATCTGAATGCCGTTCGCGAAATTGCCAATGATCACATTGTTCTCGATCGACGCATCGTGAACGTCCTGGCCTATATAAATGCCGTCGCCATTGTTCGGCACATTATCGAGAATCGATGGATTGTTGTCGCCGTCGACGCCGATCCAGTTCCCCTTAATGAAAATGTCGTCCGGTGGAAGGTCCTCCACTGAATTCCGCCCGATGATAATGCCGTGATTTCCGTTCCCAGAAATCACGTTTCGGTAGGCCGGCAAATTATTGAGCTTGGGGCCCGTGCTTACACCTGTCGATCTTGCGTCGGGATTCAACAGCCGGTTGCCAACGCGGACGTAATGAGTTTTGACGGTATCGTTGGGCTTGCTCGCGGTATTATGAATGGCGGTCGGCGGAAATTCGCCGACGATCGTGTCCGGCGCGGAATTGAGATTAATTCCGCCGTCGCCGTTTCCGATTGCGGTTCCCCCCGCAGCGTTGAGACCGACGTAATTGTTCTGAATGATCGTGCTGCTGCTGTCCAACGCGTCGATACCGAAATGTGCATTACCCGAGATCACATTCCGGTCCGCGGCAGCGCTTCCGCCGATGACGTTGTTATTCGAATTGTCGACGAAGATGCCGTCGAAATTCGCCGCCGCTGCCGAACCGCTTGCGTTGGTTCCGATGAAGCAACCCGCGATCGTGTTAAAATCTGAACTGCTCATGTGAATGCCGCAGGTGATGAAGCCCTGACTGAAACCGTTGATCACCAATCCGCGGATCGTGCTCCCGCTTGCGTCAGATGTCAGAACAAGTCCATCGCTCGTGTTGCTCGCCTGGCTAACGACACTTCCGTCAATGACAATCAGTAGCGTTGCGTCGTTCCCGTTCACCAACGTGTTCGCGCTCGCGCCCGGCTGTGTGTAACCGTCGATCGTTACCGGTCCGAGGATGAGTGGGAGCGCCGTCTGCGGCGTGATCGTTTTTACTCCGGCGCCTGGAATGTTGAACGTGATCGTGTCCGCGCCTTCGTTTGCGTTCGCGGCATTGATCGCTTCGCGCAAGCTGCAATGCGTCGCGTCGCACACGCCGTCGTCCGCGTCGTTGGTGCTATTTACCACCCAAGTAGTGTTGTTGACCTTGACCTTCCAATTATCGACGCCGCTGTGGGTCGATATCGTTCCGCTTGGGCCGTTAGTGTTCGAGCGCGTGAACCCGAAATTGATCACTCCACCGGCGGCGCTGAAGTCCGGGTGATTGGTGTTCGAAAGATCGAAAAAGTCGCTCGCGGTAAGGTGGACTTGTCTTGTTTGCCACGTCGTGTTCGCGAACGACAGGTCCGCCGCAAAATAGATGACTCCATTTTGGATCAAAGCTGCCGTCGCCCCGATCGCCGCATTCGGAAACGGTGGGCTTATTTCGATTTGATCTTCCCGATATTCGATCGAACCAATCGGACCCTGGGTGGATGGATTATACGACCCGCCGAGATATTCGTTAAATACGCCCAGACTACTCGAGCTGCCGAGAGTGAAATCCGATTTCCGAAACTCGGTCGGGGTGCCCCCGGTCGATGCCTGGCTTTCCACGTGCGAAACGGTCCCCGTGCTGCCGTAGACCGCCGTCGTCCAATTCCCGGGCGTGAACGTGCCGTCGGACAGCGTTATGACATTGCCGTAAACTGCCAACGCAAGTGCGCTAAATACAATACACCCGGCAGCGAGAACGCGGCCGACAGTTCTCAAACGAGCAATAACATGAATGGGGAGATACATTAGCAAGGCCCGCTTGGTGAAGGCGAGCGCGCTGATCTTGCCCTAACTGCGGGCCAGCCGCAAGTATTTCGTCATTGGGATAAAGTCCTACTCAAACCCACAAGGTCCGGTCGAAAGTGCGGTACTGGATCGCTTCGCTCACGTGCTCGGATGAGATGTCGATCTTGCCGCCAAGATCGGCGATCGTGCGCGATACTTTCAGGATTCGGTCGTACGCGCGCGCGCTCAAATTCAGTTCGCTCATTGCGATCCGAATGAGTTCCTGTGAATCAGCACCGAGCTTGGAATGTTGCTTTAACTGCTTCGCCGCCATCCGCGCATTGCAATTCGTTTTCGGATCCGCCGCAAAACGTTGCTGCTGCACTTCGCGCGCCTTTCGCACGCGCGCGCGAATCGCTTCTGAATTTTCTTCCACCCGTTCGCTCGCCACGTCGCGATACTCCACCGCCGGCACTTCGATGTGCAGATCGATGCGATCGAGCAAAGGTCCCGAAACGCGCTGACGATAACGCTGCACTTGCACCGGGCTGCATCGACATTCGCGTTTCAAATCGCCGAAATAACCGCACGGACACGGATTCATCGCCGCGACCAGCATGAACTCCGCCGGAAACGTGAGACTTCCGGCCGCGCGCGAAATCGTTACGCGTCCGTCTTCGAGCGGTTGTCGCATCACTTCCAGCGCCGAGCGCTTGAACTCCGGCAGCTCATCGAGAAACAAAACGCCGTTGTGCGCCAGACTCACTTCGCCCGGCGTCGGAAACGCGCCGCCGCCTAACAAACCGATGTCGCTGATGATGCGGCGAACGAAACGGTCTTGTTGAAACAAACGAGCGCTCGCCGTCGAGCATTCCGGCAATGCTGTGGATTTTCGTCGTCTCGATCGCTTCCTCGAGCGACATCGGCGGAATGATGGTGGCGATACGTTTCGACAGCATCGATTTTCCTGAACCGGGCGGACCGATCATGAGAATGTTATGTCCGCCCGCGACCGCGACTTCAACTGCGCGCTTTACGTGCGCTTGTCCTTTGACGTCGCTAAAATCGACATTGTAACTTTGATGCGTCGCGAAAAATTTCGTCATGTCGCCGCGCGTCGGGTGCATCGGCTGTTGCCCACGCAGAAATTCAAACGTCTGCCGCAGATTCGCGACGCCGTAAATGTCGATCTTGTCCACCATCGCGGCTTCGTGCGCGTTCGCTTCCGGCACAAACAAGGCGCGCTTGCCGCGTTTGCGCGCTTCGATCGCAACCGGCAAAACGCCTTTGACCGGACGCACTGCGCCATCGAGCGCGAGCTCTCCGACAAAAGAAAATTCCGCGAACGTTTTGGTGTCGATCTCTTCCGTGACCGCGATCATCCCCAGCGCGATCGGCAGATCGAAACTCGGCCCTTCCTTCTTAATGTCAGCCGGCGCGAGATTCACCGTCGTCCGCCCACGCGGCCAATGATATCCGCTATTATTAATAGCAGTCGTGACGCGGTCGCGGCTTTCCTTCACCGCCGTGTCCGGCAAACCGACCACGAAAATCTTCGGTTCGCCGTGCGCGCCGTTCACTTCCACCTCCACTTCGTACGCGTCCACGCCATAAACCGCGGCTGAGTAAATCTTCGCCAGCATGGCGTGCGCAGGTTGGCAAAAAACTCTCGCGCCGCAAAGCGACAAATTGTATCGATCCGCCTCCGATCAGCGCCGAGAAAATAAGCTGCGACCGCGCATGGTTTTGGCTGCGAAATAATTGAACAAGGGACATCCGTGGGCTGTCGAAAATCCGAATATTTAACCTTGTTAAATACTTCTCCGAATGATACGAAATGTGATCAACAGGTCGCCGGCAGGCACGGGCCCCGGCACGTTCTCACTCCACCCCCCCAAGACCAGAAATGAGAAAGAGTTATATGGCTGCTGAAGACAGCGATACAGGAATAAAAATTTATCTGCGCGAGATCGGTCAGATCCCTCTGCTTACACCAGACCAGGAGATCGAGCTCGCCGCCAAGATCAAGAAGGGTGACCGCGAAGCGCGGGCGCTCATGATTCGTTCGAATCTGCGCCTCGTTGTCAAAATCGCGCACGACTACGCCAATCTCGGCCTCCCGCTGCTCGATTTAATCAGCGAAGGCAACATCGGTTTGATGAAAGCGGTCGAGCGTTTCGATCCCGCCAAAGGCGGCAAACTTTCGACTTATGCCGCGTGGTGGATCAAACAATCGATCAAGCGCGCACTCGCCAACCAATCGAAGACGATTCGTTTGCCGGTGCATCTCGTGGACAAAATTTCCAAGATGCGCCGTGTTTCGCTGCAAATGAGCGAAGAGCTCGGACGCGAACCGACCGACGAAGAACTCGGTGACGAGATCGGCATCGCTGCCGGAAAAGTTTCGCAATTGAAAACGGTGTCGATCCGCCCGGCGTCACTGGATGCGCCGATCAGCGATGACGATTCTACCGAATTCGGCGAAATCGTCGGCGACGAAGACGCGCAGACGCCGTTCGAATTATTGCGCGACAAAAATCTGCGCAATGAAGTCGGCGGATTGCTCGACGTGCTCGACGATCGCGAGAAGAAAATCATTTTCCAACGCTTTGGACTCGACGGCGGCAAGCCGAAGACGCTCGAGGAAGTCGGCAAGAAATTCGGCGTCACGCGCGAGCGCATTCGCCAGCTGCAAAATATTGCGCTGTCGAAACTCCGTCGCGCGCTGAGCAAAAAAGAAAAGCCGGTCGACGTCGAGCTGCCCGTCGAAGCGTAAGATCGACAATCGACAAGATCGACATCTGCATTTGAAAACGCGCGGACGAAAGTTCGCGCGTTTTTATTTTGCGGTGCGCAATTGCACCGAATCGATGCGCTCGGTCCCGGCATGCAGATCGGTGATGATGACCAGGTGATCGCCCGGTTTTGTGAGCTGATTGTCGCGCAAATATTTCTCCGCCGTCTCGATCGACGTGTTCGGATCGCCAGTGAACTCGATAAAAATCGGACAAACGCCCCATAAGATCGACATCTGCCTTTGCACACGCTCGTCCGGGGTGAAGGCGAAGACGGTGGCGTGCTCTGGCCGCAAATTTGAAACATTCCGCGCCATCGTTCCGTGACGGGTGAAGACAATTAGCTTCGCCCGCCGGAGAGAATTCGCGAGCACGACCGCCGAGTTCACCGTCTTCTGCCGGTCGTCTTCCAAAAGCGCGCCGTGCGCGTAACCGGCGCCGCCGCTGCGCTCCGTCCGCAACGCGATGCGATTCAACACCCGCACGCATTCGACCGGATAGCGTCCAGTTGAAGTTTCACCGCTCAACATAACCGCGTCGGCTTGTTCGAACACCGCGTTCGCCACATCGGTGACTTCGGCGCGCGTCGGCATTGGATTCGTGATCATCGATTCGAGCATGTGGGTCGCCACTACCACCGGTTTCCCGAACTTGATCGACAACTTCACAATGCGTCGCTGAATGATCGGCAACTCTTCCATCGCGACTTCAATGCCGAGGTCCCCGCGCGCGACCATGACCGCGTCGGAAGCTTTGATGATATCTTCGAGCGATTCGACCGCGGCTTGATCTTCGATCTTGGCCACGATTTTCGCGTTGCTCTTTTTCTGCGATAAAATCCGGCGCAATTCTTCGATATCGCTTTTCTCGCGCACAAAACTAAGCGCGACCAAATCCACCCCGAGCTCCACGCCTAACGAAAGATCGACAATGTCTTTTTCGGTGAGTGGCGGCAGATTCACGCGCACGCCCGGAAGATTGATGTGGCGGCGCGAGCCAAGTGTGCCGGGCGTGAGCACGCGGCACTTCACGCGATTGGCGCGTTTCTCCAGCACTTCCATCCGGATCATGCCGTTATCGACCAGCACGATGTCGCCGACATTGATGTCGTTTACGAGCCCTTCGTAATTTACGTCCACCGAATATTTCTCTTCGCTCTTCGCCCCGCGCACGGTGAACTCGATTACGTCGCCCGGTTTCAATTGCAGATCGGTCTTTACCTCGCCCGTGCGAATGGCCGGACCTTGCGTGTCGAGCAGGATGGCGATGGAGCGCTTTGCTTTTTCGGCCAGCTCGCGAATCAGCGGCACAATCTTTCGCACCCAATCATGCTGGGCGTGGCTCATGTTCAGCCGGAAAACATCCACTCCGGCTTCGATCATTTGCGCGAGGATTTCGCGGCTCTCGCTCGCCGGCCCGAGCGTGCAGATGATTTTGGTTTTGCGCATCCGACGATGTCGATCTTCCTGTCATTCCGAGCGAAGTCGAGGAATCTCTAATCGATTGCTCGCGGCAAGAGATGTCTCGACTCCGCTCAACATGACAAAGAAAAAAAGCGGCGCGCCTTGTTAGGCGCGCCGCTCTGCAATCAAACGAATTGTTTGCGAATTATTTCAGTTTGCCCTGAATCTCTTTCGCCATCTGCAAATGCTGGCTCACGATTTTCGCGGTTTTGTCTGCGAATTTTTTCAAGTCGGCATCGCTGCCGTCTTTCGCTTCCTTTTGAAACTCGGCCAGATCTTTTTCATGATCCTTTACCATCTGGTCCATGTAATCCTTGTCCGATTTCCATTTGCCCATTGACTTCGCCGCCGGCAACGAAACGCCTTCTTCCTTGGCCAGCGCCATCAGCTCGTTGTTCGCTTTGCTGTGATCGGCGACCATGCGATTGCCGAATTTTTTCACATCGGCGCTCTGCGCATTCTGCGCCGCCATCTTGCCCATCTCCACTTCCATCATCCCGCCTTTGGCCGCGTTCGTGATGAAGTTTTTGTCCTGCGCGCTGAGTTGTTTGGCGCCCGCTTTTGCAGTTTGGGCCGTCCGCTTCGACGCATCCGTCGGAGCGTTCGGATTTCCGGCCACCGGCGTTTTCCCAAAGGGATTGAGCGCGCTGGCGCTGCCGGCGATGGCTACACACGCGAGCGTAGCGATAGAAATAATGATCGATTTGTTTTTCATAAGTTTTTTGTCGGTTGAAAATGCCGGGGCTTTCCCGGCATTGAAGATTCGAATCTTCACCCGACCTTGGACGTGAAGACAAGCTTCTCCTTCAACCAATCTTCAGCGCGCAAGATCGACAATCGACCTCTCACGGCGTGCCCGCGCCTTGTCGATACGAGCTCTCGACCCGCTCGGCCACGTCCTTGTAACCGTAATCCGCCTCGTAAATTTGCTTCATGCAGTCGAGCGACTTCGCGGCCTCGCCCATCTGCGCGTAGACCAGCCCGAGATTGTAAACGATCTGCTTCTTCATCGCGTCCATCGAGAGAATCTCGCGCGCCGCTTCCTCGAGTTGTTTCGTCGCGAGATCGAGCATGCCGAGCTCGCGATAACAAACCCCGAGAAGATTCATCGCTTTCAAACGCGCATTCGGATTTTGGCGCGCGCGCTGCAATTCCGGGACTGCTTCGCGAAATTGTCCCACGTTCGCCAATTGCTCGCCGAACTCGAAACGCAATTGCAAATCGGTCGGATTGCGCTCGACGCGTTTGCGCGCGTCGTCGATGACCAATTCCGCGCGTTGCTTTTTCGCCGCGGCCAATTCCGCCAAGCGTTTGTCGCGTTCGTCGTTGTCGATCTTGTCCGACGCCAGAAATTCTTCGTGAATGGCGATCTCGCGCTCGGCCCGTTTCATTTTCAAATCCGAAACTTTGCGCACCAGACCCGCGTCGCTCCCGCCGGTCAGATCGACCGCGTATTGATACCACTGCATCGCGGTGTCGAGATCTTCCTTCTCTTCGTTCAACGCCCCCAGCTTTCGCGCAAGATCGACATTTTGCGGCGCGGCCTGATGCGCTGCATACGTTTCCGCGATCTGCTGGTCTAACGACTCCCCCGTCAGCTTCATCCGCGATTGTTGCTCGAGCGAAATGGCCGCGTCCTTGTCCTTGATCAGGTCGCGATAACTTTCCGCCTGCGTCCAACCGCCCGTCGTCATCGACGCGCGCGCCGCCGCATCCTTGCCTAACCGCAACGCATCGGCATCGAGGGGATCGATCTCGCTGATCCGGTTGTAAATCTCGACCGCCTTGTCGCTGTCGTTCATCGCGTAATAAACGCGCCCGAGTTCGTGCAGCAGCTTTGTGTCTTTCGGATTTTCCTCGAGTAACGTTTGCAAGGCGAAAGCACCGATCTCAGGCCAGCCCGCCGCTATCGCCGCATCTTTCAACACCAGGTTCGCCTGTTTATTATAAGGATCATCTTCGAACACCTTCTCGATCAACTCGACCGCGCGCTTCGGCTCCTTCTTGACTTCACGTTGCGCTTTCATCACCGCGATCGGCGCGGTCGAGATTCCGAACATCGAGCGCTTGGCCGTTTTCTTTTTCGCCACTTCCGCGCGCCTGAGCAATTGTCGCCCGGTCAAAAACTCCGGCTCCTGTTTTAGAATTCCCTGCAAAAGCGAAATGGCGTAACCGAAATTGCGCAGCTCGATCGCCGCCACCGCCTTCAACCAATGCGCGCGCTGCGTTTCGCTTAATTCCTTTTCGGTCTTAACCGCCATATAGCATCCACAAAACCAAAGACACGACGGCTCCAATCAGCAAAATGGCTAGCCGGATTTTGGCTCCGAGCGTCCACCTAAGCCCTTGTCCGGGGATAAAGGAGCGCAACATGTTATCTCACTATAACAGATCGAGCTGTGGCTTGTCTGCCTTCGGCAATGAAGATGTCGATCTTTTCTTTTTTGGTTTCGGCTGCGTGCTCGCGCCGTTGGGATTTTCGAGATGTGAGAGAATATCTTTAGCGCGATCGAGAATTTCTTTGGGCAACCCGGCCAGTCGCGCCACTTGAATTCCGTAACTCTTGTCCGCGCCGCCGGGAATAATCTTGCGCAGAAAAATGATCTGATCGTTCCATTCCCGCACCGCGACATTGAAGTTCGCCACTCCTTTGCGTTCGGTCGCGAGCTTGGTCAGCTCATGGTAATGCGTCGCGAACAACGTCCGCGCTTTGATTTTGTCGTGCAGAAACTCCGCCACGCTCCACGCAATCGACAATCCATCGAAGGTCGAAGTGCCGCGTCCGATCTCGTCGAGAATGACTAACGAACGCTCAGTTGCATTGTTCACGATGTTCGCTGTCTCGTTCATCTCGACCATGAAGGTCGATTGGCCGCGCGATAGATCGTCATTCGCGCCCACCCGTGTAAAAATGCGATCGACCAATCCGATCTCCGCACTCGCTGCCGGCACGAAGCTGCCGATCTGCGCCATCAAGGTGATGAGCGCGACCTGGCGAATGTAAGTCGATTTGCCGGCCATGTTCGGCCCGGTCACGATCGCCATCCGAATCTTTTCGTCGAGCTCGGTGTCGTTAGGCACGAACTTCTCTTCGACCAGATTTTGATCGAGCACCGGATGTCGCCCGTCTTTGATGCAAAGCTTCAACGAATCGTTCAGCGTCGGCCGGCAGTAATGAAACAATCGCGCCGTCTCCGCGAATGACGCGATAAGATCGACAATCGCTATTGCGTCCGCGGTGCGCTGAATGTCGCCTAACGACCGCAAAGTCTCGTCGCGCAATTTCTGGAAGAGCTCGTACTCCAAATTCCGCGCCCGTTCGTCCGCGCCCAGAATCTTCGCCTCCATTTCCTTCAACTCCGGCGTGATGAAACGCTCGCCGCCTACCGTCGTCTGCTTGCGCGTGTACCGCTCCGGCACGCTCGCCAGATTCGATTTCGTGATCTCGATGAAGTAACCGAAGACAGAATTGTAACGGACCTTGAGCGATTTGATTCCGGTCGCCGCGATTTCGCGCTCCTGTAATTCGCCGATCCAGTTTTTGCCATCGCGCGAAGCTTTCCGCATCTCGTCAAGATCGACATCGTACCCGTCGCGGAAAATTCCTCCTTCCTTCAATTGAAACGGCGGTTCATCTACGATTGCCTTCGAAAGCTTTGCTCCGAGCCCGGGCATTTCCTGAATTTCGCCGTGAAGAAATTCCGCCAGCGACTGGTAGTGACGGCTCTCCGAGCTGTCCCCATTCTTGGGACGCCTCGGAGATGCGTCCCTACCGAAGTTGATTCGCTCGATCAATTTCGCCATCTCGGCTTTCAATTTCGGAATTTGTTGCAGCGAAATTTTGAGCGCGACGAGGTCACGCGCGTTGCCGCTTGCCTGACTCAA
The DNA here is from genome assembly GCA_021325495.1 of Spartobacteria bacterium. Classification (GTDB taxonomy): domain Bacteria; phylum Verrucomicrobiota; class Verrucomicrobiia; order Chthoniobacterales; family UBA10450; genus JAJPGZ01. The sequence goes on from JAJPGZ010000001.1 coordinate 66,347, forward strand.
TCGCCCAATCGCGCGCTCGATATCGCGAATCGCTTTCAACTGCTCGCGCAATCCGGCGAGCACGTCGGGCTCACGCAAAAGATCGACAATCAACTGTTGCCGCCATTCCAGCTCGGTCAGATTGCGCAGCGGCTGGAGAATCCATGAACGCAATTTGCGCCCGCCCATCGGCGTGACCGTGCGATCGAGCACGCCTAACAAACTCGTGTCGCGCGCGCCGCGCGATTCGACCAGCTCGAGATTGGTTTGCGTAGCCGCGTCGATGATGACGTACTCGCTCGCCGCATCGCACTTCAACGAGGCGAGATGATCGACCTTTCGCCGCAGTTGATGTTTGAGATAATGAACAATCGCGCCGGCGGCGCCGACCGCGGCCGACATTTGCGTGCAGCCGAAACCGTCGAGCGATTTCGTTTTGAAATGCTCGCAGAGCGTGAACGTGGCGTGCTCCGGCAAAAACGCGTAGCTGTCGTACTCGAGCGCGCGATTTAATTCGCCGAGCGCTTCTTTTTGTTCGGCGCTGAACAACAACTCAGACGGCGACACGCGCGCGAGCTCGTTCACGAGTGAATGTCGATCTTGCAATTGCGCGAGACGAAACTCGCCGGTCGTCAGGTCGGCATAAGCGAATCCGTAAACGCCGTTGTCGATATAAACCGCGCCGAGATAATTCGCGCGTTTCGATTCGAGCAGGTCGAGATCGCTCACCGTCCCCGCGCTGATGATCTGCGTAATGTCGCGATCGACAATTTTCTTCCCCGGCGTCGGCTCGCTCGTCTGATCGCAAATCGCGACTCGCTTTCCGGCTTTGATCAGTTTCGCGATGTAATTCTGCGCGGCGTGATAGGGCACCCCGCACATCGGGACGGTGTTCCGTTTCGTTAGGGCAACATTGAGAATGCCCGACGCTTCCTTTGCGTCTTCGAAAAACAATTCGTAGAAATCGCCTAACCGAAAGAGCAGCAGTGTGTCGGCCGGAATACTCGTGCGCAGCCGTTGATACTGCTGCATCATCGGAGTGAGCGCGTCGGCCATCAATTAATGATGCAAGATCGACAATCGAATTAAAAGCCTGCTAATCCCGCACCGTGGTCATGCCTTGCCGCGCGATACGATCGATCAACTCCGGATAAGGCAGTCCCGCTTTCCCGGCCGCGAGCGCGAAATCTTCGTCATCGGCCAAATGCGGATTCGGGTTCGCTTCGATGAAATAAACCTTGTTGTCCGCGCTCAGTCGCAGATCGATGCGCGCGTAACCGTCGATCGTGAGCAGTCGATAAATACGTTTACAATTGTCCTCGATCTCAGCCACGAGCGCCGGATCGAGATTTTCCGCGAACTGGTTTTCCATTCCCCATTTTTTCCGATACTCCTCGTCCCACTTCGCCTTGAACGTCGCGATCTTCGGTTCGTTAGGCGGGACTTCGCGAAAAACCATCTCGCGCAGCGGGAAAACGGCGAGGCGCGTGTTGCCCATGATGCTGACGTAGAGTTCGCGGCCTTCGATGTATTCTTCCGCGATGGCGTCGCTCTTGTATTTTTCGTGAATGAATCCGATGCGCTCGCGGAATTGTTCATCGTTTTCCACGAGCGAATTTCTCGAGATCCCGTAGGACGCTTCTTCTTTCACCGGCTTCACCAGAATCGGAAACTTCAATTGTTTCGGACGCCCGATGCGTTGTCCACGCGGCACGACCACGAAATTCGGCGCGCGGATTCCGTGGTAGTGCAGAATTTTTTTCGAGATGCCTTTGTGTTTGCACAAGGTCAGCCCGGTCGAGCCGCAGCCGGTGAAAGGCAGTTCCTGCATTTCCAAAAACGAAACGATGTTCTGGTCGAACCCGGAGTTGTTTTTGAATTGCTCGACCAGATTGAAAAGCACGTCGGGCGCGAACGTCTCCAGTTTTTGTCGCAAAAGATCGACATCGTCATAAATCGCGAGATGCTCCGCGTCGTGGCCTAACGAAGCCAGCGCTTCCATCACGTTCTTCTCCGTCCGCCAGTCCGGCGTCTTCATCTCCTCGCTAAAATCCTGGTCGATCTTCGTCGGACTCGTGCCGTCGAACAGGACCAGGACTTTGAGTTTCTTCTTCACAAACGGTTTGTCATTCTGAGCGCAGCGAAGAATCTCCGATCATTTCTGCTTCGTAGTCGCCTATGCAGAAAAATTGTCTGAGATGTTTCGCTCCGCTCAACATGACAGGTCTCATTATTTCGTTCTCTTAAACTTCCCGGTGTGCAGATAATTCATGACCAGCGTCGTGATGTACGAAGTCACGCGAAAATCTTGCTGCGGATCGTCGTTGAGCACGTGCAAATCAAGTTGATCCGCGCGCTCGATCAATCGCGATAATAATTTATTCACGCGAAATTTCTTTTCGTTCGTCCACTGAGACACCGCGTTCAACAAGCGCCGCCGGCTTCGTCGCAAATAGGAGCTCGCGTAAATTCGCCCCGGTCCGGGTTGCGCCGTGAAAAGCTGGCGAAGATCGACATCGTAAAAATCGGGATAAGTGTCGGCATACATCTTTCGCTTCCGCGCGTAATACGTTTTCAGTTTTACATTGAGCCCGTTGTAATCGGCGGCCCGATAGTTAGGCATGTGCGTCGGCGGTTTGCCCGCAAGCGATCGCATCAATTCATCGACGTATTCCAATTTCCGCAGCGCACGCCACCCCGTATATTCCTTGCGCCAGTCGAGATTTGGCGTCAGCCAAACCGCGAACGTCTCCGCGAAATCTTCGTCCGGATGACTTTGCGCGTACCAGTCTTCCAGATGCGTCACGTAACTGCGGCTGAACGGACGCGGCCGATACGTCATCGGCGTTCCTTCGCGCGAAGTTTTGCCGAAAATTCTCTGCCATTTTTTCTTTCGATGCAGTTGGTAAGCGTGCGCGTACGCGTGCGCGGTTTCATGCCGGATCAATTTCATGAACCACTCCGGCGTTTCGCCTTCGACCTCGAGCATCATGCTCCGCTCCAGTCCGCGCAGCCGATTGTGCACGAGAAAAAACGGAACAAAGATCGATGGAAGATCGACAGGCACAAACCATTCATCGCCGATATGCACCGGCGGTTGAAACGTCAGCCCTTTCGCCGCGAGCTCATCGTAAAGCTGCTTGATCAACGGCTCGATCCCCGCGCCTTCCAACTTCAACCCGAGCGACGAAATACGACGCTCGAGAAGTTGCTCATCGGTTAACGAAACCCAGTCGGGCGTTTCCATCTGGCAAATCGTATCACCGACCACTCCCCTGTCACGTTAGACAAAAAATAACGCCAGCGGCGTCTCTTTATTGAACCCAACCGCGCCGGTTGATACATCTCACCAATAGTACATGTCGATCTTATGATGACTGATCTTCGCTTCGCTTTTCGTCAGCTGGGCAAATCGCTTGGCTTTACTTTTCTCGCCGTGATCACGCTCGCGCTCGGGATCGGGCTCAACACCGCGATCTTCTCGTTGATCAACGATCTGTTTTTGCGCGGGCTGCCGTTTCAGGATCCGGCGCGGGTGCTGCAAGTTTTCGCGAACGCGAAAGACCGCGGCCTGACTGAGATCGCGCTTTCGGCGCCGCGCTTCATGCACGATCGCGAAGGCCAGCCGCTCTTTGACGGGTTCGCGGCGGAAAACGGGACGCCGTTCACGCTCACTGGCATCGGCGATCCGGTGCAGATCACGGGCGGGCGCGTGACCGCGAATTATTTCGATCTCCTTGGCGTGCGGCCAATCATGGGACGCAATTTTTTGCCTAACGAAGAGGAGGGCGCCGACGTCGCGCTGGTCACGGAAAATTTCTGGCGGAAACGGCTCGGGGGCGATCCGAACGTGATTGGTCGCGCCATCAATCTGGACGGCGTCGCCTGCACCATCGTCGGCGTGCTCGCGAACCAACCGGCGGCGTGGTTCGGCGCGCAACCGCCGGCCGAAGTCTGGACAACGAAACCGTTTTTCATCCCGGGATTTTCCAACGAACGCATGATGCGCGGCACCGGATTTCTGCGCGTGATCGGACGGTTGAAACCGGGCATGACGCTGGCGGAGGCGAACGCGGCCCTGCCGGCGATGGCACAAAGTTATCGCTCGGCCTTCCCGGAAAAGATCGACAGCTCCGCCACGTTGTCGATCAAACCGATCCAGGAAACGATCGTCGGAAATCTGCGGCCGGGATTCGCGACTTTGTTCGCCGCGGTCGCGTTCGTTTTGCTGATTGCATGCAGCAACGTCGCGAATTTGCTGCTCGTTAGGTTTAGCGGACGCCGGCGCGAGATCGCGTTGCGCATCGCGCTCGGGGCGTCGCGTTCCAGCGTGGTACGATTGTTTATTTTCGAAAGCATGCTCGTCAGCATCATCGCCGGAATCGTCGGCGCGTTCGTGGCGTGGCGAATGGTCCCGCTCGTTCCGGCATTGGCCGCGAATTTTCTTCCGCTCGAGCCCGGTTACGCCGGCTCGATGTCGTTAGGCGTGCTCGGTTTCACCATCGGATTGTCGATCTTGACCGGTCTGGTCATGGGCGTTTATCCCGCGCTGCAAAGTTCGCGCGCCGACATCGTCGATGGTTTGAAAGAAGGCGGCCGTGGCACCGCCGGAAGTCCGAAGCAACAACGCTTCCGCAAAATTCTCGTCGGCGCGCAAGTCGCGCTCTCGGTCACGCTGCTCGCCGGCGCGGCCCTGCTCATCACCAGCTTCATTCGCCTAACGAACACGAACATCGGTTTCAATCCGCAAAATCTTTGGATCGGATTCGTGACCATGCCGCAAGCGCAATATCCCGATCAGGAATCGCGCACGCGATTTGTCGATCAAACATTGATTGCGTTGCGTAATATCGCCGGGTTCGAAAGCGTCAGCATCAGCGGCGACATCCCGCTGGCGGGCGGGGGCGCGACCTTGTATGCGCGCGCGGACAAAGATCTTCCGCCGGTGGACAAGCGTCCAACCGCGCCGAGCCACGATCTCGCGCCCGGATATTTGAAGACGTGGGGCATTCCGCTTTTGTCCGGTCGCGACTTCGACGAGCACGACGTGCAAGATCGACAAAACGTTGTGCTGATCAGCGCGGCGGGCGCCAAAAAAGTTTTCGGCAACGAAGATCCGATCGGCAAAACGTTGCTCGTCACCAGCGGCGCGGTGCCGGTGCAAATCGTCGGCGTGGTCGGCGACGTGCGCTCGCGACGCGTGACCGAAACGAACGACATGGAATTTTATCGGCCGTGGGCGCAGGAAAATTTTCCGTTCCTCAGCATCGCCGTGCGCAGTCGCATGCCGGTTGACGCCGTGACGCGGCAAGTGCAAGGCGCCCTAACGAGTGTCGATCCCCGCCTCGCCATCGCCGCGCCGCAGGCGATGCACACGGTCGTCGCACAAGCTCTCGGCCAGCAACGTTTGATGATGATCTTGTTAGGCATTTTCGCCGGCGTCGCTTTGCTGCTCGCGACCGTCGGAATCTACGGCGCGGTCGCCTACAGCGTCGAACAGCGCACGGGCGAAATCGGCGTGCGTTTGGCGCTCGGCGCGCAAACGCGAGACATCCTGCGCTTGATCGTCCGACAGGGCATGAAGCCGGTCGTAATCGGGCTGGGGATCGGCGTCGCCGCCGCGCTCGCGGTCGGCCGGTTGATCACGTCGCAGTTGTATCAAACCTCCGCTTACAACCCGCTTTTGCTCAGCATAACGTTGTCGATCTTAGGAATCGCCGCGCTGATCGCCTGTCTATTTCCCGCCTACCGCGCGACCACGGTCAATCCCGTCGAAGCGTTGCGCACGGAATAATCAAAGTTTCCGGCGCAAGGTCACTGGACAGGCACGCAATCCGCTGTAAATAATCTGCGTAGATTTTTTCTGACCGAGCGCTGGCAAAGGAGCCCGCCGGTCTCGCCAAGTTGGCGCCGCACTCGCGGCAACCAGTGGTTGAATCTCGCACAGCCGGTGTGTGTACCGGCCGCGCCGACGACTCGGCAAACAATGAATTTTTATGAAACCAACACCTCAAATTAGCTCCAACGAAGTAACGCAACCGCGTTTTCCCGTTACTGACTACAACTATCAATCGACGCTTGAAGCCACGCAGGGCGTGGCCGAGCGCGAAGCCGAAGTGCGCGAATCACGCGCCTTCTGGAAGATGAGCGCTGAAATATTCGGCGCCAAAGTAACGCCGGAATCTCTGCGCGAATTGGTCGCGTTCGGCGCCATCGCCGCGGTCACGGCCTGGCCGATCCTTGTCGCCATGCACGCGATCACGCGCATGGTGAGGAATTACTAAACCATCGCGATGCCTTCCGCAGACGTGCGCCACGCGTAAAGCTCGCTCAATCGTTTCGTCATCGCGCCGACTTCACCGTTGCCGATGGTGCGATTGTCGATCTTAACCACGCCGGCGAGCTCGCCCATCGTGCCGGTGCAAAAGACTTCCTCGGCCGAGTAAACATCGACCGGTGAGAGATCGGCTTCGACGCACCGGATTTTTTCCGCTGCGCAAATCTCGAACACGGTCGCGCGCGTGATTCCTTCGGGACACGCCACGACTTTGCTCGTGGCCAGATCGCCTTTGCGCACGATGAACACGTGCGTCGCGTTCGTCTCGGCAATGAATCCGCGCGTATCAAGCATGAGCGCGTCATCTGCGCCCGCGTTGTTCGCCTCGATCTTTGCCAGAATCGAGTTCAACAAATTCGCGTGATGGATTTTTGCGTCGAGAACTTCCGGCGGCGGCCGGCGAATTGAGGCGGTGATTAATTTCAGTCCCTCCTTCGAATAAACCGGCGCCTTGTGCTCGGCGAGAATGATCATCGTCGGCCCGTTTTGATTCAGTCGCGGGTCCATTCCCGAAGTGATCTTGACTCCGCGCGTAAGAGTCAGACGAACGTGCACGCCGTCGCGCATGTTGTTTGCGGCGAGTGTGCGCTTGAGTTCCTCAATGATTTTTTCGCGCGGTGGAAGATCGACAATCGCTATCGCGCGGGCCGAGCGCTCGAGTCGATCGAGATGTTCGTGCAATTTGAAAATGCGCCCGTCGTAAAGCCGCAGCCCTTCCCAAACCGCGTCGCCGCCCTGCACCGCCGAATCAAACGGGCTCACGCCCGCTTCATCGCGATGCACGAGCCGACCGTTGATGTTCACGATCAAATCGCGGTTCTTCTCGTTAAATTTCTGCAGCATTATTTGAGACGATACCGATAAAGCTGCTCGTAGCATTCACGGCAGCGTTCGTGAATTTCGCGAAAGCGTTCCGGCACTTCCTGTGACCGTTCCGCATACGGCTGGAACGATGTCGATCTTGCCACTTCCTCGTACCAATACTTCGCCCAGATGCCGTCAGTCTCACGAATTCCCGGCGGCCACGACAACATCGCTTCATCGAATTCGACGCCGACTGCTTCGCACAGCAGTCGCAACATCCGCTCCGGATTCTTCAACACATCCGTCGCGTCGATCACGAAGCCGCCTATTGAATTGAAAATCTCGAGCTGCTGCTCAAAGCCAAGATCGACAATCGTAAGATCGACATCGTGCTTTTTCACATAAGACGCGATCACTTCCGCCGGATTGCGAATGAGAAAACAATTCGTCATTTGGCACAGCCATTCGCGACTCACTTCCGGCAGCAAATGATGTGTCATTTGCTTCTGATAAAAGACGCTCCGGCCACCCGGCACTGGCCCGGTCAAAGCTGCAATAATGTTATGCAGATCAGTTTCACATTGTGCGACAATTTCATCCGAACCCGGATGCGCCTTGCCCGTTTGCTTCAGATAAAACGCGTAGAACGGTTCGTCGATGACGGCGGTGTCGGCGCGATTTCCCCAACTGCGCATCATCGCGGTGGAAATATTTCGCGGGCCCGACCACATGGCGATGCGCGTAGGCTTCGACATTCGCTAGGAATCAAGTCACGCGCGCCATTTCGCAAGCGCGAGTGCGGTCGCGGCTTTTTTAACGCTGATTGTAAAAATATCTCTGCGCGTGGAAAATATGCGCGCGCTGGGAACCGCCCTCGCTTCGATTTCCGAATTATAGGTGGAGGCGATCGACTCCAAACACGAGCCCGAGAGAGGGTTGCAAGATCGACATCGGCATTTGGGTCCGATCGCAAGATTATGAAAAACTTCGTCATAATTTCAGTTCTGAGCCTGACCGCCCCGGCGGCCTTCGCGCTCAACATGTCGCCGCGGGTCCCGGCCGCACCCGCACCTGCGCGCCTAACGACTAAAACTGAGACGCGCACAACCGCGCAAAATATTTCGGCCGACAGCAAATCGATGCTCGCGCGCGTGACCGTTTATTGGGCGAGCGGCGGCAAGGGTTCGGACCGTTACACGCGCCGGCATAAGACGGCGACCGGTTGCCGATTGCAGACCGGGCACTGCGCAGTCGATCCGCGCCACATTCCATACGGCAGCCAGGTTGTCCTGGCGGACGGAACGAAGCTGGCCGCAGTCGATACCGGTTCAGCGGTGCGAACACGCAAAGCCGCGCGTCGCGCCGGGCGAACATCGCAGGAGCGCAACGCGATCGTGATCGACCAATTTTTTGAAACGAAACGACAGGCCATGGCGTGGGCGAAGACCCATCCCATGTTCATGCCCGTGCGGGTGGTCGCGCCGAATGGCGGGACTACTAACCGGGGCCGAAAGTATGTGGTGGCCTCGAACCGCCAGGCGTCGGGAATAACTTTGAACAAAACAAGATATTAGCCGTCTACTGTTGCAACTGCGGGATCGATAGGGCGGCCCCGCCAACAGAGAACCTCTTCACTCCTTCGAGTGGATTCGGCGGTGCGACAGCACGGCTGACTGGACCGCAGTATGAAAACATTAATTTCAATCGCCTTCGGATTCCTCGTCATCGCCAACACGGCGAGCGCCGAGCAGCATTCTGTGCTGGCGCGAGTCACGACCTATTGGAAAAGCGAAGGCTCCGGGGTACGCGCTTCCTGGAACGGCCAACGTTTGCGTTCCGGACATTGCGCAGTCGATCCGAAAAAAATTCCGTATGGCAGCAAAGTTATTTTTCCCGACACGACTTGCCTCGCGGTCGATAGCGGCCCGGATGTGATTAATCGCAAAGCCGCGCGCTGCAGCGGACACAACGCCACGCAACGTTCCGCCATCGTGATCGATCGTTTTTTTGAAACGCGCGCCGAAGCGCAAACATGGATGGCCGCCCACGGGCCGTTTATGACGGTGCAGATCGAAGCGCCGGAACATCGCGCAAGATCGACATCTTCTTTCAAACTCTCCCTCGGACTAGACGCGCCGGTTTCGGACCATGTCGCGATCACGAACAAACCATTGCCACAGCCTGCGCTGCGCGCGGTGAAACGTCGCGCGTAGACGCCGCCGCTCATCGCGTTTAGTCTGCCCGATTATGGCGACACGAAACGGATCAGCAGTTTGGGAAGGCACGCTTAAGGGCGGCAAAGGCACATTAAAACTCGGCAGCGGCGCGTACGAAGGCGCCTATTCATTCGCCTCGCGCTTCGAAGAAGGCACGGGCACCAATCCCGAAGAACTTATCGGCGCGGCCGAGGCCGCGTGTTACTCGATGGCTCTCTCGTCGAATCTCGAAAAGGCCGGTCATCCGGCGAAAAGAATCAGCACGACTGCGAAGGTGAAACTCGAGATGCTCGATGGCGGACCGAAGATCACGACCATCGATCTCGATGTGGAAGCGGAAGTCCCGGGAATCGATGAGGCGAAATTCCGCGAGCAAGCCGAGAAAACGAAAACGACTTGTCCGGTCTCAGTCGTTCTGGCTGGCGCGAAGATTAATCTAAACGCGAAGCTGCGTTAGCTTTTCGCGTAAACGCCAATCAGCGGACGCGGCGACGGAATCTTGGATTTGAAGTCGCTCACGAATCCGTCCTTCGTCCGAATCTCGACGTGGCCGGCCGCCTTGTTCGCGCCGTAAACCAGGACGGAGCCGACCGGGGCCTTGTAAGGATCGCGCACGGAAAGTTTCTTGAAGCCGAATTTGTTCACTAATTCGCTGCCGGCCTCTTTCGCGTAGGCGGTTCCGGGATAGGCACTGACCGCGCCGGAAGCGAGCAATGCTTCCTTCACATATTGCCAGCAACGCGAACGCGAATGCGCGCGCGCGCGCTCCTGCGCGATGGTCGCCGCCTTGAGCAATTTGGGATCGATGCTCTTGTCGATCTTCGCCAGCGGATGCTGAATTTTGTCCGGCCGATATTTCGTGATGACGTCAACCGAGTGCGACTTTCCGCTCTTGTCTTTGAAGGTGAAAATAGGCGTCGCCGCGTGCACTGCGGTGGCGGCGAAGATTGAGGTGATGGAAACGGCGATCAGGGGGGTAATTTTTGACATTGGAAGCGCGTGATATCGATGCAAGTGGCAGGCCTGGCAAGCGGTTATTTTCGAAAAAATGATAAATTTTTTCGAGTGCGGCTGTCTACAAGTTCCTCACGAATTCGACCATTTTGCGCCGGACATTTTCATCGGGTAATCGACCGACGCCGGCCTGCATGTTGTCCTCGAGATGACGCAGATTGTTCGTCGCCGGAATCGCGCACGTCACCGCCGCCTGCGCCACGATCCACTTCAGGAAAAATTGCGCCCAAGATCGACAATCGAATTCCGTCGCCCACTCCGGCAACGGTTTCGCGCGCACGCGCGCAAACACATCGCCGCCGCCGAAAGGCCGATTGATCAGCACCGCCATATGTCGATCTTGCGCGAGCGGCAAAATTCGTTCCTCCGCCTCGCGCTCCATCAGCGAATAATTGATTTGGAGAAAATCGAGCTCTTCCGCGCGCATCACTTTTTCCACTTCCGCGAACGCGCTCGAATTGTAATGCGTGATGCCGAGGTAACGAATCCGGCCCTGCGTTTTCCATTCCCGCATCGTTTCCAAATGCGTTTTCACATCGACCAGATTGTGCACCTGCATGAGGTCGATGCGTTTCGTTTGCAATCGCGACATCGAACGCTCCATCGATTCGATGCCTGCTCGTTTGCCGCGCGTCCAAACTTTGGTCGCGAGGAAAAGTCTTTCCTGTAATCCGCGCTCGGTCGCGAGCGCGCCGATCACTTCCTCGGACTTGCCGTACATCGGCGAGGTGTCGATAACGCGTCCGCTAAGTTTCACGAACTGCGTCAACACATCGCCGAGTTGCTTTCCGCTGTCCGGCCTAAGATCGACATCGAGCGTTTGCCATGAACCGAGCCCGATCACGGGTAACTTCTCGCCCGAAACCGGAATGGCGCGCGTCATCATCGTGGAAGGTTCGTTCGCCGCGCGCACACCGATTGGCAAAATTATTCCCGCCGCCGTTCCGCCGATCACTCGGGTTGCTTCGCGTCGCGTCATGCCTGAATTTTTCTGTCATTCCGAGCGAAGTCGAGGAATCTCTTTCTGATCTCATGAACCGCCGCCGCTTTCTCAAAATGTCCGCCGCCACTGCCCTTGCTTTGCGCGCAAGATCGACATCGTTATTCGCGGAGAAAGCGGTGAAGCCTTTGCGCATCTTAATTCTCGGCGGGACCGGATTCACCGGGCCGTATCAGGTGCGTTACGCGCTTTCCCGCGGACACAAAGTAACGACATTCAACCGCGGCAAAACGCATCCCGGCGAATTGCCTAACGAAGTCGAACAGCTCATCGGCGACCGCAACGGCAAACTCGACGCGTTGAAAGATCGACAATGGGACGTCGTCATCGATAACCCGACCACTTTGCCCGCATGGGTGCGCGACGCCGCGCAAATTCTCAAAGGCAAGGTCGAGCGTTACGTTTTCATCTCGACCATTTCCGTTTACGGCGAGGTGAAAACCGGTGTCGATGAAAACGCACCGACGGAAAAATACGAAGGGGCCGATCCGTACAAAGAAACGCTCGAAGCGATGAAAGCCTCCGGTTACAAAACCTACGGTCCGCTCAAAGCGCTCTCGGAAAAGGAAGCGGAAAAATGGTTTCCAGGGAAAACGCTCGTCATTCGTCCGGGATTAATCGTCGGCCCGCGCGACGAGACCGATCGTTTTACTTACTGGCCGGTGCGGATCGATCGCGGCGGTGAGGTGCTCGCGCCCGGTTCGCAGAACGACGCGGTGCAATTCATCGACGGGCGCGATCTCGCGGAGTGGACGATCCGCATGGTCGAAAACAATGAAGCCGGAATTTACAACGCGACTGGACCGGCCAAGCCGTTAGGCATCGGCGGAATGCTCGATGGAATCAAAGAGGCGTTGAAGTCGAACGCAAAATTCACCTGGGTGAGCGAAGATTTTCTCACGCAACAAAAAGTCGAGCCTTGGTCGGACATGCCGGTCTGGACTGGGAAAGAGAGCGGACTGGCGCGGGCGAAGATCGACAAGGCGCTCGCGAAAGGTTTGACGTTTCGTCCGCTGGCCGAGACGGCGCGCGATACGCTCGCGTGGTTCAAATCGCAATCGCAAGATCGACAATCGCATTTGAAAGCCGGCCTAACGAGCGAACGGGAAGCCGAAGTGTTGGCTGCCTGGCATAAGCAACAAAAGTAACGGCGTGCTTAAGAAGATCGTCGACGTAAAGCCGGAAGAGACGCGCGCTCTTTGGCTCAGCTTCCTCTTCTTCTTCGTTGTTCTCGCCGGTTACTACGTCATCCGTCCGATTCGCGATAACATCGGCGCGAGTTACTTCGAGAACCTTTGGTGGATGTTCAGCGTCGTCCTTGTAACGATGATCGGCGCCAACGCGCTTTTCTCATTCATCGTCGCGCGCATGCCGCGGCGCCGTTTCATTCCCATCGCCTACCGGTTCTTCATCGTTAATCTCGTCATTTTTTTCGTGCTCATGCGTTTCGTCCCGCCGGGCAAACAACCGTGGGTTGACGGCTGCTTCTTCGTTTGGGTGAGCGTCTTCAATCTTTTCGCCACCGCCGTCTTCTGGTCGTTCATGACCGATCTCTTCACCACCGAACAGGGGAAACGTCTCTTCGGATTTATTGCCGTTGGTGGTTCGTTAGGCGGAATGCTCGGGCCGATCATTACCGCGTCGCTCGTTCATCGCGTGAGCGTCGGTGTGTTGTTGTTGATTTGCGCGGCCATGCTCGAGGTCGCGGCGCAATGTGTACGTTTTTTTCCCGCCGAATTTCGTACGGAAGATCGACATGGTGAAGCCGCCACCGCCGAGAAACCAATCGGCGGCAGCATTTGGGAAGGCATCACCGCCATCTGCCGCTCCCCTTATCTGTTCGGACTGTTTCTCTTTATTCTTCTCTACACGCTCACATCGACCTGGGCCTATTTCCAACAAGCCGAATTAACCAAAGCCGGTTTCGCTGATCGCGCCGCGCGCACCGCGTTTTTTGCCAAGCTCGATTTCTCAGTCAACACACTCACGCTTCTGCTCCAAATTTTTCTGACCGGCCGGCTCATGAAATTTCTCGGCGTCACCACGACTTTGCTGTTCATGCCGGTGCTCAGTCTTTTCGGTTTTGCCGCGATGGGAATCGCGCCGATCATCGCGGTGCTGGCGATTTTTCAAGTTGCGCGGCGCGCCAGCACGTTCGCATTCATGCGCCCCGCGCGTGAAGTGCTCTTCACCGTTTTGCGCCGCGAGGACAAATACAAAGCCAAGAGTTTCATCGATACGTTTGGTTATCGTTGCGGCGATCAGGTCGGCGCCTGGTCGTACGGCGGACTGCAGGCGCTCGGACTCGGACTCAGCGCGATTAGTTTTATCGCGGTGCCTTTGGTCGCCGGGTGGTGCGCGCTCGGCGTTTGGCTCGGGCGCAAACAAGCCGCGCTCGCGCACAAAAGTTGATTGTCGATCTTACTTTCCGAGCTCGTAGAGATATTCGACGAACGACATAACCGCGCCGTCGAAGCTCTGAATTTTCGGATTCGCTGATTCGATCACATAATATTCGTCGGGCGCGTGTGCGCCGCTCCCATGACCAAGTCCGAAATGTCCGGCGGCGAGTTTGAGCGGTTCGCCGGTGAAAACGTAACCAGGATATGAACCGGCATTGCGCGGCCAAAGCAGCGGATCGATTCCGAATTTCTTGTACGTCGCCATTTGCGCTTGAATGAGCGGCGCGTCTTTCGATGTGCTCGTCGGATCGTAACCGCCGCTCATGTTCACTTCGACATCCCCAAAACCGCGCTTAGCCAAATGCGCTTTGATCGCGGCGAGCGCGTCGGCCGCTTTCATATCGGGCACGAGACGAAAATCCATCTTCGCGACCGCGCGATGCGGCAGAACGGTCTTGCCACCGACACCGGTGTAACCGCCGACCAAGCCTTCAATGTTCGCGGTCGGTTGCGATTCCAATCGCTCGTTCGCCGGCTGCCACGGCAAGTCGTCGATCCAATGTTGCGTGCTGAATTGTTTCTTCGCGCTCGCTTCACTGCGAACTTTCGAAACACTCGCGATCATTTCCTTCTCTTCCGCGCTCAACGGCCGCGGCTGCGGGTAGTTGTCGATCTTGATCGTGTTCCCGTCTTCGCTCACGAGCGTGTTCAAGGCGTGAATCAATCGCCACGACGGACTGTCGATCATCGCCTTGAGCGACGAATGAATGTCTTTCGCCGGCCCGCGTCCCCATTTTGCGCCGTCCGAAACCAATTCCAATTCGATCACGCCTTTCGATCCGAGATTCACAGTGACAACGCCATCCAAATCCTGCGTCGCCGATGGCATGAACACGCCGACACACTTCTTCAGCGCGTCGAGCACTTCCGGCCGCCTAACGAGTTGCGGAATATGCGGCGAACCAATTTCCTCCTCGCCTTCCGCAACCATCACCAAATTCACCGGCATTTTTTTGTTCGCGCCTTTGATCGCATGAAGCGCCGCGAGAAAGGCCGCTTCCGGTCCTTTCTGATTCACCGCGCCCCGACCGACCATCACTTTGCCTAACGGCGCCTTGTCCACGATCTGCGCATCCGTGGGCGACGAACTCCACTCCGCCGGATCGAATTGTTTCACGTCGTACATGAAATAGAGGCCGACGGTTTTCGGCGCACCGGCGTCGAGCGTCGCGAACACGCCCGGCTTGCCATCGGTGTTGATCACGTCCGCTTTTTGAAATCCGGCGTCGCGCGCAAGTTTCGCCATGTATTCCGCGCCTTCGGGATAGCCGCGGTCCTCCGCCGCGATGGAAACTTGCGCGATCCAATCGTGCAAACGTTTCACCGATTCATCGTGGCGTTTCGTTATTTCATTTTTGATGTCGCTAAGATCGACATCGGCCGCCTGGCAGCTCATGGCGACGAGGGTTGCGAAAACAAAAGTGCGAATCGTTTTCATACATGTCCGATGCGGCCCGTCATAAACTTTTTCAACCGAAATCGTGCTTGAGCGCGCCGCCAAATCATTTACACCCAAGCGCAACCGATGTTGTTCAACTCGCTCACCTTCGTCGCGTTTTTCATTATCGTGCTCAGTCTCTACTGGCGAATGCGCGGATGGAACGCGCGCAAGAATCTGCTCGTGGTCGCGAGCTACATTTTTTATGGCGCCTGGAATCCACCGTTTGCCGCACTGCTTTTTTCGACGACGGCGATGGATTTCTGGCTCGGACGTCAAATCGGACGCGCGCAAGATCGACAATCGAAAAAGCGATGGCTCGTCGCCAGCGTGTGCATGAATCTAAGCATGCTCGGCTTTTTCAAATACGGAAATTTCCTGCTGCAAAATTTCCAATGGTTGCTCGCGCGCGTCGGCGTCATCTATCAACCGCCGCATCTCGACATTCTGCTGCCGGTCGGAATTTCCTTTTATACCTTCCACTCGCTTTCCTACACGCTCGACATTTATCGCGGCGTGCTGCAACCATCGCGCTCGCTGCGCGATTTCGTCCTCGCCGTTTCGTTTTTCCCGCAGCTCGTCGCGGGTCCCATCGTTCGTGCCGGCGATTTCCTCCCGCAGCTCGTTAGGCCGCCGCGCCTAAAAACAAACCAATTTTTCTGGGGACTCGCGCTCATGACACTCGGCCTGTTCGAAAAAGTTGTCCTGGCCGATGCGCTCCTTTCCGGCCCGGCCGATCGCATCTTCGGTTACGCCGGCCCGCTCGTCGCGCTCGATTCATGGGCGGGCGTGCTCGCATTCGCCGGACAAATCTTTTTCGATTTCGCCGGTTACTCGATTTGCGCGATCGGCGCCGCGCTCACGCTCGGCTTTCATTTGAAAGACAACTTTCGATTTCCCTACGCTGCGATCGGCTTCTCTGATTTCTGGCGGCGCTGGCACATCTCGCTCTCCACTTTCCTGCGCGATTATCTTTACATTCCGTTAGGCGGAAATCAGGTCCGGCCGTTTCGCATGGCGCTCAATCTCGTCATCGTCATGTTTCTCGGCGGACTCTGGCACGGCGCGGCCTG
Source organism: Spartobacteria bacterium (assembly GCA_021325495.1). Lineage (GTDB taxonomy): Bacteria > Verrucomicrobiota > Verrucomicrobiia > Chthoniobacterales > UBA10450 > JAJPGZ01. The sequence continues at coordinate 82,670 of JAJPGZ010000001.1, forward strand.
GACCTTTGTCGTCTGGGGTTTGTTGCACGGCACTTATTTGGTGATCGAACGAGTCGTTAGGATTTTCTTCGAACAAAAACCGTGGGCCGCGACGATGCCGGTGCGCGTCCTCGCCGGCTTCGCGACTTACTTCGCCGTCTGCATCGCGTGGGTTTTTTTCCGCGCGTCCGATTTTTCCGTCGCGTCCCGCATGTTGAGCGGAATGTTCGGCGGCCATCCGACCGGCGACATGATTTTAACCACGCGCGAACTGCTGCAGATCGGACTCGTGACCGCGGGCGTGATCGCGATGCATTGGGCCATGCGCGATGAAAGTTTCGAGACCGCGGTCATTCGTCTGCCCGCGTGGGCCATCGCCGCCATCGGCTCGTTCATGGCCTTCGCCATCATCTTCACGCAAGGAACCAGTAATGCCTTCATTTATTTCCAATTTTAAACAGCGACTTCGTTTGCCGCGGATGTTTTTCCGGCGGCCGACGCGCGAAGAACAAATCCATGGCGGCCCGCCATTGGAATTCGAACGGCCAATTCCGCCGGCGCCGTGGCGCGGCATTGCGGTCACGATTACGATCGTCGTCATCGCCGCGACGGCCGCGTGGGAATTGTTCGCGCGTTCGTTAGGCTACGCGCCGACATTAAACGACAACGAAGATCTTTGGACGAAAGCGCGCCGCAAAGTGCAGCCGGAATCGATCGTCATCATCGGCGATTCGCGCGCATGGTTCGATGTCGATCTTGACGAACTCGAAAAAGGTCTCGGCAAACGTCCGGTGCAGCTGGCGGCGCCCGGCTCCACGACTTGGCCGGTGCTGGAAGATTTGGCGAAGGATGAAAATTTTCACGGCACGATCATTTGCAGCTTCGTTCCAATGCTTTTTTTCGCGCCGCCTGGAAGCCCGCCGATGGAGCGCGCCGAGAAAAACGTAAAGCGACTTCATAATCAAACGCCGGCGCAACGCGTGAGTGAAGAACTCGGCATTCGCCTCGAAGAACATGTCGCGTTTTTAAAGCCGGACGATCTCAGCCTCGACGGACTTCTCAATCAGTTGCCGATTCCGAATCGTCCCGGCGCGCGCGTCCCGCCAATTTTCCCGCCGTACTTTCAAACGGAAGATCGAGAACGTCGCGCGCGCATGTGGGAAAAATGCGCCGATCCTGAAAGCGAATTAGCAAAACGCATCCAACAAATCTGGCTGCCGCTGTTCACGCCGCCGCCGCCGCCGAGTTACATCCCGCCCGATGTTTTCATGGCGAAGATGAAGGAAGGAATCGGAAAACGTTTCGCGGACGTGACCGCCGCCGTGGAAAAAATTCGCGCGCGCGGCGGCAAGGTTGTGTTCGTTAGGTTCCCGCACAGCGGCGGACTAAAGGAATTGGAGAACAAAATCATGCCGCGGCAACAATCGTGGGATCCACTCCTGCAAATGACGAAAGCGCCCGGCATTTATTATTCGGATTTCCCCGAGCTCTCCGGATTCAATTGTCCCGAATGGTCGCACCTCACCGCCGGCGACTCCGTCGAATTTAGCAAGCGTCTCGTCCCGCACTTGCGCCAAGCGCTCGGCGGCGGTTAAAGCGCGAGACTTTCCTGCTGCGGCGCGGATTCCACTTTCGTTAGGCCGGCGAATTTTTTCACGAGCTCGTCCAGCTTCGCCACGTAGTAATCGACATTCTCATCTCGATTCTGCGGATCGAATTCGCTCGCGAGTCTGGCCGCTTCGTAGGCCGCGACCTTCTTTGGCGTCGCCTTTATATAATAGCTGATCTGATCGCCCGGTTTGTAATTGCGCCCGCTGGCCAGCGCCAATTCGTAAGCCGCCGCGCGATTTCTCCCGCCCGCGCCAATTTTCGCCCGGTATTTCTCCAGCGGATCCTGCAACGTGTCCGTCTTCATCAACATGTCGATCTTCCATTCGCGATTGCGGATTTTTTTCTCGAACTCGTTGCGAAGATCGACAATCGCATTCGGCCGCTCTTCCATGATGAGCTTGATCATCTCCTCGAGAAAGAGGCGCTGGAATTTCTCGAGCCCGCGCGACTTCAACGCGCCGCCTTTGATGATGACTTCGCCCGATTTCGTGAGCAGCGCGTAATTCTTCGCCTTGTAACTGAACATCGCTTCGAACTGCTCATCGATTTCGACGTCGATCCCTTTCGGCAATTCTTTCGCCAAACCTTTTTGCAAATCGTCGATGTCGATCTTGTCCGGCGGTACAAAATAAATTCCGTCCGTATCGACCTCGATCACGTGCGCCCCTTTGGCAGTGAGCCAATCGATCATCTTCTTGAGCAAATCCCGCCCGATTTGCGTGACCCGCGCGGCCGCGTCGAAATCGGCGAAGTGTCCCTGCCCGAAACCGAGATAGCCGTAGAAGCTGTTAATCAAAATCTTGAACGTATTTTGCAGCGCATGCAGGTGGCGTTGCTCTTTCGCATCTTTGGCCGCGCGCATGTCCGCTTTGGTTTGCAGACGAAACGTGCGCAGATCGGTGAGCAAATGACGGAAGATCGACAATCGATCGCTCGCCGGAAAACAATCGAACGCGAGCATGATCGACGGATAAAGCGAAGCGACGTCGCAATGCCAGACGTTACGCGCCACGCCGGTAAAGAAAATGTCCGTGTAACCGCCTTCAAACGATCGCGTGATTGGCAATTCCGGAATGGAATGGCGCTGCCGAAAATATTCGCGGAGGAAGAGCGCGTTGATGCGCGTGGCGTTTCCGCGCACGATCACGTCCTGGTAGTTGTACGGAAAAATCTGCGCCTGGATGAAATAGCTTGGGCTCAGCAAATCTGAAATCGCGCGCGTCTCCCGCACCGCGCAGAGCGCGCGCTGACGAAACGATTTGTGATTGTCGATGTACGCGCGTTGCAGCTCCTTGCCCGCAAGCCCGGAAAATTCTTCCGTGTCGCAAAGCCCGAAATGCCGCGCGACATCAACGCGTTCGAATCCCGCCAACGTCCGCATCCCAACGTCGTAAAACTGCGCGAGCAAAAACGTGTCGACGAAATGCCGGCCATCGAGCGCGAACTTCGGATAATCGATCGTCTTCTCCGCGATTTGCAGGCGCGACGGACGCGAGCGCAGAAATCCGCCGCTCCGTCCCCAATCGAGTTTCGTTTTCAACTTCTTCGCGCGTGCGACGACGAACGGAAGATCGACACGGAACAAATCGTGACCTTCGATCACATCCGGATCGCGTTCTTTGATAAAGCTCGTTAGGCGCTTGATCGCGGCGTGCTCCGACTCGTCCACATTCTTTGGATCGACAATGATCAGCTCTTCCCAGCCAGTGTTGTCGGCGAGCGCGATACTCATGATGTGCTCCTCGGTTGCGAGCACTTCGAGCTGCATCCGTTTCAGTTCTTCGAACGGCAGATCCTTGAACAACGTGCGTCCGGTTGCAGTGAGATAATGCTGCACCGGATCGCTGAGCGCGAAATAACCGCGTCCGGAATTCTTGAGCGCGTTACGCAGCCCGATCAGCTCCTTCCAGCTGTCGACCGTGACGAGCCAGTTGTATTTCAAATCGCCCGCGAGCTTCTCCGCGTTGTCCATTCCAAGATCGACAACGTCGCCATCTGCCCACACGAACGGATGAAACGGCTCTACGTCGACCGATGTCAATCCATCCTTCTCGCGACGATGAACGCGTATCGTCCCGGTTTCGCCGAGCTCGACCGCGACAATGCGCGGCATTGGATCGGCGCCGAAGAGCATCGTGTTTTTCTCAAATTCCATTCAATGAGAGATTCCTCGACTTCGCGCGGAATGCCAAAATAATTGCCGTATGAAGATTTTGTCGTTGTCGATCTTGCTCATGTCGATCTTGTCCGTAGTTGCACAAAACTCCGCCGTGCAAAACGCGGCCGAAAGCGAGCTGCCATCCTGTCTCGCGATTTATAAGGACCTGCACACACATCCTGAACTCTCGACCAAGGAGGAACGCAGCTCCGCCATCGTCGCGAAGGAATTGCGCGCCGCCGGTTGCGAAGTGACCGAGAACTTCGGCAAATACGATAAGCCGGGCTGGAAATGTTACGGCGTCGTCGGCGTCATGAAAAACGGGAACGGACCGACGATTCTCGTGCGCACCGACATGGATGCCTTGCCGGTGCTCGAACAAACCGGCGCGCCTTACGCGAGCAAAGTCACGATGCAAAATGTCGAAGGCAAAGATGTGCCGGTGATGCACGCCTGCGGACACGACATTCACATGAGCGCGTTCATCGGCACCGCGCGCGCGTTGCAACGATTGAAGGACCAATGGTCCGGCACGATCATTTTTGTCGGGCAACCGGCGGAGGAAATGGTGGGCGGCGCGCGCGCGATGTTGAAAGCGGGTCTTTACAATCGTTTCGGCAAGCCTAACTACGCGCTCGCGCTGCACGACGACGCGGAGATTGAGACCGGAAAAATCGGCGTCACCGAAGGTTATTGCTACGCCAATACCGATGCGGTCGACGTCATCGTGAAAGGAGTCGGCGGTCACGGCGCCTACCCGCACAAGACGAAAGACCCGGTCGCGCTCTCCGCCGAAATCATTAACGCGTGGCAAACGATCGCGTCGCGCGAAAACAATCCGCTCGATCCGATCGTCGTCACGGTCGGCTCGATTCACGGCGGGACGAAACACAACATCATTCCCGACGAAGTAAAAATGCAGCTGACGGTGCGCACTTATAAACCTGAAGTCCGGCAACGCACGCTCGCGGCCATCGATCAAATCGCAAAAGGGTGCGCGACCGCGGCCGGATTCCCTGCCGACCGAATGCCGGAAGTGAATGTGCTCAAAGACGAGGGCGTGAACGCGACCTACAACAATCCCGACCTAACGAAACGCGTCACGGCGGCGCTGAAATCCGCGATTGGTGATCAAAACGTCATTCACAAGGATCCGACGATGGGGGGCGAAGATTTTTGCGAATACAGTTTGCCCGATCACTCGATTCCTGCGTGCATGTTCAACGTCGGCGCCGTCGATCCCGCGAAAATCGCCGAATCGCAGAAGACGGGCGCGCCGTTGCCGTCGCTGCATTCGAGCAAATTCCTGCCGGTGCCGGAGTCGACCATTCGCACCGCCATCGCCGGCATGACAGCGGCCGTGCTCGACCTCGCGAAAAAGTAATTGTCGATCTTGCGGCGGCCTAACGAGCGGTCACTGGAGGATGTCCGTGTAACGATTGCTCGCCGTCTGCTGAAAATGGCCGGCGGACAAATCGCCATCGTCAATTTTCTGGTCGATGGAAAGCACCTGCGCCGCGCTCGCGTTCGATCCGATCACCGAGACACCAGCGCTGAATCCGAAGACATTCGAATCCCAGTCCCAATTGCCGCCGATGGGGGTCGGCTGCGTCCAATCGAGCGTGGGCCCGAGGTAAAGGTCCATGCCGGGCGGAAGAACTGCGCGATTTACGTCCGGCGGATAAGTGCTGTGCTCCATGCAATAGGTATCGAACGCGCCGGCGGCGATACGTAATGCGTTAACAAATTTCGTGTTTTGCGCCTGCTGCCGCGCGCGCATAAATGAAGGCAGCGCCATGACCGCGAGCAAGGCAATGATCGCAACCACGATCATCAACTCAACCAACGTAAATCCCTCGGCCCGACGCATAACTACCCCGTTTTTGCATCATGAAATGTGCCAGTTCGGGGTCTATCGCGCCCTTAAATGGCGCAAGATCGACAACGACAATTTCCGATTTCGCCTTACTTAACGCGCACGTTCTTCCGCAGAAACGTCGGCACGTCCAAATCTTCGCCTTCGACAATCGTCGGTTCGCTTTTCTCAAATCGGCCGCGCGTCGCCGGCTCGAATTGCAGCACTTCCTGCTTCGGTTGCACCTTTTTCGATTTCGGTTTCGGCGGTGTCGCCGGTGCATCCGCAACCGGCGCGATCGGAACTACTGGTTTTTTCTTGGGCGGAATCAAACGCGGTCCGGCCGCTGGTTTTTTCGCGGGCGCCGGCGCATGCTCCGACTCGTTAGGCGGAACCGGCTCGAACGGAATTAAATCCTGCGGCGGCGCCGGCTCCGGTTCAATCGAGACCGGGGCCGGAGCTAATTCCGGTTCGCGTGGTGGTTGTGGATGCGGTTCCGGAACGATGTCGATCTTCGGCGCGCTTTGCGCTTGCGGCTCTGTCCACGCCGGCGCCGGTGGAATTTGTGGCGGCGCAAGATCGACATCTCCCACTAACGAACTGATGATTGTAACGCTCAATCGATCTCCCATGCGGCTGTCCACCGCCGTGCCGAAAATAATCTGCGTGTGATCGCGCACCTGCTTGCCCAATTCCTTCATCAGGATTTCCACTTCGGACAACGTCATCGCCGGTCCGCCGGAGACTTGCACGAGCACGTGCGCCGCATCCGCCAGCATTTTGCCTTTGCCCATAAGCGGACTTTTAAGCGCGAGCTTGAGCGCATCGTGCGCGCGGTTCTCCGATTCGGATTCGCCAAAGCCAAACAAGCATTTCCCGCTCTGGCTGCGCAGCGCCGCGAACAAATCATCGAAGCCGATGCGAATCAGTCCGGGACGCTGGATCAAATTGATAATCGAGCGCACGCTTTGGCTGATCGTGATATCGCCAAGCGCGAAGGCCTGATGAATGCCCGCATTCGGCGCAACCATGTCGCCCATGCGATCGTTCTCGAAACAAATAACCGCGTTCGCGATTTGATTTAGCCTAACGAGAGCGTCTTCCGCCTGGGCCGATCGACGTTTGCCTTCAAACGAAAACGGCAGCGTCGCGAAAACAATGACGAGCGAACCGGCTTCGCGTGCGAGTTGCGCGACGAACGGGGCTGCGCCCGAGCCGGTGCCGCCGCCGAGTCCGGCGCAAATGAAAATCATGCGCGCATCGCGCAAGGCCTCGCGGATTTCATCGGCCGATTCGCACGCCGCTTGGAAACCAAGTTCGGGGTCGCCGCCGGAGCCGAGGCCGCGCGTGGTCGTTCGTCCGAGCTGGACTTTGGCCGCGGCGACGGAGCTGGCCAGCGCCTGCACGTCGGTGTTAATGGCGACGAGGTCGGCTTTGTCGGTGCCGTCGAGCACGACGCGGTCGAGCACGTTGCATCCGGCGCCGCCGACGCCGACGACCTTAATTGGAATCGTTTCCGGTTCGCGTTGCGGCAAACTGTAGTTTTTGCTGAGTTGGATCATGTCGATCTTTCCGTTGTCGATCTTGCGTTGAGTGAATTCATCGGCTGCTAAAAATTTTTCCGAGCCATCGTCCGGCAAATCCGCGCCGTGGTCGGTCGCCGCCCACCGCTTGCGCGTATTTGATCAAACCAATCGCCGTCGCGAATTGCGGATTCTCCACCGCGCTCGTTAGGCCGGACATGGTTTGCGCGTGCGTGGCGTGCGCCGGCATGTCGAACACATCCTCGGCCAGATGCTCGATCCCGCTGAGCAAGCTGCATCCCCCCGTGAGAAAGATGCCGGCGCCCGCGTAGTTAATGAAATCCTCCTGGTCGACCTTTCGTTTCAAAAGTTCGAAAGATTCGCGCATGCGGAGATGAATGATCGTGTTCAACGTTTCGCGCTCGATCTCCTTGCCCGCGAAGCCGGAGTCGTCCTTGAGCAAAATCGTTTCGCCCGGCAAACAATTGCCCAGCGTGCAACTGCCTTCTTCGATTTTCAGTTTCTCTGCGCGCGCCATCGGAATGCGCAATCCCATCGAGATGTCGTTCGTGACGTGATCGCCGCCGATCGCGAGCACGCCGCTTTGTTTCACCGCACCATCGACATACAAAATGAAATCGGTCGTGCCGCCGCCGATATCGATCACGAGCGCGCCGAGATTTTTTTGCTGCTGCGTCAGCACCACCTGCGCGGACGCGAGCGCGGTGAAAACAACGTCCTCCACATCAAGCGGCAATTCTTTTACGCATCGAATCGTGTTTTGAATCCGCGTCCGGACACCGTGGATGATGTGAAAATCCGCTTCCAGCCGATGCCCGAGCATGCCGACGGGATTGAGCACTCCTTCCTGTCCATCGACGTGATAATTTTGGATGATCGAATGCAGGAAAGCGTTCGGCGCGGGCAGACTCACTTCACGCGCGTTGATCTTCACATCCTCGACATCCTGTTCGTCGATCTCGTCGCGGTCTTCCGGCAAAATCACGCAGCCGCGATTGTTGAAACTGTGAATGTGCGAGCCGGCCACGCCGACATAAACGCTGCGAATCATCACGTCGCTTTTCTGTTCGGCATCGACCACGGCTTCGTGCACGCATTTCATCGCCGTTTCAAAATCAACAATCTCGCCTTTGCGCACGCCGCGTGAGGGCGCTTGACCGACGCCGAGAATTTTGACCGTGCCGTCCGGCCGCGTTTCGCCGACGACAACGCAAACCTTTGAGGTCCCGATTTCCAATCCAACTAACAAATCACTACTCGCCATTCGTATTCTTCTTTCCTTTTTCCACCGGCAACGCGCGTTTGATCGACATCTTCGGGCTCGGTGACGCGCTCGCAGTCGCGTGCAGCTTCGTCGCCGAAAACGTCCCGAACTTGGGCGCATCCGGTGGCAATGCCTTCATCACGCGCGGCTGTTCGTTAGGCACAATCGTTTCGTTGATCACGTCGACCGCCGGTTTGCCGAACGTGACCGGAATGTTGCGCTGGACGAGCAGGTTTACCGTCGCCAGCTCCTGCTTCGTGTCGTCGCTGTAAATGAGGAATTGCTCCAGCCGCTGCAATTGCGTTTCCAAGTTCTCGAATGCGAATGTGACCTGCGTCCGATTTTTGTCGGTCACATGCAGGCAATAACCTTTCGACACGTCGATCTCGCGAATTTGAAAACGCGTCTGCATGAAGCTGCGCGTGCTCATGCGTAAAAGCTCGAGCGCCGCGCGCGCTTCGGATGATTCCACAATTTTGCCGGCCGCGAGCGTCTCACTCGTGCAACCCGTGATGAGCGGCAGCCCCAGATATTCCGGCAGCAATTTCTTTTCTTTCATCAACACGCCGCGCGCATCGACTAGGAATGCGGCGTCGGATGTAAAAGGATCGGCGATCGATTTTTCGGACGTGATCCACGCGATCGGCTTGCGTTCCGTCACCCGAATGTCGATTTCGTTCGGCAACTTGCGCACGACCTGCACATCATCGACCTGCGGCAGCTCCTGTAATTTGTCGTGCACCTGCGCAAGATCGACATGGAAAATGTTTTCGCCTTCGTGCACATCCGTGACCTCGAGGGCGCGGTCGCGCGGCAACGTCCCATCGGTCTCGAATTCTATGTTCGTTAGGCGATAATCGGGGTTGTCGAAAAAGAACCGGCGCAATCCCGCGCGCGCGCCGAGACAAACGCCGGTCGCAAGCGCGATCACGAGCACGAACTTCGACACGAACACGAGCACTTTGCGATTGCGATGCTGTGCGGCCGAACGCGAGCGCACGTTCACATCGAGCAGATGCTGTTGGCGTCGCTGCTTCGGCTTCGACACACGTTGATTGCGCGGCCGCGAACGCTTCATTTCCGCGCTCCTTTCGCCAGCGACAACTCGATGATCCTTTGGCAAAGATCGACATAGTTGATTCCGACGGCCGCCGCCGCTTCCGGCAACAAACTCGTCTCCGTCATTCCCGGAATGGTGTTGATCTCGAGCACGGTCGCCGCGCCGTTCTCCGGCAAAAGCACATCAACGCGCGCATAAACCTGCAGGCCTAACGAGCGAAACGCCCGCATCACTAGTTCTTGAATCTCCGCCGTTTTTTCCTTGTCGATCTTCGCCGGACAAACATGCTCCGCGCTCGCGCCCGCACTCGGATTCAAAAACGGATACTTGGTGTTGAAATCGTAGAAGCCGCCTTTGGGAATGATCTCGAGAATCGGCAACGCCTGTTCGCCGAGCACGCCGATGGTCAACTCGCGGCCGGGCACAAACTTCTCGACCAGCAATTCGCGATCGTATTTCGCCGCTTTCGCGAGCGCCGGCTCGAGCTCCGATTCGGTCTTAATAATATAGACGCCGACGGTCGAACCCTGGCGGGGCGCTTTGACGACGAGGGGGAGCGAGAACGTTGGCCGTTGTCCGGCCTGGATCACTTCCCAATCGGGAGTCGTCACTCCGTGGTCACGGAATTTCCTTTTCGACCGAATCTTATCAAAAGCAAGTGCGCTTTCTTCAACGCCCTCTCCCGTGTAGGCGATTCCGCGCTTCTCCAGCACGGATTGGATCTGCCCGTCTTCGCCGAAAGTTCCGTGAATGCAATTGAACGCAAGATCGACATCGCCCGGCAAATCAAACTCGGGACCGCGAACATCGACATCGACCACCTCGCAGCCTAACGACCGCAACGCCTTCGAAACGCCGCGCGCTGTCGCCAGCGAAACTTCGCGCTCCGAGCCCGGCCCGCCCTGCAATACCGCAATTTTTTTTGGTAAGTTCATCGCCTAATGATTCGTGGCGAAAGCCCGTCGTCTTTCATTAATCCTCCCCCACGATTTGAACTTCCGTTTCCAGCTCGACCCCGCGCTCGCGCGCCTTCGATTTAATCCGTTCGATCAACTGCAGCATTTCGGCCGCAGTCGCACCGCCGTCGTTGACGAGGAAATTTCCGTGCACCTCCGAGACGCGCGCATTGCCAACACGCGTGTTTTTCAATCCGAGCTCATCGACCAACTTTCCCGCCGGCGTCGTATTCGGATTTTTGAAAATGCAGCCCGCGCTTTTCGCGATCGGTTGTGTCGAGCGCCGTTTTTCCTGCGACTCTGACAAGCGATTGTCGATCTTGCCGCGTTCCGCCGGTTCCGCGCGAAACGTTGCCGCGACCGCGTAATTTTTTTCCAGCAACGGAAAGTGCCGATAATGCACTTCCAGTTCATCGCGCTCCTTTGTGTGCGAATTTCCGTCGGCATCAAGATAGCGAACACGCGCGACGTAGTCGAAAGTTTGCGCGCCCATCGCGCCAGCGTTCATGCGCAATCCGCCGCCGAGCTCGCCGGGAATTCCTTCCATCCACTCGAGTCCGCCGAGATTTGCGCCGCGCGCTGCGTAAGCCACCTCATGCAATTTCGCGCCGGCGCCGGCGGTAATCTCGTTTCCGACGATGTCGATCTTGTCGAATTCGCCGCCACTCGGATGAACGACCACGCCGCGAATTCCGCCGTCGCGGACTAACAAATTCGATCCGCGTCCGATCACAAACAGCGGAAGATTTTCGCGCCGGCAAAATCGAATTAGTTCCGCAAACGCATTCTCTGTTCGCGGTTCGACCCAAAAATCGGCCGGCCCACCCACGCGCAGCGTTGTGTGTTTCGCCAGCGGCTCATACAAACGCACGTCGCCCTCTTCGCCCACGATCGCCTTCAACTTCTCCGCGATCACGAGATCGGCCGCTAAGATTGACAACTGCTCGTGAATGTTTCCTGCACCAAGACTCAGAACGAGATCGCCGACGTCGAGCGCGTTGCCGATGTCGCAATGGACGCGGTCGAGTCGCGGTTGAAAAGTCGCATCGCGATGACCGTGCGCGAGGATCTCATCCACGATCGTTTGTCCGCTGATTCCCGGGATCGGCGCTTCGCTCGCCGGATAAATATCCGTCACCACGATCTTGTCCGCGTCGTCAAAGGCGGCGCCGAATTCTTTCCGCAACGCTTTCGTGCGCGAATAACGATGGGGCTGAAACATCGTCAGCACGCGCTTGCGCCCGGCCGATCGCGCCGTCTTCAAGGTCGCGCGAATCTCCGTCGGATGATGCGCGTAATCATCGACCAGCAGAAACCGATCGCTCGCGTATTTGATTTCGAAACGGCGGCGGGCGTGTTGAAATTTGCCTAACGATTTCGCGATTTTATCGAAAGGCACGCCTAGTTCCGTCGCGAGCGCGACCACCCCGGTGGCATTATGCACGTTGTGCCGGCCGGGAACGCTGAGCACGATTTCGCCGAGCTTTTCGCCACGGCGATAAACGCAAAACACTGAAGTGAAGTCACGCAGCTCGATGTCGCTCGCGCGATACTCCGCCCCGTCACTGAGACCGAACGAAATCGTGCGATCGCAACATCGACATGTTCGCGGCGCGTGCGTGTCATCCGCGCTGTAAAAAACAATTCCGGTGGTTTGATTGAGCAGTTTTGCAAACACTGCCTCGATCGCCGCGAGGTCTTTGTAAAAATCGAGATGCTCCTCTTCGATATTTAAAATGAGCGCATGTTCCGGATGAAAAAGTTCAATTGTTCCGTCGCTCTCATCGGCTTCGGCCACGAACCATTCGCCGCGCGCGTCCCAATGCGCGTTCGAGCCGAGAATCGGAATTTCCGCGCCGACATAATGCGACGGATGCACGCCGCCTTCGCGCAAAACGTGGGCGGCCATCGCCGACGTCGTTGTCTTGCCATGCATGCCGGCGATGACGATGCCGCGTTTGGCGCGCATGATCGCGGCGAGCGCTTCGGCGCGGCGCGCTTTCATTTTCGCTGACGCCAAAATGGGATTGTCGATCTTGATGGCCGACGAATAGATCACCAACTCGGCATCGGCGGCGTCTTCCGCCTGATGACCTTGATGGAAACGCAGACCGAGCCGTTGCAATCGAGCTGTCTCCTGCGTCGCCACTTTGTCCGAGCCGCTGACTTCGTGTCCAAGCTCGAGCAGAAGCGCGGCCAGTCCGCTCATCCCGCTGCCGGCGACGCCGATCAAATGCACGCGATGTCGCTCGTGCGCGAAAAATTTTGCAAGATCGACATCGTTCATCGTGGTCATTGCACGTATTTCTCCATCGTGTCTACCACGCGTTTGGCTGCGTCGTTCGGAGCGAGCCGTTTCGCCGCGTCCGACATCAAACGCAGCTGCATTTCGTCGCCTAACAAGTCGCGAAACTTGTGCGCGAGCGACTCCGGCGTGACCTCCGCTTCCTTCATGACGACGGCTGCCCCGCTGCGCGCGAAGATTTCTGCGTTGCGCGTTTGGTGATCCTCCGCCGCGTACGGATACGGAATTAAAATCGACGGTAGAAAAAATGTCGCGAGCTCGGCGAGACTGGCCGCGCCCGAACGCGCGATGGCCAGGTCGCTCGCGCTGTAAAGCAATTCCATGTGATGATGAAACGGCGCGACAAGCGCGGGGATTTGTTCACGCGCGTAGTTGTCGGCGACTAACTTTTCGTCACGCGCACCGGTGAGATGAATGATTTGAATTTGCGCGTCGCGCAGCAAGGCCGCTGCTTTGACCATCACCTGATTAATTCCGCTCGCGCCCTGGCTTCCGCCCATGACGAGCAACGTTTTCAAGTCGTCACGCAGTCCGAGTTTTTGCCGCGCAAGATGTCGATCTAACGGGCGCAGCTCGGTCCGAATCGGCGTACCGGTCACTTCTGTGCGCGCCTTCGGAAAAAACTGCGCACATTCCTTGAAGCCTAACAAGACTGCGCGCACCATCCGCGCGGTGAATCGATTCGCTTTGCCGGGGATGGCGTTCGACTCGTGAATGAATGTCGGCAAACCGCGCATGCGTCCGGCCATCACCGGAGCGGTGGAAGTGAACCCACCCATGCCGAGAACCACATTCGGTTTGAATTGACTGTAGATGGTGCGACAACGCGACAGACTGTCGGCAAATCGCCTAACGAATCCGAAAATCGCTGGCGAAAATCCGGAGGGCAAACCGACCGTCGGCAATTTCTCGTAGCGCAGCTCCGGATGTTCCTTGAGCGCGAGCGTGTCGACTTCCTTTTCGGAAATGAAGAGCATCACTTCGTGGCCGCGACCGCGCAGCGTTTCGGCCACGGCGATTCCCGGAAACAAATGTCCGCCCGTTCCTCCGCATGCAATGACAGCGTTCATTGTCGATCTTGCATCAGATGCGCGGGGTGACGCGGACTTGCAGCGCGGTGCGTTTGCGATTCGTCGGTTCCAATTTCGCCTGCCGATAAATGTTCATGAGCAATCCGACCGCGAACAAACACGCGACCAGATTCGATCCGCCGTAGCTCACGAACGGCAGCGGCAGACCCTTGTTAGGCAAAAGCGACGTCGTCACGCCAATGTTCACCGCCGCCTGCAAACCGAGCAGCGACACGAGTCCACAGCCTAGCAACAGTCCGAAACGGTCCTTCGCGTGCAGCGCGATTAACATTCCGCAGACGATGATGACGACGAACAGAAACACCACGAGCAAACTCACGCGCAGTCCTAGCTCTTCGCCGATCATCGGAAAAATAAAATCGGTGTGGGCGTAAGGAAGGTACATCATTTTCTGGCGGCCGTTGCCGAGGCCGAGGCCTTCCATGCCGCCGCTGCCCCACGCGATCAGCGCCTGCATTTGCTGTAAGCCGGCGTCCTGTTTGTAAGTTTCGGGATGCAGGAAGGCGAGCAATCGGCCCATTCGTTCCGGCAATAGTGACGCCATTAATAAGAGCGAAACGAATCCGCCGGCGGCCACGACGCCGAGGAGAACCATGTTTGCGCCGGCGACAAACATGACCACGAATGCCATCGCGCCGATGAGCGCGGTCGTGCCGAGATCGACTTCTGCGAGGATCAGCGCGAGCAAAATTCCCACGACCGCGAGCGGAATGCCAAATCCGTAAACGAGCGAGCCACTCACTTTTTCGTAGCGCGAATACCACCAAGCCAGAAAAAACACGGCGGCGATCTTCGCGATTTCGGATGGTTGAAAACTGAGCGCGTTAAAGCCGACCCATCGCCGCGAACCGTTGATGCGCATGCCGATGTGCGGGACGAAACAGAGCACGAGCGTGGCAATCGCGAGCGCGAACCAGATCCACCACGTGCGTTGCCACACGTGGTAATCGACGAGCGCGGCCACGGTGCAGATCGTTAGGCCGACGCCGAGCCAAATGCCCTGTCGTTTGATGAAGAAGTAAACGTCGCCGTGGCTGTCGCGCGCGAATGCGCTCGTGCTAAAAAGCATGACGATGCCGATCACGAGCGTGCCGAGCACAGCGATGAAAAGGAGCGTGGCGCTTTTGCGATGCATGGCGTTAGATCGACATCTACTCCTCGGACTTCTTTCCTTTTGTCGTTTTGTTAGGCAGGAGCAGCTTCTGCCCGATCTTTAACTTGCGCGGATCGTCGATGTGATTGAGCGCGATGAGATCGTCGTAGGGAACGTGGAGCTTCTTCGCGATCGTGACCGGATTGTCCCCTTTCGCGACCGTGTAAGTCTTGTGCGAATCATCAACCGCCTTCGCGCGTTTGATCTCCATCGCGGGCGAGGCGCTCGCTACCGGTGCAGTTGTCGATCTTGTGAGCGGCGTTGAGAACGCGGCCGGGCGTTCGCGCGTCTTGATCGCGTTAAACGCAATAATTCCGGACACGGCGACGACATGCAGAATGAGCACGATGAGTAACGCGCGCGAAAGTTTCATGTTCGGCTCCGACATTTCGTCGTAGTCCGCGGTGGCGGCGCGCATTCGCCCGCGCATGGCGGTCGCGCGAAGTTTTTTGCGGCGCTTCGGCCACTTTAGTTTCGGGAAATCGAATTTGATTTTCATTTGGGAAGAGCCCTAACGAGTGCACGAAATTGATCGCCGCGATCGGCGTAACTTTTAAACATGTCGAAGGACGATGTGCCCGGGGAAAAGAGAACGACCTCGCCCGGTTTCGCGGTGTTGCGCGCACGATCGACCGCTTCCGCGAGCGAATCGGCGCGTTCACAATGGGTGACGTCGTTCCAATCCTGCGCGATTAGCTCGGCCATTTCGCCGATGAGAATTGTAGATCTTACCTTTTCTTTCACGAGCGGCCGGAGTTCCTCGTAGGTGAATCCTTTGTCTTTGCCGCCGGCGATGAGCACGACCGTTTTGGTTTGCGCCTGCAACGCCTTCTCGACCGCGTCGAGATTCGTCGCTTTCGAATCGTTGATGTATTCGACGCCGCCGAGTGTGCGCACGATTTCTAAGCGATGCGGTTGCGGCTCGTATTCCGCGAGCGCTGGCGCCATTTTCTCGAACGAAAGTCCGCGCGCGTGTCCGGCCGCGAGCGTAGCCATCAGGTTCTCGATGTTGTGCGCGCCGCGCAATTTCGTCTCCGCCATGCGCAGTACCGGTTGATTTTCGAAAACGATCGCACCTTCGCTCAAACGGAAATCAGCGCGATCGTCGTAGGCGCTGAATGTTATCGTGCGCGCTTTTAATTTTGGCAGACGTTCGACCGCGTTCACGATCGCAACGTCGTCGCTCGTTTGATTTTCGAAGATGCGCAGCTTGGCCGCGCGATATTCCGCGACGGAACGGTAACGATCGAGATGATCGGGCGCGAAGTTGAGCCAAAGCGCGACGGATGGACGAAAAGTGGAAATGGTTTCGAGTTGAAACGAGCTCACTTCTACCGTGAGCACGTCGAACGGCTTTTTCTCGCGCGCGACTTCGCTCAGTGGTTTGCCGATGTTGCCGCACGCGATGCTGGGCTGGCCGCACGCGTTCAACATTTGCGCGAGCATTTCGGTCGTGGTCGTTTTGCCGTTCGTGCCGGTGATGGCGATGACAGGAATGTCGATCGAGCGAAAACCGAGCTCGAGCTCGCCTAACATGTCGATCTTGCGTGAAGAAAAATTCTGCGCGAGTGGCGACTCGGGATCGATGCCGGGACTCAAAACGGCCAAATCGTATTTGTCGGAATTGGCATCCGCTTCGGCGCCAGCGATGACGCGCACGCCTTGCGCACGCAAATTTTCGAGCGTCGATTTCAACAGTTTCGCTTCATCGGCGCTGTCGAGCACGGTCACCTGCGCGCCTTCGCTTTTGAGCAGGAGCGCGGCGGCGGTCCCACTCAAACCCGCGCCCAGCACCGCGACATTTTTGTTTTGATAGCGCGCCATTCGTTATCTCAATTTCAAAGTCGCCAGGCCTAACAAGGCGAAGACGCCAGACAAAATCCAGAAGCGCACGATGACCGTGTTTTCTTTCCAGCCGGCGAGCTCGAAGTGATGATGCAACGGCGACATCAGGAAAATGCGGCGACCGGTCGCTTTAAAACTGATCACCTGCAGGATCACCGAGAAGGCTTCGATGACGAAGACGCCGCCGACGATTGCGAGCAGCAGTTCCTGTTTACAACAAATCGCGATCACGCCCATCATTCCGCCGATCGCGAGCGAGCCGGTGTCGCCCATAAAAACTTTCGCGGGATAACAATTGAACCAGAGAAATCCGAAGCCGGCGCCGACGAGCGCGGCGCAGACGACGGTGAGCTCGGCCGTGAACGGATAAAACGGGACCTGTAAATATTCCGCGATGCGAAAATTTCCCGCGAGATAACAGAGCACCGAATACGCCATCGCCACCGTGATGGTGCAGCCGATGGCGAGACCATCGAGACCATCCGTGAGATTTACCGCGTTCGACGCGCCGACGATGACGAGCGCGAAAAACGGGAGCACAAACCAACTCATGTTGGTGACCACCGGTGTCTTGACGAACGGAATGAAAAGCTCGCGCGCCTGCACTTCGATCAACGGCGTCGTTAGGAAAACGGCCGCCACAATCATGGCGAGCACGATTTGAAAAAACAGCTTCACCCGGCCCGACACGCCCTCGGTTTTTTTCTTGGTGACCTTGAGATAATCGTCCGCGAATCCGAGCGCGCCGAGATACAGCATCGCGAAGAGCGCTAGCCAAACGAAGCGGCTGTCGGGTCGCGCCCAAAGCACACTCGAGATGAAGACCGCGCCGATGATGAGGACGCCGCCCATCGTCGGCGTGCCCGCTTTGCCGCCGTGCAACGTCGCAAGGCGATGAACTTCTTCGGCGCCGCGAATTGGTTGCCCGATTTTCAGCGCGGTCAATTTGCGGATGACCAAATTGCCGAACAAAAGGCAAATCGAGAAACCGGTGACAGCGGCGGCGACGGCGCGAAACGTAACGTAGAAGAAAACGTTCAGGCCGCCGAAGTGATCGCTGAGTCGATGGAGGTAATACAACATGGCTTAATGCGTCATGGCGGATTGGCGGTGGCTGAAGTCTTCCATCACGCGTTCGGTGCGAGCGGCCCGACTGCCTTTGACCAGAACGAGGTCGCCCGTCGCCGCGATTTCGCCTAACAAATCCGCGGCTTCACTTGTCGATCTTGCAAGATCGACATGTTCCAAGCCGGCTTTGCGCGCGGCGTCGGCAATGGTTTGGTCGAGCGCGATCAGATGATCGATGCGCAATTCCGCGGCGCATTCCCCGACTTCGCGGTGACCGCGCTCCGCTTCCGCGCCGAGCTCACCCATCGCTCCGAGCACAGCGATGCGTTTACCATCGGCATCGAGCTCGATCAAAGTTCGCAGCGCCGCCTTCATCGAGTCGGGGTTCGCGTTATAACTGTCGTCGATAAATTGCACGCCGTTGATTTCTTTGATCTGCAAACGCGCTTTCGTTAGGGGAGCGGAGGCCAGACCTTGCGCGCATTCCTCGAGCGAAAGACCGAAAACTCTTCCGGCCGCGACGGCGAGCAACGCGTTCTGCACCATGTGCAGTCCTGGCACCGGAAGTTGCGCGCGGCACCGATGCGCGCCTTCGAGAATGGTGAAGTCGGTGCCTTCGGCGCTTTGCGAAACCTCATCGGCGTGAATTTGACCGTTCGTTAGGCCAGCCAGAACGATCTTGGCGCGGGAGCGCGCTGCGATGCTCGGCGTAAATTCATCGTCGCCGTTCAAAATCACGGTTCCGCTAAGATCGACATGTTCGACCAGAGCGCCTTTCTCCTGCGCAATCGCGTCGCGCGTCCCCATGAATTCGATGTGGGCGACACCGATATTGGTGACGATCGCGACATTAGGCGCGGCGATTTTCGCGAGCGGCGCGACTTCGCCCGGATGATTCATGCCAATTTCCCAAACGCCGATCTCGTGATCGGCAGTCGCTTCCAGGATTGTGCGCGGCAATCCGACGTGATTATTGAAGTTGCCTTCGGTTTTAGTGACGCGAAATTTTCGGCCGAGCACGGCGGCGGTGAAATCTTTTGTGCTGGTTTTGCCGTTGCTGCCGGTAATGCAAACAACTTTCAGGCCTAACGAACGCCGATAATTTGCGGCCAGCGTTTGATAGGCGACGAGCGTGTCGGCCGCGCGAATGATGGCGAATTTTGGCGGAACATTTCCTTTCCAGCCAGGATCGACAATCGCACCTGCCGCTCCGTTGGCGGCGACCGCTTCGACAAATTTGTGGCCGTCGAAATTTTCGCCGCGCAAGGCGACGAAGAGCTCGTTCGCTTTAATCGTGCGCGAATCGGTGCTGACTTTTTCGACGACCTGGGCGCCGTCGCCGCGCTCCAGCCGCGCGTTGGCAAGATCGACAATCTGTAAGATCGACAATCGATTCATGACGCGAATTCCACCGGCCGGTTTTCGATTGCGCGTTTCGCCACCTGCACGTCGTCGAACGGAATGGTGTGATCGGCGAACTCCTGATAATTCTCGTGGCCTTTGCCCGCGATCAGGATGATGTCGCGCGGCTGCGCCAATTCGATGGCGCGATTAATCGCGGCAGCACGATCGGTAATTTTTTCGTGCTTCTTTCCGCGAAAGCCTTTTTCCACCTGCGCGATGATCGCCTCCGGATCTTCTTTTCGCGGATTATCGCTCGTAATGATGGCGAAATCCGCATGTCGATCTACCACTTCGCCCATGAGCGGACGTTTCTGTTTGTCGCGGTCGCCGCCGCATCCGAAAACGACGATGAGGCGATGCGGCTGCAATTCGCGCAAAGTTTTAATGACGTTCAACAACGCGTCAGGCGTGTGCGCGTAATCTACAAAAACCTGAAACTGACGTTTGGCCGGGACCAACTCGAGACGCCCGGGAACTTGCGGCGATTTTGCCAGGCTCAAGACCGCGTCACGCAAACTAATGCCTAACGAATTCGCGGCCGCGAGCGCGGCAAGGGAATTGGCGACGTTGAACCGGCCGATGAGCGGGACGCGCACGAGATAACTTTTGCCGCGCGCATCGAGTTGGTAAGAAGTTCCGCCAACTTCCATGCGGTAATTCGAGGCGCGAAAATCGGCGCGCGCGCCCATTCCGTAGGTCACGACCGAAACGCGATTGTCGATCTTATCGACGAGTTTCTGGCCGTAGTCGTCGTCGATGTTGATCACAGCGACGGGTTTCGGTTTGAGTTTTTGGTCGCCTAACGAGGTAAACAATCTCGCTTTCGCTTCGAAGTAATTCTCCATGGTGCCGTGAAAATCGAGATGGTCCTGCGTGAGATTGGTAAAGACGGCGACGTTCCATTCGATGCCGCGCACGCGTTCCTGGGCGAGCGCGTGCGAGGAAACTTCCATCGCCGCCGCGCGACAATCGGCGTTAACCATTTGCGCGAGCAGCTCACGCAAATCGAGCGACTCGGGTGTGGTGCGCGTCGCCGGCAAAATGCGTTCGGCGATTTCATAGCGCACGGTGCCGATCAATCCACAGCGCACGCCGGCGTTCTCAACAATGTGCTTGAGCAAAAACGTGGTCGTCGTTTTCCCATTCGTTCCCGTGACCGCGGCCATGCGCAAACGGCGCGACGGATATTGATAAAAGGCCGCGCCTAGATCCGCGAGCGCGCTCCGCGTGTTTTCGACGACTACAATGGTGGCGCGTCCCGCCACGGCGGGATTTCGCTCGGCCACAATCACCGTCGCCCCTTTTTCGATGGCCTGGTCGATGAAGTCGTGGCCATCGCTTTTTTCGCCGCGCAATGCGACGAAAAGGCCATTCCTTTGCACACGCCGCGAGTCATACGCGATGCCATCCACTGCGCGATCAACCGGGCCGGCGATTTCGCGCACGGGAATGGCGGCGAGGAGCGTTTTGAGCTGCATGCGTGATAAAAATTTCCCCGCAACACGCTCAGCGATGTCGGGAATTGCTCAAGGCCACTCGCTCGACCGGCACAGCTTTGCGAATTTCCTCCTGCGGTTGAAGATCGAGATAACGCGCCGCCTTTTCAGCGATGCGTGAAAAAATCGGACCGGCCACGAGCCCGCCGTAATTCAGCTCCGGCTTGTCGGTCTTGGCATCGTCGAGCACGACGAGCCCGACGAATTGCGGATTGTCCGCCGGCAAATAACCACAAAACGAGACGACCCACTTGCCGTGATCGTAGCCGCCGTGCGGATCGACCTTTTGCGCGGTGCCGGTTTTTCCGGCGATGACAAAACCGGGCACAGCTGCGGCCGCGGCGGTGCCGCGATCGCTCACGACACCGCGCAGGGCATTACCGATTTGTCTGGCCGTCTGGGGAGAAATTACTTCGCGCACGACCGTGGGCTTGAGCGAACTAATCGTTAGGCCGTCGCTGCTGGTGATGGATTTTACAATCCGCGGCGCCACGAGTTTGCCGCCGTTCGCGATCGCGCACATCGCCGTCGTCATTTGCAAAGGCGTGACGCCGACTTCGTGGCCCATCGGAATGCGCGTGATCGAAATTTTGCTCCATGATTGCGGCGGGCGAATCAGCCCTGGAATTTCGCCCGGCAATTCGATGCCGGTGCGTTCGCCGAAACCAAAACGCCGAATGTATTCGTAAAATTTCTGATCGCCGATGGTGATGGCGAGTTTGGCCGCGCCGATGTTGCACGACTTCACCAGAATGTCCTGCACGGTCAGATCGCCGAATGGTTTGTGATCGTGCAACGGCGTGCCGCCGTAATTCCACAGCCCGTTTTCGCAAAAAATCCACGAGTCGGGATGGACCTTGTGTTCGTTCAGGGCCGCGGCCACGGAAACGATTTTGAATGTCGATCCTGGCTCCATCATGTCGATGATGGCGCGGTTTTTCATCTGCTCCGGTTTCGCGTCGCCGCGCTCGTTCAAATTGAACGCGGGCCGGTTCGCCATCGCGAGCACTTCACCGGTTTGTGGACGCATCAAAACGATCGTCGCCTTCTGCGGCTGATATTCGCGCATGGCGGCGTCGATTTCGTTCTCGACGATGTTCTGCAAGTTAAGATCGACAGTTAACTTTACGTTGTAACCGTTGCGCGGCGCGCGTTCCTGCCCGCGATACAACACGATCTCCTGCCCGGCGCGATTGTGCTCGATGTAACGATAGCCATCCTGCCCGTGCAGATATTCGTCCATCGAACCTTCCACGCCCTGAATGCCGTGATGCTCGAAATCGGTGAAGCCAATGACGTGGCAAAGCATTTGCCCGTTCGGATAATTTCGCGTCGCGTCATGCTCGAAATAAATCCCGCGAAGATTTTTCGCGCGCAGCTGTTCGCGTAAACGGTCCGCGTCCGCTTTCGCCACTTCGCGTTGCAAAACGATGTAACGCCGGTCGCCGGAAATTTTTTCGGCAACTTCGGCGCGCGGCAGCTTCAACTCACGTGCGACAAGATCGACAATCGCATCTCGATCGTTGATGTGACTCGCGTCGGCCACGACCGTTTCGACCGGCACGTTGTGCGCGAGCGCTTCGCCGTTCGCGTCCACGATCTCGCCGCGCTCGGCGTAGATCGGCTGTTTATAGACGTGCTTGTCCGCCGCCAGCGCCGCGTACTCGTTGTGCTTGATCATCTGCAGATAGATCAAGCGACAGGAGAAAACGCTGAAGAGCGCAGTGAATCCGAGGCATACGAGTGTGCATCGGAATCGCGCGGTCATTTCACATTCGCGACCGGTTGAACTGCGTCCTCGTTAGGCCGCGCCGGGATGGTGAGGCGAACAATGTTGCGTTCGGCGATCGGAATCATTTTCAAATAACCTTCCTTCAAACGCCGTTGCAGCGCCGAGCGTGAAGTCAGCGCGGTGATCTGCGCCGCGGCCACGTCATTGTCCGTGCGCAATTTTGCCAGCTCGTTCTCGAGCGCCTTCTTCCGGTCGCCGAGGTGATAAAGCTGAAGATTAAGATAAACGTAGGTGAGCCCCATCAAGGCCACGAACGCGAGCATGACTAACCAGCGCGCGAGCGAAGCCGCATCCATCGTGTTCACATTGCGTCGGCGGCTCATGCGATTTTCTCCGCCGCGCGCAATTTCGCGCTCCGCGAACGCGGGTTGGCGCGCTGTTCGTCTTCCGTCGGCTCGATCGGTTTGTCCGTTAAGATCGACATGTTGTAATCGGGATTACGTTTCGGCTCCGGCCACTCCGGTTGGTCGAGCCACTCCCGCGCGTGATCGCGGAAAAAATTCTTCACCACGCGATCTTCCAGGGAATGAAAGGAAATGACCGCGATGCGCGCGCCGATTTCCAGCCGGCTCGTTAGGGCGCGCAAGCCTTCTTCGAGCGCGCCGAGCTCGTCGTTCACTTCCATGCGCAATGCTTGAAACGCGCGCGTCGCCGGATGCAATCGTCCGTGACGGCCGACGACTTTTTCGATCGCCTTCGCCAGCGGCAACGTTTCATGGAACGGCGATTCCTTTCGCACCTTCACGATGGTCGTGGCGATGCGACGCGCGGCCGGTTCTTCGCCCAACTCGCGAAACAAATGGGTGAGCTGCTCTTCGCTGTAAGTGTTCACGATGTAAGCCGCGTTCATCGGACCGGACGGATCCATGCGCATGTCGAGCGGACCGTTACGCATGAAACTGAAACCACGCGCCGCGTTTTCGAGTTGGCGCGACGACACGCCAAGATCGACAAGTGCGCCACCGATAGTCGCGATGCCGAGCTCATCGAGAATCTTGTCCGCGTTCCGAAAATTTCCCCGGTGAAAGGTGACGCGCCGTCCCGCATGCGCCAGTCGCTCCCGCGCGTGCTCGATCGCTTCCGGGTCCTGATCGAGCGCGAGAACGTCCGCGCCCGTTTTCAAAATGAGTTCGCTGTGACCGCCGCCGCCGCAGGTCGCATCGAGAATCAACGCGCCCGGTTTCGGCGCGAGCAATTCGAGCACTTCGGCCGCGAGCACCGGTTGATGATAAGAAAAGTCCTCCATAATCGGATCGGCCTCCTCCAAAATCAGCGGCCCGGTCGCAAAACGCACCGGCCGATCGAAAAGCAACGCGTTCTTCATCTCCCTACAGCCCGATCACGTTCGCCACGTGTTGATATGTCGATGTTTCCTCCTCATGCGCTTTCTTCCAGCGCGCCAAATTCCAAATTTCAAAACGGCCGCGGCCGCCCACGAGCGCGACCTCGCCTTTGAGTTGAAGTTTTTTGCAAACGTCTTCCGGCAAAACGAGCCGGCCTTGTCGATCCGCGATGGCATGCTCGGCGCGCGAGTGCAGATGACGCAAAAACACTCGCCGGTCGCGCGCGGAGACATTCGCATTCGACTCTGCTTCCGTGCTCACACGAGAAAATTCCTCAGCCGACATGACCAGGAGAAATTGATGATCCGCCTGCGGAAGAAGGATGAACTCCTCGGCGCCATCGCGACGCCAGCGCGCGGGGATGGTGATGCGATTCTTCTCGTCGATGGCGTGACGGAATTCGCCGGCGAAGAATCGTCTGTTAGGCGGCGAGGGCGTGTCCATATGCGGGCGGTCCGATCAACCATTTTTCCCCACTTCGCCCCACTCTTAACCACTTTGCGTGCCAGGGGTCAATAGAAATTATGCGTTCTTTTTCGAGGGCAGCGTTAGGCCCCTCCCCATATATAGATGTCGATCTTGCAATCGTTTCCCCGCATTCGACCTTTGCTCCCAATGCGTTTGTTGTTTTTCGCGCTCCTTGCCACTTCCGTTCTCGCGCAAACCGCGCCGCCTAACGACACCGACGCCGTGCGCGTAAACGTGACGGTGAATCCCGACGGTTCGCGCACGACCTACCAGTTCGACAACGCAAATCACAAGGCGACCGCCACCACCATCGAGGCGGATGGCAAAACGCCGCGCGGCAAAACGGTTTACCGCGTGGATGATCAGGGACGCTTCGCCACCGGCGTTTCGTTCGACGCCAAAGGTAAATTTCGCTTCAAGAGCCTGTATAAGTACGATGGCGCGGGACGGATTCAGGAAGAGACGCAGCTCAGCAAAGACGACGCGGTCTTGAATAAGATCGTTTACAGCTACGACGCGAATGGCCGGCAGACCGGTTACTCCGTTTTCGATGCGACCGGAAAACTTCTCGGCCAAACATCGACCGCTTCACCGCCCATTCCGCCGAAGAAAAAATGACGCGCGCAAGATCGACATCTACCTCTCGCCTTGCTTCGACTAACAAAGCGACTTAAAACTCACCCGTGATCGAGTACATCCAACGAGGCGGCTTGCTCATGTGGCCGATCCTCATCTGCAGCATCGTCGCCATCGGCGTGTTCGCGGAACGGCTCTTCTATTTGCATCGCGCCACCATTCACGTCGGCGAATTTCTCAAGGGATTGTCGAACTTGATCCAACGGCGCAATTTTGCCGAAGCGCTGCATGAATCGGCCGGAACGCCCGGCCCGGTCGCGCGCGTGATTCATGCGGCGATTCTCCGGCACGAAGCGCCGCGCGCGGAATTGCGCGACGTCGTCCAGGAAGCTGGCCAACTCGAAGTGCCGAAGCTGGAAAGATTTCTCGGCGTGCTCGCGACCATCGCGTTCCTCGCGCCGCTGCTCGGTTTGTTAGGCACGGTCGCCGGAATGATCGACACCTTCGGGGTGATCGCGTCAAACGGCGGCACCGCGACGGTGACGGAACTTTCGCGCGGCGTTTATAAAAGTTTGCTCACCACCGCAGCCGGTCTCGTCGTCGCCACGCCCACTTACGTCGCCTACGCCTATCTCTCATCGCGCGTGCGACAGATGATGTTTGATATGGAACGCGCGGGAATTGAAGTCGTGCACATGCTCACCGACACCGCGCCGATGAGCGGCATCATCAGTTTCCAGCAACCGGGCGCGGAGCGTGAAGCGCGCTAAGATCGACAATCGCCTAACGAATCGATGAAGCTTCACCGGACGAAGGAATATAACTTCGGCTGGCTGATGATTATTCCCGCGGTCGATATTCTTTTCCTGCTCATCTTTTTTGTTCTGCTCAGCTCGAATTTTATTTTGCAGCCGGGAATCGCGGTCGCGCTTCCCTCTTCCCACTTCACTCTCCCGCCGCGCGCGAATCAGCAAATTTTGAGCATCACCGGCGGGTCGGTGCCGGCGATTTATTTTCGCGACCAAAAAATCGCGCTCGAACAACTCGGTCCATTGCTCGAACGCGCCAAGCGCGAAGGCGCCAGCCTCATTATCAAAGCCGATAGATCGACATCGTACGACACGGTTGTGCAAGTCACGAACCTGGCGCTCGAACACGGCATCACCTCGGTCTCGCTCGCCACGACCGCGCCACGATGACGGCCGCGGCCGAAACAAATCTCCTTTTCAATTGGGGACCGCCGCGCCCGCGCGCGCGCGCGCTCGTGTTGTTCATCGCCATCTCGCTGCTGTTTCACGCGCTTTGTTTTTACATTTTCCAAATTGTCTATCCGGCCTCGATCTCGCTCGTGCCGCCGCCGGCGCGAGTGAATTTGATCTCGGACAAAACGGAAGACGGCCGCGCGTTTTTGCGTTGGATCGACGCGGAAGATCCGGCGCTGAGCGCAACGACATTGCGCCCGAGAGCGAGAGATTTACCGCGGCTCGAGCACGTGCCTTCGTACAAGACGGCGCGGGCAACGTTGAAACAATTGCCCCCGCTCGTTGTCGATCTTACCCCGCCCAGTCCGCTTCCGCCGGGTCCGGTGCCGACGGCGCAACGAGCGGAACCCACTCGGCTCGCGCCCGTCGGAACCTCGGTCGAATTTTCGGAAGAGATCGCCACGCGCGGTGCGCCGAAATTTCCGGCAACAAAATTCACCGCCGCGACCAATGAACAACCGCAGAATGTTCGCTTTCGCATTGCGGTGAACCAGCGCGGCGAAGTGCAATACGCGTTCCCGTTGAATTCTTGCGGCGATTCCGCTCTGGATGCGCAGGCGCGCCAGCACATCGCGCAGACCCGATTCGCGGATGCGCCTAACGAATCGCTAACGTGGGGCATCGCGACGGTGGAATGGGGCGTGGACATTTCGCTGCCCTCCGCAAGATCGACATCTACTCCTGAGCCGTGATCCGGGTCAGTCTCACCGCGCTGGTCACGATTTATCTGCTGCTTTTTCTTGCGGCGGTTTTTCTTCTCTGGATAGTTGGGGAGTGGAATCGGCGCCGGCGCGAACGGCGCGCATTGCGTCACCGGTTGCGCTGCGTTATCTGCGCGTTCGAGTTTGAAGATCGGACCGCGGCATTGCTTCCACGCTGTCCGCGTTGCGGCAGCCTGAACGAAAGATTTAAACTGGAGCGAATTTAATTACTTATGGGAATGTGGATCGGCCGAAATCGAAAAGCGCGGGTGACGTACGGGTTTGATGAAATCGCGCTCGTCCCCGGCCGGGTCACGATTAATCCGAACGAAGTCGACACCGCGTTTCGCATTCCGCGCAAAGACGCCGAGCCGCTCGAGCTAAAAATTCCCATCCTGGCCAGCGCGATGGATGGAGTTGTCGATGTACGATTCGCCATCGCCATGAGTAAACTCGGCGGTCTCGCCGTCTTGAATCTCGAAGGCGTGCAGACGCGCTACAAAAATCCGGCCGAAGTTCTCGAGAAAGTTGTGCAGGCGGAGAAAGCGGAAGTGACTTCGCTGCTTCAACGTATTTATCAGGAACCGGTGCAGCCGGAGTTGATCGCGGCGCGCGTGAAACAAATCAAAGACGGCGGCGGCATCGCCGCGGTGAGCTCGATTCCGCAACGCGCCGCTGAATTCGGCGCCATCGCGCAAGAGGCGGGCGCGGATGTTTTCGTCGTGCAAAGCACGGTCTCGACCGTGAAACATATTTCGTCCGAGTACAAATCGCTCGATCTCGAAAAATTTTGTCGCGACATGCGCATCCCAGTCATCGTCGGAAACACCGTGACCTACGATGTGACGTTGGAAGTCATGCAATGCGGACCAGCGGCGGTGTTGATCGGCGTCGGACCCGGCGCTGCGTGCACATCGCGCGGCGTTCTCGGTCTCGGCGTGCCGCAAGTCACGGCCACGGTCGATTGCGCGGCTGCGCGCGATTTCTACTTCAAAAAATCTTCGCGTTATGTGCCGATCATTACCGACGGCGGCATGAGCAAAGGCGGCGATGTTTGCAAAGCACTCGCGTGCGGCGCGGATGCGGTCATGGTCGGAAGCGCGTTTGCCAAGAGCGATGAATCGCCCGGGCGCGGATATCATTGGGGGATGGCGACGCCGCACGCAAATCTTCCGCGCGGCACACGCATCAAAGTCGGCACGACCGGTTCGTTGAAACAAATTTTGTTCGGGCCGGCGGAAGTCGATGACGGTTCACAAAATCTTGTCGGCGCCATCACCACCTGTATGGGGAACGTCGGCGCGCGCGACATCGGCGAATTTCAGCAGACCGAAATTATCATCGCGCCCTCCATTAAAACCGAAGGCAAACTTTTCCAGACGGTCCAGAGCGTCGGCATGGGCACGCGCTAAGATCGACAACTACCTTTCAAATGAACAACGGACGCAGAGTTGTCATCACCGGCATGGGTGTGGTCACGCCGCTCGGAAATGATCTCGAAGTATTTTGGTCGAAACTAAAAAACGGCGAGAGCGGCATTCGTCGCATCACCGCAATCGATCCGTCGAAATTCGATTGTCAGATCGGCGGCGAAGTGCGCGACTTCGACCCGAAACAATTTTTCAAAAATCCCAAAGATCCGCGCCGCACCGATCGCTTCGCGCAACTGGCGATGGCCGCCGCGAAAATGTCGCTGCAAGACAGCGGCATCGATTTGGAAAAAACAAATCTCGACCGCTTCGGCGTACTCGTGAGCAGCGGCATCGGCGGATTGAAAACATTGCAGGACCAACACGGCGCATTGATGACCAAAGGGCCGGGACGCGTTTCGCCGTTCACGATTCCGATGCTCATCAGCAACATGGCCAGCGGACTCATCTCGATGGAATTCGGATTGCGCGGACCAAACATGTGCATCGTGACGGCGTGCGCGACGTCGAACAACGCCATCGGTGAATCGTGGCGCATCATCAAATTCGGCGATGCCGATATTTTTCTCGCCGGCGGTTCCGAAGCGTCCATGGTCGAGGTCGGTCTCGCGGGATTCGGCGCGATGCGAGCGTTGAGCACGCGCAACGACGAACCGGAGCGCGCGTCGCGACCGTTCGATAAAGATCGAGATGGTTTTGTCATGAGCGAAGGGTCGGGCGTCGTGGTCGTGGAAGAGCTCGAGCATGCGAAGAAACGCGGCGCGAAAATTTATTGCGAGCTCGTCGGCTATGGATTGTCTGCCGACGCCTATCACATGACTGCGCCGCCGGAAGGCGGCGAAGGCGCCGCGCGCGCCATGCAACTCGCGCTCGATCACGCTAAGATCGACATCGGCGATGTCGATTACATCAACGCGCATGCCACTTCGACCGGCCTGGGCGACATCAGCGAAACGCGCGCGATCAAAAAAGTTTTTGGCGACAAAGCGAAACAGATCACGATCAGCGCGACGAAATCGATGACCGGGCATTTGTTAGGCGGCGCCGGCGCGGTGGAAATGGCGGCGTGCGCGCTGGCCATTCGCGACGGAGTGGTTCCACCGACGATCAACCTCGATAATCCCGATCCGGAGTGCGATCTCGATTACACGCCGCACAAAGCGCGAGAAAAGAAAGTGCGCGTGGTCGTGAACAATTCGTTCGGTTTCGGCGGACACAACGCCACGCTCGTCGCGAAAGCGTTCGAGGACTGATTGTCGATCTTAGCTCTCGCTGCTGTGGAGGCAGCCGTCCTCGGCTGCGGCTAAACGCGATCGATCAATGCGATCTCGCCTTGATACGGCCACTCATGAGCCGCTTTAGCTAAACCAGCACGAACAGGATTCTCGCGCACATAGAGCCATTTTTCCGAATAGCTTTCATCGCTTCGCAGAAGGTGATCAAAGAAGCTCGGCTGCCAGAACCGGCCCGTAGCTTGTAGTGCAACGGCGATTGCGCGCTTCAATCCTGCAACCCAACGCGAAAGAACGAACTCGCCAGAGCCACATACAAAAATATGAACGTGATCCGGCATGATCACATATCGCCCAACCGCTGTATTAAACTCGCGCATACCACGCTCGGCGTAACGTTCAAGCGCAGTTTGCGCCGTCGCCAAACACGGAATGCGCCGCCGATTCCAAGTGGTGAAAGTAACAAAATAGAGCGGCTCGTGTGCAAAGATCAATCCAAGCCGTGGCGGTCGATCTTTGATCACGTGCAGGTTTTAGAGCCTAACGAGATGGTTTACAATCATTCCGCAGCCGAGGACGGCTGCCTCCACAGCAGATTGCGGAGTAGTTGTCGATCTTGCCGAGATGTCGATCTTAGCTGTCGCTGAAGATCGGCGCGGCGGAAATATCGGCGGCGGTGAATTCGAGACCGTGGCCTCCGCGCCGCAACGATTTTAACAAATTCGCCACGCCAGTGGCCGCGGCTGTGGAATAAAACCTAACGAGCCCGACCGTGGTCTTCTGACCGAAGACCGTGATCATGATGGTGTCGTCATCGACCGAATTCATGAACATGTGACTGCCGTTGCCTTGATGATAAAGGGCGTTGAATTCGACTTCGCCAATGCGCCGCGCGAGCTCGCAAGTGGCGGCGAACGATCCGGCGGCGAGCGCGGCGATGATGGTCACGTCCGTCACGTTGTGATCGCCGTATTGCGAAATAACGTTGCCGCCCTTGTCGATAACGACGGTGAGATCGGCTTCCGATTTTTTCAGGAAATCCGCGAGCACGCCGTCGAGCGTGGCGACATCGTCAATGGTTAGGACAGGAATCGCGTTCATGCAGAGGCCTGCTTTTGTGGAGGCGGCTCCACTGGAATCGCGACCGGCGGCGCGACCGTCGATGGCACATCGCTTTGTTTGCTGAACTTGTGCAGCAGAATTTGGGAGACGGCGTTGAGCGCGGCGAAAACGTTTTGGCCCGTGCTGGAGATGACTTCGAAACTTTGGAAACGTTTTTTTCGATTGTTGAGCACGTACTCCATGTAATTGATCGGCGCGATGTTCGTCAGGTCGCGCTTGTTGTACTGGAGCACGAGCGGAATTTCGTCGATCGAGATGTTCTGCTTGGCTAGGTTCTCCTCGAGATTTTTGAAGCTCTCGACGTTCTCCTCCATTTTTTCCCACTGCGAATCGGCGACGAAAACAACGCCATCGACGCTGCGCAAAACGAGCTGACGGGTGGCGTTGTAGATGACCTGCCCGGGGACGGTGTAGAGCTGGAACTTGGTCACGAATCCTTTGATCACGACCGCGTTTAAGGGAAGGAAATCGAAGAACAAGGTGCGATCGGCCGCGGTCGCGAGCGAAACGAGGTCGCCGCGGTTCTGCGGATTAATCCGCTGATGAATGTAACTCAGGTTCGTCGTCTTTCCGCACAAGGCCGGGCCGTAGTAAACGATCTTGAATTGGATTTCGCGGCTCGCGTAATTGATGATCGACATATCAATGCTTCCCTGGGGGCGCGTAGGTGCGCGCGAGTTCTTTCGTTAGGCCAGCGAGTTTGTTGTAAGTCTCGTCGCCCAGCTGCGTCCGGCCGTGCAAAACGGTGAGATAGACGTTCCCCTGACTGAAAAATGTGATGGCCGATTTGTTCCCGTGCAATGTCATGGCGTTCAGCGGTCCGAGGTTCGTCTCGAACATGTGCTGATGGATCCGTTGGAGCAGCGATGGTGCCACCGCGCAGAGGCCGCCCACCGCCATGTCGTCGGGCAAATTGCCAGCCAGACTCAAACCGTCGGCAAAGGTGACGACGCACCCGGCCACGCCTTCGAGTCCACTCGCGCGCGAAACCACTTCCTTCGCGTCGATCGTCGGCGCTTCGGCGTTGTCGATCTTTCCCTTGTCGATCTTGTCGGCCGGCGCCGGCGTTTCCACTTTTGCAATCGGCGCGTCGCTCGATTGGAAACGACTCGCGTCCTCTTTCGCTTTGAGCGAGAACGGCGTCTCGAAATCTCCGCCGCGCTCGGCCTCGACTTGATCGTCGCGCATTTGCAGCGTCTCCTGCGGAATGTTCTTCAACACTTCCTGCAATGGCAATTGCACCGGCGTTTCCGAAGTATCGAGCACGAGCAATTCGCGGAACTGACGCGGCATCGCATTCTGAAAAACTTTTGGCGACACCACCACGCGTCCGATCGCGAGCTGCGGTTGAATGAGCGAAAGCGGAAATTCGATGCGCGTTTCGTCCGGCACCGTCGTCGGACTGCCGTTCAATTGAAACGGCGGGATCGTTTCCAAAATCGGACGCAGCGGCAACGAAATCTTCGGCTCGTTCCGTTTCGCTTTCGGCGGCAGCGGCAGATCGAAGATTTCCTCTTCCGGTTCGGCTTTGCTTTCCATGCCGGGGACGAGCGTCAATTTCGGTTTCAATAAATCCGAGCATGGCGGCGCCACTTTCGGCGGCGGCGGCGTGGGCGATTTCAACCGAATTGGAACGGACGGCCCGCTAGAGGCTGGAACTCTCTCTGTTGCAGGCTCGTCCGTTCCGTTCGGTGGAAGCTCGATGGAAATCTTGGCTGGCTTCGGCGGTTCGTTAGGCGGAGTCTTCGCCGCAGAGGGAGGCGCTGGTTGCGATTCGGGCGAAAGCGGAATTGTCAGGCGAATTGTCGATCTTGCCGGCGTCGATGCGGGCTTGTTTGATTCGCGCACCGTTTCCGGCTCGGCCTCGGACAATGATTTCGCGCTCGCCGGTTCCACTTTCACCGGCGGGTGCGCGCTGGTCTCGATCGGCGTGATGCTGGTCCCAAATTTTTCCGTGTCTTCGATCGTCGCCTGCAAAATCGGCGTATCGACTTGCGGCACGACCTGGTCGCGCTCCTGATCTTCGCGCACGCGCGCGGTCGTAAATTGCTCGAGCACTTTCGCGAACGGCAGCGGCACCTGCATCATTTCGTTTTGCGGGATGCTGCGCACAAAAATTTCCGGGACCTGTTCGTATATGGCCGTAAGCGCGGCGGCCGGTTTGCCGATCGCCATTCCCTTTTCGACTTCGGAGGCCTTTAACAAAATGCGGCGGTGTGAATCGAAAGTGTCGGCGGGCTTGAGGTAAGAAGGCGGAATTTCAGCGAGGACGTCTGAGAGTTGGAGCGCGATGGTGCGCTCGACTTTCGGCTCGAGTGCGATCGCAACCGCGGGTGGCAATCCGCTCGGGCGCGCCGAGGGACGAGATGTCGATCTTGGCGCGGCCCCGGCCGCGACTTTGAACGGGTCGAGCGGCGCAATCGTGCGCGTCGTGTTCGGCATGACCGTCTTGGCCAGTTTTTCGCTGCTCGATTTCTCCGCCGGCATGGCGCGCGCGGCCGTAACCCGCGGGGGCGGACGCAAACGCGCTTTCATTTTTTCGATTAAATTTGCGAACGGAATAGCCATGTCGATCTAGTGGTCCTCCGAGGTGACGCGCCAGACTTCTTCCAGCGTCGTGATTCCTTCGATCGCCTTCTCAATTCCGACGACGCGCAATGTTTTCATGCCTTCGTTCACCGCCTGGTTCTTGATCGCGCTCGCCGACGCGCGTTTGATGATGAGGCGCCGCACCGTTTCCGTGATCGGCAGTGCTTCGATCAACGCCGCCCGGCCGAGATAACCGCGGCCTTTGCAACGGTCGCAGCCCACGCCCTGGGAGAAGACCGCGTCCTTCTTTTTCT
Organism: Spartobacteria bacterium; assembly: GCA_021325495.1. GTDB lineage: Bacteria > Verrucomicrobiota > Verrucomicrobiia > Chthoniobacterales > UBA10450 > JAJPGZ01. The sequence goes on from JAJPGZ010000001.1 coordinate 116,228, forward strand.
CGATGTTGAGCTTTTCGAAAACTTCCGGCTCGGGGACAAACTCTTCGCGGCAATTCGTGCACACCCGCCTAACAAGTCGCTGCGCGCAGCTCAAAAGCATCGAGCTCGAAATCAAAAACGGCTCGATCCCCATGTCGTCCAGTCGCGTGATCGCGCCCGCGGCGTCGTTCGTGTGCAAAGTCGAAAGCACCTGGTGACCGGTGAGCGCGGCTTTGACCGCGATGTCGGCCGTTTCATTGTCGCGAATTTCACCCACCATCACGATGTCGGGGTCCTGGCGCAGGATCGATCGCAACGCCGACGCGAAATCCAGACCGATGTCGTTGCGCACCGCCACCTGATTGATGCCGACGAGCTCGTATTCGATCGGGTCTTCGACCGTGACGATGTTGTATTGCGGATTGTTCAGCTCGTGCAGAACGGAGTAGAGCGTTGTCGTTTTACCGGAACCGGTCGGGCCGGTAACGAGAATCATTCCGTGCGGCGCGTCGATCGCCTTGCGGAATTTCGACAGCGTGTCGTCGTCCATGCCCATCTGGTCGATCGAGCTGGTGAGCGACGATTTGTCGAGAATACGGATGACGATTTTTTCGCCGTGCGCGGTGGGCAAGATCGAGATACGCAAGTCGACTTCCTTGCCCATGACTTTGATGCGGAAACGGCCGTCCTGCGGAATGCGGCGCTCGGCAATGTTGAGGCCGGCGAGAATTTTGATACGCGATGTGATCGCGAGCTGGAGCGCTTTCGGCGGCGATTCCGCCAGAATTAATTCGCCATCGACACGGTAACGCAGCTTCAGCGTGTTCAGGAACGGCTCGATGTGAATGTCCGACGCTTTTTCCTTGATCGCCTGCGCCAAAATCAGATTGACGATCTTGATGACGGGCGCGTCTTCGCTGTCGTGCGCCAGCCGGTCGAGGTCGATCTCTTCCCGCGAAACTTTTTGGACTTCGAGACTTTCCGCGGCGGATTGCGCGGCTTCGTCCGAAACCTGACGCAACATTTGATTCATGTTCGCGCCGCCGGTCACGCCGCTCAGCGCCAGCTCCACCGATTTCTCGGTCGCGATCATCGGCACAATGTCGAGCTGCACGCGCCGCTTCAGGTCGTCGATCGCGACTACGTTCGTCGGATCGGCCATGGCCACGAAAAGTTTTCCGTTCAAGCGCGCGATCGGCACCAGCTTGTTCGCCTTCGCCATTTCGCGCGGCACCAGCTCCATCACTTCTTCCGGCACGCGCACCTTCAGCAGATTTATCGGCGGCGTATTCAGGCAACGTCCCATCGAGAACGCCATGTCCTGTTCGGTGACGAACTGTTTGTCCGTCAAAATTTTGAGTAACCGTCCGCCTTCCTGCTTTTGGATCGCGACTGCTTCTTCGAGCTGGTTAGGCAGAAGTAATCCGTCCTCGATCAGGACGTCGGCGATGCGCTCTCCGAATGATTTACTTCTCATGACGATGTCGATCTTGCACGTTGTCGATCTTTCGTTAGGCCCGCGTTTCCAGCCGGTAAATCGATTGCAGGTTCCGGATGATCGCGGTCGGACGCGCCAGGTACCACGTCACCGCGTAATCGACCGATTGTTCGACCGCTTCGCGGCCGCTGGCGTCAAAAGGATTGCAGCACGCCACCATGATGGTGCGGCTCACGAGATCGAACGGGACAAACAAACGCCCGAGCGTGAGATGATCCGGCAACATCGGCGCGATCTGCCGGTCGAGGTCGTAATACTCGAGCGGCACGTAGGCGAATTTCGTCCGGTCGATTAAGGCCGAGAGAATTTTCTCCATCGACTCGTTGTTGTCCTTGCACAAATAATCGAGCAACGACGACGCCAGAGCGCGCGCGCTCAGGTTTTTGTTCGACTGCGTCACCTCCTGCAACGCCGCCGTGATCGCCGCCTCGTCGAACAACTGCTGCACGATCAAAAATTTCGCGAGATGATCGTCACCGCGTTCGGTCAGGTTCGCCATGCGGCCGACGTTTGCGCCCACGTCGATGAGCGCGCCGTTCACGCCGGTCACGCCGCTGTGCGGAGTGTCGATCAAACCGCTCTTGCCCGCGATCGCTTCCCCGCTCGCGTGCAATCGCGTTTCGATTTCGCCCAGCATCGCCAGGATATCGGGCGCGTTCGATTCCTTCACCAGAATGCTCTCGCACTCCTGCATCGCCAGCGTGTACGAGCCGGAGTTGAAATACGTTTCCGCCAGCCGGCGCGACACGCGCAATGCGTCGTCGTGTTTGCCGATTTTGCCGTAGGCGTCCTTTAAAATTTCGAGCGAGTGATAGTCGTCCGGCTGTGTCTGGGCAATAGCCTCAAACATCTCGATCGTTTGCACGATCTGATTATGTTCTTCGTCGGAGAGCGTGTGTTCCAGCACGGCACGCCGTAAAAAGCTAAAACCATGCCCCCCTTGGCACGCCGTAATGTTTCTTTGAAGGCGGCTCTCCCTCGCTCGCCTCTTAGTGGCCCGTCGGCGACAGCGACAATCCAACAGCGGGTGGCGTTGCGTCGCGGAGCAACAACTTTAACGGGTAAACGAATTTCAACGGCTAGCGCCAGGGAGCGTAACAATTTAGCCGTCTAGCGCCAGGGAGCGTAACCTGAGACTTTCTCAAATTGTAGCGCCCCGTCGCGACGCAACAGTCCATATCGGGCAAACAATTCCGGGCGACTAGCGCAAGGGAGGTAATGTCGATCTTGCGCGGCCCGTCGCGATCGGCTGTCTAGCGCCAGGGAGCGTAATGCGCGACTTTTCCCAATCAGCCCAACCTTTTGCCTTCTGCCTTCATGACTTTTGACTTCTGCCTTCTGACTTTTGCCTTCTGCCTTCCTACTTTTGCCTTTATAAATAGCTCCTCATCTCGTGCGTCCTCTCCGTTTCCCCCCTAATCGAATCGCCACCAGGCCCACATCCTTTAGCGTTTTGCCTTCTTACTTTCGCCTTCGTTCGCCAGCGTTCACACTGATCGAACTGTTAGTCGTCATCGCCATTATCATCATCCTGATCGGACTACTGTTTCCCGCGTTCAAGGGCGCACAGACACAAGCGAAACGCACACAAGCGAAGAACGATCTGACGCAATTAATCGCCGCTGTGAATGCTTATTATACCGAGTACGGCAAATACCCCCTTCCCGCGACGTCACAGGGACAAAATGAAGATTACACGTACGGCTATGATGGCGGAACGTCTCCAGCAAATTCTGACTTGATAATGATTTTACAGAACGACGCGGGCAAGAGCGCGGACAACCCAAAAGGAATTGTGTTCTTTAATGGTCCCATTGCTAAAAGCGTCGGCGGCTATGGAATTCAGTCCGCCAGTGCGCCGAATCCATCGGCATTTTTCGATCCTTGGGGAAGAGGTTACTCGATCTGCATCGACTCGGATTACAACAACAAGGTTCGAGAGCGTGGCACAGGTAACTTGTTAACACTCGGAGTCATTACCTGGTCGCTGGGAGAGAACGGGGATTGGGACAAAAGCGGAATCGCATCTTGGAAATGAGGCGCGTCGCTCAGTCGAGGAGCGCCTTCACACTTCTCGAGATGCTTTTGGTCATCGGGATCATTTCCATTTTGCTCGTTGCGGTTATTCCCGTCGTTAACTCTCTTTCTAAATCTGGCGGCCGGAAAGCGACCGCCAGTCTGCTACTAAGCGGAATTGAGCAAACACGAGCGCAAGCGATAAAAGACGGTCGAGTCACATACATGGCGTTCGCAGCGCAGCCGACCGGGGCGACAAGTTCGATCACAGACAAGAAAATCTTAGACCGGTATTTTTACCATTCGTACGCGATTTTCGAAGATGACTCGGATTTTACGAAGCCCAAGATTCAAGTCACGGCGTGGAAAATATTTCCGGTGGGTGTAAGTCTCCGAACGGAGATTTCATTCCCGCCCCCGCCTGGCGGGCAGACTAACGCGTGTAACGCAGCATGGAATTCGACCGCCTTTGCGTTCACGCCAGCAAACTCTGCGGCCGAATCATTTCCCTATATCAAGTTTGATGAAGGCGGAACATTGGTTGCGCCAACGCCAATCAATCCAGGACCGATGTTGTTGCGTTTTTTTGAAGGCTTCGTTGATGGCACGTTCGAAAGACCCACCACCAAGGCGAACAAAGATGAGGTTATAAGTATCGCGCCGGTGACGGGTCGAGCGACATTTATCCCATGACTCGTAACAAGGACGAGGGATTCAGTTTAATAGAGGTCGTGATGGCACTCGGAATCGTGTCTTTCGCGATCGTCGCGATTCTTGGAATATTTCCAATAGCACTCAGCTCCAACAGGTCAGGAATGAACGAAGCGCGTGCCGCTCAAATCGTTCGTGCAATTACCGGAACAATCGATGCACAAAGCGCGACCTTCAGCACGATCGACTGTTATGGCGCAACATTGAACCTAGCGACGCTGAAAAAGAACGATCCGGTGGTGACGATATATGCGAGCTATCCCTCAAGTCCGAGTCAGCCCACGTTCACTACAGCGCCGACTTCTGACTCGATTTATACGATCGAACTTCGCTTCGACAATGATCCACCGGTAACCGCCGCTCCAACGAATCTCGGTGCCGGAAAGATTAACCTAATTGGGATTCGCGTTTACGGAAAATCGCAATCAGAAGGCGCGATGGAGTTTTTTTATCTCGCTCGCAATAAAGGATGAGAAGACGCAGATTATTTAATAGGAACGCATTTACTCTCGCGGAATTGCTGATCGCTATCGGCATTACCATCGCACTCGTCGCTTTGTTAGGCCGAGTCCTTGTCGCCACCACAACATTGTATCGAGGCGCCGATCAAAGAATGGATGCGTTTCGGGACGCCAAGGCGGCGCTGCAGATGATGACGAACGATTTGAGTCGCGCGAATATCAACGGAAACGCGCAGATGTTGACTCTGGCTAACTACGCGAGCGGAAACACCTACGCAAAAGAAGCGTACGCTGTCACCTCAGTTAAAAACAAAGGAAAGAGCGACCTCTGCACGGTCGCTTATTACCTAGACTGGGACGCGTCCGCTAAAGCGTATTCTCTCCGGCGTTTCTTTAAAGACAGCGATACCACCGTCACTAGCCTCGCGCAGACTTCCCCGGATTTCAGCACGCTGTACGATCGCACTAAGAACACGACACCGGAAACAATTGCTAGCTATGTCTGGGATCTTGAAATCCGGCCCGGCCAAGGCGCAACCGCCCTTCCGGTCGGCTCCGCACCGTCTTCTCAATGGAACTGGGTGGAGATTCGTTTCAAGGCGATAAGCGTTAAGGCAGGACAAAAGCTGGCATCTATCTCGACAGTTCAGCAATCAACCTGGGATGATCCGTCGACAGTTGAGTACCGCACGCTGATCTTGCCCAACGAACAGCAGTTCGTTAGTCGCGTTTCGCTTTTCCAAACACAGTGATGAATTCTCTAACGAATCATCGGCAATCGAGAGGCGTTGCACTAGTTGTTACGCTCGTCATCCTCGTTCTGCTACTCGGAATGGCTGTCGGCCTTATGCAAACGAGTGGCATCGAGCGCGGGACTTCTAAAGGCGTCGCGGAGAAAGCGAAAGCAGATTTGGCTGCACAAACCGGGGTTAACACGGCAATAGCACGCCTCGCAAACGACTTATCTTTGTATCCCGACTCCGCAACTTCGTGGGAGAAGGTTTACCAATCTGGCAGCACAACCAATCTACAGTATCAGGGCACCGCTCTTTATTATCGCGAGAAAACCCCGGAACAAACCGCACCCAGCGCATCATCGCCTAACGCTACCCCATCGCCCTTGCACATGCTCCCATTGATCTCGGGCGCACAAGCAAACCAGATTTGGCCACTAACCGGTGGCGGTACTGTGGACGATAAGAAACGCAGCTCTCTTCCTGCGCTCGATAATACAAACTCATTTGATCTTAACCGTGCGCGGTTTTCTGGAGACACACAGGGCGCCGTTGGCGCTCCGGTCGGATCATCCAGCCGTCCTGAGTTCCGTGGTCAATGGATCAATCTAACCGATTCGGGTGGGAAGGTCACCGGTCGATACGCTTACTGGATGGAGGACGAGAGTTTCAAGGTGAATGCAAACTACGCGCGCAATGTTCTGCGCGGCTCCAACACGCTCGGTGTAAATGCATCCGAGATTCCATTGCAAGGTCTGCTCAAAGTCCTTAACAATGTCGATCCCGACGGAGTTGCAGCGAGCGCGGTAAACTACCGTAACTCGTTTCCGGGTTCAGTATTCTATGAATATCGAGCGCTAAATCAGGTCAGTGGTCAGCCCACGCTGGCTGATAATGCGAAATTTGAGGCCACTGTTTTTTCCGGAAGCTCCAATCTTTCTCGCAGCGGTGTGAAACGGGTCAATTTGAATTCAGTTGTTTCAACGTCTACCGATCCCGCTGAAATTCGAAAGCAGCTCGACGAAATCATCAATACGATCTCGTACCAACTGCCGAACTTTGCTCAGCGATTCTATCGGACTGGATCAGACAAGAATTCCCTTGATGTCCCAGATACATCGACGTCCCCGCATCGCAGTATCTATCTGAACAAGATTGCCGCGAACATTCGCGATTACATCGACACGGACTCGCAGCCGACAGTTGTCAATAACGACGGAGATCCCGCTTCAAATCCGCCAAAATCTTTCACCATTAGAAGTGGAACGCCTCCAGCAGGAGCTTCGTGGACCACACCGCCGACGCATGCCTTAAGGGCGATGCCAGCAAGCGGTGCGGTCACGCAGGGCTTAAATGAAGTCATAGCTATCGGCAAAGAACGGGTCCCGTTCATCCAGGAATACGCATTGCGCGTGCGTCAGATCACCTTAAGCCCGAGAACTGGTGCCGCAGCTGATTATAAAATTACTATCGATCACTACGTGGAATTTTGGAACACGTCTAACCGCGACATTCTTGTCAGCGACTTGGGGTCGAATCCGTTTCTGCTCATCGCAAACCAGCCGGGCTGGGACGCGGGTTCTTTAGATAACATTCCGGCCGGCGCCTCGCGCGATCTAAAACTTTATCTCAAGGACGCCAAGAACGCAGCTAATCCAAACAACGGACCCGCACTGCAATCGTTCCCGGCCGGATCCGTCACAGTCATTACAACTGATCCACAGCCTTTGAGCGCGTTAACACCAGATTTAACGCGCGTGTTTTACATCCCGATCGCGCCTGATAACGGTGGAACAACAGGCCTTCGGACGTACTCAGGCAAAACGAACAAGAAAAGCGGAAGCGAACTGCGACTAAACTTACTGACGCGAACCACGGCTTCGAGCGATTACGATACGGAGATCGCTTTAGCAAACGATGCTGGCATTTTGGAATCAGCCTGGGGCTCTGCAGCGATCACCTCTGCTCTATCGGTAAACGCCGACCTCAAAACACCACCGGAAGATCGATTTGACCAAACAAAATGGCATTTTCGCGGCGGCACTCTTAAGGGCAACATAGGCGCTGCTGCCCCCTACGCTACGACCGGCGATCCACGGACGAACGCAGAACAAATTCGTTTCGATCTAAACGGTGGAACAGCCGGAAATGATAAGACCCGCTATTTCGACAGCGGACTCGATAGTAACAACATTCCCGGTAATAGCACCATCGGCGCGCCCAATTCGAATTATGCTAATCCTGGAAGCTGGTTTGATTATTCTAGTAACACGCAAGCCGCCGCTAATGCGCCTGCCTCGATCGCCAATTCAGCTCTGCAATCGGTTGCACAATTAGGCGACATATTCGATGCGGTGCGGACGAAAGGCGATGCAACTGGAACCGATAGCGATAATATACCCCAAAATTTGACGCTCAGCCGAAGTGGCGGCCGCACATTAAAAATTGGTCAACCTGAGCGTTACGATTCCAATAACAATCTTGGTGGTTTGTGGGACGGAAACAGCAACTCCGCTAGTCGTGAATGGACGGCTTGGCGGCTGGTCGATATTTTTTCTCCGACATCGGTTCTACAACTCGATGGTCGAATTAATATCAATGGCACGAACCGCGATAATGGTACGGCATTGAAAGCCGCTTTGTACGGTTACGTTTTCCAGGCAACTCCTGATTCGGATCCAAATCTTTCGGGCAAAACCTTTGATTCGGATCCCACCGACCCTAACGACAAGATTACCGAACTCCTCAAGCAAATACAGGCTCGCATAGCAAACGATGCCACCGCGTACTCCAGTGCATTCGCAAACACTGTCGGCCCTTTCGTGGAACGGGGAGAACTTTCCGAATTACCGATGTTCAACACGGGAACCGATCTTGCCGCCGGGGTGGACACGAGCAAAACGTTCGATCGAGGTCGCGAAGAACTTTTTCGTCGCTCGCTCGAACTGATCACAACTCGCGGCAATATTTTTACCGTATACGCGGTCGGCCAATCGCTTGCGCAACCGGGGACAGGCGCACCGATTATCACCTCTACTTCTCAGTTTAAAGTAACGTTTCGGATCGACCCAGTTTGGAGTGGTGGTACGCCGAGCGATCCCTGGGATCCAAGTGTTCCCAATGCAACAACCAATCGGTTTAAAAAACCGGACAAGTATGCGATCAAAATTCTCTACGTCGGCGATTAGCGGACTTCTTTTACTTGGAAGTTGTATTGGTGCCGGCGCCCAATCCCCTACGCCTGCGAAAGTGGGCTACATCCGATTCTGGGACATGTTACCACCCGCAAATGGCGTTTTCGAAGTATACAAGGCGGGCGCTCCTGCCTCTGAAGGCGCGTTATTTAGCGGAACAGCTTACCAATACACAAGCTACACTGAAGTTCCTACCGGTCGGTACCGTCTTGCCGTCACCAAAAAAGGAGATGCAGCCGCGCTGAAAACTTTTGATGTCGAAGTTAAGCAAGATTCTTTTTTCACAATTCTTCTTTCCCCGCACGGCGGCGTTATTACCGCAGAGTTGATCGATGACACGCCGGATCCGAAAATGACGTCAGGGACACTGATAGCGCGAAACTACTTTAGTGGCGTAACCGTATCAGTCGCTGCAAACACACAAAAACTGGTAGATGCACTTCCGTACGGGCAAAGCATCGCCGCCAATGGAATTGCCCGCGCAAGAGTTCCTTTGAAACTTACATTTAAACTCGCAAATGGGACAATCGCGGAATCGACGGCAGAAGGAAATTTTCAGCATTCCCAGCGCGTCACGCTCCTAATTATACCTGATTCCTATGGACGCTTCTGCATCCGCGTGACAAACGACGGCACAAATCTTTAGTGGGGACTCGAGCTCGCGTGCGGCTTAGGCGGGTCAAGAGGTGAGCGATGACTCGGATCCCACATCCAAGAACCATTACCTGACGGTGAATGCTGTGGGTAATTCGATTGCGCAGTGGGTCTGTCTAAGGCCGTATGACGATTCGGATCGTACATCCACGCGCCCGATGGAGTAGATGTCGATCTTGCAAACGGCTGCAGTTTCACTGTGGGCGTTGCAACCGGTGGAGGTTTGGAACCCGGCAGCCAATCGCGAAAAGGTTTTTCCCAGCCGAGATAAATCAGCGCGCCGATCACAAAGATCTCGATCAGCAGGCGCATTCGTTAGGTTTTAAAGAATCCGGACAGAATTTACAAGATTATCAGGATTTAATCTCCCGACGACTTACGACTGAATAGACAAAATGATCACAATGAATCTGAAACCATTCGGCAGATTCTGTTAATTCTGTCTCGAAACGTGGGATCAATGCCGCGACTTGGCGTCGATCGCGGCCGCGGTCGTGGGGTCGTTAGGCGTGGCGGTGACGTTCACGTCCATGCCGACGGCGAGACTGCTCAACGTGCCGGGCTGGCCGTTCACCGTGATTTTGGTCGCGGGATTAATTTTAAATTCTTTGCCCTGATGCGTGGCCGCGACCGTGACCATGATGGACGTGAGATGGAGCGCGGTGATTTTGTCGTTGGTGTAACCGGCCGATGGCGTCGGTTTCTCTTTGCTCTTTTTCGGATACCCGGCGAGCGCGGGCGACGTCGCTAAGATCGACAATAACAATGTCGCGCAAACCAAAATCAAAGCTGGTGTGAGTTTTCGCATGATCGGATCGGGTTGTAAGGTCGAGGCTGGCAAAACCTCGCGCGCGAATCAACTCGATTCCGCGATCGCGTCGCTCGTCCTCAGCTTTACGCGCACGGCGCCCGGCCGCCGCCTGCAAATTAGAGGTGCGTGATGGCAACGTCCGTGAGTTTTACGACGAGAAACTCTTGTTGTTTGGGGCCGCTGCCTTTGTGTTTCTTACCGCCGCTGACGTTTTTCTTCGCCTGCATGTCGCGCAACTTTGTCTTCGTTTTCGCCTTCGTCTTCACGAAGATCGACAATAGCAAACGTCGCAATCCCTGACAATGCCGCGAACGCGCGATCGAAAGACGATCTTAGTGCGCGTGCGTTTCCTGCGATTTGATCCGCCGGATCGCGTCGCGTAATTCGGCGGCGCGTTCGTAGAGCTCTTTCGCGATCGCCGTCTCCATCTCGCGCTCCATCACTTCGAGTTTCGAGAGCGGCCGTTTCGCGCGCACTTCCTCGAGCCATTCCTCGAGAAAATGGATCTCCGAACTTTTCGTCGCCAATTCCGGGAAGTTCGATTTTTGGAAGAAATCGACGATGCCGTCGCGGCCGTGTTCGATTTCCCTGATCGCATCCGCGAATTTATTTTGCTGCAGAAGAATCGACGCTTTCGCGCGCGTGTTCATCATCAGCACGTAGGGACGAAATTGTTGCAGACTCCACGCCACTTCTTCGCGATCGGTGTGGCTAACGACGAAATCGAAAAGATCGAGATTGCGTTGGGTGTCGCGCACGACGCCGGCGTAGTCGCTGATCTGAAACAAGCTCAGGTAGCGATGATAATATTGAATGCCTTCCTGTTGCAGCTCGGAGCATTGTTCGGGCGAAAGCTCGTAATTGTCGCCGCGACCTTCGGCGTGGGCGGCGCGGAGTTGATGATAAGTGAGCAAGGATTCGGCGCCGTGCGGTCGCTGGCCATCGGGCCGGCCGTGAATCTCCATTTGCAGCACGCCGAGATCGATCCGCAGCTGCAATTTCTCGCGGCCGTCGAGCCCGACGATTTTGCGCACCTTGATCGCGCCCGGCTCGTGCGGCCAATCCTTCAGAATCGTGTTTAGATCCAAGCTCATCGCTAAGAAAGCATCGAATAATTGCCGTTCACTTGTCAATAACACCGGCGCCCACGCGAGAGTCGCGTCGCGTCATCGGAAAATTTCCGACCCTCATTCGAGTTCCAACCTCCTGCCGAGATTAGACGCCGGACGGCGTGGGATGTTCGATGTTTGCTGTTCTGTCTTCTCCTGTAGAGGCAGCCGTGTCGGCTGCACACCATTTCAAAGGATGCACGCGACACGCCTGCCGCTACAATTGAGTTTGAATGGACGCGGCGATCGACTCCTTCATCCGCTACCTCGCGGTCGAGCGCGGCCTTTCCGATAATTACCAGCTCTCGACCCAGCGTTCGCTCAACGAATTTGCGCAATGGGCCAAAGCTTCGTGCAAGATCGACAACGTCCGCGACATCAACTTGTCGATCTTGTCCGAATATCTCGCGCACCGAAAACGCGGCGGACTTTCCGCGTCGTCGATCAAGCTCATCGTGGTCGCGCTGAAAATTTTCTTTCGTTATCTCACGAGCAAGGGCGAGATCGCGCGCGACCCGGCAGAAGCGCTACCGCTTCCGCGCATCGAACGTTATTTGCCGGAAACGTTGAACGAGTTGCAAGTGCAGCAATTGATCGAGAGCATCGACACGAACGTGCCGCTCGGTTTGCGCGATCGCGCCATGATCGAACTGCTTTACGCGAGCGGGCTGCGCATTTCCGAGCTCGCGAATACGCGCTTGGAAAATGTCGATCTTGAACAAGGCGTCGTCCGCGTCACCGGCAAAGGAAACAAAACGCGGCTCGTGCCCGTGGGCGGTAAAGCGTGCGAGGCGCTCACGAATTACATTACAAATGAGCGACCGAAATTCGTGAAGCGTCGCAGCGGCAGCGAAGTTTTTCTTTCGGCGCGCGGAACGCGCCTAACGACCAACCGCATCTGGCAAATCGTGAAAACGCACGCGAAACGTTCCGGCCTGGAAGCGAATGTGTATCCGCATTTGCTCCGGCACAGCTTCGCCACGCATTTACTCAGCAACGGCGCCGATCTCCGCATCATCCAGGAAATGCTCGGCCACGCCGACATTTCCACGACTCAGGTTTACACCCATGTCGATCAACAGCGCTTGAAAGCGGTGCATCGACAATTTCATCCGCGCGCATAATGGACTCTTCTGTGGTGGCAGCCGTGTCGGCTGCATTTAAATTTAAAAGATGCAGGCGACACGCCTGCCTCTACAGTCTGCCCCCTTGAAACGCGCTCTCATCATCACCATAGTCATCGCCCTCATCGCCGGCGCTGCCGCGTATGTCTGGCAAACGCGCGCAAGATCGACATCGACTGCCGTCACGTCGCTACTGCCGCGAGACACTATTGCCTTCGTGCATCTGCCAGATCTCAATCGCACCCGCGCGGAATGGAAACGCAGCGATGTTTACCAACTCTACAGCGAACCGGCGGTGCAGGAATTTTTGCGCAATCCGCTCGCGACTCCACCAACGCAGAACGATTCCGATTTGGAAAAGCTCGGCATTGAGGACGCATTCGTCGCCTTAACGTCAGTTACGAACAACACACCGCACGTCGTCGGCGGGTTCCGTTTCCACGGCGATCGCGACACCGCCCAGCGGACCATTAATCGCTGGCTGCCGAATGCGAACAATCGCGAAACGCTCGACTACGAACAGCACAAGATCGACATCGTACATCTCGGCGCGTTTTCGATCGCTGAAGTTTTCGATCGTGATTGGGTTTTCGCCGCCAATGACGTCGAGACTTTGAAAGGGTTGCTCGATCGCGCGGACGGTCGCGTGCAGGATCGACAATCGACTCTCGCGGCGGACGAGACGTATCGCGCCGCGATAGCGGAGCTGTCTTCGAGCTACGCGCTCGCGTTTTATCTGCAGCCGAAACCGATCGCGCAAACGTTTCCGGCGTTACGCGACACGCAGATCAACGCAATTTGCGGCGCGAGCCGATTCGAAAACGGAAAGATGCATGACACCATTTTTGTGTCGTCGCCAAGATCGACATCGAACGAAAAGCTGACGCGCGATTCACTCGCGCTCGGGACGCCCGACACATTTTTCTACCTCGCGAGCGTTCTGAATTTTTCGAATCAGCTCGCCCTTGTCGATCAAACGCGCGCTGCCGGATTTCTCGGCGGCGCGTTGCAAAAAATTTCCGATGCGCTCGCGAAAGCGCACATCAGCGCGGCCGATTGGCAGGCGGCGTTCGGTCCGGAAGCGAACGGCCTCGGCGACTGGCCGGCAAATGCGCATTGGCCTAACGGCGTCGCGGTTTTTCCGGTGAAAGATTTTGCGCGCGCGAAACAACTCGCGAGCGCGCTCGCGCATGCGTCCGATCACGACGCGAATTGGATCGAGACCGATCGCAACGGCGCGCACTACATCACGATGCAATCGGCGCCGGGCTTTTTGGTTTTGCGTCCGACCATCGCGATCACGAATCGCGAGATGATTGTCGGAGTTGATGCGGCCTCGGTCGACGTCGCGGTGCAGCGGAGCGCGAGCCCGCCATCGGGTTTGGCGAATTCGCCGACATACAAATCGGCGACATCCGCGCTGCCGTTGCCGACGATCTCGTTCGCCTATGTCGATCTTGCGTTGTTGTATTCGCGATTGGATACGGCGGTGCGGCCGATGTTGATGTTCGGCGCGGCTTTCATGCCGGCGGCAAATAACTATGTCGATCTTGCCCACGTTCCGCCGGTCGAAGTGGTCACGAAACACTTGAGCCCGATGATTACATCGCAACACGAAACGAAGGCTGGATACGTCATCGATTCGATCGGTCCGATTACGCTGAACGAGACCGGTATCGCCCTCGCAATTCTCGGCGGATTTGGCCGAGATGCGTCCAGTTTCGCTCGGCCGATACCGAGCGCTACGCCCTAGACCTGCGCCATTTCGGCGCAAGCCGCAGGAAATTCCGACACGGCTGAGAATTCTGCTGCGTAGGAGTGAAGATATGCTATTCTTTTCGCCCTATGGCTATCCTGAAGAAAAATGCATTCTCGCGTCGAGTTCCTGATCTGGTGACCGAGGAATTGGTGGCGGTGCTCTCGCGGCGTGCGTCTTACGAATTCAAAGAGCTCTTCGACATCGTGCACGAAAACTTGCGCGCGCGTAATGCAGCCAGCGGCGGCGAGGAAATGCTCCGCCTCCGTGCGTATGAGAAATTGCAGAACCTGGTCGCGCGCGGCGCGGTCAAGAAGAACGGCAAGAAATACAAGGGTTTGCCGTCGGCGCTGGCGAAGTCGCTCATTCCGCAGAATGGTCATATCCCAAGCCGGCTCGCGGCGACGGCGGCGACGAAATAACGTTGTCGATCTAACAAGCGACGCAGCATGGCGCGCGATTATCTGCCGCTCCTTTTGCAGATCGTCGTCGCAATTATTTTTGCGGCTTCGGCCCTGGGCGTGAGCGTCCTTGTCGGCCGGACCGGCAAGCGCACGCGCGCCAAAGATATGGCCTACGAGTGCGGCATGATCCCGCAAGGCGAAGTGCAACCGCGCTTCAGCGTGAAGTTCTATCTCGTCGCCATGCTTTTCATCCTCTTCGATCTCGAGATCGTGTTTATGTATCCGTGGGCGGTGGTTTACAAAGAGCAGATCGCGCACGGCTCGACCATTTTTTGGAGCATGCTCAGCTTCATCGCGATCCTGATGGTCGGCTACGTTTACGCGCTAAAAAAGGGCGCGCTCAATTGGCAAAAATAAAAGGTGGAGGCCGCCGGTCGCGGCTGCAGCGGGATTCTCTCGCAGGCGAGACGCCTGCCGCCACAGTTTGAACTTGTTCGCGCGGATTCGCTGAGGCGATGCTCGCGGCCGTGCGACTTCCGCGCAAGATCGACATCGTCCAAGTGCGCGAACGCGCGCAGCGTTTCGCGCAAAGCGAACGCGGTCGGGATGCGTTTTGTCTCGCGCTCGTGCTCGCGTTGGTCAGCGTCATGTTGCGACGCTGTTTGTATGGCGATCCGCCGATCGGCCACGATCATCCCGTCCATCTTTTCCGCATCTGGCAATTCGGGCGGACGCTCCTGCACCATCCGTTTTCACCATGGACGTGGAGTCACGCGTGGTTCGCCGGTTATCCGGAGAATGTCGTCTATCCCATCGGCGCCGATCTTCTCGTGCTCGGCATTCGCGCGTTGTCGTTAGGCACTCTCAGTCTCACCTACGCGTATGCGCTGGCGATTTTTCTTTTCTATTTCGCCTACGGCGCGGCGACGTATTTGTTCGTTCAGCGCGCGGTGCAATCGCGCGTGGCCGCGCTCATTGCCGTCGTTTTTCTTCTGACCGATCCCGGCAGTAACGATATCGGCGGCTGGTTTTGGAACATCGACGTCGGCGTTTGGACCTCATCGCTCGGCGCCATTCCGGTTTTGATTGCGCTCCTGCAAATCAACGCGCTCTTCGACAAGATCGACAATCGACGAATCGTTATCGCCGCCATTTGCATCGGCGCGGCGTTTCTCACCCATCCGTTGCAGTTGATTTTCGTCGCGATGGCGGTGCCGCTGTTGTGCGTCTGCCGCTACATCACCGGAGCGCCGACGCCATGGCGAAAATTTCTTCCCGCGCTCGCGCTCATTCTCGTGATTGGAACTTTGATCGGGAGCTACTGGCTGGTGCCGTATCTGGCCGCGGCGCCGTATGCGCTCGACGTGGGCCAACATGGCCAACCGCTGGAGAAGATCGGCGCCGCACTTTCGGACGCGAAATTTTTTAATCGCATGAACGCGCTCGCGGCCGGGCTCGGTTTTGTCGGCGTGATCTCCCTGCTCGCGGCGCGACGAACGCTCGCGTTGTTCATGTCGATCTTCGTTTTCGCCGCGATCATTCTTTCGAGCACGAGTTTCGCCAGTTTGTTCGGCGCCGGCGGCGCACACTGGCTGGAAAAACATATCATTGCCAACCGCTTGCTGCTGCTCGCGAAACCGTTTTGGTACGGCGCGGCCGGATTTGGTGTGATCGCGATCTGGCGCGGCGTAAAATCGTTAGGCAAACATGCCAACGCGCGCGACCAAATGGATATTCGACGAGAAGGTGTCCTGGTCGCGTTGGTCACGGTGCTGGTCGCGCCGATCGTTTTATATCTGATTGCGCACTTTGTGAAATCGGAAGTGAAACGGCCCAGCGTTTGGCTCTCCGATCGGAAAGACCGCCGCGCACGTCAGGATTTTATCGAGTGGACGCGCTCATCGTTAGATCGACAACAGGGATTTTTCAGAATCGCGCACGACTTCGCTCCAAATGTGCATGACCTGACCGACCTCGGCATCGAGGTGCCGTATCCATTTTACAAAATCGATCCGACGCCGACCGGCCATTTCAAATACGACATCCACTCCTCATCCAACGCCGCGTTTCGCGCAGCCAACGTCCGCTTCGCCTTATCGTCCTTCCCGCTGCCAGCGCGTCCTGATCTCACTCTGCTGAAAACATTTCGCAACAAACTCATGCTTTACCAATTTCGGGATTGGAACCCGATGCCGTTCGAGATCAACGGCTCGGGTCCGGTTGAGCTCGTGTCGTTCGAGAATGAGGAGATTGTGTTGCGCGCGGGCGCGGGCGCGAACGGCACGCTGCGATTAAACGTGTCGAGTTATCCAAAGTGGCACGCGACGCGCGATGGGACACCGTTGACCATCACAACGATCAAACTTCTCGGCGAAAAAGATTCGGCATTCATGCAGGTGCCGTTGAGTCCGGGTACGATCCGGTTTCGGTATGTGAAGACGGCGTCCGATTATGTCGGCACCGTGCTTTCGTTCATCGGGATCGCGGGGTGCGTAGCTCTGCTGAAATCGAAGCGCGTTGCGCGATGGTTGCGATTGTCGATCTAAAGATTGTCGATCTAAAATGCCCACCAGCCGCGCGCGAAAAGCGAGGCGAAGATGACCAGATAAAAAAGCGACCAGACCGTGATGGCGGCGTAGCAAACACGATTGCGCGCACAAAGCGCGAACAAAATAAAAATTGGGAAAGCCGACAAACAATATCGAGGCGCACTTTGGATAAACGCAAGACCGGCAAAGCCGCACCAGCTCACCGTGATCCATGTCGCATAACTCGGGCGCAGTTTGAACCACGCGATAACCACGCAGACGAACGCCAGCGCCACGAAGACCAGCTCTTGTCCCGCGACGATTTCAGCCTGGTTTGGTTGTCGATGCAGATCGCCGATGAGATGTTGGATGCCCTGCCACGGCCAGGCCGGTTGGGTGCGAAAAACTTTTCGCCGAATTTCCATGAAAGCGAATGCGCTTCCGCCGACTTGTCGATTGATCGCGAGATAAACGCAGTACCCGAGCGGAACACCGAGGACCGAGAGCCATTGCCAGCGCCAGCGGCGTTGCTGGCGCCACTGTTGCGCGACTTCCACGCATAAGACTGGAAGCAAGGCGAGCCCGTTCGCGCGCGTCATCGCCGCAAACCCCGCCAGCACTCCGGCTTCCGGCCAGCGTTCCGTTCGCGCCGAAAGCAAACACGCAAACACGAGCGCGAGGAACAAACTCTCGGTATAACCGACGTGAAGAGCATAAGACGTTGGGAAAATGAGAAAGAACCAAACCGCGCGTAGTGCGACGGCATTTGGAAAATCGAGAGCCACCAACCGTCGCAACAAAACCGCGGCCACGATTGATGCCACGGTCGCGATCACCAAAGCGGCCGTGAGATAATCCTGCGTCACAAAGCTGAGCGCGCGAATCAGCCACGGGAACAACGGATAGACCACTAGCCGGTGATCCGGCGTGTAGCCGTTCTCCGCCACCGCTAGGTAATTGAGTCCGTCCCATCGGCTCCAGATGGTGAATGCGTCGCGCCAGCTCGGGACGCGTTTGTTTTCGAAAACGTGATACGCGGTTAGACCGAGCAAAAACAGAAACGCTTTCATGACCAGCGCCCAGCCGATGACGATCCAATCCTGCTTCGGCAACAGCGCGACCAAACGCGCCCACGCGGTGGCGATTGTCGATCTTGCACTTGTCGATCTTGTCTCGTTCACGCTGCGATTCTTCTAACGTGAACCCTCCAAAATCACCACCGCATTCCCACTTGCGCCACCCAACGGAACCGCCTAATACGTAAGCGCCCATGATTCACCACGTCATCCTCTACAAACTGAAACCGGAGGTCACGCCGGCGCGGGTCGAAGAGATGATGATGAACACGCGCATGCAGCTGCTGAAAATTCCCGAAGTCCTCAGCATTAAATGCGGCAAGCGCGTCGATCCCGAGCTGCCCTGGCCCTTTTTTATCGCGATCGATTTCGAATCGATGGACAAATACGGCATGTTTCGCGAAGACCCCATCTTCGTGAAATTCATGGAAGAAATCATCAAACCGAACACGGCCGACGCACTCACGCTTGATTTCGAAATGGACCCGGGCAAAGACGTCCGCTTTTCGTAAGATCGACAACTGCATTCGCGCGCGCGAATGAACAAAAAAGCAATTCTTCTCGCGGGTGGCGCCGGCAGCCGCCTTTTTCCGCTGACGAAGATCGTCTGCAAACAATTACTTCCGGTTTACGACAAACCGATGATCTGTTACCCGCTCGCCACGCTTATGCTCGGCGGTCTGCGCGAGATTTTGATCGTCTCCACGCCGAAAGATTTGCCGATGTTGCGCGATTACCTCGGCGATGGTTCGCAATTCGGTATCGAGATCGAGTACGCCGAGCAGGCGAAACCGGAAGGAATCGCGCAGGCATTTTTGATCGGCGCAAAATTTCTCGACGGTTCCGGCGCCGCGCTCATTCTGGGCGACAACATCTTCTACGGAAAACTCGATTTCTTCCGTGACGCGCTCAAGATCGACAACGGCGCGTGCATTTTCGGTTATCAAGTGCGCGATCCGCAGCGTTACGGCGTGGTCGAGTTCGATGCGAAAGGCAAGGCGATCAGTCTCGAGGAAAAACCGGCGAAACCGAAAAGCCAATTCGCGGTGCCCGGTCTCTACGTTTACGACGAGGAAGTTGTCGATCTTGCGCGAAAGTTGAAGCCATCTGCGCGCGGCGAATTGGAAATCACCGATCTCAATCTGCTCTACCTCAAACGCGGCGATTTGAATGTGAAACTTCTCGGCCGCGGCATGGCCTGGCTCGACACTGGAACGCAAACCAGTTTGCTCGAAGCCGGCAATTACATCGCGACGATCGAACATCGACAAGGACTCAAAGTCGCGTGTCTCGAAGAAGTCGCCTTCCGCGCGGGCTTCATCGATTCTGCGCAGCTCGAAAAAACAATCGCGGGATTACCGAAAGGCGAATACCGCGATTATCTCCGCCTCGTCTGCGACGAAGGATAATTACTTCGGCTGTTCGCGCAGAAGATGGCGCGCGTCGGCGATGACTTTGGTCACGCCGTCGGGCGCGAGCGCGTCGTAATATCCGCGGATTTTTCCATGTCGATCTACCAGAACGAAACGCGTGCTGTGAATTGGATTTCCCGGCTCGCTGTCGTCGGTCGCGAGTTTGAATCCATTCTTCGACAAATCGTAGAGCGCTGATTTCGCGCCGGTCAGAAAATGCCAGCGTTGCGGTTGCGCGTTTAATTTGTCCGCGTAAGTGCGCAACACTTCCGGCGTGTCCTTATCGGGATCCACCGTGAATGAGACAAGATCGACATCGGCATCGCGAAGCGCGTGCTGCACTTCGCCCATGCGAGTGCTGATGATCGGGCACGGCCCCGGACATGAAGTAAAAATGAAATCGGCGATCCAAATTTTTCCGTCGAGCTGCGCCGAACCGAATTTGTTTCCCGTTTGATCGACAAGTTCAAAGTCCGGCAGCGTTCCGTAAGAATCGACATTGCGATTGGCGAGATGCGCGAGCTGACTTCGCCAGACGATAAACAAGATCGTGACGATAATCAGCGGCACGCCGAGAAAGATCGTCCGCCATATCGCCGGATCGCGCGACACCGGCACCGCGTGCGCATTCGCGTTCATATCTTCGTAAATACAAGCGCACCGAGCAGAAGGGGCAAGTAGATGATCGACGCGAGAAACAAAGTTCGCGCGGACGCGCGCGTGCGCAGCCGCAGAAAGCGCATCGCCACCGCCACGAAGGCGGCGCTGAGCGCGACCGCGACCGGCACGTAAATTAAATTCGCGACACCGACGAATCCCGGCAGTCCCGACATCGCGAGCAGCAAAATGCAAAAAAGAACGCTTTGGCTCGCGCTGCGCGCACCCGTTTCGTCATCGCTCGAAATCATTTCGAAACCTGCGCGCGAATAATCTTCGCGATACATCCACGCGATGGCGAAGAAATGCGGCAGTTGCCAGAGCACGAGAATAACAAACAAACTCCAGGCGCCAGCATCGATGCGGCCACGCGCCGCGACCCAGCCAATGACGGGCGGAAGCGCGCCGGGAATCGTGCCCACGAGCGTGTTGAATGTGCTGACGCGTTTCAACGGCGTATAAGCGAAGATGTAAATGATGATGGTGACGGCGGCGAGCGCGGCGCTGAGCGCGTTACAGGCAAACGCGAGATAAGCGACACCGAAGATCGACATGGTACTGCCGACGATGAGCGCTTCGTTAGGCGACATCCGGCCCGCGGGAACCGGACGATCTTGCGTGCGCCGCATCAACGCGTCCACTTTTCGCTCCCACCATTGATTGAGCGCGGCTGCGCCCGCAGCCGCCGCCGCCGTGCCGAACACGACGTGAAAGAACGCGATGTAACTAATCGGCGAAGGCGCGGCCACGTAATAACCGACCGCGGTCGTGAGTAAGACGAGCAACGTGAGTCGCGCCTTGATCAGCTCGGAGAAATCCGATGCCTTCACGCGATCACGGCTTCGGCCGGAGATGTCGATCTTGTATCAACGCGCTGCAATCGCGCCGCGATCGCGCAAATGCTCACGCCTAACGAAAACATGATGGCACCGACCGCGACATGCGCGGTGGCGATGTCCGCGGCTTTGTTGCTCCAAATCACCCAGGCGCCGAGCGTGATCTGCACGAACACGCCGATCAACCACAAGATCGACAATCGTCGCAGCGGCGTTTCGCGCGCGCGCGTAAATGTCATGATCACGCCCATCGCGATGAGCAGCGCGAGAAATCGATGCGCCATCTGCAACCAAATTTGAAATGCGTTCACGTCGGACAATGCGCGCGCGTCGCGCCAGAGATTAATTTTCTGGAGCGCATCCGCGCTAGTGTCCGGGATCCACGCGCCATTCGCCGTCGGAAAATCGAGAATGGCAAGATCACGATGCTGATGACGCATGGTCGCGCCGAGTGCGAGCTGCAGGTAAATCGCGATCGTGGTCGTCAGCGCGATGTTTCCGATTCGCGCAAGATCGACATGTGTATTCGGAAGATTGCGCCAAAGATTTGTTCGGACGAGCGCAATGAAAACGAGCAGCGCTAAGAATGCTTGCGCGACGCATGCGTGAAAGATTCCGATTTGATCGCGCATCGTTGTCACACGCAGGCCGCCCAGAATTCCCTGGAGAATGACCGCGGCGACCGCGATTACGCCTAACGAACGCACCCATTGTCGATCTTCCACCCGCCACAACCAGATGGCGAGGATGATGGTGAGAAGGCCGACGATAGACGCGATGAGCCGGTGGGTGTGTTCGAAAAATATTCCGCCGATCCATTGCGAGATCGGGAACATGAACATGTTGTAGCCGAAGGTGGTCGGCCAATCGGGGACGGCGAGGCCGTAACCTTTGCTCGTGACCATGCCGCCGCTGCAAATAAGTAGGAGCGTGCAGACGGCGGTGAACCAGGCGAAGTGATTCAGCCAACGCGCCGACCGTGTAGATGTCGATCTTAGCGCCACGTCGCGAGCGCCGGTTACTGTCCGCTCGGACTTGGCGAAGGCGCGGCGTTTTTGTCCTGCGGCAATTGCGGGTTGCCGACTTTCGGCGCGCCCGGTGGCGGAACTGTTCCCGGCGTCGGCCCTGCTTGCGCGGGTTCGCCCGGCGGACGTTGTGTGGCCGGTGGGGCGCTGGCGGCACCACCAGCGAGCTCGGCGCGTTCTTTCAACCACGCTTGATATTCGTTAGGCTCATCGACGACGAGCGTACCCTTCATTCCGTAATGTCCGAGACCGCAAAGTTGGCCGCAGATGATTTCGTAGGTGCCGGGCTTGACCGGTTTAAACCACATAGGGATGAGCGAGCCCGGAATGGCGTCGCCGGCGATGCGCATATGCACGAGCGCGAAATTGTGGATCACATCTTTCGACGATAATTCAACGATGACGGGATGATTCACCGGCACGTGCAGTTCGCCGGTGGTGACGATGTCGTCTTTCGCAGCCGGATCGTTTTGATCGAGGCCTAACGGATTCGAGTTCGAGACGAGATTGACGTCGCGCCGGCCGAACTGTCCGTCGGGCCCGGGCAGGTGGAAGTTCCAGTTGAATTGCTGGCCGACGGCGTGAACGACAATCGCGTCTTTCGTGTCCGGAAATTCGTTCACGCGTTTCGCCCAAAGAGGAATGGCAAATCCGATGAGCAATACCGCTTCGATGAGCACGACAGAAAATTCCAAGTGGGTCGAGATCGCGCTTTTGACGCCGTGATAATCGGCGCGCGGATGTTTGCGGCGCCGGAAACGGATCAGGACGAAAACGAAATAGGCCGACCACCCGAGGAAGAGCGCGCCCATGAACCAGTGTGCGAATTCGAGAATGTGGTCGATCTGATAACCGTGCTCGGACGCGTTTGGCGGCTGGCCGAGAAACTGATTGATGAGGGCGAGGCTAATCATATTTCGCGAGGTCCTCTTGAATCAGTTTCTGATCGGGCGTGAGCGGCGTCCGGCTGTGGCGATAAATGGAGTAACTGAACGCGCCGACGCCGCCGAGCACGGTCATGATGGCGGCGAAGAGAAACCAGATGGCGACGGACATGTTCTCGGCCGATTTGCCGTCCTTCGCGCCGTAACAAAACGGACACGCGCTGGCTTGCTGCACTGCGAGCAAGATCGACAAGGACAAGATCGACAAAAACTTTTTCACGTTCATGTGATGATGCCGAGACGTTTCATTTTGCGGTAGAACCAGACGCCGTAAATGATGAGCGCGAGGGCGCAAGCGAAGGAGGCGATGGCGCCGGCGAGGTAAATCGATTCGCCTTCGATCATGTCAATCGCCACACACCACGCTCCGAGCGCGATCGCGACCGCGGTGGAGAGGAAGATGAAGACGAAGTGAAATGCTTTTAGCGACATGGCCTAACGAACGATGGGGTTGTACCAGGCGAGATAAGTGAGAAAGAAAAGTCCGAGCACGAAAAAGGCGGTGAAGATGAGCACGCGGTAAATGAGGCGTTTCTCTGCGGCCAAATGCATGAAGATGGCGGCGACGAGGCCGGCCTTGAACGTGGCCACGAGCATGGCGACGACGATGTTGGCCTTGGCCGTTCCGAAATTCACATACGAGAGCGCGACGGTGAGGGCGGTGAAAACAAGTAGCGTGACGCCGACCATGACGTAACGCATGACGTGTTGGTGAACGCCGTGCGCGTATTCTTCGTGTTCGGCCGGGTCTTGCGAAATATCGGGCGGGTTGTTCATCGGTCAGAGCAAATAAAAGAGCGGGAAGACGAAAATCCAGATAAGATCGACAAAGTGCCAGAAGAGGCCGCTGACCTCGACGCGGTTGGCGAGATGCTCGGGATTGCGCTGGTAAACTTTTTTGCTGACCGGCAGCCACATGTAAGTGAAGACGAGAACGCCGCCGAGCACATGCAATCCGTGCAGACCGGTGATGGTGAAATAGGTCGCGAAATATTGATTATGCCACGGGCCGAACGACGTGTTGCGTTCGACATCTTCCTTGTCGATCTTGGCGACGTGATCGGTGGGCGGCACGTAGAAAAAATGCGGCCGATCGTTCGCGGGATTGTTTGGCTCGACGTAAACGGGGTCGAGACCGATCTCGAATTCCTTGATGTTAGGATCGGCGAGCGCTTCGTGATTTTCGAGATGGCCGGTGATCTCGACGCGTGGCTCGAGACCTTTTTCGGTGCGGCGTTCGTTACCGAGATACTTCTCGTATTTCGCAAGCGCTTCCGGTTTTAATTTCGCGCCGTAGTGCTCGAATTTCTGCGGCCACTCGTAGGTGAGTTTGACCACGAGAAAGATGATGCCGCACAAAATGGTGACGAGCATGTACCACCAATACGCTCGATACCGGCGCATCTTCAGCGCGGCCCACGCGAGCACGACCGTGACCGACGAAATGATGAGGATCGCCGTGTTCATCGCGCCGACCGGAACGTTGAGCAGGCCGTGCGGCCATTCGCCCGGCAGGGCGTCGAGGCGCAGGAAAATGTAGGCAGAGAAAAGTCCGCCGAAGAGCATTACTTCCGACGCTAGAAATAACCAGATGCCGACTTTTGCATTCCACAGACCGGTGTCGGGTCGCGTCGAAATTGTGTACGGAATCTCCATGTCGATCTTTCGTTAGGCCAAAACGGTTTCCGGTTCGGGACGCCGGCGAGTGCGCTCGGTTTCCTCGACCGGTTCGTTTTGCATGGTGAAATCTTTTTCGCGGCCGGGCAGGCTGTATTCATACGGACCGCGGTACGCCACCGGCGTGATCACGAAATTTCCATGCGGCGGACGATTCGGCGCGGTCCACTCGAGCGTGGTCGCTTCCCACGGATTGTCGTCCACTTTCTTCCCGTGTTTGATGCTCCAGAAGAAATTGATGATGAACGGAATTTGCGCGAGCCCCATCGTCCACGCCGCCCACGAGATCGGCGTGTTCCATTGAAATCCGCTCAACCCCCAGACGTGTTCGTTGCCGATCGTCCAACCCTGGCCGCCATCATACCAACGACGATGCATGCCGAGCATTCCCTGCAAAAACATCGGGAGAAAGATCACGTTCATGCAAATGAGGGACGGCCAGAAATGCACTTTTGACCAAAACTCATTCATCATGCGGCCGGTAGCCTTCGGGTACCAGTAATAAACACCGGCGAATAATCCGAAGATGGTTCCCGGCGCGACGATGTAATGGAAATGCGCGATGACGTAATAGGTGTCGTGCAAGTAGAGATCGGCGCTATTAAACGCGAGCGGAATACCCGTTAGGCCGCCGATTCCGAACATCGGCAAAAACGCGGTCGCCCAAAGCATCGGCACGGTAAATCGAATCGAACCGCCCCACAGCGAAATGAAAAACGCGCTCAGCACGATGACCGACGGAATGGAAATGAGGAGCGTGGTGGTTTGGAAAAACGCGCTCACGGTCGAGCCCATTCCAGTGAGCCACATGTGATGCGCCCAGACGATGAACGAGAGGAATCCGATGACGAGCACGGAAAAGACGAGCGATTTGTAACCCCAGAGCGGCTTGCGTGAATTGTTCGCGATGATTTCGGCGACGATGCCGAACGCCGGAAGAATGAGCACGTAAACTTCCGGATGTCCGAGGAACCAGAAAAGATGTTGCCAGAGCAACGGACTGCCGCCGCCGCTGATGTGCACGGCCGCGCCATTCACAACCAGTCCTGTGGGCAGAAAGAAACTCGTGCCGGCGACGCGATCCATGAATTGCATGACGAGCGCGGCTTCGAGCGGCGGGAACGCGAGCAACAACAGGAACGCGGTCACAAATTGGGTCCAAACGAAAAACGGCAGCCGCATCCACGTCAGCCCTTTCGCACGCAATTGAATGATCGTGGTGATGAAATTAACTGCGCCGAGCAACGACGACGTGATCAGGAAAATAAATCCAAGGATCCACATCGTCTGCCCGTTCCAAATCAGATGATAATGCGGACCCTTGTCCGCGATATCGGCCAGCGGCGTGTATGAGGTCCAACCGCTTTTCGCCGCGCCGCCTGGAACGAAAAAGCTCGCCACCATGACCGCTGCGCCGACGAAGAACGCCCAGAAACTGGCTGCGTTCACTTTCGGAAAGGTCATGTCCGGCGCGCCGATCTGCAGCGGAACGACGAAATTTCCAAAAGCCGCGAACGCCACCGGCACGACCCCGAGGAAGATCATGATCGTGCCGTGCATCGCGCCTAACGAATTGTAAAATTCCGGCGCCATCTTGCCCCCATCCATCGTTCCGGGACCGAAGATTTTGCTTAGCACGCCGCCGATGACCGGCATGGCGTGGCCGGGATACGCCAATTGAAAGCGCATCATCATCATGAGGCTGAAGCCGAAGAAAAGGAAAAGCAGGCCACAGACGCCGTACCAGATGCCGATCACCTTGTGATCGGTGGAGAAAACATATTTGCGCCACCAGCCGAGCTCGTGGTGCTCATGTTCGCCGTGATGCTCGTGGGATTCGTGATGTGCCGCGGCAGAAGTGGAAGCGTCCATTTCAGGAGAAAGTTACCCTGCCAATATCGAAAGAGAAAAGCTCATTGCAAAGCCTGAAATTACTTCGCACCAGCCTGCGATTTTGCGCGTGGAAGATGTCGATCTTGCAACATGTCGATCTTATTTCTCGTTCCACCACTTCGACAAACGCGTGCTCGGGATTTCCGTGATGTGGTGTCGCGTTTGTTCGTAATGCGACGTGTCGTTGAACAGCGTCAGACGCGCGCGCGTCGTGTCTTTAAAATCGACAATGTTCAACGCCGCCGGTTTTTGATCGAGATTGTCGCGATAACGGCGGGGATCGAAACCAAGCAGCGAGCTGAGCAATAACCGGATGGTCGCCTTGTGCGAAACAATCAGGATTGTCTTCCCCGAATTCTCGCGCACGAGATCGATCAGCAACGGCAACGCGCGCGCGATCACCTGCACGCCGCTTTCGCCGCCGGCCGGCGCGAATGTGTACGGGTCCTTCTCCCATTCGGCTGCTTCTTCGGGGAATTTTTGTTCGACCTCGCGCCGCGTCATTTGCTCCCAGCGGCCGTGACTGATCTCGCGCAAACCTTCGCGCGTTTCCACTTCGAGATTGTGCGGCGCAGCCAAAATTTTCGCGGTTTCAATCGTGCGTCCGAGCGGCGAGGCGAAAATCGTTGAGATCTCCTCGCCGGCGAGGCGTTCCGCCAGACGGCGCGTCTGTTCGCGGCCTTCATCGGAAAGATCGACATCGGTCGCGCCCGCGAACCGGTCCTCCGCGCTAAGCACAGTCGCGCCGTGTCGCACCATGAACACGCGCGTGACCGGCGTCGGCATGCTAACGCTCGGTCGGCGGAAGCGTGGGCGACAGCGCGAAAAAGGCGATCGGCGTAATCGTCGCTACGAAGGCAGCTCCAATCGTGACCGCGTTGACAATTATTCCCGCAATCGGATTCGGGAACGGATGCAAAAATCCAACCGTAGCCGAAGCGATCATCACGATAACGGCAGGAATTTCGATTTTTAGAAAGCGTTGCAGTTTTCGGCTGCGACGGCGTGGTATCGCCGACGCGGCTACGACCAGTTCCTCCTCTTTCGTTTGCGCGATCGGCGCCGACCACACCGCCGCTTCCTTCGGAAGATCGACAACTACATTTGGCGGGACGCGGACCGATTTCGCCAGGCGAACCGCCGCAACCTTTTTCGCGCCCGGCGGCCGCGCGTTACCCGGGATCGCAACTTTCGGCGCCGCACTCTTCCCAAATCTCGGCACGCGCGCGATCACCGCGCGCTTCACCGTTTTTACTTCAGCTCGTTCGGCCTCAACCGGCGCCGCGACTTCTTTTTTCGGTTCCGGCGGCGCTTTCTTTTCGGTTTTGCGCGCGTAACGCTGGCGCTCCTCCAACACTCGCGCCCGGCTGACCGAGCGGGAAAAATCATCGGGAAAACTAAACGATTCGCTCGGGATTAAAGACATGCGGCGGTTGAAAATTTTAGAGTCTTAAGAGTAAAACTTCGCGCCGAAACAATCAATCTAGTTCCGCGTTTTATTGCGCGTTTTGTGCGCGTTTTTTCCAACGCTATTTTACGTGCGTGCCGCAAGATCGACATCTTCAAAGAGCAATCATTCACGCGGACATGGATTGCTTTTATGCCGCCATCGAAATGCGCGATCGGCCCGAACTGCGCGGCAAACCGATCGGCGTCGGCGGCGCGCGTGGCCGTGGCGTGCTCACCACCTGCAATTACGAAGCGCGCGAATTCGGCGTGCGCTCCGCCATGCCCACATTCATGGCCCTGCAACGTTGTCCGAACCTCATCGTCATTCCGCCCCGATTCGAAATTTATCGTCGCGAAGCCGCAACCGTGCGCGCCATTTTTCACCGCTTCACTCCGCTGGTCGAACCGTTGTCGCTCGACGAAGCGTATCTCGACGTCACGGCTCATCCCGGCGCGCCGGGCGCGCTCGCGCAAGTCATTCGCGAAATGATCGTGCGCAAAACGCAGCTGACCTGTTCGGCCGGGATCGCGCCTAACAAGTTGCTGGCGAAGATCGCGAGCGACATCAAAAAGCCGAATGGCCAATTTGAAATCGAACCGGCGGACGTGGACGAATTCATGATCGAGCTGCCGGTGCGAAAACTCTGGGGCATCGGCGAGAAAACGGAAAAAAAGCTGCAGGACCTCGGTGTGAGCACGTGCGGCCAGCTCCAGAAATTCTCGCGCGCGGAACTTGTCGATCTTTTCGGAAAGTTCGGGCTCGAGCTCTACGATCAATGCCGCGGCCGCGACGACCGCGCGGTCGAGCCGGATCGGCCACGCAAATCTTTCAGCACCGAAGAAACATTCTCGAGCGATCTCACCACACTGCGCGAATGTCAGTTGAAGGCGGAAGAGCTCGTGAACGAATTGTTAGGCGATTTGGCCGAAGTGCGGGAACGTTCCATCCGATCGATTTTTGTGAAGCTGAAGTTTTCCGATTTCACTCGCACAACCGTCGAGCGCGCCGGCCACGAACCATCCTGGCCCGAATACGACGCGCTTCTGGCCGAAGGTTTCGCGCGTTACGGCAAACATGTGCGCTTGATCGGTGTCGGCGTCCGATTCACCGATCCGTCCGAGAACGAAACGCAATTGCCGCTGCTGTAAAAAAAAACGGCGGCAGGATTCGCCCGCCGCCGCAATTGATATGCGATTGATTACTGATCCAACGAGTTTGCTTCGGTTTTGAGCGAACGAGCCTTGCCTTTCAGGTTACGGTCTTTCGCGTCGTGCTTCACGTTCGCCTGTCCGTTGGCGCCGTTTTCATCAGCACTGCCGGAAACCGAGCCGTTTGCGCCCTCTGCATTCACGTCCCGTTTTACGGAGTGATTCGTTTTCGCAGTCTTGACCTTCTTCTTTGCGGTCGAGGTCTGGCCGGTTGTGTTTGTCGCCGGATTCGTCTGATCGGTGTTATTGCCAATCAATCCCTGATTCGTTTGGCCGGTTTGACTACCGATGGTTCCCTGCGCATTGCCAGTGCCAGTCATTCCGGTAACTCCGCTTCCGGTTGCGCCAGTTGCACCGGTTGCCCCAGTTGCGCCGCCCGTCCCACCGGTTTGCGCTAACGCCGTTGTTCCGATCGCGAGCACACCCGCGGTTCCGATTGCGAATAGTTTCGATAAGTTCATCAAGTTAACTCCTTGTTGACGTTTTCGTGTTCGCCTTCGCGAAACTTGCGACTGATTCGTCGCGCGAGCGTCCCGTCCTTGCGCTGCAAGTCCGGATTCCCCGTCGCACACCGGCCGCTTCGTTTCCCTCAACGAAGGCGTTGGTTCTTTTAATAACTGACGCTGCTTTCGCCCGATGCGTTCAAACTCGAAAAACGATTTCCGACAAGCCGTACGAAAAGAGTGAGATACGGATTCTCACCTGCGCAAGATCGACAACTACTCGTGCGCTACGATCAGTTGCGCCGACGCAACAACAACACGCGGCCGATAATCGCGGCGCCGACAAACCACGCCATCATGCGCGCATGGCGTTGCGCATCCGGTGCGCGCAATCTCGGCAATGTCACCGCGCCGTTATTTTCGAGCGCACGATCGATGTCGGCGGAAAATTTTCGCATCTCCGCTGATCGCCGCGCTTTTGGTTTCGAATTCGCTTTCAATTCGGCCGTTTACTTAAGCAGTTCGTTTGCCACATCTCTCGCTCGCCGGCGCCGTTCGCGTTATCTTTGCGGCCGATGACGGCGCGCCAGAAACAACGCCTTCGCCAGACTGGCTGCGACGTCCGCTTCGATAACCTATCGAAGCAGCTCTTCGCCACGGACGCCTCCATCTATCAAATTGAACCGTTAGGCGTGGCTTTTCCGCGCAGTGCACAGGAAGCAAGCGCGATCATTCGTACAGCGGCGGAGGAAAACATTTCCATCACACCGCGTGGCGCCGGCACCAGTCTCTCCGGCGGTGCGATTGGCGAAGGCCTCATCGTCGATTTCTCCCGACACAATCGCAAGATCGACAATCTCAAGATCGACCCGCCTGAGGCGGGCACCGTGCGTGTCGGCGCCGGTGTTGTGCTCGATGAACTCAACGCCTTTCTCAAACCGCACGGCTTCTGTTTCGGCCCCGACGTGGCCACAAGCTCGCGCGCCACGCTCGGCGGCATGATCGCGAACAATTCCTCCGGCGCCCGCGTGCCGGTTTATGGAACGACGGCCGATCACATCGTCTCGCTCGAGTTCGTCCTGGCCGATGGCCGCATCGTGACCGATTTGCCTAACGAACGTGGTAAGATCGACAATCTCATTCGCGCGGCTGCGGACGAGATCGGCCGGCAAATGCCGCCGGGCTTGTTGAAACGCTGGCCGGCATACGGCGTCGAGCGTTTTTTGCGTTCGCCCAGTCTCAACGAAATCCTCGCCGGCAGCGAAGGCACGCTCGCCGCCATCTTTTCCGCGGAAGTAAAAATCTCGCCGTTGCCGCGCGCGAAAGGCCTCGGTCTCATCTTCTTCGGCTCGGTGGCGGACGCGATGCAAGCCACGGTCGAACTTCTCGATCTTAAACCGGCGGCGATCGAGCACATCGATCGTCCCCTGCTCGATCAAACCAAAGGCCAGCTCCACTTCCAACCGGCGCGCGATTTAATGGAGCTCGATTCCAAACCGTGCGAAGCGATTCTCATCGTCGAGTTCTACGACGAGAACGTCGAGGATCGATTGTCGATCTTGCAATCGCGTTCGTTAGGCCTGCGTACGAAAATTTTGGCGAGCGCGCACGAGATGAATCTCGTTTGGATGGTGCGCAAAGCCGGTTTGTCGCTCGTCACCGGTTGCATCGGCGCGGCCAAACCGGTGGCGTTCATCGAGGACGCCGCCGTTAGGCCGGAGCAGTTGCCTGCTTATGTCGCGGGATTGGAATCAATCCTGAAACCGCTCGGACTCGACGCGAGCTTCTACGGACATGCTGCGACCGGATTGCTGCACGTGCGTCCGGTGATCGATCTGCATGACGATGTCGATCTTAAGAAGTTTCGTCAGGTCGCCGATCAAACGTCGGCGTTAGTGAAACAATTCAAGGGCTCGCTTTCGGCTGAGCACGGCGTCGGCATCGCGCGCACCGAGTACATGCGCGAACAACTCGGTGACGAATTGTTCGAGTTGATGCGCGAGATCAAACAAACGTTCGATCCCAGAAACATTTTTAATCCGGGCAAAATCCTTTCGGACAACCGCCACAAGATCGACAATCACTTGCGCGACAATTTCGTCACGCCAATCGAGCTGCCGTTCCAGCCGCGTCTCGCCTTCGCCTTTAAAGATCGCTCGTTCATCGGCAATCTCGAGCAATGCAACGGCTGCGGCGGTTGCCGCAAAGATCCGCCGATGATGTGCCCGACGTTTATGGCGACCGGCGAAGAAGTGATGTCGACGCGCGGACGAGCCAATATCATTCGCGCCGCGCTCGACATGCGTGTGAACGGACATGATCCGTTGAAATCGGCTGAGCTCGATGCGGCCCTGAGCAATTGTCTCTCGTGCAAGGGTTGCACGCCGGAATGCCCGTCAAACGTCAATCTCGCGCTGCTCAAGGCCGAGATGAATTTCGCACGCTATCGGCGGGACGGCTTGCCGGTGAACGTGCGAATGTTTAGCCACGTCGATTTGTTAGGCCGACTCGGTTGTGTCATACCCGCGATCGCGAATGCAATTGTCGATCTTCCATTCATTCGCAAACCTCTTGGTATTTCGACGAAGCGATCGATGCCGCATTATGCGAGTGAGCGATTCGATCGCTGGTTCGCGCGGCAATCGTGCAACGGCGCGACACGCGGGAAAGTGATTTTGTGGGACGACACCTTTGTGCGTTATCACGAACCGAACATTGGCAAAGCCGCAGTAAAAGTGTTGAGAGCGCTCGGATACGAAGTGACGCTCGCGCAAGATCGACAATGTTGCGGACGGCCGGCATTCAGTCAGGGCAATCTCGATTACGCCGCAAAGCTGGCGCAGCACAATGTCGATCTTCTACGCGACGGTGATGAACCGATTATCTTTCTCGAGCCATCGTGCTGGTCGATGTTCGTGGAGGATTATCGCGAGCTAAAAATCGAGAACGCGGAGACATTGGCGCGTCGATGTTTTCTTTTCGAGCGCTTCGTAGAAGACAATTGGCCTAACGAGCTGAAGCTGCCACAAGATCGGCAACTGAATGTTGCCATCCATGCGCACTGTCACGCGAAGTCGATCATCAAACCGCAATTCATGGCGAAGCTGGCAGAACGAACAGGTGCGAGAGCAACGTTGCTCGAGACCGGTTGCTGCGGAATGGCGGGCGCGTTTGGAATGCTGGAAGGGAAATATGAGCTGTCGGTGCAGGTGGCGGCGGATTTGTTAGGCAAGATCGACAATGCGCAGCCCGATGTAGTGGTGGCGTCGGGTACGAGCTGCCGACATCAACTTGTCGATCTTAGCGGGCGCGAGCCGAAGCACATGGCCGAGCTGCTCGCGGATGCGCTGGCTTAACCTTGCGGTTTCGGCGGTTGCGCCTGTTGCGGCGCGCCTTTGCTCGCTTCGTTAGGCTGACCGGCGGGCGCTCCGCCCGGAAGTTCGGCGTCAGCCGGAACCGCGAGAATGTCCGCTTCGTTCCACGATTCCGCGTGGCTGGCGAGCTCTTTGCGCAACCCGGCAATTTGTTCGGCGGAAACCGGGCTGGCTTTGTTGCCCCATTCACTGCGAATGAAGGTGAGAACGTCGGCAATTTTCTGGTCGGTCAAAGTTTTGTCCCACGGCTGCATGACGGCGGTGCCGAATTGCACGCCTTTCACTTTAAGCGGGCCTTGTAATCCTTTGAGCACGATCATGGCCGGCCGACGTGAACCGGCGGTGACAAATTCCGAACCGGCGAGCGGCGGATATTGTCCGGCAACGCCGGTGCCGCTCATCTGATGGCAAGTCGCGCAATTCTGTGAGAAAACTTTTTTGCCACGTTCGGCTGGCGTGAGTTCCTGGGCCGGTCCGGCTGCGCCGCCGGC
>JAJPGZ010000014.1 GCA_021325495.1 Spartobacteria bacterium
GGGTTTCCCCCATTGTCAAAAATTCTCGACTGCTGCCACCCGTAGGTGTCTGGACCGTGTCTCAGTTCCAGTGTGACTGGTCGTCCTCTCAGACCAGCTACCCGTCATCGCCTTGGTGAGCCGTTACCTCACCAACTAGCTGATAGGCCGCGGACTCCTCAAAAAGCGCCAGGTTGCCCCGGCTTTGATTTCAAGACGATGTCGTCTCTCATCACATGCGGTATTAATTCGGCTTTCGCCGAGCTATCCCCCACTTTAAGGCAGATTGTCCACGTGTTACGCACCCGTTCGCCACTAGAACTTTCACTGTATTGCTACAGCGAAAGTTCCCGTTCGACTTGCATGTCTTATCCACGCCGCCAGCGTTCGTTCTGAGCCAGAATCAAACTCTCCGTTAAAAACGTGAACCGGTAAATCTCAGCAGACTTACCAGTAAAGTTTGAAACCGACGCCGCTATAGCATCGGTTGATCTGACTTTATATACCCAGCTTCTTCTGTGGCGGCAGCCGTGTCGGCTGCACCTCTTCCGAAACTGGGGATTGTCGATCTACTAAATATTTCGATCAAAGAAACCAACAACCCAGGCCGCTAAGCCTGAGCTTGGTAACGCACAATTCAATTTTCGCTGACTTCATTATCCATTTTGAAATTCGCTTTCGAATTTTTCATTCGAGAAAAATTCAGTCGTGCGCGAACTCAAAACCAAACTGTCAAAGATCGACATCCTCCACTTCATCGGTACACGGCAAAACCCGACCCGTCATCACTGTCTGACCGAAGTCGGCTCAGCCCTGAGCCGGAAAGAAGAACACTCGCAATTGGCGAGCCCGCTTATCGCGGGACTTGGAGCGTAATTCGGTTTCCGAATTCGTCAAACGAAAATTCGGCATCAATGCATTCAGTATTGGGTATCCGCTGGATCGCCCATTTGCGGTTCTCCGGCGAGAATGCGACCGGCTTGCTGCGCTGACAGCGGAAGTAGGAGTGCAAAATTGGGGTCGAGCGCAGGGCTCGGGGTGAATGGCCGCTGTATGAGTTGATAGAACGTATCCCGACCGCTACCAAAGAAAGAAGAAACGTCTTCGTCACGAAATCTGTAGAAACTAAATGGTCCCGGCTGCGGACCAAACGTGCCGAATAAAGCGAGCGAGTGCGGAATTAAGATGTCGGGCCGCTTTTCGATGCCTTTTAATAACTTCGTGGCTAACCATGACCAATCTGCCAATCGCAAGCGCATGGGAGGGCCATGGGATTGTTTATCTAAACGAACGAGATGCGACAGCGTATACGGAAAGTTTGCCGGAAAGCACTTTGCGAAGTCTGTTGAGGATAACGGTACGAAAGACTCTTTGGCTTTTTCCAAGATTTGTCCTCGGGCGCGGCTTTGATCGACAATTCCGACGCGCATATCGCGGAAGAGATCAAAGTACAGTTCGGTGGCGCGCATCAATTCCTTTGGAATCCTCGAGACAATTTCATGTGTCGCCCACTCCAAGTAATTATCTCCTTGGTTTGCGCTAGCGATCCAGTGCTTGACCAAATGAAACGTTGGATGCTGATACAATAAACCGTCACCAGCTTCTTCTGAAGCTACCCGGATCATCGCCGACGCTGCCGACAAACGTGCGGCCACGGCGATAGTGGGTTCGGTAGGCCAGTTCCGCACTGCGTCGTCGAAAAAAATCGTTGTGTCGGCGAATTCGCGAGAAGATACAAAACGCTTCGCGAACACTTCCAAGTCATGGCCTTCAGCAACCGAATGTAAAAAGCGCAAGACTGTTTGATCACGAACTGTATTCCGCGGTAGTTCCCCGGCCGCAATACGTCCGATATAAATATCTCCGCGGGACGAAGCCACTGATTGAAGTCGATTCGAATGCAACCATTTGGTTCGCCCTGTAACCAGGTATGCTGCCGGAAATAAATCACTAACCAGAATCTCGACAGCGAATCGATTTGCGTCCGTCTTTGAAAGCGCGTCTTTCCATTCTGATCGGAGTTCCTCTAGCTGCCGCTCCCTTTCAGCCTTGTCGTCCTCACGCGCGCCATGCTTTGCGAGCAGACGCATGTCCCACGCGCGACTAACGACGAAAGAAAAAGCGGGTCCAGCTCGAAATCTGAGGGCGGTCAGAATGATTAATTCATCGATGTCCACCTCGCCGGACATCTTCTCCCATGACTTAATAACTGAGCTCAATGTGAACTTCAGAGCACGCGGAGTATCTAACAAATCGCCCAACGCTGCCGGCCACGCACCTGTTCTATGGCCGAACATGTCGCCAGCGAGTCGACTTGTTTCGAGTTCTGCGAGTAATTTTCGAGGTCTATTCCGGCTCATCGGCTACAGGATCGATTGGTATCCAATTATCGCGGCAATACTCGCGAACAGCGTCGATTAATGAAAGTGCATCGTATTGAGAAAGCCGCGGAATTGTTTCAATGTGTTCCGCAACTTTCGGAAAGTCGACCCCGCTGGCACTCCCGACTGTAAGAATGAACGACAGTCGCTCTACTTCGCGAAAATCATTCAGCATTGACTGCAAATGCTGCGGATTGAAATCGACATCGTTTCGATCGCTGTCTTCAATGACCACGATAAGGTGGAGATCAATCGCATTTAGAATCGGCATTAAACGCTTGAGCCGTTCTGCCGGCGCAAGTTGGCTGACCGAAGGTTTAAGCAGCGCGAACCACTTATTAGACTCGACGAGCGCATCGACATAATCGCGCGGTAAATCACGCACCGCAAGGCAATCAACGTGTTCTGAAAGTTGTTCGATGACTTGATTCAGCACGTGCTGTCTGGCCGACAAAGATGAGAATCCCCAAGCACTGACTGGAACTACAAGATATCGACCATCTCCTTCCCGTTCTACGAACCTCTGGAGCAGGTTCACAACGCTCGTCTTTCCGGCGCCGAAAGGCCCCTCCAAAACGACCGTTTGTAAAAGGTGTGGGCGCAAGGCAGATCGGTGCTTTTGAACGGCATTCCAGATTCTCTGGGCACGGTCTATTGCCTCGAAGAAATCTTGATCGTCCGATTCAATAGCGCGTTCGTCAGACAGCCACGCGAGCAGAGCAGTAATGTCGAGATCATCCAGTCGTCGCTTGTAATAGATGTTGTCACTCGGCGGTATCCCAACTGCAGCCGGCGAACGGTAGGCGATTGGCGCAATTAGGCCCGCAGCAAACCAGAGCACGATCGGGCAGAGCGCTATTAGCCACCGCTGTGTTAGTCCAAGACCTGTTACAGTCACAGTCGCTGGAACAATGGCGACGTAGATAAGGCTCAAACATACGATTAGTATTGATGACAATAAAGGAGGATACCTCCAGAAGTGCCGATAATGTCGGATCTTCGCGCCGCTGATTCGTATCAACGCAAGCAAAGCCAAGCCAGATGTCCCGACGAAAAATGGATATTGGAGCGGAGCTAACTCAGAAGGCCACAATCGAAAAATGAGTTGCCATGCACGGAAGTACAGAATGCCACCGAAACTGCCGAACCAAACGCCAAGGACAGCGTACAAGAAGATTGATCGCCAACGGCTGGCAATTGCGGAGCGCGACACGATCATAAAATGCGGTATTCGGAACTTCACTGCGAGAAATTCATTTTGCTCCAAGCCAAACGACCAAGATCGAGAGTCGATTTCTACGCCTTCCGCCGTCGCTAGCAGCGATATTGCTGCGGAGGAACATTATGATGATGAAACGAACCTTCGCTTTTTTCTGTGCGGTCACTTTTCTGGCGGCGGCGTCGATCGCGTCCGCGCAACCGACCGCCAATAGCCCCGATCCAAAAACCGGCGCGGAAATGACCGGTACTATTAAAGAGTACACCGCCGGCGCTTCACTCGTCCTCGAAACCCTCGCGCCGAACGAGCCGGTGCAGTTCAAGTTGAACGCGAAGACCGCCTACGCCGATGCTGACGGAAAAACGGTTGAAGCACCGGGCCTGAGCACGAACCAGAGAGTGCGCGTCCACTACAAGAAAATCGGCGGCGATAACGTCGCGGACAAGATCACCATCATCAAAGATTGAGCCGCCTAACGTTCGTCGTTAGGCAAGATCGACATCACCCTCATCCCCGACAACGACGCGAGCAAACTGACCCGTCTAACTGGTCAAGTTCCTGAGCGGCGGTCAGCTTTTCGGCGCGCTCTCACCCGCAGCAATGAACAAGGTGACGAGTGATAACAGCCTTGTCCGACGGCAACGGCATTGCCTACACTTCGCGCAAACGGAGGCAAAATCATGAAACTCTCACTCGCTGCGCTCCTCGGGGCCGTCGTCATGTTCGCGTGGGAATTTGTCGCGCACACGTTTACGCCGCTCGGCGAAGCCGGGTTGAATTACATGCCTAATACCGACGCGGTCTCGTCGTCACTCGATTCGTCGATTGGCGCCAAAGCGGGCATGTACATGTTTCCCACCGGAGGTCTTACCGCCGATTCTTCCAGGGAAGATAAGCATAAAGGGATGGAACGGATGATGGAGGAGATGAAGACCAAGCCCTCGGGCCTTCTTATATATAAGCCGGCCGGGACTGTGTTCAATTTCGGCAAAAGCATCGCGGTCCAGTTCGCCACCGATTTTATGAAGGCATTCCTCGTGGTGTGGCTACTGGCGCAGACACGACTTGCGACGTTTGCCGGCCGACTCGGATTTATTTTCGTCGCCGGCGTGCTCGCCGCGGTCGTGACCAACGTCCCCTATTGGAACTGGTACAGTTTCAGCGGCACCTACACGATCTCGCAAATCGTCATGGAGATTGCCGGGTTCTTCTTCGCCGGCCTGCTGATTGCGGCCGTGTGCAAGCCCGCATCGACAAGCAGTCCTTGAGTTAAATCAATTGACTCAAAGACGTCGCACCAGCTCAGCTGAATGGTGGCGCGATGTCGATCTTCTCGTTAGGCGAAAATAATCTGCGCCTGATCGCGACGTACGAAAGACGCCACCTTTTCGAAATCCAGCACAAGATCTAGCGAAACGAAAGCAACCATTGCCGCCGCACGACCAACTCGCCCCCGATTCGCGAATCAATCCAGAAGAGCATTTGAATGGGATCGGCGGAGAGCCGTCCAAGCGAGGGAGGATAGGGATATGATAGAACCGACGATAACTCAGAATTGCGCGCTGTATCTCGCGCAACACAAAGTCGCAAAGCAACGCGCGGGATTTCTTCGGCGATTTCGTTTGCCGAACGTGTCGCGGCGGTCGCGCCGTCTCATCACTGGGACCGAGCGTCGGGTTTGATCCGGCGCCGCGACTTCTTGCAAGATCGACATCTGCCTACTCGTTAGGCGTGGGCGAGGCCTTCGCGCGTGAGCGTTTCGGCCGCGGGGAAGAGGCACTTTGGTGCGCAGAATGTTTCGTCTCGACCGAGGGAATTGGCGGCGGATGTTGGTCGCGGTAGCACTTGGTCGTTAGGCCGAGTAAAAACGCCGCCCCGATAAACGCGATCACTTTCTTTTCCTCCCAAGTCAGGACGAGATAATGATTTCGAAAATCCTGCCAGCGTTGGGGCCAGCGCTTCTTCAATTCGTCGGCCGATCTTTCACGCGCGGCCGGACGCGTCGCGACTGGTAATTGCGCTTGATGTTCTGATCGTAGTAACGCGCTTTCGATTCCGCCGCCATCAAGTCACGATGCACCGAAGGTGGCACATTGAGGTAGCGATAGACCGCCCCGTTGGCGAACTCGATCTC
This sequence comes from Spartobacteria bacterium, assembly GCA_021325495.1. GTDB lineage: Bacteria > Verrucomicrobiota > Verrucomicrobiia > Chthoniobacterales > UBA10450 > JAJPGZ01. Next base: position 5,714 of record JAJPGZ010000014.1, read on the forward strand.
GAGAATGTGCTTTCGTTTGCTGTAGCCGACGCTGATCAGGCCGCTCGAGTCGACGCGAATCCGCGGAATGTGCGACGTCAACGCATCCGCCTGCGGCGCCTCTTCCGCCAGCGCGATCACACCGCCGAAGATCGACATCATCACGCAAAGCCATAAACGCAAAAGCATGACGAGGGTCTAACGAAACCATCCGGACAAGTCGAGCGCTCGTAATAGGAAGATGTCGATCTTTTAACAACCAACGTCGGCCCGAAAACGTAGCGAACCGTCGCGACCGCGCGCAAGATCGACATCTTCTCTCCTTGACCGCTTAGGAGAGAAAGCGCTAATCTCCTAAATCATTTAGGAGAGCGAATGAGCGACGAATCCGCCGAACTTTTACCAGGCACCCTCGACCTTTTGATTTTGAAAGCGGTTTCGCTCGGACCGCTCCATGGCTACGCCGTGCTGCGACGAATCGAACAAATTTCCGGCGGTAAACTGCTGATCGAACAAGGCGCGCTTTATCCCGCGCTTTTCCGTCTCGTCCGGCAGGGACTGCTCAAAACGGAGTGGGGGACATCGGAGAACAATCGTCGGGCCAAGTTTTACGAGATGACCGCGCGCGGACGGAAACGTTTGCGCGAAGAAACGAATTGGTGGAACCAAAGCGTGGCGGCGGTGACATCGGCCTTGCGGGCGCGACCGCAGGAAATATGAGCGCTTATCTTCGCTCGTTAGGCCGCAGATTTTTCCAACGCGCTAAGATCGACAACGAACTTGCGGAAGAGCTGCGCGCGCATCTCGAATTGCGCCGCGCCGCGCTCGAACGCTCGGGATTGAATGCCGCGGAAGCCGAGCGCCAGGCGCGAATCGAATTCGGCAGCACCGAGCGTTTCAAAGCGGAATGCCGCGAAGAGCTCGGTGGAAATTGGATCGACAATGTTATCCAGGACGTGCGCTTCAGCGCGCGCACATTGAGAAAATCGCCGGCGTTTTTCGCGGTCGCAGTTCTCACACTGGCCCTGGGCATCGGCGCGACCCTGTCCGCATTTTCGGTCGTTAACGCCGTTCTGTTGCGGCCGTTCGGTTTCAGCAATCCGCAAACGCTGCTCTGGATTTATTCGCAGCGCATCGACAATCCGCGCACGAATTTTTCGTTGCCCGAGTATTGCGATTACCGCGATCAAAACATTTCGTTCGAAGGTTTGGGCGCAATCGCGTCTTACAATCCGAGTATATCGGATTCGGGCGAACCCGAGCGCGTCCAGGGCGTGCGAATAACGGCGAACACGTTCGCGATTCTCGGCCTGCGTCCGCTTCTGGGTCGAACGTTGATTCCGGCCGATGACAAAAACGGCGCCGAACCAGTCGCGATGATTAGCTATGGTCTTTGGTCGCGGCGTTACGCGAAAAATCCGGACGTGATTGGTGGCTCGGTCAATTTGAACGGCGAGTCTCGGCAGATCGTTGGGATTTTGCCGGGTAGTTTTGCCCTGCCCAATCTCGACACCGACGTCGTGATCCCGATGCAGCCGGAATCCGATCCGCGCCGCAACTCGCGTAACTCCGTTAATTTTTTGCGAATGGTCGGTCGATTGAAACCGCACGTGACTGCGTTACAGGCGCACGCGGAGCTTGATTCGATCCGGCAAAATCTGCACCGCCAATATCCCGACGTTTACACCGGGAAGATCGGCCTAACGATGCTTCCGCTCACGGAGGAGATCGTGGACAATGTCCGCGCGGTGTTATTGTCGATCTTGTGCGCAGCGGGGGCGCTGCTCCTGATCGGCTGCACAAATCTCGCCGGCATTTCGCTCTCGCGCGCGGGTGCGCGCCAACGCGAGCTCGCGGTGCGCACGGCGTTAGGCGCGACGCGGCGGCAATTGGCGCGTTTGCTGTTGGTCGAGAGCGCGATCATCGCCGTGGTTGGCGGTTCGTTAGGCGTTTTCGTCGAAATATTCGGCCGGCGCGCGTTGCTTCGCCTTGTTCCAACCGACCTGCCGCGAATTCAAACTTTTGCCATCGATTGGAAAGTGTTCGCGTTTGCAAGCGTTATGACTTTGATCGCCGCTCTGGCGTGCGGGCTTGCGCCGGCCTGGCTGCTTTCGCGGACCGACTTGCGCGATGCGCACGTCTCCGGCGGACGGGGCTCGGCCGGAGGCGGAATGCAATCACGCTTACGAACGTGGCTCGTGGCAGGTCAGATCGCGCTCGCGCTCGTCTTGCTCGCGAACGCCGGCCTTCTCTTTCGCAGTTTTGTGCGCGTGAGTAGCGAGCAGCCCGGATTCGACTCCGCGAATGTTTTGACGATTCGCTTTTCTTTGCCGCAGGTCACCTACACCGATCGCGCATCCATCGTTCAGTTTTACGAAAAATTGCAGCCGCGCCTCGCGGCGTTGCCTGGAATTCAAAGCGCCGGTTTGGTGTCGATCTTACCGCTCGCGCCGAAAAGTATTTCGTTCATCCATTTCACGCGGCCCGACCGGCCGCCTTCGAAGCCGGAGGACACGCCGTCCACGAATTATCGAATCGTTAGTCCGGATTATTTTCGCGCGATGGGAATTCCGTTGTTAGGCGGGCGATACTTCAGCGAAGAAGACGACGGCGATCGTCCGCCGGTTGCGATTGTCAGCAGCGTTTTGGCGAAGAATCATTTTCCCGATCGCTCGCCGATCGGTCAGCGCGTCATGATTGATGACAATGACGCTGAGCCGCGAGCGGTGGAAATTGTTGGGATCGTCGGCGCGGTGAAACAGACCAACCTGGAAACGCCGGCGCGCCCTGATCTTTATTTGCCGTTGCGACAAGCGCACAAAGATGGCGTGCCATTTCTGCGTAACAGCACCTACTGGGTACTCAGGACATCGCCGAATATTCCGACGCTCGAACCGCAATTGCGCGGTGAGATTCACCATGTCGATCCAGGCGTAGCCGTCGGCGATGTTCGCCCGATGGCCGACGTCATGAAAGCGGCCCTGGCCTCGCGTCGTTTCAGTTTGCTGCTCATTGGATCGTTCGCCGCCGCCGCGCTTTTTCTCGCCGCCGCCGGTTTGTACGCCGTAATTTCGTACGGCATTCAGCAACGCACGCGCGAGATCGGCGTCCGCCTGGCGCTGGGCGCAACGCGCGGCCGCATTCTCGGAATGATCTTCAAGGAAGGCGCGGTGTTATTGACTGCCGGTGTCGCGGCCGGTCTCGCGATTGCGCTCATGCTCGCGAAACTGGTCGCAAATCAAATGTATGGCGTGAGCGAGCACGATCCGTTCAGCTTCGCCATCGTTAGTCTGATTCTCGGAATCGTTTCGCTGGTCGCGTGCTGGATCGCGTCGCGTCGCGCGTTGAATGTCGATCCGGTCACGGCCTTGCGCTGCGAATAAAAGATCGACATCGGCAAGATCGACAATCGACCCTGAATGCTACTTGTTAGGCGTAGCCGGCAAATCGGAACTAAACATGTCGGCGCCGCATCTCCACGATCCGTCCGGCTGCTTCTTGAAAACCTCGAGATATTTTCCGCGGTCCTTCGTTCCATCTTTGCCGGTCATTTCGTACGTGCCGGTGAGGTAGGCGAGCTCGCCCGAATTGGCGACCTCGACCCGCGTCGTCTTCCAATTGATCGCACTCAAGCTGTCGAGAAAGCCTTTCCATAATTCGCGTCTTCCCTCCTTCGTCGTCACGGCCGGCGCGTTTGGCGGCAGCACAACGGCGTCGTCGGAATAAAACGAAATTGTCTTCTCAACGTCTTTCGCAGCGGCGGCTTTCGACCATTGCTCGTCCGTATCGCGAACAGTTTGCTCTATCTTCGGATCGCCGCCGAAGATCGACATCGTCATCGAAAACAAAACCAGGACAATCGAGGCGTGTATTTTCATGGCCCCAATCGAAATGGCGGGCGCGCCTGAGCGTCAATGTTATTTTCCCGCATGAAATCAATCGAAGAGAAGCGCGCGGAATTTCGGAAGCTGCATGAGAGCGGTTGTTTCGCGCTTCCAAATCCGTGGGACATCGGCACGGCGAAATATCTGCAACATCTCGGATTCAAAGCGATCGCGACCACTTCGGCGGGTTATGCGTTCTCGCGCGGTGTCGCGGATGGCTCGGTCAAACGCGACGAGATGATCGCGCACATTCGCGAGTTGGTAGAGGCGACGGACATCCCGGTGAACGCGGATTTCGAAAACGGATACGCGGATGAGCCGAACTGGTGCGCGGAAAACGCGCGGATTTGCGCGGAGACCGGTGTGGCCGGTTTATCGATCGAAGATGCGGCCGATCGCAAAGAGAGCCCGTTGTACGATGTCGATCTTGCGGTGGAGCGCGTCCATGCCGTGCGCGAAGGGTTACACGGCTCGAACGTTTTACTCGTTGCTCGCGCCGAAGGCCTGCTCGTCGGCCGCGAGAATCTCGATCAAGTAATCAAACGCCTGGTTAAGTTTTCCGATGCGGGCGCCGATTGCTTGTACGCGCCCGGGCCGACGAAACGCGATGAGATCAAAGCGATCGTCGAAGCGGTCGCGCCCAAACCGGTGAATGTGTTGATCGGAAATCCCGGCGGCCTAACGATGCGTGATGCCGCGGAATCAGGCGCGCGTCGCGTGAGCGTCGGCGGCGCATTCGCGCGCGCGGCGTGGGGCGGATTTATTCGCTCGGCCAGCGAATTGATGGAGCAGGGGACGTTCGAGGAATTGAAGCACGGCGCTTCCTACGCCGAGCTGCAAAGATTATTTCAGGAGTAATTGTCGATCTTCGTTTTGACCATGACGAAACCGAGACTTACGGTTTTGATGTGAGCGAGATTACGCGGCGGAAATTTTTGGGCGCGAGCCTGATTGGCGGCGCGACGATTTTAGCAGGAGGTTTACCCAGACTTGTGAGCGCAACGGAAAGATCGACATCTTCATTTACGATCGGCGGCGATCTCAATGTGAATCGCCTCGGCTTCGGCGCGATGCGTTTAACGGGCGAAGGAATTTGGGGTTGGCCGCCCGACCGCGAGAACGCGAAGAAAGTTCTCAAGCGCGCGCTCGATCTCGGTGTGAATCTCATCGACACGGCCGATGCCTACGGCCCGGAAGTGAGCGAGCTATTGATCGCGGAAGCGCTGCACCCGTATCCGAAAGGCTTGGTCATTGCCACGAAAGGCGGCCTAACGAGACCGGGCCCGGGGCAATGGGTGCCCGATTGCCGGCCGCAACATTTGACCGAAGCGATCGACAAAAGTCTGAAGCGACTAAAAGTCGATCGCATCGACGTCTATCAATTGCACACGGTAGATCGACATGTTCCAATCGAAGAATCGTTAGGCGCGATCAAGGCCGCGCGCGACGCCGGAAAAATTCGCCACGTCGGATTGTCCAACGTGGACGTGAAGGAAATCGAGCGCGCGCGGAAAGTGGTGCCGATCGTCAGCATTCAGAATCGCTACAACATCAGCGACCGCGATTCAGAGGACGTGCTGAAATATTGCGAGAAGGAAAAAATGGGGTTCCTGCCGTGGGCGCCGATCGGCGGCAGCGGACATGGCGCGCTCAGCCGATCAAATAGCCTGGAAGAGGAGGCGAAGCGGCGCAACGTCACATCGGTGCAACTCGGGCTCGCGTGGTTGCTCTGGAAATCGCCGGTGATGTTGCCGATTCCGGGCACGTCGAAGATCGAGCACCTCGAGCAAAACATGGCAGCGGCGAAGATTCAGCTGAGCGACGACGAATGGAAGAAGATTGAGTCGGCCAGGGCCTAACCAAGAGTTTGCTTGACGCAGGTTGGAAGCTGAAGCACAACATCGCCCATGAGTTCTACCTTAACCCGCACCTTCGGGTGCTTCGCTGTTTTAACTGCCATCGTCACAGCTGGTCCGTTGTTAGCCGGACCCGAGCCAATTTCGTCCTCCGGCAAGAACGCCGTGGTCGAAACCAAACCCATGGAGACGGTCTGCACCTGGACCGGTTTTTACATTGGTGGTAACGCCGGATACGCATGGAGCGACAATTCCACGTGGAGTGATAACGGTGGTTTCGATGAAACCCCGCCGCGCCTGACTTACAACAACGATGCCGACGGCTTTACGGCCGGTGGTCAGGTCGGATTTAACTGGCAAATGAATCGCTTCGTCCTCGGCCTAGAAGGATCCGGCGGCTGGCTGGATCTGGATGATGCCCACAATCCTACCGGTGATTTCGGTCCGCTCGATAACCTCTCTCGTATCGACTACAACTGGTACGCGACGGTCACGCCGCGCCTTGGCTTTGCATGGAACCGTCTCCTTTTGTACGTCAAAGGCGGCGTCGATTTCGTGGACGTCAAGAATGAGGCCTCCGACTTCATCAATCGAACCAGGATTGACCCGAGTGATCGGTCGATCCACGATGACACCGAAGTTTCATGGACGGTCGGTGGCGGACTCGAATACTGCATCAATCCGCATTGGAGCGTGAAAGTGGAATATGATTTCCTGAACGTCGACGACACGACTTCGGGCAACCGGGATGGCGACACGTTCCATCACGACCATGATGGGATCCACATGGTCACGGCCGGGATCAATTTCCGCTTCGGCTCGTTCTAAGAACGAACGTCGAAATAATCTTGCGCGGGTGGCTGGACTTTCCGGCCACCCGCGTTTGCGTACGCAAGATCGACATACTCCGTCCGACATAAATTTCGCTCGCGCGCGACGGGTTTCGGAATGACAATTGCCACATGATCACACGGGCTCTCATGGTCGCCGCGGGGTTTCTGGCGATCTCCTTTACTTCATTCGCACAACAGTCGGATTCGTTTAGCGACTTGAATAATCGCGAGGTGCAACTTCCATCACTCGCGCTCGCGAGCGCGGAATCCTTCGCGTTTCCGGATACGATCGCATCGGCCGCTTTTGAGTGGAAAAGTTCAGAGTCGATTGTCGATGTACCGTTGCCGGCGGTGATCGTGACCGCGCCTCGGCGCATTGCCACCGTCGCAACCGTGTCCCCGAAAGATGTGCAATCGGAGCCGATAACGGAATTGCACAAACCGATCTTCGATTACGCCCACGGCGAAATCGGCGTGATGTTTGGAATGTCGGCGAGCAATAGATTCAGCGGCGATTTCGAGTCGGGTTATCTAACCGGCACAGTCGGCAACGAACATCTCCAGATTTCTGCCGGCGCCTCGTACGAGCACTCCGATTTTCATCGGCGTTAATTATTTCGCGTCGGCGTAGGCGCGTTTCAGGATGGAGATGTCGATCTTGTCCATTTCCATCAGGCCCTTACATGAGGGTCACTATTCCGCAATTGAAACGAGCCGCCTATTTATAATAGGCTGAAACCGGGCCGACGAGACGAGGCGGCACGAATACTTATTATGCAAAACCAATCCCCCGCCCGGCGTATCCGCATCGTTTTCGCGGCAACGTTGTGCGTTATCGCCGTTTCACTCGGGTTAAGCAGCGTGCCTTCGACAAGATCGACATCGACACGCGGGCCGGTTCTCAAGTTTTCGAAGTTCGCGGCCTTCCGGCGTCCGGCGGGCGGCCGTTTGCCGGCGAATCCAACATCACCATCCGTTTCGGTTAATACGCCCACTTTCGGTCATCCCATTATCGCTGGAATCGGCGGGACTGGATTCGAGGAATCGCTCCGCATCGATCCGACAAATCCAAATCGCATTTACACAAGCGCACCGGGATCTGCTTCGGCCGACACGAGCTGGATTTGGCATTCGCTCGATGGTGGACGCACATTCAAGTGGGTGGTAGGCGCCGCGCCGCTCGAAGGCAAAGTGACGACGTGCCACGGTGGTGGCGACACCGAGATCGCGGTCGATCCGTTAGGCCGGTTGTACTTCAACGATCTGACGCTGGCGAACTTCAGCACCGCGCGCTCGGATGATGGCGGTGTCACGTTTACCTGCAGCAACACCGGCGTGCCGGACTCAGTGGTAGATCGACAATGGTATGCGATCGACGGCGATCCATTGGCCGGGGGCAGTATTTATCTGGCTAACGACGAGATCGGACCGGGCGGCGTGGTGTGCGGAACCACGCCCGCTAATAACGTTCTCGTGATGTATCGGTCGCCAGTCACGGGATTGGAACCGACCGCCGGCATCGAATTCGGTCCCGCGAACCACATCACGCCAGTGGGCGGATGTGATGAAGCGATCATGGGCAACAACGAAGTGAGTCCGGTGGCGACGACGTTAGGCCAACCCACGGGTGCTCCCGGTCAATACGCGACGCTCTCAGCGCCGGTAAAACACATCTTCGTCATTCACGATAATGTGGAGCTAAACAAAATTTTGATTGGTCGTTGTTTCCCGGTCGCTTTCGGTGCGGCGGTGCCAAACGTGAGCGATCCGAGCGGATTGAACTGCACCGATTTGTTAGTCGCGGATCTTGGCGCGGGACAAAAGACGGGCGCAAATTTCCCGACCCTGGCGATCGACAAAGCGGGGAATCTGTATGCGGTTTGGGAACAGGCGCCACTCGGCCCGGCCACGAACGCGACCGGCGATCTCGCGATAACCGGCGACACGGTCTTGAAGTATTCGTATTCGACCGATCAGGGAAACACATGGAGCGCGCCGATCACGATCGACACTTCCGGTTCGCCTGACGGGGTATTGCACAACAACGTCTTCGCGTGGATCAACGCGGGCGATGATGGCCGCGTGAACATCGTTTGGTACGGCACACCGGGCGTGGCGAATCTCGGCAGCATGTTCGATTTTGTCGGTTGCGGCCAAAACGTGCTGAACCCGCCGCCGGGCGGCAAAAACATTAACGGCCCGGATGCGGTCGATGGTCTTTGGAGTGTTTGGATGGCGCAATCGACTAATGCGCATGATCCGGGCGGTGTCGTTTTCACTGCACCCGTCCGCGCGAGCTCACATCATGTTCATCGCGGTGCGGTGCAAACCATCATCGGCGGACAATGTGGTTGGGCCAGCCGCGCGCTGGGCGATTATTTGCAATTGCGAACCGGACCGCAGGGCGATGCGCACATTAGTTATGCCGATTCCAACAACATCGACGGTGGCCTGGCCGGACACGCCATGTACGTTCATCAAAATGGCGGCGCGGGATTGTACACCTCGCCATCATCACTCGTTAACGTTCCGGGAATTACGCCTTACAACGGCGTGAGCGATCAAACCGGCGACGGCAAATATGAAGTAAGCGGTGTCAGCAGTGCGAACATGCCGCAGCTCGACATCGCCGCTTCGAACATCACGAAGGTGACGACCGCTCCATGTTCGGTGGTGGCCCCATGTTACAAAATTTTCATGCAACTAAACGACCTGAGCCTCGCGCCGACGCTGGCGCAGGATCCCGATGTCGATCTTGTATGGCACACGCAATGGTTCGTTCCGTCCTCGACCGACGGCGCGGGCGGGAAAAACTTTCATGCCTACGCGGAATCGAACAACGGCGCCGCACTGCAATGCTTCATCGGCGAAAATGCGGTGCAAGCGGTAGGCGGTGGTGGCGTCCTGACTTATCCGGGCGACACGCAATTGCCCGCGGCGAACTGCCAATCAACCCTCGGGCCTAACGGGAACATCACCATTTATGTTCCGCTCTCGAACGTGAACGAAGCCGGCGCAATCGATAATCGGCTCCACGAAGTGACCGCGAGCACGATGACGTTACCGGCGAAAGCGAACAGCGTTCCGCGCGATTCCACCACTGGATTTGGCGGCGTTTTCTTTAATCTCATCGATGTTTCGCAAGGATACGTTTTCGATCCGGCCACGACGGTTGCGGTGTCGCGCAAAGTCCATGGCAGCGCCGGCACGTTCGATCTCGATCTTCCGTTAACGGGCACACCGGCGATCGAACCGCGCACTGGTGGCGCAAATGGCGACCATCAGATCGTTGTTAGGGCAGGTGTGCCGGTCAGCTTCACTTCCATCACGACAACCTGCGGCAGCATCGCGGGCGCAAGCACGGTCGGAAGTGAAACAACGGTTAATTTAACGGGTGTGCCGACTTCGGCGCGTTGCTCGGTCACGCTCCACAATCTGAGCGGCGACTTGATCGTGCCGATTAATTTCTTGTTAGCCGACACGACCGCAGATGGATTCGTTAACTCAGCCGACATTGCGCAGACGAAGTCGCAATCAGGTCAATCGGTCACGTCGGCAAATTTCCGGATCGACGTGACGGTGGATGGAAACATCAATAGCGCGGACGTCGCGCTGGTGAAGTCGAAATCGGGTACGGCGCTTCCGTAACCCGCTCGAAAGATAGTTGTCGATCTTGCGCCCAAGGGGCGGGGTCTAACTTTTTTGTGTCGGGAGGCACGTAAAGGCGCGGCGGAATCCGAAGAGAGACCAGAACCCTTCCACTCGTTATGCGCACTATTACCCAGATATCCAAATGGCGGCTCGTTACCGCGCTCGTAATTATTCTCACGAGCAGTCTGTTTCTATCGGAAGCATTCGCGAAGACGAAACGCAGTTCTCGCCCACGAGCTTTGGCACAGCCGAACGCGCCGACGGCGACGCCTGCTAGTGGTACTGTCGATACCACAACTCAGTCGCTTACTTATGCGGATGGACCTACGGTCCCAAATCCGACGGGCGTCCTCGGCGTTCCGAATTGCGCCGCGCCAAACTCGTGCAGCGATTTCGTGCTCACGGTAAATGCGTCGAGCCTGGCGACGACGAAAAACTTGAGCTGGTCGGTGAATTGGACGCCGGCAAACGTGGATATCGATATTTTCGTGCTCGACCAGAACCGCAATCTGGTCGCGAACAACAATTCCACTGTCGATCCTTCGGTGATCATTCTCCCGATTCCGGCTGACGGAACGGTTTATCATTTGGTTTGTTCGTCCTCGGTGGGGACGGCGCCGATTACCGGCACGGTGAGTTTGGTGACAAAGTTCCCGACCACATCGCAAGGCGGAGGCGCGCCGCCGCGCTATATGAATTATCCCGCGGCCCCGAGTCAGGCGAACGGCGATAACGAGCCGTCGATGGGCGTGGATTGGAATCCGAATGTTCCCGGTTTACGGCAGATCTTCGGGCAAACGCGGTTGAACACAGGCGGTGTCGCATTCTTCACGGGCGATACCATTCAATGGCGCACTGATTTTGATGATTGTTCGTCGCCGGCGATCAATAACTGGGTCGACACGAATGCGCCGATCATTACCGGGCTCGATCCGATCGGCTTCGTCGATCATTTCACTACGGCCGAGTTAGGGCGCAACACGAATCCGCCGCACACGCCCGGTCGCGTTTTCGGTCTTGATCTGGCCGCGGGCACGAGCACAGCGGCGTTCTCGGATGATGACGGACAAACGTGGACACCGGTGGTGGCAGGAAATTATCCAGCAGGGCCGGACCACGAAACGTTATGCGGCGGACCATTCCACGCGCCAGTGCCGACACCGCCGGCGCCTGCGTATCCGAACGCGATTTATTATTGTTCGCAAAATGGTGTTCAGAACTCGGAGTGCTCACGCAGCGATGATGGTGGCGTGACGTATGGACCGGGCGTTCCGATTTTTGATCCGACAGTGTGCGGCGGCGGCATTCACGGTCACGTAAAAGTTTCGCCGCAGGGGACGGTTTACGTTCCGAACTCGTCGTGCGGTGCGCCGGTCGGCCCGAATGTCGGCTCGAATGGGGTCGCGGTTTCGACTAACAACGGCATCACGTGGGAAGAGCGCAATGTGCCTAACAGTACCGGCAGCGCGGATCCGGCGATCGGTATTGGACAAAACACCGTCGGCAAGCCGGCGGGTCAGGTTCCGAACACACTCTATCTCGGCTGGGTCAGCGGCGACGGACATGCGCACGTGGCGCATTCGCCGGACGAAGGCGTGACGTGGCAGGACGAGAAGGACCTCAGCTCCGTTTTCGGAAGTCAAAACTCGGTGTTCCCGATCGTCGTGGCCGGCGATGACAATCGCGCCGCCTACGCGTGGTTGGGAACGATTGCCGACTCGACCAAAAAAGTGTGGCATCTCTACATTGCGCACACCTACGACGGCGGAAAAAACTGGGTCGTGGTCGATGCCACGCCTAACGACCCGGTGCAGATCGGGAACATTTGCTTGTTAGGCCTGGGTTGCACCGGTGCGCGTCACCTTTTGGATTTCAACGGTATCGATGTCGATCGAGAAGGTCGCGTCCTCGTTGGTTACACCGACGGTTGCGTTGGTTGCACGAACGATCAGAACACCACGCAATCTGCCGACGCGCATGCGACGATCGCACGTCAATCCGGCGGACGTCGCTTGTTCGCGGCATTCGATCCAATCGAACCGCAACCACCGGCGGCGCCGCAGATACTTTCAGTAGTGCGCCAGAATCCAACCAGCGCGCTGCTCTCGTGGCTAGAGCCGGACAATGGAGGCTCGCCCGTGACCGGGTACAACATCTATCGCGGCAATTTTGCCGGACTCGAGACCTTCATCGCGCATGTCGATGGCGAACTAACGAACAAGTATCTCGACCAGAGCGCGCCCAACACCTCGAACTGGTATTACAAAGTGACGGCCGTAAATGCGGTGGGTGAGAGCACCTACTGCCACGAGCTAAATGTCGATGGCGTCCAACCGGGCCAAACGGCCTGCCAGCTGCCATACATTCAAGTGCAGGATGGCGCCGCTTCCATCACGCCGGATCCGACCGGCCAGTTCACGATTCAACGTGTCAACCTCGGCGAACCCTTTATGGGCTGCGGCAAAAAAGGAATTACCGCGACGCTGAAGGTGAACACGATGGATCCGAGCAGCACCGGCACAGCCGTTGTTCCACCGGTGTCGACGTACATTGTTTACTTTAAGATTCCGGGCAGCGCCAACTCTACCGGCCAACCGCAGACGATGTACGTGAGTTACGACAACACGACAAATCCCGCGGGTGAGTTCGACTTCGGTTGGATCGACCCCGCCACAGGCAGTGAATGCACGACGCTTTTGACGCCAATCGATCCACATCCGCTCACCGGAAGTGTTGCCGCGGACGGAACGATTACGTTCAACTTCGACTTCACCGCTCCGGTTGAATTCGCGAGTTGCAAGGCGGCCGCCACCATCGCGGACGAGATGTTTATTCAGCCTGAGCTGTGGAAACCGGGCCTTGAGATCACGAACATTCAAGCCAAAACGTATCAGCGTGCCGGTGGCATCCTCAGCGGAGCACGCGTGAATCGGGCGACGACGACTGGCGACGGGACTTACACGACCATCGGCAATCTCGGTTGTCTCGACATCAAACCCCGCGCCGTCCTGACGGCGAATCCACAAGCTGGCTCGCCGCCATTGCAGGTGACTTTCAGCGGCGCCGCTTCGAACGATGCCAATCCCTGCACGAGCATTGTCAGTTACACGCTCGATTTCGGCGATGGCAGCGCACCGGTCACGCAGAGTTCTTCGTCGTTCAATCATACCTATAACGCCGAGGGCGATTATCTGGCGCGATTGACCGTCACCGACAGCGCCGATCAAGTGTCTACACCGTCGCAGATCGGAATCTCCGTGCATCCGAACCTCCCGCAGCTGACTGGGGCGGTATCGCGGAAAGTGCATGGCAGTACTACGTTCGATCTTCCCCTGCGACCGACGGGACAAGCGCCGACAGTTGAATGTCGCAGCGGCGGCGCCAACGGCGATTACCAATTGATTTTGGTCTTTGCGGACGGCCTAACGAGTGTGGGAAGCACCTCACTCACCGGCACCGGCACGATCAATAGCGCCATTATCGGCAGCGATTCGCACCAGTTTATCGTCAATCTCACTGGCGTCACCAACGCGCAGCACGTCGTCCTCTCACTGAGTAACGTGCATGACGCCGCCAATCACGTCGGCAATATTTCGCAGCCGATCGATATCCTCATCGGCGATACAACTCAGGACGGTGTCGTTAACTCGGCCGACATTGCCAAGACCAAATCGCAATCCGGGCAGTCGGTCACCATTAATAACTATCTCGAAGACGTGACCGTCGATGGAAATATCAACAGCGCCGATATCGCGCTAACGAAGTCGAAGTCCGGCACTGGCCTGCCGTAAGATCGACATCAACTAAGATCGACAATTACAACTGCCGCGCTGACCTACCGAGATTAGCGCGGCAGTTTCGTATTTATTAATTGCGCTCATGAGGCAGCCATCTCGGCCGCCATTTCCGAATCGTAATCACGAACGGAAAAACCGACATGAAAAAAACAAATGATTCCAACCGCGCGGGGCTTTCTCCGCGTATTTTACCCGCGCTTCTTCTTTGCTCGCTTGGCGTTTCTCTTGCGTTCGTCAGCCTGAACGCGCGACCGTTAACAAAGTTCCGCGCAGCCAAACTGACCGCGACGGCGCCCGCCAGCCAGACCCCCAGTGGTGCTGAAGCAACTACGGCGACCAGCCCGGGTATGCCGCGCTATTACAACTACGCTCCGCCGCCGGGAATCGGTGAGAGCTCTGGCGAACCGTCGATCGGTTTCAATCCCAAGAGCGGAAAAGTCATGTACCTCTCAAACGTGCAAACGTTACAGGCCACTTTGCCGGAGGACATCACGCCGCTCGGTTCTGTGCCGAGCGCCTGCAATGCGGATTGGCTCAATGTTTCTTTCACCGCGACCGGCATCCGCTCAGTCGATCCGATTTTGTTTACCGATCAGTTAACGGGTCGCACGTTCGTGTCGCAGTTGAACACTGTGACACAAACGAACCCGGTGCTGATCGGCCTAAACAGTTTAATGGCGTACACTGACGACGACGGAGCGAACTGGACGCCGGCCCAGATCAACCCGCCGGACGGTAGCAACGACCATCAAACTGTGGGTGCCGGCCCTTATCCGGTAGCGCTTCCCTTGGGCAATCCAGTTAACAAAGGTAGCGCGGTCTATTATTGTGGTCAGGCAGGTTATGTTTACGCCATCACGGGCATCGCCTACTGCTCACGCAGCGATGACGGGGGATTGAACTTCGGCAAGTCTGTGCCGATTTATGAAAACGCGGCGGGCACTTGCGTGCAATCGATTCATGGCCACGTCAAAGTCGCTCCGGACGGGACGGTTTACGTTCCGAATGCGCAGTGCGGTGGAGGCCAGGCCGTAGCTGTTTCTACCGACGCGGGCACGACGTGGACCGTTCATACCGTTCCCGGAAGCCAAACCGGCTCAGTTGATCCTCAGGTCGCGATCGCATCGGACAACACCGTCTATTTCGCGTTCTCCGGGCCGAAAGTAGGCGAGCCGTCGTCGGACCATCACATGTTTGTCGCGGTGTCACATGACCACGGCCAGACTTGGAGCACGCCGGTCGATGTCGGCGCGAGTCTTGGGATTAAAAATGCAGTTTTCCCAGCAGCCGTAGCGGGAGATCCGACTCGTGCTGCGGTGGGTTTCCTCGGCACTACCACTGGCGGCAACCATCAGGATGCCAACTTTACCGGTACTTGGTACGGCTTTGTTGCGCACACCTACGACGGCGGTCAAACATGGACGACCGTAAACGCGACGCCTAACAAACCGGTGCAGCGCAACGCGTGCATTTGGAATGGCGGCGGCGCTAATGTCTGCCGCAATCTGCTCGATTTCACCGACGCGACTATCGACGACAAAGGCCGCATGCTGTTTGCCTTTGCCGATGGCTGCATTGATGAATGCGAGACGGGCGGCGCAAATTCGTACAGCGCAAAAGCTACGATTGCCCGTCAATCCGGTGGCAAAGGAGTTTTCGCGCAGTTTGATCCGGTTGAGCCGGCGCTGCCAACGCGCGCGTGTCTGTCGGCATGCCGCGACGATAAAGCTTCCTACCTTCAGTGGACCGCTCCCGACAACGGTGGATCTGACATCACCGCCTATTATATCTATCGCAATACCGGCGGCGCCGACACTTTTGTCGGTCAGGTGCCGGGTACAGCCACATCGTTTAATGACCGCAGCGTCGATCCGGCAGTTGCTAACTATACCTACAAGATTGTCGCCGTTAATGCGCTGGGCGCCGGCCCTGAAAGTAATAGTGTCACGTTGCCAGTCGGAATATGTCTGAAGGCTTCCGACAATTGCGCCACTCCAGGCGTAACGAAAGTCGTCGACCCCGCCGCTGACGAAACCGACGGGCAGGCGGCTCACGACATCACATCGGTCTCTATGTCTGAGCCGATCACAAATCCCACCACCGGCGCCGCCAGCAATGTCGTGTTTAGCCTCAAGGTCGCCAGCTTCCGAGACGCTGCCGGAAACTTCACCGTTCCGCCCGGCTTCCGTTGGTCAATTCGCTTCGGCGTCATCAAGAACGGAGTCGTTCTCACTGCGCCGAGTTCCGGAATTCCTAATGACACCTCGGTTTCCGATTACTTCGTTGCGGTCGCGTCCGACGGCACGGGTCCCGGCGGTGGCAATCGGTTTGAATGGGGCGTAACCAGTACTCCGAACAACACCGCGCGCGTTTTCACCGTCAAAGGTGATATCGATCCTTCGAGCAGTATCGCGCCTGATGGCACGATAACGTTGGTCGTACCCAAATCCATCATTCAAAATCCCAACCCCGGCGACAGCATTTCCATCACGCTCGCCAGCGTGCGGGGCGCATTGCCGAGCGGAACGAATGAAACCATCTTCGACAGCACCGGCGCCGGCTCCTATACCTTGCGGGCAAATAATCTTTGCCTCGCTAACACCGCGCCGGTCGCCGTTCTCACCGCCGATGTTAATCAAGGCGGCTCACCCCTCACGGTGAACTTCAACGCCAGCGGCTCCTCCGATCCTGATTCGATCGACACCGTCGCCAGCTATACCTTCAATTTCGGCGATGGCGGCGACGACGTCACTCAACCCACGCCGACGATCACGCATACGTTTAACAACCCGAGCCAATACATCGTCCGCCTCGTCGTGACCGACTCACGCGGTAAGCAGAGCGGGAACACTGCGCAGCTCATCGTCAACGTCGCCCCGCCCGTGAATGTTTTCTCACGCAAAACCCACGGATCGGCTGGCCCGTTTGATCTCGCCCTGCCGATCACCGGCACTCCTGGGGTTGAATGTCGCAGCGGCGGCGCTAACGGCGACCACGAGCTCGTCTTTGTCTTCGCCAACAATCTAACGAGCGTCGGCGGCGCGAGTGTGACCAGTGGCACCGCCACCGTGAGCTCGGCTGCGATTGATAATGCCGATTCGCGCCTCTACCATGTTCATCTCACCGGCGTCGCGAACGCCCAGCGCGTCACTGTGAATCTCAGTAACGTGCTTGTTTCCGGCGGCAGCAACATCACCTCACTTCCGGTGACCATGAGCGTGCTCGCCGGCGACACCACGCAGGACGGCGTCGTTAACTCGGCCGACATTGCCAAGACCAAATCCCAATCGGGTCAGTCGGTCACGACGAATAACTATCTCACCGACGTGACTGTCGATGGTAACGTCAACAGCGCCGACATTGCCCTGACTAAATCGAAATCAGGCACCGGCCTGCCTTAATTAAAGATCGACAATTACAACGCCGCGCTGGTCTGCACGATCAGCGCGGCGTTTGTTTTCGCCCTAACGACCCATCGGGTTTGTCACTTCCGTTCCAGCCGGTGGCGTAAACTCGAATGTCGATCTTGCGATCGCCGCACGCGATTGATTCGAATACGTCGTCACGACGCGATCGCCGTTAGGCTGAAACATCTCCGTGCGCTCGGCCAGCAGGTCGTCATTCAATCGCAAATTGAATTTCGAAAACATCCGCTGCATCGACCCGCTTCGGGGCGTGAGCTCGAGCTCGTAATGATTGTCGATCTTCGCCGCCTTAATCTGAAACGTTTTCTCCACATCCTGCAAATTGAGCGCGGTGTTGATCGCCGCGATTACGGAATCGACCGGCGACCTTTTCCCTAACGAGTAACGCTCGGCCGAATTGAATTGCGGATAATAAATCCAAAGCACCTGACCGTCGCTTACCGTCACGCTCGGGGAATTACCGCGCACCTCGCGCCGGAATTTATTCGGCGCCTCAAACCAAACCTTACCGCTGCTCACAATCGGCTTTGCCATTAAGTGCAGCGTTTTCTCTTCGCGAAAGTCCGCCTGCACGTGCGGGGCATTCGTGCGACGCTCGCGGATTCTGCCTAACAATTCCTTGAGCTCGTTTTCGCTCAGAGCGGACCCTAAAGCGTGGCTGGTCAAGTTGGCCAGCAGCACGATCCCGAGAAAGCGACGAATGCGATTGTCGATCTTATACATGTCGATCTTACGGTTCGCTCCAGCGTCGCGGTTTAGCCGCCGCAATTGCCGGAAGAGTAAAGAAAATCGTCGCGACCAGACTCCAGAAAATTCCGATCGCGCATGCAATCCCAAGTCCGCTGAGCGACGGATTCTTCGCCAGGCCTAACGAACCGAATCCACTCACCGCCGTTAATCCGGCGAGCAAAACCGGCTTCACCACACCCGCGACATCGTGCTCAATCTCCCGCGCCTTTTGCCACACCAGGATGACATAAATGCCGTAATCCACGCCTATTGCGAGCACGAGTCGAAACGCGAGCACGTTCAACAGCGTCAGCGGTACATTAAAGATTTTCATCGTCGCCAACATCGCACCCACGCCGAACACGAGCGTGAGTTCCTGGATCAACCACAGGCGCCAGTCGCGATACAGCACCGCCAGCAGCGCGGCGTCGAACAGCGCCATCAATGCACTGATCATGAGCAATTGATGTTGCGCCCACGGCAATAGGTTCGCCAGCGTGAAACTCCAACCCGAAAGCACAACGGGCACGTCGTTAGGCGGAAGCTCGCGGCTGAGCATCTCATAGTCGGCATGCGATTGCACCGGCGCATTCGTCGTCACGAAGCCAGTCGTGAGCAACGGATCTTGCGCGAAATAGCGATCGACCAAAAACCACCAGCTCGACGACTTCGGAAGTTTGTCGCGCCAATGCGGTAAAGGCGTTGCAAGATCGACAATCGATTGCAGATCGTCGAGCAACTTGAATGCGTTCGCGAACGAATCGCGGCTGAAACCTTCTTCATTGATCGCTTGCGACAGAGCCTCCCGCGTCGTCGCAAAATCAATCGCCCGCAATCGTTCGCGATTTGTTTGCATCCACGTCGGCGAGGGGACCAACGCCAGCGGCGTGCTGAAGCCTTTGATTTTGCCATCGCGCTGAATCTCCGCCCAGCGCGCCGATACTTTTTGCCAGTAATCGTGCAACGCTTCCTCGTTAGGCGCGCGCACGATGCCGAGCACTGGTTCCCATCGCGTCGGCATGCTGCTCATGATCGCTTTGAGTGCGCGGGCTGCGTTTGAGTTCTTCGGCTCGAGTCCGCGCGTGCTTGAATCGAACGGCACTGGCGGCCGGGGGGAAAATCCGAACAAGCTCAAGATCGACAATGACAAGATCGACATGGTCAAGATCGGCCGGGGCCGTTGCACTGCGAAACGCACGTAACGTTTTACTAATTCAAAAATCCAATCGTGCCGCAGCGGTGGTTGTTCTTTCGGTAAAAATAAAAAGAGGATCGTGCACATGAAAAATCCGGCGAAGAGAATGCCGATCGCGATGAGCACACCGAGTTGCGAAAAGCCGCTCGAACCGCTGAGCACGAGCGCGAGAAATCCAACCGCGGTTGTCAACGCACCGAAAAAAACGGCGCGGCCCAACTTCGCCACCGCGGTCGCGATTGCCCCTTGAAAATCTTCGCCGTCGATCCGTGCCTGTTGATAACGGCCGAAAATCAGAATTGCAAAATCGACGCCGAGCCCAACGAGAATCGCGCTAAACCCGACGGTCACCATATTGAGTCGGCCGAAAATCAGCAAACCGAGCGCGACCGCGACCAGACAGGAAAGCAGAAGCGCGAATCCCATTCCGAGCAGCGGAATCCATCGTCGAAATCCCGCAAAGAAAATTGCGCCGACGAGAAGGACTGAGCCGAGCAACGTCGCGACGATGTCGTACCGCATGCTTAATGAGATTTCGGCGACGTAAGCAGCGCGACCGGTGACGAGCACTTGCAGCGGCCCGCCGTCCCAACCCTCAGCCGCGCGCGCGCGAAACGCGTTCACTTCGCGCATCAGTCGCTGACATTCGAACGCGCCGACGGAACGCTGGTTCGTGATCGTGAGAAACACTCGCATCGTCCGGTCAGGCGAAGTGAGCGGTTGCTCGTCTTCGATCGCGCTGTTTTCCGCAAACGGTTTCAACGCCGGCGCGATCACGCCTAACGGATCGAACTCGAGCTGAAATTGCGCTCGTGGTGAGCCGGCCTCGATCTCGCCGCGGAATCGACGCAGCCGTTCGCGAATTTTTTCCGGCCGCAAGATCGACATCGTACTTTCGAACGCGTTCGGCTCGAGGTTCAGGAGCAGCGGCACCGCCATCGCCTGCAAATCGCGGACGCCTTCCGGTGTTTCCATCGGCGAACCCGCGAGCACGCGCTCACACCACGGCTGCTTGCGCAACTTCTCCGCGAACGCGGGCGCAAACTCATCGAGCTGGTCGACGTCGTTAGGCTGGGATTGCAACGCGAAAGTCAGCTCACGCGTTTGCTCAAAATCGCGGTTGTAAATTTTGAGTCCTTCGACCGAATCGAACTTCGCCGGCAACATATTGAGCACGTCGCTGTCGAGCGAAATACGGGTGACGAAAATAGTTAGGCAGACGGCCACGAGCGCGATGACGCCGAGCCAAAGCCAGCCGCGACGTGTCGTGACGATGTGCGCAACGCGCTCGCTAAAACGCATGCGTCCCTAAAAGCGAAATTGGAATTTCTCCGCGCCGACTTCGTGTGAAATCGATTGTCGATCTTGCGCGTGCATGATCACGTCGCGCAAACTCAACCAGCCGCGCAGTTGTTGCGGCGCGTGATCCACGCGACCGGTCCAACCAAGCCGCGCCATGGGTCCGCTGATATGCGCGAATTGTTCGTCCTGCTGAATCGTCAGCAACGCGAGGCCGGGCCCTTTCGAAAACGTCAGCTCGAAATCGCCATGCTTTGAGTAACGCACCACGACATCGCCCACGACCGTCGCGTTCCCGTTTCTATATTGCAGCTGGCCGCTGCGCGTCTGCCAATGTTTGCCGGGCAAAGCGAACTTGTGCGGCATTGAAAACGAACAGCCGGTCAGGCCGAACAATGCAATTGTTAGGCCGAGCAAACACGCGCGACTCATGATGTCGCGCCGGCCGGTTGCGGGGATGGAACTTTCTCGGCCGTGTCGATCGCCAAGCGCGGACAAAACGCGAAAAAGCGTTGCGCGCTAACGAAGAAATAGAACACCCACATGCGCCATTTGATTGCGAACTGCCGGCCTTCATTTCCGGCGAGCACCGCATTCACTGCCGCCGCGATCTGCATGGTGTCGGTCGGATTCAAAAACACTTCGAGGAATTCCTTGCCGCGCCGATACCACGCGTTCACGAAGGTGAGATAAATGTCCATGATGCGATTGACGGAACGCGAATATTTTCGGAACAATCGACTTCGTTTGTGTTCGTCACGTAACGCCTCGTCGATCGTATCGGCCGCTTTTTCCGCCGACATGATCGCGAGAAAAACGCCGCTGCTGAAAACCGGATCGATAAAACCCGCCGCGTCGCCTGCGAGCAGCCAGCGGTCACCGTGCAGCGTCGCATTACGATAGGAATAATCGCCCGCGGAATAAACCTCGGAAACGCGCGTCGCGTCCTTCATTCGCTCGGCCATGATTGGTTGCTCGGCGATAAATTTTTCGAGAGCGGCTTCAGGCGAAAGTTTCGCCGCACGAAAAGTCGCGGTGTCCATGACCACGCCGACGCTCGTGCGCGCTTCCGTAAGTGGAATGAGCCAGAACCAGCGGTCGAGTCCGCGCACCATCCGGATGAGCGTGGCGTCGCGGCCGGGAAGTCGTTCGACCTTTTCGTAATGCGCGAAGACGGAAAACTTTTGCAAGTGATCGTAAGTCTTCTTCAATTTGAAAAAACTGCCGAGCAAAGTCTGGCGTCCGCTGCAATCGAGCAGGTAGCGACATGCGATTGTCGATCTTGCACCGGCCGAATCTACGATGTCGATCTTCACGCCGTCATCGGCGAAATCCATCGACTTCACCTCGGTTTCCTCACGCACTTCGGCGCCGATCTCGCGCGAGTGATCGAGCAATAACTTATCGAACTCCGATCGCGTCACTTGATAGGCACGGTCGCGTTGCGATTGAAATCCATCCTTGAAATAAAATTTCACTCCACGCACGCCGGACGCGGCCATGATCTCACCGCCGAACTTTGGCAGAAATGCGCGATCGAGTTTTTCGCGAACGCCGAGTCGATCGAACGTTTGCGTGCTGAATGGCAACAACGATTCCCCGATGTGAAAGCGCGGAAATTTTTCGCGTTCGAGGACGACTACGCGACGGCCCGCGCGGGCGAGTATCGTCGCGGCCGTGCTTCCAGCCGGCCCGCCCCCGATGATGGCGACGTCGTACATGTCGATCTTATCTTAGCGCAACGGCGGCAAATTCCAGTCGTCGCGATAACGATTATAAATATTTCTCGGCAGTTGCACGAGCAGCGGCGCGCGCGCGGGATCGAGCCATCGAATTAGATCGACAAGATCTTTTTCGGCCATGGCCGTGCAGCCGACCGTGGGCTCGTTAGGCGCGATCCAGACGTGAAGGAAAATGCACGAGCCCGCGTTCGGACGCGCTCGCGCATTGTGCTCGACGATGACGCCCCATTTATAGCGCACATCTTTGCGCCGCATCTCTTCGGCCGTGCGCCAATCGCGATTGTCGATCTTACGTTGATCGATCAGATGGTTGTAGTGATGCGATTGCGGATCATCGACGCAGAGAATGTCTGGCGTCACTTGCCGGTACGGCATTTGGGTCGCAGCGCTGCGCGCGTAACCAAAAACGCTGGTAAGTTTGAAAATTCCCGCCGGCGCTTTGTTGTCGCCTTCCTGCTTAGTTGGACGCTCGTCTGGAAAAATATTGTTCACGCCGATACCCCATCCCAATCCGTTTTTTCCAACGACGACCGGGACCTGCGATTTCCGCACGCGCCAGTCCGCGCCGTCGCGTTCGAATGTCGAAAGTGTTCCCGATGTTGCGGACCAGGAATCGGTGGTGACGACGACGCATTGCTGACAATTCTCCGGCAGACTTTGGCCAGGCGCGGACAAGATCGACATGTTCCATGCGAGGATTGCAAGGGCGATCACTTGTTTCATTGTCGAAACGGATTTAACAAAAGCGCGTGAGGTTAATCGACCGCTTCGTTTTGCGCGAGCTTGTCGTGAATATTCTGTTCGCGATTTTCGTGCTCAGCCTCGTGCTCGTGGTCGGCAATATTTTTCGCAAGCTGCTGCCGTTGCTCGTGAATCACGACGTGCCGCTGCAATATCTCGTGAGCTTTATCGCGTACATTTTGCCGTTCTCGCTCATCTTCACCATCCCATGGGGGATGCTGACCGCGATCCTGCTCGTCTTCGGCCGACTTTCGGCCGACAACGAATTGATCGCGCTGCGCGCCAATGGCGTGAGCGTCCCGCGCATTTGCATTCCGCTCGCTGGCATCGCGATTGTCGCGACGGCGATTTGTTTGTGGCTCAACGTCTCGGTCGCGCCGGCCGCGCAAATGCAGCTAAGATCGACAATCTTCGACCTGGCCACGCGCGATCCGATGGCGCTCTTCGGCGGCGATCAGGTGATCGATCAATTTCCCGGACGCAAAATTTACGTCGGCAAAAAAGAGGGGAACAAGCTCGAGAACATCACCGTGTTCGAAGTGAACGACGATTCGCTGCCGATGCGTGTAACATATGCGCGCACGGGAATGCTGGAAGCGGATTTGCCTAACAAGCGCATCCTCATGCATCTTTATAACGCGCGTTATCAGCAACGCGACGAAAACGATCCGCTCGATCTGAGAAAAATCCGCGACGGCATCAATGTGAAGGAGGGAACGTTGCCGATCGGGCTGGATGAGCTTTACGAGAAGGCGAAGAAGCAGCCGAGCCGTTCGGCCTTGTCGGTGGAGCAACTTGTCGATCAACTAAAAACAAGTGACAACGCGCGCGATCGCAGCGCGAGCCGCACCGAGATCAACAAGCGCTTCTCCTTTCCGATGGCGTGTCTCGCGTTTGCATTGATCGCGGTTCCGTTAGGCGTGACTACGCATCGACGCGAGACGTCGGTCGGTTTCGCCATGGGCCTCATCGTCGCGGTGGCGTACTTTTTGTTCATCATCATCGGCGACACTTTGCGCGCGACTCCGAGCGTGCATCCCGAATTGCTGGTGTGGTTGCCCAACGTGCTCTTCCTTGCGCTGGGCGCGTGGTTATTTCGCCGCCTGGCGCGGCAGTGATTCCATCGATTGTCGATCTTGCGCGGTCGTTAGGCGGCCGCGGTCGTGTTCGAGCAAATGCAGCCGCTGCAGGATTTCGTTGAGCGCGAGCTCGTTTTTCAAATTCAATTTGTAATCGAGATCGGCCCGGATGCGGTCCTTATGACTTTGCCGGTTCTGCGACATCATGATGATGGGCGCCTGCAAAGCGGTGATGACGTTGAGGGCAAGATTAAGCAGGATGAACGGGAATGGATCGAACTTTTGTCGCGTGAGCAGGAAGGTATTGACGATGATCCAAAGGCAGAAAAAGGAGAGCGAGACGATGATGAATTTCCAACTGCCGCCGAATTCCGCGATCGCGTCCGCCGCGCGATCGGCAAAGGTGAGGGTGCGTTCTTCTTCTTCGTTAACGTTGCGCGAGACCCGGCGCTGAAGAAGCTCGTTCGTCGAACGGAGGCGATTCGCCAGCGCGGTGAGCATGCCGAGGGCGACGTCCGAGTTATTCTGGAGGAAGGAAAGGAAATGTCGCCGCGACAACATCCCGAGCCGTGACGATTCCATCGCGGTCGCGTTCGCGGCGCGCGCTTGTCCATCTAAGATCGACATCTCACCAAAAAATTCCCCGGGCCCGAGTTCCGCCACCGTGATCTCATTGCCGTCCTCCGCCTTGATGCTAATGCGAATGGCGCCACTCTCGATCACGTACATGGCGTTCCCGGCGTCGCCGGCGCGGAACAATGTTTGGCCCTCTTTCGCTTCGACGGCCTCGAGCAAATCGCACAGGCGTCGCGCCGCATCATCTTCGAGCGACTCGAAGAGCGGGACCTGGCGCAGGGTGTCGGGAGTCATGGCCGTAAATTCGAATATCGAAATCCGAATTCCGAAACAATGTTCGAATTAGGCGGCACTGCCAAAATCGGCGGTAATCTCCACCGTGTCCGAGACTGCGATGCGCACGTCGCGCAATCGAATGTCCCCGAGTGGCAGCGACATAAGCGAGAAACTTCGGCCTTCGAGTTTGTGCAGCTGTGGCTCGAGAAGACCGCAGGCAATCGATCCAAGTTTGCCGTCGCTGCGGCATTTCAGGTTCGTCACCTTCGCGCGAAAACCGTCGTCGATTTGCATTTGCCCGGAGATGTCGATCTTGGCGCGGAAAAGAAGTTTGCGCGCGGTAATGCTCACGTCCGCCGAAATCGAGCGCGGGCCGCGCGCACGAAAAGTCATACGCGTCTGCTCGATCGTGATGCCCTGTTTGGCCGCTTCACGTTTCGCCAGTTCACCGACGGCTTTTTCCAAGCCGAGCTGCGCCGCCGACACATGCACCTGGCCCGTGCGCAAATTATTTACGAGCATAACGACCTCGCCGTTCGCGTCGCGCCCTTCATGGAAAACGACGTCCCGCGCTTCCAGTTGCAAATTCAACGGCGCGCCTTCGATCTCCATTTTTCGCGCGCTAATGTTTAGCAATGCTGCTTCGCAAGCCGGTTTTGTTTCGCCGGCAAACTTTGGCGGCGGAGGCGACGAATCGAGTTTCGCGTTATCGAGATTGATCGCGATCTCGTCCAGATAGGGGAAGACGCGCGCGCTTACGGTCACGATTTCGCCCTCTTTCTTCACGAAGCGGCGCAGGGCGGAGTCCAAGGCCCCGGCCAGGTCGCTTTTGGAATCGGGAAATTTCTTTTGCTGGAGCGGGATCACGATTTTCTATCGCACGGAATTGGCGAATTGCCTGCGTAAGATCGACATGTAACTCACTCTTGCAAACCGCGCGCAATCCGTTACCTTCCGCGCTTCCAATATGGCAAAGACCTCCTGGATCAACCGAAACGAGCGCAAACGTGCGACGGTCAAGAAGTACGCCGCGCTGCGGGCCGAGCTCAAGGCGAAGAAAGATTACGCCGGGCTCACCCAGCTGCCGCGCGACGCTTCGCCCACGCGCGTGGTTAACCGTTGCGAAGTGACCGGCCGCCGCCGCGCCTTTATTCGCCGGTTCAAGCTGTCGCGGCTGACGTTTCGCGAGCTCGCCTTGCAGGGACTCATCCCTGGCGTAACGAAGTCGAGCTGGTAGTTTGCGGTTCGGACGCGCACAGCGTTCGTTAGGCGCGACATGAACATGTCGATCTTTCATTCCTTTAGCGCGATCCTCGGCGATCAACTCGTGACGCACTTCGATCCGCCGCTCTTGATCGTGGCGAAACTTGCCGCCATCGCCGCGCTCGTCGCGCTCAATGGCTTCTTCGTCTGTTGCGAATTCGCCATTATCAAAGTGCGCGGGAGTCAGCTTGAAGGGTTGATCGAAGAGGGAGATCGGCGGGCCGCATTCATTAAACATGTGCGCGGTCATCTCGACGCGTATCTATCCGCCACGCAGCTCGGCGTCACCCTGGCCAGCCTCGCTCTCGGCTGGATCGGCGAACAATTCCTCGCGCATCTGCTCGAGCCGATCTTCGTTCACGCCGGCATTCATTCGCATGCGTTCGTCACTTCGGTGTCGGTCACGCTCGCGTTCCTCGGTATCACCTTTCTCCACATCGTCTTCGGCGAGCTCGCGCCAAAATACACCGCCATTTCCAATCCGCTGCCGGTGGCGATGCGGCTCGTTAGGCCGCTGGCCGGGTTCTATCTTATTTTCAAACCCGCCATCTGGCTCCTGCACAAATCGTCGAATCTTCTTCTCCATACTTTGCTGCGCATGCCGCGCGCTTCCGGCGCCGACCTCGCGCACAGCGAAGAAGAACTCCGCCTCATTCTCGATCAAAGCGAGAAATCGGACGAAGTCTCGCCGTTAGGCCGAAATCTGCTCATCAACGCGCTCGATCTGCGCGAACGCGTCGTGCGCGATATCATGACCCCGCGCGGCGACGTGGTTTATCTCGACGTCGGCGAAGATTTCGAGACCAACCTGAAGAAGGTCATCGAATCGCGGCACACCCGCTTTCCGCTTTGCCGGGAGAACCTCGACCACGCCATCGGCATTGTTCACGTCAAGGAACTGCTTTTGATGATCCGCGATACGCATCCGGACCTGATGAAGATCAAGCGCGATCTCCTGCCGGTGCCGGAGATGATGTCACTCGAGAAACTGCTCAACATGTTTCTGAACAAACACGCCCATCTTGCCATCGTCGTCGATGAGTACGGCGGAACTGTCGGCATCGTCACGCTCGAAAACGTGCTCGAGGAATTGGTCGGCGATATTCAGGACGAGTTCGATACGGACAAGGAAGAGTTTCGCAAAATCAACGAGAACGAATTTGTGGTGGACGGTGGACTCGGTCTCTACGAATTGCGCGACGCCGTCGGTCTCGAGATCGACAGCGCCGACGTCAGCACCATCGGCGGCTACGTCACCCATTTGTTAGGCCATCTCCCGAAACAGGGCGAGCAGGTCAAGATCGACAACTACTGCGTCACGGTCGCGCAGTCCGATGCGCGCCGCGTCCACCAATTGCATTTCCGCAAGTTGGCCGACGCTCCGGCGGGAGCAGCGCAGAAATCCGACGTCGCACTCTAATTGGAACTTCTGGTCGAGACCGATGTCGTTTGTCCGCATTGCGGCGAGAGTTTCCCGTTGCAAATCGACACTTCCGAGCGCGAGCAAAGTTTAATCGAAGACTGCACCGTTTGTTGCCGGCCGATTAGCCTAACGATTCGCTGCCGGCCGGGTGCGATTGTCGATCTTGCCATCGCCTAGCGCGCAAGATCGACATGTTGATTTCGCGTCGTTTTCCCGCGACGCTGAGTTGAATGCACAAGGAAGCGACCAGCGGCTGGCGCGAAGAACGCGCGCAGCCGAGCTTGCCCGAATCGCACCGCAGCATTCCGATCGTTTCGACGGCCGGTTTTTGGCGCAAACTGCTCGCTTTTTCCGGGCCCGGTTATCTCGTCGCCGTCGGTTACATGGACCCGGGCAACTGGGCGACCGATCTCGCGGGCGGCTCGCGTTTTGGTTACCTGCTGCTCAGCGTCATTCTGCTTTCGAATCTGATGGCGATCCTGCTGCAATCGCTTTGCGCGCGGCTCGGCATTGTCACCGGCCGCGATCTTGCGCAAGCGTGTCGCGATCATTACTCGCGCCCGGTCTCGTTAGGCCTGTGGATCATTTGCGAGCTCGCCATCTGTGCGTGCGATCTCGCTGAAGTCATCGGCTCCGCTATCGCGCTGAATCTTCTTTTTCACATTCCGCTCGTCATCGGCGTTTGCCTAACGGCGCTCGATGTCATGATCGTTCTCTATTTGCAAAACAAAGGTTTTCGCTGGCTCGAAGCGCTCGTCATCGGCCTCATCGTTTTGATCGGCGGTTGTTTCCTCGTTGAAGTGATCCTATCGCGACCGGCGATTGTCGATCTTACGCGCGGCTTCATTCCAAGTGCCGAGATCGTGACGCATCGCGACGCACTTTTCATCGCCATCGGAATTCTTGGCGCGACGGTCATGCCGCACAATTTGTATCTGCATTCCTCGATTGTGCAGACGCGCAAATACGAGCAGACCGCCGCCGGTAAAGCGGAAGCGATCAAATTCGCGACCATCGACTCCACCGTCGCGCTCATGTTCGCGCTCTTCATCAACGCCGCGATCCTGATTGTCGCCGCCGCCACCTTTCACACGCGCGGCCAAAACGACGTCGCGGAAATTCAAGACGCCTACAAACTTCTCTCGCCCATGTTAGGCGTGCCGATCGCGAGCGCGCTCTTCGCCTTTGCGCTGCTCGCGTCCGGACAAAATTCCACCCTCACCGGCACGCTTGCTGGCCAAATCGTGATGGAAGGATTTCTCAATCTTCGCCTCCGGCCGTGGCTGCGTCGATTGATCACGCGCGCGATCGCGATCGTTCCCGCGGTCATCGTGGCGGCGCTCTATGGCATGAGTGGCACCGCGAAATTGCTTCTGCTCAGCCAGGTCATCTTGAGTCTGCAACTCTCCTTTGCGGTCATCCCGCTCGTCCTCTTCACGAGCGACCGGCGAAAAATGGGCGAGTTCGTTGCGCCAGTTTGGCTGCGAACGCTGGCGTGGATGACGACCGCGATCATCGTCATGCTCAACGCAAAATTTCTGTTCGATTGGATCACTACCCGAGCCTAACAAACATGTATCAACGCATCCTTGTCGCTCTCGAAAACAGCCGCGCTGACGAAACGCTGCTTCCGCACGTTGCCCAGCTCGCGAAAGTTCATGGCTCGGAAGTCGTGCTCGTGCATGTGGCCGATGGTTTCGTTGCGCGCAATTACGACCAACTCAAGCTGCTCGAGTCGCAGGAGATGAAGGAAGACCGCGCCTATCTCGAACGCGCGGCCGAAGGTCTGCGTAGCGGCGGGTTGACCGTGAACACCACGCTCGAGCTCGGCGATCCGGCCGAAGGAATTTTGAAGGCCGCGCAAGATCGACAATGCGATTTGATTGCGATGACGGCGCACGGCCACCGCTTGTTAGGCGATCTTCTCTTTGGCAGCGCCATTCACACCGTGCGACATAAGTCGCCCGTGCCGGTGTTGCTCGTGCGCGCCGGAAAATAGAACTCCGCGCTGTAGGGGAAGCTGTCAGCTTCCCATTCCATTTGACGGCGGGAAGCTAACAGCTTCCCCTACAGTATTGTTGCTCGATGAAAGTCTGCTTGCTGACTAACGAATATCCGCCGCACATCTACGGCGGCGCCGGTGTCCATGTCGATTATCTCTCGCGCGAGCTGGCCAGGACGATCGATGTCGATGTGCGCTGCTTCGGCGATCAGGATTTCACGCGCGGCCGGCTGAAGGTGAAAGGGTACGATGTCGATCTTGCGAAAGCGGATTGTCCGAAGCCGTTGAAATCAGTTTTCGGCGCGATCCAGCGCGACATCGATTTTAACACCACGAACATCGATGCCGATCTTGTTCATTGTCACACGTGGTATTCCCACTTCGGCGGGATCCTTGCGAAAAAGAATTACGGAATTCCGCTTGTCATCACCGTGCATTCGCTCGAGCCGCTGCGGCCGTGGAAGCGGGAGCAACTCGCAGGTGGTTACGATTTCAGTTTGTGGGTGGAGAAAACCGCGCTCGAAATGGCGGACGCGATCATCGCCGTTTCACGCGGAACGAAAGCGGACATCCAACGCTTGTTCGATGTCGATCCTGCGCGCGTGCCGGTGATTTATAACGGCATCGATCTCGACGAATACCGAAAAGTCGAAACAACGAACGCGCTGAAGAAGTACCATGTCGATCTTACGAAGCCGTATTTGCTTTTCGTCGGACGCATAGCGCGTCAAAAAGGAATTATCTATTTAGTTAGGGCGATTGAGCACATGGATCCCGGTTTTCAGATCGTGCTTTGCGCGGGCGCACCGGACACGCCGGAGATTGCGCAGGAGATGAACGACGCGATTGCGAAAGCGAAACAAAAACGTCCCGACATTATCTGGATCGAAGAAATGTTAGATCGACAATCGACTATCGAGATGTATTCGCACGCAGCCGTGTTCTGTTGCCCGTCCATCTACGAACCTTTCGGCATCATCAATCTCGAAGCGATGGCGTGCGAAACCGCGGTCGTCGCCAGCGCCGTCGGCGGAATCAAAGAAGTCGTGGTCGATGGCGAAACCGGTTTCCTCGTCCCGCTCGAGCAGATGAACGAGTCACCGTTCGAGCCTAACGATCCCGAAAAATTCTCGCGCGATCTCGCCGCGCGTATCAATCAGCTAATGAAAGATCGACAACTGCGCGAGAAATTCGGCAAAGCCGGGCGCAAACGCGCGGAAGAGAAGTTTGGCTGGAACGCGATTGCGAAAGAGACGGTCAAACTCTACGAATCTCTTCTGTAGCGGCGGTCTCTGACCGCGGAAATTATTGGATTCGGCGATCAGAAATCGCCGCTACAATTCAGCATGTTCGTCGATCGCATCAAAGTCTTCGCGCAGGCCGGAAGCGGCGGCCGCGGCGCAGTCAGTTTCCGTCGGGAGAAGTTTGTGCCGAAAGGCGGACCGGACGGCGGCGACGGGGGACGCGGCGGCGATGTGATTCTGCGTGCCGATTCGCATGTCGATAATCTGACCGGATTATTTTACGAGCCGATCATCAAAGCGAAAAACGGCGGGCACGGCATGGGAAAGAAAATGTATGGCCGCGCCGCGCCTAACAAATTGCTGAGAGTGCCGATCGGCACAGTGGTGTATCCGGCGGATAACGAACCGTCTGAACCGATTGTCGATCTTGCGAAGGACGAACAGGAGTTTGTACTTTGCAAAGGAGGCGCAGGCGGGAAGGGGAACGTGCATTTCAAATCGTCGCGCAATCGCGCGCCACGCCAATACACCGAAGGCGAAGAAGGCGAGCAGGGACATTTTTTGTTCGAGCTGCGCACAATCGCCGATGCCGGACTCGTCGGTTATCCGAACGCGGGCAAATCGACTTTGCTTCGAAAAATTTCGGCGGCGCGTCCGAAAGTCGCACCGTATCCATTCACGACGTTGCATCCGATCGTCGGGGTGGTGGCGTTCGATGAATATCGGCGCGCGACTGTCGCGGACATTCCGGGATTGATCGAAGGCGCGCACAAGAATATCGGACTTGGGCACGATTTTCTCCGGCACATCACTCGTTGCCGCGTTTTGATTTTCGTTGTCGATGTCGCGGGAAGCGAAGAACGCTCGCCGGTTGAAGACATTCAGACACTGCGCAAAGAGATCGATCTTTACGATGCGACGTTAACGAAGCGCCCGTGGTTCATCGTCGCAAATAAAATGGATTTACCGAATGCGGACGAGAACTTGTCGATCTTGCGCAAACGTTTTCCGAAGATCGACATCGTGCCGATTTCGGCGGCGAAGGGCGAGGGGATCGACGAACTGAAAAAGAAACTCGCGGAATCGCTGTAGAAATTTCGGAAACGCGCTTGTCATCGCGGCAAATCCGGCTTTGGTAGGGCGCGACGCAAGCGCGCCTTGTTGAGCGCCCGGCTTCTGCGGGCGCCGACGATGGGACTGAATCGGGCCGCGCTTTGCGAACCAGCAACCGATGCATGTTCGTTTTCCAGTTCGTTTGACGATGTCGATCTTAGCGATCGTGGGAAGTTTCGCGTTCGCGACATCAACATTCGCGGCCGAAGCCGAGCACGAAGGTGTGCCGCTCAAAGCCGCCGAGCTGGTTCACATCGGAAAGTTTGCCATTACGAATTCGATGCTGGTGACGTGGATCGTGGCCGCGGGCATCATCGCCTTCGCGCAAATGGCGACGCGAAACATCAAACAAGTCCCCGACGGCAAACAAAACTTTTGGGAATTTCTCGTCGAAGGTCTGCATGATTTTCTCGAGTCGATCATCGGCCGCGATCTCACGCGCAAAACATTTTGGTTCTTCGCCACGATTTTCATTTTCATTTTGTTCGTGAACTGGTTCGGACTTATTCCGGGCGTGGGCACGATCGGCTGGGGCCATTACGATGCGGCGGCGAATTCGTTCCATGTCGATCGACCACTGCTTCGTGGCGGTAACGCGGACTTGAACATGACGTTCGCAATGGCGGCGGTGTTTTTCGTTTTGTGGGTCATCTGGGCGGTGCAAGCGCAAGGCGTCGGCGGGGTGTTGCTTCACCTCTTCGGACCGAAAGGCGACAGCAAAGGGATCATGAAGATCGCGATGATCGGCATTTTCTTTTTGGTCGGCCTGCTCGAAATCGTGTCGATCTTGTTCCGACCGATTTCGCTGAGCTTCCGACTGTTCGGCAACATTTACGCCGGCGAAAACATGCTCGAAGCGATGTCGAACCTGGTGCCGTCGCTCTCGTGGCTGATCCCGATCCCGTTTTATTTTATGGAGCTGCTCGTCGGCATTGTGCAGGCGCTCGTGTTCATGTTGCTGACGGCGGTGTTTACGTTACTGATCGCGCAACACGAACCGGCGCATGGGGAGGCGCACCATTAGAAAAATTTCGGTGACTGTGACCGTGGTTCCCGCGGGTGTCGCCGAGTGAAACCTAACGAAAGAAAAAATATGATGTTACCAATACTCGCAGAAATGACCGGAAGCATTCACGTCGGACTGGCAGCGCTCGGCGCGGCCGTGGGCGTGGGACTCATCGGCATGGGCGCCTCGAGCGCAGTCGGCCGGAATCCCGGCGCAGCCACACCGATTCTCGTGCAAGCGATTCTCGCGATCGCGTTCACGGAAGCGATTGTGTTCTACGCGCTCTTCCTCGTCCGCTAACGAATTAACGCAAGATCGACATGTTCATCTCGATCATCGCCGCTTCCAGCCTAACGGACATTGCGAAAGATACGGCCGAGCAATTCGGCTGGAACCCGTGGCTCTTTCTTTCGCAAGTCATTAGCTTCACCGTCGTCGCGCTTCTGCTGCGGAAGTTTGCCTATCAACCGATCCTGAAAGTTCTGCACGAACGTCGCGATCGAATTGAAGAGAGCTTGCGCAACGCCGATCGCATCAAGCAGGAATTGGCGGAAGCGGAGAAGCGTTATGCCGAGATTTTATCGAAGGCGAATGCAGAAGCGC
Source organism: Spartobacteria bacterium (assembly GCA_021325495.1). GTDB lineage: Bacteria > Verrucomicrobiota > Verrucomicrobiia > Chthoniobacterales > UBA10450 > JAJPGZ01. The sequence continues at coordinate 39,430 of JAJPGZ010000014.1, forward strand.
AAAAGATGATCGACGAAGCGCGGCAAAGCGCAGGCGCGCTGGCGTCGCGGAAGGAACAGGAAGCGATCGCGGCGGCGGAACAAATCATCGCGAAAGCGCGTGAAGCGGCGGCGCTGGAACATGAGCGCACGATGCAGCAATTGAAACACGAGCTCGGGCGACTCGTGGTCGAAACGACGACAAAAGTAACCGGCAAAGTTTTGACGAGCGAAGATCAACGACGACTGCAGGAGGAAGCGGCGCGGCAGCTCGCGTAAGATCGACAATTGCAAGATCGACATGAAAATTAACAAGGAGGTTCGGCAAACAGCGCGCGCGCTTTTGCGGGCGAGTTTTACCGACGGCCAGATTGATCGGGGCAAGATCGCGAACCTGCTCGATTCCCTTGTCACGAAAAAGCCGCGGAATTATCTCGGAATCCTCGAGCTATACAAACGCCTGTTGCGGATGGAACTCGCGAAAAGGCACGCGCGCATCGAGGCGGCGCATGAGCTGAGCCCGGAAGTGACGGCGCAGATCGTGCAGGGACTGGCGCGACGCTACGGCAACGACCTTACGACCGAGTTCGTTGTCGATCCAAACTTGTTAGGCGGAATGCGCGTGCGCGTGGGGAGCGATGTGTGGGACGGCACGGTGAAAAGCCGGCTGGAACGTCTGGCCAATGAACTTTAACCATGCGGGAAGCTGACAGCTTTCCCTACAGCAAAGACAAAACATGAGCAGCATACTTGAAGAAATCGAAACGAAAATCGCGGGACTAAAAACATCGACCACGAAGTCGAACGTCGGCGTCGTGCGCGAAGCGGGCGATGGCGTCGCGCGCATCGAAGGATTGAGCGACGTGATGTTGAACGAGATGATCGAATTCCCGAACGGCATCTTCGGGCTCGCGCTCAATCTTGAAGAAACGGAAGTCGGCTGCATTTTGTTAGGCGATTTCACCAAGATTTCCGAAGGCGATGAGGTCAAGACGACGGGGCGATTGCTTTCGGTCCCGGTGGGCAAAGGTTTGTTAGGCCGCGTCGTGAATACGCTCGGCCAGCCGCTCGACAATAAAGGGCCGGTGAAATCGGAAACGTTTTATCCCGTCGAAAAAATTGCGCCCGGCGTCATCAAACGCAAAAGCGTGAGCCAGCCGGTCCAGACCGGCATCATGGCGATCGACGCGATGATTCCGATCGGCCGCGGACAACGTGAATTGATCATCGGTGATCGCGCGACTGGAAAATCGACAATCGCCATCGACACGATCATTAGCCAGGCGCGATTGAATAAGGCGAACGAGAACAACAAAGATTATCGGCCGCTCTATTGTATCTACGTCGCGGTCGGCCAGAAAAATTCGAACGTCGCGCGCGCGCTCGCCGTTCTCGAAAAAGAAGGCGCGATGCCGTACACGACGATCATCTCGGCGCCGGCGTCCGATTCGGCGACGAACCAATATCTCGCGCCATTCGCCGGCGCGGCCATGGGCGAATGGTTCATGGATAACGGAATGGATGCGCTCATTATTTATGACGACTTGTCGAAACACGCGGTCGCGTATCGGCAGGTGTCGTTAGTCTTGAAGCGGCCGTCGGGGCGCGAAGCGTACCCGGGCGACGTGTTCTATTTGCATTCGCGTTTGCTCGAGCGCAGCGCGCGCGTGTCGGAGGAATTTGGCGGCGGCTCGTTAACGGCGTTGCCGATCATTGAAACGCAAGCGGGCGACGTGTCGGCCTACATTCCGACGAACGTGATCTCGATTACGGACGGACAGATTTATCTCGAGACCGATTTGTTTTATCAGGGCGTGCGGCCGGCGATTTCGGTCGGTCTATCGGTGAGTCGAGTCGGCTCCGCCGCGCAGATCAAGGCGATCAAACAAGTGGCGGGCAAAGTGAAGCTCGATCTTGCGCAGTTCCGCGAACTTGCGGCGTTCGCGCAATTCGGCTCCGACCTGGATGCGGCGACGAAAGCGCGGCTCGAGCGCGGCCAGCGCATCGTCGAGGTCTTCAAGCAGAAGCAATACAATCCGATTCCAGTCGAAGAGCAGGTCGCGGTCATGTGGGCGATGCAGAATGGATACTTCGACGCGGTGCCAGTCGATCGCGTGAAAGAATTCCAGACGAAGCTGCAGGATTATCTTTCGACGCGAAAAGATGTTTTGTTAGGCAAAATTCGCGACAAGAAAGCGCTCGACGAAGAGCTGGAGTCGGAACTGCGCAGCACGGTGGAAGAGTTCAAAGCGACCTGGATGTAGAGGAAGATGTCGATCTAACGAGTTGTCGATCTAACCATGGCCAGCACACAGGACATACGGCGCCGGATCAAATCGATCCGCAATATCGGCCAGCTGACCAAGGCGATGCAGATGGTGGCGGCGTCGAAGATGCGCCGCGCGCAACAGAGCGCTCTGGCCAGCCGCCCTTACGCCGGGTTGATGAATCGCGTTCTTGTCTCCTTGCAAAAACGCACCGATCCCAAATTGCATCCGCTGTTGCAGGTCCGTCCGCTGCAGAAGGAGCTGGTGATTGTGCTGAGCACCGACAAAGGTTTGGCGGGTTCACTAAATACAAATCTATTTCGCGAAGCGCTTACTTTCGATTCGGCCAAGAGTGATTACATCGTTTCTGGACGGAAAGCGCGCCAGTTCATCGCGCGAATCAAGCGCAATCTTGTCGCCGACTTCGAATTGAAGGACGCCCCGTCATTCGTCGAAACGAAAGCGATGGCAAATTTTGCGATCGAGAAATTTCTAAGTCGCGAATTCGACAAGGTATCGGTGTTGTTCCCGCATTTCATCAATACGATCAATCAACAACCAACGATCCGGACGCTGTTACCGATCAGCCCTTTCGATTTACCGAAGGAGGGCGAAACGGCGGATTCGATGGGCGAATACAAATTCGAGCCGACACCGGAAGCGGTGCTCGACGTCATTTTGCCGTACTACATTCAGTATCAGGTTTACCAAATGATTCTCGATGCGCGCGCCTCGGAACATAGCGCGCGCATGGTCGCAATGAAGAACGCGACCGATAACGCGAAGGAGTTCATCAAGGACCTGACGCTCGAATACAACAAGATGCGGCAGGCGAGCATCACGACCGAGTTGCTAGAGATCGCGACAGCGCAGATGGCGCTGGCCTCGTAAGCCGGACGTTCCGGAAAATGAAAACGGCCGTTCTTGCGAACGGCCGTTTTCGTTAACCAACAAAACGTCGTTAGATGCGAACTGCGCAGCGCGCGGCGGTGCGACGGCGGCGCACTTCAAGGGCGATCGCGCAACCGAGCACGAGCAGAACCGGCGCGAACGTGGCCGCTTCCGGAACTGGTGTCACATTTAAGGTGAAGGTGATACCGTCGTTGAAGAAGTGGCAGTCAGGGTCCAAGCCGAACGCGATGTCGTGACCGGCATTGATGTAAGAAGTCAGCGTCGCGATTTGGTCAGCGGTGAAGCTGATGGTGTAATCGTGGCCCGTGGTCGTGAACGAGGGATTGCCCAGGAGCAAATCGCGCGTGCCGTTCGCCACCAACCAGCCGGGGCTGTTGTGGAATCTGGCGTTGGCGAAATCGTCGGTCAGATCCGTGACAGGCGCGCTGCCGGTCGGATCGTCGGTGAAGGAAGCGACGCCCGCGAAGATCGCCGTGTCGAGCAAGTGGATGTGCAGAACGTTCGGATTCGAGTCCCAGTTCGAAATGTTTTTGAAGGTCAACGTCGCGCCGGTGATCGCGAGGTTGTTCAGGTTGATATTGTCGATCCGCCAGGTGTAGACCATGTGATGGTCGAGATCATTGAGATCTGCGGGCGTAGGCGAGTAGGTTAAAGGTGCAAGCGCGGCGTGCGATTGGGTCGCGGCCAGGATTGCGGCTGCTGCCACAGCGAGACTAACGGATGTTTTCGTAACTAGTTTCATAGGTTAATGGCTGACAGCTTTTATAATTCCCATAAATGAGTCGCACACGTCAATACTTTCTTTATGCCAACGCAAAATATTTTTGGGGCCGTTCCAGCCCGCTCCGTTGGAATGGTGCGCAAGATCGACATCTACTGGGGAAAAAGCGCGGCTAATTGCCCGAATTTCCACTTGTTGGCCGAGCGTGGCTGAATAAGGTAAGCCGCTCTCGCACGCCGACGCTCGGCTGCGGTCTCGCATCATGAACAAAGGAAATATTATTCAGGTCATCGGTCCTGTGGTCGACGTCGAGTTCCCGCAGGAAAAGGCACTCCCGGGAATCTATCACGCGCTCGAAATCGAATACGAGGTGAATGGTAACCCGACCAAGCTCACCCTCGAAGTGCAACAGCACCTCGGCGACAACTGGGTCCGCTCGATCGCGATGTCGTCGACCGAAGGTTTGAAGCGCGGGATGCAGGTCAACGACACCGGCGGCCCAATCACGGTGCCGGTGGGCGATGGTGTGCTCGGACGTTTGTTCAACGTCACCGGCGATCCGGTCGACAACAAAGGCCCGGTCAAATTTACGAAGCGTTATCCGATTCATCGTCCAGCGCCGGATTTAATGGAGCAGGACACGAAGGCGTCGATCCTCGAGACCGGAATCAAGGTTATCGATCTTGTTTGCCCGTTCTCCCGCGGCGGAAAAGTCGGCGCGTTCGGCGGCGCGGGTGTCGGGAAGACCGTCGTCATTCAGGAGCTGATCAACAACATCGCGATGAAACACGGCGGCTTCTCAGTGTTCGCTGGAGTAGGGGAACGCACCCGCGAAGGTAACGATCTTTATCACGAAATGGCGTCGGCGGGCGTCATCGACCTCAAAGACATCAGCAAATCGAAGGTGGCGCTGGTTTACGGCCAGATGAATGAGCCGCCGGGCGCGCGTTTGCGCGTCGCGCTCTCGGCGTTGGCAATGACGGAATATTTCCGTGACGAGCGAAACCAGGACGTGTTGTTGTTCATCGACAACATTTTCCGATTCTCGCAAGCAGGCTCGGAAGTGTCGGCCTTACTGGGTAGAACTCCGAGCGCCGTCGGTTATCAGCCCACGCTCGCCGCCGAGATGGGCGACCTCCAGGAGCGCATCACATCGACAACGAAAGGGTCGATTACCTCCTTCCAGGCGGTCTACGTTCCGGCGGACGATCTGACCGATCCCGCACCGGCGAACACATTCGCGCACTTGGATTCGACCATCGTGCTTGAGCGATCCATCGCCGAACTTGGAATTTATCCCGCAGTCGATCCGCTCGCTTCCACATCGAAAGCGCTCGCGCCCGAAGTGGTGGGTGAGGAGCACTACGAAGTCGCGCGCGGTGTCCAGCGAGTTTTGCAGCGCTACAAAGATTTGCAGGACATCATCGCGATTCTCGGAATGGATGAATTAAGTCCGGACGATAAACTGACGGTTTATCGCGCGCGCAAAATTCAACGTTTCCTTAGCCAGCCGTTTCACGTCGCGGAAGTTTTCACCGGAAGCAAAGGTCAATACGTCCCGATCGCCGAAACCGTGCGCGGATTTAAAGAAATCCTCGACGGCAAACATGATGAAGTTCCGGAACAGAACTTCTACATGAAGGGCGGCATCGAGATGATCAATCAATAGCGATGGCCACGCTTCGTCTCGAGATCACCACGCCGGAAGCCAAAGCGTACTCGGAGGATGTCGATTTTGTTTTGCTGCCGGGCAGCGAAGGCGAGCTCGGCGTTTTTCCAAACCACGTGCCGTTGCTGACAACATTGCAGCCCGGCGAATTGCGCGTGCGCAAAGACGGCCGCGAGATCGCGCTCGCCGTGGGCGAAGGGTTCGTCGAGATCAAAGGGGACGCCGTTTCGGTTTTGACCGACATGGCGCTTGAACCGGAAAAGATCGACATGGAAGCGGCCGAGAAAGCGGTCCAGAGCGCGAAAGCGGCGATGAAGGAAGATCTCGGCAAGGAAGAAGTCGCGGCGGTTCAGGCCTCGCTGCAAAAAGCGCTCGCACAATTGCGCGTGAAACGCCGTCAGCGTCATCATCCGTAAGATCGACATCGCACAAGATCGACAGTCCGAGCCGGACGGGCATATGCAAACACTCGGCCTCATCGCCGGCAATGGAGTTTATCCCCGTTTGCTCGCGCAAGCCGCGCGCAAGAGCGGCGTTAAACAAATCGTCGCGGCCGCGTTTACAAATGAAACCGATCCTGCATTAGCGCAGTACGTCGATGTAATTGAGTGGCTGCGCGTCGGACAACTCGGAAAATTGCTCAAGACATTTCGCGACGCGAATGTGCGTCAGGCCGTCATGGCTGGACAGATTGCGCCGCGAAATCTTTTCGATCTTCGTCCGGACTGGAAAGCTTTGCTCATTCTGGCGCGACTGAAGCAACGCAACGCCGAAACCATCTTCAGCGCCATCGCGGAGGAGCTGCGCAAGATCGACATCGACCTTTTGCCGGCGACGAGCTACCTCGAAGATCAACTGGCTTCGTTAGGCCTGATCGCTGGACCAAAACTTTCGCGTCGCGAAAATGAAGATGTCGATCTTGGGTGGAAGGTGGCGAAGGAAATTGCGCGGCTCGACATTGGGCAAACGGTCATCGTGCGCCATGGGACCGTGCTGGCGGTGGAAGGATTCGACGGGACTAACGAGACCATTCAACGCGGTGGAAAGCTCGCGCCCAAAGCGGTGATGGTAAAAGTGGCGAAGCCGAGCCAGGACATGCGATTCGACGTACCGGTCATTGGCGTCGAAACCATTCGCGTCGCGGCCGAAGCGAACATACGCGTCGTCGCCGTTGAAGCGGGCAAAACTTTATTGCTCGAGCGAGAGGCGATTGTCGATCTTGCCCGACGCGCGAACATTTCGCTCCTGGGCCATTCCAATGACGCGGTTCGTTAGGCCGTGGCGCTGGCTCCTCGTGGCGGCGCTCTTCGCGCTCTGCGTCGCGGCGAAACTAAACGGATCATCGATCGGCATGTGGCAATCGGTCTTGCGCGAGCCAGGGCCGACGCGCGGGCTGCTCTTCTTCAAGCCGCAAGCAATCCGAGGCGATGAGTGGGCCCACCTGACCCCGTCGATCTTGGCGCAGGCGAATCATTCGCCGCCCTTTCCAATCGAAAACGCAAGTTTGGGCGGTGGACGTTCTCCGTTGCTCATGAGTGTGCCGGTCGCGTACTACACCACGTTTTTCCGGCCGCAGTTTTGGGGGTTCTTCTTCCTTGGCGTCGAACACGCATTTTCGTTTTACTGGTGCTGTAAAATTTTTGGTCTGTTTCTCGCGACGGCGTGGTTGCTCAGGCAGATTGGGATCAAAAACGCGGTGATCATTTGGTCCGGGACGATCTGGCTTTTCTTTTCCAGTTTCGTGCAATGGTGGTTTTCGACGCCGGCGATGTTGCCGGAAATGCTCGCGTGCTGGGCGATGTTGACCGGCTGCGCCCTGCGAATGTTCGCACCTTCGAAACCTCTCCACCTTCCGTTCGCGCTGGGCGGTTTTTTGTTTTTCGGGATCAATTTCCTTCTGTGCATGTATCCAGGATTTCAAGTGCCGCTGCTTTATGTCTCGATCGCGATCCTGGTTGGCATCGCACTCGAGCGAAGGGGAACGGGGGAGTGGCGGATGAAACAGGGCTTGGTGTTGTTAGGCCTGGGCATCGTTTTAATTGCGCTCGTGCTTTTTCCGTTTTGGTTCGCGGTGCGGGACACATTGAAAATGATCGCATCGACGGCCTATCCGGGAGTGTATCGGAATAGCGGGGGCGGACTCAGAGTTGTCGATCTTTTCTCCGGTCTCCTCGGTTTTTTTGAGTCGGAAGCGCGGACCCCGTTTCAGTACGAGAACATTTGCGAAGCGAGCAATTTCTATCCGCTCTGGCCGCTGGCGATCGTGATGATGGCAATCGCGAAATGGCGCCGGCGAAGACCGATATCGCCGCTTTTGCTCACACTCGTCGCGGTCATCGTATTGTTAGGCATTTACTGTGTTATGCCGATGCCTTCTTGGCTGGCGCACGCTAGCTTGCTCGGCCTAACGACGGAAAACCGCCTGCTACTCGGCGTCGGGGTCGCGAACATTCTTTTATGCTGCGTGTTCTTTGATCGCTACGAAGGACTAGTCCACAAACATGCCGGCGTTGTTGCGACCGTTGCCGCTACGCTCGTGCTCGTCGCCGGATTAGTTTGGCTTCATCCCTATCCGGCAGAGCCAAAATTGAACACCATGATTGTGGCGGTGAACGCAATCGTCATCGGATCGTTTTTCATGGCGACGCAACGGCGTTGGTTGCTGGTCGCGTTGGCTGCCGCGGTATTGCTCAACGGCGTTCACGTCAATCCGGTGATGAGAGGCCTGTCGCCGCTGCTTCAATCGGAGGCTTTCGTTAAGATCGACAACTTGCGAAAAGCAGAGCCAGGCGCGGGCTGGATTTTCTACGAAGACGCGCAATTGGCGCAATTAGTCAAAGCCACCGGCGCGACCGTTCTGAATGGCGCGAAGATCGTACCCGAGATGGACCTAATGCACGAGCTCGATCCGACTGGCGCTTCAACCGAAATCTATAATCGCTTTGCTTACATCAATGTTGGCATTCCCGAGGACGGCGACGCGGTCATCTTTTCTCTAACTTCCTTTAATGGATACGAATTCAGCCTCCCGCCCGAACACGCGGCGTTGCTGCGACGGAACTATCGTTACCTCGTTTTCCCGCGGCCATGGTTGAACGCCTCGCTGCACGGGTTTCAGAGCGCCGACGCCATTCCCGTGAGCGAGATTTATATTTACAAACGCGAGCAAACGGCCGCGCCCTAATTTACGATGTCGATCTTACGAGCGATGCGGTCCGGCTAAGTAATGAAATTTGTGTCCCCACCGGATAAGCGGTCTTTCAAAAAAGTAGAATGAAATGGTCGCGAGCGACAAGGTGAGACCGAGCGCAAGGAGCGTGAGCATCGCATCATTTGCGGTCGAGATAATCGGCGCCGTCCCGCGCTCGATGCCGTAAAGAGCGCCGACAATCGGCTTGTGCAGTAGATAGATTCCGTAGGAAAGCTGACCGAGCCAGACCATCACCGGCAGACGAAGCGATTTCGTTAGCCACGGCGTCGTGTTCAGAAACGCGAGCAAAACAACACAGCTATACAACGCCGCCAGCCACAGATGCGTAAACGCGTCGCCCTGGAGTAACGGCGGGTGAATCGTTAGGCCGGCCGCACCCGCGAGCAAGATCACGAATGCAATCACGATTGTTCGCGAATGACGTTGCGCAAGATCGACAAACGAATGTGAACGCACCAGAACGGCGAGCAACGCCCCCGAAAGCAACGAATCCGATCGCCACGGCGTGCCAACAAACGCGCGCAGTCCGGGCATGGACCAGCGCAGCAGCGGGGCCGACACAATCGCACACAACAAAACCGCGATGAGCGCGCGTCGCGGCAGGAAGTAAATTAGAAACGGAATGCAAATGTAGAATTGTTCCTCGACCGCGAGCGACCAGGTCGGATCGAGAAAATTTGCGCCCAGCGTGCCCCGCGCCGCCATCGCGATGTTTTGCGTGAATGTCGCGTACGACCAGGTCGGCATCGGATTGGCAAAGAGCCAGGCAAAAGCCGGGGACGTGCCGATGGAAGTTTGCCTAACGACAAGGAACGCCAGGAGCACGACGGCGTAGAGCGGAACAATCCGGCAAACACGTCGCAGATAAAAAACGCGGAAATAATTTCCGGTGTGGCGATGATCGAGAAGAATTCCGGCGATGAGAAAACCGGAGAGGACGAAGAAAAGATCGACACCGCTCCAGGTGAGGCGAAGCGCCGTGCTCAAAATCCAAAACGGATGCCAGCTCGGGGCGACGAATTCACATGCGCCGTAATGCCAGAGCAGAACAAGAAGAATGGCGAGGCCGCGGACGCCATCGAGTTGCGGAATGCGTTTCATGCGAAGCGACAATCGATTGTCGATCTTGCCCGATTTGCAATCGGCAATCGCAAATCTACAATCTCAAATTCATCCGGGGTCTTAGCTCAGTTGGTAGAGCGCCTCAATGGCATTGAGGAGGTCAGGGGTTCGAATCCCCTAGGCTCCATTGGTTAGTCCAACCGCACGCGTTCGACGTGCGAGTAAATGTTGAACGAGGGCGGGCGCAGAAAACTGACGAGCGTTTGATTGTTTTCGCGCGCGAAGTGCATCGCGAGCGTCGAAGGAGCGGAGACCGAGGCGACGATTGGGATTCCGGCGGCGAGCGCTTTTTGCACGATCTCGAATGAGGCGCGGCCGCTCACAAGAAGTACATGTCGATCTAACGGAAGCTCGCGGTCGAGAAACGCGCGACCGATCACTTTATCGACCGCGTTGTGCCGGCCGATGTCTTCGCGAATTATTTTCGCATTGCCGGCGAAATCGAAAACTCCGGCGGCGTGAATGCCGCCGGTGCGCGCGAAGTCTCCCTGACGTTCGCGCAATTTGTCCGGCAACGACAACAACGTTTCGATGTCGATCCTGTCCGTTGTCGATCTTATCGGGGCAAAGCTTTGCCGGATCGCTTCGATGCTGGTCTTGCCGCACAACCCGCAACTACTCGAGATTGTGCCGAAGCGTTGCGCCGAATTCAATTTCACGCGCACGCCGCGCGCAAGATCGACAACGACGACGTTCTCGTTAGGCGCGATTGATGCGATTTCTTCCCGCGCGCGCACGATCGCTTCGCTCACGAGAAAACCGGCCGCGAGCTCATCATCATGCCCCGGCGTTCGCATTGTTGTCGCCACAACTTTGTCGCCGATTCGAATCTCAAGCGGTTCCTCAATGGTGAGCTCGTCGCGCAAATACTCAAGCGCGCCGTCGCTCTTGCGCCGAATGATTTCACCGGGACCAATGCCGTCGTCTTTCACAGTCTTGGCAGCAATGTTATCATGCGCGCGGTGGAAATCTGTCACATCTACATTTCGCCCGGGCACAATTTCGTCGGCCATTACGGGCGGGAGCCGGACCAGTTCCCCATGGTCGAAGTGCCGGAGGTTGAATGTGTGGCCGGTCGCGGCCTGAGTGGCGATCGCTATTTCGATTTCAAAACCGATTACAAGGGACAGGCGACATTTTTTTCGCTCGAGGCTTTCGATGAACTTTGCGCCGCGCTGCAACTGAAAGGAATTCCCGCGAGCGCAGTCCGCCGAAATATCTTCACGCGCGATGTCGATCTTAACGACTTGATCGGAAAAGATTTTGAGGTGCAGGGCGTCCGTTTTTACGGAACAGAAGAGAGCCGGCCATGCGAATGGATGAATCGCACGCTCGGTCTCGGCGCGCGACAATTTCTCGAAGGCCGCGGCGGTTTGCGCGCGCGCATTTTGAGCGACGGCACCGTGCGATCGATCGCTGCGGTCGCGGCGCGATGACGCTGAGCGCGGTCCTGCTCGCCGGCGGCGAATCGCGGCGCATGGGTTGTGATAAAGCGACGATAAATTTCGAAGGCGAGCCGTTGTGGCGGCGGCAAGTCAACACGCTTCGACAGCTCGGCGCCGATAAGATTTTCATTTCCGCCCGCGTCGATCCGCCGTGGCGGCCTAACGACATTGAGTTTGTGGCCGATGCCGGCGAATCGCTTGGTCCTTGGAGTGGACTCGCCGCAACGCTACCGATTACTCCGAGCACGCTTTTGCTCGCCCTCGCCATCGACATGCCATTGATGACGGCGGCATTCCTGAATTCGCTACGCGCCAAAGCGGAATGCGGGCGTGGAATTGTTCCGCGGCTTCGTGGACGGTACGAACCCCTGGCTGCCATTTATCCGCGAGAAGCGCATGTCGATCTTGCGTGCGCCTCGCGCGCTGCCGACTATTCGCTACAAAATTTCGTGCAAAGATTGATGGCGAACGACAAAGTCAGAGTCGTTGATATCGGCGTTTCGGACCAGGAGCTGTTCCGAAATTTAAACGAACCGGACGATCCTCTCCTGATCAGTAAATGAAAGATCGACAACTACGCGACGGGAAAATTGTTCGCAGCGAAGAGCCGCTCAATCTCGAAAGCCCATTCGAAAATCTCGACGGCTTCATCACGCCGACGGCGCGGTTTTATGTGCGCACGCATTTTCCCGTTCCGAAGATCGACAAGGACGAATGGCGATTGTCGATCTTGGGTGAAGTGGAAAAGCCGTTCGACATTTCGTTCGACGAATTGAGCAAACTGGAAACGAGAACACTTCCGGTCACGCTCGAATGCGCCGGCAACAATCGAGAATTTCTCGAACCGAAAGTGAAAGGCGTGCAGTGGGCGCTCGGCGCGGTCGGCAATGCGAATTGGACCGGCGTGTCATTGTCGATCTTGCTCGAACGCGCGGGACTGAAGTCGAGTGCGCGTGAGATTATTTTCGAAGGCGCGGACGCGGGCGAACTGGAAGAGGCGAAAGCGCCGCGTGGAAAAGTAACATTTGCGCGCAGCATTCCGCTGGAGAAAGCGCAGGATGTCTTATTGGCCTATCGAATGAACGATGTCGATCTTCCGCCGCTGCACGGCTTTCCCTTGCGCGCGATTGTGCCCGGTTGGTATGCGATGGCATCGATCAAATGGCTAACGCGCATTGTCGTCACCGATCGCTCGTTCAACGGCTATTATCAGACGCTCGATTACGCCTTTTGGAAAAATGGCGAACTCGCGCCGCTGCGCGAAATGCAAACGAAAGCGCAGATTGCGCGGCCGGCGAATGGCGAAACGGTTCCGGCGAATTCGAATGTGCGTGTCCACGGAGCGGCCTGGACCAGCGGCGAGATTTCCAAAGTCGAAGTGAGCGTTGATGGTGGATCGACTTGGAAGGAAGCGAAGTTGTTAGGCGAATCGAAACCGAATGCGTGGCGTTTGTGGGAATACAATTGGCAGACGCCGAAAGCGGGAAGCGCAACGTTGATCGCGCGTGCGTTCGATTCGCGCGGAGAGACGCAGCCGGTCGAGCGCGATTGGGACCGCGGCACCTACATGATCAATCAGCTTTTGCCGATCAATGTCGCGATTGAGTAGATGTCGATCTTGCGTTAAAGGCTGAGCCGATGTCGCTCGTCTTCAAGACCATTCAAACCGAGGGCATCGCCGAACTTTCGTATTTGCTCGGCGACGACGAGGAAGGCATCGCGGCGGTTTTCGATCCGCGGCCGGATGTGGACATTTACATCGACATGGCGCGTGAAGCGAAGGTGGCGATCACGCACATTTTCGAAACGCACATTCACGCCGATCTGGTGAGCGGCTCGCGCGAGCTGCAATCGCGTCTTGATTCGGCCAACATTTACGTGAGCCACGAAGGCGGCGCGAAATACGAATTCGAGCACGAGAAGTTGCAGGACGGCGATCAATTCACCTTCGGCGAAACGTTAATCACCGCGCGGCACACGCCCGGACATACGCCGGAGCATGTCTCGTATTTGCTGGCGGAGGCGGACCATCCGGAGACGCCGTGGGGCGTGCTCACGGGCGATTCGCTTTTTGTTTCTTCGGCCGGCCGGCCGGACTTGTTAGGCGCGGAGCACACCGACGAGCTGGCGGCGCAGCAATTTCAAACGCTCCGCGAATTTTATCTCAAGCTTCCCGATCACGTCATGATTTATCCAAATCACGGCGCCGGTTCGCCCTGCGGCGCGGACATCGGGGAACGTTTGAGCAGCTCGATCGGGTACGAAAGACAATTTAACAAATTCCTGCAGTTCCCTGACGTAAAAAGCTTCACCGATTACGCGAAAAAAACAGCGCCGCCGGTGCCGCATTATTACCCGGTCATGAAAAAGCTGAACGCGAAAGGGCCGGAGATTATCGGGGGTTTACCGCGCGTGCCGGCATTGCCCCCGAAAGCGTTTAAGGAAGCGATCGAGAAAAAAATGGGAACGCTCGTCGATACGCGAACGATGCTGGCATTCGGCGGCGGTCATATTCGTGGCGCATTGAACATCGGCGGCTCGCCCGTGTTATCCATTTGGGCCGGGTGGATGCTGGCGTCGAACGAGCCGATTCTTCTCGTGCTCGAAAACGAAAACGATCTCGAAGATGTCGTTAGGCTTTTTATTCGCACCGGTTACTCAAAATTCGCCGGCTATCTCGTGGGCGGAATGAAAGCATGGGAGGCGGCTGGCTTTGAGCAGGAGGAAGTGATGCAGATGGGCGTGCACGAATTGAACAAGCGCATGAACGAATTGCAGATTGTCGATGTTCGCTCGCCGGGAGAATGGAAAAAGGGACACGTGCCCGGTGCGCGTCACATTTTCCTGCCGGAGCTGCGCAAGCGCATCGCTGAGCTCGATCGGACGAAGCCGACGGCCGTTTATTGCGCGAGTGGTTATCGCGCCAGCATCGCGGCGAGCATTCTAAAGGAGGACGGATTCGAAAAACTCTGGAACGTTCCCGGAAGTTGGGAAGCGTGGCGAAAAGCGAAATTTCCGGTGGAAGGAAAAGACGGAGCCGCCTAACCGCCCCGACGCGGTCGCCGTTTCTTGGTTTTGTGCGGAGGCGCAGGCGGCCCGGCCGTCGGCTCACGCAAGAAGGGTTCCCAGAAAGTCGTATCTGCGACATCGGATAACATGTCCCACGTCTTTGCCGGCACATACGGAATGGCATCGACGGTTTGGTCGCCGTAGTCGTTCCCGAAAACATCCATCGCGTCGTAAAGATTCGAATCTTCCTTGATGTAATCGAGCCAGTCGTCCACGAAAACGGTCGCGCCGCTCATCTTGTTCGTCTCCATCGCGTATTGCGCAACGGCACCGTCGATCAAACGCAAATCGTTCTTCACCATCGTGGCTTGGGACCGTTTTCGCGCACGCATGAAGCCGGGGACGGCGATGGTGGCGAGGATCGAAATGATCGCGACCACGATCATGATTTCGACCAGGGTAAAAGCGGACGGGCGACTCTTTGCCGGGTATGTCATTGGATGCGTTCGGCTTTGGACGCTTCTAAGAGCACGTGGAATGCCCGTTTCCGGCTCGTTATGGGCGGATTCGCGGTTGGAATTTGTTGAACTGCGAAACGGTTGCGGGTATGGACGAGCAAGATGTCTCACGCGGAAATCGCCGCGCCGCCGCGCGCCTTCGGCCAAACCATGCGACGCGACGTTTGGTGGCTGCAACCGGCCCTCGTCTTTTGCGGATTGTCGATCTTTATCGTGTATTCGACCTGGGCGGCCTTTCAGGGCGCGAACTATTTTTTCGGCAATTATGTCTCGCCGTTTTATTCGCCGGAATTGTTCGGCAGCTCGCCGCACAGTTGGTTCGGACCGAAACCGGGCTGGTGGCCTAACTGGTTGCTTTTCTCACCGGCGCTTCTCATTTTGTGGGCGCCGGGCGGGTTTCGGCTGACCTGTTATTATTACCGCGGTGCCTATTACAAAGCCTTCTGGGCCGATCCGCCGGCGTGCACGGTAGGCGAGCCAAGATCGACATATTGGGGTGAGCGTTCGTTTCCGCTCATCATGCAAAACGTGCACCGCTACTTTCTCTACATCGCCCTCATCTTCATCGGCATTCTTGCATACGACGTTTGGAAAGCGCTTTGGTTTGCGAACGGATTTGGAATCGGCGTCGGAACGATCGTGCTCGCCATCAATGTGGTTTTGTTAGGCGGCTACACTTTTGGTTGCCACTCGTTGCGCCATCTCATCGGCGGATTCCGCGACAACCTCGCAAGATCGACAACTTCATTCGCGTGTTATCGCTGCGTCAGTTGCCTGAACAAACGCCACATGCTTTGGGCATGGATGAGTTTGTTCTGGGTCGGCTTCAGCGATCTTTACGTGCGGCTCTGCTCGTTAGGCGTGTGGCACGATTTCCGGATCATCTAACGAATGGCCGATTACGAAGCGCACGAACACGATGTTCTGGTAATCGGCGCGGGCGGCGCCGGTTTGCGCGCGGCCATTGAAGCGAGCGCGGTCGGCGTGCGTGTCGGGCTCGTTTGCAAAAGTTTGTTAGGCAAAGCGCACACCGTCATGGCCGAAGGCGGAATCGCGGCCGCGCTCGCGAATGTCGATGAACGCGACAATTGGAAAGTGCATTTCGCCGACACCATGCGCGGCGGACAATACGTGAATCAATGGCGCATGGCTGAGCTGCACGCAAAGGAAGCGCCGGATCGCGTGCGCGAGTTGGAAAAATGGGGCGCTGTGTTCGATCGCACAAAAGACGGACGCATTCTGCAAAGGAATTTTGGCGGTCATCGTTATCCGCGGCTCGCGCATGTGGGCGATCGCACGGGATTGGAAATGATTCGCACGTTGCAAGATCACGGCGTGCATCAGGGTATCGAGGTGTTCATGGAGCACACCATATTGTCGATCTTGCGCGAAGACGGGCGCGCGGTCGGCGCATTCGGTTACGAACGCGAGCGCGGGCGATTCAAAATTTTTCGCGCGAAAGCAATCGTGCTCGCCACTGGCGGAATCGGACGCGCTTACAAAATCACGAGCAACAGTTGGGAATACACCGGCGACGGCCACTCGTTAGCCTACGAAGCCGGCGCGGAATTGATCGACATGGAGTTCATCCAGTTTCATCCGACCGGAATGGTTTGGCCGCCGAGCGTCTGCGGAATTCTCGTGACCGAAGGCGTGCGCGGCGAAGGCGGAATCCTAACGAACAATCAAGGACGGCGTTTCATGTTCGACGACATTCCTGAAAATTATCGCGCGCAGACCGCGAAAGATGAGGAAGAAGGCTGGCGTTATTGCACGGGCGACAAAAATGCAAACCGTCCGCCGGAATTACTCACGCGCGATCACGTCGCGCGCTGCATTGTGCGCGAGATCAAACAGGGCAGGGGATCGCCGCATGGCGGCGTGTTTCTCGACATCGCGTGGATCAAAGAAAAAATTCCGAACGCGGCCGAACACATCAAGCGCAAGCTGCCGAGCATGTATCATCAATTTAAACAGCTCGCCGACATCGACATCACCGCGCAGCCGATGGAAGTCGGGCCGACGACGCATTACATCATGGGCGGAATTCATGTCGATCCTGACACGCAAATGTCGCGCGTGCCGGGATTGTTCGCTTGCGGCGAATGCGCGGCCGGAATTAATGGCGCGAACCGTCTCGGCGGGAATTCGCTCTCCGATCTGCTCGTGTTTGGGAAACGCGCCGGCGAATACGCCGCGCAGTTCGCGAAGCAGACGTCGTTAGGCAAGATCGACAATGATAAGATCGACAACGTCGCGCGCGAAGCGGTCGCGCCATTCGAGCGAGGCGACGGCGAGAATCCTTATCAAATCCAAAAAGATTTGCAGGAATTGATGCAGGCCGATGTCGGCATCGTGCGTAACCAATCGGAAATGGAACACGCGCTCGATCAGCTGCAGCAACTAAAAACACGCGCGCAACGCGCCGGCGTCATCGGCCATCGCGAATTTAATCCTGGCTGGCACACCGCGCTCGATTTGAAAAATCTTCTTACCGTTTCCGAGGCGATCACGCTGGCGGCGATTGAACGCAAAGAAAGTCGCGGCGCGCAATTCCGCGAAGATTATCCGAACAAGGACGAACGATTTTCCAAAGTGAACACGATGATTTCGAAAGGCGACGACGGCTCGATGCAGATTCGATTGGAGCCATTGCCGGAAATGCCGGACTATTTGAAACAAGTCATCGAGGAGATGAAATGAGCGACCAAACGGTTCACTTCAAAATCTGGCGCGGCGACGCGAAAGGCGGCGGGTTCCGTGATTACTCGACCGAATGCACGGAAGGGATGGTCGTGCTCGACGCCGTGCACGACGTCCAGCGAGAACAAGCTGTCGATCTTGCGTGTCGCTGGAATTGCAAGGCGGGAAAGTGCGGCTCGTGCTCGGCCGAGATCAACGGCCTGCCTAAATTAATGTGCATGGCGCGGTTGAGTGAATTGCCGACCGAGAAACCGATCACGATCGAGCCGATCAAAGCGTTTCCGATCGTGAAAGATCTCATCACCGACGTCTCGTGGAATTTTGAGGTGAAGAAGCGGATCAAAAAATTCAAGCCGCGCCCGCCGGACGCGCCGGACGGAACGTGGCGCATGCAGCAGGAAGACATCGACCGCGTGCAGGAATTTCGGAAATGCATCGAGTGTTTTCTTTGCCAGGATGTTTGCCATGTGTTGCGCGATCATCACCTGCACGATCGTTTCATCGGCCCGCGATTTTTGATTTACGCGGCGGCGCTGGAGATGCACCCGCTCGACGTGGAAGATCGCACCGACGAATTGCGAAATGCGCACGGCATCGGTTATTGCAACATCACCAAATGCTGCACGAAGGTTTGCCCGGAGAATATTCAGATCACCGACAACGGAATTATTCCGCTCAAGGAACGTGTGGTGGACAAATTTTACGATCCGTTAGGCTGGATTTGGCGCGCGTGGAAGAAAAAGAGTGATCGGACGAGGAAGCCTTGAAGCGCCCACGATATTTCTGTCATACTGAGCGCAGCGAAGAATCTCTGTCCATTGGCCGTTTCATCGGTTGCGTCCAATGCCAATGGATGGAGATGTTTCGCTTCGCTCAACATGACAGACAAAAAGAAGGAAGCGTGAACGTTCTCGCGGTGATTCATGGCTGAACTGAAGCGACTTCATAAGGAAGCAATTCCGGCTGCGCTCGAAAAAGCGGAGCGCTATCGTCTGCTTAACGAGCCGGGCGAAGCGGAAAGCATTTGCCACGACATTCTCGCGATCGATCCCGAAAACCAGCAGGCCATCATCACCTTGTTGCTCGCGTTGACCGATCGTTTCGAAAAAGGTTACAGCGTCGGCGACACGAAGGCGAAAGAGTTGCGCGCGCGCATCAAAGGCGAATACGAACGCGCCTATTACAGCGGGATTTGGTCGGAGCGCTGCGGCAAAGCGAAGCTGCGGCAAAACGCGCCCGACTGTCGTTTCCAAGCGCACGATTTTTTGCGCGAAGCGATGGATTGGTTCGAGAAAGCGGAAAAGATTCGCCCGCCGGGTAATGATGATGCGTTGCTGCGATGGAATACGTGCGCGCGAATTATCGAGCGGAACAAACTGCTCGCGCGCGAAGAGGAGCGCGTCGAGTTCCCGCTCGAATAATTAGACAAGCGCACCGCCGCAACTCGAGCCGCGGCCGGCGCTGCAGGCGAGACAGTGATCGCCCGTCATGATTTCGCGATTGTCGATCTTAGCGGGATCGATGTCCCAAAGATAAAGTTCCTTGCCGTTGCGCCATTGCATCCCGAGCTGCTGATTGAAATCGCAATCGTAAACTTCGCCTCGCCAGCCGACGCTGATGGTGTCGCGACACATTAATCCATCAATCGTCTTCGGATTAAACGAGCCGATGAGCAGGTCCATGTAGTCGTCGAGCTTGCTGTTGAATTTCAAAAAGGCGCCGAATCGGCCAACCGGCATGTTCGTTAGGGTGTAAAGTTTGTTGAAGACGATGCCGAAATTTTCGGCGAGCTCGGTTTTGAATTCGGCCTCGAGCTCAGGCTGCGACGGCGGCAGCGACGCGCCTAACGGATTGTAAACGAGGTGGAGCTGCAATCCGCCGGAGACACCGTAGCCAAGCCGATTCAGAATGCGGAGCGCGGCGATGCTTCGCTCGAACACGTCTTCGCCGCGCTGCAGGTTCACATTTTTCGACGAGTAACATGGCATCGAGGCGATGATCTCGATCTTTTTTACGGCCAGAAATTCCGGCAGCCAATCTTTGAAACCGCGTTCGAGCAACATGGTGAGATTGCAGCGGTCGATGATTTTGCGATTCGGTCGCAAGGCGCGGATGCGATCGACGAGATAGCGAAAGTCGGGAATCATTTCCGGCGAACCGCCGGTAAGATCGACAATCGGGATGTCGGTTTGCGCCAGCCAATCGACGACACGGTCGATCGTTTCCTTCGACATGATTTCGGTGCGCTTCGGGCCGGCATTCACGTGACAATGCATGCAGGTGAGATTGCAAAGTTTGCCGACGTTGATCTGCAATGTCCGCGTTTTAGCGCGGCGCAGCGTTAGCCCTTCAGCGGCAAGTCGCGTGGCGAAGAGGTTCATCGGCCCGAAAAGAAAGATGTCGATCTTACGGTTTATCGGCGCGAGTGGCAAGCGGCGCGGCCACGGCTAGAATGGAGCCGGAAATGTTGAAGTTAGGCGTAAACATCGACCACGTCGCGACCTTGCGGCAGGCGCGTTACGCCACCATGCCCGAATCGAAAAATGCCGAACCGGACATTGTGGCCGCGGCCGCGATGTGTGAACGCGCCGGCGCGAGCGGACTCGTCGCGCATCTTCGCAGTGATCGTCGTCACATGCAGGACCGCGACGTTGAACGGCTGCGCGAGAACGTGATGACGAAACTGAACTTGGAAATGGGTAACACGCCCGAGATCGTCGACGTCGCCCTGCGCATTCGGCCGGAGGAAGTTTGTCTGGTGCCGGAGAAACGCGAGGAAGTCACGACCGAGGGCGGGCTCGACATCGTTTCGTTAGGCGAAGAATTGAAGCCGACGATCGAACGACTTCATACCGCCGGGATCCGCGTGAGTTTGTTTGTCGATCCAACGCTGGAACAAGTCGATGCGGCGGGCACACTCGGCGTCGAGATGGTCGAGCTGCACACCGGGAAGCTTGCGAATGCGTTCGCGGAAAAAATCCAAAGCGTGGAGTTGAATAATTTGCAGGTAGCAGCCAAGGCCGCTTCGGAGTTAAAAATGCAAGTCAATGCCGGCCACGGCATCAATTACGATAATATCGCGCTCGTTAGGGAGATTCCGCACCTGACGGAGTTGAACATCGGTCACTCCATTATCGCGCGCGCAATTTTCATCGGACTCGAAGACGCGGTGCGCGAAATGTTGCGCGCGATGGAACTATATAAGGGATGAGCATCGTGGGCATCGGCGTTGATTTCGTGGAGGTGGCGCGCATCCAACATTCGCTCGACCGCTTTGGTGAAAAATTTCTGAAGCGCGTTTTCACGCAGGGTGAAATCGATTACTCGATGTCGATGAAATTTCCGGCGCGACATCTGGCGGCCCGGTTCGCGGCGAAAGAAGCAGTCTCGAAAGCGTTCGGCACCGGCATAGGCAAATCGATGGGATGGCGCGATATCGATGTGCGGAAAAAGGAAAGCGGCGAGCCATATCTCGTGCTCGAAGGCGGTGGAAAGGAATTGTCGATCTTGCGCGGCCTAACGAAGGCCTTGATCACGCTCAGCCACACCGAGCATCACGCCATGGCGGTGGTGGTGTTAGAAGCCTGATTATAAAAAATAGCTTTGACATCGATTTCGGGTCTCCTGATCATCGCCGGGCGATGAGTTCGCCAGGTTCCCATTAACGAACCTCACTTCTTTTCGCGCGGGAAACTGCGTTCGTAGGGCCCGTTCGCTTAGGCGGGAAAAATTACTATGAACGCTACCTCAGATTGTCCGCGCGGACCGTTAACTCTATTGCGAGCAACTTTTGCTGCCGCATTCATTATTTCGATCTCCGTCTTGAGCCAAGCTAAGGCTGACCCCGCCTTCACAGTTACCGATCTCGGAACTCTAGGCGGTAACACCACCACCGCCACCAGCGTCATCGGCCACGGCATGAATGCCTCCGGCATGATCGTCGGCTCGTCCACTACTGCGGATAATTCCGAACACGCCTTTCTTTATGTCGGCGACAAAATGTACGATCTGAACAATCTCTGCGATCTTGGTCAGAGCGGCTTCAAAGTG
The DNA here is from genome assembly GCA_021325495.1 of Spartobacteria bacterium. Lineage (GTDB taxonomy): Bacteria > Verrucomicrobiota > Verrucomicrobiia > Chthoniobacterales > UBA10450 > JAJPGZ01. Next base: position 61,035 of record JAJPGZ010000014.1, read on the forward strand.
CTAACCATCGCGCGAACGATCAGCGATTCATGCGTCATTATCGGCGACGGAATCAGCAGCAATGGCGACAAACACGCATTCAGACTCACGCCAGTGGAAGTCGCGGGTGGACAATGGCACTACGAATGTTGCCAGTGGATTTGGAAACAAACCGGCGGGGGCTGGTGCTGGGAGTCGAATTGCGGTTGCTACAAATGGTGCGGACCTCCGGGTAAACATCCGCCGTGTCCACCTCAACCGCCGCCTTGTTGGAACTGGCCGCTTCCGTGTTGCCCGGGATGTCCGCCACCGGTCGGTCCGCCGCCTCCGCCGCCCCCACCGCCGACTTATGTGCCGCCGCCGGCGCCACCGCCGCCAACCTCTGGAGGTTGTTGGTGCTGCATCGACGGAGTCGTCTTTTACAGCGACACCGGGCAATGCAATCCGGTTGTTTACAGCAAACCTGGAAGCAAACGCGCGGCGTCCTTCAGTCCGTGCTACCCCACCAAAGACGAAGCGCTGAAGCATTGTAAGCCGAAGTCGTGTTGGTGTTGCATTGACGGAAAGATTGTCGAAGTCCCGGCGGACCAGTGCGAAAACGACGGACCGCCGACACCGGTCTCCAAGAGGAGCGAAGGTCGCCGTTGCTATCCGACCAAAGAAGAAGCAATCATACATTGCTCGCCGCCGATCAATTGTTGGTGCTGCATCGACGGAAATATCGTTTGGACGACACCGGAAAAATGTGAGCAGGGCGGAGGCCAGTGCTATAACGACTGGGAAGAAGCGCGTAGAGATCCGCGCTGCCGCGGAGGAAAAACTCCTCCGCCACCGCCCCCGCCGCCGGAGCCTCCCGGCTGTTGGTGTTGCTACAAGGGAGACATCTACTACACGACAGTATCGGCTTGTCAGGAGGGCGGCGGCCAATGCTACCCAACTAGGGAAGAAGCAAAGAAACATTGCGCGCCGCCGCCTGATTGTTGGTGCTGCGTTACCGGAGCCGCGGGCGTCACCGCCATTCTAACCACTGAGGAGGTATGCCGGCAACGGGGCGAGCAATGCTACGCGACTAAGGAAGAAGCGCTCAAACATTGTAGTCTGAAGCCGACTCCGACCCCTTCTCCGGAGCTTCCTCAATGTTGGTGCTGCATCAATGGGCAAATCGTTCACACCACCGTGGGCGATTGTCAGGAAAGGGGCGGGCAATGTTACGCCACCGAGGCAGTAGCGAAGCGGCGTTGCAAGGGAGGAACGACGCCGACGCCTACGCCATCGTATACGACAACCAAGCCGCCGGCCACGCCGACACCCACTGCTACGCCGAAGATTCCGCGGAGGCGACACTCGCCGACGCCAACGCCTGGTGCGAATGCGAGTGCGACTCCACGCGGAAAGCATTCGAGAACGCAACTAACAACGCGCGAAGAAGAATCTACGAGGACCACGCGTGAGCAGAAGTCCAAGTCCAAAGGCAAATCGCCAACACCTTCACCGGTGCCGAGAGGCTAAGGTTTGCTCAGTTAACGCCGGACAGATTCGATAATCTGTCCGGCGGGCTCGGCGACAATTGTTTTGTTTCGCGGACGTAAATCAGTCGTCCGGAGAAATCCGCACAACGCTACGATGGCCGCGATGTTGAAGAACAGAACGCCGTTGGAGAATAGAATCGCGATCACCGCGTGAAAAGCGATCAACAGGATAACGAATGGGAAACGTAATCGCGTCCACACCAAAAATGGAAAACTGCCCTCGATCAGGAGCGAACCATGCACGGCCAGCAAGCAAACCCACGGCGTTCGAAACCACTCCACATCCGGAAAACGGAACCAGTCTGAGAGCGTGATCTGATACCAAATTTCTCCGCCTCCGAGTTTCCAGGCGCCCAACAGTTTTCCCGTTGTCGTGAAAAAATACATCATGCAAACGTTGAACTGCAGAAAACGCGCGGGCCAGGATTCCGTTTTCGATGGCAACGGCTTTCTCAAAAGAAGATGATCGACCGACCAACGCTGCGGCGCGGGCGCGAAGACTAAAGCTACCAAAACGAATGCGATGATTCCGTGCTCGCCGTTAAACGAAATCAGATTGCGTTGAACGGTCGCGACGTACAAAAAAAACGTCGTGGCCGCGGCCATTCGTGTCCACAAGCCGAGCCCAAGGCAAATCGTCGCGGCGATGGTTGCCCAATAGATTTCCCAGATCCATTTCGGATCGGCCTTCATGAGAAAGAGAAAGCCGGGCCAGTAAATCGTGTCGACCGCTTCGTTCCGCGGCAGCATTCCCCAATGTCCGTAAAGACGCTCGTAATTGCCCGACACACCAAGAAGCAGAAGCGGCAGGAGCACCGTGATGGCCGCGCCGATGCGGACCAAATCCCAACAGGTGTCGTCCGGCCCGAAGAAAAATTCGTTCAGGCGCGCGAAAGTTTTTTTAATAGCTGTCGAGAACACGGTCGGTCTCGGGTCCATAGTGCGTGCCGGCTGCCGCCGCTTGTTCCCGAGAAAGTACGCTCCAGTAATGAAGATAAATGCTCCGACGCGCCACTGACGCGGGATCGAGGCCATTTGTGCGGATCAAATATTCCATGTAACCGCGCATCGCCCGCGGGTTGGAGTAGAAATTCAGGTCGGCCTTCGGCTCGTTGTGAAAGAGAATCGACTGCCACTTTCCGGCCGCTTCTTTTTTGTAATCGTACAACCTCACGATTTGCCCCTCATTCAATTCGACTTGGTATCGAATCGTGAAATTGAACGGCGAAATGTAGGAAAAAAGTCCCCACGACTGGCAGAGCAACAGCGCATAAAGCGAAGGAAACGGCTGGTCGAGTTTCAGAATCGGCCCCGACAAACCGGCCTGTCGTGCGTAGGCGCCAATGTTCATGCATAGCGGCGGCAGCAAGGAACCGATCACAATCAAAACGATCGCAACCTTTCGCGCCTTGTTTCGCCAGTTGCTCGTCTCCGGCGGATTCATCGGGTTCGGATTATAATGGGCGGCCGCCTAATGTCAGCGCGATTCAGCGATTCGGGCGTTGCACGATAACCGTTGAAATATGTTAGCCATGCTTCAATCCTCCTCGCCGGTGTAATTGTCGATCTTGCGTTAAAGTGAGTTTGGAATTCAAAGCTGCTTCTGGCGTCACTCTGGTCACGCTCGCGTTCTATCTATTTTCCGCGAGCGGTCATCTCACCGGGCAGGATCAGGAATATTTTTATCGCACCGCGCGCGCCATCGCCCGGGAACACGCTTTCGCCATCGAGCCGATCAAGTTGGGCGATGTCGAACTTGCGGGCACGCGCGGCCGTGACGGGAAATTTTATTCGCAGTACGCGCCGGGTTTACCCGTCGCGCTCGCTCCGCTTGTTTGCCTGGCTGACAAACTTCACCTGCCGGTTGCGAACATCCTGCCGAGTTATCATTGGCCGTTCGATAATCCGGGCGACATCGCCCCGCGGATGTTCGTTAGTTATTTCAACATTCCGATTACGGCGATGACGGCGGGTCTGTTAACCTTGCTGGTGATGCGGCTGCGTTACCCGAGTGGCGCGGCCATTTTCGTCGCGCTCGCTTTTGCTCTCAGCACTTTCGCGTGGGGACAGGCGCGAATTATTTTTGTCGAACCGCTCGAGACATTTCTCCTGCTCGCGGCGTGTGTGTTGTTGATCGGCCGATCGCGCGTGGCCGCTGTAGTCGCGGGCTTCGCGCTCGCCGCCGCGACCTTGGTGAAACTTCCCAGTGTTCTCGCGCTGCCGGCGTTTCTGTTATTGCCCGATGAAAAAAGCGAGACTCTGTGGCGCCGTCCCTCGAAAGTTCTGGCTTTGCTAATTCCGCTGGCGATCGGGCTGCTCGCATATGCGTGGCATAACTGGGCGCGGTTCGGCAGCCTGTTCGCGACTGGTTACACGGCCGCAAGCGGCAATATCGATTTCGACTGGCAACCAATCGGCGGATTGTTAGGCCTGCTCTTCTCGGCCGGCCGCGGATTGTTTTGGTTCGCTCCGCTTACGGCCTTGGCGCTTTTCGCCATCAAAAATTTTTATCGCGAGCGGCCAGTCATGGCGCGCGCGTCGATCGTGTTTGCCGGGACGTGGTTACTCTTCCACTCGTTCTATCAAAGCTGGCATGCGGGCTGGGGTTGGGGTCCGCGTTATCTTTTGCCGGCCATCCCGTTTCTCCTTCTGCCGCTGGCAACACTCTGGCAATCAACTCGAGGTCGATTGTTATCGTTAGGCGTTTTTGCGCTCGGTTTTGCTATCCAAATTCCCGGCGCCTTTGTCGACTTTGTTGAATCCGGCCAATCTGGAATTCGTTTGTTCCAGCAAACGTGTCAGGATTGCACTGCCCATGCCTTACACATCTTTTGGGCGTTCCGCATCGCCGGCTCCGAACTCGTCCGCCACACGGCATTACTTTTTGACGGCAAGATCGACATCGCATGGCTCACGTTTCACGGAACGTCTCTGCCCGTGATTACATTCGCCCTTGTGGCGATTCTTGCGTTGTGTGGTTTGGCGCTAGTTCTTCAAGCAATCCGCCAAGCGCCCCCGATCGAACATTAAAAATTTTCTAGAAATGCACGCGCTCTGGTTGTCGATCTATCACGCATTCCTCATGCTCTGGTCCACGGCCTGGGCGCTTGTTCTCGGCTTCATCATTTCCGCCGGGCTGCAAGTTTTCGTCAGCAAGGAACGGATGACGCGCATGTTCGGCCTAACGAACCCGCGCACCATCGGTCTCGCGACATTGTTCGGCGCCGCCAGCTCGTCCTGTTCCTACGCTGCGGTCGCGGCCGCGCGCAGCGCATTTCAACAAGGCGCCACACTTACCGTTGCGCTCGCCTTCATGTTCGCTTCGACCAATCTCGTGGTCGAGCTCGGCACTGTCCTCTGGGTTTTAATGGGCTGGCAATTCGTTCTCGCTGAAATCATCGGCGCCTTCGTCCTCATCAGCGTGATGTGGTTGTTCATGTCGATCTTCTTTTCGCGCAATCTCGAAAGCGCCGCGCGCAATCACGCTAAGATCGACAATGGAGCCGGCGGCAGCCGAGCGACATCGACGGGCGGGCCGGCAGGCCGAGCGAGCGGGAGCGAGCGAGTCAATCACCATTCCTGCCATGATCACGAGTCTGCGCCTAACAAGCCGGCGCAATTAGCGAACGCTTTCTGGATGGATTGGTCGATGCTCTGGAAAGAAATCTTCGGCGGCTTCCTCATCGCCGGTTTTCTCTCCGCATTCGTCCCGGCTGATTGGTGGAAGGCGCTCTTCATCCAATCGGGTAACGAATGGTTGCGGCTGATTGAGAACTCCGCCGTCGGCCCGCTCATCGCGCTCGCTTCGTTCGTTTGTTCGGTCGGAAACATTCCGCTCGCGACTTTGCTCTGGCAAAACGGCATCAGCTTCGGCGGCGTCATCTCGTTTATCTACGGCGACCTCATCGTTGTGCCGATCATTTTGATCTACTTCAAATATTACGGCGCGCGCGCGGCCACGCGGATCGCGGTCATTCTGTATGCCTCGATGGTGATCGCAGGTGTAATTGTCGATCTTGCATTTGCCGCGCTGAATTTAATTCCGCGCGGACCACGACCGATGAGCGCGATGGAACACGCGACCCTGCACTGGAATTACACCGCGTGGCTCAATCTCGCCGCGCTCTTTGTTTGTCTCGTGTTGTGGTTCCTGCGATCGCGCGAAGATCGACTTCCACACGCGCACTGTCATTGACGGATCAACTCTCGTTGATCGTCACCGACTTCAACTCGTCACCACCCTGAATCGCGTTAACGACGTCCTGGCCTTTCGTCACTTTTCCGAAAACCGTGTGCTTGCCGTCGAGCCAATCGGTCGCGATATGCGTAATGAAAAACTGGCTGCCGTTCGTGTTCGGTCCCGCGTTCGCCATCGAGAGGCTGCCGACTTCGTGTTTGCGCGGATTATTTTTCACCTCGTCCTCAAATTGGTAACCCGGCCCGCCGCGTCCGGTTCCGGTCGGGTCGCCGCCTTGCACCATGAAATCAGCAATGACGCGGTGGAATAACGTGCCGTCGTAAAATTTTTCGCGCGCAAGAAAGACGAAATTGTTGACCGTCTTCGGCGCGTCCTTGGCGAAAAGCTCGCACACGATCTCACCGCGATCGGTCTGAAATGTCGCGGAATAATTCTTGTTCTTGTCGATCGTCATGGGCGGCGGCGCGGAATATTGTTTTCTCGGCATAAGGACACGTTAGTCAGATTCGCGCGGCGCAAAAGTGGCTTGATCAATCGAACACGCTAGAGTCTGGCCGTGCCGAAGACATTCTTCATCACCACCGCCATTGATTACACCAACTCCGCGCCCCACATCGGGCACGCCTACGAGAAAGTGCTGGCCGATGTCATCGCGCGTTATCATCGGCTCAAAGGCGAAAGCGTTTTCTTTTTGACCGGCGCCGATCAACACGGCCAGAAGGTGCAGCAATCGGCCGAGAAAGCCGGCATTTCCCCTAACGACTTCGTAAGATCGACAACGGACAAGTTCATCGATCTTTGGAAGAAGCTGGACGTGAAATACGACGCGTGGGCGGAGACGATCGATCCGCGCCACAAGCAAGTCGTGCAGGGAATGCTGCAACGTTTGTTCGACGAAGGACAAATCTACAAAGACAAACAGTCAGGCTATTACTCCGTTCGCCAGGAACAATTTCTCACCGACAAAGAACGCGGCGCCGATGGCGAGTTCGGGCCGGAGTGGGGTCAGGTCGAATTTCGCGAGGAAGAAAATTATTACTTCAAACTCGAGCAGCACAAACGGTGGCTGCTCAACATGATCGACAAGCGATCGAAAACGGAACGCCCGTTCGTCATTCCCGATTTTCGCGAAACAGAATTACGCAACGCCGTCGAAAAATTATCGGGCGATCTTTGCATCTCGCGCCCGAAATCGCGTTTGAATTGGGGAATCGAGCTGCCGTTCGATTCCGATTACGTCAACTACGTTTGGTTCGACGCACTCACCAACTACATCAGCTTTGCCGCCTACAATCCTAAGATCGACAAGTACGAATCGCAGCCACAGGAATTTCTTGAGAAATGGCCCGCACTCCAAATCATCGGCAAAGACATCCTCATTCCCGCGCACGGAATTTATTGGCCGATCATGCTGCACGCCCTCGGCTTTCCCGATGAAGCGATGCCGCAGTTGTTAGTCCACGGCTGGTGGAACCTCGGCGGCGCCAAGATGAGCAAGAGCGCGGGGAACATTGTCGATCCTAATGCGCTCGCAGATAAATACGGCGCCGAAGCTTTGCGATATTATTTGATGAGCGACATCGCAACGGGCAAGGACGCAGAATTTTCAGAGGAGCGATTACTGACGCGGTACAATTCCGACCTTGCTAATTCGCTTGGTAATCTGCTGAACCGCACACTCAATATGTCAGGTCGCTATTGCGGAAGCGGTTTAGCAAATCGCGAGGTCGACGACGAAAAACTGAACGAGTGGTCGACAACGAAGTCTTTGGATATCGACGCGCGTTACAGACATGGAATGGAATCATTCGATATCGACGCGGCGCTTGGTTGGGCGATTCACTTCGCAACTTTCTGCAACGTTGCGGTGGAAACGTTCGCGCCATGGAAACTAGCTAAAGACGCAAACAGAAAATCGTTACTCGACGCTGTTCTTTATAATCTTGCAGAATCGGTCCGCACCATCGGCATTTTGATTTCTCCCGTATTACCAAAAGCTGCGCACGGAATTTTTGACCAGCTGAATTGGAAGATGGAGTTGAGCGGCAAAGAAGAGCGCTTCTCGTTAGCCGACGCGGAGTGGGGCAAGTTGCCGGACGGGCACGTCGTCGGGAAGCCGGTGCCGTTGTTCCCGCGCATTGAGCAGTAAATTCTGGGGAGCGCAGGCGGCCCGCCTGCGGGTTTCGGCGGCTCGCCGAAACAATCCTTGGGAAAGTTCGCGATGGCGGGCCGCCATCGCCCACACGCGAGCCGCGTGTGCTCCCCGGATTCACACTCGAGCACGAAGTGTAATCACTGGGCGCATTCTTCGAATGCGGCGGGCCGGCCTTGTAAATGCGCGAGCGCTTCTCCGGCGAAATGGAGCGAGCCGGTAATAAGAATGGGCGAGGAGAGTTTTCTCGCTTTTGTTAGGCTCTCGGCGATGTCGGCGCAGACTTCATGTTTCATCGCAAGATCGACAAGTACTTCTGCCAACGTCTGCGGATCGACCGCGCGTTCGCTGCGAATGTGCGGCAGCAAAACGAAAGCGCTCATCGGCGCGAATGCTTCGCAAATCGCGCGCAGATCTTTGTCCGAAAGAATCGCGAGGATGAGCGTGGCGCGTTGGTCGCCAAAAGTTTCACGCCACGTTTCGGCGAGAACATTTGCCGCTGCGGCGTTATGCGCGCCATCGATAATGATTCGTTCGTCCCATTTTTGAAAGCGCGCCGGCCATTCAACCGAGGCAAGTCCGCGACAAATAATCTGATCCCCAATATCGTCCGGAGAAAAACTTGACGGCTTTAAGCCGTCAAGTTTTAGAGCGGTGAGGGCGAGGGCGGCGTTGAGTTTTTGATGCGCGCCGCGTAAGGCGATGGGCGATTTTGTGTGGGGCTTCTCAACCAAGTACAAAGGCGCGTCGCATTCAGCGGCTCGAGCGCGGATGACTGCTTCTGCTTGTCGATCTTGCGCGGAGGAGACCACCGCACTTTTCGGTTTGATGATGCCGGCTTTTTCCCTGGCGATCTGTGCAATGGTGTCCCCGAGCCATTTTTGATGATCGAGGCTAATCGGAGTGATGACGGCCACATCCGATTGGACCGCATTGGTCGCATCAAGGCGACCGCCCAGGCCCGTCTCCAGAATGACGATGTCGATCTTGCGATTCGAGAAATGTTTCAGCGCGAGCGCGGTGGTGATTTCAAAGAATGTCGGATGCGGGTCCCAATCGCGAACGAGGTCACGAATTTCCGTCAAGCCAATCGCGACCGCGTCTTCCGAAATTATTTCGCCGTTGATGCGAATGCGTTCGCGGAATGTGACGAGGTGAGGGGAGGTGAAGAGGGCGCTCGTTAGGCCGGCTGCGCGCGCGATCGAGTCGATCATGGCGCAAACTGAGCCTTTGCCGTTCGTGCCGGCGACGTGAATCACGCGGGCGTTTGCAAGATCGACATGTAACGCGGCGATGAGGCGCTGGATGTTTTCGAGGCCGAGCTTAATGCCGAAACGCTGCAGCCCGTAAAGCCAGCGCAGGGCTCCGTGGTAAGTCACGCTGCGACCGCGAAGAAGCTGAGCAATTGCGTGAGACGATCGCGCATTTGTTTGCGATGCACGATCATGTCGACCAAGCCGTGCTCCTGCAAAAATTCCGCGGTTTGAAATCCTTTCGGCAAATCCTGGTGCGTCGTTTCCTTGATCACGCGCGGGCCGGCAAAGCCAATCATCGCACGTGGCTCGGCGATGATGACATCGCCTAACGAGGCGAAGCTCGCCATCACGCCGGCGGTCGTCGGATTCGTCAACACGGAAATGAACGGAAGGCGTTCATCAGCGTGACGGGCGAGCGCGCCGCTCGTCTTCGCCATTTGCATCAGGCTCAACATTCCTTCGTACATGCGCGCGCCGCCCGACGCGGCCACGATGATGACGGCGCATTTGTTCGTAGTTCCATACTCGATCGCGCGCGTGATACGTTCACCCACGACTGACCCCATGGTGGCGGCGAGAAAGGAAAAATCCATCGCCGCGATCGCGACTTTGTAACCGTTGATCATGCCGTAGCCGGTGATAGCGGCGTCAACGAGCCCGGTGCTCTCCTGATATTTCTTAAGGCGATCTTTGTAGCTGGCCTGGCCTTGGAAACGAAGCGTGTCGATCGAGCGCAGATCGCCGTCCATTTCAACGAAGGTGTCGGGATCGAGAAGATTTCCGAGCCGATCTTTGGCCGAAAGCGTGAAGTGATAATCGCAACGCGGACACACGCGCATGTTTTCGGCCAGCTCGACTTCGCTCACAACTTCGTTGCAGCCGGGACATTTCTGAAAAAGTCCCTGCGGAATGTCGTCACGGCGTTTGCGACCTTCGGATTGCAGCTTCGGTTTTTTGAAAATGGCCATTTGTTAGGCGCGCGCGGCGGTGGCGGCAAAGATCGACTGGGCGCCGGCTTCTTTCAAGACGCGAGCGCATTCGCTCAAAGTCGAGCCGGTGGTGAGAACGTCATCGACGAGGAGCACGCGCAAACCTTGCACGTCGGCACGGGGTCGCAAACGGAAGGCGTTGTGCAAATTCTCCATGCGCTCAGTGCGGTCGAACGCGGTCTGGGTGGTGGTGTAACGGACGCGTTGCAAGATCGACATGTGTTTGGTCGACATGTGCGCGCTCAGAATTTCGGCGAGCAAGTGCGCTTGATTGAAGCCGCGCTGACGCTCGCGCGCGGGATGCAGCGGCACCGGCACGATAACGTCGAATGTCTTCCCGCGCAGACGATCGTCGTTCAACGCGGCGCAAAGCCAGCGGCCGATAAGATGGCGCAAATGAACTTGGCGGCCGTATTTAAAATCGAGAAGAATGCGCCGCACAATGCCGCGGCTGCGATAAGCCGCGACCGCGGCTTCGAAATTCATTTCGCGCTGGGCGCAATTCGCGCAACGAAACTCCTGATCGATCGCACCTTCAAACGGCTCCGAACATCGCGCGCAAAACGGCGGGACGATGCGTGTGATTTTGTCATCGCAGGCGTCGCAAAGATATTCATTTGGTTCGACCGTGGACGCGCAGGCGACGCAGGCCGGCGGATAAACGAGCGATGCGAGCGCGGCGACGTCGTTAAGTTTTGCGACGTTGATCATAGCGAAGCCACAGCCTAACGAGTCCCCAAGTCAGGAGTCCGAGCGCGAGTGGCACGATGCCGATGAGAAGATTTTTGCCGAGCCAGGGCAATGCGAGAATTTGGCGGCGCGTGAGTTTATTAAAGATGCCGGCGACGAGAACCCAGCCGGAATGCAGACCCATCGGCAGCCAGAGCGAACGCGTCTCGATGCGCGCGTCGGCCAGGATCCAGCCGAGCACGAACAAGGTCGTAAATGCGGCGAGGACTAACATCGGCTCGGTAAATTCCGCGAATGCGTGCGCGATTGAATTGAAACCGGACATCCACGTGACCACAGGCGAAGTGTCGTCGGGAGCTTTCAGAAAATGAATGATCGAGAACAGCGCAGAGGTGGCGAAGATCGACATGTACTTTTGGCGAGTGCGCAAGAGAACGCCGAGCACGAGTCCGCGAAAGAATGTTTCTTCAATCGCCGGTGCGGCGATGGCCGCGCCAATGACGGGCAACAACCGCGCAAGATCGACATGGTGACGTAGCATGTAAACGCGGAGACCCACCGCGATGGCGCCGGCGCAGAGCAGGGGAATCGCGGCCAGCGCAAATCCGGCAATGACATCGCGCAACCATCGTTCATTTCGCGCGAGTTCCAGGTCGCGCAAGCTGCGAACGCCTAACGACCGGAGCAGGGGCCAGAGCAATGCGATGGCGGCAAACAAAAGCGCGCGATGAAAAAAGCTTTCGAAGTCAACGTTCGCGAATGCGGAAAAATTCGCGCGCGCGAACCAGTACATCGGCGGCGCAAGCAATGCGCCGAGCAGCACGGTGCCGAGCAAGTAAGTGAGCAATCTGGCTGCGTCTTTCAAAACAGCTAATGTAAGATTTCGAGGCGATGCGGAGTCAACACATATGGAAAGAGAAAGATCGACAAGGTCGGAAGCGCGAGGTGCGCGCGATCAAGTTTGGCGGGAAATGGAAGCTGCAGGCGAAAACGTCGGAGGAGTTGCAATGGACTTATTACGAGGTGCCGCCGCTCGATGATCTGCTCGCGCTTCGAGACGTTCTCTGGCGAAAGTATCAACGCCGGCGCGCATCGGCGGAAGATGTGGCCGCGGTCGATAAATTGATCGCCGAGCAACGCCGCGACGAATGAAAAAGTCGCGCCTGGATAATCTGCTCGTGACGCGCGGACTTTTCGTGAGTCGCGAACAAGCCCAACGCGCGATCATGGCCGGCGAAGTAAAGATCGGGACGCGGGTGGCGGCGAAATCATCTGAGCTGCTCGGCGAAGACGCGGAGTTGTCGATCAAAGAAGCGCCGCGATTTGTTGGGCGCGGCGGATTGAAACTCGAAGGCGCGCTCGATTACTTCCATGTCGATCTTGCGGAAAAGGTTTGCGTCGACATCGGCGCGTCCACCGGCGGGTTTACCGATTGTTTGCTGCAACGCGGCGCGAAGAAAGTTTACGCGATCGACGTCGGGCACGATCAGCTCGCATGGAAAATCCGGAACGATCCGCGCGTAATTGTGATGGAGAAGGTGAACGCGCGTTCGTTAGGCCGGGAACATGTGCCGGAAGATGTCGATCTTGCCGTGGTCGATGTTTCATTCATTTCGCTCGAGCTGATTCTACCGCCGGCGTTTGAATTGTTGCGGCCGAATGCTTTGCTGCTGGCGTTGATTAAACCGCAATTCGAACTGGAACGCGCTGATGTCGGCCGCGGCGGAATCGTGCGCGCGGCGGCGTTGCACGAAAAAGCGCAGCGCAAGATCACGACGCTGGTCGAATCGCTCGGGCATGAAGTTCTCGATCTTGTTCCATCGACAATCACGGGCGCGGACGGTAATCAGGAGTTCTTCATATGCGCGCGAAAACGATCGGCCTGATCGCACATCCGCAGAAAAAAGGCGTGGCCGAGCTCGTCACGGCCGTGGCGAAGGAATTCGTCGCGGCGAAGATGTCGATCTTGCACGAAGCGAAAACAGCCGCGCTGGTTAACGAAAAATCGACGCTCGATGTGAGCGATCTGGCGGCGAAATGCGACGTGCTGGTCGTGCTCGGCGGCGACGGAACGATTCTAAATGTGGCCGATCAATTGGGCGACAATATCAAACCGGTTTTCGGGATTAACGTCGGTTCGTTAGGCTTTTTGACTTGCGCAAGCTCGACCGATTACCGCGAAGCAGTACGCGCGATTGTGGAAGGGCGAATGATGTTGAGTGAACGCACGCTGCTCGATGTGCGACTCGGGGACGGTCCGAGCATGACCGGACTGAATGATGCGGTCTTAAGCCGGGGCGAGATCTCGCGGCTGGTGCGATTGCGCGCGAGCGTGGACGGCGAAGCTCTGACGGAGTTCAACGCGGACGGGCTCATCGTCGCGACTCCGACCGGATCGACAGCGTATTCGTTGTCCGCCGGTGGGCCGATTATGACGGCGAATTCCGGCGTATTCGTGATCACGCCGATTTGTCCGCACGTCCTGACGAATCGTTCGGTCATTGTGGGCGAAGATTCGCTTATCGAAATCGAGGCGACTGAGCGCGAATATCCGATCTTTCTGACGGTGGACGGGCGGTCGCCGTTGCATGTGCCGCACGGGGCCGTGGTGAAGATTCGAAAAGCGGCGCAGCGGCTGCCGCTCGGAACTCTGCCGGGATTGCCGTTCTTCAGCATCGTGAGACAGAAGCTGAAGTGGAGCGGAAGCAACGTTTAGCCCTCTGGGCCGTTAAAACAAACGCCACGCGCATCTAATGACATCAGACAATATATGTTATATGAAATCGA
>JAJPGZ010000012.1 GCA_021325495.1 Spartobacteria bacterium
ATCTCGGGGACGATAGCGCAAATTTTTTCGAGCAGCCGATTCATCGCGAACGGTTTTGCCACGAGCGCACGGACGCCCGGTTCTTTCAACAACTCCTGCGCGCGCGCTTCATCCGCTTTTCCCGAAATGAGCAACAACGGCGGCACGCGTCGCGGCGGATTTGCGTTGTCGCAAACTTTGCCGATCAAAAAGAACAGCATCGCGCCGTCGATCATCGGCATTTGAAAATCGAAAATGAGCAGGTCGTAGTTTTTCTTCAGCGCCAGCTCAAAGGCGTATTCCGGTTTGGGCGAGGTATCGACTTCGCAATTCAGCGTCGCCCCGATCGCTTCGCGCACGAGCCGCAGCAATGCGACATCGTCATCGACAATGAGAATGCGTTTCGGATCGGCCACGGCGCATTTAACCGTGTATAGTCGCGGTTGAAAAGATGGAAGACGTACTTGTCGATCTTGCGGGCGCGCTACGCGAGCGGCTCACAATCATTCGCGACGAAGAAAGCCGGCGAGATCAGGACAAACACATGGCGCGATTGCAATCGATCTCGCACAAGATCGACATGTTGGTCGCGAAGTTACCGGGCGAGATCGATCCGCAGCTGGCGCACTATCTGGAGCGCAAAAGCTACGACAAAGCGCTCGAGTTTATCGAGAATACAACTCGACGATCAACTGCTCGTTGACCATCGGCTGCATTTCATCACGCGATGGAATGCGGGCAATCGCGCCCTTGAAATTATCGCGATCGACCGTCATCCAATCGGGCACCGGGACAATCTGCGTGAGCTCGAGATTGCGCGCGGCGAGCTGACGCGATTTCGGTTTGTCCTTGATCATGATTTCGTCGCCCGCTTTCACGTTGTACGAGGAAATGTTGACGGTGCGGCCGTTGACCTGGACGTGGCCGTGACCGACGAGCTGCCGCGCGGCGCTGCGCGTGTTCGCAAAACCCAAACGGAAAACGACGTTGTCGATCCTCGTTTCGAGAAGTTGCAGCAAGGTTTCGCCGGTGACGCCGCGCTTGCGCAATGCGCTTTGGAAAATGCGCCGGAACTGGCGCTCGAGCAGTCCGTATTGATAACGAAGTTTTTGTTTTTCGCCGAGCGCGATGGCGTAATCGCTCTGTTTGCGGCGCGAACCTTTCGGGCCGTGCATTCCCGGCGGATAATTTTTGCGCTCGAGCGATTTGGAAGGTCCAAACAGCGGCACCCCGTAGCGGCGGCTCACTTTCGTTTTCGGTCCTGTATAGCGTCCCATAAAAAGTAATTGTCGATCTTACACGCGGCGTTGTTTCGGCGGCCGGCAGCCGTTGTGCGGCACGGGCGTGACGTCTTTGATCACGGTGAGATCGAGCCCGATGGCCTGCAATGCGCGCACGGCCGATTCGCGACCCGCGCCCGGACCTTTGACCCAAACTTCCACTTCCTTGAGCCCGTGACCCATCGCTTGGCGCGACGCGTCTTGTGCAACGAGTTGCGCCGCGTAAGCGGTGCTCTTGCGCGATCCTTTGAATCCAACTTTACCCGCGCTCGACCAGCCGATCACTTTGCCGGTTTGGTCGGTGATGGTGACGATGGTGTTGTTAAACGTCGAAAGAATGTGCGCGATGCCGGAATGAACGTTCTTACTTCCTTTCGCCTTAACGATTTTGACCGGCTCAATATCGTCGTTGCTGAGAGAAAGATTTTGCGGCGCGGCGGGCTGTTCGTTTTTCGCCGCGGGCTTCTTTTCTTTCTTCGCCGGCCCACCTGCCGCCGGCGGCCCGCCCGCTGGAATTGCTTCCGCAGCGGCAGCCGGCGCTGATTTCGGCTCAGCGGCAGGCTTGGCTTTCTTCTCTTCGGAATCTTTTTTCTTCTCGGCCATACTCGTTAGACCTTGCCGGCTTTCGCGTCCTTGTTGCGAATGACGCCGACAGTTTTGCGCGGACCTTTGCGGGTGCGCGCGTTAGTGGAAGTGCGCTGGCCGCGCACGGGCAATCCGCGGCGGTGACGAATGCCGCGATAAGAATTGATCGCCTGCAAACGCTTCAAATTTCCCTGCACCTCGCGACGAAGATCGCCCTCGATCGGAAGTTTGTTGTTCGTGATCGCGTGAATGATTTGGTTCAACTGCTGCGGCGAAAGATCTTTCGCGCGCGTGTTCGGATCGATCCCGCTCTGCTCGAGAATACGTTTCGCCGTCGTTAGGCCGATTCCGTAGATGTAGGTGAGCGAACGCTCGATGCGCTTGTCCGCCGGAATTTCAACTCCAAGTAATCGTGGCATAAATTTATCCCTGCCGCTGTTTGTGACGCGGATTCTTGCAGATGACGCGCACGACGTTCTTGCGCTTCACAATCTTGCAAGCTTCACACAATCTTTTTACTGATGGTCGCACTTTCATTTAAGGGTGATTGTCGATCTAACAATAAACGCGGAGTCGTTTCTCCGCGTTCGATTCATTTGTGGCGGTAAGTGATCCGCCCTTTCGACAAATCGTAGGGAGAAATCTCTAGCATAACTTTGTCGCCTGGCAAGATACGGATGAAATTTAGCCTCATTTTTCCGGAGATATGGGCAAGGACGCGGTGACCGTTGGCCAGCTCGACTCGAAACATCGTGTTCGGCAAGAGCTCGACCACTTTTCCCTCTACTTCAATTGCGTCTTTCCGCGCCATGTCAGCACTTCGGGCTGGCCCTTCTGAATAAGCACCGTGTGTTCAAAATGCGCCGACGGCGCTCCGTCCGCCGTGCGCACCGTCCAGCCGTCCTCGAGCAATCGCACGGCCGCGGTGCCCATGTTGACCATCGGCTCGATCGCCAGTGTCATTCCGGTTTTCAATTTCGGGCCGCTGCCACGTTTGCCGTAGTTAGGAATTTGCGGCTCTTCGTGCAGCTTGCGGCCGACGCCGTGACCAACGAATTCGCGCACAACCGAGAAATGGTTGCGCACGGCTTCGTCCTCGATCTCGGCGCAAATGTCGCCGAGACGATTGCCTTCAATCGCGACTTTAATCGCGCGTTCGAGTGCGCTTTCGGTCACGCGCAATAATTGTTCGACCCGCTCGTCTATCATCCCGGCCGGAACAGTCGTCGCCGTGTCGCCGACCCAGCCATCCTGAATCACGCCGATGTCGAGTTTCACGATGTCGCCATATTGAATGCGGCGCTGACTGGCGATGCCGTGCACGACTTCGTCGTTGATCGAGATGCAAATGTTTCCCGGGAAAACGCGATGCCCCAGGCGATAACCGAGAAAAGCGCTTTTCACCTTCGCTTCCGCCATCAAATCCGCCGCCGCTTCATCGATTTCCTTCGTGGTCGCGCCCGGCCTAACGAGCTCGCTGACTTTGTCCAGAATCTCGCTCGCTGTCCGGCACGATTGCCGCATCTTCTCGATTTCCTTCGCGCTCTTGATCGGGATCATGCGTCGGATTTCTGCTCGATCAGTCGCGAAATGTCTTTGAAGACGACGTCGCGGTCGCGATTGCCGTCGATTCGGTGCAAAATCGACATCTTCTCGTAGAACTTCGCTAACGGTTCCGTCTTGGTGTGAAATTCCTGAAGGCGATTGCTGAGCACGGTCTCGTCGTCATCGCTCCGCCTAACGAGCGGCCCTTCGCAGTAGGGACAGATGGGACGTTCCGCAAATTTCGCACTCGATACGCTGGTGGTGAAACCGCAATTGCGGCATTGCAATCGGCCGCCGATGCGGTCGTGCACGGTCTTCTCGGAGACTTCGAGCCAGATCGCGAGATCGAGCGCGGTGCGAAGTCGTTGCAAAATCGAATTCAGACTTTCGGCCTGCGGCAAAGTTCGCGGAAAACCGTCGAACACGAATCCATAACTGCCGTGCAATCGCAGCCATTCTTCAATTAATTTGACGATGACGTCGTCGGAAACCAGCTCGCCGCGTTGAATAATCTCGGCCGTTTGCTGGCCTAACGGCGTTCCCAAATCCTGTTCCCGCCGCAAAATCGCGCCGGGCGACGTCACCGGAATCCCGAATTGTCGCGTGATCAATTCCGCCTGGGTCCCCTTCCCCGACCCCGGCGCGCCTAACAAGACGAGTCGCCGCTTCACTTATTGATCAGGAAAATCGTGATGCCCGCGATCACGAGCACAGCGATTCCCACATAAAGCCACATCAAAGCGCCTTGCGATGCCGCTTCGCCGCGACCGTATTGGCGCAGATTGCTGTCGAACGAGCGACCGCGAATGCGGCCCTTGCGCAAAAATCCATCGTAATGCCGTTGAATGAGGTGCGTCTCGACCTGTCGCATCGTATCAAGCATCACTCCCACGATGATGAGCAAACTCGTGCCGCCAAAAAATTGTGCGGTGATCTGCGGCACTTGCAGTCCCTGGCTCAACAAACTCGGCAAAACCGCGATCAAAGTGAGGAACACCGCGCCCGCGAATGTCAGGCGCGTCATCGTAAAGTCGAGAAAGTCTGCCGTCGGTTTTCCCGGACGAACACCGGGGATGTAACCGCCGACTTTTTTGAGATCGTCCGCGATCTGCGATGGTTGAAATTGGGTCGCGACCCAGAAATAACTGAAAAAGAAAATCATCATCGCCAGAACAAGGTAATGCGGCCAGCCGGTGTTGAGCGCGCTCGCGATCTTACCCGCGGTCGGACTGTTCTTGAACGCGAAGCCGACGATTGTCGATGGAAAGAGCAGCAGCGCCCACGCGAAAATGATCGGCATGACGCCCGAGTAATTCACTTTCAGCGGCATGTATTGCGTTTGACCGCCGTACATTTTGCGTCCGACCACGCGTTTCGCGTATTGCACCGTGATCTTGCGCACTGCTTGCGTAATCGCGATCACGCCCGCGATGACGATGAACAAAAATAAAATCATCAAGACCAGCACCATCGGATTGACCTGACTGCCGCCCCCACCCGATGACGGCACAAAAGTTTTCCACGCTTGCGCGAGCGCTGCGGGCAATCGCGCGACGATGCCGATCGTGATGATGAGCGAAATGCCGTTACCAATTCCGCGTTCGGTGATTTGATCGCCGAGCCACATCAGGAACAACGTCCCGGTCGTTAGGGAAATAACCGTTACGACGCGAAAGACCCATCCGGGATCGTCCACCAACGGCATGCCGAGGTGCTGCATCGTTTCGGTAATGCCGGGCAACATCGTGTGGTACGACTCCGGATGTTGGAACGAAACTGCGAGCAGATATCCTTGGAAAATACAAAGCACCACGGTCGCGTAGCGCGTGTATTGCATGATTTTTTGTCGGCCGCCGTCTTCGCGCGCGAGTCGTCCGAGCTGCGGAATCACTGCCGTGAGCAACTGCAGCATGATTGACGCGCTGATATAAGGCATGATGCCTAACGAGAAGATCGCGCAATTCTCCAGCGCGCCGCCACTGAACAAATTGAACAACGCGGCGACGCTTCCGCCCGATTTTTGCGTCAACGCGCTGTTGAACCACTCCTGTAAAACTGCTTGGTTGACGCCCGGGGTCGTGATTGCGGCGCCAAGCCTGACGATGACGACGACCGCGAGCGTAAATAAAATACGCCGACGCAACTCCGGTATCTTGACCGTGTTTAGGAACGCCGAGACCATCTGCTACTTCTTGCGCGCGGCTTTTTTCGCTTTCGCTTTTGGCGCGGTTTTCTTTGTCGATCTTTTCTGGGGCTTCGCCGCAAGATCGACATCTTCCTTTGTTTCGGTTCGTGGCGCGCGCGCTTCGCGCACCGTCGCCGTGCCACCGGCCTTTTCGATTTTCTCTTTCGCCGATGTGCTGAACTTGTCCGCCTCAATCGTTAGGCCATGTTTCAGTTCGCCGTCGCCAAGAATCTTAATCCCGAAGAAATTTCCGCGAATCAATTTCGACTCGCGCAACGCCTGCTCGTTGATTGTCGATCCAGCTTTGAATTCATTCAGATCGCTCAGATTCACGGTCGCGTAATTCTTGTGAAAGGCAGCATTGTTGAATCCGCGTTTCGGCAATCGCCGAATCAGTGGCATCTGTCCGCCTTCAAATCCGAGCCGAAGACTTCCGCCCGAGCGCGCCTTCTGGCCTTTGTGACCTTTGCCGCTCGTCTTGCCGTGGCCGGAGCTCTCGCCAATGCCGAGTCGCTTCACGCGATGTCGCGCGCCGGGTCGCGGCCGCAAGGTATGTAAGCGCATCATGACTGGGCTTGTTCTGGATTGTTGTTTCCGTCGCCGCTGTTCACTCGAATGCCGCGCAGCTTCAAAATCTCATCGCGCCGTCGCAAAGACTTCAGCGCCGCCACCGTTGCTTTTACCACGTTGGCATGATTGCTCGAGCCTAACGACTTCGCGAGAACATCGCGAATGCCGGCCGCTTCCGCGACCGCACGCACGCCGCCGCCGGCGATAACACCGGTTCCCGGCGATGCCGGCCGCAACAACACGCGCGCCCCATCGTATTCGCCGATCACCTCATGCGGAATCGTGTTCTCGTGCAACGAAACTTTCTCCATCGACTTTTTCGCCGCGTCCGACGCTTTGCGAATTGCTTCCGAAACTTCGTTCGCTTTTCCGAAGCCGACACCAACCGAACCGTCGTGATCGCCCGCGACGATGAGCGCACTGAAGCTGAAACGGCGACCGCCTTTCACCACTTTCGCGCAACGATTGATGAACACGACTTTCTCGGTCGTGTCCCCGCGCTGCGCCGATGAGCGATCGGTCTGTCGTTCCTGTCGTCTGCCTTGTCCGTGTTGCTGTGCCATGAAATTAAAACTGCAATCCGCCTTCGCGTGCCGCGTCTGCGAGAGCCTTCACTTTGCCTTGATATTGAAATCCGCCGCGGTCGAAGACCACCTTGTCGATCTTCTTCGCTTTCGCGCGTTCCGCGATCGCTTTGCCGACGACTTCCGCCGTCGCGCGGTTCGCTCCGCCTTTCGTCTTGCCTAACAAATCTTTTTGCGTCGTCGCCACGGCCACGATCGTCTTCGATGCATCGTCATCGATCACTTGGGCGTAAACGTGTTTGCTCGAAAAATGAATCGCCAAACGCGGACGCTCCGCCGTCCCCGAAACCTTTTTGCGGATGCGTTTGTGCAAACGTTCGCGCGTCGCTTTGCGGTTGTACGTCGCCATAACTACTGAACGGTCTTGCCTTCCTTGCGTCGAATCTGTTCGCCGGCATAACGAACGCCTTTGCCTTTGTACGGCTCCGGCGGATAGAACCGCCGAATGTCGGCCGCGACCTGGCCCACTGTCTTCTTGTCCGTTCCGCTGATCGAAATTTTCGTGTTCTCCGTCACCGTGATTTTGATGTCTTTCGGGATCGGAAACAAAATCGGATGCGAGAAGCCTAACGAGAGATTCAGGTTCTGGCCTTGCACGGCGGCTTTGAAACCGACGCCTTCGATCTCAAGGTCTTTGGTGAAACCTTTGCTCACGCCTTCGACCATGTTGTTGATCAACGCGCGCGAAAGTCCGTGCAGCGCTTTCACGCTGCGAGTTTCGGCAGCGCGCGCGAGCGTCACTTTGTTATTGTCGATCTTAGCAGTGATGTCGCGCGGCAATTGCCATTGCAATTTGCCCTTCGGTCCTTCCACGGCGACGGCGCCATCGTTGCCGATGTTCACCTTCACCTTGTCCGGAATCTCGACCGCCTTGTTTCCAATTCGCGACATAAAATTTACCAAACGTAAGCGAGCAATTCGCCACCGAGTTTCTTCTTCTTCGCTTCACGGCCCGACATGATGCCGCGTGAGGTCGATAAAATCGCCACGCCCATTCCGCCGAGCACACGCGGGATTTCCTGCGCGCCAACGTAACGTCGCAATCCCGGCCGGCTCACCCGTTTCAAACCGGTGATCGCGCTCGAACGATTGGCCAGTTTGTTCGTGATCTTGATCCGCGGATGCGCCGCTTTCGTATCGACCTCGTAATCGGTGATGTAACCTTCGTCCTTCAAAATGCGCGCGATCTCCGCCTTCATGCGCGAGTACGGCACGAAGATGTCGATCTTTTGCGCGTTCGCGCCATTGCGCACGCGCGCCAGCAAATCGGCAATAGGATCAGTAACTGTGCTCATTAAATTCAGGCCGTTTGCGCAGCGGGCTTCTTCGCCCTGTCGCTGAACGGCATTCCCAATTCGCTCAGGAGCGATTTGGCTTCTTCGTTCGTCTGCGCGGTGGTGACGATGGTAACATCAAATCCGATGTTGCGCTTGATTTTATCGAGCTCGACCTCGGGGAAAATCGCCTGGTCGGGAACGCCGAGGGTGTAGTTGCCCTGGCCGTCGAACGAGCGCGGTGAGACTCCGCGAAAATCGCGAATGCGTGGCAGCGCCGCTTTGATCAAACGCTCGAGAAATTCATACATGCGTTCGCCACGCAATGTCACCTTCGCGCCGATCGCCTGTTCCTTGCGCAATTTAAAATTCGCGATGCTTTTCTTCGCGCGCGTTTCCGCGGCGCGTTGACCGGTGATCAACGCCAGCTCCGCTTTAGCGTCGTCGAGCGCGGCCTTCACGTCCGGCTGCGAACCGATCGACGTGTTCACGACCACCTTGTCGATCTTAGGAACCTGGTGCGGGTTCTTGTAGCCGTGCTTTTCCTGCAACGCCGGCACCACCCGCTCCTTGTAATGACGATAAAATTCGTTTTCGGTCTTCACTTGTTAGGCCGCTTTCTTCTCTTGTTTCTTCGCGGTCGGTTTTCTCTTCGCTTTTTTCTCCGCGCCTTTTTCGGTGTCGATCTTGCGCACGTTCGAGATATGAATCGGACCTTCGCGTTCGGCGATTTTGCCGTTCGGATTGTCCTGCGACTTCCGCAGATGCTTCTTAATAATGCGCACGCCTTCGACCAAAACGCGCTGCTTGCGGGGCAACACTTCGAGAATTTTCCCCGATGAACCTTTAAAGTTCCCCGAGATCACCTCGACGTTGTCGCCTTTCTTCACATGAAACTTGATCCGGTTCATCACAGCACCTCCGGCGCGAGCGAGACGATTTTCATGAAATTGCGTTCGCGCAGTTCGCGCGCGACCGGACCGAAAATGCGCGTCCCGCGCGGATTGAGATCTTTGTCGATGATGACGATGGCGTTGTTATCGAAACGCAAAAGCGAACCGTCGTCGCGTTTGATCGGCTGTTTCGTTCGCACTAAAACCGCCCTAACGACTTCACCTTTTTTCACCGTGCCGGTTGCGCTCGCTTCCTTCACGTTCGCGGTGATGACGTCGCCGATGCGCGCGTAAAGCGTGCGTTTGCCGATAACACCGATCATCGTCGCCATGCGCGCGCCGGTGTTGTCCGCCACATCAAGTCTGGATCGAATTTGGACCATAAGATCGACAACTACTTTTGCAGCACCTCCACCAGGCGCCAGCGTTTCAACTTACTCAACGGCCGCGTTTCCATGATCCGCACCGTGTCGCCCGCCTTCGCCTTGTTCTCTTCGTCGTGCGCGTAAAACTTTTTCTGCTGCTTCACGATCTTGCCGAACTTCGCGTGCGGCACGCGCGTGACTGTGCGCACGACAATCGTCTTGTTTCTCGAGTCGCGAAGCACTTCGCCCACACGCGTCTTGCGCGATGCGCGCGCGGACTTCGCTGGTTGCTGCACTTCATTCGGCAGCGGCGGCGGTGTCGCAGTTGATGTTGGTTGTTCGGCCATAAAATTATTTCGTCGCTGTTGCAGTCGCGCCTTCTTTCGCGCGCTTCGACAGCACGGTCTCGATCCGCGCCACATCACGCCGCAACAAACGCAGCCGGCTCGGTTGCTCGAGCTGTCCGCTCTGTTGTTGTAAGCGCAAATGCAACGATTCCTGACGCAGGTCGCGCTTCTTCGTCAGAAGCTCGTCCGTGCTCATCTCAATGATTTCCTTGATCTTCATGTTCGTTAGGCCGCAACGTGGTGCCGGCTCAAAAATTTCGTTCGCACGGGCAGTTTGTCCGCTGCCAACCGCAGCGATTCGCGGGCGACAGACTCAGGCACGCCATCGAGCTCGAACAAAATATTCCCTGGCCGCACCGTCGCGACCCAATACTCCGGCTGGCCTTTGCCTTTACCCATTCGCGTTTCCGGCGGACGACCGGTCACCGATTTGTCCGGGAAAATCCGGATCCACAGTTTGCCTTTGCGTTTCATGTTGCGCGTGAGCGCGACACGCGCCGCTTCGATCTGCGTGTTCGTGATCCACGCGCGCTCGAGCGTTTGCAGCCCGAATTCGCCGAAGTCGATCCGCAAATTGCGCGACGCCGTCCCCTTGCGGCTTCCCCGCTGGGTCTTGCGATACTTCACGCGTTTGGGCATCAATGGCATAACAAATCCTCGTTAGGCTTGCGCCGGTTCCGGTTCGGGCGCGGGCGGCGGGGGCGCTTCCTGTCGTTGTTCCGGCGGCGCCTCTTCCTTCTTACAAATCCAGCATTTCACGCCGATCTTTCCGTAAACCGTGTTCGCTTCGGCGAATCCATAATCAATCGGCGTGCGCAAAGTGTGCAGAGGAACTTTGCCTTCGCGGTACCATTCCGATCGCGAAATCTCAGCGCCATTCAATCGCCCCGACGAACGCAAACGAATTCCTTCCGCGCCGAAATCCATTGCCGTTTGCACGGCTTTCTTCATTGCGCGGCGATACGCGATACGCCGCTCGATTTGCAACGCGACGTTCTCGGCCACTAACTGCGCGTCCAATTCCGGCGATTTGATTTCCTGGATGTCGATCTTGATTTGTTTGCCCGCGGCCATCTTCGAAATCTCTTCCGTCATCTTCTCGATCTCCGCGCCTTTGCGCCCGATTACGATGCCCGGCCGCGCCGTGTGAATTGTCACGCGAATCGAATTCCACGCGCGCTCGATCACAATCTTCGATACCGCCGCGAATTGCAGCTTCTTCTTCACATAACTGCGGATCTCGAGATCGCTGTGCAAAAATGCGGGCAACTCCTGCGGCGACGCGTACCATCGCGAACGCCAGTCGCGATTCACATTCAGTCGAAATCCAATTGGATTAACTTTCTGTCCCATAAATTATTTCTTCCCTGCCGCTTTTTTCTTCGGCTTTTTCTTCTTCGCAGATGGAGATGTCGATCTTGCACCGGCCTCGTCGCTCTTCGCCGCCTTCTCCTCCGCTTTGCGCTTTGCCTTTCGCGTCTCGCGCGTCTCAATCGGAATTTCGTCCGTCAAAATGATGCGAATGTGGCTGGTCCGTTTCAAAATCCGCGAACCACTTCCGCGCGCTCGCGCCATCATCCGTTTCATCGTCGGCCCTTCACCCACGACCGCTTCCCTCACGACCAACGTATCGGCTTTGAGATTCGCATTGTTCTCCGCGTTCGCGATCGCGCTCTTGAGCGTCTTATTAATCAGGAAAGCCGCCTTCTTCGGCGTAAAAGCGAGCACGTCGAGCGCTGCCGCTACGGGCAGGCCCTGAATCTCGCGCGTGACTTCGCGCACCTTGAACGGCGAAATCTTCGCGTACCGATATATCGATCTAACTTCCATTTTAAATTCTATTTCAAACTCACATCGGGCTTCGCATCCACCTGGAGGCGATCGCCCACTTTTATTTTTTCTTTCGCAGAATCCATTTCCTGAATCACCGCCCCGCAAATTTTCTGGCGCACATCCACCACACGTAATGTTGCGATCCGTTTATCGCCGCGCATCACGCGCATCGGCATTCCGATTTTCACGCCCGCTTTCTCGCCCACGTTTCCGACGACAAATGACCATTCGTCTTTCACGCTGATCACGCTCGCGTCCATCAAACCCGGCTGCGCCTCGTTAGGCGTAGATGTCGATCTTGCCACAAGTTCGTTTGTCCCGCGCAATTGCGCTTCCACGTCCATCCGCGCCTGCGCGTCCCCACCCTGCGACGTTTTCAAATATCGCAAAAGAGCTTCGTTCAATCGCAGCATCTGGTCGCGATATTCGTCTCGCTCTTTTTGCGCGAGCTGAAGATCGCTCACCGCCGCGAGCAAACGTTGCTCGAGTTTCGCCCGATCCTTATTTGCGGAATCGAGACCTAACGCCTCCATCCGCAATTGCAGATCGGAAAACTTGCGGCGGAACAATTCCGCTTCGGCGTTCGATTCCGCCAGGCTCGTCGTCAAAGTTTTGAGCGACTCCTGTTGGATCGACAATTGCCTGCGCATTTCTTCATTCTGCGCGAGCAACGCCTCCGCGGTCACATTGCGTTCCGCATTCTCTACTTTGGATTCTGTCAAAGAACTACTCGTCTGCGTTTTCGCGACCGAAATCGCGACGACGCATCCGCAAACTGCCAAAAAAATTCTCAACTATTTCGTGACCTTCGCCGTGTGCGAACCGTGTTTCTTGAACACGCGCGTGGGCGAAAACTCACCGAGCTTGTGGCCCACCATGTTCTCGGTCACGAACACGGATTGAAAAATCTTTCCGTTATGAACGAGAAACGTGTGCCCGACAAAATCCGGCGTCACCATCGAACGCCGCGACCAGGTCTTGATCGGTTTCTTCGCGCCCGATGAATTCATCTTGTCGATCTTTTCCAAAAGATGCGACTCGACGAAGGGTCCTTTCTTCAACGATCTAGCCATAAAATCAAATTAACTTTTCTTTTTCGCGCGCCGATCTTCCATGATGAAGCGATCACTTGGTTTGTGTTTCGCGCGCGTTTTAAATCCTTTCGCGAGCTGACCCCACGGACTGACCGGATGATGCCGGCCGCCCCCGCCTTTTGATTTACCCTGGCCGCCGCCCATTGGGTGATCGATCGGGTTCATCGACATACCGCGCACGTGCGGGCGTCGTCCCTGCCAGCGTGTGCGACCGGCTTTGCCGCTCGCAACGTTCATATGATCGACATTTCCAACCTGACCGACGGTGGCGAAACAGTTCGCGTGAATCCGGCGGATTTCCCCGGAAGGCATTTTCACGAGCGCGTAATCGCCTTCCAAGTTGTTTAAAATTGCCTGCTGACCGGCGCTGCGCGCAACTTGTCCACCGCGGCCGGGAGAAAGTTCAATGTTGTGAATGCTTGTGCCTAACGGGATCGCGCGAAGCGGAAGTGAATTGCCGAGATCGGGCGCGACGTCGGGCCCAGACGCAACTGTCGATCCAACGGCAAGTCCGTTAGGCGCGAGAATGTAACTCATCTCGCCATCGCTATATTTAATAAGAGCGATGCGCGCCGAGCGGTTCGGGTCGTACTCAATGCCGATCACTTCGGCCGAGACGCCGCGCTTGTTCCGTCGGAAATCCACTTTGCGATATTTTTGTTTGTGCCCGCCGCCGATATGGCGCGAAGTCAATCGACCGCGATTATTGCGGCCGCCGGTCCGCTTCTTTACTTCGACGAGACTTTTCTCCGGCTTCCATTTCGTGATCTCATCGAAAGCAGGAAGCTGCTTGAAGCGAAGGACAGGCGTGAGTGGGCGAAAATTCTTGAGCGCCATAAATTAGACCAGTTCGATCTTGTCGCCTTCCTTCAGCGTCACGATCGCCTTTTTCCATTTCGACTTGCGGCCCATCGGTCCGCGCGTTCGCGTCCATTTTCCGGAATAATTCGACGTGTTCACGGCGACGACCTTCTTTTGAAACAACCGCTCGATCGCGTTTTTGATCTGAACCTTGTTCGCCTTCGGATTAACGCGAAAGACGTACTTGTTCATCTTCTCGCTCATCAACGTCGACTTCTCGGTCAACGACGCGGTCTGGATAATGTCGTGCGCTTCCATTATTTCCCGTTTGTCCTTTCGGCCAATTTTTCGAGCGCAGCCGATGTCACCAAAATCTTTTCGCACGCGAGCAATTCTTCCGTATTCACTTCCGCGGCAGTCGCCAATCGCGCCGACTTCACATTGCGGGCCGACTTGAACGTGTTCTCATCAAACGAATCGCTAATCACCAAAACTTTCCGCGCGTCCGTCGCTTTTTGTAAGATCGACATGAACGATTTCGTTTTGATCTCGTTCATCGCGAGTTTGTCAATCGTCAGCACGTCACCGGCGTTTATTCGTTCGCTCAACGCCTTCCGAAACGCGAGCCGCCGCAACGTCTTCGAAGTTTTCTTCGAGTAATCGCGGGGCTTCGGACCGAACACCACACCGCCTCCGCGCCAAATGACGGAAGACTTGTAACCGGCGCGAGCGCGGCCCGTGCCCTTTTGCCGCCACGGCTTCGCGCCCGATAAATCGACCTGCGCTTTGGTTTTCGTATTCGCCGAACCCGAACGACGCGCCGCGCGCATCGCGACGACCACATCGTGCACCGCCTGCGTCCCGCGACCGTCTTCGATGATGTCGATCTTCGCTTCTTTCGCCGCGGCTTTGCTTAAAACTTTCGCGCTCATTTCGCCTCGGCCTCCTGCTTCGCCGGCTCAGCTTTGCGCGCGGCCTCTTTGGCTTGGGCCGCCTTCTCCGCAGCAACTTCCCCGGCTTTCTTCGGTTTTTTGGCGAGCGCCTCCTGCTCTGCCTTCGCGTGCGCACGGTGTGCCGCGATGCGCGCGCCGGGATTCTTCAACGCCGGCCTAACGACTACGTAACTTCCATTCGCGCCGGGAACGGCGCCGCTAATCAAAATCACTTTTTCAGCTTCGCGTACCTGCAACACTTCGAGGTTCTGCACCGTCACGCGCTCGTCACCGAGATGGCCGGGCATGCCCATGTTTTTCCAGATACGTCCAGGGGTGGAGCGATTGCCAATGGCGCCATTGCGTCGATGCGTTTTCGATCCGTGCGCCGCGCCCTGGCCGTGGAAGTTGTGCTTCTTCATCACGCCTTGAAAGCCTTTGCCCTTCGATCGGCCAGTAACATCGACGAAATCCCCGGCGTGAAATTGCGTGACGCTAAGATCGACATCTCCTTCTGCGAGATCGTGCTCGAGACGAAACTCGCGCACAAATTTCTTCGGCTCCGCGTTCGCCGCTTTGAAAATTCCGAGCTCGGCTTTGTTCACGCGCGATTCTTTTTGCACGTCGAAGCCGACTTGCACGGCCGAGTAGCCGTCGTTGT
Source organism: Spartobacteria bacterium (assembly GCA_021325495.1). Lineage (GTDB taxonomy): Bacteria > Verrucomicrobiota > Verrucomicrobiia > Chthoniobacterales > UBA10450 > JAJPGZ01. The sequence goes on from JAJPGZ010000012.1 coordinate 14,929, forward strand.
CATTCGTTAGGCGACGGAGCAGAACGTTATCGCCCGCCGCGATCACGGTCACAGGACGCATGCGACCATTCGCGTCGTAGACGCTGGTCATGCCAATTTTTTGTCCAAGTAACCCGATGCTCATGTTGTCGATCTAACAGTTGTCGATCTTTCAAACTTTAAATCTTGATCGTGATGTCCACGCCTGCCGGCAAATTCAACTTCTTCAATTCGTCCACCGTCTTCGCCGTCGGCTCGATGATGTCGAGCAAACGTTTGTGCGTGCGGATTTCGAATTGCTCCATCGATTTTTTGTCGACGTGCGGGGAGCGGTTCACGGTAAATTTTTCAATCAACGTCGGCAGCGGAATCGGTCCCGCCACACGCGCGCCGGTGCGTTTCGCCGTCTCGACGATGTCGATGGCCGATTGATCGAGCATGCGATGATCGAACGCTTTCAAACGAATCCGAATTTTCTGTCCCTCGGCCATTACTTCTTCTCCTTCTGATCGAGGATGGCGGCGACGAGATTCGGCGGCACCGGTTCGAAATGTGACGGCTCCATCGAGTAACTCGAGCGGCCCTTGGAAAGTGATCTGATCGCGGTGGCGTAACCGAACAATTCCGCGAGCGGAACGAGCGCGTGAATAATCGCGACGTTGCCGCGCGATTCGATGCTTTGAATGCTGCCGCGACGACGTGAAAGATCGCCGCAAATATCGCCCTGATAGTCGTCCGGCGTGATGTTTTCGACCTTCATGATCGGCTCGAGCAAAATCGGTTTGCCTTGTTTGAAGCCGTCCTTCATCGCGAAAATGGAGGCGAGTTTAAAAGCGAGCTCGTTTGAATCGACGTCGTGGTAACTGCCGTAAACAATGTCCACCTCAACATCGACAACGGGATATCCGCCGAGCACGCCATTGAGCACGGCTTCTTCGATGCCCTTCTTCACCGCCGGGATGTATTCCTTCGGAATGATGCCGCCGACGATCTTGTTGTTAATCGTTAGGCCTTTTCCGCGTTCGGTCGGGCGCACATCGACTTCGACGTGGCCGTATTGACCGCGACCGCCGGATTGCTTGATCAACTTGCCAACGCCATGCGCGCTGCCGGTGATCGTTTCGCGATACGCGATCTGCGGTTTGCCCGCGTTCGCGTCGACTTTGAACTCGCGGAACATGCGATCGCGAATGATTTCCAAATGCAATTCGCCCATGCCGGCGATGATCGTCTGGCCGGTGTCTTCGTGCGTGAAAACTCGGAACGTCGGATCTTCTTCGGCGAGACGCTGCAACGCGACGGCCATTTTTTCCTGGTCGAGCTTCGTCTTCGGCTCGATCGCCATTGAAATAACCGGATCCGGGAACGTCGGCGGTTCGAGCAGAATCGGATGATCTTCGTCGCACAACGTGTCGCCCGTCGTGATGTTCTTGATGCCGACGATCGCGGCAATGTCGCCCGAGTAACACGTTTCGATATCTTCGCGCTTGTCCGCTTGAATTTGAATCAAACGCGAAATGCGTTCGCGTTTGTTCGTGCGCGGATTGTAAACGTTGTCGCCTTTGGAAAGCGTTCCGGAATAAACGCGGAAGAAAACGAGCTTGCCGACAAACGGATCGCTCCAGAGTTTGAACGCGAGCGAACAGAAATTTCCGCTGTCGTCCGTCGCCGCTTCCATTGGCTCGTGCGTGTCGGGCTCCATGCCTTTGGCCGGCGGAATGTCGAGCGGGCTCGGGAGATAATCGACGACCGCATCGACGAGATATTGCACGCCGATGTTCTTCAGCGCTGATCCGCCAATGACCGGGACAAACTTGTTCGCGATGGTTTGACGGCGAATGCCGGCTTTCAAAATCTCCGGCGTAACCGGTTTCTCTTCGAGAACAACGTGGGCGACGTCGTCATCAATGTTGGAAATCTGTTCGACCAGGTCGTTGTAAGCCTTTTCGACAAGATCGACATGTTCGTCGGGAATGTCCGTCACCTGGTAGGTCGAACCGAACTTGTCGTCATCGGAATAAATGATGGCTTTCTTATTAATGACGTCGAGCTGGCCTTTGAGTTGATCTTCGCGGCCGAGCGGGAGCAAAACCGGCCACGCGTTCGCACCGAGCTTGTTGTGGATACTCTTAACCGACATCTCGAAGTCGGCGCCGACGCGATCCATCTTATTAATAAAGGCGAGCCGCGGGACGTTGTATTTCGTCGCCTGGCGCCAAACGGTTTCCGATTGCGGCTGCACGCCGGCAACACCGTCGAAAACAGCGATCGCGCCATCGAGAACACGAAGCGAACGCTCCACTTCCGCCGTGAAATCGACGTGACCCGGCGTGTCGATGATGTTGATGCGCTGCTTGATCCCTTCGAAAATTTTGTAAACGCCTTCTTCTTTTTTCTGCGACCACGAACACGTTGTCGCGGCGGAAGTGATCGTGATTCCGCGCTCGCGTTCCTGTTCCATCCAATCGGTGACAGTCGTGCCTTCATGCACCTCACCCATCTTGTGGATCATGCCGGTATAAAACAGCACGCGCTCAGTGATCGTCGTCTTACCCGCATCGATGTGCGCGGCGATGCCGATGTTGCGCGTGCGTTCGAGTGGGAATTTCCGATCCGGCGAATTCGGGCCCTTCGCCCCTGCTGATTTTTTTTCCATGGTCGCCGTTGCCATAAAATTACCAGCGGAAATGCGCAAAGGCGCGGTTGGCCTGCGCCATCTTGTGCGTGTCTTCGCGTTTCTTGATCGCGTTGCCCTGACCGTTCGCCGCTTCCTTGATTTCAGCCGCGAGCGCAAGCGCCATGGGCATGCCGCGACGCTTGTCCGCAAACGTAACGATCCAACGCATCGCCAGCGAAACCTGACGCGCGGGCGTGACTTCCATCGGCACCTGATACGTGGCGCCGCCGACACGACGCGATTTTACTTCGAGGCGGGGACGAACATTCTCCAGCGCCTTATTGAGAATTTCGAGTGGATCGACCGAATCGGAACCTTCGCGCGATTTATCAATCGCGGTGTAAACGATGCGCTCCGCGAGCGATTTCTTCCCGCGCTTCATCACGGTGGAAATAAGGCGAGCGACTGCCGCGCTGCCGTAGCGCGAGTCCAGCTTCTCCTCCTTTTTGTAAACTTTCCGCCGTCGTGACATTGTCGATCTTTCCGTTGTCGATCTTGTGTTCTTTCAAAATTTATTTCTTCGCGGGCGCTTCCTTCGCCGCAGCGCCGCCTCCGGCGCCACCACCTTTCGGCCGCTTCGCTCCATACTTGGAGCGACTGCGCCGGCGTCCATCGACGCCTAACGAGTCGAGCGTTCCCCGCACAATGTGGTAACGCACGCCTGGCAAATCTTTCACCCTGCCCCCGCGCACGAGCACGATCGAGTGCTCCTGCAAATTGTGTCCCTCGCCCGGAATGTAGGCAATCACTTCCTGGCCGTTCGTCAACCGCACTTTCGCCACCTTACGCAGGGCAGAATTCGGCTTCTTCGGCGTGCGCGTCATCACCTGCGTGCACACACCGCGGCGCTGCGGACAATTCTTCAGCGCCGGTGACTTCGATTTCACCGACGCCTTCCGGCGTCCTTTGCGAATAAGTTGATTAATTGTAGGCATTTTTCCAAACAAAGCGCCGCCACAAAGCCGTAACGTCGAGGCGACAAAAAATCCGCCCAGATCCGCGCGAACTTGTAACCGACTCGCCGCGTCCCTGATGCGGGGAGCGGCACTATATGAGCAAAATCGAATCTCGCAAAGAAATTTTGCGGCCGAATTTGTTTTGGGAAGCGATTGCGCGGAGTCTCCGAAAATGTTCGAACTTCTCGCGCAAGATCGACAATCAAAAGCGCGGCGCGGTCGATTAACGACTGCGCATGGCGCGATCGAAACGCCGGCGTTCATGCCAGTGGGAACGCAAGGTTCGGTCAAGGCCGTCAGCCCGCGCGAACTGCGCGAATTGAAGGCGCAGATCATTCTTGGAAACACGTATCATCTGTTCGTTAGGCCGGGACTGGACGTGATTAAACATTTCGGCAGGCTGCATGCGTTCATGAATTGGGATGGGCCGATCCTGACGGACAGCGGCGGTTACCAAATTTTCTCGCTCGCGAAGTTGCGAAAGATCACGGAAGAGGGCGTCGCGTTTCAAAATCATGTCGATGGGACGGCGGCGTTTATTTCGCCCGAGATCGCGATGGAAATTCAGGCGACGCTCGGAAGCGATATCGCGATGGTGCTCGATGAATGTCCGCCGTGGCCGTGTGAGCGAGATTACGCGGCGCGAAGTGCGGAGATGACGACGCGATGGGCGGCGCGATGCAAAAACGCACCGCGCCAAGATCGACAATTGGTTTTCGGGATCATTCAAGGGGCAACGTTTGAAGATCTGCGCAAGGAATCGGCACAAGCGATTGTCGATCTTGCGTTCGATGGTTATGCCATCGGCGGAGTGAGCGTAGGCGAGCCGGAAGAGGAAATGATGAAGGCGGTGGAATCGAGCGAGCCGTTTTTGCCTAACGACAAGCCGCGTTACGCGATGGGACTTGGCACGCCGCCGCAACTCCTCGAACTCATCGCCCGCGGGATGGACATGTTCGATTGCGTTTTGCCGACGCGACTCGCGCGCAACGGGACTGCCTTCACTTCGTTAGGCACTTTAAATCTAAAGAACGCCGAGTTCGCGATGGACAAACGGCCAATCGAAGAAAACTGCGCGTGTCCGGCGTGCGCGGAGTTTTCCCGCGGATACATTCGGCACCTGGTGAAGGCGGAGGAAATTCTCGGACTGCGTTTGATCACACTGCACAATCTTCATTTCTATCTCGATCTTATGCGGCAGGCGCGCGACAAGATCGACAATGGAACGTTCGACGCATTCCGCCGCGCGTTCGTGAGCGACTACAAAGATCAGCGAAATCTCGCGACGTAATATTTTTCCGGCTCGACCTGCGCGATCGCCCACGGAATCGGGCCGCGGATGCTGGAATAAAATCCGGCGCCGCTCCACAACCCGTTCGTGCTCACGAATGGCAACACGTTGAAGTTCACCTCTTCGGGCGGAAAAATTTTATCGACTGAAATCGCTGTTATGGCAGACGCGTTGGCCGGAACGATCATGATATCGCCGCTTTCGACTTGGACGTCGCGGGCATCGAACACTTTCGCGCCCCATTGCTGCATGTAGTACTGAAAGCCCCAGTGGCTTTGGAACCAGATGGTGACGCGTTGATCGTGGAAGCGTTTTTGAAATTCGGCCGCAGCGGTGCGAGCGCTGTTCGCCTGTTCCAAGTCGGCGAACGCGACCACGAACGAAACGAGCGCGGCCGGCGCGAGCAGCCAGGCGGTTGAGATCCGCCTAATGAGCAAGATGGCGACGACCGGCGCGAGCGGCAGGAATGTCCGCACCGTCAGCGACCAGTTTAGAAATGCGGCAAAGACAAACGTGCCCACGAACCAGGCCGCGAGAAGGACGCGCTTGGCACTGCGACGTTGCGCAAGATCGACAATCACCCAGAGGAAAACATTGGCGCCAATGGCGGCGAAGATCGCCGCTTCAATCCGGGCGAATGGTTTGTTCACGGTTAGGTTCCAGTTCGGGTTCATCTCGTAGAAAAACCAGCACGCGAGACCGACCGATGTCGCGGCCGCGAGCGCGAGCAAAAGCTGCCGGCGCGATTTCCGCGGGAAATAAAACAGCGGCAAGAACGTGGCGCCGCCGAGAAAGGCAAGTCCGGCGAAAGGTTGCGAGACGATCGCGGACCGCGACCATTGACCTACGGCGTGTGCGTAGGCGGCGGCGTCGCGGAAGAGTGCGACGCCGTATTTCGTTTGCGCCCAGTAATCGTAGGCGCCGAGAACTGCGAGCGGCCAAAGCAACACGAGCGCACGCGCGGCCTGCCGCCAGTTTCGCAGAATGGTGTAGAGCGCAAGAAGCGGTACGAGCGCGATCCCGAAATACTTTGTGAGCGCGGCCAGCGCGATGAGCAAGGCGGACAAGATCGACAATGACCATTTGTTAGGCTCGAGTCCGCGCAGCCAGAATTCGATTGCCCAAATCCAAAGCGCGAGGAGCATGACATCGCACATCACGTTCGTGGCCGAGACGAGAAATGCCGGCGTGAACAAAGTGAAGAGCGCGGCTTGAAATGGTTTGTCGCAAAACCGGCGGGCGAGAACAAACGTGCCCAAGATCGACATCACCGCCCAAAACAGAAACGCGGCATGCAGCGCGATCTCGCGGTAGCCGAAAATCGCGCCGACGAGCGCTATATAATAGGCGCAGGCCGGCGGGTTTTGAATTTCCTGGACGGCCGGCTGCGCATACGTGCCCCAATTCACTTCGAAGCCGTAGGGATCGAGCGGGTGTTTCGCGATCTGCTGCGCCATCCAGATGAAAAGCGGATCGTCGATGTAGAAGGCTTTGCCGAGAAAGGGCGCGAGCGCGACGACGGTGATGGCGGTGAGAAGGAGCGATTGTTTGCGCACGCCGCCAAAGAGTAGATGTCGATCTTGCACCATGTCGATCTTGCGCCGCGAGCGTTCCCGTTTAAGCTCGGGCTCCCGCAAATTTTCTCGCGAATGTTGTTAACATTTTTAGCTCAAGCGCAACCAGCCGCACCTCCGAGTGCCGGCGGCGGCATCGGCTTTTTCGTGCCGATGATTCTGATTTTCGTGATGATGTATTTCGTCATGATCCGCCCGCAAAAGAAACGACAGGTGGAACAGCAACGCCTGGTCAATTCCTTGAAGACCGGAGATCGCGTGGTGACGAACGCGGGAATTCACGGGCTCATTTCCAATGTGAAAGACACGACCGTGATCGTGAAAGTCGCCGATAACGTGAAGATCGAGATGGAAAAATCTGCGGTCACGACCGTCTTCAAACCGGAGGCGGCAAAATCATGACGCCGGCGTTTACGTTTTTCATCGGGCTGGGCTTGCTCGTTTTGTTCGGTTGGTATTTCGCGACCGATTACGGTTTGCGAAAACGCACGATCGCCACCGTGCTGACCCTGTTGCTGGTCGCGTTCAGCATCGCCACGATCTGGCCGCCGGAGAAAAAAATTACGCTCGGTCTCGATATCAAAGGCGGCACCTCGTTCCTGATTCGTCTGAAAGGCGACAAGGAAACGACGAAGGGGATGCTCGAACAGGCAGTGGAGGTCATTCGCAAACGCGTCGATTATTTCGGCGGTGGCGAGCCGATCATTTCGCCGGTCGGCAACGATCGCATCCTTGTGCAAATCCCCGGACTGGACACGGCGAAGATCCAGGAAGCGCGCGATCAACTTTCGCGCGTTGCGAAACTGGAATTCCGTCTCGTTTATCCTGACAACGGCGAGAAGTTGCGCGCGATCGACGAAGGCAAGGATGTCATTCCGCCCGAGTACCGCATCGAAAGTTATACGTTGCGCGCGGAAGAGCCTAACGAGAAGCCGCGCACGGAACGTTTGTTAGTGAAAAAGAAAGCCGACCTTGGCGGCGATCGCGTCTCGGCTTCGCATGCATATTTCGGTCAGGAAGGCTGGACGGTGCAGCTCAAGTTCGACAGCGAAGGCGCGAAAAGATTCGGCGACATCACCGAGAAATACAAAGGGCATCGCTTTGCCATCGTGCTCGACAACATCATTCTGTCCGCGCCAGTGATTCGGGACGCGATTTACGGCGGCGACGCCGTGATCACTGGCCGATTCGGCGAACAGGAGGCGCGCAGCTTGTCGAGTGCGCTCGAGAATCCATTGCAAACGCCGGTGTCGATCGAAGAAGAGCGCAGCGTGTCGCCGACGCTGGGTCAGGATTCAATTCGCGCTAGCGTCATTGCCGGTCTCGTCGGCCTCGTCATCACGATGGTGTGCGTGTTGATTTATTACCGCTTCCTCGGGCTGATCGCGAATCTCGCTCTCATCATCAATCTCGTTCTCCTCATTGGCGCGCTTACGATGTTCCGGTTCGTGCTCACGTTGCCGGGCATCGCCGGAATTATTTTAACGATCGGCCTCTCGGTCGATGCCAGCGTTTTGATTTACGAACGGTTGCGCGAGGAAATGGCGCTGGGCAAATCGCTCAAAGTCGCCGTGCAAGCGGCCTACGAGAAAGCGTTCAGCTCCATCTTCGATGCGAACGTGACGACGTTGATCACGGCTGCGATTCTGTTCTGGAAAGCAAGCGGGCCCGTTAAGGGTTTCGCCATTTCGTTAACGCTCGGCATTCTCGCGTCGCTCTTCACCGCGCTCGTCGCCGGCCGAAATTTTCTCGGCTGGTTCGTCGATACCGGACGCGTGAAGAAATTGTCGATGTTGCATTTGATCTCGTCGCAACACATCAACTTCCTCGGCAAGGGATTCATCGCTTGCATGTGCTCGCTCGCGCTTATTCTCGCCGGCGCCGGCGCCTTCTATGTGCGCGGAGAAAAGAATTTCGGCGTCGATTTTCGCGGCGGCGACCTCGTGACCATGAGCGCGCCTAACAAGATCGACATCGGACAAGTCCGAGGAGCGCTGGGCGAGATCGGCCACGGCGATGCCTCCATTCAGGAATCGCAACAGAGCGGCAAGTATTACATCACCATTCGCACGCCGCTCAACACCAGCGATCAGGTCGAAAAACAAATCATGCAAAAATTGCCGGGCGCCGCGCTCAGAGTCGAAGGCTCGGAACGTGTCGGCGCGCTCGTCGGCGGCGAGCTGGCGCGAAGTTCGCTTATTGCCCTCGGCCTCGGCATTCTCGGCATTTTAATTTTCGTGACGTTGCGGTTTGAATTGTCGTTTGCCGTCGGCGCCATCGTCGCCCTGCTCCATGATGTCATCATTACCGTCGGCGTGTTCGCATTGTTAGGCCGCGAGTTGACCCTCACCATGGTCGGCGCGGTCCTGACCATTGCCGGTTATTCGATCAACGACACCATCGTCGTTTACGATCGAATTCGTGAAGGTCTCGCCAGCGGACGCAAAGGCTCCATCGAAACGATCATGAACGACAGCATCAATCAGACCTTGTCGCGCACGTTGCTCACCAGCACGGTCACGCTCATTCCGATTGTTTGTTTGTTCTTGTTTGGCGGCGCGGTCCTGCGCGATTTCTCGCTCGCCATCATCATCGGTGTCGTCGTCGGAACGTATTCGTCCATCTTCATCGCATCGCCGATTGTGCTTTGGTGGACGAAGATGCGCGGCGGTGGCGCGAGCGCCTTGCGGAAAGAGATCGTGCAGAAATCCGCGTCCGCGAATCCAGTCGCGTCTCGCTAAGATCGACAATTACTTTCGAGAAAACTCCGCGCGCACGGTCAACGCGATTCCGCCCCGCGCCGAAAATTGCGCGGTGATCGTCGCTTCGCGCGGCGAACAAGCCCGCACGAAATCGTCGAGAATGCGGTTCGTGACCGCCTCATTGAACGCGCGCTCGTTCCGAAACGACTGGAGGTAGAACTTGAGCGATTTGCTTTCGACACAAAACCGGTCCGGCACGTAGTCGATGTCGATCCTGGCGAAATCCGCCTGGCCCGTCACGGGACAGAGCGAAGTGAAATCGTCCGTCTCGAAATGAATCCAGTAATCGCGCTTCGGCGCCGGATTCGGAAACGTTTCTAGCCGCGCCTCGTTAGGCGACGACGGCAACTTCGCCTCGCTCTTGCCGAGCAACGTTAACTTCGTCTTTTTCGCCTTGGCCATCGATCAAGTGTAATTGTCGATCTTGCCATGAGCAACGTCATCGATCTCGTCGCCCACGATCCGAAAACGGACGAGATCGTGCTGGTGATGAAAGAAGACCGGGAATGGGACGCGAGCGAAGAACGGCTGCTCGAATTGCAGGACCGATTCAACACTTACGTTTCCTTCCTGCTCGATGGCGAAATGGCGGAAGCGCATCCGGAGCTCGCCGGAAAACGCGCGCGCATCGAATTGCGTTGCGCGCACATGCCGGACAACCTCGCGCTGGAATTGTTAGGCGCGATCCACGACCAGCTCGCGTTTCAGGACATCAAAATGGAAGTGGTGATCCGGGAAAAGCTGTAGCGGCCGCCGTCCCCGGCGGCAGCGATTTGTCGATCTTGCCGCCGAGACGGCGGCCGCTACAGAAGAATCAGTATTTCAGGAATGAAACGACCGGCGTCGACTCAAGTTTTTTGCGCCCGTGCAAGAATTCGAGCTCGATCAAAAACATGGCCGAGATCAAATCGCCGCCGACTTTCTTAATTAGCGTGACGGCCGACGCCGATGTTCCTCCGGTCGCGAGCAAATCGTCGATCAAAACAATCTTCTCCCCGCGCTCGATCGCATCGATGTGCAATTCCATTTCGGCTTCGCCGTACTCGAGTGTGTAAGCCGCGCTTTCGGTTTTGTAAGGCAACCGGCCTTTCTTGCGCAACGGCACAAACCCGACGCCGAGCTCGTACGCCACCGCCGATCCAAAAAGAAACCCGCGCGCGTCGATGCCCACGATCTTGTCGATCTTTTCTCCGCGGCATTCTTCGAGAAACAAATTGACCGATTGCCGAAAAAAATTGCCGTCTTTCAGAATGGTGGTGATGTCTTTGAAAATAATTCCCGGTTTCGGAAAATCGGGCACGTCACGCACAATCGCGCGCAATTTCTCAATCGCTTCGGCGGACATCGGCGCGATGCTAACGAGGCGGCGGCAAAGGTCAATCGTTGAACCGCGCCGTGCCGCGCGATAGAGTGGCGACTCTCGGTGGATCGACAACTACTCATTCTTTCGACGTTCTGCTATCTCGCTGCGGTCGTGCGCACGATCGTGGCATTGCGTGCGCACACCTTTCAACAATCGCGCTTCAACTTTTTCGCCATCGCCGCCGGATTCATTTTGCAAAGCGCATTCCTCTACTTGCGCGGCCACGCCGAACACCGTTGTCCGCTCACAAATCTTTTCGAGGTTTTCATCTTCCTCGCGTGGTCGGTCGCGTTGATCTACATGCTGGTCGGCCCGGCCTATCGTTTGTCGTTAATGGGAGCGTTCACCGCGCCCCTCGTTGTCATCCTGCAAGTGTTCGCATTGCTCGCGCCGATTGATGTTCCGCACGCCGCGAAAATGCCGGCCGATCCGTGGCTCGAATTTCACGCTTCGATTTCCATGATTGCGTACGGCGCATTCGCGCTCGCCTGCATCGCCGGCGCAATGTATCTCGTGCAAGATCGACAACTGAAAACGCACCAAATTCGCTCGATCTTCTATCACCTGCCGCCGCTGAGCGATCTCTTCGCCGCCATCACGCGGTTACTCTGGCTCGGCTTCATTCTTTACACGCTTGGGCTCGCCAGCGGATTTTTCGTCGGCGGACCGCTGCCGCGTTTGCAAATTATCTGCGCGGTCGGCGTTTGGATTTTGTATGGCGCGATTTTGCAGGGGCGGTATTCGCGTTGGTTCGCGCCGAGACGCATCGCCGCGCTTTGCATTTTTGGATTCGCGGCCGCGCTCACACTTTTGTGGGGCATCACCTTCAGCGCGCAGATTCACTGATATGAATTTGTTTTGCGTCGGCCTCAGTCACCACACCGCGAATGTGGAGACGCGCGAGATATTTTCCGCAAATCGCGAGGCCGATTGCGTTTTGCGCGACGCCGGTTGCGCCGAAGCGCTGGTGCTGACGACGTGCAATCGCGTGGAAGTTTACGGCGCGTCTCAAAATCCTGTCGCGACGCCGGACGTCGCGCGTTGCCTTTCGCGCAAGATCGACATCGACCATTCCGCATTCTATCGACACGAAAACGCCGACTGCGTGCAACATCTTTTTCGCGTCGCCTCCGGTCTCGACTCGATGGTTGTCGGCGAAACTGAAGTGCTCGGTCAGGCGAAGAAAGCGTATGAATCGGCGCGTGCGTGCGGCTCCGCCGGGCCGTTTCTTCATCGATTATTCCAGCGCGCGTTTCGCGCCGCGAAAGAAGTGCGCTCGCAAACCGAGATCACGCGCGGCGCGGTTTCGGTCGGCTCGGTCGCGGTCGATCTTGCGGCGAAAATCTTTGGCGATCTTTCACGCTGCAAAGTTCTGGTGGTAGGCGCGGGTGAAAACGCGGAGCGGACCGCGCGCGCGTTGTCCTCACGTGGAGTTGTCGATCTTCGCGTGAGCAATCGTTCGCCGGAACGCGCGCGCGATCTTGCCGCGAACGTCGGCGGAACCGCGGTGCCGTTTGAGGATTGGCCGGAACAATTCCGCAAGATCGACATCTTGATTACATCGACCTCGGCCGAAGCGCCGTTGTTAACGCCGGCGCAATTCGAATCGACGCTGCGCGAACGCATCGATCGCCCGCTCTTCGTCATCGACATCGGCGTCCCGCGCAATGTCGATCCACGCGTGAACGAAATGAACGGCGTTTATCTTTACGACATCGACTCGTTGCAATCGGTCGCGGAACAGGCGCGCGCGACGCGGTTGCAACACATCGCGGCCGCGGAGAAAATCATCGCCGAGCACGTCGCCAGTTTTGAAGAAACGCTCGCGCGCGGACTCGAATGGCGCGCGCGCAACATCGCGCATCCGCAGATGCGAATCGCGGAACAGGGAAGCTAGCAGCTTCCCCTACAGCGCGGAGATTGACCGGCGGCATACGCAAGATTGTAGGGGAAGCTGTTAGCTTCCCATCTAATTTAATGACGATGAATGACAGCATTGTGCTCGGCACGCGCGGGAGCGAACTCGCGCGCACTCAAGCGCGCATGGTCGAAGCGGCCTTGCGCGCGAAATGGTCTGACCTAACGATCGAGACCAAGATCATCACGACGCGCGGCGATCAGGCGAAAGGCGATTTCGGAATTGTCGATGTGCGCGCGGGACGCAAGGGGATGTTCACCGGCGAAATTGAGCGCGCGCTGGTGAAGAACGATGTCGATCTTGCGGTCCATAGCGCGAAGGATTTGCCGAGCGAACTCGTCCCGGGGACCGCAATCGCCGCGGTGTTGCCGCGCGCGCCGGCGGAAGACGTGCTGGTCTCGTTAGGCAATTACCAACTCGAATCGTTGCCGCACGACGGAATCGTTGCCACCGGCAGTGTACGGCGAAAACATCAGCTGCGTTGGAAACGTCCTGACCTGGACATTGTCGATCTTCGGGGAAATGTGCCGACGCGTTTGCGCAAACTCGCGACCGATCAATGGCACGCAATCGTGCTCGCGCGCGCCGGACTGGAACGACTTGGTGCAACCGATGAGTTCGAAGGCAAAAAGATTTTTGTTGAGCCGTTACCGCGGGAAATTTTTCTGCCGGCGGGCGGCCAGGGAGTTATCGCGATGCAAATTCGAAATGACGACGAGAAGCGACGAATGTTGCTCGAGGCGATTAACGACATGGAAACGCGGATTTGTTTGCGGGCCGAGCGCGAATTTTTGCGGTTGCTGCACGGCGACTGCAATCAACCCGTGGGCGTGCTCGCGACCATCGCAAGATCGACAATCACCATTCGCGCGCAGGTTTTTGATTTAAATGCGACAACTCCGCGCGCAGCGACGGTGGAGGGCGATTTGCAAGACGCGGAGGCGCTCGCAGCCATGTTATTCATGAAGATCAATGGCGAATAAAGGCAAAGTGATTTTGGTGGGCGCGGGACCGGGCGATCTCGGGTTGGTGACGTTGCGCGCGAAGGAGTGCATCGAGCAGGCGGACGCGATCGTTTACGATCATCTCGCGAATCCGGAGATGTTGCGTTGGGCGCGCGATGATGCGGAAATTATTTACGCGGGAAAGCAGGCGGGCGCGCATGCGATGTCGCAGGAAGAGATTAACAAGGTACTTGTCGATCTTGCGCAAAGCGGAAAGAACGTCGTTAGGCTAAAAGGAGGCGACCCGTTTGTTTTCGGACGCGGCGCGGAGGAAGCGCAGGCGCTGGTCGCTGCCGGGATCGAATTTGAAATTGTGCCCGGAATTACATCCGCGATCGCGGGGCCGGCCTATGCCGGAATTCCGGTAACGAACCGCGCGCAAACTTCGCACGTCACGTTCTTCACCGGTCACGAAGACCCGGCGAAAACGGAAAGCGCGATCGATTACGAGGCGCTGGCGAAACTCGGCGGGACGCAGGTGATGTTGATGGGCGTGGAACGGATCGAAGCGATTGCGAATGAGATGATGTCGCGTGGAGTGCGCAAAGATTTGCCGGTGGCGTTGGTGCGATGGGCGACGACGGGACGACAGCAGACGTTGACGGGCACGCTCGAAACCATCGCAAAGAAAGTTGTCGATCTTGCATTCGAGCCGCCGGCAGTGGCGGTGTTCGGCGAGGTAGTTTCGCTGCGCGACACGTTAAAGTGGCACGAAGAGCAACCGCTTTCCGGAAAACGCATCGTGGTGACGCGTTCGCGCAAACAGGCGAGCGAACTGAGCGACCAACTGAGTTCGTTAGGCGCGGACGTGATCGAGTTACCGACAATCCGGATCGAGCCGCCGACGAACCTGCGCGAGTTCGCCGAACTGGTGCAGGACGCGCACGGTTACGACTGGATTATTTTCACGAGCCCGAACGGCGTGAACGCGTTTTTCGAGATGTTTTACAAACTTTATGACGACGCGCGCGAGATCGGTCCCGCCAGGATCGCCGCGATCGGGCCCGCGACGGCGAAACGCGTGCGCGATTTTCATCTGCATGTCGATCTTCAGCCGGAGGAATTCGTGGCCGAGGGTTTGATTCGCGAATTGCAGAAGGTCGGAAGCATCGAGAACGAGCGCATTCTGATCGCCCGCGCCGAGAAGGCGCGGGACGTGCTACCGAAGATGCTTTCAGAGCTGGGAGCCATTGTGGACGAAGGATTCGCATATCGAACCGTTCCGGAAACGCGCGACTCGACAGGCGCGCGCCGCCGTCTTTTGGAGGAAGGCGCGGACCTGATCACTTTTACGAGCTCATCGACGGTGGAGAATTTTTTAGCGCTCGGTTTGCCGTGGCCGAAAGGAATGCAGGTCGCGAGTATCGGACCGATCACATCGCAAACGGCGCGCGAAAATGGACTGAAGATCGACATCGAAGCGAAGCGACACGACATCCCGGGGCTGGTCGAAGCGATCCGGAAATTTTTTAGCGCGTGAGCAAGGAAACGAAAACCGCGGCGATCCCGACGCCGGACGAATTCGCGAGCGCGATGCAGCAGTTGAGCGCGGAAGCGGAGAAGACGTTGCCGCCCTCGATGATTGTTTCGGACGAGGCGCCGGACCTGGCGGCGATGATGATCGAGCGTTTCGAGAAACTCGAGCGCACGTTAACGGAAAAGATCGACAACATCCTGGCAAATGCGGCGCCGAAGCACGATGTCGATCTTGCGGCGCGTTTCAAAAGGATGGACGAACAACTGACGGCCATCCGCAGCACCGAGAGCGTGAATCAGCGTTTGTTCGATTCGTTGCATGAAGAGCTCTTAAAATATCGCGACAATTTTCTGCACGAGTCGCTGCAGAAGCCGTTCATTCACGATCTCGTCCATTTATTCGACGACCTGATGAAATTGGCCGGTCAGTTGCGTTCGGCGGCGGAAGCGGAGCGCGGACGCGGTGCGGCATCGCAGTGGCGCGATAATTTGGAGAACGCGATCCATTCGCTTGTGGAAATTCTGGAACGCTTCGAAGTGAAAGAGATCGAGCCGAAGGAAAATGTCGATCGCTCATTGCACAAAGTTGTGAATTTCGAGCCGGCAGATTTTCCCGAGGAAGATGGACGCATCGTCATGCGGGTAAAACGCGGATTCGTCTGGCGCGGAAAGCTGATACGACCCGAAGAGGTCATCGCGAAACGGTTCAACTGATCCGTTTTTGCACTAGGTAGATTTCGGCTCGGCCTCCGGCATAGAATTTGCACTTGGGGAAGAGGCGCTTCGCGCAAGATCGACAACTTCCCACCCACATGACGCAACGAAAAGCAGTTGGCATCGACCTCGGCACTACGTTTTCAGCCGTGGCCCACATCGATACTTATGGCAAACCGCACATCATTCCGAATTCGGAGAACGAGCGCATTACCTCCTCGGTAATCTTGTTCGACGGCACGTCGGTGGTGGTGGGGACGAGCGCGAAAAATAGCGCCGTGGCCGAGCCGGAAAAAGTGGTCGATTTCATCAAACGCGAAATGGGGAAACCCAAGTCGCAATTCTCGCGCGAATTCGGAGGTAAAGTTTTCTCGGCGGAAGAACTCTCGGCCTTGATCGTGCGAAAGCTCAAAGCCGATGCCGAAAAATATTTGCAGTGTCCCGTAACCGACGCGGTCATCACCGTGCCGGCGTACTTTAACGATTCCGAGCGCACGGCGACGATCTCGGCCGGCCAACTCGCCGGGCTCAATGTTTTGCAGATCATCAATGAACCGACGGCCGCAGCGCTCGCCTACGGGCTGGATAAACTGAGCGAGGACCAAACCGTGTTCGTGTTCGATCTCGGCGGCGGAACATTCGACGTCACGATCATGCGGATTGAAGCGGGCAAGATCGACATCGTCGCCACCAACGGCGACCACCGCCTCGGCGGAAAAGATTGGGACGACGTGATTGTGAATTTGATCGCGGATGAATTCGATCGCGCGCACGGCGAAAATCCGTTGCTCGATCTGCACAGTTATCAGGACCTGCACACGCGCGCGGTCGCGGCGAAGATCCAATTATCGAGCCGGCCTCGCACCGCCATCGTGCACCATCACAATGGCAAGAGCGTGAAGATTGAGCTCACGCGCGAGATGTTCGAGGAAAAGAGCCGGCACTTGATCGAGAAATGCAAAACGATTTGCGAGTTGGTGATGCAGGAAGCCGGCATGAAATGGGACAAGATCGACAAGATCCTTCTCGTTGGCGGCATGACGCGAATCCCGAGTGTGCTTTCGATGATCAGCAGTTTGTCGCCCGCCGCAGTGGTGAGCGATGTCAATCCGGATGAAGCCGTCGCCATGGGCGCGGCCATTCAAGCGACGTTGTCGATGTTGCGCGAAGAAGACAAGACGGGCGAAAAGCTCGTGGCCGAAGACACGCGCGTGCAATTTTCGCGGCGCGATGGGCAATTGATTCAAGTGCGCGACATCACTTCACACACGCTCGGCGTGGTCTTGTGGGATGAGACGAGTCTTGAGGAATACGTTTATCCGATGATCCCGAAGCGGACGATGATTCCGGCGTCGAAGAAAAATCTTTTTGGCACGGCGAACGCGAACATGCCGCATGCGGTGGTGAAGATTGTCGAAGGCGAAAGCACGATGCCGGGTGAATGCACGCCGCTCGGTGTGTGTGATGTGAAATTGCCGCCGTTTTTACCCAAAGGTTCGCCGGTGGAGTTGAGTTACGAATACAACGCGAACCAGGTGCTCGAAGTTTCAGTCGAGGCTTGCGGAAACCGCACGCAGTTGTCGATCGAACGCAACACCGGACTTAAAGGCGGCGAAATCGCGCAGGCCACGGCCGGGCTGGGCGCATTGAAGGTGGAATGACCGCGAAGTGCGCAACCGAGTTTCCCATTCCGTTACCCGACGACCCGAAAAAATGGGACGGCTGGACGCGATATAAATCGCCCAATCTTTACGAGCGACTCTGCCTCGATCCGCGCGCGAATCCGACTAACGAACTGATCGAGGAACATTGCCGCGAGCTGCTGCGTTGGTGGCAAAAGAAGCTGCCCCTCAAAAATCAGCCGAGTAATCCGCTCTCGCAGTTGTTGCGGCCGGGGCTGGAAGAATCATCGCGTTATCTTACCGAAGCGCGCGTTGAGCTTCTCGATCCAAAACGTCGCCAAGTGATGGACGACGAGCTCGCCGCTCAAGCGCACGAAGAAGCGGTGGCTGAGTTTCACAAATTCCTGACCTTCGCCATTGCCGACGGCAAGCTGCCCCCGGACCAGGAAAAGAATCTCCTGCAATTTGGAACCGAGCACGGGCTCACGAACGAGCAGATGCTCGGTTATATCGAGGCGGAATTGAAAGACACTGGCGCAGTCCGTGTGCAATCGCCGCCTCCGGCGACACCAACCGAAACCGCGGAACAATCTGGGCGGCGTTCAGTCGATCCGCGCGATGATTTCCTGCGCATGCTGCGATTGAGCGGGCTCGATACCGACAGCATGACCGACGATCAACGGGACGCGTTCATCAACATGGCGGAAAACCTGGGACTCGATGCGGGCGACGCCGAGGACATGGTGGACGAATACCTGGAGCAAATTGATGTGCTGACCGACCCGGAAGCGCTCGATCCAGCACCCAAGCGCGTCGAGGTCGTGAAGGAAGCGACGAAGGTCGCGCATAACGGCGCTGCGACCGCGACCGATGTACCTAAGATCGACATCAACGAACGCACGCAGTTCCAGAAATTTGAAAACTCGATCGGCGCACAAATGCTCTTCATCCCGACCGGAGAATTTACCATGGGCAGCGAGGCGATGGAGGCCACGCCTAACGAACGCCCGCTCACACACATCACGCTCAGCCGCTATTATCTCTCGAGATTTCCGGTGACGAACGCGCAATACGAGCAGTTCGATCCCTCACATGCGCGGCGTCGCGCGCCCGGCACCGGGGACGATTATCCAGTCGTTTACGTCAGCAGCGCCGAAGCGATGAAGTTTTGCCAATGGCTGACTGCGCGCGAACATCGCAAATATCGTCTGCCGACCGAAGCGGAGTGGGAGTACGCCGCACGCGGCACGGACGGCCGCAGATATCCGTGGGGAAATTTCGATCGGCGCCCCGACCTCGCGAACTTCGCCGACAAAAACACCGTCTTCGCCTGGAGCGATCGCGACATCGACGATGGCTACGCGGAAACTTCGCCCGTGGGCGCTTTCCCGCGCGGCGCGAGTCCGTTCGGTCTCGAAGACATGGCTGGCAACGTCTGGGAATGGTGCATCGATTATTACGAGCCGTACAAAGGCTCGCCGCGCGTAAATCCGCGCGGACCCACCACCGGGCAAAAGCGCGTGTACCGCGGTGGAAGTTGGAAATCGCGCTTCAGCAGCTTGCGCACAACGGTGCGCGGCTCAAACGTTCCCAGCTATTCGTGCAACGACCTCGGCTTTCGCATCGCCTGCGAATGCGAATGAGATTGCCGATCGCAAGATCGACAACTGCTAAGATCGACAATCGCCTTAAGCCTTAGGGGCTAAAGCGGAACTTCGTTCGGCCGCGTTTTGCATTGGCCTTCGCCTTGCGGCGATGCTTTTGCGACGGCGTTTCGAAGGCGCGCAAACGGCGGACTTCCTCAAGTATCCCCTCGGCGTCGAGCTTGTTTTTCAAGCGCTTCAACGCCCGGTCCACCGGTTCACCTTTTCGAACAACGACTTCTGGCATCCTATATCACCTCTTTAGCAGGAGCCGATCCTAATGCGGGCGAAATGTTGCGTCAAATCCAGCATTCCCCACGGCGATTTTCACCTATTATAAGAGGCAAATGGCAAAACCGGCGGTCGTGTTGCTCAGTGGAGGGCTGGATTCCGCCACCACTCTGGCTCTCGCTCTCGAAGAAGGCTTTGAGCCCCATGCACTTTCGTTCGATTACGGCCAACGCCACGGCGTTGAGCTCGAGGCTGCGCGCCGGGTCGCCGAGTCGCTCGGCGTGAAAGTTCATCGCATCGCTAAGATCGACAATCACCTCTTCGCCGGCTCCGCTTTAACGGACGATGTCGATGTTCCGAAATCGCGGACCGATTTGGAAATCTCTCGCGGAATACCGATCACTTACGTTCCCGCGCGTAACACCATCTTCCTCGCCCACGCGCTCGCCTACGCTGAGAGCATCGGCGCGTTCGATATTTTCATCGGCGTGAACGCGCTCGATTACAGCGGCTATCCCGATTGCCGTCCCGAATTCATCCGCGCATTCGAGCAGATGGCGAATCTCGGAACGAAATCAGCCAACTTTAAAATTCACACGCCGTTAATCGACATGACGAAAGCGCAAATCATTCACCGCGCCGCAGAGTTACATGTCGATCTTGCGCTCACTCATAGTTGCTACGATCCGACACCGGACGGTCGTGCGTGCGGCCAGTGCGATTCCTGCCAGATTCGCCGCAAAGGTTTTCGTGAAGCCGCCGTCGAAGATCCGATCCGTTACGCGAAGTGAGCGAGAACATCTTTACGCTTTCGAAACGCGAGCAGCGCGCCGCCATCGCAATTGTTCTTGCCATTCTTGTTGGAACGCTCGTCGTGCATTATCGAAGTTTGCGCTCCGACACCCAGCCGCCCACGCCGCCGGCCTCGCCGATTCCGCACGAGGAACAAACCGAACCCGACGATTCGCGTTAGATCGACAATTACTCGTTAGGCAAATCCGGAATGCGTCCGTACCCGACAAACGTCGGCACTGATCGCTCATCCGACGATTTTGTTTTCGCAGGCCCGACATTGAAGTCGAATACGCTCACGCCAAATTTTTGCTGGCCATTGTAGGTTCGTCCATCACTCGAACCGACCATGATGCGCCGGTTCGTTCCTTTTTCACGCCCGAGATAAATCATCGTGTGCGTGATCGCCGGGTCGCGATCGACATTGTAAGTGCCCGACCAAAACAAAAGGTCTCCCGGTTTAAGCGCGTTGAGCTCAAACGAATCGTCGCGATGCGCGAGCACGGCCTGGAACGTCCCGGCCTTACGCACCCAGATGTATTGCTCGCGCGCGTCACGCGGCGGATCTTTCACGCCGTTTTGCTTGAGCACGTAGTAAATGAAGCCGGAGCAATCCATGCCGCCGTTTTTCGGATCGGCCGAGCCATATTTGTAACCGAGATTCTGGTTCGTTAGTTCGAGTGAAAGATCGAGAACCTTTCGCACGTTTGGCGAATACGTTTCGTAGCCGACGATTTGAGTCGGCGGAATACTGGCCGGCGCTTTCGGGTCGCGCTTCGTCACCGGCCTCGGCGGCGGTGAACTTGTCGATCCGGTTGACTGCGGCGTACTGGAAGGTGCGACTGGTATCGGAGTTGGCCGTTCTTCCGCGGGCGTCGGCGTGGAGATATTCACGCCCGGCGGCGGACTTTCCACATGACGATGCTGGCTTCCCGGCCGCGGCGTCATCGCGCGCACCGGCTCAACCATTGGCGCATGCGGTCGCGAAGAATGTCGAGGAGTCGCAGTTTCTGAAGGTGAACTCGTTGCGCTGGCAGCAGGAGAAATTGTCGGCGACGCGACGGGCGATGGTGAAACGCTCGCGCTTGGCGATTCCACCGGCGCTGCCGCGGTCGGGCTGACGGTTGGACTCGGTGTAGGGGTGGGGCTGGTTTTCGTTGTCGATCTTTTGCGCTTCTTGTGCGGCGTCGGCGATGGACCGCTAAACATGTGTTTGAGTTTATCGCCAAGCGTCTCGTCTTGCGTGCCGCGCGCGATACACACCGCCGGCATCAGTATCACCAGCGAAATACAAATGAGCCGTTTCACTTTGCCAATCCTCACGCCGCGATCTCCGCCAACACCGCCTTGTTCATTCGCCGGCCGGCCTCGAAATTTTCCAGCGGAAAGTTTTCGTTAGGCGAATGCGCCCGGCAATTCGGCAAAGCTAAACCGAGCAACAACGTTTCCGCGTTCAAGATTTCGCGGAACGCGGAAACGATCGGAATGCTTCCGCCTTCGCGAATGAGCGCGGCTTCTTTTCCAAACGCTTTTTTCAACGCGCGCTGCGCCGCCTCTCCGAATTTCGAATGCGGATCGGTCAGGTACCACGGTCCGCTGTGACCGCTCTGCATCTCCAGGGTCACACCCGGCGGACAATTTTTTTGCAAATGCTTCTTCGCAAGATCGACAATCGCGTCTCCGTCCTGGTTCGGCACGAGCCGGAAAGTTAATTTCGCAAATCCGTAACTCGGCAGCACCGTCTTCGTCCCCTGCCCCTGATAACCGCCGCCCATGCCATTGATTTCCGCCGTCGGTCGCGCCCAGATTCGCTCGAGCGAGCTAAAACCTTTCTCGCCGAATAATTCCGGCGCGCCACTTTCCTTCCGCAATTCGGCCTCCACATCAATCGGCAGCTTGCGCCACATTTCGCGCTCCCAGTTTTCCAGCGGCAACACTTGATCGTAAAAACCTTCGATCGCGATGTGACCGTCACGATCGTGCAAAGTCGCGAGCATTTTCGACATGGCCGCGAGCGGGTTCGCTACCGCGCCGCCGTAAATGCCCGAGTGCAAATCGATCTTCGGTCCGGTCACTTTGATTTCGAGCGCCGTCACGCCGCGCAATCCGTAACTGATCGTCGGCATTCCCGGCGCGATCATTCCCGTGTCCGATACGACAACGATATCGCATTTGAGCGCGTCGCGATTCTTCTGCAAAAACGTCGGCAGATTATTGCTGCCGATCTCTTCCTCGCCTTCGATCACGAGGTGCAGATTCACCGGAAGATCGACATCTTCCTTCATCGTCTCTTGCATTCCGAGAATGTGAGACAGGATTTGCCCTTTGTTATCGGTCGCGCCGCGGGCAAAAACATATCCGTCCTTTAATACCGGCTCAAAGGGCGGCGAATCCCACAGCTCGAGCGGGTCGGGCGGCTGCACATCGTAATGCCCGTAAATCAAAACCGTGCGGCGACCGGGTTTGTGTTTGTTCTGCGCCCACACAATGGGATGGCCGGCGGTCGGCACCAGTTGCGTCGTTAGGCCAATCCCGTTCAACTTCTGCACCAGCCAATTCGCGCAGGCATCGACGTCCTTTTTGTATTTGTCGTCAGTTGAAACGCTGGCGAAACGCAGTAACGCAAAAAAATCGTCGAGATATTTGTCGGCCATGCAGGATAGTGGAATGACGAATGTCGAATGTCTAATCACGAAGGGATTAACCCGATCCGGCGCTACTTAGGCTTTCGCCATTCGAACTTCGTTAATCGGGCGGCTGCAGCCCAAAATGTAGGGCAGGGCACCCGCCCAAAACCCACTATCTGGTATAATTTTGGCTTGTCATAGCCCGCCGCTGGCTATATTCCCCTCTCAGGTCGACATTACGGCCGGTAATGCATCTCCAATCCCTCGAACTGCTCGGGTTTAAATCCTTCGCCGATAAAACCCTCTTCAACTTCCACGAAGGCATCACCGCCATCGTCGGGCCTAACGGATGCGGCAAATCCAATTTGCTCGACGCACTTCGTTGGGTGCTCGGCGAGCAGTCGGCGAAATCTCTGCGCGGCGGCGAAATGGCCGACGTCATTTTCAACGGCACCGATAATCGCAAGCCGTTAGGCTTCGCCGAAGTTTCGTTAACGCTGACCGATTGCGCGCACGATCTCGGAGTCGATTGGCACGACGTGCGCGTGACGCGCCGCGTTTATCGCGACGGCAACTCGGAATATTTCCTGAACAAAACGCTTTGCCGTTTAAAGGACATTCAAAATCTTTTCGCCGATACCGGCGTTGCGCGGAGCGCTTATTCCATGATGGAGCAAGGCAAGATCGACATGATCCTTTCCTCGCGTCCGGAAGATCGGCGCGAGGTCTTCGAGGAAGCGGCCGGCATAACGAAATACAAATCGCAAAAGAAAGAAGCGCTGCGAAAACTTGAAGCGACCGAAGCGAATCTTTTGCGCATCGGCGACGTCATCAAAGAGGTGAAGCGTCAGATCGGTTCGCTGCAACGCCAGGCCGGCAAAGCGCGACGATATCAGACGTTGCTCGCGGATTTGCAGGTGCTCGACACCCATCATTCGCACAAGAAGCTCGAGCAGCTTGAGCGCGAGCTCGCAAACTGCCGTGCCGATATCGAAAAGATCAACGAACGCGAACGCGCGACGCGCGCTAAGATCGACAATGACGAAGCGCAGCTTTCTGAGAAACGCACCGCGCTGGACTCGCTCGATGCGAAAATCGCCGATGCGCGCGGCGCGGTCGAACATCTCCAAAGCGAAATCGGAACCAATCGCAGCCGCATCGAATTCAATCGTCAGCGCGCGGACGAAATCCGCGAGCTAATCGCACGCGCCCAGAATGAAATCGCGGCTGCGGAAGCGAAACGTGAGCAACACCGGACGCAAATTTCTGATGTAAACGCTGCGATCGAAGAAATCGCGGCCTCGTTAGGCAAACACGAAGCCGAAGTAAAACGATTGAGCGAGCTCGCGACAAAGTTGCGGGCGGAGCGGGACGAGCGCGACGCCGAGCTGCAAGCCTTGCAGATTTCGCTCTCGAAAAACGAAACCCGCATCGGGGCGTTTGAGGAAGAGGTCGCGGGCATCCGCGCGCGACGCGATGCGACCGCGCAACGTTTGCACGAGCTTGACCCGACTATTTCGCAAGCGACCGACGAACGCGCGAAGATCGACAATGCGCTTTCGAGCGCGCGCACGGCGACGGAGTTGGAAAAACAAAATGTCGATCTTCTCCGCAGCGAAATGCACGCGCTGGAAGAGAAACTTGCGCAAGATCGACAATCACTCGCCGCGACCGAACGCGAGCTGATTCAACTCGATGGTGCGCTCGCCGAAAAAACTTCTCGGCTCGAAGTGTTGCGCCAACTCAATGACGAAGGCGAAGGCCTGGCCGAAGGTTCGCAAGCGCTGCTCAAAGGCGCGGGCGATCTGGCCGAAATTCAAAGCTCGTTAGGCGGCGCGCTTGCTTCACAGTTAGATGTCGATCCAAAATTTGTTCCCGCGATTGAAGCGGCCCTCGGCCGGACGTTGAGCGCGCTCATCCTGAACAACGAGGCGGCCGCAGCAGAAATTGTCGAGACGATCACAACGAAAAAAATCGGCCGGGCCGCGTTTGTGGTCCCGGATTTGAACGGCGCCGACCCGGCGAAACGCAAGTTGCTGCCGGAACGCGCCCTTGCCTGGGCGATCGAGAAAGTGAACGCGCCGGAAACTCTGCGGCCGTTGTTGCAGAATTTGTTGCGCGACATCGCTATCGTTTCCGATCTCGAACACGCGTTGCGATTCAAACGCGACTATCCGCAGTTCGCGGTCGCGACATTACAAGGCGAATACATTTCGGTCGAAGGAATCCTGTTCGGCGGCGCGAGCAGCGCGCAAAAAGAATCGTTGCTCGGGCGCAAGGCGCGCATCACTACTTTAGAAGCCGAGCAATCCGGCCTAACGGGTGATCGCGAAACGCTGGCGCAAAAGCGCGATGAACTTCGCCAGACCGTCGACGCGGTGGCGGGTCAATTGGAAGAGGCGCGCACGAAACAACGCGCGGCCGATCTCGCGCAATCAACCGCCGGAACGAAGATTTCCGCGATCGAGCGCGAGCTCGGCGAGATTTCGCGCAAGATCGACAATCTCCTTTCGGAGAAAACGACGTTGCGTCAGCAAATCGATGCGGCGGACGATCGCGTGGCGCAATTGCAACACGATCTCGCGACCGCGCAGCATGAATTTGCCGAAGCGGAAGAGAAGCGCGTGGCGGCTGAATCAGCCCGCGTAAAGACAATCACCGACGAAGAGAAGACGACGGCCGAGCTGAATCGAATTCGCTTACTCCTGGCAACCGAGAAACAGCGTCACGAGAATTTGCTGTCGCAGCGCGAACCGCTGGCGTCGCGCGAGTCGGAATTGAAGGAAACCATCGCGTCGCGCCGGGCGGAGATCGCGACTTATGAGAACCGATTAGCTTCGCAGGCGAACGAATCGAAAGCGGCCGAAGTTGGAATCGAAGAGCAGAAGAAGCTGCAGGAGCAGCGCAAGGCCGAGCTGACGCGCCTAACAAATGAGCGCGCGGAGTACATGTCGATCTTGCAAAAGGTGGAGGGCGATCTGCGCGGTGTGCGGGATTCGTTGAGCGAATTGCACGAGAAGCGCGCGGCCGAACAGGTGCGCGAGTCGCAACTGCAAATGAAGATCGACAATCTGGCCGAGCACGTGCAGCGACGTTACCATGTCGATCTTCGCGCATTCGCGGCAGACGAAGCGGCATTTGAGAAGACGCTCAGCGTCCAGCTCAAGAAAACTGGAGGGATCGGCTCCGTCCCGTCCCCAGACTCAGAAGATTTGGGACGACACGGAGGTCGTCCCTCCAACATCGAAGAAGTCATCGCGGAGATGACGCAGAAGCTCGACGAGATGGGCCCGGTCAATCTCGAAGCGGTGCAGGAGTACGACGAGCTGGAAGAACGACACAAATTCCTCGAGCAACAGAACACCGACCTGACGAACGCGCGCCGCGAACTGCTCGATGTGATCGCGCGCATCAATTCGACAACGAAAAAACTGTTCGCCGAAACATTCGCGCAGGTGCGCGTGAATTTCCGCGAGATGTTCGCAGAATTATTCGGCGGTGGCCGCGCGGATTTGTCGCTCATGGACGAGAACGATCCGCTCAATTGCGGGATCGAGATTTCGGCGAAGCCGCCTGGAAAACAATTGCAGACGATTTCGCTCTTGAGCGGCGGCGAACGCACGATGACGGCGGTGGCGTTGCTCTTCTCGATCTACATGGTGCGGCCGAGTCCCTTCTGCGTGCTCGATGAGCTCGATGCGCCGCTCGATGAATCGAACATCAATCGTTTCATTCGGGTGCTGGAGAGATTCGTCGCGCAAAGCCAGTTCATCATCATCACGCACAACAAACGCACGATCGCGAAGGCGGACGTGATTTACGGTGTGACCATGGAAGAACGGGGCATTAGCAAACTCGTCGGGATGAAATTGACCGAGCGTCCGGCGGGCGAACATCCCGGACCGCGCGAAGCGATTGCGACGCAGCGGCAGTTCGCTATG
The DNA here is from genome assembly GCA_021325495.1 of Spartobacteria bacterium. Lineage (GTDB taxonomy): Bacteria > Verrucomicrobiota > Verrucomicrobiia > Chthoniobacterales > UBA10450 > JAJPGZ01. The sequence goes on from JAJPGZ010000012.1 coordinate 41,499, forward strand.
GCCGAGAACGGCAATGGCAACGGCAAACACGCGAGCGTTGCCGCACGGTAATTTTTGATTCTGGGGAGCGCAGGCCGCTGGCCTGCAGTCGTCGGCGGCTCGCCGACGACAATTTCGCGAAGCGAACAACGAAGTTGAGAACAGAGTTTTGGCGGGGCCGCCAAAAACAACAGGCCAGCGGCCTGTGTTCCCCAGATGAAGAGCCGGCGCGCACAGCGGCAAAAAAATTTTGCGCGCGATTGTCGATCTTGCGTAAAATTCGCGGATGCTTCAGGCCGCCGCGGGCAAAGGGAAATCGACGACAAAGAAAACTGCGCCGGCAAGATCGACATCTTCCAAGCCAAAGGTGCACGACCGTTATCTGGAAGCGTTTCGTTGGATGTTGCTCTCGCGCATTCTGGAAGAAAAACTCGCGAGTCTTTATCGCGGCGGCATGATCGTCGGCGGCGTTTATCTCGGCAAAGGCCAGGAAGCGGTCAGCGCGGCGTGTGGAATGTTTTTACAAAAGGGCGATGTGTTCGGTCCGCTCATTCGCGATCAGGCCGGACGTTCCGCATTTGGCGAACCGTTGATCGATGTCGTGCGCACTTATCTTGGTTCCGTTAAAGGTCCGATGCGCGGCCGCGACGGAAATATTCATCGTGGGCGGCCGCAAGAGAACCAACTGGCGATGATCAGCCACCTCGGCGCGATGATTCCGGTGATGGTGGGCAAGCTCATGGCGAAGCGAATGAAAGGCGAGAAAGGTTTCGTCGGCCTAACGACGCTCGGCGAAGGTGGAATGCAGACCGGCGCATCGCACGAAGGTTTGAACATCGCCGCGGTCGAACAAGTTCCGCTCGTCGTCGTGGTCACGAATAATCACTGGGCCTATTCCACGCCTAACGAACGCGAGTTCGCTTGCGCAAATTTAGTCGATCGCGCCATCGGGTACGGCTACGAAGGCCACACCATCGACGGGACGGACTTAAATGCGTGTCTCGAAGTCGTAGAGACGGCGGTAAAGCGAGCGCGCGCCGGACGGCCGCCGCAGTTGGTCGTGGCAGAAGTTTTGCGATTAGCCGGTCACGGCGAACACGATGACGCCAGTTATGTTCCGCCGGAGATGAAGAGCCAGCCGTTTGCGCAGGATCCGGTGGCGCGCACGGAAAAATTTATTCTCGAGAACGGTTTACTGGATGCGAACGCATTGCAGCAAATGCGCGCTGAAATTTCCAGGCAAGTCGACGAAGCGGTGTCGATGGCGCAACAGGAAGACGCGCCACACGCGCGCGAAGAAGATTGGCGCGGTTTATCGACATCGCCGTTGATCGACAATCCGTCGGCCTAACGAACGCGAAACGATGAGTGTCACGTATCTGGAAGCGATTCGCGAAGCGCAGACGCAATTATTGCGCGATGACGAGCGCGTTTTCATTTACGGACAGGACATCGCCGGAAAATTCGGCGGCGCGTTCAAGGCAACAAAAGGTCTCGCCGAAAAATTTCCCGGACGCGTTTTGAATACGCCGATCAGTGAGGACGCGATGGTCGGCACCGCGATCGGCGCTGCGCTGGAAGGAATGCGGCCGATTGTCGAGATGCAGTTCGCCGATTTTTCGAGCATCGCACTGAACCAAATCCTGAATAACGCGGGCACACATTTTTTTCGCACGAATGTGCCGGTGCCGATCACGGTGCGTTTGCCTTCCGGTGGAACGAAAGGGAGCGGGCCGTTTCACAGCCAAAGCATGGAGGGGCTCTACTCGCATTATCCGGGCGTGGTCGTGATGACGCCGGCGACGGTGGAAGACGCTTATACGATGTTGATTGACGCGGTCGCGATCGACGACCCGGTCATCTACTGCGAGCACAAATATCTTTATTACCATCTCAAGGCCGACGCGTTGCCAAAGGAAAGTTTTCCCGTGGGCAAAGCGCGAATCGTTAGGCCGGGTCGCGACCTCACCATCGTGACCTACAGCGCGATGGTGCACGAAGCGCTGGCGGTGGCTAACGAATTGCGAAACGACGGTTTCGAAATTGAAGTTGTCGATCTTCGCACGGTCAAACCGCTCGACACCGCGACCGTACTCGCATCCGTTGCACGCACGGGACGTTTGCTCGCGGTTGGCGAGGCGTTTCCATGGGGCGGGGTCACCGCGGAAGTGATCGCGCGGGTCGCGACCGAAGGTTTTCATCTGCTCGATGCCGCGCCCGCGCGCATCAACGCGAAAGACACGCCGATTCCTTATCATCCGAATTTGTGGAGCGAACATCGGCCCAACCGAAAAAGTATCGCGGTTAAAGCACGCCAGATTCTCGCGGAGTAATTTATGCCCCAAGTTCCAATCACCATGCCGCAGCTCGGCGAATCGATGGCCGAGGCCACGATCGTTTCAATCAAAGTGAAACCGGGCGACAAAGTTTCGGCCGATCAGGAAATCATCGAAGTCGAAACCGACAAAGCAGTCATGGGCGTCACGACGCCGTGCGCCGGCGAAGTCGCGAAGATCGATGCGGAAGTGAAAGGAACGTACGCAGTCGGAACGGTGCTCGGTTATATCGAGGCGAGCGAAGCGGACGCGGCGCGGTTTCAAAAACGCGCGCCGGAACAACCGCAAGGCGACGTCGCCAAAGAAATTCCCGGGCGACAGGAAGAGGCGGCGGCGAAAACCGGAAATGGAAGTGGTTCGCATTTCCAGGTGGACGATGTCGATCTTCCACAAGTTGCGACGACTTCGGAAAGCGGACGCGGCGGTTTGCCTGTTCCGGCGAGCGCGAAAGGCGCGGGATTTCTTTCGCCGCGAGTGCGCGCGCGCATGGCCGAGCTGCAATTAACGCAAGCTGATCTCGCCGGCATCGCCGGCACCGGAACGGCTGGTCGCCTAACGATCAAAGATCTCGAAACTTTTCTCAGCTCGATCGAATCGCAACCCACGGAAAAACCGAGCGCGATCCGTACCGGCGTGGCGGATGCGATGCGACGCAGTTGGACGCGCCCGCTCGCGACCGTCGGTGTCGCGGTGAATCTCGATCCCGTTTTGCAAGATCGACAATCACGCGACCCAAAACCCGGCCCTGCGCTTTACGCTTTGCGTGCGCTTGCGCTTGCGCTTGCGGAACAACCGAACGCCGCCGCGCGATTAATCGGGGGACGCGCCATCGGATCGCAATCGATTGACATCGGCCTCGCCGTCGAAGCCGGCGAAGGCATCATGGTGCCGGTAATTCGTAACGCCGACAAAACCTCGCTGGCCGATCTCACGACGAAATACGCGGAACTTGTCGATCTTGCGCGGCGTCGCCGCCTAACGAGCGAGATGACTTCGGGCGGAATCGCTTCCGTTTCCAACTTCGGCACATTCGGTCTCGATTGGGGCACGCCCATTCCCCTGCCCGATCAAACCATGATTCTTGGATTAGGCGTCGGAAAGAAAACGCCGGTGTGGGATGAATCAAAAAACGAATTCGCTCCGAAAACGGAAGCGCAGGTCACATTAAGTTTCGATCATCGCAGCCTCGATGGGGGCGGCGCGGGCCGTTTGCTCAAACGCGTGATCGGGCTACTCGAAAATCCGTCGCAGCTTTAGCGAAGATCGACAACTACTCCCACTCGATCGTGCTCGGCGGTTTGCTCGAAATGTCGTAGACGACGCGGTTGACGCCGCGCACTTCGTTGCAGATGCGATTGGAAATGCGGGCGAGGATTTCGTTAGGCATGCGCACCCAATCGGCGGTCATGCCGTCCTGACTTTCGACGATGCGCAGCGCGACGGTGTTTTCATAGGTGCGTTGATCGCCCATGACCCCGACCGATTGCACGGGCAGAAGCACGGCGAATGATTGCCAGACTTTGTAATACCAATCGGCCGCTTCCATTTCGCTTTGCACGATGGTGTCGGCCGCGCGCAAGATCGACAATCGCTCTTCGGTCACTTCGCCGAGAATGCGCACGGCAAGTCCGGGACCGGGGAACGGCTGCCGATAAACAATTTCTTTCGGCAATCCAAGTTGCAATCCGACCTGGCGCACTTCGTCTTTGAAGAGTTGCCTAACGGGTTCGACGAGCTCGAAGTGCATTTTCTCGGGCAAGCCGCCGACGTTGTGATGCGATTTGATCACCTGCGAGGGATTGCCCGCGATGGAGACGCTTTCGATGACATCCGGATAGAGCGTGCCCTGCGCGAGAAATTTGTAGCCGCCGCCCGCCGCGCCACGATGTCGATCTTCCGCGAGCAATTCTTCGGTCGCGTGCTGAAAGACATCGATGAATTCGTTGCCGATTAGCTTTCGTTTCTGCTCCGGATCGATTATGCCGCGCAGTTTCTTCAGGAAGCGATCGGACGCATCGACGTATTTGAGTTTGATGTGAAAATTTTCGCCGAAGACACGTTGCACGACTTCTTCTTCGCGCGAACGCAGCAAACCGTTGTTCACGAAAATGCAGGTGAGCTGGTCGCCGATGGCTTTGTGCAGCAGCGCGGCGGTGACGGATGAATCGACGCCGCCGCTCAGACCAAGCACAACCTTGGCGTCGCCGACTTGCGCGCGCACGCGTTCACACGCTTCCTCGATGAACGAGCCCATCGTCCAGTCCATCGCGCAATGGCAGATGTGATAGACGAAATTTTGCAGGATCTCGCGACCGCGCGGCGTATGCGCGACTTCCGGATGAAATTGCAGGCCGTAAAGTTTCCGTTGTCGATCTTCCACGGCGGCGAAATTGCAGCCTTCGGTCGTGGCCGCGACGGCGAATCCGTTAGGCAACGCCGTCACTTCGTCGCCGTGGCTGTTCCAAACGTCGAGCTGATTGCCGAGTCCATCGAACAACTGCGAGCCATTATTGATCTGCAACATGCCGGCGCCGTATTCGCGGCGGCCAGTGAAAACGACTTTGCCGCCGAGATGATGCGCCATTTGCATGAGTCCGTAACAGATTCCGAGAACGGGAATGCCGGACGAAAAAATTTCCTTGTCGATCTGCGGCGCGCCTTTGTCGTACACGCTGGCCGGGCCGCCCGACAAAATGATTCCATTCGGCGCAAGATCGACAATCTCCTTTAACGGAATGTTGTAAGGCACGATCTCCGAATACACCTGGAGCTCGCGAATGCGGCGGGCAATGACCTGCGTGTATTGCGAGCCGAAGTCGAGGATGAGGATCTTCGAATGTTTTGGGGGCGCCGCCGTTTTCACTTCGTTAGGGGTGCGTTTGCGGGACGCCGTGCTCGCCCGCGGGGTCGTTAGGCTCGCGCTCTTCCGGACCGATTGATCCTTGTCCGGTGACACCCCGTTGCAATTGATCGGTGACTTCGGAACCGGTGCGTTGCTCGAGCGGATCGGCGCAACCGCCAGCCAGGAGCGCGAGGGCGCCCGCACATAAGATCGACAAGGGCCTCATCTGCGTATTTTAGGAAACCGCACTCGCATTGCAATACGGCAATCGCGCGGGCAAACGAATGATTCCGCCGGAACTTTTGCTGCAAGGTTATCGACTCGGCGTTTTCCCGATGGCGATGGAGAACGGTTCGATCCAATGGTTTTCGCCTGATCCGCGCGCAATCATTCCGCTGGATAAATTTCATGTGCCGCACGCGCTCCGGCGCGTGGTGCAAAAGAAAATTTTTGAGTGCAAGATCGACAATCGCTTTTCCGAAGTGATCCGCGCATGCGCGCAACGCGATGACACGTGGATCAACAGCGAGATCATTGAGAGCTACGAAAATCTTTTCGATCTCGGCTTCGCGCATTCAGTGGAAGCGTGGAGCGAAGGCAAACTCGTCGGCGGTTTGTATGGCGTTACGCTCGGTGGCGCGTTTTTCGGCGAGTCGATGTTCCATCGGAAAACCGACGCGTCGAAGTTCGCGTTGCTCTCGTTAGTCGAACATCTGCGTGCGAAACGGTTCGCGTTGCTCGACACGCAATGGATCACTCCGCATCTGGCGCAGTTCGGCGCGACCGAAATCGCGCGCTCGCAATATTTAAAATTGCTAACGCAGACGGCTGATCTGCGGCGTGAGTTTTGAGTCCTGTCCTGTCGAGCGAATTCGAGAGAGTTCTTATCGATCAATCAATCAATGAGAGATCCCTCGACTTCGCTCGGGATGACAAATAAACGTTTTCTGCTTTAGTGAGCAGCCTCGCGCGGGCTGGGTAGCTCAGTTGGTAGAGCAGCGGACTGAAAATCCGCGTGTCGGCGGTTCAATTCCGCCCCCAGCCACCTCAAAGTTTTTGCAAACGCCGCGCGACTTCTTCGGCATTCTCGCGCGAATTAAATGCGCTGATGCGAATGTAGCCTTCGCCTTGCGCGCCGAAGCCGCTGCCGGGCGTGACGACGACGTCTAATCCCTGCAACATTTTGTCGAACATTTGCCAGCTCGTTAGGCCGTTCGGCGTTTTGACCCAGATGTAAGGTGCGTTCGTGCCGCCGAAGACCTCCATGTCGATCTTGCGGCAGGCATCGGAAAGAATGCGCGCGTTGCCCATGTAATGATCGACGAGGGCGCGGACTTGTTTGCGGCCTTCTGGCGAATACAACGCTTCAGCCGCGCGTTGCACCGGATAACTCACGCTGTTCGATTTCGTGCTCCAACGCCGATGCCAGAGCGGATGGAGCGGCAACTTCTTTCCGGATTCGGTTTTGCCTAACAAATCCTTCGGCATGACGGTGAATCCGCAGCGCACACCGGTGAAGCCGCCGGTTTTGGAAAAACTGCGAAACTCGATCGCGCATTCGCGCGCGCCGTCGATCTCATAAATCGAATGCGGAATTTGCGGATCGGAAATGTACGCTTCGTAGGCGGCGTCGAACAAAATGGTGGCGTCGTGTTCGCGCGCGTATTCCACCCATCGCTGCAACTGCTCGCGCGTCGCGACCGCGCCGGTGGGATTGTTCGGGAAACACAGATAGACAAGATCGACATGTTCATTCGGCGGCAAGGGCACGAAATTCGTTTCGGCTGTGCACGGCAGATAAACGAGGCCTTCGTAGCTGCCGTCTTTGCGCGCGACGCCGGTGTGGCCGGCCATGACGTTGGTGTCGACGTACGCCGGATAAACCGGATCGGTGATCGCGACTTTGTTTTGGTCGCCGAGAATATCGAGAATGAATCCGCAATCGCACTTCGATCCGTCACTGACGAAAATCTCGTCATCGGCGATGTCGATCTTGCGCGCGCGGAAATCGTTCGCGGCGATTGTCGATCTTAGGAAATCGTAACCCTGCTCCGGGCCGTAGCCGCGAAATGTTTCGCGTTGCCCGAGCTCATCGGCCGCGCGTTTCATGGCGTCGATCGCCGCTTGCGGCAACGGCTCAGTCACATCGCCGATGCCGCAACGAATCAATCGCTTCGCGGCATCCGGGTTCGCTTCACAAAATTCGCGCACGCGGCGCGCGATTTCGGGAAACAAATAGCCGGCCTGGAGTTTGAGATAGTGTTCGTTCAGGTAAGCCACGCGGGTGAACTTGCCGGAAGAGAGCGTCCGCGCAACCGGCGCGGCCCTAACTTACGCGAGCAAAATCACGCACTCGGCGTCTCGTTGGGCATGAGATGCGCCGTCGTATTTCTTCGGGACGACCACCGGTCGCGCATATCCATGATGGGCTTCTCGAAAAAGCTGTAGGTGAATTCGGCGAGCAAGACGGAGAAAAACAAGAACAGCGCGCAAGCGATCCAAGGCGAAAGTCTCTCGCCAAAATGTAGAATCAGGGTGCGGACGCGCAGATGCGCGAGATAAAGTGAATACGACCAGAGGCTGATCCGGACAATCACGCCACTACCCAATCCTCCCGTCTTCCAGTTATCGAGCAGCGGAAGCAAGAGCATTGCGCCTAACGAACTGAGAGGAAAGCGCAGCGCCCGGATCAAAACAGAATCGCGCATTTTAGGACCGAGAAAGAACAACACACAGGCGAGCATCGCGATCCCAAGAATAAAGAACACTTGTCGTCCACGCGGGAACAGACGCGGATAAAAATGCTTTAGCCACGCCGCGCACACGCCATACATGCATGCGTCCAGCCGATAAACGACCGACGTGCGGACGCTGGCATCCAGGAGCGGCCGCACCGACGCCACATATCTAGTCCGCGCAAAAGAAACGACGAGAATACTAACGATGATGATGAGCAGAGACGATGTTCGAAACTTTGCCGGCGCCACTTTGGCGGCGGCGAAAAGAAGGATGGGCGTAAGCAAATAAAACCATTCTTCAACCGCCAGACTCCATGACTCTTCGAAAAACCCCTGGCGAAGCGGATTGACAAAAGCCGGCTGCCAGAAGTGGGTCAAATTCTGGAGAAAAAAGAAATATTTCCAAAGCGATGGCATTTCAATGCCTAACCAAAGCGCGATGGCGATGGTGATAAGGAGATAAAGAAAATAGTTAGGCAGCGTTCGTAGCCAGCGCCGCATCCAAAAATTTCCGAGCGTCCCAATGGATTTTCCGCGGGCGAAGCTGCGAAACAGTATGCCCCCGATGAGGAATCCGCTGAGGGCAAAAAAAAGATCCACCCCCATCGGGCCCATCCACAACGCGATCCGAACGGCTTCGCTTCGAAGCGAAAAAAAACGCGCGCCATGACAGACGAGGACAAAACTGATCGCGCTCGCGCGCATGACATCGAGACCGAAAACTCTGGCGGATTGCGCGTTCACGGGAGCAGTTTTATGGAAGCAGCGCGTGAACTACACGCCCGCAGTCTGGTTTTCCAGCGCAGACCGCTCTGGTTCGAGCGGACGTCGGCGAAACGGCCAGCGGTCGCGCAAATCCATCATCGGTCTTTCAAAAAAGGTGTAGGTCAACTCTGCCACGATGAAACAGAACAAAAGAAAGACCAGGCAATTCACAAGCGGTGAAGAGCCGGTAAAGAAGTGTTCCACGATTTTGCGCACCGGCAGATTCGCCATGTAGAGCGAATAGGCCCAGAGACTCATTCTCACCACGATCTGGCCGCCGCTGGGGACCGCGCGCCAGCTATCCATCAGCGGAAGCACCATCATTGCGCCTAACGACGTGGCGGTGAAGCTTGCGCGGCGATAAAACACGGAATGACCTGGGTGTCCGACAAAAAATATCCCAAAGCCAATCACCACCAATCCTGCGGCAAAAACAATCCACCGTCCGCGCGGAAACCATTCCGGAAAAAATTGCTTCACCCACGCGGCGAACATGCCAAACATGCACGCATCGAGGCGGTAGATCACCGTCATGCGCGCGCCGAACAGCGGCAGTGGTCGCAGATGCGCAACGTCCCTGCTGCGCACGATCGTGACCACGATAATGCTGGCGACGATGATGAGCAGGGTAGAGATGCGAAACTTCGATGGCGCGATCTTTAAGGCCGCGAAAAACAAGATTGGCGTCAGGAGATAGAACCAAACTTCAACGGCGAGGGTCCATGATTCGGTGAAAAAGATACTGGGCGGATGATTCAGGTTCTGAAGGAAGACCAGATATTTCCAAATCGGCGGCAATCTCTGTGCGAACCAAAACGCGATCGCAATATTGATCAGGATGAAAAGATAATAATTTGGCAACGTGCGCAGCCACCGCCGCATCCAAAAGTTGCCTAACGTGCCCAATCCCACCTTATCGCGCTTCCGTAGCAACGAGCGAAACAGGATCTCGCCAATGAGAAATCCACTTAGGACAAAGAAAAGATCGACCCCGAAATAGCCATAAGGGTAGATGGAGTTGAAGAACGGCCGGACACCAAAGAAGAGGGCGCCATGCGCGATCAAGACCGACGAGATGGCGATCGCCCGCATAACATCGAGGCCGAAAACTCTCCCCGGTTCTACTTTCACACCGTGCCTGTTATAGAAAAAGCGGGTCGGGCACAATCGTAGAAACCGCTAAGGTCTCGCCTCAACCCGCAAGATCGACAACGCGCGCGAGAGTTGGGTTTGCTGGTGGCAAAACGAGAGACTCGGCCGGACGGCGATGACGATCGCGCAGATCGGTGATCGGCTTTTCGAACAAGCGATAGTTGAGCGCGGCGAGCGCAAGCGAAGAAGAGACAAAGAGCGCGGCAGACGTGAGCGCGCCGGCTGTCGGAAACACCCGGCCGACGATGGCGAAGATCGACATGTTGATCAGGTATAACGAGTAGGACCAGAGACTCAGCTTCACGACCGGCAATCCCCAGCGCGGCATGACGCTCCACCGATCGAGCGCAGGCAGGAGCAAGGCTGCGCCTAACGACGTCCCCGGGAATCCGATCGTGTGCAAGACAAGCGAATCGGCCGGCAGCGAGAACGGCAACGAACAAATGAAAGCGAGCAACGCGAGACCGAGAAGGCACGTAATGCTGGGGCGTTGGGACCACACGTTCGGCCGGAAGAACTTCATCCACGCGGCCAAAACTCCAAACATGCAGGCGTCGAGCCGGTAAAACACAATCACGCGAACGCCGCGCAGCCACGCCGGGTGCGACGCCATCACATAAGCCGTGCGCACGAGTGTGATCGCAACCATTACGCCGAGGATCATGAACAAAGTGGCTCGCGCGAAACGGCGCGGCATAAATTTGCGCGCCCCAAAAAAAAGAAGCGGCAGAAAAATGTAGAACCATTCTTCGACCGCGAGACTCCACGATTCGCTGAAGAATTCCGGCGTGGGCGCAAAAAGATTCTGGCAAAAGAACAGGTAACGAAAGATCGACGGCCAGGCGCCGGTGAGCCAAAAGCTGAGCGCGACATTCAGAAGGAGGAAGAGAAAATAGTTAGGCAACGTGCGCACCCAGCGTCGATGCCAAAAGGAGAGCAGCGTTATCTTCGGCGTTTCAGGCGCAAGCGCGCGCAGAAGAATCCCGCCGATCAAGAAACCGCTGAGGACGAAAAATAATTCGACGCCGAGATAGGCGCCGATTACGCCAGCGCGGATGCAAACTGCCGAACCGCGCAACCAAATGGCAGTGTGGCTAAACAGAACGAGCGCGATGGCGCCCGCTCTCATTACATCGAGGCCGAAGACTCTCGCGCTGTCGTGCTTCACGCGGCGTAATTGCCGCAGGAAGCAGACCAGCCCGCCGGGAAGTTAGATGTCGATCTTGCGAGGGCTACTTCGACGCGTCGTAGTTTTTCGCCACCGCATCCCAGTTCACCACGTTCCACCAAGCCTTCAGATAATCGGGGCGGCGATTTTGATAATTGAGATAGTAAGCGTGTTCCCAAACGTCCACGCCGACGATCGGCGTATTTCCGTCCATGAGCGGGCTGTCCTGGTTCGGCGTCGAAATAATTTCGAGCTTTCCGCCTTTTTTGATCAACCACGCCCAACCGCTGCCGAATCGTTTCACACCCGCATCCGCGAGTTTCTCTTTGAATTGATCGAAGCCGCCAAAGGTCGATTTGATATCGTCGGCGAGTTTGCCTTTCGGTTCGCCGCCCGCGTTCGGGCCCATGATTTTCCAAAAGAAAGAATGATTGGCGTGACCGCCGCCGTTGTTCCTCACGACCGTGCGAATGTCTTCGGGCACGGCGTTGAGATTACTGATCAAATCTTCGACCGATTTGTTTTCGAGATCGGCTTTACCTTTGATCGCGTTGTTCAGGTTCGTGATGTAAGCCTGATGATGTTTGGTATGATGAATTTCCATCGTGCGCGCGTCGATATGCGGCTCGAGCGCGTCGTATCCGTAGGGAAGTTTCGGTAGTTCGTAAGCCATAAGGAACGCTAGGCGGCGAACCTTTGTGGTCAATCCGCGAGGAAGATGTCGATCTTGCGCGGAGGCTAGTTCGACGCGAACGCCAGCGACGTCGACATCTGCGAAATGGCGGCGCGAAGGTGACTCGTGGTCACCGCGATCTTTGTCCCGACATTGATGGCGGAGAAAAGATTTACGACATCGCGCGAACGCATTCGGATGCAACCGTAGCTTGCTGGGCGCCCGATGAGTTTCTCGACCGGCGTACCGTGAATGTAAATGCCGCGCTCGTACGCGCGCGCATTCGCTTTTTCCAAACCACGCAGCCAGAGAATTCGCGTGACGATGGGATCGCGGCCGGCCGCGTTCGGCTTTAGGATTTCGCCGGTGGGCGTGCGTGATTTGAACACCGTGCCGATGGGCGCATTGGCGCCAATTTTGGATGCGACTTCCAGCAGTCCGAGCGGCGTGGCGTAACTATTCGGCCGATCGCCGACTCCGAATTTCGAAGTCGAAACGGGAAATTGTGCGATGGCGAAACCGTTCTCGACGACGGCGAGTTTTTGATCGGCCACGCTAACGACCACGCTGGGGGCGGCCGCAAGACGGAGAGCGGTAAATACAAAACAACTTAGTGAGACTAGGGGGAGCTTCATTGGGGGTGCCCACTAAAGCGGGCGGCGTGCCATTCTGGGGGGTGGATTGTTAGTTAAATCAGATGTCGATCTTGCGATTGTCGATCTTACGCGCAGCGGTAAAAACTCGGCGCGTGATACGTCCGCTGGCGATAATTTTTGTAAGTCGCCAGCGCAAGGAGCGGGAAGTTTTGCCTATAGAAATCGTATTTCAAGTAGAAAACTTTCGGGAAGCCCGTGCCAGTGATGTGCTCTTCCGTCCAGGAACCGTCGCGCTCCTGCGTGCTCAGAAGAAAACGTAATCCGCGCTGCACACTCGGGCGGTCGAGATCGCCGCACGCGCAAAGGCCCATGACCGCCCACGCCGTCTGCGAAGCGGTGCTTTCGCCCAATCCTTTCAATGTCGGATCGTCATACGTCGCGCACGTTTCGCCCCAGCCGCCGTCTTCATTCTGACAGCTCTCTAGCCAATCACGTCCGCGCAAAATCCAATCCTGCGTCATGTCCTCGCCGATCGCGCGCAGACCACGCAGCACTTGCCAGGTGCCGTAAATGTAATTCACGCCCCAGCGTCCGTACCATGAGCCGTCGTCGTCTTGAGTGAGTTGTATGTAATCGACCGCCCGCCTAACGGCTTCGTGATTTCGATCAAAACCGATGTAGCCGAACAACTCCAGCGTGCGCGCGGTCAGATCGCTGCAAGTCGGATCGAGAATCGCGTTGTGATCCGCGAACGGCATGTCTTCGAGCCACGGCGTCGTCACATCTTTGTCGAACGCAGCCCAGCCGCCGTCTTTGCATTGGAAACTCAATTGCCAGCCGAGCGCGCGTTTGAACAAGTCGGCGAGTGATTGTCGATCTTGCGGACTAACGAGTCGCAACGCCATCAGCACCATCGCGGTGTCGTCGGTGTCGGGATAGTAAACGTTGTTGTATTCGAACGCCCACCCGCTCGCTTCCCGATAAGAATTGTTCTCCTTCCAGTCGCCGCGGATTCGAACTTCTTTGTCGATCAACCACTGCGCTGCCTTTTGCAGCGCCGGATCCTCCGCCGAAAATCCCGACTCGACTAACGAGATGATATTGATGGCCGTGTCCCAGACGGGCGAAAGACATGGTTGAATTCGAAAATCTTCCGCATCGTCGACAAACAATCCCGCGAAGTCCTTCTCCGCTTTCGCGTAGATCGCATCCTTCCTGGTGTATCCGAGGCAACGCAGCGCGATGAGACAATTCAACATCGCCGGATAAACCGTCGCCAAGCCGTCGCTCCCCTCACCGATCCGCTCCAGCATCCAACGCTCCGCTTCCGCCAGCGCTTGTTTGCGAAACGGTCGAACGCGCAACGGATGCATGAACTTCAGGACTTCATCGACCCGCAGGAAAAAATTCCGCCACGTCCAAAAGCGTTCGCTCCGCGGCAAACGAAAATCGCTATGTTCGGTGCCTAACGGGTAGAGTTCGTGCAATTGCTTATCGCCCGGCAATTGCCGCGTGGGTTTAAAATGATTAATGATCGCGAGCGGGATGAGCATGGCCCGACTCCAGGACGACATTTTGTAGATGTGGAACGGCGACCATTTCGGCAACAACACCATTTCGGCCGGAATGGTGGGTAAGTATTGCCAGGGAAAAACTCCCATGAGCGCGAGGTAAAGTTTGCTGAACGTATTCGTCTTCGGAATTCCGCCGAGGCGCAAAATGTTCGCGCGCGCTTCCTGCATAAAGGGCGCGTCTGCGGAAACGCCGGCGAGCTTGAGCGCGAAGTACGCTTTGACGCAGGCGTTGATCTCGCTCGGTCCGCCGTAATAAATATTCCAGCCGCCGTCGGGCAATTGGCGTTTCAAAATGTGGCGGACGCAACGCTCCTGAATCTGCGCGTCAATTTCGCCGACCCAGTGCATGTAGAGCACGAAGTCGGAACACAACGTTGAATCGACCAGCAACTCACCGCACCAATGGCCGTCCGGCTTTTGCTGGCGCAATAAATTTTCCTGCGCGCGCGATATGGCGTCGGCGATTTGCGGATCGTTCGCCGGATAAGATTCGTCCGCGCTTCGTCGCGCGCTCGGTAATGAAATGAGATCAGCAGGTCGTTGCATGTCGATCTTGCATATGCCAGTCCGGCGCGGACTCGATCTTACGAAGCTTGCGCTGATTTCTCAGCGTCTTTGCCCGTGAGATGACCGTTGCCAGAAGTGACGCCATTATACGCCAGCACTTCGCTGCCTTTGCCCGTCGCCTTCGGCCGTGCGCCGAAATTAAACTTCAAAGTCTTCCAGGTATCGCCGCGCTGCGCGTTCAAGCCTAACGAAGCCGTCGGCTCGTAGCCGCAGTGCGTCATGCAATTCTCGCAACGCGGATCGCGCGCCACGCCATCGACGACGCCGTATTTGTCCCAATCAACATTCGCGAGCAGCTCAGCGTAGCTCGCGTAATGGCCAGTGCCATTCGTGCCGACCTTGTCCGTCATGAAGTAACACGGCGCTTTCCACCCGGCCATGTTGCGCGTCGGGATCGCCCACGCCGAACAAGTGAGATCGCGTTTGCCGGCGAGAAATTCGAAATAAACCGGCGTGCCGAAGAACGTGTAGCGCTGCATCCATTCCTCCATCTTCTCGAACTTCTGCACAGTGGCTTTGCGCGTGAGGAAGAAGTTTTCCGGCTGCAAATTCAAACGCGAGACCATGTCTTTCTTGGCCGCGTCGTATTCGTAGCCCGGCGTGATCGTGTGACCATCAACGCCGAGGTCGCTCAAGTAATCGAACAATTGCTCGAGCTCCTCCATGTCGGTCTCTTTATAGACGGTCGTGTTGGTCGCGACCTGATAACCGAGAATCTTCGCCATTTTGATCGCGAGGATGCACTCCTTGAACACGCCTTCGCGCTCGACAATGAGATCGTGCGTCCGCTCCAGTCCGTCGAGGTGGACGTTCCAATACATCCAGGCGCTCGGCGCGATGACCTGGCCTTTGAGGGCAGTTTCGGAACTGCGAATCGCCGCCGCGTCCTTGTCCGTCATTAATCCCTGCGCGAGTAAGATGTCGATCTTGCGATCCAATTCTGCTCGTTTCACAGCGACGCGATATTCTTTCGTCATCCATTCGCGCATCTTTTGCGCATGAACATCGCGTTTGTGCAGACGTAAACGATCCGGCCTTGTTCGAACAGCCCGTTGATCAACTCTTCGATCTTCGGATAAATCAGCGGTTCGCCGCCGCAGATCGACACCATCGGCGCGTTACATTCCTGCGCCGCGCCCAGGCAATCCTCGAGCGACATCATGTCTTTGAGCGAGGTCGAGTATTCGCGAATGCGGCCGCAGCCGGTGCAGGTCAGGTTGCAAGTGTGCAGCGGTTCGAGTTGCAAGACGGTCGCGAACTTCTTCGTGCCACGAAGTTTGTGGCCGATGATGTACGCAGCGATTTTACTGGTGAGAGCGAGGGGAAACCTCATAGAAGCCCGCATAGTATCGAGACCAGCGCGCCTGTCAACGCCACGCTCAGGCCAGGTCGTACGCAACATTCGCGCGGGTGCGGCGGTTACATATATTGAACCGGAGGAAGAATCGACATGAAAACGTTTTTAACCATCGCAGTTTTGGCCGCAGCGGTCACTTTTGCGCAGGCGCAGAGTGAAGGAGTCACAAATCGCGGATATACCCGTTATGCGACCGGCGTTCCGGCGACATCGCCGAAGGATTCGCCATTGCGCAAGTGGACGACGGCGCAGCTTCAACAGCGTCGCATCGAGCTCTATCGCACCGTGACCCGCCATGAGACGCGCCGGGGCGCGCCCGTGTATCATTATCATCAGGGCGACACTTCGCCGCAGCAGGATGAAATTTTCGCGATCGAGGGCGAGCTGAATCGGCGATATCAGGCGGGTGATAAAGCTGCGGAATTGCAGCGGCCGATTCCGGGCATGCAACATCCCGGCTAAGATCGACAATCGTATTTAGCTCTCGAGCTTGAACGCCACTGTCGCCAACGGCGGCAGATGGATGAGGATGGAATGCTCGCGCCCCATCCATTGTCGATCTTCGCTCTGCACGCCGCCGTAATTTCCGACGTTGGAACCGCCGTACGTTTCCGCGTCCGTGTTGATGAGCTCGCGATAGAATCCTGATTGCGGCACCCCGAGACGATAATCATGCCTAACGATCGGCGTCGCGTTCACGACGAACACAATGACGTCGCCGTCGCGCGATTTGCGCATGAATGACACGACGCTATTGTCGGCGTCGTGGAAATCGATCCACTCAAATCCTTCGTAGGAATCGTCCTGCTGCCAGAGCGCCGGCTCGTTTTTGTAAACGTAATTCAAATGCTGCACGAGCCGCTTCAGCCCGTCGTGTTTTGGAAGATCGACAAGTTGCCAATCAAGTTGCGTGTCGTGATTCCATTCTTTCCACTGGCCGAACTCGCCGCCCATGAACAAAAGTTTCTTGCCGGGTTGTCCGTACATCCACGCGTAAAACATCCGCAGGTTCGCGAACTTCTGCCATTCATCGCCCGGCATTTTGTTGAGCATCGATCGCTTGCCGTGCACGACTTCATCGTGGCTCAACACCAAAATAAAATGCTCGGTAAACGCGTAGAGCAGCGAGAACGTGATGTTGCCGTGATGAAACCGCCGATAAATCGGATCGAGCGACATGTATTGCAGGAAGTCGTGCATCCAACCCATGTTCCATTTGAATCCGAATCCGAGCCCGCCGAGATACGTCGGCTTCGACACGGCCGGCCACGAGGTTGATTCCTCGGCAATCGTCATGATGCCGGGGAAATGTTCGTAGCAGACCTCGTTAGTCCGTTTAAGAAAATAAATCGCGTCCAGATTTTCGCGGCCGCCGTACTTGTTAGGGATCCACTGCCCTTCCTTGCGCGAATAATCGAGATACAACATCGACGCCACCGCATCCACCCGCAGTCCGTCGATGTGATATTGGTCGAGCCAGAAAAGCGCGTTCGCGATCAGGAAATTCCGCACTTCGTTCCGCCCGAAATTAAAAATGAGCGTGCCCCAATCCTGATGTTCGCCCTGACGCGGGTCCATGTGCTCGTAGAGATCGGTCCCGTCGAACTCCGCAAGTCCATGCGCATCCTTCGGAAAATGCGCCGGCACCCAATCCATGATCACGCCGATTCCCGCTTGGTGACACTTGTCGATGAAATGCCGCAGCTCGTCCGGCGTGCCGAAACGCGAAGTCGGCGCGTAATAATTCGTCACCTGATAACCCCACGAACCTTCGAACGGATGTTCCGCGATCGGGAGCAATTCGATGTGCGTGTAACCAAGATCGACAACGTACGGCAGCAACGTTTCCGCGAGTTCAAGATAACTTAGCTGCCGGTTATCGTCCGTTCGCCGCCACGAACCGAGATGCACTTCGTAAATGCTGATCGGACTTTGCGGCCAATTCTTCTGCGCGCGTGATTCGATCCACGCGCCGTCGCTCCATTTGTAGCGCTCGAGATTGTAAACGAGCGACGCGGTCGCTTTCCCGTGCTGCCCGAAAAACGCGAACGGGTCCGACTTCAACAAAACCGCGCCGTTGTGCGCGCGAATTTCGAATTTGTAGTGCGCGCCTTCTTTCACGCCGGGCACGAACAATTCCCAGACTCCGACGCCTAACAATTTCCGCATCGGATTGACGCGCCCGTCCCAATTATTGAAATCGCCGACCACACTCACGCGCTGCGCATTCGGCGCCCAGACCGCGAAGTAAACGCCGGCTTGATTGTCGATCTTGCGTAAATGCGCGCCGAACTTGTCGTAAAGCCGCCAATGCTGGCCTTCGCCGAACAAATGCAGATCGACTTCGCCCATGATTGGCCCGTAGCGATACGCATCGGCCTGCTCCCATTCTTTCCCGTCCCAACCCGTTAGGCGTAAATGATATTCGAGATCGCGCGTCGCGTTTGGCAGGCGCGCGCAGAAAAATCCGTCGCTATGGATTTTCTCCGTCTCGGTCGATTCCCCGTTAAGGACGATGTCGATCTTCTGCGCGTCCGGCCGGAAGACTCGGATCGCAAGATCATCCCCGACGCGATGCGGCCCCAGAATCCGGAATGGATCCCCGTGCGTCGCCGAAAGGAACGAATTCAATTCGTCCGGCGGCAATCCCGTGATTTGAAACGGCTTCATCGCGTTCATTCGAGCGAAGGGCTGGAATGTTCCACTGTCAAATCCCCTTTGAATGCGCTCGCGCGCTCCGTTACTCTTGGACGCAATGGAAAATCGCCCGCGCAACGCCGTCGACGAGCTCTTGCAAACTTACGGCGAGTCCGGCGGCATCAATTATCTCGCGGCCTCGGCCACACTGCCGTCGCGCGAAACGATCGAGAAGGCGTGCGCCGATTTGATGAGCCTGATGTTCCCCGGATTTCGCGGCGAAGCGTTGACCGATTCCGACGATTTGCCCGACATTACCAAAAGTCGCATTCGAAATCTGCGCATCCGATTGAAGCCGGAGATCTGTAAAAGCTTCGGCGATTTTCCGGCGAACGACGAAACAAAAAAGAAAGCCGACGACGTTCTCGACTTCTTCATTTCGCAATTGCCCGAAGTGCGAAAAGTTTTGTGGACCGACATCGACGCCGCTTACGACGGCGATCCCGCCGCAAAAAGCTACGAGGAAATCATCGTTAGCTATCCGTCGCTCGAAGCCATCGCGATTTACCGAATGGCGCACCTGCTTTACAACAAAGTGCCGTTGATCCCGCGCATCATGACCGAATGGGCGCACAGCCGCACCGGGATCGACATTCACCCCGGCGCGGAGATCGGCTCGCATTTTTTTATCGATCACGGAACGGGCGTCGTGGTCGGCGAGACAACGAAAATCGGTTCGGGCGTGAAAATTTATCAGGGCGTCTCGTTCATCGCACGCTCGCTCGCGGCCGGTCGTGGTTTGCGCGGAAAGAAACGTCACCCGACCATCGAAGACGGCGTTTGTATTTACGCCGGAACCACGATCATGGGCGGCGACACCGTGATCGGCGCGAATTCGACCATCGGCGCGAACGTTTTCCTGACGAAAAGCGTTCCGCCAAATTCGCTCGTCTATTACGAAGAGAAAGAAATCGAGATCGTGCCGAAGCGATCGCGCAAAGTCGGCGCTACTGACGACAACGGCTTCCAAGAATGATCGCTGTCATTCTGAGCGAAGCGAAGAATCTCCAATCATTCCGTTAACCAAAAGTCAGAGATGTTTCGCTTCGCTCAACATGACAGATTAAAATAGAGCGACGCCGAATGATTTATCTCGATTACAACGCGACCACGCCGATTTGCGACCCCGCGCGCGAAGCGATGCTGCCGTACTTCGACAAATTTTTCGGCAACGCGTCGAGCATTCATAAAGCCGGCCGCGAAGCGCGCGCGGCGATCGACAATGCGCGCGATAAATTCGCGGGCCTCATTCACGCGAAGCCACACGAGATCGTTTTCACCGGCGGCGGGACCGAGGCGAACAATCTCGCTCTGCTCGGCCTAACGAGATCGCACTCTTCCAAACGTCACATCATCAGCTCGAAAGTAGAACATCACGCGGTGCTCCACGCGGTCGAGCATCTCGAAAAGGATGGTTTCGAAGTGACCTGGCTCAATGTTTCCGAAGGTGGAATTGTCGATCTTGATCAGCTGCGCGATTCCATTCGCGACGACACCGCGCTCGTTTCCGTCATGGCCGCGAATAATGAGACCGGTGTCGTGCAACCGCTCGCCGAAATTTCGAAAATTTGTCGCGAGCGCGGCGTACTTTTGCACAGCGACATGGTGCAAGGCTTCGGCAAGATCGACATCGACGTTTCGTTGGTCGATGCGGCGAGTTTCGCCGCGCATAAATTTTACGGGCCGAAAGGCGTCGGCGCGCTTTATCTGCGGAGCGGATTGTCGATCCAACCGATCTCGTTCGGCGGCGCGCATGAAAATCAACGCCGCGCCGGAACGGAGAACGTTCCCGGAATTGTCGGCATGGCCGCGGCCGCGGAATTTGCCCTAACGAATCGCGAAACCGAGCAAGATCGACAATCGCATTTGCGCGATCGTTTGTGGGAATTGATCGCGCAATCGGTTCCGGAAGCGAAACAGAACGGCGACACCGCGCAGCGCGTTCCGAACACGCTCAACGTCAGTTTTCTCGGCGTCGATTCCGAGATGCTGCTCATCGCGCTCGACCTTAAAGGCGTTTGCGCGTCGAGCGGCTCGGCCTGCATGGTCGGCTCCGTCAGCGCCTCGCACGTTTTGCTCGCGATGAATTTGCCGATCGAGCGCGCGCGCTCGGCTGGACGTCTCTCGTTAGGCAAATTTACCACCGCCGATGAAATTGAGAACGCCGGAAAAATCATCGGCCAGGTCGTACAACGCATCTCGAAGTTGAAGCGAGCGGAGTATGCTGTCGCCTAACGGCCGAGCCGGACGGGCGGCTGAGAAATCAAATGCGCAGTTACAATTCAATTTCGATGTCGATCTTGCGCGAAGAATTGTAGGGCAGGCGCATCGCCTGCCGTCCGTTGATGAAATGGCAAGCGAAGCGCTTGCCCTACAAATCAGAGGTCGCGTGTTATTACGTGAACACGGCGCCGCGCGCATCGCCAATGAAGTTCGCGTGGAATGGAACGCGCGCCTGAAAACCTGCGCCGGCCGCGCCGACTTCCGCGAAAAACTCATCTCGCTCAATCCGCGACTGCGCGATCATCCCGACGAAATCGAGCGCACGTTTCTGCACGAGCTCGCGCACATCCTCGCGCATCTGCGCGCAAAAAATCGTCGACGCATCGCACCGCACGGACCCGAATGGCGCGATGCCTGTCGCGATTTGGGAATCGCCGACGAAAAACGTTGTCACAATCTCCCCTTCCCGATCACCGAACGCATCCGCCGTTTTCTCTACAAATGCCCTAACTGCGCCGAAACTTTTCCGCGCGTGCGAAAAATTCGCGGCGCTATCGCCTGCCTCGCCTGCTGTCGCGCGCACAGCCGTGGCGAATTCGATCCGCGATTTCGTTTGCGACTCGTTAGGTATTGCTAGCCAATCTTTTCGAACTACGACCCCGCCGGCCGGCTGAAGAGGCTACTTAGTTTCAGGCGATCACATGCAGAACGCTGACAGCGGAATCGTCAGGGCCGTCCATCTGGATGGACAAAGCCTTCCAAGACAAATAGCGGCATGGATCCGTAATAGACCATTCGAACAACAGCATTCACGTCCGAATCGGCCCACAGGTACCAAGGACCATGACCGTGTTCCTCAAAATCTGCACGAGTTGCCTCCACGGAGCCATCTGCGTTCAGTCTGAATCGGCAGCTCATCTTCATATGTGACAACTTTGGCTTCCATTCTCTTTCGATCTGGCGCAGGTCGTGAGTCTTTCCAAACTCAATCACTTCTGGTGAGAATCCTGGCTTCAGAAGATTTGTGAAAAGCCGATCCGCATCGACGTCACCGGTAACATCAACAAATGTGCGCCCCTGAACAGGCTCGCCTTCCGTCCACTGGACGTTACGAATGTACTGATACTGAGCGAACGCGTTCCCGACCGTTATGCTTCGATCGAATGCGAGCACGGCAGTCTGAACGGCCTTCACTTTCGGATTGTTGCTTACCGTTGGCTTAGACCGATCGGAACACCCAAACAAAATTATGCTTGCAACAATGCCGACAACAATAGTGCAAGGTGTTTGCATAGTGCTGTGCTTAGCGAGACACCGCATGAGTAATTGGAAGCGCGAATGACTCCGCGAAGACATGTCTAACAGAGGCATGCGGGTTGGCTCGTCCCGCGGTCACAATCCCGATTCTTTCAATGCGTTCTCGCGAGCGGCCTTTACCAGCGTCGTTGTGTAGGTGTCCCATTTTTTAGTTGTGATCGCAAGTCTGAGCTGTTTCGAAACCGGGTTCTGTACTTGATACGCTATAATATCGCGCCCCTCCAAAGACCACGCGTTGGTGAACGATTTCGGCGAACCCATCGGATCATAGTCTCCTTCTTCCCAAGCGGCTTGGCGTTTGCGAAGGGTCCTGTCGAACAAATCGAGGGAATCGACGGTCTTCCATTGGCTGTTTTGAGAATTCGCCGATAGGATTAAGTCCACATCCGCCTGCGACATCGATCGGTTCAGCCCTGGCGAGACCCAATACTCTTCATTTGCGCTGCGACCGTCCAGTAAATTCACGTGTACTGAGTAATCGCCTTTTCTAAAATCATACGCGGGTTGCTCGTAGTCCTTTGTCTCCCATGTCGGCTTACCAAATCTAGAAACGAGTTCGTCGAAAGTCTCTCCTATGCGCGCCGAAGCGGTATTAATGATGCAAAAACAACATGCTATTAAGAGTAAGAGTTTCGTTTGCATAAACCTAACGAGAACTAGATGAACAAGCGCAAAATGACACGAAAATTTGCACGTTAGATTACATTTGCATCATTCTTCGCGATCGTCTCCCCGCGCAATTTCGCCTGGATGAACATGTCGATCTTGCCGTCCATCACTTCCTGCACGTTCGAGGTTTGCGCGCCGGTGCGGTGGTCTTTGACCATTTGATAGGGCTGGAAAACGTAGCTGCGAATCTGGCTGCCCCACGCGATGTCGCCTTTTTCGCCGTATTGCCGGTCGATCTCGGCCCGCTTTTTGTCTTCTTCGATTTCGTAAAGTTTCGCCTTCAACATTTTCAGCGCGAGCTCGCGATTGCGGCCCTGGCTGCGCTCGGCCTGGCACGCGACGACGATGCCGCTCGGCTTGTGCAAAATGCGCACGGCGGTTTCGACTTTGTTCACGTTCTGGCCGCCTTTGCCGCCGGCGCGGAAGGTGTCGATCTCCAAATCGGCCGGATTAATTTCGATCGGCGTGCTGTCGGCGACTTCCGGGACAACATCGACACTGGCGAATGAAGTGTGGCGGCGTTTGTTCGCGTCGAAGGGCGAAATCCTAACGAGTCGATGCACGCCGCGCTCGGTTTGCAGATGACCGTAAGCGTATTCGCCGCTCACGAGCAACGTGACCGATTTGATCCCGACTTCGTCGCCAGTCTGAATGTCGATCGTGTCCGATTTGTAACCGCTGCGCTCGATCCAGCGCTGATACATGCGCAAAAGCATGTCGGCCCAATCGCACGACTCCGTGCCGCCGGCGCCGGAATGAATGGTGACGAACGCGCTGTTGCGATCGTTAGGCCCGGAAAGAAACTGGCGCAGCTCGAATTCTTCGAGCTTGTGCACGAGACGTTCGTGCTCGGCCGCGACTTCTTTCTCCGCTTGCGCGCGCGCCGATTCGTCCTTTTCTTCCGCCGCAAGATCGACAAGTGCGCCGAAGTCGTCAATCTCGCGCTCGAGCTCGCCGAACGGATTGATGAGCGAACGCAAACGCGAAACTTCTTCGACGTCGCCCTGCGCCTTCTCGCGATTGTTCCAGAAATCCGGCGCGGCCATGCGCGCCTCGAGTCTGCCTAACTGCTCCTGCAGCTTGGGCAGGTCAAAGAAACCTCCGCAGCTCGCGCAAACGCGCTTTCAAGTCCGCGGCGTCGATGGTGGCGAGTTCGGTAGGCATGTGGCGATTATAACGCAAGATCGACATCGCGCACGTCGCGTCTGTCTCTGGGGAGCACAGGCCGCTGGCCTGTAGTTCGCGGCGGCTCGCCGCGAAGAGACAACTCCGGCGAGCCGCCGGAGTTCACAGGCCAGCGGCCTGTGCTCCCCGGAATTATTTGCGCGCGGCGTCTTTTCTTTTTGGCTGAGCCGGTTCCAAACGGAAAATCGCTTCGCCTTCTTTCATCAGGTCGAGCCGGTCGCGCGCGATCGTTTCCAGATACGTCGCATCGGTCTTGAGCAGATTCACTTCGCGCGTCTGCTTCGCGAGCAACATCTTCTGTTCGTTCACCTGCGCTTGCAGATTGTCGATCTCGCCGCGGCTCCGATTCAAGCGCGCGTTCTGCGGCACGAACAGACTAACGACCACGAGAATGAAGGCGAGGACGAGAAGACTTTTGAGCACGCGATTGAGTCGCGTCCAGATGGTCGCTTCGCGCCGCGCGCGAAAATCAATGTGCTCCACGTCAGCGCATCTTACCGCCGTAAATCGCTTTGTCACCCAGTTCTTCAGTTTTAATAGATGTCATTCTGAGCATCGCGAAGAATCTCCATTATTTGTGATCGGAGGAAGGCAAAGATGCTCAGACATGTTTCGCTTTGCTCAACATGACAGTGGCCGTAGGCAAACAACACCGGCTCGTCAGCAACCGTAAACCGCTTTATCGCCTAACTGTTCCGCAATACGCAGCAATCGGTTATACTTCGCGACGCGGTCGGTCCGGCATAACGAACCGGTCTTGATCTGGCCCGCGTTGGTCGCGACCGCGATGTCGGCAATGGTGGTGTCTTCGGTTTCGCCGGAACGATGACTGATGACTGCGGTGTAATTATTTTTCTTGGCGAGTTCGATGGCGTCGAGCGTTTCGCTCAACGTTCCGATCTGGTTCACTTTCACGAGAATTGAATTGGCGACGTGTTCTCTGATTCCGCGCTCCAGGAATTTCACGTTCGTGACGAAAAGATCGTCGCCAACGAGTTGAACTTTGTCGCCGAGCCGCGCCGTCAATTTCTTCCAACCGTCCCAGTCATTTTCCGCGCAACCGTCCTCGATCGAGATGATCGGGAAACGTTTTGTAAGATCGACATAGTACTCAATCAACTCATCGGCCGTGCGTTTCGAGCCGTCGGATTTTTTGAAAACATATTTGTTTTCTTTGCGATCGAAGAATTCCGACGAAGCGACGTCGAGGGCGATAAAGATTTGCTCGCCGAGTTTGTAACCGGCCTTCTCGACCGCTTTCGCGATCGATTCGAGAGCGTCGTCCGCGGATTTGAGCTGCGGCGCGAAACCGCCTTCGTCGCCCACGTTGGTGGAAAGATGTCGATCTTTCAGCACGCTCTTGAGCGCGTGAAAAATTTCCGCGCCGTAGCGCAACGCTTCCGCAAAATTCGGCGCGCCCTTCGGCATGATCATGAATTCCTGGAAATCGATCGGCGCGTCGGAATGCGCGCCGGCGTTGAGAATGTTCATCATCGGCACCGGCAAAACGCGCGCGTCCTCGCCGCCAAGATAACGAAAAAGCATCACGCCTTGCGCGGCGGCGGCCGCATGAGCCACGGCTAACGACACGCCGAGCATGGCATTCGCGCCGAGATTCTTTTTGTTAGGCGAACCATCCATGTCGATCATGCAATTGTCGATCTTGCGTTGATCGGTCGCGTCCCAGCCTTTGATCGCGGCCGCGATTTTCTCGTTCACATTCGCCACTGCGCGCGTCACGCCTTTGCCGCCATAACGTTGCTTGTCGCCGTCGCGCAATTCCCACGCTTCGTGTTCGCCCGTGCTCGCGCCGCTCGGAACAATGGCGCGGCCTAACGAGCCGCCCTCGAGCCGGACCTCCACTTCCACCGTGGGATTGCCGCGCGAATCCAAAACTTCGCGCGCGTGCACTGCCGCAATTGCTGTCGCTGCCATGGCTCCAATTGGAAATTGGAAATCGACAATTGGCAATCCCAACATTCCCGCTGGCAATCTCCCGCTGCGGGTTTACGATTTCTGTCCATGAATCGGACACAACGATTCACAACCTTGCTATTACTGCTCGGCGCCTGCGCATTGATCGGCGCGGAACCGCAACACCTTGCGCCAGACCAGATGGCGAAGGCGGTGCGCAACGACGCCATCACCATCCCCTCGCCCGGCGAGCTTTTCGCGGCGCTCGAAAAACCGGGCAAGCCGAATTGGACCGGCCAGATTCGCGGACCGATCCCGACCACTTACAAAAACCGGCCGCAGATCGCGCTCAATCTCGGCGGACTCATCGCCGACGGATTCATCGCGGTCGAAGCGCAAGACAGTCAGCAGGTGAAAAACGTCGGCACCGACATCATCAAAATGGCGAAGGCGCTCGGTGTGAGCGAAAACATTCTTAGTCGTGGCAACAGCATCAACGAATTCGCCGAGAACAACGAGTGGGACGCGTTACAGGAGGAATTGGAAGCAACGCAAAACGAAGTGAAGTCGTCCATGCAAACGCATCGCGACCAGGACCTCGTTATTCTCGTCAGCGTCGGCGGTTGGGTGCGCGGCACGCAGGTCGTTAGTTCGTCGATCTTGCAAAACTTCGACGAACGCGCTGCCAAAGTTTTGCGGCAGCCGGCGCTGGTAAATTTCATTCACTCGAAGATGAACGACGTTTCGCCGGACGTGCGCGACGATCCGCTGGTGAGAAAAGTGAGCGATGAGCTCGTTACGCTCGAAAAACTCGTCGCCTTTCCGCCTAACAAACCGCCAACCGCCGATGACGTGCGCAAGGTCAATGACGCCGTCGGAAAAGTGATGGACCAAATTCAGCAAAAGCCCGAACCGAAGCGATGAGGACGATGTCGATCTTTCTATTGTCGATCTTCGCGTTCGTTAGTCCGCTGCGCGCGCAAAGCGACAAGGAAGTGCAGGCGCACAAAGCGGTGCTCGATCTCGCGGGCGCGTTTGCGAACGACGGTTTCAAAATTCGCGACGGACATTGGGGCGGCATGTTGAAGCCGAAGGAGAACGCGATCATCGCGGTCAATCTTTATGCCGGAAACCAGTATTGGTTCGCGGCCGGCGCGATTGAGCCGGCAAAAAAAATCGCGGTCGCCGTCTATGATGAGACCGGCAAGCTCGTCGAAACCGAACCGTACAACGATGGCAATCGCGCCGCGGCCGGTTTTTCGCCAACGAACAGCGGACAATATTTTGTCGCGATCAATCTGCTCGACGGTGCCGAGAGCGCGTATTGCCTCGTTTATTCTTATAAATAGCGAGACGTTCGCGGTGTCGTCGCAAGATCGACAATGAAACGCGCGGTTCTGTATTTACTGATCGTGGCGAGCATCGCGGGTTGCGCCAAGTCGCGCACCCGACCATCTGCGGCCGCGAGCACGACTGATTATTACGCGGTCAAAAGTTCGGCGGCCCCGTTCTTTCAATACGGCCCGCTCCAAGCGAACGGTCCCAATCGCAGCCTTTCGCGCGACACCTTGCTTACCATTTCGAAAAAATCTTTTGGCTACGCGCGCGTCCGCCTAACGAGCGGCGAAGAAGGTTACGTCGCGATGGATGACATTCATCCGGCGCCGGCGAGTCTGGTTGCGAAAACAATTCCCACGCCCACGCCCACCCCGGCCGCGCTTCGTTATCCCGAACCGAACCTGCCCGGAGTCGAATCGACGCCCGGAGTTGAACCGACGGCGATTGGGGCACCATCGCCCTAGACAAGGGCGCGCAGGCGCGTTTCATACCTGCGCGCATGACATCGTTGCAGGTCTTCTTCGAAGGTCGCGTTCAAGGCGTCGGATTTCGCTGGAGCGTGCGGCACATCGCCAAGGGTTTCGACGTCAAAGGTTGGGTGCGCAATCTCATCGACGGCCGCGTCGAAATGCAAATCAGCGGCGACGACGAAGAAGTGCGCGCGTTCGTCGACGCCATCCAGCAAAGCGAATTGCGTTCGCACATTCGCAAAACCGAAGAGCACAAACTCGACGCGCCGGTGCAAGCGAATGGTTTCGAGATCTGGCATGACGGCTGAACCGGCTGTGGCCGTGCGTGGCCTAACGAAACGCTTTCCCGTGCCGTTCACGCGCCGCCTCATCTCCGCGGTGGAAGATGTCGATCTTACAGTGAATCGCGGCGAAGTTTACGGATTGCTCGGGCCTAACGGATCGGGCAAGAGCACGACGCTCAAAATTATTCTCGGACTCGTCTGGCCCACAAGCGGAAGCGCCAAAATCTTCGGTCGCGACAGCGGTGAAGTTCACAGTCGCGATTCGGTCGGCTTCCTTCCGGAAAATCCCTACTTCTACAAATTTCTCACCGGGACGGAGACGCTGCGGTTTTTTGGAAAACTCTGCGGATTGCACGGCGAACAATTGCACCAACGCATCATCGATTTGCTCGACCTCGTTGGCCTAACGAACGCTCGCGAGCAGCGCCTGGCGACGTATTCGAAAGGAATGTTGCAACGCATCGGCCTGGCCCAGGCGCTCATCAACGATCCGCAGCTCGTCGTCCTCGACGAACCGACCGCCGGGGTCGATCCCGCCGGTTCGCGCGACATTCGAGATTTGATTGTCGATCTTAGAAAACGCGGCGTGACCGTGTTGCTCTCTTCACACCTGCTCGGCCAGGTCCAGGAAGTGTGCGACCGCGTCGGGATTCTCGCGAACGGGAAACTTGTGCGCGAAGGAAAACTCGAAGAGCTGCTCGCGATCGAAAACCAAACCGAGCTCGTGCTCGAAAATGCCTCGGAAGATTTGGTCAAACGCGTGCAGGAGCTCGCGCGCGACGCGAACGCGCGCCTGGTCGCGCAGCGAAGATCGACAACCACCCTTGAGCGATTCTTTCTCGACGCGACCGACGAATGAGACGCACGCTCGCCATCGCATCGAACACGCTCACCGACCTGACGCGGCAGCGGGTTTTCTATTTCATTCTCATCTTCGCGCTGATCCTCATCGGCAGCTCGGTCTTCATGTCGCGCTTCTCGTTTCAACAGGAACTGCAAATCCTCAAAGACATCTCGTTAGGCACGATGTCGATCTTAACTTCATTGCTCGCCATCCTGGCCACGGCGCGATTGATTCCGCAGGACATCGAAGACCGCACCGCTTACACGATTCTGGCGAAGCCGGTGCCGCGTTATCAATACGTTCTCGGCAAATTGTTAGGCGTGCTCGGGCTGCTCGTGATCAGTCTCTTCATCATGAGTGCGCTTTTTTTCGCGATGCTCTACACCCGCGAGCAAACGCTTTTGTCGGAAGCGATGCGGCAGTATGCGACCGCGCCGCGCGAACAACTCGAAGACGCGTTGCGGACCGTGCGCGCGGCCGGATTGAAGATCGACATCGCGCAAGCGATCGGATTGTTGTTCATGAAAGCGAGCGTGCTGGCGGCGACGACGTTGCTCGTCACCACATTTGCGACCACGAATATCTTCACCGTCATCACGATGGTGTTTGTGTATTTCATCGGGCACCTTCAGGAAATCGCGCGCGAATATTGGCTGCAGCAAACCGGCAACGGATGGTTCACGCATTTATTTCTCGCGCTCGTCGCGCTCATTTTTCCCGACCTCCAAGCGTTCAATCGCGTCGATCAAGTCGTCGCCGGACACGCGCTCTCGTTAGGCATTTTCACGCAAACAACATTGCTCGGCTGTTTCTACATCGCGGTCTACACCACGCTCGCCGTCGTCATGTTTTACGGAAAGGAATTGTGATCCGCGTTCTTGTCGTCATCGCCGCGATTCTTTGTTTTGGAGCGGTGCGTCTTCCGCTCGAACAAAAAATTCCTGCGCAAGATCGACAATTAACTCTCGGTTTACGCGAACAAATCGGCCAACTCGGTTTCGCCGCCGCTCTGAGCGGATTTCGCTCGATCGTGGCCGACATCGTTTTCATTCAAGCGCACGTCGCGTGGGAACGGACGGAATGGGCGCGCGTGTTATTACTCTTACGCGAAGCGACTACGCTCCAGCCGCAGTCGATCATGTTCTGGGACATGGCCGCGTGGCACATGGCGTGGAACGCGAGCGCCGCGGTCATGAATGACGAATCGCAATCGCTTACCGTCCGCGTGCGCAAGCAGCACCAGTATTTCGATTTGGGCAAAGATTTTCTCGAACGCGGGATCCAATACAATCCAGACAATCCGCGTTTGTACGAAGCGATGGCGCGCTTGTATCAACAGAAATACGAGGATCACTTGCACGCGTCGGAGTATTTTGCGAAAGCGGCCGCGCTTCCGGGCGCGATGAGTTACGATCGCCGCTTCTCCGCCTACGAGCTTTCGTATTGCGACGGGCGCGAACGCGAAGCGTATGAGAAATTGCGCGCGCTCTACGACGAAGGCGAAAAGGAAAGGCTGCCGACCTTGATCAAACGATTGAAATTTCTCGAACAGAAGATCGACATCCCGCAGGATCGCCGCATTCCCGATTCCGCCTAACAAATGCGTTACGCCATTTTCAGCGACATCCACGCCAACCTTGAAGCGCTCCAGGCCGTCTTGCGCGACGCCGAGGAACAAAAGTGCACGCACTATATTTGTCTCGGCGACGTCGTCGGTTACAACGCCAACCCGCACGAATGCAGCGTGCGCGTGCGCGACATGGATTGCCCGATCGTGAAAGGCAATCACGACGAACAGGCTTCGCTCATCGAATCGTCGCGCGATTTCAACGAGCTGGCCGAGGCCGCGATCGAATGGACGCGCGAACACCTAACGAATGAAGACAAGGCGTGGCTGCGCGACATGCGACTGCAGCGCCAGGTGCGCGACTTCACCATCGTCCACGCCACGCTCGATACGCCGGCGCAATGGGGTTACGTCTTCAACAATCTCGACGCCGCCGCGAGTTTCACTTACCAGCACACCGCGGTTTGTTTTTTCGGTCACACCCATGTGCCGATGGCATTCATTAAGGACGACACCGGCGTGCGCCGCGTTCGTGTCGATCAATTGCGCATCGAGCTCGCAAAAAAATATTTCATCAACGTCGGCAGCGTCGGCCAGCCGCGCGACGGCGACTGGCGCGCGGCGTATTGCATTTACGATCTCGACCACGAGAACGTCGAACAGCGCCGGGTGAAATACGACCTGCAGATTGCGCAGAAGAAAATTATTGACGCCGGATTGCCGTCTCTTCTCGCGGAACGTCTCGCGCTCGGAAGATAAGATCGACAATCGCATTTGGCGTGTTCTGAATTTCAGCTCTGAACTCGATCCTCGTCATCAAACCCAGCTCGCTCGGCGACATCGTCCACACCTTGCCGGCGGTCGCGGCCATTCGCGACGCGCATCCGCACGCGCAAATCACCTGGGTCATCAATCCGGAATGGGCGCCGCTTCTGCGCGGCAATCAGGATGTGAATCACGTCCATATTTTTCCGCGCGGCGATTTCACCGGACTCGGCGCGCCCGCCGGATTTTTTTCCTGGCTCAAGCTCACGAAAAAAATCCAACCCGACGTCGCGCTCGATTTTCAAGGTTTGTTACGCAGCGCGATCATCGCGCGCGCCAGTGGCGCGAAAGAAATTCTCGGCCTGAGCGACGCGCGCGAAGGCTCACGTTTCTTTTATCATCGCCGCGCGCAGGTGGGCCGGCATGAGCACGCGGTCGAACGTTACCTGAAGCTGGCGGAATTGGTCGGCGCGAAAATCGGAGAAGGATTGCGCTGCCCGGTTCCAAGCGGCGATCCGCTCCCGCGCTTCGACGATTATCCGCCGTTCATCGTTCTGCATCCGTTCGCGCGCGGAAGCGGCAAATCGCTGTCGAACAAAGTCATTCTCGAAATCTGCCGCGCCTTTGCGCCGACGCGCGTCGTCATCATCGGCAAAAGCAAACGCAAGATCGACATCGTCGAAAATTGCGTCGAGCTCACCAATCAAACCACGCTTCTGCAAATGATTCGTTTGATTCGCACTGCGAGCTTCATCATCAGCGTCGATAGCGGCCCGATGCACGTGGCCGCGGCCGTGACCGACAAGTTATTGTCGATCCACACCTGGACCGATCCGCGGCGCGTCGGTCCCTACAATCCTGACGCGTGGATTTGGAAAAACGGAGAGATCATCCGCGTCGGAGAATTAGACAAAACGAAACGCAAGCGGGGCGGCCGCAGATTAAAACTGAAAGACGTGCCGGCGATTGTCGATCTTGTTAGGCCGCACGTCCCGGTCGACCCGATGCTGGTTTAACTCGCGCGCGCGCGCAAAACCATCTCAGCCAATTTCAAGTCGCGCTCGTAGGTGACCTTGAAATTGAAGTCGTCGTTCAAAACAAGCGCAACTTTGCGGCCGAATCGCTCGACCGCGGAGACTTCATCGGTGATTCGTAGATTTTTCACGAAGACTGCGCGGTAGGCATCTTCGATCAGCGAACGCTCGAAGATCTGCGGCGTTTGCATCGCGAAAAGTTGATGGCGATCGACCGATTCTTTTACCACAAGATCGACATCGGCGCGTTTGAGCGTGTCGTTAATCGCTTCCGCGGACGACGCGGCGTTTGTTTCCTGCGCTTTGGCGAAAACACGCTCGATGATTTTCACGGTGACCAGCGGACGCGCCGCATCGTGAATCGCCACGTACCCTTCGCTGGCGCCACGTCCCATAAGTCCAGCTGCGACCGAATCCTGTCGATGTTCGCCGCCTTTGATGATCGCTTTCGTCTTCGCGCCCGCCAAACTGCGAAGTTCATCATGTCGATCTTCGCGCGCGACGATGATGATCTCGTCAACGCAAGCCGCATTCTCAAACGCGGCGATGGTGTGTGCGATGAGCGGTTTGCCTAACAAATCGGCAAACAATTTGTCGAAACCGACACGACGACTGCTGCCGGCGGCGACGATGATCGCAGTGAGCACGGCTGGTTATTTGCCGCCGCTTAATTGCCGCTGCACTTCCTGGCTCAGCGTTTTGCCATCGACGCGGTCGCCGATTTTCTGCTGCAGCGCTTTCATGACCGCGCCCATCTGCGCTTTCGATGTCGCGTTCATTTCGAGAATCGTCACGCGCACCGCTTCGGAAAGCTCGGCGGTGTCCATCTGCTGCGGCAGATACGATTGCAAGATCGACAATTCCTCTTTCTCTTTCGCCGCGAGCTCGGGCCGCCCGCCTTTATCAAATTGCTCAATCGAATCCTGCCGTTGCTTCGCTTGTTTGCGAATGACCGCGACGACATCGCCGTCGTTCATCTCCGCATCGGCCCCGCCTTTTTCGATCGCCGCATTTTTTACCGCCGCTTTCAACATGCGCAACACGCCCAGTTTCTGCGCGTTCTTGCTGCGCATCGCGTCTTTCAGATCGGAATCGATTCGCTCGTTCAGAGTCATGGGCAGAGTCTAGGCGTGAATGAGTTCGGCGCACGCGCGCGCTGAAGCGGCGTCGCCCACGGAAATAACTTCGACATCTTTGCGCGTGCGTTTGAGCAAACCCGCAAGCACCGCACCCGGCCCGAGCTCGACGAACAAGTCGCAGCCAAGATCGACAAGTCGTTCCATGCAATCCACCCATCGCACTGTGCTCGTGATTTGTTCCTGCAACGTGCGACGAATATCCGGAAGCGTTTTCACTTCATCGCCGGTCACGTTGCTCATCACCGGAAATGCGGGCGCATGCATCTCCACTTCGAGCAACGCTTCGCCAAATTTTTCGTAGGCGCTTTCCATCAGTCGCGAATGATACGCGCCGGCGACGTTAAGCATTGTCGCGCGTCGAATTCCATGTTCCTTAGCGACGCCGACGGCGGCTTCGACTTTCGCGAGCTCGCCCGAAATCACGATCTGTCCCGGCGAATTAATGTTCGCAAGATCGACATCTTCATCCGCGGCGAGTTGGCGCGCGGCGTTTTCGTCCGCGCCGATCAATGCCGCCATTCCTCCGGCCGTGGCCGCGCAAGCTTCGTCCATCAGTTCGCCGCGACGTTGCACCAGTTTCAATCCGCTCGCGAAATCGAACGTGCCCGCTGCGCAATGCGCCGTCAGTTCGCCTAACGAAAGACCGGCCGCGCCGCCGACAGAGAAATCGCCCGCGAGTTCGCGCAAGATCGACAAGCAGGTCATGCCATGAACGAAAAGCGCCGGCTGACAATTCGAAGTCTTCGTCAATTCCTCGATCGGCCCATTGAGCATGATGTTCGTTAGGCCGCGGCCGAGAATCGAATCCGCTTCGCGCAGCAAATTGGCGGCCGCCGGAAATTCATCGCCGAGATCGCGCCCCATCCCGACTTCCTGCGCCCCTTGACCGGAAAACAGCAGCGCGACTTTTTTGGCCATGCCAAACAGTTAGCGCGCTTCGTTGCGCGCGCGAGCGGGAATTCTGCGTCTGGGGAGCACAGGCCGCTGGCCTGTGGTTCGCGGCGGCTCGCCGCGAAACGATCGGCATTCCATGCGCGGTGGTCGCGAAATCTCAGTCGGCCAGCGGCCGACTACCACAGGCCGGCGGCCTGTGCTCCCCGGAACAGAGATGCGACGCGCGGGAGTTACATTTGTCTTGCACGCGCTGGCTCACTCGCCAGCGTAAATGCAGCTCCGAACAATTTTGTTCGCGAGTCCCGATTATTTCGGGATTGTCGATCTTATGGGATTCACCGTTCGTGAAATCGAATCGCCCGATCCGGTGACGCGCGTCGTCGCGGCGGACGCGGCCGCGCGTAACAAGAGCGACGACATCGGCGAAAAGATGGTGCTCAACATGGGCCCGTCGCATCCCGCGACGCACGGCGTGTTGCGCCTCGTGCTCGAACTCGATGGCGAGATCATCACGAAAGCGACGCCGGACATCGGGTTTTTGCATCGCGGCGACGAAAAGATCGCGGAGAACATGCAATACAATCAGTTCGTCCCCTACACGGATCGGCTCGATTATCTTGCGCCGCTCGCGAACAACGTGACTTACGCACTCGCGGTGGAAAAATTAATGGGCTGGGAAGTTCCGCCGCGCGGCCGCGCCATTCGCGTGATCTGCTACGAGCTCTCGCGCATCTCGTCGCATCTCATGGGACTCGGCGCGATGTCGCTCGATCTCGGCGCGTTGAGCGTGTTCATGTATTCGTTCACGCAACGCGAGAAGATTTACGATTTGTCGGAACTGATTTGCGGAGCGCGTTTCACGACTTCCTACACGCGCGTGGGCGGACAGATTCGCGATCTTCCCGAAAACTTCATGTCGATCTTGCGCGAATTTCTCGATCAATTCGGACCCGCGCTCGATGAGTGCGACAAACTTCTCACGCGTAATCGCATTTTCGTCGATCGCACGAAAGACATCGGCGTTATTTCGAAGGATCGCGCGATCGCCTACGCGCTTTCCGGGCCGAACTTGCGCGGCAGCGGCATCGATCACGATTTGCGCCGCAAACATCCGTATTGTGATTACGAGCAATACGACTTCGACGTCATCGTCGGCACGGCGGGCGATTGCTACGATCGCTACCTCGTTCGCATCCAGGAAATGCGCGAGAGCGTGGAGATTTTGTATCAGGTTATCGACAAAATGCCTAACGGCCCGATCAACGTGGTCGATTGGAAAAACATGACGCCGCCAAAATCACACGTGATGACGAAAATGGAGGAGCTGATTCATCACTTCATCGTCGTGACCGAAGGATTGAAAGCGCCGCCGGGCGAAATTTATTTCGGCGCGGAAAATCCGAAGGGCGAGCTCGGTTTCTATATTAATAGTCGCGGCGGCGGTGTGCCGTATCGATTGAAGATCCGCGCGCCTTCATTCGTGAACCTGAGCATTTTGCCCGAGCTGCTGCCCGATCACATGATCAGCGACGTGCCGGCGATTCTCGGGAGTCTGGACTTTGTCATGGGCGAATGCGACAGATGAACATGTCGATCTTACGAATTATTTTTGCGGTCATTTTCGCCATCGCGCTCGCGTCGTGCAGCAACAAGCGAATCACTAAAGCCAACGTCGACGAAGTGACCGAGAACATGTCGAAGAAGCAGGTGGAATCGATTCTCGGACCACCGACGGAGATCGATAATAAAGATTTTCTCGTGATGAAGAAAACGACCTACACGTATCGGCAGGGCAAGGACTCGGTCATCATCGTTTTCAAGGACGACCGATTGCAAACGAAGGAGAGCACGCTCTCCGATTAGTCACGCGCTTTGGACTCGACGACGAACACGCGCGTTCCCGCCGAGCTCGAGCGGAAGATGCAGGCGGCGATCGCGCGTTATCCGAAAGATCGACAACGGAGCGCGGCCATGCCGCTGCTGCATTTGTGGCAGGAACATTTCGGATTCATCAGCGATGCGGGCGTAAACTGGATCGCGGCCAAGCTCGGCTTGCAGCCGATCAATATTCTCGAGCTGGTCACGTTTTATCCGATGTATCGCCAGCAACCGGCGGGACGAAAACATATTCGCGTTTGTCGAACGCTGAGCTGCGCGATGGCCGGCAGTTACGATTTGATGCAACGCGCGCGCGAAATCGCGGCGGGTGATCCGAATATAAGCGTCGAATTCGTCGAGTGCCTCGCGAGCTGCGGCACGGCGCCGGTTTGCATGATCGACGATGAGCTGCACGAGAACGTCGATCCACATTCGATTGTCGATCTTGTGCGGAATCAGCAGCCAATCGTTAGGCCGCGACCGGAACCGCATCGGCTCGAGCACCGATTAATTTTCAAGAACATCGGCCGGCGCGATTGGAAGATCGACATCGATACTTACGTCGCAGACGGCGGTTATGAGCAGTTGAAGAAAGCGCTGACGATGTCCCGCGCCGAAATCATTAACGAAGTGAAAACGTCGGGATTGCGCGGACGCGGCGGCGCCGGATTTCCGTGCGGCGTGAAATGGAGTTTCATCAAACCGGACGAGAAGAAGCCGGTCTATCTCATTTGCAACGCGGACGAATCCGAGCCCGGCACGTTCAAAGACCGCTACATCATTCACGAAGATCCGCATCAAATGCTCGAAGGGATGTTGATCTCCGCCTACGCGGTGAACGCGAAAACCGCCTACATCTATATAAGAGGTGAGTTTCCCGAGGGCGCGCAGATTCTCGAGAACGCGATCGAAGAAGCACGAGCGAAAAATTTTCTCGGCCAAAACATTCTGGGCAAAGGATTCGATTGCGAAATTTACATTCATCGCGGCGCGGGCGCTTACATTTGCGGCGAAGAAACCGGATTGATCGAGTCGCTTGAAGGCAAACGCGCGTATCCGCGAATCAAGCCGCCTTATTTTCCTGCGGTGCTCGGCCTCTACATGTGTCCGACGATCGTGAACAACGTCGAGACGCTCTGCCACGTGAAGCACATCATCGCGATGGGCGGCGCGCAATACGCGCAACTCGGCCGGCCTAACAACACTGGCACGCGCATCGTTTGTGTGAGCGGCGATGTGCAGCGTCCCGGTTATTTCGAAATCGAAGTCGGTAAAGTGACGATGGGTCAACTGATTTACGAGATGGCCGGCGGGACGAAGCCGGGACGAATGTTGAAGGCGGTCATTCCCGGCGGGAGCTCGGCCAAAGTGTTGCGCGCAGATGAGCGATTCAAAATCAAAGATCGACAACCGGATGGATCGACAATCGAACGCGAAATGTTCATCGACGAACTGCCGATGGATTTCGACTCGTTAGCCGCAGCCGGTTCGATGGCCGGTTCCGGCGGCGTCATCGTGCTCGATGATTCACGCGACATGGTTTGGGTGCTGAACAACATCAACGAGTTTTACGCCCACGAATCGTGCGGCCAATGCACGCCGTGTCGTGAAGGCTCGTTGTGGATGAAGAAAATCACCGACCGCATGATGCTCGGCGGCGGCGTAGTCGAAGATCCGAAGACGTTAAAAACAATCGGCGACAATATCGCCGGCCGTACCATCTGCGCGTTCGGCGAAGCATGCGCGTGGCCGACACAAAGTTTCGTTGAGAAATTCCCCGACGAATTCGCCGCGCGCGCGAAGAAACCGATTCCTCCCCCACTCCCACCCGAGCTTACGCCTGAAGAATTAATCGAAGATCGACAAGTACCCGTTAGGCCATTGGCCCACGATCCGGGCTGGGAAAAAGCAGGCGCAGCGGGAACGATTTAGAAAATGAATCAGGAAAGCAGGAAAGCAGGAAAAAATCTCAGAGATTCACAGCTCACTGAGCAGATCATTGCTGCTGCGATTCGCGTACACCGTGTGCTTGGGCCTGGTTTCCTCGAATCGATCTACGAAGAAGCTCTGGCCGTCGAATTCGCGCTCAGCGGAATTCAGTTTGTCCGGCAATTTCCGGTGCCGTTGTTTTATCGCGACCATCAAATTGGCGAACACCGGTTAGATTTCATGGTCGAGAGCAAAATCGTTGTCGAGCTAAAGGCGATTAGCGAACTAGAGGACATTCATTTCGCGATAGGACGCAGTTACCTAAAGGCGACCAACCTGCAGGATGGCTTGCTTTTTAATTTCGCGACTGTGCCGCTGACGATTAAGCGCTTCTGCCGCGAAAAGCCGTCCGATGAGCCTCCTGATTTCCTAAAATGATTTCCTGTTTTCCTGCTTTCCTGATTCATCATGCCTAACGAAACAACAAGTCCACCGCAGTCCGTCAACGTCCAAATCGACGGCGTCTGGCATCAGTTTCCGAAAGGCACGCGTGTGATCGAAGCGTGCGAGCAAGCGGGCAAATACGTGCCGCGCTATTGCTATCACAAGAAGCTCAGCTCGCCGGGCAATTGCCGAATGTGTTTGATCGAGATGGGCATGCCGAAGATGGGGCCTGATCGCAAACCAGAGCTCGGCGGCGATGGCAAACCGACGATCAATTGGATGCCACGTCCGCAAATTTGTTGCGCGCAAGATGTGTCCGAAGGGATGGGCGTGCGCACGACTTCGCCGCTGGTCGAAGAATGCCGCCGCGGCGTGATGGAATTTTTGCTCATCAATCATCCGCTCGATTGTCCGATCTGCGACCAGGCCGGCGAATGTCGCTTGCAGGAATTCAGCGTCGAATACGGCAACCAAGGTTCGCGATTTCTCGAAAACAAAGTGAAGAAGCCGAAGAACGTCGAGCTCGGTCCACGCGTGACGCTCGACGATGAACGCTGCATTCTCTGCTCGCGTTGCATTCGGTTTTGCCAGGAGATCGCGCACGACGACGTGCTCGGCTTCATTGATCGCGGCAGCCACACCGTGCTCACCGCGCATCCGGGCAAACGCTTGGAAAACAATTACTCGCTCAACACCGTTGACATCTGTCCAGTCGGCGCGCTCACGTCGACCGATTTCCGATTCAAGATGCGCGTTTGGTTTTTGAAGGAGACAAAAAGTTTTTGCACGAGCTGCGCGACCGGTTGCAATACTCTCATCGGCTCGCGTGAAGATGTGATCCATCGGCAAACGCCGCGCGAAAACAACGACGTCAATTCCTCCTGGATGTGCGATTACGGCCGCCTGAAATTTAAATACGTCGATTCCGATCGCCGCCTCCTCGAACCGCGCGTCCTGCAAAACGATAAACTCACCGCGACCGACTGGAAGCGCGCGATCGCCAACGTGGCCCTGCAGTTGAAACATTTCGGCGGTTGGAACATCGCCATCATCGCCTCCGGCCGCATGACGAACGAGGAAATGTGGCTCACCTCGCGCATCGCAAAATCGCTCGGCACGCAGTGGATCGACATCGTGCCGCATCGCGGACCCGGCGACGACATTCTGCTGAGCGAAGACCGCAACCCGAACACAAACGGCGCGAAATTGCTCGGCCTAACGAGCGAGCCCGGCGCGATGATTCCGAAAATGGTCGAGGCGATCAAGTCCGGCTCGTTACGCGCGCTCGTCGTGTTGTGCGAGAATCCGCTCGAACTCGGCCTCACCGCCGATGAATTGCGAAATCTCCCCGCCTTCATCACCATGTCGATCTCGCAAAATGAATCGACTGATCTTTCCACGGCGGTGCTGCCTTCCTCTGCTTTCGCGGAGAAACGAGGCTCGATGATCAATGGCGACGGCCGGCTGCAACGTTTGAATCGCGCAGTGCGTCCGCCGGGAAACGCGCGCGACGATTGGGAAATTTTGCGCGATCTCCTGCAAGCGCTGACCGATAGCAATGGCGTTTACACGATCGACGATGTGTTTCGCCAAATGAGCGAAGCCATTCCGCAGTTGGCGGGATTAAGCCTAACGAAGGTCGGCGATCTCGGCCTGCAACTCGTGAATATCGATGAATCGCCGGCACCGCCGCGCGCGCCGAAAGAAGACGACATCGAATTGGCGGAAGCCAAACGCCCGCCCGGCCGCTAAGATCGACATGTACTCCTGGCTCATTCTCAGTTCGCTCGCAAAAATCGTTGGAATTCTGTTCGTCGTAATTCTGCCGATGGTCTCGTACACGGTTTACGCCGAGCGCCGCGTCAGCGCGTTCATTCAAGATCGCCCCGGCCCGAACCGCGTCGGCCCCGCCGGATTGCTGCAACCGATTGCCGACGTCGTGAAACTTCTGATCAAAGAAGATTTCACGCCGGCAGGCGTAAACACATTTTATTACTGGCTCGCGCCGTGTCTCGCGATGATGCCCTCCATCATCACCATCGCGGTCGTGCCGTTCGGCAGCACACTGTTCGACGTGCCGATGGTCATTGCCGATGTGAACATCGGAATCCTCTGGGTGTTCGCCATCGGGTCGTTAGGCGTTTACGGCATCGTCATCGGCGGGTGGGCCTCGAATTCGAAATATCCATTTCTCGGCGGCGTGCGTTCCAGCTCGCAAATGATTTCCTACGAGCTCTCGTTAGGCCTGGCTGTCATCCCGATCTTCATGTTGGTCGGCAAACTTCGCCTCACCGACGTCGTCCGCTACCAAATCGATCACGGCTGGTTCATCGCGCCATTCATCGGCGATTGGGCCAATCCTGTGAAATGGCTTCTCGCGATTCCGATGCTCATTTCGTTTTTTGTTTTCATGGTCGCGATGTTCGCGGAAACAAATCGGCTTCCGTTCGATTTGCCGGAAGCGGAACAGGAACTCGCCGGCGGATATCACACCGAATATTCCTCGATGAAATTCGCGCTCTTCTTTCTCGGCGAATACACCGCCATGATCGCCGGCTCGGCCGTGATGGTGACGCTATTTCTCGGCGGCTGGCATTTTCCCGGGATTCCCGACGGCTCACACGGCTGGATTTTCGGCCTAACGAACATCGTGGTCTTCTTCGCTAAAGTAACGGCGCTGCTCTTTTTCTTCATCTGGGTCCGGTGGACGCTGCCGCGCTTTCGTTACGATCAACTCATGCGACTCGGATGGTTGTTCTTTTTCGAGCTCGCGCTCGTAAATATTTTCCTCGTCGCCGGAATTCTCGCCTGCTTCCACGTGTAAGATCGACAATGGCCATTCCCGCTTCACGACCGAACCTCAACTGGCGCGAGCGCGCGTTTCTCCCCGCCATCGTCTCGGGTCTGTTCATCACCTGGCGACATTTCGTGCGCTACATTTTCGGCCGCACTAAAGTCACCATTCAGTATCCCGAACAAACTCGCGATGCCGATTTGCCCGATTACTACCGCGGCACGCCGGCGCTGGTGAAGGACGAACAAGGCCGCATCCGCTGCGTCGCATGTCAGCTCTGCGAATTCATTTGTCCGCCGCGCGCGATTAAAATTCTGCCCGGCGAAATTCCGACGGACGATCGTTTCGCCAAGGTCGAAAAATATCCGGAGGAGTTCGACATCGACATGATCCGCTGCATCTACTGCGGCATGTGCGAGGAAGTTTGTCCGGAGCAGGCGATTTTTCTGCGCAAAGATTACGTCGTCACCGGTTTCACACGCGAAGAGATGGTGCATCGCAAAGACAAATTGCTCGAGATCGGCGGCGTCATGCACGGCGTCGTCTTGAAATGGAACGACAAGAAGTGAACGCAAGATCGACAATCGATTAGATCGACATGCAACTTTTCCTCTTCTGGTGCGCCGCGCTGTTGATGCTCGTCTTCGGCGTCGCCGTCATTCTCAATCGCAATCCGGTCGCGAGCGCGCTCAGTCTCGTCGTTTCATTTCTCGGTCTCGCCACGCTTTTCATGATGCTCGATGCGTATTTCATCGGCATCATCCAGGTCCTCGTCTACGCCGGCGCGGTCATGGTGCTGTTCCTTTTCATCATCATGCTGCTCGATCTTCGCGCGGAAAACCTGCGCAAGATCAACTGGCCGGCCACGGCCGGCGGCGCCGTTGTCGCGTTTGTCTTTTTGATTCAGGTGCTCTCCGTCATTGGTCGCCTAACGGATGCAAAAAAAACTTTTCCGCCGCTCGCAAGATCGACAATCGACGATGTGCGCAATGTCGGCGTGACGCTGTTTACGAACTTTAACTTTCCTTTCCAAGTCATCGGCGTCCTCGTCCTCGTCGCCACCATCGGCGTGGTGGTGTTGAGCAAACGCGAGCTGGCAAACAAATGATCACCCTCGGAAATTATCTCACGGTTAGCGCGATGCTTTTCACCATCGGCTTCGCGGGCGTCATGCTGCGTCGCAACATCGTCATCATTTTAATGTCGCTCGAGCTCATGCTCAATGCGGCCAATCTTTCGCTCGTCGCCTTCTCACGCTTCCATGTCGATCTAAGAACCAGTCTGCCTAACTACAACGCGCAGGTCTTCGTTTTCTTCATCATCACCGTCGCGGCCGCGGAGGTCGCCGTCGGTCTCGCCCTCATCGTCGCGCTTTACCGCGCGCGCCGGACGACGCACGTCGAAGATCTCACCACT
The DNA here is from genome assembly GCA_021325495.1 of Spartobacteria bacterium. Lineage (GTDB taxonomy): Bacteria > Verrucomicrobiota > Verrucomicrobiia > Chthoniobacterales > UBA10450 > JAJPGZ01. The sequence goes on from JAJPGZ010000012.1 coordinate 84,047, forward strand.
TTGAAGTTTTGAACTCCGCCACCAACAGCGCCTTACCCTGGTTTATTTTGCTGGCGCCACTCGCCTCCGCCGCAATCATCACGCTCTTCACCCGGCGGTGGAAAAATTTGAGCGGCTCCATTTCCGTCGCGGCGGTCGGAGTCACATTTGTTTGCAGTTGTCTCATCTTTGGCAAGATCGACATCTCCGCTGCGCCACTTAACTGGCTCGATGTCGCCGGCATTTTCAAAGCGCCCATCGGCCTAACGATTGATCCGTTGAGCAAAATGATGCTGCTCATCGTCAGCGGCGTCGGTTCACTGATTCACATTTACTCGCTCGGTTATATGCGCGATGACGACGGCAAAGCGCGCTACTTCGCCGCGCTCTCGCTCTTCATGTTCGCCATGTTCGGCATCGTTCTGGCGAACAATTTCGTCATGCTCTTCATTTTTTGGGAGCTGGTCGGCTTCACCTCTTACGTTCTCATCGGGCATTGGTTCACGCGCGACGCCGCGGCCGAAGCGGCGAAGAAAGCATTCCTAACGAATCGCATCGGCGATTTCGGATTCATGCTCGGCATCCTCATGATCTGGACCGCGACCGGTTCAATCATCTTCGACGACATTCTGCCGAAGATGTCGATCTTAACGAGCAACGCCGCGTTTCTCACCGTCGCCGCGCTCCTCATTTTTTGCGGCGCCGCCGGCAAGTCCGCGCAATTTCCGCTGCATGTGTGGTTGCCCGACGCGATGGAAGGTCCCACGCCGGTGAGCGCGTTGATTCACGCGGCAACGATGGTGGCGGCCGGCGTTTACATGCTCGCGCGCGTCGCCTTCATCATTCAAGCGTCGCCGGCCGCGCTCAACGTCATCGCCTGGATCGGCGCGATCACGGCCCTGATGGCCGCGCTCATCGCCACACAGCAAGACGACATCAAACGCATTCTCGCCTACTCCACGCTCTCGCAGCTCGGCTACATGTTCACCGCCATTGGCCTAACGAGTAACGAAGCCGCGCTTTTTCATCTTTTCACTCACGCATTTTTCAAAGCGCTCCTTTTCCTCGGCGCCGGCTCCGTCATCATCATGCTGCATCACGAGCAGAACATTTGGAAGATGGGCGGCCTAACGAAACGGCTGCCTATTACTTTTTTCACCTTCGCGGTCGGCGCCTGCGCTTTGATCGGACTGCCACCGTTCAGCGGATTTTTTAGCAAGGACGCCATCCTCGCGCTCGCCTTCGAACATAACATGTCGATCTTCGCCATGGCGCTTTTCACCGCGGTGCTGACTGCGTTCTATGTCACGCGCCTGGTCGTGGTCGCATTTTTCGGAAAGCCGCGCGGTGAATCTGCGCGCACGGCCGAGGAAGCGCCGCGCGTCATGACCGCGCCGCTCATCATGCTCGCGATCCTTTCCTTCATCGCCGGCTTCGGATTCTTCGCGCAAAATTTCCTCCTCGTTCCGCACGAGAAAGAAACGGTGTTGCTCGTGCCGATGCTCGCTCTCGTTGCGCTCGCGCTCGGCGCTTTGACCGCTTTCTATCTTTATCGCAACCGCGAGTTCGACCCGATCGATGTCGATCTTCTCCGCCAAAAATTTTACGTCGACGAATTCTACGGCTGGCTCATTCGCGCAACGCAGGAACGTCTCGCGCGCGTCGCTGCGTTCATCGACCACTGGATCATCAACGGCGGTTTCGTCGGCGGCGTGAGTGCGAGCGCGCGCGGCCTCGGCTCACTCCTGCGCTACGTCCAAATCGGAAACCTTCAGGCCTACGCATTCCTGTTCGGCTTGGGAATCGTCGCGATCATCTACTACGCAGTTTTGCGCTGATGTTATTGCTCATCGTTCTTCTTCCAATTCTCGCGGCGACCGCGATTCTCGCCGGCGCGCCCACGCGCAAGACCGCGCTCGGCGCATCCGTCGCGATGCTGCTCCTCACGCTCTTCGCCTTCGTCGAATACGAACCGTGGCGTCGCGGATTTCAATACGTGATCTCATTTCCAATCCTCCCGGAATGGCACTTGAGCTTTTCGTTAGGCCTCGACGGCTTGAGCCTAACAATGGTGTTGCTCGCGGCGATCGTGACCGTCGCCGCCGTCTGGTTTACCGGCAAGATCGACAAGTACGAACGCGCCTTTTACGCGTGTCTTCTTTTTATTAGCGGCGGCGCCATCGGCGCATTCGCTTCGCTCGATCTTTTTTTCTTCTACGCATTCCACGAGCTCGCGCTCATCCCGACGTTTCTTCTCATCGGAATTTGGGGGAGCGGCGATCGCGTCGCCGCCGCATGGAAGATCACCATTTATCTCGCGCTCGGCAGTTTCGTTCTCTTGCTTGGATTAATTTTGCTCTACCAAAATCTGCCCGTCGCTTTGCGCACGTTTTACATTCCCGATCTCAAACGTTCCATCGGCCAGATCCCACCCGACGCGCAACGAAACATTTTCCTGCTCCTCCTCATTGGATTCGGCACATTGATTTCGCTGTTCCCGTTTCACAGTTGGGCGCCGGAGGCCTACGCGTCTGCGCCTGCGCCGGCCGCGATGTTGCATGCGGGCGTGCTCAAGAAATTCGGCCTTTACGGTTTGCTGCGCCTGGCCGTTCCGCTTTTGCCCGAGGGCGCGCGTTACTGGTCGGGCCTGCTCATCGTGCTCTTGTTAGGCAACATCATCTACATCGGCCTCGTCACCATCGCGCAAAAGAAACTCGACTGGATGCTCGGGTATTCCAGCGTCATGCACATGGGTTACATTTTTCTGGGCATCGCCAGCGCCAACTTGTTAGGCACGATCGGCGCGGCCACGTTGATGTTCGCACACGGCTTGTCGATTGCGCTCTTGTTCGCGGTCGCGGGTGAAATTCGCAAGCGCACCGGCACGCTCGATTTTCAAAAACTCGGCGGCCTGGCGAAGACGATGCCGTTCGCGGGGCTTGCCTTTGGTTTCGCCGCCTTCGCCGCCATCGGTCTGCCCGGCTTCGCGAATTTCGCGGCCGAAATCATGGTTTTCTTTAGCGCATTTCGGAACGGGTGGGAGATGAGCCGCTTTCACACGTTTCAGATCGCGACCGTGTTGGCGCTCTGGGGCGTAGTGATTTCCGCCGTTTATATGCTGCGCGCTTATCGCAACGTTTTCATGGGTCAGCCTAACGAGCATCAAAATGCGATTGTCGATCTTCGCACGAGTTTGCGGTTGCCGGTGGCGATGCTCGTCGCCACGCTCCTCGTCTTCGGATTCTTCCCGCAATATCTCGTCGACGTGGTCGCGCCGACCTTCCGCAATTACTTCACCACCGCGCAAACGCCATGAGCATCTGGCCGCCGCAACTCGAAATCGCGGTCCTGGTTTTGGGCGCGGTCCTGCTCCTCATCGAAATGTTTTTCGTTAGTCTCGACAAACGCGCCATCGCTTACGCCGCCATCGCCAGCCTCGCCACCATTCTCGTCGCGACGTGGTATCTCGCGCCGGCGCTCCCAGCGCAAGCGACCGGGCTGTGGAGTTTTTACACGGCCGATCCGCTCGCGATTTTCTTCAAACGCTTCGCGCTCGTCACCACCATCATCGTTCTCGTGATGATGCTCGATTACACGCGAAGATCGACATCTTCATTTGCGCTCGGCGAATTCTTCGCGCTCCCTATTTTCACCTGCGCCGGCTTGATGTACATGGCCTCGGCCATCGATTTTGTTTCAATCTTCGTCTCGCTCGAGCTGGTCACGATTTCATTTTATGTGCTCGTCGGGTTCGATCGCAAAGATCCGGCATCACTTGAAGCGGGCGTGAAATATCTCGTGCTCAGCGCGCTTTCCACCGGTTTCCTCGTTTACGGGATCACCTGGATTTTTGGCGTCACCGGCCTAACGAATCTCAATCAAATCACGGCCGCGTTCGAGAAGATCGACATCGACAAAAACGCGGCCACGTTCGGCGCATTGCTCGTTCTCGTCGCGCTCGGTTTCAAAATCGCCGCCGTTCCTTTTCAAATCTGGGTGCCGGACGTGTATCAAGGCGCGCCGACGCCGGTGACGGCATTACTTTCGGTCGGATCGAAAGCCGCCGGCTTCGTCGTTCTCATTCGCGTGCTTCGGCCGTTCCTGATGCTGCCGCACATGGATCGATTACTTCTCATCATCACCATTCTCACTTTGCTTTACGGCAATCTCGCCGCGCTGCCGGAAGGAAATCTCAAGCGTCTTCTCGCCTATTCCAGCATCGCGCACGCCGGTTATTTGCTCATCGGCATCGTTTGCCTCGATGGCGCGGCCATCACTTTTTATCTCGTCGCCTATTTGTTGATGACGCTGCTCAGCTTCGCCGTCCTCATCATCGTCGCGCAGCAAACTGGCGAATCAATTTCCGATTTCGACGGACTGGCCACGCGCTCGCCGTTTCTCGCGTTCGCCATGTTGATGGCGATGATCTCGCTCGCGGGCGTTCCGTTCACCGCCGGATTCTTCGGAAAATTTTTTATCTTTGCCTCGGCCATTGCGCAGCATCAATTCGCGCTCGCCTTTATCGGCGTCGTCACGGTCGGCTGCGGCTTTTACTATTATCTCAAAGTCGTGCGCGCGATGTATTGGAACTCTTCCGACAAGATCGACAATATCCATGTGAGCATGCTCTCGCGCGTCACCATGACGGCGTTGATCATCGCCATCGTCTGGCTCGGAATTTATCCGCAGCCAATTTTTCGAGCGCTCGAACCGACGCGCATAAGCGTTGCGCTAAGATCGACAACGACTCGTTAGTCGCTCAGCTCGACGTTCCAGTAGGCAAGATCGACAAAGTGCCGCCAGCTTTCGTGCTGCGGCGCCGAGAACGTGACGTGCAGGAATGGCCGCCACTTCGGCCGCTTCGGTTTGCGAATGAGTGTCATGTGCGCTTCGCGCGGAAGTCGATTGCCTTTGCGCGTGTTACACGGAATGCACGAGCAGACGACGTTCTCCCACGTTGTCGTCCCGCCGCGATCGCGCGGAATGATGTGATCGAGGTTGAGATCGTTCCGATCGAAAATGTGTCCGCAGTATTGGCAGGTATTTTTGTCGCGCTCGAAAACGTTGTGGCGCGTAAACTTCACTTCCTTCTTCGGCAGCCGATCGAACAACAACAACACGATCACGCGCGGCACGCGGATCTTGAATGAAATCGTCGTGACCAGTTCGTGCTCGGGTGCATTCGCCGAAAAATCGCGCCAGCTTTCGAAATCGTGCGTCAGAAAATTGTTCGATTCGTCCCCGGAAACGACATGCGCATGTCCGGCATAGACAAGCGAGAAGGCGCGACGTGCGCTGCAAATATTGACCGCCTGCCAGAGGCGATTCAACACGAGCACCTGAGTATTGAGCTGCGAATTCACGGCATCCTCCGCAAAAGTGGGGCGAAAATATCACCCTCGTTTTTCGCTGTCAACGCGACCAGGCGATTGTCGATCTTAGTAATTGTCGATCTTAGCGGCGTCCTTTGGCCGCGACGCGCTTCACAAAATTCCCCGGAGCGCGCTTCTCATCATCGGGAACAGCGCCAGCAGCGTCGCCCAAATGCTCCTCTTCCGGCGGCAGAAACGGCTTGAACCGGTTCTTATCGATCGCCTTCATGAACGCTTCGTGCGGCGTGACCGCGCCCTCCTGCAGAAAATTCCAAATCGCGTCGTCCATGAATTGCATCCCTTGCGATTTTCCGGACACGATCACGTCCTGAAGTTTTTGCGTGGCGCCTTCGCGAATGATCGCGGAGACAGCCGCGTTCGCGATGAGAATTTCGTTCACGGCAACGCGACCGCTGCCGTCTGCTTTCTTTAGAAGCAACTGCGCGAGCACGCCGCGCAACGAATTCGCCAACATCGCCCGCGCCTGCGCTTGTCGCGCGGCGGGGAAAACGTCGACCATACGATCGACCGTCTTGCGCGCATTGTTCGTGTGCAGCGTTCCGAAAACGAGCAAGCCGGTCTCGGCGGCGGTGAGCGCGAGCGAGATCGTTTCCAAGTCGCGCATCTCGCCGACGAGGACGATGTCCGAATCTTCACGCAGCGCCGCTTTGAGCGCGACCGGGAATGAAACGGAATCGTTAGGCACTTCGCGTTGCGTGATGACGCTGCGCTTGTTCGTGTGCACGAACTCGATCGGCTCCTCAATCGTCACGATATGACGCGAGAAATTTTCATTTATGTAATCGATCAGCGCGGCCAGCGTGGTCGATTTTCCCGAACCGGTCGGGCCAGTCACGAGCACGAGTCCGCCGCGCAAGTGCGCGAACTCTTTCACCACCGGCGGAATACCAAGCTGTTCCAGCGTCGCGATTTTCGTCGGGATCAAACGAAAGACCGCACCGTAGCCGTTCGTTTGTTTGAGATAATTGCAGCGAAAACGCGAGGCCGCGTCCATCTCGTATGCGAAATCGAGATCGCCGCGGTCCTCGAATAATTCCCAATTCCGCTCCCCGCAAACTTCGCTCAACATCGACGACGCTTCTTCGCGTGTGACCGGTTCGCCGCGGATCGGCATGACATCACCGTGTTTACGAATTTTCGGCGGCTGCCCTTCGCCGATGTGCAAATCGGATCCGCCGTGTTTCACCACGATGCTGAGGAGTTGATCGAGATACGCCATTACATTTTTAACGTTGTGCGCATTTCCTGTTTTTGTTCGGAGCGCGCGTACGCTTCCTCCGCGCTGATCACGCCACGCCGCGCAAGATCGACAAGTGCATCGTCCATCAACTGCATGCCCTGCTTTTTTCCGGTCTGAATGATTCCGGGCAGCATGTAGGTTTTCGCTTCGCGAATCACGTTCGCAACAGCCGGTGTATTCGTGAGCGTCTCAAGCGCGAGCACGCGACCGCTATTGTCGATCTTCGGAATGAGTTGCTGACTGATCACGCCGCGTAACGATTCACTCACCATGATGCGAATTTGTTCCTGTTGATCTTCGGGGAAAACGTCGAGCAAACGATCGAGCGTGCGTGACGCATTTCCGGTGTGCAGCGTTCCTAAAACCAGGTGGCCCGTCTCCGAAGCGGTGATTGCGAGCGAAATCGTTTCCAAGTCGCGCATTTCGCCAACCATGATGACGTCCGGGTCCTCGCGCAGCGCCGCCCGCAATGCGGCCCCGAACGATTGCGTATGCGTGTGCACTTCGCGTTGCGTGATGTGACAACCTTTCGGTTCGAAGACGTACTCGATCGGGTCCTCGAGGGTGATGATGTGTTCGCGCCGCTCGATGTTTACCTGCTCGACGAGCGCGGCCAGCGTTGTCGATTTTCCACTGCCGACCGAACCGGTCACGAGAATCAGTCCGTTATGAAAACGCGTGAGTAATTTCAGATGCTCGGGCAATCCGAGCTCGTCCATCGTGCGCACGCTGGTGTTAATGATGCGAAAGACAAGATCGACACCGAGCCTTTGCCTAACGACGCTCGTGCGAAAGCGGCCGGATTCATTCGCGTACGCGAAATCGGCGTCGCCGCGTTCGTTCAGTTGTGTTTTTTGCGCGTCGGAAAGAAATCCTTCCGCAAGCGCAACCGTTTCCTCGCTCGTTAGGCGCGGCGCGTCCGGCCAGATCGGCTGCAGCGTTCCGTGCAAGCGCCAGATCGGAGGCGCATTGACGCCGAGATGGATGTCCGATGCGCCCGCCTGTTGCGCGAGCGCGAGATATTGATCGACGTGCGTTAGCGAAGGCGCTGGCGCGGTTTGAGTGCTCATCAACGCGCCGCCATCATCACGTGCGAAGGCGCAGGCGTAAACTTAAAACCACTCGTTACCGGCGAGAGAGCGTTTCCGGCCAAATTGGCCGCCGCGCATTTTGTGGGCGATAAAATTTTTTACCATCGGCTTGAGCAAAGGCGCCAACAGTCGCAACACGCCGAGAAGAAATCCGGCTTCGAGGAATTTCTTTTCCGGTTTGCCTTTCAGGCCTTTCGCAAGATCGACATGTACTTCTTTCTTCCGCGGCAAGATCATCACGATCACGCCCACGGCGATGGCGGCGCCGATCCACAGGCCGGTATGCTCGCGCAACGAGCGCCGGATTTTCAGAGGAATGTCCACCTCGTCCCGCACGCTGCGAAGTTCACGCGCGACGTCCTGGCGCGAAGCCGCGATCTCCCACTTCAACGCCTCGGGCGACTTGCGCCGTCCAGATTCCTTAGCCATTCACGATCCTTCTTTAATTCCGCCGCCGTCTCCGGGAACGGATTCTTTCTTAAACGAGTCGCAGCGAAAAATGCGCAAGCCACCGCGAGAACAAAATGCGCCAGCGCTGCAAAGATGGCGACCCGCTCCCACGAAACATGGGCCGAATGCGCAATCGCGACTACGATCGTTCCGATAAGAAACAAATAACCGAGCGCGAAAAATAACGCGCCGGCCAGCAAACCGACAACGACCAGAATCAACTGCACGAGCGCGCGCTTCGACTCCATGGTGAAGAGCGCGGCGCGCGATTCGAAAAACGTCGCGAGCGCGTTCGCCAGCGCGAGCAGATTGCTGAACAAACCGCCGCGTCCCGCCGCATTGCGGGAACGTGCGTCGCCAATCATCTGGTCAGGCTCAGCGCCGGAAAATCATTCCGAGCACGAATCCGATGCCGAGCGCGGTGATGACCGCCTTGGTCGGATTTTCGCGCACGTATTGCTCGGCGTCGTCCTGGAATGTGCGCGCGCGGTCGCGGGCGTCATCCCACACCTGCTCGGCCTTGTCGCGATATTCGTTCGCCACCGCGCTCGCGGCCGAACGCAGATCGTCCGCTGCCTGGCGCGCGTGTGTTTTGCTGCTTTCCAACTTGCTCGTTGGGTCGTCGTTCCGTTGCTTATTTTCTTCAGCCATAGTCGTCTCCGTTTAAATTAAATTTTGGACTTCCACTATTCCCGCGCTTTGCGGTTTCGGCAATGTCGATCTTTCAATATGTCGATCTTGCAACGATCACGCTATTGCTCGCGAAAGATGATCCGCGCCTTCGTCAGATCGTAAGGCGATAATTCCACTGAGACTTTATCGCCGGGCACGATGCGGATAAAATTTTTGCGCATCTTTCCCGAAATGTGCGCGAGCACGGTGCGTTGACCGCCGAGATTTACTCGAAACATCGTGCCCGGTAACACTTCCGTTACCGTGCCTTCCGTTACGATCGGCGGCTCTTTCGCCATAACAAAAAGATGTCGATCTTAGCGCAATTCGTCCACGGAAATTGTGCGGGCGTATTCGCCCAGCTCCTCCCGCTTCCACCAGGCGCCGCTTTGGCGACGTTCCTCCGCGCTCGTAAATCGATACCGATAAAACCGCGAGCGAATGAAATGCGGCGGCGCATTGGGAAATGGATTACGCGAGAAAAGCTGCGTCACGTCGTGCTTCCCTTCGAGCAAACTAATCAGCAGCCTAACGAACCACTGATTTTGCCGTGGCGTCCCGAGCGCCGCGAACCACATTTGCCAATCGAGCCGCGGTTGATGCGGCGCGCACCAGCCCGGCGCGCGGTTTACGTCGCCCGGTTTCCATTTGAATTCGTATGGCGCCCAATCGATCCCGTCCGCGCTGCCTTCGAGAATGATCTCCTTTCGATCTTTCGTCATCACGCGAAACAATCCGTAACCGTTCGCGATTCGAAATCGCTCGATCCGTTCGTACGTCCAGCGGACCGGCCCCGGCATCTCCGCCTCTGGCCGGCACGCTTCGTAGAGAAACCACGCGTTCACTGGCAAAGTGACGATGAGAACCACGACGCTGGCGAAGATCGACAATCGCTCGACTCCTCTTCTGTAGCGGCGGTCTCTGACCGTCGCCGTTTTCTCCCAAACGACCGCGTCATCAATCAGCAACAAACACAAGGCGATCGTGAGCAGATTGAAAAAATTGTAGTTCCCCGTGATCGCGATGCAGAGTTGCAAGAAAATCAGCAGCGCCGCCGCGATCACGCGCAATCGTCGCGGCGACCACATGAAAAACGGGACGACGATTTCAACGAAGAGACAAAACGCGACCGAAAATTCCTTGAACCATTCCGAATGTTTGTCCGCGACCCACGAGACGACTGTCGGCAGCGGTTGCGACCAATAGTGATAGTCGAGCGCGGTCAGGTCCCACCAACAGTTGTCGCCGCTCGTCAGCTTCACCACGCCCGACATGAACATGAGTTTGAACAAAAGGAGCTTGAGCAGAAAAAACGCGACGCGATTGACTGGCTCTTCTGTGGCGGCAGGCGTCTCGCCTGCATCGGTGGAATGGTTCGTAGCCGAGACGGCTGCCGCCCCAGGAAAGAGCCGCCACGGCGCGAGAAAGATCGACAAGAAACCGGTCTCGAGCAGGAGGATGTCCCACTGGAAATTGAGAAACGTCTGGCCGGCGACGGTGAGCGAAAGATAGAAGACAAACAACAGGCCTAACGAAATCGGCTGCGCCACGCCAATGATGAGCAAGATCGACAACAACACGCCGCCGCCACAGAGAAAATGCAGGAACGCGTTGCTCGCATTGAACCAGCATAATGTCGGCAAGATCGACATAGCGCGTGCGCCGAGCTGTTCGCGCGCCGCGTTTAAGTAATCGCCGATCGGCAGAATGCCATTCGCGCCGATAAGTCCATCGATCTGCACCCAAAGCGAAACGAACGCGATGAGATAGACGAGACCGAGCGCGCGCAGAAACCACCGTCGCGCCCAGAAATAGTTAGGCCGGCGCACGTCTTCGCCCCAAAACAGTCGCGTGATCCCGGAGCTGAACTTGCGATTGCGCGCGACGATTCGGTAGCCGAATTCCGAGATGCCCGCGAAGCCCGGCAAATTCGCGTAGCTCCACCACAACCATTTCCTGCCTAACGAACGATAAACCGCCTGCGCGCCGGTAAACACGTTGCCATCGCTATCGATCAACACGACCGAGCGCTGGAATTGCTCGCGCGGGATTTCCGGAAAGCGATTGTCGATCTTCTGCGAAGTTTCGTATTCAACCGCGCCGCGAGTCAGCTCGCGCCAACGTTCAATCCACAATCCGCAGAAATGACAATCGCCGTCCCAAATCAACAGCGGCTTCGCGGGCGGATTCGCAACTTTCATATGGCAAACTCGGCCCAGATCGGCGCGTGGTCGGATGGATCTTTGCCTTTGCGCAAATCGCGGTCGATTCCCGCGGCCGTACACTTTCCCGCGAGCAATTTACTCGCAAGCACGGCGTCGATGCGTAAACCGCGATTTTTTTGGAACGAAAGCATCCGGTAATCCCACCACGTGAACATACCCGGCTCGTGGTGATGCAAACGCAACGTGTCGATCAAACCGATATCGCACACTTGCTGAAACGCGGCGCGCTCATCATCCGAGCACATGATTGCGCCGCGCCAAAGCTGCGGGTCGTGCGTGTCGATGTCTTCGGGTGCGACGTTGAAATCGCCGCAGACGATAAGATCGACATCGTTCGCTTTCGTTAGGCAATCGCGCAGACGGCGATACCATTGCAGTTTGTATTCGAAGGCGGGCGAGCCGACAGCCTGCCCGTTAGGCGCGTAGATGGAATAGATGCGCACATTGTCGATCTTAGCGGAAATGACCCGCGCTTGTGGATCGTCAACTTCATCGCACAACGAAGCCCGCATTTCGTCAGGCCCAGTCTTCGAGAGAATGGCGACGCCGTTGTAGGATTTCTCGCCGTGATACGCGCTGCAATAGCCGGCGGCCTGCAACGCGAGCTCGGGAAATTGTTCGTCCGGACATTTCGTTTCCTGCAAACAAACGACGTCCGGTTTGGTTTGTTCCAGCCACTCGAACAATCGGTCCTGACGTTTGCGCAGCGAATTGATGTTCCAGGATGCGACTTTCACATGTCGATCTTACAATTCGATCTCCACGCCCGGCGGCGGCACGATGATTTCGCTTTGCGGAAGATCGACATGTAAACGTGCGCGCATCCATTCGACCGCGGGCGGGTCACCGTGCACGAGCACAATTTTCTTCGGCGCAATCTTCTTTGCGTATTCGACTAACGATTCGCGCGACGCGTGCGCGCTGAATTGAAATTGCTGCCGCTGACAACGCAAACGCTGCGGCGCTTCGTCAGAATCGAGCGCAATCTCGGTTTCCGGTTCGGCGTCGCGCAAAATTCCCGCGGGCGAAAGCGGATCGGCGTAGCCGACGAAGAAAACGGAGTGGCGCGGATTCTCGATCACGCGCCGCGCGAAAATATTCGAGAGCGTTTTCGGCGTCATCATTCCGCTCGATAGCGCATAGATTCGCCCGCCGCGCGCGGGCGCCTCGCCGATGTTTTGTCCATTCAAGATAAACGGATCGACCTCGTGCATGAATTGCACGCGCGGAAGCTGACGCCGGCTCATGCTCGAACGCTGGTCGTAAATGTTCGTCATCTTGGCGCTGAGCCCGCCGATGTAGATCGGACAATCGTCGAGCATTTGCGCGCGTTTAAAATTGTGGATCATCGCGAGCACTTCCTGCGTTTTACCGAGAGCGAATACCGGAATGAGGACGCAGCCGCCTTGATCGAACGCGGCGTTGATCGCGTCACACAGACGTTTTTCTTCGCTCGCGCGCGTCCAGCCGGCCGGCGTGGGATGATCGCCTCGCGTGCATTCCATGATCAAGATGTCGATCTTGTCGTTAGGAAACTCCGCAGCTTGCATGATGGTTTGATCGTCGAAATTGACGTCGCCAGTGTAGAAAACAGTTTGGTCGCGCGTGCGCAGCAAAACTCCGGACGATCCGAGCACATGGCCGGCGTCGTAAAACTCGAATGTCGTCGTTTCGGTTTCGTTAGGCCGGACGCGCTCGCCGGCGATGCTCACGCGTTGTCGATACGGGCAGAATTGCCACAGCTCGCTCGCGTCCTGCACCCCGCGATGGGTAAAGAGCGGATACAACATCGTGCCGAGCTCTTCGCGCTGGCGCGTCATAACGTTGACCGAATTGTGCAGAAGCGCGTCGCCGATGTCGCCGGTCGCTTCCGGCATGAAGACGCGCGCTCGCGGTTGTCGCCGCATCAACACCGGCAATGTGCCGATGTGGTCCTGATGCGCGTGCGAAACGATGATTGCGTCCAGTTGTCGATCTTGCATCGCCGCAAAATTCGGCAGCGCTTCTTCGCCTTCGAATTTCGGATGCATCCCGCTGTCGAGCACGAGCCGGTGTTCGTCGGTCTCGATGTAGTACGAATTCGCACCGATCTCGGTGCGACGCGTGAGGTTAATGAATTTCATTGTAACCGTGCGTCCGCGGCGCCGGTCTCCAAGATCAGGAGTAAGAACAATTCGATTGGATGCAACTGCGTCCTAACAATTCGGTTCAATGAACATGTTGCCCCCGCTGCCGACGTCGAAGTGGAATGAAGCCACGGCCGCACATTTGTTGAATCGCGCGGCGTTCGGCGGAACGCCGGAGGAAATCGAGGCCACGCGTCGCAAAGGGCTCGCCCTCGCCGTGCGCGATCTCGTGGATGTGCGCAGCGAAACCGCGGAGCTGCCGCCGCCAAAATGGGCGCATCCGCGGAACATCGCCGCCATTCGCATGGAAGCGCGCGAGGCGAAGGCGAATCCGGACGCCGAAAATAAAAAACGCGAGCTGCGCATGATGGAAGGCGAAGAGATTGTCGATCTTCGCCGCTGGTGGCTTGAACGCATGATGAACGGACCGGCGCCGTTACTGGAAAAGATGACGTTGTTCTGGCACGGACACTTCGCCACCAGCGCGCAAAAAGTTCGCGACATGTATTGGATGTGGCTGCAGAACGACACGCTGCGACGACATGCGCTCGGAAATTTCGCCACGCTCACGAAAAAAATTTCGCGCGACCCGGCGATGATGATCTATCTCGATCTTCAACAAAACCGGCCGGTGCACCCGAACGAAAATTGGGCGCGCGAGTTGATGGAGCTCTTCACCGTCGGCATCGGAAATTACACCGAGGACGACATTCGCGAATCGGCGCGCGCGTTCACCGGTTATCGGCTCGACCTAACGAACCAGCAATTTCGCTTCGTGCCGAGGCAGCATGATCCCACAAACAAAACATTCATGGGCCACACCGGTCCACTCGATGGCGACAACATCATCGACATTCTCGTAAGCAAACCGGCCTGCGCGCAGTTCATCGGCCGAAAATTGTGGCGTTACTTCGTCGAAGACGAACCGTCGAATGCGATTGTCGATCTTGTCGCGAAAACGATCCGCGCTCACGGCTTCGAAATGCGTCCGGTGCTGCACGAAATTTTCAGCTCGGCCGAATTTTATTCTGAACGGGCCATGCGTGCGCAGATCAAGAGCCCGGTGCAATACATCGTGCAGACGTGCAAGCAGCTCGACGCGCCGCTCCCCTCACCCATCGTCGCGCAAAACGCGATGCGGCAAATGGGCCAGCTGCTCTTCGCACCGCCGAATGTGAAAGGCTGGGACGGCGGCAAAACGTGGATCACAACATCGACATTGTTGTTTCGATATAACTTCGCGAACTATCTCATTAACGGCGACGCCATTCTGCCGCCGGGCGCGGGCGGAAAAACGGCCGGGCCGGGATTTCAGCGACCGTTGCAACGAGGCGCGAATCAAATTCGACGCGATCCGATCGATGTCGCAAAATTGGTTCCGGCGGAGTTGCGCGACCGGCCGGATGAACTTGTCGATCTTTTAAGCGCCCGCCTGTTTCAAACGCGCGCCGGCGACAAAGAGCGAGCGACGTTCGTGCAATACCTGGAGGCGCGAAAACCGGACACGAGCGACGCGACCATGCGCGGCCTCGTGCACCTGATGATGAGCACGCCGCAATTTCAATTGGCCTAACAAATCATGAAAACGACATTGCAAACACGCCGCAAATTTCTGCGCACGTCCATGCTCGGCGCGGCCGCGACCTGGACGCTCCCGATCTTTCTCGAGAAAACATTTTTCGCGCTCGACGCCATGGCGGCCGAAGCGCTCACCCAAAGCGCGACCGGAAAGGACGGGACCATTCTCGTCGTCCTGCAACTCGCCGGCGGCAATGATGGACTCAACACCGTCGTTCCGTTCGGTGACGATGCGTATTATCGCGCGCGACCCCGACTCGGACTCGCCGCGGACAAGCTGCTCAAGATCGACAATCACATTGCGCTCAACGGAAAATTGAGCGGACTCAAGTCACTCTACGACGACGGCCATCTTGCCGTCGTGCAAGGGGTCGGTTATCCAAATCCGAACCGCTCCCATTTTCGTTCGACCGAGATTTGGCAGACCGCTTCGGACGCCGAGCGAAATGAAAATCACGGTTGGTTAGGCCGCTACTTCGATAATCAATGCGCCGGCTGCGATCCGACGGTGGGCGTGGCCATCGGCGACGAAATGCCGCAGGCGTTCGCGGCGAAAAATCCGACCGGCGTCACGTTTTCGCGGCCGGAACAATTTCGTTATCGCTCTTCCAGTCGCGAAGAAGATTTCTTCCGCCAGCTCAACGAACCGGGCGAAGACGATGCAAGATCGACAATCGCACCTGACGGCGCATCGATCGGCAATCTCGCCGGCGCGTCGAACGGCGGCGCGAGCACGCTCGATTTTCTCCAGCGCACCGCCCTCGACGCGCAATTGAGCTCGGACAAGATTTTGGAGATCGCGCGCAAATACAAATCGACCGTGGCCTATCCGACCACCCAGCTCGGCGCCAGTCTCAACATTATCGCGCGCATGATCGCCGGCGGCCTAACGACGCGGGTTTACTACGCCAGCCAGGGCGGCTTCGACACCCACGCCGGACAAATCGGCGCGCATGAGCGCTTGTTAGGCGATTTCAACGACGCCATCACCGCGTTCGTTGTCGATCTTAAACAACAAGGGAACTTCGAGCGCGTGTTGCTCATGACCTTCAGCGAATTCGGCCGACGCGTGCAGGAGAATGCGAACGGCGGCACGGACCACGGCACAGCCGCGCCCATGTTCGTGCTCGGCGGAAAGGTGAAAGCGGGATTGTTAGGCAAATATCCGAGCCTGACCGACCTCGACCGCGGCGATCTCAAATTCAACACCGATTTCCGCAGCGTTTACGGAACGGTGCTCGATCAATGGTTGAAAGCGCCGAGCCAGAGTGTGCTCGGGCGCAAATTCGCCGCGCTCCCGCTTCTGCAAATGTAATTGTCGATCTTGCGCGAATCAGAGCAGCTCGCGCAAAACGCGCAGCCAATTTCCGCGCAAAATCTTTTCGATGTCCGCGTCGCTGAATCCGCGCTCGATCAGTTTGCGCGTGAGATTGCGCGCGTGACGATGGTTCGTCAGGTCGGGAATAAAATTCGGCAGCGTCAACTTCGCTTCCAGCTCTTTGACGACCTGCGCGGGCAGTTGTTGAAATAAGTACTCGCAGAAATCGAAACCGATCCCGACGCCCTCGATGCCGATAAGATCGACAATGTGCTCGATGTGATCGACGTAATGATCAACCGTGCTCTTCTCCTTTTTTGGACTAACGAGAATCGCGTTGACTCCGACGACGCCGCCGCGCTGGCCGACGATTTTGATTTGCTCGTCGCTCACGTTGCGCTCGATGTCGTAAAACTTCCGTACGTTCGCGTGCGAAACAATCAGCGGCTTGCTCGTAAGATCGACAATCTCTTCGAAACCTTTCGGATTGATATGCGCGAGATCGATGATGATGCCGAGGCGCTCACATTCGCGGACCACGTCCCGACCAAACGCGGTCAAGCCATCGCGGGGCGAGCCGCTCGATTTGAAAATGGCGCCGCTGGCGGCGGCGTTGCGGCGCGCATGCGTGAGACCGACGCTTCGCAAACCGAGTTCGTAGAACGCGCGCAAAAGATCGACATCGTCGCCTAACGGCTCCACGCCTTCCATCGTGATGAGAATCGCGATTTTATTCGCCGCGCGCGCCTGTTCGAGCTCGCGAAACGTTTTGCAAATCGCGAACCGGTCTTGCGCCGCCTCTACTTCCGCATACAGCCGCGCCACTTGATCGAGCGCTACCCGCAGTCCCGTTTCCGGCAAATATCGATCTTCGACGTAAATCGCTGCACCCATCGCCCCGACGTCGCCCTCTTCGAACTCCGCCAGATAATGCGACACGAGCGCGCCGGGCCGATTCCGTTTTTCGTAGAGATCCATCGGCAAATCGAAATGAAGATCGACAATTCCATCACGATGCAGTCGCGCGACGCGCGCCTCGATATCGTTAGGCGAGTGCGAACTCATAACGACGGCGGCGACGGCGCGACCGTCGGAAGATCGGGATCGCTTTTCGAGCGAGGCGCGAACAAACAAAATACCGCGACCAGCCAGATCGCGCTCAGCGGCAACGCGCCCGGGAGCCAGATCGACCAGCGGGAGACGAGCCCGAGCGCGAGCATGCAATACGCCGCGGTGATGGCGATGGCCATGAGCATGATGTCGATCCGCGAAAACCGTCGCACGATTGTGCTCAGCAAAACGAGCGCGACGATGAAAGCGCAATCAAACCACCAGCTTACGCGCCTAACAAATGCGTTCGATTGAATGGTGGCGATGGTCGCGGCCCAGGCGGTTGAGTCCGGCGCGGCACGCACGATCACAACGTCGTCGCGCATATCTTCGAAATTCGCGGTGCCTGGCGTTTTCTTTTCGTGCTGTTGCGCGGCGAGCAACAGCTCCGCCAGCTGGAGATGACGCGCGCGTCGCGCCGCGTTTGGATTGATCAGCGCCGTGCCGTCCGAGCGAATCGGAATCTGCCTGCCGTTCGGCAACGAAATGAAATTGCCGATGTCGATCTTCACTTCGGCCGGCGTGATGCGCATCCAGAGCAGCGCCGCCTGCAAGGCGAATGCCGGGATCACGTCGCCACGATATTGGAAGAGCATCGGCACGTGGATTTCGTCGGCGACGTCGTTAGGCAAATTGATAAAACCGAGAGTGGAAAGCAGTCGAATGTCTTCGTCCGGTTGGCGCCCGATGCCGGAGAAGACCGGGAGATCGCCGCGGCGACCGGTCACATTGGTGAAACCCGTAATCTCAACCGCGGGCGCGTCCGCATCGGGCGTCGCGGTCAGCTCCGCCGCCGCCAGCATTTTCGGAATACGCATCGCTTGATCGACAAGAATTTGTTCCTGCTCCCCGCTGCTCGCCGGCCACTGCAAGATCGGTTCGAACGCAACGACGGTCGGTTTGAATTCCATCGCCGCCTGGACGAAGAGCGAAAATTCCAGCGGCGATGGCAGCGGCTGCGACTTGTTAGGCTCGGCCGTCATGTCCACGATCGTGAGCGGAATGCGCGCAGTCATCGGGCGGGAATTGCGCAGGAGCCAGCGCAGATACGTTTCGTCGTAGCGTTGCAATCGCGGCTCGCGCAAAAAAAGCAGACTCGCGAGCACGATCGTGAACATGAGCCAGATCGACGGGCGTTGCATCGCGGCGAAATTAGGAACGCGCCGCGCCAAAAACAAACCTAATCGCGAATGAAGATGGCGATCTTACGCGCTCAGTTCGAGCATTCGCAGAATCGGGCGCTCCGCGCGCCGGCGAATTTCCTCCGGCAGCGTGATCTCCGGTTCCATGTTCAACAACGCGCGATGCGCTTTCTCGAGCGTGTTCATTTTCATGTAACGGCATTCGCCGCAGAAACAATTGTCGGTCGGACCCGCGATGAAAATCTTGTCCGGAATTTCTTTTTTCAATCGGTGCAACATTCCCGCTTCGGTCACGATGATGAATTCGTGCGCGGGCGAATTTTTACAGTAGCTGACCATTTTTTCGGTCGAACAAACTTCATCCGCGAGCATGCGCACGGCGTAGGTGCATTCGGGGTGCGCAACCACGACCGCGTCCGGATATTCTTCGCGAATCTTGCTGATGCTGCGCGCGGTGAACTCGACGTGCACATAACAATTCCCCTGCCACAAATCCATCTTGCGTCCGGTCCGTTCCATGACCCACGCGCCGAGATTTTGGTCCGGGACGAAGAGTAATTGTCGATCTTGCGGAGCGGCGCGCACGACCTTCTCCGCGTTCCCGCTTGTGCAAATGACATCGCTCAGCGCTTTCACGCCCGCGCTGCAATTGATGTAAGCGATGACGTAATAATTTTTCGCCGCGTTCTTTTCCAGAAACGCTTTCAATCTCGCCGGCGGACACGATTCCGAAAGCGAGCAACCGGCCTCGAGGTCGGGCAAAATCACGCGCTTGGCCGGATTAATGATCTTCGCCGTCTCGGCCATGAAATGAACGCCGCAAAACAAAATCACATCCGCGTCCGTTTTCTGCGCGGCGTAACTCAGGCCTAACGAATCGCCGACGAAATCGGCTACGTCCTGCAACTCGGGCCGCTGATAATTGTGCGCGAGGATGACGGCATTGCGTTCGCGTTTCAGCTCACGCAATTCCTCCGCAAGATCGACAGCCAGCGCTACCATGGATTACTATCGCGCCCTGATATGGATTCTCAAACGTGCCGGCTCGGCTTTATCGGCGCGGGCAAGCTGGCCGGGTCGCTCATTCGCGGACTGGTGCGCGCAAAATTTTGCGAGCCGCGCGACATCATCGCGTTCGAACCGAGCGCGGAAGCGCAGGCGGCATTAAAAAAAGATGTCGATCTTGTATTCACCGCAGAGAACACCGAGGTCGCAGAGAAAGCGGATGTGATTTTCATCGCGGTAAAACCCGGCGTTGTGCTGAAAGTGCTGCGCGAGCTCGCGCCGAAGATCGACAACAAGCTTGTCGTTTCGCTCGCGGCCGGTGTGCGGTTGAAGGCGATGGAATCTGCCGCCTCCGCGCGTTTCATGCGCGCGCTTACGAACACGCCGTCGGCCGTGTGTCAGGGCGCGACGGGAATTGCGCGCGGCCCGCGTTCCACCAAGGAAGATGTCGATCTTGCGCGGAGAATTTTTGCCGCGGTCGGGACTGCCGTTGAGATCGAGGAAGACCAAATCGACGCCGTTACTGCCTTGAGTGGGAGCGGCCCGGCATTTGTTTACAGCGTGATCGAATGGCTCGCACAAGGCGGCGAGAAAGTTGGCCTAACAAGTCAAGACGCGCTCACCCTCGCCACGCAAACCGTCCGCGGAGCAGCCGAACTGGCGCTCGAAACGGGACTTTCGCCGGAGGAATTGCGTCGCCAGGTTGTTACGCCCGGCGGAACGACCGCAGCTGGACTGGCGAAAATGGACGAACACAAAACACGCGACGGGTTGGTCGCGGCGGTTGAAGCGGCGGTGAAACGCGCCGAAGAAATGGCGCGCGACAATGCCTAACGAATCGCCGCGCGCATGGCGTCGATCGGGGCTTCGCGTCCAAACCACGTCTCAAACGCGAGCGCGCCCTGGTGCAGCAACATCGTTAGGCCGTTGGCTGCGCGCGCTCCCGCTTCATGCGCCGCTTTGACCAAAGGCGTTTGCCGATCTTGCGCGTAAACCGTGTCGTAAATCATGAGATGCGGTTCGAGCAAGCGCGCGGGGATCGGCGATGCGTCTCCGGCACTCAGACCGATTGGCGTCGCGTTCACGACAAGATCGACATGCGACATTTGGAAGCGGAGCGCGCTTTCTTCCCACGGAATCGCGTGCAGACGCGGAACGGGTCCAAGGACTTTCGGGCCGACAAAAAATTCCCGCAGCTCATCCGCGAGCGATTTTGCTTTCTCGTATGTGCGATTCGCGATGACGAGGCGTTCGCAATGTTCTTTCGCGCTTTGCAACGCGATCGCGCGCGCCGCGCCACCGGCGCCTAAGACAAGCACACGCATGTCGCGAAGATCGACGGCGAAGTCTTCCCGAATGGCGCGGGCGAAACCTTTCCCGTCGGTGTTGAAGCCGCGCAGCTTTCCATTGTCGATCTTGATCGTGTTTACAGCGCCGACGGGTTTTGCGTTAGGATCGACATCGTCCATGAGCGCGAGCGCGCTCACCTTGTGCGGCAAAGTTAAATTGATTCCGACGAAGTCGTGTTCAATGGCAAATTGCAATGCGGGACGCAATTCGTTAGGCCCAATTTCAAACCGCGCATACTGCATGTCGATCTTGCACGCTTTGAGCGCGGCGTTTTGGATTTGCGGCGAAAGCGAGTGCGCGACCGGCAAACCGAAAACGCCAAGACGAATCGGCGGTTTCGATTTTCGCCAGCTTTTCAGATCGGCGAAGGTGTAAATCTCTTTCACGGCTGCTATCGTTCGAACTTCACATGACCGAGCCCGCAGACAATCGCCCGTCGGATTTCATCCGCGACATCATCGTCGAGGATTTGAAATCGGGGAAGCATAAGAGCGTTCGGACGCGATTCCCGCCCGAGCCGAACGGTTACCTGCACATCGGCCACGCGAAGTCGATCGCACTCAATTTCGGAATCGCCAAGGAATTCGGCGGCGTTTGCAACATTCGCATGGACGACACGAACCCGGCGAAAGAGGAAACAGAATACGTCGAGTCGATCATGAGCGACGTGCGTTGGTTGATCGACGGTTGGGCCGACACACATCTCGGCGGCGCGCCGCTCTACACCTCGGATTATTTCGACAAGCTCTACGAGTACGCTGTCGATCTTGCGCGGCGCGGCAAAGCGTATGTCGATGATTTGTCGCCCGAGCAAACGGATGAATTTCGCCGCACCGCGAAGGAGAGTCCGTTTCGCAATCGCTCGGTCGAAGAAAATCTCGATTTGTTAGGCCGAATGAAAGCGGGCGAGTTTCCCGACGGCGCGAAAACGTTGCGCGCGAAGATCGACATGTCGGCGCCGAACATTTGGCTGCGCGATCCGGTGTTGTACCGGATCAAACACGCCGCGCATCATCACACCGGCGACAAATGGTGCATTTATCCGATGTACGATTGGGCGCACACGCTCAGCGATTACATCGAAGGCATCACGCATTCGCTGTGCACGCTCGAGTTCGAAGTGCACCGGCCGCTATACGCATGGATCTTGGAAGCGCTCGAGCTACCGCCGCCGCGTCCGCGGCAGATCGAGTTCGCGCGTTTGAACCTCACTTACACGGTGATGAGCAAACGCAAACTCATCCAGCTGGTGAACGAAAAATTCGTGAGCGGCTGGGACGATCCGCGCATGATCACGATCGCGGGATTGCGCCGGCGCGGCATCACCGCCAGTGCGCTGCGTTCGTTCGCCTACAACATCGGCATCACGAAATATCCGAGCTTGAACGAAATGGAGACGCTCGAGCACGCGGTGCGCGAAGAGTTCAATCGCATCGCACAACGGCGGCTGGCGGTGCTGCGGCCGATCAAAGTTGTCCTAACGAACTGGCCTAACGATAAAGTCGAAGAGCTCGACGCCATCAATAATCCGGAAGACGCGAGCACGGGCACGCGCAAGATTCCGTTCGGGCGCGAGCTGTTCATCGATCGCGACGATTTCATGGAGAATCCGCCGCCGAAATATTTTCGGCTCAAGCCCGGCGGCGAAGTGCGGTTAAAGTACAGCTACATCATTCAATGCGAAGAAGTGATGAAGGATTCGTCAGGCAACGTGACCGAGCTGCGTTGCAAGATCGACATCGACTCGAAAAGCGGCGGCGCGACCGCGAACCGCAAAGTGAAAGGGACAATTCACTGGGTCAGCGCCGCGCATGCCGTCGATGCAGAGGTGCGGCTTTACGATCGATTATTCAAAGTTCCCGAACCGGACGCGGATGGCGATTTCAAGTCGTTCATCAATCCGGACTCGCTTGAAGTGGTGAATGCGAAATTAGAACCGTCGCTGAAAGAGGCGCGGCCTAACGAGCGATATCAATTCGAGCGGCTCGGCTATTTCGTGCTGGATCCCGATTCAACGCAAGATCGACAAGTGTGGAACCGCACGATCACGTTGCGTGATACGTGGGCGAAGGCCGCTAAAAAGTAGCGAACGCGCGGTCGATGCGTGCGAGGACCTTTTCTTTCCCGAGCACTTCGAGCAGATGATACAAACTCGGACCGGCGTTGCTGCCAGTGACGGCGAGTCGCGTCGGGTGAACAATCGCGCCGACCTTTACTCCGAGATTTTTCGCGACTGATTTCATTGTCGCTTCGATTTCAGCCGCGGTGAAGTTGTCGATCTTAGCGAAGGCATCGCGCACCGCTTGGAGACGCGGTTTGTTTTCGGGCGTGAAATTTTTGGCGACGCCTTCCGGATTATAACTGATCTCGTCGGCGAAATAGAAACCGGCGTAAGCGGGTAATTCATCGAAGACGTTGATCTTGCCTTTGCATGTCTCGAGAGCGGCGCGGACGTATTCGTTAGGGTAAGTGTCGATCTTTATTCCCGCCGCGCGCAACGCGGCAACGGCGCGCTCATGAAATTCCGAATCGCTGAGCTCGCGCGCGTATTCGCCATTGAGCCAATGCAGCTTGTCCGGATCGAACGTCGCCGGGTTGCGATGAACTTTGGACAGTTCGAACAGCCTGACGATTTCGTCGATGTCGATCTTTTCGCGATCGTCCTTGGGCGACCAGCCGAGCAGGCAAAGATAATTGCGCACGGCCTGCGGCAGAAATCCGCGTTCTATATAATAGGCGACGCTCGCGCCCTGGTCGCGCTTGCTCATCTTCGAGCCGTCGCGATTCATGATGAGCGGAATGTGCGCAAACTGCGGCGGTGTGGCGTCGAGCGCCCGATAAAGCTCGATGTGTTTCGGCGTGTTCGAGAGATGATCTTCGCCGCGGATGACGTGCGAAATTTTCATCTCGATGTCATCGACGACATTGACGAAATGGAAAATCCACGAGCCGTCCGGGCGGCGAATGGTCATGTCGGGATGCGTTTCTTCGTTCGACAAATCGAAATCGATTTTGCCGCAGACGATGTCATCGACGATGACGCGTTCGCGCGGCGAACGAAACCGCAACGCACCGGCGTCTTCGAAAATGTGGCCGGCGTCCCGAAGCTTCTTCAGCGCGCGTTCGTAGATTTCGTTGCGCTGACTTTGGAAATACGGGCCGAAATCTCCTCCGGCATGCGGGCCTTCATCCCAATTTAACTCGAGCCAACGCAATCCATCATAAATCGCGGCCGCCGCTTCTTCAGTGTTGCGCGCCTTGTCGGTGTCTTCGACGCGCAAAACGAATTTTCCGTTGTGATGTCGCGCAAAGAGCCAATTGAAAAGCGCGGTGCGTGCACCGCCGATGTGGAGATAGCCGGTAGGCGATGGCGCGAAACGGACGCGAACTTCGGAACTCATTTCACAAGAGAATCACTCGATGAACAATTTGCCAGCGCGACGACGTACATGTCGATCTTGCGGAAGATTTGTTTTCGCAACGCGCGCGGCGGAATCGATAAGCTCGCGAATCCGCTCGACCAAATCGAAACCGATTTCAGGAATGTCCGCGTCGCGCAGCCAGCGATGCAGCGTTCGCCGTTGCAGCGCAACCGACATCTCGCGTAACGGCTTGACGGCCAGCTGAGTGAATTTTTTCGGCATCAGCGCTTCGAAGAAATTTTCTTCCTCGGATGCGATGATGGCAGTTCGCCAGATATTCTGGCGAATCTTTCGGCCGAATGTTTTTTCCAGATATGGAATCACGCGATGGCGAATGCGATTGCGCATTGGATTCAGATTTTGGTTCGAGGCGTCTTCGCGAAATTTCAGGCGACGTTTGCGGATGTATTTGTCGATGTCGCTGCGCCAAACGGCCAAAAGCGGACGGACCAGCGTAAGATCGACATCGTCCACTTCGCGATTTGTTTCTTCGCGCATGGCGGCGAGCCCGGAAATTCCGGCGCCGCGAAACAAGTTGATCAAAAAGGTTTCGACGAGATCGTCGGCGTGATGGGCGAGGAAGATGGTGCGGCAGCGTTTTTGTTTCGCGACGCGCGCGAAGAAATTGTAGCGGCATTCGCGCGCGGCGGTTTCGATCGACATTTTCTTTTTCGCGGCGAATGCGCGGACGTTCGTTGAACTGATCGCAAGATCGACATCGTACTTTGCGGCGAGCTTTTCAACGAAGCGCGCATCGGCGTCACTCGATCGGCCGCGGAGTTTGTGATTCAGGTGACAGATGACCAAGTTGCGGTAGCCAAGATCGACAAGGTGATGCAGGAGGGCGACGGAATCGCGGCCGGCGGAGACGGCGATTAGGTAGCGGCGACTGGAAGGGAATTGCCGACGCAACTTGTCGATTCTAACCAAAGGCAAAACCATCAATTAGAGATTCCTCGACTTCGCTCGGAATGACAAAACAAGAGTTTTGCGAGGGAAATTTGACAGTGAATGAACGTTCATTCATCTTTGCCATCACCTCATGTCAGATTCTGCTACCTCAACGGTCGAGCCGAGCCTGGATCGGCGCGTGCAAATTCTCGATGCGGCGATCGCCTGTTTCGTGAAGCACGGTTTTCACCAGACGAGCATGCACGATATTTCGACCGAAGCGGGGATATCGGTCGGGCTGATTTATCGCTACTTCGCGAACAAGGAGGCGGTGATCGCGGCGATGGCGGACCGGCACAAGAAACACATTCAGGAGTTGCTGGAGCAGGCGGCGCAGGCGCCAACGTTGTTCGAGGCGCTGGAAATTTTGTTCACGGCGCATTGTTGTGATGAGTCGCCGAAGGTGCAATCAATGTTCGTTGTCGATCTTTACTCGCAAGCATCGCGCAACCCGCAGATCGCCGACATCGTGCGCGACGTGCTCACGACGGCGATGGATGGCTTGACCGAATTGATCGCGCAATCGCCGGAAGCAAAAACGCAAGCGGCACACGGCTTGAAGCCTAACGAGCTTTCGGAATTAATTTTCGCAGTCGCGCGCGGGATGTTGATGTTCGACATTCTGCAACCGCAAGAAATGACAGCGGCGGAGCGGCGCACGCGCCAGCTCGCGGTGACGCGGCGTTTGTGGCGGCTATTGTTCAAAATCGAAAGTGAATCAGCATATGCATGACGTAGCGAGACCCGTGGCGGAAGAACCACCTTTAGTCAGACGATCACGCCGCGGCCGCGGAATGGGTGTCGCCATCGGCGCCGTCCTTGCCGCCGTGGTGACGCTCGTTGGAATCAAGGCGATGCAGATCGGCAAAATGATGTCGATGCCGCACGAGATGCCGCCGACGACAGTGTCGAGCGCGGTGGTGAAGGAAGAAGATTGGGCGCCCGTTCTTTCGGCCGTTGGATCGATTTCGCCGGTCCAAGGCGCGGTGGTGTCGTCCGAGCTCGGCGGCACCGTGGCGGAAGTAAAATTCCAAAACGGCGGCGTGGCGAAGAAGGGAGATGTTCTGGTCAGACTTGCTGCGACGACAGAGGACGCCGATTTGGAATTGGCCCGAAGCGATCTCGCGCGCACGCGCGATCTGGCCGCGCGCAAAGTGATTTCAAAAGCGGAACTCGACGCCGCAGAATCCAAGCTCAAACAAAAGGAAGGGGCGGTCGAGAAGAAGGAAGTGCGCGCGCCATTTGATGGTCAGTTAGGCATTCGACAGGTGAATGTCGGACAAATGATCAATCCCGGTCAGCAGGTCGTGTCGCTGCAATCGCTCGACCCGATGTTTGTCGATTTTGCGTTGCCGCAGCAAAACATGTCGAGCTTGTCGCAAGGCCTCGAGGTGAAAGTGACCACGGACGCGATCCCGGGGCGCGAATTCAAAGGCAAACTGACCGCGATCAATTCTTCGGTGGACCAGGTAACGCGGAATGTCGGAGTGCAAGCGACATTGGAAAATCACGATGGCGCGTTGCGGTCGGGGATGTTCGCGAAAGTGGAGGTGTTTTTGCCGGAGAAGAAGAAGACGCTGGTCATTCCGGGATCGGCGGTGTCGTACGCGCCGTACGGCGATTCGGTTTACGTGATCGAGAAAAAGACGGACGAGAAAACGAAAAAGGAAACGCAGGTGTTGCGGCAGGCGTTTGTGCGCGTGGGTGAAGCGCGCGGCGATTTCATTTCGATCACCGAAGGATTGAAGCCGGGCGATACGATTGTGAGCACGGGCGTTTTCAAATTGCGCAATGGAATGCCGGTGGTGATCAACAACGAGCTGGCACCGAAACCGCAACTGAATCCGAAACCGGCGGACACGTAAGATCGACAACTGCCAAGATCGACATGAAGTCTTTCACTGATCTGTTCATCCGCCGGCCAGTGCTGGCGATGGTGGTGAGCTTCGTCATTCTCATCGCCGGATTGCAGGCGATGAAGACGATCAACGTGCGGCAATATCCGCGCAGCGACATCGCATCAATCACAGTGACGACCGTCTACGTGGGCGCGGACGCGGAGCTCGTTAGGGGATTTATCACCACACCGCTGGAGCGCGCAATCGCGGCGGCGGACGGGATCGATTACATTTCGTCGCAAAGTCAGCAGAGCGTTTCGACGATCACGGCGCGCCTGAAATTGAATTACGACGCGAACAAGGCGCTCTCCGATATCAGCTCGAAGGTGGATGCGATCCGCCGCGACCTGCCGCCGGAAGCGGAGATCCCGGTGATCGCGATTCAAGCGGCCGATTCGCAGTTTGCCTCGGCCTATTTGAGTTTCACTTCGAACATTCTTCAGCCTAACGAAGTCACCGATTACCTTGTGCGGTTGGTGCAACCGCGATTGACCGCAGTCGGCGGCGTGCAAAAGGCCGATATTCTCGGCGGGCGCACCTTCGCCATGCGCATCTGGATGAAGCCGGAACGGATGGCGGCGTTAAACATCAGTCCGTCCGATGTTCGCAGCGCGCTCGGGCGAAATAATTATCTGGCGGCAGTCGGAAGCACCAAGGGTTCGCTGCTGCAAGTGAACTTGACCGCGAACACGGATCTGCACACGGCCGAGCAATTCAAACAGCTCGTGGTAAAGCAGGACAAAGGCACACTCGTTAGGCTGGGCGACATTGCGGACGTCGTGCTCGGCGCCGAGGATTACAACGCGGAGGTGCGTTTCTCGGGGCAAAAAGCCGTGTTCATGGGCATTTGGGTGCTGCCGAACGCGAACTCAGTCGATGTGATCAAGCGCGTGCGCGTCGAGTTAGAAGCGATCAAAAAAGAATTGCCCACCGGAATGCAGGCGGAAATGGCGTACGACGCCACCGCCTACATCAACGACGCCATTCACGAAGTGGTCAAAACTTTGATCGACACTCTCATCATCGTGATGGTGGTGATCTTCCTCTTCCTCGGCTCGTTCCGTTCCGTCATCGTGCCCATTGTCGCGATTCCGATTTCATTAATCGGCGCGTTGTTTCTCATGCAGCTTTTCGGCTTCACGCTGAATCTGCTGACGCTACTCGCGATCGTGCTCTCAGTCGGATTGGTCGTCGATGATGCGATCGTCGTGGTCGAAAATGTCGAACGTCACATGCGTGAAGGCTTGTCGCGTGTGGACGCGGCGCTTGTCGGCGCGCGCGAGCTCATCGGGCCGATCATCGCGATGACAATTACACTCGCGGCCGTCTACACGCCGATCGCGCTGCAAGGCGGCCTGACGGGTGCACTTTTCCGAGAATTTGCGCTCACACTTGCCGGCGCGGTCTTCATTTCCGGCATCGTCGCGCTTGTTTTATCGCCGATGATGGCGGCGAATCTATTGCGCACGGAGCATGACGATCACGGGTTCAGCGGCTGGGTCAATCGCACCTTCGATCGTTTTCGCGACTGGTATGGCGAACATCTCGATCGAACGCTGGCCGCGCGTCCGGCAGTTTACGTTGTCTGGATCGGCATCTCGCTGCTGGCGGCGTTCATGTTCGCGACCATTCCGAAAGTCGCGACCAAGGAGCTCGCGCCAAAAGAAGATCAGGGCGTCATCTTCGGAATTATCACGGCGCCCGCGAACGCGACGATCGACGACACGATTCGTTATGCCGATGCGGCTGGAAAAGTTTTCCAGGACATTCCGGATACGCGCTTCACGTTTCAGATCACGAATCCGAGCTTTGGTTTCGGCGGAATGGTCTTGAAGCCATGGGGCACGCGTAAAACGCCGACGAAAGATTATCTGCCAATCGTGCAGCAAAAACTCGGCGCCATTCCGGGAATCCAGATGTTCCCGATTATGCCGGAAGCGCTTCCGGGCAGCGATAATTTCCCGGTCAGTTTCGTGATCGCATCGACCGCGCCGCAGGAACGCATTCTAGAATTGGCGAAGCAAATTTTTGGGAAAGCGATGGAGAAACACGTCTTTCAGTTCGGCGACATCGACACCAAGATCGACCAGCCGCAGGCGCAAATCGTCTTCGATCACGACAAAGTTTCGACCATGGGCCTGGACATGCAGCAGGTCGGCGCGGATTTGTCCGCCAGCATCGGCGGCAATTTCGTGAACCGATTCAACATGGACGGCCTGAGCTACAAGGTCATTCCGCAGATCAAACGTGTCGATCGATTGAATCCGGAACAATTACAAAACATTTATGTGACCGGGCCTAACAAGCAGCTAATCCCGTTGAGCACCATCGCGACAATTGATCGCAAGACAGTCGCGCGTTCGCTCAATCGCATGCAGCAGCTTAACGCCGTCACCATCAGCGGCGTGCCGGCCGCTTCGGTCGACAGCGCGCTCAAATTTCTCGAAGACGAAGCGCACAAAGTTTTGCCGGCCGGTTACGTCATCGATTACACCGGCGGCTCGCGCCAATTGCGTATTGAAGGTAGCAAATTCGGCGCCGTCTTCGCACTCGCCATCGTGCTCATCTTTCTTGTCCTCGCGGCGCAATTCAACAGCTTCCGCGATCCATTCATCATCTTGTTAGGCTCGGTC
Source organism: Spartobacteria bacterium (assembly GCA_021325495.1). Taxonomy (GTDB): domain Bacteria; phylum Verrucomicrobiota; class Verrucomicrobiia; order Chthoniobacterales; family UBA10450; genus JAJPGZ01. The sequence continues at coordinate 113,630 of JAJPGZ010000012.1, forward strand.
CCGCTTGCGCTCTTCGGCGCCGGTCTCTTCATGTTCCTCAAAATGCCGTTCGGAAAATTTTTCACCGACGGCTTTACGACGTCATTCAACATTTACTCGCAGGTCGGACTCGTCACACTTGTCGGCCTCGTCTCCAAAAATGGGATTTTGATCGTCCAATTCGCGAATGAATTGCAACGACAAGGCCATGATAAACTCGCCGCCGTCGCGCAAGCGGCGCGCATTCGTTTACGGCCGATCATGATGACGAGCGTCGCCACAGTAGCTGGTCACTTTCCTCTAACGCTCGTCACAGGCGCGGGCGCGGCCGCGCGAAATTCCATCGGTCTCGTTCTCGTCGGCGGCATGACGATCGGAACGATCTTCACATTGTTCATCGTGCCTTCGCTCTACATGCTCATCGCCAAGCAGCACCGCCAGAAACCTTCCGCTGAAGCTCCAGATGAAATGCAAGATGTCGATCTTGCGCCGGAGTACGCGCTCGCTCCCGCAAACGGCGGCGACGGAAACGGCAACAGCTGGAAAAAAGCTTAGCCGCGCGCGCTAAGATCGACATCTTCCGGTAAAAAATCGCCGGCGAAATATCTGAATTTTTACGCCGCCGTTTGCGTCCATTTTCGCTGCGGAACACGAAGATAAAGCAAAACGAGATTAATTCGGAAACGATCGGGATTTCGCCTTAAACCAAAATATGACGCCGAGCGAATCCAGAGTAGGACCGTTACGAATTTTGTGCGCTGACGATAACGTCCACGTCGCGTCATTGTTAGTCACGACCTTGCGCAACCAAGGCTACGCTGTCGAAACCGCGATCGACGGTCAACAAGCGGCGAGCGCGCTCGCCCGCACGCCCGCGACGATTGATTTGCTCATCACCGATTTTCGGATGCCGCGACTCGACGGCTATGCGCTCGCCAAAGGCGCGCGCGATGGCGGATTCAAAGGTAAAATCATCGTTTTCGCCGGTCCGTTAGGCGAGGAAGACAAAAAACGTCTGCTCGATTTGCCGGTGGACGCGATTTTCGAAAAGCCGGCCAGCCAGAAAGAATTGCTCGCCCGCATCAAGCAGATCGACGAGGAGCGGCGGGCGCGCGCGTAAGATCGACAATCGGCCCTAACGGAACGATCCGGGTCGGATTAATCTGCTCATGCGTCATGTAATAGTGACGCTTGATGTGATCGAAGTTCACCATGTCGGCGATTCCCGGCTGCTGATAAAGATCGACAAGGTAGTTCTGCAAATTCGGATAATCGACGACGCGCCGCAGGTTGCATTTGAAATGGCCGAAGTAGACAACGTCGAAGCGGACAAGCGTGCAAAATAATCGCCAGTCGGTCTCAACGATGCGATCGCCGAAAAGATAACGCGATTTGGTCAGACGATTTTCCATTTCATCGAGCGCTTCGAAAAGTTTTCGGCAGGAAATTTCGTACGGGCGCTGGCGCGTAGCGAAGCCTGCGCGATAGACGCCGTTGTTGATATTTTCGTAAACGAAGTCGCTTAGCTTTGTCTGCTCGTCGGCAATCTCTTTTGGGAAAAGATCGACATCTTTATTTGCAGCGATGTCGTTGAAGGCATCGTTGAACATGACGCAGATGTCGTCCTCGCAATTGTTCACAATCCGCTTCGTCTGCTTGTCCCAAAGCACGGGCACGGTCACGCGCTGGTCGAAGTTCGGATCGGTCGCGGCGTAGGCTTCGCGCAAATATTTGAAATGATTAACCGGATCGGTCGATTCGAATTCCTGCGCCGGCGGCCATTTCTCGGAGGGTTCGCGAAAGGCCCAGCCGTTTTCGTCGCGCACAGGATCGACAATGGTTAGACCGATCGCGTTTTGAAGTCCTTTGAGATTGCGCACGATCAAAGTGCGACTGGCCCATGGACACGCGAGTGAAACATAAAGATGATATCGGCCCGCGACCGGCGGGTACGATGTCGATCTTCCAATCCATTCGCGAAAGGCGTCTTCCTGCCGCTCGAATTCGCCGGATTCCGTCGCCTCTTTTTCGAATTGCGCCGCCATTAGCCGATCAACAGAACCGCAGCTCCCACGATTTTACCAGAGCGCAATTTCTCCAATGCGTGAATGCGGCGCGCGATTTGCTGGTTAGGGCGGAGCTCATCGGCTCGCAAGTGTTTGAATATTGAAACGATATGACCAAGCAATGGTTTGACGCTCTGCTCGAAGCCATGCTCGAAAGCGAGCCCGACGCCCCTGATTTCTTGTTCATCGCCGGCAAACAACCGATCGCGCAATGTCACGGCGCCTTAAAGGAATTCGAAATCGCCGACCGCAAGGAGGGTCTTTCCGAAAAGGAGATCGAGGCCATGGCGAACCTGCTCATCGATGGTCAGCAACGGCTAATTGACGATTTCGCCACGCGCGGGTCGTGCGATTGCAGCTACGCACTGGCTAATCGTGCTCGCTTTCGCGCGAACATTTTCAAACAACGCGGCCGGCATGCCATCGTCCTGCGGCGTTTACCGGCGGATATTCCGACGATCGATTCGTTAGGCCTGCCACCGATTTTCCGCCAGATTATCTTGGAAAAGAATGGAATCATTTTCGTCACCGGCGCGACTGGGAGCGGCAAGACCACGACGTTAGCCGCGCTCTTAAGCGACCTTAATCGCACCCAGCAACTTCACGTCATCACCCTGGAGGACCCGATCGAGTACGTGCATGCGCACCATGGTTGCATCTTCAATCAACGCGAGCTCGGCCGGGATTTCCCAAATTTTGCCGAAGGTCTGCGTGCGGCCTTGCGCCAGGCGCCCAAAGTCATTTTCGTCGGCGAAATTCGCGACCGCGAAACGATGGAGATCGCACTCACCGCTTCCGAAACCGGTCACGTTGTTTTCGCGACGTTGCACACGATCGACGCGGGCCAAACCGTCCATCGCATCCTCGGAATGTTCAGCAAAGAGGAAGAGCAACAAGTGCGGCAACGTTTGGCCGATACCGTGCGCTTCATCGTGAGCCAGCGGCTCGTGAACAAGATCGACGGCGGAAGATTGCTTGTGACCGAAATCATGGGGAGCAGCCTGCGCACGCGGGAAGCATTGCTTTACGGCGAAGGCGAGAACCGCATGTTCGCCGATATTATCGAAGCGGCGAGTAACCGCGGCTGGCACACGTTCGATCAACAACTGCTGAAAGCGTTTGACGCCGGCGTTATCACCGAAGACGTGGCCATGATCTTCGCGACGAACAAAAACAAGATCCGTCTCGAGATCGAGTCGGTGAAAAAAACGAAGCGGCCAGACGAAAGCAAAGGCATTTCGTCTGGATTGAAGATGCAGCAACCGGTTCTGCCGCAGGTGGCGGCGGCGGTGCGACAGGCTGCGGAGACCAGCGCAGCGAAGTAATTGTCGATCTTGTCGTTGTCGATCTTGCCTAACGAGTCGCGCTCGCGGTCTCGAGCGGAGTATGCGTCGTGCCGCCGTATTGCTCGTGATAGTGCGCGCTGCGCAGGAACGGCACGCGATCGAGCACATTTTCCTGGAACCACTCCAGCGCGAGGTAAATCACTGGCGTGATGTAAAGCGTGATGAGCTGCGACACGATTAATCCGCCGACGATGACCAGGCCGAGCGGCCGCCGCGATTCGCCATCCGCGCCATAGCCGAGCGCGAGCGGCACCGCTCCCATCAACGCGGCGAGCGTGGTCATAATGATGGGACGAAAACGCTCGACGCTCGCTTCGTGAATAGCGGAGCGGCGATCGTAGCCTTCATCGAGTCGATGCAATGCAAAATCGACAATCATGATGCCGTTCTTTTTCACGATGCCCATCAAAAGGAACAGTCCGATCACGGAATAAAGCGAGAGGGTTGAGCCGAAGAGCCACAACGTCATCAAACCGCCGACGACGGCCGGGAAAAGCGTGGAGAGGACTGTGATCGGATGCACGTAGCTCTCGTAAAGAATTCCGAGAATCACGTACATGACGAACAACGCGCCGATGATGAGAAATGGGAGCGCGCCGAAGAGTTGTTGCAGCACGAGTCCTTCGCCCTGCAACTCGCCTTGCACCGTCGGCGGCAAAACTTCCTTCGCCGCTTTTTGAATGAAGGTCGTCACGTCACCAAGCGCGACTCCAGGTTTTGTATCGAAGCCCCACGTGACGCTGGTGAATTGGTTCGTGTGATTGACCGACTGCAAGCCGAGATGCGGTCCGAATTTCGTGACCGCGCGCAACGGCACCAGCGAAGTCCCCTGCCCGCGCACGTACAAATCGCGCAAATCCTCGGGACGTTGTCGATCTTTGTCGGTCGCCTCGAGGATGACTTGATATTGATCGTCCGGCTCTTTGATGAGGTAAACGTAATTCTGCGAATACGCCGCGCGCAGCAGGTTTTGCACTTTGCCGATCGAAACGCCTAACGTGCTGGCGCGATCGCGATCGACATCGATGTCGAGGTTGGGCTGGTTTCGAAAAAGATCGGAGCGCGGCGGCGCGGCGAAACCCTGATACGTATTTAGCTTCGTCTGCAATTTATCGGCGGCGGCGTAAACTTCATCGGGATTGATTCCGCTGATGGCGTAACTGTAGCGTCCGAACGCGCTGCCGGTTGCGCCGATGTTGATTTGCAAAACCGGCGCCGGATTCATCGTCGGAAACGTGCCCGGCAAACTGCCGAGCGAACGGCGAAGATCTTGCGCGACCTCATCGATGGACGCGCGGTGTTTGCGATCGCCGAGAAACATCACAGTGAAAAGTGCCGATGGACCCGCGCGACCACCGCCGGCGATAGTGAAATATTTATCCACCGCCGGGTTCGCCTGAAGAATCGGGTCGACTTTGTTCTGCACATCCTTTTGCAATTGCGGCGAGGCGCCTTCCTGCAAAAGCAACGCGCCGCGAAGCAGGCCGCTGTCGCCGGTCGGCAACAGCGTGAACGGCAACGCGTGGAAGAAAAACCACACCCCGACCGCGCAGAGGATAAGGATTGGAAGAGCGAGCTTCGCGTGATCGAGAAACCAGCCTAACGAACGATCGTAGAAACACAGGATCGGTTTGAAGAAGCCGGCGGTGAAACGTTGCATCCACGTTTCGCGCTGATCCGGACTGTGTTCGACGACAAGTCGCGCGCACATCAGCGGCGTAAGCGTGAGCGAGACGAGCCCCGAGGAAATGATCGCGACGATGATGGTAATGGCGAATTCGCGAAAGATTCGGCCTAACAAACCCGGCATGAAGACAAGCGGGATGAACACGGCCGCAAGCGAGAGCGTCATCGACAGAATGGTAAAGGAAATTTCGCCGGCGCTGTTCAACGTCGCGCGATAGACCGACTCGCCATGCTCGGTCCGCCTAACGACATTCTCGAGAAAGACGATCGCGTCGTCCACGAGAAACCCGATCGCCAACGTCAGCGCCATGAGCGTGAGATTGTTGATCGAGTAATTGAACATCCACATCGCCAGAAACGTGAGCAAGATCGACAATGGCAATGCCACCACCGGAATGAGCGTGTCGCGAGCGCGTCCGAGGAAGACGAAAATGACAAGCACGACGAGGAAAAACGCGATGAACAAGGTCGTTTGCACATCCGAGACCGAACGCACGATGCTTTGCGAGCGATCGAAAGTCGGAATCAATCGGATCGAACCGGGAAGCTCGAGTCGCAATTGCGGCATGAGGTCGTTGACCGATTGCGCCACTTTCACCGCGTTCGCCCCGGCCTGACGCGATACCGCGAGCACAACGACCGACGCCGGTGGATTAAACCCACGCGCGAAAAAGTGACGCGAGAGCCGCTCGTCTTGGATGCTGTCCACGACCGTCGCGACATCGCGCAAATACACCGGCGGATTTCCGCCCGCGATGATGAGATTGCGATAACCTTCGGCGTCGGTCAGCTGTCCGTTAGGCCGCAGCACCATCGACATTGTCTTGCCGTCGAACTGACCCGCGCCCAAATACGCCGTCCCCGCTTTTATGGCCGTCGCGAGCTCATCGAATGTAATGTTGCGCGTCGCCAGCGCGCCCGGGTTGGCTTTGATGCGGATCGCGCTCTTCACGCCAAAGATTTGGACCTGCGATACTCCCGGCAAAATATTGATGCGCTGCTGCACTTGCGTGCTGGCGTACTTGTAAAGGTCGCCGTCGGTGAGCGTGTCGCTCGTTAGGGCGATGTACATCACCGGCTGATCGTTCGGGTTTGTCTTTTGAAATTGCGGCGGTTGCGGCAAATCGTTAGGCAATTGCCCGCTCGCGCGCTGGATCGCCGCCTGCACATCGGTCGCGGCATCGACAATCGATTTATCGAGATCGAACTGCAGCGTGATGTTCGTCGTGCCCTGCGTGCTCGAGCTTGTCGTTAGGGCGAGGCCGGGGATTTGCGTAAACTGTTTTTCGAGCGGCGTCGCCACCGTGTTTGCCATCGTCTCCGGATTCGCTCCCGGATAATTCGCGGTCACCTGAATGACCGGATAATCGACCGCCGGCAAATCGTTCACGGAGAGCTGCCGATAGGTGAGAATGCCGAAGACAATGATCGATGTGGTGAGAAGCATCGTCATCACCGGCCGTTTGATGAACGGCAACGAAAGGCCGGAAGAAAATTGCACGAGCTTTCCGGCGGGCGTTTTTTCGCCGGCCGTGCCATGACGATGCGTCAATGGCGATTCTGCGAATTCGCCGTCGCCACCGCCATCGAATTGATCCGCCATGCGATTGTCGATCTTAGTGATTGTCGATCTTAGCGGGCGAAGGTGATGGACTCGTGGCCGATTGTTCCATCGGCTTCGCATTCACCCGCGCGCCGGGCGCGAGTTGCAATTGCCCGCTTGTCACCACCATTTCATCCGGCTGTATGCCGTCTTTGATCACGGTGAGATCGCCCTGTTGCTGTCCCGGCTTCACCTGCCGTAACTCAAGCGTTGAATCCGGTTTAACAACAAACACGTACGGCCCGCGTTGACCGATCTGCACCGCGCTACTCGGCACCAGTTTCGCATTCGAGAGCACATCGAGAATCAAACGCACGCGGACGAATTGCGCCGGCCACAGCGCATGATCCGGATTTGCCGTGATCCCGCGCGCCTTCACCGTCCCGACACCGGGTTGGACCGCGTTGTCGATGAAATAGAGATCACCTTCGCGCGGCGGAATGTTGTCGTTCTCCGCGTCCGTCACCACTTTCATTTTCGGATTGCCAAGATATTGCCTAACGATGGCCAAGTCCGGCTCGGCCACGGTGAAATCGGTGTAAATCGGATCGAATCCCTGGACGGTGACGAGGGCCGGACTGCCGGGCCCGACCAGATTGCCAACATCGACATTGCGCAACCCGACGCGGCCGTCGATCGGCGATTTGATGTAACAAAAATCTAGATTCACCTGCGCCGCCGCCACCGCTGCCTGCGCCTTCATCGCGTTCGCCTGCGCGGTGTCCCATTCCTGTCGCGCCGTCACATTCTTCGCGACGAGCTCGGCTTCGCGTTTCAAATTCGCCTCGGCTAAGGCGCGATCGGCCTGCGCCGAAGCGAGCGCCGCTTCATACGGGCGCGGATCGATTCGAAATAAGAGATCGCCTTTTTTAACGTCGGCGCCGTCCTTGAATTCGCGACTGATAATCTGCCCGTTTACCTGCGCTTTGATGTCCACCGTCTCGAACGGTGCGGTCGTGCCGATTTCGTCCAGATAAAGCGGCACATCGGCGGTTGTAACTTTTGCGACTTCGACGTTTCTCGGCGGCGGAGCCGGCTGCGTTTTGTGATGCGCGACGAAACTTCGCAGCAACAGCAGAATCACGACGAGGCCGACAACTCCGATAACAATCCGCAACCGCCGCTTGCCCCCGACGCGTTGTTCGAGATCGCCCACCATCTCACGCGCGGCTTCGTTCACTTGTGTAATTGTCGGCGGCATATCAGTGCTTGCCGTTGCGGCTTGCCATTCTTCGACCGTTCCCGCGGCCGTTCGTTGATTTTTCCTCTGCTTTGTCGCGCACACGTTCCAGCACGCGCATGCACGTGCGCAATTCCGCCGATGACACGTCCGCCAAAAGTTCGCCGCGGAGCTTGTTCGCAGCCGCGGTGATTTCACTGATCACGCGTGTGGCGCGCCGGCCGAGATGCACCGTTTTGCAACGGCGATCGTGCGCGGAGTTTTTGCGCGCGACCCAGCCGCCGCGCTCAAGGCGATGCAACAACGTCACTAAAGTCGGCTCCTCAATCTCGAGACGCGATGCGATCTCGGCCTGAGTGATCGGTTCGCCCGCGAGCGAAAGGTGCAGAAGCGTGCGCCACTTCGCCTGACTAAGTCCGAGCGGCTTGAGGCGCTGGTCCAGCTTCGAGCGCCAGGCCCGCGCCGTGCCGTGCAACAAAGGACCGAAGGCGTCGATGTCGATCTTGTCCGCGAGTTTCAGAATTCGTTAGCATGCTAACGACTCGCGCTCCTGTCAAACGGGAGATGTCGATCTTTTCAACCCGGGTCGAGCGCGAACAAAACCAGGGTTTGATTCCGATAATCCTTCACCCGCTTCACCACCCGCGGATGCTTGGGCGACCATTGCTCGCTCGACATCGCCTTTCGTTCCTCATGCGGCCGCGTCAGAAAATAATGCGCGTCGTAGGGCACTTCATCCACGCTGCTCAGATATTGCACCGGCGCGAGCATGTAGAAAAAGAACGGCTGATAATTTGGATCGACTGCGTACAGCGTCTCGTTAGGCGGAACCGACGCGTTTATTTCCGCCGCGATGTTCTTCACCTTTTCTTTCACGACGAACGAAAAGATCGGTAGACTGATCACGCCGATCGCCACGAACAGCCCGACAAACACCACGCTGACGCGCGACCAGACCGGCTCGGTCGATCGCAATTTCGCCGGCAAGGCGTACGCGTCACGCGTGAAGGCGAGCGCGAGTAGACAGCAAAACGGCACCAAAACCGGAAGGGTGTAGCGCGGAGCGGAGCCAGGAATTAATCCGACGACGACCAGCGGTAGCGCCGTGCTCCAGGCGAGTGCGCGCGCGAGATTGCGTTCGTTTTCGTCGGAAAATTTTTCGAAACGCAAAAACGGAACGACGAGAATCCACGGGAGAAAATAGAACAGCGCTCGCGGAATGGTGGTGAGCCATGCGCGCCATCCGAAGAAGCCGCCGGTGATGCGGCCGGCGAATTGATTGTTCCATGTTTTCATCATGCGTTCGGTTTCGGTCGCATGCATGAAAGGAATGAGCCATGCCGCAAAGATCGACATCATCACGATGATGCCTAACAAATGCGCGGGATGAAATAGGACGCGCCATTGTCGATCTTTCCACAAAACAAAACCGACGAGCGCGTAGAAAAAAACCAGATGGGTCGGACCTTTCGCGAGCCAGCCGAGCCCGAGAAAAATCCACGGCACGGTCCACGTAAGCCAGGGCGAACGGCGCTCGCGCCACCAGCTCAACCAAAAAATCATGGCCAGGCCGCAGAGCGAAATGTAAAGCGCTTCGATTTCGACCAGTCGCCCTTTTTCGAGCGTGCCGAAATTCGTTAGCCAAATCAGCGCCGCCATGGTCGATCCAGCGCCAAGCGTTTGTTTTGCGATTGTCACAAACGCGATCGCCACCGCTAAGATCGACAACACCGATGGAACACGCGCGGTCCATTCATTGCGCACACGAAAGATTTTAAACGAACCGGCGATGAGCCAGTTAATCAGCGGCGGCTTGCGGTAATACGCTTCGCCACCTACTTGCGGCACGAGATAATTGCCGCTCTCGATCATCGCCATCGCGGGCAAAATGCGGCGGCCTTCTTCGCCTTTGATCTCGAACAACCCGAGCGCGGGCAGATAGATCGCGGCCCAGACAATTGCGACCAACAAGAGCGGTGGCAGACGCGACATGCGTTCGATTGTTGCGCACATGTCGATCTTGTCCATGTCGATCTTGGCCGCTTGACGTTTGCCCCGCGAAATCTACAGTATGTGTCCTAGTCCGCGCTGGAAGGAGTGGGTGCAGTAGCCCACTCTTTTTAGTCTGCGGACTGGATGTTTTATGAACGCCGAATTTATTGCCATGCTCGACTACCTGGAGCGGGAACGCGGGATCAAACGCGATGTCCTGCTCGAGGCGGTATCGACTGCGTTGCTCTCGGCCTCGAAAAAAAGCGTGAGCGCGTCACGCGATCTGCGCATCGACATCGACCCGAAGACCGGCGTCATTCGCGCGCTCGCGAAATTGCTCGTGGTCGAAGACGTCACGAATCCGCAGGACGAAATTTCGTTAGCCAAAGCGCGCAACATCAAAGCGGACGCGAACGTCGGTGACGAAGTGGAAGTGGAAGTGACTCCGAAAAATTTCGGCCGCATCGCCGCGCAAACCGCGAAGCAGGCGATGATGCAACGCATTCGTCAGGTCGAGAAGGAGATGATTTACGAGGAGTTCAAGGACCGCGCCGGTGAAATTGTTTCGGGCACGGTGCGCCGGTTCGATCGCTCGGATGTGATTCTCGATCTTGGCAAATTCGAAGCGATCATGCCGCAGCGCGAGCGCGTGGTGGTTGAAGATTACAACGTGGGCGATCGCTTGCGCGCCTATGTCGTCGCGGTCGATAACGGAATCCGCGGACCGGAAATCATTGTTTCGCGCAGCCATCCGAATTTCGTTAGGCGACTTTTCGAAATGGAAGTGAGTGAAATTGCCGACGGCACGGTCGAGATTCGCGGCATCGCCCGCGAAGCGGGTTATCGGACGAAGATCGCGGTCTGGAGCGCGAATGAAAAGGTCGATCCGGTCGGCGCTTGCGTCGGCATGCGTGGTTCGCGCGTGAAGAACATTGTGCGCGAGCTGAATAACGAAAAGGTGGACATCATTCGTTGGAGCTCGGACCCGAAGGAATACGTGCTCGAGGCGCTGAAGCCGGCCAAGGTGAAAAACCTCGTGTTCGATACGGAAAAGAAGAGCGTGCAAATTTCCGTGGATGAAGATCAGCTTTCGCTCGCGATCGGGAAAAAGGGACAGAACGCGCGACTGACTTCGCGATTGACCGGTTGGGAAATCAACATCGACAAGGACACGTCGGCGACGACGGCGGTCGAGCAGAAGGTCGCGCAAGCGGCGCAAACGCTCGCGGCCGCGTTGCCGATCACGAATGACCAGGCGATGACGCTGGTGAAGTCCGGTTTCACTAACTTAGAAGGATTGCGCGACGCGGACGTCTCTGATTTCGTGGACATCCTCGGCGTCGATGAAGCGAAGGCGCAGGAAATCCATGCGGCCGTGCCGCGAGAAGAAGCAGCAGCGCAGAACGCCGGCTCGGCCTAACGAGCCATGAAAAAGATTTTTAGATATCAGAATGGCAACGAAAACGACCAGCAAGACGGCAGCGAAAAAAACGGCGACCCGCAAAACCGCGGCGACGAAGCCGGCTTCCGGCAAAGCCAAGGTCGTTAAGAAAAAAACGGAACCGGCCCCGGCTCCGGAAGTTAAAAAGCCGGCCGCGCATAAACCGCCGCCGGCGCCGAAACGCCATGTCGAGAGCGTTTCGTTGATCGATAAACAAGCGGCGCCGAAGAAATCGGAAGACGGCGAAGTTAAGAAGAAAACGACGGTGTTGCCGCCAATCTCGCGCATTCGCGAATCCATGGCGGCGCCGCCGCCGAAACCGGTCGAGGCGCCGAAGCCCGAGCCGCCAAAGGAAGTTGTCGATCTTGCGCCGGAAGCGCCGGCGACTCCGGTGGAGGAGGAAGAGCCGCAGAATGTCATCCACATCAAGCCGCCGATTATTGTGAAGCAACTCGCGGCAGAGCTGGGCTTGAAACCGCATCAGGTCATCGCCGAGCTGATGGCTTTCAACATTTTTGCGAACATCAATCAGACGATCGAGCCCGACATCGCGTCGAAAATTGCGGAAGCGCACGGATTCGTTCTCGAAAAGGAGCGCCGCGAAAAAGGCGGCGGTGTGCACAAGGTCGAGCAGGTCGTGGTCGCGCCGCCCGCGCCCGTTATCCAGAAGGAAGAAGAATTAAAACCGCGCGGTCCCATCATCACTTTCATGGGTCATGTCGATCACGGTAAGACCTCGCTCATGGACGCGATCCGCAAGACGCGCGTCGCCGCCGGTGAAGCGGGCGGAATCACCCAACACATCGGCGCGTATTCGGTCGATCACAAAGGGTCGCGCATTACTTTCATTGATACGCCGGGTCACGCTGCGTTCACGGCCATGCGCGCGCGCGGCGCAAACGTGACCGACATTGTCGTGCTCGTTGTCGCCGCGGACGACGGATTGATGCCGCAGACGCTCGAAGCGATCAGTCACGCCAAAGCTGCGCCACATGTGAAGATCATGGTGGCGATCAACAAAATCGATTTGCCCGGCGCGAACATCGACAGGGTAAAGAAACAACTTCAGGACCAGGGACTGACGCCCGAAGATTGGGGCGGCGAAACCATTGTCGTGCCCGTTTCGGCTACGAAAGGTCAGGGCATCGATCAGTTGCTCGAGATGATGACGTTGCAGGCAGAGGTGATGGAATTGAAATCGTCACCGACGGCAAAGGCGCGCGGCACTGTCATCGAAGCGCAGGTCGAAGCCGGCCGCGGACCGGTCGCGACCGTCATCGTGCAAATGGGCACGATACGCGTAGGCGATCCATTCATCTGCGGCGATTACAGCGGCAAAGTGAAATCGCTCATCAACGATCAGGGCAAGATGATCAAGGAAGCGGGGCCGGCCATGCCGGTAAAAGTTCTTGGTTTCACCGGCCTCCCGAATGCCGGTGACGAATTCTTAGCCATGGAGTCTGAGCGCGAAGCTAAGCAACTAAGTGATGAACGGCTTGAAGCCAAGCGCGCCAACAAACTCGCGGCCCCCCAACGCGCCACTCTCGAAACATTGCTCGAAGCCGCCGATGGCAGGAAGACGCTGAAGATTGTCTTGAAAGCGGATGCGCAAGGCTCGCTCGAAGCGATCATTGGGGCGCTCGGTCAAATCGAAAGCAAGAAAATCAGTCTTGAATTCGTTCATTCGGCTGTCGGTCCCGTGTCCGAGTCGGACATTCTGCTCGCGAGCGCGTCCAACGCCGTGGTCGTTGGCTTCAACGTCAAAGTCGAGTCGAACGCGGTCACCGCCGCGCGTTCCGAAGGCGTGCAGGTAAAACTTTACAGCATCATCTACGAGCTGATCGATCAGATTAAAGAAGCGATGGCCGGATTGCTCGACCCGGAACATCGCGAGACGGTCATCGGACACGCGGAAGTGAAACAAGTTTTCCAATTGAGCAAAGGTATCGTCGCCGGTTGTCTCGTGACCGACGGCCGGATTGCGCGCGTGGCGCGTGCGCGCGTCTTGCGCCGCCGTCAGCCGGTTTACGACGGCGGAATCTCGACGCTGCGTCGTTTTCAGGACGACGTGAAAGAAGTCCGGTCCGGTCTCGAGTGCGGTCTCAAGCTCGGCGATTTTAGCGAATATCAAGTCGGCGACATCATCGAGTCGTATCAACTCGAGCAAATCGCGCAGAAACTTTAACCCATTCGGCGTTTGCTGCGGCGAACGAGGGCAGTGTCATGAAACATCGACAATTACGCGTGAACGAACTTCTCAAACGCGAGCTCAGCATTATCGTCGCCCGCGAATTAAGTTTCGAGAACGCGCTCGTCACCATCAATCAGGTCGATGTTACGACCGACCTCAAGAACGCGCACGTCTATGTCAGTGTCCTGGGCGAAAACAAAGACGTTCTCGCGCAGTTGGAAGAACATCGCGTCCCGCTCCAGACACAGCTTGCCCGTAACGTCGTGCTCAAATACACCCCGCATCTCATTTTCCATCTCGACGATTCGATCGAGCGCGGCACGCGCGTGATCAAAATCCTTCAGGAGATCGAGCCGCCTAACGACACCGAGTGAACGCGGCCACTTTCTCCGAGATCGGAAAAGCTCTCCACGAACATCAACGTGTCGCCGTCATGAGCCATGTGCGACCGGATGGCGATGCGCTCGGCAGCCAGCTCGCGCTGGGATTGTCGCTCAAGAAACTCGGCAAAGACGTTCGCATTTGGAACGAAGAGGGAATGCTGGAGAAGTACAGCTTTCTCCCCTCCTCCGATTTGGTATCTAAGCCACCGGCCGAACCGGAAGATGTCGATCTTGCAATTGCCTTAGACACCGCCATTCAAAGCCGGCTCGGCACCGCGCTGACTGCGATCAAATCCGCTAAGACTTGGATCAACATCGATCATCACCCGAGCAACCCGCGTTATGGCGATCTCGTTTACATCGACGATACATCGCCCGCGACCGGCCAGATCATTTACGAATTAATCAAAGATCAGGGCCTGCCGTTCGACCGCGCGATGGCCGAGAATCTTTACGTCGCCATTTCCACCGACACCGGTTCGTTTCAATATCCAAACACGACCGCGCGCACTTATGAGATTGCGGCCGAACTCGTCCGCGCCGGTGTCGATGTTGGCCGCGTGAACCAGCTCACCTACGAAAATTATCCGAAGCGCCGCATCGAGTTGTTGCGCGAACTGTTAGGCACATTGCATTTCGAATGCGCCGATCGCGTCGCGAGTTTTAGTTTGAGCATGAAGACCGCCGCCGATCTCGGCGTATTGCCGGAAGATAACGAAGGTCTCATCGATCATGTCCGCGCCATCCGCGGCGTGGTTGTTGCCGCATTTTTCGAGGAGCTCAGCGACGGCAAAGTGCGCGTCAGCATGCGATCGAAAGACGATAGGGCCGACGTCTGCGCGGTCGCGACAAAATTCGGCGGCGGCGGTCACAAACTTGCCGCCGGTGCGCGGGTCCGCGGCTCGCTCGCCGAAGTCGAAGGCAAAGTGCTGGCGGAAATTTCCCATGTCCTTGACTGCAACTCCTGACGGCGTCCTGCTCGTCGACAAGGCCGATGGCATGACGTCGCACGACGTTGTTGCGATCGTTAGGCGCAAGCTCGACATCAAAAAAGTCGGCCACTGCGGCACGCTCGATCCGCTCGCGACCGGTTTACTTATTCTCACCATCGGTCGCGGCACGAAGATTCAGGATCTGTTGATGAGCGAAGACAAAGTTTATGCCGGCACGCTTACGCTCGGTAGATCGACAAGTACGCAAGATCGACAAGGTGAAGTCGTCGAGACGCGCCCCGTTCCGGAATTGAACGAAGAACAAATTCGCGCCGCGTTCGAAAAGTTCCGCGGCGATTTTCATCAACTGCCGCCGATGGTCTCAGCTAAGAAACAGGGCGGCGTTCCGCTTTATAAACTCGCGCGTGAAGGCAAAACGGTGGAACGAGAGCCGCGTCTGGTCCATGTCTACGCCTACTCGATCGATAAGATCGCGTTGCCAGATATCGATTTTACGGTTCACTCGAGCAAAGGTTTTTACGTGCGCACCTACGCGCATGATATCGGCGAAGTCCTCGGCTGCGGCGCGCATTTGAAAAATCTGCGCCGGACCAAATCCGGACGTTTCGATGTCGATCTTGCAATTAGTGTCAGCGACATCCAAAGCAAGCCGCGCGACGAAATCGTCGGACGCATTCTAAGCTTGCCCCAAGTCTCCCGGATGCGCGGCGCATAAGATCGACATGTTGCACGTTCTGCATTCGATCGAAGAACTCGGGCAATTACCGGGCCCGCTTTTTTTGGCGATCGGCGTATTCGACGGCGTCCATCTCGGACATCAAGCCGTCATTTCTACGTCGGCCGAACACGCACAGACCGCGAAGGGCACGCCAGTCGTTGTTACTTTCGATCCGCATCCGGAAAAAGTTCTGCGTCCGGAAAAAGCGCCGCATCTTCTCACCGCGACGCAGCATAAGATCGCGCTCATTCGCGGTCTCGGGGTTCATCATCTCCTGGTCATTCGCTTCGACAAAGAATTTGCCGCCATGTCGCCTGAGAAATTCGTCGAGCAACTCGTCGTCCATTCGAAACCGCTGCGCGAAATTTGCGTGGGGCACGAATGGTCGTTCGGCAAAGGTCGCGCCGGTAATCTCGATTTATTGAAGCAGCTCGGCGCGCGCGCGCACTTCGATGTGGTCGGCATTCATCCCGTAACTGTGAATGGCGAAATCGTCAGCAGCACCGCGATTCGCCAGGCGGTCGAGCGCGGCGATTTCGCGCGCGCTGCGCAAATGCTCGGCCGCGAGTACACCATTCTGGGCACGGTCGTGCACGGCGATAACCTTGGGAAGCAAATCGGTTATCCGACCGCCAATCTCAGTGCGCACAGCGAGCAATTTCCGCCTAACGGCGTCTATTTCGCCGAAGCTAAGATCGACAATCAACTTTTCCGCGGGCTCGTAAACCTCGGCGTGCGCCCAACCGTCGCGACGGAAAAATCTGACCGCGTCCTGGAAATTTATCTTCTCGACTTCGATCGCGACATTTACGGCAAAGACATCGAGGTCCGCTTCATCAAATACTTGCGTCCGGAAAAGAAATTTCCGAACGTCGACGCGCTTAAGCGGCAAATTGCGGACGACGTGCGCAGCGCACGCGCGCTGTCTTAGACGCTTAGCCTATAGGTAGCCGGCCCGATTTTTTTCAAACCGCGCACTTTTCTCCCGGTGGAGTTAAACCAGACGTAGAGATTCGCCGACGGCACGCGCAGTTTTTCCGAAAGCTGTTTGATGGTGCTGCCGCGTTTGCCCGCAGCGCGCAATGCGCCCACAATCGCTTCACGCAACGCGCCACGCTTCGTTCGCCGGCCGGATTTCTTGCCGGCCCGGCCGCCCGACTTGGACGAAATTGTTACCGGCGCCGAGCGATCATCGGCCGCGGGGACACCGAAACGGCTTTCGAGCCGCACGATTTCACGATCGACCTGCTGGATCTGCGACATGAGCGCTTCGCGACGCTCGGAAAGTTTAACGAGTTGTTTGAGCACAGCGCTCGGAATATTTCGTAGCATGCCGCATCCTGCGCGCGGAAGATCGACAATGCAAGCAACTAAGTGCGAATGTCTTGCAGCTTAGCCATCGCGGCGACTAACGCGCCGCTGATCGCTAAGAGACCAATGGCAAATGTCATGATGAGCACAGACGCGAACGGCATCTGCGCGAGCCGGACGAGATCGACCACGATGAAACGCCCGCTGTCCGTGAGCATAGAGGCCAAAGCGCTCCCGAGCAGGGTGAGGCCGATCAGGATTGCGCTGCGAATCGATCGCGACTCTCGCTGTGGCGGCGGCAAACACGCCAGCACGCGCGCGGTGAATCCGTCATCGTGAATGTACGGAGCGGCCTCGCGCAGTTGTCGATCTAACGCGTCTTCAGTGATTGTCGATCTTAGCTCGTCGCCCATGCTGCCAATGTCTTCTTAAGTTTTTCCCGGCCGCGTAATACATTAGTCTTCACCGTTCCGAGCGGGATGTCGAGCACGCGGGCCGCTTCATCATGCGAAAGTCCCTGCTGACAACAAAGCATCACCGCGCTCCTCTCATGTAATGGAAGCAGGTTTAGTGCGTGCATAAGATCATGTCTTAATCCGGCATCGACCGTGTGCGGGTCCAATTCCTTCTGCCATTGTCCTTCATCAACGCCGACAAGTTCCTTTCGTTTGCGGGCGTCTTCGCGAAAGCAATTGTAGGCGATCCGATAAAGCCAGGTTGAAAATTTCGCCTCGCCCCGAAAGCTCCGAATGTTTCTGTAAGCGCGAAGGAAAGTTTCCTGTGCCAGATCATCGGCCAAGGCGAGATCGGTGCGCGTGAGCTGGCGCAACATGCCGCGCACGGCCGATTGATGCCGCCGGACCAGCTCGCCAAACGCATGCTGGTCATCATCGACAAGAACACGAGCGATGAGGTCCGCATCGGTTAACTCCACGTGCCGAGGTTATGGCAACGGCGGCGGGTTGTCTCCTTTCGGTTTTCCGCCTTCGAGCTTCCACACCAGCAGGTAACCCACGCCGATGAGGAACGGGATCAGGCCTAACGACCAGGCGCCGTTTTCCCAATCGTTCACCGCGCCCAGCCAAACCACTAAACCGAGTCCGATCATCGAAAGGACAACTCCGCGCCGCATATCGGAACGTTGCCGCACTGCGGGCGGCGGCGCCGCCAGCAATTCCGCCGGAACTTGCTGACCTTTCTCCACCATCATGCGGATGGTGCGATGCTGCATTCGGGTCTTCGAAAATCCGAAATACAAAATGACGGCCACGATCAATACCGGCGCCCCGAAGATGGTGAGAAAAACGATCGCGACGATCGGCAGCACAAATTCCGGAATGTCATCGCCGCTGTGGTGTTTGCTTTTGTGGTCCGATTCGTCGCCGTTCGAGTCCGGATCGCCGATGGTGAAATTGAAGTGCTTCTTTTGATGTTTCCGAATCGATCGCTCGAGCTCGCTCTCCGGTGATGAGGCCGGCGACACGCTCGCCGAGACCGCGGGCGCGCTCGCCGCTGTCGACGGCGACGGACCTTGCGCGAGCAGACCGGCGCTGAGCCCGATCGAGCAAATACAGACGATGAGAAATGCTTTCATATTTGTCCTTTGCGAGTGAGATGCGCCGAGAGCGCCTTTTGGATTCAAGAAAATCCGCCGCCTTAGCGCAAGATCGACAATCGCTAAGATCGACAATTCCTAGCGAAACTGCTCCGCCTCCGTCGAGCCACTCAACGCCACCGTCGCGCAATCATCCCCGGCAATGATCTTCGCCACCTCGTCGAAATATCCGGTGCCGACCTCGTGTTGATGTTTCGTCGCGGTGTAACCATCCGCTTCGGCCGCAAATTCCGCTTCCTGCAATTCCGAATACGCCGCCATGCCGCGCTCTCGATAACCGTGCGCGAGTTTGAACATCGAGTAATTGAGCGCGTGAAATCCGGCGAGCGTAACGAATTGAAACTTGTAGCCCATGGCGCCGAGCTCGCGCTGAAATTTCGCGATCGTCGCCGCATCGAGCTTCTTCTTCCAGTTGAACGACGGCGAACAATTGTATGCGAGCAATTTGTCCGGATGTTCCTGGTGCACCGCTTCCGCGAATCGCCGCGCTTCGTCGAGATTCGGTTCGCTCGTTTCGCACCAAACCAAATCCGCGTACGGCGCATAGCTAATCGCACGCGCAATCGCCTGATCCAATCCCGCGCGCACCCGATAAAATCCTTCATCGGTCCGCTCGCCGGTGATGAATTCCTTATCGCGAAGATCGACATCGTTCGTGAGCAGCTTCGCCGCATTCGCATCCGTGCGCGCGATGATCAGCGTCGGCACGTTCTCAATGTCCGCGGCAAGTCGGGCCGCGACGAGATTGCGGATTGCGTGACTCGTCGGGATAAGAACCTTGCCGCCCATGTGTCCGCATTTCTTCTCGCTCGCGAGCTGGTCCTCGAGATGAATCCCGGCCGCGCCCGCGTCGATCATCGCCGTCGTTAATTCGAAAACATTCAACGGCCCGCCGAATCCCGCTTCCGCATCCGCAACGATCGGGACCAGCCAGTCGATGTCGATCTTAGCGTCACCTTTGTGAATCTGATCGGCCCTTAGCAAAGTATTATTGATGCGCCTAACGACAGCCGGAACGCTGTTCGCCGGATATAAGCTTTGGTCCGGATACATCTGGCCGGCGAGGTTCGCGTCCGCGGCCACCTGCCACCCGCTGAGATAAATCGCCTTCAATCCGGCGCGCACCTGCTGCATTGCTTGATTTCCGGTGAGGGCGCCGAGCGCTGCGACGTAATCTTCGGTCTCCAGCAAACGGCGCAACTTCTCCGCGCCGCGTCGCGCCAGGGTGTGTTCGACCGTTACGCTCGCGCGCAATCGCTCGACATCTTCACGCGAGTACGGTCGTTCGACATCGTCCCAACTCGGAAGATGTCGATCTTCGTTAGTCCGGTCGCGTCCCGTTTTCATAAAAGCTCGTATGCCGGCAATGTCAGGAAGTCCGCGAAATGATCGTCGGTCGTGATCCTCTCAAACAATTCGGAAGCTAAGTTGTATTTGCGCTTACCGAACGTCGCATCGCCAATCTGCGTTTTGATTTTGCCGATCTCTTCCCGCAGCACATCGTGAAACAATTCCTTCGTCACTTTGCGTCCGTCGCTCAGCACGCCGCGCTTGTTGCGGATCCATTGCCAGACCTGCGCGCGCGAAATTTCCGCGGTGGCCGCGTCTTCCATCAGATTAAACAACGGCACCGCGCCGTGACCGCGCAGCCACGCCTCGAGATATTGCACGCCGACGCTCACGTTCTGCCGCAAACCGGCTTCCGTGATCGGCTCGTTAGGCCCGAAGTCGAGCAAATCGGTTGCGCTAACATCGACATCGTCACGTTTCCGGTCGATCTGGTTCGGCGTTTTCATTCGGGCGTTAAAGGCATCCATCGCCAATTGCACCATTCCGGGATGCGCCACCCACGTTCCGTCGTGCCCATCGCTCGCTTCGCGCTCCTTGTCCGCGCGCACTTTCGCGAACGCTTCCTCGTTCGCCTTCTCATCGCCCTTCACCGGAATCTGCGCCGCCATTCCGCCCATCGCGAAAATGTTTCGGCGATGACAAGTCTTGATGCAGAGCAACGAATACGAATGCATGAAGTGCGTCGTCATCGTCACGAGCGCGCGATCGGCCAGAATGAAATCTTCTTTCGCGCGAAACTTTTTGATGCAGGAAAAAATGTAATCCCAGCGACCGCAGTTGAGGCCGGCGGAGTGATCGCGCAATTCGTAAAGAATTTCATCCATCTCGAATGCGGCCGGAATAGTCTCGATCAAAACCGTCGCGCGAATCGTGCCGCGCGGAATGCCGAGATCGTCCTGCGCGAGATTGAAGACATCGTTCCAGATGCGCGCCTCGAGATGGCTCTCCATCTTCGGCAAATAAAAATACGGGCCGGTGCCGCGCTCGAGCAGCGCCCGCGCGTTGTGAAAAAAATACAAACCGAAGTCGAACAACGCACCGGAGACCGGCGCAAGATCGACATGTACATTTCGCTCGTCCAGGTGCCAGCCGCGCGGCCTAACGAGCAAGACGGCCGTGCCTTCGTTCAACTTGTATTCTTTTCCTTCCGCTGAGCGAAACGAGATCGTTCGCCGAATCGCATCGCGCAGATTGATCTGCCCCTCGACCATGTTCCGCCACGTCGGCGAATTCGCGTCTTCGAAATCGGCCATGAACATCTTCGCGCCAGAATTGAGCGCGTTGATCACCATCTTGCGATCGGTCGGCCCGGTGATTTCGACGCGGCGATCGCGCATGTCGTTCGGAATCGCCGCGCACGTCCAATCGCCATCGCGAACGTGTTTCGTCGATGTCAAAAAATCGGGCATCTCACCCGCATCGAAGCGTGATTGTCGATCTTGTCGCGCTTTGAGCGCTTCATTGCGACGCGCTCCGAACTCCCGTTGCAACTTCGCCACAAACGCCATCGCATCCGGGGTGAGGATTTCCGCAAACTCCGGCGACACGTCGCTTTTGATCTCAACGCCTTTCGGCAAAGTCGCTTGCACTTCCTTGTTTCGCATCGGGTGAACGATTTGGTCTTGCGCGGAGGCCGGGCCCGTCCATTATTTGCACTCGCTCAAACCGCGGGTGTAGCTCAGTGGTAGAGCACCTCCTTGCCAAGGAGGACGTCGCGAGTTCGAGTCTCGTCACCCGCTCCATCTCTTTGCTCGCTGCTCGCGAATTTTCTGCGCGTCTAGAGCGCGCCGTTGCGCGAGATCACGTCGTGAATTGCATTCACTTCCGACACCATCTTCTCGTATTCGTCGAGCGTGAGTGATTGCGCGCCGTCGGAAAGCGCTTCGTCGGGACGGCAATGCACTTCCACCATCAATCCGTCGGCGCCGACCGCGACACCGGCGCGCGCGAGCGGCGTCACCATGTAACTGCGACCGGTGCCGTGGGCGGCATCGACAATCACCGGCAAATGCGAAATACGCCTAACGGCCGGAACGGCGGCGAGGTCGAGCGTGTTGCGCGTGTGTTGCGCGAATGTGCGCACGCCGCGTTCGCACAGGACGATATTGTAGTTCCCTTCCGCCATGATGTATTCGGCGGCGAGCAACCATTCTTCCAAAGTCGCGGCCATTCCGCGTTTCAAAAGCACCGGCAACTTCGAACGGCCGACCCGGCGCAGCAGCGTATAGTTTTGCATGTTGCGCGCGCCGATCTGAATCATGTCGGCGTACTTCTCGACAAGATCGACATTCGCATCGTCCAGCGCTTCGGTCACAATCTTCAAACCGAATTGATCGCGAATTTCGGCCAGAATTTTCAGCGCATCTTTTCCTAATCCCGAGAACGAATACGGCGACGTGCGCGGCTTGAATGCGCCGCCGCGGAAAAATTTTGCGCCGCTCTTCTTCACGATCTCCGCCACGGCGAAGGCCTGCTTCGCATTCTCGATCGAGCACGGCCCCGCGATCATCGCGAGGGAGCCGTCGCCAATCCGTGCGCCGTCGCCAAGATCGACAATCGTACGGTCCGGCCGCAGATCGAGCGTGATCAATTTGTAAGGCTTGGTCACGCGGATCGCTTCGGCCACGCCCGGCAGATTCTCGAAGTGCGAAAGATCGACCGCGCCCTGATTGCCGGTCACGCCGATGGCAGTGCGCGTCGCACCCGGCATGACGTGGGCGCGAAAGCCTAACGACTCGACGACACGCACGGTGTTGTCGATCTGCGCCTTGGTGGCGGCGGCGGTCATGACGATAAGCATGGGCGTGGAAAGGGACTGATACTTACTTGGACGGAGGGGCTTCGGTCAACTTCAACGCGCAAGCCATTCGCGGGCCGCGGCCACATCGCGAGGCGACAATTCGTGCCCGGCCGGCAACACTTCGAGGTCTATTTCGGCACCGGCGCTCTGGAATAACTGCGCCAACCGCTCTGCATTTGGCAGCGGAATAATGGGATCGGAGCGACCGTTGCACATCAGAATGCGCCGGCCCGCCAGACTGGGAATCGCGATGTTCGACAATGGCACCATCGCGCGAAACAGAATCGCGGAAGGAAATTTCGCGCGGCCGAGTAACAGCATCGCCGCCGCGATATTCGCGCCATTCGAGTAACCGACTGCGACCAAATGGTCATTGTCGATCTTGTATTCATTCGCGGCGTCTTCGACGAATTGGGCAAGCTCATGCGCGCGTTTGACGACGTCTTCCTCGTCGAACACGCCTTCGGCCAATCGCCGAAAAAATCGTGGCGCACCATGTTCCAGGATTTTGCCGCGCGGACTAAGTAGCGACGCGTCGGGATCAATGGCGCGGCCGAGTTCGATAAGATCGTCTTCGTTGCCGCCGGTGCCGTGCAGAAGCAGCAATGTGCGCTCCGATTTTCCCCTAACGAACCGGTGAATGAAGCCGAGATCGCTCATGGTCGATCTAACGAGATTGGCGGCAGGATGCGCTCGATCTCGGCGCGATGCGGCTCGTATTGCGCGGGAAGTTTCAGCGATTCGCCGAGATGCTCGACCGGCTCGTCCGCCGTGAAGCCCGGACCGTCAGTCGCGATTTCGAAAAGGATTCCGTTCGGCTCGCGAAAGTAAATCGAGTGAAAATAAAAGCGGTCGATGATCGGCGTGACGTGCAAGCCAAGATCGACAATCACGCTTCGCCACTGTTCCTGCTCGGCTTCGTCCGCGCAGCGGAACGCGATGTGGTGGACCGTCCCCGCGGAATTCAATCCGAATTCGCCGTCCGCTCGTTCGACGATGTCGATCTTGCCACTTGTCGATCTTTCATTCACGGCGAAGCGCCGCCGGCCGTTTTGTTCGTTCAGCAATTCGAACCCGAGCATCTGCAAAAGTTTTTCGCTGCGCCCGAAACGTTTCATTTCCAGGGTCGGCGCGTGGAAGCCGTGAATCGCGAATTCGCGCGGCACTCCGCTTTTGTAGGCAAGATCGACATCGTCGAGGTGCGGCGACGTGATTAATTCCACGAGCAACCCGTCCGGATCCGCGACCCGCAGAACTTCATCGCCGAAACGCGTCGCCGTCTGCTCGCACAAAACGCGTTGGTCTTTGAAGCGCGACTTCCAGAATTCGAGCGCGGTCGTCGGGATGGCAAAACTCGTCGCCGTGACCTGCCCCACTCCGCGACTGCCGCGACGCGCGCCCGGCCACGGGAAGAATGTGATCGCAGTCCCCGGTCGCCCAGTTCGATCGCCGAAATAGAAATGGTAAGACGAGGGATCGTCGAAGTTGACGGTGCGCTTCACGAAACGCAGGCCGAGCACACCGGCGTAGAAATCGAGATTGTGCTGCGGCTCGCTCGCGATGGCGGTGATATGGTGGATGCCGCGCAGTTTCACGCGTGAACTGATCATGTATTTGTGGAGAAAGCGAGCCAGTCCGCAATGGTGGATCGACAACGAAGAGCCGCTGCGCGCGCGGTTCGGAAATGACATCGCGGTAATCGAGCGTGCGAATCGGAAGTTGATCGAAATCGAGATCGCGTGCGAAAAGCCTAACGAGCTGAAGAAATTCGGCGGACAGGCGCAGAAGCTTCCGCGCGATTGGCTCAAACGCTTGGCACGTCAGCACGCGACGCAGCCGATTCGAATTAAAGATCGACAACTACTCATTCCTGCGGGCGCAGCGTTCGGGACCGGCGAGCACGCGACGACTGCGATGTGTTTACAATTGCTCAAGCGCGTGATGGAAGTCCGGGGAGCACAGGCCGCTGGCCTGTGGTGTTCGTCGGCTCGCCGAACACGAGTAACTCCGGCGAGCCGCCGCAGTTTGCAGGCGGGCCGCCTGCGCTCCCCAGAACCAGAGTTGGTTGTCGATCTTGGGACGGGCTCGGGAATTCTGGCGCTGGCGGCGCGTTTGTTAGGCGCGAAGCGCGTGGTCGCGATCGACAACGACCCAACCGCGATTCGCGTCGCGAAAGAAAACGCGCGGCGGAACAAGATCGACAAGGTGCAATTCAAGGTCGCGGATGTGCGACGATTAAAGTTGCCGCGCAAGATCGACATCGTGGTCGCGAACTTGTTTAGCGAATTGCTGATTGAGATTCTGCCGAAGTTTCACGGCGCTTCGCAGTTTATCTTGTCCGGAGTTTTGCGTGAGCAAGAAAGAAAAGTCGTACGCGCGCTGAAGCGTTGCAAGATCGACATCGTCGATGTGCGGCGGCGGGGAAAGTGGATCGCAATCTTCGCGCGCGGATTGCGACGGTCATAGACCGCCGCTACAGTGGAAGGCTCATGCAAAACGAGGAATTGGCCTACGCAATCGTCACGCCGTATTCGATGCGCAAATCGCGCACGGGCGCGATCATTTCGCGATTAATTTCGCGCACCGGCCTGGAGATTGTGGCGTCGCGAATGTTCGCCCCGAGCGAGGAGCTGACGCGGCGTTATGCGGATACGATTGTGACCGAGAAGGACGCAAGGCATCGCGCCACGCAGGAACTTTTGCGCGATTACGTGTTGAAGAATTTCACCGGCGAACGCCAGGGACAACGCGCGCGCGTGATGTTTCTTGTTTTTCGCGGGCCGGAAGCGATCGAGAAAATGCGGACGACGATTGGCCACATCGTGCACGAACGCACGAGCGGCGAAACAATTCGCGATACGTTCGGCGATTACATCACGGATGAATCAGGAGGCGTGACCTATTTCGAGCCGGCGGTGCTGTCGGATTTCGATCCGCAAAATGTCGAGCGCGATTTGAAATTGTGGGCCGAGTTTTCCGATCGCGACGGCGGAATTCTCGACGATGTCATTCAATATCCCAGCAGCGCGAAGGCGGAAAAGACGCTGGTGTTGATCAAGCCGGACAATTTTAAATTTCCAAATCTGCGTCCAGGCGGCGTGATCGAAGTTTTTTCGCGCACCGGTCTCTACATTATCGGATTCAAGGTGCATTGCATGAGCGTGGCCCAGGCGGAAGAATTTTATGGTCCGGTGTTGCCGGTGCTCGAGCAAAAACTCGGACACGCCAAAGGGCGCAGTGCGTGGGAAGACATCGTCGCGTTCATGGCCGGCGCGCGACCGAGCGATGTGCTCCCGGAGAAGCGCGAAGAGCCGGGATGCGAGAAATGCATCGCGATCGTGTATCAGGGCGAGAATGCGGTCGCAAAAATCCGCGAAGTGCTCGGACCGACCGATCCGGCAAAAGCGCCCCCGGGATCGATCCGAAAAGAATTCGGCCAAACCATCATGGTGAATGCGGCGCACGCCTCGGATTCGGTCGAGAACGCCCAACGCGAGATGAAGATCGTGCGCGTGGACGAAAACAATTTTAAAGCAGTGATTGAAAACTTCTATGCGCGCCAATAAAGTGGCCGCTCCTGAATTTTGGACTCTACTAAGATCGACATGGAAATTTCCGAACGCGCCGCGCAACTGACTCCATCGCTCACGCTTTCCATCGACGCGAAAGCGAAAGCGATGAAGGCCGAAGGGATCGACGTGTGCGGTTTCGGCGCGGGCGAACCGGACTTCGACACGCCGGAGCATATCAAGCGCGCTGCGATCGAAGCCCTCGAGGCCGGCTTCACGAAATACACGCCGAGCTCGGGCATTCCCGAGTTGCGTCAAGCGATCGCGGAGAAACTCGCGGCCGATAACAGCCTTTCCTATCGCGCGTCGCAGATCGTCGTCAGCAACGGCGCAAAGCATTCGTGTTACAACGCCATCCTCGCGACCTGCCAGCCGGGCGATGAAGTCGTTATTCCCGCGCCGTATTGGGTAAGTTACCCGGACATGGTCAAACTCGCCGGCGCCGATCCGGTGATCGTGCCCACGTTCGAGCGTAACGGTTGGAAGATGAGCGCGGAAGATTTCGAAAACGCGATGACGCCGCGCACGAAAATGGTGATTCTAAATTCGCCGTCGAATCCGGCCGGGGCGGTTTACACGCGCGAGGAGCTGCAGGCGATTGTCGATGTTGCGGCGGAAGAAGACATCTACATTTTGTCCGACGAGATTTACGAGAAGCTCGTTTACGACGACGCGAAACACGTCAGCGTCGCGTCGTTAAGCAAAGAAGCCTACGAACTCACGCTCACGGTCAACGGTTTCAGCAAATCGTACGCGATGACCGGATGGCGGCTCGGTTATCTCGCCGCGCCGGACGCGGTGGCGAAGGCGGTCGATTCAATTCAAAGCCACAGCACGTCGAATCCCTCTTCGTTTTCACAACGCGGCGCGCTCGCGGCCTTGAAAGGCGATCAGCAACCGCTCTCCGACATGCGCGAAGAATTCGATATGCGTCGCAATTACATGTTTGATCGCATATCGAAAATCCAGAACGTGACCGCGGTGAAACCGCAAGGCGCATTCTATGTCCTGGTCAACATCAGCCAGCTCGGCCTCACCTCGACGAACTTTGCCGATCGTTTGCTCAGCAAAGCGAACGTCGCCGTCGTTCCCGGCGCTGCTTTTGGGGATGATCGTGTCATCCGGCTGAGCTACGCCACCAGCATCGACATCATCAAAAAGGGTCTCGACCGGTTTCAGGATTTCTGCCGGACGCTCTAAGCGTTGCCTTCCGGTTACCTCGCACTCATTCTTCACGCTCATTTGCCGTTC
Organism: Spartobacteria bacterium; assembly: GCA_021325495.1. Taxonomy (GTDB): domain Bacteria; phylum Verrucomicrobiota; class Verrucomicrobiia; order Chthoniobacterales; family UBA10450; genus JAJPGZ01. The sequence goes on from JAJPGZ010000012.1 coordinate 141,064, forward strand.
GTTAGGCATCCGGAGCACGAGCATTTTCTCGAAGAAGAATGGCTCTTTGAGGCGATAACGGAAACTTGCATCCCGTTGTTGCAAATGATGCAACGGCTAACGAACGAGCGGGTGCCGTTCAAGCTCACCATGTCGCTCACGCCGACGCTGTGCGCGATGCTCAATGATGCGCTTTTGCGCGAACGCTACATTGAACATGTCGATCTTTTAATCGATCTCATGCAGCGCGAATGCGAGCGCGCGCATGGCGATCCGAAATTGTTCGAACTTGCGCAGTTCTATTGCGCGCTGTTCGTCGAAAGCCGCCGCTTCTTCGTCGAAGAATGGAATTGCGATCTCATCGCAGCGTTCCGGAAAATGCGCGAGACCGGTGCGCTTGAAATTATCGCTTCGGCCGCGACGCACGCGGTTCTGCCGCTGCATTCACGTGAGTCACAGCGGGCGCAGGTGTTGATCGGCCGTGATGTACATGTCGATCTTTTCCATGTCGATCCAAGCGGATTTTGGTTACCCGAGTGCGCCTACGCGCCCGGCCTCGAAAACATTTTGCAGGAAGCCAACATCCGCTGGTTCGTTCTTGACGCGCATGGATTGATGTTTGGAAATCCGCGGCCGCGTCGTGCGATTTACGCGCCTTGCTTCACGCCGGCCGGCGTGGCTGCGTTCGCGCGCGACCGCGATTCGTCGCGCCAAGTTTGGAGCGCGACCGAAGGTTATCCGGGCGATCCGGCCTATCGCGAATTTTATCGCGACATCGGCTGGGAACTTCCGCTCGAACATCTCGGACCGGTCGCGCGCGGCATGCGGAAATTTTCCGGAGTGAAATATCACCGCATCACCGGCCGAGGTAAGATCGACAAGGAACTTTACGATCGCGACGCGGCCGAACGCGCGGCCGACGCGCACGCAACGCATTTTCTCGAACGCCGCCAATGGCAATTGGGCGAACTCGGCGACATTGATGTCGATCCAATCATCGTCGCGCCGTTCGACGCGGAGTTGTTCGGGCATTGGTGGTTCGAAGGTCCGCGCTTTCTCGAATTGCTGATTCGCAAAGCCGCCAACCAGGATGAAGTTCGCCTAACGACGCCGAGTGAGTATCTCGCAGCGCATCCGACGCAACAGACCCTTGAGCCTGCGGCATCGACCTGGGGCGAAAATGGTCACCTCGAAGTTTGGCTGCATCCGAGTAACGCGTGGATTTATCCGCGCGTCCACGCTGCGGCGAAGAAAATGACCGAGCTCACGCGTCGCGGCGGTGATGATCGCGTCCTCAGGCAACTCGCGCGCGAACTCTTGCTCGCGCAAGCGAGCGATTGGGCATTCCTGATCAAGAACGCGACGGCGAAAGAATACGCGGCGAAACGGACGCTCGACCACTTGGAACGATTCACGCGATTGCATGATCAATTTACAAATGGAGATGTCGATCTTGCATTCCTTTGCGAGATCGAATCGCGCGACAATTTGTTTCCGAACGTGAACTGGCGATACTTCGCGTGATGATTAGGCCGTTCACACTAGCAATGTTAGTCGGAGTCGCGCTCGCGACCGCGCAGGAATCCCCCTCGCCAACCGGAACGACAACAGCGACCGCGACGCCGAGCGCCGCACCCGCGCGCAGTGTGCGCATCAGTTTTGTGCCGCCACCGCTCGAAGGAACGATCAGCCTCGGGATTTACGATCGCGAAGGGAAACTCGTGCGCGTGCTCGTCGATCAAGGCTCGGTTGATGAATTCGACGTCGGCGCGGACGCGCTTAACGCGAAGTGGGACGGCAAAAATGATCGTGACGAAGATTTGCCGGCGGGAAAGTATCATGCGCGCGGTTACATGGTTGGTGCTCTCAAAGCGGAAGATTTGGGGCCGGCGACGACGCCGGTGCCGTTGGATCTCAACAATCGCGCGCAGGTGAAATTGGTTTCAAATCCGTTGTCGAAAGACGCAAAAACGATTGTCGATCTTGTGGCGTCATTTGAAGACGACCAGATCGTTTTGAAAAGCGCGGACGGCCTGCCGTTGTTCACCGTGATTGAAGCGGCCGGAGTTACGCGTCTTTTCGCGAAGAAAAGCGGTGAGAAATCAATCGACCTTTGGGCGGACAACGGAAATCTCGTCGAGCAAATCCGCGTGTCGAACGTGGACCAGATGATGGCCTTCGATTGCGGCGAGATTGAATTGAAGTGACGCTGTGTTAGTTAGCCCGCATGGCTGCCACGCCTGACTTTCAACAAACGCTCGCCAAATCCGCCGGGTTCAGCGGGACGTCGCTGCACACCGGCGAAAAAGTTTCGCTCAAATTGCAGCCGGCGCCGGCGGACCACGGAATCAAATTCAAGCGCAAGGATCTCGCGGACGAACCGACGATTGACGCGAAGATCGACAATCTCAAAACGGTTGAACGCGCGACCACCATCGGCGAAGGCGCGGTGCGCGTGCACACGGTCGAGCACGTGCTGGCGGCGTTGACCGGCATGGGCGTGGACAACGCCATCATCGAGATGGACGCGAACGAGCCGCCCATCGGCGACGGCAGCGCAAAACCCTATGTCGATCTTATCAATCGCGCCGGCCTAACGATGCAGGAAACGCCACGAAAATCTTTCGAAGTGCGCGAGCCGATGCACATCGAAACGAAATCGGGATCGATGCTGGTGTTGTTGCCGGATAAAAACTTTCGCATCTCTTGCACGCAAGCCGGGCCGAACAATCGCTTCTCGCAGTACATGTCGATCGAAGTGACGCCGGCGATGTTCGAAAAGGAAATCGCGAGCGCGCGCACGTTTGTTTACTACGAAGACGTCGAAGCGTTGATGGGCAAGAACCTGATCAAGGGCGGCAGTCTCGAGAATGCGATCGTGATTCGCGACAACAGTGTGTTGAGCAAGGAGCCGATGCGGTTCGAGGACGAGTTCGTTAGGCACAAAATTCTCGACATCATCGGCGATCTTTCCCTCATCGGTCAGCGCATTCGCGGGCATCTCATTGCGGTCAAGCCGGGACATGGCGCGAATGCCGAGCTCGCACGCGCGATTGCGAAAGAACAGAAGCGGCGCGACGCGATGGCGATCCCGCGACCGTTGCCGCCGGGTCAGGGTGGATTGAGCGCCGAAGATATCTTGTCGATCTTGCCGCATCGTTATCCGTTTTTGATGGTCGATCGGATCATCGGTTTCGAAGGCGACACCAAATGCATCGGTCTTAAAACGGTGACGATGAACGAACCGTTTTTCCCGGGGCATTTCCCCGGACATCCGGTAATGCCGGGCGTTTTGCAGGTGGAAGCGATGGCGCAGGTCGCGAGCATTCTCCTGTTCAAATTGTCGAAGTCGACTAACCGCATCGGTTATTTCATGAGCGCGGACGATGTGAAATTTCGAAAGCCGGTTTTTCCCGGTGACACGATTTACATCCACGCCGAGCTCACGAAAAATCGCGGCGACCGTCTGGCAAAAGCGAAATGTCACTGCGTCGTCAACGATGCGGTTGTGTCCGAAGGTGAATTGATGTTCACGTTTCTCGATCGATGAGCGACGTCAAAGTTCATCCGACGGCAATTGTCGATCTTAGCGCAAAGTTAGGAGCCGGAACGGAAGTCGGGCCGTATTGCATCGTCGGCGCGAACATTTCGTTAGGCGAAAATTGCTGGCTGCAACATCACGTCACGCTGCAAGGCCCGATGAAGGCGGGGGCGCGAAATAAATTTTACGCGTATTGCTCGATCGGCCAACAAACGCAGGACCTGAAATACAAAGGCGAGCCGACGTATTTGGAAATCGGCGACGAAAATACTTTTCGCGAGTTCGTGACCGTGAATCGCAGCACGACGGCCGAAGGAAAGACGCGCATCGGTCATCGTGGAAATTTTCTCGCGTATTCGCACATCGGTCATGACTGCGTCGTCGGCGATGAGGTCGTGTTCTCAAACAACGGCACGCTCGCCGGTCACGTCACCGTCGGCGACAACGCAGTCATGGGCGGCCTAACGGCGGTGCATCAATTCTGTCGGCTTGGTCGATTCGCCATCACCGGCGGCTGCTCGAAAATCGTGCAGGACGTTCCGCCGTTCATGATCGCGGATGGAAATCCGGCGGAAGTTCGCGGGATCAATGTCGTCGGGCTCGAACGCAAAAATTTTTCGGCGGAAAAAATCAAACTGATCAAGGAAGCGTTTCGTTTGATCTACCGCTCGAAGCTGAACACGCGGCAGGCGATTGAAGCGGTGCGAAAAGATTTACCGGCAGCGGAAGAGATCACTCAGATCATCGAATTCATCGAGCAAAGCGAGCGCGGTATCATTCGTTAGATCGACATCGTGCAAGATCGACAATTACTGCGTGGATCCGGCGAGCTGGTGTTCGATTTCGTGCAGAATCGGCGCCGCCGGCGACGCCGAAACAATGCGCAAGGTGCTGCGGACAAGATCGAGCGCGCGTTTGCGCCGGTCTGATTTCACGAGCGCGTCGCATTCTTCGATCACAACCCGAATGATGTCGTCGCGATTCGTGTAAGTCGCGCGCGCCTGCTGAAACAAACTTGTCGCCGCGACGAAATTTTTGTCGCGCGCTTCCATTCCACCGAGGTCTTCGAGCATGATCGCATTGCGCGCGCGCGTCGCCGCCTGCCGCGCAAGAGCGCGATATTCGGCCGGCGGCCGATTTACGTTTTTGACCGCGAAGTCATGATAAAATTTCCAATCACCGGCGGCGCGCGGCGTTTCACGCGGCTGATCGTCCGCCAGCCACGACGCATACGGGCGGTAAAGCGGATCGCCCACGGCGACGTTCATCCACGACAGCGCCTGCAGCGACATGTAAACGCTTTCGGCAAACGTGAAACCGTGCAGCAATCGATCATTCAAAATATCGAACTGCGAACTCAACTGCAGATACGGTTCGTAAACATTGCCCACACTCGCGGCCGCGCCGCGCATGAGCAGCGGCGCCACCCAATTCGCATTCGGGTCGCGCAACGTCGCGGCGCTGAATGAATGAATGTGAGCCGCCACCGCGCCCGGAACGAAATGAAAGTTCGGATCATTAAACGGTCCGGCCGCCTGGCCGGTGTACCATCCGTAATACAAGGCGCAATTCGTCATCGGGTATCCCGCCGGAAAAACGCCGGGCAGTTCATCCAGCACCACCGGCACGCCCACTTTGCGCAGATCAGTCGCGACGTTCGTTAACCAAGTCTCGCCTTGCGCCGCGGGCGCAGTATTATGCGAAGTATCGACATAGCCCCGGCCCCACAACCCGTTTTTCTCCGCGGCGATCCCGTCGGTAATCATTCGCCTAACGACCGCCGCGGTCGGCGCATCGAGACGGCAGGCGAGCAGCATCACCGGACCTTGGAATTCGCGAATCGCGCGAAAACTTTTGAAATACGGATTCGGGATCGCGCCCGAAATTTGATGCGAGCTCGTTGATAAGATCGACAATTCCGAATCGACCGACGCCGCGTTCTGATCACCCACCGGGCCGCCTTCGACTTTATCGCCATCGTACGGCGCAGTGACCGGCCGAATTTTCAGCGGCACGCCTTTCATCACCGCCGCGAATAGAATCGCCGTGCTATCGATCGACTCGACGCCATCGGCGCGCCGGTGCGTTCGCCACCAGCCGCGCTCGTGAAAAATTTTTCGGAGCGGCTCGGCGATGGTGCTGTCGTACTCCGCCCGATCGATTTCTTCCGTGGTCGGACAGGTCAAGGCCACGAGATGATCGCGGGGAATTGCACGCTGCTGCATGTAAAACTTCGCCAGATCGGCTGAGTCGGGCGCGGCTTTGTTGTAGATGACGATGGTCTCTTCGGCGAGCTGCTCAGCGTGCGCGGCGGTCGCGCAGAGCAAGATCGACAATAGACAAGATCGACAACGACTCATTCAGAAACGCAGTTGCAGGCCGTCATACGCGATGTGCGTGTGGGGTGGAAGATCGCGCTCCGCGCTCTGCGGCAACTCATGCGCGATGTGAGTGAAATAAGTTTCGTTAGGCCGGACCCGTCCCGCAATCTCGAGCGCCTGATCCACGCTCAAATGCGTCGGATGCGGTTTGTGTCGCAACGCGTCGATGATCAATGCCCGCACGCCTCCGATAAGATCGACAATCGCATTTGGAACCGCACTGCAATCGCTCAGGTAAGCGACCAGTTTTTCGCGGCCGCGCGCGAGGAGATAACCATTCACCATCGAATCGCCATGCGGCACCGGCAGCGGCGTGATCAAAGTTTTGCCTAACGAAAACGGTTGTTCGATCACGTGCGGTTCCGGTTTGAGGTAATACGCGACGCGCTCGGTTTTATCGAACGCGAATTTATAAACGCGTTCCAGATCGCGCATGGTTTGGGGCGAAGCGTAGACCGGCATGGAACCGTTCTTGTGCGAGAACCGCCGCAGATCGTCAAACCCCATGATGTGGTCGGTGTGCGAGTGCGTAAAAATGACGGCATCGACATCGCGAATGTTTGCGCGCAGCGCCTGCATCCGAAAATCCGTGCCGGTATCGACCACGAACGAACACTCCGGTGTTTGAATGTAAATCGACGAGCGCAGACGATTGTCGCGCGGATCGGAAGATCGACATACATCGCAGTCGCACCCGATCATCGGCACGCCCTGCGACGTGCCCGTGCCCAGGAACGTGAGTTGAAGATTGTAACTTTGCTGTTGAGTGTCTGAAATCTTCAAAGCCGATGTCTGTCGTTCTAAATCACCTTCGAATCAAGAACCTCGCGCTGGTCGAGGAGCTCGAATGGCAGATGCCGGCCGGATTTATCGCGGTCACGGGCGAGACCGGCGCGGGCAAATCGATCATCATCGGCGCGCTCCAGCTCGTGCTCGGCGAACGCGCGGACAAATCGGTCATTCGCACCGGCGCGGAGACGTGCACAGTTGAAGCCGTCTTCAGCGGCGATGGCCTAACGAAGCTGAACAAGCAACTTGTCGATCTTGGCGTGGAGCGATGCGAAGGAGAGTTGATCATTAAACGGACGCTGTCGAGTGCGGGAACGAATCGTCAATTCGTTAACGGGTCGGCCACGACGTTGTCGATCTTGAAAACGATCGGCGATGAACTTGTCGATCTTCACGGGCCGCACGATCACCAATCGTTGCTCTCACCCGAGAAACAACTCGGGTTGCTCGACAGTTTCGCGCATGCTGACGACACGCTCGCCGAATACAAAACGCATTTCGCGAAGCTGCAGTCGCTCGAAACGGAATTTAACGCGCTGAACACGGCGGAAACTGCCCGCGAACAAGAGTTAGATCTTTTGCGGCATCAGATCAGTGAGATCACGTCGGCGAAACTCGAGCCTAACGAAGAGGATGAAATCACAAACCGGTACAAGCTGGCGAGCAATAGCAAACGATTGATCGAGATTGCGGCGGGCGTTTCGCAAAAGCTGGCGGAAGCGGACGGTTCGATTTTGTCGCAGCTGGCGGAGACGCAACGCCTGTTGCGCGAGTTGGAAAAGATCGACAATTCCATTTCGCAATTCGTGACAACACACGAAAGCGCCGTTGTCGATCTTAGCGAGATCGCGCGTTCGCTAGGAGATTACGCGGAGAAACTCGATCTCGACCCGACGCAGCTGGCCGCACTCGAGCAACGCGTTTCCTTGTTTGAGACACTCAAACGTAAATACGGGCCGACAATTCCCGAAGTAATTGCGTTCGGCGAACGCGCGCAGGAACGGATGCGAAAGATCGAAGGCCGCGATGAAGAGCTGGAACGGTTGCGCAATGAAATCGAAACTGTGCGCGCGGATTCGAACAAGAGCGGCGAGGCGCTGCGCAAACTGCGCGCGAAAGCGGCGCCGAAACTCTCGCTGACCATTCGAAAGAACCTTGTCGATCTTGGATTCAAACAATCGGAATTCGAATGCAAGCTTTCGCCTAACGAACAGCCGCGGCCGAACGGTTTCGATTCGGTCGAGCTACTTTTCTCGCCGAATCCGGGCGAACCGTTGAAGCCGTTGCGCGCGATCGCATCGAGCGGCGAGATTTCGCGACTGATGCTCGCGATTAAGTCTGCTCTCGCGGCGCAGGATGCAATTCCGCTGCTCGTGTTCGATGAGATCGACGCGAATGTCGGCGGCGAAATTGCGAACGCGGTGGGCGCGAAGATGCACACACTGGCGCGCGAACATCAGATCATTTGCATCACGCATCTGCCGCAGGTCGCGGCCGCGGCCGACAGTCAATTCGTCGTCACGAAAGAAGTCGCGGGCGGCCGCACGCATTCGCGTTTGCAGGAAGTCACCGGCAAAGCGCGCAAGGAAGAGATCGCGCGCATGCTTGGCGGAAAAAGTGAAAACGCCCTCAAGCTCGCCGGCACATTGCTCGCAAGATCGACATCTTCCTAACAAGTGAAGCCGGCGCGAGTTTTTCTGCTGACCGCGCTGGCCATGATCGCGTTCGCGGCGAACTCGCTGCTTTGTCGAGCGGCGCTGCGGTGGACGACGATTGACGCGGCAAGCTTTACTTCCATTCGGATTTTTTCCGGCGCGATCGCGCTCTGGTTCATCTTGCGCTTTCGCTTCAACCTCGCCGGCAATTGGCTTTCGGCGTTCGCGCTTTTCGCCTACGCGGCCGCGTTCTCGTTCGCGTATATCAGTTTGTCCGCCGCCACCGGCGCGCTCCTCTTATTCGCGGCGGTGCAGGCGACGATGATTACATTCGGCCTAACGAAAGGCGAATCGATGCGCGTGGTGCAATGGTTCGGGTTCGTTCTGGCGCTCGGTGGTTTGATCTTTCTGCTTTCGCCCGGACTGTCAGCTCCGCCGATTGGTGGCTCGATCCTGATGTTAGGCGCGGGGGTGGCGTGGGGCGTTTATTCCTTGCGCGGAAAATTTTCGGGAGATCCGACAAACGCGACGGCGGGAAATTTTTTGCGCGCGGTGCCGATGACAGCGCTGTTGAGCATGGCATTGCTCTCACGTGCACATGTCGATCTTGCGGGAATCGGCTACGCCATTGCGTCAGGCGCGATCACATCCGGACTCGGTTACGTGATTTGGTACGCGGCGCTGCCGCATTTGAAAGCGACAACTGCGGCGACGGTGCAACTGAGCGCGCCCGTTCTCGCGGCGCTGGGCGGAATTTTATTTCTCGGCGAAACGATGACGCTGCGCTTCGTCATTTGCGCGATCGCCGTCCTCGGCGGCATCGCGCTGGTCGTGCTCGAGAGACGTTAGGCGTCCGCCCAATTAACGAAATGCGCGCGAACCGGCTGGGCGAAACCTTTGAGCGTGAGTTCGCCTGCTTCCTGAAACAAAAGTAATTTCCCCTCGCACAACTCAGCGACGACGTTCGAGACCAAAATTTGTTCCGCTTGGGCGTGCGAACAAAGTCGGGCCGCGAGTTGCACCGTGCATCCGAACAAATCATCGGAACGCTCGACCGGTTCGCCGGCGGCGACACCGACGCGAAGTTTCAGCGACTGTTGCCTCGCCATTTCCTTCTGCACGCGCGTGGCGCACTTCACCGCGTTCGCGGCCGATGTGAACGAGGCCATGATTCCGTCGCCAAGATGTTTCACTTCGCGACCGCCGAGCTCGGCGAGCGCGCCGCGCACGATCTTGTCGTGAATGGCGAGCATTTCCATGGCGGCTTCGTCGCCCATCTCGCGCGTCATCGCTGTCGATCCAACGATGTCGGTAAACAAAATCGTGCGAATGCCGGGATCGCGTTTGTCATCACCGGTGTTCACCGCGGCGCCGGCGCTGTTAATTTCGCCCGAGCCCATCAATAAATCGGCCATGGCGGGATCGACCTGGATCAGTTGGTCGGCGACGAGACCGTGCGCTTCCTTGTGGACCTGGACTGCGGCTTCCGCGTTCGGCGCATGACAAAGGCAAAAAATCTTTCCCGCCTTTTCGTTGAAATAATATTTCTCGTAATGAACGCCGTACTTGTCCTGCACTTCAACGTCGCGCGCGTGCGCCCTGGCGATGTCGGCCGCGCTCACGTCCGGCCCGACCTCGTGAACGTCCATGTAAACTGGCATAACGAACTCCTAAGTTGAATTCGCGATCGCGGCAACTTCACCCGCGCCTGATCGAATGGGAGATGTCGATCTTAGCCGGATGCGCGAGTGTTTGATAGACGACGCAATAGCGCTCCGTCAGTTTCATCAGCGTCGCGAGTTGTTCTTCGTTGGCGTCGGTGTCGAATTCGAATTGCAAACGGATGCGTTGAAATCCGACCGGCGTTTCTTTTGAGACGCCGAGGGTGCCGCGAAAATCGAGATCGCCTTCCGCGCGCACCTTGGCATCGCGCAATTCGATTCCGATTGCGGTCGCGACCGCGCCGCAGGTGACGCCCGCGCACGCGACCAGCGCTTCGAGCAACATGTCGCCCGAACACGCACTGAGTCCGCTGCCGCCCGTGGCGGGATGCAATCCCGCTTCCACCATGGCGCGACCGGTTTCGACTTTGCAGGTGACGTTTTCGCCGACACGACCTTCGGCTTTCAATGTCACCAACGCGAAATCCGGTTGGGCGCGATATTTTTCTTTCAGCGGCGCCTGCGCCGCGCGGATCTCATCGGCGTTCACAAGATCGACAACTACGTTTTCACCGGCCCGAGCGGCAGGACGTTGCGACCGTACAATTCGTTCAACACTTGCGCCAGCCCAGTGTAGATGGCGGAGAAACCGCAAAAGATTCCTTCGTAGCCGGTGAAATATTTGAACCCCGCGCTCGCTTTCGTGTAATCGCCGATTGCGAGCAGAAAAAACAAAATCGTGAGCGTGGCGAAAACGACCTGCAGCGCGCGATTGAGCCGGAGAGTACCGATAAACATGACGAGCGTGAACACTCCCCACATCGCCAGATACGAAGCCATTGCGGTCTCGTTAGGCGCAGTGCTCCAGCCAAATTTCGGAAAGACAAGCAGCGCGACCAACGAGAGCCAGAATAATCCGTAGGAAGTGAAAGCGGTCGTGGCGAAAGTGTTGCCTTTACGCCATTCCATGATTCCGGCGAGGATCTGCGCGATACCGCCATAACAAACGCCCATTGCCAAAATCATGCTGTTGATCTCGAAAAAACCGGCGTTGTGCAGGTTGAGCAACACGGTCGTTAGCCCGAACCCGAGCAGGCCGAGCGGCGCCGGATTCGCAGTCGTATCCTTGAAATGGGTAACGGATTCGTTCATGTGACCAGTTTGTTGAACGCAAGATCGACAATGCAATCACAAACCCGTTAAAAATACCGCCGTGCTGAACTACATCTGGCTTGCACTGGTTTTGCTCGCGGTCGCGATTGGCGGTTGGAACGATCATCTCAAAGAGGTGACCAACGGCGCGCTCGACGGCGCGAAGACCGCAGTAACGATCGCTCTCGGTTTGGTCGGGGTGATGGCGCTTTGGCTCGGCGTCATGCGATTAGCCGAGCGCGCCGGCCTTGTGCAAAGAATCGCGCGCGGGCTGCGGCCGTTAATGGAGCGATTATTTCCCGACGTTCCGCCGGACCATCCGGCGATGGGTTCGATGCTGATGAACATGGCGGCGAACATGCTCGGGCTCGGCAATGCCGCGACGCCGCTCGGATTGCGCGCGATGCGCGATCTGGAATCACTCAATCCGCGCCCGGGCGTAGCGTCGAACGCGATGTGCACTTTTCTCGCGATGAATACCGGCTCGGTGCAACTCGTGCCGGCGACGGCGATTGCGATTCTGGTTTCGGCGGGATCGACTCGACCAACATCGATTGTGGGGACGGCGCTGATGTCGACGCTGTGCGCGACGACGGTCGCGCTGATTTCGGTGAAGATTTTTGAGAAGTTGTCGATCTTTCAACCACGCGGCGCGTCCGGCGTTGAAAGATCGACAACAGCGCATCCGCGCGTAATCGCGACTGGCGAAAACGTGTTCGACGATCTCTCGCTCGGCCATCCACCGTCGATGCGTCCGGCGATGTGGGGTTCGTTCGCGATCCTTGCCCTTCTCGTTCTCTTCATCGTTTTTTTCCTTCGCATCGTCACGCCCGATCTCGTCGGCGGTTCGTTGCCGAGCGATGCGCCGCCAAACATTTTCGTCCGCACCGTGAATGGATTGTCGATCTTAGCGATTCCGTTTTTGCTCAGCTTCTTCCCGCTCTACGCCGCGGCGCGCGGGGTGAAGGTGTACGAGGAATTCGTCGAAGGCGCGAAGGAAGCGTTCCCGGTGATGCTGAGGATCATTCCGTTTCTCGTCACCATGCTGGTGGCAATCGGAATGTTCAAAGGCGCGGGTGGAATCGACATTCTCACGCGGATTTTAAATCCGATTTTAACGCCGCTGCATTTCCCGCCCGATCTGGTGCCGCTGTCGTTGATGCGGCCATTGAGCGGCAGCGCAACACTCGCGTTGCTTACCGACATCGTGCATCGGCTCGGCCCGGATAACATTGTCAGCTTGATGGCGGCGACGATTTACGGAAGCACGGAGACGACGTTCTACGTCGCGGCGGTTTACTTCGGCTCGGTCGGGATCAAACAGACGCGGCACGCGATTCCGGCCGGACTGCTCGCCGACCTCGCTGGCATCGTCGCGTCGGTCATCATCTGTCGCGCGGTGTTGTAAGATCGACAATTCGTTAGATCGACAAGTGATTTTTCCCTTCCCATCGCGGGAATGGATTCCCTATCGTGAATTGCAACGATGATTCAGCGCGATTACCTCATTATTGGCGCGGGCGTGGGCGGGGCGAGTGCGTGCGAAGGACTGCGAAAGCACGACAAGCGCGGTTCGGCCACACTCGTAGGCGCGGAGATGTATCCGCCGTACAAACGCTGGATTCTTTCGAAAAACTTCCTGCGGGAAAAATCGGTTGATTCGAAGAAACTGATTGAGTTCGACGAGCGCTGGTTCAAGACGCACAAAATCGAGACGCGCTTCGCCACGATCGTGACGCAGTTGAACATCGACCGCCGTCTCGCCGTGCTCGCGAACGGCGAAACCATCGAGTTTAACAAAGCGTGCCTGGCCATGGGCAGCCGCCCGGTGCGACCGCCGGTCGCGGGAACGAATCTCGGCAACGTCATCTATATTAGAAGTATTCGCGATGTGTTCGCGCTGCGCGAGATGGCCGCGGTCGAGAAAACGGTGATGGTGATCGGCGGCGGGCTGCTGGCGTGTGAAGCGGCGGCGAGTCTGCGCGAGATGAAATTGAAGGTGACGATGATGCATCGCAACACTCACCTGCTCAATCGCTATGTCGATCCGCAAACGGCGGTGTGGTTGACGGAATATTTCGCGAAACACGGCGTGTCGATGTTGATGGGAGAAAGCCTGAACGGTTTCGAAGGCAAAACGGTCTTGCGAAACATTCAAACCAAAAGCGGCAATCGCGTGCAGGCCGGGCTTGCGGTGGTGGCGTGCGGCGCGGAGCCGAATCTCGATCTTGTACGCAATACGCCGTTATCCGGCCCGCACGGTTCGCCGGTGACGGAGTATCTCGAGACGGAAGAGAAAGGAATCTTCGCGGTGGGAGACCTCGCGTTTTACCCCGACCGCATCATGGGCGGCGTGCGACGGCAGACGCATTGGGAGAATGCGCGTGAGCAAGGGCTTGTCGCCGGCGCGAACATGACGGGGAAGAAACGAATTCGTTACGAACAGATCCCGTATTTCTGGACGGAGATGTTCGATCTGCGATTTGATTTCGTCGGCGATTTCAGTTTGCAGCCGACGCGGATCGATCTGAAAGGGACGCACGCGAAGAGAAAATTCGTGGCCCGGTATTGTCAGGGCGAAAAACTGCGCGCGATCTTGCTTTGCGGCGCAACGCCGAAAGAAGTCGAGAACGCGAAAAAAGATTTGCGCAACGCGCTCGGCAAATAACGAAGCGGGGTAGTTGTCGATCTTACGATTGTCGATCTTTCATTCGCCGAGTTCGGGAATCGTGAGGCCGGAATTGCTCACACGCACGAGCTGCCAGTCCCACGGTTTACCGGACATCTGACGCCATTCCAAATCGAACGGGGTGGAGATGGAATTCACGCGCGCTTCCACTTCGCTCATGAGTTCATTGGCATCGCCCCGAATGGTGATGCGCGCCTGCCAATGCTGGCCGAAAGCAAGCGGTTCCGCGACGCTGCAGCGGACATTGCGCAGATAACGAAAGACCTCGCGCGCACGCTCAAGCAAACGGTCGCGGTCGTTGTGCCATTGGTCCTGGTAATCGGGGGCGACGAATTCGCCCACGCGTTTCCAATCCTTGTCCTCAAGGGCGTGCAGGAAATGTTCGGAGTGCAATTGGATCTGGTGTTGCGGTTGCCAAAGGCGCAGAAGCCACGCGCCAATGATCAAAGCGAAGAGCAAACCGCCGATGAATGAATTGCGACAGGAGATGGTCATGCGGAGAAGAGAATTGGCACGGCACAGTGTCTGCTAATTTGAACCACCTTTTACCATGCTAAGTGCCGCTTTATTCGCGATCGCTTTCGTAACCATACTTGGTTGTGTCTGGTGGGCGTGCCGCGACGAAATCGACCTTACTTAAACTGCGCTTATGCTGGACCAACAAGATTTGAAGTGGATCGCGTCCACTTCCACTGAGCTAAACTCCATCCTGCAACAGGTCGCGCGTTATTGCGATCTCGCGCGCCGGCACAAGGGCGAACACAATTACATGGACTTGATGGCGGAGCGCGTGGAAGTCGCCACGAAAACGGCGCAGAGTTTATTCGACAAAGTGACGACGCAGATTTTGGTCAAGGCGACGGAGAAAGCGAAAGCGCCGCGCGGACCGCACACGCCTTTCACGGTCTTGCCGCCGCCGGTGCGCGTATCGCCGGCGCCGACCAAAACCGAAACGGCAACGGTCGCAACAGCGCCCGCAAGATCGACAACGGTGCCTTCCGGGATTCCGGTCAAAAACGCCAAAGGCAATCGCGAACTCCTTTTGCTGATCGAAGACGAAGCCGAAGTCGCCGAGCTCGCGGCGGAGATGCTGGCGGAGGAAGGCTACAAGGTCATCGTCGCGCACGACGGATTCGATGCGTTGAAGATTTACGAAAAGCTCGGCAAACAAATCGGCCTCGTCATTCTCGATTTCTTTTTGCCGGTGATGGATGGCGACGCGGTGTTCGACGAATTGCGCGGACTGAATCCGCACGTGGATGTGGTTTTGAGCAGCGGTTTCGCCGAGCAAAGCAAGATCAGCGCGATGCTTGGACAAGGTTTGCGCGGATTCATTCCGAAACCGTACACGCGTGACAAGCTGTTAGGCCAGGTCCGGTCGACGCTGGATTCGGCCCGGCAGCGGCTCGGCTAAGATCGACATCTACCCTCTCGCCGGGAATGCGTGCGGCGATGGCACTGATTTAGCTTCTGTAGTCCGAGCACGCTCATGGCTCGCATTGACGCCTTCTTCAAATTGATGTCCGAGCAAAAGGCTTCGGACCTCCACCTCGCCACCGGCAACCCGCCCATGCTGCGGATTAACGGCGATCTGGTTCGTGTCGATTTTCCGCCGCTGCAGAACGATGAGCTGAAAGCGATGGTCTACGAGATCGCGCCCGAGGGTAAGATCAAAAACTTCGAAGAATCGCTCGATGTCGATTTTGGCTACGAAGTGCCGGGCGTGGCGCGTTATCGCGCGAATTTTTTCCAACAGAAGAACGGTATTTCAGCCGTGTTCCGTTTGATTCCATCGACCGTTTTGACGGTCGACGATCTCGGATTGCCGCCGGTGCTGAAGAAATTTCCGATGTTGAAAAAGGGTCTCGTGCTCGTGACCGGTCCGACCGGTTCCGGCAAATCAACGACGCTCGCGGCGATGATGGACTACGCGAACCTGCAACGGCAGGACCACATCATCACGGTGGAAGATCCGATTGAGTTTGTGCATCGCAGCCAGAACTGTCTCGTGCAACATCGCGAAGTCGGTGTGCACACGCGCTCATTTGCGGCGGCGCTGCGCGGTTCATTGCGCGAAGATCCTGACATCATTCTCGTCGGTGAAATGCGCGATTTGGAAACGATTGAGCTCGCGCTCACGGCGGCCGCCACCGGTCACCTTGTCTTCGGAACTTTGCACACATCGAGCGCATCGAAGGCGGTCGATCGAATCATCGACGTTTTCCCGACGAACCAACAGAACCAGATTCGCACGACGCTGGCTGAATCGCTCAAGGGCGTGATCGCGCAGAACCTTTTCAAGACTATCGACAAACCTGGACGCGTCGCCGCGCTGGAAATCCTCGTGGTCGATACCGCGATCGCGAACCTCGTGCGCGAAGGCAAGACGCACCAAATCCCGGGCATGATTCAGGTCGGCAAAAAGAAAGGTAACCAGCCGCTCGACGACGCGATCATGGATCTCTTGCGCAAGATGCGCATCAGCCCCGAGGAAGCGTACGACAAAGCGATCGATAAGAAAAGATTCCGCCAGTTTTTGAAGGAGCCGCCGGCTGACGCCACGGAGGAGTAAATGCGCATTCCCGACCTCGATAAAATTTTGTCCGCGATGCTGAAGACCTACGACGGCATCTCCGACATCAACTTTTCCGTTGGCCATCCTTTGCAGGTGGAAGACTACGGCGAGCTCAAACCCGTCTATGTCGATCCGTCAATCGAAGCGCTCACGCCCTACCAGACCGAACAGATCGCGCTCACCATCATGCAGGGGAATCGGCGATTGATTTACGATTATCTTACCGGCGGTTCGTGCGATTGCAGCTACTCGTTAGGCGACGAAGCGCGTTTCCGCGTCAGTGTTTTCCGCCAACAGGGAAATTTCTCAGTCGTTCTGCGAAAACTCGAAGCCAGTGTGCCGACAGTCGATTCACTTCACTTGCCGCCGATCTTTCGTGAAGTCGCAAAAGAAAAAACCGGCCTCGTTCTTGTCACCGGCGCGACCGGCAGCGGCAAGACCACGACGCTCGCGGCCATTCTCAACGAGATCAATACGACGTTGCCCGTGCACGTCATCACACTGGAGGACCCGATCGAATTCGTTCATCCGAAGCTCAAAGCGACCTTCAACCAGCGCGAACTCGGACACGACTTCAACAACTACCCGAACGGCCTGCGCGCCGCCTTGCGTCAGGCCCCGAAAGTCATTCTGGTCGGCGAAATGCGCGACCGGGCCACGGTCGAAGTCGCACTCATGGCTGCGGAGACCGGTCACTTGGTTTTGAGCACGTTGCACACGGTCGATGCCGGCCAGGCCATTAACCGTATGCTCGGGCTCTTCTCGTTAGGGGAAGAAAAGCAATTGCGCATTCGTCTGGCGGATACGTTGCGTTACATCATCAGCCAGCGACTCGTCCCGAAACAGGGCGGCGGACGCCAATTACTCAGCGAAATCATGGGCGCCAATCTCCGCACTCGCGAAGCCATCGCGCTGGGAGAAGGCGAACATCGCAGCTTTTACGAAATCATTGAAGCAAGCTCGCCATTCGGTTGGATGACGTTCGACCAATCGATCATCAGCGCATACGAAAACGGATACATCAGCGAAGAAACGGCTAAGCTTTATGCCTCGCGCAAAGGTCGCATCACGCGCGGCATCGATATCATCCAGAAAACACGCGGCATCGATACGGAGCTTGATTCCGGTCTGCGCCTCGACCTGCCCGAGAACGCTTTCCGCTAAGATCGACAATCACCATGGAACCCACCACCGACTCCTTCATCGACATGGGCGACAACACCGCGCTCGTCTGCGTCGATCACCAGCAGTATCAGAAAATAGTCGTGCCGCAGTTGATCGACATGACCTACAAAGTCCACCTCGGTCTCTTCGAGGAAGACGTCGTGCTCAAGCTCAAGACTTACAGCTACGACGTCATCGTGATTTACGAAAACTTCAAAGGCGCGAAGATCGACACCAACCCGCTCATCCGCGAGATGGTGCAGATTACGGGCGCGCGCCGGCGGCAGCATTTCGTCGTGCTGCTCAGCCATAAATTTGCGACTAACGACGCCATGAGCGCGTTCGTGAACAGCGTCGACATGATCATCAACATCGCCGACCTGGCGAACTTCAAAGCCGTGATTCGGCGCGGCGTGATGCAGCACCGCGAGCTGTATCATTCGTTCAACGAAATGTTCAAGAGCGTGCAATCGCTCTAAGGCCCTTGCGCCTGCGTGCGCGCGGCGTTAATTCAGAACACGCGTCCCAAGACGTGCGATTCAACAAGGAGACACAGGGTATGAATCGGATCAAAGCTTTCACCACTCCCACTTCGCGCAAGATCGACATCTTCTATTCCGGGCAAAGCAAAGCGACCGGCTGGGTGCGTTTCACCTGGGACCTCGCAAATCTTTCCGGCGAATGCGCGGCCCTGCCCGAGCATTATCAAATCGTTCGCGCCACGGCCGAAGACGAACCTGGATTGCGCAAGGTTTTCTCCAGCTCCTTCATGCTCGATCCGGTCTGGAGCCCAGCCATCGCTGAAGTGATGAGCAACGTGCAATCGGCGCTCGACGGCGCTTTCAACGACGACGCCAAAATCTGCCTGGCCTTGCGTCACGGCAGCCGCATCATCGGCGCGGCGCTGTTATCGACCGACGCTAAGATCGACAATAACCTTTTGCCCGGTCCCACGATCTCGATCGAGTATCGTAATCGCGGATTCGGAACGCTTCTGCTCGAGAATTCGTTGCAAGCTCTGCGCGACGGCGGGCTCACCACGGCCAGCGGCCTGACTCGCGACATTTCACCCGCGGCGAAATTTCTTTATCCGAAATTCGGCGGGTTTCCGACGCCGGTCGATCATGGCTCGTTAGTGGCAGCCTAACGTCAGTCCGCGCCTAACGTCGGTTAAACAACGGATCGTCCATGGTTTATGGGCGCGCGGTGGCACTTTTTTGGCTTTGTCACTGTTTCGCCCCATGAAAGCGCGCGTTCTCCTTTGCTTTGCCAGCCTGGCAGCGATCTCGTTTGTCCGCGCCGACGCCACGATCGAGGGCTTGGTGACGCTGCCTCCACCGCAGATGGGGCGCACCTTGAGCGCGCGCTACCAAACGACGGTCGAAGCGCCGCTGACTCCGAGCAACCCGCCGTCGGCCGTTGTTTATCTGGAAGGTAATTTCACCGGCGCCGAAGCGACCGCGAAGGCCCCGGCGCAGATGTCGCAGAAAAACATGTTGTTCTCGCCGGACCTCGTCGCGGTCCGCGTCGGCGGCGTGGTCGAGTTCCCGAACCTCGACGACACCTACCACAACGTCTTTTCGTATTCGAAAACGAAACGGTTCGATCTCGGCCGCTTCCGCAAGGGCGAAAAGCCGAGCACGATCGTGTTCGATAAACCGGGCGTGGTCACGGTGCATTGCGAAATCCACGATCGCATGCGCGGAATCATTTTGGTTCTGGAAACGCCCTACTTCACCAAGACCGACACGGCTGGACGTTACCGGCTCGAACATCTTCCGGCGGGACATTACGACCTCAAGGCGTGGATCAACGAAGCCGATGTGCGTTCGGTGCCGGTCGATTTGAAAGATGGCGGAACAGTACATGTCGATCTTCCGCGCAAATAAGCGATGACGATGGTTTCCCCCCTCGGCCTAACGAAGGCCTTGAGCTTTCGGGCCAAGCTCATGCTCGCGCTCATGTTCGTCGTCGTCACCATCACTGGCGCGACTTTGTTCCTGGCCGAAAAAAATCTTCGCCAAAACCAGCAACGCGCGCTCGACGATCAATTTCAAAATCGCGTGCGCTCCTTTCTCGCGATGCAGGAAGAACGCTCCCGCGCCATTCGCGAACGTTGCCGCACCCTGTCGCAATCGGTGCGTTTGCGCGCGGCGCTCGAAGAACGCGAGATCGACGACCTCTACCAAAACGCGCTCACCGAACTGCGCGGCCTTTTCGACGCCCGCGATAGTCGCAGTGATCGCGTTTCCTTTTTTCGTTTTCTCGATCGCGAAGGCCAGATTTTGCCGCCGGGAACTCAACCCGCGGGATTGAATGATGAGGAACAATTGCATGATGCGCTTGATTCGATTGGCCGCACCCTGAGTCAGGTGGACGACCAGAGCGTTGGCTTTATCGCGTTAAACCGCCGCGAAGAACGCAGCTCGTTGCGCGAAGTTGTCTTGAGCAAAATTCGCGATTGGGACGGACGCACCCTTGGCGCGCTCGCGATTGGTTTCCCGCTGGAGGACGTTAGCGCGAGCGAGACCGAATCGGAAGACGACATCAAAAGCGGTATTTGGCTTTATCGACATCTCTACATCGATCAGCTCACCGCGCCGGATCGACATCTGCTCGGGCAACGCATCGCCGCGGCGATGTCCACGCAATCGGCCGGACATTTCGTTGTCGATCTTGCGAGCGGTCCGCATTTGCTCTTTTACCAGGAGCTCGATCCGCAAACGCAACTCACTTCCGCCTACGAGATTTGTTTGTATCCCCTCGCCGCTTCGATTCGCAAAGAACAAACCCTGCGCTGGAAAATTATCGCGCTCGGCGCGGTGGTCTTGTTAGGCGGCGCGGGCGCGAGTTTGTTTCTCGCGCGCGAACTTTCCAAGCCGGTTGATAAAATCGTTGCCGGCTCGGTTGAAAATCTGACCCGGCGAAAAAAAGCGGAGCGCGATTTGGTGCAAACGAATCGCGAATTAGAAAAAGCGCTGGCCGATCTCAAGGCCACGCAACAACAGGTGATCCAACAGGAACGTTTGAGCGCAATCGGGCAAATGGCCAGCGGCATCGCGCACGATTTCAATAACACGCTCATGCCGATCCTCGGCTTCTCCGATTTGCTGTTGAAGAACGACGCGATGCTCTCGGACAAAGTGGAAGCGCGAAAGTGTCTCGAGTTGTTGCGCACGTCCGCGCAGGACGCGGCCGATGTCGTCCATCGTCTTCGTGAGTTCTACCGGCCGGCTGCGAGCAATGAAGAATTTCCGATTGTCGATCTTGCCAAGATCGTCAGGCAAGCGGTCGCCTTGACCGAGCCGAAGTGGCGGCACCAGGCGCAAGCCAACGGCGTGACCATCGACGTTGTCGCCAACATCGCCGACTTCCCGATTGTCGCAGGCGAAGAATCGGCCCTGCGTGAAGTGCTCACGAATTTAATTTTCAACGCCGTCGACGCCATGCCCGATGGCGGAGAGATCGCGCTCGAAATTTCGGTCGAGAACAAACGCGCGGTGATCAAAGTGCGCGACAGCGGCACCGGCATGACCGAAGCCGTTAGGCAACGTTGCCTCGAACCGTTTTTTTCGACCAAAGGCGAGCGCGGCACCGGTCTTGGTTTGTCGATGGTTTACGGAATCATCGAACGCCATCGCGGCGAGCTCGATATTCAATCGACTCCCGGACAAGGCACGACCTTTATCATTCGTTTGCCGCTGGCGGCCGAAGCGCCCATTTCAGAAGCAGTCGCGAAGTCGGATGAAAGATCGACATCTTCATCGCTGAGCGTGCTCGTGGTCGATGACGAGCCGCGCATTCGCGAAGTCGTCAGCACTTACTTGCGATGCGACGGACATCAGGTCTCGACCGCGGCGAGCGGACGCGAAGCGCTCGAAAAATTCCGCCGGCGGCCGTTTGATCTCGTCGTGCTCGATCGCGCGATGCCGGAAATGAGCGGCGAGCAGACCGCGCGTTTCATGAAGCAACACAACGCCGACATTCCCGTGATCATGCTCACCGGCTTCGGCGCGATGATTGAAGCGACCGGCGCGCAGCCGGACGACGTCGATGTTGTTCTGAACAAACCGATCACGGCCGATGGCCTGCGGCGGACGATCGACAAGTTGCTCCATGCGGCCTAACAAATTCATCCTTGTTCTCGCGCTCGCGTTTGTCTGCAACGCGCGCGCGGATTTGTTCGACCGCGTCAACGACGCGCTCCTGTTTCGCGATGCGAAATTGCAGCTGCAAGTGCAGTTGAGCGGACTTGTCGATCTTGAAACGTATTACCTCGATCAACCGCCGCCGGGATTGATCTTCACGGGCAATCAATGGCTCTTCAATCCGCGATTGTCGATCTTCCTCGACGCGCAGTGGACGCGTCACATTTATCTCTTCGTGCAGGCGCGGGTCGATCGCGGTTTCGATCCCTCCGATGAAGGGGCGGAAGCTCGCGCCGACGAATATTTTCTTCGCTACACGCCACTCGATAATTCGCGGATCAATTTCCAGATCGGAAAATTCGCGACCGTGGTCGGCAATTGGGTGCCGCGGCATTTATCGTGGGAGAATCCATTCATTAACGCGCCGCTCTTGTATGAAAATCTCACCGGCATTTGGGACGAAGAAGCGCCCGAAGACGTGGACGATCTGTTGTACTGGGCGCACGTGCCTAACGAATACGGTTACAACAACGGGTACATCGACAAGTACTACCGGCTGCCGATGATTTGGGGCCCAAGTTACGCGACCGGGTTAGCCGTTACCGGAACGATCGATCGCTTTGATTACGCGGCCGAAATCAAGAACGCGTCGCTCTCCTCCCGTCCCGAATATTGGGACGCGACCGAGCGGGGCTTCGAGCATCCGACCTTCAGCGGGCGCGCCGGCTTTCGGCCTAACGAAATGTGGAATTTCGGCGTCTCGGCCAGTGGCGGTCCTTATTTGAGCGCTGAGGCGGCGGAAAGTTTGCCGCTGAATCGCAGCATCGGCGATTATCGCGAGCTGCTGCTTGGACAAGATATCGCCTTTGCCTGGCATCATTGGCAGTTCTGGGCCGAATTTTACGAGGCGCGCTTTCAAGTTCCGCGCATCGGCAACGCCGATATTTTCGCCTATTACCTGGAAGCGAAATATAAAATCACACCGCAGCTTTTCGCGGCGGTGCGTTGGAACCAGGAATTATTCGGCGACGTGCGCGACGGGACCGAGCGCGTGCAATGGGGTAACGACACTTCGCGCGTCGATCTCGCCGTCGGCTATCGCTTCACCAATTATTTGCAGACGAAGGTGCAATACAGCTTCACCCATCAAGACCCGCACGAGGAAGGGCAGCATGTCGCCGGCCTGCAAATCACGCTCAAATTTTAAGGTTCGCGCAAGATCGACAATTACATTCCGGCGTCGCGCGCGTACCAATCGATTTTGCGCGTGACGTACATCACGACCGCGAGCAAGACGAAGAGCGCGATCGCACCCATGAGTAATGCGTAGTCTTGTTGTCGCAGCGTGATGTAGAGAAATCCGTAAACGCCGGCGAGTCCGGCGCCGATCATGAAGGTGCGCACGCCGCCGCCGAGAAAGTAGCGGCAATACCATGTGATCAACAGAGTCGATACCACGGCCGCGATGAGATATGCGTAACCGAAGCCGACGAACTCCGAGATCGACAACAACAGCAGATAAAACAAACAGAGCGCGGCTCCGACCATGAGATATTGGAACGGGTGAATTTTCTGGCGAGCGGTCACTTCAAACAAAAAGAAGGTGGTGAAAACTAAAACGAGAAAGAGCACGCCGTACTTGATCGAACGCTCGACGTAGCGATACGCGTCTAAGATCGACAAGAACTCCGCGCCGAAACGCGAACCGGTGACCGATTGCAAATTAAAACGCTCGTTGCCCGCGCGACTGGTCCATTGCTGCGGATAATCGCGGCCGTAATAGGAAACTTTCCAGTTCGCATCGAAGCCGTCCGCACGCACGTTGCGGGACGCCGGCAGAAATGCGCCGCGAAATCCGGGATCGGGCCAGTTCGATTTCAAGGTCGCTTCGTTTTTCACCCCGAACGGCGCGAAATAAATTCCCTCGCTGCCATTGAAATCGAGTGCGATGGAAAAATCGACCGGCGCACTGATTGGTTTGTCGTTCGCGAGCATTGCCGTGGCCCCGGTGGTGTAACCGGGCACTTGTGATCCCGGCAGCAGCGGCCGCTTTATTCCGCCCCAATCCAGCGCGATGCCTTCACGCGTTCCACGCATGTCGTTGAGCGCGAAGGTGACGAACGCGTCTTTCCATTGCACATCCTTCATGTCGATCTTGAGCGCGCCAAAATCGGGCGGCGCAAATTTTCCAGTCAACGTCACGTTCGCGCGAAAAACGGCCGCGTCGTAAATCCCGCGATGCAACGTTTGCGTTTGGACGTCGCCGTTGATGTTCAATGTCTCCGGCAAAAAATAGGCATTCGCGAGCGCCGTTTCCTCGACTTCACGCCGCTCCACCTTGTCGCCGCCTAACGGAATTTCCTTCACCGTTTTGTAACGATAGGTGTACGGAATACCGAGGACGGGGCCGACGACATTCTGTTCTTTGCCCCAGGACGAGGTGATGTCGGCGACGGCTTCATTTCGCCGCGTCAATCGGTCGTTCAAGACACCCGTAATCATCAAAAGCGGAATCAACAAGATGAGCACGAGCGCGCCGACCCCGAGCAATTTGAGAATGGTCGAATTGCGTTTCGTAAATGACGGCTGCGTTTTCGGCAGCGGCGGCGGAGGTTGAGTCGGTTCGGGCATAACGAGCGAGGTTAGATTTTAATGAGTAGATGTCGATCTTGTCCGGTCATAGCGGGATCGACCTTACCGACGCCAGTCACGGCAATGCTATTTCAAAATTTATCTTTGAATCCAAATTCGTCGCTGGCCGCATCTCAATGAAAACAAAGCGAGGTTCTCATGATGCAAGATTTCAGGTTTGCGGTGCGCCAATTGGTCAAAGCGCCGGGATTCACCGCCGTTGCCATTCTTACGCTCGCACTCGCCATTGGAGTGAACTCCGCGATTTTCGCGCTCATCAATAGCGTGGTGCTGCATCCGATGGTGCCGGTGCGGCCTAACGAAGTGGTGAACGTTTTCAATTGCCGCCAGAACGCGAACCATGATTACCGCCAGTTTTCCTATAATGAATTTCGCGACCTGCGCGCAAACAGCGGCGAAGTTTTTGTCGATCTTGCCGCGCTTGAGTTCGCCGTCGCCGGCATCGGGCGCGATCACGAAATGCGACGCAGCTTCGCCTTCATCACTTCGGAAAATTATTTTTCGTTGATGGGCGCGCAGCCGTTTCGCGGGCGCTTTTACAACGCCGAAGAATCGAAACCGAACGCGAACATTCCGGTCATCGTGGCGAGTTACGGATTTTGGAAACGCCAGGGCGGCCGCGCGGATTTTGTCGGCAGCACCTTGCAGATAAACGGCCAGCCTTACACCGTCATCGGCATTTCACCGGAAGGATTTTGCGGCGCGAGCGCGTTGATCTCGCCCGACGTCTGGGTGCCGTTCGGAATGCGCGCGCAACTCGGCTCCGCCTTCGGCGATTCGGAAAACATGCACGACATGAACAATCCGAAAAATTATTGTCTCAACCTCGTCGGCCGCATGCGTTCCGGCCTAACGATCGACAATGCGAAATCGCGTCTGCCGGTGGTGTCGCAGCGATTCAACGCCATGCAGACCGACGCCGAATTTCAGCGTGAAGTGCAGGTGCAAAAACCGTCGCGCTTCAGTTTGAGCACATCTCCGGAAGATGACGGTCCGATCGCATTGATCGGCACGCTGCTCATGGCCATGGCGGGCGCGGTTTTGCTCATCGCGTGTTTGAATCTTGCGAACATGCTCCTCGCGCGCGGCACGGCGCGCTCGAAAGAAATTGCGCTCCGCCTCGCGCTCGGCGCGTCACGCTGGCGCATCGTTAGGCAATTGCTCGCCGAAGGTTTACTGCTTGCCGTTTGCGGCGGCGTGGTCGGCCTCGTCATGAGTGTGTGGTGCGATAATCTGCTGCTTCACTCGCTCGCCGGATTGCTCAACAACGTGAACTTCTCCTTCATTGTCGATCTTACACCGGATGTGACGGTGCTCTCGGTCACGTTCGTCTTTTGTTTGCTCGCAACCGTGCTCTTTAGTCTCGGACCGGCGTTGAAAGCGACCAAGGCCGATCTCGTTAACGATTTGAAACAACAAGTCGGCGAACCGGCGCGCGTCGGACGTTTCAGCCGGTTCTTCGCGCCGCGTCACATTTCGGTCATGGCGCAGATCGCGCTCTCGCTCATGTTGCTTTTCGCGGCCGGATTATTTTTTCGCGGCGCGATCAAAGCCGCCGGATTGAATCCGGGATTCGTCGCCGCGGGCGATCTCGTCACGGAAATGGATTTCACTTTGGTGAAAAAAGAACCGGTGGATGCGCGCCGCGAAATTTTCAACCTCATTCAACGCGCGCGCGAACTGCCCGGCGTCAAAGCGGTCGGCGTCGGCACCATGTTGCCCTACGGGAATTTCACCAACACACGCCGCGTCATGTCGACAAGATCGACATTGTCGAATGATCCGAAAGCAGCCGATCCCGGTGTGACCGCGCTCTGGACCGCGACAACGCCCGGATATTTCGAATCGATCGGCGTAAAGATTCTGCGCGGCCGCGATTTCACCCAGGCTGAGGTCGAAGATAAAGACGGCCGTCGCATCGGAATCATCGACGAGGAGCTGGCCAAGAAAATTTTTCCGAACGAAGACGCGGTCGGTCAGCATTTGCGTTACACCATTCCGCCGCGCGACGGTTCGCCTAACGACATCGAAATTGTCGGCATCGTAAACACACATCGGCATGATGTGAACAACGACACTCCGCTGGCCCGATTGTTTGTGCCCTTCGCGCAGGGCTATACCGGCGACGTCTTTTTCCACGTCCGCCTCGGTACGCAAGATCGACAATCCGTCGCCGGCATGATCCCGACCGTGCGCACGATGTTGCGCGGCGTCGATCCCGACCTGCCCATCATCGATATGTCGCCCTATGTCGATCTTCTCGATCGCTGCGTCGGATTGTGGATCGTTAGGCTGGGCGCAACCTTGTTCGGCGCCTTCGGGATGATCGCGCTCCTGCTCGCCGTCGTTGGCGTTTACGGCGTGAAAGCTTACGCGGTCGCGTGTCGCACTCGCGAAATCGGAATACGCATGGCGCTCGGCGCGCATCGCAAAGATGTTTTCGCATTGATCATGCGTCAGGGCGCGTTGCAAACCGCCTTCGCGGTTGCCGTGGGAGTTTTGCTTTCGTTAGGCGCCGGCCGCGTGCTCGCCCAGATTCTGTACGGCGTCACGCCGACCGATCCATTCGCGCTCATCACTTCCAGTCTTCTGCTCGCGGCGGCGGCCTTGCTCGCCTGTTTCCTGCCGGCAAGGCGCGCGACTTACGTGAATCCGATCACGGCGCTGCGCACGGAATGACGAAAGTTGATGGTGCTCGGGAGGGGACTTGAACCCCTACGCCTTTCGGCATACGCCCCTCAAACGTACGTGTCTGCCATTCCACCACCCGAGCGAGTGCGCCGCTTAAAGTAAATTGTCGATCTTGGCCCGCAAGCGCTTTGTCGCGGCACGCCGCGCGCTTAAGTTGCGAGTAGATGTCGATCTTGCGCGACGAGGACTGGATCAAAGTCGATCTGCACATTCATACGCTGGACGATCCGAAAGACGTCATCGATTACTCCGCGCATCAACTTCTCGAAAAGGCGCAGTCGTTAGGCTTCGGCGTGCTTGCAATCACTTTGCACGACGCCGTGTTCGATCGCGCCGAAGTTTTCGAAGAGGCGCGGCGAATGGGCATCCTGCTCATTCCGGCGGCGGAGATGCGGCTCGAAGGCGCGGACGTGATCATTTTGAATGTGCGGCCGAATGAAATTGTCGATCTTCGCACGTTCGCGGAGCTGCGCGCGCTCCGAGCACGGCGCGGCGAATCCATTTTCATTTTCGCGCCGCATCCGTTCTACGTCCTCGGCGGCTCGATCGGTCCGCGTTTGATCGACGAGATCGATTGCTTCGACGCGATCGAGGTTTGTCATTTTCACAAATGGCTTTTCAATCCGAACCGGCGCGCCGCGCGGGTCGCGAGAAGATTTCACAAACCGCTGATTGCGACGTCCGATGCGCACCGGCTCTACGCGTTCGGCGAGCATTACACGTCCATGCCGCGGCCGGCAGAATTGACGGTGGAAAATATTTTTCGCGGGCTGCGCACCGGCCCATTACGCCTAACGAGTCCCCCAGCCTCACTTGTCGATCTTACGAATGCGTTTTACTGGGTCTTCATTAAACATCCGCATCAAGTAAAGCGACGCCGGGTCTTGAATTCGTGAGACAACTGCTCATCCTACAGCCGATGAGATTCGTCACCCCTCTGCTGCTCGCGTTCGTCCTCGCCTTGACCGGTTGCCAAACGTCACAGCAAAAAGCGAAGAAGGAAGCGCTGCAGAAGAAAACGCAAGCGGAGCTGCGGCACGAGGCGGGCGACATGGATTTCGACGCGTTCATCGGCCGCCTCCAGAAAGCGGTGGCCGCGCACGACGTGAGCTCGATCGCGCAAATGATGACACCAAATTTTGGTTATCAATTGAGTCCGCCGCTCGAAGGCGAAGGCGTGTTCAAGTATTGGGACGAGCAAAATCTCTGGCCCGAGATCGAGGGAATTCTGGCCGAGAAATTCGTGGCCGGGGACGACGGTTACATGGTTGCGCCGCCGCAATTCGCCGACAAATCGTTGCACTACGATGGCTACCGCGCCGGGATTCGCCGCATCAACGGCAGCTGGAAGTTCGCGTATTTCGTCAACGGCTAACGAAATTGCCTGACGAAGAAGATGTCGATCTTGGCCTGCCGCATCGGCCGCCATTCGTATTTGTTAAGCGCGTGCTGAAACGCGACCCGGGCGTCGCGGCCGAATGCGAAACATGGTTCGAGCCTAACGAGCCGATGTTTGCCGGACATTTTCCCGGGAATCCGCTCGTGCCCGGCGTGATCCTGACCGAAGCGCTCGCGCAGACTGCCGGTATCGCCGCGGCTGATGCAAGATCGACATCGTCGAAGCCAAAGTTTCTGTTGTCCGCTATTCGGCAGATGAAATTTTTTCGCGCGGTCCGCCCTAACGAACGGATCAAATTGCGCGCAACCAAAGTCGGCCAAGTGGACGATCTGCTTCAATTCGATGTCGAAGCGACGGTCGATGAAACGGTGGTCGCGCGCGGGCAGCTCGTGCTCAACGCGCTAAGATCGACATCTACCTAGATTTTTCGCCTAACGAGCGCGGCGCATTCGGCTCGAGCGCGTCGAGATCGTAGATGGTCCCCCAGTCGCCCGAGGAAACGATCGGCGCGACCGCTTCCCACGGCCGCGTGCTCGTGCCGTAACTGGATTTTTCCTCGCGTCCCCAAAAGAGATAACGCACTCCGAGCGCGCGAGCCGATTCCCGCCAATTGGACGCGCCGTTCATGAGATTGCGCAAAGCGCCTTCGACTTTGTTGTATTCAAATCCCTGCGTCCAAAGATGCCCGGGATAACCCATGACAACTTTCCGGCCGTTCAGGAGCAACGGATGATTGTAAGTAGGATGACTGGCGAAACGCGCTTCCACCGGTAACACGCTCACGCCCGCGCCGACGCCATCGACTTCGCCGCGGTTGGCGATGCCAAATCCATCTTTCCCTTCCGCGAGCCCGCCGAAAAGACTAACGAATCCGGAACCAAAGAGCGCGATGCAAACGCCCACACGCACCGGCTCCGACCATTGCCGAATCAAATGCGACCACAAAAACGGGAGCACGAGAAAATAAGCCCAGATCATGAGTTTGAGATTGTCCCACTCCCAGGGCGCGAATTTGAAAAGTATGCCTGCGAGAAAAATCGCAATCGCCGGAAGCAGGAACGCGATTTCTTCCGGGAATTTTTCGCCCGGTTTGAGCTCCTGTTTCCAAAATCGCGCGATACGAATGCCGACGAGGACGAGCACGAGCGGGAGAAGAATTCCGAAATTGACGAACCAGAAATTGAGGAATGACGAGCGACCGAAGGTGTGATCGTTGCGCACCCAGCCGGGATGCCATTGCAGCATGGAACCGGCGTGGAAATTGTCGCTCACGAGCCAGACGAAGAATGTCGCGGGGATAAATGCGGCGGCGATGAGCACAGCGATGTGACGGCGGACCGCGTTGTCGCCGCCGGCGAAAAGGAAAACGAGAACGCAGGAGAGCGCGAGGAAGGTGTGGACATGAAAGAGCGGGAGCGTGGCGTAGAGCGCGAGCTCGACCGCGAATGGAAGTGCAGGACGGTCCGAGCCGGACGGGCGATTTTGTCGATCTTCGTTAGGCCAAAAATATTTTCGCCAATGCCAGAGCAGGAGCAGGCCGACGGGAATGGCGTAAAGCCAGCCGCGTTGCGTCACGAACATGGAAAGCGGAATGCTTTTCCAGGCGATGTCCGGTTTGCCCTGGTAATCTTCGAAGGCAAACGTGCGCAGTAATTGGAAACCGACGACGCCGCCGTTGAAAAGAAATCCGGCGATGACGAATTCGCCGCCCCAACGCCAGAGCGCGTAGAACGTGGCTAACGAACCGAGTAGCCCGACCCAGACGAGGCTTTGCGCAAGATCGACATGTAACAATACGAGGAGCGCGTTGAAGAGATCGACGCCGGCCGGATAACGCATCTTGCTCGCGATGTAGATGGGATTATCGGGCCAGAGATGAACGCCGTTCGCGAAATTTTTGATGTAAGTGATGTGCAGCGCAAGATCGCCGAGGTTGTTAGGCGATTGAATTTTCCATTCGCCACCCTCCATGTAGTAGAGCCAGAGGAACGAACGAAAAGCGAAGATGGCGAAGACGAAGCCGAGAAAACAAAGCTCGATCCGCGCGTAACGTTCGGGCGCGCCGTTGTCGATCTTGCGCGGAGCCGGCGCATCATTCGTCGTTAGGTAAGTGGCGATGGCGGCGAGCAGTCCGAAGATGATGGCGAATCCGGCAATGAGCGGCTGCAATCCCCCGCCCGCCATGCCGACAAGCAAACCGCAAACGGTGGCGGCGTTAACGAAGATCAATCCCGCGGCTAATGCGCGCATGAGGTGGATCGGCCGCTCCGCGGACGATGACGAAATGTTTGCGGCCCTCGGCCGCCCGTTATTGACATCGAGCGACGGAGCGCTCGATCCACCTCGTTATTCATGCGTGCGTTGACCGCCAACGAAATCCGGTTGTCGACCGGGGAAGAATTCGGCGAAACGTTTGGCGTTTAAGTAAAGCTTCGACGTGTCCTGATAGGCGCGGATGCGCAGCGGCGCGGTGAAATAGGATTCGGTCAACTTCGCTTCCACCTTGTCGATCTTGTCCTCCTGCACGAGAAGAAAATCGGCATCGACTTTTGCGGGAAGGTTTTCGTGCTCGTAATAACCGACGTTCGGAAAATCGCCGAGCATCCAGGGCAACGGATACGAACTTTGCCTAACGAGATGGCCAACGAGGTGATAATTGATCGGGTTGCGCTTCGCCAGCGTGAGCAGCGGCTCGGTCAGTTTCCAAACGTCGTTGTAAGTTTGCACGTAAACGTACGGTTCGGTGTCAGTGGTGCAGCGGAAATAATTCAGCCGAATCGAAGCGATGAACGACGCGACGAGGAGGGCGCTGAGCGCGAGATTTGCCAGCCGCTTGTTAGGCACAAGAAACGGGACCGCGCCGAAAAGAAAAAGAAACGGCCAGACGATACTGATGATGCACCACGGCGTCTTGTAATGGACGTAGCTGTAAACCGCGAGGGTGCCGACGCCGTAGATGGCGAGATAACGAAGGCTAAAATTTTTGAGTTGCTGACAGAAAACGCAGGCGATGAGTCCGAGCAGCACCGGCCATTCGTAGCGCGCAATGAGTTTAAGCCAGTAGTGCCACGGCTTGTCGTGGCCGTGACCTTCGCTGCCGGTTTCGAACCATGGTTTGTAAGCCATGAATATGTCTTTCACGCCGTTCCAGTGAAAGAACGTGCCGGAATAGAAAAACACGATGAGCGCGACGCCGACGAAAGTGATTACGGCAAGATCGACATAGTCCCATTTTTGTTTCACCCATTTCGCGTCGGGCAAGGGATTGAGCTTCGCCGAAAGTTGCAGAACCGGAATTGCGATGAGCGCGCAACCGATGTGAATGATGTAGGTCTCTTTCGTTAGGATCATTCCGGCCACGCCCATCCCGACGCACCAGAGATAATTCACGGTCCCAACCCGCCAGAGTCCGAACAAACCGAACACGAACAACATCGAGAACATCAAGAGCCACGCTTCGTGAATGGAATAGCGCCCGTAGAAAACGAACGCGGGCGAGACGGCCATGGCGAGCGCGGCCAGACGAGCGACGTTGCGACTAACGAACGGCTCGAATTTGAGGGCGAGCCAGATGCAGATCGTGCTCACGATCACGACCGGCATGCGCAGGGCCCAGATATTTCGGCCGAAGAGACATTTGAAAAGGAAGAGCACGTAGAAGTGGAGAGGCCCGTGATAATTCGTCGGGTCGTAGCGATAGAAGCCCTGCTTCACGATGTGCGCGTCGACGAACCAGCCGTTGATGCCTTCGTCGAAGTGCGGCGGTTTGATTCCGAGAAATAAAATCCGCAAAAGCGCGCCGAGGCCGACGATCAACCACGGCGTCCAATCCATTTGCGCGAACGTCGTTTTGTAATTGTCGATCTTCGCGCGCAGCATCGGAAAATCCGCTAGCGCGCCCGCGACGCCGCTGTTATCTGGCGTCGTGCGACTATTGGTGACCGGCGGCTGCGGATTCATCGGGAGCAACTTTATTCGCTACGTTCTGCAACATTACAAGCCGGCGCTCGTGACCAATGTGGATGTATTAACTTACGCCGGG
This sequence comes from Spartobacteria bacterium, assembly GCA_021325495.1. GTDB lineage: Bacteria > Verrucomicrobiota > Verrucomicrobiia > Chthoniobacterales > UBA10450 > JAJPGZ01. The sequence goes on from JAJPGZ010000012.1 coordinate 173,582, forward strand.
AATCCCGCGAACCTCGCGGGCGTGGTCGAGGAATTTGGCGAACGTTACGAATTTTTCAAAGCCGACATCGCGAATGCCGACGCGATGGACGCGCTCATGACCGAGCACCAATTCTACGCCGTCATCAATTTCGCGGCGGAATCGCATGTCGATCGAAGCATCAACGATCCGGCGAATTTCATTCACACGAATGTAATCGGCACGAGTGTGCTGCTGGATGGCGCGCGGCGACATGGCGTGCAGGGATTCGTCCAGATTTCGACGGATGAAGTTTACGGTTCGTTAGGCGAAACCGGGAAGTTTACCGAGCAATCGCCGCTCGAACCGAGCTCGCCCTACTCCTCGAGCAAGGCGGGCGCCGATCTGCTCGCGCTCGCATGTCACAAAACTTACGGACAGGAAGTGATCGTGACGCGCTGCTCGAACAACTACGGACCGTATCAATTTCCCGAAAAACTCATTCCACTCATGATCATCAAAGCGCTGCGCGACGAGCCGCTGCCGGTTTATGGCGATGGAAAGAATGTGCGCGATTGGATTCATGTCGAAGATCATTGCGCGGGAGTGGTGGCGGCATTGTTCGAAGGCAAACCGGGCGCCACCTACAATTTCGGCGGCGGCAACGAAATGGTGAATGTCGATCTTGTGAAGATGATTTTGAAACAGTTAGGCAAACCGGAAAGTCTCATTTCATTTGTGGAAGATCGCCTTGGTCACGACCGCCGCTACGCCATCGATTCCAGTTTCGCCCAGCGCGAATTGAACTGGAAACCGCGCAAAGATTTTCAAAGCGGGCTGGCCGAAACGATTCAGTGGTACATCGACAATCAATCGTGGTGGCAGCCGCTGCTCGAGCGCGCGGGCCGGTATTAATGCTGTTCCGTATTTTCGGTTAATTGTATCCTGTGCCTCGTGCGAAAACGTCTCCTACCGGACGCCGGTAATTCACGCCCGATTTTGAGTTTGTCTCTGTGTGTGATCGGTCTTGGTCTGGCCATCCTGAGCGTAAAGGCGGCCTCACCGCGCGTTTCGTCACAAGCCGCGCTCAGCAAAATTTCGCCGTGGCTCTCCGCGCATGCGGCCGAATTACAGCCGATGGAATTTCTCGTCGTGCTTGGCGATCAAGCGGACTTGCGCGGCGCAAAGTCGTTGCGCACGAAGACGGAGAAAGGCCGGTTCGTTCGCGATGCGCTTTGGAACAAGGCGCAATCGGCCCAGGCGCCGTTGCTGAAGTGGTTGCAAGATCGACATGTTGAACACCGCGCGTTTTACATCGTGAACGCGATTTGGGTGAAAGCGCCATTCGCTCTCGCGCAACTAATCGCGCGGCGCGCGGATGTTTTGCGGATCGAGGCGAATCCAGAAATCAAAAACGCGGTCGAGCCGACGACGCCTGCAAGATCGACAATGTCGCCGGACGCAGTGGACTGGATCCCGACCGGCATCACTTACACACGCGCGCCCGACGTTTGGAAAATGGGTTACACGGGCCAGGGAATCGTGGTCGCCGGCGCGGATACCGGTTATCGGTGGGATCACGACGCGCTGAAGAATCATTATCGCGGCTGGAACGGCACGAGCGCAGACCACAATTACAATTGGCACGACAGCGTTCACGAAAATGCGACCGCGAATTCCTGCGGACATGATTCGACAACGCCGTGCGACGATTGGGGCCACGGCACGCACACGATGGGCACGGCGATCGGTGATGATGGCGGCGCGAATCAGATCGGCATGGCGCCGGGCGCAAAATGGATCGGTTGTCGAAACATGGATGCGAACAACGGGACGCCCACGCGTTACATCGAGTGCATGGAATTTTTCCTCGCGCCATATCCGCTCGGCGGCGACAAAAACCAGGGCGACGCCAGCAAAGCGCCCGATCTATCGACCAATTCGTGGGGTTGTCCGTCGAGTGAAGGTTGTCCGAGTAGCCTGATGCAAGCTGCAGTCGAAGCGCAACGCGCAGCGGGCATCGTGTTTGTCGCCGCAGCCGGAAACGGCGGACCAGGATGCACGACCGTGAGCGATGAGCCCGGACTTTACGATGCTGCGTATTCCATTGGCGCATTGAATACGGGTGCGGACACGATCGCATCGTTTAGCAGTCGCGGACCCGTCACTGCCGACAACAGTTTACGAATGAAGCCGGATCTTTGCGCTCCGGGAACGAGTACGTTTTCATGCCTTCGAACTTCGACAAACGCATACGGGACCATGAGTGGCACGTCGATGGCGACGCCGCACGTCGCGGGCGCGATCGCATTATTATGGTCGGCGCAGCCAGCATTGCGCCACGATGTTGCGCGCACCGAATCGATTCTCAACAGCACCGCCGTTCATCTCACTGGCAGCACGTGCGATCTGCCGACAGCGTCGCCTAACAACACTTTTGGTTACGGTCGCCTCGACATCAAAGCCGCAGTCGATGGCGCGCTTGTCCGCACGCTCGGCCTAACGAACGACGTCAACGGATTCAGTGTTAGCTTTTATGCGGTGCAAGGCCTGACCTATCGGCTCGAGCGCAAGATCGACATGTCGGATCCGAACTGGCAAAGCATCGCTGGTGTTTCCGATTTCACCGCGAGCACGACGGGCCCGGCGTCGATTGTCGATCCAACAGCGGGCGCGGAATCGCAGGCATTTTATCGCGTGCGGATGTTGCCCTAACCGAAAAAGGTTGTAGCTGCTGCCTCTCTGGCGGCAGATTCAGTGAGACCAATGAAGATCGTCATCATCGGCTCTGGTGGCAGGCTCGGCGCCGCATTAGCGCGCGCGCTGACCGGGAAATTCGACGTCACCGGTTTCAATCACGACGCTCTCGACATTGGCAACATCGGCGAGATCCACGCGTGCCTCGACCGCTTGAAGTTCGACGTGCTCATCAACGCCGCCGGACTCACCGATGTCGATCTTTGCGAAAAGGAACCAGACCGCGCCTTCCGCATCAACACGGAAGCGCCGCAGGTTTTGGCGCGGGTTTGTCGCGACAAGAACGCGAGGCTGATTCACTTCAGCACCGATTACGTTTTCGATGGCGAAAAACGCGAGCCCTATACGGAAGACGATGTCGCCAAGCCGATCAGTATTTACGGCGCATCCAAGCGCGCCGGCGAAGAATCGGTCCTGGGCGTGCAAGATCGACATCTTATTGTGCGCGTCTCGTGGGTATTCGGTCCGGATCGTCCGAGTTTCATCGATGGAGTGATCCGGCGCGCGATGGAAACCGAGGAGATCGAAGCGGTGGCAGACAAGTTCTCCCTCCCCACTTATACGATGGACATCGCCGAAATGTTGCCGCGATTGTTCGATAGCAATGTTCCGGGCGGAATTCTGCACTTTTGCAACAGCGGCGAATGCAGCTGGCAATCCTACGCGCAACACGCGCTCGATTGTTGCCATAAGTTCGGCGTGAACGTGAAAGCGAAAACGGTCGCGCCGGTGAAAATGGAGAACATGAAAAACTTCGTGGCGCGCCGGCCGGTTTATTCAGTGTTGTCCACGGAGAAATACAAAAAGCTCGCCGGCGGCGCACCGCGCCCTTGGCGAGATGCGGTCGCCGATTATATTAAGAGCCACTATTCCAAAACATGAAAACAACTCTCTGCGGAATCACCTTGTCGATCTTTCTCTGCGCCGGCGCGCGCGCGGAATTGAAGTGGGAGCAAACGCAGATCGAGCTGCATCCCAAGCCTAACGACAAGCAGGCGGTCGCGCATTTTAAATACGAAAACATCGGCAAGACGCCGGTCCATTTTAAATCTGTGCACGCCTCGTGCGGTTGCACCACGGCCCAGACGCAGAAAACCGAAGTGCCGCCCGGCGAAAAGGGCGAAATCACCGCCACATTCAACATCGGCGGTCGCACCGGGCTTCAGATGAAAACCGTTGCGGTGGTGACGGACGATCCGAAAAGTCCGAACACGACCCTGACTTTGAAGGCGATCTTGCCGCAGATGCTCACAGTCAATCCGACATTCGTGTTTTGGAAAGGCGGCGAAGAACCGAAACCGAAAACGATTAACATCAAAGGCGGCTCGGATTTCGTGGTCAAGAACGTGAAGGTCACGCCGTCGAATCCCGAATTCACCACGAGCGTAGAGCCGAGCGGGGCCAGTGAGTGGAAAGTGAGCGTGCAACCCAAGTCCACCGACAAGGGTATGGCCGGAACGCTGACCATCGTGCCGGACTCACCGGATGTGGCCGCGCCCCAAGCGTATTACGCGAACGTGAGTGTGACCGCGACCCCGCCGCCCGCGGCGGCGCCTTCACCGACGCCATCGCATTGATGTGATCGCGCGCGCCTTGCGGCAGGCGGCGCTGCTCGTCGTGCTGGCATTCCTGCCCGCGATCGGCGAAGCCGTTTATTTTCGCGGCAAAGTTCCGTGGCAATCCCGCCTAACGAGCGGCCAGACTGTCGATGTCGATCTTGCGCGAAGCTGGGGCGAGAACGCGATGTGGGTCGATGCTCGCCCGGACAACGAATTCGCAGCCGATCACATTCCGAACGCAATTTTGCTGAACGAAGATCGCTGGAACGATTTGCTCCCGCAATTTCTCGCGCATTGGTCGCCGGAGAAAAAGATTGTCGTCTACTGCAGCGCCGCCAGCTGCAATCTGGCCGAGGAGGTCGCGCGCCGTCTGCGCGACGAAGCAAAATTGCCTAACGACATCCGCGTCCTGCAAGGCGGCTGGGAAGAATGGCAGAAGAAAAACAAATGAAGATCGCATGGCGCATTGTCGATCTTATCGTGGGCGGATTGTTCATCTACGCCGGAGTTCTCAAAGTCATCGACCCGATCCAATTCGCGCGCGACATCGATAACTACAAAATTCTTCCGTGGTCGATCGGCGTCCGGCTCGCCTTTTTTCTGCCGTGGCTGGAAATTTTTTGCGGACTCGCGCTCATCCTCCGTCGCCTTTATCTCGGTGGATTGTCGATCTTATCCATACTCATGGGCGTCTTCCTCGCCGCATCGCTGATCGCCAAAGCGCGCGGCCTCGACATTAGTTGCGGCTGCTTCGGTCGCGTCAGCAAAAATTTCAGCTTTGCCTGGCACCTCACGCTCGACTTCGCAATTTTCGCCGCAATCATCGCGCTTTGGTTCGCGCAAAAAAATGAGCGAGGAACTCGACACTAAAGTTAAGCTCGCGATTTATGATCTGACCGCGGCGACCGGTCAGGTCCCGAATTCATCCGAAGTCGCGCGCAAGATCGACATCGACGAAAGCGAAGTGCTCGCGGCGTTCGCGCATTTGTATGCGAAGCGGCTCATTTTTCCCGAGCCCGGCGATCCCACGCGCATCCGCATGGCGCCGCCTTTTTCCGGCGTGCCGACTTCGTTTCCGGTGGAAGCGAATAACAAACGCTACTACGCGAATTGCGTTTGGGACGCGTACGGAATTGCCGCCGCCTTGCATTCCGATGCCGTCAGTCACGCGCGCGACGGTTACTCCGGCGAGCCGCTCACGCTCGAAGTGCGAAACAATCAGCCGGTCCTGAAACCGTACCTCGCGCACTTTGCCGTGCCCGCGGCGGATTGGTGGGACGACCTCGTTTTCACCTGAGCGACCATGCTCCTCTTCCGGTCGGAAGAGAATGTCGATCTTTGGTGCAAAGCGAACAACATTCCGCGGCGGCCGCTTATAAATCTCGAGCAGCTTTGGCAACTCGCCCTCACCTGGTACGCAAATCGCCTGACGGTGGAATCGCGTCGCCCGAAACCGGACGAAATGGTGTCGATCTTCGCCTCGATCGGCCTAACGGGTCCGTTTTGGGACCCGAAATCCGACCAATGGAACTAGAGATTCGTCTCGCGAGTTCGGGAGATCGCGACGAAATTTGGAAAATTTTTCGCGAGACCATTAAGGCTGGCGATACCTATGCGATCGATCCGGAAATCAGTCGCGACGATGCGCTCGCATACTGGTTTGCAACCGGAACGCGCACCTGCGTTGCCGTGCAAGATCGACAACTACTCGGCACATATATTTTGCGACCGAACCAGGCGGGCGGCGGCGCCCATGTCGCGAACGCGGCATTCATCGTCGCGCAAGACGCGCGCAGCAAAGGAGTCGGTCGCGCCATGGCGGTCCATTGTTTGGAGGAAGCACGGCGACTCGGCTTTCGCGCGATGCAATTTAACTTCGTTGTCTCGACGAATGAATCCGCCATTCGCTTGTGGAAAGATCTCGGCTTCGAAATCGTCGCGACCTTGCCGAAAGCGTTTCGGCATCCGACGAAAGATTATGTCGATGTTTACGTGATGTTTCGCTCGCTCGCGCAAAATTCTGAGGCAAATTCGGCCTAACGATGCAAACCATCATCCAGGTCATCGCCACCGGCCGCGGTTCGTTGCGGACTCAGATCATGAGCGATCCGCAACTCGAGAAAAAATTCGGCTTCGAAAAAATTTGGGCGAAACAGCCGGGACGCCCGCACGGTTGGGCGAAGATCCACAGCGCCCGCGACGTTCACGGCGCGATCAATCTCGAATGGCACGCGCGGAGTTGCACACTCATCTGTCGCGTCGTCACCAAACTCGGCCACAAACCGAATTCGATCATCGGCGACTTCATCGATTATCTGCTCGCGCGACATCAAAGCCGCATTCTCGCCATTCACATCATGCGGCGGTGAAATCTATTTCCGGCGAATGCGATCGAGCAGCCTCGCCATCGCGCTCTTCTTTTCCGGCGGCGACGGCGAAATGTTCATGTCGATCTTGACCGTCGTGCGCGGTGGCGGTGCGAAGGAAATGCGCTGCGTTTTTGCGAGGATGCGGTATTGCGCGACCGGTTTCCAATCGCTCATCCCTTCGTGCCAGTAGAAATCTTCCTTCAGTTCGCCGGCGAGAATTCTGCGGTTGAACTCCTCCTCGCGGAATTCGCCTAACGAAGTGCCGTCGATGCGACAAACGTGAAAGATCATTTTCGATTTGCGATGGTGCCGAATTCGCCTTGCTGGTGAATTAGTTTCGCGACTAACGCGGTCCAACCGGTTTGATGCGACGCGCCCAGCCCCGCGCCGGTGTCGCCGTGAAAATACTCGTGAAACAAATAGAGATGTCGATCTTCCTTCTGCGCTGTAGGGGACGCTGTTAGCGTCCCAGGGAAGCTGGCAGCTTCGCCTACAGAAGAAGAATTTTGCATAGCGCGCTCGAAGGGTCTCTCGCCGGATTCGTTAGGCAGAAAAAGTTTAATTAAACGGTTCGATAATTCGTTCGCGATTTCCTTCAAGGTTAGCAAATTTCCCGAGCCGGTCGGACATTCCACTTTGAAATCGTCGCCGTAGTAATGATGAAACTGCTGCAATGATTCGATCAGGAGATAATTGATCGGGAACCAGACCGGTCCGCGCCAGTTCGAGTTGCCGCCGAAAATCCCGGTCTGCGATTCCGCCGGTTCGTAGGAAACAATCTTTTCTTCGTCGCGAATCGTTAGCCGATACGGATTTCGTTCGTGAAATTTGCTGAGTGAACGCACGCCGTAGTCGCTGAGAAATTCATCCGGATCGAGCATGCGCCGCAACAAACATTTCATGCGATGACCGCGGGTGAGCGCAACCAGCCGGCGCTCTTTCATTCCCGGCTCCTGCCAGCGCGAGACGAGACTGGCGAGGTCGGGCCGATGTTCGAGATACCATTCGAGACGCGCCTTGAATCCGGGCAGCGCGTCGATGAGTTGCCATTGAATCGTCTCGACCGCGAGGAGCGGCATCAAACCGACTAACGAACGCACTTTTAGCGGAATGTAACGTCCGCCCGGCGTGTGCAGGACGTCGTAATAAAATTCGTCCTCTTCATTCCACAGCCCGATGCCTTTGCCGCCGAGATTGTTCATGGCGGCGGCGATGCTGAGGAAATGCTCGAAGAATTTGGTGGCGATGTTTTCGTAAACGTGATTCTCGGCCGCGAGCTCGATCGCGATCCGCATCAAATTGAGCGAAAACATTCCCATCCAGCTCGTCCCGTCGCTTTGTTCGAGATGCGAGCCGTCGGGAAAGCGCGCGCTGCGATCGAAGACGCCGATATTGTCGAGTCCGAGAAATCCGCCTTCGAAAATGTTGCGACCGGTTGAGTCCTTGCGATTCACCCACCAGGTGAACGCGAGCAGCATTTTGTGAAAGACGGTTTCAAGAAATGCGCGATCGCCTTTGCCGGTTTGTTTGCGTTCGATCTGGTAAATGCGCCACGCCGCCCATGCCAGCACCGGCGGATTCACATCGCCGAAATTCCATTCATACGCGGGAATCTGTCCGTTCGGATGTTGGAACCATTCGCGCACGACGACATCGATCTGTGATTTGGCGAATGCAGGATCGACAAGTGCCAGCGGGATGCAGTGAAAGGCGAGGTCCCACGAGGCGTACCACGGATACTCCCACTTGTCCGGCATCGACATCACGCGCTCGTTGTAGAGATGCTGCCAATCGAAATTGCGTCCGGAATAGCGTTCGTTAGGCGGCGGTGGTTGGGCCGGGTCGCCCTCAAGCCATTGCTCGACGATGTAATGATAGAATTGCTTGTTCCAGATCAGCCCGGCGAGCGCCTGTCGGTAAACGGCGCAATGGTCGCTCGTTAGGCAACTCGACTCCCGCTGCGCGTAAAATTCGTCCGCTTCCGCTTTGCGCGCGGCGAAGACGGCGTCGAAATCTTTGAACGCGTCGCGGGCATTTCGTCCGGGGAGTTCGTCGCGCTTGGTTAGGCGCAACCTGACGCCAACGCTTTCGCCCGCTGCGATGACGAAGCGATAATGCGCCGCGGCTTTCGTTCCGACTTTGTTCGGATTAACGATGTCGATCTTGTCCTGAATCACGGCATCGCCGATGGAATCCTTCACATAACGCGAGTGGTTCGGAACGCCCCACAGCCGCTCGAGATTGGAATCGTTTTCAGTGAAGAGCAGTCGCTCCGCTTTTTCGCAATGGAGACGATACGTGCCGAGCAAGTTGTGACTAAGCTCGATCTCGTTAGGCGTTCGCTCTTGCAAGTTCGGTTTGTCGTTGTCCCGCCCCCAGCACCACGTGTTCCGAAACCAAATCGTCGGCAAGATGTGCAGCGTGGCCGGTTCGGGACCGCGGTTGGTCGCAGTCGCGCGAATCAGAATGTCGAACGGCGACGCTTTCGCGTATTCGACTTCGACGTCGAAGAAGCGATTCTCGGCGAACACATCGGTGTTCCAGATTTCGAACTCGCCTTCGCTCTTGGAACGTGCGCCGCTTCGCCTAACGAGCTCGTCATACGGAAACGCGGCCTGCGGATAACGGTACAAGATCGACATGTAACTGTGGCTCGGCGTCGCGTCGGTGTACCAATAAAGCTCCTTCACATCTTCGCCGTGATTCCCCTGCGGCCCGCTCACGCCGAAAAGTCGCTCCTTCAAAAACCCGTCGCGCTCATTCCAAAATGCGAATGCAAAACAGAGCCGACCTTTGAAATCGGAAATGCCGGCGAGGCCATCTTCATTCCAGCGATACGCGCGCGAACGGGCGTGATCATGCGGCAAATAATTCCAGGCGTCGCCGTTCGCGCTGTAATCTTCGCGCACCGTGCCCCACGCCCGCTCGGCCAGATACGGGCCCCAGAAATACCACGGTTCGTTAGGCGAATTATTTTCCGCCAGTCGCTGCTGCTCGGCGTTCATGGGTTTGCGACGGTCATAGACCGCCGCTACATTTTTAGCGAGCGATGAATGCGACTGTCGATCCGAACATCACGATGCGGGAACTGCTGGAGCAATTTCCCGGCGCGCAGCGTGCGCTCTTTCGCAAATATCACATCGGCGGTTGCAGCAGCTGCGGGTTTTCGCCGGAGGAAACGCTCGCCGGCGTCTGTGCGCGCAATGAAAATGTCGATGTCGATCTTGCCATTGAGCACATCATCGCGAGCGAAGAAGCCGAGCGGGCGATGCAGATTGCGCCGCGCGAATTGGCGGAGCGATTGAAGAATGAAAAAATTCAGCTCGTCGATGTCCGCACGCGTGAAGAATTCGAAGCGGTCAAGATCGACAAGGCGCATTTGTTTACCGCGGAGTTGATGTCGCAGTTATCGCCCTCGGTTCCGACGGTGATTTACGATCATACCGACGGGCGCAGCCTCGACGCCGCCGCCTATTTTCAAGGACACGGATTCAGCGACGTGAAAGCGCTGCGCGGCGGGATCGACGCGTGGAGTGTCGAGGTCGATCCAAAATTACCGCGCTATCATCTGGAAAATGCCTAACGAAGACAAAATCGAAGACGCGATTCGCAATCCGCAAAACCTTGGCGAGATGAAGGACGCGGACGCGGTCGGCACTGTCGGGAGTGCTGATTGCGGCGACATGTTGCGCATGTGGATCAAGTTTCGCGAAGAAGACGGGAAAAAAGTGATCGATCGCGCGACCTTTCAATCGTTCGGATGTCAGACCGCGATCGCGGTCGCGAGTGTGGCGACGGAAATGTTGAAGGGGAAAACGCCGGAGGAAGCGAAGTCGATGTCGGGTGAAGAATTGTCGGCGCCGTTAGGGCCGTTGCCGCCGGTGAAAATTCATTGCGCGCAGTTGGTGGAAGGCGCGCTGCGCAACGCGCTCGGTGATGAAAGATCGACAAGTGCAAGATCGACATCTCCAACGTTGCTGGAAAATTTTGCGGGCGAGAAGAAGAAGCTGAAGGTTGTCATCGATGCACGAGAACACTGAATTCACATTGAGCCGCGACGTGGACGCGATCCAGATTCCGAGCGGGCAGAAATTGTTGCTGGAAAAAGGGACCCAGGGGGTGATCACGCAGGCGCTGGGCGGAAGTTACACGGTGGCGACGCCGTATGGATTGTCGCGCGTTGCGGAAAAGGATCTCGATGCGCTCGGACTCGATAAACCGGCTGCGGCCGAAACGCCGGCAAGATCGACAACGAGCAACGGCGCGGTTTCCGAGCAGGATGTGTGGAACCAGCTCAAGCAATGTTACGACCCGGAAATTCCGGTGAACATTGTCGATCTTGGCTTGGTTTACGATTGTCGCCTAACGAAAAAGGACGACGGCGGAACGAAGGTGGAAGTGAAGATGACGTTGACCGCGCCCGGCTGCGGAATGGGGCCAGCGATCGCGCACGACGCGCAGAGCAAAATCTTGTCGATCGACGGCGTGGATGAAGCGGACGTGCAACTCGTTTGGGATCCGCCGTGGAACCAGGAGATGATCAGCGAAGCGGGCCGGATGAAACTGGGGATGGTCTGAGCCGGATCACGGCCAGGATTTCTTCACCGGCTTTTCGATTTCGCCGCTGCCTTGTCCTTCAATCGACCAGGTAAATTTCGCGTTGTCGATCTTGCCGTAAGCGTCCGCCCAGTTATCAATCGAGCCCGCATCCAACGCGACGGTGTGCTCGGTTGTATCGCCCGGTTCGATGAACGCGCTTCCGGCCGGAAGAGAAAAGCGGCGCTCGAAGAGATTTCCAGCGGGCGATTCGACCGCAAACTTAATGGTCGGGAATTCCATTTTCGATGGAACGTTGATGCGATAGGACAAACGGGCGCTGCGATAATCGGGATCGCCGGGCTTGCCGTGCGGCGGTTCGAATTTCGTTAGGGTCAATTCCATTTTTGACGGAGGCGCCGGCGATGCGGCGACGGATTCTGCTGCTGTCGCGGCCGGTGCGGGTGTTGGTGTTGCAGTCGGCGCGACGCTTTCGCTTGGCGACGGCGACGCAGTCGCGGTGGGCGACGAGCGCGGCGTCGGGGATGTTTCTTTTTTCGGCGAAGGCGATTTGGTTGGCGTCGCCGATTTGGTTGGAGTTGGCGACTTCGTTGTTTTGCTCGGAGTCGCAGTTGGACTGGAAGATTTGCGCGCGGGCGATGGTGAAGGCTTCTTCGATTTTGATTTCGGAGTCGGCGTCGCTTTTGGGGGAGTCGCTGATGGCGTCGGCCGATCGGCGCCGATGTGAGCACCGCGCCCCAGCGCGGCGCCCGATTTCGACGGCGTCGCGGAAGGATTGACGGTGGGTTTAATGGAAAAAATCGATTTCTTCGGTGTTGGCGTTGGGGTGGGAGTCGACGCCGCGTCTGCCGATATCGAAATGGCCACGGCAATGGCGAAGACGAATGCGAAAAGAATTTTGCGCGTCATAAGTTCGTGTTGCTCACAATAGTGGTAGCAAACCACGCGAGCGACGCGATAAATTTCGGGCGAACATTGACAGACCGCGCCCGCGCTGCTTTCATACGGCTCCGCGCTCGCTAAATTCCGAGCGCAAATTTTTTCGCAAGATCGACAACTATGCCCTCCACTGAAGTAATTTTGACCGAACACGTGCCCGGACTCGGCGCCGAAGCGGATCTGGTGAAAGTCCGCCGCGGCTTCGCGCGCAATTTTCTCCTGCCCCGCGGCAAAGCGCATGAAGTCACGCCCGCGGCGATGCGGCAGCTCGATCATTTGAAAAAGAAACGCGCCGAACGCGAAGCGCGTGAGCTGAATGACGCCGAAGAAGTCGCGCGCCGAATTAATAAATCGCGTCTTATCTTCACGCTCGAGACCGGCGAAGCGGGCAAGGCCTTCGGTTCCATCACCGCGCAGGACATCATGAACCGGCTCAAGAACGAGATCGGCGTCGAGGTGGATCGGCACAAGATCGACATCGAACATCCGATCAAGAACACGGGCGACCATGAAGTGGCGATCGAGCTGCATCACGACGTGATCGCGCAATTGAATTTTGTGGTGAAATCTTCCGAGACGGCGAAGCAGGCGGACGCGGGCGGCGCCGAAGGAGAACATCCTGAAAAGAAGCGTTCGTTTTTCCGAAGAAAGAAAGAATCCTGATCAATGGCGATTGAGCCGTCTGCACGGACTCAACCGCCTCGAAAGACAGCGAATGGCGCTGGCCGAGGTGGCGCGCCACGAGACGGCGAAAAAGTTACTGGTCGCTCGCCAACATCTTCTTCGCAGGATGTTCACCGTTCGCCGCCGCACAGCGCGGAAGCGGAGCAAGGTGTGCTCGGTTCGATGCTGCTCTCGCCGCGCGACGTCATCGCCGAATGTGTCGAGAAAATCGATCGCGAATATTTTTACATTCCGGCGCACCAGACCGTTTACGATGTACTTGTCGATCTTTGGAACGCCGGCCAGGCCATCGACCTGATCACGTTCACGCAAGTTCTGCGCGACCGAAATTTACTCGACGCCATCGGCGGACCGTCGTTCGTGACGAGTCTTTATACCTTCGTGCCGACGGCGGCGAACGTGGATTACTACCTCAGCATCGTTCGCGACAAATACATCCTGCGCCAGATCATTGCGGCCGCGACTGAATCCGTTAGGCGCGCCTACGAAGAGCAGGACGAAGTCAGTAACCTGCTCGACGAAGTGGAACAGAAAATTTTCGCCGTCGGCGAAGACCGCTTCAAAGGCCAGATGCTCTCGATGAAAGATCAGGTGATGGAAGCGATCGAGCAGATCGAAAAACTTTACGAGCGCAAAGGCGGCATCACCGGAATTTCCACTGGATTTATCGAGCTCGACCGCATGACGAGCGGATTGCATCCGGCGGAAATGATCGTGATCGCAGCGCGGCCGAGCATGGGCAAGACCGCACTCGCCATGAACATCGCGGAACACGTCGCGATTAACGAAAAGCATCCTGTCGGCGTTTTCAGCTTGGAAATGAGCAGCCAGCAACTCGTGCAACGACTCCTTTGCTCGCGCGCACGTGTGAATCTGCAGAAAGTGCGCGACGGATTTTTGGCCGAGCGCGATTTCCCGAGCCTCACCGCCGCTGCCTCGAAACTCGCCGAAGCGAAAATCTTTATCGATGACACGGCCGGATTGAGCATTCTCGAATTGCGCGCGAAAGCGCGTCGGCTCAAAGCGCAGCAGGACGTGCAGCTCCTCATCGTCGATTATCTGCAACTGCTAAGATCGACAACTCGCCGTGCGCAGGACAATCGGCAGCTCGAAATTTCGGAAATTTCCGCCGGACTGAAAGGCTTGGCCAAGGAATTGAAAATTCCGGTGATCGTGGTCGCGCAGTTAAATCGACAACCCGAGCAACGAACTGGCGGCAAGCCGCGCCTGAGCGATCTGCGCGAGTCGGGCTCGATCGAGCAAGACGCCGATCTCGTTGGCCTGCTCGTTAGGCCGGAGATTTACGAGGAGGATGAGGAAGCGAAGCAGGAAAAATCCGGCGAAGCGGAGTTAATCATCGCCAAGCAGCGTAATGGTCCGGTGGGCGAAATTGCGCTCACCTTCCTCAAGGAATTCACCCGCTTCGAAGATCGCGCGCGGAACGTGAGCGAGCCGGACGAGGCATTTTAGCCGAGCGCGCACCCTTCATTGCGTTTAACTCTCGTAACGCTGGCGTTGCCTGCGCCAGAGCCCGCGGATCGATTTCGGATCTTGCATAAGCTGCCGATGACGCGCGACAAGATCGACACCGTAAGCCGGGCCGATGAAGTGCGCGATGCTACCGCAATTCAAGTGGTCAAAGCAGGCATCGATTTCTTCGCTGAACTTCGTTATGCCGGAGAGCGCGGCATAAGCCATTGCCCAGGTATCGTAGAAATAATTTTTGGGCACCGGATAGCCCTCCTGTAATTCCTGCATGGCAACGAACCGCGGCCGCACCAGGTCCGGCCGAGGCGTGTATTCGGTTGGGGACGGCAGCATGGAAAAATATTCCTGCGTCGCTCGACGCCAACGGTAAGGATCGACATAGAGCAGGCAGTTGTGCACGCGCGGCATCGTGATGCAGCGCGTGAAGTTGTCGTAAAATTTCGGGATGAATCGTCCCGCCATCGCAACGTGGGAAAACTGACGGAGCCGCGCTTCGATTGAGTCCCAAAAAATAATATCGGTATCGCAGTAGAAAAATGGACGCTGCTCCGTCTCGAGAAAACTTTCATAAATGTCGAAGAGCGATCGCGTCGCGAAATCATCATTGCACGTCGGATCGAGGCCGGAACGCTTGGCCGCATCGATAATCGCTTCGCGTAATTCCGGCGCGGTATTGCCGATGACGAGAAGGACCTCGGCCGTCGGAAAACCGACGCGCAAGGTTTTGAAAACGAACGTGGCAGCGTCGAGTTGTTCGGCGTTGAAGCACGCCGCCGGGATGATGACTTTCACGCCGCCAAACTAAACTAAACTCTTCGCCGCTTCGATCACGTGCTGCGCGTCGATGCCAAATTCCTTCATCACTTCCGCGCCGGGAGCGCTGAGGCCGAAGCGATGCAGTCCGATGATTTTTCCGTCGAGACCGACATATTGATACCAGGTGTCCGGCACGCCGGCTTCAATCGCGACCCGTTTGCGGCATTCGTTAGGCAAAACTTCTTCGCGGTATTCGGCCGATTGTCGATTAAAACGCTCGAAGCACGGCATCGACACCACGCGCACGCCGTCGCCGAGCTCTTTCGCAGCGGCGAGCGCGTGTTGCAGCTCGCTGCCGCACGAGAGGATAATCAAATTCAATTCGCCATTCTCTTTTTTTGCGATGTAACCGCCGCGCGCGACGCCTTCCCGACGTTTCGCAAGATCGACATCGTTCAACATCGGCACCGTTTGGCGCGTGAGCGCGAGCAATGTCGGCCCGTCGATTCGTTCCATCGCCGCGGCGAACGCGCCGGCGGTTTCTTCCGGATCCGCCGGACGAATGACATCGATCTGCGGCATCACCCGCACGCTGCTCACCGTCTCGACCGGCTCGTGCGTCGGCCCGTCCTCGCCCACGCCGATCGAGTCGTGCGTGAAGATGTAAATGTTCGGCAACTTCGACAACGCCGCCAAACGGATCGACGGCCGACAATAATCGGTGAACACGAGAAACGTCGCGCCCGACGCGCGGAAAACTCCGTGATACGAAATTCCATTCATGATCGCGCACATTCCGTGTTCGCGAATGCCGAAATGAATGTTGCGTCCCGCGGGCGTATCGCGCGTGAAATCGCCACCGTCCTTGATGTAATTTAAAGTTGAGCCGTGAAGATCGGCGCTGCCGCTGATGAAAAGCGGATTGGCTTGCGCGAGCGGCTGCAAAACTTCGCTGCCGGCTTTGCGCGTCGCCAGCTTCGCGTCCTTCGGAAACTCCGGAATACTCGCAAGATCGACATGTACCTTTCGCGCGATGCCGTCATCGAGCATCTGCGCTTTGTCCGCGTTTTTCTTGCGCCAATCGCTGTAGATTTTTTCCCACCGCGCGTATTCGCCTAACAAACGCTTCTTGTGCTCGGCGAAATAATCGTAGGTCTCCTTCGAGACGAAATAATGCTCGTCCGGTAATCCGAGCGCCTTGCGCGCGGCATCGACATACTTCGCGCCGGCCTCGCCGTGTGCCTTGTAATTTCCTTCCACTTCCGGAATCCCCTTCCCGACCAGCGTGTGTGCGATGATGAACTTCGGTTTGCCGTTGTTATTTTCTTTCGCGCTCTCAAGCGCATCGAGAAACGCCTGCATGTCCTGCCCGTTGATTTCCTGAACGTCGAATCCGTAGGCCTTGAAGCGCGCGCCGGTGTCTTCGCTCTGCGTCGCTTTCGCGGCCGCGTCGAGCGTGACCGCGTTCGAATCGTAAATCAGAATCAAATTATCGAGCCCGAAATGTCCGGCGAACGCGCTCGCTTCCGCCGCCACGCCTTCCTGCAAACAACCGTCCCCGGCGAGACAAATGCAGTGCTGATTGAAAATGCGGTGCTCGCTGGTGTTGAATCGCGCCGCCGCCATTTGCATGGCCGTGGCGATGCCGACGGCGTTGCCCACGCCCTGGCCTAACGGACCGGTCGTACATTCCACTCCGGGCGTTTCGAAAAACTCCGGATGCCCCGGCGTTTTCGAATGCAATTGCCGGAAACGTTTGATTTCCGACATCGGCAAATCGAAACCGCTCATGTGCAGCCACGCGTAAAGGAACATCGAGCCGTGTCCGGCGGAGAGGACGAAGTAATCGCGATTGATCCAACGCGGTTCGTCCGGATTGTATTGCAGCGCGTAACCGTAGAGCACCGCGCCCATTTCCGCGCAGCCGAGGGGCAGCCCGAGATGGCCCGATTGTGATGCTTGCACCGCATCCATGGCCAAACCGCGCGCCTCGGTCGCCGCGCGCGAGAGAGCTTCGATGTTCAAAGGCATAGAGTCGTTATAACCAGCGCAAGGCGATTGGAAACGGCGAATTTATTTTTGTCATTCCGCGCGAAGTCGAGGAATCTCCAATTGATTACTCAGTAAGAGATTTCTCGACTTCGCTCGACACGACAAGATCGACATGAACCAATCGCTGCTACTCCACGTCACCGAACGCGTCGAAGGTTTGATCGGGAAATTGCCGAGCGCGATTCAGAAACCGATCCTGAGCGAGCTCACGCCGCTGAAAGAATTGTTTTTGCAGCAGCGCTCGCCGCGCGTCGTCATCATCGGTGGCGGCGAAACGGACTCGCTGGGCATTCCATTTACGTCCGGCGTCCACGTCTGGCAGGAGGCGAATTTTCCCGACGGCGGTACGATGTCGATCTTCGATGCGCGTGGCGCAGATCCGCGACAGGTCGAAGAGGAATTGGAACGATCTCCGGCCGACATCGTTTTGTTTGTCGATGAACGCTCGCGCGGACCGCGCAAGATCGACATCGACCTTTGGGAGCGAATCGCGAAGTGGAATCCGAACGCGAAAACGATCGGCCTCACAAAAGAGGACGAGCGTTTGCGGGAAGCGATCGGAGATCGTCTGGCCGGCGTGGCGTCGTCCGCGAAAGAGTTGATGTCGATCTTAGCGCGCGAGTTACCGAATGAAGCGCGGATCGAGATGATTCGCATTTCGCACGACAAAAAAGCGCAGCACGAAGTCGCGCAGGTCCTGGTCAAATCAACCGCCGCGATTTGCACCGCAGTCGGCGCACAACCAATTCCACTGGCCGACATGCCGATCCTGACCACGCTTCAACTCGTGATGGTCTCGGGAATCATGTACCTGAGCGGCCGCGAACGGACGTTGCGCGCGGCCACGGAATTTGTGGGCGCGCTCGGCGCGAATGTAGGTGCCGGCATTGCTTTTCGCGAAGGCGCGCGCGCGATTCTAAAGTTTTTGCCCGGCTGGGGAAACGTGGTCTCGGGAATGGTGGCGGGCGCGGGAACGTTTGCCATCGGTCGCGCGGCGGAAGCCTTCTTCATCGAAGGTGTCTCGATCAAGGATGCACGGCGAACCTACCGGAAGAGCCGAAAAGCGGCTCCGAGTCTGGCGTTGCGGGCGCCGACAGAGCCGAAAACGCGTCGCGCTGGGAGGAAAATGACGAAACGGAAGCGGGGCGCGAATAACTTGTGAATAAAGAGAGGCTTTCGGCGCAATTTGTTCACAGCTTTTTGTGAACAAACGCCTGCTCCTTACGTAGTAATTGTCGATCTTGCGTGAAGCTTACTGAGATTCGCTCGACCCTGCGTGAGATCGGCGTGTCGCCAGTTAAAACGCTCGGCCAAAATTTTTTGCACGATAAAAATCTTGCGCGTTGGATCGCGGAGCAGGCGGAGATTGCGTCCGAAGATTACATCGTGGAGATCGGGCCCGGGCTGGGCGCGTTAACGGAATTTATTTTGGCGAAAGGCGCGCGCGTTCTCGCGATCGAGAAAGATGGACGCCTGGCGAAATTTTTACGCGAACATTTCGTTAACGCGAAGATCGATATCAAGCACGCGGACGCGCTCGAGTTCGCCGCGCGCACGTTGTTAGCGCAGCCGCGCGTGAAGCTGCTCGGCAATCTGCCGTACAATATCGCGAGTGTGCTGCTGCTGCGCTGGCTAACGTATCCGAGCCCGTTTTCCCTCGTAATTTTGATGTTGCAGAAGGAAATGGCGGAGCGACTGGCGGCGACACCGGGAACAAAAAATTACGGCGCGCTCAGCGTGCAGATGCAATTTCGTTACCGCATCAAGCTGCTGCGCACGGTGCGCGCGAGTAATTTTTTTCCGGAACCGGATGTCGATTCCGCGATCGTGCGACTGGAGCCGCGCGACGCGCGCGAGCTTCCAGCGTGCGACGCAGATGTACTTGTCGATCTTGTGCGACGCGGATTTGGTCAACGACGGAAACAATTGGGCAAGCTTTTACGCGAACAGGTGCCGAATTGGGACGAGGCCGCGGCGGCGATCGGCGTCGAAGCAGACGCGCGCGCGGAAACGCTATCGCTCGAGCAATGGATCGCGCTCGCGAATTTTGTTAGACCGATTCGTCGTGCCGAGGCGAAGGAAGAATACTTCCCGGTCGTGGACGAGAAGGACCGCGTCCTCAGGGCGGCGCCGCGAGGAGAAGTGCATGCGAATAACTTGCTCCATCGCACCGTGCACATCCTCATTTTCAACCCCGCCGGTGAGGTTTTTCTGCAATGGCGGGCCCGGACGAAAGATCGACATCCGCTCCGCTGGGATTCGAGCGCCGCCGGACACGTGGATGCGGGCGAAGACTACGCCGAAGCCGCGGCCCGTGAGCTGGAGGAGGAGCTGGGAATCGAGACGGAGCTCTCAGAAATCGCGCGCCTGCCCGCGAGCGACCGGACCGATCAGGAATTCGTCCGTTTATATCGCGGCGAATACGACGGGCCGGTTCGATTGAACCGGAGCGAGATCGAGGCGGGCGCATATTTCCCGCCGTCGATCGTCACCGGATGGATAGCGGCGCGGCCGGGCGATTTCGCGCCCGGCTTCGCCGAATGTTGGAAAGCGTTCTGCGCGTCGGCGCAGACGGAGCTTTAGTGGCGTTTCTTTTTGCCGCGCGAGGAAGATGTCGATCTTCCACCGCCACGCATGGCCGACCCTTTGAACTTGCGCGCAGCCCGGCGGGCCGCTTCTTTGCCGCCGTAAACCGAGTCACTGAACATTTTCGTGATGGCCTTGGCCCCCCGCAAAAAGTGGACTTGGAATCCGTGCGTTTGTTTCTTCGCGCGTGATTTGGTGTCAATTCGTCGGATGTTTGATTCTGAATCTGGATTTGGACGTCGTCGCATTTTGTTTTGGATTTAGGTAGAGGTTAACGAGCTATCAACGGACAGCTTCCCGTTGTCATTCGTTCATTATTTCGTTTGGTGAAGGCAAGTGCCAATTCTCCCATTTCTGTTTGTACTCTTCGGTAGGCAACAGCACATAGCACGGGTTTTGTGGGGCGCGCAACCATTTGATTAGGCTAACGAGATCACTTTCCGCCATTGTCGTACATCCTGCGGTTGGACGATTTACGCCCCGGCGAATGTGAAAAAAAATCGCGCTGCCGTGTCCGGGCACTGGCGGATCCGAGTTATGCCGGATCTCCACTAACCATCGATAGGCAAAATCCCCGTGGCGCATCTTTTGTTTTTCGAACCACGGCGGCGGATTGTTAGGCTCAGGAATAGTAACAAACTTGTTATAATTCGGACTGGTCGGGTCATCGACCCACGCGTCCGCGCGCGTGACTTGATGAAACTTATAGTCAGCGCCGGACGGAAGCTGCGCGTCGTAAGTGTAAATTTTGCCAATCCGAAAAATTCCGGCTGGGGCGCGGCCGTCGTGTTCGGTCTTGCGCAAACCATTTTCGTCCTGACCGGCAATGCCGCTCCCCCACGCCAGACCGGTTTTGCCGAACAACACCGCTTTCGCCGGACTAACCGGTTTCCATGGCGCGTTTGCATCCGCCCGCTCGAACAAACGCAATTTGCCATGAATCGAATTCCAATCCGGCGCGACGCCGACGATGAGTTGCCTGCAATCGTCCGGCACACCGGCGGCACATGCGCTGCTTGCCGTTAGCAACAGCGCGAGCAAGATCGACAATCGGAAGATCGACATAAACATTGCGCAAAGGTAGACGCGCATCTTATCCAGATGAAAAAAATTTTCGCCGCCGCTTTGCTCGTTCTCGCGGTGTTTCTCTGTTACGCGCCGGCGTTGCGCAATGGTTTTGTCTGGGACGACACCGCACTCATCCTGCGCGATCCGCTCATCCGCAGTTGGCGTTTGATTCCGGAAGGCTTCAATCATTTCCTTTTCATCGACGCAACCGCTTCGGATTTTTATCGGCCGATCCAGCGACTTATTTACACCGTCGTTTACGCCGGCTTCGCCTTTAATCCGCTGCCGTATCATCTCGCCAGCATCATCGCGCAGGCGCTGGCCGCGATCGCGTTTTTCTTTTTCGCGGATGAATTCCTGCGCGCGTTAAACGTTCGCCAACGCTGGATCGCGTTCGTCGCGACGTTGATCTGGGCGATTCATCCTGTCCACACCGCGGCGGTCGCGTACGCAGCGGGACTGGCCGATCCGTTAGCAGCAGCGTTTGGATTTCTTGGGTGTTACGCGGTCTTGCGGAGCAAACAAAATCCTCTCGCGTGGTTTGCACTCGCGACCGTCGCCGTCACCCTCAGCGTCCTGAGCAAGGAAATCGGATTCATCTTCATTCCATTGTCGATCTTCGCGATTGGCCTGACGAATCGTTGGCGCGGCGTTTGGAAAATCGCCGTGGCCGCGGTGTTCGTCTGCGCAATTTATTTCAATCTGCGGCACGCGGCCTTTCATTATCCCGCGCCGCCGCCGCGCAACGTCTCCAGCATTCTCGTTAGGCCAATCACGATGGCGCGCGCCTTCGCCGAATACACCGGCTTGATATTGTTGCCGATCAATCTGCACATGGAACGCCAGGTCGATGTGTTCGTGACTGATCACAACATCGACGCGCCGGCGATGCGCGAATTGCAAAGCGTGCTCGGCGTTGTGCTCATCGCGCTTGCGATTTGGTTCGCGTTGCGCATGCGAAAGCGAAACCGATTTGTCTTTGCGTGTCTTGTGCTCGCGGGCGTGAGTTATTTGCCGGTCAGCGGAGTCTGGCTCCTCAACGCTGCGGTCGCGGAGCACTGGATTTACATTCCAAGCGCGTTCGTCTTCCTCGCGGCGACGGCAGCGATTGTCGATCTTGCGCAAAACAAAACCGCGCGCATAACGATGTCGATCTTGGCGGCAATGTGGTGCGTTTTTCTCGGCGCACGCACGTTTGTGCGGACATTTGATTGGAAAGATCAGCGCACATTTCTCGAACGCACGATTGCGAATGGCGGAGATTCCGCGCGCATGCTCATCAATCTCGCCGGGCTCGAATTGAGCGAAGGACATGTCGATCTTGCGAAGAAGCATTTGCAAGCGGCGCTGAAAAAGGAGCCGGACCAACCGATGGCAGTGATCAACCTCGCCGCCGCCGCGTTGAAGGAGAACGATTTCAAAAACGCGCGTGAACTGCTCATGCGCGCGACGCAGATGCCGATGGTGGACGCGCGCGCGCATGAAATGCTCGCGGTGCTCGAAAATAAAGAACATGGCCGCGCCGATTTGATGCGAATGCGACTGGCCGCGCGCACGGGCATGCCGGATTGGTCGATCGAGAAACGTTACATCAAATTACTGGACGAAGTTGGATCGACATCGGCGGCGGTGGCGGAAGCGAGAGCGTGCTCGATCACGCAGTGGTGGCGCGCAGACACGTGGCTGCTTTACAGTGGACTGCTGAAGAAGGTCGGCGACGGAACGACGGCGGCGGCAGCGTTGGCGCGAGCGCACGATTACGATGTGCATCTCGACGCGCATAACGGCGGCGGCTAACGGAAAAAATTCTCCAATCTGGGCGTGGTTCCTAACGAACCACGAGTTCGCTCTGAATAATGCGGAGCCGTCGTTCGTCTCTGCTAAATATGAAAACACCATTTCTCTTTGGGGCAATTTTGGGCGTTCTCGGGTGCGCCCTTGCTCCGTTAAACGCACAAACCCAGACCAGCACGACGACGTCGGGCTACGTCGAAAGTAGCAAGATCATCGGCACGACGGTGAAAAGTTCCTCCGGTGAAGAGATCGGCACGATCAAAGATATTGTGCTCGATCGTAATACGGGCTGCATGGCCTACACGGTTCTCTCCACCGGCGGCACGGCCGCCCGTGTCACTGGCAGCGCGAAGACTGTAGCGGTGCCGTGGAATGTTTACTCTTACGATCCCGGTTCGCGTGTCGTAACCACGCGGATCGAGAAGGAAAAAATCTACAGCGCGCCAGCATTCGATTATGCGCGCATTCAGGAATACTCGAGCCCGACTTACATCAATCAGGTTTACTCATATTATGGTGTGAGCCCGAGCGTGGGAGTTGGCGTTTCGACCAGCACAACAACGGGAGCAACTACGACGACTGGCACGACTGCCACCGGTACGACCACCGGTTCGGGTGCATCGACCGCGCCGACCGCCTCAGCTTCAGCGAGCGTGAGTGCATCGCCAGCGGCGAGTGCAACCGCGACTGCGAGTCCAAGCGCTTCCGCTTCCGCTTCCGTGAGCGCATCACCTAGTGCATCGGCCAGCGCGAGCGCAGCGGCCTCGCCCGCAACTTCACGTCGCGGCGCACGCGGAGAAGCAGCGCGCGGACGTCACGACGCTTCCAGCACGCCGGCTGCAAATGATGAATCCGGCGCGGCTTCATCGCCTTCCGGCAAACATCGCCATGGCAGCGCAACAAGTGAATCGGCCACGAGCGCGAGTTCACCGAGCGAAAGCGACAGCGCGACATCGGAAACCGGCGCGAGCAAGAAGGGCAAGAAGCACAAGGCTTCGAGCGAAGAAGGATCGAGCACTGGCGCAAGTCCAGAAGGCACTCCGCAGGAATAATCAATTTTTCGCTGGGAAGTAGGGCAGCGAAAACAGAAACCGCGGGAATCGCGCAAGCGTTCCCGCGGTTTTCTTTTCTCGTTAGATCGACAAGGACAAGATCGACAACTACGCGTTGGCGGTCGCGCGTTCGACCGCGGCGGTATCGGCCGGCAAATATTTTACGCCGATGAGCCAGATCACGCCGGCGAGGAAAATCATTCCCGACACAAATAGAAATGCCACGCGCATGTCGGTGTGTCCGCCGACGTAACCAATCGCCGGAAACGCCGGCACGTCGCCGAGCGCGTGAATGATTAAAATGTTAAACGCGAACGCGGTCGCGCGGACGGCGGGCGGGGAGACGTTGGCGATCGCAGTGTTCGACGGGCCGGTGTTCAGGAATAAAAAGAAAATGGCGATGAACATCGGAACCCACGCCATCGGAAACGGAACATACAGGCTGACGATGAAAACCGGGCACGCGATCAACATTCCAATGCCGGAAACGAGAAAATACGAACCCGGGAAACGCGGCCGCAGTTTGTCTGCAATAATTCCACCGAGAAGAGTGGAGACCAATCCGGCGACGACGGTGATCCCGCCGAAGATCGACATGCCAACGGCAGGACTTTGCTCGCGAAAACGCAAATAGGCCGGGACCCAAAATCCCAACCCGCCCACGACAAACGTCGTCACCGTCTGCGCGACGCAATTGACCACGTAGGAACGCGTGCGAATGAGCGCGAGATAATCTTTGAGCTTGAGCCGTGTGTTTCGCACGAGATGCGCGCCGGTGATGCGCGGGTCGCGCTGCCAAAAGCAAAAAAGGCCTAACAATAATCCGGGCGGCGTCACCACATAAAAGGCCCAGCGCCAGCTCAGATGCGCGGTAACCACGCCGCCGAGCACATAACCGAGCGCGCTGCCGACCGGAATCGCTGCGCAAAAAATCGCCATGATTTTTCCGCGAGTCGAAATCGGAAAAAGATCGGCCAGGATCGTGGGCGCGGCCGGACCGTAGCCGCCTTCGCCAATGCCGACGCAGACTCGCGTGGCCAAGAGTATTCCGAATGTTGCCGCCAGACCCGAACCGCCGCTGGCAAGACTCCACAAAATGACGGCGCAGCCAATGATGACCCAGCGCGAAAATCGGTCCGCCAAAAAACCGAGGATCGGCGCGCTCAACATGTATGTGATCAGGAATGCCGAGCCGAGCCAACCGGTCTTGGCCATCGCATTCAAATCTTCCGCCCCGAAAAACGTCGCGCGAATGTCTGGCTCTAATGCGGCCAGGAGTTGGCGATCGATATAATTGAAGAGATTAATCGCGAGCAACAACACCAACGCCGTGCGCGCCGCCGAAGAAGATGTCGATCTTGTATCGCTCATCGCAGAATCATTTGTCGATTGCGACCCGGCTCCGGATTGTAAATCATAAAATTTGTGAATCGAATCACAGTCGCTCAGCGCGTCCTATATTTTTTTGTCACTTCAATCGCGCGTGCGGTCTACAACGTTACCGCCGTCGGCCAGGAGCAATTGCCCGAAGGTGGTTTCCTGCTTTTGCCTAACCACATCTCATTTGTCGATGCAATTGTTCTCCAACTCACCTTTCGAAAACGTCAGATTCGGTACGTTATCGACCAGGAATGGTTCGATAAACCTTTGCTGCGGCCAATCATGCGCCTCGTCGGTTGCATTCCGATCACATCGCGGCGCGCGAAAGAAGCGGTGCGCGCGGCCGCCGACGCCGTGCGCAACGGCGACATCGTTTGTCTTTTTCCGGAGGGACAACTCACCCGCTCGGGCACGTTGCTGCGTCTCCAGCGCGGATACGAACTGATCGCGCGGCAAGCCGAAGCGGTCGTCGTTCCGGTCTGGCTCGATCAACTCTGGGGTTCGATCTTCTCTTATCAGGGCGGCAGATTTTTCAGCAAATGGCCGCGAAGAATTCCGTATCGGGTCACGATCGCGTTTGGAAGACCGCTGCCGCACGACCGCGCCGATATCGCAACCGTTCGCGAAGAATTGCTCAAGCTCGGCGAATTTTGTTTCAGCCGGCGACCGTCGTTAGATCGACATCTTGCTTCGGCCGCGGTGGGCGGTTTGAAACGAAAACCTTTCGCCACGGCGGTGATCGATGGGCTCGACGGTTCTTCGCTCACTAATTCGAAATTGTTAGGCGCGGGCGCCGCGCTCAGCCGCGAGTTGCGGCGAAAATTCCCTAACGAATCGCGCATCGCCATTGTTTTGCCGGCGACCAAAGGCGCGGTCGTGGCAAATCTCGCCGTCGTTCTCGCCGGCAAAGTCCCGGTCGGACTGAATTTCACGAGCGGTCGCGCTGCGATCGAGTCGAGCTGTCAGCGCGCAAATCTGCGCGTCGTCATCACCGCGTCTGCATTCATGCAGCGCTTGACCGATTTTCCGTGGCCCGAGCACGTCGTTAGGCTGGATGAGATCATGCCGCCAATGAAGATGTCGATCTTGCGCTGGTGGATGATGTCGATCTTCGCTCCGGCGGCATTGTTATGTCGGCTTCTCGAGATTCCGAAACAGGGCGGACATAACGAAGCCATTTTGCTTTTCACGAGTGGCAGCTCGGGCGAACCGAAAGGCGTCGTCTTAACCCACCGGAATATTCTCGGCAACGTCGCGCAGTTTAACGTGCTGCTCGACGCGACCAAAGATGACGCAGTTCTGGCCTCGCTCCCGTTTTTCCACAGCTTCGGCTCGACCGTGACGCTTTGGTATCCGCTCATCGAGGGCGTCCGCACGGTCACGACGCCGAATCCGCTCGAATCCGCCAAGAACGCCGCTTTGATCGACAAGTACAAAATCACGCTCCTGCTCGCGGCCCCGACATTTCTGCGCGGGTATTTGCGGAAAGCCGAACCGAAACAATTCCAAACCTTGCGCCTCATCATCACCGGCGCCGAAAAACTTCCGCTCGATCTCGCCGAAACGTTTGAGAAAAAATTCGGCAAACATGTTTTCGAAGGCTACGGCTTGACGGAAACGGCGCCGGTCGTGAGCGTGAATCTTCCCGAACCGCCGCGAAGAAATCCTAACGACTCGGTGCAACCGTCGAGTCGCGTCGGTTCGGTCGGAAAAATGGCGCCGGGAATCGCGGCCGAAATTCGCGAGCCGGAAACGGATCGACATCTTTCATTGCACGAAACCGGAATGCTCTGGCTGCGCGGCGTGAATATTTTCGAAGGCTATCTGCACGATCCCGAACGCACCGCGGAAGTTTTGCAGGACGGCTGGTTCAAGACCGGCGACATCGGTCGCTTCGATGAAGACGGATTTCTTTACATCGAAGGACGGCTTTCGCGCTTTTCCAAAATCGGCGGCGAAATGGTGCCGCATGAAGCGCTCGAGCAAAAAATTCTCGCGGCGCTCGATCTGAGCGGCCAGTCCGATCGCCTCATCGCCATCGTCGGCGTCGCGGATGAAACGAAAGGCGAAGCGGTCGTGTTGCTCAGCGCAGTAGATGTCGATCTTGCGCAGTTGCGCGAAAAGCTGCGCGAAGCCGGCGTGCCGAACTTGTGGATTCCGAAAAAGATTTGCCGCGTCGAAGCGATCCCTGTCCTCGCCTCGGGCAAACTGGATTTGGGGCGTTGCGCTCGAATTGCGCAAGATTCTACAATCGCCGAACAATGAAACGACCGCCGCTTTCACTTTATCCTTTGATCGCGTTGCTGTGCGCACATTCGCTAACGGCAGCGCCAACTCCCGCTGAATCGCCGGCGGCTGAAGAAAACGCCGACGAACAGTGGAAACCCAAAACGCATTTCAAGTCTCCCGATGAACGCTTCTCGATCGACATTCAGCCGATAGAAAACGCGCACACCGCCGGGTTTAACGATCAATTGCTTCTTCTACGCGAAGGAAAAAAGGAATTGGCGAGACAGACGACGTTCGGCTTCCTGCTCGATGTCTTTTGGGACGACACCGGCAAGTATGTCGCGGTCAATAATCGACGCGGCAACGGCGGCGATTACATTTGGATCTTCACCCTGCCGCAGGGCAAATGCATCAAGCAAGCGGACACAAACCAGTTTACTTTCCTGACGCAGTCCGCGTCGGCGGCATTTCTAAAGATCGACAGTCACGCGACGGCGGAGAAGATCGACAAGTTCCGATTTGTTGCGAAGGGTTGGTGGGGCAGCGGTCCAAAACTGCTCGTGCGTATCGTGACAAAATTCGACTACGGCCGGTTCGATTATCATTGGTTCGCGTATGACGCGGTCGTCAAAATCGCGGATGCAAAATTCTCGCTAGTCTCAGGCGAGGCGCGAAAACTCAGTTACGTGAATGATTGAACGGCGGTGAAGTCGCGCGAAGAACAGATTGGGCAATTGCGCGCCGCGATCGATGCGCAGGAAGCACTCCGGCCAACGCTCGGTGATGCCACGGTCGATCTTGCGCTCAAGCCGCTGCGCGATTTGCTCGAGTCTTTGCTGGCGGAGGAACAAGATCGACAATCGGACCGCGGCGATCTGCTCGCGCAGCTGCAAAGCTACATCCCGAAGCAACTCGCCGAGAAAATTCGCGCGAGTGGACAGATCGAAGGTGAACGCCGGCAGGTGACGGTGATGTTCGCAGACATTTCCGGGTTCACCGCGCTGTCCGAAACGCTCGACGCCGAGGACGTCGCGACCTTGATGAACGAGTGCCTCAAGGAATTGGTGGACGTCGTTTATCAACACGAAGGGATGGTAGACAAGTTTATCGGAGATTGCATCATGTCGGTCTTCGGCGCGCCGGTGGCGCTGGAAGATGATGCCGAGCGCGCCTTACGCGCTGCGCTCGCGATGCGACAACGCGTGGAAAATTTCAATGAGCGTTGGATCGACAAGTTGAAAGAACCGCTCGCGCTCCACATCGGCATCAACTCGGGCACAGTCATCGCCGGAAATGTCGGAAACGATTTGCGCATGAGTTATACGGTCATGGGCGACACCGTCAACGTCGCGTCGCGGCTGGAGAGCGCGGCCGAGCGCGGTCAGATTTTCGTTAGTCAAAGCACGCATCGCCTCGCGGCCGGAGCGTTTCGCTTTCGCGCTTTGGAACCGATCACGGTGAAAGGCAAACGCGCGCCCCTCGCCGTTTTCGAATTGCTCGACGCCAAAATTCAGCGGGAGAGCGCGCGCGGCCTAACCGATTTGCCTGCGGCCTTTGTTGGTCGCGACTGGGAATGCAAGACTTTGCGCAAGGCCCTCGCTGGCGCCGGGGCCGGCCAGGGCGCAATTATTCTCATTACCGGCGATGCGGGCGTGGGAAAGAGCCGGTTACTTAGCGAAGCGCGGAGCAGCGCGGAAAATTTCGATTGGCTCGAGGGTCGCTGTTTTGCGGCGACGCAGTCTCTCGCCTACGGAGCATTTCTCGATTTATTGCGGCGCCACATTGGGATCGCGGACGAACAACAGTTGCCGGAGCAACTGGCGGCGCTCCGGATTTACACAACGACAAATTTTCCGGGCGAACCGGACGCCTACGCGGCGCTCGCGCAATTGCTCGCGCTTCCGCTCGAGCCTGGCGAAGCGGAATTGCTAAACGAACTCAAGGGCGAACGGTTCCGCACGCGCCTGTTTCTGATTGTCGAACAATTGCTGTTATCTCATGCGAGCAAACGGGCCCTCGTCGTCGTGATCGAAGACATACATTGGGCCGACCACAGCTCCATCGAGTTGCTTAGCCACGTGATTTCGTTGACGGAACGGGGACGTCTCGCCGTCATCGTCACAAGCCGTGCCCGCACGGAACCGGCGCCGCTTTGGAAAGAACTCGCGCCCACATTGCAAAATTTTGGCGAACGTTTGATCGACATCTCACTTCGGCCCCTCAGCGGTGAATCCAGCCGCCAGCTCGTCGAACAACTGATCGGGGCAAACCGTTTGCCGGAATTGCTCATCACTGAGCTGCTCGACAAATCCGAAGGCAACCCATTCTTCCTCGAAGAGGTGTTGCGCACATTCATCGAGCGCGGCGTGGTCGTTAGGCAAAATGGACAATGGACGGCGCGCGCCGCCGATCAACGGGTGGAAGTTCCCGAT
Organism: Spartobacteria bacterium; assembly: GCA_021325495.1. Lineage (GTDB taxonomy): Bacteria > Verrucomicrobiota > Verrucomicrobiia > Chthoniobacterales > UBA10450 > JAJPGZ01. Next base: position 203,242 of record JAJPGZ010000012.1, read on the forward strand.
ACTCTGCAAGCCGTGCTGCTGGCGCGAATCGATCGGCTGCCCGATAGCTCGAAACGAATTGTTCAGCGGGCCGCGGTCATCGGGCGAATCTTTCTATATCGAGTGTTAGAAAAAATCGCTGAACGCGCCGGTTCCATCGACACCGAGATTACCTTCCTCGAGCAATCCGATCTCATTCATGAACACGCGCGGCTGCCGGAGATCGAATACATTTTCAAACACGCGCTCACGCAGGAGATCGCGTATCAAACTTTACTTGGGCCGGCGCGTAAAGATCTCCATCGACAAGTGGGCCAGGCAATGGAAGCGCTTTTTCACGATCGCCTTCAGGAATTCGCCGGGACGCTTGCGTATCATTATTTTTCCGCGGAAGCGTGGGACAAAGCGCTTGATTATTCGGTCCGGTCTGGCGACGCAGCTTTTGCAGTTTGCGCATACGCGGAAGCGCGCGCGCATTACAATCGGGCGTTGACCTGTCTTTCGCATCTCGCGACGACCGCTGACCATCTCCGGCGCAAGATCGACATCACGGTCAAACTTGTCGGATCATCGTTACAAGCCGAAGCGCCGGAAAAGAATCTCGCGCGATTGCTCGAAGCCGAAAAATTCGCCGAGGAACTTCAGGAACCCTTGCAGCTCGCGCGCGTCCAATTGTGGATCGGTCGTGCGCATTATTATGCGGGCAAACTGCGGGAAGCGATCGGCTACTTCCAAAAAGTGCTCTCCTCCGTCCCCACCTTGGAAGATCCGGAACTGGCCGCTTTGCCCGGTGCCGTCATTGGACGCGTGCTTTTCATGCAGGGAAAATTTCGCGAGTCGCTGCACCTGCTCGACCGCGCCATTCCCATGCTCCAGGCCGCGCGCAGCCCGCACGAAATGCTCTTCGCTTTCATTTATCGCGGCGGCGCCCGCACGTGTCTGGGTAACTACGCCGCGGGTATGTCGGATTTGAATGGCGCCTTGGAAATTGCCCGCTCCAGTCGCGATCAAAATGCGGAAGCGATGGCGCTCACGGGCCTGGCCTTGATTCATCTTGAAGCAGGCGAATACGAGGAAGGAATAGCCAGCGCCCGCAAATCATTGGAAGTCGCGGAAAAAAGCGGCGACGCCATGTTTCGTTACTCGACCAACTCCTTCGTCGCATGGGGAACATTCGGACTCGGCCGGGCGCGCGACTCTCTCCCATTTTGGGCCGAGGCAGCGGAGGCGGCCAAGCCGTTAGGCGGCCAACTTTTGCTCGGAGAATGGTTCGCCGCCTTGGAAGCCGAATCGCTTGTCGAAGCGGGCGAACCCGCGTCCGGTCTCGAACGGGCGCGTCAAACATTGGATCGTTCGCAGCGCAATGGCTGCTTGATCGGGGAAGCTTTGGGAGAGAGAGCAATCGCGCGCGGATTAATCGCCATGCAACAAGCGGCCGATGCGCTCGTTCACGCGGAGCGAAGTTTGGAAATCTGCCACACCATCGGCGCAAAATTTGAAACCGTTCGCGGTTTGTTGGTGCAAGCCCGTGCCCTGTTAGGCGCAAACAAGCGAGCAGACGCCGAAGCTACGTTGTGGAAAGCGATCACGCTCAGTCGCGAATGCCAGTTGCAAACCGAAGAGAAAATCGCGCAGGAACTGTTGCGTGAGACTAACGCGGCTTAGCCGCCTCTTTGTCGATCCCAAGAAATTGCAGACTCGGCCGAAGCCCATCGAATGCAGACTGCGCCAGTACGTTGTGGCCTTTCACCGATGGATGCCACGCATCCATTGCATGGATTAATTCCACCTTGTCGATCTTCGCTTCGGCCATCGCGTTCGAGTAACGCACCTGCACATTGGGCGGGCATTTGCCATTCAACTCCCGCGCCATTTCGCGCAGTTGCGCGTTATACATCAGCGCGAGCTTGATCATGCCGGCGCGATATTCCGGCCGCATCGAGCGATAATGCTGGTAATCAATTTCCAAATACGGATACAGCTTGCGATTCTGCGCGTGCAACGCTTCCGCCTGCGCGCGCGCCTTGAAGAAGGCGTCGAAATTGACCAGGCCGTAAACAACGATCGCCACCTTGTGATCTTCACGCGCGGCGCGCTCGATCAATCGTTCGACCTGCCGCTGGTAATTCTCGCGGAACGTTTTCGCCCGCTGCCCGAAAAACGATTGTCGATCTTGCGCGCCAATGTCCGCCGCCCAATCGAGATTGTTATGCCCGATCCAGACAAGAACGAGATCCGGGAATCGCCGCGCTTTTAGTAATTGATCGACTTGGCCGGCGAAATTTCGCGTGCGCACGAGCTGCCGAACAAAACTCGCCGGCGTTGTCCCCGCATCCACCTGCGCGCCCGCCCCGCTGTATTCCGTCGCCACCAGCGGCGTGATTTTCTGCATGCGCTCGAACACGCTGTAAATACTCTGCCGATTCGCATCGGTATCGAGATACCAGTCGTGTCCGCGGCGTGTGCGCGCCCGCCAAAACGTGCTCGGCACCGACGAGACGTACATGTCTTTCGACAAGCTATCGCCGATCAGCGCGACGTGCGGCAGACGCGCGACCAATTCTCGCGCGCTCATCTGACGATTGCGATACTGCAAATAAGCCGCGTGATAACGGGAGCGCGGCTCCGCCATGCGCTGCAAATAATCGCTACTCACCGCCGTGGACGAGTGCATGAACAAGTGATCGAACAACAAAACCGTATCGATCAGACCGAGCGCGACCTGTTCGCCTAACGGATTGCGCGCGGGCGACTCATGCCTCGCTCGGCTTCCAGAATCAGTTCCGCGGCCGGCGGCAAACGTTTCGGCGCTCGCGCAAAGGAGCAATGCCATGACTGCCGCGCTTCTTTTCATCCTTCTTTCGAGATTTGTCTTGTTCGCTGCAAGTTGCAATTGTCGATCTTACGAAATGCATCCGACATTCCATCGCGCCGCCAACTTCGCCGCCGCGAAATTCATGCGCGGTCTGTTCGGATCGGTCGGACGCATTCACGTCTTGCGCCGCGAGAACGCCGAATGCGCCGGCGGTTTTCTTCTCGCCAGCAATCACATCAGCCATTTCGATCCGCTCATTATTTCCGGCGTCGTTAGGCGAAAGATCGATTGGATGGCGATGGCCGAATTTTTTCCTCGGCCGGTCGTCGGACATTTTCTCCGCGCGGTCGACGCGTTTCCGGCGGATCGACATCGGGCCGATCGCAAGACGATTCGGACCGCGATTGAACGACTGAAACGCGGACGCGCCGTTGGAATTTTTCCCGAAGGCGGAATTCGCCACGGCGAGATGTCGATCTTGCATGGCGCGCCATTGCGTTCGGGAGTTTCCGCGCTCGCCGATATCACCGCCGTGCCGATCGTGCCATGCGTGATTCTCGGCAGCGACCGGCTTTATAACGCGCGACGCTGGTTGCCGCTGCGTCGCACACCAATCTGGATCGCATTCGGTGAAGCGATTCCGCATTCGAGCGACCGCGAACAAATCGAAAAGGAATTCAACGCCATGCTGCAAAAACTCTACGCGGAATTGCGAAACGCGTTTGCGCTCACGCCTAACGATCTGCCGCATTCGCCCCAGGAACGGATGAAAGAATGATCGCCCGCGCGCGCGCATTCGTGGCCGATGCATTCATGTGCGGCGCGATCAATGTTCTGCAATGGCGACATCGTCTCGACGGCGACAGCCGCGCGGAGATGGAGCGATACGTGAGCGAATGCGAGAAGCTGACCGTGCACGACTATTACGCGGCACCTGCAAATGAAGATGTCGATCTTGCGCAGGCCGGCCAATCGATCGCGTGGCCCAGTCCGGTGGCAACAAATTTTCCCGAGAACGACACCGCGCGCGTCGATTGTTTTCCCTGCGAGCGCGGTTGGAGCGCGCCGACGGTGTTGATGCTGCACGCGCTCATGTCCGCGACACACATTGGTTATCGCCGCCTCGCGCGCCACTTTAACTCGTTAGGCTGGAACGCATGCTTCGTTCACCTGCCCTATCATTACTCGCGTGTGCCGCGCGGTTACTGGAACGGCGAGCTCGCCATCACTTCAAATCTTATTCGCAACGCTGAAGGATTGCGCCAGGGCGTGATCGAACTACGGCAATTGTTAGGCGCGTTACGCGCGCGCGGCGGCCAGGAATTCGGGATTCTCGGCACCAGCTACGGCGCGTGGATTGGCGCGCTCCTCGCCTGCGTCGAGCCCGATCTGCGATTCGTCGCGCTTATGGCGCCGATCGTAAACGTCGAACACGCGATCTGGGAAAGTCCCGGCAGCTGGTTTATGCGCCGCGAGCTGCAACGCGTCGGGATCGAGCCCTCGTTAGTCGCGCGGCATTTTCATCTTAGCTCGCCCGCGCACAACGAGCCGCGTTGCGGCGCGGACCGCGTTCTCTTCGTTGCCGGTGAGTATGATCTTATCGCGCGGCCTAACGACATCGAAGAAATCCATCGCAAATGGCGCGGCTCGGAACTTCTACGCGTGCCGCAAGGACATTTCGGATATCGCATGCTGCGCGAAACGATGATGCGACTGAAAGAACGCGGCTTGTAGTTGTCGATCTTAGTCGAGCCAGTCCATGCGCTCGAGAATTTGGCGAAAGCTTTCGTTATCGGTTGAAAGCGCGGGCAGCCATTCGTCCACGTATTCCCGTTTCCACCAGCCCGATTCGTTAGGCCGGGAGAAACGGTAACGATACAAGCGCGCGCGAATGTAATGCGGCGGTGCATTCGGAAATGGATTGTGCGCGATGAGCGAGAGCGTGCCGGCGTCGTTGTGCAGAAGTTTCCAAACGAAATGAAGTGTCCACGGATATTCCGCCGGCGACGCCATGGCCGCGAACCAGATTTGCCAGTCGATGCGCGGTTGATACGGCGCGATGAACGGCGGGCAGCGATTCGGATCGCCCGGTTTGGCGACGAACTCATATTCCTTCCACTGCGTGTCGCCGGTGATGAATTCGTCGGTCGTTCCTTCAAATACAATTTCGAACCGCTCTTTGCCGACCGATCCGAACGCGCCATAGGTATTAACGAGATCGAACGGGTCGAACGAAGCATTCATCATTTGCCGGTTCGAAATCAAATTCGTGACCGGCGCGATGCTCAGGATCGCCACTAAGATCGACAATCCAACCGCGACGCGGAAGTGAAGAAGTGATGGTTGCGGTTCGACGCGATCCGCGCGCCGAACAATCGCTTTCGGCAAAATCCATCGCCAGAAGTTGTCGTCGAAGCAGGCGAGAAAAGGAACGATCGTGACGTAATTCAAAAATGAAAGATTGCCGCTGATGATGAGAAAAATTTGGAATGTCACCATCAAAACGCCGGCGACGTGACGCGCACGCCGCGGCCCGAACGAAAACCACGGTGCGACCAGTTCGACGAAATGATTCCAGCCGGTGCCGAATTTGTGAAACCACCACGGCGCAAAATGCAGAAAACGACTGATCGGATTCGGGATCGGCTGCGTTTCGTAGTGATAGTAAAGACAGGTGAGATCGCGCCAACATTGGTCGCCGCGCAATTTGATGAGACCGGCGCCGATCATGATGCGAAAGCCGAGCCAGCGGAACAACCAGATCACCGGCAGCGGCGGCGGCGTTTTCGGAAACGGGCGCGCATCGAAAAGCGGACAGAGAAAAATGGCGAGAAACCCGGTCTCGAGTGTCTGCGTTTCCCAACCGTAACCGTACCAAATCTGTCCGATGTGAACGATGGACATGTACATCGCCCACAAGATCGACATGATGATGGCGTTGGCGTAGCCGGCGACCACGACTAACGAAAGCGCGAAACCGATCCAGGCGAAGATCGACAATGCGCGATCTGAGACGCCCAACCAAAAGAGCGTGGGGATATTCACCGCGGCCCACGCGCGCGAGCCGAAATGATGTTGCAGTCGCTCGAGATAATCCGTCGCCGGCGTGAGTCCGTGCGCGCCGATGAGCGGCACGAGTTGATTGATGGCGACGAGAAATGCGACCCCGTAAACGAAGCCTAACAAACGCAGAATGACGAAGCGCGTGAGCTGATAATCTTTTCCGCCCGCGAAGATTTTTTCCGCAACGTCGCCGTTCATGACGAGAAAGTGCCAGGGGGGAGAGTTGAACTCCCGACCAACCCCGAAAGCTTTCGGGGCTGCTCTAATTCCGCAAATGATAAATCGCGAGTCGTGGATTCTTTTTTGCCTTTAGAGCTCGTTCGATGGTCCGCGCTTCACCAAGTGTGCGCACTTCTTTGCTAGCGACGACCTCGAGATGTTCTCCTAGCCTCTTCGTCGTGTGCGTGTGACCGCGGCGGTGTTGAGCTAATCGCAAATCCAGATTTACGGCCGAACCAATGTAATGTCGCCCGTTTGATCCGCGAAGAATGTATACCCAAGGCATGTCTGCAAAAGTGCCAGGGGGGAGAGTTGAACTCCCGACCAAGGGCTTATGAGTCCCCTGCTCTACCACTGAGCTACCCTGGCGTTAAGTTTTCGCACACTAGAGGAACTCAAATTGCGACCAACCCCGAAAGCTTTCGGGGCTGCTCTACCACTGAGCTACCCTGGCGCGAGCGAGAAGATTCAATCGCACGCCGCGCGGTGTCAACGCAGGTCAACGATGTCGATCTTACTCTTTCGCTTTCGCGATATACGGGGCGAGATCTTTTTCGCCGCCGCGCACCGCCGCCATGAAACAAACGCCGTTTTGTTCCCTAACGACTCCGGTCCAGCGGTCTTGATCGACATAACGCCAGCCGGCGAAATGTTTGATCGCGCCCGTTTTCGCATCGCGCTCGGCCGGGAAAAGGAAAAACTGCATGCGCTTGTCCACGATCCAGATCTGCCCGACGCGATCGCCTTCTTCATCGTCGAACGCGCGGCAGCCGAGCGTTTTCAACTCCGCAAACTCGGCCGGCACATCGTAATGCGGCAGGCGATGTTTCATGAAGAAATAATCGCCTAACGAACCCGCCTCTGTCTTGACCGGATCGAGGAGCACGGATTTCGCGGACGCGGCCACACCGAGCAGATGCCGCGCTTTGACTTCGCCCGGAAATTGGTTCAGGCGATCGACCAGTTTGAAAACCAAAATGCCGGCGATAACGAGCACGGCGATGCCGATCGCGGCCACGACCGGATTTCGTAGCATTTGTTTCCAGGTGCGTCTCGGCGCGGCGACAAATGTTCCTTTCGAAAGCCATTCCGTGACTTCATCCGGAATCGGAGTGGCTTCGGCCACGGCGGCGATGGCGCGATCGAACGCGCGTTGATGCGCGAACTCATCGGCTTTCCGCACGCGAAACACGGCCGCGCGCATGGCGCGATCGTCGATGCGAGCGTCGTTAAACGGCGCGCAGTTTACGAACATGCGCTGCCGCCGCGTCAGCCGCGGCATTTTCACGCCGGTAACTCCTCGATATGATCGTCGTGCGGAATGCACGCGTTGAGCCAGGCTTGAAATTGCTGACGCGCGTTGCCTAACAACTTCGCCAGCTCCGGTGTTTTCAAATCGGCGATGGCGAGAATTTCCTCGTGTGAAAATTCGTCGAGATAAAACAACGCGAGCGCGCTGCGTTGCGGATCGGGCGCGGCCGAAATCCAGATGGCGAGCTGCTGCGGCTCGAGTTTCGCGATCTGCGCGGTCGCGTTCGGGTCAATCGCGTGCGCTTCTAATTCCATTTCTTCCGGCTGCAAACCGGCCTCGCTCGTTTCGAGACAGCGATCGCGCGCATCGCGAAAAAGCCAGAGACGATCCTTCGGCACTTCGCCGGCGGCGGCGCGCAAGGCGGCGTCGTGCATGACGGCGTCGAAAACCGCGAGCGCTTTCGCCGCGTCGCCGAGCATGAGGAAACAAAACCGGTACAGCTGCGGCAGACTTTGACTCGGAAGACTGGCCTTCTCCAAAACTGCGCGAACTTACGCGCCTGTCGCAAGATCGACAAGAGAAGATGTCGATCTTGCGCTTGTTAGGCTAGAACTCGGCGCTGCCGGGCGTGCGCGCGAAAGGGATGACGTCGCGGATGTTCGAGACTCCGGTCACGAACATGAGCATGCGCTCGAAGCCGAGACCGAAACCGGAATGCGGCACGGTGCCGTAACGGCGAAGATCGAGATACCATTTGTAATCGGCCAAATCCATTTTGTGGTCGCGCAGATTTTTCTCGAGCACGTCGAGGCGCTCTTCGCGCTGACTGCCGCCGACGATCTCGCCGATGCCGGGCACGAGCAGGTCCATCGCGGTCACGGTTTTACCGTCATCGTTAGTCCGCATGTAAAACGGTTTAATCTCTTTCGGATAATTGAAAACGGTGACGGGAGATTTGAAATGCTTCTCGGTCAGCCAGCGCTCGTGCTCGGATTGCAGATTCAATCCGTATTCGACCGGGAATTCGAATTTCTCGCCGCTCTTTTTTAGAAGATCGACAGCGTCAGTGTAAGTGATGCGCTGGAACGGCCGCTCGACCACGAAGTCCAGCCGGGAAATCAAATCCTTGTCCACGAACTTCGCGAAGAGCTGCAGCTCTTCTTCGGAGTTCGATTGAATGGCGTAAACCAAATACTTCACGAGTTGCTCGGCCAAATCCATGTCGCCGTTCAAATCGGTAAACGCCATTTCCGGCTCGATCATCCAAAACTCGCTCGCATGCCGCGAAGTATTCGAGTTCTCGGCGCGAAACGTCGGCCCGAAGGTGTAAACCTTCGAGAGGGCGCAGGCGAAAGCTTCGGCTTCGAGTTGTCCGCTCACGGTTAGATATGTCGATCTTGCGAAAAAATCTTTCGTTTGATCGACAAGTCCCTCTTTGGTCTTGGGCGGATTTTTTAAGTCGAGCGTGGTGACGCGGAACAATTCGCCGGCGCCTTCGCAATCGCTCCCGGTAATGATCGGCGTGTGCACGTAAACGAAACCGCGCTCCTGAAAAAATTGGTGAATGGCAAAGGCGAGACGGCTGCGCACGCGAAAAACGGAACCGAAAAGATTTGAGCGCGGACGCAGGTGCGCGATCTCGCGCAGAAATTCCGGCGTGTGTCCTTTTTTCTGGAGCGGATATGAATCATCCGCCCGACCGACGATGTCGATCTTGCGCGCAACCAGTTCCCATTGCTGGCCTTTGCCCTGCGACGCGACTAATTCGCCTTCGACGCGAACGGACGAGCCGGTCGTTAGGCGCTGAACGTCCGCGTAATTCTCAAGCGAATCGCGCGCGATGATTTGCAGATTGCCCAATGACGAACCGTCATTCAGCTCGATGAAGGAAAAATCTTTCGAATCGCGCCGCGTGCGCACCCAACCCTGCACCGCGACGGAGGGCACCGGAGCGGTTTTGCTCAATGCGTCTTTTACCGAAATCGCCATACCGGAACCTAACGCAATTCTGCGAGCGCGTCCGCGATTGCGTTTTGAAAAACGCGCGGACCGCTTCCATTCAACGCAAGATCGACATCTTCCAGGCGCCGGATCAAGTCGATCACTTCATTGCGCGCGAACGGTCCGCCGGCAGCCGCGCAGAAATGCGTGCGACATCCAAACGGTCGCGCGTCGTAAATGAGACAGTTGCCCGTTTCACGATGCAACATCGCGCACGCTCCATCCGAATGTTGCGGGAGCGAGGTTCGACCGGTCGCGCGCAATGCTTTCGCGGCGACGAGCGCTTCGCCTTTTGTCAGATACGGCGTGCGGCCGGTCAGTTTGAAGTGACAACATTCTTTCGTGCGGACGCAGTTTCGTTCGATCGGTCTTTGCGCAAGATCGACATAAACTTTTCGCACTTCGTCGAGCGCGTTCATATCGATTTGGCCATGGCATTTCCCGCGATCCATCCCGTCGTCCACGCCGCTTGAAAATTAAATCCGCCGGTAAGTCCGTCGATGTCGAGCAATTCGCCGGCGAAATAAAGTCCGGGTGTGATGCGGCTTTCCATGGTTTTGAAATTGATCTCGCGTAAGCGCACGCCGCCGCAAGTGACAAACTCATCTTTGTTCAACGATTTTCCATCGACCTCGAGCTCGGTCGCGCGCAATTGCCGAACCAGTTCATTCGCTCCCGCGCGCGTGAGCGACGTCCAGATTGTTTTCGGAGAAATTCCCGCGTTCGATATTAATTTCTCCCACAGCCGCGCCGGCAAATTGCCGAAAGGCGAATTAACGATTCGACGATTGGGCTGCGTTTGCCGGCGGGTTTGAAATTCGTTTCGCAGATCGGCCTCTCTCATTTCGGGAATCCAATTCACTCGAAGCGTGAATTGGTAATTCATCTCGTGCAAAACGCGCGCGCCCCAGGCCGAGAGTCGCAGCACAACCGGTCCGCTGATGCCGTTGTGGGTAACGAGCAACGCTCCGCGCTCCCGCAATTTTCCGACCGACAACTCCGCATCGCTCACTGAAATTCCCGGCAACGCGCGCAGCCATTTCGCGGGGATGTGCAACGAAAAGAGCGAGGGCACCGGCGGCTCGACCGTGTGTCCGAGTGATTGCGCCAGCTCCACGCCGCCGACGCTTCGACAACCGCCGGTCGCGAGCAATAACCGATCGCACGTTGTCGATCTTCCATCGCTCAACCTCAAATCGAATCCGCCTTCGACGCGAACGCGCGCGGTCTCCACGCCTTTGCGCGTGACCAATCGCACGCCTGCCATTTTCGCCTCGTCGATCAAACAATCGATGATCGTCTGCGACGAATCGCTCACTGGAAACATTCGGCCGTCCTCTTCTGTTTTCAGTTTAACGCCGCGAGTTTCGAACCAGGCGACGGTGTCGCTGGCGGAAAATCGATGGAACGGCGAGATCAATTCGCGTTCGCCGCGCGGATAACGAGATGTGAATTCGCGTGGTTCGAACAAAGCATGCGTGACGTTGCAACGTCCGCCGCCGGAGATGCGCACCTTGGAAAGGAACTGCGAGCTGCGTTCGAAGATCGACACTTCGCATTGCGGATTAGCCCGCGCACAAGCGATCGCAGCGAAAAATCCGGCGGCGCCGCCACCGGCGATTGCGATTCGTTGCAAGATCGACAATCGCTAACTTAACGGCAGCCAGTTGCCCGGTTGCGGCTTCGGCTTGGTGCCGTTGAGCGAGAGATAAGTGTATTCTTGCAGAAGCCGCTCGTAATCCATGAGCAGTTTCATGGCTTCGTTAGGCTTGAGGAAATCGGTCTTGATCGCGGCGTCCACTTGCGTCTTGAGCAGGCGCATGAGTTCGACTTTGTCCCACTGCGTCATCGACAACACTTCGCCGATGGTGCTGCCCTCGATCACTTCCTCGATGTACCAACCGGCTTCTTCGTCGGGATCGAGAAAGACGTGCACTTCGGTCACGCGGCCGAACAAATTGTGCAGGTCGCCCATGATGTCCTGGTAAGCGCCGACCATGAAAACGCCGAGGTAATAAATTTCACCCGGAATGATGCGATGCAGCGGCAACGTTTCGCGCACGTCCTGCAAATCGGTGAATTTCGAAACGCGGCCGTCGGAATCGCAGGTGATGTCCACGATGGTTCCTTGTCGATCCGGCGGAGTCGTTAGGCGATGCAGCGGCATGATCGGGAACAATTGGCCGAGCGCCCAGTGATCGAGGAGCGATTGGAAAACGGAGAAGTTGCAGATGTATTGATCGCCTAACGTCGTCTCGAGTGCTTTCACTTCCTCCGGCACGTAACGCAGTCCGCGATGCATATTCACGATCTGTTGCGCGAGCTGCCAATAAACCGTGTCGATCTTCGCTTTCGATTCGAGCTCGAGCAGGCCGAGGTTAAACGTCTCCTGCGATTCCTCCTTGATCTGCTGGATGTCGTGCAAACTCTCCTGGCGATTGCCGCGCTTGAGCCGCGCTTTCACATCGAGAATGTCGCGCACGAGTTTGTGATCTTTCTCCGTCGCCTCGACTTTAATTTTCGGCGCCGTCTTCTCGATCGAGCTGAACGCTTCGACCACGAGCACGGAGTGATGCGCCACGATCGCGCGCCCGCCTTCGTTCACGATTGCCGGATGCGCGACGCTTTCCGAGTCGCAAACGTCCATTATGTTCCAGACGACGTCGTTGGCGTATTCCTGGAGCGAGTAATTGGTCGAGCTGTCGAAGTCGCTGCGCGATCCATCGTAATCAACCCCGAGTCCGCCGCCGACGTCGAGATAGCCTAACGAGTGTCCAAGCTTGGCCAGCTTCGCGTAGTAACGCGCTGCTTCCCGCACCGCGCGTTTGATCGTAGAAATGTCCGGCACCTGCGAGCCGACATGAAAATGAACGAGCTGAAGCGCATTCGGCATGCCCGCCGCCTTTAACATTTCACTCGCGGCCACGAGTCCCGTCGTGTCCAAACCAAACTTCGCGTTCTCGCCCGTGCTCGGCGCCCATTTGCCGCGACCTTTGCTGTGAAGTCGCACGCGAATTCCGATGATGGGTTCGCCGCCGACTTCTTTCGCGGCGCGGATCGTTTGCTCCAGCTCTTCCAGTTTCTCGACCACGATGACGACTCGTTTGCCGAGCTTCCGACCTAACAATGCGATGCGAATGTACGCTTTGTCCTTGTAACCGTTGCAGATGATTAAGCTCTCGCCGTCCTTGTGCATGGCGAGCGCGGCGACCAGCTCCGGTTTACTGCCGGCTTCGAGTCCGAAATGAAATTGCTGACCGGCGTCGACGATTTCTTCGATCACTTCGCGCAGCTGATTGACCTTGATCGGGAAAACGCCGCGAAAATTATTTTTGTAACCGAATTCGCTGATCGCGTTTTGAAACGCGTGATTGACCGACTCGACGCGATGGCGGAGCAAATCCTGAAAGCGGATGACGAGCGGAAACGACAGGCCGCGATTACGCGCCTCGTTCACGACTTCCAAGATGTCGATCTTACCGCCGTTCTCCTGCAACGGCGTGGCCGCGACGTTGCCGTTTTCGGCGATGGAAAAATATCCGCAACCCCATCCGTCCACGTTGTAAGTGGAGGTCGCGGACTCGACGTCCCAACCGTTTTTCATTTCGATTTCGTCCGCGGCAAAGGACCGCAGAGCGCATGATCAATCAGTGACGCGAACATGCAAGCGCGTTCAAAGAAATTTCGCGAAAAACTTATTCACCGTTGTTCACCTTGCTTGTTTTTCGCAACCGCACGGCTACCGTTTTCGAGGGATGAACAAAACGGTGATCGAGGTGCAAGTGCGCGCGGTCTTGCCCACGAGCGGAGGGTGCGCGGTTTTTTTGGGGAACAACGACAAGGTCTTCATCATTTATGTCGATCAAACCGTCGGCAGCGCCATCACCATGTTCATGCGCGACATTTCCAAGGAACGCCCGCTCACGCACGACCTCATCGCGCACTTGATGACCGCGCTCGGCGCGAAAGTCGAACGCGTCATCATTAACGATCTCAAAAACGCCACCTACTACGCGCGCATGATCATCACCGCGGAGAATGAATTGCAGCAACGCAAAGTGATCGAGCTCGATGGCCGGCCGAGCGATTGCATCGCCATGGCCATGCAACAAAAGGCGCCTGTCTATGTGAGCCAGGAAGTTTGGGATGAAGTCGACGACATGAGCGACGTCCTGCGCAAAATGGAAGAAGAAGGACTTCGCCCCGATCCCGAAGCCGAGTCGACTGAAGAAGAATAGCGCGCGCCAGGATTAGTTTGGATGCTCGCTGGCTGGTTTGGTCGCGACCGTTTTTCCCTGGGCGTGCGCAGTACTAGTCGTTTTCTTCAGGTCGAAATTCACCTGCGTCGGGGAACCGAACTTCGGCATCACGTTACTGTACGACCACTCGACCTTGGAATGAACAATCAGGGTTACGACATAGACGGTGCCTGGCGCGACTCCATCATAGGAATAATGCCCGTTCGCGTCGGTCTTGACGATTTTTGTCCAAGTTCCGGCGCGAGGCCAGATCTTCACATCCGCGCCGCTCACCGGTTTCCCCATTGCATCCTTAACGATGCCTTCAATAGAGGCGCTGCTCGCCCATGAATTTACCGCGAGCATGGCAAAGCAAAGGACCACGAGTGTTTTGATAACTTTGTGCATTTTGTCTCCTGACGTGTGAGTTAATTGCGAGCGGATTGCCCGACAGACATCAACTCTCAATAGACATTTACAGAATCGGAAAGAGGAAGTCCCGGCTTTTTTTGGGAACAACAGCGCGCGCTAAGATCGACAATCGCATTTCGATTCGATACCAATCGTGGTTGATGTCGCGCCGATTCATCTGCTCGATTATTCTCGCGCTCGTCACGCATGCATCGGCGCAAGACGAACCCGTCACGCGCAAAGTTCTTTCCACCGCTTCGGGTCATCCGTTCGTGTTGATCGAATCGACCGCGGCCACAACAACTGCGCCCGCCCGCATGCCGTTCGCCGTCGGCTTGGATAATCGCCGCGACAGTTTTGCGGCCGCGCCGGCCGGATTCGCGCTCGCGCGCACGACCGCCGTTCACCACGTTCGCGACGAAGCGAAAACTTCCATCGTCGCCGGCCCGACGACGAATTTCACCGGTCTCAGTTCGCTGCTGAGTTTGTTTAACCGCCGCGACATGCGCGCGCCCGATATTTCAGATCGCGACGACAACCGCGTCGCCATCGAAAAGAAAAATGTTTCCGTGAGCGCGTATCTCTACGCCATCAAACATCAGGACGACGACGATTATCACATCATTCTCGGCAGCTCTTCCCTGCCAAGATCGACAACGAAATTTCTGAATGTCGAAATCTCGCGTCTACCCGACGGCGCATTTCACGCGCGCCTCGCCACCGTGCGCACGAAATTCGAAAACTGGCTCCACCAAAGCAGCTCCACCGCCGCCGCCACGCGTTCGCATCAAAAAGTTCTCGTCACCGGCTCCATCTTCTTCGACACGCATCATCCCGCCGGCGAAATCGGCGCCGCCGAATTCCATCCCCAAACCGCCTGGGAAATTCATCCCGTCAGCGATATCAATTTTTCGCCGTGAGATTCAGTCGATTTGCTAGGTCGAATAGTTCGGCCGCACTGCGTTAGATGTATGCGCCACGCGACATTTTTTCTATCGATAGCCTTCGCGCTCACAGGCTGCGTGAGTGAGGAAGTTACTTACCAGCGAAACCTCCATCCGAACCGCGTTTCGTCACATGCACGACTCTTATCCCCAGCAGATCGTGACAAGATTGCGCGCGTCATGGCACACCGTACGAATCAGCCAATCATTTGCTTATGCGCAGGCAAGGGCCGTAATGAAGGTCAGTTATTTGTGTACACTGCGTACATCGGAGCACATGAGCGCGCCGACTACGGTTTTTTTACGCTGCAGAAGACTGATGGAGAATGGAAGATTCTCGAAGGGGGCACGGACCTAGATCCGCTCTTTGTTTGCATGCTTTGCGGTGATGACAGGTAGCGCAATGCATCACGGCTATTGAGCAACTTGGTAGATTTAGCCTAACAAGTCCCCGTAACGTTCGTTCGCGAGCTGGAGCGAGCGCTGCAAAATTTCCTGCGGCGTGTGCAGATTCATCGCGTCGTCGACCAATTGCCGGCACGACGGCACATCGAGCGTTTGCACGGCGCGTTTCACGCGCGGGACACGCGTGGCGCCGACGCTGAGCTCGTCCATGCCGAGACCGATGAGCAATGGAATGAGCGAAATGTCGCCGGCCATTTCGCCGCAGACGCCGACCCAGATATTATTTTTGTGCGCGGCGTCGGCGACCATTTTTAGCAAACGCAAGACAGCCGGATGCGTCGGCTCGTACAAGTGCGCGATCTTCTCGTTCACGCGATCGACCGCGATGGCGTATTGAATCAAGTCGTTAGTGCCGATGCTGAAGAAGTCGACGTCTTCGGCCAAACGTTCCGCGCAAATCGCCGCGCTCGGAATTTCAATCATGGCGCCGACTTCGGTGGATTCGTTGAACTCCTGATCGGATTTGCGCAGCTCCTCTTTGCATTCGTGCAAGATCGACATCGTCTTTCGCAGCTCGTCCAAACCGGAAATCATCGGGAACATGATCTTGACGTTGCCCGCGACGCTGGCGCGAAGAATGGCGCGCAATTGCGTTTTGAAGATGTCAATGTTGTCGAGGCCGAACCGGATGGCGCGCCAGCCGAGAAACGGATTCATCTCATCCACGATGTCGACCGTGTTCGGCGCAAGTTTGTCGCCGCCGAGATCGAACGTGCGAATGATCATCGGGTCGGGCGCGACGCGGTCGGCGACTTTGCGATAAACTTCGTATTGCTCCTCCTCGTTAGGCAACGTGTTCCGGTTCAAATAGAGAAACTCGGTGCGATAGAGTCCGATGCCTTCGGCGCCGTTGGCGACGACCGTATCGACGTCGTCCGGCAGCTCGATGTTCGCCGAGAGAACAATGTGATGGCCGTCGCGCGTGGTCGATTTCGTTTCGCGCAATTCCTTTAGCTGCGTCGCGACCTTCCGACGCCAGGCTTCGATCTCTTCGTATTTCGCGAGCGTCTCCGGCGTTGGATCAACAATCACCAAACCGTTTGTCCCATCGATCAACACTTGCTGACCGCTCTCGAGTTTTTCGGTAATGTCGTGCAAACCGACGACGGCCGGAATTTCCATCGACCGCGCCATGATCGCAGTGTGCGAAGTGCGGCTGCCGAGATCGGTCGCGAATCCGAGCACATGTTGTTTCACCATGGTGGCGGTGTCGGACGGCGTGAGATTGTGCGCGATGAGAATGTGCGGCTCGGCTTCGCTCAAAATTTGCGGCGCTTTGCCTTGCAGATTGCGAATGACGCGGCGCGTCACGTCTTCGATGTCGCCGGCGCGTTCGCGCAAATAAGGATCGTCGATCTTGCTTAACGTTTCGGAATATTTGCTCGCGACCTCATTAAAGACCCATTCAACGTTGCAGAGATCGCTTTGCAATTTGCGCAGCACTTCGTCGATCAAGGTGCGGTCTTCGACCACGAGCAGGTGCGCATCGAAAATGGCGGCGTCTTTCGCGCCGATCGATTCGGCGATGCGCTGTTGCAACTCGAGTATTTGCATCCGCGTTTGAATGAGCGCGCTCTCGAACCGGCTGATCTCGTGCTGAACGTGTCCCGGTTCGATGCGATAACGCGCGACATCGTCCATGTCGTCGCGGATGACGTGAATAACACCGCGCGCGACGCCCGGGGACACGCCGGCGCCCTGAAAGCGTTGTTCGTTATGTTCGGCGTTGACGCTCATCCGCCCGACTTTAATGGAGGGACGACCTCCGTGTCGTCCCAAATTTTGGGACGCGACGGCACGCATCCCTCCAAATCAATCCTCGTTAAACTTCGAGTTGATGAGCTCTTCCAGTTCCCGCAAGGCCTCGCCCGCGTCCGCGCCTTCGCAGCGAATCTTCAGCTTCGATCCCTGCCCCGCCGCCAGCATCATCAATCCCATGATGCTTTTGCCGTTCACTTCTTCGCCTTCTTTCGAGACCCAGACTTCGCAGCGATAACGACTCGCGATGCGGACGAACATCGCGGCCGGTCGCGCGTGCAGCCCTAACCGATTCACGATGGAGATCTCCTTCTGCGCCTTTTCCGCGCGCGCCGCACTGCCTTTGCGATTGAGCAAACCCATGTTGTCGATCTTGCGTTATGTCGATCTTTTCTCCATCGAACTAATCAAACGTTTGTTGAAATCGGCCGCGCTGTTGTGCCCGAGTCCTTTTAACTTCTGGTCCATCGCCGCGACTTCGATCAATCGCGCGATGTCACGTCCCGGTCTTACCGGAATCGTCACATTCGGAACCTGCAACCCGAGTATTTCATAATATTCCTGGTCGAGCCCGATGCGATCGACTTCCTCGAGTTCTTCCCACGCTTTCAAAGTTACGACAAGATCGAGCCGCTTCTCGATCCGAATGCTGCCGATCCCAAAAATGTTCGCGATATTGATGATGCCGATGCCGCGAATTTCCATGTGATTACGAGTCAGCTCCGGCGCCCTCGCCATCAACTCGCGTCCTTCCACCGAGGTGATCCGCGTTACATCATCGGAGACGAGGCTGTGTCCGCGCTCGATCAATCCGAGCACGCATTCGCTTTTGCCGATGCCGCTGGCGCCGCGAATAAGCACGCCGATGCCGAGAATATCGACCATCGATCCGAACTCCGTCGCCGTCGGCGAAAAATCCTGCTCGAGCGCGATCGTGGCGGCGTTAATGAACTTCATCGTGATCAGCGGCGTGCGAAAGACCGCGATCTTTTCCTGCGTCGCGACGTCGCGCAAAGCCGGGTCGAGATGAAATCCGCGCGAACTAACGATGCACGGAATTTTTTTCGCGCACATGTCTCGAAAACGTTTTATGCGCAGCTTTTTCGGAAGGTGTTTCAGATACGTGCTCTCGGCCGCGCCCAGGACCTGCACGCGTTTCTCGGCGAAGTATTTGAAGAAACCGGAAAGCGCGAGACCGGGGCGATTGATGGTGGGCTCGCGAATTTTTCTTTGGAATCCGACCTGCGGCCCTTCCAATTTCATTTGCAACGCCTCCGCGTGCGAATTGTAAAAACTTTCCACCGTCACGACTGGAACGGTCCGGCGCGCGTCGCTCACGGAGGTGATGGTGTAAGTCGCGGCTTGCTCGCTCATCGAACGGGCTAACTGTTACCGGCGTTTGCGCCTTTTGTCATGTCGCGCAAGATCGACAATTGCATTCTGGATGACCATTAAAACGAAAAGTCTCATCATCGTTCCGCATTTGCCGCGGCATTTGCGCGCATTGCTTCGCGGTGTGGAAGAATTTGAAAACACCGCCGGACTGCAAGTGGCGGATGGAATTCGCGAGCAACTTCTGAGTGCGTCGCCCGATTATTTCGCGCGACTGGAAAACGCGAAACAATCCGATCCCTGGCAATTTGGTTTCGCCGTCATTCACAAGATCGACAACGTCCTCATCGGCATGGGCGGATTTCCCGGCGCGCCGGATGCGGATGGCGTTGCTGAGATCGCCTACGGCATCGCGCCCGCGTATCAGGGCAAAGGTTACGCGACGGAAGTAGCGGAGGCGTTGATTGATTTCGCGAGCAACCATGCGCGTGTGAAAATCATTCGCGCGCACACGCTGGCGGAGACCAGCGCTTCCACGCGCGTGCTGCAGAAATGCGGATTCCAACGCGCCGGCGAATCAATCGACGAAGGCCGCGTCGTCTGGCGTTGGGAAAGATCGACATCTTCACCGCTGAATCCTTCCGCGGAAGAAATCCGGCGCTGGGGTAACATCGCCGTCGATGAAATGGCGAAACAGCTCAGCGGCATTCGGCATCGTCGCGTTTATCCGCAGAGGAGCTCGCGCGAAATTCGCGTCAAACTTTGGAGCGATCTGCCTAACGAGCCGGTCGCGTTCGACGAGCTGCTCGAAAAATTTCGCGACATTGTCGATCTAACACGACAAAACGCGCACCCGCGCATGTTCGGTTACGTGCAATCGCCCGGCGCCGCCATCGCGGCCATGGCCGATCTTCTCGCTTCAACCTTGAACGCAAATCTCACCGTTTGGCGCTCCGCGCCTGCGCCGGTCGAAATTGAGCGCCTGACGATCAACTGGATCAAAGAAATTCTCGGCTACGATCCGAATGCGGCCGGTTTGTTCGTCAGCGGCGGCTCGATGGCGAACTTCTCCGCCCTGGCCGCGGCGCGTCATGGCAAAGGTCCGGGCAAAATCTACGCGTCGCGCGAGACGCATCATTCGATCGGGAAAGCGGCCGATCTGCTTGGCCTCGGTCGCGAAAACGTGCGCACAATCAAGATCGACAATCGTTGCAAGATCGACATCGACGATCTCGTTAGGCAAATCGAAGCTGACGACAAACCAATGGCGATTGTGGCCAACGCCGGCACGGTCATGACCGGCGCGGTCGATCCGCTCACGGAAATCGCCGACATCGCGCAGCGCTTCAATCTCTGGATGCACGTCGATGCAAGTTACGGCGGTTTCGCCACGCTCGCCGAATCCGTTAGGCCACTTTTTGCTGGAATCGAACGCGCCGATTCCATCGCGCTCGATCCGCACAAATGGCTTTATCTTCCGGTCGATTGCGGCTGTGTTTTGTATCGCGATCCGGAAAACGCGCGCGCCACGTTCGCGGCCGAGGCCGATTACACGCGCATCATCGGTCAGGAAGCGGACGAAGCGTTCGCGTTTTGGGATTATGGCCCGGAACTGTCGCGACGATTTCGTGCGCTCAAAGTCTGGATGTTACTGCAAGGCGTCGGAGTTCGCGCGCTCAGCGAGTCGATTGAGAACGACATCGCCTGCGCGCGCCATCTCGAAGAGCTGGTGCGCGGGAGCGACGACTTCGAAATGCTCGCGCCGGTGGAGTTGTCGATCTTTTGTTTTCGTCACCGCGTCTCCAGCCTAACGGATGCGCAACTCGACCAACACAACGAGCGTCTGCTGGTCGCGCTGCAACAAGACGGCAGCTCCTATTTATCGAACGCGGTCGTGAATGGCCGCTTCGCCTTGCGCGGTTGCGTGATGAATTACCGCACGACCAAACGCGATATGGAAATTCTGCTCGAGGATGTGCGACGCGTGGCAAGATCGACATCATTCATTCGGTCTTGACGGGAAAATTATGGTTGCGGCAAACTGGCCGTCCTTTGACCTAACAACGATGAAACGCTTTCTCCTTTGCTCGGTTTTACTCCTTTCACTGGCGCCCGCTCGTTTTGCCTTGGCGCAAAGCGTATGGATCGGCGCGTCGGCCACGACAAGTAACTGGAGCGATCCGGCTAACTGGCAGGCAAACAACATTCCGCAGTCGGGCGCAGACATCCATTTTCAGGGAAGCAATCGCACCACCAATTTCGACGACAACCCGCCCAACGGCATGTCCATTGGATCGATCGAGTTCGACGCGAACGCGGCCTCGTTCAGTCTGCAAGGTTTGCCGGTGAGTTTCTTCGGCGCCGGCTCGAGCTCGATCACGAACAATTCCACCGCTCGTCAATTTCTCGCCTTCAGCGATAACGGCGCGTTCGGCGGAATTACGCTCGGCGGCGTGGGCGCGACGATTGATGCGGCGGCGGGCGATTTTCAGGTCACCAGTAACGTCCGTATTTACCAGTTCGGTGGGCCGAGCGGACCATCGGTCAATCTCACTTTTACCGGCGCGCATGACATCCAAATGTCCGGCACGATCAGCGAAGGCGTGCCCGGAAATCCCGGTGGCATCATCAAAGACGGCAGCGGCACCTTAGGGATCACGGCGGGCAACTCGTACACAGGCGGAACAACCTTGAACGCCGGCTTCCTCATCGTCGCGAATGGAGACGCGCTCGGCAGCGTCAGCCCGACACCGCAGCACACGAACGATTTCCTTTTGCACGGCGGGACGTTGCAGACGGATACGCCGCGCGAATTCAATGTCCCCGGCAACTACCTGCAAAACGGCGGCACGCTTCGACTCCAAATCGGCGGACTCGCTTCCGGAGTCGACTCCGACCTGATGCATGTCGCGCTTAACGCTAATCTCGGCGGCAATTTGTTCATTCACCAATTCAACGGATTCATGCCGACGAACGGCGACCGCGTCACCGTCATCACTTCTCCGAATGTAAATGGAACGTTCGCTTCGTTTGCCGATGATTTCCCCGGCCTGATCACGGCGACACCCGAATATTTTTCGGATCATGTGGACATCGTTTTTGGAATTGGCTCGTTTATTGTGCCCGGCCTCACGCCTAACCAAATCGCCGTCGCCCGCGCGCTGAATCACGCTTTGATCGACAATTGCGCCCCGGCCCTAACGAACTTCATCTCATCACTTCCGGTCGGCTCGTTCCCGGCGGCGTTTGAATTGATCGCGCCCGATGAACTCGCATCGATTTACGACATCGGTTTCTCACAGGCGGTCGTTTACAACGAGAACCTCATGCGGCGCATGGATGACATTCGCGCCGGCACGAACGGTTATTGCGGTCCGGTCGTGGAGATTCCGACGGGCAAAGATGCAAATCCGCCGATCCAGGACAAAAACGTGATCGCGGACAAAAATGCGGTGCCGACGACCAGCGTCCTTCCGCCCGAAGAATGCAAATGGAATGTCTTCGCGACCGGGTTCGGCGATTTCGCCAGCATCAATGACGATGACGACAACGCGCCCGGTTACGACATTCGCACCGGTGGCGTCATCGCCGGAGTCGATCGTCGTTTCGGCGATCATTTCGCGATTGGTTTGGACGGCAGTTATTCCGGTTCGAGCGCTGATCTCGTGAATGACGGCCGGGTCGATGTCGACGGCGGCAAAGGCGGCGCTTACGCCACCGTGTTCGGCAAAGGATTTTTCGGCAGCCGATTTTATGTCGATGGCGCGGTCGGCGGTGGCTGGAACAATTACGACACGCGTCGCACCACTCTCGCGCGCACTTCGAGCGGACTCGGCGACGCGCGCGCCCATTTTGACGGCAGCGAATTCGATGGACTCGTCGCGTATGGCGCGGATTGGAATTTCAATTGTTTCAACGTCGGCACGTGGTCGACGTTTCAATACACAAAGATCGACATCGACAGTCACGACGAGACCGGCTCAGTCGCGCCGTTACATTTTCCCGATCAAGACCAGGACTCGGTCCGTACTACCACCGGTTTGCACGCGAGCTATGACATTCGCTCCGGCCGCATGCTCATCCGTCCGGAAATTCGCGCCGCCTGGATGCATGAATACGGCAATCGCGGTTATGCCATCGACGCGCGCTTTCTTGATTGCGATCATGGTTTCAGCGTGCACGGACCGGACATCGGCCGTGACGCCGCGCTCGTCGGCGCCGGCTTGAGCGTGCAATTCAGCCGGTGTTGCGCCGTTTACGCGTATTACGACGGCGTGCTCGGCCGCTCTAATTACGACAACAACGCCGTCAGCGGCGGATTGCGTTTCGGATTTTAGCGACCGCGCAAGATCGACAATTACATCTTGAACCGTTCGCCCAGATAAAGCTGGCGGCTGATCGGGTCGTTGATCAGGAAATCTTTCGTGCCTTCGCTCTCGACCCGCCCCTCGAAAATCAAATACGCGCGGTCCACGATCGACAACGTCTCGCGCACGTTGTGGTCGGTAATCATGATCGCGAGTCCGGATTTGCGCAGATTCACAATGATTTGCTGCACATCGTAAACCGCGATCGGATCGACGCCGCTGAACGGTTCGTCGAGCATTAACAGTTTCGGTTTTGTGACTAACGAACGTGCGATCGTCAGTCTTCGTTTTTCGCCGCCGCTCAAGGTCAGCGCCTGGTTTTTCGCGATACGCTCGATGCCAAACTGATGCAGCAATTGTTCGCAGCGATTTTTTCGCTCGGCTTTGCTGATCGATAGCGTTTCCAGGATCGCCATGATGTTTTGCTCCACCGTCATCTTGCGAAAGATCGATTCCTCCTGCGGGAGATAGCCCATGCCGAGCCGCGCGCGCTTATACATCGGGTAGTCGGTCACATCCGTGCCGGAAAAAATCACGCGGCCGCCGTTCGGCCTAACGAGACCGACGATCATGTAAAAGCTCGTGGTTTTGCCCGCGCCGTTCGGGCCTAACAAACCGACGATCTCGTTCGCTTTGACGGTGAGATCGACGCCGTTCACAACCGCGCGGCCGCCGTAAACTTTCACCAGCTGCTCGGCCGAAAGGACATTGTCGATCTTAGCCGTTGTCGATCTTGCGACATTCGGCGCAGGTGCGGTGACGGCGGGATTAGCCATGATGCGTTACCGGTTTCTTCGGCTTCTCTTTCTTCTTCTGCTCGTCAGTCTGCTTCTTATCCTCGCCTTCCGCATCCTCGTTTTCATCTTTCGGCTCCTGCCGAATCTCCGTCCGGCTCGGCCCATGCGTGGTGAGCTGTCCGCTTTGATTAATCAGCATCGTGGTTTCCGGACTGGTCGCGATATGCGTGTTCATCCCTTGCGACACGCGTGGCATCCCGGTGAGCTCGACATCGCCAGTCGCCGCAATGTAATTCGCTTTCTCTCCCCGCCCGATCGCGCGCTGCGGTGGGCCGCCGTTTGGATCGGGGCGATCGCGCACGACGCCCACATTTCCTTCCGCAACCGCGCGCTCGAGTCCCTGGTTTTCACCCTTGGTCACGTACACGGTCAATTTGTCCGATTGCAAATTGAATCGCGGATCGTTCACCTTCACGTGGCCGGTGAAGATTCCCATGTTCTTGGTCGAATCAAAAAACGCCTGGTCAGAATAAATCTCCGTCGTCACCGGTGCGGCCGGATTGGTCAAATCACCCGCCGCCGATTTGTTAGGCGAAGCGGAAGGGGTGGCTGCTGGCTTCTCGGTTTTCTTTGCCGGTGTCGCCGAAGGTTTCTGCGCCCACGCGCTCGCACCTAACGCCGTCAGACTAACGAACAACAAGATCGCGCGTCTCATGGCGTCGGCTTCGGTGTGCTCGGGTTCGCGCGCTGCATCAAATCGGATTGGTTCGTAATGACCATCTTCACGTTGCCGACCATCGTGCCGGTGCGCTTGGTCGTGTCGAACTTGGCTGAGTCGCCCACGATGTTGAAATCGGCGCGGCGCACGGTCGAGCGTTCGTCCGAGCTGAGCACGCGTGTGCTCAAGTTAAAAATCGACGTGTGCATGTCGACCTGGAGATCGACCTGATTTTCCGGGGTGTAAGTTACGATTTTCAAATCGCGAAACTCGACCCGTTCCTGATCGAGTCGTTTCGCCGTGCCGGCTTCGAACCGGCCGACGAGTTTTCCTTCGCTGTCGAAATCGGGAAGGACGAGACCTTTCGCTTCGTGTCCTATCGGCAATGGAATATTCGTTAGGCTCTGCTCGCCCGGCGAACCGCTCGCCGCGGCTTGCGCTCCTTTCCTCTTTTTCTTGCCCGCGCCCTTGGGTTTGTCGGTCGCGGCCAAGGCTACCGCCGCCGAAACGAAGATCGACAACGATAAGATCGACAATTGGAAAGCGAACGAACCGCGTCCGCTACGAGACCGCAGCATGAACAGCTTTTAACATGCGCAAAATCTTCGGCAAATTCTTTAGCGGAACCTGCACCGCGGCGTCGGACAAGGCGCGCGCGGGATTTTCGTGCACTTCCATAAAGATGCCGTCGCAACGGGCGGCCATGGCCGCGCGCGCGAGGACCGGCGCAAGATCGACATCTCCACTTGTGACGTCGCCGCCGCCACCGGGTTTCTGGACCGAGTGCGTTGCGTCGAAGATGACGGGAAAACCTTGTTCGCGAATCCAAAACAACGAACGCATGTCGGCGACGAGATTGTTGTAACCGAAAGTGGTGCCGCGTTCGGTGAAACAAAAATTTTCATTACCGAATTTCATCAGCTTCTCCGCGATGTTCCGCACGTCCCACGGAGCGAGAAATTGACCTTTCTTCACGTTGATCGGGCGATGCGTGGCCGCGGCCGCGCGCAACAAATCCGTTTGCCGGCAGAGAAAGGCCGGGATTTGCAACATGTCGATCTTATCGCCCGCAATTTTCGCTTCGCTCGGCGAATGCACATCGGTCGTGACCGGAATTTTCAATTTGTGGCCGATGGCCGCGAGAATCTCACAGCCTTCCTGCACATGAACGCCGCGAAACGAGCGCACGGAAGTGCGGTTCGCCTTGTCGTAAGACGCTTTGAAAATGAAATCGACTTTCTCTTTGCGACAGATCGTCGTGATCTCCTGCGCCATCTTCCAAACGAATTTCTCGGACTCGATCACGCATGGGCCAAGGATGAAGACCGGGCGCGGGCCGCCGATGGTGAGTTTGCCGACGCGGAGCAGTTTCATCTCGGGCGAGTTTGCCGTTTGCGCACAAGATCGACAATCGCAAACGGCGCATACAGGACACAAAAGAACACCCAGGCCAGGAGGTGGAACTCTATTAAATAGAGCAGGCGCGAATCGGAGAGAAAATTGAGCAGCGACGCCTTCTCCGGTTTGTGCAGAAGGAATCCATAGTTTTCGCCCGTAAACAGGTCGATCGAAAACGCGACCACGAAATAAACCTCCGTCCACGCAAACGTGCGCAGAATTCCGCGCGGCGTCGGCCGGAATCCGTAGATCAACATGAGAAAGACGATGCCGATGATGATTCCGGAGTGCGCGACGAAGAAACTGATGAAGCGCAAATCCGGAAAGCCGTAGCGCAGATTTGGCGTGAGCAGCGCCTGCAACGTTCCGCCGATTCCCCAAAAATATGCGATCTCGAGCCAGCGTTTATTTCCGGTCCAGAGCGCAACGATGATGACGAACATCGCCCAGTCGCACAATTGCAGGGGCAACGCCTTTTGCCATTCCACGATGCCGAAGCGTCGGCCGATGATTAGATAGGCGGCGTAGTTGATGATGAGGAGTGCGGAGATGGTGAGGCAAATCGAGCGCTCGAGCGCACGCGATTTGGTGCGATGAACCGCAAAGGCAAGCGCAAACGGCAACACAATCGTGAGGAGAATGACGATAATGTGCGACGAGCTGTAGGCGTGAAACGTTGGTTCTTCCATGCAAGATCGACATGTTGTAGGGCGGCCATGTTGGCCGCCAACTAATTTAAACGGCGGCGAAAATCGCCGCCCTACAATCCTTCGCCTAACGAATCACCCAGAGATTGCAAGGAATCACATCGATAAGCCAGCCGAGATTCGCCGGCAATTCCGGCCCGGTCGCAGGCGGATCGGGCACGACTAACAAATCGGCCTCGACCGATTGCACGAAATCGGCGACGGCAAATCCGGTATTGCCGCGTATGCAACGCGCCTCGATCGGCACGTCGGTGTGGCCGGCGGACAAAATAAATTTCTCCAGCTCGATCTCCGGGTCGGCCGCGAGCGCTTGATCCGCCGCTTTCGCGCGCGCTTCATCGAAGGTGGTGATGACGCGAATGACGTAGAGACAGTGCGTTTTTTCGGCGAGCGCGAGATGAAACGTTTTCTTCAGCGCGTTGAGCGTGTGATCGGTGTACTCGACCGCGATGAAAACAATTTTGCGAAACGGTTTCGGTTCCGTTTCCGGATGCGTGAACAAAATGACCGAGCAGGGCGCTTCACGCACGAGGCGACGAGCGACGTTCCCGAGAAATTGATGCATCGCCACGGCCTTCTCGAGCGCGCCGGCAACGATGATGTCGATCTTGTTTTGCGTGAGAGCGCGCAAAATTGAATCCGCCGGATCGCCCTGCTCGTAATGAATGGTCGAGTCGAGCGGCAGCGACAATTCTCCAAGCACTTCGCGGAATTTCGCCGTGGTCTCGTCAGTCTTTTCGCCGACGTAAATTAAATCGAGCGCGCAATCGAAGCGGTCGCGCACGCGTTTCGCTTCCGCGAGGACCTGGGCAAAGCGGGGCGAGAAAGTGCTGGCGACCGCGACCGTGCGGTATGGCTGGGAGTCGGGCATCGCGGCGATATCTTCCCAGATCGCGCAGTATCGGCAAATCGGTTGCGTTAATTGTTGAACGTTGAAACGTTTGCCGAATGCGGCGCGCGATTTACCCCGGCAGCTTCGATCCCGTCACGAACGGTCACCTCGATATCATCGAGCGAGCGCGGAAACTTTTCGACGAAGTCATCGTCGCCGTCGCGCACAACGATGCGAAGGCGCCGCTGTTCACGCTCGAGGAGCGACTCGACTTGCTAAGATCGACAATGGGCAAGATCGACAACGTCCGGGTCGATCATTTCTCCGGGTTGCTGGTTGAGTTCGCGCGCACTAACGACGCCATCGCGGTCATTCGCGGCCTGCGCGCGATTTCCGATTTCGAATTCGAATTCCAGATGGCGTTGATGAATCGCAAACTGGAAGCGCAGGTAGAAACGATCTTCTTAATGCCGAAGGAGGAATACACCTATCTCAGCTCGCGTATCGTGAAGGAGATCGCGCGGCTCGGTGGTGATGTTTCGAAGTTCGTGCCTCCGCCGGTCGCGAAAGCGCTGGCCGCGAAAATAAAATGAAAGTTCATCTGAAACAGATTCCGCCCGAGGGTTTGCACCTCGAAGGCGAGGAAGATTGTCCGCTCGAAGACTTGGAATCGGAAGGAATTCGCTGCGCCGGACCGATGCGTTACAAGATCGACATCGGCGTTTCGGGGCATGAGCTGTGGGCAAACGGCGCGCTGGCGCAGCCGATGGAAATGCAATGCGTTTCGTGTCTGGAAAAATTTGTGAGTGATGTGCAGGTGCCGGCGTTCGCGGTCATGCGCGAATTGCGCGGGCCGGAAGTTGTCGATCTTACGCCGGCCATGCGAGAAGATATTTTGTTGAATTTGCCGCCGCATCCGCATTGCAACGCCGACCACACGCGCGAATGCAAAGGCCCAGCCGCGCCCGTGAGCAGCGCGGAGGAGACGGAGCAAGGCGAAGCGAAACGCGAGCACGATTGGGGCGCACTCGACCAACTGAAGTTGCGAAAGTGAATTCGCCTCTTCTGTAGTGGCCGCTGTCCTCAGCGGCAAGACGTCGAAGCCGCGGAGACGGCGGCCACTACAGCATTTGTTTTTTCGGGATCTTCTGCTTTGGTAGGCGGCTCACCATGGGAGTCCCAAAACGTAAAACCTCGAAGATGCGGATGCGCTCACGCAAAGCCGCCAACGCCTGGCACAAGCCGACGTTGAACAAATGTCCGCAATGCGGCAGCACCATGCGCTCGCATACGGCATGTCGATCTTGCGGTTATTATCGCGGGCGTCAGGTGCTGACCATCAGCGGCGCGTAATTTCGTTTTGCATTGCGCGGCTAATGCCCGCAACATTCCGCCGTGAAGATCGCCTTGGATGCGATGGGCGGCGATTTCGGGCCGTCACATTTAGTAGCGGGCGCCATCATGGCGTTGAAGGAATATCCGCACATCGAAAAACTTTTTCTGGTCGGAGATCCGCCGCAGATCGAGGCGGAGCTAAAGAAGCACAATTTCACCGACGCCAGGATCGACATCGTCCATTCGACGCAAGTGGTGGACATGAGCGACAAGGCGTGGTCGGCGGTCAGGCGAAAAAAAGATTCCTCCATCAGTCGCGCGGTCGATCTGGTAAAACGTGGCGATGCGGACGCGGTGGTGAGCGCGGGCCACACCGGCGCCGCGGTCGCGGCCTGCACGATCAAGCTGCGCACGTTGGAAGGGGTCGATCGACCCGGGATCGCGGCGGTGCTTCCGACGGAAACCAATGTGTTTGTGCTGATCGACGCGGGCGCGAACATCGACGCGCGCCCGGAGCATCTTTTGCAATACGCCATCATGGGTTCGGTTTATTCGCGGCACGTGTTGCACTACAAAAATCCGACGGTTGGTTTGATCTCGTTAGGCGACGAAGACGTGAAAGGGACGGAGAAGACAAAGGAAGTTTTTCAGATGTTGAAACGAACTTCGCTGAATTTCGTCGGCAACATCGAAGGCCGGCACCTATTCGAAGATCCGGTCGAAGTGGTGGTGTGCGACGGATTCGTCGGCAACGTCATTCTGAAAACATGTGAGTCGATCGCGGTGGCGATTTTCACCTGGCTCAAGCATGAGCTGATGCGCTCGGCCAAGCGCAAGATTGGCGCGTTCCTGGCGAAGAACGCGTTTCTCGAGATCAAAGACAAAACGAACTACGAAGAATATGGCGGCTCGCCCTTGTTAGGCGTGAACGGAATTTGCATCATCGCGCACGGCGCCAGCACGCCGCTCGCGATCAAGAACGCGTTGCGCGTGGCGGCCGAGTCGATTGAACAGCAGGTCAATCCGCATATCGTGGAAGAGATTCGCCGCTACCATGAAAAAGCAGCCACGCTCGAGCCCGCGCTCACATAGAACGCAGCGCACGGTTTCGATTGTCGGCACCGGCAGCTACACGCCGGAAAAACGCCTAACGAACGCCGATTTAACGAAAATCGTCGACACATCCGATGAATGGATAACGACGCGCACCGGCATCAAAGAGCGCCGCATCGCGGCGAAGGACGAGAAGACGAGTGACATGGCCTCGCGCGCCGCGTTGAAGGCGCTGGAGCAAGCAGATGTCGATCCAAAAGATGTCGATCTTATATTGGTCGCGACGGCGACGCCGGACATGTTGTTTCCGGCAACGGCGTGTTTCGTTCAGAAAAAAATCGGCTCCCCGAAAGCGGCCTGTCTCGACATCTCCGCAGCCTGCGCCGGATTTTTATTCGGGGTCGAGATCGGACAGCAGTTCATCACCTCGGGCACACACGACACCGTGCTCGTGATCGGCGCGGAAAAATTATCGTCGATCACCAACTGGACCGACCGCAACACTTGCGTGCTCTTTGGCGATGGCGCCGGCGCGGTTGTATTGCAACATCGCGGTCGCGCGCACGGCGTCATCAGCACGCACATCGGCAGCGACGGAAATTTCACCGACATTCTTTACATGCCCGGTGGCGGCTCGAATACGCCGATCACGCGCGACAACGCGCACATGCATCTGGCCACAATCCACATGCACGGCAAGGAAGTTTACAAGCAAGCGGTCACCTCGATGCTGAGCGCGTCGAAAAAAGCGATGGAGCAAGCCGGCCTAACGACGGACGACATTGCGTGCGTCATTCCCCACCAGGCTAATTTGCGAATCATTGAAGGCATCGCCGATCGATTAAAAATTCCGCTCGATCGCTTCTTCGTGAATCTCGACAAATACGGAAACACCTCTGCGGCCGCGGTGGCGATGGCGCTCGACGAAGCGAACCGCAGCGGCCGCATCAAGCGCGGCGATTACGTTTTGATGGTCGTGTTCGGCGGCGGACTGACCTGGGCGAGCACGATTGTGGAGTGGTGATTGTCGATCTTGCGCGATTCCAATGTTAATCGAAACCCATGCGCATCTCGACTATCCGGATTTCGCCTCCGACTTTGACGAGGTTTTGAGACGGGCAAACGAGGCCGGCGTCACGCGTATCATCACTATCGGCACTTCCGTCGAGAGCAGCCGGCGCGCGGTCGATCTTGCGGAGAAATATCCAAATGTCTTCGCCGTCATTGGCGTGCATCCGACGTATGTCGACGAAGTGAATGGAGATGTCATCGCGCCTCTGCGCGAGTTAGCGAAGAGTCCTCGCGTGGTCGCTATCGGCGAAACCGGTCTCGATTATCACTATTTGCCAAGCGTCGAAGCACGGAAAAACAAAGCGGTGCAAGTGTTCAACGCGCTCGGCAGTGAGACCGAAGAACAGGTCGAAGCGAGCATCGAAGATGGCGCTTACAAATCCAAGCAGGCCGAGTTGTTCGAAACGCAGCTCGATCTCGCGATTGAGCTCGGATTAAACGTTGTGATTCACCAGCGCGATGCCTGGGAGGACACCTTGTCGATCTTGCAAAATTACACCGGCAAAGTGTGCGGGGTATTTCATTGCTTCGGCGGTTCGTTAGGCCAGGCCGATGAAGTTGTCGATCTTGGCCATCTCGTTTCCTTCACCGGCATCGTGACATTCAAGAACGGCAAAGAAGTGCGCGACGTCGCGAGTAAAGTGCCGCTCGACAAGTTCATGGTCGAGACCGATTGCCCTTATCTTGCGCCCGTCCCCTTCCGCGGAAAACGCGCGGAGCCGGCGCACACACGCTTGGTCGCGGAAGAAATTGCGCGCGCGCGCGGCGTGTCGCTCGAAAAAATCGCTGGCGCGACCACGGCGACTGCGGAACAATTCTTTCGATTCAATCGTGGGTAAGCAGTGTGCCAGTCCGGCTCGGACAAAGATCGACATCTTCATTCGCGCAAGTTTTCTGGCGCTGATCGCAATCATCGCCGGTTGCGCCGCGCCAGATCGCGAACATCACATCGTCATCAGCGCGCGCGATCAGAAACTCGCGCTGCTCGACAAAGGAAAAGTGATCGCGATGTATCCGGTCTCGACGTCGAAATTCGCGTTGAGCGATCGGCCCGGAAGTTACGGCACGCCGTTAGGCGAATTAGAGATCGCGGACAAGATCGGCGAAGGCGCGCCGGCCGGAACCGTTTTCAAAGATCGCCGTCGCACCGGCGAAGTGATTCCGGTCGATGCGCCGGGACGCGATCCGATTGTGACGCGCATTCTGTGGTTGCGCGGACGCGAAGCGCGCAATGCGAACGCGTATCAGCGCGACATTTACATTCATGGCACGCCGGAAGAACGAAACATCGGCCGGCCGGCGAGTTACGGATGCATTCGCATGCGCTCGAACGACATCATCAACCTGTACGCACTCGTCGGGCGCGGCGCGCAGGTGACGATTGTCGATCTTCCACTCACGGCCATCGTGCCGGAATTGAGCTCGGCCACGAAAATGGTGGAGTCGAACCACGCTATCGGCGTGATTCGTTAGGCCGGTGCCACCATCAAACGCGCGAGAATGGCGCGCTGGGCGGCAATCAAATCGCCGATGGCTTTGCGACCGAGCGTGAGCATGTGGTCGAGCTCGGCTTGTGAAAATGTGGCTTCCTCGCCGGAGCCTTGCACTTCCACAAACTCGCCGTCTTCCGTTGCGACGAGATTGAAATCGACCGTGACCGCTTTGTCCTCGTCGTAGTTAAGATCGACAATCGCTTTTCCATCGAGAATGCCGGCGCTGATCGCGGCGACGAGTTTGCGAATCGGCGGCGCCGGAAGTTTTTTCTCGTCGACAAGTTTTCGACACGCGATCGCGACCGCGAGGCTCGCGCCGGTAATCGCGGCCGTGCGCGTACCGCCATCCGCCTGGAGCACGTCGCAATCGATCCACATCGTACGCGGCCCGAGTTTTTCAAGATCGACAACTGCACGTAACGAACGCCCGATGAGTCGTTGAATTTCGGTGCTGCGGCCGTCGAGTTTTCCTTTCGAGATGTCACGCGGCTTCCGCGTGGTGGTTGAATAAGGCAACATTGAATACTCCGCCGTCAGCCACCCGCCGCTGACGTTTTGTTCTTTCATCCATCGCGGAACGGATTCTTCGATCATGACACCGCATATGACGCGGGTGTTTCCCATGGCGACGAGAATCGAGCCGCTCGCGTGCGGCGCGATGTTCAATTCGAAATGAAGCGGGCGAATTTGGTCCGGCGTTCGGCCATCGCTGCGTTGCATTCTGCCACGCTAGTTACTCGAGAGTAGATGTCGATCTTATCCGTTGATCACGCTGCCGCCGTTCGGATGCAACATTTGGCCCGTCATGTACGATGCGTCATCTGAGGCAAGGAACACATAACTTGGCGCAACCTCTTCCGGTTGCCCCGGTCTGCCTAACGGCGTGTCTGATCCGAACGTCTCGACATCTTTCTTTGGAAATGTCGATGGAATAAGCGGCGTCCAGATGGGGCCCGGGGCCACGCCGTTAACGCGAATCTTTTTCTTTGCCAGCGACAACGCGAGCGAACGCGTGAACGCAACTTCAGCGCCTTTGGTCGATGAATAATCGAGCAAATCGGGGTTGCCTTTGTAGGCCGTGACCGAACAAGTGTTAATGATCGCGCTGCCCTTCTTCAAATGCTTCATCGCGGCTTTGACCATGAAGAAGTAGCCGAAGACATTGGTGCGGAATGTTCGTTCGAGTTGTTTCGCGGTGATCTTCTCGATCGACTCCTGCGGATGTTGTTCCGATGCGTTGTTGACCAAGATGTCGATCTTGCCGAATTCGCTCGCGGTTTGTTGGACAGCTTTGCGGCAGAAATTTTCATCGCCGACATCGCCGTCGATCAGAAGACACTTGCGGCCGTGCTGTTCGACAAGTTGCTCGGTTTCCTTCGCGTCCTTGTGTTCTTCGAGATAAACCACGGCGACATCAGCGCCTTCTTTCGCGAATGCGATGGCGACGGCACGGCCAATACCGCTGTCTCCGCCGGTGATGATGGCGACTTTGCCGGCAAGTTTTCCGCTGCCGCGGTGCTTTGCGTCCGTCGCTTTGGGACGCGGCTTCATTTTATGTTCGCGGCCTGGTTGTCGATCTTGATGTTGTGGCGGCAGAACTTTTTTCTCTTTCGGCATGACGAAAACGATTCGATTTTGACCGGGCCGGCAGTCGCCCGAAAATTTCTGTGAAAAAGTGCGATTTGGCGGTTGACGATCAGGATGGGTTCGCTATTTTGCTGACCCGCCGAGCGCGGGACTCCTTTAATCAAGGAGTTCGTTCTTGTACATTTTGGGACTGCAAATTGAGCTCAATTTTGTCCCGGTTGATTAAAGGAAACGATAATTAATCCGGAGGCGAAGTTGGGTTTTTTTTCGCTCAAAATGTGCGGAAGCTGGTTCTTTGACATCTACATACAGGGTAGTAAGAAAGTACAACTTTAAGAGCTGAGTCTGAAATAGAAGTGGCTGGAGGTTAAGATCTTCAGTCAAGAGAGTTTCAGTTATCAAAAGAATCTCTAGTCCCGCGCAAGTGGGACTGGAACAGATTGATCAAGCTACAAAGAGCGCATCATGGATGCCTTGGTGCCAATAGGCGATGAAGGACGTGACAAGCTGCGATAAGCTTCGGAGAGCGGCAAATACGCTTTGACCCGGAGATTTCCGAATGGGATAACCTGAGCGAGTTAACACTTGCTCGAGCTCCTGTGAATCAATAGCAGGAGCATCGCGACACCCGGTGAAGTGAAACATCTCAGTAACCGGAGGAACAGAAAGCGAAAGCGATTCCGTCAGTAGTGGCGAGCGAAAGCGGAAGAGACTAAACCGTTCAATTTATTGAGCGGGGTTGTAGGAGCCCGATGTGGTAGTGCAAAGGTTAGGTGAAGCGAATGGAAAATCGCCTCATAGAGGGTGACAAGCCCGTAACCGAAAACTGGAGCACGCCTAGGGATTTCCTGAGTAATACGATGCACGTGAAACTTCGTATGAAGCCACGCCGACCACGGCGTAAGTCTAAATACTAATTGGCGACCGATAGTGAA
>JAJPGZ010000005.1 GCA_021325495.1 Spartobacteria bacterium
CACGTGCAAGTGATGAACGAAGGCCCGGGCCACGTCCCCATGCACATGATCAAAGAGAACATGGAGAAACAACTCGAGTGGTGCGGCGAAGCGCCGTTCTACACGCTCGGCCCCCTAACGACCGACATCGCGCCCGGTTACGATCACATCACCAGCGCGATCGGCGCGGCGATGATCGGTTGGTACGGTTGCGCCATGCTTTGCTACGTCACGCCGAAAGAACATCTTGGTTTGCCTAACAAGAAAGACGTCAAAGACGGCGTCATCGCCTACAAGATCGCCGCGCACGCCGCGGATTTAGCGAAAGGCCACCCCGGCGCGCAATATCGCGACAACGCGATCAGCAAAGCACGCTTCGAATTTCGCTGGGAAGATCAATTCAATTTGTCTGTCGATCCCGAAACCGCGCGCGAATTTCACGACGAGACGCTCCCGCAAGAAGGCGCGAAGACCGCGCATTTTTGCAGCATGTGCGGTCCTCATTTCTGTTCCATGAAAATAACGGAGGACGTCAGAAAGTTTGCCGCGCAGCAAAACCTTTCCGACGCCGAGGCTTTGAAAGCTGGAATGGAACAGAAATCGAAACAGTTCGCCGACGTCGGCGCTGAAATTTACTCGAAGGTCTAACTGTCCGGCACGCGCGTTTCGTGCTAGAAGATCGACAATGGAAATAAAGCTAACGGCTGTCTTTCGAAAATTTCCTGAAGGTTATGCGGCATTCGTCGAAGAATTGCCCGGCGCGAATACGCAAGGCGCAACGCTCGATGAAGCGCGTGCAAATTTGAAGGAAGCGGTCGAAATGGTTTTACAGGCGAACCGCGAACTGGCGGAAGAGTCGTTGCGCGGTGCGGACGTTTTGCGTGAACCGCTCGCGACTGGATGAAGCGTCGCGACCTGATCCGACATCTTGAAAACCACGGCTGTGAATTCCTGCGCGAAGGAGGAAATCACAGTATCTATGTCAATCGGCGCGCGCAGAAATCGTCGGCCGTTCCGCGGCATCGCGAGATCATCGACTTTCTCGCGCAAAAGATTTGCAAAGACTTGGACATTCCGAAGCCGTGAAGAATGCATCTTCCTGCACGAATGGAGCCGACCGGTGAGGTGGCGAGGCGTCCGAGAACACTGTCCCCGTCACCGGGGCTCGGTTTGATCAGCGGTAGATGGGCTTATTTTTGTTACGTTTTCACATCGTCATATGAAAAGGCTAATCGCGGGATTGCTATTTGTTACTGGAGGCTCAAGCCTCGCGCTTCCTCTCAGCGCGGTCATCGCCCAAGAAGGGGCAAGGCTCACTAAGAAAACGGTTGAGTGGAAACGTAAATGCGGCACTGCCGAAGATGGCAATAAGCTGTGGTATGACTGTCAACCGAAGCTCGTCGAGCTGAGTGGGGAGTGGGGAAAATTCGTCGTTATGATTAACGAGGAGTTAAAGGGAATCGGAAAACCTGCTGCCAACGAAGACAAATTAATTACTGATCGCCGGAGACTGATGCAGTTTGAATTACGCTATGCCGTGCACAACATCACATGCCTTGGCGTGGATACAGCGGAATGTTCAGACGAGGAAGCGCGGTTAACCGACGAAGGAAAGGCGTGGAGCAATGATCTCGCGTGGTGGGCGGGCTTGAGACAGTTGGATTCCCACGGAAAATCGATTCCGCTCAAGGGAGTGGATAATTAGATTTTTTGACGTGTGACAAGTGACAAGCGGCGGTCTGAGCGAGCGGTTACTTGATCAAGCTGCTGACGGCAAGATACTCAGGTCATGGGGCTAAAATCTACGATCCTGAAAAGCGGTTATTTCGGCGCGTTCTCTGTGTTGCTGTTCGTCCGAGGCGCTTCGCTCATCGCGCAGATTCCCGCAAGCGAGCTTCCTCCTGCCGGAACTGATACCGGGCTCGAAGGCAAATACGATTCGCAAAATGGGATCGCGCAATTGATCCGAGATAAGAGCCCGGAGGCGGCACGCTCGAAGATATTCGAGGACGATCGTGTGCTGGTCTTCATGCCGCTGCCGGATGAAGAGGTGGTTACACCCGGTCACGTGCTGGTGGTTCCGAAACGGTTAGGCGCGAGAAATTTGCTGGACCTTAAGCCGGACGAGATGTGCGCCCTTTTGGTCGCGGTGCAAAAAGCTGGGATCGCACAGAAAAACGGACTGGGAGCAACCGGTTTCAGAGTGCAGTCAAATAACGGGCTCAGCAGCAGCCAAACCGTTTACCATCCGCATTTTCACGTCATACCGTCTTTCGGAGGAAAAGTGCCGGGGGCGCCACCGCCGAGACGGAAATTATCGCCGGAGGAATACAAGTCGATCGGGGACAAGTTGCGCGCGGCCTGGCCGAAATAAACTTGTCGATCTTAGGGCGAACGGCGAAGGTCATTCGTTAGGCAACTTCGCTCTTCGAAAGTTGGAAACACCGTCGCACGATCCTTCGTCGTTAATCCTCCTTGACGAACAAGGACAAGAACTACTACATCGGAATCTCTACGATGAAGCCGTGGAAGCCAATTTATTGCGCCTTGCTGGGGTTAGCAATGTCGTTAGGCAC
Source organism: Spartobacteria bacterium (assembly GCA_021325495.1). Classification (GTDB taxonomy): domain Bacteria; phylum Verrucomicrobiota; class Verrucomicrobiia; order Chthoniobacterales; family UBA10450; genus JAJPGZ01. The sequence goes on from JAJPGZ010000005.1 coordinate 2,556, forward strand.
TGTCTCGGTGCGAGCGGCGCCGCCGGAGCCGTTCACGAGGGATTTCTACGCGGCGCATCCTGAGCAATGGTTGGATAAGCAGGTCACGCTCTCAGTGGCTTATTTCTCGCCGGTCAAAGGGGACTTTGCCATCGACCAAATGGAAGTCATGGACGCCTACACCTTTCATAATCATGTCGACGGCGGACACATTAACGTGGTGGCCTCGCCGGAAGTCTTCGCCCGTTTAAAGACGCTCTGCGGCACGCATGTCCTGAAGAAAGCGGGCTGGGTCCAGACCACGCAGATCCACGGCATCTTCAAACAAAAGGACGGCCAATATTACGTGCAGGTGGACAGATAAGTAAGAATTCGGCGGGAAATGTTCTTTTCATGCTCGAAGCGACGACGCGATCTTCGTCGCCACGGCATGCGCTTGAGGTAAACGGGTGTCGCGCGTAAGCAAGATCACATATGCGTTGCTCGCCTTTTCGTTTGTCGGACTGGGAGCGACGCACTGGATTGCCGTTCACTATTTCGGTGGAGACAAACAGTTCATGCAGACTCCGCTCGGGAGCTTTCTTATTTGGACATTCGCGCTGATGTGGCTGGTCGCGCTGCTCGCATTGCTGCCGGTGTCGATCTTGCGCGACAGGCGCAACATGCCCGAATCCCAAATGACGATTTACCCGTGGTGGCAGTGGCTGTTGCTGATTCCGTATTTCGCGCATGACAATAACGCGAAGGTGCCACGATGGATTTACATTCCGATTTTTGCGATCGGACTGATTCTGGCGGGCGCTCTATTGATAATCTTTGTCGCGGCCGCGTGGTTTAAACTATTCGGACACTCTTAATCCGCGACCGCGTGCGACGCAGTTGATGTCGATCGTCTTTCGATGTTCTCCGGCGCTTGGCTCGCCTCGATTGCTTGATCATTTGGATAAACGGAACCCGCCCGCGAATTGTCGCGGGCCTTCCCCATCGACGTTGCTCTATGTGTCGATCTTCCAATATTCTTGCCGCAGATCAGACCAAATGCTGCGATAGGGAAATGAGATCTACCCGGACCGTCACCGTTTCAGTTCTACTCGTTCTTTTATTTTCGGTCGGGTCATTGGCCGCGGCGGGCGCGGGTGCACGGGGTTCGATCGAAGGGACCTTCGTCGGAATCGAGGAAGGAAATCCCAAGTATTTTCTGATCAAGGAAACGGGCGGCGGCGAACATCGGTTTGTTATTCTGGAACCGGGTACATCTGTGCAACCCTATTTGGACAATCCCTCCAAATTCAAAGGCCGCGCGGTAAAGGTTTATTGGCATAAGAAGGTAACTGCCGACGGTTTCACGACAACCGTCGAGAAAGTGGAGTCGTTAGGGGAAACAAAAGCTAACGGAGGATGACAACTTTTCTGCACGACATTCGTTACGGGTTCCGCATGCTGCTGAAGCATAAAGGCTTCACCGCGGTGGCCGTGATCGCGCTCGGGCTCGGCATTGGCGCGAACACCGCGATCTTCAGTCTCGTAAACGGCGTTCTCCTCCGACCGCTTCCGTTTCCGAACTCGGAACGTATAGTCTATTTCGAAGGAAAGAATCCTGCGGCGGGAATTAACGACAGCAATATTTCGTATCTCGACTTCACTGATTGGTCGCAACAAACCGATCTCTTTGCGAGTGCCGCGGCGTACTGGACCGGGAACGCCGACCTCAGCGGTGACGGAGCGGAACCCGAGGCCGTGCCCCGCGCAGGCGTGACGCCGGGTTTTTTCTCCGTGCTGGGTGTTCAGCCTGTTCTTGGCCGAGCGATCGTTCCCGAAGACGACAAACCAGCCTCGTTCAACGAAGGGCGCGGTACCGTCGCGATCATCAGCCATGGCTTGTGGAAGCGCCGCTTCGGATCCGACCCGGCCATCATCGGAAGGCAGGTGGTGATGAAGTCGAGGCCTCTCACAATTATTGGCGTGATGCCGGCGGGGTTCGAATACCCGGAGCAAACGCAGATCTGGGTAAACAGCGCGGTCAATCTCTCAGAAGAGCCGCGCGATAATCGCGCGTGGTCGGCCATCGCGCGTATCAAACCAGGCGTCGATTTGAAGCGCGCTCAAACTCAGATTAGCGCGATCAACGCGCAACTCGATAAGCAGTTTCACGAAACGAACAAAGGCTGGGACGTCTCGCTCTGGACGCTCCACGAACGACTCGTTAGGGAAATAAAGCCGTCGTTACTCGCGCTGCTCGGCGCCGTCGGGTTCGTGCTCCTCATCGCCTGCGCGAACGTGGCCAATCTTCTCCTCGCCCGCAGCGCCGCGCGGCAAAAGGAAATCGCGATTCGGGCCGCGATGGGCGCGAGTCGCACGCGCGTTTTGCGGCAGATGCTGACGGAAAGTATTTTGCTCTCGGCCATCGGCGGGATTGCGGGACTCATTCTCAGCATCTGGTTAACTGACGTGCTGATGTCGATCTTGCCCGAAGGCGCGCCGCGGCTCGAGCAGATCGGGATCGATTATCACGTGCTGCTTTTCGCGTTCGGAATTTCGGCGCTTACCGGAATTCTTTTCGGTTTCGTTCCCGCCCTCCAGGCGTCGAAGCTCGACGTCACCAGTGCATTGAAAGTAGGCGGACGCATCGGTGAGGGACATCGGCGGACGAGCGCGCGTGCTCTATTATTAATAGGCGAAGTCGCGCTCTCGTTGATGCTGCTGGTCGGCGCTGGATTGCTCATCAAGAGCTTCCTTCGACTTCAGGAGATTCGGCCCGGCTTCAATTCCCACAACGTTCTCGTCGCCAACCTGGCGTTGCCCTACCCGAAATATCAGTATGAGCAGTTTGAGGAATTTTTCCGGCGGTTGAAAGAACGGCTGGAAGCCGCGCCCGGCGTGCAAGCGGCCGGAGGCAGCATCAATCTTCCGCTCAATGCGAGTGGTTACGCGATTGGACGCGGATTTATTCCGGAAGGCCGGCCGCTCACGGTGGACGAAAACAGGGACGCGATGTTCTCCGCCATCACCGGCGATTACTTTCGCGCCCTGCAAATTCCGTTGCTGGCCGGGCGCACTTTCGAGCCTAACGACAATGCGGACGGACCGAAGGTGGTCATCATCAACGAGACCATCGCGAAACGTCATTTCGGTTCGCCCGCCGAGGCGATCGGCAAACGCCTTTCCATCTGGCACGACGAAAAATTCATGCGCGAAATCATCGGGGTCGTCGGCGACACCAAGACTGGTTCTCTGACAGGAGAAGGTGGCGCGCAAATCTACGTGCCGAACGCTCAGGCCAAGTTCAATTTCATGGGGCTGGTCATTCGAACCGCGGGCGACCCGGCCGCTTTTGCTAACACCTTGCGGCATGAAGTGCAGGCGCTCGACAAGGACCAGCCCATCTACAACGTCCGCACGATGGACGATCTGGTGACGAATTCGTTGGGCACGCGGCGCGTTTCCATGCAGCTCTTCACCGTCTTCGCCATCGCCGCGCTCTTGCTCGCCGCGCTCGGCATCTACGGCGTCATGGCTTACACGGTCACGCAACGCACGAAGGAGATCGGCATCCGCATGGCGCTCGGGGCGCAGAGAAGTGATGTCCTCGGACTAGTCGTTAGGCAGGGAATGACGCTGGCCGCGATTGGTGTTGTCGCTGGACTGGCCGGTGCCTTTGGACTCACACGCGTCATGGCAAGTTTGCTTTTCCATGTGCAGCCGGATGATCCGACGACGTACGTCGCGATTTCGTTTCTGCTCATCGTCGTCGCGTTTCTCGCCTGCTATTTGCCCGCACGTCGCGCCGCGAAACTCGACCCGGTGATTGCTCTCTCGCGCACGTAACGACTGAATCGCGCGCCATAATTGAACTCGAACCTATCGAGAACAATCGAAACGCTCTTTAGCGTCGCGCGATCCTATGGATGGGTCGTATTCTGAGCGACATGAAAACGCTTCTCTCTTTTCTTTGCGGCGCCGCAGTGATGTTCGGGATCAGCGCGATGAGCGGATCGAATCCTGCGCATCACGTTTTCGAATTGCGTTTGTATCACGTGCACGAAGGAAAAATGGATGCGCTCAAAGCACGCTTCGGCGATTACACCGACGCGCTGTTCAAGCGACATAACATGAAGAGCGTTGGTTATTGGGTGCCCGAAGATGCGCCGGAATCGCAAAACCTATTTGTCTACATCCTCGAACATTCGAGCCGGACCGAGGCGAAGAAAAATTGGGACGCGTTCCATGACGACCCGGAATGGCAGAAGGTGAAAGCGGAATCGGAAAAGAACGGCCCGCTGGTCGACAAGATCGACAACTACTTCATGGATCCGACCAGTTATTCAGCTTCGCGGTAGCAATACATCAGTATTTGTCGATCTTGCGCGCATTCCGCCGGCTCACGGCAAGCAAAACGGCCGAACGTCTTCACGTTCGGCCGCTGTTAATTTCAATCCGTCGAATTACCGGCTACGACTTGTCGTAAAACGATTTGCTCGTGACCTTCACGCCCTTGGCGTTGGTCATGTTGCTCGTGACCGTGCGCGTCTTTCCGTCCTCTGCGACAACGATCGTTCCGTCACCGACTTCTTTGCCGTCCTTTTTGCTGACCATGTCGATCTTGCGGTCGCCGCTCAGTTTGAACGAGCGAGTATCGGAAGTGGGGTCGCCCGTAACCGGATAATCTTTGCCGTCGAGTTTTCCGGTCCAAACGGTATGCGCTTTCTTACCTTCGGCATCAATGCCATCAACGGTGCACTTCTCCATGTCGCCCGCTTTTTCCCACACCACCATGGTGCTCTTGCCGGCGCCGTCGCCGAAGGTGGATTTACTTTCGTTCAATTTCCACGTGCCCTCGGTTGGGTTGCCCGCGAAACACATGGCCGCGGCCGCGATTGAAAGCAGCGCGCCCAAACTAACTGTTTTTGTTCTCATCAATATTTCATTTCTAATTCACGGGAAGCCCGTGTGTGTGAGCGGACCATGCCCAAGGTTTAGACCGCGACGGGCAACGGTCGATGCTATTGCCGCCGAACCGGTTGGGAAACCGGATGCTCGCTTGCTGGGCGTTAGAGCTTGTTAGTCCACGATGCGGGTAAATGCAATCGGTTTCACCGAAGTATCGAGATCAGCATCGCCTCGAAGCGCATCCCAAACTAGTTTGATGATATGGCAATGATCGACGCGATTTTAGAGAGTGATTTGGGAGTGGATCAAAAGTACAAACATGGACCGAAACAGGTGACGCCGGCCGAATCGATCGACACCAGCGGCGCGGTGTTGAAGTGGTACCGGCTTGCTCCGCAAGATCGACAAGTACCGGATGAGATCGATCGGTTGGCGCGCACTTACCTAACGAAAACGAATTTGGAAGCGAAGGGACTCGGCTTCGTCATTCTGCACCGGTGCGGCGAAGATTTTTATTTCCTGATCGTGAGCACATGGCGCGGGAACAACGAACTTTGGGAGACGGTCTTCTACAAGAATGGCGACGCGATGAAGGATTTTGATTTGTGGCCGCGCGACGGAACGCATAAGCCGGCCTTCTGCGTGTGGGAACTCGCGCCGGTCTGGCACGAGACGAAATCGTGGGAACGTTTCCTCATGTCCGCGCGCGATGAAGCCGCGGCGAGGGTTTGGTCAAACGATCTTTATTCCGGCCCAGCCTAACGAGCACAAATTCGTCACCGCAGAGCACACGGAGATAAATCACAACCACAAAGATGATGAAAGGCGCGGATACGAAGAAGAAATTGTCGATCAAAGAGCGTGAGGAGTTGCTCGAAACCTTGCAGGCGCGTTTCGAAAAGAACATGAAACGCCACAAGGGTCTTAGTTGGCCGAAGGTGAAAGCAAAGCTGGAGGCGAATCCGGCAAAGCTGTGGTCGCTTTACATTATGGAAACGACTGGCGGCGAACCCGACGTGGTCGGTCAGGATAAGAAAACCGGCGCATACATATTCTTTGATTGTTCCGCCCAAACGCCGAGGGGCCGCGTCAGTTTTTGTTATGACGACGACGCTTTGGAGGCGAGGAGGGAACATAAACCGAAGGACAGCGCGGTCGGAATGGCGACAGAGATGGTTGTCGATCTTTTAACGGAAGAAGAATATTTCGCGCTGCAGAAACTGGGAGAGTTCGACACGAAAAGATCGAGCTGGATCAAAACGCCGGCGGAAATCAGAAAGCTTGGCGGCGCGCTTTACGGCACGCGCAGTTACGGTCGCGTGTTCATCGGAAGCAATGGCGCGGAATCGTACTACAGCGGCCGAGGGTTCCGTGCCTCGCTCCGCGTCTGAGAGGCAGCGGGTGGCGGCGATTCTAATCTAACAACTCGACTGCGTCGCCTCGGCGGATCATTCCTTCGATCAACACCGCGGCGTAGACGCCGGCTGTGTTGTCATGCGCTTGCGCGACTTGCTTCAAGATCGCCGGAGATTTTTCGCCAGTATCGGGATCGAGCGTGATCATCATGCAACGCGAGTCGCGCTGAAGAACGGCGACGGTAACTTTCGCGCCGATGCGCAAGGTGCGACCGACGAACTGATCTTCGGCAAAACCTTCGGCGTTGTTCGTAAGATCGACATAAACATTTGCGCGGAAACGCCGCTTATCGACCTCGACGCCGGTTTCGTCGCCAAGTTGTTTCGCCGTCTGCACGGCGAAGATCGACAATGGACACGCGTCGGTCATCGCTTTGTGAGAGCGCATCAATGTGAGTTCGGGATCTCCTCCGACATTTGCGCGCAGATTGTCGATCAATGCGGGGTCATCAATCGCGAAATGTTTTCTGTCAGGCGTTTCGACGTCGACCATCAATTCGGATTCGTTAGCCGAGATCGGATTTGCGTTATGTTTCTGCGCTTCGCTCAGGTTGACCGGCCGCGCCGCTTTCTCGGAATTTCGAAAGCATGCGCGGTAACGAATCATATGCCGTTGATCGCGTCCCGTGAACCAGGGAAACCCTCCCGGAGCGGCTGAGCTTGTGAACGCAAAAAGCCGATCGCCGTAAACTCCCGCGTAACCGGCGAACATTTCTTCCATCTCTTCGCCGCGCATGCTTTTGACCGGATAACGCCAAAGACTTTCGACTTTGCCGATCACACTCACGATTTTTTTCGTTTACTAAGATCGACAATCGAAAGCGAGCGGTTCATTTCACCTCAACCGGTTTCTTTGCCTCTTCGACGAGCTTCTCAAATCGCGGATCGTCCCGAATGGCGTCCCACCACGGATGCAAACGTAATTGTCCATAGGTTATGTGACCGGGCCCCTGCAAAGCCGCGGCGATTTGATCAAGGGCCAGGTTTTTCTCTCCGGTCCAGGCGTAAATGAGTGCGAGATTCCGCAGTAGCTCGGAGCCGGTCATCACGTCTTTCGTGACCGGCAAAAGTTCGACAGCGCGACGGCCTTCCCGGATTGCGTCTTCTTTCCTGCCGAGGGCGGCATCGATCATCCCAAGCGCAGATATGGCCTCGGCATAGTTAGGCTGTTTCTGCAGCACGGATTCCATTTCTTCACGAGCCGCGGCGAAGGCGTTCATTGCGGCCTCATTGTCCCCGAACGCGCGACCGGCCAAACCTTCGCAAAAGCTTTTCGGAGTACGAACATTTGCGCCCCAGGTTATTCCTTCGGGCAGCATCGCGCCCAAAGCGCGGCGGGCATCGTCCGCATCCCGAGCGCAGAGCGCAATGTTGAACCAGCGATCGACGACTTTCACTCCATCGCCTGAGTCGTTAGCGAGAACTTCACGAACGGCCGTTTGCGCCGCTTGAACGGTTGCGTTCGAATCCAGCTCCGCCAATCCGCGCGCGACTCGAGCAACGGCATCGTTAGGATTAACTGCCAGCGCCCGATCGAACGTCGTGACGAGATCGTTGTAGCGGCGCAGTATCTGATAGGTGCCCGCTACCTGGTGAAGAATAAAAACGTTACGGGGGTCGAGCTCGAGAGCTCGGTTTACATTGCGCAGGTGGTCCTGCCATCGGTTCTGCCGCCGATCGATCCAGCCGAGGGTCGCGAAAACTAACGGTTCGTTAGGGAGCAGACTGCCAGCGATCGCGAGTTCGGAACGAGCGCGGTCGTAATCGCGATAACAGTAGTAATACAGCAACCCGGCGGCGAGATGCGATTCGCCGCGGTCCGGTCCGAGCCGAAGCGCCGCCTCCACCGCTTCCGTTGCCCGGGTCAATCGCTGCGGAGTGTGATCGTAGCCATTGAAATAAAGTCCCTGATGGACCGAAGCGAGCCGGCAGTAGGCCAGCAAAAATTTCGAATCTTGCGCGAGAGCAAGCTCAAGCAACCGCACCGCTTCGTAACGAAGTTCTCCCGAACGCGCATCGAGTGCAGTGCCCTCGAGAAGTATTCCCGCGCGAATGTAGCGGTCATACGCCATGTGCTTGTCCGTGGGTCTCTCCTTCATCGCGGCGTTCTCCGCGGCCGACATCTTCGCGCCCAGCCTATCCGCGACCGCTTTGGCGATTTCACTTTGGATCGCAAACACATCGTCGAGCCCACCGTCATAACGTTTTCGCCAGAGGCGGGCGCCTGTCTTTGCATTCGTCAGTTGCGCTTGCACCTGGATGTGGTCGGTCGTGCGTTGGACACTGCCCTCCACCACATGCGCGACTCCGAGAGCAGCGGCAAGGTCGCGATAATTGCGTTGCGTTCCCGGCTTGTATTGCATGACCGAGTTGCGACTGATCACTTTCAAATCCGCGACCTTGGCGAGGTCGTTCCGGATTTCATCTTGAACGCCCACCGCAAAAAATGCGTCCTCTGGATCTGCGCTCAGATTATCGAAAGGCAAAACGGCGACGCTCTTTTCCGCGACTCCACCAACGGGTGCGTTAGTTCGAAACCAAATCGCCAGCCCAACGGCAATGGCGACAAGCAAGACAAAGGCGGTAATCGCGCGTCTCGATGAAACTTTTCGCGCAGATACTTCGTTACTTACTTTGATCTCTTTCGACATAACCGGCGTCTGCAATTCTCAGACGCCTAGAGAATCCGATCATAATTGAGCGCAGCGAGAAACCAAGCTCATCGCTTGCGCCCGGTCGCGGGTTGCGCCAGCAGCCGAGCAATTGTTTGGTGCCTGCGTAAGGAGATATGTCGCGTAATTACGAATTCGTGCAGCTGGATGTCTTCACGAAAACACCGCTCACGGGAAATCCGCTCGCTGTTTTTTCGGACGGTCGCGGCCTGACTGATCGGGAAATGCAAGCGATCGCGCGGGAGATGAATCTTTCGGAGACGACGTTTATCCTGCCGCGCGAACCGCAGGTGGAAGCGGAGAAGGGGACACGCGTTCGCATTTTTACCGTGGAGGAAGAGTTGCCCTTCGCTGGGCACCCCACGCTCGGCACGGCGTTGTACCTATATAATAGAGCGGCTTCTGCGGCCGATGTCCTCAGCCTCGACTTGAATGTCGGCAAGATCGACATCTCCTTTCGCGCCGATGGCGACCATGTCTTTGGCGAAATGCGCCAGCGCGATCCGGAATTTGGTCGAACGTTTACGCGAGACGAGCTTGCGCCCGTTCTCCGCGGCGGAGCGGATCAACTCGCGGTCGAACCCCAGAGCCAAGTCGTTTCCACCGGCTTGCCATTCACGATCGTACCGATTCGCGATGCAAACACTTTGGCAAAGTTACATGTCGATCTTGCGCGCGTCGGTCCGGTGCTCGAAGGAACCGGCGCGAAGTTTTGTTATTTCATCGCGCCGGAAAAAGGCGATTGGCGTCAGGTCCGCGCGCGCATGTTCTTCTATGGCGGGGAAGATCCCGCGACCGGTTCGGCGGCGGGCTGCGCGGTAAGTTGGATTGTGCGGCATGGTCTGGTGAAATCCGGCGAGCAGATTTTGATTCGGCAAGGTGTGGAAGCTGGACGTCCGAGTGAAATCTTCGTCCGCGCGACGCGTGACGGTGAGCGCGTTACAAATGTTCGCGTCGGCGGTTATGCCGCCGAAATACTGCGCGGCACGGTGACCTTGTAATTTCTCGCGCTAATACTCGACGAACGCTTCGTCGGGATAACAATAAAGCCAGCGCTCGTTAGGCTGGCCTGACGCAATCACGGGATGACGGCTGGTCCGCGCATGTTTGCTGGCGTGTTGGTTCGGTGAGCTATCGCAGCACAACGTGACGCCGCACGTCTGGCACGTGCGCAGATGCATCCATGTCGATCTTATCTTTACGCACTCGGCGCACTCGAGACGTTGCGGAAGTTTCACCGATTGGATTGCGTCAATATGCGCGCACGTTGCCATTGTCGTTCTATCCGCGATCGGATTTTACGAGCGCGACTTGAATTCCGGCAATGGCCATTCCGCCTTCGCCCACAGCAGCAGCGCAGCGTTTGATCGAGCCGGAGCGGACATCGCCCGCGGCAAAAATGTTAGGCATGCTCGTCTCGAGTGCGGCCGGCCGTCGCTTGTTATCTTTCCACCGCGGCGCGCTCGTCACCGCCGTTCCGGTTTTGATGAATCCTTTTTCATCGCGCTCAATCTCGGCCGGCAGCCATTCGGTGCATGGATCGGCGCCGATCATGGAAAAGATTGCCGGCGTCTGGACAACGCGTCGTTCGCCGGTCTTGGAATTTTCAAGTTCGGCTTCCTCGAGCGTTTTAGTTCCGGACAATTTTCGAACTTGCGTGTGAAAGAGGATCTCGATGTTTTTCTGCTTCGTTACGCGGCGGGAAAGATAGGTCGACATTTTCGAGAGATCCTTTCCGCGAACGACCAACAAAACTTTGGCGGCGCCGTCGGAAAGAAACATCGCGGCCTGGCCGGCGGAATTACCGCTACCGACGACGATGACGGTCGCTCCGCGACAAATTTTTCCTTCGAGCGCGGTGGCCGCGTAGTAAACGCCCATCCCTTCAAATTGTTCGCGCCCCTCCGCTTCCAATCGTCGGTAATGCGCGCCGGTCGCAATGAGAACTGTTTTTGCGCGGAGCACAGCGCCGCAGCCATCGACTTGAAGACAGGCGCCGTATTCGCCGTTGTCATTATAATCAAGCGAGAGCGCTTCCGATGGCGTGGAAAATTTTGCGCCGAACCGATAGGCCTGCAGTTGCGCGAGCCAGGTCAAATCGCCGCCGCTAACGCCGGTGGGAAAACCAAAAAAGTTTTCGATGAGCGAAGATGAACCAGCCTGACCGCCGGGCGCGTAACTTTCGAGCACTACTGTTTTCAATCCTTCGGACGCGGCATACACGGCCGCGGCCAAGCCCGCCGGACCCGCACCGATGATCGCGAGGTCCGCCATAATTTCGGTTTCGTTCTCAAACGCGAGCGGTCGAAGCAACCCGACTACTTGCGCAACTTCCCGCAAAGAAGGTCGCCGGAGTGGCGCGCCGGCGGGAGTGATGAGCGCCGGCAAATCGCGACTCGTTAGGTGAAGACGCTGGCACAACGTTTGTCCTTGTTCGCTTTCCACGGCGATGAGCCGATGCGGAATGTGATTTTTATCGAGGAAATTATCGAGTTGATGTCCTCCACGATCGTCCTGCGCAGAGAGCACGCGCAATCCGGCAAACTCCGGATCACGTGAAAGCCGGCGGCGCCGCATGATTAAGGCATTAACAATCGTGGCGCTAACGCCTGGCAGTTCGGCGAAGGCGCGCTGAAGATTAGCCGCGGGAATGTAAAGAATCTCGCATTCCGGTGAGGTGACACGCGCGGTGGCCAGGGCCGATGTCCCTTGTAACATGGCGACGTCGCCGACGAACTCGCGTTCGTGCACGGTCGCGAGAATTTGCTCAGTCTCTTCGCGTTGCTCGAAAGCTTCGATCTCGCCGCGCAATACAACCGTTAGGCCAAGATCGCGCTGTCCGGCTTTGTAAACGAGATCGCCACGCTTGAGCACTCGCCGTTCGCCCAAAGGCTCGAGCAAGGAAAGCTGATGATCGTTCAGCTTCGGAAACGCGACGCCTTCGGTATCCCGGTAAAATCTTTCGTCGCGCTCTTCGGCCGGCGTCATTTCAAGACATTACGCCCGCATCTAAGATCGACAATCGATCCGTCACCTCATCGCACACGAGACTAAGATCCTTTCGACTCCGATTTGGCTTCGTGGCCGGCGAAAAGTCGCTCGATCACGTAAAACGTCACCGGAATTAGAAAGATCGCGATTCCGGACGCCGCGATCATTCCGCCGATGACTGTCGATCCAAGCACGCGCCTCGCGACTGCGCCGGAGCCGCTCGCAAACCACAGCGGCAAACATCCGAAGATGAAAGCAAATGACGTCATGAGGATTGGACGCAAACGCAAGCGCGCGCCTTCGAGCGCCGCGTCGAGGAGCGGTTTGCCTTTTTCGTATTCCTCTTTCGCGAATTCGACGATGAGGATGGCGTTCTTGGCCGCGAGACCGATGAGCATGACCAAACCGATTTGCGCGTAGATATTGTTTTCGATTCCGCGCAGCCAAAGCGTGAGGAATGCGCCGAAGACCGCGACGGGTGTGCCTAACAAAACGCTGAACGGGAGCGACCAGCTTTCGTAAAGCGCGGCCAGGATGAGGAACACGAACAGGAGCGACATTCCGAAAACGACAGTCGGCGAAACGCCCTGCTGTGCTTTCTTTTCCTGGAACGACATGGCCAGATAGTCGTAGCCCATTTCGTTAGGCATGGTCTGGCGGAAAACATCTTCGAGCGCGGTCATCGCCTGGTTCGAGCTGTAGCCTGGCGCAGCGGTGACGTTGAGCTGGGCGGAGCGATATTCGTTATACCGCAGCGTGAACTCCGGGCCGGCGATGTTTTTAATGGTTGCGAGTGCGTCCAGCGGAACGGGATCGCCGTTCGAATTGCGCACAAAAAATTGGCCAACGTTTTTGGCGTCGGTCCGGTAATCGCCTTCCGCCTCAATGTAAGTCTGCCAGGTGCGCCCGAAGCGGTTGAAGTAATTCACGAAGAACCCGCCCATGAACGTCTGCAGCGTTTGATAGACCTGACCGAGGTCGATTCCCTGCTTCAACACTTTGTCTCGATCGACATCGACGAAGACTTGCGGAACGTTCGGCAGAAATGAGGGAATGATGCCGGCGATCTCGGGGCGCTTGCGCGCGGCTTCGAGAAATGTCTTTAAGTTTTGTGCCAGGAACGGCACGTCTTTGCCGGCGCGATCTTCGAGAATAAACGTGACTCCGCCGGCGGTGCCGACGCCGGGAATCGCCGGCGGCGGAAATGCGAAGGCGAGACCGTCCGTTAGGCCGGCGAGTTGTTTGTTAATGTTCGCTTTGATCGCGGTGTATTGTTCTTCCGGTTTGGTGCGTTCACTCCACGGTTTGAAAGTGACGAAGAAAAACGCGCTGTAGGTATTTTGCACAAGGCTGAGCAAACTGAATCCGATGACGCTGGTGGTGTATTTCACGCCCGGCGTGTTCTTCAGAATCTCTTCGATCTTGCGCGCAGCCGCATCGGTGCGTTCAAGCGACGATGCGTCGGGCAATTGCAACGCCATGTAAACGTAGCCCTGATCTTCTTCCGGCAAAAAACCGCTCGGTAGTCTTGATCCGAAGAAACCCGCTCCGACCGCGAGCACGGCGAGCAGGGCGAAGCTGAGGACAGCTTTTCGAATCGCGAAGTGCGAAAGATCGACATATCCATGTGTCACCTTTCCGAAAACGCGATTGAATTTCTCGAAAAACCAAGTGAGCGGGCCACGCGTTTTCTTGCGCGGCCGGAGCAGAATTGAAGAGAGCGCCGGACTGAGTGAGAGCGCGTTGAACGCGGAAAAAATGACCGAGATCGCAATCGTTAGGGCGAATTGTTGGTACAACCGGCCAGTGATCCCGGGAAGAAACGCCGTTGGAATGAAAACGGCCGACAAAACCAGCGCGATCCCGATGACAGGCGCCGACACTTCGCGCATCGCTTGCAGCGTTGCTTCGCGCGGCGCCATCCCTTCTTCAATGTGACGCTCGACTACTTCGACCACGACGATGGCGTCATCGACCACGAGACCGATCGCGAGCACGAGTCCGAAGAGCGAAAGCGTGTTGATCGAGAATCCGAACAACGGAAACAAAACGAACGTCCCGATTAGCGACACCGGCACCGCGCACAACGGAATCAAAGTTGCGCGCCAGCCTTGCAAAAAAATGAAGACAACCAGAACGACGAGCGCGAGCGCTTCGAACAGCGTCTTCAAAATTTCGTGCATCCCTTCGGTGACCGAAAGCGTTTGATCGAGCGAGACCGCGTAATCCATGTCCGCGGGAAAACGCTGTTTCGCTTCGGTCATTAACTTGCGCACGGCCTCGGCGGCTTTGACCGCGTTGCTTCCCGGCAGCTGATAACACGCAATGATCGCCGAGGGCTGACCGTTCAAACGGCTCCTAACGTTGTAAGTCTGAGCACCGAGATCGATGCGCGCGATATCTTTTACCCTAACGAACGAGCCGTCGGGATTTGCCCTAACGACTATCTCGCCGAACTGCTCCGGCGTTTGTAATCGGCCCTGCGCGCGCACCGTATAAGTGAATTTCTGTCCGCTCGGAATCGGTTCGCCGCCGACCTGCCCCGCGGGATTGACCGTGTTCTGCCTTTGCACCGCCGTGATGATTTCCGGAACGGTGATGTTGAGTTTCGCGAGTTGATCCGGCTTTACCCAGAGCCGCATCGCGTACTGACCGGCGCCGAAGATCTGCACATTGCCGATTCCGGGAAGACGCGTCAGTTGATCGACCAGGTTTATGTAGGCGTAGTTCGCGAGAAAAACGTTGTCGTACGTGTCCTTCGGCGAATAGATGCCGATGAGCATCAGCGGCGCGGTTGTCGATTTTTTAACCGTCACGCCGTAATTGTTTACGTCGGCGGGCAATTGCGACTGCGCTTGCGCCACTCGTAGTTGCGCGAGCACCTGGTCGATGTTCGGATCGGTCGCGATGTCGAAGTTGACGATCAAACGGATATCGCCGCTGTTCGCGTTGATCGACGTCATGTAATTCATTTTATCGACGCCGCTCATCTGTTGCTCGATCGGCGCGGCGACCGATTGCTCGATCGTGAGCGCGTCGGCGCCGGTATAGTGTGTCTGCACTTGAATTTCGGGCGGCGCGATCTGCGGATATTGCGCAATGGGCAACCCGAGGATGCAGACGCCGCCGACGAGCGTCATGAGAATCGCGATGACGATTGCGACAATGGGTCGCCTAACGAAAAATTCAGACATGGCTCAGCGCCCCTCGGGTGAAGATGTCGATCTTGACGCAGCCAGCTGATCGGTCGGCGTCGTCCATTCTTTCACTTTCACGACGGAACCTTCGCGCGCTTTTTGCAGGCCTTGCACAATCACGCGATCGCCCGGTTGCAGTCCATCGGTGATTTGCCACATCGCGCCGATGCGTTCGCCCGTTTTCACCGGGCGGATGCTGACCTTGTTCGTTTGATCGACAACTGCGACTTGGAAATTGCCCTGCAATTCGGTGACTGCTTCCTGGGGAACGACGAGGGCATTGTGCACCGTGTCCGGTACGAACCGCACCTTGCCATATTGTCCGGGCCGCAATCTGGCGTCCGCATTCGGAAACGTTACGTAATAATGAATCGAACCTGTTTTGGGATCGAGGTTTCGATCCAGCGCATAGAATTTTCCTTTGTGCGGGTAGAGTTTGCCGTCGCCGAGAATCAACTCAAAATCGATGCTTTTGAGCAGGGCTTCGCGCTGGGCTGTGTCCGGATAGCGCGAAAAGAAATCGGTAAATGCACTCTCGCCAACCGTGACGTTGGCTTTGATCGGATCGATCTGCGAAACTGTCGTTAGGGGCGGACTGTTCGGACCGACGAGGTCGCCGACTTGATTGTTCGCGAATCCGGCGATGCCATCGATGGGCGCAATGATCTTCGTGTAATCGAGATTCAACTCCGCCTGTTTCACTGCGGCGGCGTCCGCATCAACGTTTGCCCTGCTCGACCCGGCTGCGGCGGTTGCCGTATCGCGCTCCTGATCGCTAATCACTTTCTTGTCGAACAAATCGCGCGCGCGTTTTTCGTCCGCGTCAGCCTTCGCCAAATTCGCCTGGTCTTTTGCGAGAGTGCCTTTTGCTTGCGCAAGCGCCGCCTCGAATGGGCGGGGATCGATCCGGAAAAGCAAATCGCCTTTTTTAACGAGGCTGCCTTCGGTGTAATCGCGCGAAACGATATAGCCCTGCACTTGCGCGTGAATGTTGGCATTGATGAAACCGTCGAGTGTCGCGACGCGTTCGAGGACGCGGGGCACATCGCGCGGCTGCACCGTGGTAACGAGAACTTCGGGCGCGGGCGGTCCGGCCGGTTGCGGCTTGCGGCCGCACGCGACGAATAAGAGCGCGCAAAAGGTGACCGCGCCTGCAAAAACCAAGCGCTTCATGGCTCCGTTATCGCCTCCAAAATCAGAATGTCGAGTCTGCATGTTGTCGGTTTCTGTTTGGCTCGAAAGAAGTTGTCGATCTTGCATTAAAGTTTCACCTCGCGAGCTGAGGCGCCGCCAGATTGGTTAGGCTGAAACGAAGTTTGCGCTGCACCTGTGTGCCGGCTTCAAGTCCATTCTGCCAATTCGCGCTCAACAGTCTTGAGCTGGCGGAGGTCGAGTTCCGCTTCGCCGCCTCCGTGCGCGCCATGATTGCTTCAATTGTTCTGCTCATAATTTCCTTTCATTTATCTGAGCGAACTATCGCGCGACCGACACGCGCTCGTGAAAGACTATGTTCCTTGCCTGAGCATAGTCGCCGGGCATACTCTTGCGCGCCGTGGAACTTCGCCACTTGCGCTACTTCGTCGCCGTGGCCGAGATGGAAAACGTCTCGCGCGCAGCGATGCAACGCTTGCATGTGTCGCAACCGTCGTTGAGCCGGCAGATCCGCGATCTCGAAGATGAAATGGGCGTGCGCTTGCTCGAGCGCACCGCGAAATCCGTGAAGTTGACCGACGCCGGACGCGCGTTTCTCGATGAAGCTCGCGCCATTCTAAAACAAACCGACGACGCGGTCGGCAAGGTGCGCGCGATCGCCGGTAAGGCAGAGACGGAGTTACACGTCGGCGACTGGCCGCTCGCAACCGGCCGTATTCTGCCGGCGCTGCTCCGCGCCTATCAAGAAGCAATGCCGAAAGTGAAAGTGAAAGTGCACGATTGGCCGGTGGAGAAGAATATCGCAGGCGTGCGCGATGGTCGGCTGCATCTCGCGATCATTCTTCCACCGCTGAAAGCGAATGCGCTCGAGGAGCTGCGGTTCGAGCCGTTGTTTACCGGGCGCGTTTGTCTCGCCGTTCCCTGCGATCATCCACTTGCGAATAAACGATCGATTCCGCTGGCGGATGCGGCCCGCGAGCCGTTCATTGGCCTAACGAGCGAAGACTATCCGCGCTACCATGAATATCTGAGCGCGATTTTCTCCCGCATAGCCGATAAGCCGCGCGTGGTGGAGGAGCATGATGGTTGGTCCGGCGTTTTTTCCGCAGTCAGCGCCGGGATCGGCGTCGCCCTCACCTCGGACGCGTTCAATTATGCATTCAACGACCGGGTCAAGCTTGTACGGCTCACGCCCGAGCCGAAGCGCGTTGCCGTGGGCATCATCACGCGAAAGGGAAAGGCGGGCGCAGCCGTGGAAAAGTTTTGCCAGTGCGCGAAGGAAGCTTTCGGCGCGGTTCGTTAGGCCAACAGGCTGCCCCCGGGAAGTTGCGCGCTGAATCACTCTCCCGCGCGGCTCTTCGCAGCGGCGCGCAATTTATGCGCACGCTTTAGCAAATCGCGCACAGGTCGCGCGCCGCGTCGTGAGATCATATCGCATGAACAAACTAACATTTAGAGGCAATTGGGACCAGGTGAAGGGCAAACTAAAACAAAAATTCGGTCAACTAACCGATCAAGATCTCCTTTTCGCCGAGGGAAAGGACGATGAACTTCTCGGGCGCCTGGAAGCGAAGCTCGGGAAAAAGAAAGACGATCTCCGCGCGATGATCGCTCAACTCTAAGCGATCGCGTCATGCCCATTTCGCAAGAGTCCGCCGGCGGCTGCGGCGGACTCGGTGCGAAGGCGACAGCGTTAAAACGCGGCGTGGATTGATTTGAGTTCGGCGCGACATGCCTCCGCGAACGCCCTGAGCGGATCAGCTTTCGCGCCGTCGCGGAACAACGCGC
Organism: Spartobacteria bacterium; assembly: GCA_021325495.1. Lineage (GTDB taxonomy): Bacteria > Verrucomicrobiota > Verrucomicrobiia > Chthoniobacterales > UBA10450 > JAJPGZ01. The sequence continues at coordinate 20,637 of JAJPGZ010000005.1, forward strand.
TCAATTCTTCCGCGGAAAGATTCGGCCGCGAGTACTGCGCGGTGATCGCCGCCACCGCCGCTTCGGCCGCGCTTAAAATTGAGGGCGAAGCGCAAAGCCGGATGCGGTTCAGCAACGCGTAGATCGACAATAGCCGCTCGCCTTTTTCCAAAGTGTTTTCGCAAGCGTCGAGCGCGCGGGCCGAGCATTCGTGAATGAATTCGCCATAGAGCGCCTCACGTTTCTTCGCTTCCGCGCGGATCGTCTGGCGCTTGCTCGATGTCCGTTGCGTCACCCACGCCGTCGCGACGCTGGCCGAACCGCCGCAGAGTGATCCGACGATTCCGGCCAATGCGCTGACAATGTTTGCGTCCATGGTTAGGCGGCGGTTCGCGTTTTGCGCTCGGCGCGAATACGTGTCCAGCGTTCGGTCAGCGCTTCGACATCGCGCAGCGTGATCATTTGTTCGATGTCGCGGCCGAATAAAAGATCGAGCGTCCACGCCGTGACGACGCGAAGTTTCTTCACCAGGCGCGGCAGCTTCATTAAATAAACCGAACGCCACATCCACCAGGCGATGAATCCGGAGAACTTGAATCCGAACACGCTCGCCACGCCGGTGTGATGACCGATGCTCGCGAGCATCCCCATCGTCCGATAGCGAAACGGTTTTAATTCCGCGCCCAAAATCGCGCTCTCGATGTTTTTCGCCGCGACAATCGCCTCTCGCATTCCGTGCTGCGCCGTCGGCGGGAAAAATTTTCCCGTTTCGTACCCATCCGGCACCGCCGCGCAATCACCGACCGCCCACACCCCCGCGAATCCGCGGACCTGAAGAAATTCGTCCGCCACAATCCGTCCTCTTTCGGTCGCGCACGGCAAGGCCGCGATCACCGGACTGGGCTTGACGCCGGCCGTCCAAATCAATGTCGCTGCCGGAATCGTTAGGCCGTTGTTCAACGTCACCACCCAGCCATCGTAGTTCGCCACCCGCGCGCCTTTGATCATCTCCACGTTGCGCTCGCGCATTTTCCGTTCGGCATAACGCCCAAGCTCTTCGCCCAGCTCCGGCAACAGATAATCACCCGGATGAATCACCACCACGCGGATCTGTTCGTCGTTCAGCTGCGGATAAAATTTCACGCTTTCGCGAATGAAATCGTTCACCGCGCCGGCCGTTTCCGCCCCGGCAAATCCACCGCCCGCGATGACAAAGGTGAGCCATTGCCGGCGCGCGCTCGCGTCTGTCTCCACGCTCGCTTCTTCCAGAAACGCCACCATCCGGTTTCGCAACAGCGCCGCGTCGCTCAGGTTCTTCATCGTCACCGACCAGTCGCGAATGCCGGCGTTGTCGAAAAAATTGGTTTCGGAACCGAGCGCGAGCAGCAAATGGTCGAACTCAAACTCAAGCGTGTTGTTGTCCAGTCCGTGCGCGCAGCGAACTTTCCGCGCGCTAAGATCGACATCTTGCACGTCGGCTTCGATCACGTTCACGTGCCGCACAATCCGCCGCAGTGGATTCACAATGTCGTTAGGCGCAAGATCGCCCGCTGCGACTTCGTGTAACATCGGCGTGAAGAGAATAAAATTCTCGCGCGCGATCAGCGTTACTTCCACGTCCGGCCGTCGCGCCAGATGTTTGTCCAAATACTTCGCCGCATACAATCCGGCAAATCCGCCGCCTGCGATTACCACTTTCGTTTTCTTCATGGCGGAAAACTGCTTTGGCGCCGGGCGGTTGTGAAAGACTCTGTTTCGTTTCTCAGCATAGCCGGAGAGCATGCTGTTATTTCCGCGCGAAAACGCGTTCACCCCGGAGTTCGAGCCGAAGAATACGAATCACTTCGCGTTGCGCGTCCGCATTTTCACAGACACCGTGTCCGCTGCGAACGACGAGCTCCGAGTTCGCGCCATCGAGATGTGAGCTCGCGTAACGAACGACGCCGTCACTGCTCGTTTCGATTGCGCCGCCGTGCTGTTGCCCGATGATGCTGTGAAACGGCACGCCGATTGGAAGATCGACAAGTGCATTCAGCGCCGGATCGCGCGGCGAAAGCGTGCGCACGGATGAGAAATTCATCTCGCGATGAAACGCCTTCGCGCTCGGAGTGGCGGCGTCCGGGTTCGTGGCGACGATTCCAACAATGTCCGTGCGCAGACTCGTCGGTAACCGAATGAGCGAAGCCGCGACATGACCAATCCAGCTCTCGGCCAAATCACTGCCGCGGTGCGGAGTTGCGGCGAAGATCGCGCGAACGACGCGCAGGTTGCGCCGAAAATGCAAGCCGTCGACCAGCTCACGGATGACTTGCTTGTCGCCGTGCAATCGCGGCGGCGGCACCGCGAATAGCGACTTCCACAATTCCTCGCCACTTGAACTGACCAATGTGTGCGCGCTTAATCCGCCCATGCTGTGCCCGATCACAACGATATGTCTCGTTGCAAAATCGCGGTCACGTGGATCGACATCGTGAATTGTCTTTTCCAATTCCTGCCGCAACCGCAGCGCATTGAACAACACCGGCGTGCCGGTCGCGTAGAGAAATCCCCAAACTTGAAAATGCGCGCTCACCTCCGCGTCGCGCCGCATCGCTTTCATAAGATCGACAAACGCGAACGGCGTCGATTGCAGTCCCGGCACCATTAACACGACCGCCTTGTTCGGATCGTATGGCTCCGTCAGAAAAATTCCCGAGCGCTCTTGCATCGAGCCCGGTCGCAGCATGTTCCGAAAACCACTGTGCACGACCGAGCGGCCACGACGCGACATCGCATCGAGCGCCGCGTCATCGTCGCGCCTCAAGGCGAATCTCGATCCATTCAATTCGATCGTCGCTTTCGCGGTGACGAACGAAAGATGTGGTTCGCCATTTTCGCGCCGATAAAGTGCCGTCGCGGAACACAACAACCCATCGGGTGGATAAAAGCGCGCGCTGCTCGTGTCGTAATCGAGCAGCATCGGAGCGCCGATAGACTCGCCAGTCCGTCGCGATCGCGATACAACATGGTAGCGCGCGAGCGGCAGGTCGATTTTCGATGGATCAAGTTTAACATGAAGAGAATCGAGCTGGGTCCGGAGCTCGTTAGGCGTATCGCCATCAATGTCTTTTGCGATGGATGCGACGGCGTCGTTGTACATCGACAGGTGGCCACCATCCAACTGCCGATACGCCGCATCTGCTTCCGCGATGTGTTGATCGAGCCGGTTCGAAGATGTCGATCTTAGCGAGGCGCAGCCGGCGAAGAAAACGAGCGCGAGCAAATGCGCACTCGTTCTTGCTAACCGGATCGGTCTTGTCCGCATCGCCGTGAAAGTTAGCCGCGCGCCCGTGACAATCCGAGCAATTGCGCGAATCGACGATCGTAGTCGTCGCACTTCGGGCAATTACCATCGGTCTCGATCCACTCCGGATGCTGGGCGAGCAGCGCATCGTGCACCTTGCGCCGAAGCGCCGTGTACGCTGGAACTTCAGCGACAAGGTTTGTTGCATACGTCGCGTTCATCGTCAGCACCACACGTTCTCGCGCCGCGGGACCGAATTGAAGATTCGGCTCCATCCGCTGCCCGAATTAAAGATCGACATGTTCAATGCCAGCATCGGATCGTGCCGACGCCGGCGCCCGCGAAACCATTTTCGCGGCGTTTTCTGATTCAGAGTTTTTGTATTCATGGCTTATCGCCTTTCGTTAGGCCGTTCCAATTTGAGGTTGAAGAGTGCGAGGACCAAAGTGCACAAGATCGACATAGTGATCACGGCTGGTCCTCCTTCTCGTTAGTGGACGTTTTCATGACCTAACGATGCGGCCATGAGCTCGGTCTTGTGAAAGACGAAGTTTCTCGCCTCAGCATAGCCAGCGGGTATGCTGGATTTGCCCCGGCGCAGCAGGAACGGCGTTCGTTAGGCTTTGACGGCGTCCCGTTCTTCAACAATTTGGCCGAGAGCGGCGCCGAATCCGGGTGCGGCACGATCTGTTAATTTCCTGTGACGTTGTCGCCGACCGGATTGTGCAGACCACAGTTAATTGTCGATCTTAGCCAGGTTGACAGGACACGCCCGGCGAGGACAAGCTAGCGCATGCGTGCGAAAACCTTGTTTCTCATTTTGCTGTGCGGCGTCGCGTTGTTAAGCACTCGGCAAATCGCCACGGCGGACGAACATGAATTCCGCTTCAAAGCGCCGGACGCGAAAAGCGTCGAGTTGATGTGCGAGTTCAACGGCTGGAAAGGCGTGGCCATGACCAAAGGCGATGACGGCGTCTGGTCGACAAAAGTCACGCTCTCGCCCGGCACATATGCATACAAATTTCTGGTCGACGGCAAGGATTGGAAACTCGATCCCGATAACTCGAACAAGAAAAGTGTCGATAACGTCGAGAATTCCTCGATCGAGATTAAGTAGCGCGTCGTCGCCGCCACGCCTAACAACTTCTCGATCTTCCCGAGACAGTTCGTCGCTTTCATCTTTGTTAGCGTCCTGGCCAAACGGCCATTACCGCAAGTCGCGCGGCGTTGCAGCGAATGTTGACCCCGAAAGCTTTCGGGGTTGATTCGCGTTCGTGACAACGCCCCGCGAACTTCGTCTGGCCAAACGAATGGCGCGTCTCGGCACCGAGACCGCGTTCGAAGTCTTAGTGAAAGCGCGCGCTCTCGAAGCGCAGGGGCGCGACATTGTTCATCTCGAAATCGGCGAGCCGGATTTCGATACCCCGCACAACATCATCGATGCGGCGTGCGACGCGTTGCACAAAGGTTTCACCCATTACGGGCCGTCGGCCGGTTTGCCGCAATTGCGCGAAGCCATCGCGCAATACGTCAGCGAAACACGACATGTCGATGTTACGCCGGATGAAGTCGTCGTCGTGCCCGGCGGAAAGCCGATCATTTTTTTCACCATTCTCGCGCTCGCCGACGAAGGCGACGAAGTCATTTATCCGAATCCCGGATTCCCGATTTACGAATCGATGATCAACTACGTTGGCGCAAATGCGGTGCCGATTCGTCTGCGCGAAGAAATGGATTTCCGTCTCGATGTCGATGAGCTCGCGTCACTCATTAGCGACCGGACGAAATTGATCATCCTAAATTCGCCGCAGAACCCGACCGGCGGCGTTCTCACTAAGATCGACATCGAACGCATCGCACAAGCAATCGGCGATCGCAACGTCATGATCATGAGCGACGAAATTTACAGCCGGCTCATTTTCGAAGGCGAACATCATTCCATCATGTCGATCGACGGAATGAAGGAGCGCACCATTCTGCTCGACGGTTTTTCAAAAACCTACGCCATGACCGGTTGGCGCATGGGTTACGGCGTGATGCGTGTCGATCTTGCCGCGCAAGTTTCACGTTTGATGACGAACTCGAACTCGTGCACCGCGAGTTTCACGCAAATCGCCGGCATCGAAGCGTTGCGCGGGTCGCAGGATTCCGTCACGGAAATGTGCGCGAAGTTCAAAGAACGCCGGGACGTCATGGTCGCGGGGCTGAATAAGATCAAAGGATTCTCGTGTCGCTTGCCGAAAGGCGCGTTCTACGTTTTCCCGAACGTCACGAAAACGGGTTGGCCTTCCAAAACACTTGCGGATGCATTGCTCAACGATGCCGGCGTCGCGGGTTTATCAGGAACTGCGTTTGGCGATTTCGGCGAAGGCTATTTGCGCTTTAGCGTCGCGAACTCGATCGAGAATATCGAGAAAGCGCTCGAACGCGTCAGCACTTGGGCGAACAAAAATTTGTAAGATCGACATGAAAAAATTCCGCGTCTTCGCCACCTCGCGCATCGGTGATCCGGCTGAAAACAAATTGCGCGAGCGCGGTTACGACCTCGAAGTTTTCCAGGGACCGGAAGCGCCGCCGAGAGAACTCATCATCGAGAAAGTAAAAAGCGGCATCGACGGATTGATCACGACCTTGCGCGATAAGATCGACAAGGAAGTTTTCGAAGCGGGGAAGGGGACGCTAAAAGTCGTCGCGCAAATCGCCGTCGGCTTCGACAACATTAATCGCGCCGACGCGAACAAATACAAAATCCCATTCACGAACACGGCCGACGTTCTCACCGAAGCCACCGCGGAGTTTGCCTTTTTCATGATGGGCATGCTCGCGCGCAAAATGTGGCAGAGCGAGCGACTCGTTAGGGAACAAACCTGGCCGTCGTGGCATCCATTCCTGCCGTTTCTCGGCGATGAAGTTACGGGGAAGACGATCGCGGTCATCGGCACCGGCCGCATCGGGCTGGCGATGATTAAGAAATGTTCCGGGTTCGACATGAACATTCTTTGTTACGACCCCGCCTATCAAAACGAAAAATTCATCGCCGGCATCCAGGAACAGATGGATTTGCGGCACGCGCGCGGAATTCAACGCGAGAAGACGTGGATAAAATATGTCGATCTTGCGCAGGCATTGCGCGAAGCGGATTACATCACGATCCATGTGCCGCTGCTGCGCGAAGGCGAAACGGACAAGCCGACGTATCACCTCATCAACGAGCAAACGTTGAAGCAAATGAAGCCGACCGCCTATTTAATAAATAGCTCACGCGGTCCGGTCGTGGACGAAAACGCGCTGGCGAAAGCGCTCAAAGAAAATGTCATCGCCGGCGCCGCACTCGATGTTTTCGAAAAGGAACCGTTGCCGGCCGATTCGCCGTTGCTCGATCCCGCGATCGCCGATCGTTGTCGCGTGTTCCATCACTTCGCCAGCGGTGGAAAGATCACGCGGCTCGATGTCGATCCTGACAAAGGCATGGCCGGTCGCTGCGTGCAGGGATTGATCGATGTCTTGGAAAAAAATTACGGTGGCGATCCGGCGAAGATGCCGTACGTCGTAAACAAGGAGGCGTTTACATGATTAATAAGGTTGGAGTTCAACCGTATCTTTTTTTTGGCGGCCGCTGCGAAGAAGCGCTCGAGTTCTACAAGAAAACAATTGGCGCGGAAGTGCAGCAGCTTTCGCGTTTCAAAGAATCGCCCGAGCCAATGCAGGGTTTGCCCGATTGTTTCGACGAAAAAATCATGCACGCCAGTGTGCGGGTGGGTGACAGCACGTTCATGGCGTCGGATGGACAATGCGAAGGCCCGCCGAACTTCGAAGGCTTCTCCATGTCGATCAACGTGCCTAACGAGGCGGAAGCCGAACACGTCTTCAACGCGCTGTCGCAAGACGGAATGGTCACGATGCCGCTCGAGAAAACTTTCTGGACGTCAAAGTTCGGAATGTTGCAGGACAAATTCGGCGTCGGCTGGATGGTTTCGGTCGAACACAAACCCTGAACGCAAGATCGACAACGGCAAGATCGACAATTACGTCTTGTCGTTAGGCGCGAGCAAATGCCCGAATAGTTTGCCGGCAAGGAGGAACGCGACCCCGGCGATTCCCGCGAGCGCGGCGTGCAGCAGCCAGAATTGGGTGGCCGGCATTTTCTCGAGCAATCCGCCGATCCAGCCGACAAGATTATTCCCGGCAAAGAAGGCGAGGTAATAGACACCGATGATCGTGGCCGACAGTGCGGCCGGGGCGACGCGCGCGTAAAGAGCGAGCGAAACTGGAAAGACGTTGGCGAATCCGGCGCTGTTCAAAACGTGAAACGCAATCAGCCAACCGATTGCAACCTTGTCGCCCGACCGCGCGGAAATCGCCGCTCCCATCGCCAACGAAAGCATACCGGTTACTGCGATCACGCTGCCAATGGCGATCTTGGTGATTTCCGCCGGCTCGCGAAATTTCTTTGACCACACCCGCCAAAAGATGACGGCGATAAAAAGAAAACTGACTGACACGATCGAGTCGAGCGTGATCAGCCACGTCGTCGGCATTTTTCTGCCGAAGAAAATAAGATCGGCGTGGTCCTGCGCCCAAATCATGTAGGCGTTGAAGATTTGTTGATTGGGAATGATCGCGATCGTCAGGAACGGTAGAAGCGCGAGTAAGACCACGATCGCGATCTTGTCGCGACGCGAGAGCTTCGGTTTCGCCTTCTTATTGTCGATCTTCTCCACCACCGGCGAATCGGACGGCAAATATTTTCGGCCTAACAAATAGATGGTGAGACCGATCAACATGCCGACGCCGGCCGCGCCGAATCCCCAATGCCACCCGTAAACTTCGCCGAGTGTTCCGGCGATAAGCGGCGCCGCGATCACACCGCCATTGATGAAGATGTAATAAATCTGAAACGCATCGGCGCGGCGATTATCGCCCGGCGCGTAAAGCGCGCCTACCTGGCTGGCGAGATTTCCTTTGAAACAGCCGACGCCTAACAACAGACATGTGAGCGCGATCAGAAACGTGACGTCGAACGCCATCAAAAAATGTCCGGCCGACATGAGCAGCGCGCCGATCGTGATCGTGCGCGTGCGGCCGAGCCAACGATCGGCAATCAAACCGCCACCGATGGGCGTGAGATAAACGAGGCCGGTGTAGAGTCCGAAAATAGTTGAGGCGAGCGGCTGGACATCGAGCGCGCCGCGAAAATATTCGATCGCGTGTCGAAACGGAACGAAGCCAGCGATGTGATCGACGTGCGGCGGGTGCAACAGCCGATTCACCATGTAAAGCACGAGCAGCGCCTGCATCCCGTAGTAGGAAAAACGCTCCCACGCCTCCGCGAACGCGATGTAACCAAGCCCGCGCGGATGTCCCAAAAAACTGCGGTCGTTAGGGTCGTGCTTCGTCTCCACGAATGAAAGATCGACAATTTAAAGCGGGGTCGTGGTAGGAAGTCGAGGCGTAACCGTAATACGGGCGCCCCCGTTTCTTACGAACGCTTGTCGCGGTTATACGGAATAATTTCGTCCCACTCGTTAGCCGATGAACGCGCGACGAATGCGTTGAAGACTTCGTGCGGGACGCCGGGTTTGATGAAAATGAAATCGCCGGCTTCGTTGTCGATCTTTTGTTTGAGTCCGTCGCCGAACTCGTGGCGCACTTTGCCTTCGATGATGTAAAGGATGACTTCGAAGCCGACGTGGATGTGCGCTTTGGCCACACCGCCGGGTGGAATGGTCGCGATGTTGGCCGAGAGTTTCGTCGTGCCGACGTTTTTCGCCGACATGCCTTGTTTATAATGGATGCCGTTCCAATCGCGCCGCGCGCCGCCGCCGCGGATGGTGAGGATGCCTTCGTGATTTTCGACCGCGCCGAGCTGCACGTTGTCTTTGTCGTCTTTCATAGCGATGTTGCGCAATCCTACGAAACCGCGGTTATTTTTGAATCATGAATCGCAACCGATTGCCGGAAATTGTTGAGCGCAGGAAAATGAAGTCGCCGACCGTGACCCCGCAGGCGCTGGCGTGGGACGGTAAACATTTCTGGCTCAGCTCGCGCGATCTTGGAACGCTTTACAAGATCGACAATCAAACGTGGAAAATTGTCGATGAAATCGATCCGCCGGGAGTGGTGTGGGCGGGCGTCTCGTTAGGCAACGGCGAGATGCGTTTCAATATCGGCAAAGGATTGAACGACGATCGCTACATCTATCGTTACACGCCGAAGGAAGGATTTACTCGATTGTTCGCCTGTCCGGACTTCACCGGCTCCTATCTCGGATTTGACGGCGAACATCTCCACATGAGCCAGTGGTACGAGAAGCACATCCTGAAATTCGACGAAAAAGGAAATGTGTTCGGCAAGATCGACATCGGCGAAGAAATCTGCGGGTTCACGTTCGTCGATGGCGCGATCCTCGTCATTCGCGGCGTTGAGAACAAAAACGTGCCTAACAAATCCGAGGAATGGAAGATCGCGCGCGTCAATGGCAGCGGCGTCGAAGACATCGCGACCGTTCCCTTCGCCTCGCGCTCCCTTGCGTTCGACGGCGAAAATTTCTGGTCGAACCATCGCGCGGCGAACGAAACGATTTCGTTCGCGCTTCCGAGCGCGGCATGAGTCGCGCATTCGTAAAGGAAGATGTCGATCTTCCGGAACGCAGTGGCCGGAAGCGTTCGGCTTCCGGCTTGCCACCGGGTGCGACGAATTACATCACGGCGCGGGGCGCGCAGCGTATCCGCGATGCTCTCGCGCAGGCGCGTGCGGCAAATGATTCAGCGCGCGTCGCGGAACTCGAGCAGACACTCGCGTCCGTTCACGTTGTCGATCCACCCGACGCGCCATCGAACAGCGTTGCGTTCGGCGCCACCGTCACGCTAGACATCCATGGCACTGTCGAAACGCGCACCGTCGTCGGGGTTGATGAGCTCGATTTCGAGCGCGACGCGGTGAGCTGGATTTCGCCGTTAGGCAAAAACCTGCTCGCGGCCGACGCCGGCGATCGCGTTACGCTCGAAGACGGACGCGTCGGGAAGATCACCAGCATCGAATACCGATCGGCCTAACGGATGCGGCCGAGGCGCGTGGTCGTGAACGACAAGATGCAGAATGGTTATGTCTATTTTCGGACGAAGCCGGTGGGGCGCGAATTTCGCCCCGGATTCGATCCGGAGCTCACGCCGCAGCAAATGCTCGCGCTCGGCGTCTTCGGCGGAAAATACATGACCGATTGTGGAAAAGAATTTCCGGTGAGCTGGTTCAGACGTGCAAAGCTTTCGCAAGATCGACATCGTCCTTCCCTGAATTATTTCGGCGTGAACGCATCGCAGCTGCTCGAAGTTTGGCGCAAGAAAGGTTGGATTCATCCCGACGATCCTCGCGGCTGGTTCCAATGGTATTGCCGATACTTTTCTGGTCGTCGCCACGAAGACGATCTGCGCCAGATCAAACGCTGGCGCGCAGTTCGGCGTCACATCGCGCAATTGAAGAAACATTGCGCGCGTGGCGAGTTGAATTGTCGCCGCCGCCAACGCCAGGCGCTATTGCATTGGGCCTACGATTCGCGAAAAATTTAACGAGATTATGATGATTAAGATCGGAGTCGCGATAGTAGTAAGCCTAACGACAGCGCGAATCGCCGCCGCTATTGTTATCGAGTATGGTATCGCCAATCAGTACGAGATGGCCAAGATTGAGAAGGCGAACGAGGACCTAAGCAAAGGCAACTGGGAATCGGCCCTGCGCGGTGTGAATGAGCTCTTGCGAAGCGATGCAAAATTTTTTCCGGCCTATTTCATTCGCGCGGAGATTTACATGGACCAACGCAAATGGGCGGCGGCCGTTGCTGACTGTGACGCCGGACTTAAGCTTGAACCGCACTTTATCGATCTCGCAATCATGCGCGCGATTTCTAACCGCGCGCTACGCAAGTATGCCGCCAGTATCGCGGAGCTCGATCACGTGATTGCGATTCATCCGACACGACTTAGCATCTTGAGCTGGGCGTTCGACCAACGCGCATGGTTGAGAGCGACCTGTCCTGATGCGGCGTTTCGTGATGGGCAAAAAGCAATCGCGGATGCCAAACGCGCGTGTGCCATCATGAAGTGGAGCGATGCAAACACGCTCGACACTCTGGCAGCGGCCTACGCCGAGGCGGGAGATTTCGATTCCGCGATCAAGTACGTGCAGCAGGCGATGACATTTAGCGCCGGGAAAACCGCTTTGTGCCGCGCGCACCTTGCGTCATTTCAACAGCACCGAGCGATTCGCGAATGAGTTAGTCGATCGATTCGAAGCCGGCGAACATTTCTTCGGCTTCGGCCAGCGTTTTCAACGGAACGCAATCGCACAACTCGAAAAATTTATTCCACATTTTCCAAACGTTTTCGTTTTTGTGCGCGGCGGCGATCGCTTCTTCCGATTTCCATTCCGAGACTTCGATGATGGTGCCGTCGCGCGCCCGCATGAGCGTGGTGGCGCGATCGGTCACGAGGCCTTCCTTGCGCAACGTCGGCACACGGCTGCGCACAAGATCGACAAGTTCCTTTTCGCGCCCGGGTTTGGGCCGATACGCGACAATGACAACTACGCCCGCCACGTCGTGATGTTAGATCGACATCTTCGCCGCGGGCGAGCGCGTTTTTGTTCGGAGCAGTTTGTTCACGAATGCGTTTGTCGATTTTTCCAAAATCATTCCCCACGCGCTCAGGACCGCGAGCGTGATGACGAACGTGATCAAGAATGCGCCGATCGATTGCGGGCGAATCTTCAGGCCGAGCCAAATGACGTACGGTTGATGAATGAGATAGAGCCCGTACGAATATGTGCCGATGAGCGCGAACAATTTTGCCGGCGTTTGAATCATAGCGATCAATCCCGCGACGCCGACGATGGCGAGAAAACAACACGCGCCGGTGGCGAAATCAGCGAAGACGTAAGCGATGCCGTTGGAATATGTCTTTAGCGCGAACGGATATAAAATTAATCCGGCGATGAAGCCGGGGCCGCGCAAGAGAAGCCGCTCCACGCGCGATGTCCATCTTGTGTGCCACATGCCGAGCGCCATGCCGAGCGCGAACTCCGGCAGACGACAAATGGCAAAGCCGCCGAGAATCCAGAGGCCATGCTGCGGATAAACGTTGAGCATGAGATGGCGCGTGAAAAATCCGATCGCGCACGCGCCTAACAAAAAGACAACCGGACCCAGTTTTCGCGCCGCGAGAAAGAGCAGGGGAAAGAGAAGATAAAATTGAATGAGCATGGAGAAGTACCACCAGGCCGCGTTCAGATACATGAAGTTCATCTCGATGTTGATGAAGCGAAGGCCGAGCAAGCTCAGGATGATGCGTTCATCGACCGGCTCGAGCCGCGCGACGAAGGGCGAGAGCAGGTAAACCAAATGCGCGACCCAATACATGGGATAGAGCCTAACGAACCGATCGAAATACCATTTACCCCAGCCGACCTGGCCGGATTCGGCGCGCCGCATGGTCGATTGCATCAGCGTCAATCCGCTCAAGATGATGAAGGCCCCGACGGCATGGAACCCGAGACCCGAAACCTGCCACCAGATCGTACGTAAGATCGACATCGTCGCCGCGGCGATGTTGTGCCAGTCGTTAGGCGGAAATTCGTAATGCTCGAAAACCGTTCGGAAAAAATGAAAGTAAACGACCCAGCAAATCGCGAGCGCTTTTGCGATGTCGATCCAGAGAAGTCGTTTTCGCTCCGTCATCGATGTTCAGATCAACGCGGACGCAAATCGGAGTAAAGTACGAAGATGGTGGTGATCATCTGCGGAGTGGCCGGCGCGGGCAAGACGACGGTCGGAAAATTGCTCGCGCAAAAGCTCGGCTGGTGGTTTTTCGACGCGGACGATTTTCACACCGCCGCGAACATCGACAAGATGAAACAGGGCACGGCGTTGACCGACGAAGATCGACAATCGTGGCTCGAGCGCTTGCGCGAGGTCATCGTGCGCGCTCTGGACAAAAACGAAAACGCAGTGCTGGCCTGTTCCGCGCTAAAGCGAAAGTATCGCGACCGTCTGCGCGTGAGCGACGCAGTGAAGTTTGTCTTTTTGCGGGGCGATTTCGATTTGATCGCCGGCCAACTTCGGCAGCGCGCCGGGCACTTCATGCCTCCGGCATTGTTGCGGAGCCAATTCGCCGATTTGGAGGAACCTTCGCCGGAAGAAAACGCGATCGTGATCGAGCTCGGCCGGGCACCGAACGAGCTCGTGGACGAAATCAGCGCGCGACTTTAACGCACGTCATATCTGCCGCTTTAAACGCAATCCGTCCTGCATTTGATCGACAACGTGAAATCCGAAGCGCTCGTATAGTCGCACTGCCGGATTGTTCGCCGGAACGTGAATGATTAGCTCCGATTGTTCCGGCGTCGCTTTTACTAATTGTGTGAGCAAAGCCGCGCCCATTCCGCGACGTCGCATTTCCGGCCGGACCGAAAACGCCAGCTCCGGCGTGTCGTTAGGCGGAAATTTTCGCATCCAGACAGCGCCGAGCGTTTGCTCGGTCTGCCGATCTTGCGCAACAAATCCAACGTCGCCGGCGCGACCCCAACCTTCGACATAACGCGCGAGCTCCGGTTGTTGCACGATTTCGCGCGCGGGCCCGCCCTCCGAGGTGAGCAGCGCGACGTAAAGCATGTCCCAAAGGATAGTTTCATCCGCGGGCGTGAGTGGACGAATCGCGTATTCCATGGTGCATCACAAACTAGCGCGGTCTGCTCGTTGTCGCACGATTGTTCGTGAATCTGCAAAACGTCTGCCGCAAACTCCGCCCATGCGCATCAGTGAGATGAACTGGATGATGGTGGAGGAGCAACTGAAACGCGACGATCGCTGCGTCGTGCCGCTCGGCAGCACCGAGCAACATGCGTATTTGAGCTTGAGCGTGGACAGCATTCTGGCGGAGCGACTCGCAGGCGAGGCGGGCGACTCGTTAGGCCTGCCGGTGTTTCCGGTGCTCGCATACGGCATCACGCCATATTTTCGCGCTTATCCGGGAACGGTGAGCCTGCGCGTGCAAACGTACATGTCGATCTTGCGCGACGTGCTCGATTCCATCGCCGCCTGCGGATTCAAACGCATCCTCATCGTCAATGGCCACGGCGGCAACACGCCGGGGCAGGGGCTCGTCGCCGAATGGATGGCGGACAATGCGGGCGTGCGCGTGAAGTGGCACAATTGGTGGAACGCGCCGAAAGTTTGGGCGCAGATTCAGTCGATCGATCCGAACGCGTCGCACGCGTCGTGGATGGAAAATTTCCCGTGGACTCGCCTAACGAAGGTGAAGATGCCGGCGGAACAAAAACCGATGTCTGATGTCGATCTTATCAAACAGCTCGATCCGCCGGCGCTCCGAAAATATTTAGGTGACGGAAATTGGGGCGGCCTGTATCAACGCAGCGACGAAGAGATGATGAAAATCTGGCGCGTAGCCGTCGAAGAAACATGCGACTTACTCAACACTGGCTGGCGCGATTGATTCGCGACGCCATTCTCGTGATGGCGTTGTCGATCTTTATGTTGTCGTTCGCTCCTGCGCCGTTGCGGGCCGGACCACTCGAGAATTTCTTCAAACGTGTGCGCCACGCTTTGGACGAAGGCGCCAACCGCCCCAAACCCGTTCGCGCGCCGAAACAAAAGATCGCGGAGAGCTCGGAGCAGTCGGTCCATTCGCCGCCTAACGAAACCAACACCAGTACGACCCGGCGCACGGTCGTGAGCAAAAGCGGAAAGAGCAATTTGCCGTACGGAACGCCGGTGCCGGGAAAAAAAGGGTTCGTCACCAGTCCATTCTCGCCTGACGGCGGCTACATCGATGTGCGCGATTTTCCGCCGGGCACCGAGGTGAAAGATCCTTACAGCGGGAAGACATTTCGCACGCCGTAGCGCGCGCCGCGCAAGATCGACATCTACTCATGGAAGACGATCAGTTAAGACGTGAGCGGCTGTTCGTCGTCCTTGCCACGGTCGTCATCAATGTCGTCGCGGTCTCCTTGCTCACTTTCGCGCCGTGGTCCGACTGGCGCACCGGCATGGCGCTGAACATGGTCGATAATCTTCTGCTCGTCGGTTTCGCCGTCGTTAGGCGGGACGCGATCATGGCGCGTTTCCTTTTGTTCGGACTCGCGGTTGGCTTGGCCGAGCTCGCAGCCGATGCCTGGCTGGTCGATTACACGCGCACGCTCGATTACTCGATTGGCGGCGGTCCCATGATTTGGCGGTCGCCGCTCTGGATGCCGCTGGCGTGGGAAGTCGTCGCGGTGCAATTCGGCTACATCGGTCTGCGTTTGTGGGATCGCTTTGGCGGCATCGGTCTGCTGTTGGTCGCGTTGTTAGGCGCGATTAACATTCCTTTCTACGAAGAAATGGCGCGGCGCATTCACTGGTGGCAATACGCCGGCTGCCGCATGATTTCGTTTACGCCGTGGTACATTATTCTGGGCGAATTTGGAATTGCCCTGGTGTTGGCGCTGCTGGCGCGGCGGGTAACACGCGCCTCGTTAGGCGGAGCCGTTGCCCTCGGCGTTGTCGGCGGATTGTCGATCTTCGTATGTTACGCCGCGGCTTTCGCGATTACCGATCGGCTTTTTTGAAAATTCGCCGCCTGAATTTCGTTTGCACAATCTGCTGGCAACTCAGCGTCAATTGGTAATCGTCTGCTCGTGAGCGAACGCGATTACGTTCTGGGCACGCACGAAGAAGAGGTGGAGCGCCTCGGATTGCAGCATCGCGTCTGGCGTCCGGCGGTTTTGGATTGCTGGGAGCGCGCCGGCATCACGACCGGCAAACGCGTGCTCGATGTCGGCGCCGGCCCCGGCTACGCCACGGTCGATCTTGCCGAAATCGTCGGGCCAAGCGGTGGAGTGGTCGCACTCGAGCGCTCGCATAATTTCGTCACCGCGCTGACTGAAACTGTGCGCGCGCGTGGCCTAACGAACGTGCAGGCGCACGAGCTCGATCTCGTGACGGACGAGTTGCCGAAAGGCGATTACGATTTCAGCTGGTGCCGCTGGGTTTTGTCGTTCGTCTCGGATCCGGCCCAGCTCATTGCAAAGCTCGCCGGCGTCATGCCGAAAGGTTCGATGTCGATCTTTCATGAATACGGCCATTACGAGACGTGGGATTTTTTGCCACCGCTCGAAATGCAAAAACGTTTCCGCGAGCATGTGATCGCGACCTGGCGCGAATCCGGTGGCGATCCGAACGCTGGCCGCGATCTGCCGAAGCTGTTTCAGCAAAACAAGTTCGCGATTCGCTCCATCAAACCGCTGCTCTTTTGCGTGCGGCCGAACGAATACATGTGGCAATGGCCGAAGGAATTCATCGAAGTTTATCTGCCGCGTTTGCAACAGATGGGCCGCATCGACGAGCAATTCGCCGCTGAACTCCTCGCGGATTTTGCCGAAGCAGAAAAAAATCCGAACACGGTCATGATCACGCCACTCGTGCTCGAAGTTGTCGCGGAAAAACTTTAGGCAGGCACGCCGGTTAGGCCGAGCCGTGGCGCATCCGATTTTAATGCCTCGATGACATGTGTGATCACGTCGTCGAGCGGCAGGCCGAGATCTTCGGCGCCGTGGCGGATGTCATCACGATTCACGGCGCGGGCGAACGCCTTGTCTTTCATTTTCTTTTTCACGCTGGAAAGATCGACATCTTCTATTCGCTTGCTCGGCCTAACGAGCGCGACGGCAATGACGAAGCCGCTTAGCTCGTCCACCGCGCGCAACGTTTTCTCGAGCGGCGTTTCCGGATTCACGCCGGAGTAATCGGCGTGGGAAAGAATCGCGCGGCAAACTTCTTCGCTCCAGCCGTTCGCGCGCAGCCACTCGACGCCTTTAAACGGATGTTCGTCCGCCGTGGGATGCCGCTCGTAATCCATGTCGTGCAAGAGGCCGACCGCTTCCCAAAGATCGACATCTTCGCCCCGCAATTGGGCGAAATGTTTCATCGAATCGGCCACGGCGTAGCAATGTTTACGCAGGCTTTCCGATTGCACCCATTCGTGGAGCGTGGCCAAAGCACGTTCGGATAATTTTCCCATCCGCAGAATTTAGATCGACAAGTGCAAGATCGACATCTTCATTTTCGCGGTGAGCCGGAAGATTCCCAGCGCAATCCTTTTGTTCTTATTTGCAATGGCGGCGCTGGGCGCGGATCCGCTCGAAAAACCGATCCTCGCGCCCGAGCCGACTTCATCGGCAAAGCCGAAACGGTTGCACGCGATCTTGGCGAAAGACGAGCGCAAGGAGCCGACTACGGTGTTTACGTCTGACCTCACGAAGATTCGCGTTTTCTGGAGTGGGAGCGGTTTGACCGCCGGTGATCGCGTCGGTGTCGTTTGGCTGGCGGAAGATGTCGGGATCGATGCGCCGCACGACAGCAAGATCAGTCAGGGAGTTGTCACGGCGTATAAATCGGACGACAACGGCATCTTTGCGCTCGCGCAACCGAAGGGCGGTTGGCCGTTAGGCAAATATCGCTGCGAGCTCTACCTCAATGGCAAGTTGACCGAGAGCATCGATTTCACGATCGAGAAAGGCGTGACCGTGGAACTACAGTAAACTGCGAGCGAGATCATGGCGAAATATCTGGTCATCAGCACAAGTGGAAATCCCGACAGCAACAGCCGGCGGATGGCGCGCGTGGCCTTCGCGCATCTGCAAAAGAAAAAGGTCGATTGCGAATGGATCGACCTGCGCGATCTCGATCTGCCGTTGTGTGATGCCGACAAATGTTATCTCAACAACGGCGCGAAGAAATTAAACATCGCGGTGGAATCGGCCGATGGCATTCTCGTCGCCGCGCCGGTTTACAATTACGACGTGGCCGCGAGCGCGAAGAACATGATCGAGCTCACCGGCAGCGCGTGGGAGGACAAGGTCGCGGGATTTCTTTGCGCGGCCGGCGGCACGAGTAGTTACATGGCGGTGATGGCCTACGCGAACAGTCTCATGCTCGATTTTCGCACCGTCATCGTTCCGCGTTTCGTTTACGCGACGGGCGATGCGTTTGACGGCGACGCGCTCAAGGACAAAAAGGTTGTCGCGCGGGTCGAACAGGTCGCGGACGATCTGGTGCGATTCACCGAGGCGCTGCGAGGTTGAGCGAGCGCGTTTCGATCATTGTTCCGACGCGGAATGAGGCGGAGAACATCGAGCCGCTTGTTAGGCAGATTTTCGAGAACCTCACGCCGCATGAAATCATCTTTGTCGATGGCGACTCGAGCGACGGCACGCGCGATGTCGTTCATCGCTTGAGCGCGTCCGCGCCGATCAAACTACTCGCGCAAGATCGACATCCACCCGGGCTGGCGGCGGCGATCATGGCCGGCGCGCGCGCAGCCGAAGGTGGAACGCTCGTGGTGATGGACGCGGACCTGAGTCATCCGCCCGAGCGCATCAACGACTTGTTAGGCCCGCTCGCCGCGAACGAAGCCGACATGGTCGTCGGCAGTCGCTACATCAAAGGAGGATCGACATCGGGCTGGCCGTTATGGCGAAAGATTTTGTCGCGCGGCGGCGCCGCGATTGCGTATCCGCTCACGGGCGTGCACGACGCCATGTGCGGTTTTTTCGCCATCAGGCGCGCGCGGTTGCTGGAGATTTCGCCGCCGACGGTCGGATTTAAGATCGCGTTCGAAACAATCATTCGCGCAAGATCGACAATGCGCATTCGCGAAGTGCCGATTCAGTTTCGCGATCGTGAACGCGGCAAATCAAAAATGTCGTTCGGGATCGCGCTTCGTTTTTTTGGGCGCTGGCTGGCGGCTGTATTTCATCGCCTCGCGAAATAAATGCAATGACGCGCGCCGCTTCCGCTGGAGCTGCTTCGGAGCCGAAGAAACTTTCCCAGATTTATTCAGGCGTGATTGAGAGCACGTGGGTGGCTGCGGTCTGCGTCGTTCCGCTGCTTCTCAATCCGCAAAGCGGTCACAATGGATATCAGCCGTTCAAATACGGTTTTCTGCGAATACTGGCGGCGATAGGCGGGGCCGCGTGGCTCCTCCGCACGGTCGAGCTTCGGCCCGATCTTGGCGCGACGCTGCGCGGTATCGGCCGGTCCGCGTTGTCGATCTTGTTTTTTCTATTTGGCCTAACGATTCTCCTTTCGACGTTTTTCTCGATTGAGCGGCACGCCAGCATTTGGGGTTCGCCGGAAACATTTCAAGGTGCCGTTACCTATGGGGCGCAGCTTCTGTTGTGCGCGCTCGTCGCGACTCATTTGCGGACGCGAGATCAGATCGAACGTCTTATCACCGTGTCACTCGTGACCAGTTTCGCCGTCGCGATTTTCACAATTCTGCAACGCTTCGGTTGGGACCCGCGCTATCCCGAGCTTCCGAACGAGCGCGCGTTCGGGCCGGCGGGTCACCCGATTTTTTTGGCCGGCTATTTGTTAATGAGCATCCCGCTCACGATATATCGGCTGTTGTTAGGCCGGGAACCACGCGGGCCACAGAAATTTCGCACGATGTCGGTTTGGTTGTACAGCGGCATTCTTGTGGTGCAGCTCTCGGCATTTTTCTGCGCGCAGAGCCGCGGTCCAATTCTCGCGCTCGGCACTACGATTTTTGCACTCGCGATTCTGTTCGCCGCCTATCGCAGCTCAAAACGAACAATTGCAATCAGCGGGTCGGTTTTTGCTGCGGCGATTTTGCTGATCGTGGCCGGCGTCGATTTTAAAACGCTTGGCGGAATCCCGGGATTGAATCGCTTCTCCGCCACGAGTTCTCTCCAGAAAGGCGTCGATTATTTTCGGGCCGAACTTTGGAAACAAGCGCCGACGATCATTTTCGCGGACAAACCGTTGCCGCATCCAACAAACGGCGAAGATCGACATCATCGCCTTCGGCCCTGGATCGGTTACGGGCCGGAAACGCTCGAATGCGTCTTGCCGAGATATTATGAAGTCGACGATCCGAAAACGCATGTGATCGAAAGCCACTTCCACGATCTCGTCTGGGATTTGTGGTTCTCACTCGGCGCCGCGGGTCTCATCACATTTCTGTTTGGGATCGTCGTTCTGTTCTATTGCGCCTGCGAGCGGCTCGGCTTCGCCAATGTAAAGGCGAGTCGCGTTGCCTTCGCTGCGACCATTCTTTCAACCGTGACCGGCGTAACCTTCGCCGCTGTTTTGTTTTTCGGCCCGGGCTTTTTCGGGGCCGGACTGCTCATCGGTTTGGTCGCGAGTTTTCTAATTTGGGCAGGTATCGCAACATTCCTTTCGCCGCCAAAACCGAAACCATTTTCGATTGTCGATCTTTTAATTTTGGCCTTGGTCGCAGCGATCGTCGGCCATCTCGTGGACATGGCCTTTGCCTTCCAAACCGCCGCCACCGGAATGTTGTTCTGGTTGTACCTTGGGCTCGTCTTCGCTTTGCTGCGGATCGATGAAGCGGAATTCGCAAAGTTGCCGGCGGCAAAAACGAAAACCAATCTTCTCCATCGCACTTTGCTCGCGAGCGCAATGGTCGGACTCGGAGTTTGTGCGTTGATCATCAGCACAGTTCATGAATACGGGTTCGAACGATTCTCTATGCTCGACGTCTTGAGCTCATCTCTCTGCGACCTGAGCGGGATAGGCGGTCACAATTCTTTGCTGCTGATTCCGCTGCTCGCATTTTGCGGAACGGCCGCCTTTGCTCTCGCGCTCGATGAAGCGATAGCCGGTGGTTCGAAACCGGCGATTGGCCGCACCATCGCGATTACGGGCGGCTTCGGCTTAATCTTTCTCTTGTGGCGCGCGGGGCAAATCGCCGACATCGGGCCAGTTCCAAATGCGGCCGCAACGGAGTCTCAAGTGCTGAGCCAGGCAGGCGATTACGCCATACTTTTTTTTAGCGGGATCCTTCTTCTTCTCGCTTTGCTTTTCGCCGTCGCCTTCATGCTTGTTAGGCGGACAAAATCTTCGACCGTCTCGAGATCGAATCAGCATTGGATAATCCCGGCGATGGCGCTGCTCGGAATCATCGTCTTTTCGTGGCCAATCGCGCTGTCTCAACTTTACGCCGCGATTACTGTCGCGTGGGCGGACACTCTGCAAGAGGTCGGTCAACCGCATTTAGCATCAGCTGTGTATCGAAGAGTTGTCGCGCACGACCCGGACACGTTTCTCTATCGCGCTCTTTTCAGTGAGACCTTGCTACAGCAAGCTGGCACCGAGTCCAATCCTGACGCCTTGGAGAAAACTTTTACCGAGGCCGAACAAGTCCTCCTCCGAGCGCGCAAAGTTTCAGACTTGAATCGCTCTTCTTTTTATCTCGCTCGCCTTTATCTTATTTGGGCGGATCGCTCCAATGAACCGCGCAAAACGGAGCTGGCGCGCAAAGCCGCCGTCGCCGTAGCGCAGGCCGCAATCTTCGAACCGCATAGTGACCCGGTGAAAGAGTTGACGGAGCAGGCTGCCGCGATGTTGAAGCGATAACCATTGTGTGTTGATTCGTTAGTCATGTTTCTCCGCCGAGCTTTGTTTCTATCTATCGCGATTTTTTTGGCGCGAGCTGGCTTTGCCGCGGAACAAGAGTTCCGGTTTGAAAAACCCGACGCGCAAAGCGTCTCCCTCATGTGCGAATGCAAAAACTGGCAGCCGCAGCCGATGACGAAGGGAACCGACGGTGTTTGGACGACGAGCGTTTCGCTTTCGCCGGGAAGTTACGGCTACAAATTTTTGGTGAACGGCAGTGATTGGGTCCTCGATCCGAAAAATTCCAATCGCAAAAACGTAAACGGCGTCGAAAACTCCGCCATCGATGTTGCAGACGATTCCGCGATCACTGCAAGATCGACATCTCCTTCATCGGGTGCGGGCGTCGTGGCGACGAACGGCTCGTCGTTATCGCCATCGCCTAACGAAGTCTTTACCGTAGAAATTCCGCTTTCAACGAAACGCCGCGCGGAAGCGGCCAAAGACGGCAACGCCAAACTCGCCCATGCAAAACTCGCGCTCGTCGTGCCCTCAGGATTCGATCCGCAAAAATCGTGGCCGATTCTCGTCATCTGCAACACGGAGGCGTATTCGAACATCGATTCGCTCCAGCAATTCAAAGATGCCGCGAGCGCGGAAGGGTGGGTGACGATGGCGGCCGACGGCGTGGAGACGGAACCGAAGAAAGAAGGCGGCGACCGCTGGCCGACCATTGCGGCGGCCTTCGATTACCTAACGAATGCGTGGCCGGGAATAAAAGATTGGCCGGTCGCATGCGGCGGAATGTCGGGCGGCGGGAAGAACGGCGCGTTTCTTGCGGCCGACCTCGCGCGCGAACACCATCGCATCATCGGCATGCTCATGATGGGTTGTAACCAGGATATGGCGACGGTGGCCTATCGAAAATCCGCGCCCCCGAATTTCCTGAGCGCCGCGGTTTTTCTGAGCAGCGGCAAGAACGACAAGATCGCGACGCCCGAAAGCCACGTCTATGTCATGAACTCGCTCAAGGCCACCGGTTTCAAAGTGCGACTCGAAAGTCACGACGGCGCGCACGATATTTATCCGCCGCACATCGGGGAAGCGTTACGCTGGTTCATCGCGCAATCTTCGGCCGGCGCGCCGGCGAAACGCGAAACCGATTTCGATAAATTTTTTAAAAAGAAAACGTCACCGTAAGATCGACATGAACATTTCATCTTCGAAAATCGCGCGCTGGTTCGCCGAGCTCGTGCTCGTTTTCATCAGCGTTTACGCGGCATTTTGGCTGAATAGTTTTCAGCAACATCAACAAGAGGCGAAACGGCGCGATCAAATCCTCGGCGCGCTCGAACGGATATTGCGCGAGGGAATCGAGGGCGGAAGAATCAACAGTGCCAAACAAGAAAAAGAGGCCGCCGAATTTCAACGCGCGCTCGACGCGGGCGAAATGCCGCCGCTGCGGCCGTTCGTTTTCATTACCGATTACAACGCGAGCGACCTGGCCACGCTCCTTCAGTCCGGCGGCGTGGAGGTGCTCGATGTCGAAACCATCACCGCGTTGCGCAATGACGAATCGGTCATTCGCTGGGGATTGAGTCGGATGGCGCGCTATCAGCAATTGAGCGACGCGTTGATTGTGCCGAATCTCGATCAGGACATCTCCTTCTTTTACGATCCAGCAACGAAGAAACTGCGGAAGCGTTTTCAAATTTATCCGGACGCGCTGAATGCGGTGGTGGAATTCCAGCACGAGCTCGATCGCACTCACAGTGAGTTGTTGAAACAGCTCCAGGCCACACGCTCGCGCCGCTAAGATCGACATGAACATTTGGATCGGCACGTCCGGATTTCAGTACGCGGAATGGAAGGGGAATTTCTATCCGGAAGATTTATCGACGGCGAAGATGCTGCCGTATTACGCCGAGCGCCTAACGACGACGGAAATCAATTACACTTTCCACCGGATTCCGAGCGCAAAGACGATCGAGAACTGGAAAAAACAAACGCCGGAGAAATTTCGCTTTGCGCTCAAGGCGCCGCAGAAGATTACGCATTGGTCGAAGCTGCGCGATTGCGCGGACACCATGCGTTACTTTCACGATGTTACGTCAGCGCTCGGCGAAAAGCTCGGACCGGTTTTGTTTCAGCTCCCGCCGAATTTCAAGAAGGACACGCTCGTCCTCGGCGATTTCGTGAATTGTTTGCCCGGAGGATTGCGCGCCGCCTTCGAGTTTCGCCACGAGTCGTGGTTCGACGATGAAGTCTGGGAAATCTTTCGTGCGAGCAACGTCGCGCTTTGTCTCAACGAAACGGCCGACTTCGCCGCGCCAAAAGTCACGACGGCAAATTTCGGCTATCTACGTTTGCGCCGCGAAGATTACGGCAAGATCGACATCGAACGCTGGGCCGATTTCGTGAAGCAACAATCTGCGAACTGGAGCGACACCTTCGTCTATTTCAAACACGAAGAAGCGGGCATGGGTCCGAAGTTCGCGAAGCAGATGATGGAATTGCTCGCGTGAACATTTTCGTTACCCTCGACCAAATGGTGCGGACGCTGGTATCGACGATTGAAGACCCGGCTTCCGGCGTTCGCGTGATCGATGTCCCGCAGATCCGCTCGCTCGGCCGGACTAACGACCGATCAAAATAAAAATTCCGGCCAGCAACGCGAGCACGCCGGTGAGAATACCGATACCGATTCCGGTCAACGTGACGATGCCGACACAAATCAAATAAATCGCGAGCAGAAGCATGCCGATGTTTTTGGTGAAGTTCATATGTCGATCTTCTACAAGGTTTTGAGATACTCGATCAAGTCGCGCTTTTGCTCGGGCGAAAGTTTTGTTCCGTAATCGTGGCCGGAATTGGCGTTCCCGCTCGCGTTCGTGTCGAAGACGTATGCGCCATCGTCGGTGTAGCCAAGATCGACATCGTCGAATTCGCGTGAGCCGCGCTTGAACGTTTTGGCGCGCTCGTTAGGCGAAGTGAGCAATTGCGCCATGGTGCGGACGGAACCGTTATGAAGATAGGGCGAACGCGCCCACACTCCGCTCAAAGTCGCCGCCCAATATTTTCCCGTGCTCCGAACACCGAACTGTTTTGGCGCTTCGTATCCTTCGGCTTCGAGATCGGCGAGGAACTTATTGAAACCATCGGCCAATTTTTGCGTGAACATTTCCGCGCGATGCGGGTCGGTCCCGATCTCGGCCACGGAATACAAACGCTTGTCGCTTTCAGGTCCGCCGTGACAACTGTTGCAATTGGCCGCGAACAACGGCTCGCCTCGTTTGGCCGCTTCGTTGTCGATCTTAAATGGATAGCGTGGCGGCAAGATTTTCTCGGAGAGATCGGTCTGGCGTTTCACGTCCGCGAATACGAGGTCGCCGCGCTTGCCGTGCATGGGCGCGCCCAGGCCTAACGAAGCGAGAAGATTTCGCGCGATGGGCGAACGTGTGTTACCGTCCCAATGCACCCATGTGCGCTTATCGATGTTCCAAACCAGGCCGAATTTTATCGGCGAATACGGGAGCGGCATGTTGAGCAACGACGCGGCAAGTAATCCGAACGCGTCGTTACGGCCCGGACCCGATGCGGGCGGAACTTTTTCCGGCGGTTTGTCCGGAACATGCAAGGCCGCGCGCATGTTGTGAAAGAGCTTCACCGTTGATTCCGCGAGCGTCGTGAGAGGACCAGCGTCGGATGAACCGAGTTTGTGTAGATCGAGCTTCAGACTCTCACTAGAGAGCGCGTATAGTTCGCCAGGTTTTATTCCGTTCGCTCCGAATGGATCGCGTGAAATTACCGATTCGATTTGTTTCGCTTCGTTGTTCCATTCTTCCTCGTAGATTGCGCGACCCTTCGCATCCGATTGACCCTCGATCTCGTCGAGATAGGCGGCGAGAAATCTTTTCATGTTCGCCGGATCGGATGTTTTGAACGTTGCGACAAGCACCGAACCGTAAAACGCTTCCACGTTGAAATGACTCGTCGTGCCGAGGAGTCGTTGCGTTTGATCGCCGTGAGTTATTTGCGCGACGTGACACGATGCGCAGTTGATTCCAACCGCTGGCAGATTGCCGAGATGTTTGACGTTCGCGCGGCTGAAGCCGACAGGCCAGCCGAATTCAGGATCGGGAATCAGACCGAGATGCGAGAGGTCGTTAGTCGGAAATAGATCGGGGTAGGTTTTAATGAAGGCGCGGAGCACGGCTTCGGGAATCACTTCGGTGCTCATCGAGCCGTGAAGAAAGAATTGCAGGTCCTTCTCCGACCAGCTCGGCACTTGTCGCATGTCGATCTTGTCCGATGTCGATGCCATGGAAGTGCCGCCGAGAACGGCGGCGACGAGAGAACAAATAAATGCGCGGTTCATTTCAATAGATGCGGTAGTCGATCACGCGCCAGCCGACGGATTGTTTGACGAGGATGACGCGCTCGGCGGTTTCGGATTTCTTTTCAAATTGAGTCTTGAACAAAACACTTTCGTAATCGCCTTCCGGTACGCCGACGAATTTGTGAATGTTGGCCGCGCCGATGAATTTTCGGCCTAACGATTTGCCGAAGGGCGCGCGTCGCGCCTGCAGGTAGCGGACGAATTGCATTTGCGTCTGGCGCATGCGGAAATCCTGCGCCTCCCACTCGAACGCTTCTTCGTAATCGCCGTCGTCGAGCATTTGCAGCCAATGCGTTGCGGCATCGCGCGCTTCGGTTTCGTTCTCGCGCGCGGTTTGGATTTTCTCGCGATGCGCGGCGCAGCTCGCCGCTAAGATCGACAATGTGCAAACGAGGACGACATGACCGCGCCGCATGAAATTCCGTTTAGCGAACGCGGCCGAATATTTCAACGCGAATCGGACAGCTCTCGGCGCATTAGAAACTGATTGAGCGTTTCGCGTGCGAACCCGAGCGGCTGAAAAACTTCACGACCGAATTGTTCCGGAAAAATTTGCGGAGCAAAGAACTCGGCCTCGCGAAACTTTGTCGTCAACGCGCGCATGAGATCGCGGACCGGTTCCCAATCCCCTCTGTCGTGCCCGAAAAAACCGTGCACACGAACGAGACTGACTTCAGGATTGGAGATTATGACGCAAGTGCGATCGAGGCGGAACGCGCGCATGCCGAGCGATTTTGCGGTGGCGAATCGCGAGATTTGCCAGGGCAGATCGGGAAAATCCGTCGGGGTGTTCATCGCGGTTGCGTCGAGGAGCGGGATTTCTTCAAGTTCTATGACGTTGTCGATCTTGCGTTGGGCTTGCCGCCGCCAGCCGAACAGTCTTGTCACTTCGCGAAAACCGTTTCGCACATAAAGCGAATGGGCGGGCGCGTTTTGTTCGAAGACCTCGAGAACCATCGCAATGTCGCGACGCGCGATCGCTTCTCCGATAAGATGCGAGAGAAGAAATGCCGCGGCGCCGGTGCGACGCGCGCCGGGCGCGGTCCCCATGGCGGCAAGGCGCGAAAAATTTCCGGTGCGGTTGATGTAGCCGAAACTGGCGAACGCCCCGTTTTCCGAACGCGCAAACCGGCTGTGACACAAATCGATTCCTTGCGCGCAAATGAACCGCGCCATTCCCGCCGCATCCATTTCGGGAAAGGTGACGAGGTAGCCAGCAAACGCCGCGTTAAAAACTTTCGCCTGTTCCGCGATCTGAATTTCGGCGGCGGGAACAATCTCAAATTTCAAATTCAACTACGCTGATTTCCTGTGCGCGATGTATTCGTTCACCTGTTCCTCGAGAATTTCGAGCGGGACGGCGCCGTTCTTCAACACCGCTTCGTGAAATTCGCGTTGATCGAACTTCGCGCCGAGCTCCTGCTGCGCGCGGGCGCGTAATTCCTGAATCTTGAGCATGCCGACTTTGTAAGCGCACGCTTGACCGGGCGCGACGATGTAGCGCTCGATTTCCGATTTCACTTCTTTCTCGCCCATGCCGGTCTTGTCGCGCATGTAAGCGATGGCTTGTTCGCGCGTCCAATGTTTCGCGTGAATCCCGGTGTCGACCACCAGCCGCACGCCGCGAAAAAGTTCGTCGCGCAAACGGCCGAGATCGCCGAACGGATCGTTGTCATACCAGCCGCTTTGTTTCGCGAGCCATTCGCAATACAGCGCCCATCCTTCGGAATAGGACGTGAACGGGAGCACTTTGCGAAATTGCGGAACGCCTTTCATTTCCTGCGCGAGCGAAATCTGCCAGTGGTGTCCGGGCACGCCTTCGTGATACGACAGCGTCGGCATGCTCCATTTCGGCACTTCATTCATGTCGCGCAGGTTCGCGAAGAAAATGCCGGGTCGCGTTCCATCCATGGCGCCGGGTTGATAATATGCGCCCGGCGCGGTCGCTTCCTTGAACGGCTCGACTCGGCGGATGTCGATCTTCGCTTTCGGAAACGTCTCGAACAATTCGCCGCAATGTGAAATCGCGTTGTCGATTAAACGTTTGTATTCCGCAAGCGCATCGGCGCGGCCTTTGTCGTCGTTAGGGTAAAGGAAACGCGGATCTTTGCTGAGTTTGTCCATGGACGCGCCGATCGGTTGCCCCGTAAATCCGTTGGCATCGAGAAGCGTGCGCATCTCGCCTTCGATGCGCGCGACTTCGCTCAGGCCGAGATCGTGCAACTCTTGCGGGTTCAACTTCGTCGTTGTCTGCGAATGCAGCGCGTAAGCGTAAAACGCGTCGCCGTCCGGTAATTTCCAAACGCCATCGTCGGTTGTCGTTTTCGGCAGGATGCCGTTGAAGTAGTCGATCAGCTTTCGGTAGGCGGGATAAACGCTGTTCGTGACCGCAGCCTCGACCTTCGCCTGATAATCTTGTCGATCTTGCGCGGACAACTTGTCGATCTTCGCCGCGTGTTCCTTGAATGACGTCGCGAGAATATTTTCCGCTGCCGGTTTCGCGACGAAGTCGTTCATCTCCTTCAGCACTTCTTCGACGACGAACCGCGGCGGCAGGATTTGTTTTTGTTCGCGCACGCGGAGACCGTCCAGCAGCGTGTCGAACTTGTGCGGAATGGCGTTGAGCCGCATCACGTAATAGTCGCAATCCTTCCGATTGAAGAGGCGATGCGTGTTCGCCATGAACGATGGCAAAGTGTTTTGCACGCCGAAGAGCTGATTGACTGGATAATTATGCCACTGCCACTTTTCGCCGTCGACCTGGTCCTGCACGAACCAATCCAGAATGTGAGTGGAAAGCTTTTGCGAAGGCGATTGTCGATCTAACGAATATTGGTGGAGCTGCGCGAGATCGCGTTTCCAAATGTCGAACTGCTTCTGCTGATGCGCCGGGCCTTCGTCATCAAGCTTGCCGTTGTGACCGGTAATGCCGAACTGCTCAACCAATCCCAGTTGCGAGAGCAACTCCGGCGAAGTGAAAATTGCTTCCGCAAAGACCTTCTCGTAAAACAAATTCAGGCTCCACGGCCGGAACCAAATGAGATTCGTTAGGAAAATCGCGAGCGCAATGATCGCGAGCAGAAGAATGAGACCGAACCATTTTAAAATGCGTTTAAACATACGATCCTTGTTTTCAGTTAGATGCAGCGAGTTGGGACGGTGGATTCAATCTAATGCGATATGAGATGGCGAGCAGGAATGCACTCGACTCGCGCGCACGTGAAACGCTGATATAAACCTTCATGGGCAACGACCGCATGCACGTCGACAAACCCGAACCGCGCTGGCAGGCGTTGCTCGCATTTCTCGCCATCGGCGCGATTTACCTGGCGCTGCCGCGCGATCTTATCCTCGGCCCGATCTGGCTCGTGCCGACATTAATCGTTGTCCTGCTCATTCCGACAGTCGTTAGTCATAAAACCGGCAGGCGTTCGCTCAATCGCATTCTCGGCGTCATCATCAATGGCCTAACGACTTTGGCTCTCATGGCCTCGGTCGCATTGCTCGTGCGCGCGCTGCCGTCACATCGCGAAGCCCCGCTCGAGCTGCTGTTTTCGGGCGGCCTGCTTTGGCTAACGAATGTGATGGTGTTCGCTCTCTGGTATTGGCGGCTCGATGGCGGCGGACCGACTGTGCGCCATGAAGAGAAGAAGTTCGGCAGCACCAGTTTTCTCTTTCCGCAGATGCAGGTCCCGCGCGACGAACGTGCGCAATTTGCCTGCACCGGTTGGCGGCCGCGTTTCGTCGATTATCTCTTCGTCGCGTTTACGCAGAGCTCCACCTTTGGTCCGACCGATGCGCCATTGCTCGCGCGCTGGGCGAAAATTTTGTCGATGCTGCAAATCGCGATCTCGTTGAGCATCGTGATCCTTTTAATTTCGCGCGCCGTTGGTGTTCTCTGAGCGCGCGCCGTCCTCCGGCGCAAATGCTGCTCCTAATCCTGCGCTTCTCCGCAACAGGGAACATCTATGGGAACGCGGAAGATTTCTGCACACGCTCTCGCTTTTATTGCAAGATCGACAATCACATTTGCGGTTATTGCGACGGCAAACGCCGAACGCATTAATCAGGAAGGTCGCATCCTCGGCCCGGCGCCAAGCGTGACGACGCCGACGTTATTCAACACTCCGCAAGCCGACGCCATCGTTTCCGCGATGCAGATCTTTCCAGTGACGAATCCCTGGAACGAAGACATCTCGCGTCGGCCATTGCTCACGAACTCCGACGCCATGATCGCGCAAATCAAAGCGACGCTTTCATCGAGTCGCCAAACCTTGCGCGCGTTCAGCGAAATGAACTTCGTCCTCGTGCCCGACAATCAGGCGCGCGTCACGATTGACTTCGTCGATTATCCGGACGAATCCGATCTCGATGGCGGCACCTTTCCGAACGGCCGCTACCCGATTCCATCGAACATGCCGATCGAAACCTGGCCTAACGGATTGACATTGCAGCAATGGCAGCAGGACGTGAACAACGATGGCGGCGATCGCCACGGCATCATGGTCGCGCCCGGCGTTGGATCGATTTGGGAAACGTGGCAGATGAAGTTGGTCTCGAACGCATGGCAATCTTCCAATGGCGCGAAGTTCGATTTGAACTCGAATAATTTGCGTCCGGCCGGTTGGACGAGCGGCGACGCCGCCGGCCTACCGATGTTTCCCGCGATCGCGCGTTACGATGAGTGCGAGCGCGGAATGGTCGAGCACGCGTTGCGTTTGTGCGTTCCGAAAACGCGGCGTGAATACATTTATCCGGCGACGCATGCGGCCTCGTCCATCTCCGCAACATCGACAAATTATCCGGCGATGGGTCAGCGCTTGCGTTTGAAAGCGAGCTTCACGATTCCGGGCAATTGGACAATTGAATCGCAAGCGGTCGCCCGCGCGTTGAAAAAATATGGCGCGCTCGTCGCGGACAACAGCGGCGGTTTCTTTTCCATTTCGGTTTCGCCGGACGATCGATTCCCGAGCGGCTGCTTCGATAATTTGCAGACGCTCGACGTCAGCAATTTCGAAGTCGTGCAAACGACCGGGCCTAACGAAGGCCCGCGTTCGCCCAATCCGCCGAGCGCAAACGCCGGCGCGGATCAATCAATTGCTTCGTTCACGACCACGCTCAATGGATCGATTGTCGATCCAAGCGGACATGCCACGATTCAATGGAAACTTTATTCCGGTCCGGCGCCGGTCACGTTCGCAAATGCAAATGCGGCGACGACGATGGTCAGTTTCGGTCAAACGGGCACATACACATTCGAATTGAGCGTGGACGATGCAGTCCACGCCGTCGCCTACGACGCGGTGATTGTCGATCTTCAATCGGGCAATCCAACACCGACTCCAACGCCCACTCCGGTCGCGACGCCAACCCCGACCGCAACGGCTACGCCGACGCCTTCACCGAGTCCGACACCGAAGAAGAAGCACAAACATCGACATTGAACGCGACCACGCCGCAGGAGTCGCAGGCGGAAGATTCGTTAGTCCCGCAACCGGCGCAGCGCCACGCTGGCGACGGCCTCTTCCATCGCCTTGTCCGCTTGCACTTTGACCGCGGTGACGGTGACAAATGTTCGACCCTTGAGCACATGCAATTGTGCAGGATTCGTACTGCGAAAGGCGGCGTCGCCGACACCACTCACATCGGCGCCGCGATAAATGGTCTTCATGCTGTCGAATTGCGCCTTCGCCAGCTCGGCGGTTTTCCATCGCTTAACGACAAGATCGACATGCGCAATCTGCCGGTCTTTTTTCGTCGAAACGTAGCCACACTGACTGGTCAATGCGCCCGCGCTCGGTCCATCCGCCTGACTATTATAACTGGCGGCTTTGACCTCGGCCGGCATTAGATCGGTCGCATCGCTTTCGGTAAAGAGAGTCGCGGCAAGATTCTTCTCGCCTTCGGCGTTCGCGAAAACGATCGCGCCAAGGGAAAGTGACGCGAAAAGGGCTCGACCGAGAAAGTTGTGGCAGCGCATACGTGGTGAAATTCAGCAGTTGGAGTACCATCTCGCCGTGGGAGTGATCGGCGACAATCTTGAGCGCGTCCGCGCGCGAATCGGCGACGCCGCAAAATGCAGCGGGCGCAAGGTGGACGATGTCGATCTTGTCGCGATTTCAAAGACACACGACGCCGAGCGAGTGCGGGAGGCGATTGCCGCCGGCCAAACCTTGTTCGGCGAAAATAAAGTCCAGGAAGCGCGCGCGAAAATCCCGGAGCTGCCGTCGAACCTGCGCTGGCACTTTGTCGGACACCTTCAGCGAAACAAAATCAGACACGCTTTGCCACTGTTCGAATTGTTTCACGGCATCGACGATGTCGATCTTGCGCGAGACTTGAACCGCGTCGCCGAAGAAATGGGGATGCATCCGCGCATTTTGCTCGAGGTGAACGTGGCGGGCGAGGGGAGCAAGTTCGGCTTTCAGCCTAACAAACTGCGGGAGCAGATGGAATCATTGCTGGCGTTGCCGCGCCTAACGATTGAAGGATTGATGTGCATTCCGCCGCTGGCCGAGGAAGCCGAGCATTCGCGAAAGTTCTTTGTCGATCTTCGGGAGTTGCGCGACGCGCTCGAAGAGGAATTCGCGATGAAGCTGCCGCACTTGTCCATGGGAATGACGAATGACTACTGGATCGCGGTCGAAGAGGGCGCGACCATGGTGCGCGTCGGCACCGCCATCTTCGGGGAGCGCGCGAAACCGAAACGCGAAGTCTATGCGGATTGAGCCGGCCAACATTCAGCAAATCGGCAACGAGCTCGCTATTCAATGGAATGACGCCAGCGAATCTTATTTTGATTTGGAAAAACTGCGCCGCGCGTGTCCGTGCGCGGCCTGCGGCGGCGAGCCGGATGTGCTCGGAAATATTTTGCGGCCGCAGGTGAGCTACAACAACGACAGCTTTCGACTGGCGAGTTTCAAGATTGTGGGCGGTTACGCCGTCCAGCCGCGCTGGCACGACGGGCACGATACCGGCTTGTATTCTTTTCAGTATTTGAGAAAACTCAGCGCGCCGGTGAAACCGAAATGAATTTCAGGGCAAAAATTGCGATCGTGTTTCTATGCGCGGCGATTTGCGCATTGTCCGTGAGTTTGATTCCGCGACGCGAACAAACGCAACCGCGCCGCGATCAAACCACGCCGGTAAAATTACACGAGCCGCAGCGTGTCGAGTGGTTGCTGGTTTAGCGCGGGATCGTAATCCGCAGGAGCGAAGTTTCGTCGGCGCGGGAATGTAATTGTCGATCCTGCAAGCAGGCGGGGATGAGCGCGAACTCGCCCGGCCGAAGATCGACATCGACGCACCGGACCAGGCCGGTGAGGCAAAAGATGATCGCGAATTCTCCTTGCGGCGTGACATCGCGCGGCGTCTCCAAGATCCATTTGCGGATCTCGAACAATTTGTTAGTCACGAGCAAATCGCCATCGGGTTTAACGAGGGCAGGCGTTACGTCGTTGAAATCGATCGAACGCAGTGCTTGATCGACATGCAGCTGTCGCGGCTGTCCGGTGTCGTCTTTTCGGTTCCAATCGAAAACGCGAAAGGTCGTGTCACTGTTCTCTTGAATTTCCACGAGCACATTGCCGGCGCCGATTCCATGAAACCGTCCGGCCGGCAAAAACATGGCGTCGCCGGCTTTAACCGAAATGCGGTGGACGAGATCGGCCACTGATCCGGCTTGCACGGCTTCGGAAAATTCCTCGCGCGTAACGGCGCGGCCCAAGCCGACAAACAGTTTCGAGCCGGACAAAGCGGAGGCGACGTACCAGAATTCGGTTTTGGGTTCGCCGCCTAACGAGCGGGCGATATTGGCGGGCGGATGGACCTGAAGCGACAGCTGCTCGTGCGCATCGAGCAGTTTAATAAGCAAAGGAAACCGAGGCGTGTCGTCGACATCGCCGAAAAGTAATTGTCGATCTTGCACCCAGAGTTCGTGCAGGGTGCGGTCGCGCAACGGCCCGTGGCGAACGACGCTTTGCGCTTCTTCGCGATCGACGATTTCCCACGATTCGCCAATCAGGAGATCCTCGGGCAAATGTTTTTGGTAGAGCGATTCCAGCCGGCGGCCGCCCCAGATTCGCTCCATGAAAACGGGCTCGAAGGTGAGGGGAGATGTGATTTGCAAAGACATCGTCGCCAACGTTGAACACCCCGCGTCCAACGTCCAATGTCGAATTCAGAATAGATTGAACATGTCGATGAAACGTTTCGTCAGTAAGTGGGTGCCGGTGATCGCGTGGATGATTTTGATTTTTGCAGGGTCGACGGACGCGCTTTCGGCCGAGCATACGTCGCGATTTTTGATTCCATTTCTGCGGTGGCTCGATCCGCAGATTTCATTTCAAACGATCGCGGCGATTCATTTTGCACTGCGGAAGCTGGGGCATCTTACGGAGTACGCCATTCTGGCGGCGTTGTTATGGCGGGCGTTGCGCGACTGGCTAAGATCGACATCTTCATTTGCGGTCACGTTGATGGCATTGGGAACAGCCGCCTTGTTTGCGGTGTCGGACGAATTCCATCAATCGTTTGTGCCGACGCGCACGCCCTCGGAGCATGATGTGGTGATCGACATTTGCGGCGGAATCATTGGCCTAACGATTTGTTTATTGCTGGCGCGCCGGAAAGTCGCGTTTGCCATGCCAGGGGAAACGCGCGAAGATCGGCCTTCGAAAATCTGAGCGGGGGCATAGCTCAGTTGGTAGAGCGCCAGCTTTGCAAGCTGGAAGTCAGGGGTTCGAATCCCCTTGCCTCCATTTCGCCGAAATGGAGGCTTCTTTAAATGGGAAACCGACTCGGATGGGCGGGAGCCAATCCCCTTGCCTCCAAATCACATTGCCAATTCGGCGCAGGTGATTAACGTGAGCGCTCGCAAATTTTCTCGGGCCTGTAGCTCAGTTGGTTAGAGCACGCGCTTGATAAGCGCGGGGTCAAAGGTTCAAATCCTTTCAGGCCCACCAATTTGGTTCGTTAGGGAAACGTCGCGCGACGGAGTCATTATTAGATGTTTTGGCGAGCCGCCAAAACCAACAGGCCAGCGGCCTGTGCTCCCCAGAAAAGAAAAATGCCGGATGTCGATCTTGAAATCGTCATCCGGCATTAGTCGATGTGCAGCAAATACTGAATTGTGCGTTACCTGTGGTTTCTTTGAACCTCACTTACTTTCGTTTGTGAGGGTTTAACGGCATGTCTGAGTTCTCGAGAGACCTCAGATTTAGCCGTCGACCTGTGCCTACCGGCAAAGTCGGAAGTCAAAATTCAAAAGGAAGAAATTCTTCCTTCATCCTTCTGCCTTTTTACTTTGCGAAGGCATCTCTCCTTAGAAAGGAGGTGATCCAGCCGCAGGTTCCCCTACGGCTACCTTGTTACGACTTCATCCCAGTTACTGCTCATAGCGTAGAAGGCTGTCTCCCTTGCGGGTTAACGCGCCGGCTTCGGCTACAAGCAACTTCCATGATGTGACGGGCGGTGTGTACAAGGCCCGGGAACGTATTCACGCCGTCGTAGCTGATACGGCATTACTAGCGATTCC
>JAJPGZ010000013.1 GCA_021325495.1 Spartobacteria bacterium
CCAAATCTCTGTAGCGGACGCTCTCAGAGCGCCGAAAATATTTGAATTCGGCGGTCAGAGACCGCCGCTACAGAAGAGGGAGATCGCGCAGCGACTTATTCGGCCGATCCAACTCGAAGATCGACAATCCCGCGGCGCTTGCCGCTTTCCAATCGCGCTCCGGATCGTCGCCAACGTGCAATACTTCGTTAGGGACAAGATCGACATAGCGCAAGGCGCGCCGGAAAATTTCGGAGTCGGGCTTGTCAGCGCCGAGCTCGCTCGAGACGAAAACGTGCCGGAAATATTTCGACACGCCGAGTCGTTCGAGAATGACGCGCAAACGTCCATCGAAATTCGACACGACCGCGAGTTGGAAGCGCGAATGCAGTTGTTCGAGCACCTCGACCACTTCGGGATACAACTCCCACACGCCGGCTTCGGCGAAATGCTCGTAGGCGATCTCGAAGAAATTGTCGCGATCGAGTTCGCCTAACGAGGGCGCGGCTTCGTCCAGCACAAGATCGACAAGTGCACGCCACCACTCTTTGTCGTCATCTTCGCGCGGACTGTCGATCGCTTCCCGCGGCGGCGTTCGCTTCCACGCAGAATGAAACGCGCGGTCCAGTTTGTCGGCCTCGAGATTCAATCCGAGTTCGCGGCCGACAAGCGCGTAATGTTCGCCCACGCTTTTCGTGAGATAGATGAGCGTTCCCGCGGCATCGAAAAAAATCGCTTTGATCTTCATCAGGCCTTAACGGTTTACGATCAGATGATTCCGACCGAACACAACGATCCGATCAACGCCAAGATCCTCGCGATTTCCGAGGACAAAATCGCGGGCTTCGTGCGCGAACCGTTCGCGGAAATCGCGAAGCGCTCGGGCGTAGATGTCGATCTTGTCATGACGCGCATCGCCGCGATGTTGCGCGCCGGAACGGTCCGCCGCGTTCGCCAGACATTGCTCGCGACCAATCTGGCCGAAGGCGCACTCGTCGCCTGGAAAGTCCCCGAGGACAAAATCGACGCCGCGTTCGATTGGATGTTCCAGCGCGATCCGTTTTCCGGTCACGTCGTTTTGCGTTCGACCGAGACCGCAAGCGCGGGATCGGATTACAAATTGTGGACGACGCTCAAAGTGCCGCGCGGATTTTCGATGGAAGCGCATGGGGAATTGCTGATGAAGAAAACGGGCGCGGAACGTTTTCGACTGATGCCGGCGAAAGGAATTTTCACGCTGGGCGTCGGTCACGTGCGACGCAAAACGATTTCGCCGGGCGCGATGGCGAATGAGCCCGCGAAGATGATCAAGGTGGAACATGTCGATCTTAGCGAAGACGAATGGAAAATTTTGCTCGCGCTCAAACGCGAATTCACGCCGGAAGAGATCTCGGCAAATCCGTGGCAGAAACGCGCGGACGAAGCCGGCGTATCGTTAGGCGAATTCTACCGCGTGGCCGAAGATTTATCTGCGCGCAAAATCATCGGACGCTTCTCCACTTTTCTCGAGCACGTGAAGCCATCGCAAACGGGCGTGCGCGTGACGCGATTCAACGCGCTTTTTCATTGGGCCGTTCCGACCGGGCGCGAGATCGAAGCCGGGGGCGAAGTCGGGCGTCACGAAATTTTGACACATTGTTACTGGCGCGAAGCCGGGCCCGAATTCAAAAACGTCAACATCATGGCGGTCGCGCACGGTTCCGACAAAACGCTTTTGCTCGAACACAAAGCGGCGATAGATCGACATCTTCATTCGGTCGGCATGCCGGTGAACTACACCAACGTTTTCTGGGGCGGCCGCAGCGAGATCAAACCGAGCGAAATCGTGCCGCAAGTTTATCGCGATTGGTGGCGCGAGATGAATACATGAATCCTGTGGCGGCAGGCGTCTCGCCTGCACAAAAGTCGAGGTCCACAGCCGGGGACGGCTGCCTCCACAGAAAGACAGCGGAACAACCGTGAACGCGCTGATCGAAAAACTGCGCGCCGGCACCGATCTCCCGCCTAACGACATTCGTTATGCCATTACCATGTTGCTGGCGGACAAGGTCGCCGATGAAACCAAAGCGGAATTCCTAACTGCGCTGCAGGAGAAAGGCGAAAGCGCGGAGGAAATTTACGGATTCGTTGAAGATTTGATGCAGCGCGCGGTCGATCCCGAGATCGAAACCGCAAATTTGCCCGGGCCGATGATCGACGTTTGCGGCACCGGTGGCGACGGGCTCGATTTTTTTAATGTCTCGACCACGATCATGTTCATTCTCGCGGCCGGCGGCGCTGTCGTCGTAAAGCATGGCAATCGCAGCGTGACATCTCGTTCGGGCAGCGCAGACGTGCTGGAGTCGTTAGGCATTCGCATTCAGCTCGAGCCGCATCAGCTTCGGGAAGTGTTGCAACGTCACGGGGTCGGTTTTGTTTTCGCGAGAAAGTATCATCCGGCCTTTCGCGCGATTGCGCAGATGCGCGAGAAACTCGCGCGCGAAAACAAACGCAGCGTTTTCAGTTTACTCGGCCCGCTCTTGAATCCGGCGCGGCCGCCGCACCAGCTCATCGGTGTTTACGCGCCCCAATTGACCGGAACGTTCGCGGAAGTTCTGCGCCGGCTCGGTCGCAAGCGCGCGTGGATCGTGCACGGGCTCGCGGAAGGCACGAACGGCATGGACGACGTTTCTATTTGCGGCGCGACCACGGTGGCGGAGCTGGAAGAAGACAAAATCTCATCCGCGATTCTCGACACCCAATGGCTCGGGCTCGAGCGATGCCCGCTCGAAGAACTGCGTGGCGGAACTCCGGACGAGAATGCGGCAACGATTGTTGGAATTTTATCTGGCGAAATCAAAGGCGCGAAACGCGAGATGACGATCGCGAATGCGGCGGCGGGATTTGTTGTCGCCGGAATCGTGAGCGAGATGCGGCACGGAATCGAATTCGCGCGGGAACAGATCGACAGCGGGCGCGCGCTGGAAAAGCTTCAGGCGCTGCAAAATTTCTCCGGGTAGCTGCGGTCGAACCCTGTAGGGGAAGCCGTTGGCTTCCCATGGGACGCTAACAGCGTCCCCTACAGCACAGAAAATTTCTCGACGTAACTGCGATCGAGATTCTGCAGAAGCTTTCTCGCGAGTAGATGTCGATCTTGCCGAACGCGGCGGATCATCGCGAGCGACGTCGCGCGCTCGCGCAGCGCCTCGGGGAAATCTTCCGCGACATGATTCACATTCACGCCGATGCCCACGACCGCGACGTGTGGAGCACCGGCCTGCGCGCGCATTTCCACGAGCACGCCTGCGACTTTGTGTTCGCCGATGTAAACG
Source organism: Spartobacteria bacterium (assembly GCA_021325495.1). Taxonomy (GTDB): domain Bacteria; phylum Verrucomicrobiota; class Verrucomicrobiia; order Chthoniobacterales; family UBA10450; genus JAJPGZ01. Next base: position 3,291 of record JAJPGZ010000013.1, read on the forward strand.
TCGTTAGGCAATTTCACCGTCGCATCACCGATGGTTTCGGCGATGACGCCCGCAGCCCATTCGCTCAAGCGCGGTGATTCGGCGATGTCGATCTTCGGCCGCAATAAAATTGAAAACCAAAGACCTTTCTGCGCGGCCGCTTCCCATTTATTGCCGTGTTGACCGCGCGCGGCCGTTTGATGCTCCGCGAAAACGCAAAGACCTTCCGGCCAATCGCCCCCGGCCATTTGCGCGACGACGTCGTTAGTCGAGCCCGTTTCTTCGAGCACGATGACTGCACGGCCGATGACGAGTCCGCCGCGCAACTTTTCGGCGCGAAGTCGATCACGTGCCCACATGCGTTATCTCGAGCGAGAAATCGATCGCGCGCGCCGAATGGGTGAGCGCGCCGATGGAAATGAAATCGACGCCGGTCGCGGCGATGACGCGGATGTTTTTCAAATTCACGCCGCCGCTGGCTTCGAGTTTTACATTTTTATCTTTCGCGAGCGCGACGGCTTCGCGCAGTTGCGCCGGGCGCATGTTGTCGAGCAGGATAAGATCGACATCTGCATTTGAGAGGATCGCGCGCACCTGGCGCAAATTGTCCGCTTCGATCTCGATCTTTATCTCCGGCCGCTCCGCGCGAATCCTGCGAACAATTTCCCCTAACGAATGAAACCCGCGACCGCAAGCGAGATGATTGTCTTTCACTAGCACCATGTCGAACAGCCCGAAGCGATGATTACCGCCGCCGCCGGCCGCGACAGCCGCTTTTTCAAGCGTGCGCAATCCCGGCGTAGTTTTGCGCGTGTCGAGGATGGTGACGCTCGGGTTGGCCGCAGCATCGACGAATTGTTTTGTGAGGGTGGCGACGCCGGAAAGGCGCTGCAGAAAATTAAGCGCCACGCGCTCGCCGGTGAGGATGCTGGAGGCGCGTCCCCGAATTTCCATCACGGAATCGTTAGGCGAAACCTCCGAGCCATCCGCGCGCAACATGTCGATCTTGAGTTGAGGATCGAGGCGTCGAAAAACTTCTGCGGCTGTCGCCGTGCCGGCGACGATCGCTTTTTCCTGCGCAACAATCCGCGCCGTCGCTTCGAGATTTTCGGCGACGAAATTCGCGGTCGTGACATCGCCGCTGCCGACGTCTTCGCGCAGCGCAATGTCGATCGGATCCAAATCAGCCCCGTTCATACACTCGTTGGCCGCGCACGTAGGTTTGCACGGTCGCATGCGGACCGCCGCGATAAACGCAAAGCGCAACCACATCGTCGGGCGACAAGTCGTCCAGTGATTGTCGATCTTTCGAATACGGCGCGATCGACGCAAGATCGACAATCACCAGGTCAGCCTCTTTGCCGGGATCGAGGCTGCCGATCTTGTCGGCTTTACCCAGCGCCTTTGCCCCGCCTTGCGTGGCCAGATGCAGCGCCTCGTTAGGCCGCAACGGTCGCAGATTCGGTTCGTAATTTGCGCGTGCTTTTTGCACATCGATCGCGGCGCGCATGACCTGCCACATGTTCAATTCCGGCCCGGCCGCGACGTCGGAGCCGAGCCCGATGTTGATTCCCGCCTTCATCAGCTGGTCGAGCTTCATCAATCCGCTCCCGAGAAAAAAATTCGAAGTCGGACAATGCGCGATGTTCGATTGTGCGGCGGCGATGGCGGCGATCTCGCGCGAGTTCAAATGAATGCAATGACCGAGCACCGTCTTCGGCGTGAGCAATCCACACTTCTCATAGACATGGGTGTAATCGCGCGCGCCCATGAAAAGATGATGCACCTTCTCGATCTCCTCCTTGTTCTCGGCGAGATGCGTTTGCAGATAAGCGTTGAATCGCGTCGCCATTTCCGCCGCCCCGCGCATGAGTTTTTCGGAACAAGTAACGGCGAATCGCGGACTGAACGCATATTCCAAGCGACCGTCTTCGGCGCCGTGCCATTTGCGGCAAAGCCGTTCGCTTTCGAGCAACGAAACGGAGACCACTTTCCGCGGCTGTAATGTTCCGTACGATCCGACGTCCATCATCACCTTGCCGAGGATCACGCGCAGACCGCTCGCCTTCGCCGCTTCGAAACCTACATCGCAACTGTCCTCGTAAATGGCCGAGTAAACCATCGCCGTTGTTGTGCCGTGACGCGCAAGCTCGTGGAAAAATTGCGGCGCTTGTTCACGCGCTTTCGGACCGGTGAAGTCGCGTTCGACCGGAAAAATATTTTCGCGCAACCACGGCAGTAATTCGCTTTCGCCGCGCGCGACGGCCGGATATTGCGGCAAGTGCGTATGGCAATCGATCAGGCCGGGGAAAATTGCGGCCGCGCCGTGATCGATCCATTCCAATCCGCGCGCGCGTTCCGATCGGCGGAGATCGTCGAAATCGCCGACTTCGACGATGCGGCTGTTTTCGATAATGAGCGCGCCGCGGCGTTTACTGCGCAACGCGCCAAAGGCGGGCGCGTCGATCAGAAAGCCGCGAAGGCCGAGTAGCTGGCGTTCCATCTGGCGTCTATGAAATCACGGCCAGCGGCTTTAGGACAAAAAAAAGATTCGGGCAGCGCACGCCAAGGAGAAACAACAAATACTGAAAAACGTGCAACTACCCGAATCGCCTTAACCTGTTTAATTGGACAGTAGGCTCCGGCGGCCGTTCGAATTTTTTCCGCAAAATTTCAGGAAATTTCGATGTCGATCTAACCTACAGGGCCAGCTCGGATTGCGCCCCGGTTTGGACCTTCGCCGCCTCGTCGCGGATCTCCTGCAAAAGAGACTTAAACTCGCACTTCTCGACGGCGGCGATGAGCGCGGGATAATCGGGTTGGATGCGTAAATCGTCGATCGGCGTCGGCAATTTGATGTCGCAATCGAGCGCGACCATTTTGCGGTTTTGCAGGATTTGCTCGCGAGCCGCCCTCAGCTTTTCGCGCGTCTTCTCCGACTTCACCATGTCGATCTTAGCGAGAAGCGAGTCGAGCCCGCCGAATTCGGTGATTAATTTCGCCGCCGCTTTTCGCCCGATCCCCGCGCCCGGAATGTTATCGACCGAGTCGCCCGCGATCGCGAGCACGTCACCGATTAATCGCGGTGCCACATCCCATTTCGCGATGACCTGGTCTTCCCCGAGCAACGCAAATCCGTCTTTCGGCGACGCGAGATCAGTTTTGTTCGTGCTGTAAACTTTCACGCACGGCCCAACGAGCTGGAACAAGTCCTTGTCGTTAGTCGCGAGCACCACTTCCATTCCTTTGCGCTTGCACGCCGCCATCGCGTAACAGCCCATCAAGTCATCGGCCTCGGTGTTCGGCAGCGAAATATTCGTGAAGCCGATCAACGGTGTGAGTTTTCGGATGTAATCGAGCTGCGGCACCATCGGCAGCGGCATTTCCTTGCGCGTCTCCTTGTAGTTCGGCTGAAGTTTCATCCGGTGTTCCGGCATGCCTTCGTCCCAAAACACCGCGCCGAGATCCGGCTGCAGATGTTTGATCATCAACCGAAGCGTCTTCGTGAAACCGAAGATCGCGTTCGTCGGTTCGCCTTTGGAATTCGACAGATTCGGGATGGCGAAAAACGACCGGTAAACATAGTAATGGCCGTCGACCAGAAGAAGCTTCATGCGCGTGCTGGATTCTGGATGCGCGATGCGAGATGATCAAGGCATGGCCGAGCAATGGTTCGTTCGCGTGGAAGGCAAGGAATACGGCCCGGCCGATCTCGCCACGCTGCGCGAATGGAAAGACGAAGGCCGCGTTCTGCCGACGAACGACGCGCGAAAGGCAGATGTCGATCTTTGGACAACGGCCGCGAAGATTCCGGACTTGTTCGAAACGGTCGCGCCGCCGCCGGTGCAGGATGAACACCGTCAACCGGTCCCAGAGGAACATCGTGAACCGCCGCGGCCGCCGAGTTCGTTAGGCCGAGTTCTGGGACAAACGCTGCGAATTTATTTTCGCGGCTTCTTCCAATATCTCTGCCTCACCTTGCTCATCGTCGCGCCGTCGCTCTGCGCACAATTCGCCGAGCCCATCATCAACGCCGCGCCACATATCGATGTCGATCTTCGGCAGCTCGTGAGTTGGGCCTTCGCATTTTGCATGACTGTGCTCGCGCTTGTGCTCTGGCCAATTTACGTCGCTGGAATTCAAATTCTCACCGCCCAACTCAGCGGCGGCGATCGCATCAGTTTCCTCAAAGTGCTCAATGCCGCCGCGAGCTATTGGCCGCGTGTCGCGTTTCTGAGCATTTACGTCGCGTTTTGTTTCGCCTTTTGGACGATCCTGCCGGTCGGAATTATTTTCTCGCTCATCGCTGGCGCACCGACCGTTTGGTCCATCTTCGGCGCGCTGCTCATTCTCGCCTTTCAAATGTGGATGGTGAGCCACCTCTTCGTGAACTTCATGTTCTGGCAACAATTCGCCGTGCTCGAGGATTGCAATATCACCGAGTCGTTAGTCCGCAGTCGCACGCTCGCGCGCAGCCGTCGGGATCTGCCATGGTATCGCCGGCCGGTCTGGCGCGGCGCCGTCATTGCTTCGCTCTGGTTTGGGATTGTCTTCGCGCTCAACTGGCCGGCGTTGCAATCGTATTTTCAAACGATCGCGACCACGCCCGATCCGCAGGCGTTAATGGAAAAGATGCGCGCCATGTCGCAGGCGCCGCCGGTTGCAGGGGCGTTTTGGATCGGGATTGCCCAGGCCGTCTTGCGTCCGCTGCTCGGGATCGGCTTCGTGCTATTGTATCTCGATCACAAGATCGACAATTAACTTTGGAAACAACTGCTGCGCCTAACTACAAGATCGGCAACGAGCGTCTGGTGAAAGTGACCGAGCCGGCCGCGCGCCGTCTCTCCTCTTTGCTCGAGAAACAGGGCCGGCCGCAAGGCGCACTGCGCGTCGCCGTCATCGGTGGTGGCTGTTCCGGGTTGCAATACAAAATGGATTTGGTCGATGGCCCGGCCAATCGCGACATCATGGTCCCGACTGCGGGCGTGCGCGTAGTTGTCGATCCAAAAAGCGCGCTCTTCGTTAGCGGCTCGGTTCTTGATTACAGCGACGATCTGCAAAAGGGCGGGTTCAAAGTCACGAACCCTAATGCGGTCGCGCATTGTTCCTGCGGCGAAAGCTTCGCTGCATGATCGATTCCTTCGCGCTGCTCGATGAACCGAGAAAACCCTGGCTCGATGTCGATCTTCTAAAAGAAAAATATCACGCGCTCGCGCGCCAAAATCAGCCGGACGAACAGTTGAACGAAGCCTATCGCGTGCTGCGCGATCCGAAATCACGCCTCGAACATTTGCTCGGCCCTAACGAACGCGCTTCAGACAACGTCCCGGATGACCTTGTCGATCTTTTCATGGCGATCGCGCCGGTTTTGAACAAGATCGACATGAAAGATGCCGCGCGGGTCGATGAACTTCTCGCGCGCGTCACCGCGCAACACGATCGGACGCTCGACACCTTGCGCGCGGCGGATGCTGGTTGGCCGGAGAATCGCGAGGAGATTCAGCAAATTCATCAGCGGCTTGTTTACCTGACGCGCTGGCGCGATTTACTCGACGAACGCCGGTTGCAATTGTCGATCTAACGAGATGTTCATTTGAACTTGCACGACGCTCGTTCGTCTGCGATGATCCGGTCGTGTTAACGCACCGGCAAAAGAGCATCCTCGATTTTATCCAGAGCGAACAGCGCGAGAAAGGTCTCACGCCGAGCACGCGCGAAATTCAAAAACATTTCCGGTTCGCGAGCCAGACGTCGGTCATGCAATACATCGCCGCGCTCGAGCGCAAAGGTTTCCTCAATCGCCACGCCCGCAAAGCGCGCGCGCTCATCACGCCGGTGCAGAAGGTGCGCATCAATGACATTCCGATTTACGGACAAATTCCCGCGGGCATGGCGACGCTCACGGACCAGAGCATCGAAGGCCACGTCTCGCTCGACACGCGCTCGGTCAACGCATCGAAAAATGCGGACACGTTTGCCTTGCACGTTCACGGCGATTCCATGATCGGCGCGCACATTCTCGATGGCGATATCGTCATCCTCGAAAATCGCAAGGACGTGCAGAACGGCGACATCGTCGCGGCGTTGATCGATGGCGAAACAACTTTGAAGCGATATGTCGTCGATCATGGCCGGCCATATTTGAAAGCGGAGAATCCGGCTTATCCGAATCTGATTCCGGCGCGCGAGTTATTGATCCAGGGCGTAATGGTGTCGCTTGTGCGCAAACAGGTAAATGCGCGGAAACGGCGGTAACGTTCACTTGAACATGACGAAGCATCGTGCCATTATTTCCGCGTGCCTGCGCGAGATAAGATTGTCGATCTTAGGAAGCTCCTCGCCCAACGCTTCCCGCCCGCGCCGCCATCGCGCCCGGCTCGTTTACGAACAGGGCTGGCTTTTCTCGACCACGCAATTGACGGCGGCTTCCCGCAAGGCGCGATCACGGAAATAATTTCGCCGGAGCTCAGCGCCGGGAGCGCGACGTTCATCGCCGCACTCATCGCCGCCGCGCAACGCGATTCCTATTTCGCCGCGCTCATCGACGGCCGCGATTCCTTTTCGCCCGATTCGTTAACGAACGATTGTCTGCGTCACCTGCTTTGGGTGCGGTGCGCGAAAGCGGCTGATGCAATCAAAGCGGCCGACCTCCTTTTGCGCGACGGAAATTTCCCGTTGGTGATTGTCGATCTTGTGTTGAACGCGGCGAGCGAGCTGCGAAAAATTCCGCAGCCGAGTTGGTATCGATTGCAGCGCCTGGTCGAATCGACTTCGATCGCGTTCCTTGTCTTCGATCGCCACAGCATGGTCGCGAGCGCGCAGCTCAAGCTCATTCTCAACAATGCGTGGACGCTTTCGGATTTGGAACGCGACGCCATCTCCCGATTGCGAATCGACATTCGCCGTTCTCACGCAAGATCGACAATCACTGCTCAAGCCAGCTGATGTTCGCGACAATTTATCTTCCGAATTTTTATTTGCAGGCCGCGTTGCGACATCAACCCGATGACCGCGACAAACCGGCCGCGCTCATCGAAGAGCAGGAAAAGAAACCGCTCATCATTCAATTGAATCGCGCCGCCGAATCCGCTGGTGTGCGCAAAGGCATGACGCCGAGCCAGGCGCTCGCGCGTTGTCTGCATGTCGTGATCAAAGCGCGTTCCCGGCCTAACGAGCGCGCGATCGGCGATATTTTGCTGCAGCACGCATTTAGTTTGAGCCCGAATGTAGAAGCGACTGCGCCTGGCGTGGCGACGGTGCAATTTACCGACACGCGCAACGTCACCACCAAAGTGGACGACGCCGTTGCGCGTCTGGTCGAATGCGAACTCGACGCGCAAATCGGTATCGCGTGGACGCCGGACAGCAGTTTTCTCGCGGCACACCTCGCCCAACCGGTGTTATATGTCGATGACGTGCGAAAATTTCTCGCGCCGTTGCCGATTGAAACGCTCGCGATCTAAGTCGCAGCCGCAGCTTCTTGCGGTCGGCGCTCGATCAACATTCGATAAACCAATCCGCCGGCGGCGCCGCCGATGAGCGGCCCGATCCAGTAAACCATGTGGTCTTTCCAAAAATTCGCCGCCAGCGCGGGACCGAAGACGCGCGCGGGATTCATCGCCGCGCCGGTGAGCGGTCCGCCGAAAAGAATGTCGAGAGTGATTGTCGATCCAATAACGAGTCCGGCCACCGTTCGCGTTCCGCGCGGATCGACCGCGACACCGTGAATGATGAAGACGAGAAAGAATGTGAGGATCGCTTCGACTAAAATTCCCTGACTGGCGGTGAGATTAATCGCGAGCTGCGGCGTGCCTTGAATGACGACATCGCGGCCGAACAAGCCGAGGCAAATCCACGCGGCGAGAATTCCGCCTAACAACTGCGAAATCCAATACCAGATCGCGTCAACCACCCGCATGTGGCCGCCGCATACCAATCCGAAAGTCACCGCGGGATTGAATTGACCGCCGGAGATGTGCATGACCGCGCTGGCGAAGGCGGCAATCGTTAGGCCGTGCGCGAGCGCGACGGCGACGATGTTGTTCGGGCCGGCGGTTTTGATCGCGCCGATGCCGACGAAGATGAGCGCGAATGTGCCGATGAATTCTGCGAGACAGGAACGAAACTGTTTCATGCGCGGCATAAAATCAGATCGAAATGAAGATGTCGATCTTACGTGCCGCTGTAGTTCGGATATTTGTCGTGCAGCTGCTTCGACGCGCGATCGGCTTCCATCGTTTTGCCGGCGCGTTGATACGCGTTCGATGCCTTGTGCAATGCCCGCGGCGTGATCGCGGGATCATCGTAAAGCAACGCCACGCCCATGAAAGCTTTGCCAGCTTCGTCGAAATTATTTCGTTCGATTTGCACGTCGCCTAACAAAAGCCGCGCTTCCGCGTTCACGCGACCTTCCGGTTGCAGTTGCATGATCTGCTCGGCGATTTTTTGCGCGTCGTCCGGCTTGTGCGCGCCGATTTTGGCGGCCCCTAACGCCAGCAGCACTTTCGCTTTGCCCGCGGGATCGTTCGCCGTCTGCAAATATTTCGCGTAAGCGTTTTCGGCTTCGTCGAACTTTTGCAGCTTCGTCGCCGCGTCGCCGAGATAAAACCAGAAATCGGGTTTCACCTGGGGATTGTCGATCTTGCCGAGAGCGCTCAAATATTTTTCGGCGGCGGGATAATTCTTCTCGTTGTAGAACTCGATTCCCAACCAATCCAAAATGTCCGCCGGCACCGGCGCGCTCGGATTTGCGGCCATAAAGGCATCGACCTCTTTCGTGACCGCCGCGCGATCTTTCAACGCGTAATGCGAAGAGACGATGCGCACCGTCGCGGGATTGTAATACTGCTCCTTGTTGATTTGGCGCGCGATATTGAGTTCGGCGACCGCAATCCTAAATTCCTTGTTCTCGAACGCGGCCTTACCGATGTAAAAATGCGCCTGCGCGGCGACCGCGCTCTTCGGAAATTCCTTGAGCAACTGGCGAAACGTATCGCTCATCGCCTTCTGGTTGCCCTGCTGTCCGAGTATCAACGCCTTCTGCTGCAACACGCCCTCGCGTTCGCGCGCCTGCGGATATTTCGTCAGAATCGTATTCAAATCCGCGAGCGCGGCGTCGTAATTCTGCGTTTCCTCGTAAGCGAGCGCGCGTTTTGAAAATGCGCTCGGCGCCTGCGGCGTGTCTGGAAATGCCTGCACATAATAGGTGAACGCTTCGACAACACCGTTGATGTTTTTGAGTTGGATATTGCACGAGCCCAACTTGAATGCCGCCTCCGCGCGCAACTTCGGTGACAATTGCGCGACGCGCAGCTCGCTGTACAACGGCGCGGCCTCGGCGTAATTCTGCTGTTTGTACAGCGCTTCGGCTTTCAACATTTTCGCCTGATCGGCGCGTTCCGACGTCGGATTCGTCTGCAGATATTCGTCCACCGCGGCGATGACGCTCGCCGGATCCGAATTGTAAATGTTGATGAGCTTTTGATACTGCGCGTCCTTTGCTTCTTCGCGATTCGGAAATTTCGCGATGATCTCATCGTAAAGCGCAGCCGCTTCTTTCGTGTGGTTGAGTTGACGCTGGGCGTTGGCCGCGAGCAACATCACCTCAGCGCGCGCATCGTCGGGAAGTTGCGCCTGCTCTTTTTTGTAGTCCGCCAGCAATGGTGCGTATTGGCCGGTGTAATATTGCAGCTTCAACATCGCGACCTGCGCGATCGCGCGAAATTTTCCGGCCTCCGGCGCGGTCCGCCCCTTCTGCAAAAGCGCGGCCGTCCGGTCGATGGTCGCCTTGTCGATCTTTCCCCTTTCGTTTTGCACAAGATCTACACCGATCACGCCGCCGCGCACAGCTGCCTCGATTTTCAACGCCGGTTTCTGCGCATCGTTTGAAAGCGCGTCATACTGTTTGAACGCCTCGAGTTTCCTGGCGCGCGAAAGAAAAATTGATGCCGCCGCCAGTCGACTATCATCGCGATACGGATTCGGGTCTTTTGCATCGATGACCTGCAAATAAATCCCGGCCGCTTCATCTTTCTTGTCGAGCGCTTCGAGACAGCGCGCCTCGAAGTAACGCGCCGAAAGCGCTACGCCCGCCTCCTTCGACTTTGCGGCGGCGCGATGGAACAGCGGCAGCGCGCCGCCATAATTTTTCTCCGTGAACGCCGTCTCCGCCAAAACATAAGCAGCCGGGCCGGCGTAGTCGCTGTCACCGAAATCATCGAGAATAGCCTGGAAATTTTTTCGCGCCGGTCCCGGCTTATTCAACGCGCGATATGCCTCGCCGAGAAAAAAGTGGACCCGGGCGCGCTCGGAGGACGTCGGATACTGGTCGATGTATTTTTCAAACTCGGGCGCGGCGAGATCGTAAAGCTTTTGCCGAAACAAACCTTCGGCGTACTCAAGCTGGCGTTTGGACGGAGGAGCGGTCGGTTCCGCCGGCTCGGACGATTCGTTAGGTGAAGATGTCGATCTTGGCTCAGAGGATGAATCTTCCGCCGGCAACGCGCGCGCGACCGGCGGTTGCTCGACCGGCTGGGCCCGGCGCACCGGCGGATTCTGCGCGAAAAGACTAACGAAATTAAAAAGCAGCGCGACCAAAACGAGCGCGCTGCGCCCGCATTTCATTTTGACGTTGCGAACGCGACGTTCGAGACGCCGGCTTCGCTGCACGTGTTCAAAACGGACACGATGTTTTTATAAGCGCCGGCTTCATCTCCGCGAATGACCACCGCCTGTTCGGGATTGAGTTGCACGAGATTTTTCAGCAGGTCGCTCAATTCATTCGGACCAAGTGTGCGTCGGTTCACGACCACATTCCCGTCGCTTTTCACATTCACGACGATATCGCCGATGGGCGCGGCTTTTTCTTTGGCCGCGGTCGCCTTTGGAACCTTGACATCGAGCTCGTTTTCATTGCGCGCGGCGTTCCACGTCATCAAAAAGAAAATGAGCAGGAGCAACAAGACGTCGACGAGCGGCGCGAGTTGAATTCCGGGATGATGCAACTGGGCTCGGCTGCGCAAGTTCATTTGTTAGGCAATCGCAAGATCGACATCGACAAGATCGACAATCAAAAATCGTCTTCGAGTAAAACCGGCGTGCGCTCGCTGCGGCGGCCGCCTTGTTGGACCGAAAGCAATGCGAGGATGTGCGTAACTGCTCCCTCCAAATCTGAAATGAGCCGTTGCACCCGTCCGCGAAAGAAGGCGTAGAAAATCATCGCCGGAATACCGATGGCGAGACCGGCGCAGGTATTAATAAGCGCTTCGCTGACGCCACGCGAGAGCAAGGCGTAGCGCGCCGTGCCAAGATCGGCACTCAGTGCCGTGAATGCGCGCACAATGCCGATGGCCGTGCCTAACAAGCCGATGAGCGGCGCAATCATTCCGATGTCGGCGAGATAGGTGACGCGGTTATTCAAGTTCGAGGCGACGCGAGTGCCTTCGGTTTCGGCCAGGTCGCGCACCTGTTGAAAATCGGCGTTCGGATTTTTGGTCGTGAAATCGAGAACTTTTTGCACGACGCGCGCGATCGCTTCGCCATGGCGATTCGAAACGGCGAGCAATCCGAGATAATCGTGTTTGCGCAGCAACGCATCCGCCGTGGCCATGAAACCGCTCGAAACGACCGCGCCCTTCCGAATGGTCATGAAATAAACGACCACGAGCATGACGGAAAAGATCGACAATGCGAGCAGCGCATACATGACCGGACCGGCTTTGAGAATGGCGTCGAGCACGGTGGTGGTCGTAGCTGGATGCGGCAGATCAGGCGCGCCCGGGTTGGTTTGAGCGAAAAGCGGAGACGCGATCGCGGTGGCGACCAGCGAAGTGAAAATTTTCATGCGAAAGTTCGTAAATGATAGGCGCAGGGCTGGGCCATGCAAACCCGGCCTTTAGACAACTTAACCCCGCTGTCCGCTCGATGTTGCTAGGCGAATTGTCCGTTGGCGGCGGCACGTCGCACCCGGAAGATGTGCGCGGGTTGAGTTTCCGGATCCAGTTCGACGTAATTGCGCTGGCCCGACCAGATGTAACGCGCGTCGCTGAGTAAGTCGTGCACTTGATAGGCTTCGCCTTCGCGCACACCAAATTGTTCCAACGGCATGTAAATGTAGGAGTGATGTTTGCGGTGTGGATCGAGATTTACGACCACGAAGACAACGTCTTCCCGCGCCGGCGTCATTTTTCCGTAGAACAAAATCGCGGGATTGTCCGCGTCGAAGAACCGAAGATTATCGTAAAATTGCAAAGCACGATTTGTTAGGCGGATTTGATTCAAGCGCGTGATCCACTCCTTGATGTTGCCCGGCGCATCCCAGTCACGCTCTTTGAATTGATACTTCTCCGAATCGAGATACTCCTCGCGACCGGGCAGGGCCGCGTTCTCGCACAGCTCGAACCCGCTGTAGATGCCGTAGACGCTCGAGAGCGTGGCCGCGAGCAAAGCGCGGATCATGAACGCGGGGCGTCCGCCATCCTGAAGAACGAAGGGCAGAATGTCCGGCGTATTCGGCCAGAGGTTGCCGCGGAAATACGTGCGCATTTCTGTTTGTGTGAGCTCGGTGAAATATTCCGTGAGCTCCTGCTTCGAATTGCGCCACGTAAAATAAGTGTAGCTTTGACTGAAGCCGGCCTTCGCCAGGATCTTCATCATTTTCGGACGCGTGAAAGCTTCCGATAGAAAAATCACGTCGGGATATTCCGCGCGCACGCCGCTGATGAGGTATTCCCAAAACGCCACCGGCTTGGTGTGGGGATTGTCCACTCGAATCGTGCGCACGCCGTGGCTCGCCCAGAAGAGAATGATGCTCTTCATTTCCTTCCACAGCTCGCGCCAGTTTTCGCAGCGGAAATTCAGCGGATAAATGTCTTCATATTTTTTCGGCGGGTTCTCCGCGAATTTAATCGTGCCGTCGGGACGCTGGTAGAACCATTCCGGATGATCGCGCACGTAAGGATGATCGGGCGAACAGTTGATCGCGAAATCGAGCGCCACCTCCATCCCGCGTTTCTGAATCTCGCCGACTAACCAATCGAAGTCTTCGATCGTGCCTAATGCAGGATCGACATCTTTATGTCCGCCAAATTCATTTCCAATCGCGTACGGCACGCCAGGCTCACCCGGCAGACTCGTTAGGGAATTATTTCGGCCTTTGCGGTTGGTGTGACCGATGGGATGGATCGGCGGAAAATAAATTACGTCGAACCCCATCGCTTTCGCGTCATCGACGCGCGGCAAACATTCGCGAAAGGTCGAACCGCGATCGCCGTGACCGCCGGCGGAACGCGGAAAAAATTCATACCACGCCGCCGTGCGCGCGCGTGTTCGATCCACAATCACTCGTGGCGCGGGCGCGTATTGCGTCGCTTCCGACAAGTCGGGATACGTCGCCATCAACACTTCGAGCTCGCCCGAGTGCGCGTAGGCGTTGATCTGCGCATTGTCGGCCGTGCGAATGCACTGCGAAAGTTCGAATAATCGCGCGGCATCGTTGGAATCGCGCGCACGTTCCGCCGCGGCTTCGATCAACGCCGCACCTTCCAGCGCTTCGCTCGTAAGATCGACAATTCCGGCCTCGAATTTTTTCGCGAACTCATGCTGCCACCCGCCAAACGTGTCTGTCCAAGCCTCGACTGTGTATTCGTAAATCGCGTTCTCGTAGAAGGTGCAAATGCCGCGCCAACGATCGTTATCGACCAGCTGCATCGCGGTGTCGTGCCAGCCCGCTTCGCCGACAATGCGCCAGCGTAAATTCGCTGCCACCGGGTCGTGACCGTCGCGGAAAATGTCCGCTTCCACGACGAGATCTTCGCCCACGACCCGTTTCACCGGAAAACGGCCGCCATCAATCAGCGGCTGCAAATTCTCGATGACGACTGAGGGAAAAGCCCGAAGCATGGGCTTTCAATCAACTAAGATTCGCCGCGGGCGAAAGAGGAAATGTCGATCTTGCGCGATGTCGATCTAGTGATCGCCGTTTTGACCAGTCGGCCCGAGATCGAAATAAAACGCGCATTCGTAATTCCCCGAGTTACGCGTTTCCTCGCGGCGCACCTTCGTGCCTAACACCGCTTCGAAAAGGTCCTGCTCCAGCCGGCGAACGATCGGATATTTCTCGAGCAAATTTAAAATAGGCGAATGGCATTCCAAAATCTGCGGCCCGCCTTCTTTCTCTTCGGTCATGAACTCGGCCATGTAACCTTCGCTATCGCGCACTTTCGCCAGCCATTTCGCGCGCTCGGCGATGTCCGCGCCGCGCACTTTCGACTTCAACGCTTCGGTTTTCTTTCCGTAGATGTTGTAGAGAAGTTTTTCCGGAGCGTTCGCTCCGTGGATCTCGCGCGCGGCCTCCAGGAGATCGAGCGTGAGGCGATTGCTATCGCTTTGGAAAAGATCGTGCGTCCGTTGCGTGAGCCGGTAAACCATTTCCGGTCGGCCCATTTTTTGCGGCCGTCGCCATGTGTCGAGATAGCCGTCGCGTTGCAATGTCATGCAATGCTGCTTGATGCCCATATAGCTCATCTTCATTTTGCGGACGAGCTCATTGACCGACAGGCCTTTCGAGCGCTTGAGTGAATTAAGAATTTCCAGCCGCTGGGTGCGGCCGATTTCGGACAGCAGACGTTGATTCATGGCGTGGCGACGCTTTATATGCCGCGGGGCGCCGGAGTGCAATCCCAAAATACGCAAATGGCGGAGGCAAAACGAATTACGAAACCGTCAGACTATTCGCGCTCCCGTCGCCGGGTCGAACAGGTGCGCCTTCTCCAAATTGATGTCGAATTGGAACCGGCGACCGGCCTCGCGATGCTCGAGCGCTTTTTGGCTGCGGCAGACGACAGTGTGCGCGCCCGTCTGCAAATACAGGTTCGTCTCCGCGCCCATCGGTTCGACGATGTCGACGATCGCGGGAAAACTCGATGTCGATCTTTCATTCGTGGCCGCGAATTGCGCGAGCTCGATGTCTTCGGGCCGAATGCCTAACAAAACCGGCTTGCCGCTAAACTCGCGAAAGTGTTCGCTCGCCTCTAATCGCAACTTGATCGCGCCGCCCTGCAATTCCGTAAATTCGATCGCGCCATTGTCGATCTTGAGTGTGCCGTTGACGAAATTCATGGACGGGCTGCCGAGAAATCCGGCCACGAATAAATTTGTCGGCTCGTTGTACAACTTCAGTGGGGTGTCGATTTGCTGCACCACGCCGTTGTTCATCACCACGATGCGGTCGCCCATTGTCATCGCCTCCACCTGGTCGTGGGTGACGTAAATCATCGTCGCTTGCAATCGCTGATGCAGTTTGGTGATCTCCGCCCGCATTTGCACCCGCATCTTGGCGTCGAGATTCGACAACGGCTCGTCGAATAAAAACACTTTCGGCCGCCTAACGATTGCGCGACCGACCGCCACGCGCTGACGCTGCCCGCCAGACAGCGCGCGCGGTTTACGCTCGAGCAGCTTTTCGATGCCGAGAATCCCGGCCGCGTCGGTCACGCGCTTCTTGATTTCCGCTTTTGGAAATTTTCGCAGCTTCAATCCGAAAGCGAGGTTGTCGTAAACACTCATGTGCGGATAGAGCGCGTAATTTTGAAACACCATCGCGATGTCGCGGTCTTTCGGCGCAACGTCGTTCACCCGTAGCTCGTCGATGTAAATGTCGCCTTCGGAAATTTGTTCCAGGCCCGCGACCATTCGCAGCGTAGTCGATTTGCCGCAGCCGGAGGGCCCGACCAAAACTACAAATTCGCGATCGGCGACCTCAAAATTAACGTCGTGCACGGCCGTGACGTCGCCGCCTTTTTCTCCGCGATAAATTTTATAGACGTGCTGGAGACTGACCTTCGCCATCGGGCCGCAAGCTAAAGGTTCCCGCGAGTGAATGGAAGATCGACAATCTCCACGCGCACGGTCGGGCGCGTGACGTCATTCGGGTCGCGCCCGTCCAGCTTGAATTTGTTAGGGAAAAACGGCCGCTTGATATAACCGAGTCCGATTTCTTTGCCGAAACGTTTGCTCCGCGTCGCACTCGTAATCCAGCCGACTTCCTTCCCCTCGCCGCCAATCTGAAACAACTTCATCCCCGCTTCCATCGGCACGTCACCAGCGAACCCGACCAGTTTCTTCGCGCGTTGCCCGGACATTTTCATGCGCGAAATCACTTCCTGCCCGATGTAGCAGCCCTTCTCGTAATCGATGCAACGCGATTCGAGGTTCGCTTCCGGCGGAAGAATCTCCGGGCTCAGGTCGCGCCCCCATCGCGGAATTCCCTGCTCGATGCGAAACGTTTCCGCTTCTTCGCGATCGTAAAACGGCACCGTCGCCGCGATTGCTTCGAACAGTTCGTCGTGTTGCGCGGCGGTGCCCCAAATTTCGCGCGCCTCGACGCCGAAGCGATCGATGTTGATCAAGCGGCACTCACACGCGAGGTCTAACGAAGCCGCACCGATCACGTGAAAGATCGACAACTGCGCCGTCACGTCCTCGCACTCCACATCGTCCGCGATCACATAACGCTCCAGCCGCGGCTGCAGCGAAGCGCGCAAATCCGGCTCGGCATCGATAAAAAAACCGTGTCCGTCTTCGGAGACAAACACGTCCGCGTCCATCTTTCCTTTGGCGTTTAACACGCACGCCTGCATTCCGCGCGACGACGTGACTTTGCCCAGATCATTCGTGATCTGCCCGTTCAAATATCGTTGTCGATCTTGCCCGCGAATGCGCAGCTTTGTCCGCGCGGACAAATCGAAGAACGCGCCTTCTTCCGGATTCAAGGCCAGAAAGCTCAGCCCTCGCGTCGCAACAAGCGGCCAAAAAATCCGCGACGTTCTTCCGATTCCTCGGCCGCGAATTCCGCCGGTTGCTCGGAATGCTCAAATTCGTTAGGCACAGGCGCGGGCGCCTCCGGCGCAAGATCGACATCTGCCTTCGGCTCTTCCGGCCGCGCCACCGCGTGCACGATCCCGGGCTGTTGCTCGCCCGGGGTCCACGCGACCCATTGGCCTTCGTCATTCGACACCGGCGGCATCCCGAACAATTCCAATCCTTCTTCAGCCGATTCCTTCATCGAGCCGGTGAAATATTTTCGCGCGACCGCCGAGTAATCTTCATCGCCAAATCCGCGTTGCATCTGCTCGAGCAACCGGTCGCGCGCGGCCGAAGTCACGCCGAGCTCGAGATGGTGCGAAAGCCCGAGACGACTCGCGATCTGCATGTCCTTGAGCATGTGCTTGACCGAAAAATGCGGCTCGAAATCGGCGCTCACCATCTTCGGCAATTTCAGGTCGAGCGTTTTCGAATTGCTCGCGTTGCCTTTCATCGCTTCGACAAATTTTTCGATCGACAATCCCGTTGCGCGCACGAGCGCCATCGCTTCGGCCGCGGCTTGCACACTCGCGGCCGTGACCATGTTGGTCGCGATCTTCATCAAGGTCGCGGTGCCGATTTCGCCAATCGCCATCACCGCCTTGCTCGACGCTTCCAATACCGGCCGCGCTTCCTCGATCGCCGATTCTTCGCCGCCGATGTAGTAAACCAGTTGCCCGTTTTCGGCCGCTTCCTTACTGCCGGTAAATGGCGCTTCGACAAAACGCGCGCCGCGACGCTGCACGATTTCGCTCGCGGAAACCATCGTGTGCGGCGCGACCGTCGGATGCGCAACGATCACGTGTCGCGCGCCGATCCCGGGCGCGAGTTGTTTCACGACGTCGAGAAGCGCGTCGTCATCCGACACAAAGATCTGAATGATGTCGCACATCTCGGCGAGCTCGACTGGGGCGCCGACAAAATTGGGGACCGGCTTCGGGGTGCGGTTCCAAACGAAAGTGCGAAAACCTTTCGCGCGCAGCGCTTCACGCACGCGGCTGCCGATGATCCCCAGCCCGATGATTCCAACGTTTTTATTTAAGCGACGCGACATAAAGCGCCGCGAACGGCGCATACGAAGATTGAATTTAATCGATCTCCGGCGCAATGCCGAACTTATTTGCGGACGAACTCTGCGTCCCGCGCAAGATCGACAATCAACTTTGGGACGGCTTCGCGCCGCTTTGCGTTTTGCAGTTCGGTCGCGATCTCCGGACGCGCCTCTTCCAAGCTCATCGGCCGCTCCGGCTTCATGTCCGTCAGCTGAAGAATGTGAAACCCGAGCTTCGTTTGCACCACCTCGCTCAACTGGCCGATCTGCAACGTGCGCACTGCCGCCAGAAAATCTGCCGGCATCCGCGCGTCCGAAAAATAGCCGAGATCCCCGCCACGTTTCTTGGTCGCTTCGTCTTCGGAAAATTGTGCGACAAGATCGGGGAATTGCTCGCCCTGCTTCAAGCGCCGCGCGAGATCGTCGATCGTCCGCCGTTTGGTTGTGACGACTTCTTCGGGTGTTTCCGGCGGCGCGGCCAAAAACAAATGCGCCACACGATAACGAATCGGCTGCACGAGATCCGCTTGATGTTGCGCGAAATAAACTCGGCATTCGTCGTCTCTCACCGAGGTCGCGAGCGTGAGTTGTCGATCTAACCAAGCGCGACTTCGTAAATGATCTTTCACAACGCGACCGAGCTGCCACGCGCAAAGATGATTCGCGCGCAAAGCGGCCCGCCATTTTTCCTCATCAGCGAATTGAGCGCGCAGCAATGCGAGCTCGCGACTCACCGAAAGCTGCGAGACGGTTTCGTTACGCGCGCGGTAACCTAACCAGATATCTGCGGACCGCTGCGGTTGGTAATGCGCAACGAATTTGTAGCACAAAGCCGATCGGGCGATGATGGAACCGCAGAGAATTCCGGCGGCGACGGCGAGGACAACCGCGAGTAGCCACTTCATTTCAGCGCGAATTCGGAAACGTAATAGGTCGCAACTTTGCCAACGATCTGCAAACTGTCCGCGCTCACCTTGTCGATCTTGTCTTCGGCGGTGTGCCACGGCGGATAATCGAAATCGATCAGGTCGATGGTCGGAACGCCCGCCGCGTTCAGTGGCGAATGATCGTCCGTGACATCGCCGGTGAAATAGGTGAAGTGATTGCGCACCTTGAGCGCGTCAGCCGCGGCGAAGATGTGTTGCGCCATTTCCCGCGGAGAATCGAGCGGCAACGTGATCTTCAAATCCCGATCGCCGACCATGTCGAATAAAATGCCGCCGCGAAATTTCGTGTTCGATTCGCCTAACGACTTCGCGAAATAACGGCTGCCGTAAATCCCATCGGTTTCGGAAAATTCTTCGACCGCTTCTTCGCCATCGAAAAAGACAAGCTCAACTTTAGCGGCGAGCGCCGGATGTAAGGCGAGCACGCGTCCCATCTCCAAAAGCAATCCGGTGCTAGAGCCGCCATCGTTCGCGCCAACAAACGTAAACGTCTCGAAGATTTTTGTGTCGTAATGTGAGCAAAGTAGAAATGAGGGCGATGATTTTTTCCCGAAACGCGCGATCAGATTCACGAACGTCATCGCGCCGCGCGGGGTGGAATTGGTAAAAGTCTGACGCGTGACTTCCCAGCCGTTCGCCCGCAATTCTTTCTCGATGTAAGCACGCGATTTTTCGAGCGCGGCCGATCCCACCGGACGCGGGCCAAGATCGACAAGGTACTTCACCTGCCCGAACGCGCGGTCGCCGGAAACTTCGTCCCACAGATTCGCCGCGGCCGTGGCGCGAACGGCGATGAGTACAACGAACAACGCGCGCAGCATCGCGCGTTTAGCTTTGCTCGATCGTTAGGCCAAGGGCGGCGGCGATACGATCGAGATCGGCCGCGCCGTAATATTCGATTTCAATGCGGCCGCGTTTTTCGCCGTGATGAATGGTCACGCGGGTGCCGAGATGTTGTTGCAAACGTTCCTGCAAATCGGCGATCGACGCGTCGTTAAGAGCAGTTGTCGATCTTGCGGTGCGTTTGCGGGTACCGACCTGGCGCGCAACCAGACGCTCGGTCTGACGCACGGTGGCTTTTCGGCGCAACACCGTCTCAGCCACCGATAATTGCTCGTCATGCGATTTGATTCCGAGAATGACTTTCGCATGGCCAACCGAGAGCAATTCCTGATTCAGCCAGGTTTGAATTTGCGGATGCAAATCGAGTAATCGCATCGCGTTCGCCACCGCCGCGCGACTGCGCCCAACTTTTTGCGCAATGTCTTCCTGGCGCATTCCGAATTCATTAGCCAGACGCGAATAACCTTGCGCTTCTTCGATCGGGTTGAGGTCTTCGCGTTGCAGGTTCTCGATCAACGAAAGCTCAAGCACTTCGAGATCGCTACTCTCGCGAATAATCGCAGGCACGTCCGCGAGACCGAGTTCGCCGGCGGCACGCCAGCGACGTTCGCCCGCGATCAATTCATGACGCCCCCCGATTTGCCTAACGATGAGCGGTTGAATGATCCCGTGTTCGCGAATCGAGTCCATCAATTCCTGCAACGCTTCACGCGCGAATTCTTTTCGCGGCTGCATCGGGCTGGGCGTAATCGAATTGAGTTTCAAACGATGGACGCGTTCGCCCGGCGCTATTTCTTCTGCAGGAGCGAGCGATGGCTGCGGCGCGACCGTTGCGGGACGCGTGCCGATTAACGCGCCGAGACCTTTGCCGAGACCAGTCTTTGCCATTGGTTCAAGCGTAGGGGAAGCACTCTCGCAACGCAAACCACAACCATGTTGCCGCGTGATGAGGACACGATTAGCGTCGCGAATGTCGCAGGTCTTTACGCTCGGTCACACGCCTGACCCCGATGACGCGTTCATGTTTTACGCGATGGCCGCACACAAGATCGACATGCACGGATATGATTTCGAGCATGTGGTCGAGGACATCGCGACGTTGAACCAGCGCGCGATGCGCGGCGAATTGCACATTTCCGCGATTTCAATTTCGGCTTACTCGCACGTGGCTGAAAAATATGCGCTGCTGCCGTGCGGAGCGAGCATGGGTGATGGGTATGGACCCCTGGTCGTACGAAAAAAAGGCGCCGCGAAGAAAGATGTCGATCTTCGCGCGTCGTTAGGCAAGTGCACGATCGCGGTCCCGGGCCGGATGACGAGCTCGTTTCTGGCGCTGCAATTGTACATGGGCGACTTCAAATATATCGAGGTGTCGTTCGAAAAAGTTTTCGAGGCGGTAAACGATGGACGGGCCGACGCCGCGCTCGTGATTCACGAAGGTCAGCTCACTTACGGTCGCGGCGGGTTCGAAAAAGTTGTCGATCTTGGCGAATGGTGGAAAGGCGAGACGGGATTGCCGCTGCCGTTAGGCGGGAATGTGGTTCGCAAAGATATTCCGGCGGATGTGCGCAGCGAGCTGGCGAAAATCATCGCCGCGAGCATCGACTTCGGATTGAAGCATCGCAAAGAGGCGGTGGAGCATTCGATGAAGTACGCGCGCGATATGAATGTCGATCTTGCCGGGAAATTCATCGGCATGTACGTGAACGACTTTACGCGCGATTACGGCGAGACCGGACGGGAAGCGATTCGGCGTTTTCTGGGCGAAGCGCAAAAGCGCGGCTACATCGACAAGCTGCCGGAGTTGGAGTTCGTGAAATAGCGGACGCTATTTCTTTTTCTCTTTGTCTTTGTCCGCCGGTTTGTGGACGGCTTCCTTCACGAATTTCTCGACGCGCGTGTATTCCGTTTTAAATCCAGCGACGAAATCGTGCGTGCCGTATTCGAAAAGGACGACGAAGCAAAAGGTGAAGAAAACGAAGAGAGCGACCCAAAAAAGCGTGCGAATGAGCGCCATAGTTGCCGGAGGCTATCTTAGTGAAGGTGCGGGGTCAACGAGCGACCGTAGCGCGCTTGAACCGTGGACTGAAGCTGCCATGCTCTCTTTTCGCAGCTATGCGCGTGCCATTGCTTGATCTGAGCGAGCAATATCGCCAGCTCGCCGGTCCGATCCGCGACAAGATCGACAAGGTGCTGGCGACGCAGCGTTTTATTCTGGGCGAGAACGTCGCCGAATTGGAGGGCGCGATTTGCGATTACCTGAAAACGCCGCACGCGATCGGCGTTTCGTCGGGAACGGATGCGTTGCTAATCGCGCTGATCGCACTTGGGATTGGACCGGGCGATGCCGTGATCGTGCCGGCATACAGTTTTTTCGCGACGGCGGGATGCGTCGCGCGTCTCGGCGCGACGCCGGTGATGGTAGATGTCGATCTTGCGACGTATAACATTTCGCCTAACGAAGTGCGCGCGTGTCTCGAGCAGAAACGCGCGGAAAAAATTCGCGCGATTATTCCGGTGCACCTTTTCGGTTTGTGCTGCGACATGGACGCGATGATCGACATTGCGCGCGAATTTGAATTGAAGATCGTCGAAGACGCGGCGCAGGCGATCGGCGCGGAATATCCCAGCAAAGGCGGCGCGCGGTTCGCCGGAACGATGAGCGAGATCGGCTGCTTCAGTTTTTATCCGACGAAGAATCTTAGCGCCGCCGGCGATGCCGGCCTGGTGATTTGCAACGACGCCGAACTAGCGAAACGACTGCGCATCCTTCGACAGCATGGAATGGAACCACGTTATTTTCACGAGGCGATCGGTGGAAATTTTCGGTTGGATGAAATCCAAGCCGCCGTGCTCTCGGTGAAGTTGCCGCATCTACACAAATGGACAGCGATGCGCCGCGCCGCCGCCGATTTTTACCGCGAAGAATTCACGAGTGCGGGTTTGATCGACAAGGTGACTCTGCCGCCTGAACCTTATCGCGCCGGCGGCCTAACGAACCACCACGTCTATCATCAATTCGTCATCCGCACGCCGAAACGCGATGAGCTGCGCGCACACCTGACGAAATGCAACATCGGGACCGAGATTTATTATCCGCTCGGATTGCACGAGCAGAAGGCGTTGCAATATCTCGGATACAAGCGCGGCGATTTTCCGAATACCGAACAAGCCGCGCACGAAACTCTCGCGCTGCCGTTTTGGCCGGAAATTTCGCGCGAGGCGCAACGTTACGTCGTCAGTGCGGTTGCCGATTTCTTCAGCTAAGCTATATCAAGGCTCGCACGCGCCGCGAACGCACGGGTAGGTACCGAAGTGGCCAAACGGGGCGGACTGTAAATCCGCTGGCTTACGCCTTCGCTGGTTCGAATCCAGCCCTGCCCAGTTTCTTTAACGGCGCTTTTTCTTTCCGCCGCCGCGCTTCGCTTTGCTGCGACCGCGCGCACGTGACGATGTCGATCTTGCACGTGAACGGCCGGCTTTCGCGCGTTTCGTCGCTTTCTTACCCCCGCGTTTTTTTCCGGTGGTGCGCTTCTTCGCGCTGCTGCGGCGAGATCTGCTCGCAGATTTTTTCGTCGCGCTCGTAGCTTTGCGCGCGATTTTTTTTACCGCACGCTTTGCTGCCGGCGCGGGCAGCTCGCCTCTTCCGGCCGCTTTGCCCGCGAGTGCGCCCACGACTCCGCCGACAACGGTGCCGACAGGTCCGACCAGACTACCGAGCGCTGCGCCCGCTACCGCACCCGCAGTCTGCTTTGGAATGGGCGGGAATTGAATGTTCTCTTCGCTACTACCACTTTGATCGTCAGCCATAATTTGCCTGCTCCCTTTCGTAGTTGAGTTAGGGAAAAAGCAAACGGCAGCCGGGGCCGCGGCGCAACGAAAATCTGAAATGTTAGGCGACCTAGCGTCGTCCGCCGCCGTCGCGACGTCCGCCACCACCGCCACCACCGTAGCCGCCGCCGCCACCACCGCCACCGCCGTAGCCGCCGCGACCACCCCCGCCACCGCCACCGCCGGCCGGACGCGATTCGCGCGGGCGCGCTTCGTTCACGGTCAATGGCCGGCCTTCAATGTTTTGTCCATTCAACTTCGAGATCGCATTTTGTGCGTCCTGTTCCGAAGTCATGGTGACAAACGCGAAGCCGCGTGATTTGCCGGTGAATTTATCTTGCATGAGCATTACTTCCTGGACCGCACCGGCCTGGGAAAAAAGTTCCTGCAGTTCGTTTTCCGTCGTGTTGAACGGTAGATTGCCTACGTATAATTTAGTACCCATCGAGTTTACTTGATGAAAACGTCGCCTGAAGACTGTTCCCGCTTATCGGATTTCAAATCGCCGCTGAATAAACTCAACTGACAATCCACCAAACTTCGTAGCTCCCGTTTTCGGTTGCCATTAGTAAGGGCCGGGCGAGTGGAATGCAATACCAAAGCTAACGAGAAAACCGCGGCTATGTTTACATTTACCGGGACTAACGGAAAAACAAATGCCGACCGCGTCGCCATCGTCGGCGCCGGAGTTGTCAGTCCCCTCGGCCGCGGCCTAAGTGCCACGAGTGATGCGCTCTTTTCGGGGCGCGATTGCGTCACTGCCATTACCCACTTCGATGTCACGCAATGCCGGTGCAAAACGGCCGGGCAAATCGCGGACCACCAACTGAGCAAACCTCGGGGCCGCCGCGCACGCCGGCTTCATCGCGCAGCGGCAATGATGATTACCGCGCTCGAAGAAATGCTCGCGCAAGATCGACAATTCACTCCTGAACTCGCCGTCATCGGCACGACCAGCGGCGGAATGTCGTTTGGCGAAAATTATTATCGCGCCTTACAGCGACACGACGCGACACGTCGCGCACCGGAATGGATTGCGAATTATCCGCCGCAAAAGCCGGTCGCAGACGCGTTCGAAGCTTTCGACATTTCCGCGCCGGCGCAGATCATTGCCAACGCGTGCGCGTCCGGCACGAACGCGATCGGTCATGCGTTCGATTGCATTCGCTCCGGTCGCTACCGACGCGTGCTCACCGGCGGCTACGACGCAATCTCGGAGCTCGTCTTCGTCGGGTTTGATTCGTTGCAAGCGTCGACGCCGGATAAGTGCCGGCCGTTTGATCGACAACGTACCGGGATGGTGCTCGGCGAAGGCGCCGCCGTGTTCGCGCTTGAAAACTTTGATTCCGCACGCGCGCGCGGCGCAAACATTCTTGGTGAGATCATCGGCTACGGCATTTCGACCGATAATCATCACCTCACCCAACCCGATCCGTCCGGGGTCGGTCCGCGCCACGCTATGAAGCGCGCATTGCGAAGTGCGCGGATCGCGCCCGAGCAGATCGACTATGTAAATGCGCACGGCACCGCCACTGTTTTCAACGACGCAGCCGAAGGGAAAGCGATTGCAGAATTGTTAGGCAAATCGGTTCCAGTGAGCTCGACCAAATCGATGATGGGACATTCGTTAGGGGCGGCGGGAGCGATCGAAGCGGTGTTTTGTTTACTCGCGCTACAAAAACAAATTCTTCCGCCGAACATCAACTTCCGCAGCGCGGATGACGATGTCGATCTTAACATCGTCGCGAATGAATCGCGTCCGGCCAAGATCGACATCGTCCTTTCAAATTCATTTGGCTTCGGCGGAACGAATGCGTCGATCGTAATGCGGCGCGCTAACGAATGAGCATCTCCATCGCCGGCGCCGGATGGGTCACGCCTCTCGGCAGCAGCATTTCGGAAGTTTGGGAAAGTCTTTGCCGCGGCGACGAAGCAACCGCCGAACCGATTTGTGATCCCGTCGGGGCAAAGCCGTACCTGGTTTATCGCGGTCCGGAAAATGCCCTAACGAATCTGCCGCGACATGCGCGATTGCGCCGCGCCAGCGCCATCTCGCGCTTTTCCGCGGCCGCGGGACTGAGCGCGCTCGACCACGCAAGATCGACATCGCACAAGATCGACATGCAACGCGTCGCCCTCGTCTTCGCGATCGCGAATGGCGGCGTGATTTACACGAAACGTTTCTATCACGATATCGTCACTACCGGCGCGCAATCCGCGAGTCCGTTGCTATTTCCCGAAACCGTTTTCAACGCGCCTGCGAGTCATCTTGCGGCTTTGTTAGGCATCGAAGGCGCGAGTTACACGCTCGTCGGCGACGGTGCGGTCGGATTAGTCGCGATCAAAATGGCGGAGAATTTGTTAGCCGAGGACGACATCGATTTCTGTCTCGTGGTGGCGGCGGAGGAAGCGGACTGGCTCTTGTGCGACGCCTATCACAAATGGCGACTGCTTCGCGCCGCGCCACCGATTGAACCATTTGCTCATCCACCGCGCGGAGCGATTTTGAGCGAAGGCGCGGGAGCGGTCCTGGTCGGCCGGAATGGCGCGGTGCGAATCGAAGCCGCGCACGCTGGAAAATACTTTTCCTCACGCAAACATGCCGCCGCTGCCCTCACTAAAGTCGCACGCGATCTCGGCAGCGATGATGCGAGCGTTGTCATCGGCAGCGCGAACGGAACTTTTATCGACGCGTTGGAGCGCAACGCAGTTGGCACAACCGAGATTTATTCGGCCAAACCGGCGCTAGGAGAAAGCGTGGGCGCGAGCGCGCTGTGGCAGGTCATCGTCGCCACGCAATTTTTGGCGACCAAACAACTCCCGCCGCTGCTGCACGCGCCGACGCGGGAACGAGCGAAAATAATCGCCGATCGCGTGGTGGTTTTGAGTTGCGGATTGAATCAGCAGGTGGCCGGTTTGCGATTGTCGATCTAAGTCGTTGTCGATCTTGCCGGTGTCGGGCGACATCGGCGGGGCTTTTGCCTTTGCAACGCATGGGCGGTGCGGTACGTTCGGCCTCCGCCATGATCCGGCTGTTTTGGGGAATTATTTTACTTTTCGTGGCGACGAATTTTGCGTCCGGCGCAATCGAGACCCCAAAAAACCAGCCGGTCGAAATCACTTCCACCGGCCAAACGAACTATGAGAACGGAATTGCGACCGCGCACGACAATGTCGCGATTCATGTGGGCGACACCGACATTTACGCCGACCGCGCGAATTACAATTCGCAAAAACACGAAATCTATGTCGAGGGAAACGTGCGAATTTATCGCGACACGAGCATGTACGTGGGCGAGCACGCCACTTACAACATCGACACGAAAGAAATCCGCGCCGGCGCGATGCAGACGCAATATTTTCCGTACTTCGTCTCCGGCACAAACATCACTTCGATCGCGGAAAACGCCTATCGAATCGAGAATGGCAATTTTACGACGCACGATTCGCCGAAGCCGGACTTTCACATGCGCGCGCGCACCGTCCGTGTTTACGAAGATGAGTATGTCGTTTTCCAAAATGTCACGTTTTACATCGGCAACGTGCCGTTTTTCTGGTGGCCGTACGTTTACCAGCGACTCGATGACGCTTTTAGCTTCTCCATTTCGCCGGCGTATCTGAGCTCGTGGGGACCATCGTTGCTGACGCAGGTGACGTTTCCGATACGGGATAATATCAGCGGACGCTTGCGGCTCGATTATCGCGTGCGGCGCGGCGTCGCCGTCGGTTTCGATTCCGATATTCAATATGGGAAGGGCAACAGCAGCTGGGCAGATTTGAAAACGTATTACCTGCAAGACCAGAACCCGCTCATCAACCGGACGGATGTTCCGCGCGGACTCGTCTCGACCGGTCGTTATCGCCTGACGTTGCACGATTACACCGAGTTCACCGATGACATCTACGGGATCGTTAACCTGACGAAGATGAGTGATCCCTTTGTGATGCAGGATTTTTTTCACAACGATTTCCGCCTCGATCCGGTGCCGGACAACGTCGTTGCCATGACAAAGCGCGATCCGCTCTATACCCTGACCGCCATCACACGCTTCCAGGCTAACGAGTTCTTCGAACAAACGCAGCGCTTGCCCGAAGTCGTGCTCGATGTGGTACGGCAACCGGTTTTCGGCACGGGCATTTTTTACGAGGGCGAAACCGGGCTCGCGAACTTGCATCGCACCTTCGCGAACAAGAGCGAATTTGAAGATTATGAATCGTGGCGTTTCGATTCATTCCACCAACTGACTTATCCGAATACGTACTTCGGATGGTTGTCGGTGGTTCCGCGCCTGGGCGTACGCGAAACGTGGTACAGCAAATCGCGCGATCTTGGCAAAACCGCTTTTGAGTCTAGCGACAACCCGCTCGTGCCTGACTTTCTTTTGCCGGATCCGACGTTGGAGCTGCCGTTGCACGATGGCGGTGAAATTTTTCGCACCGTCGTGAACGCGGGCGTGGAGGCCTCGTTCAAGATTTCGCGGACCTGGGAAGACGTGCAAAGCCGCGACTTCGGCCTCGACGGTATGCGCCACATTATCCAGCCATTTACGAATTTCTCCTGGGTCTCAAATACCGATCTCAATCCGGCCGAAGTTTTGCAGTTCGATCGTTATGTGCCGACGACGCAATTGCGCCCGATCGACTTCCCGCAGTTCACTTCGGTGGATTCGATTGACCACTGGACAGTTTGGCGCCTTGGCGTGCGCAACCGCCTGCAAACCCGGCGCGACGACATCACCATCAACTGGCTCGACTTGGAAACTTTCTTCGACGTCAACTTCGACAATCCGTATGACCGAACCCCATATTCAAATCTTTTTAACAAACTTCGCTTTACGCCGCTGCCGTGGGCTTCGCTCGTTATCAACTCACAGATTCCGGTGTTCGATAAGGGTTTCACCGAAGTGAACACCAACCTCGTCGTCCAGCCGATCGCGCCGCTACAGATAAGCGTCGGTCACCGCTATTTGGATGCGAATCCGTTTTTCAACAACAGCAGCCTGTTCGTCGTGGGCGGTTACTATCGCGTGAACGATAACTGGGGCGTCGGCGCGCAGGAGCAATACGAAGCGGTCACCGGCGTGCTCGAGCAACAGCGCTACTCCATCTATCGTGATCTTACCAGTTGGGTCGCCTCGTTAGGCGCAATCATCCGCGACAATGGCGGGGTGAAGGAATACGGCGTCATGTTCACCTTCACCTTAAAGGCATTTCCGAAATTCGGTTTCGATTTAAATTTTGATCCTTCCGGCGCCGGCAACACTTCGCCCGATACCTCGAACTAACGGGCACCGCTTCTGCTAACTTGCGATTTGGCTCGTGCGCGTGTTGGTTCCCGGCGCACTTAACCGCTGAATTCTAAATGGACTTGTCGATCGTTGGTTCCGGTTACGTCGGTCTCGTCACTGGCGCATGTTTCGCCGACGTCGGCCATAACGTCACCTGTGTCGATAACGATCCGCGCAAGATCGACATGTTGCGCGCGGGCAAGGTGCCCATCTACGAGCCGGGACTGGAAGAAGTGATCCACCGTAACGTCTCAGCGCATCGGCTGCGCTTCACCGGAAGTATTCAGGAAGGCGTCGATAATTCCGAAGTCATCTTCATCGCCGTGCCCACGCCACAAAGCGCACAAGGAGATGTCGATCTTAGCTTCATCGAAAAAGTCGCGCGCGAAATCGCCGGCGTTCTCTCCGATTACCGCGTCATCGTTGACAAAAGCACCGTGCCGGTAAAAACCGGCGAGAAAGTCGCCGAGTCGATCAAGCGTTACAACAAGCGCGGCGCCGAGTTCGATGTTGTGAGCAATCCGGAATTTCTGCGCGAAGGCTGCGCGGTCGGCGACCTGATGAAGCCGGATCGTATCGTCATCGGCGCGCAAAGCGAACGCGCCATCGCGCTCATGAAAAAAATTTACGAGCCGTTCATGGCGCCGATCCTGGTCACGGACATCAATAGCGCCGAGCTCATCAAACACGCCGCCAATTCGTTTCTCGCGCTCAAGATTTCGTACATCAACGCCGTCTCCGCCATTTGCGACGCGAGCGGCGCGGACGTCGAAAAAGTCGCTGATGGAATCGGCATGGACCATCGTATCGGCCGCACATTCCTGAATGCCGGCATCGGTTACGGCGGTTCCTGTTTTCCGAAGGACATCGCCGCGTTCATCCACATCAGCGAGCAACTCGGCGTTCCATTTCAATTGCTCAAAGAAGTGCAGCGCATTAACGCGACGCAGAAGGAACGTTTTCTGAAGGCGATTCGCGATACGCTTTGGGTCTTGCGCGAAAAGAAAATTGCGGTGTGGGGTCTCACCTTCAAACCGAACACGGACGACATTCGCTCGTCGGTCGCGATTGATTTGATCGCCGACATGTTGCGCGAAGGCGCGCAGGTGTCTGTTTACGATCCGAAGGGAATGGACAAGGCGCGAGAAGTGAAACCAATCGCCGACGCGCGATTTGTTTCCTCGGCGCTCGACGCGGTTGAAGGCGCGGAAGCGCTCGTGATCGCCACCGAATGGGACGAATTTGCCAATGTCGATCTTGCCGTGGTGAAGGAGAAGATGACGACGCCGATTATTTTCGACGGCCGAAATCTTTTCGATCCGCAAACGATGGCGCAACTCGGTTTCCATTATCATTCGATCGGACGCGCGCCGGTCGTGCCGCGCTGATTCGTGGCGCAAACGACTGCTCGTGATGTCGCGCTGCGCGCGCTGCACACCTGGCGGACGAGTCGAAGATCGGCCGATGAAATTTTCGCCGAGCTAATTGCAAAAACGGAGTTGTCGTCGTCCGATCGCGCGTTCGTCCTCGAACTTTTTTACGGCGTGCTCCGAAATCTTTTGCTGCTCGACTTCTGGATCGGCGCCCTGCGTTCCGGAAATGTAGATGTCGATCTTCGCGACATTCTTCAGCTCGGTTTGTATCAATTGCTCATTGCCCAAGTGGCCGAGCACGCGGCGGTGAACGAAACGGTGGAGCTCGCCCCGAGACGCGCACGCGGTGTTGCGAATGCCATCCTGCGTGAAGCGATTCGGCAACGCGCAAAATTGGAAAACGACGCGGCAAATCAGCCGTTGTTTCTGCGAACATCGCATCCGGAATTTCTCGTCGCGCGCTGGCAAAAGCACTTCGGGTCCGAAGCGACCGAACAACTCTGTCGCTGGAACAACCAACCGCCGTCCTTATATGCGCGCATTAATTCACTCAAGATCGACATGGAGGATTTCGAACGGCGATATCCTGATGCGCGGCAAACTTCGGCGAAGAACTTCGTGGAGTTCTCGCACACATTTCCGGCAGCCGCACTCGATGCCGGGCATTGCTACATTCAAGACCCGAGCACACGCCTCGCTTGTGAAGTGCTCGCGCCGAAGCGGGGCGAGCGAATTCTCGACGCTTGCGCCGCGCCCGGCGGCAAGACGAGTTACATCGCCGAGCTCATGCAAAACGAAGGCGAAGTTCTCGCGGTAGATCGACAATCGCCGCGATTGAAAATGGTGGAAGAAAATCTGGCGCGTCTCGGCGTGACCATCGCGCAAACCTTGCAGCACGATTGGAAGCACGGCCCGATTTCATCGATCGAAAAGTTCGATCGCATTCTGGTCGATGCGCCGTGCAGCAACACCGGTGTGATGCGGCGCCGCGTGGACGTGCGCTGGCGATTGCGGCCTAACGAGTTCACGCGAATGCAGCAGGAGCAATTGTCGATCTTGCGCGCAGTTGCGCCACTCTTGAAAGACAACGGCGTGCTGGTTTACAGCACGTGCAGTCTCGAGCTGGAAGAAAATCGCGAAGCGATCGATGCATTGCAAAAGGAGATGTCGATCTTGCGATTGATGGAAGAGAACGAGTCGCTGCCATTCCGCGACGGATTTGACGGCGCTTACGTTGCCAAACTCATCAAGACGGCCTAATCGTTAACCCGCTATGCAAGATCCACGCTTCGACAAGCTGGCAAAACTTTTGGTCGAGTACTCCGTGCGCCTTCGCCGCGACGAAACTGTTTTGATCGACGCCTATGATTGTCCCGACGAAATGACGATCGCACTAGTACGCGCGGTGCGCGCGGCGCGCGGAATTCCTTTTGCGCAGGTCCAACGCGCGCGCGTGAACCGGGCGATCGCACTGGACGTGACCGAGCAACAACTCAACCTCGCTGCGCGCCATGAACTCACGCGCATGAAGAAGATGAAGGCCTACATTGCCATCCGCGGCAGCGACAACATCACAGAGTTGTCGGATGTGCCGGCGAAACAGTTGAAGTTGCTCGCAAAAAAAATGCGACCGGTGATCGATCAACGCGTGAAGAAAACGAAATGGGTGGTGTTGCGCTGGCCCACTCCGTCGATGGCGCAGCTTGCCGGTATGAGCACGGAAGCGTTCGAAGATTTTTATTTCGAAGTGTGCACGCTCGATTACGGCAAACTGCGGCCGCCGATGAACGCTTTGAAGGCGATGATGGAGAGGACCGATCGGGTTCACATCAAAGGACCGGGGACCGATCTGCGTTTCAGCATTAAGAAAATTCCGGCGATCATTTGCCCGGGCGATCGCAATATTCCGGATGGCGAAGTGTTCAGCGCGCCGGTGCGCGATTCCGTGCAAGGACATGTGACGTTCAATGCGCCGACGATTTATCAGGGAACGAGCTTCGATAATATCCGGCTCGATTTTCGCGACGGGAAAGTCGTCGAAGCGACGAGCAACGATACGCGGAAGCTGAATGAGATTTTGAATTCGGACGCGGGCGCGCGTTACATCGGCGAGTTCTCGTTAGGCTGCAATCCGCGGATTTTGCATCCGATGCGCGACATTCTGTTCGACGAGAAGATCGCGGGCTCGTTTCATTTCACGCCGGGGCAGGCCTACGAAGAAGCGGACAATGGGAATCGGAGTCAGGTGCACTGGGACATGGTTTGCATTCAGCGACCCGAATACGGCGGCGGTGAAGTTTATTTCGATGGGAAATTAATCCGCCGAGATGGGAAATTTCTTTCGCCGAAACTGCGCGCGCTTAACGCGAGCCGGTAGTTGTCGATCTTGCGATTGTCGATCTAACAAAACAAAACGGCAGCCGAGTTCCGGCTGCCGTTTCGCAAATTAACTTTTCGAGTTCTTAACGACGCGGGCCTTGGCCGAGCAGATTGATCTGCATCATGCCGATGTCGCCGGTGGCGCCGAGTTGGAGATTTGAAATCTCGAACGAAGGCGCGCCGTCGCCAGCGGGAGCGCCGGGCAACTGCACTGCGACGTTCTTCGAGGTCGCGTTCAACACGATCGAAGCAATCTCGAACGAAGGCGAGAATTCCACGGTCGCAATCTGGAACGAACTCGTGACGAGCACGGCGGCTGATTGCGAAGGCGTCAATTGCACCGGCGCGGCCTCGAAATTCGAAACCAATTGCAGGCCGGCAACGGTGAATGAAGGCGAACCGGTGACCTGCGGGCGTTGCTGTTGCGACGGCGTGAGTCGCACGGTGCCGAGACCGCCGCCGGTCGGCTGAATGCGGGCGATTTCAAATGTGACCTGAAGGTTCATCGCCGGCTGCGGCTGTTGCGAAGGCGCGAGGCGCATGGTCACGATCTTCGAGCTCGGACGCAATTGCAGAGCGCCCATTTTGAAGGTGGGCGTCAACTGCATCGACGCGATTTCGAAGGAGAAGGTGAGTTGCACGGCAGTGTGCATCGAGCTGGCGGGTTGCGCGCCGCCCGCGGTCGGAGTGCGAACAACGGGAGCTGGCGTTTGGACAGGTTCAGGCATGGTAACTTGGTATGTTGGTTGGACGATTAGGGGCTCGCTTATTTCTGGTTCAAATACGGGAGTCTCGACCGGTTGAGTGAACGCCTCGGGGGCGGCGACAACTTCTTCGGCGGCGAGATCCGCGGATACGGGCGCCACTGTATCTGTCACTTCGGGATTTGTCATCTCCGTTGTGATGGGCGCATCGATTTCCGATACCGGCACTTGATAGGGCACCGGCTGGCCCTGGCCGATCGGTTCAAACTCGGGCTCAATCGGCATAACGAACGGCTCGGGCGCAAACGCTGAAGCAGCCGGTTCGGCAACCGCTTCAATTGATTCAGAAGCGATCGGCTCCCGTTCCGGTGCGATTGGCTCGGGCTCCGGCGCGATTGGTTCCGGCGCTGGCGGCGCAAAGTTCTGCACAGCGGCGGGGACCGGTTCATCCCATTGGGGCGGCGCGGGCGGAGCAAACGGTTCGGAAACTTCTGCCGTGCTCGACGCGGCGGTGGCCGGCGACTCCGGTTCAATGATCGCATTCTGCTCGATCACGGGACCAACGGACTCGAACGCGGGCTCAATTGCCGGCGGCGCAAAATCAAATTGTGGTTCGGGCGCACGTTGCACTTCGCGCTCGATCTGCGGTTCGATGGCCGGCGCAGCCGCCGCGATTGCCGATTCGCCGCCGAACTGCGTCGGTTTCGTCGCAGGACGCAAACTGCGACGCAGGGACGGTTCCGTTGCCTTTAGTTGCAGCGAAACCTGACGCGGGCCGCCGACGAAACGAGATGTCTTCATTGTGGCCGTTTGCGGAGCAGTATCGTTGCCATTCGCAAAACGCGGACCAGCCGCCGGAATCGGCGCATGTCGTTCCACCGGCAAACGCATTCCGCGCCGACGAATTTCCGGCACAATCACCCACAACAACAAGCCAACGCCTGCGATTACGAGGCCGACCACGGTGATACTGCGAAGATCGACATATCGACCAAACGTTGCACCGAGACCTGATCCGCTCGATTCGCGCACACGCGCCGGCGCCAACACTGTCGCGGGCGTAGCTGACGCTGCCGCAACCACTGGAGCGGACGCGGCGGGCGCGGGTTTGCTTTCCTCAACACTTTCGCGCACCGGCGCAGTCGAAGCGTTCGCTTCCGCAGCTGCGATCGGTGTTTCAACCGTCGGCGACAAGGCCGGAACGGCGGCCGCCTGCATATCTTCGGGTCGGGCTGGTGTTCCGGCGGCAATGGATTGATTCGACGCGATCGCCGGCGCCTTCGCTGCCGCGGCTGGCTGTTCACCCGCGCGCGCGCTCGTCGCTTCCATTCCAGCGATCGGGCTCGACGACGCTGGCGCTTCGGTCTTCGTCGCGCGCGTCTTTGTCGCTGCGACCGTCGTGCCCGGGATTGGGCTCGGCTCAATCGCCGGGCTCGAATCCGCTTGCGCGGACATTACCGCCGCGGCCATTTCCGAAGCCGGCGCCGGACTGCCCCCTATCGCCGCGGTTTGAATCCAACCCAGATCGTAAAACGAATCGGCGAACACATCGTTGAGCGCGGGAGAATAAATCTTCTTGGCCGACGTGATCCAATCGTTCGCCTTCGTCGGGTTGTTATGTTTGAACTCCCACGCCGCTTGCGCGTAATAGAGCGCCGGCGTGTCGCCGGTGAACTGGAATTGCTCCATCATCTTCTGCGCGCGGCTATCTTTGTTCTCGAGCAGGAACGTCAGATAAATTTTGTATTTGATGAGCTGCGCCGCCTGATTTTTATCGCCGCCGGGCGTCTGCGAGAACAATTGCTCGAAACGATCGCGCGCTTTCGCGTAATCCTTTTTCTTAAACGGCAGCTGCGCGAGATTGTATTGCGCCTGGCGAAACTTGTTGTCGATCTTGAGTGCCTTTCGGAGCGTCGCTTCCGCCTCGTCGAATTGCTTCTGCTCCATCATGATCTCGGCACGGAGATTCAACGTCGCCGGTTGGTTAGGCTCGGCCGCATCGGCTTCGTCGATGAATTTGCGCGCCGTTTCAAAATCATGTTGCGCGAATGATTGCTGCGCCTGTTCGTAACGCGAACGCGCAAACGCTTTCGTCTTCGCCGCTTTTTCCGCCGCGCTCGTGATCTCTAACGCCGCACGGCTTTGTCCCGCCTGTTTCTCCAGCCAGCCGATTTCATACAGCGACTCGGCAAAAAGTTTGTTCAGTTGCGGCGAGAAATTTTTCTCCGCTGCCGTCATCCATTCCTTCGCTTTGGCCGCGTCCTGTTTCTGCAGCGAGATCGCAGCATTTGCGTAATGCACCGCCGGCGTGTCGGGCGAGAGCTCGAACTTCGCCAACAACGCGTCCACCATGTTCTCTTTCCCTTCGAGCAAATACGTCAGCAGAATTTTGTATTGGATCAGCTGCGCAGCTTCGCCTTGCAGCTCGGCCGCATTACTCGAAAGCAATTCCTCAAAACGCTTCCGCGCGTCCGCCCAGTTCTTTTGCAGGAATGGGATCTCCGCCAGATTAAAACGCGCGTTCCAGAACTTCGGATCCGTGCGCAAAGCTTCATGCAACGCCGCTTCCGCTTTGTCGAAAATTCCTTCGCGCATCAGAATAACGCCGCGCAGATTTTGCGACTCCGCGATGTCGGGCTGGCGCGCATCGAGCGCGTCGAGTTGCTTCAACGCTTCCGAGAAATTATTGGCGTCGAATTCGCGGAATGCCTTGTCGTACATCGACTGAAGTTCCGCTTTCGATGGAGCGACATTATTTGCCGCGAAAGAACTGAATACGAGGAGGGAGACGACCGCGAATTTTCTGATCTTCATGCCATTTCCATTAGAACTGTCGCGCGCACTTCGTGACAAGCTTAAAATGGACAATCGCCGAGTATTTTCAACTCGCAGATCGTCGCAAGATCGACATCTCAATCAGCGACTCAAATTCGCCGCGATTCGCAGGCCTTCCAAAGTCAGATTCGGATGCACTTTTTCGATCTCCGGCAATTGCCGCGCGATCAACGCCGCATAGCCGCCGGTCCCAATCACGCGCACTTTTTTCCCGGCAAAACGCTCGGAAATTATTCGCCGCAGAATTTCGCGCACCAATCCGCGATAACCAAAAATCGCGCCCGCGCGCATCGCTTCGATTGTCGATCTTCCAATCGCGCGGCGCGGTTCTTTCAATGACAACTTCGGCAACAACGCCGTGCGCTGATAAAGAAAATTCGTCATCGATTCGAGCCCCGGCGCGATCACGCCGCCAATGTATTGTCGATCTTGCGAAACAATATCGAACGTCACCGCCGTTCCGAAATCGACCACGATCGCTGGCGTTCCAAATAATTTTGCGACCGCCGCTGCATTCGCGAGCCGGTCCGCGCCAATCGTTTTCGGATTCGGATAATCGACGCCCACTCCGAGATTCGTTCGCGCATTGATCCAGAGAATTTTCGTCTTGCCCGCCGCGGTCCGGATGACGCGATCTTTTTTCGGCACGACCGACGACACCACCACCATGTCGATCTTGCGCCGGCTTAACAACTGCCGCAGGGAACGCGCGCTCAGTTTCGCCGTCGCCACGCGCGCCGTCTTTCCGATTTTTGCCGGCGAGGAATACGCCAGCTTTGTGAACGAATTGCTGATGTCGATCAAAAGGTAATTGGCCACGGCTTGCGAGAGTTTAACCGAATGCGTAGCCTCGTCCCGTGCGAAAAATCGTGCATCGCCCGCGCCGCCTGCGCCGTTCCCCTGCTCTGCGTAATCTCGTGCGCGAGACGAACCTGACCGCGCACGATTTCATTCTCCCGCTTTTCGTAAGCGAGAAGATCGACAAGGAACGCCCAATCGCATCCATGCCGGGCGTTTCGCAGTATTCGTTAGGGGAAATTGTCGATCAAGCGCAACGTGCGCACGATCTCGGCTTGCAGGCGATTTTGCTTTTCGGAATTCCGCGCGACAAAGACGAGCAAGCGAGCGGCGCCTTCGCCGAAGACGGCGTCGTGCAAAAAGCCGTCCGCGCGATCAAATCGAAATGTCGCGACGTCGTCGTCATCACCGACGTCTGCCTCTGCGAATACATGAGCCACGGTCATTGCGGCGTCACGCGCATGGACGGCGAACATTTCCACGTGCTCAACGATGAGACTGTCGATCTTCTCGTGAAAACGGCGGTCTCGCACGCGCGTGCCGGCGCCGACATGGTCGCGCCGAGCGATATGATGGACGGACGCATCGGCGCCATTCGCGAAGCGCTCGACGCAAACGATTTTAACGACACCGGGATCATGAGTTACGCGGCGAAATTCGCGTCGGTGTTTTACGGACCGTTTCGCGACGCCGCGGAAAGTCCGCCGCAATTTGGCGACCGGCGTTCCTATCAAATGGACACGGCCAACGCCGAGGAAGCGTTGCGCGAAGTCGCGCTCGACGTCGATGAGGGCGCCGATGTCTTGATGGTGAAACCGGCGCTGCCGTACATCGACATCTTATGGCGCGTACACGAGCGCTTCGGCAAACCGACCGCCGTTTATCACGTCAGCGGCGAATACGCCATGATCAAGGCCGCGGCCGAGAAAGGCTTTGTCGATGAACGCGCGGCCGTGCTCGAAATCATGACCTCACTCAAACGCGCCGGCGCCGACATGATCGCGACCTATTGGGCGCGGGAACTGGCGGAATGGATTCGTTAGGGAAAAATGGTGGTGGTGAAAGCGAAGCGCATCTTCGCTTGAAACGCCTGGCGATTTTGTGGGCGCAAGCGCACGGCTATTCCATTTGCGCGACGGAAGTAACTTTGCCGCGGTGCCGTTATCGCGCAGACGTGGCCGCTTACCGGAAAGATCGACATGGTGTTGGATCGACATCTGTCTTTGAATGCAAACAGGCGCGGCCAGACCTGCGCAGCGACAACGGCTGTGCCGCCGCCATCTCCGAGCGCCTAACGAGCGTTCATCGACGTCGCGAAGTGCTCGAGAGACATCTTCGCATTCATTACCCGGCGCTGCGCGTGCGCGATTCGCTCTTCGAAGAGTTCGATTCGCACAATTTCAGCGCGATCGAACATCGCGGTTACACTCGCGTCGTGCGTGAAATCGGCGCGTTACAAAACCGGCTTTTCGATTGCACCAAATTCGAAAAACTCGTGCGCTATCGCTGCGCAAATTTGTTTTTTCTGGTTATGCCGCCGGAACTGTTTCGCGAAACGGAAGTGCCACTCGGGTGGGGCGCGCTGGTAGAAAACGGCGATGAGCTCGTGCTCGCGCGCAAAGCGACCTGGCACGATGTCTCGGAGGAAAATCGCCTGCGGTTCCTCGAGCGCATCGCCATGAATGCGACCCGTCTAACGAATCGATCTTTCGACATCACTTTCGACGCGGTCCAGGCCGCACGATGTCGATCTTAGCGCGGTTCGAGCAAGGATCGTCCGGTCATTTCCGCCGGTTGCGGCAGGCCTAACAACTGCAACAACGTCGGCGCGACATCGGCGAGAATGCCATCACCCACGCCGAATTTTTTTGCGTCCGCGCCCACATAAACGCAGTGCACCAGGTTCGTGGTGTGTGCGGTGTTGGGCGAGCCGTCGGCATTGCGCATGTGCTCGCAGTTGCCGTGGTCGGCCGTGACCAGACATTTTCCGCCGAGCTCGAGGAGCTTCGGAATAATTTTGGAAGCGCACGCGTCGATGGTCTCAACCGCTTTGATCCCAGCTTCGACGATTCCGGTGTGGCCGACCATGTCCGGATTAGCGAAATTCAAAATGATGAGGTCGTATTTCGCCATGCGGGCAAGGACTTCGGCGGTCACTTCCGGCGCGCTCATTTCCGGCTGCAAATCGTACGTCGCGACTTTCGGCGACGGGATTATTTGTCGATCTTCGCGCGGAAAGGGTTTCTCGATGCCGCCATTAAAGAAATAAGTGACGTGCGGATATTTTTCCGTTTCGGCGATGCGCAATTGCGATTTGCCGGCGGCACTCACGACCTCGCCAAGGATGTGAACAAGATTTTCCGGCGCGAACACGAATGGCGTCGGATAAGTCGCGTCGTATTCGGTGAGAGAAGCAAAATGAACTCGCGGCCAAACTTCGCGATCGAAGGCATCGAAGTTTTCGAAGATGAAGGCCTGCGATAATTGGCGGGCGCGATCGGCGCGAAAGTTGAAAAAGAAAACGACATCGCCATCGCGCACGCGCTGCTCGTTAGGCAAAAGAAAAATGAGCGGCGGCATGAACTCGTCGGTCTTGCCGAGTTGATATTGTCGATCTAACGCGGTCGCGGGCGAATCACCGCAGATTTCGCCGCGACCCACCACAATCGCGTCCCAAGCCTTTTTCGTGCGGTCCCAGCGACGGTCGCGATCCATCGCGAAATACCGTCCGACGACGGTGGCGATACGCGCGCCGCTCGATTGCAATTGCGATTCACAAATCTTCAAATATTGCGCGCCGCCAGTGGGCGAGGCGTCGCGGCCATCCGTGAACGCGTGCACCAGAATATCGGTAACGCCAGCATCTTTCGCCACGTTCGCGAGCGCAATCATATGCGCATAGTGGCTGTGCACGCCGCCATCGGAAATCAGGCCTAACAAGTGCAGACGACGGCCGCGCGCGGCGGTGAATGTTTGTTGCAGATCTTCATTGCGCGCGAGCTCGCCGTCGGCAATCGCTTTGTTAATCCGAGTAAGATCCTGATAGACGATGCGGCCGGCGCCCAGATTAAGATGGCCAACCTCGGAATTGCCCATCTGGCCCTCGGGCAGTCCAACATCGAGGCCGCTCGCGCTCAGTTTGCCCCAGGGATAATCGCGGTAGAGCGCGTCGTGAAACGGTGTCGGCGCGAGCAATGTGGCGTCGCCGTTTTTTTCGCGTTGCTCGCGGCCGCCGGGATTGATTCCCCAGCCGTCGCGAATCATGAGCATCACCGGCGCAGCCACGGCGGAGTGTCGCGACGAAGCACAAGATCGACAAGTGCTTTTGCGATGGCGCAGCGTTGACAAGCGGGAAGACGCGGCGCTACA
This sequence comes from Spartobacteria bacterium, assembly GCA_021325495.1. Lineage (GTDB taxonomy): Bacteria > Verrucomicrobiota > Verrucomicrobiia > Chthoniobacterales > UBA10450 > JAJPGZ01. The sequence goes on from JAJPGZ010000013.1 coordinate 43,548, forward strand.
TCGCGACGTGAAGTGGCGGAATCAATTACTCGCTCTTTTCTGTCTCGCCGCCTTTGCCGCGCTCGGCGTCCTCTATTTTCAACAGTGGGTCGTGCAAAAGCCGTTCGCGATCATTCTCTTCGTCGGCGAAGGGCTCGCGCCGCGTCAACTTGCCCCCGCACGAATGTTCGTCGGCGGCGCGGATGCCCGCCTCGCGCTCGACTCGATGCCGCACCTGGCGCTGTTGATGAACGCATCAAAGGATTTCGCGGTGCCGGACCAAGCCGCGGCTGCAACCGCCCTCGCGACCGGCGTAAAGGTAAATAATGGTTCGTTAGGCGTCGACGAAAACGGCCAGGCGCTGATCACATCGCTCGAGCTTGCGCGACAACGCGGACGCGCCACCGGTCTGGTCACAGACTCGCGCCTAACGAGTCCAGTTTGCGCCGCCTTTTTTTCGCATGATCACGACGTTGCGAACACGGAAAAGATTGCGTTCGATTTAACGGAAGGGCACAAGATCGACATCGTCATGGGCGGAGGAGCCGCCGATTTTCTGCCCGCAAGCAAAGGTGGTCGACGCAAAGACAATCGTGATTTGCTGCTCGAGCTGCGCAGCGACGGCTACGATATCATGCGCACGCGCTCGGAGCTGGAAAACATCCCGGCCTGGCAACGCGCGCACTTGTTCGGCGCTTTTGCCGATGACGAGTTTGCATTTCCCGATCAGCTTCAGCAAGCCAGCGAGCAGCCGACCCTCGCCGATATGGTGCGACGCGCGATCGAGCTGCTGCAATATAACAGCCGCGGATATTTGCTCGTGGTCGATGCTGGACTAATGCGAAAGGCCGCCGAACAAAATAACGCGGAGCGAATGTTGCGGGCGATCGCGGAGCTCGACCGTGCAGTTGCTACCGCGCGACGATACGCGGGTGCAAGATCGACAATCGTCGTTTGCGGCGACGTCGCAATCGGAGGAATGAGCATCAATGGCATGCCATTTCGACGCGACAACGGAATCGCCCTTTTGGGCCTCAACGCGCGCGGCGAACCGTGGATAACGTGGGCAACAGGTCCAAGTGGAATGGCAACATCTCGCGCCCCGGCATTGCCCGCTGAAAACTCACAGCCACTTCAAGGCGGCCACGCGCCGCAGGACGAGCCAGCTGCGTTTTATCTGAACGACGCGCTCAACACCGCCGAGGATGTCCTAGCAATCGGCAGTGGCAGCGGAACGGAAACGCTGCAATCCGTCACCGACAACACGACTGTCTTTCGGTTGATCCGGGACAATCTTTAGCGCGTTATCGCGGCTACTACGGGCTCGTTGGAACAAGCACCGGCACGAACGTGAACGGCGGAGGATCAGGCAATCCCGGCGGAGGTCCCTCAGCCGGTGCTTCGGCGCCTTCCGATGGGATGTCTTTGCTCTCGGCGAGGTCTTTCCCATCCACAACCGCCTTTCCATCAGACTCGACACCTTCGTTAGCCGAATCAGCGGCGAGCAACGCGTAAACATTCGCTTTACGAGAGGCGATTGTCGATGTTGCGAAGATTCCAAGACGTGAAATTTCACCCGGCTGGCTCACCTCAAAAGTAAGTTTGATATAGCGAGCATCGTTCGGCCTAACAAGCGCTTTGACCACGCCGTCACTCAGCGATTGAGTGCCAACGTGTTCCCAGCGATTGCTGTCCGCGGAAAGCTTTGTCGGCGAAGCGAAGATCACAACACGGCCGGCAGCGCCTTTGTTAATGAACGACAAACGCCCGATCGACTCGGTTTTTGGAAGCGAAACTACCACGGTTGTCGTCCCGCGCGACACGGCGTATCCAGTCGTGCGGACAGATGTACTGGGATCAACACTGACCAGCGAAATTTTTTGGCAAAGTGGCTCACCGGCGGACAGCATCGCGGTCGATGCGACCAATGACAAAATCCCAACCCAAGCCTTCGAGAGGTTCACGCGCGTGCTCATAATTTCCATATCCACAAAAAGGATGATATGAAAATCGTCTCGCGCATGCAAGACAAATTTAAAGTTGTCGGAAAAATCCTTTCGCCCTCAAACGCCACCCCTTGTCACTGAGGCCGCGCAGTCTGCTGCCGGACAACTTGTGCGATCTAGTTATTGGCGAACAAGCCGCTGGCGACCGTCGCGCGGTACTTATGCGTCCCGGAGAAGGCGTATAACGGAACGTAGTTGCCATGACCGACTTTCTCGGTGCGGCAAGCATTCCAGTTGATGGTAGGGTCTAAAACGTAATTGCCGGCCTCCGTGGTCCATTCGAGCCACGCGTGGGTCTTTCGACTCACCGAGGTCCGCTTTCCAATGACGAGTTTCACGCCTTGGGCACCAGCCGCGTGCATTTTCTGATAAAGGGCAACCGCTTTGCCTTTGCAATCTGCAACAGGACCGCCTTGGACCTCCGACGGGGTCTTCCATTGCGGGCTGAATCCGTACGGGATCGCGCGGAGATCCGCCATCCATCGGTTCACAACATCGAGAGATACATTCGCCTTACCCGGTCCCGACTTCGCGGTAAGCACCGACTCGATGCGGTTCATTTGATGGTCGTAAGGTGTCGCAGCAACTAAAAGCAGTGAGGACTGAGCGAAACAAGCTGCCGAAGAAAGGCAGACAAGTGTGATCACGAAAAGGAAGATCTTCTTAACGTCGTAGGGGCGAAGGCTTATTAGAATCATATTGGTGATAATTACCATAAGCACCGCCCATGCCACCGACGGTAGCAAGCTGCGCCCCCTCGAGAATTCGGGATTTAACCCTTCTACCGAGGCCGGATTTGCGTCAGGCACACATCAGAGCAACTACTCCCCGTGCCACTACCAGCTCTTTGCGTCGCTTTTCTGCTTTCCGGCGTCAGCGCTCTACTGTTCGAAACTCTCTGGCTTCGACTCTGCGGCCTTCTTTTCGGTAACGCCGTCGTTTCGGTTGCACTCATACTTTCTAGTTTCATGACTGGGCTGGCTGTGGGCGGCGCGCTGGCCGCATCTGGCTTTCTTTCGAAACGTCGGCCGCTTCTTGTGTATGCTGCCCTCGAATTCAGCATCGCCATCCTGGGGCTGGCGATCGTGTTGATGCTGCCGAACGTCGTGATTTTTTCCCGGCCCCTTTTCCGGCTACTTTCGCAGCATGACATCGCAATCGATGTTGCTCGGTTCGCCGGCTCTTTTGTGGTTCTCGCACTGCCAGCGACAGGGATGGGATTGACGCTGCCAATCGCGATCGCAGATCCCATTTTCGGCCAACGGCAATTCCGCCGCGCCCTCGCGGTCTTTTATGGATGCAACACCTTGGGCGCGGTCATTGGAACCCTAAGCGGTGAAATGTATTTGATTCGAGCGTTCGGAGTCACCGGCGCTGCGGTGGCGGCAGCCCTCTTCAATTTGGTCGCCGCCGGCGTTGCGTTTGCAATTGCGCGCTTTGATCGACAATTGCCGCCTTCGAACGCGGCGAGGTCAGTTCGTTTTCCTTGGAGACAGTGGCGCCGTATTGCCAGTTTCCTTCTGGTTACCTTCGGAACGGGCGCCGTGCTGCTTTCGCTCGAGGTCGTCTGGTTTCGTTTTCTTCGCCTCTATATCGCTTCGACTGCTACCGCCTTTGCCATAATGCTTGCCGTCGTTCTCGCAGGCATCGCCTTGGGCGCGATGTCATCAGCGTTTCTTCGTAACGAAATCTCGGCGCGCGTACGCGGAACCCTCGCAAATTTACTACTCATCGCCGCGATCGTGACACTCGCGACGTATGTCTTCTTTCCGATGTCGATCTTGCAACGTTTCGCTGTGTCGTGGCAGGACTTCATGCTCGATACGTGGGTGGAAATCACTGTTGTATCGCTCGCATTAATGTTCCCGACCGCATTCATCTCGGGAATGCTTTTCCCTCTCACCGTTAACGCAATCGAATCCGCCGTTCCCGGCCGAAGCAACAGCGTGGGCATCGCGACACTTCTGAATACCGTCGGTGCCGCCGCGGGTCCATTAGTGACGTCCTTTATCCTCTTACCAGCATGTGGTTTTCAAACTTCGCTGATTATTTGCGCGGTTTGCTACGCCCTTCTCGCCGTTTCGTTAGTCGAATGGTCGCAGCTGCGGCGTCTTAGGATCGTGACGACCGCCGGTTTGATGGTCGTGTTCGTCGTAGCGCTCATTCTCTTTCCCTATCGACGCAATGAAGATCACTTTGCCCACGCCAGACAACCATTTGAAGCGGACGGTTCTCGGCTGGTCGCGAAATGCGAGGGCAACTCCGACACCTGGCAGCTTCTTCGCCGCGATCTTTTCGGCCAGCCGTATTACTCCCGCTTACTCACGAATGCGTTTTCAATGTCGAGCACGCAATACCCGAATCAACGCTACATGCGTTTGTTCGCGTACTTGCCGCTAACGCTGCAGCCGCATTCGCAACAAGCGCTGCTCATTTGCTACGGCTGCGGCGTTACCGCCGACGCACTCACGCAAGATCGACAACTACGCCACATCGACATTGTCGATCTTTCAAAAGAAGTGCTTGAGCTCGCAAATTACTATCCCGGTCCCAATCCATTGCGCGACCCGCGCGTGGCCAACTTTGTGCAAGATGGCCGTTTCTTTTTGCAAACCGCGCCGCGCAAATACGACATCATCACTGGTGAGCCTCCGCCACCGAAGACTGCCGGCACCGTAAACATCTACACCGAGGAATTTTTCCGTCTCATGTGCGACGGATTAAATGATGGCGGCATCGCGACATTCTGGTTGCCCATTTACCAGCTCAAGGTTGACGAAACAAAAGCGATCGTGCGCGCGTTCCATAATGCCTTCGCGAATGCGTCCCTCTGGGCCAGCTCTGACGACGAATGGATCATGATGGGAATCAAAGGATCGACAACGTCGTTAGATCGACAACAGACGGAACGCCTCTGGCAAAGCCCGGAAACACGCGCTGATCTCGCGCGCATTGGCATCGAGCTGCCCGAGCAGCTCGCCGCCTTGTTTGTTATGGATGCGCCAGAGATCGAGCGCATCACGAACGATACGGCGCCCCTGACCGACTTGCATCCCAAACGCCTAACCGATGCGCGAGCAGATCGCGCCGCCGTTCACAACTTTTCTCTGCCCTACCTCGATGCGGCCGCTTCGGTGCGACGGTTTCGTTCATCATCTCTAATGTCGAACTTATGGCCGGCAGAATTTCAGAGTTCGGTCGAACAGTACTTTGTCCTCCGCGAGATTCGTTATCAGTCGCAGGTGCGGGGTAGCAATAAATTCGCCGAACTGGATTTCTATCTTCGACATTCGAGAGTCCGCATGCCCGTGCTTGAAGTTCTGGGTTCCGACGAATATCGGATCGCGATCGCGCACAAGGTCTCTCAGGGATTGGATGCGCCGCCTAACGAGGCTCTGCCCGATCTCGTTGCCGATGCCCTCGCCTCACGCGAGTTTCCTCGGACGATTGCGTTGCTGGAAGAGGAACGCTCTCGAAATATCGCCGCGCGCAACGATCTTTTGTTGCTGGTGTATCTCTACTGTTTGAATGGTGATGTCGGTGGAGCGGAGCGCGTCGCTGCCGACGCACGCGAATTGATCGGACATGATGGGAATGTCGAACTCCTCTTCGGCAATCTCCGGGCCGAGTTTGGATTTCGCCCGCCGGGTTGATAGCGGTAAGATCGTTACGGTTCGCGATAGACAGAACCACTTTCATACAGGGCCAGCTCACGCCGCATTTCGGATGCGCCATCGAGGTTATGTTCACTTTCGAACAGACTCAGCGCGCGGCGGGCATTGTCGATCGCAGGCGGAAATTGTCGATCTTGCGCATAAGCTGCAGCCACGATGCGCAGAACAGTCGGATAATTTTCGCCTAACAAGCGGATTGCCTGTTCGGCCAATTCCACAGCCCTGACGCCATCCCGCAGTGACTCGTCTTGTGCGCTTGCCAGCGCCCACGCCAGATTGATCTGCGCTTTTTCCGAATGCGGTCCGAATCGAAGCGCGCTCTCGTAATGCTCCATCGCTTCTCGCTCATTTTTTCCGAGCCACAAAATCGACGCCAGGTTTAAGTGCGCCTCCATCAATTCAGGATTAAGCCGAAGGGCTGCACGATATTCCGCTGCGGCTTCATCCATTCGACCTTTTTCGTGCAAAGCGTTCCCGAGATTGTAGTGAGCGTCCGCGCTATCGGGATTGAGTTGGCGCGCGATTGTGTACTGCTCGATGGCAAGATCGACATCTCCTTTGGTGAGGAGCGCATTGCCGAGCGCGATATGGGCGTCGGGATCATGCGGCTGCAATTGCAAAGCAATCGTGCACTCGGCGATTGCGTCCTGGACATTTCCTTTTGTGAGCAACGCAGTGGCGAGATTATAGTGCGCCTCAGCATAGCGCGGCGCGAAGCGAAGGGCTTGGTGGTAATTCCGAACAGCGCCGTCGGCGTCGCCCTTTTCGATGAGAGCGATGCCAAGATTATTGAACGCCATCCAACACTCCGGATTTTTCGCGATGGTCGTTCGCCAAAGAGTTTCGATGTCGCGGTAGTTGCTGGCTTGGCGCCAGGTCAAGACTGCCAGCACTGATAGCGCCGCGATGCCGACCGAAGTCGTTAGGCGCTGACTTTTCCTTTTCGCGCTGACGTTGGCAACACTTCCGACCGCGAGCGCAATCGGTCCGATGCAAGCGAGATACTGATAATGATCCGCGACGTAGGTATACCGGAACGTGTAAAGCATGATGAAGCCGAGAACGGGCGCGAGCGTTCCGGCGAAAAACAGCGATGCGATGCCGGGTGCTCTAATGCCGCGTCGCCAAGCATACCAAATGATAACGCCCATGACGACGACTGCGAAGAGCCAGACATAGGCGAAAGGATCGTGCGCATCGATCTTCCATTGCGGATAAATGAATGTGAGCTTGGCCGGCCAAAATAGTTTCGCGAGGTAGAACCAAATAGCGCGGCTCGCGACTAACAGACGCTCAATTGGGTTAAGGGCAAACAAGGCGCCACGCGTTCCCTGATGGTAGCGTTCCCACCACATCGCGAGCAGGCCGGTCGCAAATCCTAAAAAAGCAAATGGCAGGATTTGCATCAGGCGTCGACCGTCGATCGGCTCTCGGCGTAGCCATAAGATCGACATCAACGCGATCGGCAGCGTGCAGGCTGTAGACTTCGCGGAAAGCGCAAGCGTGTACGCGAGTAGCGCGCAACCATAAAATCGCCAGCGCGATTGTTGCTCATCAGCGAGGAAACGCTGCCATGCAAGCAGGGTCAGCAGAAAAAAGAACGCCATGAGTACGTTTTTTCTTTCTGTGATCCACGCGACCGATTCCACCTGGACCGGATGCAGCGCGAAAATCGCGGCCGCGAAGAACGCGCCGCGAATGTTGAGGCTAAGGAGGAGTCGCCAGAGCAAAAGAGCATTCGCGGTGTGAAGAAGAATATTGACCCAATGGTATCCGGCGGGATTGAGATCCCAAATTGAGCGCTCGATGCGAAACGTTGTGTACGTCAGTGGAAAATATTGCGATGGCGCATCGAGCGAGAACCAGATGCGACGAAGACCGTCGGGGACGACTAACAGCGGATTTTTTGTGACGTAATAGTCATCATCCCAAAGGAACCCACCGCGCCAGGCCGGTTTGTAGGCGATGGCAACAACTGCGGCCAACGCAACCGCGAGCAAGGCAGCGTGAATTGTTCGCCTCATCATCATCTAACCCGAGTGTCCGTTATAAGATCGACATCGTCTTTCGACAAAAAACAAACGGCCGGGTCCGTTACCAGACCCGGCCGCTGAGAAACTAAGCTGTTGAGATTAGAAGCGTTTCTTCAACGAGACGAACCAGAAGCGACCCTTCGGGTTCGCAGTTTGTTCGTCGTAACCGTTTTCGAATGCGGCGGCAACGAATGGCGGCTCCTCGTCGGTCACGTTGTTCATACCGAGAGTCACCGTCGTGTTGTTAAGCCATGCTCTCCAACCGCACGGATTGTACTCCGCGGTTGAGACCGGCATCACATTCTTGTCTTTGCCATCCTTCATCTTCACGTTCTTGCCGCCATCCTTGGACAAACCAGCAACTTGTTCCTGCGCAGCTGGCGCCGGGAAGTTGAAGGTGTAGTTCATGATGAGGTCGAGCGTGATCCACTCGCGAACCTTGCGGTTTGCAATCGGTCGCTCGTTTGGCAATGGGAAGTTGCCGAGCGCGATGTTGCCCGGACCAAATCCTTTCGAATCCCAGTATTGACCGACGTAATGGACAGTCGCACCAACGTCCAAGCCACCGAGCCAAGATCCGGGAGCGCCATCGTAAAATAAGCTCGTGTACCAGCGATTATGAGTAAACGAACCACCGCCGTTCGGGCCTTGGAAACCACCGCCGAATTTGCCGGAAGTTTCGCGGATGTCCGAGAACGGAGTCGGGCGAACTTGCCGATCGAAGATGTAGGTGCCGTTAAACGTTGCAGTCAACGTACCCATATCGCCGTGTCCAAAGCGCGAAGTCTGCAAGGTGTAGACCGCCTCGTAATCCAAGTCATCAGCGATCAACTGCCCAAGGTTTGCCACTGGTGTGTTAACCAATAGAATCGCACCTGTGTCCGGATCGCGCTGAACGAATGTGGACGTCGAGGGACCTGTTCCACCAACAAACGTCGGGAAAAATCCGCCACCTTGTTGGGCGAACGGCCCGAAGGTCCCACCCGGGTTAGCGTTTCCGCTTGCGTTGTTGATTACGAACTGCGGATCAAATGTGGTGGTAAAGCCACGCAGATCGATGTGCACCACGTCGGCACTCAAGGTCAAACCTTGGAGTGGGCTCCACAGCTTGTCGAAGGTTACGACAGCACCGTAAGTCCATTCATATGCCGTTTCGGGCTGCAACGTCGGATTGCCTAACAAGTGCTGCTCGATTTGTGGCTCAGTCGCAGTTCCACCAATAGGATCAGTGACGTTCGGGAAGGTTTGAGCGGTTCCCGAGAACAATTCACCCAGAGTAGGGGCGTGGAAGGCTTCAATGTAGCCTGCACGAAGCGTGACTGCTTCGATCGGCTGAATACGAATGGTGAACTTCGGACGTTCGGTATCACCGAAATCACTGAAGTTTTCGTATCGTTCTGCATAGCCGAGTTCGACGCTGTACAAGCCGGGGAAATTCCAACTCGGGCTGGTGATCGGAACGCGCACTTCCCACCATGCGGCCCAGACATCGCGGCTACCCTTTGTAGGTGCGAAGTTGGTCGCACCGGTGGTTTGGCCGGACGCTGTCAATGGATCCGGAATATCGCTCGTATGCTCGGTGCGATGTTCGCCACCTATCGCGAAGGAAACCGGGCCTGCTGGCAAACTAAACATGTCGCCGGCTAACCTCCCGTCCTCGGTCATGATTGACGTGGATCCGAAATGGTTAGTCGTAACGAAAACGCGATCCAATACAGCTCTGCCGTTTAGGTTTCTGCCGAATGGATTAAATGCGGTTGCCGGATTTGTATCCAACAATGCCGCTCGTAAAGCGTTATTGTTCACGATTCCACCGAACCGTTCCAAGCGATGATCTTCGTTGTAGCGGAAACCGGTTTCCCAGGTCCACGTTTTGAAGAAGTCACCAAACTCGCCAAGCTCTCCCCGGAGACCGGCAGTAAAGAGGTAGTTGTCAGTCAGAATTTTGTCGGTTCGCAGACCCGCTTCAATGCCGCGATAACGGACGCCAGTTGTAAATGATGTACCTACGGGCGCAGAGCTCGGATTCGCACTGTTAGCTGGGCCAGACGTATAGTTGCCAACGGTGAACGGATTGAACGCATTCTGTGTCGGCACGCTAAAGCCAGCCTGGCCGCTGAGGCCAAGAGGGTGGGCATTATCCACCCAGACATCGGGCACAAATGGCGCCGGCGCGAGGCCGCCGTCCCAGAACTGACGCACGTACCGGAAATCGGCAAACGCGGTCAAATATTTATCGCAAATATCGCGTGTAACTGAACCGTAGAAGTATTCGCGATCAGTCGGCGCCACCGCTGGCGTCAAGTCGGCGAAATTAAATAAGACATGCTCGCGACCGAAGAGCGGGTTCGGGTGAAATCCGATGAACCGCGGCGCGTACTGCGTGTCAGTTTGCACGTTCGCAGCCGCGTGCGGTGTCGGATCCTTGATTCCCGGCCGCAACATACGGCCTTGAACACGGCCAGCGTAGTTACCTGACCGGACATCGTTGCCACCGAATGGTGCGTGATCGGCATCGTGCGAGATATCGACATCGCGCGAGAAAATCGCGGCGCGATTGTACATGCCCGCGTAAACCACCACGTCCGTCTTATCGTCGCCAGTGCCGGCGAGAATGTAGGCACTCTCTTCTGCCTGGTCGTTGGCGCGCCCAAGATTGGTGTTGCCGTAGCTCGCGTAAAGTTCAAGACCGCGAAAACGTTTGTACAGAAACACGTTCACCACACCCGAGACCGCATCCGCGCCGTAGTTAGGCGAGGCACCGTCTTTCAAGATGTCGATGTGATCGATCAAACCTAACGGGAACATATTGAAGTCGGGCGAGTTGCTCGCAAAACCGACATTCGCTACGCGGCGACCATCTTGAAGGATCAGGGTTTCTTTCGGATCGATACCGCGCAGGTCAAGACGCGCGCTACCGTCACCGCCGTTGGTGTTGTTCTCGGTGATACCGGCACCGGCAACAGAGGGCAGTTTTTCGATAAGGTCCGACGAAGTGCGAACACCCAATCGCGTGATGTCATCACGGCGATAAGTGTCGACCGGGTTCGGTCCTACTTCTTCTGCGGTAGGAATGTTTGAACCGGTGACGACGACGCGCTCGACTTCAGCTTGCGCACCGGTTGCACCGCCGGCGGCGGTGGGTGGAGCTTGCGAGCCGGTCTGAGTCGCCGGGCTTGCGCCAGGCTCTTGCGCGAACGCGGTTGAAAACACGAAAAGAGGAATTCCTACTGCGACTGCGAAAGCAACGCGGACGGACCCTAACGGTTTTAGTACGTTTCTGATCATTAGTTTCTCCATTGGTTGGGTTAGGTTTGGGCTAGGCATTAGTGAAGAATCGCCATGCTGACAAGGTTTTTTTTAAAAAATCTTTGAACGGTCTGCCCGGGCGTTTGTCCTGAGCGCGACCGTCGAAAGCGGTTTTATCGGATTCAGCAACACATGCCTAGATAAAAATTCGACAAAATCCGGGACACGGTCCGGATGTGATACCGCGGTTGATACATGTCGATCTTGCGCTTGCACCTAACGAACCGCTTTCGGCCTAACGAACCTTTCCAGGTTGTCCGGTCGCGAAAGATGTAGCAGCATCAGGTCGATGTTCACCGGACTCATTGAAGAAGTCGCGAAGGTGCTTTGGATCCGCGCCACTGATCGCGGCACGCAATTACAAATCGCGGCCGATCAAATCGCGCGCGACGTTCACGCCGGCGACAGCATTGCAGTCAATGGTTGCTGCCTCACCGTCTCCAGCCATCGCGCTGAACAAATCACATTCGATCTGCTCGCCGAAACACTCGAGCGCACAAATCTCAAAACGCTCCGGCGCGATTCTCCGGTAAATCTCGAGCGCGCGCTCGCGGCCAACGCGCGACTCGGCGGCCACTTCGTGCAGGGCCATATCGATTGCGCCGCGCGGATTGTCTCGTTCGAACAGGGACGTGGTGGGGACCATCGACTCGAAGTCGAATCGCCTTCCAGCTTCGCGCATTATCTTGCGCCGAAAGGTTCGATCGCGATTAACGGAATCAGTCTCACTGTCGCCGAAATTTTATCCGACAGCTTTGCCGTTTGGATAATCCCGCACACACGGCGGTCGACCAATCTCGCCAGTGCATCCCCCGGCGATCTTGTGAATCTCGAGTTCGACATCCTTGCCAAATATGTCGAGCGCCTGCTCGTGCGCGATCGCGCGCCGGCGGAGAGTTGATTGTCGATCTTCCGAAGGCCGGGCCGAACGCGCCTATATATAGTACAGCGCCGCCACTACTTCGCGCCCAGGCCGCTCAATACCGCCGGCACTGTGCGCAGCAGAATTTTGAAATCGAGCCCGAGCGACCAGTGATCGATGTAATCGAGATCGAGCTTCACCCAGTCGGAAAAATCGCGCACCTGATTGCGTCCGCTAATTTGCCACAAACATGTCAAACCCGGTTTCACACTCAGCCGCCGGCGTTGCGCGGTGTTCTCGAATTTCTCCACCTCGTAAAGCGGCAGCGGCCGCGGCCCGACCAAACTCATATCGCCTAACAATACGTTCAGCAATTGCGGCAGCTCGTCCATACTCGTGCGGCGCAACCATCGGCCGAGCGGCGTGATGCGCGGGTCGTGCTCCACTTTGAAGACGGGACCGTTCATCTGATTAAACGGCTCCAGTTCCGCGCGCCGCATCTCCGCGTCGTCCGACATCGATCGAAACTTGTACATCACAAATGGCTTTCCATGTTTGCCGGCGCGGCGCTGTTTGAAAATCACCGGGCCCGGCGATGTCATTTTGATCCCGAGCGCGATCCCCGCCATCGGAACGGCCGCGATCAGCAACGCCACAAACGCGCCCATACGATCGATCACTTCCTTAATAAACAACGTCCACGAAACTTCCGGGGTGGAGCGAAACACCAGCATTGGGCGTCCCGCGAACGCGTCGAAATCCGGTTTCGCGATTGAGGTGCGAATGAAATCGGCGACCAACCACGCCGGGACGCCTTCCACTTCACAGGCGCCTACGGCCTCCTCGACCCGATTGAGCTGGGAGTGACTCGCCGCAAAAATGACGCGCGCGACTGAATGTCGATGCATCGCTTCGATAAGGTCGGAGAGCGGTTGTTTTTCGATGTCGATCTTGTCGGCAATGTCGAGCAGCAGCCGTTGCTCCGGCGTAAATGATTGCTCCAGCGCATCCATGTCTTGCGGCGATCCCGCGAGCAATACCGGCTCACGGAGCTGACCACGGGCCGCCCGCTTGCGCATTCGCCTAACGAGTATTCGTTCCTTCAACAGCAACACCCCAGTCGCGATCGCGATGAACAAGATCGGCACCGAGCGGTTCGCCAGCGGCAGCCGCAAAAAAATTACGCAACCACTTACGATGATGCTGAGATAAATCATCGCGCGAATGATTTGGACGAACGACTTCCATCTGTCTTTCTCCATCGGCGAATCGTAAAAGCCTTGCAGATCGAGTAGGAGTGGACCGAATGGCACGACCACAATGATGAGCCACCAATAGTTACTGAATGGATCGACCGTGTTCGAGAACCAGCCCGTGGCGTAAAGTCGCAGCGTGTGCGCCAGCCAAAGACAGAACGCCAGCAGAAACGAATCGATCAACTGCTGGATCTGCGTGTTTAATTCTTGTCGCCTTGCCAGCATGCTACGCCATTGGGGCTGATAAGATATGACTTCGCGCCAACGGGTCAAAAGACCGCAGTTCGTCGGGGTCATTACCACCCCGGACGAATTGCGTCTCGCCGCGCGTCTGCCGCAGCCTCCGGATTTTTTCGAACTGCGTCTCGATCATCTTTGCAAGATCGACATGCAAATTCCGCGCCTGCCCGCGCCGCTCATCATCACCGCGCGCCATCCGCGTGAAGGCGGCGCGAACAAATTGTCGATCAAACAACGCCGCGATTTGCTCGCGCGATTTCTCGACCGTGCCGCGTTCATCGACATCGAGCTCCGCTCCGCGCGCGCGCTCAAGTCGATTGTCGATCTTGCATGGCGAAAAAAAGTTCGCGTCATACTGTCCTTTCACGATTTTGATTCTACTCCAAGCGTGCGCCGCTTGTCTGCATTGGCGTTGAAAGCGCATTCGTTAGGCGCGGATGTGTTCAAAGTCGCGACGCGAACGGACACCGAAGATCAGCTCGGCCGTCTGCGGGAATTTGCCGCAAATGCAGATGTCGATCTTGCATTGAGCGTGATGGGAACCGGGAAACTCGCGCTCGCTTCGCGCCTGCAACTCCCGTCACACTTCGTTTACGGCGCGCTAAAAACTTCGCGCTTTGCCGGCCAGCCCACGCTCACGCAACTTCGTTCCGCCTTTCGGCGCGGCGACATGCGATAATTTAAAGAGGAGATATGCCCGCGATCGTGCCCGAAGAAGTTCCGGTGATGCCGTTGCCTGGCGCGTTGCTTTTCCCGCGTGCGCTTTTGCCGCTCTACATTTTCGAACCGCGTTATCGCGAGATGCTCGAGTACGCGCTCAAGCACGACCGCGTCTTCGCCGTCACCCTGGTCAAGCCCGATGTCGCCGAATGGAAAACGCCTAACGACTTCTTTCATATCGCCGGCGTCGGCCTCATCCGCGCCTGCGTCGGTCGCGGCGACGGCACTTCGAATTTAATTTTGCAGGGGCTGGAGCGCGTCCGCTTCACCGAGTTCGAGCAGGAACATCCGTTTCCGATTGCGAAGATCGACATGTTGGAAACGGACGCCGCCTCGTCGGTCGAAACCGAAGCGCTCGCGACCAAAGTCCTCGAGCTTTACGCCGGCTTGAAAGGCGCCGGCAAACAACTTCCGAGCAAAGTCGATCGCTATCTCTCCGATCTGGCCGATCCCGAAATGCTCGCCGACCTCGTCGCCTCCACTTTCATCAGCGACCCGCTCCGCCGCCAACACGTCCTCGAGGAATTGTCGATCAATCAACGCCTGCGTTTGATGATTCGCTATCTCCGCGACGAAAAAGGCAGTGCCGCGGCCTAACGAATGCAAGATCGACATCTTCAATGCGCCACCATCCATCATGATTGAACGAATCGCCGCGTGCAGTTGTGGGCAGCTCAGCGCCACCGTAACCGAAGCCCCGATCCGCGTGTCTATTTGCCACTGCACTGATTGTCAGCGGCGAACGGGTGGTGTCTTCGCTACGCAAGCGCGCTTCCGAAAAGATGCGGTCCGGATCACCGGATCATCGACGGAATATATTCGGGTGGACGATGAAGGCCGGAAGAAGGCCACCTTCCATTTCTGCCCGCACTGCAGCGCCATCCTTTACTGGCGCTTGGAAGCCGAGCCAGAAATGGTTCTCATCCCGGTGGGTGCGTTCGCAGACCCGGGCTTCCCCACACCTACGATCTCAGTCTGGGAACAAGACAAACATGCCTGGGTATCTCTACCCGCGAACATTAAACATTTTTCGTAACCAACCCGCCAGAAGCACGCGACTACGCCACTCTGCAGTTTAATCTGGCTCGAAAACATTTCGCGCGCGCGCTAATTGGCGGCGATTATCCCTCGCTTGAGCGCGCGCCGGAAGCAAAGATCGACATCGAACATTCGCCGCGAGTCGGCGCCGACCTGGCCGCGGGCGGCGCTTCTTCTCGCGCTGGTCATTCTCGCGTATCTCCCCGTGCTCCGCGCCGGTTTCATCTGGGACGACGATCAACATCTCACCGCTAATCCGTGCATCGTCGGGCCGTTAGGCTTCGGCGACATCTGGACGAGCGCGCAAGCGGTCTACTACCCGCTCGTGCTCACCACGTTTTGGCTCGTTCACAAAATCGCCGGGCTCAATCCGCTTCCATATCACCTGCTCAACATCGCGTTTCACGCGGGGTCGGCCGTGTTGCTCTGGCGCGTGCTCGAAAAAATCGGCGCGCGCGCGGCCTGGTTCGGCGCCGCCTTGTGGGCGCTGCATCCGGTCATGGTGCAATCGGTCGCGTGGGTGACCGAGCTCAAGAACACGCAATCGTGTTTCTTTTATCTCTTGTCGATTTTGTGTTTTCTCAATGCCCGCCGCCGCGATTCGTTAGGCCAGCGCGATTACGCTCTCGCCATTTTGTTTTTCGCCATGGCGATCACGAGCAAGTCGTCCACCGTCATGCTGCCGGTCGTCCTGTTGCTTTGCCTGTGGTGGCAAGATCGACAACTGCGCCTGCGCGACATTCGACCGGTTAGTCCGTTCGTCGCCATCTCCATCGCGGCCAGCGCGTGGACGATCTGGGAACAGAAATATCATTCCGGCGCGATCGGCTCGGAATTTTCGCAGCCGTGGCTCGAGCGTTTCGCCATCGCCGGCCGCGACCTCTGGTTTTACCTCTTCAAACTCATCTGGCCGGCGCGTCTCACCTTCATTTACCCGCAGTGGAAGATCGACATCCACTCGTTAGGCACGTTCGTGCCGCTGCTCGCGGCCATGGTTGCGGCCGCGATTTTATTCTGGCAGCGCGATAAATTCCTGCGGCCGGCGTTCGCCGCCGCCGTTTACTTCGCCGCCTCGCTTTTTCCCGTCCTCGGCTTGTTCAACGTCTATTTCTTTCGCTATTCGTTTGTCAGCGACCATTTCCAATATCTCGCGGCGATCGGACCGCTCGCGCTCGCCGCCGCCGCGATTTCGTTCGCCCTAACCAATCCGCGCATACAGATGTCGATCTTCGCCATCGTGCTGGCGTTACTCGCAACGCTGACTTGGAAACAGGCGAGCATTTATCGCGACGCGAAAACGCTTTACCAGGTCACGATCGAGCGAAATCCCGAATGCTGGCTCGCTTACACCAACCTCGGCGGCCTCGCCGTGCAAGATCGACAAGTGGATGCGGCCGTCGACTACTACAAGCGCGCGCTCACGATCAAACCGAACGCGCCGGAAGCGCAATTCAGCCTCGGCAATATCTATTTTCGGAGCGGCGACTTCAGCCGCGCAACCGATTGTTATCGCGTCGCGCTCGAGACAAATCCCAACCACATTCGCGCGCGCAATAATCTCGCGATTTGCTTGCTCGCGAGCGGTCGCACAACCGAGGGCTTGGAGGAATTCGCCGAAGCGCTGCGGATCGAACCCCGGGACGCGCAGTCGCATTACAACTACGGTCACGCCCTCCAGCAACTCGGTCGCCGCGATGAAGGCGTCGCCCATCTGCGTGAAGCGTTGCGGCTCGACCCGAATTACGGGCAAGCGAAGGAACGATTGCGCGAGCTCGGCGAAACTATTCAGTAATCACTCGCGCGTTCGTAAATCACGACGCTACCGTTTTCGAAAATCTTTGACGCGCGCTTGAGAATCGCGCTCCAAAGAAACGGATGCTGTTCGATCGACAACTTCAATTCCCCATCGGCAAAAATGTAGCGGAAGCCGATGTCCCAAAACTCGCGCGCGCGAGTTTCGTTATCCAAGTCTGAGCCCACATCGAGAATATGGCGGATTTGTTCCTCGCGTTGCTGTCGATCTACCGACATTGCCCAATGTCCCCACATCGCCGTGTCGCCGCACAACGCCGGGATCAAACGGCTCGTGGAGATGGTCGCGAGCACGACGTCATCGCGACGGCTGCGTTCGCGCAGGTTATCGAGGGCGTTCACCATTTCGTCGGTTAGGTAATACGCGTCCGTGCGATTTTCGCGCACCTCCCGCAAAGCTTGAGCCAAGATATAAATCGACGTGCTGCAAAACACCGGCAGCAGAATTATCGCGAGCGTAGTCGCGACAGATTTGCCGGCGCGTCGCCTGATGGATTTGAACGCCGAGAACACGACCAATGCGCCGACGATGGTCAGTGGAATTTGTGCGCCGAAAACAAATTTGCGCTGAAACCAGACCGGCAAGTACGCCAGCGCAAGCGCAGCGGCAAACCACACCAGCAGTTGCCAGGATCGGTTCAGAAACTGCCGGCGAAGCGCGACAATGCCAAGGATAACGACCACAAGAAGCGGACCGAATCCGAACACGTATTCCAACGGCGTCGGACTTTTCATTTGCCCGGTGACGCTGTGTTGCGCGACCAGCGGTTGAAAATGCGGGATTGCCGCGACGTAGATCGCAAATGGTGCTGCGGCCGCGAAATAACGCCATAAATATGCGAAGGCGTCCCTTCCTTGGCGCACGGTCGCGACAATTACCGTCAGGATAAACAGCAGCGGTAACGAGTACGGATGCAGCAACGCCGTTCCCGCACAAGCAAGACCGCTGCGCCATAAATCAGCCGGTCGCGAGTCGCGCGTCCCGCGGTCCATCCAAAAGATCGACAATAACATCGTGGCGAGCGAAAACGGAAACAGCGGATTCCATAGCAGCGACCAAAACGTGCTTACTTCCGGCATCCACAGATCGGTCGATAGCCGCGCCCATGGGTTCGTTAGGCCGATCAGCATAAAAATTCCGCCCAGTCCGGACGAAATTCCGAGCAGGATGGTCGCAACGATCGATTCGCCCGCGCTCAGTCCAAGAAAATCGCTGTAACGATAAAAGGCGTTCAGGAAAATCACGACGCCGAGCGCTTTCATCCAGAAAAACACCATGGCGACATCGCAGGAAAAGAGCGCACTCAACCATCCACAAACGAGGAACAGCGGATGAAACAGGAAAGGTGCGTGCGGCAGCGCGGTGTATTTAAGTTTTAGCAACAGCGCGCCATCGGCGGCTTGCCTTGCCCACGCCATATAGCCGAACGAGTCCTCGGGATACGGCGGAAGTATCCACAGGTAATGATATCCTGGTGGCGTTGACCACCAGTTCATGACGTACGGCGCGGAAGTCAGCGCGACCATAAACAGAGTCCACCACCAACGAAACTTCGTTAGGCTCATTCAACTCTTGTCGATGTGATCCGCCCGTATTCCTCCATCAAATAACGATCGGTCATGCCGGCGATGTAATCGCAGATGGTGCGATGCAGGCCTTCGCTTTCAACGCGTTTGGTGGCGACGTCGCCGAGTTGCGTTGGATCGACCACATAAGCTTCGAAAACTTTGCGCAACATTTCGCAGGCGCGCTCGTTCACGGCCGCGACGCGCGGATGATAGTAAACATTTTTGTAAAGAAATTTCCGCAGCGCCTGGTTCGCGCCTAACAAGTCCTCGCTGTAACGAATGAGCGGCTTCGGTTGTTTGCGCACGTCGTCCGCGCTCTTCGGCGCAAGATCGACAATCGCATTCGCGCTCGACATCACCACGTCCTGCACCTGCACGTCGATGATGTCGCGAATGACGAGCTTGTGCAGCTCGGGCTCGCGCGCCTCCGGATGTCGCGAGAGCACGCGCTCGGAACTGCGTTGCCAAACCTGAACGTCGTGCAACTGTTCCGCGCTTAGAATTTCAAAATCGACCGCGTCGTCGAGATCGTGACTGTAATATGTGATCTCGTCCGCGAGGTTTGCGATCTGCGCTTCGAGCGAAGGACATTTGTATTTCTCTTCGCTCGGCGTGGGCGGATCGTAAAACGCCTGGTGTTTCTGCAATCCTTCGCGCACTTCGAAAGTGAGATTGAGTCCGGAAAAACCGGGATACGCATTCTCGAGCAGCTCGACCACGCGCAAACTTTGCTTGTTGTGCTCGAAGCCGCCGCGCTCGCGCATACATTCGGCCAGCATTTCTTCACCGGAATGTCCGAACGGTGAATGGCCGAGATCGTGCGCGAGCGCGATCGCTTCGGCCAAATCTTCATTCAACGACAACGCGCGGGCGATGGTGCGGCTGATCGACGCCACTTCGATCGAGTGGGTCAGCCGCGTGCGCAAATGATCGCCGGTGCCGTTTAAGAAAACCTGCGTCTTGTATTCAAGCCGGCGAAACGCACGAGAATGAATGATGCGCGCGCGGTCGCGTTGAAACTCGGTGCGATACGCGTGGCTCGGCTCCGGAAATTTTCGGCCGCGCGATTCGCTCGATTTTTGCGCATACGGCGCGAGCGTCGCGTGCTCGGTCCGCTCCATTTGCTCGCGTGTTTTCCAACCGGCGTTCACGATGAAGATGTCGATCTTGCGATTTGTTCGCGCAATCGCCGTTCCGCCCGCCGCGCTTCCAAACGCACCGCGAGCAAATCAAAAACGGCGAGCAACATTGCGGTAAACGTCAGCCAAATGCACACCAGCCAAAAGACGATGACGCGCCACGGATGTTCGTGCGGGTTTAAGAACGGCGCCAGAATCGTTAGGCCAGCGATCAGCAAAACGAGCGCGGCCGCGAGCACGATCACCATCGCCAGGCGTCGCGTTTTCTGATCGCGAATCACTCCGCGCGTCGCATGCACGACGAACGACGTCGTCTGCAACGGTTTTTCGTTCTCGTTCGCCATCGTGCGCGAAAGGTACATGTCGATCTTGCGCGAAACAATCCGCTTCTCAGACGAAGGGCGGGATGCTTTGATAACGGCGATGGCGAAAACGACAAAGTCCCGTCCGGCACCGAAGAAATTCGCGCGCATGGATAAACCGGCCGTGCGCAGCCGCGCTTATGGCCGCGCCATTCTCGACGCGAAAGCGCTCATGAACGATCCGAAGCAATTGCTCACCCTGTTCGACAAAGCTTCGGAAAAAGCCGCGCTCATGCAGAAGGAGCCATTCAAAGATTCGTGGGCCTATTTTCACGCCATGCTCCGACTCGTTAGGGCATACGCCCGCGGTGAATACAAAGCAATTTCACAAACCGCGATGTTGTCGGTCGTCTCCGCGCTCAATTATCTCATCGACCCGTTCGATCTCATCCCGGATGACGTCCCGTTTCTCGGTTTGCTCGATGACGCTACCATCATGAGCTTCGCCGTGCGTCGCACCAAAGAAGACCTCGACGATTTCATGACCTGGGAAATCGTCGCCGCGGACTAACGAATTCGTTAGACCAAAAGCAACGCCGGATTTTCGAGCAGCTGGCGGAGCTCTTTTAAGTAAACCGCGCCGAGCGCACCATCGATGACGCGATGATCGCAGCTCATCCAGATCGACATGCGCTGGCCGACGGCGATTTGGTCGCAGTCATCGACCACGGGTACCTTGTCGATCTTGCCGATGGCGAGAATGAATCCCTGCGGCGGATTGATGATGGCGCTGAAGGAATCGATGCCCATGCCGCCGAGATTTGAAACGGTAAACGAGCCGCCCTGAAATTCTTCCGGCTTCATCCGCTTGTTGCGCGCGCGCGTCGCGAGATCTTTCGCCGCCGCGCTGATTTCGCGCAGCGATTTATTTTGCGCGGCGCGAATGACCGGCGTGAGCAATCCATCTTCGATCGCGACGGCGATGCCAAGATCGACATCGGCGAATTGCACGATCGAATCGCCATCGAACATCGCGTTTACTTTCGGAACTTTCACCGCAGCCATCACGGCCGCTTTCAATACGAAATCGTTCACCGTGATTTTCGATGTGTCCGTGTCGTCGCCCGCCGATTTCAATTCTTCACGCGCAGCCATCAAGGGCGCGGCGTTGATGTCGATGTTGAGATAAAAATGCGGGACCGGGCCTTTGCTTTGCACGAGACGCTCAGCAATTCCTTTGCGCATTCCGGAAAGTTGGATGCGCGTTGAGCCTTCTTGCTTCTGTTGCGGTTCCGCCGAGCGGGATGCCGGCTGCTGAGTTTGTGCAGGCGAGACGCCTGCCGCCACAGATTTTGGTTTTGTTTTCGACGCCGCGCGAACGTCCGACTCGGTCACGCGCCCTTCAGGTCCCGTTCCTTTAACATTCGTTAGGTCAACGCCGAGTTCCCCCGCGATTCTTCGCGCAACCGGCGAAGCTTTCACGCGCGCATCTTCCTGTAGTGGCCGCCGTCCCGGCGGCTCTTCTTTTGGTTTTGCCGGCGAGACGCCGGCCGCTACAGGAGAACTCTTCCTGTCGATCTTTGCTTCAGGCGGCGCGGTTTCTTTTTCCTGCTTTTTCGCCGGCGCGGGCTTTTCCGTTTCCGCTTTCGCCTTCGTTTCCTTCTTCGGCTCTTCTTTTTTCTTTTCTTCTTTCGGCGCCTCTTCGCCTTCCTCGCCGATGAACGCGATCTTGTCGCCCACGTTCACCTTGTCGCCTTCCTGAATAAAAATTTCCGTGAGCACGCCGTCCTCGGGCGATTCCCATTCCATCGTCGCCTTGTCGGTCTCGATCTCGGCGATCACTTCACCGGCGGAAACTTTGTCGCCCTTTTTCTTTTTCCACGCGACCAGGGTTCCCTCCGTCATCGTGTCGCTGAGTTTGGGCATTTGAATCTCAGGCATAACAAACTTTCTTAACTGCGCCGATTAACTTGTCCACGTTCGGCAACACCGCCTTCTCCAATTTTTCGTTGTAAGGCATCGGCACGTCTTCCTGCGAAACGCGCGCGATCGGCGCGTCGAGTTGATCGAAAATGTTTTTCTGGATGCGATAACAAACTTCCGCGCCGACGCCGCAGAAAGGCCGGTCTTGTTCGACAATGACGACGCGATGCGTTTTGCGGATGGAATTGTAAATCGCTTCCTCGTCGAGCGGTTTGATCGAGCGAAGATCGACAATCTCCGAGGAAATATCTTCGTCTTCGAGTTTTTCGGCGGCGGCGAGCGCGAGCGGAACAGTTTGCGCGTAGCAAATGATCGTGACGTCGCTTCCTTCGCGTTTTACTTCGGCTTCGCCTAACGGAATCGTAAGATCGACATCGAGCGGTTCGACCATTCCCTTCGAGCTGTAGAGAAGCTCCGACTCGAGTACGAGCACGGGATTATTGTCCCGCACCGCCGTCTTCAATAAACCTTTCGCATCGCGCGGCGTCGCCGGCGTGCAAACTTTCAGACCAGGAATGTTCGCGTAAAGACATTCGGTTGCGTGCGAATGCGTCGCGCCTAATTGGTGTGCCGGTCCGTTAGGCCCGCGAAACGTGATCGGAATATTAAATTGTCCGCCCGACATCGTGAGCATGTTCGGCGCGTTGTTCACGACCTGATCGAATGCGACTAACGAAAAACTGAAAGTCATGAATTCGATGATCGGTCGCAACCCGACCATGGCCGCGCCGACGCCGAGACCGGCGAAACCGTTTTCGCTGATGGGCGTATCGATGATGCGCTCGGCGCCGAAGCGATCGAGCAAACCTTGTGAAACTTTGTAAGCACCGTTGTATTCGGCGACTTCTTCGCCCATCAGAAAAACATTCGGATCGCGCTCGAGTTCTTCGGCGTGCGCTTCATTCAACGCCTGGCGATATGTGATCTCGCGCATGATCATGACACGTAAGTGTAATCGTAAAGTTTTTCGAGCGGCGGCTCCGGGCTCTCCTCGGCGAATTTCACACTGTCGTTGGCGGTTTGCTTGGCCTGCTTGTCGATGTTGTCGAATTGTTCGTTGGTCAATTTTCCTTCGCGCGTGAGCTGCGCGCGCAGACGGATGATCGGATCATCGAGCCGATATTTTTCGAGCTCATCTTTCGTGCGATAACTCGCCGGATCGGACATCGAATGGCCGCGGTAACGATATGTGCGCACCTCCATGAACGCGGGATGCGGTTCCTTGCGGATAGAGGTCACGACTTCTTTCAGTTTGTCGCGCACTTCGCGAAAGTTCATGCCATCGACGATTTCGCCCGGAATGTCGTAACCTTCCGCGCGATCGACGATTTGCTTTAACGATGTCGATCTTTTCACGGACGTGCCCATGGCGAACAAATTGTTTTCGCAAATGAACACGATCGGAAGTTTGTAGAGCGCGGCCAGATTCAACGCTTCGTGAAACGCGCCCTGATTGATCGCGCCATCACCGAAAAAACAGAGCGTGACGCGATCTTCCTTGCGATATTTGCACGCGAACGCGAGTCCGCACGCAAGCGGCACATGCGCGCCGACGATGGCGTGACCGCCGTACATGTGTCGCGCCTTGTCGAAGTAATGCATCGAACCGCCGAGACCTTTCGAGCAACCGGTTTCCTTCCCGAATAATTCCGCCATGCAGGCATCGGGACTCGTTCCGCGCGCGAGCGCGTGCGCATGATCGCGATACGCCGTGATCAAATAATCATCGTCGCGTGTCGCCGCCACCGCGCCGACGACGACCGCTTCCTGCCCGATGTAAAGATGGCAGAAGCCGCCAATTTTCTGCGCCTGATATTGCTGACTCGCGCGTTCCTCGAAACGACGGATGAGCAACATCAGCGAGAGCATTTCGACTTCGTCGCGCTCCGCCGGCTGCATCGAAGTTTACGCCGGACGCGGCAGCGGGGACTTGTTAGGCGCGAATTCAGCACGACGGCTGAATTGAATGGCGAGGACGAAAACGAAAGTGAAGACGAGATCGCTTACGAGTGAATTGCGGAAGAACATCAAGCTCGGCGTGCCGCTGTAATCGGTCAGGCCGACCGTGAGCGATTGGATCAGGCCCGCGAAATTTTTGACGTAGCCGGCGTCGGTCAACCACGCGAACACGCAGGTCACGACATAGAAGATTGTCGATCCAAGAATGGACGCCGGGAGCATCTTTTTGAGCGACGCGCGATTTTGCAGACTCCAGCCGACGACGCCGATGAACGCGAGCGTGAGATAGCGGCAGAGGATCAAGGAATCGAACCAGGCCGCGTGGTAATGCCAGTTCAAAACAAAATCGGAAACGAAGAGGGCGATGAGCGGCACGGTGAATTTGTAACGCATCGGGAAATAGGCGGCGCTGCAGAGGGCGATGGCCGCGAGCGGCGCGAAGTTCGAGAGCCAGGTCGCGCCGGAATGAATGAGCAATCCCGTCGCGATGCGATAGGCGACGGCCAGGAACACGAGAATGAATGCCGGGATCATCGAGTGGAATCTAACCAGAGCGCGGCAGATGCAAAGACCGATTTACCTGCGAATGAAGATGTCGATCTTGCGAACGAACTACTTCTTCGCGAGCAATCGATGGAGGCGCGCTTTGCGCCGTTTGGCGGCGTTGCGATGAATCGTGCCGCCCTTTACCGCCTTGTCGATCGCGGAAATTAATTCGCGCACCTGCGCGGCCTCGACGGTCGCTCCGATTTTGCGTTGCATCGTGCGCAGACGCGAGATGGCGCTGCGATTACGCAGAGTGCGTCGCGAAGTTTGGCGGGCGCGTTTGGCGGCGGATTTGGTATTGGCCATTACTTAAATTTTTTGCGGGCGGGCAGATTCGCGGCAGAGACCGCGATTGTCAACATGTCGATCTTACAAGATCGACAATTGCGCTTAGTTAGGCGCCGCCGTTGCGCGGACCACGCGTGCCGCCCTTAAGAACAGGCGCCGACGCGCTCGCCGGCGAAAACGTTTCCTCTTCCGGCTTCACCTTCCCCGGCAAACGATCGTTTACAATTTGCACGACGGCCCCGAGCGGGAGCTGGCTATAAAGCGCGGCCACATCTTTCGCTTTCATGCGAATGCAACCGAAGCTCGCGGGTTTGCCGACGTATCGTTCTTCGTTCGTTCCATGAATGTAGATGCAGCGGCTGAAGGCGTGCGCGTTTTGCGATTCAAGTCCGCGCAACCAAATGATGCGCGTCGTAATCGGATCGCGGCCGGGCGCGTTTGGCCGAAGCACTTCGCCGGTGAAACGCCGGTTATGAAAGACGCCGCCGAGTGGCGTGCCGTCGCCGATCTTCTGCGCGACCTGCATGTAGCCTAACGGCGTCGTCATGCGACCCCAGAAATCGCCGAGACCGTACTTGGAAGTGGAAACCGGATAGGTTGCGACCTTGCTCTCATTCTGCAGAAGCAAAAGCTTTTGGTCCTTGATGCTGATGATGACGCGCGCGGTCGGCACGGACAACGTCGGCATGGCTTGATCGATGGGAGTTGTCGATCTTGCGTTGACCTTCGCGCCATCGACCGAAGCCGCGAGTAAAATAGTTAGGGCAAATGTCGTGAGGGGACGAAACATCCGCGACTCAATACTCAGAATTTGCGCGTTGTCACGCGGGGATTGCTTCCGCCGTGGGACGTTGCGCACCGAAACTGATCTTCGGCAGCCACGACGTGAGCGAGCAAAAGGCCACATATAAAAACCCGACTTGAAACATTAGCAGAAAAGGTACCGACAGAAACTGGCCGTGCGCGAGCGCGAACCAGACGAAGTAAGAGAAATAAATCGCGAATGCGAACTCGGCCAGCGGCAGCATCGATTTGATCGGCATGTAACGGCAGCCGCGCCACGCCTGCGATTTGCGTTCGATCCCGTACTTCGGCGTGCGCGCGAAATCCGATTTGTGATTGAAGACCGCTTCGAGCACGGCGCGCGCGTTGTTGATCGACAATCCAACGCCGAGCGCGAGCAGACACGGCAAGAGCAACATCTCGCGCATCCACGTGCGCGGATTGAGCTCGCGCTGCGCGCAGACGTAGAAGATTGCAACCGAAACTGAGGCGGTCAGAAAAATTGGAATATCAATCAAGACCGTGCGCACCCAACCGGTCTGCGGTCCGCCCGTGGATGGATGAAGCAGCACGCACAAACAGGCGAGTAGCAGATAGGCAAAGTTAGAAACGAGATGGCCGGTCGCTTCAATCTTGATCGGCATCGGCAATTGGCTGCGCCAGATTTGCGGCAACAATTTCTTGCACGTCTGGATCGAGCCTTTGGTCCAGCGATGCTGTTGCGATTTGAAACCGTTCATGTCGACCGGCAATTCCGCCGGCGTCACCACATCGGCGAGAAAGACAAATTTCCAGCCGGCGAGCTGCGCGCGATAGCTAAGATCGAGATCTTCCGTGAGCGTGTCGTGCTGCCACCCGCCCGCGTCTTTGATGCACGTCTTTCGCCAAAGGCCGGCGGTGCCGTTGAAATTGAAGAAGCGTCCGCTGCGGCTGCGCGCGGTTTGCTCGAGCAGCAAATGGCCGTCGAGA
The DNA here is from genome assembly GCA_021325495.1 of Spartobacteria bacterium. Lineage (GTDB taxonomy): Bacteria > Verrucomicrobiota > Verrucomicrobiia > Chthoniobacterales > UBA10450 > JAJPGZ01. The sequence goes on from JAJPGZ010000013.1 coordinate 70,015, forward strand.
AACATCGCTTGCACGCGCGTGAGCAACGAGTAGCCGCGATTCAAATGTCCCCAGCGGGTTTGGATCATGCCGACTTTCGGGTCGGTGAAGAAATGAATCGTGCGCTGTAACAGATCGGGACCGGCCACGAAATCGGCGTCGAGGATGCAAATGAATTCGCCCGTGGCCGTCTCGAAACCTTCCGCGAGCGCGCCCGCTTTGAAACCGGTGCGATCGACGCGATGGATAAGATCGACATCGTACCCGCGGCGGCGCAGTTCATCGGCACAAGCGGCGGTGACATCGCGCGTGTCATCGGTCGAATCGTCGAGCACCTGAATTTGTAACTTCTCGCGCGGATAATCGAGCTCGCTGACCGAGCGTAACAAGCGCTCGACCACGTAAATCTCGTTGAAAATGGGCAACTGCACGGTCACGCGCGGCAACTCGTCGAAATGGCCGGCCGGGACCGGTTCGCGCTTCCGATTCTTGAGAAAGAGATAGATGATGAAGTAGCGATGGACTCCGTAGGCCGACAGACCAAAGAGGACGCTGAGGTAACAGACCGTCCAGATGATATAACCGAGGCTTCCTTGCATGAGGTGTCTCTGAGCCACCGTGTGTTAAGGCAGCGAGGCGGACATCTTGCCGCTTCCGTCGCGTGCGTCAAATCAAAAATACCTCGACGCATCATAGGAATAACGATGTCGATCTTGTCATTGTCGATCTTGCTCGCGCAGGAAGAACCGATGACGGAAGAGAAGTACGAGCGCGAAGAACTCGGCGTAAACGCGTTCACCGCGCCGTCCATTTCGCAGATCTTCGATGAGCTCGATAAATTGAAACCGCTGCCATTCGACAAACTGTGGCGGCCCCTTCCGCCGCCCCACGCCGGCAAACGCGAACACAAGGCGCTCATGTTTGGCCAACTGGTGGCCGATGGTTTCCTCATTGTCGAAGCGCAGAAACGAAATCTGATCGATGATCTCGGTCGAGTCTTAATTCGCGAAGCGCGCGGACTCGGCGTGGCCGAGCGCGTCATGAAACACAGCGCGAGCTTGACCGATCTCGGCAAACGCGGCAATTGGCCGGCGGTGCGGACTGAATTGTTCGCGACGCAGAACGATGTCGAACAAGCGATGATCGAAATGCGCGACCAGAAGATGGCGCACCTGATCAGTCTCGGCGGTTGGCTGCGCGGTCTGGAGATGAGCGCAGGCGCGGTGGAAGCGAAATTTTCGCCGCAACGGGCCGAGATGTTGTCCCAACCGCAGCTGCTCGATTACTTCGAGGAAGAATTACGGACGCTTCCGCCGGTCATCACGATCGACCCCTTGTTTGAAAAAATTCGCGCTGGTGTGAAACAAATTCGCGAAAACTTCACGCGCGGCCTGAAAGTCGAAAACGTAAGAGCGATTCATGCGCAAGCGCGCGATCTCGATATTGCCATCGAGAACGGCGAGTGAAAGATCGACATGGGACAAGATCGACATGTTCCTCTTGTGTGGGATGGTTAGCGTTGTGCTGTCTGGATGGCGATGGATTCGGCGAAGACATTGAGCCAGGCCGGCCGCGGCCGCTTGGAACGCTTCAACATCGTTGTGCCGATCCTGCTCGCGGGATGGGCGCCATCGCTCCTCATGCTTTGGCTCTCGTACACGGTCCTGCGCACGACCTTGGAATCAAAAATCCTGCGCGACCGGCAGACATTCGTCCAATTAGTCGGCCACAACGTCGGCGATGATCTCATTCGTACCAGCGGAATCATCGAGTACTACCAAACGCTGCCCGAGGTCGCGAAAATCCTGAGCAGCCCGACCGCGCCGCTTGCCGCACAACAATGGTTGAGCACAGCCTTTTATTCGCACCCGCGCATCGACGGCATGTTCATGACGAGCGCGGATGGACGATTGCTCGGCGCGTTGCCCTCAGATCCGGCGGATGTCGGGAAGGATTTCGATTCGCAATTGTGGCTCCAAGGCGCGCGCGCTTCGCGACAGCCCTACGTCTCGCCAACGCATGCGCGTCGTCTCGATAAGCGCTTGGCCACGGAGATTGTCGGCGCCGTGCGGGGCAGCGACGGAACCATCGTCGGATATTTCGGCGCGTCGGTTTTGGTCGAGCGAATGGCGCGGCGACTTTCCACGATCCAATTCGCGGACCAACTCGTTTGTCACATTGTCGATCAAAACGGGAACGCGTTTGCGGCGAGCGAATCGGGCAGTGAACCGAAGTCGCGCCAACTCAATACCGCCGTATTGCTAAAAGAATTCGGCCCGAGCCGCGAAGGTCACGTCGAGCATAATGGCAATCTTTATTCGTTTAGTCCAATCGAAGCAGCCGGCTGGCTCGCAGTGGTCGAACAACCGAAAGCGATCACTTACAAAGCGGTCAACGATTTGCTCAACAAAACGACGCTGCTGGTCGGATGGTTTTTACTCGTGACCGCGACCGGCGCGGCGCTGGCCGGAAAACTTTACCAGCGTCACATGGAATCGACGCGGCGTCTCGAGCGCGCGGTCACGTTCAACGAAAAAATTCTCGCGAACATGCCGACCGGGCTCGCCTTTGTCGATCCAACGACGCACCGGTTTTTGCAAGCGAATGAGGCGTTCGCGCAAATGGCAAAACGTTTCGGCGCGTTCCCGGAAAGTCGCGACATTCAAAGTGCAACCTATGAGGAAGTGCAGATTGCGCCGGCGGGCGCGATCGACCGCGTGCTGCAATTCGGCGCGCCGTTTCAACTCATCGAGCATCCGTTTCGAGACGCGGGCGGTAACACGCATTTCGTCAACATCACGCTGGTGCGTTTGCAGGATTCGCAACAAACCGTGCAAGGCGTGCTTTACATGGTGGACGATCGGACGCGCGACGTCACCCTGCGCCAGGAGTTCATCAGCGCGAATGCGGCGAAGGATCAATTTCTCGCTTTGCTTTCACACGAATTGCGCAACCCGCTTTCGCCCGTGATCGCGATGGTGGGCGAATTGGAAGCCAGCGCGCCTGATACTCCGGCAGTGCGGGAGGCGCTCGAAGTGATTCGGCGCAACGTTGAGCTCGAAGCGCGTTTGATCGACGATCTCCTCGACGTCACGCGCATTTCGAAAGGGAAGATGCAGCTCACTTTCGAAGTCGTCTCCGTCCACGAGATCTTGCAACGCGCCTACGAGATTTGCCGTGACGAAATCGCGGACAAAAATCTGCGCGTCGATTTTAAACTCAACGCTGACCGGACGCATGTCGAAGGCGATCCGGCGCGATTGCAGCAAGTGTTTTGGAACCTGATCAAGAACAGCGTGAAGTTTACGCCGGATGGCGGACGCATTTCACTGGAAACGAAAAATCCGACCGCGGACGAAATTGAAGTGCGCGTGATGGATACCGGCATCGGAATTGAACCGGACAAGATCGACAAGATCTTCAACGCTTTCGAGCAGGGACAGACATCGATTACCCGTCGCTTCGGCGGACTCGGGCTCGGGCTCGCCATTTCTAAAGCGATGGTCGATGCGCATGGCGGAAAGATTCGCGTGGAAAGTGCAGGAAGAGACAAAGGCGCGACCTTCACCATAATCTTGCAGACGGTCGCCAAACCGGTCGCCGGGACGAATGGTGAAGCGAAGCCGCCCATCGCCGGCCCCGCGCGCAAACAGGATGCACGCAAACGTCATCTTCTCATCGTGGACGATCACAAGGACACTTGTATCGGGCTGAAGCTGATGCTCGAACGCCGTGGCTACGCCATCACGGTGGCGTATTCGGCCGACCAGGCGGTGAAGCAAGCGCAGACTAACGAGTTTGATCTCGTCATCAGCGACATCGGATTACCTGATCGCAGCGGCTACCAATTAATGAGCGAGCTGCGTGAGAGCAAAGGTTTACTCGGGATTGCTTTGAGCGGATTCGGCAGCGAACAGGACGTGACGAAAGCGCGCGAGGCTGGATTTTCCGAGCACTTGACCAAGCCGATTAATTTCGATCGGCTCGACGATGCGATCCGCGCCCTGCTCGATACCACAACCGTCCCGCAATCGACCTCGTAAGATCGACAATTACCGGCCGCTTCCGGCTGCTGCAGCTTGTTCCTTCTTCTCGGCCGCTTCCTTCAACTCGCGCGAAAGTTTTTCCACGCGCTGGCGCATGACTTTGCCAGCTTTGAATTTCACCGTCGCCCGCGAGGGAATAACGAAACTGCTGCCTGGCTGATTCGGATTGCGACCCACCCGCGGCTTCGTTAGCCGAGGCTGGAAGACGCCGAAGTTTCGCAACTCGACCGCGACGTTGCGCGCCAGGCTATCAGTAATTTGGTCGAACGTGCGTTGCACAATGTCGAAGACCTGGTGCTGCACCATGCCTGTTTGGTTACTGATCGCGACTACGATGTCGCGTTTGGTTAACTTAGCCATACGCTTAGGATTCGCTCGAGAATACCCGTTCGCGTCCCTTTGAGGACAAAAAAGGTGTAAAATTTTTACACCCGCCCGGGAGATGTCGATCTAGGCCGCTACGGCCCGACGCCGCAGGACGCGCTGGAAGTAATAGCTAAACGGGTTTTGGGCCGCGAGCTGTTTGCGACGGCCTTTGAGCTGGCCTTGCGTGACCCCGAGCTTGGTAAATACGGCATTCCAGTCCGCTTCCAGCCGGCGCGTTTCTTCGCCGGTCAAATCGCGCACTCCTCGCACGGAGGACGCGCGATTGAGAACATTCATCGCCTTGCCCGACAGCTCACCCAGAATTCCCAGCTCACGCAAAACGAACTCCGTTTCCTGTAAAAGCTGACCGCGGAGATCGGTGAATTGGCGCTCTTGCTCGGCCGAAATAATCGGCTTGGCCTTATCCAAACCGTAGGTGATGAGATCGTGCAGCTTCTTCCAGCTATCCAACTGCACCGCGATCAAACGCAGCTTCGTTTCTAATTGTCGATCTTTCATGCGCGGGCGGTCAGACACTCACGAGCTCGAGCGTCTCGTCGAGTTTTTGTAAATTATCGATGAGCAGATGCGCCCACGGCCGATCGACCGTTTGCTCGTGGCTGATGATTCCTTCCTCAAAATAAAATCGTCCCTGGCGCCAGCGGAAAATTTCCGCCACGGCCGATTCGCCTTCGAGTTCGCCGAAAACGGCGTGACGCACCGCGCCGTGCTGTAAATAAATTTCACTGTTGCCGCGGCCGGACTTGAACGTGAACCGCCCGCTGCGCTGGCTCAGACAGCTCATCTGCAAAATTTCCGCCGCGGAAAACTGGTTCAGGTTTCCGATGAGCGAATGGCAGGGATCGATCCCTTCGGCCGCGGTCGAGCCCGTAGAATCGAGCGAGCCAATAAAAGTCTTCAGCAGCGAAGCCAGTCTGCTTTCGCGCTGGGTCGTGACAATGATCGCGAGCGCTTGCTGATCGATCGCCGCCGCTTGTTCCTTGTCGATCTTGCACGGGACCAAACACAAAATCCGGAGCGAGGGAAAATGTTGCCGCACGTTTGTCGCCTGCTCGATCGCCACCGTCGGCTCTTCTTCCACCACGAACGCGTCGAAATTCTCCTCGATCAAAATCGTGATCGCTTCCGACAACGTGCGCGCGATCCGAGTCTCTACCCCGTCGATCATATCGAAGATCGACAAGGCGCGATCTTCAAAGACCGGGTCCGGGTTCAGAATGAGCAAGCGCGTTTCCACAATGAGCCATTCATCTGGGAAGCAGGAACTTTGCCCGCCCCTAACGCAATTTCCCGACCCGCTATTTTCGCCACTGCACCCGCGGCGGCGGGGCAGCAAAAGCCTCGGGCGCGATCTCGTGTGCGGTCCTGAAATGCACTTTTGCGAGGGAGCGCAACGCGTCGGCGCCTTTGCTCTCCGCAATCTTGCGCGCCGCCTCTTTGACCGCGGGCGAAACCCCGCGTCCCAGCCGCACACCAAGCGCTTTACTCTCGCGCTCGAGCCAGTTGATGAACGCTTCTCGCGCGAGGATCGAGGCCGCCGCCACCGCCACGTCCGATTCCGCGCGGGGCCGTTGTTCGATGTCGATCTTGCCGCCATGTCGCATGAGCGATTGCTCGATCACGCGCTTGTCCGCGAATTGGTCCGAAAGCGAACGCGGACAAGTCGGCTTTTTCGCGAGCAGATTTTCAATCACGCGCGCGTGCCCCCACCCGAGCAGCGAATTCAAGTTCGCGAACTTCGCGTAAAGGTCGTTGTATTTCGCCGGCCCGATCAGCACAACATCGACAATCCCCTGCGCGTTCTTGCGAATCTCATCCGCCAGTGCGCGGATTTTCGTGTCCGAACCGATGCGTTTGCTGTCTTGCACGCCGGCATCGAGAAATTTGCGCGCGATTTTTCGATCGACATACACACCGGCGATCACGAGCGGCCCGAAAAAGTCGCCCTTCCCGCTCTCATCCACGCCGAAATGCGGCTCGAACATTTCCGGCGAATGCACTTCCTCGTATCCGAGTTTCGCTTCGCCCAAAATTTTCGGCTCGAGATCGAACTGCACGAACTCTTCCACGCCCTTGCCTTGCAGCAAAACCTTCGGCCCTTTCTCATAGACCGCGACGCTCAGTTTATCTTTCTGCGCGAAAAAAATCGTGTACGGCTTCGGCGAAAATTCGAAACCGCGTTCCTTGAGTAATGCGCGCAGCTTCGCGACTTGTTCTTCGTTGAGGGGCGCGGTGAAAGAGTTCACCCTCCACTATTAAATCGTGAACCGCGCAAGATCGACAATTGATGTTCGCCAGTTTCGCCGCGCGTTATTCCGCTGGTTTCGGCGCCATGGCCGCGATCTTCCCTGGCGTCGCACGCGCGATCCATACGCGATCCTCGTCTCCGAGTTCATGCTTCAGCAAACGCAGGTCGCGACCGTGTTGCCCTACTATAATAGTTGGCTCCGTCGCTTTCCGAATTTTGCCGCGCTTGCCGTGGCCACGGAAAACGACGTTCTCCACGCCTGGCAGGGGCTCGGTTACTACAGTCGCGCTCGAAATCTCCACGCCACCGCGAAACTCGTGCAAGATCGACATGGTGGCCTCTTGCCTAACGACGCCGAAATCTTGCGCGAACTTCCCGGCGTCGGCCGCTACACCGCCAACGCCATCGCCACTTTCGCCTTCGATCGCTCCGTTCCAATCGTGGAAGCCAACACCGCGCGCCTCCTCGCTCGCCTCTTCAACATCGAAAGCCGCGATGCGCTTTGGAATGCGGCCGGCACGCTCGTTCCGAAACGTAACCCCGGCCGCTTCAATTCCGCGCTCATGGATCTCGGCGCCACCATTTGCCTTTCGCGAAATCCAAAATGCGGCGCCTGTCCGGTTAAAGGCTTTTGCCGCGCACCCGGCCTGCGAATTCGAAAACAACGGCCAACAACAAAACGTTTGATCGAGAATCACGCGCTCGTTACCAGCCGGAACAAGATTCTACTCGAGCAATGTTCGAATCGCTGGCGCGGCATGTGGATGCTTCCGCCGTTCATCGCAAGATCGACATCTACTCCGCCGATTCATTCGTCGGTGTTTCCGTTTACCAATCACCAAATCACGTTGCGCGTCCATTCGCGCCGTCGCGGCAAGATCGACAATCGCCGCCAACGCTGGTTCGACCGAAGCTCGCTAAACAAGATTCCCATTCCCTCACCGCATCGCCGCGCGATTGAACAACTCTTCCGCGCGGCCTAACTTCGCTTCCTCATGAGCGAAGTATCGGACACGCACGAATATCGCGGAGATAAAGATGTCGATCTTGCGGCGAATCGTTTAGGAATTTTGAAATGAGATCGATGACCGGTTACGGACGCGGCGAGACCGATCACGCCGGCGCGAAGATTTGTGTCGAGCTCAACACCGTGAATCGCAAGCAAAGCGACATCGTCGTGAACCTGCCGCGCGATCTGGCCGAGCTGGAGCCGCGCATTCGTCAGACGATCAACGAAAATATTTCGCGCGGACGCACGAACGTGAACGTGACCCTGCACGCCGGGCCTAACGGATCGCGCAAGCTCGCGCTCGATGTCGATCTTGCGAAGTCGTATCACGACGCCATGCGCGCGCTGCAAAAAGAATTGAGCGCGCCGGGCGAAATCACCATCAGCACAATCTTGCAGGCGCCGGGCGTGATGCGATTACCGGAGCAAAGCGTGGAGGCGGACGATGCCTGGCCGGCGGTGGAGCGCGCGCTGCGCAATGCACTTGTCGATCTTATCAAGATGCGCGAGCGCGAAGGCAAACATCTGGCGAAGGACTTGATCCATCGGCTGAAGTCGATCCGGAAAAATTTGAAGGAGATCCGCGCGTTGCATCCGGATGTGGTGAAAAAATATCGCGCGGCCATGGTCGAGCGTTTGGAAAAGGCGTCGCTCCCGCTTCCGCACGACGACGAACGCCTGATGAAAGAAGTGACGATCTTCGCCGATCGCTCCGATGTTTCCGAAGAACTGACGCGGCTCGAAAGTCATCTCGCGCAATTCGCGCATCATCTGCGCAGCCACGAGCCGGTCGGCCGCACGCTCGAGTTCATCACCCAGGAAATCTTTCGCGAATTGAACACGCTCGGCTCGAAAGCGAACGACGCCGGCATCGCGCAACGCGTGGTCGCGTGCAAGGCCGAGCTGGAGAAAATTCGCGAGCAAATCCAAAACCTTGAATAATCGCTGTCATGTTGAGCGAAGCGAAACATCTCCGATCATTGGTTTATTCCTGTCGAGAGAAATGAACGGGGATTCTTCGCGTCGCTCAGAATGACAACGAAACAATTTTCGCGTTACGGCATTTTGTTCGTCATCTCTGCGCCTTCGGGCGCGGGTAAGACCACGCTGGTCGACGCGCTGCGCGAAACGCCGGACACGGTTTATTCCGTTTCGTGCACGACGCGGCCGGCGCGCGCGGGCGAGATCAACGGCGAGGATTATCACTTTATCGACGAACCGGATTTTTTGGCGAAGGCGAAAGGCGGTGAGTTTTTAGAATTCGCGCAGGTGCATGGGCAACATCATTACGGGACGTTGCGCGCGCCGGTGGTCGAGAATTTAAAACGCGGAGTCGATGTTTTGATCGACATCGACACGCAAGGCGCGGCGACGATCCGTAATTGCGGCGATGAATTCATCCGCAGTTGTTTGGCCGATGTGTTCATCATGCCGCCGAATCTGGACGAGCTTCGCAAACGGCTAACGAAACGCGGGACGGAAAACGCAGAACAAATCGAGCGGCGCCTAACGACGGCGGCGGCGGAGATGGAACATTGGCGCGAGTATCGCTACACCATCATCAGCAAATCGATGGAGGAGGACCTGCAAAAGTTTCGTCACATCATGGGGGCCGAGCGCTATCTCTCGCGCCGACTAAAACAACTGTAGGGGACGCTGTTAGCGTCCCGATCTATAAACGGGAAGCTAACAGCTTCCCCTACAGCGGATCGTGATTAGATTGTCGATCTTGCGATGAATACAAAATCGAAGTGCGTGGTGCTCGGCGTGACCGGTTCGATCGCCGCCTACAAATCGGCGGAGCTGGCGAGCTTGTTAGTCAAACAAGGCCACGACGTCTTCGTGGTGATGACGCACGACGCGACCGAGTTCATCACGCCGCTCACGTTGCAAACGCTTTCGAAGAATCCGGTGATGACCAGCTTTTACGACGAGAAGGATAATTGGCGACCGGGTCACATCGCGTTGGCCGATCGCGCGAGCCTTCTTCTCATCGCGCCTGCGACGGCGAACGCGATCGCGGAACTGGCGCACGGACTCGCGAATCATCCGCTCGCGGCCATCGCGCTCGCGACGCGCGCGCCGATTCTTCTCGCGCCGGCGATGAACGGAAAGATGTGGGAGCATCCTGCGACACAATCGAATGTCGATCTTCTGAAAAAGCGCGGCGTCGAATTTATCGGGCCGGAAGCCGGCATGCTCGCGTGCGGTTACGAAGGGCTGGGCCGTCTGTGGAAGGTGGATGAGATCGCGTTTCGCGCCGAGTTCCTGATCGCATCGCAGGAAAAATTGATCGCGTGAAATTCCTGATCACGGCCGGGCCAACGCGCGAGCCGATCGATCCCGTTCGTTACGTCAGTAATCGCTCGTCCGGAAAAATGGGCTGTGCCATCGCGCAAGCTGCGCTCGATGCGCGGCACGAAGTCGTTTTGATTTCAGGGCCGGTCGATGTCGATCTTCCGCGTGGCGCCCGGCTCGTTAACGCAAATACGGCCGATGAAATGTTCGATGCGGTCCACGCCAATGCGCGCGACTGCGATGTTTGCGTGATGTGCGCCGCGGTCACGGATTACAAACCGGAGAAGCCGGCCGCGCAAAAACTCAAAAAAGGGACGGAAGCGTTGCTGCTCAAGCTCGTGCCCACGCGCGACATCCTGCGCTCGTTAGGATCCATGCAAGATCGACAATTTCTCCTCGTAGGGTTCGCAGCCGAGACCGAGAACATCGAGAAAAATGCCCTAACGAAACTGCGCGGGAAGAATTGCGACATCATCGTCGCTAACGACGCGAACCTGGCGATGGACAGCGACGAAAATGAAGTCACGATTTTGTTTCGTGATGGCGAAACGCAGAAGATTTCGCGCGCGGCCAAGAAAATCGTGGCGCGCCAGCTCATAAAGATTTTTGCAAATGCGCGCGAAAAATGTTTGACAAAAAAAACATGAAGATTACTCAACGTGTTAGTGAAGTTGATTGACTGCTTCACCAACCCTCCGCTAATGCGGACTGAAAGGGGGGAATAGTCGATGCCAGCAAAAAGAAAGAAAGCAGCCAAGAAAAAGGCCGCCAAGAAAAAGAGGCACTAAAGCCCAGCGGCGCCTAACGACTCCGTCTATTCGTTATGCGGAGTCAAATCCCAACCTTAACCCGGGAGGAGAATTTAATTTTCCTCCCGGTTTTTTTCGTACCGCGCAAATGACGATGTCGATCTTGCGCGATGTCGATCTTTCCGCGAGCTAGTCTCAATGACGCATTACGCCGATGCTGCCGAAGAAGCTGCGCGCGCCGCCGGCAAGTTGTTGTGCGCGGATTTCCGGCGACCGCGCCAGGTTAACGCCGCTCTTGCGCACGACATTAAATTGCAGATCGACATCGAGACGCAGAATCTGATCGGCGATCGCCTGCTGAAACAATTCCCCGAGCACGCGCTTTACGGCGAGGAAGGAATCGTCGGCGACCAATCGAGCGAACATCAATGGGTGGTCGATCCCCTCGACGGCACCGTTAATTATTTCTACGGCATTCCGCATTTTTGCACTTCAATCGCGCTCCGCTTCAAAGGCGAAGTGATCGTGGGCTTGATCTACGATCCGGTCCGCGACGAAATGTGGCGCGGACAAAAAGGCGAGAAGCCGACGCTGAACGGAAAAGAATTTCGGGTGAGCGATCGCGCCGATGTCGCGGAAGCGGTCGTGTCCGTTGGTTTGTCGAAGACGGGCGCGACCATCGAAGCCGGTCTGCCATTGTTGCAGGACATGGTGCATCGCGCGCGCAAATGCCGCTTGTTAGGCAGCGCCGCGCTCGATATGGCTTATGTCGCGTGCGGACGGCTCGACGCGTACATTGAACAAGGGATCAGTTTGTGGGACATCGCGGCGGGTTGGCTCCTGATTGAAACCGCGGGCGGCAAGGTTGATTTGCGGCCGCGCACGGACATGAAAGAAAAATACAGCGTCGTGGCTTCGAACGGCGTGATCGATTTGAAACTGTGAGCACGACGCGTTGCGGCATTGGTTACGACGTTCATCGTCTCGCGCAAGATCGACAATTGATTTTGGGCGGGATCAAGATCCAGCACGCGCTGGGATTGGAAGGACATTCCGACGCGGACGTGTTGTGCCACGCAATCGCCGACGCCTTGTTAGGCGCGATCGGCGCCGGCGACATCGGGCAACATTTTCCGAACACTGATGAATCGATTCGCGGCATCAGCAGCATCCAGATTTTGGAACGCGTCGCGGAGATCTTGCGCGCACAAAACGGCCGCGCGGTAAATGTCGATGCAACCTTAATCGCGGAAGCGCCAAAGATGTCGCCGCACATTCCCGAGATGCGAAAACAGATCGCGGCCGCAATTGGCATCAATGAGTCGCGCGTGAGCATCAAGGCGACGACAAACGAAATGCTTGGCGCGATTGGGCGTGGCGAAGGAATCGCCGCGATGGCGGTGGCATCTGTCGAAGTCGATTAATGGCCCTGCGCTTCTTTAACACTTACTCGCGCGAGCTGGAGGAGTTCGCGCCGCGCGATTCATCCTCGCGCAAGATCGACATGTACACGTGCGGGCCGACGGTTTACAGCCGCGCGCACATCGGAAATTTTCGCGCCTACATCTTCGAAGATTTGCTCCAGCGCCATCTTGAAGCGCGCGGTTACGAAGTGCATCGCGTCATGAATCTCACCGACGTCGATGACAAGACCATCCGCGGCGCGCGCACGGCCCGCATGCCGTTGTCGCAATTCACCGAGCAATTCAAAGACGCGTTTTTCAAAGATTGCGAAGCGCTCCGAATCAAACCGGCTAACGAATATCCGTCTGCGACCGATCAACGGTACATCGACAAGATGATTGCGATGATTTCGGCGTTGATCGACAAAGGCCTCGCCTATCAGGCCGAGGACAAATCGGTTTACTACCGGATCAAGAGTTTTCCGAATTACGGAAAGCTCGCGCACTTCAATCTCGACGAATTGCAATCGACCGGCCGGGTGAAGAACGACGAGTACGACAAGGAACACATCGGCGACTTCGCTTTGTGGAAAGCGTGGGACGAAGAAGACGGCGACGTGAAATGGAATTCGCCGTGGGGACCGGGCCGGCCCGGCTGGCACATCGAGTGCAGCGCGATGGCGACCGATTTGTTAGGCAACGAGATCGATATTCACTGCGGCGGGGTGGACAACATCTTTCCGCATCATGAAGCCGAGATCGCGCAGAGTGAAGGCGTGACCGGGAAAAAGTTCGTGCGCTACTGGGTGCATTGCGAGCATCTGCTGGTCGATGGACAAAAGATGGCGAAGTCGTTAGGGAATTTTTACACGCTCTCCGATGTGCTGGCGAAAGGTTACACCGGGCGCGAGACGCGTTACGCGTTGCTGCGGGTCAATTATCGCAAGCCGCTCAACTTTACCTGGGATGGAATGGATGAAGCGCGCGAGTCGTTGGGGAGGATCGACGGTTGGCTGCGGCGACTTCGCGAAACGGCCGGAGATAAGATCGACAATAACAAGATCGACATGCAACTCGGGCAGGAATTTGAAAATGCGCTCGATGACAACCTGAACATTTCCGGCGCGCTTGGATTTTTGTTTGAAACAATTCGCGACACGAATCGCGCGATGGACCGCGGCGAGCTCGACGCCGCGCAAGCGTCGGCCTGGTTGAATTGGTGGAAGCGCGTCAATCAAACGCTCGATCTTGAACCGAAAACCGAATCGGAAATTCCGGCGGAAGTTTCAAAGCTGACCGATGAACGCGCGCAGGCAAGGCTTGCAAAAGATTTCCGGAAAAGTGATGAATTGCGCGACCGCATCGCCGCGCTTGGCTGGGAAGTGCGCGACAGCAAGGATGGACAGAAGTTAACCAGGCGCGCGGGCGGTTAGATCGACAATCGTAAGATCGACAATCATGTTTGCGCCTAACGAATACCTCGACCTCGAACAAACGGCGCACCAAAAGCTGTTCGAGAACCAAAAAAACGTTTGGGACGCGCTCAAACAGATCGCGAGCTATTTGCAATTTCGTCTCAAACCCGGTGTCCTCGGTGATTTGTTAGGCAAACCCTACATCAGCAACCAGGTCTTCGTTGGCGCGGGAACGATTGTCGAACAAGGCGCGTTTCTCAAAGGGCCGGCGTGGATCGGCGAGAACTGCCACATTCGCAGCGGATGTTACGTGCGCGAGAACGTCATCGTCGGTGACGGCGTGGTCATGGGCAACTCGTGCGAGTTCAAGAACGCGATCATTTTCAACGAAGCGCAGGTGCCGCATTTTAATTACGTGGGCGATTCCATTCTTGGGTTTCGCGCCCATCTCGGCGCGGGCGTGATTTTGTCGAACGTGAAACTCGATCATCGCGAGATCAGCGTGATCACGGAGGCGGGAACCATCGCCACTGGCCTAACGAAGTTCGGCGCCATCGTGGGCGACCGGACGGAGATCGGCTGCAATGCGGTCATCAATCCCGGCGCGGTCATCGGGCGCGATTGCATCATTTATCCGAGCGTGAATTTTCGCGGCGTCCTGCCGTCGGACAGCATCGTAAAAATTCGCCAGCAATTGCAGACGTTTTCGCGGCACGATCGCGCGAAAGAGTAGTTGATTCGCTTTCTCCCGAAAGCTCACCCGTGCGGGTCGCCCATCTACGTCGCACGGCTCCCGCCGGCTCCGTTGTCGATCTTAGCCGGGCTTGGCCGAAAGCGGCGGCTTCGATTTTAACCAGCCGAGATCGTAAAGATGTCGCGCGAACCATGACCGCGCATCGGCGTCGTAAAGTTTTTGCGCCTTCTTCAACCAATCTTCCGCGTCGGATTTCTGGTTGTGCGCGAAGAACCAGGCCGCCTGCGCGTAATCGTAGGCCGGCGTCTCAGTCGGAAACGTGATCGCATTGTAAGCGGTGCGCGCTTCCGTTTCTTTCTGCTCGCCGAGATACGTCAGCAAAATGGCGTAACGCAATCGTTCACTCGAAACGAGGATGTTGGTTTCTTTGAGCAATCCGCGATAAAGGTCGCGCGCCTCGTCGAATTTCTTCTCGCGCAACAACGCATCGCCCGCATGAATGCGTGGCGCGAAAAGATCGGCGTTGGCGGAGTGCGCGGCATCGAACGCCTTCTTCGCGTCGTCGAATTTCTTTTGCTCCAGGTAAATGCAGCCGCGCAGGTCGAGTGAATTGGCCGTGGGCGAATTCGATTTTTCGTAGCGATCGAGCGCGGTGAGGGCAGCGTCGAAATTTTCCTTTTGGTATTCGCGCGCGGCGAGATTGAGATCGTTCTCGGCGGCGAACGTTGTCGTGACGGAAAGCAGGACCGCGACGAACACGCCTAACAAGTGGCGGATGGGAGGGGATTCGAACCCCTGGTACCTTGCGGTACACACGCTTTCCAGGCGTGCACAATCGACCACTCTGTCACCCATCCTTGGCAAGATCGACATGGTGAAAGATCGACAACTACAACTGCAAACGCCGGAACAATTCATCGAGCGGCAGTTGGATGCCGATGAAAAATTCGCCGAAGTCGCCGTACTCCGCGCTGACCGGATCGAACCGCATTTCGTAAACGATTTTCTTAATCTGGAACGTGTCGCGCGCGAACAACGTCACGCCCCACTCCGCGTCGTCGAGTCCGGTCGAGCCGGTGATGAGCTGTTTCACTTTGCCGGCGAAAGTGCGGCCGATGTTCGCGTGGCCTTTCATCAAACGTTTCCGCTCGTCATACGGCAGCGCGTACCAATTGCGCTCTTCGCCGCGGCGTTTGCTCATGTTGTAAAAACAAACGACCGGCCAATCGGGCAACGTCGGATAGACGCGGTCCTGCCGGTAATGTTTCATGCGATCGCGAAACGTGGCGAGCGCTTGCTCGAGCTTGGTCGCGTCGCGTTTCGTTTCCTCGTCGAGACTGTGCGCGTATTCTTCCTCGCTCGTGATGTATTCGCTTTCCTCCGTCAGCGAAAGATAGCTGTAAACCGGCGTCAACACGTCCGGGCCTAACGAAAGCGAAAGTTGCTTGTCGATCTTGTTCGCGTTTTGCAGATCGGGCGTGATGAGCATGAAGCCGAGGTCGGCTTTCGGCGTGACCACGCTGAGCGTGAGCAACTGCGTCGATTCCATCGCGCGAATTTCCTGCACGAGCTGGGACAGGTTCGTTTTCGCGGCGTTCTGTTCTTCGCGGCTAAGCAGTTGCCATTGCCCCTGCTCGACGCGGTAAAACAAGTGCAGGCAATGCCAGCCTTCCTCGGGAATGAGCACCGTGTTCTTGTCGGTCACGCGGCTAACTTAAATGGAAGATGTCGATCTTGCACGTTGTCGATCTTAGGAGGCTGCTTTCGGCAAATGTGGAACGCAATACTCTTCGCCATCGCTGGCGACGCGGAATTCCAAATCGGAATTCGTGAGCTCGGTTGCGCCGCAAACTTTGCAATGATGCAGCGCTTCATCCTCGCTCCGCATGCCGGTCTCGAATCGTTGCCGCCGCGATGAAACTTCGCGCCGGTGGCGAGCCTGGTGCCAGATTTCCGGGCCGAAGAAAATGATATAATTCGCAAACGCCGCGACGACTGACGCGCGATACGCCATCGACCCGAGAATCAATCCAACAAGCAGAAACGCCGCCGAAGCCCACGCGAGCCATTTGATCTTCAGCGGGAGAATGAAGAGAACGTAAATCACTTCGTCGGGATAAAAGCGGGCGAAAGCGTAGAAGAGCGACGCCATCAACATTGAATTCGAGAAACGGCTGCCGAAGAAAAACGCGGCCGCGGTGGTGCCGATCATGCCGATAAAGAAATAAAGCGTGAGTTGGAACGCGCCCATCGCACGCTCGAGGCCGGTGCCGATCCACCAGAGGAACCAAAGCGCGAACAAAATCCAAAACGGGCTCGGAGTTGGCGGAATGAAAATGTAAGTGATGAGTCGCCAGACTTCGCCATGACGGATGCGCGCAGGATCGAGATCGAGCGCGGCCACGAAATCCGGTGTGACGTACGCGAGCACGAAGACGAGCGCGGTGAAGCCGACGAGCGCTTTCGCCAAACCGGGAATGGCGAGAAAACCGAGGCGGCGTTCGAGTTTGTCGATCCAGCGCATGCGAAGCGGCAGAGTAGAGAAAGCGTGCGCCGCTTCAAGGTGGATCGACCGCTCCCGCGGGCGATGTCGAAAGTAAAAGCGGCTGCGCCGCCTGATTTTTTTTAACATCGTCTTCGGAGAAGCCGATCCACCTTGCGCGAGAAACCTCGGCATCTAGCTTGGCGCGTGAGCGAAGAAAAGAAGACGCCGCTTTACCACGAGCACGTGAAACTCGGTGCGAAAATTATTCCGTTCGGCGGCTGGCTCATGCCGGTGCATTACACGTCGATCGTCGATGAGCATCGCGCGGTGCGGGCGAATGTCGGCATGTTCGACATTTCGCACATGGGGCAATTTGTGGTCAGCGGAAGCGGCGCGCGCGCGTGGTTGAATACGATGCTGACGAACAACATCGACAAGCTCGAAGTTGGTCAGGGGCAATACACGTTTCTGTTGAACGAGCGCGGCGGTATCATTGACGACCTGATCGCGTATCGGATCGGCGAAGAGAAATTTCTTCTCGTCGTTAACGCGGCGCGCGTGGATGAAGATTTCGATTGGTTAGATCGACATCGTGCTAAAGAAGATGTCGATCTTGCGAATCGCAGCGCGGATTTCGGCGGAGTCGCGATTCAAGGACCGAATGTCGCGAAGATGTTCGACGCGGAATTGCCGCCGCGAAATCATATTGTCGATCTTACAATTGACGGAATGCCGGTTTCGATCGCGCGCACTGGTTACACCGGCGAAGACGGCGTGGAAGTTTTCTTTCGCGCGCAAGACGCGGCCAAGTTTTGGAATTTAATTTTGCAACGCGGCGCGAAAGCGTGCGGGCTCGGCGCGCGCGATACGTTGCGATTGGAAATGTGTTACCCGCTCAACGGCTCCGATCTTTCGCCGGAGCGAAATCCGATCGAAGCCGGCCTGGGATTCTTTGTCGATCTTACGAAAGAAAATTTCACCGGCCGCGATGTGTTGTCGAACGCGAAACAAAACGGAACGAAACAAAAGTTGATCGCGTTCCGCATGGACGGAAAGGGACCGCCGCCGCGTCCGCACTACGGCGTGTTCGTGAACGACGCGCGCGTCGGCGAAGTGACGAGCGGCACGCTTTCGCCGAGCTTGAATTACGGAATCGGAATGGCTTACATCGACGCGCCCCACGCGAAGATCGGAACGAAGATCGACATTGAGATTCGCGGGCAGAAATTTCCGGCCGTGATCGAAAAGAAACCGCTCTACAAGAAAAAAACCTGAACCCTGCCGCCGAGGACGGCGGCCACTACAGCAAACATGAATGTTCCCGACGATCTGCTTTACACCGAATCGCACGAATGGATTAAACGCGAAGGCGACAATATTCGCGTCGGCATCACCGATCACGCGCAAGCGGAGCTGACCGATGTCGTGTTCGTGGAAGTGCCGAAGAAAGATCGACAAGTGAACGCGAAGGAAGCCATCGCGGTGGTCGAATCAGTCAAAGCCGCGAGCGACATTTACGCGCCGGTCAAAGGCACGGTGGTCGATGCGAATCAGGAATTGTCTTCCAACCCGGCGCTCGTGAACACGGATCCATTCGGCAAAGGCTGGCTGTTCGTTTTGAAGATCGACAATGCTGACGATCTCAAAAGTTTGAAAGACGCTGCGGCTTACAAACAGCAAATCGGTTAGTCTTTACCGAAGAGCAATTCTTCGACGCCCTGTAACACTTGCTCCACTTTCACGGGCGCGGCGAAGAAGCTGTAGCCGCTTAGAATTCCACCGGAAATCATTTCGCTTTCGGGTTTGAGGCTGTCGAGACAGACGAAGGGCGTGTCTTGCAGCTCAGCGTCCTTTTGCACTTCGCGTTTCAGATTTTCGCGGTCGGCGGCTTCGGTGACGGTGTCGACGAGGATGAGATCGGGTTGGAACCATTTCGCGGAATGAAGCGCGAATTGGCTGTCGTGTTCTTCCTTGATCCAATACTTGCCGGCTTTCTCGAGTGCACGCCTAACGAGACGGGTGACGCCGGGTTCTTTGTCGACGAGGAGAATCTTTTTGAGGGTAGAGCTCATGGTGGTGTTGGTGATTGTCGATCTTACGAGCATCGCATGTGCCACGGGTGAAACCGGAGCAGCCGAGACGGCTGCCACCACAGTAGAGATTGTTCGCAGCGAGCAGTGTGCTTAGGTTGGAAACGCGCAATGGCTACGAAGAGCAAAGCGAGCAGCGACGGCACGAATTTCGAGACGGCGATGGAACGGCTGGAAAAAATCGTCGAGCAGATGGAATCGGGAAAACTCGCGCTCGAGGACGTTATCGTGCGTTATGAGGAAGGGATGAAGCTGGTGAAAATTTGTCAGGAACGACTTGCGACGGCCGAACAAAAGATCGACATCATCGCGAGGAACAATGCGGGCCAGCCGGTGGTGAAGCCGTTCGAGGCGCCGGCGGCAGAACAGGAAAGCGAAAAAGAAAATGGAAGCGACGAAGTCAGCCTCTTCTGAAACGAAACCGAAACGTGTGCTCGACGGCGTTCGCTCGCCGGCGGAAGTCAAGGCGTTGCGCGAAGATCAACTGCCGCAGCTCGCGCAGGAGATTCGCGAAAAGCTGATCGAAGTTTTGTCGCAAACCGGCGGGCATCTCGGCCCGAATCTCGGTGTGGTGGAGTTAACGATCGCGCTGCATCGCGTGTTCGATACCCCGAAGGACCGGTTCGTGTTCGACGTGAGCCATCAAGGTTACGTGCACAAGATGCTGACGGGCCGGCTCGATCGCATTCACACCATGCGGCAGTACGAAGGGCTCAATGGATTTTTGCTGCGCACGGAGAGCGAGCACGATTGTTACGGCGCGGGTCACGCGGGCACGGCGCTCTCGGCCGCGCTCGGCATGGCGGTCGGACGCGATGTGCGCGGCGGCGACGAGAACGTGGTCGCGGTCGCGGGCGATGCGGCATTCACATGCGGGATCAGTTACGAAGCGCTGAACAACGTTTCGCAAACGAAACGGTTCATCGTGGTCTTGAACGACAACGAATGGTCGATCGCGAAAAACGTGGGCGCGATTGCGCATTACTTTAACGCCATCGCGACCAGTCCCGCCTTTTCACATTTGCACGACAAGGCGCGAAAATTTGTCGAAGCGGTCGCAGGAAAATCCGCGGTGCATTTCGCGCACAAAGTCGAGGAGGGCATGAAGGGTCTCGTCCTCCCGAGTGTGATGTTCGAAGAATTCGGTCTGCGTTATTACGGACCGATAGATGGCCACGACATTCCCCTGCTCATTCGCACGTTCGAATTTTTGAAGAAACAGGATGAGCCGGTGCTGCTGCACATCCTTACGAAAAAAGGCAAAGGCTACGAACCGGCGATCAAGCAGCCGGACAAATTCCACGGGCTGGGCAAATACAAGATCGACAGTGGCGAAACGCCGCCGACGCCGACGCCGACGTACTCGGAAGTGATCGGCAAAACGCTGGCGAAGTTCGCCGATTCAAATCGCAAAGTGGTGGCGATCACCGCCGCGATGCCGAGTGGGACCGGGCTCGCGCATTTTCAAAAGGCGCATCCGGATCGCTACTACGATGTCGGGATCGCCGAAGAACACGCGGCGTTGTTCGCGTGCGGACTCGCGACGCAGGGGCTCACGCCGTTCCTCACGATCTACTCGACGTTTTTCCAGCGCGCTTACGACATGGCGATCCACGACATGGCCATCCAGAAATTGAATGTGCGTCTTTGCATGGACCGCGCGGGTTTAAGCGGCGATGACGGCCCGACGCATCACGGTTTGTTCGACATCGGTTATCTGCGCCACATCCCGAATTGGGTGCACATGCAGCCGAAGGACGAAGACGAATTCGCCGACATGCTCTGGACGATGGCGAATTACAATGCGGGACCGATCGCGGTGCGCTATCCACGCGGGCCCGGCACCGGCGCGAAACCGAAAGCGGAGCCGAAGTTGTTAGAGATCGGCAAGGCGGAAGTCGTTAGGCATGGACGCGAAGTCGCGATCTTCGGACTCGGCAACATGTTCGAGGTCGCGGAGGAAGCGGCGAAGAAATTAGAGGAAAAAGGAATTTCGGTCGCGCTCATCAATCCGCGTTGGATCAAACCGATGGACACCGGCACGCTCGAGTTCTTCGCGCGCAGCGTCGAAGTCGTGGCCACGCTCGAAGATCATGTGTTGCACAACGGATTCGGTTGCGCGGTGATGGAGCATCTTTACACGGTTGGCATTCACACGCCGGTCGTGCGCATCGGCTGGCCGGATGAATTTATCGAGCACGGCAGCGTCCCAATTTTGCGCAAGAAACACGGCCTCACCGCGGACGCGCTGGTTGAAAAAGTTCTGCCGCTGTTGCGCAAAAAATCGCCCGCGCATTCCGTCGCGTGATCGATTGTCGATCTTAGGGTATGTCCGCGATTGAAGCGCGCGATCTGACGAAAGTCTATCGCACGTATCGCAAAGAGCGCGGACTCTGGGGCTCGGTCAAAGGGCTCGTTAGGCGCAAGTACGAGCAAACGCGCGCGGTCGATTCCGTTTCATTTCAAATCGACGAAGGCGAATTCGTTGGATTCCTCGGACCAAACGGCGCCGGCAAAACGACCGTGCTAAAAATGTTGTCCGGCTTGTTGAATCCGACCTCGGGCGATGCGCGCGTGCTCGGCTTCGTTCCGTGGGAACGCAAGAGCGAATTGAAACGCCAATTCAGTCTTCTTATGGGGCAGAAGAACGCGCTTTGGTGGGACTTGCCCGCGCAGGAATCGCTCGAGCTTAATCGCGCCATTTACGGAATAGATCGACAACGTTTCAACAAAGTCGTCGGCGGTCTCTCCGAACTGCTCGAGGTCACCGACAAGATGAACGTGATGGTGCGGGAGCTCTCGTTAGGCGAGCGCATGAAGATGGAGCTCATCTCCGCGCTCATTCACGAGCCGCGCATCTTGTTTCTCGACGAGCCGACCATCGGTCTCGATGTCGTAAGCCAGCAACGCGTCCGCCAATTTCTGCGCGTTTATAATCAGGAACATCGCATCGTCACGCTGCTCACCAGCCATTACATGCAGGACATTCAGGAGCTGACGCAACGTGTGCTCGTGATCGATCACGGAAAAATTTTCTTCGACGGTCCGCTCCACGAAATTATCGACCGCTTCTCCGGCCACAAAATCATCACGCTTACTTTCGAGAAGGCGGAAACGCGCGACTTCGCGCGCTTCGGAGAAGTTGTCGATCTAACGCCGGTCTCGGTGCGGCTCAAAGTGCCGCGCGCAAAAGTGACCGAGGTTTCGCGCGAGTTACTCGATCACTGTCATGTCAGCGACATCAACGTCCAGGAAGTTCCGGTCGAAGAAGTCATCCGGCAATTGTTCGGCGAACGCCGGGAACAACGCGACCGGCCTAACGAATCGCTCGAATTAGCGGCGCGCTAACGCCTGCCGCAATTCGTGCACGTAAGCGGGATTGACTTCGAAGGCCATCACCGGCATTTCCGCCATCTCGATCACTTCCGAATACGGCACCGACTCGACGAAACCAGCGGCGAGCAGGCCGTTGATTACATCGGTCACGTCCTCCGCTTCCATGTGCGTTGTGTCCTGGATGTCGGACCCGAGTATTGCCTCGGTAAAACCGATGGCCCGCACGATGGACGCTTCGCGGCCGGACAATTTGACGTGGCGCATGACGCCTGCAAAAAAGCAGCCTTTATACCATTGAACTAACGGCTTACTGCACGCGCGCCTAACACGCTCTTGGACATTCCCTCGCGGAACGATGGGAATTGCGGCTGCCATCCGACCGCCTGAAGTTTCGCATTGCGCACGCGCTTGTTGCTGTCGCCGCGCTTACGAGTAGTTGTCGATCTTGCGCCAGCTTGCCGCGACCAATCGCGTTTTAGTTCCGTCGCGAGCCAGCGATAGCAATCGCTCAGCAACATCGGCTCGTTATCGGCAACATTGAAGATGCGATCGCTCGGCAGTTGTCGATCTAACAACAAACGCAGCGCCGCCGCCGCGTCATCGCGATGAATCTGGTTAACGAATCGATCTCGATCGACGAACGCTTCGCCTTTCAAAAACTTCTTGAGCAGCGCCGAGCGATCCGGTCCGTAGATGCCGGCGAGACGCGCCACGATTCCGCCATTGGCGAGCACGAGCTTCTCGGTCTCGCGCAAGATTTGTCCGCGCTCATGTGCGGGATTGGCCGGCGAAGCTTCCGTGACCCACTCGCCATCGCGTTGCGAATACACGCTCGTGCTGCTCACAAATAACATTGTCGATCCAACGAAACGATCGAGGAGATTGCGCGCGCCTTCGAGATAAGTGCGGCGGTAAAGATCGACATCTCCACCGCGCGTGCTCGTGCAGTGAATCACGAACTCGAAATTTTCCGGCCGCGCATTGACCTGCGCGCGATCGGAAATATCAACCGGAATGACCGGATACGGTTTGCTGAGTTCGTTAGGGGATTTGGTCCAGCCTTCGACTTCCCAGCCGTCGCTCTGAAACAAATCCGCCGCAGCCTGGCCGAGATATCCGCAACCTGCGACCAGAATGCGCATGTCGATCTTACGCGGTCGCGGCCGCGATCTCGATTTCGTCGAACGGATTCGTCTGCATCGCGCGCACTTGTTTGAGGCGAATCAATTCGAGCAACGCGAGAAACGTGACCACGATCTCGACGCGCGAGGCGATCTCGCCGAACAATTCCGAAAACTTCAGTCGCGCGCCGTCGGCCACGCGGCGAAGGATGATGTCGATCTTCTCCGAGACGGTGAAATGTTCGCCGAATATCTCGCGTAAATCTTGGCGGGCATCGACGCGTTTGATCACATTCTGGAAGGCGTTGATGAGCTGGAAAATTCCGACTTCGCCGAGACGCAGCGGCGCTTGTTCCAATGAAGTGCCGCCGTCGCGCGTGAAAATTTTCTCCTGCTCGAGCTCGCGCACCTGCAATTGCTCGGCCGCTTCCTTGAATTTTTTATACTCGATGAGCTGGCGGATGAGCTCCCAGCGCGGATCGTCTTCATCGACATCTTCCTCCGGGGGCTGTTGATCGACCGGCAAAAGACTGCGGCTTTTCCAGTAGATAAGGTTCGCGGCCATGACGACGAATTCGCCGGCCACGTCGATGTTGAGTTCTTTGAAGGCCTGGAGGTATTCGAGGTATTGCTTGGTGATGCGCTCGAGTGAAATCTCGTGGATGTCGATCTCGTCGCGTTTGACGAGAAAGAGGAGCAGGTCGAGCGGGCCCTCGAAGATTTCGAGGCGAACTTTGTAATCGGTTTCCATGGCGCGCGCGGTTCGCGATTCTAAACGCGCACGAGTGATTGTCGATCTTGCCGTTGTCGATCTTCGTTCAGATTCAAACCGCGTTGCGGTGAATCCAGACGCTGTTCACGACGCCGAGCGCGAACATGATCATGAGCGCGAAGGAACCGGAATAGCTAATGAGCGGCAATGGCACGCCGGTAATCGGCAAAATCGAAATGGTCATGCCGATGTTCTGGAAAATGTGCGTGAAGATGAGCGCGGTGAATCCGATGACGAGCAATAATCCAAGCTGGTCCGCGGCAAAAAAGGCGACGAACAAACACGTGAGCAACAACAACGCAAACGCGCCTAACAAAAACGCGCCGCCGACAAAGCCCCATTGTTCGCCGATGGCGGAGAAGATGTAATCGTTGTGCACGGCGGTCGCGGGAAGAAAGCCGAGCTCGATCTGCGTATTCGGTGCTTTGAATCCTTTGCCCGACCAACCGCCGGAGCCGATGGCGATGAGCGATTGATTTATCGCCCAGGCCGATCCCTGCTTGTCGATCTCGGGATGAATGAACGCCGTGAGCCGGTCCTGCTGATACGGCTTCAATCCCATGAAGGCGACGATCGGGATCATCGTCAGCACGATGAGTATGATGCAGATGAGATAACGCAGCGGTAATCCGCCGACGAACAACATCGCGAGCAAGACCGGGCCCCAGATGATGACTTCGCCGAGATCGGGCTGCATCAGGATCAATAAACAGGGCGCGCCTGCAATCGCGCCCACGAGCAGAAGGCGCAACATCGGATGCATGTTGCGAAATTGGCTGAGGAAAAGTGCGAGCACCATGATGCCGGCGACGACGGCGAGCTGCGCCGGCTGGAAATTAATCGGGCCGATGTGGAGCCAACTGCGCGCGCCGTAAACTTTTTGCCCGAACAATTTCGTCAGGATCAAAAACACGATGCCGGCCGCGTACATGGGCAAAGCGCCCCAACGCACCCAGTGATAATCAATGAGGCTCGCGACGATGAACGCGCCAACGCCGACCGCGACCCACTCTGCTTGTTTGCGCCAAAAATCGGCCGCGGTTGCATCCTCGCGCATGTAAGTCGCGCTGTAGATCGCGATCACGCCGAAGATCGCGAGCGCGAGCATGTTAATGAGAAGAAGCCAATTCTGGCGAAGGAACTTGCGCAGCAGCGGCGTCATGCGGCGACATTATACTCGCTGGATGAGCCTGCGCAAAAGTGGCCGCGGCTTCGACTTCTTCCGTAAGATCGACAATCACCTTTGACCCGGCAATCGCCGCAAACGCAGTCGCTTACAGCTATTTTGAAATAAAACGGGCGGTCGCCTTGTCAGTGATATTTGGACTGACGTAAACTATCTCCTATCACGGAGGGCTGACAGGGAAATGGCAAAGGCAAAGGCAAAGGCAAAGAAGACTAAACGCAAACTGGCGCACCCGACGCTGCCGATGCAGCGCCATCTGAACCTGCAGCACGAAGGAAGATACTTCGATCTGCAAGAGATGTTCGATCAACTAAACGCGCGTTATTTTCGGAATCGTCTGCGCGGTTACAAAGTGAAATGGGGACGCCGCCGCAAACAACGCCCGAAAGAATATTTTATTTTCGGCACGATCCAGGAAGAAGACCGGGTCATTCGGATTAATCCGCAACTCGATCAACCGTTCGTGCCGCGGTGGTTTCTTAATTACATCCTGTATCACGAAATGTTGCACTCGGTCGTGCCGGACGAAAAAATCGGACGACGCGGTCGCCGCCGTGTGCACACGAAGGAATTTAATCGGCGCGAGCGCGAATTTTACGGTTATCGTCGCGCGCGCAGATGGGAAGAACAGAACCTCGAGCGCTTCCTGCGTTAGATCGGCCCGAGCCGGACGGGCGTAGGCAAGATCGACATCGTTAGCCTAACGATGTTCGCTCGCCGTCGGCGGCGAAATTGTTTCAGACGGCGATCCGGTCGTCGCGACGTTCTTCTTGATCAGGTACCAAAGGGTGGTCGCCAGCAGCACCGAGATCAACTTCGCCCGCCAGTTGTTCAGCAGAAGGCTCTTCTTCATAAGCTTGGTTCAACAAAATTTCCGAAATGCGCTGGCGGAATTTCTCCGGAGTGAACCCGCGCTCGATCCGGCGCCGATGACAAATCGAAATCGCGCCCGTTTCTTCGCTCACGACCACCGCAACTGCGTCCGATTCCTCCGTAATGCCGAGGCCGGCGCGATGGCGCAGGCCGAGATCGCGGTCGAGCGTTTCGCGCTGGCTCACCGGGAAAATGCAGGCCGCCGCCGCCACGCGTCCATTGCGCATGATCACGCCGCCATCGTGCAACGCCGACTTCGGATGAAAGATCGACAACATCAATTCAATCGAGAAACCGGCGTCCATGGTCACGCCCGTTTCTTCATAAACGCGAATGGACGTGTCGCGCTCGATCGCGATGAGCGCGCCGAATTGTTTGTTCGCCAATTGCGTCACCGCCTCGGCCAGATCGTGCACCGTTTCGCGTTTCTCGCTCGTTAGGGAAAAAATCGGGTGACCGCCCAGCTCAGCCAGCGCGCGGCGAAGTTCCGGTTGGAAGATGACGACGAGCGCGATGGCGAGAAAGACGGAGAAGCTTCGCACGATCCAGCCGATCACGACCAGGTTGAGCAAGGTCGAGATCAGCGTCAGCGTCAGGAAAATGATCGCCAGACCGGTGAGCACTTTCGCGCCGCGCGTTCCGCGGAAATACAAATAGCCGTAGTAGAGGATGACGCTGAGGAGCAGGATCTCGATGAGGCTGCGCCAACTTCGCAGCCAGATCGAAATCGCTTCCTGCAGCATTTTATCTCTCCAAAATTGCTTCGGCCGCGCGCAACGCAGCCATGTTTTCTTTTACTTCGTGCACCCGAAAAATATCGGCGCCGCGTCCGCGCAATAACGCGGTCAACGCGACCGTGGGTAGATGTCGATCTTGCATTTCATCCGAGCGCACGAGTTTGCCGAGAAAAGATTTGCGCGAGACGCCGACGACAATCGGACGGTCGTCCACGCGCAGCCGCTCAAGATTCGCGAGCAGGTCGAGATTGTGATCCATCGTTTTCCCGAAACCAATCCCCGGATCAAACGCGACATTCATTGGATCAAGACCAGAGTCTATGGCGCGCGTGAATTGTTGTCGAAAAAATTCCGCCACTTCACTAACAACGTCGTCGTAGTGCGGCGCCTGCTGCATCGTGCGTGGTTCGCCTTGCATGTGCATGATGATGAAGCCTGCACTGTGCCGCGCGACTAACGACATCATTTTCGCGTCGCCGCGGCCGCCGGTCACGTCGTTCACAATCGACGCGCCGGCCTTGAGCGCCGCTTCCGCGACTTCGGCTTTCGACGTATCGATCGAGATGTACTTGTCGATCTTGCGCGCGAGCTGTTCGATCACCGGAATCACGCGCTCGATCTCCTCGTTAGGCGAAATCGGCTCCGCGCCCGGCCGCGTCGATTCGCCGCCAATGTCGATGATGTCCGCGCCCTCATTCGCTAATTGAACCCCATGCGCGATGGCGGCGTTGCGATCGAAAAATTTGCCACCATCCGAAAATGAATCGGGCGTGACATTGAGCACGCCCATGATCATGCCGCGTCGTGAAAGATCGACCAGGCGTTCGCCAATCTTCCAGGGCCGCTCGCGCATTACGGGTTCGACCGCAAGATCGACATCGTTATTCGAGTTTTCATTTCATTAGATCGACAATCGCCATTATCGGTTCGTTGTGAGCGAAAACAATCTGCGCCAGCAAGTGCTCGATCTTCTTCGTCGCGGAAATTACCAGCCGCTCGATCGTAACGAGATCGCGCGCGAGCTAAGTGTTAAAGGCGTAAAGGTGCGCCAGACGTTGCGCGACCTCGAGCGCGACGGCGAGATCGCGCGCATCCGCAAAGACCGCTACATCCTGCCTAACGAAGCCGATCTCGTCACCGGCCCGATCTCAATTCATCAAGCGGGATTCGGATTCCTGAGGAACGAAAAATCTGGCGGCGCGGATTTGTTCATCGCGGCCGAGAACACGGGCACGGCGATGAATGGCGACCGCGTCGTCGCGCGCATCATGCGCGATACGCCGCGGCGCGGGAAAGATCGACAACTACGCGCGGAAGGTCGCGTCATCCGCATTCTGGAACGCGCGCACGATACGCTCGTCGGGACGTTGCAGCAGTCGCGCAATTTCTGGTACGTCGTTCCGGACAATCCGCGACTGGTGCATAACATTTATGTTGCAGCGCCTTCTGTAGCGGCGGTCTATGACCGCCGAAATCGCGAATCAAAAGAAGATCGGCGGTCGCAGACCGCCGCTACAGCGAAAGCCAACGACAAGGTGGTCGTTAGGCTGGAAGAATGGCAATCGCGCCACGTTAATCCGGAGGGAGAGATCATCGAAGTGCTCGGCCGCGCCGATGATCCCGGCGTCGATGTCTTGTCGATCATTCGTAATTACCATTTGCCGACCGAATTTCCGCGCGCGGTTATGGCACAGGCGGAAGGGATTCCGCCGGAGGTCGATCCACGGATGTTCGAAGGTCGCGAAGATTTGCGCGACAAATTCATCGTCACGATCGATCCCGACGACGCGAAAGATTTCGACGACGCGATCAATGTCGACAAGATCGACAATCAAACGTGGGAACTCGGCGTGCACATCGCCGACGTATCTGCTTACGTGACGCCGGACAGCGCGCTCGATCGCGAAGCGCGCAAGCGCGGCAACAGCGTTTACCTGCCCGATCGCGTCATCCCGATGTTACCAGAGCGTTTGAGCAACGGCGTGTGCAGTCTCAAACCGGATGTGGATCGACTTACGTTTTCCGCTTTCATTCAATTCGACAAAACCGGCCGCCCCAGGAGCGCGCGTTTTGCGCGAACAATCATTCGCAGCGCGAAACGGCTGACCTATAAGGAGGCGTACGCGATTTTGAAATCGCCGCCGCGCGATCAACTCGGCAAACGCTTGCATGAAGCGTGGGAATTGGCCTCGCTGTTGCGGCGAAAACGTTTTCAAGAGGGCTCGCTCGATCTCGATTTTCCGGAGGTGAAGGTACATGTCGATCTTGCGGGGAAGCCGGTGAAGCTCGAGCGAATCGAGAACGACGAATCGCATCAGCTGGTCGAAGAATTCATGCTGGCGGCGAACGAAGCCGTCGCGCGCGAATTGAAGAACAAGAACATCCCGACGATCTACCGCGTCCACGAAAATCCGAATCCGGACAAGCTCGCGGAATATCGCGAGTTGATCTTGAGTCATAATATCCGCGTCGGCGACCTCACGAAACGCAGCGAAGTGCAGCGTTTGCTCGCGTTGATCAAAGGCAAACCGGAAGAGCGCACGTTGAAAATCGGATTGCTGAAAAGTTTGAAACGCGCGCGTTATCTACCGCAGCCGCTCGGGCATTATGGATTGGCGAAGACGAATTATTTGCACTTCACCAGCCCGATCCGGCGTTACGCCGACCTGGTCGCGCACCGTTCGTTAGGGCAACAGAAAGATGCGCGCAAGATCGACATGGGACAGCTCACGTCAATCTCGGAACACATTTCGGCGACGGAACGCAATGCGGCCGAGGCCGAGATCGAAGCCGTGCGCATGAAGAAGCTGGAATTTTTCGAGCGCCAATTGCAGGAGCGCAATCCGCAAGTGTTTCGCGCGTCGATTGTCGATGTTCGCAATTACGGTCTCCTGGTCGAGCTGCCCGACGCGGATATCACCGGACTCGTCCACGTCTCTTCGCTCACGGACGACTTCTACGTTTTCGACGCGGTGCAAAAGCGTTTGATCGCGCGGCGTTCGCGCAAGCGTTACGCGATCGGCGACGAAGTGCGCGTGTTCGTCGCACGCGTGGACCGATTCAAACGCCAGATCGATTTCGCCATTGCGGACGAAAAACGGCGCGAATCCGGACGCGGAAAACGCCGCTGAGTTTTTACCTAACAGGCGCGATTTCGCAGTTAGTTTTTCCTTCCCATGCACCGGTCGAACTCCTACACTCCGCCCCGGGTTCAACATGGATCAAGTCATCGAAGCCAAAGAGCTTCAGATCGAACGCAAAAGGTTTCAGGTGGAGTTCCGGGAAAACGATCGCGGGAAGTTTCTCCTCATTCGCGAGGAATCGCATGGTCGCCGGAATACCATCATCGTCCCGAGCACAGGGCTGGAAGAATTCACCGGCGCGATCGACGATGTACTCACGGTGGCGGAGAACGGCGCGAAACTGAGCGCGCGTTGACACGCTAAGGTGCGGAATTAGTTTGCGCTCTCGCGCAATTTTTCACTCGGGATTTTCGTATGGCCAGCAATTCATCCAAACGCACCGTCACTTCAAAACGCAAACTCGGTGCAAGATCGACATCTTCATCTCGCTCGAAGTCGAAAGCGAAAAAAGCGAAATACGTTTACTACTTCGGTGACGGTTCGGCCGACGGCGACGGGAAGATGAAACCGTTGCTCGGCGGCAAAGGCGCAAACCTGGCCGAGATGACGCGAATCGGTCTGCCGGTGCCGCCGGGATTCACCATCACGACCGAGGTCTGCACTTATTTTTATCAACACGACCGCACTTATCCGGCGCAGTTAAAAGCCGAAGTGCAAAGCGCGCTCGAGAAAGTTGAGAAATCAGTCGGGAAAAAACTCGGCGATAAAGATGCGCCGTTGCTTTTGTCGGTGCGCTCGGGCGCGCGCGATTCGATGCCGGGAATGATGGACACGATTTTGAATCTCGGAATGAACGACACTGTGGTCGAGATCGTGTCGAAGAAATCGAACAACGCGCGCTTCGCGTGGGATTCGTATCGGCGCTTCCTGCAAATGTATGGCGACGTGGTCATGGGCGTGCAGAAGCGCGCGGGCGAAGATCACGAACCGTTCGAGAGCGTGATCGAGCATTTGAAAGACGAGCGTTACGGGAAACATGATTTCCCGGATGTGAAATTGAGTGTCGATGATTTGAAGGAATTGGTGAAACGCTTCAAGGCGTTGATCAAAGAGCGCGCCGGCAAATCGTTTCCGCAAGATCCGATGGAGCAAATGTGGGGATCGATCAGCGCCGTGTTCGGTTCTTGGATGAACGACCGCGCCATGGTTTATCGGAGAAAATACGGCATTCCGCACGATTGGGGCACGGCGGTGAATGTGCAGACGATGGTGTTCGGAAATATGGGCGACACGAGCGCGACCGGCGTGGCGTTCACGCGCGATCCGGCCACAGGCGAAAAAGTTTTCTACGGAGAATATCTCATCAATGCGCAAGGCGAAGACGTCGTCGCCGGCGTGCGCACGCCCCATCCGATTGTCGATCTTGCGAAGGAAATGCCGGCCGCGCACAAAGGCCTGATGAAAGTGCGCGCGCTTCTCGAGAAACATTTCAAGGACATGCAGGACCTCGAGTTCACGGTCGAAGACAATCGCCTCTACATTTTGCAAACGCGCAACGGCAAACGCACCGGCCACGCCGCCGTGCGCATCGCGGTCGATATGGTCGATGAGAAATTGATTTCGAAAAAGGACGCGGTGAAACGTATTCCCGCCGATTCGTTAGCGCATCTGCTCGCGCCAATCTTTGATCGACAATCGGTGCGCGACGCGAAAAAAATCGGCAGCGGTCTTGCCGCCGGGCCGGGCGCGGCGAGCGGTCATGTCGTTTTCAGCGCGGAGGAAGCCGTTAGGCGCGCCGAGAGAGGCGACAAAGTCGTGCTCGCGCGCGTGGAAACTTCTCCGGAAGATTTGCGCGGCATGATCGCGGCCGAGGGAATTCTAACGTCGCGCGGCGGCGTATCGTCGCATGCGGCGCTGGTCGCGCGGCAAATGGGAAAAGTTTGCGTGTGCGGCGCGAGCGAGCTGCGCATCGATTATCAAAAGCGCACGCTCAGCGCGAACGGCACGACGTTGCAACAAGGCGATTACATTTCGATCGACGGGACCGCCGGCGAAGTTTTTGCGGGCGAAGTCACGACGGCGCCGAGCGAGATCGTGCAGGTACTTGTCGATCAAACACTGGACGCGAAGAAGAGCGAGACATTCCGCGAGTTCGACAAGCTGATGCGTTGGGCGGACGAATTTCGCACGATGGAGGTGCGCACAAACGCGGACACGCCCGAGCAGGTGCGCAACGCGATCGCGTTCGGCGCGCGCGGCATCGGTTTGTGCCGGACCGAGCACATGTTTTTCGAAGGCAATCGCATCGACGCCATGCGCGAAATGATTCTCGCGACGACTACGCAAGATCGACAACGTGCGCTTGCGAAATTGCTGCCGTATCAACGCGAAGATTTCATCGGTATCTTCGAATCGCTCGATGGATTGCCGGCGACGATCCGTTTTCACGATCCGCCGTTTCACGAATTTTTGCCGCAGGAGAAAGCACAGCAACTCGACCTCGCCCACAAATTAGGCATGAACCCGGACGACATCGGGCGCCGGGTCCACGAATTGCATGAGTTCAATCCGATGCTCGGCCATCGCGGTTGCCGTCTCGGGATCTCGTTCCCGGAAATTTCCGAGATGCAGGCGCGCGCCGTTTTTGAAGCGGCCGCCGCCGTTCAGAAAAAAGGTCGGAAAGTGCGACCGGAAATCATGATCCCGCTCGTCGGATTTCCGCGCGAATTGAAATTGCAGATCGACATCGTCAATCGCGTCGCCGCCGAAGTAGCGAAAGAAAAGAAGACGAAGTTTGACTATCTCGTCGGGACGATGATTGAAATTCCGCGCGCGGCGTTACTCGCGGATGAGATCGCGCGCGACGCGCAATTCTTCAGTTTCGGCACGAACGATCTCACGCAAACGACGCTCGGAATGAGCCGCGATGATTCGGGAAGTTTTCTGCCGCATTACGCCGAGCTCGACATCGTGGACACAAATCCGTTCGCGTCGATCGATCAAAAAGGCGTCGGCAAATTAATGGAGATGACGCGCGATCTCGGCCGCAAAACGCGCAAGGACATTAAGCTCGGGATTTGCGGCGAGCATGGCGGCGAACCGAACAGCGTGAAATTCTGTCATCGGTTAGGCTTGAATTACGTCAGTTGCAGTCCGTTCCGGGTCCCGATCGCTAAGCTGGCGGCGGCGCAAGCGGCGTTGGCCGAGGAGTAGTTGTCGATCTTAGCGCAAGCGCGATGAGCAGCCACGCGACCGGCGTGAGCTGAATCAACAATCGTGGCAGCGACGTGTCGATGTGCGCAATGTAATCCGGCCATGCGCTGAACAAATAAGTGGCCAAATAAAGCGCGAGGGGTGCAAAGAATGTCCAGAGCAAAACGGCCGTTAGGCGCGTGCGTTCGCGAATGCAGAGCGCAATCATCGCGAATGCGACCAGCCCCCAGAAAATTCCCCACAAGTCGCGATCGATGAGCGTGAGCCAGAACTCGTGCAGAATTCCGCTCGCACGCGAAATGTTCGGGCGCATTGCAAAATCGCGTGACGGCAAAGCGCGTACGGCGGCGAGAAAGATTTTCCACGCGAGGATCACGCAAATCCCCGGCACGAACGACAAGATCGACAACGTACGGCTGCGTCGCGTCCAGAGCACAACTGCGGCCGCAAGCGTAAGGACAAACCACAAGACAACGCCTTCGCGTTTCATCCACGGCAAACTTGCAGCGAGCGCGAGGAACGGCGCGATGGATTCGCCGCGAAGAAATCTCACCAGATAAAAAATCGCGGCCAAATATATCGCGGCCAGCGGAACATCGGCGTAACCGACGGCGATTCCGCCCGGCGCATTGTGAATCGCCGGCACGAGCGGAAATAACAAAACGATTATCCACGCGATTGCGCGATTGCCGCTGAGTTGTTCGGCGGCGAGGAGCAGGATCGACATCGCGGCTGCATACCAAATTGGAAAAATCAATTTGATCCAAAATTGGTCGACATCGCCGAACCATGTGTAAAACCACGATTCCGTCAGCGGCAGGAGCAATGGATATTCGGGGTGACTAAACCAGCGCGATGTATCGCGAAAGTATTCTGTCGGCAGCGCGCCGCCGTTGAGAAATGCGTAGCGCGCTTTCATTTCCCACACGGTCAATCCGTCCCAGCCGAGGGTGTGTTGGATCGACAAGTACAAGATCGACATCAACTCGAGCGCGAAGACGGCGATGAAAATCTTTTCGAAGTGTGAGCGCGGAGTTCGAGCAACGTTTGCAAACTTTCTCCAGCGCCGCGCGCCGATTACACCGAACGCGACGCATATTGCGCTGACACAAATCTGCAGCGCGACGCCGCGTATAACAAATCCGCCGAGCCAGAGCGTGAATGAAACGACGGCGGTGCCGAGGAGCCATGCGAGCGCGAAATGTTCGCTTTTGGTCAGACGACTGCGAACCAGAAACGACGTCGCTCCGAATCCAGCGAACAGGATCGTGGCGAAAGCGGCGATAAATCCGGCGAAGATAATCATGGAGAGCTCGACGGAATGTGGAGCTTGAGATGCGGGCCGATTGATTGCGTTTGCGGCGCAGCGGCGTCGATTCCACAGACAAATGTGGCCGCGTCAAATTGCGGAATCGATTCGTTAGGCGCGAGCTCCACCTTGTCGATCTTGCGCGGCCAGCTCAGATAACAGATGGCCGAATAAACAAAATCGCACTGGGCGTCATCCCTTTGTGAAATGAAGACCGTGCGTTGCGAAGAAGAAATTCGAGCAGCGGCTTCGGTTAAATGCGCGCTCGGCTCGCGAATTTCGAGGACCGATCCGAGCAAGGAATCAATCGATGCCGTCGGCGATGGCGAAACGACGTGGCCGGTGCGCAAGTTCTGCCAGAGTTTCGGCGCGGCGAGAATGGCGAAGATCGACAAGAGCAACGCCCACGCGACGAAATAGATTTGGCGGAGCGTCTTCAACCGTTGCGCAAACGATACAACCAGATGTCGGGGCCGAAAGGCGAACGCTCTCGCGCGATCAACTCGAAATTGTCATTGTCGATCTTGCGATCAACGCCGAGGTCCGGGAAAAATTTTACCGGCAACGAATCTTCGGTTCGAATGAAGACGAGATAATCAGTGTGTTGCTCGCGCAAATATGTGTCGAAGCGTACCGCGTCGGCGGCGGCAGATGACGGCGTTGTTTCGGAGCGAAGAAAACGATCAGCCGGAAGTCGTGATAAAACGCGCACGGCAGGATCATCGGTGAAGCAGCGCGATTCGCCGATGAGAGCAGCGAGGGCGCGAGCGATGTGTTGTTGCGCGCGATGATCGGCGATGACTTTCGGAATGTTGGGAGATTGCCGAACGAATGCGTAGATGGAGAGAATGAGCGCGAGGATCGCAACAGGCCGCGGAAATGTTTTCAGCATGAACGCGAATACGGGCAGTCCGAGAACGAAAAAGACGAGACCGTAACGCGGGAGGAGAACGGGCTGGCGTTTGCTGACGTAGGCGAGAAACCAGAATGCGACCAGCGCCGCCGCGCACAAAGTGGTGGCGATGATTTCTCGGGAACGATGTTTCGCGCGCAAGATCGACATCGTCATCGCGACCAGGATGATTGGATTTGCGCCGAGCAGGAAGTAATCGAGGTCTTGCGCGACATCCGCGAACGCGAAACCGCGTCGAGTGGAATGGAATTCAAGAAAGTTGTGCTGATAGGCGTCGCGTTTCGCAAAATAGCCGAGGCAATCACCGGTGGCAGCGTGCGAGATGCCGAGCCAGAGCAGCGGCAGCAAGAGCAAGATCGACATCGTCATCCACGAAACGCGCCGATGAAAGAGGAATTGAAGCAGGGGCAGGACGAGAATGAAGACCCATGCTTCCAGCCTAACGAGCTCGGCCAGGCCGGCGCAAATGGTCGCGGCCATCCAACGATCGCGCATGGCAAACCAGATGGCGGCGAGCGCGAGACAACCGAACGGAACGTCGGTCATCGCCGCGGCGGAATAAAGGAGATGGAGCGGATTAAAAAGAATGAGCGCAAAGGCCATGGATGCTAGCGGCAGACTTTGGGTAATGCGTTTCGTTAGGGCGAAGACGAGAACGCACGTGGTCGATCCAGCAAGTGCGGAGACGATTTTCCCGGACAGAAGTGGATCGTGGATCGCGAGATTCAAGATTGCGGCGAAAAATTGAAACAAGGGCAGCCAGAAACCGAAAAGATCGACAATGTGAAAGTCGCCGTGGGAAATTTTCGCGCTCCATGCCGCGATAATCTCGACGTAGGAATAACCGTCCTGCTCGGCATTTGGGAGAAGCCACGCGGCGGCAAATCGAACGCCAAGCGCGACCAGCCACACGATGAACCAAACGGAACGCGCCTCAGCGTTTGGTCGCGGCATTCTGATAGGCGAGCCACGCGTTCCAGGCGCGCTCCCAATTATCTTTCGCGGCCCAGCTTTGCGCTTCGAGATAATGAAAATATTTCGGCGCGTTTTTGCGCTCGGTGAAATGTCGAACGGTGTTGAGCGCGTCGTCGGTGCGGCCGCTCTTTTTTTGCGCGAGATAAAGGGCGTAACCAACGGCGTAATTATCGGGATTCGTGACGTAACGTTGCTGCAATTGCTCGAGCGGCGCGTCGTTGCTTTCGCGCGGCAGCGCGACGACGTCGCCGAAACGTTGCGCGAGATCGTAGGCAGCGCGGAAATCATTTTTGCTCGCGTAAAATTTCGCCATGCCGAACCAGGCGTAGTTGAGCCAGTCCGGGTGATTGTCGATCTTGCGCGCAAGCTCCTCGAGATTTCCGCGTTCGGACCAAAGCGAAAAGAGCGCGAGTTTCTGCGGCTCGCCGAAATTTTTTAGATCGGGATCTTTGTTTAACAATTTCGCGATCGCATCGTCGAATTCCTTTCCGTTCACCCGCGTGAGATAGGCGAGCGCGAGTTCGGCATCATTAAGCCCGATGTCTTCGAGCGTGCGAGCGAGCTGCGGGCTATGCATCAACGCGCCGGTCAACATATTCGCGTAAACATCGCCGCGCGCGGTGCCGGCGCGCCGCAAAGCTTCGTGCCAGGCCGCGGCGGCGAGCGTGGGCTCGATCGGCAGCCAGACGTTGCCCTCAAGCAAGGGCAATTCGTAACCGTTCGGCTCGAGAAAACGGGCGCGGCGAAAATCATCGAGCGCGTCGCTCCATTTTTTCGCGCCGGCCTCGGCCATGGCGCGCGAGAAATAAAGCTGCCAATCGAGCGGCGACCACGGAATCGCCGTGCTCGTTAGGCGAATCGCTTCGTTAAAATTTTGCGCACCGGTTTCGGTTTGCGCCAAATTCTTCGCGCTGGCCACGCCCACCGCGCCCGGTAGCAAGATCTTCGAGCGGGTCGCGATGACCCATGAAAGTCCGCTCACGATCAGAACCAGCCCGACGATTCGAAACAAAACGGAAACGCTCATGCTTGAACGCAAGTTCAACGGTCGATGGAGCGACAAGCCGAGCAGAAACAAGGCGGCGAAGGCGGTGCCGACGCGATGCGCGCTCACGTCCACAAGTCCGTGCGCGGCGAAGATCAAAGCGGCGATGAGGGCGGCAAGCCGAAAGCGTTGATTTGTTCCCTCCTCCAAAGGCAACACTCGCCTAACGACCAGCGCGGCGCCGACGATCACGAACAAGAGTGCCGGCCAGCCCATCTCCGACCAGAGCCAGAGCCAATCGCTTTCCGGATGTAACGCGCGCGTGTTGCCGAACGATTCGGTTCGAAACAAAGCGAAGACGAAATCGAAGTTGCCGAGTCCTATTCCGCACCAGGGCGAAGCGCGAATGAGATCGAAGGTATCGTGAAAAATTTTCCAGCGGAAATCGGCTGACAATCCGCTGCCGGGCAGCCCATGGAAATTAAATCGATCGAGCGTTTCGCCGCCTAACAACAAGATGGCGGTGAGGAGCACGAGGACGAATGAGAATGCGAGCGCGATGCGTTCGCTCGTGCGCTGCCGCACGAGCACGGCGAAAATCCAGATGACACTTCCGCCGACGAGAATGGCAACGCCGGCGCGCGACCAGTTTAGAAGAATCGCCGTCACTAAGATCGACAATGCGATCACCCAGACCGGCCAGCGTTTTCGCCCGCGACGAATATCGTCCTGTCCGCAGGCGAGCAAAACGATCGAAGTAATGCCTAGCAAATCTCCGGTCTGGTTTTTATTTGGGAACGGACCGAAGCCGCGGGCGTTTGTCCAAAGCGCAAAGGAAGCGTGGCCGAGGTAAAGTAAGATCGACATGGTGGCGAGGACAACCACACCGACGACGAAGAATCGCAGTTGCGAACGCACCGCGCGCAACTCGAGCTCATGCGTCGCGACCAGGTAGAGCCAGCTCAGCGCGCCGATCAGACTAACAAACGCGCCGATCGTGATCCACGGTTGCGGCGAAACCGTTGTCGGAAGCGCAATATTGAAATCATCGATGATGGCGGACCGCCATTGCGGCCAGACAAACCAATGCGCCGGGAGGAACGCGACCAGCGCGAGGGCGAGGAAGAAAAGGAAAACGATATTCGTCGTTAGGCCGAGCGACAGCCGCGGCGGCTTAACGAGCAGATAAAAGCCGAGCACGACGAACACAACGCCCTCGGCCCATTTCGTGGTCGCGCCGCCGAGAAAACAGGCCAGCAGCGGCAGCAGGGGGAAAAAGAGGTTCGCGAGCGGTGTGCGCCCGCGATGGCGCTCGGATGGTGCGGCGGGCTCGGACATTGCGCTGGTATGGGATTGGCTTGGTTAGATCGACATCGATGCGTGCGATGAACGAACTTGCAACTTCGGCGCCGAGCCTAGCACGAGTTGAAGCGCTCCGGCCATCGCGTACTCTGCTCGCGCCGCTCCATCTTTAGCCTGCCATGTTGACCCAACGCAAGGAAGGTCTCTACAGCCTCTTTCTTCTCTGCCAAATCCTGATCGTTGCCGGACTTTTCTGGTTCGGCGTCTGGGTCATGGTCACGTTTTATTCGCCCAGCGCCGATCTCACCTGGCGCCGCTACAGCGTTTACTGCGGCATGCTCGTGCTCGGTCTCGTGCTTGAATCGGTCACGCGCTCGGGCTCGCGCCATTATTTTTTGCAGAACGAACTCGTCCGCCAGCATCGCCTTAGCCTGCGCCAAACCATCGCCAGCGTCGGCCTGCTCGTGCTTTATCTCGTCGCAACCAAAGACGCATTCGTCTCGCGCGTTTTCTTTTTCAACTTCGTCCCGTGGCTGTATGTCGCGCTTCTCTTTTCGCATTACTATCTTCCGCCCTTGCTCGCGCGCGGAGTTTTTCGGCGTGAAGAAAAAACGCTCCTCATCGGCTCGCCGCAGAAGGCCGAGCAATTGCGTCCATGGTTGCGACGAAAAGCCGAGTTAGGCTTGCGCGCGGTCGGCCTCATTTCCGACGACAAGATCGACAACGTACCTTCGGGCGTTCCACCGTTGCTCGGCAGCTCGCAAGATCTCGAGCGCATCATTCGCGAGCGCGAGATCACGCAAGTCATTCTGCTCGAGTTCCCGCTCTTCACTCAAATCAATTGGGACATCATCCGCACCTGTGACGCGCTCGGCGTTCGTTTGCTCATCGTCAGCGATCTCGAAGAAAAACTTCGCCACTCTGTCACGCATTTCGAAGATGACGGCCATCGTTTCATCGGGTTGCGCGAAGAGCCGCTGGAAAATCCGCTCAACCGTTTTCTAAAGCGCGCGATCGATCTCGCCATCGCGATTCCGATCATTCTGGTCGTGTTTCCGATCACCGCGGTCATCGTCTGGCTTGCGCAGCGATTGCAATCTCCCGGTCCGCTTTTTCACCGGCAAACGCGGGCCGGCATGCAAAATCGACAATTCAAAATTTACAAATTCCGCACCATGCACGCGAACAATGGCGACATCGCGCGGCAGGCATCCACCAAGGACGAGCGTGTTTACTCGTTAGGCAAATGGTTTCGCAAATTCAGCGTCGACGAAGTGCCGCAGTTTTGGAATGTGCTGCGCGGCGACATGAGCATCGTCGGTCCGCGGCCGCACCTTATCGAGCACAACAACCAATTCGCCCAACTCCTTGCCGACTACCACGTGCGCACGTTCGTGAAGCCGGGCATCACCGGACTCGCCCAAGTGCGCGGCTATCGCGGCGAAGCGCGCAATAACACCGACATCGAGAACCGCGTCGCCTGCGACATCGAGTACCTCGAGAATTGGAATCTGTCGCTCGAAGTCGCGATCATCGTGCGCACATTCGCGCACGTTATTTTTCCGCCGCGGAGCGCTTACTAACGAGGGGCTCGAGCGTCGCGAAAAAATCTGCGAGCAGTTTGCGGCGATCGTAGCGCGCGACGTAAGCACGCCCATTCGCGCCTTGTTCGCGGAGCGATTGTCGATCTTGCGCGAGATCGCGAAATGCCTGCGCCAGTTTCGCCGAATCGCCGGGCAAAACGTTCGTCCCGCAATTTCCCTCGCGCACCGCTTTCGCGAGCGCGCTCTCCTCGTCTGCCACCGTCACCACCGGACATCCATGCGCAAGCGTCATTAAAATTTTGCTCGGAAAAAACGCGTTCCCGGATCCGCTTTGCTGCGTGATCAACGAAACGTCGGCGTCCACCAGCAACTCCTTGTAACCGCGCTCCGATTGCAGCGGCAACATCGTCACGTTTTGTAATTGTCGATCTTGCATGGAGCGCTCGAGTGTCGTTCGGGCCGCGCCGTCGCCGCAAATGACAATGCGCACGTTCGGCTGGTCGCGCAGATGCTCGGCCGCGTCGATTAAAATTTGCAGCCCCTGTTTGATTCCGAGATTGCCGGAGTAAACGGCGAGGAAATCAGTTTCGGCCAATCGATGACGCGCGCGAAAGTTTCCGCGCGGCGGTAATTCATCCGGAATCATCACGCCGTCGGGAAACAAAATGATTTTTTCTTCCGGAACACCTTTGCGGCGAAACGCGTCGGCCATCTCCTTGCTCAAACCGCCGACGAGCGTGGCGTGCTTGTAAGCGAACGCTTCCAGCCAATACAGCGCGCGCGTGAACCAACCGGCGCGCACCATTCCGAGACCAACGGCCGCGTCCGGTTGCAAATCTTTCACCAGGAAAACGAACGGCGCGCGCTTGAATCGCGTGACGAACCAGATTGCCATGCCTAACAAGAGCGGCGGCGAAACGACGACGTAAACGTCCGGCCGACGCAGTGTGAACGCGCGCAACGTTGAAGTCAGAACGAACGTCGCCTCGTGGACGATGCGCTTCCATGCGGAAACGCGCGCGGGGACGAAATGCCAGCACCGATGCACCGGCACGTCGTTGATGAAATCCGTGCGAAATAGACGATGTCGATCTTGCGCGGATTTTTTCCATATCGGGTAATACGCGAACGTCGTCACCATCTCGACGTCCACGTTTTTGCTGGCGAGAAATTCGCAGAGCGCGACGTTGTGCGGCGCGATGCCGGCGACTTCCGGCGCGTAATTAATTCCCCAAACGACAACGCGCATTCGTTAGTCGCGCGTCTGCTGCCGCAGCTCGAACGTTTTTGCCACCGACAGAAATTCATAGGTGGCATGCAATCGGGCGAAGTAATAACCGTGGCGCCCGTCGAGAAATCCTTTTTGCCAGATGTAAACGTAAAGGAAACGCAGCAACGGCCGGAACGGCAGCCGTTGCGCGAATGATTTCATACGCCGGCGAAGATCGACATGTTCATGTGAAAGATTGCCACTCATTTCACCGGCCACGGCCACGCGCGCTTCCCAATTGGAATAGCGATTATGTTTTTCGATGAAGACCTCGACCGTCGGAAACGCATAATGCGTCATCTCCGATTTCAATCGCCCCGTCTCGCCGCGCACGGACACATGCTCATGCACTTCGTTGTCGCCACTGTCCGTCTGCGCGCCGGTAATTTTTTCGTAACGGCCTAACGAGTGTCGGAATAAGCGCAGGTTCCAATTCGGGTAATACGCGTGTTTCAGTTTGCGCCCGAGAAAAATAAAATGCCGGTTGATCCAATAACCGGCCATCGTTGGATCGACAATCGCCTTCGCGATTTCATCACGCGCTTCCGGCGGCAAAACCTCGTCTGCATCCAGAATGAGCACCCACTCGTGTTTGAAAGGCAGATTTTCCAGGGCCCAATTCTTTTTCTTCGGCCACGAGCCATTGAAATTGAATTGTACGACTTTTGCGCCGCGCTGTTCCGCGATTTGCTGCGAGCCGTCGTTGCTTTGCGAATCGACTACAAAGATTTCGTCCGCCCACGCAATCGAATCGAGACAGCGCGGCAAATTGCCCGCTTCATTTTTGATCGGCACGATCACCGACAGCGGCACGGGCGAACTTTCAGGCATCGTCACCCTACTATATTGCGCGGTCGCACTTGGCACGTTGTTATTTTGCGGGCCGATGTTAGCTGCAGTGATGGCGAGACCGCGCTTGCTCACAGTCGTGCCGAATCGATTGAAAGAGCGGCTCTATTATCGTCTTTACCGCGCGCAGCACAGTGCGTGGCCGGAACTTTTTCAACGCGCGCCGCTCGCGCTTTGTCCCGAGATCGCGATGTACGACCTCATCCCGGGCGATGTCATTTCTGGCTGCATCGCCTTCAAAGGTTTTTATGACTGGGATC
The DNA here is from genome assembly GCA_021325495.1 of Spartobacteria bacterium. Classification (GTDB taxonomy): domain Bacteria; phylum Verrucomicrobiota; class Verrucomicrobiia; order Chthoniobacterales; family UBA10450; genus JAJPGZ01. The sequence goes on from JAJPGZ010000013.1 coordinate 112,546, forward strand.
TCACCAAACGCATGGCCCAACACGCGCGGTGCGGCGGATTGTTCGTCGATGTCGGCGCGAACATGGGCTATTTCTCGCTTCTCTGGACTTGTCTTAATCCGTCGAACAGAGCCATCGCGTTCGAAGCGTCGCCGCGGAATATTTCGCTTTTCCGCAATAACGTGGAGCGAAATCATCTTGGCGATCGCATCACGATCATTCCGAAAGCTGCGGGCGATCGATCCGGCACCGCGCAATTCGAGATCGGACCATCAGATCAAACTGGATGGGGTGGAATGTCGCTCGATTCGCAGGACACGATCAGCGTTCCGATGACTCGGCTCGACGACGAAATTGCCGAAGAAAAGATCGACATACTCAAGATCGACACGGAAGGCGCCGACACTTTGGTCATCCTCGGCTGCGAGCGTCTGTTGAGAGATCGACGAATTCAGCACATTTATTTCGAGCAGAACATGCCGCGAATGAAACAACTCGGGATCGAGCCGGGAACGGCGCAAAAGTTTTTGGAAACGAACAATTATCGCTGCCGCAGCCTCGGCGGGGATGCCTGGACGGCCACGCCGGCCTAGCGCGGCCGTAAAACCTTGCAGGGATTTCCCGCGGCGATGACGTCGTTAGGCACATCGCTCGTCACGACCGAACACGCGCCAACAATCGCGCGCGCGCCGATTCTCACGCCCGGCAAAACAAATGCCCGCGCGCCTATGAACGCGTCTTCGCCGATGTCGATCTTCGCCGTGGTCAGCGGCATTTCCGGCCTTGAAAAATCATGGCTGCCGGTATCGAGGTAAACTTCCTGCGCCACGGTCGCGCGCGCGCCGATTTCAATTTCGCCTAACGAGTAAGCGTTGGCGCGATCGCCGAGGCAGGCTCGATCGTGCAGCGTCAGGTTCCACGGAATTTCGATGCGGGCGCGTTGATGGACGAACGGCTTGCCATCAATCTTCGCGCCGAACACGCCGAGCCAAAACAGCCGCCATTCGTTGAGCGGCTTCGGCGTCCACACGCAAAAAACGAACCAGCAGAATTGCCAGAGCACGCGCATGAAGCGGTCGCTGTTCGACCATGGCGAATCGAACGCGGACTTCTGCGCGGGGTTGACGATCTCTTCGTTAGGCATGAGTGAGCGATTGAAAGTCGTTCAGGTATTGGTCGGCCACGCGCTCGAGCGAATACTCCGCCGATTTCGCATAACCTGCATCGGCAACGCGTGAGATCGTCGCAAGATCGACAACTACCTTTTCCAGCTTCTCGGCCAGCGCCACCGACGGATTCGGCGCGCGATGATCGAAAACAAATCCGGTCTCGTTATCGCGAATAAAATCGTTGAAGCAATCGAGCTTCGACACCATCACGGCGCCACGTTGCGTCATCGCTTCGAGCGGCGCGAGTCCAAAAGATTCGCCGCGCTCAGCCAGCGACGGATAAACGAAGATGCGGGCGGCGCGATACTTCTGTTCCAGCTCGTCCGGAGCAAATGTGGCGCCGGCGAAAATAACGCGCTCGTTTGCCTTCGCTTTGAGCGATTCCAGATAGGAATCACCGCCGCCGCCGAATTTTTCTTCTGTCGGTCCTACGATCATTAAGTTCCACTCAGCAAAAACAGTGCGCGCGTTGGCGAAAGCCTCGACTAGCAAATGCACGCCTTTCTCCGGATGGACCCGGCCGACATACAAAATGATCTTCGCGCGCTCGTGCACTGGCGGCGGCGGAGATGACGATGTCGATCTTGGCGCGGGATAAGGAATGATCGCGACTTTGCTCGCGAGCTGCGGCGCTTCGCTCTTGATCGCGTCGCCGACCGCGCGCGATGGCGCCTGCAAACGTTGTGCGCTGGAATAAAAACGCATCTGTCCTTTCGGATAACGACCGACGTGCACGTACATGCCGCGGCGAAAAATCGGCAACCAGAACGTGTGCGTGATAGTGACGTCAGCGCGTGGAAGCACGCGCAAAACTCGCAACGAATATATGAAGTCGAAGAATTTCAAAAGCGTGAGCGAACCGGGCGAATTGAAGCCGCGCACGCGAATGTGACGAACGCCTTCGCGCGTCTCCTCGTGCGGGAGATTGTCGATCTTGCGCGAGATCATCACGACCTCATGGCCGCGTCGCGCGAATTCGCGGCCGAGCTCGTACCAGATTTTTTCGATCGCGCCGCCCATCGTCGGCGGCACCGGAAAAAACGCGCCGAACACGATCGTGATTTTCATTGCAAGATCGACAAGAGCGAATCGACCGCGCGTTCGATGTGAAAACGATTCGCGAAACATTTCCGCGCGTTCGCGCGCATTTGTTCACGTTGCGGCAGCGGGGCGTCGCGCCAGCGCTCGATCAAACGCGTCGTGCCGGTCAAGTCGTCGCCTTCGACGAAGCCGGCGCCGTCCGCTTCGATCTCGCGCCAGATATTGACGCGATTCGAAATCAAAACCGGCACGCCCGCCGCGAGCGCTTCGACCACGGCCATGCCGAAGTTTTCCTGATGCGACGGCAAAATAAAAGCGTCGGCCACGGCGAACGCGCCTTGTTTCATTTCGCCTTCGAGCATGCCCGGAAAAATCACGCGCTTGGCAAGATCGACATCGATACGTCGGCGCAGCTCGTGTTCCCAACCGATTTGATCCGGGCCGGCCAGGACCAAAGCGAAATCCGACCCGCGCGGAAAGGCGTCGATCAACATGTCGCAACCTTTTTTTGGATGGAGACGGCCAAGAAACAGAAGCGTGGGTCTATTTCGGAGCTGCGGATATTTTAACAAAAAAATGTCGCGCGCGCCTAACGAATCGGCCGGTGGCTCGATCCCGAGCGGCGACACGCGCTCATTACATTTGTACAACCAAAAGGATTCGCGCGCCTGAAGTCGTTCTTCCTCGGAGGTGAAAATGACGGCGGCGGCATCGCGCAGCACGCGGTACTCGGCCCACGGCCAGTAGAGCCATTTTTTGAGATGCTTGCGCGGAAAGGTGCGTTTGAACCACGGATCGAGCATGCCGTGCGGAAAAACGTAGTACGGCGTGGCGGACCGATGAAATTGTCGCCAGGTGGCGAAACTTTGATGTTGCCAGATGCCGTGAACGATGACGCGATCGAAATCGCGCGCGTGATCGCGGAGCCATTTCGGAAATGCGCTCGAATATCGGTAACTCGTTAGGCCTTCGCCCAATGCGTGAATGGTAAGATCGACATCTTCATTTGGGAAGATGTTAGGCTCGTCCAGAGTGACGATGTCGATCTTGTGACCACGCCGGGCGAGACCGCGACTAAGCGCGCGCACGGCGGAAGCGACGCCGCCGACCTGCGGATCGAGCGTCTGCACGATTTGCAGAATCTTCAAAGCGCTAAACGACGAAGCCTTCGCTTCGGGTGAAATATTTCCAATCGGCCGGCAGCGATTTGATCGGTTTCGCGGGCACGCCGCCGTAAAGCTGGTGCGTTTCGGTAAACGCTTTGCCCAAAAGCGACTTCGCGCCGAGCACGCAATAATCGGGCAGCGCGCTTCCGCCTAACAAGACCGAGTTTGTGCCAACGAAACAATAATCTCCGATGCGCACCGACTGCGAACTTTGCCGGCTTTGTTCGAGATCGATGGTGTGAGTGAGAATTTGCGACTGCATCCCGGCGAACGTGGTGAAGCGGCCGATCGTGACCGAGTTCGTGCAATCGATGAGGTGACGATGCGTGATGGCGGAATCTTCGCCGACGACAAGTTGCGGTTGTCGATCTTGCTCGTGCGCAAAATGCCGCGACGGCCCGAGCGGAAAACCGGTGATCCAATTTCCGTTGCCGACGATGACGCGGGATTTCAAATGCAGCAGGTCAATGTTTTTGCAGATGGTGAGATGCCCGATGCTGCTGCCTTCGTCCATGATGAGGCGCGTGGGAAAAATCCATGAGAGCCCGATGCGCGCGGTCGGATGAATTTGATAGCCGAATTGTTTCTCGAGAAAGGCGCGGCGCATCGACCACGGCAGCAGCAGACTCACGAGCATGAGGACGCGTTTCATAATTTCGCGCCCAGCTCGCGGTAGATGTCGATGTAACGCGTGATCATGCGCTCACGCGAAAATCTTTGCGCGTTCTGCAAACTTTTCCCGCTCCAGCGCGCGCGTTCGTCGGCATTCGTTAGGCGTAAAAGATCGACAACGAAACCTTCCTCGTCGTCCACCTGGTGAAGGAGACCGGCGTCGCCGGCGGCTTCGGGCATCGGGCCGGTGTTGCTGCAAATGACCGGACACCCGCAGGCTTGCGCTTCGATGATGGGCCAGCCAAATCCCTCAAAGCGCGAGGGAAAAAGCAGCGCCGTCGCGCAATTATATAAGCCGCGCAGAGTTTCCGGCGTCGGATTGTCGATCTGCACGACGCGATGGGAAACACCCAGTTCTTTCGCCAACGCGTTCAGTTCTTCGCTCAACGGTTCGCCCGCGAAAACGAGACGACCGTTCCATTTATCCTGGGAACGGGCGAAGATGCGCAAAACGCCTTCGCGATTCTTTCGGCGCAAATTCGAGCCGACGTGGAGAACGAATGGAAGATCGACATCGAAATTTGGAAGGCGTTGCAGAATCGCGCGCGCCTCCGCCGGCGGAATTTTTCGGTAATCGAAATTCAAGGCCAAAGGAACGATGTCGATCTTCGCTCCACTCACGAGTCGTTTCGCATCCTTTGCCGTCGCGCTCGAGACGCAGGCGATGACATCCGCGCGATGCAGTCCACGCAAAATCCATCGTTGCAAAAAACGCCCGGTAAATGATGCCGGCGAATCGGTCTCTTCCCCAAGGCCGCCACGGACAGCGAGCAGATCGTGACAAGTGACGACGAACGGCGTTGATCGTTTTCGCGGAATACAGGTCGCGTTGGAATGATCGCAGACATGAACAATCGACGGTCCGCGCGAAAGTTGTGTGCGCAAACGAAATGGAAACAAAATATGCTTGTCGATGTAGGCGAGCCATTTCCCAAGACCGCGCGCGCCGAAAATGTTTCCGAAGAGCGGCGTTGGCCTAACGAGCTCGGCATCGACGCCGGCGGCGCGCAAACCGGCCAGCATCAAGTCGCCAAAACGTTGCATGCTGTGCTGCTGATCGAGCGCGTAATTACCGATCAACAGAACCATTGGATTGAACACTCGCCGGTGGCGTGTGTAAGCGCGCGGCAAAAACCGAGCGGCCGAGCGGACGCGATAGCGCACCGGCGCCGTTCGCCTGGTCGCTCGTAAGATCGACATCGCGCGTTCGCATGGCCGCGAGACAAAGACCGCCAAAGACAACAGCGAAGCCGGCGCTGGTGGGCTGGCCTAACGGCGCGTTCAAGAGCGCGAAAGCTCCGGCGCTAAAAATAAAAAGTGGCAACGCGTTGCCGAGCTTGAGCGCGCGGAAAGCGCGCACGCCGATGTAGAATGTGAGCGCGACCCGCCAGAGCAAAAAGGCCCAGCCGAGAACGGGACCGTTTTCAAAAATGATACGGATCCATTCGTTTTCCGTGAGCAAAAACGACGAATGCCCCATGAGAAAGGCCGAGCCCCCGTTTGTGCCGACGCCGAGCCCCCAACCTCCGAAGGGCGCAAAGGGTGTGCGCGTGACCGCTTCGGTAAATCCGCTGAAAACGCGCTCGGCCAATCCACCGACGACGCTCCTCTCTTCCACTTCGGCCGATTCGGTGAAACGCTCGGCCAATCCACCGACGCCTTCGCGGAAGATCGGCAGGTAACTGATGACCCACAAAAGAAGGGCGACGATGAGCAAATTGCGGCCGAGTTTTGTGACGAGGTCCGGCCTAACTAACAGAATGACCCCGAGTGATGCGACGACCAATCCGACTGACAAAACGGCCCCGCGACTTCCCGAAACTCCGACCGCCACGATCAAAGCCGCGCCCGCCGCGTACAACAACCAGTTTTTGTACGGAAGCTTCGAGATCAACGCGTGCAAAAGAAATGCCGCCACTGCGCTCACGTAAAAGATCGCGCCCGAGATAAACGAAAACGTGCCGGGCGGTCGAATCTTGCCCCCACTGGTTTGAATTTGGGTCGATGGGCCTTCGCTCAGTCCAGCGGTCCGGTTAACGAATGCATCCGGCGAAGCGTGGAACTGCCACGCCATTAAGAGCGCCATCGGGATCATACCGAGGATCGTCCACCAACCGATGCGCTTCACATCTTCCAGGTCAAACACGCCGGGGATAACGAAGATCAGCGGCAGATGTAAAAAATTGCAGCGAAAACCAAACGTAGTAACGAGCAGCACTCCTTTGATCGGGAAATAATCGAGCAGCACGACAATACCAGCGAGCCACGCCAGCAGTCCGATGATGCCGGCCGAAATCACGAAGCCATTCCAGCGAAACGCGCGCGCGCGCATGGCGCAAAGATAAATCGCGATCACGACCGGATCGCGCACGATGAGCAACGCGTTCGACAATTGCGGCACGAACCATTTGCGCAGCGCGCCTTCGAAAATGAGCAGGATTAAATATAAATAGATGAGACGCCGCGTGAGCGTGACCGCTTTGGAGCGTTCATAGTTCACCGGTGGCAACTTTGCCGTCGTAACGGGTGATGGCGTCGCGGTCGTCATCTGGCGCAGCTTAGTTTGCGATCACATCTCGTGCCAGCGCCGCGATGCGCTCGCGATAAATTTGCCAAGAAAACGCGTGCGCCTTCTGTCGCGCCGCTTCCCCCATGGCGAGATGACGTTGTCGATCTTGCATGAGCCACTCCAGTTTCTCCACGATCGCGTCCGCCGACCGAATCGGAACGAGAAATCCGTCCACGCCGTTATCGATCACATCGGCGCCGCCGGTGTGCGGAGTCGTAATCACGGGCGTGCCTCGCGCCATCGCTTCGAGAATGACGAGCCCAAATCCTTCATGCAACGAAGGGAGCAACAAGACATCGTGCGCGGACATTTCGGCGAGCAATTGATCATGCGACATCGATCGAATCCAACGATGTCGATCTAACAAAGATTGCGCGGGAACGGTTTCGCTGACGCGGTGTCCGATCAATGTAAGATCGACATGTTCTTTCAACCGCGTCACGGCATCGAACAAATAACTCAGTCCCTTCGCTTGCGTCAGCGCGCCGACGAACAAGACGCGCAATTTTTCATTCGTCGCGCGCGATGTCTGTTCGCTCACCGCCGGCGCGCCGTACGGAATCGTCCGCACCTTTGCATTCACCGGCGGCAGACTCTCGCGCGCGAAACTGCACGCTGTCACGATCACATCCGCGAGCGACAATTCCTCATCCTTGCGCGCGAGTTTCGCTTCACTGTCGCGCAACGTCAGCAACGTCGGCGCCCATTCCGGATGCAGCTCCGCTTCCTCGCGCTGTAGCTCACGCACTTTCCGCCAATTCACGATCGGATGTTCGTAAATGCATTTGAGGCCGCGACGTTTGGCCGCGCGAAATGTCTCCAGCGCACCGGCGTCGTATGCGTAAACCGCTTTGAGTTCGCCGCGCGCATTCAACCGATGCGCCATATGTCGATCTAACGATTCGTAAACGTCGTCGATGCTGAATGCGCGAAAAACCAGCCGGCCCCATTCGCGCCACGGAAACGTTTTGATGAACGGTTGCAGCTCGCGCGCGAACGAGCGCCGCCGCAAATCATTTCGCAATTTCGGCAAGATCGACAACGCGCGATCGAGCACCGCGCCTTCTCTCCAATTCACACAGGTCCAAAATTCCTCGAGCAAATTTGCTTCGGCGAATGCGAGCGCGGTCTGGCGAACATTTTGGTTCGCCGTCGGATGTGAGAGCAAAATCTTACTCATGGCGCAGCTGTGACTGGAAAAGATCGACATACGCATTTGCAATCGTCGTCGGATGAAAACGCGCGAGATGCTGCGGCGCGCTTGCGCGAAGTCGCTCCATCTCGTTAGGCGATCGCATCGACCTCATCAATGCATTGGCGAGCGCAGTCACATCGCCATTGGCGAATGTCACACCGCATGGCCCGATCGCTTCCGGCAAACCGCCGCCGCGCGACCCCACCACGACGCAGCCGCACGCAATTGCCTCGAGGGCGACGACGCCGAAAGGCTCATCGTAACGTGAAGGCACGACCAGGATCCGATGCCGGTTCAAAATCTCCGCGATCTCGCCCGCTTGTTTCGCGCCGACAAATTTAACCTGCCCATCCAAATAGCGCTTGGTCGCAAGCTCGCGCAGCGAACGCTCCTCGGGTCCAGTGCCGACGATCGTTAGGCGCGGCCGCAAGTCGTGCATTCGCGCCAGCGCTTCCAGCAGAATGTCCACACCTTTTTCGGAAACAAGTCGGCCGACGAAGACGAGATCGGCGCGTGGAGTAGATGTCGATCTTACATTGAACGTGCGGGCATCGTACGGATTTGGAATGACGGTTGAGCGTGTCTTGAAACAGCTCGCCACATATTCGCTAATGGCGACGCTCGTTAGGCGATTCACGGTCGCGTGCTTGATTCGTTGCACGAGATCGATCCCGCGCGGTCGATCACAATACGAGCCTTGATGGGTCACAACCACGGGCTTGCGCATGAGCAGCGCCGGCCAGAGCGTGCGCAGACTCAAATTGTTTTGCCAGAGCACGTCGCACCAGTTCGTTAGACCAATCAATTCGATGGCTGAGGGTTGGCGCGCGATTTTAATTGTGCCCGAGTTGTTGCCTGGTGTCTGCGTCACCACGGCAACCTCATGTCCCATCGCAATAAACTCCTGCACGAGCAAAGCCGATACGGTCTCGATTCCGCCCAAACTCGGCGCGAAGGCGTGCGAGGAAATCAAGATTTTCATTCGAAGCCAGGCGCGCCGAAACGGCCGGCGAAATAATCGCGCAGCCCCCGCATTCGCATGCGCGCGGTCTGCCGCTCCCGCAACGCGTTGATTGCGATGACGATTGCGCGCAGGAAAGCGGCGACGACGCCGAAGTAATCGTGCACGAGCAGAAGCGAATTGCGCGCGAAGAGATAGCTGCGCCAGGCGCTCGGCGTAGAAGTTTCGGGATTAGCGACGATCGCGCCCCAAACGAGCGCAACTTTCCAGCCGTGACGAACTGCGCGCGCGCCGAGCTCGTGTTCGTCGCCATAGGCGAAATAGCGCTCGTCGAACAAGCCGATCTCGCGCAGACATTCACGACGAATCAAAAACAACGTTCCGTGCGGCACATCGACCCACTGCAATGCGCCGCGGCTTTGCGCAAGATCGACATGTAACTTCACGCCATGCAGCGCGGAGAATCGCGGCACCGTCGCGTCGGCATATTGCGGACATGCGATGCCGATGCGCGCGTCGCGGTGCATCGCTTCCACCAATAACTCAACGCATCCTTCCGATGGCACGGCGTCATGCGCGCTGATCAAACAAAACTCGCCGCGCGATTCCGCGAGCCATTTGCGCAAACCAATGTTCAACGCCGGACCCCAACCGTGATTATGCGAGAGCCGAACAATTTCGGCATCGGTTTCGCGCCGCAACATTTCATACGCATCCGCAGACGACGCGTTGTCGAGGATGACGGTTTGCAAATTTGGATCTTGTCCGCGCAACGCGCGCACTGTTGCCAGGCACGCGCGCGGATTATTCCAGTGGACGACGAGCAATGCGACTGGCTCAGCGTTGTTTTCGCGCATGGCAAATCACTTCCTCGCCCGAGTCCGGCAAGATCGACAACAACATCGCCGCCGATGCGGTGAAAAGTTTCAGGAAAATGTTTTCGCGCATTGCGCCGGTTCGTCCGGCCGTCGCGATGCTCGCGCTTTCCTTAAACATCCAATGAAACGGGCGCATCGACGTTCGCGTTTTCACTTCGAACCCGAGCGGCTCGAGCAGTCTGCGATACGCCGTCGCGCTCGGAAGAAAGATGTGACGCGGCGGATCGAGCTCGTACCAATGATGCCGGAAGATCCGCCGCAACGCGCCCCGTGGATTGGGCGAGAAACTAACGAGCGCACCACCGGGCTTGAGCCAGCGGTGCAAGATGCGAAACACATTTCGCGGATGAAAAAAATGCTCGGTCACGTGCGTGAGGGTGATGGCATCGAAGCGGTCGGGCGGAAGTTGCAACGCCTCGACATTGTCGCAGTGAATCGTTAGGCCGCGTTTCTGCGCAAGCTCTGCCGTGATCGGATCGAGCTCAATGCCTTCGACCTCCCAGCCTAATTGTTGCATCCATGCGATGAAGGCGCCGTTGCCGCAGCCGACGTCGAGCAAACGCCCGCCACTTTGATGAGGTAAATAGCGGACGGCATAGCCGGCTTTGCGCGATAAGAGCGGCGCGGCCGTTCGGCCGAACGCGAAACCCGACTCGGAATCAGCCGACGTAGCGAGCGAGTGATAGCCGTAGGCGGCGGCGAGCGCGCCGAATTTCGCGGATGCGAAAAAACCGCGCGCAAGATCGACATCTGCATTTGGTTCGGCGCGAGTGAGCTTGTAATTTTCCGGGTACAGCGATTCGAGCGCGCTTTCGCGTGGTCGCGGGTCCAACCAGAGCGATCCGCACGATGGACATTGCGAAAAAGACCAGCGGCCCGGCAAACCGGTCACGTGATCGACGCAATCGCGCAGTGCATTATCGCCCGCGACATCACACCCCGGACAACGCGGCGCGTCTTCCGTGGCGATTTGTGCGGACATCGGCGCGTCGATGATCATGTCAGCATCCCGGCGATGGCGTTCGTTAGGCAATCGGAGGACGCGCGCCGCTGATACCATTCGTAATGTTGAATGGCGAGTGGTGGACGCTCCGATGCGGGCGGCAAATTGCGAATCGAATACGGACCGGGCAATTCATCCGCAATCCGTGAAAGGCGATGCGGAAAAACGGGAATGATCGCGTGGGCGCAGGCGGCGGCGAACGCGCTCGATTTCAACACTACTGGCCCGGGAACATCGTCGCGGTGGAAGTAATCGAACCAGGCAAACGAACATTCGCGCAAAAGTTTGGATGCGTCGTCGGCATCGATATTGGGCGAGTAATGTCCGTCGATTCCCGCAAGATCGACAATCGCCTTTCGCACGTCGTCGTTTTCGTTTCCGCCGATGATGTGCAACATCTTCGGCGCGATCTCCGACGAAATCCGCGCGCGCTGTTCGCGAAATGATCGAAGTGCGCGAAGGATTGCCGCTGTCCCTCCGCAAATAACCCAGCGATGCGGATCGCGATTTGAAATTTGTTCCGCGGAAAGATTCGGCTCACCGAAATTTGAAAAGACGGGGTGAACGGCCACGCGCGCTTGCGGCGCCAAACGAAGCAATTGCGCGCGCGCGATCTCGTTCGTGACAACAGAATCGTCGGAGAGGCGGGCGATTTCGCGCGCGATCCGAACCTGCAATGGACGCAACCAAAACGCGCTGCTCCGTGGCGGGCCCGAGGCGTAAAGCTCGTGAAAAATGGTGACGAACTTGCCTGGGCAATGCTGGTGCAACTCGCGCAAGATCGACAACAAACGAAACGGGACACCGCGCGATTGGTAGCCGTAATTCACGTAGTGCAGAATGACATGACGCTGATTAGCGCGCGCGTCCAAGGTATCGCCGGTAACGAACGTAGTTTCATAACTCGCGCGCTCGCGCAGTTTCCGCGACAAGGTTTCGGCGTAATCGCCCACGGCTTCACGCTTTCCAGGCAAGCGCGGAACGATCTGCAAAATATTTTGCGAAGTGCTCACGGCGAGACGCATTCCAAAATCGGCTTCCAGAATTTTTCGTGTTGGTCGCGCCGTTGAAAATCCCGGTGCGCAAGCGCGAGCGCGTTAGATGCGTAGGCCTCGGCCTCGGTTGAGCCTAACAAACTGCGCAACGCGCTCGCGATTTCGTTCGCATCGAGCGTGGTGATGAGGGCGGCGGCGTGATTTTGCGCGAGCAGGTTGCAAACGGCGGTGCCGGGCGGGCCGTGATAAATGATGGGAATTCCGCTGGCGAGATAGCTCACCATTTTCGTGGACAAGCTGTAGGCGACGAATGCGCGATGCTCTTCATCAAACGGCAGCGGCAAATATAAAAAATCGGCCTTGGTGAAATCGGATTGAACGTCCGCTTCCGTGCCGTAGGGCAAGACCTGCACTCGCGGTTTGTGCAAGTGCGACCTAACGAATCCGCAACGGAGCGTAATCGAACGCGCGACATCCGGCGCAAGATCGACAAGGTCAACCGCATCAATCAACGCCCTCAGGTTTGGTTCGTATTCGAGATGAAACAAACCCATGAAATAAATGCGTAAACTTTTCGGCGCGGTCCGCGGCGCGGGCGCGAGTTGATCGACGCCGTCCGTGACCACGACAAAATCGCGCGCGCCGTAACGGCGGCTGTATTCGTCGCCCAATTCTTTTGAGACGACAAAACGCCCATCCGCGCCCGACCACGCATCGGCGAGACAACGCGACATCACATCGCGCGGCGTCCGGCCGCCGCTGGTGTAAACCGCATCGTCGTGCACTTGCAGAAAGAATGGCACGCCCAGTTTTTTTGCGACGCGATATGCGTGATGAAAATCGATTCCGCCATGCGCGACCGCATGGAGCGCGCGCGCGTTCACTTTGCGGCAAACGCGCTCCAGTTTCTTTTTGAACCGCCGACTGAACAGCGGCGCCGATGCATTCGGCAGTGCCATGAAACGAGTGTGTTCGATGCGGCCGAAATGCGGACGCGTGGGCAAATGAATTTCGTTGTCGATCTTGCGGGTGGGTCTTTGCGGCAAGGTCGAGACGCAAAGAAATAGCAACGGTGCATCGCGCAAAAGTGTGCGCAAAATTCGGCCCCCGCCGCCGCCTTCCACGCTGGCGACCCCGAACGGTTCGGTAAAAACGATGCGGCCGAGCTTGGCCATCGCGCGGCGGTAGTGCTCGATGGTGTCGGCCGCGATTTTTTCCCACTGAAATTTTTCTGCGATCGCGCGGGATCGCGCCGAAAGCGCTTCATATTCCTCAGGCGGAAGATCGAGAATTTTCAGGGCGCGTTGCGCCATGTCATCGACATCGCCGGCCGCGACGAGAAAATCCCGATTATCTTCGCCGAAAATGCCGCGCGGACCGGGAACGTCGAACGCAATCGTCGGAATACCGGCGGCAAGCTGTTCGAGAATGGCGAGACCGAAACCTTCGACGTAACTCGGAAAAACGCCGACCGCGCAATCCGCGAGCAAGATCGACAATTGCTCGGAAGAATATTCCGGAACGAGTTCAACTCGCTCGGACGAGCGCAGTCCGAGATCGGCAAAAATTTTCTCCGAGTCGGTCATGGTGCCGAGAAAGGCGAACCGTGCGTCCGGAATGTGTCGCCAGATGCTACGAATAATTTTCGGCCAATCGCGCGCGCCTTTACGCGGGCCCCACATGCCGATGAAGCTGATTTTCTTTCGCGCGAGCCGCGCGGCGGCGGGGGCGGCGCTTCGGGCGAGCGTTTGACGACGTTCGCTCGTTAGGCCGTAAGGCTCGACCACGATCGGAAGATCGACATGTACATCCTCCCGAAGCACGTGCGCTTCCTCTTCGTTAGGCACATTGACAATATCGGCGCGGCGCACGGCCGTGTCCGATGCACGTTTGAGCCAGTGCCGAATGGCAGTGTAGAGAATGCGGCCGGCGAATTTTCCGCCCGCGTCCGCTTTTGGCTCGTAACGCTCGTACGATCGGAGCAAACCAACCGAGCGCGCGACGAGCAATCCATTGAAGCAAAGTTTTTGCTTCGAGCCGTGCAACGATCCAATAACGGCATCGACAATGTCGAATCGGTCCGCGTTTGCCCTAACGAACGCGGCAGCTTTATAAGCGAAGAGGACCTGGCGAATGGCAAAGCCGGCGCGCGCGAATTTTGTGTTGGGAAATGCGTCGGACAAACTGAATTTTTCGACGGTGTGGCCGGCCGCGCGCCAGCGTTCCATCAATTCGAGATAGACGCGGATGGCGCCGAGCCGCACGTCCCAGGGCAGATTGACGACGAGCAAAATGCGCAACGGGCGCGGCGTTATGGGTTCAGGCTTATCCAAAATTTGTGGCGAACAGGTTGCACGTAATGGCGCAGGACCAATTCGGGACCTGCATGTCGATCTTGCCAACGGGTCTGGTCATCGAGCTGAAGCACGTACTTGGCCGGCTCGAGCGGACGCGCGCCATTTTCATGCATGGCCAGATGCGTCAACGTTTGGTTGGTGTGAAACGCGGGCGCGTGCTGCAATTTTAGAAAACGCTCGATCGCAATCGACCAATCGAGTTTTTGAAAAAGCAGGAGCACGCCGGTGTTGACCGGATCGTTTTGTTCGGATTCTTCGCGGAGCAAACGTTTGTCGCCGGCGAACTGGCAATCGGCGAGATAATATGCGGGCGCATCGCGCTGCTCGATTTGCCTAACGAGATCGGACGCGCCGGGAAAGAAAAGAACATCAGCGTCCGCATACAACGCCGGACTTGAAACCGGCAACGACATGATGAGCGCGAGTTGTTTGCCGGTGTAATGATTGGCCAAGTACTTGCGAAATCGTTCCGGAAGGTCTTCGCGTGGCCTAACGACGCGCGAAACTTTCACGCAAGGATCGACATATTCCAGCAAGCCAGCGCTCAGGGGCGAATGCGAGCCGTCGGAAATGACGGTGAAACTGTTAGGCCGGCCCGCGTGTGACAGGAACGAGCGGATCGAAGCGATTTGTTCCGGCAACATCGCTTCGTTGGAATAGGCGAAGACATCGATGTCGATCTTGCGTGGCGGTTCGATGCGTTCCTGCACAATTCGCTGCAAGGCGGAGCGGTAACGGTTGCGAATCGCGCGTCCACGCCAGATGGCAGCATGATAGGCAAGATTCATTGCGCGGGAGCGAAGCGATGCAATCCGCGCCAGCTCATGACGATGTTGAGCGCGAGATTCGGAATGGCGGAAAGAAGATTGAAAACAAGGACGCCGGCAACGCTGGAAAAATCGGTAAACGGAATGAGCGCGAGCTGCGTGCCCAGCGTGAGCGGAATGTAAAGCCACGCACCGTGAATCCACGCCTTGGACGCGTTCAATGCCCAAAAAGTGCCGGTGAGCGCGGCGATGACGGAACCGCTGACCATGAGCAACAATTCGCGATCAAGGTGCGCGTATTTGTTGCCGAGCACGAAAAGGAATTGGTTGGGAAAGATCGAAGCACTTGCGACGACGGCAAGACTGAAGAGCGCGACCCCGCCGACAATGGCCGCAAAAAGCCAGTGCAGTTTTCGCGGGTTCTGGCAACGCGCGAATTCGGGGACGAAAACGTTCGTGAGCAAATTACTCATGACCGCGAAGATCATGGCGAGACGGCCGAGGGCGCCGACTTCGGCCACCGAGCTGACCTGACGCGCGAAGAAGCTGATGAGGAAAACAGTGATTTGGCCTTGAAAACAATAGAAGACGGCGTTGGCGGCAAGATGTTTCGTTAGGCGAACCATCTCTTGTCGATCTTGCGGATTCTCGTGTGCGCTAAGATCGACAACTGCATTTACGTAGCGATGCAGCATGACGTACTGAAGAAGGAACACCGCGCTGGCCACGGCGACGGCGACACCGGCGTTGAGCATCCAAAAAGCGAGCGCGACAAAGAGCACCAGCCTAACGACCGCGCCGGTGAAATCGATGATTTGGATTCGGGTGACATCGGAACGCAATCGCGGCACAACGCTGAGAACGCCGACGGAAAACTGGAAAAGCAACCCCGCGACGACGATGACGGCGAGAAGTGCGGTGTAGAAAATGGGCGCGCCGTTTTTCAGAAGCATCGAGCACATGATCGGCGTGACGATGAGGATGGCGGCGGCGCCGAGTTTACGACGAACGTGCAGGCCGGTGACGATCAATTCACCGAAACGATGTCGATCTTGCCAGACGCGGCCGCCGATGGAGACGAGGCCGACGCTGATGCCGATATCGGCGAGCAGATTGATCGTGGCCTGCATCGAATTGGCGATGGTGAAGTAGGCGTATTCGGGTTGCGACATCCAGCGCACGAGCAAAATGCCGCTGAGAAACCCGATGATTTGAACAATCGCCTGGACGGCGGCGAAATTGCCGATGATGCGGGCGCGATGAAGGGCGCGCCTAACAAAGGGCGCGGACGTTTCGCTGAGACCGGGAAGTGAGATCGGACCGAAGAAGCTCATGGCGCTGGCCGCGAGCGATAATTAGCTGGCGAAGTGCCAAGAGCAATGGCGCGAATGCGCGCGGAGAGGAAGATGTCGATCTTGCGATGGAACGCGGAGAGCGCGCCCGGCTTGATCAGGAACGTTGCGCGTGCCCTGCGCGCTCCGGTTGCGGCGCCGGCGTGGGTTCCTCGGCTACCGGCGTGTTGTAGTACTCGGCGTATTGATAGTAGTAGTACTCGGGCAGGGAGGTGTCGACGAAGTTTAGAATGACGCCGGGGACGTTGACCTGACGGTTGTAGAGAAGCTCGAGCGATTTGCGGGTAAGACGCGCGGAAGTGTAGGCCAGCCTAACGACGAACAAGGTGGCGTCGATCTTCGGCGCGAGGCTGGTGGTGTCGTCGGCGGCGAGAACGGGCGAGCTGTCGATCAAGATGTAATCGTAGTGAGAATAAATTTCGCGCAGGATCGTTTCGGTCGAATCGCGCAGAAGATGTTCGCTCGGCTGGGCGATGGTTTTGCCGCGCGGGAGAAGGAAAAGATTGGGGCATGAAGTCGGAACAACGACTTCCTTCCAGTTCACTTCCTGTTTCAAAACTTCGGAGAACCCGATGCGCGAATTGATGCCGAACGCTTCGCGCAAGGCGCCGCGGCGAAGATCGCCATCGATGAGCAAGGTTTTCGCGCCGGAAAGCGCCATGGTGATGGCGAGATTGGCCGAGACAGTGGATTTGCCTTCGTTAGGCACAGCGCTGGTGATGAGGAACGTTTTCGGACGCGGCCCTTCGACCGGCATGAAGAAAATAGAGGAGCGGACGTTGCGATACGATTCGGCAAAGATGTGTCGCGCGTCGTCGGGCTGAAGGAGGCTGACCTTGCCCTTGGTTTTTTCGCGCGGAATCTGGCCGAGAACGTTCTCGGCAAAGTGATGCTGAAATTCGCCGAACGAGGCCATGCGGTCGTCGATGCGATCGAGCAGGACGAGGATACCGATGCCGGCGAGCGCGCCTGCACCCAGACCGATGAGCAGACTTTTGATTAGTCCCGGCCTAACGGATTTCGGAACGCCAGCCATTTCCATGATCGACACCTGGTCGCCGCTGTCCACGACCTGGGAGACGTCGATGTCTTTCAGGTTTTGCGTGAGCCGATCATAAAGAGTTTTGAGGCGATCGACTTTGCTTTTGATGCGATTGAACTGGCCGAGGCGCTGCGAAAGATCGAGCGCTTTCGCTTCCCACTCCTTGATGTTCGACTGCAGATTTTCCATCTGCTTACCGATGGATTTTCGACGGGTCTCCAGTTTTTCGACCGTGTCCTGGCGGAAAAGCTTGATGAGTTGTTCCTGCTGCGTGATCTCGTCGTTGAGCTTGAGAATTTTTGGGTGCTTCGGACGCAAATCTTTCGCGAGTAAATCGCGTTGCGCCTTTAAGAGCTGAACCTGCTGTTTGGCTTTGAGGTAATCGCCTTCCGGGCCGACATCGGAGAAGGCGAGGCCTTTGTTGTCATCGTTGCCGGCGTTTTCGGTGCTGCCGGCCATGTCGAGTTTGCCACCCTGTCGATCCAGATTTTGATCAAGATCGAGAAGGTTAAGCAGGTCGTATTCGGTTTTGAGGGCGGCGAAATCGCGATTGAGCTTAACGAGGAAGGCAGCGGCGCTGTTTCCCTCCTCCTGAATGAAGCCGATGTTGTTTTGCTTTTGGAATTCGAGCATCTCGTCCTCAGCAGTGCGCAAATCTTTTTCCGTCTGGATCAATTGCTCGGTGATGCCGGTGACGACGGTGTGACCCTGTTCGGAACGCATACCCTTTTTAAAGTCGAGATACTTCTGCATCACGGCGTTGAGGTAGGCTTGCGTGTAATTCGGTTCGCTGCCTACCGCCTGAAGCTCGAAAATCGAGGTGCGCGGCCGCTGCAACACGTTAAGATCGACATGTACTGGTGCGAGCTCGGGGTGAGTCGATCGCACGAGTGCCTCAGCGCCCTGCCGCACATCGGCGCTCTGCATCAATTGAATCTGCGTGCCGTAGAAATTCATCTGGTCTTCGCTGTATATGGCGCCCTGCGCGATATTCAGTTTTCCGGCCAGCATCATTTTGCTCGTGGACAGAAATGACGGCGGCGTTTGATAAATGAGAAACGCTTCGACGAAAAGTCCGAGGCAAATAGTTAAGACTGGAATCCACCAGCGACGCATCAAAAGCGCCTTGTAACGATGCAGACGCGTGATGAACGAGGTCGACCACGGCGTGGGAGTGGATTTGTCGGGGAGCGGCGGCATTGTGTTACATGTTGATCAAACGCTGCGGCACGTAAATCTGATCATCGGGCTGAAGCACAACATCCTCTTCACTTTTTCCTTCCTCGATGACGCGCTTAAGATCGACAGTGAAGTCTTTGCCATCTTTGCGCGTGACCTTGACCTTGCGTTTGTTCGCGAAATCTCCAAAACCGCCGGCGCGAATGACGGCTTTGCTGGCGGTATAACTTTCATCCGGCGGAATTTCCTGGGGACCTTGCTGACGGACTGAACCATAAACGTAAATGCGCCCCCGCGATTTTTCACTCACGCGATCGAGCGCGAGAATGACGGTGGCGTGATAGTAATATTCCCGCTCGAGCGCGCCTTTGATGTCGTAAGCGAGTTGCTTACAGGTTTTGCCCGAGGCGGGCACGGGCCCGATGTAGGGAACTTCGAGCTCGCCGTTATCGTTCACGCGCAGCCGCTGCGATTCATTATCTCGATCTTCGACGACGCGGAAACTGACGTAATCGTTGGAGCCGAGTTTCTTTTTTTCGTCGAGCGCGCTCATCGAATTCGTGCGCAGGACTGTGCTGGTCGTGGGCGGCTCGGCCGCGGCGGTGGCCTTCTCGACCTGGGGCGGCGGCGGCGGACTAGAGGTGTCCTGGTTATAACCAGGATTGTAGCGTTGGGCCGTTCCGGTTACCGAAACCGAAAAGCTAAGGACGAGTGCGCATGCATAAACCCTGTATTTCATCCCCTGCGCATAACGTTAGAAGCTATAGGTGCCGTCGACTGAAACGCGATTCTGTTCGTAATCGCGCAACGTAACGTCGGAATCTTTTTGCGTGTATTGATAACGCGCCCCGACGGTAACGTGCGGCGTAAGTTGGTAGCCGAGGGTGAGCGCGCCGCCGTAGCGATGCAAATGCTCGTCGATGAAGCCGCCCGATTCGTTCGCGTCCTCAAAGAAGAACTCGGTCGAAAGCAGCGTATTTCGCAAAATGTTCCAGCTGACGGTGTGACGGATATAATTCAGCTTGATCGCATTTGAGTTGATGCCGAGCTGGTGTTCGTGACCTGCGCTCAGCGTCTGTTTCAACACCGCGTTGATGCGATGCGAGATGAGAATGTTGCCGTACCAATCTTCCTGGTCCTTCTGATCTTGAAACAAGGTGAAGCCGAAAAAATTCACCGTCGCTCGGTCAAACGTCATCCATTGATAACCGCCGGCGACGCGCACCTTGAGGAAATTCGTCAATTGCACTTCGGCGAAACCGCCGACTGAATAAGTGTCGGAGTCGTTGAGAATGTTTTGCTCGTAATTGTTGTGGACGAAGTATCCCTCGGGTCCAACGCCGAGCGTGGAAGTGAGTAACAACTGGATCGTTCCGGAAAGCTCCTCGGCGTTGCGATTGAGATAATCGAAGTCGCTCGTAGTGGAAACGTAGTTGTAATGATCGTAACTAAAAGTGGCCAATGCCTTGTTCAGATCCCACAGAACGCTGATGCCGGCGGTGTTCTCAAATCGGCCGTAATCCACCACGTTGCTCAGCGCCGGCTCCGAGATCGGGTCCTGTTGCAGCTGCGGGCGGTCGTGAATGTTGATACGAAAATCACCGACGAAAATGTCGAACGCAAGCTGCGATCCGGGCGAGATGAGAATGCCGTTGGTGTTCGCGTTTGAATGATCGACATAGAGGGCATAGCTCAGGCCCAAATCCAAACGCAACGTGTTCAGCTGCGTCACAGGCCAGATCGCGTCGATGTTCACCTGCGGACGAATGATCACGTCATCCTCCGTGCGAGAGGTCACGACTACACGGCCGCCGCCCAATGATCGGAACGTCGCGGTGCCGTCGTCCGAAAGATTGATATTGTCGTTGTACTCAACCCCGAGCGTTGCGCTCACGCGGAAACGCACCGGACCGAGCAAAAGATTATATGGAAGCCGATCGATGTCCTGGCGCCGCGCTTCGGCTGATTCTTCGCCCGCGAGCGAAGGCCTAACCGCATCTTGCGCGCGAAGAAATGGCGCGCCGGCAAGTGCCAGCAAAATAACGAGCCCTAGTCGTTTCAACGAAAATGTGGGCGAACTGTGGGATGCATCACGAATCATAACGGTCAGGCAATTTTAAAGGTTAGCAGTTGTAGTACCACGTCGTTTGCAGACGGCCGCCCTGCGGGAGGACGCGACTTTGCGTTGGCAGTCGTCTCCATACACGATTCCTGGTACTTGTTTCTCCTCTGGTCGAGGCTCGTTTCTACTCGCAGTCGGCCCGTTTTAGCAAGCTAAATCGCACCCGTCCATCCTCTGCTCGGGTCAAAATTTCTCGGACCTGGCGCGCTCTTAGCTCTTAGTCACACACTATGATCTGCTTCTCGCCAAAAGCTTTGTCGGTCACCGCGCTCTCCGCGATTTCGACGATGTCGATCTTCGCCGCGTCGATGCCGAACGATGAAAATCTCGCTAATCAGGCGAAAAACCTCGCGCGTATGAACTGTGGCGCGCAAATCGAATACATCACTCCCGACGGCCGCGTTAGCCGTGTGACCCCGGCCGCGCCGGAGAATAGCGAGGCCGCCGCGCTCATTATGGAAGACGACACGGTTAGCTGCTCCCTGTCTGAAGGCGAAACCAATTTCGTCATCGCGTTGCCGACTCCGGCGCTGCTCGACCGCTTCACTTTCCTAAATGAAAACGCTGCCGCGAGCGGCGATCTCACAATTGCGGTGTCGAACTATCGTTTGCCCGCGAAAAGCTCGAAGTGGACGCCGGTTGAAGGCACCATCGCCTTCTCGAAAAAACGCACCTTCGATCTTTCGCTCCTGGGCGTCGAAGCGAAATTCGTCCGTCTCACTTTCCACGTCCAAAAACAGGGACGCATTGCCGCGCTCGGTCTTTACGGTCAGCAATCCCTCCATCAGTTCGCCGAACGTCAGGGCCACCTCATTCAAGTTGCGAACACGATGATTGCGAGTCGCGCGGCCGATCGCGTTAATTTCAACTTCGCCAATACCTACGCTCGCGCTCGCGTCCGCTTCGTTAGCTCCGGTGCCGTCGTCGATTCCAGCAAAATGATCGATGACGATCCGACCACCGCTTACACCTTCTCGCCTACCGATTCGCATCCCACCGTTGTGGTCGAGCTTTCCGATGTGCAACGACTTCATCGCGTCAGCGCCATTTATGATATGCAAGCCGGCCGGCTCGACGTCTACGCTTTGAGTACTCTAAATGGTGACGTGGAAAATTTTGATGGATTGAAACCGATCGCATCCGCGGTCGATGGCTCGGGCGAAGGTAAAGCCTCGGTGGATTTCAATCCACAAGGCGCGCGTTACGTCGCGCTGCGTTGGACGCCGAATCCATCTCACGCGCAACAGGGAAGCTTTCGCATCGCCGAGATCAATGCCTTCGGAAACGTGCCGCTCGCTTTGATCGACATCAACCCGCCTCTCCAACTTTTCGCGAACAACGGCAAAATCTTGACCGTCCTTCCAGGCGAGGGCGGCCCGGATTTGAGCAACACGCTCGGCACGCTCGCCATTCCACCGACGGTCCCGCCGGTCAGTCCGTAAACGCATCGGGGCGCGCTTGCTCTGACGAGTAATTGTCGATCTTACGATTGACCCGTTCTGATATTTGAGACGCGTTCCCCGTCGCGATCGGTCACGCGCGTCCATAAATTCTGCTTCACCGCGAAATTTCAGCGACTGCTGTCGCCATTGAAACGATGTCGCGCGCGCATCTCCTCGTACGATTTCACCGGCATGGAAGTAGCTCCTTTTTCTTGCGCTTCACTTGGTTTGCGAACGCATGGGATCGACTACTGCTGATGATTCGTTAGGCATCGACGCGCCTTCCCAAACTCGCGAACAAAACGAGCTGCCATCACATGAACAATCCATCTACCAAGTCAAAGATCACACCGGCGCTCAAAACCATGCGGCGCAAAGCCCGGATTATCATCCACTCCTTGCCCGGGCTACGAATGATGCAGTTCGGGATCTGGATCTAACCAGCAACCGCATCGTCTGGCCGCAAGGTCTGCACGAACTTTTCGGTTACGACGCAAGATCGACATCGACCGATCTCGCATTTTGGACCGATCGCGTTCATCCCGAAGATCGCGCCCGCATTGTCGGTTCGATGCGTGCCGCGCTCAGTGGCGCCGCTGAGCATTGGACCGGCGAATATCGCTTTCAACATGCCGATGGCTCCTACCTCCATGTGCTCGAGCGCGCCCTCATTGTCCGCGACCAGCAGCAACGCGCCGTTCGTTTCGTCGGTTCGCTCATGGACATCACCACTCACAAACAATTGCACGACCAGCTTTACCGTTCGCAAAAAATGGAAGCGTTCGGCCAGCTCGCCGGAGGCGCCGCGCACGACTTCAGTAATTATCTCACCACCATACTTGGCTACAGCGACCTTCTTCTCAGCGGCATCACGGCGAAAAACACCATCACCAATCACGTCACCGAAATTCGGAACGCGGCCGTGCGCGCGTCGCATCTCACCGCGCAATTGCTCGCCTTCAGCCGCCAGCAGAGTCTCGAGGCGCAGGTCCTCGAGATAAATTCCTTCATCACCGGACTCGAGCGCTCGATTCTGCGTTTGTTAGGCGAAGACGTCACTGTCACCTGCGATCTCCATCAGGAGAAAAACGGCGTCCACACCAAGATCGATCCCGGCCAGCTCACGCAGGTCGTCTTAAATCTTGCGCTCAACGCGCGCGACGCCATGCCCGGCGGCGGCACGCTCACTATCCAAACTTCCATGGCCGTTTTCGCGCAAGATCGACAATGGGAAGATCGACATCTGAGCGCCAGCCACGAACCACTTTCCGCGGGCGAGTACATCGTGATCACGGTGCGCGACAATGGCACCGGCATGCCCGAGGAAGTTAAAGCGCATTTGTTCGAGCCGTTCTTCACCACCAAACGCGAAGGTGGTTTCGGTTTGGCCGCTTCCTACGGAATCGTTAGGCAATACGGCGGTCGCATCGTGGTCGAAAGCGATGTGAACAAAGGCACCCAGGTCGATGTTTACCTTCCGCGCGTCGCGCCGCCGGCCTATCATCGGCCTAACAATAAGAAGATGCCCACCGGCACCGAAACCGTTCTCGTGCTCGAAGACGACATCAGCGTCCGCCATATCTCCGTGCGCGTGTTACGTTCGTTAGGCTACGACGTCATCGAAGCGAGTAACGGCGATGACGCGAAACGCATCGTCACCCAGCGTCCAAATGACGATGTCGATCTTGTCCTGAGCGATATCGTCATGCCGCAGATGAGCGGACATCATTTTGCCGAGTGGCTGCGTAAGACCAGTCCGCGCACGAAAATCGTTCTCGTCTCCGGTTATCTCGACGAATCGGACCAGGCGAACCCGGAGCCGGGAATGTTTTTTCTGCCCAAGCCGTTCGATCCCGAACAACTCGCCCAAAGTATTCGTCACGCGCTCGACAGTTAGTTGTCGATCTTGTCCGTTGTCGATCTTGCGCCAAGTTGACGGCGCGTGATCACGTTCGAAGACATCACAGCCGCGCGCGAACGAATCAAAGGCGCCGTCTGCTGCACGCCCTGTCTGCCTTCGAGTTCGCTGAGCGAGCTCACCGGCATGCAGATTTACGTGAAACAGGAGCAACTTCAGCACACCGGCAGTTTCAAAGAACGCGGCGCGCGCAACGCGCTCATGCAATTGCCTAACGACCAGCAGAAGCGCGGCGTCATCGCCGCTTCCGCCGGCAATCACGCCCAGGCGCT
This sequence comes from Spartobacteria bacterium, assembly GCA_021325495.1. Classification (GTDB taxonomy): domain Bacteria; phylum Verrucomicrobiota; class Verrucomicrobiia; order Chthoniobacterales; family UBA10450; genus JAJPGZ01. Next base: position 136,625 of record JAJPGZ010000013.1, read on the forward strand.
CGCGTACCAGGGCAAATTGTTAGGCATTCCGGCGACGGTGGTGATGCCGAAATTTGCGCCGCTCATGAAGATCACGAATTGCCAGAAGCTCGGCGCCAATGTCGTGCTGCACGGAAATGATTTTGGCGAAGCACGCGCGCACGCGCACGAGATCGCGCAGGAAAAGGGACTGGCTTACATCAACGGCTATGATGATCCCGCGATCATTGCCGGCCAGGGTTCGTTAGGCATCGAAATTCTGGAACAGGTTGCCGATGTCGATCTTGTCATTGTGCCCGTGGGCGGCGCGGGATTAATCGCTGGAGTTGCACTCGCGATCAAGACCTTGCGCCCGCAAACAAAAGTCATCGCTGTCGAAGCCGAAAACGTCGCCAGCTTTTCGGCCGCGCTCGCCGCGCACAAACCGACATGCATCGATGCGCAACCAACCCTCGCCGACGGTCTCGCCATTCCGCAAGTCGGAGCGAACGCTTTCGAGCTCGCACGCGAACATGTCGATCAAGCGGTAATCGTGAGTGAAGAACAGATCGCCATCTCGATCTTGCGCATTGTCGAAATGGAAAAAGCAGTCGTCGAAGGAGCCGCCGCCACATCGCTCGCCGCCGGTTTGTCCGGGCAACTAAAAGAATTCGCCGGCAAACGCGCGGTTTTGATTTTCACCGGAGGCAACATCGATCCGAATGTGTTGAGCCGCGTGATCGAGCGCGGTCTCGTTGCCGATGGCCGGCTTTGTCGATTCACCGCGGTCATCAGCGATCGTCCCGGCGGTCTGGCCGATCTTGCCACGCAAATCGCCGCCACCGGCGCGAGCATCAAACAAGTGGTGCACGATCGCGCCTTCGGCAGCGCGGATATTTCGCACGTGCACGTGCAATGCACAGTCGAGACGCGCAATCACGAACACGTGGCGCAGTTGCGCGCGCACCTGAAAAGTCGCGGAGTCGAAACCTACGATTCCAAATAGTTGAACGCGCGCGCGCGTTCCGTACCGTTCGCCCATGCACGCGCGGAAAGAAGAAAAGATCGACATCGACTCCTTCGCGCGGCGTCACATCGGGCCTAACGAATCTGAAGTCGAACAAATGCTGCGCGAAGTTGGGTTCGACAATCTTGATGCCTTGATCGATGCGACCGTTCCGAAAAACATCCGCTTAGATCGACAACTGAATTTGCCGGAAGCGAAATCGGAAGCGCAGGCACTGGCCGAGCTGCGCGCGCTTTCGAAGCAGAACAAAGTCGCGAAAAGTTTTATCGGCGCCGGTTACTCCGATTGCATTACGCCGCCGGTGATTCAGCGGAACATTCTCGAGAATCCCGGTTGGTACACCGCTTACACGCCGTATCAGGCGGAGCTCGCGCAAGGCCGGCTCGAAGCGCTGCTCAATTTCCAAACCATGATCACCGATCTGACCGCGATGGAGATCGCGAACGCGTCGATGCTCGATGAAGCGACTTCCGCCGCGGAAGCGATGGCGTTGTGTCATGCGAACGCGCCCGGCCGCAAAACTTTTTTGGTCGCGCAAGATTGTCATCCGGAAACGATCGAAGTTGTCCGCACCCGCGCGAAGCCGCTCGGCATCCAACTCAAGATCGACAATCACGTTGGATTCAAATTTGACGACGATGTCTTCGGCGTGCTCGTGCAATATCCCGCGACCGACGGCGCGATTTACGATTACACCGAGCTCGTTAGGCAAGCGCACGAAGCCGGCGCGCTCGTCGTGGTCGCGGCCGATATTCTCGCGCTCACGCTATTCAAGCCGCCGGGTGAATTCGGCGCCGATGTTGTCGTGGGCAGCACCCAACGGTTCGGCGTTCCGTTAGGCTACGGCGGACCGCACGCCGCATTTTTCGCGACGCGCAATCAATACAAACGTCACATGCCCGGCCGACTGGTCGGCGTTTCGCACGATGCGGAAGGGCGCCCGGCCTATCGACTCGCATTGCAAACGCGCGAGCAACACATTCGCCGCGACAAAGCCACCAGTAACATTTGCACCGCGCAAGTATTGCTCGCGGTCATCGCGTCGATGTACGCGGTTTATCACGGACCGCGCGGTCTGCGCGCCATCGCCGAACGCATCGACGAATTCGCGCGGCGACTCTGCGTTGCACTCGAAGACGTCGGCTTCGGCGTGGCTCACGAATTTTTCTTCGACACGCTCAATGTCGCGACCGGTCATCAAGGCAATGCCGATCATTTTCTCGCGCGCGCGCAGGCAATCGGAATGAATCTGCGCAAGCTCGACGAGAACAGCATCGGTATTTCAATCGACGAAACGACGACGGAAGAAGATCTCGCGCGTTTGTGTGAAGTGTTTGAAGCGAAGATCGACAATGACGCGTCGCATTACCATTTGTTCCGCGATCCGCCTGCGCTCTTGCGCACGTCCGAATATCTCACCCATCCGGTCTTCAACACGCACCACACCGAGACGGAAATGTTGCGTTATCTCCGGCGGCTCGAGTCGCGCGATCTTTCACTCTGTCATTCAATGATTCCGCTCGGCTCCTGCACGATGAAGTTGAACGCGACCGCGGAAATGTTTCCGCTTTCGTGGCCGGAATTCGCGAAACTGCATCCGTTCGCGCCTAACGAACAGGCGACCGGGTACATCGACATGTGCAAGCAGCTGGAAAGCTGGCTCGCGGAAATCACCGGCTTCGCCGCCGTCTCGCTCCAACCGAACGCGGGCTCGCAAGGCGAATACGCGGGCTTGCTTGCGATCCGCGAATACCACAATTCGCGCAACGAACCGCATCGCGACGTTTGTATTATTCCAAACTCCGCGCATGGAACGAATCCGGCCAGCGCGGTCATGGCCGGTCTGCGCGTCGTCCCGGTCGCGACGTTGAAAGATGGAGATGTCGATCTTGCCGACTTGCGCGCGAAAGCCGACGCGCACGCGCGCGATCTGGCCGCGATCATGATCACCTATCCGAGCACGCATGGCGTGTTCGAGCCGACCATTCGCGAGATTTGCGAGATCGTGCACACGCACGGCGGTCAGGTTTATCTCGACGGCGCGAACATGAACGCGCAAGTGGGGCTGTGTCGTCCCGGCGATTACGGCGCCGACGTTTGCCATTTGAATTTGCACAAGACGTTTTGCATTCCGCACGGCGGCGGCGGGCCGGGCGTGGGACCGATCGGCGTGGCGCAGCACCTTGTCCCGTTTTTGCCCGAACAGGCGTCGTTAGGCGACGATGTCGATCTTACGAATCGTGTCGGGCCGGTCGCGCAAGCGCCCTACGGCAGCGCGAGTATTCTCACCATCTCGTGGATGTACATCCGGATGATGGGCCCGCGCGGCCTAACGGATGCGAGCAAGATCGCAATCCTGAACGCAAACTACATCGCGAAACGTCTCGATCCGCATTTCCCGGTCTTGTTCAAAGGCAAACGCGGACTGGTCGCGCACGAGTGCATTGTCGATCTTCGCCAGTTCAAACAAATCGGCATCGAAGTCGAAGACGTGGCCAAGCGATTGATGGATTACGGATTTCATGCGCCGACGGTTTCGTGGCCGGTCGCCGGCACGATGATGATCGAACCGACGGAAAGTGAATCGAAAGATGAGCTCGACCGTTTTTGCGACGCGATGATTTCGATTCGCAAAGAAATCGAAGCGATCGCGCACGGCGCGCAAGATCGACATAATAATTTGCTCAAAAACGCGCCGCACACGACGCGACAAATCGCGCGGGAACAATGGGAACATCCCTACACGCGCGAGCAGGCGGCTTTTCCGGCGCCGTGGACGCGCGAACACAAATTCTGGCCAAGCGTCGCGCGGATCGACAACGTTTACGGCGATCGAAATTTATTTTGCTCGTGTCCGCCGATGGAAGATTTCCAATAATGCCCAGTCGCGCGCGACATGGCGCGGAGAAACGAAATATAAATATGAAAACATTACCTGCTCTCTTGATTGGCGTTTGCGTCAGCGTTGCTGTGGTTAGGGCGCAAGGGCCGGGCGAACGGATAAAAGACACGGCCAAAGCGGTCGGACATGGAATTAAGAACACCGCAAAAGCCACGGGCGACGCGATTGAAGACGCGCTCGAGCCGGAACCGCGCGCGCGACGCGTGGAAGTGACGCTGAGCGATTACGCGATCGCGATGCCGACCGAATTAAAGCCGGATTACACCGCGTTCGTGGTGCACAACGGCGGGAAACACGCGCACAACTTCGAAGTGCAGGGTAACGGCTCGGACAAAAAGTTCATCAAATCGGTCGAGCCGGGAAAAACGAAAGTGCTACATGTCGATCTTGCACGCGGCACTTACGACGTTTGGTGCCCAGTGGACAAACATGCCGACAAAGGCATGCGGACTACGTTGAAGGTGCGCTGAGCGAAAGCAGTTCGCGCACTTCGTCGTCGGTCGTCTGCGAAAAGTTTTCGTAGAACTGGCCGACGGCTTGAAAATATTCCGGCGCGGTCGCGCAAATCGTTTCATCCGCGAGCGATTGAAGTTCGCGGCAGGTTTCGGGCGCGCCGACTGGAACCGCGACAATAATTTTCGCCGCGCCGCGTTCCCGCAATGCTTTCACGGCCGCGCGCATGGTCGCGCCGGTGGCAAGCCCGTCATCGACGAGAATGACGATTTTGCCGCGAACATCGAGCGGCGGACGATCGCCGCGGTAGAGTTTTTCGCGACGTTCAATTTCCGCTTCTTCGCGATCGGTCACTTCATCGATGATCTGCATTGCGTTCGGTAATGCGCGCATGACTTCGTCGTTGAACACGCGCACGCCGCCGGATGCGATCGCGCCGGCGGCGAGTTCTTCAAAACCGGGGACGCCAAGTTTGCGCACGATGAAAACATCGAGCGGGGCGCCGATTCGTTTGGCAATTTCAAATGCAACCGGAACTCCGCCGCGCGGAAGTCCAAGCACGATTACATCATCACGCGAGGCGTACTTGTCGATCTTGCCGGCGAGAATTTCGCCGGCTTCATGTCGATCTTTGAAAATGCGCGGCAATCAGCCTTCGGCTTCGGCGGCGAGCTCGGGCGCGCCGGTCACACGACGCGGGACGAGACGCAAAGCGCTGCCGGTGTTCTCCTGCTCTTCCCCGGCGGAACCCGCTTCGTGATACTCCGCGTCCTGATTCACTTCCCACAAATCGTAAAGCTTGCTGTCGGCCAAAATATTCTCGACGCACAACATCGCCGTCATCATGGCGTGGTCCTGGTTGTTGTACTTGTGCATGCCGTTGCGACCGACGAGATGCAGGTTCGGATAACGCGTCTCGAGTTCGCGGCGAATGGTCGCGACGTGCGTAGCGTAATCGTCGTCGTAAACCGGGTAAGCCTTCTTTTGCCTAACGACGGTGCCGTCGAGAACATCGCCCAGTTTGGCGAGGCCGATCTGGATCAACTCGCGCGTGGCGAGCGCGATCAGATCTTCGTCCTTCGCATCCCATACGCCGTCGTGCTCGAAACAAAAGTACTCGAGGCCGTAGCAGGCCTTGTCCGCATCCGGCACCATCTCCGGCGACCAGGAACGGAAATTCTGCACGCGGCCGACTTTGACTCTCGGGTCGTGGATGTAAATCCAGTTGTCGTTGAACGCGTCGCGGTTTTTCACGATCAACATGACGGTGAGAAAGTCGCGATACTTGAGAGAATCGGCGGCGTGTTTGGCTTCCTCGGAGACTTCGGGGCGAATTCCCCTAACGAGCTCGCGCATCGGCGCAGAAGAAATGACATGCTCGGCCTGAAGCGTCCGCAAATCACCTTGTCGATCTTTCAATAAAACTGTCCAGGTCTCGGTTGCCGCGTCGTATTCGAGGCCGACAACTTTGCAGCCCATCTCGATATTGCCGCCCATGGCCCTGGTCTTCTCCGCGCAAACTTCCCACATCATGCCCGGCCCTTTGCGTGGATAACGGAACGAATTAATCAGCGTTTTGATGACATGGGTGCGGTCGCCGTTGTAGCGCTGCGGAATAATGGCGTTCTTGATGGCGCTACCTAACGAGAGACCTTTGATGCGTTGCGCCGCCCAATCGGCCGAAATTTCCTTGCAGCTCATTCCCCAGACCTTCTCGGTGTAGGTTTTGAAAAAGGTGTTGAAGAGGCGTTTGCCGAATTGATTGCTGACCCAGTCTTCGAAGTTTTTCGGGTCGCGCACCGGGAATAACTTCGCTTTCAGATACGACAGGACGCACAATGTCGATCTTACAACGCCGAGTTTGAAGAGCGCCTCGAACGCGCGCAGCGGATAACTGAAAAATTTTCCGTTGTAGTAAATGCGCGACGAACGCGGCCGCAGCAGCATGTCGTTCGGCAAAATCTCGGTCCAAAAATCTTCCACCGCTTTCGATTTGGAAAAGAAGCGGTGCCCGCCGATGTCGAAATGAAAACCTTTATAGGTCGCGGTGCGCGAAATGCCGCCGACGTAAACCGGATCGGCCTCGAGCACGGTGACATCGACGTCGTTCTTCGCCAGCATGTAGGCGGCGGTCAATCCCGCCGGTCCGGCTCCGATAATGGCTACCTTTGTTTTCATGTTTTAAGCGACCCAGTTACCCCTCGTAAAATTCCAAACGTACCAGCCCTGTACGATCAACCCCGCGGCACACGCCAGCACCACGGTCGCCGTCGCCAATGCGCGCACGGGCAGCGGCGGGACGGGACATTGACGTAGGAAATGCAAAAACGCCAGCACGATTAAAGCATGAGAACAAAACTGATAGCGCAGCATGCTTTCCATCTCGACGCAGGCGACGCCGCTGACGGAGATGTAATATATAATAGCGGCCGCGAGGTAGAGGCCGATGCGTTGGCGCCAATTCGTCTCGCTTCGCAACGCGGCCACGATTTCGATAATCGCGAGGATGATAAACGCGATCCCGGTCAGTGACATCGCGAGTTGGCTCGCTTCCGTTGGATTATTGAGCGCGGGAACGAGCCAGCGATAACTCGACGGACGAAAAACGGCGAGGTAATCGGGCGTAATCCCCCAACCGGCTGATTGTGTGAGCATGTACATGTCCCAATGTCCCCAGCGCACCAGGCAATAGAGGAAGAACGCACCCGCGCCGAATGTTGCGAAGATCGACATCGTCATGGCGGAAACATGTTGGCGCAAAGGCCGCAAACCTTTTTGCAAAACCGATTGGATAACGGGAATGCCCGCGCACGGAATACCGACGATGCGCGTGCCGGACATGATGATGCCGTGCGCGACCGCGAGGATTTTCGCGCCGCGCGCGTCCGACGTGCTCCAATAAAAAAAGCCGAGCAATCCCATCAGGAACATCGATTCGGAATAACCGGCGATGAGAAAGAATGCCGCCGGATGGGACAAGATCGACAATGCGCCTAACGAACGCAGCGTCGGGGAAAGGTTCCAGCGTTCGCAGAAAAGAAAGAAGTAACTCCAGAAACCGAACGCGGCGATTTGCGCGGTGACGAGAAGAGCGATGTCCCGTTCTACTCCGAGACGACTCAGCAGACCGGCGACGGCGGGATACGCCGGGAAGAAAGCGACGTTGGAAACTTCCATCACCTTGTGATTGATCGGCGGGACGATCGTCTGGTAACCGCGATCGATGATGTTCATGAACCAGTAACTGTCGTGCTGGTTCAGGGTGGAGTATTGCCAGTCGAGCGGACCTTCGGGCGCGAGCAAAAATACGGCGAGGGCGATCTGCACGGCCGTGACAACCAGCGCCCAGGTCAACGGAGTAATTGTCGATCTTGCCGCAGTCATCGCGCTCGGAGGCCGAGTCGCCGAGGAGAAACCAAACGTTTGGTCAAAGCAAGAACTTGTCGGTTCTTCGAGTATCGCCGTGTTCCCCTTCATTTTCCTCTGGCTGTAGTGCGAGACTTGGACGACGACCACGGACGTTTATTCGGAATGACGATTGTCGATCTTGCGCGGCGCGAAAGATCGACAATCAGGCCGCGGCTTCTTCCGCGGGGACAAGCGCGCGATACGCTTGTTCGTAACGCGCCGCTGCTGCGTCCCAGGAAAAATTTCGCGCCATGGCGCGCTGGCAAAGTTGGTGCCAGAGCGTGCGCTCGTTGAAAATTTCGCGGGCGCGTTTGATCGCGTCCCAAAACGCTTCGCTCGAGTAATCGAAAAACAGAAACCCGTAACCGCGTTCGAGCGTCGGATCGTAATCTTCAATGATATCTTGAATGCCACCGGCCGCGCGCGCGACCGGTAAGGCGCCGTACTGGAGCGAGTACATCGCCATTAACCCCGATGGTTCGAAGCGCGATGGAATGAGACTGATGTCGATGGCTGCTTCAACGAGATGCGCGAGCTGCTCGTCGTAATGGCGTTGATAGGAAAACTTCGTCGGGAATTTTTTCGCAGCGACGGCGAGGGCGGTTTCAAAAGCGGGATCGCCCTCGCCTATTATAATAAGGCGCACATCGTCGTTGAGGAGGCGGTCGAGCACCGGCACGAGAATTTCGAAGCCTTTCTCTTTCACCACCCGCGTGACCATGCCGAAGACGGGACCCTGCGGCGCGGGCGCGAGTTGGAGATGATTCAGGACGGAATCGCGGCAAAGTTGTTTTCCCCAAAGCGAATCGGCATCGTAAAGCGCGGGCAGGTATTGATCAGTGGCGGGACTCCAACGCGTGTAATCGGCTCCGTGCAAGATCGACATCAACTTGTAAGCGTTCTCGCGCACGACGCCGTCGAGACCGGCGCCGCCCTCCGGAGTCATGATCTCCTGTTTGTAATGTTCGCTTACGGTCGTGAGTTTGTCGGCGAAGAGGATTCCGCCTTTGAGGAAATTGAGCCGGCCGAAAAACTCGACGCCGTGCAAGGTGAAAAAGCGCTGATGCAAGTTTGTTAGGGCAAAGTCGAGTCCCCAGAAACTTCCCTGCTCTTCGATGTGATGGATCGTGAGCATGGTCGAGAACGGGAGGTGATACGCCCTAACGAACACCGGCACGAGCGCCGCCGCCCAATCATGGCAATGCAAAATCTGCACTGACGGCGTGAGCCGGCGCGCGAGCTCCAGCGCCGCCTTCGTAAAAAAGATAAAGCGCGCGGCGTTGTCTTCATAGGCTTCGCCGTGCTCGCCGTAAATTCCTTGTCGATCAAAGAATTCGTCGCAGCGAATCAGGAACAATTGCACGCCGCTCTCGGTACGACCTTCGAGATATTCGGCCACGTAGGTTTTCTCGCCCACGCACACGTCGACCGTGATGCCGGTATCTTCCGCCTTGAATTCCGGATTCTCGCGAATGTCCCGGTAATACGGCAGCGCAATACTGACCTCATGACCGCGCCCGCGCAGTTGTTGCGGCAACGCATTCATCACATCGATGAGCGCACCGGCGCGTTGCAACGGCGGCGCTTCCGCAGTGATCATCAAAATGCGCATGTCGATCTTTTGATGCGTTACAAGTGAATGTCAAAGGGGCCTCGATCCGCAACCAGTTTAAAGTTCGTGCGGGTGGCGTCCGGGTTCGCGCCCAAGCACGAATTGTTTGCGATAACGAATTTTAGCGATGGGAAAAAAGGCGCTGCTGGTTTTTGGTTTGTTTGTAGTTGTCGATCTTACAATCGCGCTCGGCCACACGGCGACTCACCACCTGAGACGCGCCCCAAACAAAATCACGACCCCGACTTTCGCGCCGCCTCCGCCAAATCCGGCGGTAATCTCATCAACCTATCTCGGCGGCGCGGGATTCGAAATTGCCTGGTCGTGCGCGACCGATCACAACGGGAATGTTTTTACCGGCGGGGACGTGCAGCCCGCGATCGGGCAATCGACCGGCGATCTTCCAGTGACGCCGAGCGCAGTGCAAAAGACTTACGGTGGTGGCGGCCAGGATGGATTCGTGACGAAGTACGATCGCACCGGCAAATTGCTTTGGTCCACTTATCTTGGCGGAAGCGATTGGGACGGTGTCTTTAGCCTAACGACCGATGCGAACGGCAACGTGGTGGTGATTGGCGTAACGGATTCCGCGGATTTTCCAATCACGGCGAACGCGGTCCAGAGCACGATCGCTGCGAACACCGACGTCGCGTTCGTGACCGTGATCAGCGCGGACGGCACGCAGATTCTTTACTCCACATTTCTCGGCGGGACGCAAGGCGACGGCGGCGTCCCGCTGCCGGTAAACATCGGTCACCTTCTGCCGCCGGCGAATGCTTACACCGTTGGTGTCGGCGTCGCTGTCGGGAACGACGGAACGATTTACGCCGTCGGTGGGACGAACACAATCGACATGCCGGCGGCGATCGGTGTGACGCAACCGGTCATCGGCGGCGAAGAAGATGGATTTGTCGCTCGTATCGATCCGACGAAGTCCGGCGCGGCCGGTTTGCTTTACTGCACATATCTCGGTGGCGCGCTCGGCGATTTCGCCGCGGCCGTAGTTGTCGATCTTAGCGGAAATGCGTTCGTTGCGGGCGAGGCCCAATCCGAAAATTTTCCGGTTACGCTCGGCGCTTATCAGACCACCCATACGCCGGGCACGGCGGGATTCGTGACAAAATTAAATCCGAGCGGGACGACGAAACTTTACTCAACCCTCGTCAGCGGCAGCCAGGGAAGCAGCGCGGCCGGCGGCACCAACTACAATGCGCCGGCGACCATCACTATCGATTCGTTAGGCCGCGCCTATATCGCGGGCGAAACAAACGCGACTGATTACCCGACGACCGCCGGTGTAGTGCAGCCGACGTTTGCTGGACAAGATGACGGATTTATCACTGAGATTTCCGCCGACGGATCGTCGCTTGTCTTTTCGACTTATCTGGGCGGCGGCGATTACGATGGCTTGTTCGGATTGAAGATCGACAATGCGGGCGATATTTTCGTCGGCGGCTACAGCTCGAGTCGCGATCTCTCACTCGTTAGGGCATTCCAAACCGCGTTCGGTAATTACTACGAAGGCTGGGTGGCGGAACTTTCCCCCGGCGGCACGGCGCTGCTTTTCTCGTCGTATCTCGGGGGCGACGATCAAAACTCCGTTTACGGCCTCGATCTCTGGAACGACGAGCTTTATCTCACCGGCCGCACCGCCGCGACGAATTTTCCGACGACGCCGAATGCCGCGCAGCAAAGCTACGGTGGCGGCGTGTGGGATGTTTTCCTCACGCAGGTGAATTTGAACCCGATCCTGCAAATCACGTCGATCAATCGCCTAACGAACGGACATGTTTTGATTAACGGTCAGGCCGGCGCTCTGGCCACGATCAACCTGCAAGTCGCATCAGAAATCTCAGCGCCATTCGACACCACCGTTGGATCGACAACGACCGATTTCAGCGGCGCGTTCCACTTCGAAGACACCGACGCGACAAATCTTGCGCAAAGATTTTATCGCGCAGTTTATCCGTGACGCGTCCGCGAGCGCAGCGAATCACGAATCGGTTCTACAGATATTCCTGGAGATGGGCAGAAAAGGATTTTCCGCGCTGGCGCTGCTGTTGATTGTCGATCTTGCGACGACTTCAACGAATGCGGCGAGACATCACCGAAACGCCACCAAAGCGAACACGGCGACGACGACCGCGTCGCCGCCGCTGGAATTAATCTCGCGCGCGGATCCTAATCAGGCGTCCGCCACGGCCGGCGCGAACATGTCGCAGCAGTTGAATCAGCGCGCGTTCAGCGCCGACGGACGTTTCGTGGTGTTCCTAAGCACATCGGAAAACCTCATTCCCGGATTGGTCGAAGACAAAGTGACGGCGAACGTTTTTCTCTACGATCGCGCTGCGAAAACGACGACGCTGGTGAGTCACGCCGTTGGATCGACAACTACGGCCGCGAACGGCGATTCGTTCGTCCCGTGCATCAGCGGCGACGGGCGTTACGTCGTTTACTGGACGTTCGCGACCAATGTGATCGCGAATCAAAACGACAGTGGCGACAGCACGCCGGACGTTTTCGTTTACGACCGCACGACCGGCACAAACCGGCTCGTTAGTCACATTCCCGGCGCGCCGAATACGACGGCGGATTCGAATTCTTACGATCCGACGATCAGCTTCGATGGCCGATTCATTTCGTTCACAAGCGCGGCCACGAATCTCGTCACCGGCCAAAGCAACGGCGGCTTCTCCGCGATTTTCTCGTGGGACCGCGACACCGATACGATCACGCTCGTTTCGCACAAGGCCGGTGATTCGTTAAGGACCGGCGGCGGCAGCACGTTTAATTCGGTCTTGAGCGGCGACGGCGCATTCGTCGCGTTCATGAGCAACGGGCCGGATTATGTCGCCGGCCAAACGCAAAGCGCGGCGAAGTATCAGCTTTTCCTTTGGAACCGGAGCACGAATGAAACCGTGCTCGTTAGTCACAACGCGAGCTCGGCCACGACCGCGGGAAATAACGGTTCGTTTTATCCGGTGCTGAATGCGGACGGGAGTTATGTCGCGTTTTACGGATTGGCAACCGATTTGGTGGCGAATGAAAACGACGTCAACCAGGACCAGGATGTGTTTCTCTACGAACGCGCCACCGGCGCGATCACACTCGTTAGTCACATGACAGGATCGACAACTACCGCCGGAACGATGGCGTCGCTTTATCCGGAGATTACCGCGGACGGTCGCTACGTTGTCTATCAAAGCAGTGCTGCAAATCTCGTCGCGAACGATCTCAATAACGCGCAGGACATTTTCGTTTGGGACCGAACCACGAACACGAACGCGCTGGTTTCGCGCAGTGCGACGTCGCCGGTCTCAGCGAGCGCAAATGCCAAAAGTTTTGGCGGACAAATCGCGGCGGATGGGAACACGATCACGTTCACGAGCAACGCGACCGATCTCATGTCCGGTCAGTCGTCATCCGGAAATGGCGACGTTTTCTTTTGGGAAAGATCGACATCTTCCATTCACCTCGTCAGCCACATTCCTGGATCGACATCGAACGGCGGCGACCAGCAATCGGTCCTGCCTTTGCCGAGCGACGACGGCCAGTTCGTCGCCTTCGCCACGCAAGCGACCAATCTTGTGCCTAACGACAGCGACGGCTCGGCCGACGTCATGATTTACGATCGCGCCGCGGACGCGAACACGTGCGCGTCGCTGCGACCGGCGAATCTCGCGTCCTTAAGCGCGAATGGAGACAGCGGCAGCCAGCATGCGAGCGCGGACGGCCGCTACGTTGTCTTCGTAAGCGAGGCCACGAATCTCGTGCCCAACCAATCGGACGCGAACGGCCTGAACGACATTTTTGTGCGCGACCGCCAAACGGGAACGACCACACTCGTTAGTCGCGCCGCCGGCGTGGCGAATCAAACTGGCGATGGCATTTCGGATTCGCCGCAGATCAGCGCCGATGGACGCTGGATTACGTTCGCAAGTCTGGCCACGAATCTCGTAAATGGAATTGTCGATGTTACGGGCGGCGCCAATGTTTATTTGTTCGATCGCGTCAACGAGACGATGACACTTGTTAGTCATTCCATCGCCGGCGCCAATATTACCGGGAGCGATTTTTCGATGATGCCGGCGATCAGCGCCGATGGACGATTCATCACTTACACCAGTTACGCTGTCGATCTTGTCACCGGCCAGGCGGACTCGAACGACGATAGCGACGTGTTTATTTTCGATCGCACGACCGGTGTGAACACATTGGTGAGTCACGATAACGCGAGTGCAAATGCGACCGGGTTGCAATATTCATTCGCGCCATCAATTTCGGCGGACGGGCGCTTCGTTGCTTATTACAGCGCGGCGACGGACCTGGTGCCGAATCAAAGCAACGCCGGAAGTTCCGTGCAGCACGTTTTTCTTTTCGATCGCGTCACAAATACGAACGCGATGATCGATCATCAATTCGGCGCGGTCTCAACCAGCGGCGATGGCAACGGCGGCAGCACCGAGCCGCTCGATCCGCCGGTGTTCAGCGCGGACGGCTTCTGGATCGCATACGCGAGCAGCTCGACCAATCTTGTCTCGGGGCAAACGGATTCGAACTCGAATTACGACATTTTCGTTTTCGATCGCGCGGCGGGAACGAACCTGCTCGTGAGCCACCGAGGTGATAGCCTAACGACAACGGGTTCGGACATCTCCTACAATCCGTCCATCAGCGCGGATGGACGTTTCATTTCCTATCGCACGGAAGCGAACGACCTGATCGCGGGCGGAACCGACACGAACACGTTCCAGGACGTAATTTTGTTCGATCGCAGCACGCGCGCGAACACGCTTGTGAGTCACGCGTTTGGTCGCCTAACGACCGCGGGAAATGGTCTGGCGGGGGAAGCGCCGCGTTATGGCTATCAAGCGATCAGCCCGGACGGGCGTTTCGTGGCCTTCTGGAGCTCGTCCACCGACATCGTGCCGGGATATGTCGATCTTAACGGAATCAACGGCGACATTTATCTATTCGATCGCCTAACGAACGGAAATATTTTATTGAGCCACGCGCTTGGATCGACATGGAACAGCGGCAATGGCGGCTCCGGCGACTCGGTCCACGCCGGCGGCCCGCTCTGGACCGCGGACGGCAAGACGCTTCTCTTTGCCAGCCGCGCTTCAACATTGCTGAACGACGACTTCAATAATCGTGAAGACGTGTTCGCGTTCAATCTGCCGTTGCTGCCGACGAGTGTGGTGTCGCGCAAACTGCATGGCACCACCGCGTACGATGTCGATCTTGCGATTGGCCAGACGGAATGCCGCAGTGGCGGGCAAAATGGAGAACACGCAGTGGTCGTGACCTTCCCGACACCAGTGACGTTTAATTCCGCTTCGGTCGCGAATGGCGCCGGAAGCGTGGTAAGTGCAAACAAAAACGCCAACACGATTACGATCAATCTCACCGGTGTCGCGAATGCACAGACGCTGACGTTAGGCATTTTAGGAGTGAGCGATGGTGCCGAGACGAGCGACGTTGCCGTGCAAGTGCCGGTTCTGCTCGGCGACACCACGAGCGATGGAGTTGTGAACTCAGCGGACATCGCTCAAACAAAATCGATGTCGGGCGCAAGCCTAACGAACGCGAAATCTCGCATGGACGTGACCGCCGATGGGTCGATTAACAGCGCGGACATCGCGTTGGTGAAATCGAAATCCGGCACGGCGCTGTCGCCGTAAGATCGACAATCACATCTGATACTCGCGCTTGACCCATGCAAGCGCCTCTTCTCGATCTTTGAACACGCCTTCGAGTTGACGCGTTTCGACGGCTTCAAGAATCTCGCCAAACTTCGGACCCGGTTTCAGGCCTAACGAAATCAAATCCTGTCCGTTCACCAGCGGCGGCGGAATGATTGGCTCATTCGCAAACTCCTCCCGCTTTTGCCTGAGGAATTCGTAATTGTCCATCAGGCCGTGACTGCTTTCGCAATCGACGCGATGAAGCTCGAGCTCTTCTTCAAAGGTCGGCCGCGCCATGAAACGCTTCAGCTTCGCCACGCGCATGCGCGGCACGTCTTTGAACACCATGTGCTGACGCACCATTTCAACCGTGGCTTCGATCTCCGCGCGCGAAAATCGCAGACGCCCCATGATTTGTTCGGTCATGTCGGCGCCAATTTTGTCGTGCTCGTTGAAACGGATGCGTCCGGTTGGATCGACATGTGCCGTCACCGGTTTCGCGACGTCGTGCAGAATCACACTGAAGACGAGCGGCACGGAAACTTTTTCGGGAAGCAGTTCGAGCATCAAACGCGTGTGCTGAAAAACGTCGCCTTCGGGATGAAATTGCTCGGGCTGCTCGCAGCCTTTCATCGGCTCGATCTCGGGCAGGATCGCGCGCAGCAATCCACTTTGGTCTAACAAATCCCAACCGCGCACGCGATGCGGCGACAGGAAAATCTTGACCAGCTCGTCGCGAATTCGCTCGGCGCTAATCTGGGTAATCGCACTCGCATTCGCGACCAGCGCGTCCCACGTTTGATTGTCGATCTTGTAATCAAGGACGGTGGCAAAGCGCACCGCGCGCAGCATCCGCAACCGGTCTTCCGCAAAACGTTGCGCCGGATCGCCGATTGCCCTAACGAGCTTCGCTTCGAGATCGGCGCGACCGCCCACGAAATCGATCACTTCATTTTTCGCCGGATCGAAAAACATTCCGTTGATGGTGAAGTCGCGTCGTTTCGCGTCTTCTTCCGGCGAAGAAAATTTTACCGAAACCGGACGGCGCCCGTCGATGTACGCGTCGTCCGAGCGAAACGTCGCGACTTCAAAGTTGATTCCATCCTCGACCACAACGACAACGCCAAACGCCGCACCGACTGCGTACGTTCGGGGAAAAATCTTTTGCACCTCTTCCGGCTCCGCATCGGTCGCAATGTCGAAATCCTTCGGCACAAGACCGCGCACCATATCGCGCACGCAACCGCCGGCGAAGTACGCGACGCGCCCGCGCTCTCGCAAACGCGCGCAGATTTCACGCGCCTTCTCTTCCATCGCCGTCACGATCTTACTGTAGCGGCGGTCCCAGCGCGTGCACTTCGAAACGAATCACGCTGCGCGCGCCACTTCGTTCGTGCCCGGCCGAAATGAATGAATCAGAAAGAAAACCACCGCAATGCAGATGCACGAATCGGCGACGTTGAATGCCGGCCACGGATGCGCCAGCGGCACGTGCAGGTCGAACAAAAGGAAATCGAACACGTGCCCGTAAAGTAAACGGTCGGTCAGGTTCCCGAGAATGCCCGCGAGTAAAAGCGCGAGCGAAACATCGCGCCATGCGTCCCGGAGGCGGTGCCTAACGAGCAGCGTGACGACTACGAACAAGGCAAGACACGATACGAGAATGAAAAAGCTGTTGTTATTTTTAAATGAGCCGAAGGCCGCGCCGGTGTTCGTGACATTCACAACGTCGAAAAATCCGATCACGACCGGATAGGCGTGGTCCGGCGGAACGAATTGCCTGACGACGTACTTGCTGACCTGGTCAAGCGCGTAGAGCGGCAGGGAAAGAAAGAAAATGTACCTCATGTCGATCTTGCCGAGGCTACGTCACGACCGGCGACGGCCGCACAACGTTCGCACAAATCCTCCGTCGCCGCCGGGCGATGCCGCCAGCAACGCGCGCATTTCGGGTAGGCGCTTTTGCTCACGCGCGCGGAAGCTTCGCTCCCTTGTTCGACCGCGAGATCGCTCAGGATAAAAAATTCCTCGAGCTCTTCCTTGTCGATCTTACGCGTGACCTCGGTGTCGCTCGTTAGGCGAATGGCGGCTTCGAGCGAATTGCCGATTAATTTTTCCTGACGCGCACTCTCGAGCGCTTGACCGATGACGCCGCGTAAACGCAGGAGCTCGTTCACGATCTCGATTGAATCACGATGTCGATCTTGCGAACGCGGAAATTCTTCGAGATGAACCGACTTGTCCCGGCCGGCATGTCGCCACGCCTCGTCCGCGGTGAATGAGATAACAGGCGCGAGCAATTGGCAGAGCGCGCGGAAAATCTCCTGCATCGCGGCCTGGGTCGCGCGACGTCGTGGCGAATCCGGCGCGTCGCAATACATGCGGTCTTTGGTGATGTCGATGTAAAGCGAACTCAAGTCGACGGCGCAGAATTGATTGAGCGAATGATAAACTTTGTGAAACTCGAATGCTTCATAAGCCGCCCGACATTCCTTTACGACTTCGTCGAGGCGCGCCAGAATCCAGCGATCGACGAGAGTGAATTGCGGATTGTCGATCTTTTCGTAATCGAAAAGATTGCCTAACAAAATGCGGAGCGTGTTGCGAATGCGGCGATAAGTGTCGCTCAAACGCGTGAAGATTTCTTCGGAGAAGGGAACGTCGTCCGTGTAATTGATGCTGCTGGCCCAGAGCCTAACGAGATCGGCGCCGTGTTTGCCGACGAAATGACCGGCGTCCATCGGCTTGGCGTAGTCGCTCGACTTGGAAATTTTCTTGCCGTCAAGATCGACAACGAAACCGTGGGTGACGCAGGTTTTGTAGGGCGCGCGATTGTTGAGTGCGACGCTGGTCATGAGCGACGATTGAAACCAGCCGCGATGCTGATCGGTCGCTTCGAGATACATGTCGGCGATCTCGACGCCCATCCATTTTTTCACGACCGCTTCGTGCGAAACGCCGCTGTCGATCCAAACATCGATGGTGTCGTTGCGTTTCGTGGTGCCCGCGGGAAGTCCGAGCTCTTTTGCAAGATCGACATCTTCCATTTCGAACCAAACGTTCGAACCGCGTTCGGCCACGAGGTCAGCGAGCTTGCGAATCACCTTCGCATCGAGAATGGCTTCACCGGATTTCGAATAGAAAACCGGGAGCGGCACGCCCCAACTGCGTTGCCGCGAGATGACCCAATCGGGCCGCGACTCGACCGTGCCCGCAATTCTGTTTTCGCCCCACGCGGGAATCCATCGCACTTCGTTGTGAATCGCTTCGAGCGCGCGGCTGCGAAGATCGTCGATGCGGATGAAGAATTGTTCGACCGCGCGGAAGATGATCGGCGTCTTTGAACGCCAGCAATACGGATAGGAATGGTGAAACTTTTGTTCGCCTAACAAATTGCCGCGTTCGCGCAGAAGATCGACAACGTCTTTGTTCGCGTCGAAGACGTATTTGCCGGTGAGATTCGGCAAGCCGGCTTCTTCGGTAAATTTTCCATGATCGTCCACCGGCGATAAGATCAACAACTTGTTCTTGCGGCCTAACGAGTAATCGTCCGCGCCGTGACCGGGCGCGATGTGGACGGCGCCGGTGCCGGTGTCCATGGTGACGAAGTCGGCGTTGAGCACGATCGATTCGCGATCGAGAAATGGATGGCGCGCCTTCACCTTGTCGATCTTGTCGCCTTTGAAGGAGGCCCGAGGTTCGCCGACGGGATCGAACTTCGTATTCGCGCAGAATTGCGGGACGAGTTTATCTGCGAGCAAGAGTGTTTCGGTGACGCCGTCGCGCGTGAAATCCTGCACGACGTAAAGCTCGTTAGGCGAAACGGCGATGGCCATGTTCGCAGGAAGTGTCCATGGCGTCGTCGTCCAGATGGCGATGGATGTGTTCGGCGGGAAGCTGACAGCTTCCCCTACAGAAGAGGATGCGATCGGGAATTTCACATAGACGGCGGTGTCGTCGCGTTCCTGGTATTCGACTTCGGCTTCGGCGAGTGCGGTCTGCGCGCCGGTGCTCCAAAACACGGGCTTGAGCGATTGATAGACGAGATTTTTTTCCACGAAGACGGCGAAGGCGCGGAGAATTTCGGCTTCGTACTTCGGGTCCATCGTCAGATACGGGTTTTCCCAATCGCCGAGGACGCCGAGACGCTTGAATTGCTGCCGTTGAAGATCGACATACTTGCGGGCGAAGGCCTCGGATTTTTTCCGGACTTCGAGCGGAGAAAGTCCGCGTGATTCTTTCACGACTTTGTATTCGATAGGCAGGCCGTGACAGTCCCAGCCCGGGACATAAGGTGCGCGTTTGCCTAACATCGTCTGCGATTTCACGACGAAATCTTTCAAGATTTTGTTGAGCGCGGTGCCCATGTGGACGTCGCCGTTGGCGAATGGCGGGCCGTCATGCAGGACGAACGATTGTCGATCTTGCCGTGATTTTTGGATTTGCTCGTAGAGACGACTTTCTTCCCACGACTTTAGCAATTCCGGCTCACGCGCGGTGAGGCTCGCCTTCATCGGAAAATCCGTGCGCGGGAGATTGAGCGTGTCCTTGTAATTCTGACTCATCGAGCGCGGCTACGTAACATCGCGAGAAGAGAAATCAACGATGGCGGCACGACGGCGGCCGTAGAAGCGCGAGTCCTGGCGAAAAATATTTCGGAAATCGCGCTCTGCCATACAACCGCTATGTGGATGAAGTTACGAAATTCGCATAAAAACATTTGACGAGGCATCCAGTCTTGCTTTGGTCTTCGACTCTTATTTCAACCCTCCAGATTATTCAGCGTTCACCCATCAACTACACCATGACTACACCTTCGTTTCCTCACCAAACGCGCAAACTTTTAGTGTGCGTAGCTATCACCGCGGTCGCTATCGCTGCTTCGGTCTCCGCCAAGCCCGTCCCTTCGAACCTCGGTAACGGTCTGGACAAAATCATTGAAAACAATCTTATCCAAAAAGGCGTCATTACCACCGCTCCGGCGTCCCTAACGCAAGCGCCCGCAAGATCGACAACGTCGAAGAAAGCGGCCGCGAAGGCTGCACGCCAACAGGCCGCGAGCACAATGACGGCGCAAAACTTTTCAAGCTACAGCGCGATGATCGCGAAACAGGCAGCGAGCTACGCGTCGCGGGCGATCACAGACAGCGCGACCGGCCGTTACATGATGCAAATCATGCCGAATGGACGCGTTCCGATGGAAACATTGCAAGCAACATTAGTCGCGGCGCATCCGACGATCACGGTAACAGCGGTCGATCCGAATTACGCGGGCCATGGTGTCATCGAAGGTTATGTGTCGCTCGATGATGTGGCTGCGATCGCGCAGACTGACGGAGTTGGGTCGGTGATTCTCGAACTTAAACCCATTCACAACGCGGGAGCCGTAACTTCGCAAGGTGTCCATTTGCACCGTGTCAATCAGGTAAACTCGTTTTACAACGCGGGTGTGCCGCTCAATCTCGACGGCAGCGGAATGTCGATCGGCGTGATGTCGGACAGCTATAATTCGCAGCCGAGTGCTGAAGGCGGTTTCACTACTGCGGATGAAGACGTCGCGAGCGGCGATCTTCCTGGGACGGCGAATCCTAACAACACGCAGCCCGTGGTCGTGTTGCAGGATTATAATCCAACCCCCGGCGCGACTAACGAAGGTCGCGGCATGTGCCAGATCGTGCACGATGTCGCACCGAAAGCACGGATTGGTTTTGCCACGGCCGATGTGGGTGAGGTCGGATTTGCCAATAACATCCGCGCGCTCGGTGGACTAAGCGGATATACCTATGCCCCGAATATCCAACAGGGATTTAAAGGCGACGTTGTTTGCGATGACGTTTCCTATCTCGATGAGCCGATGTTCCAGGACGGCATTATCGCGCAGGGCGTGAATGACGTTGTTGCCAACGGCGTGACCTACGCTTCTTCGGCTGCGAACAACTGGGGCGTTGACGGATATCAATCCGTGTATCGCCCGGTCGCGGACGACAGCGGCGCGACTCATGCGAAGCTAACTTTTGCGCAAGGCAACACCGCCCTTAAGAACACGAACATCAATCTCGCCGGCGTACCGCCAGAGTTTTACGCGGGCGGATTCCACAATTTCAATCCGGACGGTAACCCGAGCAATATTGACGTCGCTCAAACCATCAACAGTGGCAGCGATGCGCAAGCGTTCGTTTTTCAATGGAACGATCCATACGATGCGTCGGCGCCGACATTGATCGAGCCGCCGATTTACACCAACACGGGCGACAGCGAAGGCGGGCAAGCGGTTGACTTCACGAACATCCCCCTAACCGCGGGCAACAGCTACGTTATCACCGAACACGCCACCCCCGCGACACCGGCCGACAACTTCGACGCGATCGTCGCCGTCATTGATCCGAATGGTAAAACCATTCTCGATCAAGACACCGGTGTCGATGAAACGGTCACCTTCTTTCCGCAAGTGAGCGGCAATTACACCATTCACGTCCATCCGTTCGCGACACCGGACCCGACCGGAACCACTTCAGTGCCGACACGCGGACCATTCAGCATCAAGATCAATCAAGCCAATGCCACTTCGAGCATGACGCAGGACTTCAACGTCCTCTACTTCGACATGGCAGGAAATTACATCCCTGACCAATCGCTGACTTCGAACAACTTGATCAATAACCGGCCGATCGAATCGAACGCGCCAGCGCTCAGCACTTCCGGCACGCAAGTGCAGATGGTCATCAGCCGTTCCAACACGACGGCGCCTGCAAATGCCGCAAACATGTTGAAGTACGTTTTCTTCGGTAACGGTGTCCGCAATTGCGGCCCGGCCGAGTACACTTCCTACATCATGCCGGTGACCTTCGGTCACAGCGCCGCGGCGGGCGCGAATAGCGTTGCCGCATATGAAGTGTTCCGTCCGAACGTTCCCGAATACTTCACCTCGTCGGGACCGGTAACGATTTACTTCGACACGAACAACAATCGTTTGCCGAGTCCGCAAGTTCGTTTGAAGCCCGACATCGCGGCGGCAGACGGAACGAACAACACATTCTTTCCGCTCGGCCCGGTCCCGGTTGAAGCCGATAGTGCTTACGATCCGGATCCGTTCCCGAATTTCCACGGCACCAGCGCCGCGTCACCACACTGCGCCGCGCTGGCCGCGTTAGTTCTGCAAGCGCACGGCGGACCGCACAGTCTTTCGCCACAAGCAGTAAAGACGATCATGCAACTGACCGCTTTCCCGCACGATCTCGATCCATATCAAGCAACCGGCACCGCGACCGCGTCGAATGGTGGCAAGATCGACATCGTCATTGATAGCGATGACGACACCAACCTCGGCATCGGCGCGAACGATCGAAATTCCTGGAAAGTTTCCTACACGGGTTCTGGCTTTTTGAAGACTCTGAACTTCAATCCCGAGGGCACACCGCAAACCGGCGGCAATCCCACCGGCGGAAACTTCAACGGTTTCACCGACGCAGATTTTCTCGACCCGACGAAATACAAATACACGCCGGGAATGGTTTTCACGTCGACTTTCCTCTTCGGAAATTCCACCGGCATCAACTCGGCTGACGTCACGCACACGCGCTCAAATATCGCGCCATTCCCGTCGAATCCGAACCCGAATAGCCCAACCGACCACGAGTGGACCTTGAACCTCAGCTTCGCCGACAACTCCTTCACGGCAGGCGACGTTCTTCGGTTCAACGCTGGTCGTTTGCAACAGCAGGACGCGACCGTTCCGCAAGGCCAAACCGTTGCCAAAGTCGTTACGCCAACCGGCGGCAGCGTCACCCTGTTCCGTCATGATTCCTCCGCCGACCTTCTCGGCAGCGGTGTTTTCATTCCGGAAGATCCCACGGGCAGCAATATCCAGCCCGGGATGACGTTTAACGGAACGGTTGTTGATGGCGCGAACGTTCTTCCGTTCAGCGGTCGCCTAACGAACAAAATCGGCGCCGGTTATTCGCCGCTCGACGGCTTCGGCTTCATTAACATCCAAGGCGCCGCCGCCGGCCAGGTACCAGTTCCTGGCGTCGTTTCGAGAAAGAGCCATGGCACCGCCGGTAACTTCGACATTCCGTTGCCGATCAATGGCGCCGCCGGAATCGAATGCCGAAACCCGGGCCCGAATGGAAGTTACACCTTGGTTTACACATTCGATCGACCGATCTCGAGCGCGGGCAACGCCAGCGCCACTCAAGGCACCGCCACCGCCGCCACCCCGACCATGGGGCCGCAGCCAAACCAGATCACGGTCAACCTCACCGGTGTGACCAGCCCGCAGCACTTGGTCGTTAGGCTGAGCAACGCGCATGACACCAGCGACGCTGTCCTTGGCGCCATCGATGCGCGCATGGACGTGCTCATCGGCGACACCACCGCCGATGGCGTCGTCAATTCGGCCGATATCGCTCAGACCAAATCGCAGTCCGGCCAGACGGTGAGCCAATCGAACTTCCGGACCGACGTCACTGCTGACGGCAATATTAACAGCGCGGACATCGCGCTTGCTAAGAGTAAATCCGGAACCGGTTTGCCCTAACCAACGCAACATCGACAATCTTCAAAAAGGCCGCTTCGAAAGAAGCGGCCTTTTTTGCTATATGTAATTGCAGCCCGCCGTGAGCAGATTGAGCGCATCTTTGCAATTCTGCGACATCGCGGCGGTGCTACGTAGCGTCGCGTCCCGGTAAATCAACGAAACCTCCGGACTAGGCGGCCGAGATGAGGTTGAAATCCGAATTTTTAGCCGACAGGGAGATTCTCGTATGAAAAAAACTCTTTCGGAAGCGGGGCTATTTAACGTTCGCGCTATACTTGGATTGGCACTTTGTGCGCTGGGACTTTGCATTGGGATCGAGGCGGTTGCTCGCACAACGTCAGTCCGAACCCATCGCGCGACATCATTGAAACCCACGGTCGTAGTGGGATCGGCCCATGCGGTTACGCCCTCAGTGCGTGACTTGGCGCCGATGGCGCCGATGGCGCGCACTTTTGAGCACGAGCTTCCACCGGTAAAAGCAGCTCGGCCGGTACCGAAGAATTTCGTGGACGCCGTTGTGCAAACCTCGATGGCGCCGTTAAAGACTGGTGCACGCAGCACTGCGGCGGCTACGGCGGCGATGCCATCGCCGATCGCAAGTTTCGATGGAGTTTCGGCATTAGACGGCTGCTTGCTGTGCGTTCCGCCGGACACAACGGGAGCGGTGGGACCGTCGCAGTATGTGCAAATGGTGAACACATCGTTTGCGGTTTACACAAAGACGGGCACTCGATTGACCGGGCCGACGGCAATCAATCAATTGTTTCAAAGCCTGCCGGCGGACGACGTTTGCCGAACGTCAAATCTCGGCGACCCGGTCGTAATTTACGATCAACTGGCCGACCGTTGGTTGCTGAGCCAGTTCGGATTTAATTTGGATGCGAACAACAATCCAGCGGCGCCATTTCACGAATGTGTCGCCGTCTCACAAGGCCCGGACGCCACCGGTCCCTATTATGTTTATTCGTTTCATCTCAGTGATACGACGTTTCATGATTACCCGCATTTGGGACTTTGGCCCGATGGTTATTACATGACGACGCACGAGTTCGATGGGACGAGCTTGAACTACGTCGGCGCTGGTGTGTTCGCTTTTGAACGCGACAAGATGCTCGCTGGTCAAGACGCGCGCTTCGTTTATTTCGACCTCGGCACATTGCCCGCGCCGTATAACACCGGTTTTGGTGGCCATCTTCCATCGAACCTTGACGGTTTTACACTTCCGCCGCAGGGCGCGCCTAACTATATTGCGGAAGTCGACGCGACTAACGACATCGGAACGAATGCGGCGGCGATGCGCATCTGGAAGTTTCACGTCGATTGGTCAAATCCAGCGAACTCCACATTCGGAAACGCGATTCAACCGAACTCGGTTTTGCCGGTTGCAAATTTCGCACGACCGGCGTGCAGCATTGGCGGTGAGCGCGTGTATGTGGCGGGATGCGTTCCGCAATTAGGAGACGCATCGCAACTTGATCCGATCGGCGATCGTTTGATGTATCGCATGGTCTACCGAAATTTCGGCGACCATGAATCGCTCATTCTCAATCACACAGTGGTCTCGAATTCCGTCGCCGGTCAGGCTACGCAATTCGGTCCGCGTTGGTACGAAGTGCGCGACCCGGGCGGTAATCCTACGGTTTACCAACAAAGCACTTTTGGTCCGACCGGCGGGACGGATTTACTTTATCGTTTTATCGGTAGCGTTGCGATGGATCGCGCGGGCGATATTGCCCTCGCCTATAGTACTTCCTCGAGCGCGAGTTTTCCGTCGATCGCGTATGCTGGGCGGCTCGCGGGCGATCCGCTAAACACGCTCACGCAAACCGAAACGCAGTTGATTGCGGGCGGTGGAGCGCAACACGCCGAGTGGGCGGCACCGCAAACCGGGCGTTGGGGAGATTACTCTACCATGACTGTCGATCCTGTGGACGACTGCACATTTTGGTACACGAACGAGTACTATCCGACGGACGATCCGGGCGCGGCGACGGCCAACTGGCACACGCGCATCGGGAGTTTTAAACTTTCGCAATGCACGCCGCGTCCAGTCGGCTTTCTCCGTGGAACTGTCACAGACACTGCGGGCGCGCCGATCTCCGGTGCCCGCGTCACTGCCGGAGGTTATACTGCCTTCACCGACGACAATGGCTTCTATCAGTTTAGTCCGTTAGGAGTCGGAAGTTACACCGACGCGGTTTCGGCGATCGGATACTTCCCGAGCTCAACCAACGGAGTCGCGGTCACAGACGGCGGCGTGACAGTTCAAAACTTCACACTCACGCGCGATCAGGCGGTGCCGACTCCCCCACCAGCACCGAGGATTCTTCAAACGGTTAACCCGCCGGTCTTGAGTGATCCCGGTACTACCGTGACGACGAATAGCTACACGCTTAACTGGACGGCAGCGGAAGTTACGGCCGGGCTAAGCGGATACGTCATTGAAGAATCGACGGATTATGTGAATCCGCTTTTTGATAACGCGGACGGAACCAGTTTGCCCGGGCAAGCCGGCTCAGCCTGGAACACCGATGATGATACAGGCGACACTGCGGGATGGATCCAAAACCCGGCGTATCACAGCAGCGCGCCTAACAGCTACGAAGGACCGGCACCGGGTCCCGCGCCTATTCAATTCGATCCAAGCCTGACGCTAAAGAACAACATTACGATTCCAGCGACCGCAGGTTCTGCGCGCCTGACATTTTACAGCCGCTACTTCAATGGGCCGGATGATACGGGCAACGTGGAAGTCTCGACCGACAGCGGCGCGACATGGTCTGCCTTGAAAGTTTTGACCGATTCCCCGCTGCCGCCACCTGCGGACACACGCATGCAGAATTACGAAGTAGATCTCACCGCCTATAAAGGAAAACCGATCAAGCTACGATTTCGTTTTAACGGTGGATCAAGCGTTAACTTCATTATTCTTTCCGTTGGTTGGTGGCTCGACGACATTAATGTTGATGCCGGAACGTGGCACCAAGTCGGCACCGCTGGACCGGGTTCCACTTCATTGACGCTCTTTAACAAACCGAGTGGCCACTATTATTACCGGGTCCGCGGTGTTTACAGTAATGGAACCCGAACCACCAACAGCAACGTCCAGGATATCATCGTCAACGCACCGACCGTTCTGCCAACCGCTGCGGCCTCGCGGAAAATGCATAATGGCGCACCGTTTGATGTCGATCTTCCGCTAAGTGGCGGCGGCATCGAACCGCGCACCGGCGGCGCAAATGGCGACTATCAAGTCGTCGTGAAGTTTCCGTCCGTCGTCACGTTCGGGAGCGTGACCTCGACCTGCGGTTCGGTGAGCAGCACGAATCAATCGGGAAACGATCTCGTCGTGAATCTCACGGGCGTTGCCAGTGCTTCACGTTGTGCAGTGAACGTGAATGGAATCAATGGCGGTGGGAATGCGAGCGTGCCGGTAAACTTCCTCACCGGCGATACGACGGGGGATGGTTTTGTTAACTCTGCTGATATCTCGCAGACAAAATCTCAATCGGGACAAATCCTCACCACCTCGAATTGCCGTGAGGACCTTACGGTCGATGGGAATATCAACAGCGCCGATATCGCGTTTGTGAAATCAAAGTCGGGCACGGCACTGCCAGATCAATAAACCGCGATCCGCCGTAGAAGATCGACATCGTCATTTGGGCGAACTACGCCGGAGATACGTCCACTTGAGGCGTGAAATCCGACCTTAATTCCAACTGCGAATGCTGGACAACACCTCAGCGCGCCCCAACAAACCCCATGAAAAAATCCACAAATTCTCAATCAGGTCTTTTTAACGTGCGCGTGCTGACTGCGGTCGCACTTTGCACACTCGCCGCGTCTTTCGGTTGGCGCAGCTTCGCTTCCACGCCATCAAGCGGAACAATCTCGCCTTCAGCTCCGATCCTGGATTACGACGTGGCGCTTCAAGCTGTCGCAAATCAATCGCCGCTTGGTTTGGGCCAAATAGATAAGGGACCGCGCTGCGGCACTGGATTTCCGTGCGACAGCTACACACTTACGGTCGATCTGCCGGCAGGATTCGTAGCTCAGAACGATTGCGCGGCGGTGAAGGTAGCTTTGTCGTGGACCGATACCGATCCGAGCGGCGCATCGCCCTCTGACTATGACTTGTACATTTATCAAGGCGTCGTGGACACGTTGAATGGAACGCAATCCGCGCCTTATTCATCGGCGGGCAGTTTCAATCCAGAGGCGACAGTGATCTTTCCGCTGCAGGACGGCGTGCACCAATACACGATCAAAGTCGTCCCTTTCCAGCCGGCCGGCGAGACTCCTCATGTGCACATGCAACTCGTTTCTGGTTCTGGCTGTGCTGGCGTCCCGAACTTCGGAGCCGCGGATGCGACGGCGCCCGGCGTCCCACGCTACCAGAACTTCGACTCTAATTTCGATGACGGCTTCGGTGGAGAGTTTAATATCGGGTTCAACCCTTTGACTGGCCGAATCCTCACTTTTAATGAGTCCAGCATCTTAAGACTGACTCCGCCCGAGAGGCTCGCGCAGGCGAAGCCGGAATGTTGTCTGGGGCTTTGGGAAGATGTGACGAATCCTTCGACCCTTGAGGGGCTCGACCCAATTCTTTGGACCGATAGTTGGAAGGCTCCCGCTCCGTTGCCGGGTCAACCGGCGGCCGGCGCGCGTACTTTCGCTGCGAATTCAACGGCTGGCACAAACGGCCTTTATGGATTCACTGACGACGACGGCGATACCTGGCTGCCGCTTAGCGCTTCGCCACCCAACGCCAGTAGCGACCATGAGACTATTGGCTCAGGGCCTTACCCCAATACTCTCCCATACAATGTTCCGCAGGGTCTTGGCGATCCGAACAATCCGGTTACTCACGGTCACGCGGTCTACTATTGCGCCCAGACATTTCCGGTTGGCGCAGCCGCCTGTCAGCGCAGCGATACCTATGGTGCGAGTTACGGACCTAGCACTCTTCCATACACTGGGAACAACGGTGATCTATGTGGCGGCATTCACGGTCACGTGCACGTCGGACCCGATGGAACTGTCTACTTGCCAATCCGCGACTGTAGCGGCAACGCCGGTTTAGCGGTGAGCACCGATGCGGGAGCCACCTGGACCGAGCGTATCGTTCCGAATACGCCTACGCAGGCTCACGGCAGCGATCCCTCCGTAGCCATTGATGCGAATAACAAGGTCTACTTTTTCTATGTCGCGGACAACCCGCCGGTGCGAAATGAAGGACACATCCATGTGCAAGTCAGCACGGATCACGGCGCGACTTGGTCAAAAGATCACGACCTTGGCGCATCTCACGGCATCGTTAACGCAGTGTTTCCCGAGGCCGTCGCCGGAGATTCTGGCCGCGCTGCCTGCGGATTCCTAGGCACCGATATTCCCGGGTTCTATGAAGGCATCACCTTCCCGGGGATCTGGTACCTGTTTATTGCGACGACTTACGATGGCGGCGATAGCTGGGTCGTAGTCAACGCCACACCCAACGATCCCGTCCAAGGGGGCATCGGAATTTGGCAAGGCGGCGGCAGCCCTGACAACCGGAATCTCCTCGATTTCGACGAAATCACGATGGATGACAAAGGGCGCGTCCTCTTCGGTTATACCGACGGCTGCATCGGCGCTTGCCTCAGCCATCCGAGTCAACCTGTTTTGAATTCGAGTGGCAACTATCCGTCACAAATGAAGGTCGCGCGCCAGATTGGCGGTAAAACATTGCTCGCGGCGTACGATGTTGCCGAACCAATCGTTCCGAAAGCGCCATGTCTCTCCGGCAGCCGCAACTCGAGTGGCGTGCATCTGAGTTGGAAAGCGCCAGACAACGGGGGTGCCGACATTACGAGCTACGCAATCTACCGTGGTAACGCTGCGGGTAGCGAAACGTTGCTGCTCGTGACGAACACTACGAAAACGAGCTTCGACGACATTACTGCCGATCCCACCCAACCCGTATTTTACAAGGTGCGTGCGATCAATACCGTCGATCCAACGGGCGGCGCCTTCAGCCAGGAAGTAAATTTCCCGGCTACGCCCGGAATACAATTGCTCGGCATCAGTTCGGTGAAGTCGCACGGTGGCGTGAATTTTGGAATCGATCTCCCGCTTAACGGCACCGGCATCGAATGCCGCAGCGGCGGCGCCAATGGCACGCACCAATTGGTCTTTGATTTCGCAAACCCGGTGGCCACCGCCGACGGCGCAACCATTAGCGCCGGTACCGGCTCGGTTTTGAACACGCAAATTATCAACGGCAATTATGTCGTTAACCTTACCGGCGTCGATAACGCGCAGCGCCTCGGCGTTACGTTGACGAACGTGCGCGATTCATCCGGAAATGTGCTGCCTTCGCTCACGGCCGTTATGGGCGTGCTCGCGGGCGACACAACCGGCGACGGCATAGTTAACTCCGCCGATATTGCGCAGACGAAATCGAAATCCGGTCAAGCCGTCGATGGGACTAACTTCCGCAACGACGTCACGATTGATGCGAACCTCAACAGCGCGGATATTTCGCTGGTGAAATCGAAATCCGGCACGGGATTACCCGCTACCGGCCAGAGCAGCAGTGCCGCTGGTACCACCGCTGCGCAATCGGCACCGGCGGGTAACGATTCGCACCCGGTGAAGTCGCAGCGTCGCCCACGCTTCAGTTCAAACACCGGATCGACGCGCTAAGATCGACAATCTCTAAAAAGGCCGCTTCGAAAGAAGCGGCCTTTTTTGCTACAGTAGCTGAGACCGCATGCGCATCCTTGTCGTTGAAGACGAAAAAAAGACGGCCGCATTTCTCGCCAAAGGCCTGAATGAAGCCGGTTACGATGTCGATCTTGCCGTTGACGGCGAAGCCGGTTCCGCCATCGCGCGGGCACGCAAGTTCGACCTCTTCATTATCGACGTGATGCTTCCGAAGAAAGATGGCTGGAGCGTACTCACCGATCTGCGCGCCGCCGGCATTCACACACCGGTCGTTTTCCTGACCGCGCGCGATGACGTCCGCGACCGCGTCAAAGGTCTCGAGCTCGGCGCCGATGATTATGTCGTGAAACCTTTCGCTTTTCCCGAATTGCTTGCGCGCATTCGGTCGTTACTGCGTCGCGCTCCGCCACGCGTTTCAAATCGGTTGTTCGTTCAAGATCTTGAAATCGACACGCATCGTCATCGCGCCCAGCGCGGCGGGACCGATCTCAGTCTCACCCCGAAGGAATTTCTTCTCCTCGCGCACCTCGCGCGCACACCCGGCGAGGTTGTCTCGCGCGCCGAAATCGCCGAGCACGTCTGGGGCATCGACTTCAATACCGATACGAACGTAGTCGATGTTGTCGTTAGGCGATTGCGCTCGAAGGTGGATGACCCATTCAAAACCAAACTCGTTCACACCATTCGCGGCGTCGGGTATGTCCTTAAAGCCGAGTGAGCCGCGCTCGATCGCGTCGCAGCTCGTTCTGCTCTTTACCCTCGCCGCGACTTTACTTCTCTCCTGTTCGCTCGGCGTCTTCTATTGGATGGTCGTTAGGCACGCGATCGAAGAAGACAACGCCGTCCTCGCGGATAAACTTTCGGCCATTCGCGCCGATCTTAAACAAAGCGGCGCCGGTCTCGGCGAATTAACCAGCCGGCGTAGCGGCGAACCGGCGGTGTATTGGGTGCGCGTTCTCGATCCGGCTCAGCGCATCGTCACCGAAACCGCCGGCATGGCCACTCTGCTCCCGCGAAACATTTTTCCCGCTCCGCTAAGATCGACATCTTCATTTGCCGCACCGAAAAATTATCGCGCCGAGGATCGTTTTTTCGCCTTGGTCGCTACTGCTGAAAATATCGGCGGCCAGCCCTATGCCATCCAACTCGCGCAAGACCGCTCAGCGGACGACAAATTCCGCAGACAATTTCGTCTTCTCTTCGCCACCGTTCTCGCGGTCGGCGTGTTCGCCGCCGTCGTCATCGCCATCAACGTCACGCGTCGCGCCTTGCGCCCGCTCGCGCAAATGACGCGCTCGGTCGAACGCGTCGGCCCAACGCACTTCAGCGAACGCGTTCCACTCACGCAATGGCCGGCCGAGTTACGCCCGCTCGCCGTTGCCTTCGACGATATGCTTGATCGACTTGAAGATTCCTTCACCCGGCTCTCGCAATTCTCGGCCGACCTTGCCCACGAATTGCGCACGCCGCTCGCGAATATTTTGGGCGAAGCGCAGGTCGGTCTTACACGTCAGCGCAGCGCCGATGAATATCGCGAGACGATCGAATCCGTCGCCGCCGAATGCGAACGTCTTTCCGCCATCGTCGACAATTTGCTTTTTCTCGCGCGCGCAGAATCGGCCGATCGACAAATCGAGCGCACGTCGTTTGACGCCCGCGCTGCCGTTGAAACAGTCGCGACGTATTACCAGACCATCGCGGAAGATCGACATGTTCATCTCGCGTGCGATGGCCAGGGCCAAATGTTTGCCGATCCCCTCTTGTTTCGCCGCGCGCTCAGCAACGTCCTCGACAATTCGCTCCGATTTACGCCTAACGACGGCACCATAAAGATTACGATCTCGCAAAACGATTCGCGCACCGAAATTTCCGTCCGCGACAGCGGAGCCGGCATCGCGCCGGAACATTTGCCGCGCGTCTTCGATCGTTTCTATCGCGCGGACCCGTCGCGAAGTCCGGGCGGCACCGGTCTCGGGCTGGCGCTTGTTAAGTCGATTGTCGATCTTCACGGCGGCTCAGTCCGCATCGAGAGCCCTCCCGAGAATGGCACGACTGTCATTCTGGCCTTTCCCGTCAACGGAAAAGACTTGTCTAAAAAATGACAAATTTGTAATAGAGCGGCGTCCGCCCATCTCGGCGCATCCGAATCAATTGGAGATTATCATGACGACTAACCATTTACGCTGTTTTGCCCTCGTCCTCGGTCTCGCCTGTTTCGCTCCCGGCCAAATGCAGGGCCAGGCTACCGCGGAAAACGTCGTCGTCACCGGTGAAGAAGTCCCAAGCTCTTATGGCGCTCCGCCGGCGATGTCGCGCAGCCGTTTTTCCAACCTAACTAATGCCTATGTCTTACCGCCGTGGGCGTTTTATTTTGGCGAGATTTACGAAGGCGATGCCTTCCGCCACGGCCCGCCCTTCCACGTCTTTACTCAAGAACTGGAAATGGGCTTGCCCTATCGATTTGGTATCGCGGCCGAAGCTAATCTAGAGCGCTTCAATGGCGGCGGTGGTCCCGGCAGCGTCAGCATCGAAGCCCGTTACGCCCTCGCGGATTGGAACAAAATTCCGCTGAACCCAACGCTGTTCGTCGAATACAAATTTGGCACCGGCGCGATTCGCAAGGACGAGCTGCTCGTTATGCACAGTTTTCAAGAAGGCGGCGGCGGTGAAGAAGAGGAAGAAGCCGGCAAACCGACCCGTCCGGACGCGGTCGAGGGACGGCTCCTGCTTGCGCAAGATTTCGGCGAGCATCTGGAATGGGCCTTGAATGGTTTTTTCGAACAGGAAACTTCCGGCGATGAAGGCCGCGAATGGGGTTTTTCGCAGAGCGCGACCACGCCGGTCATTTTGCCTAACGAACGCCTGAAAGTCGGCGTCGAAATGCAGTTCACTAACTTCACCACCAAAATGACGCGCGATGAAGCCGAGAACCGTTTCGTCATCGGCCCCACGATTGCGTGGAAGCCGAGCAAGAGCACGCGTATCGATGTCTCGCCCTTGTTCGGCTGCACCGATGAATCGCCGCGCGTGCAGGTTTTTGCCGTTTTTTCCTGGTTGCTTGGACCGGGCGGCAACGAAGGCGCCGAAGCTCCCGCCTCTACCCGCAATCGTTAACCTTTAACCTAACGAATTTATGAAACGATCACTCATTTGCACCTTGTCGATCTTGTCCTTGTCGATCTTGTCGGGCGCGTTCGCCGGCGAATCCTTCAGCAAGCAAGTCACTCAATCTACCGGCTGCGATGAATTCTACCGCGACAACGAATTCAACGTGAGCATCTGGGGCACCTACGTCTTCACCAACAC
The DNA here is from genome assembly GCA_021325495.1 of Spartobacteria bacterium. Classification (GTDB taxonomy): domain Bacteria; phylum Verrucomicrobiota; class Verrucomicrobiia; order Chthoniobacterales; family UBA10450; genus JAJPGZ01. Next base: position 170,222 of record JAJPGZ010000013.1, read on the forward strand.
CGAGTACGACCCGAACTTGTGGCTCGTCGACATCACGCAAAGCACGAGCGAAGGCGGTCCCGTGCTCGGCACCTTCGATAAATACATCGGCAACGATCACGCCTGGGGCGGCGGCGGCGACTTCAAATATTTCTTCATGCGGTACTTCGGCGTCGGCGTTGAAGGCTTCGTGCTCGAGGCGCAAAAAGGCGGCTTCGATATCTTCGAAGATCCGACCGTGCCCGTGTTCCTTCGCCATCGCACGTTGCATGAGCGCACCATCGGCTCCGTTCTTGGAACATTCACGGTGCGATATCCGATTCGTTGCACGCGTTTCGCGCCTTACGCCTGGGCCGGTGTCGGCGGAATTTTCGGCGGCGGCGAAAGCGATCAACTCGTCACGCACGGTCCGCCGGATGCGTTCGCCGTCTCTGCCCACACCCGCCACTTCGGCAGCGATTCGAAGTTGTTAGGCCAATTTGGTTTCGGTTTGGAATTTCGCATCACCCCGCACATCGGTTGGACGAACGATCTGAGCTGGGGCGTAATCGATGGACCGAAAAACAATTTCACCGCCATCCGCAGCGGCATCAATTTCGCCTTCTAAAGATCGACAACTACTAAGATCGACATACAACTTTGCGCCTCGTTCCCAGGCTGGCCAGCTGCGGGGCGGAGCGCATAACCTAAATCCCGAGGCATTGCGCGTCTTGACCGCGTTTTGCGGCGCCGATAGCTTCGATCTCGGAAAGGAGGGCTCGCGTTGAAGACGAAAGTCTCCATCGAATATTGCGTCGTTTGAAACTACACGCCCAAGGCCGTCAGTTTGGCGACCAAGGTTCTTGAACTCGGCGATCGCATCGCGTCGCTCACCCTCATTCCATCGGGTGGCGGCGCGTTCGAGATTCGCGCTAATGATCAGCTCATCCATTCCAAACTCGAGAGCGGCGATTGGCCCGACTTCGACGAAGTCTTCAAGCAAATCAAGAAGCTCAAGTAATCGACATTCGATTGTCGATCTTTCCGCATTTCGGAGAGTGAAGGGTGCCTGGTGGCCCTCGCGGTCTTCAAAACCGTTGTTGACTCGCAAGAGCCGAGGTGGGTTCGATTCCTACCCTCTCCGCCAATTTTTTTGCCTAACGAAAGGAGGTGACCGCGATGTCCCGCGAACAAATCCGTAAACTGACCGCGCTCTCCACCAGCGCTGGCTGAGCTTCCAAGCTGAGCCAACAGGCCCTGCGACAAGTTTTGCCGCAGCTACCCATTTCGTTGCGCAGTCGCGTGCTCGTAAACTCGAACACGTTCGATGACGCCGGCGTTTATCGATTGGATCGACATCGTGCTCTCGTGCAAACCGTCGACTTCTTTACTCCCATCGTCGATGACCCGTTCGCCTACGGCCAAATCGCCGCCGCCAATTCGCTGTCTGATGTTTTCGCCATGGGCGGACGTCCCATCACCGCGCTCAACATCATGGGTTTCCCCGACGATCTTGTTCCGCCGGAAACGATCGCCGCCATCTTGCGCGGCGGACTGGCGAAAGCTTCCGAAGTCGATTGCGCAATCATCGGCGGACATTCCATTCGTAATCCGCAACCGATTTACGGACTCGCTGTCACGGGAGTTGTCGATCTTCGGCACATCACCACCAACGCAAAAGCGCAACCGGGCGATTTGTTAGTCCTGACTAAACCACTTGGCACCGGCATCGCCACGACCGCGATTAAAAAAGGATTCGCATCGCGCACCCTCGAACGCCGCGTCGTTAGGTTCATGTCGCAAGTCAATTCCGTCGGCGCCGACCTGGCCGAGCGCGATCTCGTTCGCACCGCCACCGACATCACCGGCTACGGATTGATTGGCCACCTCACTTCGCTCTGTCGCGCCAGTCACGTTTCGGCCGATGTCGATCCAGACGCCGTTCCGATGATCAGCAATGAAATTGTCGATCTTATCGAACGCGGCTGCGTGCCCGGTGGATCGCGCGAAAATCTTTATGCCGTCACCGTCACGGTCGAGTGGAATAACACGAACGAGACACGGCAGATTCTCCTCGCCGACGCGCAAACCAGCGGCGGACTTCTTCTCTGCGTCGCCGAAGCAAAACTCGAAAAGGTCTTGTCGATCTTGCGCAAAGCACAAACGCCGTGCGCGAGTGTCATCGGCAAAATCGGGAAACGTCGCCGCGGCGGTCCGATCATATGCATGACAAGATAAAAGCGGACCGGCGCCGGCAAATTCCCGCAGTTAACAAAGTGCTCGAGGCGCTCGATCATGTCGATCTTCCGCGTCCCGTTATCGTCGCCGTCGTTAGGCGAGAGCTTGCGGCGCTGCGCGAATCGGACCAGCTCGTTACCTTCGAAGACGTGTTCGATCACGTCATGCGCGCGTTGGATCGACATCTTCATTCGCGCCTGCAACCGGTGGTAAACGGCACCGGGGTTATTCTGCACACGAATTTTGGTCGCGCGCCATTGAGCGGAGCCGCCCGCGAATCCCTCGCTCAAATCGCGACAAGCTACAGCAATCTCGAGTTCGATCTCGTTTCCGGTCAGCGTGGCACTCGCGCGAATTATCTCGAAACGAACTTGTCGATCTTGTGTGAAGCCGAAGCCGCGACGGTGGTAAATAATTGCGCGGCCGCGCTCGTTCTCATCGCGACACACTTCGTCGCGAACAAATCCGAAGTCGTCATCTCGCGCGGCGAGCTTGTGCAAATCGGCGGCGGATTTCGTATCGGCGAAATCCTTGAAGCCAGCGGCGCGCGTCTGCGTGAAGTCGGCGCGACGAACAAAACCACGCTTGCGGATTACTCGCGTGCGCTCGGTAAAGACGCGGCCATGATTCTTCGTGTTCACCGCAGCAATTTTTTCATGGAAGGTTTTGTCGATTCGCCTTCCCTGCGCGATCTCGCGGCGATGTCGCGCAAAAAACGTGTCCCGTTCGTTGTCGATCTTGGCAGCGGTCTGGTCGAGCCGTTGGAGTTGCTCGGAGACGAAATCACGCCGGCTGCCGCGTTGCGCGATGGCGCCGATCTCGTTTGCTTCAGCGGCGACAAATTATTCGGCGGACCTCAAGCCGGGATCATTATCGGCCGCAAGAAGCTCGTTAGGGCGTTGAAACAACATCCGCTCTTTCGCGCCTTGCGTTGCGACAAGCTCACGCTCGTCGCCCTGCAAGCGACGGTCGATCTTCACCTCCGCGAATCGACATCCGAAATTCCCGCACTCGCTCTCATCAAGATCGACAAGGACGAATTGCGCGGTCGCGCGGCCAATATCATCACGCGCGTGCGCGGTTTGCCCGCGCAAATCAACGTCGGTCGCGGCGTGGTGAAATCCGGTGGCGGCACGTCGCCGCGCGCGGTCATTCCATCAGTCACCATCGACATCGCGCCGGAAGACTTTTCGCCTAACGAATTCGCGTCACGCCTGCGCGCACAAACGCCGCCCGTCGTCGGCTACATCGCGCAAGGCGCGTTCAAGCTCGACCTGCGCACGATTTTTCCCGAGCAAGACGACATCGTGGTCGATGCCATTCGCGCGGCTTGCACCGCGTGAACGTACGTCACTACATCATCGCGACCGCCGGTCACGTCGATCACGGCAAGAGCTCGTTAGTCAAAGCGCTCACCGGCACCGATCCCGATCGTTTGCCGGAAGAGAAGGCGCGCCAGATCACGATCGACCTCGGCTTCGCCGAACTGAAACTCGAGGACGACATTCACGCGGCGATTGTCGATGTACCGGGCCACGAAGATTTCGTTCGTAACATGATCGCCGGCGTCGGCTCAATCGATCTCGCGCTTCTCGTCGTCGCCGCCGACGACGGCTGGATGCCGCAAACTGAGGAACATTTGCAAATACTCGAATATCTCGGCGTCAAACGCGCCGTCGTTTGCCTAACGAAGATCGACATCGGCGATGCCGACGTCGCCGAGAAAAGTATTCGAAACGAATTGCGCGAAACTTCATTTGCCGATGCGACGATCATCCGGACATCGTTAGGCGATCAATCGTCGATTGCGAAGTTGAAGGAAGTCATCGCGGCTGCGTTATCCGAAATCGAACCGCAACGCGATATCGGCAAACCGCGTCTGTGTGTCGATCGCGCTTTCACATTGCACGGAATCGGAGCCGTCGTGACCGGTACGCTGACCGACGGCGTGTTACGTCGGAGGGACAAAATCGTAGTGCAGCCGCGCGGCGCGAATGCGCGGATTCGTTCGCTGCAAACGCACGGAGAAGATGTCGATCTTGCCACGCCCGGCACGCGGGTCGCGCTGAATCTTCCGGATCTCACCGCGAAATCCGATGTGTCGCGCGGCGATGTCATCAGCTTGGGCGATTTCATTCCCGCGAATGTAATCGATGCGATGCTGCGAATGTCGCCGCGTTTGCCCCGCGACCTCACGCTTAAATCCGGCGCGACGATCCATCTGCATCACGGCGCGGCGCGCGTGCGCGCGAAAATTATTTTGCGCAGTTGCGCAGCGTTGCATCGCGGAGAGGAAGCGCAGGCACAATTGCGTTTACACGCGCCGCTGTTCGCTTTCATCGGCGATCGCTTCGTTATTCGCGATGCGTCGGAACAACACACGATCGCCGGCGGCGTGATTTTGAATGTGGGCGACGAACGCACCGACCCGGAATGGCTCGCCGTGCGTGCGCGCGGAATGAACAATGTCGATCTTGTCGTCGCCTCCGAATTGCAGCATCGAACGTGGGGGATGCGTTCCGATCTTCTGCGACATTCACGCTTCAGCGCCGCCGAAATTTCCGCGGCTTTGCAACGGCTCGCCGAACGCGACGAAGTTTTTCTCGCGGCGGATGTCGCGGTTGAAATCGGCACATGGAAGAAAGCGCGCGCACGCGCACTCGATGCGATCGACCGCTTTCACGCGGCCCAACCGGATCGTAGCGGAATCGAATTGAGCGATTTGCGCGCGCATCTTGGCGATGTCGTCCCAGTGATTGTCGATCTTGTCATTGTCGATCTTGCGCACAACGAAGGCGTGCAAGCGGGATCGACCATTGCGCGACGTTCTCATCGCGCGGCGTTGTCGTCGCAATTGCGCGCAATGGCCGACAAGATCGCGAAAAGTCTTTCGACGTTCGATCCGCCGAATCGCAAAGAAATCGAAATCGACGAGGCACATCGCAAAGCGCTCCGTTTTTTGATCGAGCACGGCGACGTCGCGGAAATTTCCCGGGAGGTTGCGATGGCGCGAAAAACTTTCGAGGAGATCAAAACGCGCGCGATCGATTTCATTAAAACGCGTGGCGGCGCGACTGTGAGCGAATTGCGACAAGCGCTCGGCAGCTCGCGCCGCGTGATCGTTCCGTTTTTGGAATTGTTAGATCGACAAGGTGTGACGCGGCGAATTGGAGATCGGCGCGTGCTCGCGCCGCAATTCGATCACGCTAAATTAAACGATGCCTCACGCGCGCATCGCAACTGAACCAACGCGCGCGCGGATTTTGCTTCACCTCGGCAGCTCGCCGGCCGATGCATGGGAGGCAGTAATCGCGCCGTGGTTCGAGTCGGTCGCGAACAAAGCATTGACGGAACAACGGCCGATCGCGGTGGTCACACCGCATTCCGCGCTGGCGTATTTCTTCCGAAGCGAATTGTTAAATCGTGGCATTTCGCTTCTCGGAGTGAAATTCCTCTTGCCGCCGCACCTGCGTGAAATGCTGGTCGCACCGCGCGGCTTACGTGTGCCATTGCGCGAGCATTTACGGTTGTTGTTAGGCGCGGCGGCGGATGATTTCGTGCGCGAACACGCGGGGGATGATGAATCGCCGGGAGTGCTCGTCGCGAGATCGGTCGCGCGCGATCCGGACAGTTTTTTGCGCGCGCTCGATCAGCTCTCCGCCGCCGGCGCGGATTTGCGCGAGCTCGAATCGGAAACTTTGCGCGAGATCGCCGCGCGATTTGAGAAATCGACACGCGATCTTGGTTTCACATTTGGACATGAAGCAGACCGCGCCATCGCAAAAGAGCCGGAGCCGGTGTTCGCGAATTTGTTGATCGCCGGATTCGATAGCGCGCATTCATCGCTTTGGCCACTGCTGCGCGGCGCGGCCCTGAGCGCGAGCGAAGCGACGATTGTCTTGAACGATCCGCGCGATGAAGCGCGCGACATCGATGAAACGTGGGTGGCGACGTGGGAAGAAACATTCGGGGCCGGGCAACCGATTCCGGCGACCGATACAAGATCGACATCTTCCTTTGCCGAGCTGCTGGCGCAGCCGGCCCGAGGAACGAAACGAAAAGCGCCGCGGCCTAACGACAACATGCACTTCGTGATGGCGCGCGACACCACCGAACAAGCGCGCGCGATTGCGGCATTGACGGTGGCATTCTTGAGCGAAAGGGCCTGTGAACGCGTTGGCATTTTACTTCCAGGACCGAGCGCGCTCGCACGACTCGTGGCCGCGCAACTCGAGCAGCTCGACATTCCGCATAACGACAATATCGCGCATCCGCTCCGCGGCGTGTTCGACGACGAAGAATGGCGCGCGTGGATTCAATTGCAGCGACAGCCGCGGCTCGGCGCGCTGTTGCGCTTCTTGAAACAATCGAACGCCGCGCTGAAGTGGTTCGAGCCGCTGCCGCTGCGGACGATCGAAGACAAACTCAAACGCGCGTGCGGCGACATTCTCATCAATGCGGTCGATGTGTTGCAAAAATATTGTGCGCGCCGAACTGATGACGCGATCCACACCGACATCGCCGCCGGTCTGGGCAAGATTGAATTTTTGCCCGAGCGCGCGCCGTTCGCGGATTTGTTGAAAGAGACATTGTCGATCTTGCGCGCGTTGGAATGGAGCGAGCGCGCGGCTGAGCTCGAACGTTTGTCGCGCGATTGGGCTGAAAATTTCACCGCGAAAATTTCGCGCGAGAATTTCCTGCGTTGGCTGAACGATCTTTTCGCCGAGTCTTCACTCGAGCGCGACGAACAGGGCGATAATCCCTACGCGCGCGTGCAGCTGCTGCGGTACGATCAGGCCGAAAACCAGAATTGGTCGCATGTTATTTTCGCCGGACTGAATGAAGGGGTCTGGCCGCCGCGCGATGATGAGGCGCCGTTCTTGCCGGATGAGGCAATCGATGCGCTGAACAAGCGTAACAAATCGGCGAGCCGTTTCGGTGAAGGCCCGCGCGTGATGCGCGACGGCAGCGCGCTCTGTCTCGGCGCGCGTGAACGGCGCGCGATGTCGTTGCGAGAACTTTTGAACACAATCGAGTGCACGACACGAAGCATCGGCGTGACCGCGGAATTGTACACGCACACGCCGCGCGAACAGACGATCAATCCGAGCGAATTTTACGCGCAGCTTTTTTTCCGCGCGCGCGGCGAAGCGTTGTCGCAGACACAGATCGCGCAATTGCACACACAAACACAACGCTGGCTCGCGCAGCAGGAGTTTTTGCGACCGTGCGAAAGGGAAGATGTCGATCTTGCGCAAACGTCGCGGGCATATTCGATACGGCGTGGCGATGCGCCATTCGGCGAATACGAATTCGCGTTTCGAGGAAACGCGCCGCCGCAGAAACAGGCGGAAATGTCCGCGACTGATTTGGCAAACGCGTTACAACGTCCGGCGCTCGTCTGGATGAAAACATTTCTCGGAGTGCAGGCGGAGGAATTACTGGGCGGTTCGTGGAACCTTGCCACCGGCCAATGGGTGCACCGCTGGCTGGCAAGAATTGGAGCTGACTCGCGCGAAAACCGTTTCGTTCCGCGCTTGCCTAACGAACAGATGCTCGAGCGCGTCCTGTCGGCGGCGGATCATTTTCGCGAAAGGATATTGTCGATCTTGCGCGAATGCGGGCGGCCGTTGCCGGATTGGTGGACATCGGGATGGCAAAATGCGCGGCATTTGGCCGAGAAATTCGCGAGAGAGATCGCGAAGATCGACAATTACTCTTTGCTCGCTACGGAATGGGAACTCGATTCGCCGCACATTATCGCCCTAACAAACGGCAATGAATTGCGTGTGCGCGGCCGGGTGGATTTAATTCTGGCCGACGCGGCGAAGCCGACGCGATGGTGGATCGTCGATTACAAAACCGGCGAAGCGCGTCCGCTTAAAGCCGCCGATTTACAGAAACAGTTGGGCCGCGGCGACGGAATTCAGATTTGCATTTATCTACTCGCGCTGCGGGAACGCGCGCCGGAAATGTTCGCGAGTTTGCTTCCGCGCAGCAGCGAACTCGCGCCGCAAGTCTCGGGCGACGATGTCGGAGCGCAGAGCGAAATCTGGAATGAGCTCGCGCGCATGCAGCGAACCGGCGTGTTCGGAATGCTGGGCGAATTGCGCTCGGAATTTAAATTCACCGGGACTTATCCGCTCGCGACCATCGCGATCGAGCGCGAATTGCTGCAACAAAAATGGGAGCGAACGCATCCGGCGTTCGCGCGGCCGCGCAAATAATGGACGCGCATCCTGTCGATCAAACCGAACGCGAGCGGTTCGCGCGCGAACTCGAACGTAATTTTTCTGTGATCGCGGCCGCGGGCGCCGGCAAAACAACTGCGATCACCGACCGCATCGTCGAGATCGCGCGGCGAAAACCGGATTGGCTGTCGCGCCTGGTCGTCGTCACTTTTACAAATCGCGCCGCCGACGAAATGCAGCAGCGTGCGCGGCAGCGAATTTTCGAAGCGCGCTTGCCGCTTGAAACGCTCACCGCTTTCAATCGCGCGTTCTTTGGCACGATCCACAGCTTCTGCACGAAGCTCTTAAGCGCGCACGGACATCATCTCGGCCTGCCGTCGCGACTGGAGTTGATCAGCGACGACGACGAGTTGTGGACAGATTTTGTGCAACGGACGGATTCGTTAGGCGAAACGCTCGCGCCGGAAAATAGACGCGCGTTATTTCGTTACGCGCAATTGCGCGATGTGATGGAACTGGGCCGGCGCGGCAATTTGCCGCTGCAACTCGAGCACCGCGAAGTTGATTGCCCGCCGATTGTCGATCTTGCGCGATTGCGAAATTATCCCGCGCGCGCCAATCCGAACCGGATCGAAGCGATGAAGGTCGCGCTCGCGGATTGGGAGGAACGATATAAAAGCGACGCCGACTTTGTTCCGCTGATCGAGTGCACGGCCACGGGAAAGTTCGGCGAATTGTGGGAAGAAACGTTTCGCGAGTTCAATGATTGGCTGAGTTGTTGCGCGCTGAAACTGGCGGCGGAAGTGCAGGCGAAGTATCGCCGCTTTCGCGCGGAACGCGGCGCGGTCACGTTCGACGATCAGATCGCATTGACGCTGGAGCTCACGCGCGTGCCGGAAGTGATCGCGCGCATTCGGGCGAAAGATTTCATCGTCATTCTCGATGAAGCGCAGGATACCGATCCGCAGCAGTTTTCGATTTTGACGGAAATCACGCGGCCGGTGAGTGCGAACGGCGATTGGTTGCAAGATCGACAATCGCCACCGCGCGCCGGTCGGTTTTGCATGGTCGGCGATTTCCAGCAGTCGATTTACAAGGACCGCGCCGACCTCGCGCAATATCAGCGCGTGCACGACGCGCTCATCACCAGCGACGCGGGCGAGGAGTTGCGATTTTCGGTGACGTTTCGCCTCGACGATAAACAAGTCGAATTCGTTAACGAATGTTTTCGCGAAATCCTGGACGCGGAAGGCCAGGTCGGATTCATCGAATTGAGCGCGCGGCCGGAGCGATTGCCTGGACAAGTCGTTAGGCTGGAGATTGCGCCGGAAATTCGTGAGGATGCGACCGAGACCGAGAAGGTGCGCGCGGAAGCGAACGAGCTGGCGCGATGGATTGCGAAAACCGGCCGCGACAATTTACGGGCGCGTTCGTGGGAGCAGGTCGCGATCTTGTGTCCGCGCCGAAAATGGTTTCGGCCGATCGCCGAGGCTTTGCGCAAGATCGACATCGACTCGCAAATTCAATCGGAGACGGATGTGAAAGCGGACAGCCCGGCGCACGCGTGGTTCACGGCGTTGATCACAATCATGACGCAACCGCGGGGCGCGTTCGAAATCGTGGGCGTGTTGCGAGAAGTGTTCGGGATTTCGGATCAGGATCTCGCTGTCTTCACGCGCGGCAACGGCGAACGTTTGCAAATTCAAACGCCGACCGGCGGAAGAGATGCTGTGACGGCGATTGTCGATCTTCTGGCGCAGGTCCACGGCGAGATCGCAGACAAACCGTTGTTTACCGCGGTGCGCCGCATGGTCGAGGCAACGCATTTGCGAGAGCGACTGCGCACATTGCCGGCGGAAGATTTCGAAGAACTCGAGGCGGAACTTGATGAGCTGTTGCAATCAGCGGCGGCGGCCGAAGCTGACGGCGCGACGCTGGAGGAGTTCGCGGAATTATTGCGTGCAAATTTTACAAGCGAACGCGAGGCGCGCGTTCCGCGGCAGGGCGCGATTCAACTCATTACCTGCCAGAAATCGAAGGGACTGGAGTGGGACGCAGTGGTTGTTCCATTTTTCTCGCGCCAGGTTTACACGAGCGACGATATTTTTCCGCGGATCATCGGCGTGCCAGGCGGACAGCGCGCCATCGTCGCTTTCAGCAACGCCGATGTGCCGGCGGAAATGAAAGAGACGTTGAAGCAAGCGCAGCTGCACGAATGGGAGCGATTGCTTTACGTCGCGCTCACGCGCGCACGCCACACGCTCGTGCTGGCGACCGATCACGCGTTGTTCGCGAAACGCGATGGATCCGCGCACAGCGATTCGATAACGACATGGTTCCGCGCCGGTCGCGATGGGATAAACGAGCCGCGCCTAACGAGTCTTGAATTTGAGCCGAGTGCCGATGAATCGACGCGCCTGCACCAGTTGCGTAAAGCCACGGCGGAGATCGAGGCGCAGCAGTTTGTCTTTTTTCCAGAAGGGCAATTGTCTTCTGGACGAAATTGCGCGGCGAAATTTCCGCGGCGTCTTTTTCCGAGCAGCATGACGGCGGCGAGACCGGCGATCCGGCGCACGGGCGCGGATGTGCGGAAGGAAGTGGAACGGGAATTTCGCGCGGCGACATTGCCGAGCGCCGCGACGCGTTATGGGGTGTGGTGGCACGAATTCGTGCAGCGAATTCCTTGGAGCGGCGAGCGCGCGAGGTGGGACGAAGTTTTTTCCGCAGCGTTGCGCGATTCGCCTGATCGTGGTCGATCGACCCGGGAGTGGGAGAAATTGCGCAAGCGCGTCACCCAACTCCGCGATTTTCCGGCGAAGTTTTCAAGTGATGGCGTGATTGCGCATGCGGAGATGCCGTTAATGTGGCGGGCGAGTGCGCAGAGCTGCCTCGAAGGAGTTGTCGATCTTGCGTTGGTTGCGGCCGCGGAAAAAAAATGGTTCCTGCTCGATTGGAAGACGAACGAAATTACTTCCGACAAGATCGACAATCTGCGCGCGCATTATTTGCCGCAGATCGCGGCCTACTGGCGAGCTGTCACTGCGATGACGCAGACATCAGCCGTCGCGTCGATTTATTCGACGGCGCTGGGCGAGTTTGTGATTTACGGCAACGATGAGCTCGCGGCCGCCGAGATGCCGCTCTAGTGGTCGCGCTCGCCGCGAATGAATTGCTCGACCGCGCGGTGCGCTTCGTCGTCGGTCATTTGCACCGGCGGATGTTTCGCGAAATACGCGGACGGTGAATGCAGCGGGCCGCCGATGCCGCGATCGAGCGCGAGTTTGCAACAGCGGATCGCATCGATGGCGACGCCGGCGGAGTTGGGCGAATCTTCCACCGACAAACGAATGTCCACTTCCATCGGCACGTCGCCGAACAAGCGACCTTCGACGCGAATGAACGCGATCTTGTTGTCGCGTTGCCACGGAACGTAATCGCTCGGGCCGATGTGGATGTTGTCATCATCGAGACGATCGCCCATGACCGATTGCACCGCTTCGGTCTTGGAAGTTTTCTTCGAAGCGAGGCGGGTGCGATTGAGCATGTTCAGAAAATCGGTGTTGCCGCCAGTGTTGAGTTGATAGGTGCGTTCGACTTTGACGCCGCGCTTGCGGAAAAGATCGACAATCGTTCGATGAAGCACGGTCGCGCCTAACTGCGCTTTAATGTCATCGCCAACGACCGGAAGATTTTTATCGGCGAAACGTTTCGCCCAAACCGGATCGCTCGCGATGAAAACGGGAATGTTGTTCACGAATCCGAGCCCGGCCTCGAGCGCGCAGCCGGCATAAAAACGCGTCGCTTCTTCAGAACCGACCGGGAGATAATTCACCAGAACCTCCGCCGCAGAATCGCGCAACTCGCTGATGATTTGTTCCCGGGTCGATTCTTTTTCCAGAGGCAAAAACGTGCGCAATGGATCTTGCTCGGCCATGTGTGGCGCGAAGCTATCGAGCACCACGCCCATGTTTACGATCGCGCCCGTGCGTTTGATTTTGTCGCAGAAAATCTTGGTGCAATTCGGTGGCGAAAATATCGCTTCGCTAACATCGAGACCGACTTTGCGGCGATCGATATCAAAGGCGGCGACGACTTCAATGTCGTTCGGCTCATAATGCCCGATGCGCCGATGCATCAGGCCAACGTTTGCCCCGTTGCCTGAGAAACCGCGGTAGAAGTTAATACCTTGGACAAGCGAACTGGCGCAGTTGCCGACCCCGACGATAGCGATACGTATCTTGCTCATGCGTAAAAGGGCGACTTTAGGGGTGGCAGGTCGCAGGGCGCAAGCGGCAACTTTGCAGGCGAGAGCGAGGCGAGGCGTAAGGCGAACACCTACTTCACCTGGAGAAAGCAGGGCGGGCTTTTTTATTGAAAAAGCGCCCAGTCACGAGGAGATAAGACGGAATGCGCGCAAGTCTGGTGGCGGTCGTGGTGGCGGTCGCCGCAATTGTTACGCGCCCGTCGCCGGCGGCCGCTGCGACGTACGATGTCGATCAAGCGGTCACGCTCGCGATTGCGCAGAATCCCGACCTCGCGATCGCGCGCAAAAAAGTTGAAGCCGCGCGCGGTGGCGTGATCGAAGCGCGCTCCGGTTATTTGCCGTCCGTCGTTTCAACCGGACTCTTTCGCGAACGCCAACATCAAGCCGACTCACGTTTGCGCGACGAAGATTACAACGCCTCGCTTCGCGTCGTGCAAAATCTCTACACCGGCGGCGCGGTCACAAACCAACTCGCGATCGCGCAATTGAATTTGGAAATTCAGGAGCTCGAGTTGCAAGCGCTCACAAATCGCGTGGCGATGGATACGCGCGTTGCGTTCAACGAACTTCTGCTCAATCGCGCGCGGGTGCGCGTGCGCGAACAATCGGTCGGCGTTTTACAGGAAGAAGCGAAGTCGCAACAGGACCGGTTCCAGGCCGGCATCGTCGGAAATCTCAACGTGCGTCGCGCCGAAGTCGCGCTCGCGAACGAGCAGCCGGAGCTAATCAACGCCGAAACGCAGGTGAAGAATTCTTATCTTCGTCTGGCCGAATTGTTCGGACTCGATACACGCGCGAATGCGCGCACGACCGCGTTATTCGAGGTCGCGGGCGAATTACAATACAAGCCGCGCCATCCCGATCTCAACGAGTGTCTCGCGCGCGCCGACACCTCGCGTCCGGAAATCAAAGCGCGCGAGATAGAGGTCGAGATCGAAGATCGACAAGCAGATTTGGACCGGAGCGCGTTGAAACCGCAGGTGGAAGCGTTTTCCGGCTACGAAGTTTACAACGAGCGCGATCCGCTCGTCGGTCCCGAATTCAATCACGGTTATGTCGTCGGCGTGAATGCGCGCTGGAATATTTTCGACGGCTTCGCTACCAAAGGCCGGCTGCAAGCGACGCATGCGCGACGCGACGCGGCGGCGCAGGCGCTGCAGGCCTTGCGCAACTCAGTCGCCTCCGAAGTGCGCAGCGCATTCCTCGATTTGCAACAAGCCGAACGCACTCTCGAATCGGAAACGAAGAACGTACAGACCGCGGACGAATCGCTTGAAATTGCGAAGGGGAATGTCGACGCCGGTCTAGCGACACAGCTGGATATGTTGCAAGCGGCTTCGGACGTAACGCGGACACGCACCACCCGACTGGCCGCGATTTACCAGCACAATGTCGCGCTGGCGAAACTGGCGCGCGCCTGCGCGGTTTCGCCTAACGAACTGGATTTTCATCCGAAACTCACAAGCGATCGCGCGGCCAAAGGCGCAAATCACGTTGTCGATCTTGCGCAACCGCCGAAGAAGCTGACCCGTAAATGAAAACGCTTCTCGCATTTCTTCTCGCGCTTTCCGGCGTCGCGTTCGCGCGGGCGCTCACTCTCGACGCGACTTTGCAAAGCACGTTGAACGACAATCCCGAGATTCAGCGCGCGCGCATCGATCTCGAACGCGCCGGCGGCCAGCGTTTGATTTTTCATTCCGTCGCCTTGCCCGACGCCGGCATCGGCGCTTTAGGTGGAGTCGAAGGCGGACATCGCGCCGGACAAAAAACCACGCAGCCGTTCGGATTTGGTTACGGCGCGATCACGCAACCGTTTTTCAACATGGCGATCCCACCCTCATGGCGACGCGGTGATATCGAGGTATTGATTGCCCAACAAAATCTAAACGTGGCCGTGACCCAGCAACTTCACGCGGCGCGCGTGGCATTTTACACCGCGATCTACAATCGCGACGTGAACTCGCTCCGGGGCGAGCAGCGAACGCGGCTGGAAGAAAACACGCGCGCGCAAAAATCGCGCTACGAGACCGGCCTAACGGATCGCGCGGCCTTTCTCGCCGCCCAGGTGCAAACACGCGAGCTCGACCCGCGCATCGATGCGGCGCAACGCGCCTACGAGGGGGCGATTTTGAGATTGAGCGAAGCGCTCGGAAAAGATTACGGGCAATACGCCACGTTGCCGCAACTGGAAGGCGAGCTGCATTACGCAGATGTAGATGTCGATCTTGCGCAGGAAAGTGAGAAGGCGTTGCAACAACGGCCCGATATCGAGCTGGCGCGTTTGATGGTGCGCGCGGCGGCGGAAGATCAACGCATCATGGCAGCCGCGTATTATCCGCAAATCACCGGCGAAATTTCGGGGCGATACATTCCGGTAACGGACGTGCGCACGACGCAGGCGTCCGGTTCCGCGTCGCGTTCGGAAGACATCATTTCATCCGAGCTGCGCGAGGGCGGTTCCTACACCTGGCGCGTGATCGACAACGGCAAAGTCGGCGGCGCCGTCGCCCAAAAAAAAGCTGCGCGCGAGATCAACGAGATTTTGCTGCAGAAACTGGAGCGCGACGCGCATCGCGATCTGGCGAGAATCCAAAACGATCTGCAATCGATCGCGACCAAGGAAAAAGCGTTACAAGGCGCGGCGGCGGCGGCGGAAGAAAACGCGCGCACGATTCAGCAAAATCTGGCGGGCGGAATTTCCTCACAGCTCGAATATCGGCTGGCACAAAACGATTTGCTCGAAGTGAAAACGGCGCTGCTCACGCTCGCCTACCAACAACATGTCGATCTTGCCGAACGTGACCGCGCCACCGGAAAGTATTTGCGCTTCGTGGACGCGAGCCCCCGAGACGTGCGATAGTCTTCGCCCTTGAAACCGCCGAATACGCGAACGCTCGTCGCGATCCTCGCGCCGTTACTGGTGCTGATCGCGATCGCGTCCTTTTTCCTTTTGCCCGTCGCGGAAGTCGCGGAGGTGCGACGCGGCACCGCTTACTCCGCGGTTTACGGCACGGTGCGGATCGAGCCGACTTTTCTCGTGCACGTGCGCGCGCAAAACGCCGGCTTCATTCATCTCGACGATACATTTTCGAACGGGCGCGGGTCGATCGGCAAACTCGTGAACAAAGGGCAGGTGCTTGCGACCATTGCCGACGAAGTGACCGCGCGACAATTAAAACAGGCGCGCGCCGATTACGCGGCGGCACAGCAACGCGCGGCCTTGCCGTTGCCATCTGCGGAATTGTTGAAGGCGGCCGAAGATAATCTGCGTCGAATGGAGCTGGTGGTCGCATCGGGCAACGTGCCCGCGGTCGAATACGAAAAATCGAAGAGCGAAGTAAATCGCTTGCGCGGCGCGGTCGAGAACGAGCGCATCGAGCGCGATCGCAATCTGTCGCAGCAGGAAGAAGCGGTGCGCAAACTCGAGGCGCAGTTGAAGAATTCGGAGATTCGCGCGCCGATCGACGGCATCGTCACCAACATCCTTACGCTCGACGGCGAGCTCGTCGCCGAAAACAACGAGCTCTTCACCGTCGCGTCGCGGAAAAATTATGTGCGCGGCGAAGTGAACGAAGAAGACGTCGGCGCGGTAAAAGCCGGACTGAAAGCGAGCGTGCAGTTGTACGCTTATCCGACGCAGCAATTCGTCGCCACGGTTTCATCGATTCAACCGGCGGCCGATCCGGAAACGCAGCGTTACACCATCGTCCTGCAACTCGTTAAGCCGCCCGACAATTTGATGGCAGGCATGACCGGCGAGATGAACATCATCACCGGCACGCACGAGAAAGTTTTGCTCGTGCCGACGCGCGCGTTGCTTGTCGATCAAGCGTTGCTCGTGCGCAACGGCACCGTGCACAAACACACGGTCAAGATTGGTTATCACACACTCGATTTCACCGAAGCCATGAGTGGCGTACGCGAAGGCGATTACGTCATCGTGTCAGATCAGGACAAATTCAAACCCGGACGTCCGGTGCGCACGCGCAAGATCGACATCGACAACGAAGAGCCGCTACCGAAGTGATCCCGACGCTTTACATCGCGCTGCGTTTTCTCACGCATCGCAAGCGCGCGATGCTGCTCAGTCTCGGCGGGGTCGTTCTTGGAGTTGGATTTTTCATCGTCGTGCTCGCGCAAACGCAGGGCTTCGCGCATTACTTCATGAACGCGACCCTCGGCAGCAATGGCGCTCTCATCATTCGCTCCCGTTTTCAACAGCGACAGGTGAACTCGTTAGTCCCGGCGAAATCGCCTCACGCGACCCACCGGGAATATTTCGAAGGCATCACCAACGCGAACGAAATCATGCGGGTGAGCCGGCAGTTCTCAAATGTCGTCTCTTGTTCGCCGGTCCTGCGCGGAACCTTGAGCGCGCGCGCCGGATTCGAGAACGCCACTGTCGATCTTTTCGGCATCGATCCCAATCTGCACACGCAGACGACCGACCTCGCGACCGAAATCACGAAGGGCATCATCGACGATTTCCGTAACAATCCGAACACGGTTATTCTCGGCTCGCGCCTTGCCGAAAACCTCAACGTCGAAGTCGGCGATTCGATTCAACTTCTCTCGCCCGGCGGACAGTACCGGCGATTTGCCGTCGTCGCTCTCGCGCGCAGCGGGGTCGGCGTGATTGATCAAGCGCGCGTTTATTGTCACGCCCGCATCGCGCAGGCATTGCTGCATAAACCTTATAGCGCTTCGATGATCATTTATAGATTGCGCGATCCTGATCGCGCGCCCGCGCTCGCGTCGCATTTCGAAACTTTGTTTCAACACGACACCGTTAGCTGGCAGGAACGCGAAGCATCCACCTTGCGTCTCTTCCTCATGCTCACGATTTCGGGCGCGATCACTGTCTCGTTAGTCCTGCTCCTCGCCGGATTCGGAATTTTCAATGTGCTCACCATGACCGTGCTTTCGAAATTGAAAGAGATCGCGATCCTGCAATCGATGGGTTATCGCCGCCGCGATGTGCGCGCGATTTTTCTCTGGCAAGGCGCTCTTATTGGCATCGTTGGATCGACAATCGGTTGCGTCGTCGGTGCGCTGCTCACGTTCGGCGTTTCGAAGATTCCAATCCGCCTGCGCGGTTTGATCTCGACCGATTACTTCGTCGTCTCGTGGGACTGGCGACATTATTTGCAGGCGATCGTGCTCGCGCTCATTTCCGTTTTCATCGCCAGCTATGTGCCGGCGCGGCGCGCGGCCGAGCTTCCGCCGGTCGCAACCCTGCGCGGCTCGAGCGTATGAACGGAGCGGCGCCGTTTCTCAGTTGTCGCGAGATCGAGCGGTATCTCGGCGAAGACGAATCGCGCGTGCACGCCTTGCGCGGTGTTTCACTCGATGTCGAACCGGGAACGGTGCACGCGGTCGTTGGTCCGTCGGGCTGCGGCAAGAGCACGCTCCTTTATATTCTAGGCTTGCTCGACAACCCCGATGCCGGCGCCGTCTTTCTCGAGGCCGACCCGGTCTCGCATTTGCCTAACGACGAGCTCGCGAAGAAACGCAACGAGTTCATCGGATTCATTTTTCAATTTCACTTTTTGATGGAGGACTTCACCGCCGAAGAAAACGTGATGATCCCGATGCGCCGTCTTGGTCAGTTGTCCGAGGAGGCGATGCGATCACGCGCGGCCGAGTTGTTGGAACATGTCGATCTTGCCGATAAACGCGATCGTCCCAGCCGCCATCTTTCCGGCGGCGAGCAACAGCGCGTCGCTATCGCGCGCGCCTTGGCGAATGAGCCGCGCGTCATTCTCGCCGACGAACCGACCGGCAATCTCGACACCAAAAATTCTCAGCGCGCTTTCGAATTGCTCCAGCGCATCGTGCAGGAACAGCAAAAGGCGCTCTTGTTAGTCACTCACAATCCGCTTATCGCCGAAGCGTGCGATTGGGTGCACGAAATGAAGGATGGCCGCATCATCGCGAGCCATCCGCGCGCGCTGGCCGCGCCGGTTTTCTAAAACGGTCGCGCAAACGCGGCGAGAACACGTTCCAACTTTCAGCGAAATACGCGATGGTCGCGTTGTTATTCGCGCGGCGTCCGTCCGGCACGTCGTGCAACGTCATCGTGCGTCGCTGCGCGCGCACCGTCCGCATCATCGCTGATGTCGGCACGACATACTTGTCGATCTTGCGCCGATCCAGCCAACCGCTGATCCAAATGTCATCCATGTAAAACGCGCCGCTCGGCGCGCTCGCGTAATCCCACAAGCGCTCATCGAAAAATCGCGGCTGAATGAAATAACTTCCGCATCCCGTGACGACCGCGACTTTGCGCGGCTCGCGAATGCGATCGCCGAAAACCAATTGCGGACGACGCCAGCGCAGATCGTTAGGCATGGGCGCGCCGCGAAAACAAAGCGCCGCCTCCGGCAGTTGCGCGTGATAAAATAAATACGTCTCCAGCGCGTCGCGTGGATAAACGCGATCGTCATCGACCACCATCACGAGCGTGTCACCATCGCCAGCCGCGAGCTCGCGGTGTATCGCCGGAATAAATTTCGTCGCCGGTCCCCAATCGATTTCGCATCGGATGATTCGGACCTTCGGAATGCACGCGATGAATTCGGGAATGATGTAGCCACGCTTTTGCCGAATCGAAAACTCGGGCACCGCGACCACGATTTCGTCCGGCGGCCGCGTTTGGTTAACGAGACAATCAAGCGTCGGCTGAAGATTCCCGATGCGGTCCGGTAATGTCGTAAGTGAAGCGATTACGCGCCGCGAAGTATTCGGTCGGGCCGCGAGCAGATCACTGATGAATCGCCGCTGGCTTCTCCCGCGCAAGATCGACATGTTCAAGATCGACATCGTCCCCGAACGTACCACATTGTCCGCCTTCGCGTGAACCATCGCCTCAAAGCTGCGTTCATTTTCATCGCCGCCTCCGCGCTCTACTTCCTCACGCGCACACCCGCGCTCGACGAACACGACTCGGTGCAATTCGCCATGGGCATGCTCGACTTCAACATCTGGAACGACCAACCGCACGCGCCCGGTTATCCGCTTTTCATTTTTCTCGGCTGGCTCGCGCAGAAATTTTTCGGAATCGGTCCCGAACTTTCCATGCACATTCTTTCGGCAATTGGCGGCGGCCTCTTCGTCGCGATCTGGTTCCTCATCGTTCGCGCGCAATTCAATGAGCGCCTCGCCTGGTGGACAACCATTTGCCTAACGATCACGCCCGCGATCTGGATGACCGCAACCAAAACGCTCACCGATTCTCTCGCCTGTGGATTGTTGGCCGCTGAAATCTTTTTATCGCTTTCGTCACCCGTCTCAGCCGCGTTGCTTGGTGCGGCGGCATGCGGAGTTAGACCGCAATTGTTTCCGGTCGCACTCGTCATTTTGCTTTGGCCTTGGCGCGGCCAAATGAAGTTGTCGATCTTAGCGATTGCCATTCTGATTCTCGGATGCGCGGCCTGGCTTTTGCCGATGAGCTACACGCAATGGCGATTGCATCCCGAGATTCCGTTCTGGTCTGTCTTCCCCAAACTCGCGTGGCACCAATGGCAATGGCGACTTGATAAACCCGGAGTCTACGTCGGCGCCGGCGATTGGAGCGCGAAATATCTCGGCACGCGTGCCGCGTTTCATTTTCTCGGTTGGTTCGGTCTCGGCTTTGGCTTGATCAAATCGCCCGCGATTTTTCTAATAGGGGTCACGATTGTCATCGGCGGTTTCGTTTCGTATTTCGCGCGCGTCGCCAAACGCGATGGTGAATTCTGGCGGTTTCATGCGCCGTGGGCGCTTACGCATGTCGCCATCATTTTCATCACGCTTTCACCGGCGCAACGTTACTACGTCCTGATTTTTCCGTTGCTGCTCGTTCTGCTTCTGCGCGGATTTTTGAATTTGCCTGCGCCGTGGAATCGCAGCGCCCTTGTTCTCCCAGTGATGCTGGCCTTCGTGAGCGTGCCGCTGGCGATCGATAATCATCGCAATGAACCACCGGCGTTGCGTGTTGTTCGATTCGTTAGCCAATTATATCCGCAAGATCGGCGACACGATGTCGTGCTGCTCTTCAACAAAGCCCGCCGTCATGCGCAGTGGTATGCTCCGGAATTCGTTACCGTGCACGACACACCGCCGGACGAGCTCGGGAAAATTTGCGCGCGCGCGACCGCGGTTTACACCGATGACGCGAAGGCGCCGTTGCCGGCGGGCTGGCGTCGTATTCCGCTCGTCATCTTTATGCGGTCGGGCATCATCTATTGGAAACATCACGCCGTGGAATTGTATCTGATCGATCGTGGCCGCTGACATGCCGAACACTTTGCCAAATGCGATTGTCGATCTTGCGCAGACGGGCGCAGATGACACGCATCGCGAACTGAAACGGGGCGCGTGGCTCAACACGCTCGCGATGATGACCTCGAATTTTCGCGCGATCTTTACCATCCTCATCGCGCGCTTGCTCGGCCCGGTTTCGTTAGGCCTTTTTTCGGTGGCGTGGGGCGCGACCGATTGGATTAGCAAACTCGGCGTGATCGGACTCGACGACGGCGTGACGACATTCGTCGCGCGGGCGAATGCCAGCGGCGATAAATTTCTCGCGCGCCGGCTGCTTCGAATCGCCGCCGGCCTAAGCGTCACGCTGTCGTTCGTCGTGGCAACATTGTCGATCCTGGCGCTGCGTTTTTTCGGTTCGCGTTTGCGCCTGCAACCGGAACTCGTTTCCGCGTTGAGCGTGATTCTTTTCGCGTTGCCAGGCATCGCGCTTTACCGCATCAGCACTTCGGTCTCGCGCGGCATGAAAGTGATGGAGCACGACATTTACTCGCGTGGCTTCACCGAATCCGGCGTGACGACGCTGGCCTTTCTCGCCGCATTTGCCCTCGGCTCGCGAATCTTTGCGCCGGAGATCGCGGCCATCGTTGGCACGTGGGCATCGGGTCTGGTCGCATTCGCGCTCGCGTCGGGATTGTTCCGCCATTTGCCTAACGAAACCCGTGCAAGATCGACATCTACTCTCGCGCGAGATTTGTTGAGCTTCTCGCTGCCGATCGGCGCGGACCAATTTTTGAATGCGTTCATCTGGCGCATCGATGTGATTTTGCTCGGTTGCCTCGTCAATCGCGTTCCCGGCGTCACCTTGACGACGCTCGGCATTTACGGCGCGGTCGTCGGACTCGCGAACGGATTACGAAAAGTGAGCCAGGCGTTCACGCCGATTTTTACGCCGGTCGTTGCCGGCATGACTGCGACCGGCGCGCACGATCGCGCGATGGCGACGTACGCACAGCTCGCGCAATGGATGTTGTGGATCCTGCTGCCGTTCGTCTTCGTCCTCGCGATTGCCGGAAACACGATTCTCCTCGTGTTCGGCCAAACATTTCAAAACGGCAGCCAATGGCTCGCCATTGTCACGATCGCATGCGCGACGAACGCATTCATCACTTTGGGCGAGACCGTGATCATGGTGCAACGACCGCGATTGAATCTTTTGAATTCGTTCATCACTTGCATCGCCGGCTTCGTGATAACGTACATGTCGATCTTGTATTTCGGCGTGCTCGGCGCTGCGCTCGGAATTCTCGCGACCTATTTAATTCAGGGCGTAATTCGCAATCTCATGCTGCGATTTGTTTTCCACTGGCATAATCCGTGGCACAACGTCTCGCCGCCAATTCTGGCGGCTGTGGCGGCGGGCATTCCCGCAATGGCGTTGCGTGTAATTTGGCATGGATCCGCCGGGCAGCTCGCCGCCGTCGCGACCTTCCTCCTCATTTTTGGATTTGAGTGGAACCGGCACCGCTCGCTTCGCATTCGCCTAACGAACGCATGAAACGGATATTTTTGACGGGCGCGAGCGCGGGAATTGGTCGGGCAATCGCGCAAGCATTGAGCGAACGCGGCTACGAAGTTTGGGGCACGTCGCGAGACATTCAGCGCATCCCGGTGTTGCCGCGGGTGCATCCGGTGCAACTCGACCTAACGAATAACACTTCAATCGACACCGCATTCAGGAACGCATTGAGCGAAGCCGGACATTTCGATGTCGTCATCAACAACGCGGGCAGCGGTCACTTTGGTCCGGCAGCGTCGTTGCCGGCGGAGATTTTGACCGAACAATTTCAAGTTCTCGTTTTCGGTCAGATTCGTTTGTTGCAGCTCGCATTCGAATCGATGCGCACGCGCGATCACGGATTGATCGTCAACGTCACCTCGCTCGCGTCGCGTTTGCCGGTCCCGTACATGAGCGCGTACAACGCGGCGAAATCGGCGCTCGCGATGTTCACCATGACGATGCAACTCGAGCTCGGTGATTCGCGCGTTCGTATTGTCGATCTTCAACCGGCGGACATTTCCACCGACTTCAACGATCGCGTCGCGCGCAGTGGTAGCGATGATGCGCGCGTCGCGAAAACGTGGACTGCGGTCGAGAAAAATATGAAGAACGCTCCGCCGCCTGCGCTCGTCGCGCGCCGCGTTTGCGCTTTGATCGACAACGACAACCCGCCGCGGCGCGTGACCGTGGGCGACGCGTTTCAGGCTGGCATCGCGCCGTTCATTTTCCGATTTCTGCCGCAACGTTTGCGACTCTGGGGCCTGCGAAAATATTACGGCATATGAAAACGCTTTCCGAAGCGGTGATTTTGATGGCGGGGATCGGGTCGCGATTGCGCGTGCATCACAAGGATTTTCCGAAACCTCTTACACCGGTGCGCGGGCGACCCTTGATTTCGTACACGATCGATGCGTTAACACGCAGCGGCATTCGCGCGATCACCGCCGTCGTTGGTTACGAAAGTGAAGCGTTGATGCGCGGCGTAAAAACTTTGATGCCGCACGATGTGCAACTTCGTTTCGTGGAGAACCGCGAATGGCGAAAGCAGAATGGAATTTCGCTGCTGGCGGCGAAGGACGTCGTGACCACGCCGTTTTTTCTAACGATGAGCGATCACATCTTCGACGCGGCGATTGTCGATCTTATCCGTGAAGGCGGCGCGCGCGATCAGTTGAGCATCGCGATCGACCGCAAGCTTGATTCAATCTTCGACATCGACGACGCGACGAAAGTGCAAACGCGCGGACGCGGGATCGCGGGCATCGGGAAGGATCTGCAGCAGTTCGATGCCATCGACACCGGCGTGTTCGTTTGTCCGCCCGAAATTTTTGCCTACTTGGAGCGCGCGAGACGCGACGGCGATTGCAGCCTAACGGATGCCGTTCGTCTCATGGCGGCGGAGGACAAGGTCCGTTGCATCGACATCGGCAACGCATGGTGGCAGGACGTGGACACGGCGGAGATGCTGCAACAGGCGGAGAAGATAATTGCGCGCACCGGCTCGGTCGTGACCGCGGCATAATGAGGCGCAGCTGCATCGTGCTCGCCGCCACGCCGACGGCGTCCGTTGAACTCGGGGGCATTTTCATTCTCGAGCGACTGCTGCGCACATTGCAACGTTGCGGAATCGAGCGTCCGACCATCATTTCCGGTGCGGCTAAGCCAGATGCGATTGTCGATCTTGCACAAAGTCGCGATGAACTCTTCCTCGCCGTCCGCGGCGACACCGTCATCGACGTGCGTCTATTGAGATTCTTATTAGAAGAACAGCGCGCGATCGCACTGATTGATTCGGCCAATTTTTGCGGCGCCGCAGTTTTGCCGCGCGACATGCTGGCAAATATCACGGCTGAAGCGATCCCTGTTGCCGGCTTACCGAAGATCGACATCGACGATTTGCCACTCTACTCGCCGGAGTTACGGCGCAACTTGCGGCCATTTTGGTTTTCGCCCGCGGCCATCGCGCAAGATCGACAACGAGTGGAGCGCGCATTGATCGACGCCACGCAAAAAGGCGCGCAGGATTTCCCGGCGTTGCTGCACGCGCCGATCGAAAAATTTCTCGTCGGGCGTTTGTGCAGGACGCGCATCACGCCGCATCAATTAACGATCGCGTGGATCATTCTCGCCTTCGCCGTGACGATGCTGTTCGCGACCGGCCATTTTGGCTGGGGCATCGCGCTCGCGTTCGTCATCGGCATTCTCGATGGCCTTGATGGAAAACTCGCGCGCTTACGCGTGGAAACTTCGGACGTCGGAAAACTCGAACACCGTTTCGATTCGTTCTTTGAAGTGGCGTGGCCTTCTGTCATTGCGCTTTACCTTGTGCGCTCCGGGCAATTGCCCAACGCGTTTGCGTATCTCGCGCTCCTCATCACCGGCCAAATTGACGATGGTCTCGCCAAAGGCGCGATCTACGACGCCTTCGCAAAATTAAACTGCGAACCGAACCTGTTCGATCGCGTCGTGCGACTTTTCGGCGGACGCCGAAATGTTGTCATTTGGATTTTGCTGATCGCGGTAGTGCTCGGCGCGCCGGCAAAAGGATTTATCCTGATGGCGTGGTGGCAGATCGCGACGGCGATTGTCGATCTTCCGCACGCCCTCTGGCTGCGTTCGCGATTACGAATGAATCAGGAAATCGCGCGCCGGTAAATGCGGTAGGTCTTGTAACGCTTCGCGCCCATCGCTTCGATGAAACGGTTCACCATGACATTATCTTCTAGCGTCATGCTCAACTCCGCGCCGGTGTAGCCGCGCTGAAACGCGGCATCAATCACGTCGAGCACGAGCATTTCGGCAATGCCGGCGCGCCGATATTTTTCGAGAATGCCGAGCGCAACGAGCCGGCCGGTGCGGATCTTCTTTTGGTAGTAGAGAAGTTTCGCCAGTCCGATCGGCAGGCCGAAGGTCGTTAGGCGACCGTTTTTCAAATGACGCAGCGCGACGTTGATATCAGGCACGGCGAGAACGAAACCGACGGGGGCGCCGCTAATTTCGGCGATGAGCGTGCCGGCCGGGACGATGAGCGGTTTGAGTTCTCGCGCCATGTGCACCGCTTCGGCTTCGGTGAACGGAACGTAGCCCCAGTTTTTTTCCCAGGCCTGATTGAAGACCGAAATGATGCGACGGCTTTCTTCTTCGATCTTTTTTTTGTCGATCTGGCGAATCGTTAGGCCGTGTTTGCCGGCGCGGGCGGCGGCGATGTTACGCAATCGTTTGGCGGATTCGCTGAATTCGGAAAACCACCACGCATACCAATCTTTTTCTTTGGCAAACCCCGACCGTTCGATCAAACGCTCGTAATAAGGCGGATTGTGCGCAGTCAGCAGCGTCGCCGGATGTTCGAAGCCGTCGATCAACAATCCGCAAACATAATTCGTGGAGTAATCGATCGGGCCGATCATTTCGGTGCGACCTTTTTGTTTCAGCCAGGTGTCGGCGGCATCGAACAATGCTCGCGCAAGATCGACATCGTCGATGCACTCGAAGAGGCCGAAGCAACCGACGTTCGATTCGTGGATGGCATTATAGCGCGTGTCATCGCTCGCCATGATGCGCCCTACGATCTCACCGCCGCGCCGCGCGAGAAACAAAGCCGCGTCGCCGTGTTCGTAAAACGGATGTTTACGATCGAGAAATTGTTTTCGCTCGATGATGAGCGGCGGCACCCACGCGGGATCGTCGCGATAAATGCGCCAAGGAAATTTAATGAACGCGTCGCGATCGCGACGCGACGAGACCGGCGAAATTTCGATCGGTGCCGTCACACAGAGCGTAAGAGCCGACGCGCGAGAGTTTCCTGCTGCACGATGAGAAACAGCAGAAGGAGGTTCATCGGCAAAATTTCGAGCAAGAAGAACCAGGTCGGCCGATCGAGCACGAGGAAGATTAAAAGGAAAAGCATACGCGTGTTCGTCATCAATAAGCTCCAGCCTCGGAGCATTGGACGCGCGGAATTGCAAAATGGCGTCGCGAATTGTGTGCGCGGTTCGTCGCGCAAACGTCGAAGATTGGGCCCGATCACTTCCTGCTGACGGGTGAAGTTCAGATAAAGCAGCAACAAAAAGCGGTGCAGACCGGAGGCGCGTCCCCGTTCTTCGCGCAAGATCGACATCGTGTCCCAGTCATTGTTTCTGGCGAAATAAAGGTACGCACTTCGAAAATAATCGGCCGCGCCGCCTTGCAGCGCGTGGCTCAGCACCGCGATGGCGGCGAGCAACCAAACAAATGTCGATCTGGTCTCACTCCAGGCCCGCAGGGTGAGGTGAAGATAAATGTTCGCGAAGATGATGTGATCGACCACGCTGTCGATGACGCGGCCCTGGCGGCTTTGCCGATTTGTTAGGCGCGCGAGCTGGCCATCGGCGTTATCGAGCGCATTCGCGAAAACGTGTAGGAAAAAACCGACGAGGTTGATCGCGATGCTGCGATAGAAATAGAGATGGCCGCCGATGAGGCCGAACACTCCGCCGAGTAAAGTGACCGCGACGGGCGACCAGTTCAGTCGCGCGAAAAACTGCGCCAGCCAGAAGCCGACGCGGCGATAGAAGAGAAGATCGACAATTCCTTCGACGTCGCGGCTTTTGTAGGTCCGCTCGATCTCGTTAGGCGTTTCCGCGAGCGGGGCGTGCACGTTCAGGCGTTTTGCAACGCCGCCGGCACGAGCGTGTCTTCGAGAATGTTGAGCGCTTCGTCGAGATCGGCGCGCGTATGCTTCGCCGTGACGCAAGCGCGGAAACAAATGCCGTCGTTAGGCACGGCCGGGTAATCGACGGGCGCGACCCAAAGACCTTTGCGTCGGAGCTCGTGGCCGAGCCGGTACATGCGCTCGCGATCGCCGATGATGAGCGGCATGATGTACGTTGTCGATCTTCCGGTGTCGATGCCGAGCTTGCGCAACTGGGCGTGAAAGTAATCGGCGTTTTCCCAAAGTTGTTTGCGCAATTGCGGCTGGGTTGTCCCGATCTCGAGCGCTTTCATGATCGCAGCGATGACCACCGGCGGCAAAGCGCATGAGTAGACGTAGGGGTGCGCGTAGAAGCGCAAATACTCCAGCGTATCGCGCGGGCCGGCGACAAATCCGCCGAGCGCGCCGAATGCTTTCGAAAACGTTCCGTAAACAAGCGGCAAGCGTTCTTCGACATCAAAATGCTCGGCGGCGCCGCGGCCATGTTCGCCGGTGGCGAGGATGGAGTGCGCTTCATCGATGAAAACACGCGCGTCATGCGCATCGGCCACGTCGATTAGCTCGTGCAGATTTCCGAAGTCGCCATCCATGGAATAGATGCCTTCAACGATGACGAGCTTGCGCTGGCCACGATGTCGATCTAACGCGGCGTCGAGCGAGATCGGATTGTTATGCTCAAATTTTTCCATGCGACAACGCGAAAGCGTTGCGCCATCGCGCAGGCTCAAGTGCGAACGATTATCGAGAACCGCGACATCGTTCTTGCGCAACAACCCGGAGATGGTGCCGAGCGCGCCGCCGAAACCGCTGTTGAAAAGCATGGCGTCTTCGCGACCGGCGAAATCGGCGATACGGCGCTCGAGCTCGCGGTGCAGATCGCTCATGCCGGAAAGTGTGGGCGAACCACACGCGCCGAGACCATGCGTGCGCAACGCTTCCTGCGCGGCTGCGATTACGGACGGATGATTAGCGAGGCCGAGGTAATTATAGGAACAAAGATTGATGACCGAGCGCGGTTCATTCGCGTAATTGATGGTCGTGCGTGCGTCCGGTGAGGCGAGAAGCTCGGGTTCGTAAAGTTGCACGGCCGACGCGGCCGTTTGCAGCCAAGCAGTGAAACTCGGCGGAGCTTGAAGAGGATCGCTGGTCTCGCCAGCGAGGAAATTGCTCAGATTAAATTTTGAAGACTCGTGGTTCATTGCCTTATGGGAGTATTCGCCGAAGCGACTTCCATATCGGGGCGGCTATTTTATGGCGGCTCGCGCGGAGCGACAAGCAATTACTACAGTCGGGCGTCGTCCGGCTTTCGGGTGGTGCGGAAAACATAATCCCACAATGGTGAACTAACGCCGAAGCCGGCGTGATCGTCGCGATAATGGTGGCGCAAATGATATTCCTTCAGCCAGCGCAACACTCCGCGCTTCATCGCGAAATGATGCGTCGCGTAATGAATGCTGTCGTAGCAAACATACCCGAAGGCGAAGCCGGCGGAAATTGCAGGAGCGACACGGCCGAAGAGCAGCGCGAACAAAATGTAAAACACGACCGCGAGGGGAATGCTGAGGACCGGCGGCATGACAAGGCGCGTCGCATCGTTCGGATAATCGTGGTGCACGCCGTGAATGACGAAGTGCATCAGTTTACCGATGCGCGTTTTCGGTTCGTAATGGAAAAGATACCGATGAATGACGTACTCGAGCAGCGTCCAGGTAAGGATGCCGGCGACGAACAATCCCGCGACCGCTAAGATCGACAATCGCCTTTGCGCGAGTGCGACGTAGAGAAAGTACGCGATCAGCGGCGTATAGAGAACGATCGGCGTCGCCGGATGCACGTGCGAAAAAAATTCGAGCCAATCGCTCTCGAACATGCGCACGGTTTCGTTCCGGGTCGTGACGTAAAGTTTTTTCATGCCGCCACGCGCATCTCCTCGGCTTTCGCGCGCTCGATACGCGAGAACAATGTGTATTGCGGGTCGAAAATGAATTGAAGGAGCAAACGCGTCCACGACGGATGGAACTTGAGCGGCTCGTAAAATTCCGGAGCCATCGCGCGAAGCCGCGGCAGATTATTCCACGGAATCGACGGCAGATCGTGATGCTCGTTGTGGTAACCCATGTTGAGACACACGCGATTGATCGGGCCGTAGTAGCTGTACGTCTCCTGCTCGGGATCGTTCGTGTAATGTTCCTGGATCCAACGCGCGCCGACCGGATGGAGACCGACGGAGAAAATGAACGAGAGCGCGAGATAAAACAGACCGGACCAACCGCACAGCCTAACGACCGCGATATCGTAAACAATCGCGCATGCGAAATTAATGGCGAACCAGCGGTCCCACATCGTGATCGCTTTCAAGCGCGGCGGACGCGTCAGTTGGAAAAACGGAAACAAGAACAACCAAATCGTTTTGCGCCACCAGCTGTTCCCGACGAGTCGCGCTTCCCAATGATTCGCCAGATCGGCGTCCCATTCATAATCGCCCTGATGCGAATGATGCTTCAAATGATAAACGCGAAATCCCATCGCAGCCGGATTCAAGTTTGGGAGGTCCGCGATGATGCCCATGAGTTTGTTGAGCGATTTGTTGCGGAAAATGAGGTTATGCGTCGCCTCGTGGATCGCGACGTAATTGCAATGGTTCGCGAACGCGCCGACACAATACGCCGCGAGCAAACTGAGCCACCAATAATTCCAACCGAGGCGGCCCATGGCGTAGGCGATGAGCGTCTGGCCGATAACGATGGCAAGAAGGATGGCTGCCGTCCACGGGTTGCGCGTCATGAGCGTGCGCACTTCCGGATGCGCGGCCGTGATGGCGCGCGCGCGGGGGCCATGCGGATGTTCGGCGTAAGATTGGAAAAAGCGCTCCTGCATCAGGGCTTCAAATTGTATTCGATTCTGCCAACATGTCGATCTTGCGAAGGTTCATGGCGTTTGACGGGCAAAAATTTGCGCCGTTGTCTTGAGCGAGTCGCCTTCAACCACATTCGCACGCGGAAATTGCTCCCTGATCCAATCGATCAATCGCGGATCCTGTTCGTGATCACTCATGAGAACGACCGCCGCCACGGGATAACGGCCAATTACTCTCGCTAAGTCGTCGTGCGCCATTTCGTAGGAGCGGAAGGTGCGTGGAAAACACAAATTCATGGCCGAGGGCGGGAGGAGGCGACCGGCGAGATAGGCGACAATGGCGTAGTC
This sequence comes from Spartobacteria bacterium, assembly GCA_021325495.1. Taxonomy (GTDB): domain Bacteria; phylum Verrucomicrobiota; class Verrucomicrobiia; order Chthoniobacterales; family UBA10450; genus JAJPGZ01. The sequence continues at coordinate 200,569 of JAJPGZ010000013.1, forward strand.
GCTGATAATGAAAGCGTCCGGAGGAATATTTTGCCTCAAGTACGTTGTTACCTTTGTCAGGTCGTTAGGCCGCGTTCGCAGAACGTGGATGTCGTTGTGGACGAGCCACGGGAGGCCGAGGACGAAAGCAACTGCTGCGAAGATCGACAATCGTTTTTTGAAACCCTCTTGGAACCGCGCATACGCCTGCTCCATCCCGATGACGGCAAGAATGATCAGGATAGGCGAAAGAAGAACGTAGTGGTCTTCCCATGGTGGAAATTGCAAGAGCACAATCGCGGAAAAGAATTCACCCAAAAGCAGAAGCCAGGTAAGTCGTCGGTGCGAACGCAGTCCCGCTAGCGCGCCGATGAATGCGAGCGGGAGCCAGACGAATGCGACCCGAAGAAAATCAATTAGTCCGCTGAGGCGTTCGATAAAGCCAGGCGCGTCCTGTTGTCGTTCGATCCAGTGCGCGCCGACGGTCCGGTGAAACTCACCTACGATATCGCCGACATTCACAAATGGCAGTGCGACTAACAAAGCCGCAGAAAAAAACGTCACCGTATCGATGGCGAGATTGCGAAAATCGATTCGAAGGCGACCGTCGGTCCGCCGCGCGCGATGAAGAAAGATCGACATGACGATGAGCGCGGCAAAAGCAAGCGTGAGCGGTTTAATCAGAAGCGCGGCGGCGGAGAGGCCGCCACTAATCGCAAGGCAAATGCGTGATTCGCGCCGCCAAAAATAACACAGGAAAATAATTGCCCAGACGATGCAGACTACAGCGGGCATGTCGGTCTGGACGAAACGCGATTGATACAAGTAGTAAGGATCAAGAATGCCGCACAGAACGGCGACCGGCGCGAATCGGCGCGCGCCGGCATTGTGCGCCAGGAGCGCCATGCCTAACAAGCCCGCGAGCGAAAACAGAACTGCTAATTCGCGGCCGGTGCCTAACGAATCGCCCGCGAGATTGAACGCCAGCGCGATGATTTTCGGGAAGAGCCAGAATTGGTCGAACGTAATTGCGCTGGAAGGTTGGCCCGAGTTTAAAAGACGGCCGAGCATGAGATAAACGCCTTCGTCGGGATCTTCGCGTTGCGGCACGAGCAGACGAAAGGAGAGGCACCATGCGGCGAGCCCGAGCGCAAGGAGCGTGCAAATAAGAAACGTGCGGTTGCTTTTCGCGCGGGCGGACATTTGAACAAACTGCTGCCGTTAGGCCGCAGCGACAACTTTGGAACGCGCCGGTGCGCTTTCCATCAAGCCCAGCGGCGGCGTCGCGATCTCGATCCAGCCCGCCGTGTCGAAGAAGATGGGGCGATGGTCCAGTTTCACATAAAGCGGATGACGGCGCGAAAATGGACTAGGGTCAATCGTTAGGCGAATCGTGTTCCCCGCAGTTATCTCCCAAAAACCGGAAGTGATGCGGTCCTGCGTTGCGACTTCCACAAGATCGACATGTTGCGATCGCAGCGGCACCGTCAAGATCACGCCTAACGGATCGCCACCGCTCCTGTGCGCCAACACAAGCACGCGCGGCCGAGCTTTCAGCGTTAGCCTTCGTGGAAGCTGCAAAGTGAGCGTTATCGACTCGGCGCCTACCCATTGCGTCCGCAGAAATGCGTTATCCGTCCATGCGACATCGCGTTCAAGTTCGTGAAAATATTCCGGCCGACGGCAATAATCGCGAAAACGTCTTCCGGAAAGCTTCAGTTGAGAGCGATGTTCTTCGACGGCGGCGAGCTTGGTCGCAGCTTCGGCACGCGATTCGGGAACGACCGCTACATCGTCGTCCAATTCTTCGTCGCGCCCATGCACGGCAAAGACCCATGTCGCCGGCGCCGGCATTCGCGTTTCCAGATTACGCAGAGCGAGGTGCATCGCCACGGCCGTGGCGTTGTGGTCGGCGTGAATGTCGGACAGCGAGGGGAAAAACAAATGGGTCGGCGCAAAATCGACAATCACATTTTCGAACACACGCGCCATCGCCGCGGGATCGTGCAAGAGCAAATCCGTTAGACCCTGATCGGGCAGGCCGAGGAAAGCGACATTTCCGGTGTCGATTCCCAGCACCCGCAATGCGCTTAGCGCTTCCTGGCGTCGCATCCTTCCCCATCGCTCGCGGTCCGCGCGATCGAGGCGCCACTTGCATTCTATTAAACGTTGCGGCCATGGATTGTTCTCGCCGTCGGTGAGGTAAACCACGCGAACGGTCGCACCGGCCGCGCGCGCGCGTTGCAAACTGATTCCGCAGGCGAGCGATTCATCATCCGGGTGCGGCGCGATCAGCATCACCCGCGATGCGCGGTCGAAGCCAAGTGTCCTAGGACGTGGTGAGGGGATCGGCGGATGTTCGTTCTTCACGGTCAGGAAGTTTAGCTGCTATCGGGCTGCAAAGAATGAGGAATCTGCGAACATGTCGATCTTGCACGCGGTCAAAATGGTCAACGCAAACCAAGGCGCATCTGGATGTCAGACCAACTCCTACGTCACGGCCGCATCGTTCATGTTGCTTGGGGTCTTGAAAATTCTTTATGCGTTTCGGCTCCGGATTGACTCAGACGAAACGCAACATCTGCACGTGGTTTGGAGCTGGACGCAGGGACTTCTGCCGTATCGCGACACCTTCGACAATCATTCGCCGCTCTTTCAATTTCTTTGCGCGCCGTATTTCGCGCTCATGGGCGAGCACTCCAATGTCGTTAGTCCAATGCGGCTTTTGGTTGTGCCACTTTATTTTCTGACTCTTTGGTGCACGTACCGTCTGGGACGCCGACTTTGGTCCCGGTCCGTGGGGCTTTCCGCCGCGATTCTTTGCGGCGCGTACCCAATTTTCTTCGTTAAATCGTCGGAATTCCGGCCGGACGATCTCTGGGCGCCGCTGTGGTTATTGTCGATCTTAGCATTAACGGCGCGGCCCTTTCGCAATCGTCACGCATTTCTCGGCGGTCTTGCCATGGGCGCCTGTTTCATCACGACAATGAAAACGAGCGCGCTTGCGCTTTCGTTAGGCGGCGCCGGCGCTGCGCTACTCGTCTGTAGAATTTTCCGTTGCGAAAAGCCGCGCTCCTCACAAATAGTCGCGCCCCTCGGCCTGTTTATTTCTGCCACAGGCATTCTTCCGCTCGTCGTCGTAATCTTCTTCGCCGCACATCACGCTTTGCCTCAGCTGTACTACGGCGCGATCGTGCACAACCTCACCCCGGCTCTATTCAAGCCGCAATACGCCTGTCGCTTCGGTATGATGGCGCCGATGGCCGCCGTCGCGATTCTCGGCGGAGCGTGCGCATGGCGATGGCGCAATGTCGATCGTGATTTAGTTCTCTTTCTCGGCCTAACAACTCTGCTCTATCTCTCGCTCATCATGTTTATCTGGCCGCTGGTCGAACCGCACGATGCGTTGCCGATTATTCCGATCGTCGCGCTTTTTTTTATCCCACTTACTTACGAAATCGCGAACACCTTCGGCCGAAGCGCGCTCGCTTGGTGGCAGCGAATAGGAATTCCGATCGCGGGCCTGCTCGAGCTTGGCATTCTCTTCGTCGCCTACTCACCACTTCAGAACGAAATGAAAGATAAGCTTTCCTTCATCGACAATGTCCTCCGCCTAACGACGCGGAATGATTTTGTCATGGATGCGAAAGGCGAATCAATTTTTCGACGCCGTCCGTTTTTCTACGTGCTCGAAGGCATCACTCTGCGGCGAATGGAGCTTGGGCTTTTGGCCGATGACATTCCAGCGCGTCTGATTGAAACGACCACACCGATCGCAACCACCCTGCGCATGCCGCCGCGCGCGTGCGATTTTATCGAGGAAAACTATTTGCCGGTCGCATTTCGCCTGCGCGTTCTTGGAAAAGAGCTCGGTCTTCGGCCTAACGATTCTGACCCCAGCGCGTACAAGATCGACATCGTCATTCCAGCCCGCTACACCATCGTCGCGCAACGTGCCACGATCGCGGCCACAATCGATGGAACTCCGCTCGCGGGCGGTCGCTATCTCGAGCCCGGTCCTCATGACGTCACTGTTTCCAGCGGCAATGGCGAAATCGAGTTGATTTGGGCCGACGCGATCGAAAAAGGGTTTTCGCCTTTCTCGCCCCGGGCTTCGGATTTTCCAGGCGCATCGGATTAAGCCCCGCTATGTCGATCAAGCCTGCGCCCCTGCTCATCGCCATGGCCGTAATCGTCGGCGTGATTTTTTGGCTGGCCACACAAAGTGTGACTGGTTTTCTGTCGCTTGATGACGAGCATTACTCCGCTGAACGCTCCCGCGAAATGGTCCTGCTCGGCTTCGGGACAGTGCACGATAATTTTCAGCCGAGCGCGACGAAGCCGCCATTGCAGTACTGGCTCAATGCGCTCGCGCTCGAACGAATTTCGAATTCGTTGCTCGCGCTTCGTCTGTGGCCTTTAATTTTCGCGGCGCTTACCGGTCTCGCGCTTTGCTGGCTGGCGCTCATTGTCGATCTTCGCGAACGCTGGCTCACACCATTTGCGGTCCTGTTTCTCTTCACCTGTCCACTGTTCTTGCGCAACGCGCGCAGCGCCACACTGGATTCGGGCCTGATATTTTTTGCGACATTATTCATCGTCGCGGCGCAACTTGCGCGCGATCAGCCGAGGTGGTGGATTTTGGCCGCGGGTAGTTGCTGGCTTGGTTCTTTGCAAAAGGCGCCCCTAATTCTTTTGCTATGGCTGGTCGTTATCGGATTACGCGCAGCTCGCGGTAAACGAATTTTGCGCGAGCGTTGGCTATGGTTCTCGCTCATCGGCGCGCTCCTGTTGATCTCTGTCTGGCCGATAACGCAGAGGATTTTCTTTCGTCTTTCTCTCGCCGATCTCCTTCGCCTGCATGAACCCTTCGCCGTCGCTGCGCGTCGCGCCGGCGCATCATTTTTCGACGCGCCACTTCGATTGAGCACAACCTGGCTGTGCGGTGGCTTCGCGATGGCCGCGGCCGCGATCATTCCGTTGATCGACAAGAGCGCCGCACGTTCTCGCTTCACTGAGTTGTCGATGATTTGTCTGGTCGCCATCGCGTTGAGCCTCATGTCGAACACACGCGAGGTGAATTATCTCGGACCGATCATTCCGCTTCTATGCTTGCTTCTCGCACGAGGTGTTTGCATTTTTTGCCTGCGCCAGCGCAATACCATTAGCGTTCTATTGTCGATCTTGCTCGGCACGCTCTCCCTATCCGGACTACCGCTCACTAAATCGTGGATGGATCGAACGCGCACACAGCAGTGGAAAAACGGCGTCGCGAGAACCCTCGGCGATCACGCGGCCATCGCCCACGCATTGACTGCAACCGCGGATGGGGAACCCGCGTTCGTGATCGAAGCGGACAATCACATGCTGGTCGAAGATTTTTATCTCTTTTACGGTGACGGCCATTCGCATCTGACAAACGTTACGTTGGCTGACGCGCCGAATGCTTTGCGCGGTATGGACTTCGTTGCCATTTCAACGGCGACAGACCTCGCGGTCGTCGCGCCCCAGTTTCGTTCAACTCAAATTCTGCAGTCGGTCGGGGACGTCATCTGCTGGAACGCTCGACGGTAACGGTATTTGAGCTCCGAAGAGCACTTGGGCCGGGCCGCGAAGACATCGGCCTCGAAATAGAACAGGGCATGTCGGAAATGAGGCCGAGAGATGGATTGAAAACTAGGCGAAAAATCCTGCTCTCTTTTCCCGCTTCCGTAGAGTTTAGA
>JAJPGZ010000004.1 GCA_021325495.1 Spartobacteria bacterium
GCATTGCTGATCGTTGAAGCCGGGCTGGCCAAATCGCTGGGTCTTCAGCCGATCGCCTTCATCGGTCCGAGCGCCGCGGCCGGCGTCGATCCCGCGTTCATGGGGCTCGGGCCCGTGCCCGCGATTCGCAAGGTGCTTCTGCGCGCGGGACTGACGCTCGACCGCATCGACCTGTTCGAGTTGAACGAGGCGTTCGCCGCGCAGGCGCTCGCCTGCCAGCGCGAGCTGGGCATCGACAACGCAAAATTGAACGTCAACGGCGGCGCGATTGCGATCGGTCACCCGCTTGGGTGCAGCGGCGCCCGCCTGGCCGCGACGCTGATCCATCAGATGGCGCGCACCGGCGCCGCGCGCGGCATCGCATCGCTCTGCGTCGGGGTCGGACAAGGCTTGGCGACGGTCTTCGAACGGGAGTGAGTTTGGAAGTGGCCTAACTGTCAGATCGTTCGAGCGCTCGGCGTCTCTGCAACGCATCCCATCCGTCTCAATCGATTGGTCCTTTCGCTCGCTAGCCCATCGAAGCCAGCTTTGCCAAGCCGGATTTGAACGCCCCCACCAGCGTGTCGATCTCCGCTTCGGTCATCGGCGTGGAGAACGTGCACGTACCCGTGCTGATGATGATGCAACCTTCGTTGTAGAGGTGATCGAGCAATGCCTTAAGTCGGCGCGACTCGTTAGGCGTCGGGTACGCCTCGCGGTAATTTCGTGGCGGCGTCTGCTTCATGTGCACCAGGAACATTGAGCCCGCCCCGGTGACGCTCGCAGACGCGCCCGTCGCGCGGATCGCGTCTTCGATGCCGTTCCTGGCCCGATCGGTCAGCGCGTTCAGGCGCGCGACCGCGGCCTTGTCGAACTTCAACATCGCCGCCATGCCTGCGGTCATGCTGATCGGGTTGGCCGTGAATGTTCCGGAGTGCGGGAACACATATCGCGGCGACTGCGGGTTGAGCACATCCATGACTTCGGCGCGGCCGGCGACGGCGCCAATGGGAAATCCACCGCCGATGATTTTGCCCAGCGCGGTGATATCGGGCGCGACGCCGTAGCGCGCTTGCAAGCCGGCGTACTCGGCCCTGAAGGTGATGACTTCATCGAAAACCAACAGCACCCCGTGGCGCGCGGACCACTCGCGCAGCGCCCTAACGAACTCGACATCCGCCGGACATAAGCCAACGCGGTGCGGCATCAGATCGATCAATACGCACGCGAGGTCGTTGGCGTGCTCGTCCAGGATCGCGAGCGTGCGCTCGGTGTCGTTGAACGGAAAGACAACGACGTCCTTGAGCGCGGACTCGGGTGTGCCGTGCACCAACGGAACGCTGCGCGGATGGTCGATGCCGCCCCAAGTCGCCGGCGTGGAGCCCTGGCTCACCTCGGCGTAATCGTAGACGCCGTGGTAGGCGCCCTCGGCCTTGGCGATCTTCGGCCGTCCGGTAAATGCGCGCGCCGCCTTCAGCGCGACCATGATCGCCTCGGTGCCCGAGTTCACGAAGCGCATCTTCTCGAACGAGCGGTTGCGGCTGCACAAGTGCTCGGCATAGCGCACCTCGATCTCGGTCCCCATCATGAACGCGGTGCCGCGGGTCAGCTGCTCCGTCACCGCATCAACGATCTCGGGGCAAGCGTGGCCGTGGATCAGGGACGCCATGTTGTTGGAGAAGTCGATGCGCGTGACGCCGTCGATGTCGGTCACGCGGCAGCCCTTGCCGTACTCGACGTAGGTCGGGTGATTCGCCCGCAGGATCGCGTTGCGGCTGACGCCGCCCGGAAGAACTTTGAGGGCCCGCTCGTAGAGGGCGGCGCTGCGTGAGAGCTCGGCGCCATGTTCCGGTATCACGATGGTTTTGTCGTTAGGCATTTTCGCTTGTGTGGTCATGTCAGCCTGCTTTGATTCGTTAGGGGTTGCGAAGCAGAGGCGCAGCGGTGCGCTCCTGCACGTAATCGAAATCGATGCCGGGGCTCAGTTCGACGAGTCCAAATCCGTTAGGCGTGACCTCGATCACCGCGAGATCGGTGTAGATGCGGTTCACGACGGCCAATCCCGTTAGGGGAAACGTGCATTTTCCCACGAGCTTCGCTTCGCCTTCCCGGGTGCAATGTTGCGTGATGACGAAAACCGATTTTACTCCCGCGACGAGGTCCATGGCGCCACCGACCGCGGGGATGGCGCCGGGCTCGCCCGTAGACCAGTTGGCCAGATCGCCGTTCTGCGCGACCTGAAGCGCGCCGAGCACGCAAAGATCCAGATGGCCGCCACGAATCATGGCGAAGCTGTCCGCATGATGAAAGTAGGCGGCGCCCGGCACCGCCGTCACTTGCTGTTTGCCCGCGTTGATCAGCTCGGGATCGCCTTCGTTAGGCTTGGGCGCCGGGCCCATGCCGAGCATGCCATTTTCTGTGTGGTAGATCAGTGAGCGACCTGCCGGCACGAACTTGGTGACCAGCTCCGGAATGCCAATGCCGAGATTTACATACGAGCCGTCGGGAATGTCCTGCGCCAGACGCTGCGCCATCTCCTCGCGCGTTCGCCCGATCACTGCCGGCTTCGTCATGGGTACGACGCTCCTGCCGCGACGAGTTCCGATTCGTGGGCCGGGTTAGCAATGGCGACGACGCGATCCACGAAGATGCCGGGAGTGACGATCGACTCGGGGTCCAGCTGGCCCGCGTCGACGACCTCGCCGACTTGGACGATCGTGACCTTGCCCGCCATCGCCATCACCGGGCCGAAGTTTCGCGCCGTCTTACTATAGAGGATGTTGCCGTGGGTGTCAGCGACCCGTCCCTTGATGAGCGAGAAGTCCGCGCGGAGGCCGTGCTCGAGCAGATACTTTCTGCCGGCGAATTCCCGAGATTCCTTCCCTTCTGCGAGTGGCGTTCCTACCGCGGACGGCGTGTAAAACGCCGGGATTCCCGCTCCGCCAGCGCGGATGCGCTCCGCGAGCGTTCCCTGAGGAACCAATTCCAATTTCGTGTGCCCGCTTCGGTACAGCTCGGGGAAGACAGTCGAGTTGGCGGTGCGCGGAAACGAACAGATAACCTTTGAAACGCGGCCCGCCTTGAGCAGCGCCGCGAGTCCGACCTGGCCGCTGCCGCAGTTGTTGCTGATCATCGTCAGATTCGTCGCGCCCTGGTCGATCAGCGCGTGGATGAGCTCGATTGGACTGCCCGCTTCGCCGAAACCGCCGAACATGATTTTGGCGCCGTCGAAAATGTCCGAGACGGCTTCGGCCGCGCTCGCCACCCGCTTGTCGATCATTCGGCGCCTACTAGAAGAGAGGCGCGATCCGTCGCCGCGCCTTGCAGAGCAGTGGCCCGGACCGGCGCTTGTCCGGGAGCCGCCACCCGCGCGTAATCGTACAACCCGGCCTCATCGAACAGAACGCGGTCTTCATAGTCGTCGAACCAGAGCGCCTCGGGGTTGCGGCCGACGATGCAGACCTTGCCGCGATCGGGAGCGCTGCCGGCGTTGCGAAGAATTTTGAAGATCAAGACGCCATTCTCGCTGCCCGCCAGTCCCGGTATCCCCTCGTGGGTGACCGCCGACACTTCGGTCTTGCCTTTGTAATGGGTGATGGAAAGGCGCGCGTGAGTCTCGACGCCCGACAATCCCTTTTGCGACTCGTTGAGAATATTCCACGCGGTCTCGATCGGAACGTTGAATTGCTTGTAGGCGATGATGTCGCGCCCGCAGAAGAAGTAGTGGTTATGGCCGCCGGCCCGCACGAACTCGCGCTGCAGAATGCGGAGGGCATCCGGGTCATCGTTAATGCCCCTCATGATCGGCGCCTGGTTCTGGATGGAGAGCCAGCCGCGCGAGGCCAGGCCCCGCATCCCCTCGTGCGTCGCTGGCACCCATTGCTTGAAGCCCTGCGCGTCCTCGATGTAGTTCCCTTCCGCATCCTTGGCGAGGAACTCGTCCGGGTGCTCGAAGTGCAGCATCATGTGCAGGCCGACCTGCGGGTAGGTCTCGTGGAAGCGATCGAGCATCGACAGGAAGGTGCGGTCGAAGCGCTGGGGATAGAACGCCATGTCCTTGGTGCCGATGCGGATCGACTCGACGCCGGCTTCGGCCAGCGCGCCGAGCCAGGCCGCGATCTTTAAATTGCTCAACACCATCGCGTCGCCGCCCGACATCAGGATCTCGCGCAGCTTTTCACGCCCGCTTTCGGGGTGCGCGCCGCCGTTCGCCGCGACGGCCGCGTTGTGCTGCTTGATGTACGGGATGATCTCGGGAATCGACGCGAGACCCTTCTTCGCGATCGTGCCGTCCTTTCGCCTGATCTCCTTACGGGCGATCAATTCTTCGCGATAGCAAAAGCGGCAATGGGCCGAGCAGGTCGAGATGACGTACATGAGTCCCATTTCGTACTTGTGCAGCAGGCCCTCGACGGGGCTGTAGTCCATTTGGTTGCCGGGATCCTCCGAGCCCGCGAGGTCCAGGGTCTCGGCGGGGTCGGCCTTGACGATGCGCTGAATCGCAGCGCTGGTCTTGGCTAGCTCGTAATAATGACGCGTGATCTTCACGGGCATCCGGGCTTCAACGTCGCGATCGGTACCCTTGAGCGCTTTCAGCCTTGTCACCTCGTCCTTCGAGTAGAAGTTGAGCATGTCGGCCGGCGCCTTCTCGTGGAAGAAGGGGCCGAGTCCACTGATAATTTCCCGCTCATAGCGAGTGTCTTCGACGCTCTCGAGAAACTTCTGCTCGCGTGCGGTGGGGACGTATGGTTGTGGCTGTGTCATCGTTTGGGCTCCATTACGGGGAAAGAATTAATGTCTATCGATCAGTTCCCCAATTGTACGCCTGAATCCCCACCCTACAAAAGCGTTTTGTGGCGAAGGTCTAACGTGCGTCATTTGGAAAATTGGCAACACTGGGGCGGCTTCAAAGGTTTCAATCAGCACGCCGTTAGTCTCATCCTTGCCGAGACCGATCCGCGGAAACAGAAGTTGAATCAACACAGGGCGGCCTAGGAAGAGCGCGGCGCAAACGCGCGACCGTCAGACGCGCGGTTCCCCCGTGCAACGGGACCGAACAAAGTTTCGATAAACGGTGATTGACCACTTAAGACATATGTGTTTTAACCATATATGTCTTCGTCACAGCTTGATCGCGAATTAAAGAAAGGCAGCGCCGAGTTACTGATTTTGTCGCTGATCGAAGACCGGCAGCGACATGGTTACGAGATTGGCCAACTCATTCATCTTCGCTCGCGCGGCGCGCTCCGCTTCAATGTCGCGTCATTGTATCCCCTTCTTTACCGGCTGGAGAAACGTGGTTGGATTCGCGGGCGCTGGATCGAGAAAGCAGGACAACGTCGACGACGCTTTTATCGCCTAACACCCGCCGGCCGCAAAGTGCTTGTAGCCCAACGCGACGGTTGGCGCGATTTTGTCGAAGCGATCGGGCGCATCACGGGAGTGAAATATGCGTGATTTCAAAAAGGAAATCAGAGCGCGGCTGGCCGATGCGAAATTGTCGCCGACGCGCGAAAACGAAATCGTCGAGGAGCTCTCGCAGCATTTGGAAGATCAATTCGACGAAGCGGTGAGTCGCGGCGCGAGCGAAGATGAGGCGCACCGGGTCGCACTTGTCGATCTTGCGGAGTTGTTAGGCCGTGAACTGCAAAGGAGCGATCGTCGCCTTCCGTCGAACCCGGTGCTCCCAGGCGCACGCCGGCAAAGCAACTTCATCGCGGATGCGCTGCAAGATATTCGTTATGCGCTGCGCATGTTTGCAAAAAGCCCGGCATTCACTGCGATTGCCGTTGTCGCGCTCGCGCTCGGGATCGGCGCCAATACCGCCATCTTCAGCGTGGTTGATGCGGTTTTGTTGCGACCGCTTCCATTCAAGAATCCAAATCAGTTGGTGATTGTTTGGGAAAATGCGACGCATCTCGGATTTCCGAAGAACACACCGTCGCCCGCGAACTTTCTCGACTGGCGACAGCAATCGACCGTGTTCGAAGGAATGGCCGCGTTCGCCGAGCGAAGTTTTAATCTGACCGGCATGGGCGAACCGGAGCGGCTCGATGGCCGCCGCGTCTCCGCTAATCTTTTCGATCTGTTAGGCGTGAGACCGATTGTCGGGCGCACGTTTGTGCCGGAGGAAGATAAGCCCGGAACCAAGGTCGCGATTCTAAATGAAGCGTTGTGGCAACGCCGGTTCGGCGGCAATCCCGCTGTGGTCGGGCAGGCAATCACACTCAACGGCGAGAGTTACACCGTGGTCGGCGTTGTAAGATCGACAATGAAATTGCCGTCGTTTGCAAATTGGCGCGATCAGGTCTGGGTGCCGCTCGCATTTTCGCCCGAAGAAGCTAACTCCCGCGGCGACCACTTTCTCGAAGTGATTGCGCGGATGAAGCCGGGAATCACGCTCGTGTCGGCGCAAGCGGAGATGGAAACGATCATGGCGCGTCTCGCGCAACAATACCCGGTCTACAACACACGAATCGGCGCGCTCGTTAGGCCGCTTCATGAGGAAATCGTGGGCGACATTAAACCCGCGCTCCTGGTGTTGTTAGGCGCGGTCGTGTTTGTTCTTCTCATCGCCTGCGCGAATGTCGCGAATCTGTTACTCGCGCGCGCGGCCGTGCGGCAAAAGGAAATCGCCCTCCGTCTCGCGCTCGGCGCGGACCGTTCCCGCCTAACGAGGCAGTTGCTCGCCGAGAGCGTCATCCTTTCACTGCTCGGCGCGGCGGTAGGTCTCGTTTTCGCTTTCACCGGTCTCAACGTGCTGACGCATTTTGTTCCGCCGGAAGTGATGCAGCCCGACGCCATCGCGATAAACAGCAAGGTGCTCGTGTTCACACTGGCGGTCGCGATTGTCACTGGATTGCTTTTTGGTATCGCGCCGGCGACGCAGGCTTCGCATTTCAATCTCAACGACACGTTAAAAGAAGGCGGCCGTGACTCCGGCGCCGGCGCGCGCGGCAAGCGCTTACGCAGTTCACTCGTCATCGCCGAGGTCGCGGTCTCATTTATTTTGCTCATCGGCGCCGGACTCCTAATCAACAGCTTCATGCATCTGCGTAATCTCGATCCCGGTTTTCGCGCGGATCATCTGCTCACGCTCAATGTCGATCTTTCCGAAGTAAAATATCCGGATGTACCGCGACGAACCGCCTTCTTCGACGAAGTGATTAGGCGCGTACGTGAACTGCCCGGCGTCCAATCGGTCGCCGCCGCCGGCAACCTTCCATTCACATACAACGGCGACTCGATGGGTATCGCAGCCGAGGGAATTCCCGACCCGCCGTCGGACCAATGGCCGGATGTAATTTATCGCACGATCGGTCCTGGATACTTCAACACGATGGGAATTCCGCTCCTGCGCGGCCGCGATTTCACTGATCAAGACACGCTCGACAACACTCTCGGGGTCGTCATCAGCGAGAAAACGGCGAAGCATTATTGGCCTAACGAGGACCCGATCGGCAAACGTCTTAAGCCCGGCGCGACGACTTCGAAGTCACCGTGGCGTACCGTGATTGGGGTGGCGAAAGATGTCCGACAAAACGATTTCATCGCCGAACCGAAGATGCAGATGTACTTCAGTTTTCGACAAGTGCAGAGCATGACCGCGAATGCGCTCATTGTGCGAACGACTGTCGATCCACTCACTCTGGCAAGCCCGGTGCGTAATGCCATCTGGTCAGTGGACAAAGATCAGCCGGTTTCGAACGTTAATTCGATGGAGCACATCGTCGCGCGCGCGGTCGCGCGGCAGCGCTTCAGCATGTTGTTACTCGCGATTTTCGCCGCACTCGCGCTCGTTCTCGCCGCGGTCGGCATTTACGGCGTCATGAGTTATTCGGTCGCACAACAAACGCGAGAGATTGGGATTCGCATCGCGCTCGGCGCAAAACGTTCTGATGTGCTCGCGATGACGGTGAAGAATGGATTGAAGCTCGTCGGCGTTGGTCTTGTCGTCGGCGTGATCGTCGCATTCGCGCTCACGCGCGTGATGTCGAGTTTGCTTTTTGGAATCAGCGCGACGGATCCGCTCACGTTTATCAGCATCGCGATGGTGTTGTTCGGGGTCGCGTTACTTGCGAGCTACATTCCGGCCTTACGCGCGACGAAGATCGATCCGATGCTGGCCTTGCGCGCGCAGTAGCGTTGCTCAAGCGCGGCATTGCGGTACATTGTCGATCTAACGAAATCGTCTATGGAACCAGTCTACATTCTCGGCAGCGGACGCACCGATTTTAAGCGCAACCTAAAGAAGGAAGGCAAAACCATCCGCGATCTCATCACCGAAGCCGGCCGCAAAGCGATTGCGGACGCGAAAATTGACGCGAAAGAAATCGAAGCGGCTGCGGTCGGCAATTTCAACGCCGGCCAGTTCACGAAACAACTCCATCTCGGCGCGTTCGTGCCGGAGATCGATCCGGGGCTGCATGGCATTCCGACCATGCACACGGAAGCGGCATGCGCGAGCGGTGCGCTTTCCGTCGTGCTCGGCGCGCAATGGATCGCGGGCGGATTTCACGATGCCGTGCTCGTGGTCGGCGCGGAGCAGCAGAAGACCATGTCGTCGCTCGACGGCGGCGATGTGCTCGGCGCGGCGGCGGATTATCACATCGAGAAACCGGAATACGGCGATTTCATGTTCCCGAAATTGTTCGGGAAGATCGCGCAAATTTACATGGAGAAATACGGCACGTCGCCGGACGCGTTCACATGGGTCGCGTACAAAAACTATGCGCACGCGCGTTTGAATCCGCTCGCGCAAATGCGTGATGCCGATCTGACTTACGATTACGCGTCGCAAGTTTCGGACAAAAATCCGAGCGTCGCTCCGCCGCTGAAGGTGACCGATTGTTCCCAGATCACGGACGGGTCGGCTGCGCTCGTCCTTGTTTCGGAAAAATATTTAAAGAAGCACGGCATCGATAAAGCGAAGCTGCCGCGTCTGCTCGGTTACGGATTGGCGACCGATTATCTCGCGCTCGAGAAAAAAGATGCGCCGATATTTTCGACCGCGCGAAACGCCGCGAGCAAAGCGTTCAGCATGGCCAATCTAAAGCCACGCGACATGCATGGCGTAGAAGTGCACGATTGCTTTTCGGTCACAGAGATTTGCGCCTACGAAATTCTAGGTCTGGCCGAGAACGGCAAAGGCGCCGAGCTGGCGATGAGCGGCGCGACCGCGCTGCCGCAGGTGCGGAACGAAAAGGTGAGCGGCAAATTCGATTTCGAAATTCCGGTGAATGCCGGCGGAGGATTGATCGGCGACGGCCATCCGGTCGGCGCGACGGGCGTTCGCCAGGTTGTGGAAGCACATCAACAACTGATGGAACGCGCCGGTGAGCGACAGATTAAGGGCGCGAAAAAATTCCTCACCTTCAACATGGGTGGCAGCCTAACGACTGCAGTCGCGATGATCTGGGGTCGCGACTAAACTCGCGCAAGATCGACAATCGCTCAGCGCCAGCTAGCGCCCGCGACGAGGGGCAGGAGCTTGCTCACTTTGCTGCGAATCGATTCGCAGCGGTTGCGCTCCCGCGCCGCTTCCGATTCCGGCAAACATTGGCCCTCATATGGGTGCCGTGCCGGTTTCAGGCAGGCAAGGACGAGATCATTGGCAATCGCGAGGCGATTTAATTTTTCCGGCGTCGCCACTTTTTCCACTTCCGCCGCCAGTTGGTCACGGATGGCGATGTAAGCGTTAATGGCTTCGGCGGCATATCGCGAACTCGCGCTGGGCCCGGTGAGGGATTGGCGATGCTTGCGGGCCAGCAAGCCGGTTGTAGGAGCGGCGATATACATATAAATACCATAAAGCAGGTCCCGTGCTGACCCCGGCGGTCCGCAAAAAAAAATTATGCGATCAAGGCCGGCCAAAGCTGCGCCAGCGCCACGGAATTGATACGAAGGATATTTTCGATTTTGGCCGAAGGAATTTTCGGATGGTCAAACTCGGATGCGACCTTCTGTGTCCACCGGGCATAATGTGGGGTCGAGTAAGCGCCGCAGATGTCGCCGGCGATAATGCGCGCGGTTTCGCGCAATCTCTCCAATGCCCATACAAGATCGACAATGGCGAAGCGGCCGTTCTCCCAGTTGGTCACCGCTTCGTCGCCGCGAAGACAATCGAGGTCGATGGTGACGTAGACATTTTCGCCGGCGATTCCCCCGACAAATCGCTCAAATCTTTCCCGCCAATCCGCCCGCATAATCGCGCCGCGACGATGTCGATCTTGCGCAGATCGATCGTCGGCCCACGGATGGACTTCGAGTTTGCCGGCGCGTTCCGCGCGCCGATTCCCAAGAATTTGCCACGGCCACCAGCATTCGAAATTACCACAGCCCCATACGCTCACCTTTTGCACGTGGGGCAACTCGAGCGCACGATTGACCCAACTTCCTGCGGCCCATCGCGGAGGCGTCACGGCCCAATCGGGATGGTTGTCGAACGAAATGACCGTGACGCGTCGCGCCAGCCGACGCAACCAAAGCGCGGTCAGGTAATGAAAATCACCGGAGCCGTAGAGCACGAACGGCCGAAGCTGCGGCGAGACTTCGCTATAGAATTGTTCGACCAAACGCGACGGCGCCGAAAATCGCAGGCGCGGCCCCCACTCGCGCGCATCGAGCCGAGAGAGCGGCCACGGCGGATCAGGCCACGCTCCGTCAAGATCGACATGTAGACATTGGCCCAAATCCATGCGCGCAACTTCGAGTCTGTACGCGAAAGTAAAAGAGCAACGTGGAAAAAACCCAACGCGGAAAATTAAAGGAACACGAAGCCAGGCGCGATCTGTTCTGCATTGTCAGCGACGCTTTTCGCATTTTCGCGCGCCGCACCTCGGCTGTCCTCGGCAGCGCCTGGGCCTTCATTATTGCGCTTCTTGTTATCGCGGTCTGGGCGATCACCGGACCCACTTTCCATTATTCCGACACCTGGCAGCTTATCATCAACACCGGCACGACCATTGTCACATTTCTGATGGTGTTCTTGATCCAAAACACCCAGAACCGCGACGCCAAAGCGATGCATCTGAAACTTGACGAGATTATTCGCGCTTTAGAAGGAGCGCGAAATCGCCTTGTCGATCTTGAGAAGATGTCGGACGAAGACCTGAAAAAGCTGGAGAAGGAATTCGAACGCGTCCACGAACGCGCCGAGCATGCCGGACATGCAGCGGAGGGCGCGGAAAGAGCGGCACATCAAGCCGAACGCGCCGCGGCCGAGGCGCAACGGACACCTTAGGCCGCGCTCAGTTTTTCTCGTAGACGTCGACCGAGAGTGAAGTGTGACCTGGCTTTTTTTGGGTGCCAGTGAGTATCTCGATGCGACCAGAGGCCTAAACGGTCAAGCTTTTGCTCGTTAGGCACTGCGCTTTGAAACTTCAAGCGGCCGCGCTTCGCCGCTCCGAATAAATTTCGGGCCGCTCGGACAAAGTTTTAAGACTTCGCAAGATCGACAATCGGGTTTGCGCGCAAAACAGCGCCGCCTTCCGTGCCAGATGAGCCAATGACTCCACATTGTCCAATGCTTCCGCGGCACCAGTTTCATTAAATCCTGTTCGATCTTTTCTGCGTCTGTCTGCTTCGTTAGGCGAAAACGGCGCGACAAACGAATAACGTGCGTATCGACGACGATGCCCTCGTCTTTGTGAAAGGCATTGCCGAGAACGACGTTCGCCGTCTTTCGTCCGACGCCGGGCAACTCGCGCAGCGCTTCCATCGAATCCGGTACGCGCCCGCCGAATTTCTCCGCGATGGTCGATGTTGCGCCGCGAATGCTCTTCGCCTTGCTGTTAAAAAACCCTGTCGATCTTATCGCGTGCTCGAGTTCGCCCGGCGGCGCCGCGGCGTAATCTTTCGCCGTGCGATATTTTTTGAACAGCGCCGGCGTCACCATGTTCACGCGTTTGTCCGTGCATTGCGCTGACAAAATCGTCGCGATCAGTAACTCGAGCGCGTTGGTGAAATTGAGTTCGGTGTGCGCGTCGGGATAAACTTTTGAAAATGCCCTAACTAATTGCGCGACGCGTTCCCGCGCGGTCATGACGCAACTTTTTGTTTGACCCGTTTTAGAAAAAACTTGCCCCGCGCCACCACCCGCCGCGCCCACACAAATTCACTCGCCAAAATCCCCAGCCCCAAGGGAATCACGATCACCGCTGGGCCCGGTAGCAAAATCATCGCCACCCCGATCAACACGATCGTGCCGCCAATCACGCCGACGATGACTTTGCGAACCAACGGCGGCAGTTGTCCGAATTTCGAACGCCGGATTTTTTCCCGAGCGTCTTTGACCATCTTAGGCGGCGAAAACGTCTCGGTGTCCATCGTCGTTTCTATTGAGAATACGCCGCCAGCTTCGCCTCCAGCTGCGGCGGCACGTGCGCGATGACAATCGCGTCCTCGCCTTCGTAACGCAGCTCGAGCACGTGACCGACACGATGCACTTCGGCGACAAGCGCCGATTCCTTCGACGGAATACGAAAGTGCAAACGCAGGCGCCAGGAGGCGAGCGTGTCTTGTAATGTTTGCACGAGCGACGCGACGCCTTCACCCGTTTTGGCGGAAATCGCCACGCTGCCCGGAAATCTTTTCAAATACGAATCGGCCAGCTCACGATCGGCCAACTTGTCGATCTTGTTGAACACAATCAGCGTCTGTTTGCCGAACGCGTCGAGTTCCTTGATCACGTTATCGACCGCCTCCATCTGCTCGTCCACGCGCGGGTGGGAAAGATCGACAACGTGAATGAGCAAATCCGCCTCATGCACTTCTTCGAGCGTCGCCTTGAAACTTTCGATGAGCGTGTGCGGAAGCTTTCGTAAAAATCCGACCGTATCCGTGAGCAACACACGTTGTTTGTTAGGCAACGTAAACGCCCGCGTGGTCGGATCGAGCGTGGCGAACAACCGGTTTTCCGCGATCACGTCCGCGCCCGTGAGCAAATTGAGCAAAGTCGATTTGCCCGCGTTCGTGTAACCGACGACCGACGCAACCGGCCATTGATGACGCTTGCGGCCTTCGCGCTGGACCGCGCGCGTTTTCCGGACCGACTCCAGTTCGCGTTCCAAGCGTGCGATGCGTTCCTGCACACGTCGACGGTCCACTTCCAACTGCGTTTCCCCCGGACCACGCATGCCGATCCCACCGGTTTGTCGAGAAAGATGCTCCCACATTCTCGTTAGGCGCGGGAGAAGATATTGCAATTGCGCGAGCTCGATTTGCAAACGGCCTTCGCGGCTGCGCGCACGTTGCGCGAAGATATCGAGAATGAGCTGGGTGCGATCGAGCACCTTGCGCGAGAGAAGAGTCTCCAGATTGCGCCCCTGCGCCGGCGAAAGCTCATCGTCGAAGATGATCGAAGTGATATGTCGATCTTGCAGCGAATCTTTAATCAGCTCCGCCTTACCTTTGCCGATGTAATAAGGCGCAGTCGGCTTCTGCAGTTTTTGGGTTACGGTCTCGACCACTTCGGCGCCAGCCGAATTCGCGAGCTCGCGCAATTCGTCTAACGAATCCTGCAAATCCCATTTCGAAACGCCCGCCTGCTCCAGCCCCACGAGAACCGCGCGTTCGTGATTTTTCTTCGGGCGTGTTTCGATCATCCCTGTTCCGCGAACGCGCGACGCGCGCGCGCGGCAATCCATTTCACAGCTTCACCCTGACTGAGCAGCGATAAGTTCAGCGGTTCAAAATTAGTTTGGTTACGGAACCAGGTCAATTGCCGCTTCGCGTAATTGCGCGTGTTCTGTTGAATCTTCGCCATGCTCTGCAAGATCGACATCTTCCCTTCGAGGTGATCGCGAATTTCGCGCACACCGATCATTTTCGAAGCCGTTCCACTCATCTCCCTGCTCCTTCGAACCTCTTCGACCGCGCCACGTTCAAACATCTTTTCCACTCGCTCGTTAATTCGCGCGTAAAGCTCATCGCGCTCGCGAAAAACAAAAACGCCCGGAAAATCGACTTTGACGCTTTTCCAGTCGCTCGTTAGGCCGTGCGTCAATGCTTTGACGTAGAGTCCGCTGCCGCCGACCACGATTGCGCGCTTGCCGCGCCAACGAATTTCTTCCATTGCGCGCAACGCCGCGCGCCGAAATTTTTCCGCGTTCATTTCCTGCAAGATCGACATCGTCCCAATGAGATGATGCCGCGCGGCAGCGAGCGTCTCTTTGTCCGGCTTCGCGCTCAGAATTTCGAAGCCTTCGTAAATCTGAAACGCATCCGCGTTCACGACTTCCGCGCCGATCTCGCGCGCGACCTCAGCGGCGATTTCCGATTTCCCGATCGCCGTCGGGCCGACGATGTAAAAAACGTCGTGAAATTTTTGGTCAGCGCCTTTTGTCATGTCGAGCGAGGTCGAGACATCTCTAACTGATCTTCAGTGAGAGATTCCTCGACTTCGCTCGGAATGACAAAGGGCAAAACGAAAACCGGGAGACGCGCTTTCGCTTCGTCTCCCGGTGGAAGATGTCGATCTTGTGATTGTCGATCTTACTCGTGCGGCACGTGTTCGCTCGTCTTCGCTCCGCTAACGACGAGCTTGCGGCCAAGGAATTCCTTGTCGTGCAATTCGTCCACCGCGCGCTTCGCTTCTTCGACCGTTTGCATCGAGACAAACGCGAATCCTTTCGAACGTTGGTTATGGCGATAGGTCACGACCTCGGCGTTTTGGACGTGGCCGACGCCGTTGAAGAGCTCGAAGAGATCGCTCTCGGTCGCGTCGAAGGACAAATTGCCGACGTAAAGTCGCGGCGAAGTTACTTCGACAGGTTCGGGTTTACGTTGCGGCCGCGAATCGCGCGGCGCCTGCGAATGTTGCTGTGCGGGTGAATGCGAGCCGTTGCGTGAAACGGTCGCCGGTTTGCGGCTTTCGCCGTTGCCGCCAAAGAAGGCGGCTAGTTTTTGCCAGAATGTTTTCTTCGGCGCGCGCGCGGCCGTCTGTGGTGGCCGTTGACCGCGATTGCCCCGACGTCGAGATCCGCCGCGCGTACGGCGCGAGCGTCTCCCGGAATGTTGCGAGTTCATGTTGATGTTCCGTGTTATACGAATTGTGCATTGGACGGAGCGTCCCGCATTGCGGAACCCGGTCCGTGGCGCGCCGGTCCCGCAGGACCGATTCAAGCAAATCGCTATTTGGCGTCGCCGACGGAAACTCCGTCGCTATGGGTCGGGATAATGTCGAAGCGCAAGCGCTCGTGAACCAACGAAGCAGTGAAGATGCAAAAGCCGGCATCATAATTTCAGAACCTGAATCGTCGTTTGAAGCGATGGAATCCGATAAAGATTCCCGACAACCGGCGTAATTATGGTCGAGCCCGGGGGCGATTGCAAGCGGCACTAATTCCAGAGGGAAGATGTCGATCTTAGCGGCGCAAAAGCGAATACGCGCGCGACTTGAAGTATTCCTTCGCGCGTTCACCGCGGATCGGTTTCGCCCAATGCGCGAGCGAACGGCGACTCAATCGCGGCGCGTATCCGAATTGCGGCATGAGATCGGCGCAATGCCATTCCACCCAGCCGATTTCTTCGTCGCTGAGTTCGCGTTCCCATCGCGTCACCGGCTCGGCGCTGATGCGCGAGAAACTCACACTCGCCGCCGAATTACCCGACCACGGCTGGCCGATCTTTGTCGGATTCAATACGATGTCGGGATCGAATTTGATTTCGAGATAATCGCAAACGCGTTGCATCACCACTGCCGGTTCGCCCACGAGTTCTTCGTAATTGACGACGAAGCCTTGTAATTCGCGCGCGTTAATCAGTCGCGCCAGGTCCGCCGCCACGCGCCAATGCGCGATGACGTAGTAGGCCGAGAACGTTCCGAGCTGTCGCGTTTTCTCGAGCGCAATTTGAGCGGCCAAAATGGCGCGCGGGTCGCGCACAGTGACGAGAAATTTCGCTTCGGGAAATCTCGCGAAGATCGACAAGGTACAATTTCGATTCGCGGGCGTTTTCTCGATCCAGCGTTTGATGCGATCGGTCGGGATGTCGAACGTGCGCGCGTACGATTCCATCATCAACGCGAGCAGGTCGCGATCGGAGTTTTGCGGATCGAACGCCGCCCGCTCGAACGTCTCGAGAAATTTTTGCTGCGGAAATTTTTCGTAGGTGTGTTCGCGCCAGCGCGGCTCGCCGCGGAAGAGAACGCGCGCGAATGATTGTTGCGTCAGATATTCGAATTGCGTGCGGCGATCGGCGTCGCGAAATTTTGTCAGCACCGTCGGGAAGTAGGCGGTCTCCTGCGGGAAGACGAGCAGCTCAGGATGACCGTCGAGCAATGATGCCAGCAACGTTGTTCCCGATTTCGCCTGGCCCGCGATGAAACACGCGCGCTGATCGAACGGCAGTTGCAAGATCGACATCTACTTTTTCGCGTGCATTTCGCGAAACCACTCAACGAATTTCGGCAAACCTTCGTTCAACTTTGTCGCCGGATTGTAACCGAGCAGCTTGCGCGCTTTCGAAATATCCGCACACGTCAGCGGCACATCACCCGGTTGTTCCGGCAATCGGTTGATCTTCGCCTTTTTCCCTAACGACTGCTCAATGGCGGAAATTAAGTCTTTTAGTTGAATGGTTTCGTTTTCGCCGAGATTGAAAACGTCGAACATCGGTCCGTCGTATTTTAACGCGGCCATCGTCCCCTGAATAATGTCGTCGATGTAAGTGTAATCGCGGCGCGTCGTGCCATCACCGAATTGATCGATCGATTCGCCCTTGTCGATCTTGCGCGTGAACTGGTGAATCGCGAGATCGGGCCGCTGGCGCGGTCCGTAAACCGTGAAGTAACGCAGCGCGACCACGCGCAAATTGTAGAGATGCGAATAGGTCGAACACAAAAACTCGCCGCCGATTTTCGTCGCGGCGTACGGGCTGATCGTTTGCGTGAGATGAAAATCTTCGCGAAACGGCACTTCTTTGCAGATGCCGTAAACGGAAGAGCTGGATGCGAAGATGAGTCGCTCAGCGCCGGTAGTGCGCGCAGCTTCGAGCAGATGCAGCGTGCCGTTGACGTTGGTGTCGAAATACAATTGCGGTTGTAGGATCGATGGGCGCACGCCCGCGCGCGCGGCTAGATGAAAAATGGTTTCGTATTTTTCGCGGTGAAATAAATTCCGCACCGCGCCATTATCGCGAAGATCGACATGGTGAATCGGCGCATGTTCCCGAAACGCGGCGACGTTTTCGCATTTGATCTGCGGATCGTAGAAATCGTTGAAGTCGTCGAGAATGGCGACGTGGTGCCCATCCGCGAGTAACTTCTCCACGAGATGCGAGCCGATGAATCCAGCGCCGCCGGTGACCAGGATTCGCATGCGCCGAGGTTACGTTCGCGTGGGCTCGTTGTCACGTTGTCGATCTTGCTCGCGTTCGTCCTGTCGTTTGTCGCTACGATCGCGTGGCGGCTCGCTCCGGAGCTGTTGCGAAGGGAACATGTCGATCTTGCATTCCAAATCCCCTCGCCGCTCGAGCTCGCGTCGCTGCCGACGGCGACGCGCTTCGATTTTCCGTTAGGCAGCGAGAACGGCGCGCTCGCTTATAACGCGCAACGTTTTACCGAAAACAAACATCTCGGCGACGATCTGAACGGGATCGGCGGCGAAAACAGCGATCTCGGCGATCCGATTTACTGCGTGTCCGACGGACGTGTTCTCTTCGCGCGCGAAGGCGGCCCGGGCTGGGGCAACGTGATCATCGTGCTCCACGCCTACCTCGAGAATGGCGAACGCAAGTTTGTGCAATCGTACTACGGGCACTGCGAAAGCATTCTCGTGAATGCCGGCGATGAAGTGCGGCGCGGGCAACAAATCGCAACTGTTGGCACGGGCGGCGGCCGATACTTCGCGCATTTGCATTTCGAGATGCGCGAGTTCATCACGCCGTTCATCGGGCCGGGTTATCGGCAGGATACGCACTGTTGGATTGACGGGACGGCTTTCATCAACGCGCATCGCGGCGCGCCGGAAGAGGACGTCGGACGCTCAAAGTGATGGATTCGCGAATAGCAAATAAGTCCAGTTCGCGAGCAACAGCGCCACGACGGACATGCGCAGAAAAGATTTCTCGCGCGGCGCAAACGATAATCGTATCCGACGCGCGCGCGTGATCAGGACCGTAAACGCATACACATCGAAGATCGACATCGTCACGTAAGTTACAAACACGAGTGGATTCCATTCGAACGCGGAGAGAAACTGACCATGAAATAGCGCGATGGCCGATCGCGTCGCGCCACAGGTGAGGCATGGATGACCGGTGACCGCGTGAAACAAACAAATCGGCCACGGCATTTTCAAAACGAACCACGCAACCGCGGACGCGAAACCGCCTAACGACGCGCAAAGAAAGATGAGCTCGTAGTCGAGCTCGCGCGGTGCCAGCGGACGCGCGACGGCGCGCATCTTAATGGTTCCAGTCGTGACCGCTCAAGGCGGCGAGTCCGCCGAACATGGCAATGATGAAGAAACCGCCGCCGCAACAAACAATCAGCGGTAAAAACACTGCGAGCGTGGCCTTCGGCGTATCGATGTCGTGGGCGCGCGCGATGCCGATGCAATTGGCGACAATGCACCACACAACCGCGATCAATCCGCCGCAACAGGGCACGAGTTGCAGCGGAGCGGTTGCACCCTGGGTGAAGGCGATGACGCGGAATGTCGCTTCAAAAGTTTTTTTGGCGCCGCCGATGAGCATCAATGAAAGGTGAACGAGACCGGCGAAGATGAAGGGCCCGATGACGATGCCGACCAGGCGCCAGCAGAACACGAAAATATTCGCGCTCATTCCCAGCATGGAACCGAAAGCATCTTCGCGGTGCGCGAACAATCCCATCGACGTCAAAATTGATGAAAAGATAAACCAGATGATGACGCCGATGCCGCCACCGATGGCGGCGTAAAGCAGCGGACCGCTGAGTCCGCCTTCCAGACGCATAATCGAAAATGCCTGCGACGGTTTCGACAGGATCATCATCATGGTTTCGACAAAAGCGCTGAAGATGCCGAGCGCTTCGCGGCGTTCCCAAGGGAGACCGGTGCGCGCTTCGAGCGGAGGAGTAGATGTCGATCCAACGGGCGGAGGCGGAGTGGTGTGCGTGCCGAACGGGGGAGTGGGCGGGCTACTGGCGTCTTCGGCGGCAAATTCGGCGAAAGTGGAAAGTGGTTGCCAGCTCGCCATTCCTTCCTTCCACGCCAGATCGGTGAGAACAAATCGACCGCTGCGCAAACCGTTGTGGATTTCTTCTTCGGAAAATGTTCCCAGACTCGTGCCGGCGCGATTGACGTGAATGGTAGCCATGCCTCGCGTTTTAGTGAGTGCGAGCGGCTAAGTCAATCGAAGCGATTGGCCTTCTCCGGCGCATCGAGCGCGCGCCAGAAATACCAGGCCGCGACCGAGCGATAAGGCGCGAATTTTTTGCCGAGCTTGAGCATTTGTTTCGGCGTCGGCAGTTTTCGTTTGCGAAAAGTTTTGGCGAGACCTTTCTGCACTCCGTAATCGTGAATCGGCCACACGTCCAGCCGGCCAAGATCGAAAAGTAACAACATCTCGACCGTCCAGCGCCCGATGCCGCGCACTTGAATGAGGCGCTCGATAATTTCTTCGTCGCTCATTTTTTCGAGCGCGCGCCCGGTTTTCGGAACGACGCCTTCGATTGTTTTTGCGGCGAGATCTTTTAGCGCGGCGACTTTGCTGCGTGATAAACCGGCGGCGCGCAGTTTCGCGTCCGGCATTTTCAAAACTTCTTTCGGATCGAGAAATTTTCGTTTGCCGAAAAGCGCGCGCACTCGTCCCCAAATAGTGGCGGCGGCTTTGCCGCTGAGTTGTTGATACGCGATCGATTCGGCGAGGGCATCGAACGGCCTAACGGAAAGTGATGGCGTAATATCGTAGCGACGCGAGCGGGCGATGAGCTCGGCCATGCGCGGATGACTGGCGGCGACGTGCGCGATGGCGTGCTTCACATGTCGATCTTGTAGATGTCGATCTTGCGAGCAAGAACGTTTTCGCTTTGGTCAACGCATGGCAACGCAAACGCAACTAACCTGGTACGGACATTCCGCGTTCAAACTTGTGACGCCGAAGGGCAACGTCGTTTTCATCGATCCGTGGCTGAAAAACCCGAAGCTGAAAGATGGCGAAGAGCTTTTAAAGAAGATCGATCGCGCCGACGTGATTTGTCTCACGCATGGGCATTTCGATCATGTCGGCGACTCGGTTGAGATTGCAAAGAGGACGAAGGCGAAACTTTGCTGCACGTTCGATTGCGCAATTGCGGTGCGAAACGCGCTCGATTTTCCCGGCGGCGATGACGACAGCGGTTACGTTTCCCACATCGGCGGCACGGTCGCGATGTTCGATGGCGAAATGACCGCGCGTTTCGTGCCGGCGTGGCATGGCGCCGCGGTGATGCCCGATAACAGCAAGCCGCCGGTCTACGGCGGAACGCCGACCGGCGTGGTGTTGTCGATCAAAGGTGGACCCACGATTTATCACACGGGCGACACCGATTTATTTTCGGACATGGCGTTGGTGCCGTTAGAACGCCCAATCGATTACATGTGCGTGTGCATGGGCGATTTTTACACAATGGGTCCAATGCGCGCGGCGCGTGCCATCGAGCTGGTGAAACCGCGATTCGTCATCCCGATTCACTACGGCACGTTCCCGGCCTTGACCGGCACACCGGAAGCGCTCGCGAGTGAGATGAAAAAACGTGGCGTCACAGCTGAGCTGCGCGTTCCAAAAATCGGCGAGACAATTTCGATTTCGTAATTCTATTTTTCCCGCACCGCGAACGTAGCGATCGCGGCGGCGTAGACGCTTTGCGTTTCCTGAAAATTGGTGACGGTGACGTTGAGGTCGCGAAGGAGACCATCTTGCAGGCCGTAGATCCAGCCGTGAACGGCTAACGACTGGCCGCGTTGCCAGGCGTCGCGCGCGATGGTGGTCTGGCAGACGTTCAAGACTTGCTCGATCACGTTCAATTCGCAGAGGCGATCGTGAGCCTCGTTGTTGGTATTCGTTAGGCGAGTTTGATGTTTCTGGCGGACGTCTTCGATGTTGCGTAGCCAGTTGTCGCTCAGGCCTAGCCGGTCGCCCCGCAGCGCGGCTTGCACACCGCTGCAACCGTAATGTCCGCAGACGATAATGTGCTCGACCTTGAGGATCTCGACCGCGAACTGCATCACCGACAAACAATTCAGGTCGGTGTGCACAACAAGATTGGCGATGTTCCGATGAACGAACAGCTCGCCGGGCGCGAGCCCGACGATTTGGTTCGCCGGCACCCGGCTGTCCGAGCAACCGATCCACAAGTACTTCGGCGATTGTTGTTGCGACAGCTTGGAAAAAAACTCCGGGTCCTGTTCTCGGATTTGGCCGGCCCACGCTTTGTTATTTTCGAAAAGGTGGGGAAGGCTGCGCATGGGGAAAACCACATCGTTGAGAACGGGCCAAGCCGCAAGCGGATGC
Organism: Spartobacteria bacterium; assembly: GCA_021325495.1. Classification (GTDB taxonomy): domain Bacteria; phylum Verrucomicrobiota; class Verrucomicrobiia; order Chthoniobacterales; family UBA10450; genus JAJPGZ01. The sequence goes on from JAJPGZ010000004.1 coordinate 21,454, forward strand.
TTAGCGCGCGAAATAAATCGGCGAGACGATTTCGGTTTGATGATTTTTCTTTAAACGCGCGTCTCACTTCGCGACTCAAACGTTCACGCGACACTCGTCGCACAGGGAAAACTAGGATGCTGAATCTCGGAGCCACAAAAGCATTGTCGATCTTCGACAAGATCATTCCGGACGGTCTGTCGCACGCGGCCACTTCGTTAGTCGAATCGCTCAAGATCAATTCGATCTCGGAAAAAACGGGACGCGGCCGGACGGTCGTGGTCAAACGGCGCAACATTTACGGCGAGCGCGCCGCCGATCTGATCAATTTTTATTTCCGGCTCTCCGGCACGCCCATTCATTACGTCAGCAAAGTGAAACAGTGGCAACGTTGGGAAACGAAATGTTTCAACATGCTGAACGGCGACCAATTCAAAGCGCGCATCGTTGACGCGCGCACCATCGTCGAGGACAAACTGCCGGGAAAAAGTTTGTGGGACCACATGCTTGCGCGCACGCTCACGACGCGCATGCTCGCCGCCGCCGGCCGCGAGTATCGGCGCGCGCATCGCATGAAGGTGAAGGAACTCGGCGACGGTTGGTCGCACGGCGATGGATCGATGCCGAACGTGATCTATGACGCGGCGAATGACCGGGCGCGATTGATTGATTTCGAAATCATGCATGAGCGTTCGCTTTCCGGTCGCGCGCGCCACGCGGATGATCTGCTCGTGTTTCTGCTCGACATGGTGGACCGCGTGTCGTCGCGAAACTGGCTGCCCTTCGCGCTCGCATTTTTACGCGCGTATGACGATGTCGATCTTATGCGCGAACTGCGAAAGCGATTGGTGATTCCGAGCGGGCTGGCGTTGATTTGGTGGAACGTGCGAACGAATTTCGCCAAGCGGGCAAAGATCGAGCGTCGTTTTAAGTCTTTGAAAAGCGCGCTCGGCCGCGTCGAGATTCACTCGTTAGTCGCACGGCGGCGACCGAAAAGGCGCCGGCCTTCTATCCACTGCCACAAAATCAAACCGGGAATGCCGACACCGAGCTCGCGCATGCGCGCGACGAGCGAAAGAGCGAAACCGGCGTAGCGCGGGATTCCAAGAAGCCCGCCGACAAACACGTAGCCGCCCTCCTGGACGCCGATTCCGGCCGGAACAACAAACGCGGCCGAACGAATCGTGTAGGCCATACTTTGCAAAATGAACGCGTGCAGAAATGACGGATCGAGGTCCATCGTCCAGAGCGCGAGCCACACTTCGCCGGACGCGACCGTGAGCGACACGATGGTCGCGAGCGCACACAGCACGAGTGCGCCGCGGCGCGCGTAAAGTTTCCGCACGGTTTCGTCAAGTTGCTCGCCGCTTTCGACGAACGCCTGCCATTCTTTCGAGCGCGCCATGCGCGAGATGAGGCGCGTGATGAAACCGAACATGCCGAGACGTTGCGCGATGAAAAATCCGACGAAGGCGACGATCGCGATGATGACGCCGAACAGTGTCGGGCCGACGAATTCGCTCTTCCCGGTCGCCCTAACGAGTAAGGTGAGACCGAGAATGGTGAAGATCGCCTGAGTAAAAATGCCTATCGTAAGATCGACAATTACCGTTCCGGCCGATGTGCCTAACGAACTGCCGTGAAGCGAGGCCAGGCGCGCGCGCACAATGTCGCCCCCGACCGCAGCCGATGGAACGAGCGTGCTGATCGATTCGCCGATCCACCGCATCCAAAAAAGTCGCATTAACGGCGGCCGCTCCGCCCTCGGAAACAAGACCCACCACGCGAACGCATCGAGGAAAATCGGGATAGCGTGAAACGCGGCAATGCCGAGAATGACCCACTTCGGCGTAACGAACGCGCCAAAGACTTGTCCGGCGCCTTCGCGAACGAGCAGCAAGGTAAAAAGCGCGACGCCGAAAAGACCGAGCAGATAGATGGTGATGCGAAGTTTTCCGCGCGCGCTCATCGCAAGATCGACAAGGTGGATGCGCAGACGGCGCGCGCAAATGCAGCGAACGCGTTACCGCGATTCGGTCGTCGGCGAGATCGCCAGCGAAGTCGTCACTGCGGATTTGCGATGCATTGGCTTGGCCACAAAACCGCAAACCGCCAGCCAGCCCGAACCGAACACCATGGCCGCGACAACATCGGTGAGATAATGCGCGCCGAGCGCGATGCGGCTAAAGCCGACAAGTAGAACAATCGCGGCCGCGGCGGAAATGAGCGCGCGTCGCATACGACGTGAGCGCACAAGTGGAAGCGCAAAAAGCAAAAGCTGTCCCCACAATAATGTCGCGCCGATGGTATGACCGCTGGCAAAACTGTAGCCGGACCAATCGACAAACGGACCGTCAACGTACGGACGTTGTCGATGTACCAACAACTTCACGAGTTCGTTCAACAACATCCCGCCGGGCACAGCGACGACAAGCGTGACGAGCGAAGGCCATTGGCGTTTCCAGACGAAGAACGCGACCATACAGGTGAGCACGATGGCGATGAATTCGCTCGCACCCGGCTCGCAGAGCACGCGCAGAAGCGCGACCAAGGCCGGCGTCAGATGGGCATGGAACCAGGACGCAATGTCCGTGTCGGTGGCGCCGAACGGATTCGCCACCGCGAGAACCTGGGGGAGGAACTGGGGAGTTATCACAAAATGCGACCGCGATTCTAAACCCGTTTTTAGCGGATGCAACTGCACTTCACAGCGGCTCGCGTGCCGTGTCGGAACGCGTCCGGCAAGATCGACAATCGCATCCCGGCTTGCTCGACGGCACGAACTCCGCTACATCCGCAGACGACACCCTCATTCGATTCCACTGTGACCGAATTGCCTTAACCACCATGAAACGAAATCTTCTCGCCGTCTTCGCCACATCGTGCGCCATGACAATTACAGCGTTCGCCGGAAGCGAATCGCAGTTACAGCAAGGCGCGGCACCGGCGAAGGACGACAACGAAAATTCGATCGACCTCTTCGACGTGGAAACGACTTACACCTTCAAGAGCGATTTCACCGATTCGCGCTTCGGCGAAGGCGATTCTCTGCATAACGATTTCAGCTACGACCATCGTTTTCATGTCACGGGAAATTGGTACGTGCTCGGCGGCGTGGAGTACGAGCGTTATGATTTCGGCAACGATCCGAACGGATTGCCTAACCACCTCCAGGCGCTTTACGGCCACATCGGTTACGAATACATCGTGCACGATTTCCCCGGCGTCGGGATCGTGGCCGATCCGGGAATTTACTGGCAGAACCACGTGAGCGGCGACGCGTTCGATATTCCGTGGAAGATCTTCACCGCCTTCCCGTTGAAGAAAGATAAAATTTACGGCGTCATCGGAGTCGGCGGTGGTCTTTATCAGGACCCGATCGTCGCGCCCGGCGGCGGTCTCATCGTCGTCTTCAGCGACAAACTGCGTTTGCAGGGTGTGTTTCCGAAGCCGGCCCTGGTCTATGAGCCTAACGACGACTGGCAATTTAAAGTGTTAGGCGAACTTTATTACACCAGCTTCCGCACTGACAATGTCAACACGCCCGCGGGCAACATGCAGTTGCACAACGCGGTCGTGCAATACAATGAAGACCGCGGCGGCGTTTACATCGCCTATCGCGGCATCAAACATCTGAAGGTTATCGGTGAAGCCGGCTACACCTTTGAGCGCAAATTCGATTTCTTCCGTTCGAATCAATCGATCAAGGCCGATCCGGCGCCGTACGTGCGGGCCTCGCTCGAATTTCGTTTCTAGGGAAACATCTCGTCGAGTTTGCGGGCGAGATTCTGCGGGCCGCGAATTTTTAGCCGGCCGGTGAAGTAGGCCCACTTGCCGCTCAGTTTTCCGTTTGAGATTGCGACCCAATCGCTCCCGGTCGCGATAAATGTCACATCGGGATTGTCGATCTTGCCCTTGTCGATCTTGCATTTGCCATCATCGACTTGGATGAACCAGTCGCCGCCTTGCGGATCGCCCAGGTTCCATTGGTATTTGATGTGAACGCCTTTCGCCTTCTCCGGCTGAAAACTTTCCCGCATCCCATCGAAAACATCCTGGGGAGTTTTGCTGTCTGCGGCGAAAGCGTTCAGCGTCGCAAAAATCAGGCCCAACAAAATCGCGCTCGTCTTCATCCTCTATTGTTCAATTCGTTTCAAAAGATACGCTGCGCCTACAAAAGTGATAAGCGCCCCCGCTAAAAGGACGACAAGATCGACAAGGTAAAACGTCAGCGGCGCGTGATACATGTTCACGAGACGGAAGGCGCGGCAGAAATGCGTCAGCGGAAAAATCTCGGAGATGTAACGAATGGCTTGCGGAAGTTGTTCGAGCGGGGCGAACGCGCCGGACAAGACGAACACCGGAAGAAGAAAGAAGACGGAAAATTGGATCGCCTGGGTTTGCGTTTTTGAAATGGCGGAAATGAGCAGGCCCAGGCCTAACGAACACAAGAGGAACATCAGACAGATGAGCGCGAGCATTGCCGGTGAATGGAACGCGACCGCGAAATGCCACGCGCTGAGCGCGACGATGATAACAATGAGCACGATCGAGATGGCGAGATACGGCAGAATTTTCCCGATGACGATCTCGCCGCGTTGCAACGACGTGACCAGCAATTGGTAGAGCGTTCCCGATTCACGTTCGCGCGCGATGGTGCAGGCCATGAGCGTGACGGTGAGCAATTGGAGAATGAGCCCGATGATTCCGGGAATGACGAAATCGATCACGCGCGACTTCGGGTTGTAGAGAAGCTTCGTGTCGGCCGTCCACGGTTCCATGAGCGAGACGAATTGCTTCCGTACTTCGACGCGTAACTTTTTGCCAAGATCGACAACGTCATCCGGCAGATTCTCCACGAGGCGATCGCGCTCTTTCACCTGGAAATCGGCCAGACTTTTCTGCACCGCGCCTTCCGCCGCCGCCGCGGTATTGATGTCGCCATTGTCGAGATAAAGCGGCAGCGGCTTCGGATTCCCCGCGCCTAACGAATCGCTCCAACCCTGCGGAATAACGAGAATCGCCTGCACGTGATTGCCGAGGAGATCGGATTCGTTCGCCATCTCTGGCGCGCCTTTGCGCCAATAAAACGTGTTGTTCTTTGCGATGATGTCGATGAAGCGCTGTGTCTGCGGCGTGTTGTCGCGATTGATCAATAGCGCGGGCACGCCGCTGATTTCGCTCGTCTCGAACGCATGACCGAAGAGAAGGGTGAAGAGCGGCGGCAAAATCAAAAGCAGAATGAGCACGCGCCGGTCGCGGTAGATGTGGAGAAATTCTTTGTAAGCGACGCTGGCGATCGCGTGAAAGGACATCGCTTTCATATTGTCGATCTTGTCAGGACGGCGTCGTAACCCTGCGAATACGCGGTGAAAACGTCTTCCATGTCCGGTTCGACCCAGCGCGAGCCTAACAATTTCAAATCAGGGAACGGCCAGTTGTTTTGCCAGCTCGCGAGCAACTTCTCCGGTTCCGGCGAATAAATTCGCAACGAGCCGCTGCGCAGCGAAACGCCGAGCACTTCCGGCAGATTTCGCAGCCTAACGAGCGCGGGCATGGTTGGATCGACATCGACTTCGAGCAGTTTCGTGCGAAAGCTCGCCTTCAATTGTCGCGGTGACGCTTTCGCGAGCAACCGGCCGTTCTCGATAAATCCGACTTCGGTGCAGCGTTCGGCTTCATCCATGTAATGCGTCGTGACGAAAATGGTTTTGCCGCCGTGGCTCAGGTCGTAGAGCAGATTCCACATTTGCTGTCGATGCACCGGATCGAGGCCCGATGTCGGCTCATCGAGAAATAAAAGCGGCGGGTCGTGCACGAGCGCGCAAGCGAGCGCGAGCAGTTGCCGCATGCCGCCGGATAAACTGCCCGCAGCCGTGTCGCGCTTTTGTTCGAGATCGCACCGCCTTATCAAATCATCAGTGCGCTTCTCCAGGCGGTCCGGCGGAACGCGACAGGCGCCGCCGAAGAAACGCAGATTTTCTTCCACGGTAAGATCGGGATACAAACTGAAACGCTGCGCGACGTAACCAAATTTCGTCCGGACAAGATGTCGATCTTTCCAAACATCGTGGCCATCGATCAGGCCGCGGCCGCCGGTCGGATGAGTCAATCCGCACAGCATTCGCATCGTCGTCGTCTTCCCCGCCCCGTTCGCGCCGAGAAATCCGAAAATCGTTCCGGCATTGATCGTGAAAGAGAGATCGCGCACGGCCGCGACGTCGCCGTAGCGCTTGCTCAAATTTTCCAGCACGATCACCGATGCGTTCATGAACGATTTCTTAATTGCGATGCCTCATCATGATTTGCAACCATGAGCCGCCAGCGATTAGTTAAGCGAGTCATGAAACCGATTCTCCCATTCGTCCTCGCATTCGCGATTGTGTTCGCAAGATCGACAATCGCACACGCGGACCCGGTCTCGGAATTGGCCAGCTTTTCCGTCTTCGACAAGATCGACATCAACGATCTGGCCGCGAGCGATGCGAAAACAATGCACGGCCCGCCGATGAACGGGCGGTATTTGTCGGTGCAAAGTGTTTACGTCATGCCGGGCGCGCCCGCGCAAGTCATCGCCGCCATGAAAAATTGGGACGCGACCAAACATCGCGAGCTGAAAGTTCTTCTGCACGGCGATCTTTCCGCGTCACCGGCCGCGTCTGATTTTGCGAAATTAAAAAATGCGCCGGACAACGGAGCCGTGCGCGCGTTGAAGGACAAAACACAAAAGCTGAGTAACGATCTCCAGATCAGCAAAGAGGACGCGAAAAAATCCGGGGCCGATTTTGTTGGCTTCTGGAGCGATGTGCTGGCGCGGCGAGCAAAAACTTTTTCGTCCGGCGGAATGGCCGCATTACCGGCCTACGATTACGGCGGCGCGACGATCCGTGCGAATGAAGAAGTGAATACGCTGCTCAAAAATCAGGATAAAATTCGCAAACAGTTTTCCGGTTTCTTGAGTGCGACCGGCATCGGCCGCGGCGCGGGCTCGATCGCGCCGGAGCTGTATTGGGAATTGCTCGATGTCGATGATCAAGGCGTGGTCACGGACGGCGCGTCTTACAGTCGCGGGCAACAGGCCGTCGATGTTTCGTATTACGCGAGTGGCGGTTACTACGTTGCGCTCACCTTTTATCAAATGTGGCCGGTGACGGCGAACGGCAAAGCGTCCACGCTGGTTTGGCGCGGTGACATGATTTCGTCGGCGGCGCTGGCGGATTTGCACGGCGTGGAGCGGCTCGGGTCGGAATCGGCCATGATGAAAGATATTTCGAAAGCGATCGCATTCTTCCGTAAAGATACGGCTCGTTAGGCATGAACAGATATCGATGTCGATCTTGCGTGGGCGCGACCATTCTCGCGTTCCTCGCGGTGACGATGTCGATCTTAGCGGACGAGACGCAGGTCGATTGGTTCGCGCCGTTGTCGAAACTGACGGGCGAATATGTCGCGGAAGAAACTTATGTCGGCGAAGCAGCGGTGATCCGCAGCGCGCGCAAGATCGACAACTTCGATGAGCACGACACCATCCTGCGTTTCATTCTGACGCCGCGAACGAAATTCGGCGTGCTGCGACTCGGTCTGGAATGGGAACATTTTTCGTTCGGCATGCCGGCAAATGCGCCCTTGCCAAACACATTGCAGGAACTCGCGGCCGTAATCGGGATCGATGTGCAAATTTCCGATTCGATTCTCGCGCGCTTCGAAGCGACGCCTGGATTTTATGGCGCCAATCACCTCGACAGTGATCAGATCAACGTTCCGTTCATCGCCGGGGGCACATACATTTACAATCCGAACCTTCAATTCATTCTCGGCGTCAGTATCGACGTGGAACGTGAGTATCCGGTGATTCCGGCCGCGGGCATTCGCTGGAAAATCGCGCGCGACTGGGTGTTGAACGCGGTCTTACCGGAGCCGCGCCTTGAATATACGCCGACGAAGGCGGTGACGCTTTATGCCGGCGCCAACATCAAACAGACGAACTTCCGCATGGATGACGATTTCGGCGTGAATCACAGTATTCATCGACTCGATCACTCGGTCTTGAGTTATAGCGAGTTGCGCGGCGGCATTGGCGTTGATTGGAAATTGGCGTCGTTCGTGACGGCAAGCGTCGAAGCGGGCTATCAACCGTATCGCGCGTTCGATTTTTACCGGGCCGATATTCGTTTTCACGAAGACGGCAGCGCGCCTTATGGCATGATCTCGTTGCACGGCGCGTTTTGAGTTCGCGCAAGATCGACAATCGCTATTTGAACAGGTCGGGCCGGCGATGCGCGAAGACCGGCATGCGGTCGCGAGTTTTCTTAATCACTTCTGCGCTCAACTCCGACTGGATTAATTCATCGCGATCGGCCGAAGCTGAATCAAGCACCGCGCCATTCGGATCGATAATGACCGACGATCCGCAAAACGTGACCTCGTCATCGGTCCCGACGCGATTGGACGCGATCACGTAACTTTGATTTTCAATCGCGCGCGCGATCAGCAACGCGCGCATGTGTTTCGCCCTAACGAACGGCCACGCGGAGGAAACAACGAGCACGTTTGCCCCTTTGTCCGCAGCCAGCGCGCGATAAATTTCGGGAAAGCGCAAATCGTAACAAATGGTGAGGCCAAATCTCCACCCATCGAGCTCCGCAACCGTGATCGCATCGCCGGGCGCAAAACATTTCTCTTCTTCCACCGGCGGCACGGCGAAAAGGTGACACTTGCGATATCTGGCGATGATCTCGCCGCGCGAGTTAATGAAGACCTGCGAATTATAAATGCGATCGCCTTCGCGTTCCGAAACGCCGCAGATGATGGCGATCGACAAATTCTGCGCAAACTTTCGTAGTTCGGGGACAGCGCCTTCGTTCCACGATGTCGCGTTTTTGCGGATCACCGGCATCGAGTAACTCGTGTCGCACATCTCCGGGAAAACGACGAGGTCGGCTCCGCGGGCGCGCGCGCTCGTCGAAAAATCGCGGATCTGCCGAAGGTTCGTCTTCGGCTCGCCCGGCGCGCAGGTGATTTGGGCAACCGCGATTTTCATGGTGAGCAGTATTCGCGCTGCGCCCAATTATTCCTGCCGCGCCGCCTCGCGCCAATCTAATTGTCGATCTTAGCGCAATGTCCGATCGAGCGCGCCGATCTTCCGGATCTCGGGCCACTTCAAGGCGGAGCCGAAGACGACGAGGATGGTCCCGATTCCCCCGGCCACAACCGAAATGACCGGACCGACCAGCGCCGCGGTTAGGCCGGATTCGAGCGCGCCGAATTCGTTCGATGTGCCGATGAAAATGTTGTTCACGGCGGAAACGCGGCCTCGCATTTCGTCCGGCGTGACCAGTTGCACGATCGATCCGCGAATGATGACGCTTACGCTATCGAGCGCGCCGGCGAAGAACAACATCGCAAGCGAAAGCCAGAGCGCTTTCGACAGGCCGAAGATAACGGTGGCCATTCCGAAACCCACGACGCACCAAAGCAAAGTTTTTCCCGCCTGTCGCATCGGCGGCAGGTAGGCGACGAGCAACGCCATCGAGAACGCGCCGACCGCCGGCGCGGCGCGCATCCATCCGAGACCGACGGGACCACAGTGCAGAATTTGGTCGGCGAAGATCGGCAGGAGTGCGACCGCGCCGCCTAACAACACCGCAAACAAATCGAGCGTGATGGTCGCGAGAATAACTTTTCGGCTAAAAACGAATTTGACCCCGGCAGCGAAACTGCGCCACCGACTCGGATCGATGTTGTTCCGCTTTTGCGGCGCGCGCGCGATCGGCAGCACGAGCAGGAAAAATAAAAACGCGGTGATCGCGTCGATAATGTAAACCGGTGCAAATCCGAGATGCGCGACCATGAAACCGCTGATGGCCGGACCGACGACCGAGCCGATTTGGAAGACGCTGTTATTCCAGGTGACGGCATTGGAAAAGGCGTCACGCGAAATCAGCGTGGGAAAAAATGAGCTGCGCGCCGCCCAACTGAACGTGCGGGCGATGGCGCCGAAGAAAAGCAGGAGGTAGATGAGCGGGATTGATGCGTCGTCGAAGTGAAAGGAATGGTCATGTCGCTCGAAGATTTGCGCCAGGCTCGTTAGGCCGTGATTGCATGCGCGCAAGATCGACATGTTCGGAATGGCGAGATGTTGCCAGGAAACGAGCGCGAGCAGCACGGATGTGATCGCGCTAAAAATTTGCGCCACGAGTATGATGTGTTTGCGGCTGATGCGATCGGCCAGGTCGCCCGCCGGGAGGGAGAGGCCGACGATTGGAATTGCAAAGACGAACCCGACGAGGCCGAGCGCGGTCGCAGAATGTGTGCGCGCGTAAATTTCCCATTCCACCGCGACGGCGAGCATTTGCCGGCCGATGATCGACAATAAATTCCCCGCCGTGAAAAACGCGAAGCCGCGCGAACGAAAGGCGGCGTAAGGATCGTGTCGCGGAATGACCGCGCCCGTAATTTGCGGCTGATCTTCCGCCGGCGTCTCGCATTCGTCCCCCGAATCATCGCGCACGCCGCCAACATGCGCGACCGAATGAAGATGTCGATCTTGCGCATTAAATTCTGGGGAGCGCAGGCGGCCCGCCTGCGGATTCCGGCGGCTCGCCGGAATTATTTGTGTTCGGCGAGCCGCCGAACACTACAGGCCAGCGGCCTGTGCTCCCCAAACCACAGAAAATCACAGTCCCGGATCGCGCGGGAACTTCGCATACGGCAATCGCGTCCCGCGAAAGAAAAATTGATCGGCGCGAATGCGGTCGGGCGCGAGAAAATCGTGGCAGCCCGACGCGCCGACGATGTCGTCCTGATCGACCCCGTCGCCGCTGACGCCAATCGCGCCGACGAGCGTGCCGTTTCGATAAAGTGGAAAGCCGCCGGGGAAAATTGTGATTCCGTTAGGCAAAGATGGATTCAATCCATCGCGGGCATCGGGCGCGGTCGCAGGCATGGCGGTGAAGACAACGTCCGGTTCGGTCCCGGAAAATCCAGAGAGTCGATCTTGTTCGGCGAAAAATGGGCCGGGACTATTACCATCGATTCCCGGCGGATAATTTTTTTGCGCGAGAAATCCGACGGCGCGGGTGGAAAGCGCGACGTTCGTGCCGAAGCCAACAAAATCGTGTCGCGAATAAAAAACCGCGGTGCGCGCTTTCTGCACCGCTACGTCCCAGCTGAACATCGTCGCTTCGCCGGTGCGGAAAGTTCCGAGAACAGTCGGCGCAATTCCGTCCACGTCCGGATTGTTCACGACGGTGATGAAGACCTGCATTTGCGTGCCGATGGGCAAACGAATTCCGGCGCGCGTGATTTTCACGCGCTCGGCCGCGAAGCGAATGATGTCACGCACTTCCGGAGCGGTGAGGCGCGGCTGGCCGTTGATCGGTGCCAGGATCGGATCGTTTTGAATCGGCTGCCGCAACTCGCCATCAACGTTTGCGAATGTTGCCGGCACGATTCCAGGGGGAGGACCTGGAGAATTTTGCGGTGGATAGTTCGAGTCGTAATTGCCTGGAGGCGTCGCGAAATTCTTCGGCTTCTGCGTTGACGACGCCGTGTAGGGCAGACGGATACCGTTGATGAAAACTTTGTCCGCGGTGACGGTTGATGGCGGTTTGAAGGAACCTTGTCCGGCGAGCGCGATGTCTTCGTCCTGGTCGTAACTGTTGATGGAGATGAATGGATTTTCGTTGCGCAGAAGTCCGGGGGTGATCGTCATTGCGCAAAACGTCAGCGCGACGGTCGATGGAATCGGCGGATTTGGATTGCCGTCGCCGGTCACGCCGATTCCGCCGGCGAGTTTTCCGTTTTTGTAAAGCGGGACGCCGCCGGGCGAACCATCGAGCGATGTCCCGGCGATCGGATCGCCAAAAGTTCCCGGCGACGGAATGGTCTGTGGCGGGATCGGCGGCGGGCAATACACCATGCCGATCTTTTTAAAATGGTTCACGTCGCTAACGAACAAGTTCGACAATCCAACGCCCACGAGCGGACCGGGCGCGGTGTTGCTCACGCCGACCGGAAAATGTTGTTGAATGATGTAACCCGCCGTGCGCGACGTGAACGCGTTTTGGTTGCTGCTTAAAAACGCGGCCGTGCCCGCTTTCGAAACCGCAGTCGCGATTTCATCCTGCGTCGCGTTTCCGCCGCGCGTGACCCAAACGCCGAGCACGTAACCTTCACGATCAGTGACCGCGATGATGCTGTTAGGCGAAATCTTTGCCGCGCGAGCCGCGGCGCGGCGAATGATGATGTCGACGTCAGCGGACGTGAGCTGCGCAAACGAATTCCCCACGACGGCGAAGAAAACGAGGAGGAACAGACGGAATCTCATTCGGGGGGCTTTCTGGTAACAGATAAGATCGACATCGGCAAGATCGACAATCGACGCCTGAGCTTGCTATGTCCGAGGCGTTTCCGGCATTCTCCCCCTCCCATGCGCTGGTCCGTTGCCTTGATCGCCGGCGCGATTTTCGCGGCACCGACGATGTCGATCCTCGCGCAAACGGTCGAAGTGCGGCCGCCGAAAAGGGTGTACATCGGCCAGGTCACGATCACGACGAACGACGACGAAAGCGCGCCATCGTCGCCGAGCGAGTTCAATCCCGATCCTGGTGCGATGCAACGCGAGCGACCGGAAGCGGAAGAAGCGCCGCCGGAATTATTCCCGCCGATTTTGCCGCAGACCCCGAATTACGGCGAGGAAGCGCTGCCGCGTTCGTTAGGCCTGCCGCGCAAAGGTGTGCGCGAAGTTGTGCCGAAACGGCGAAAGCTCGAATACGAGACGTATCCGGAATCGGAAGCAGGCGAAGGATTGCTGCCCGGATCCGAGCCCGAGCCACGGCGCTGGTTTATCGGATTCGGCCGTTGGAAACGTTATGCCGATCCATCAACCGAGACGCCGTATCAGGAAGATCTGAAACTTTGGCATCCGTATTTGCAGAGCAAATTCAAAGGCGACGCGCCGATCATTGGTCAGGACATTTTTCTCAACATCACCGCGGAAGATTTTGCCCAGGCCGAATTTCGAAAATTGCCGACGCCAAGCGGCGTGAGCGCGGAACGGCCTAACAGCTCCGAATTTTTCGGACGGAGCGAACAATATTTTCTGGCCAACGATTTCTCGATCGGTGTCGATCTTTTCAAAGGCGAAACCGCGTTTAAGCCGGTGGAATGGGCGCTGCGCGTGCTCGGCGTTTACAATCACAACTACATCGACGTCGAAGAACGCAACGTCGTGAACCCGAATCCGCAGAAGGGCACCACGCGTGAAAAAGATTTCTTCGCGCTCCAGGAAGCGTTCGGCGAAATCCACATTCGCGATTTGTCGAACAACTACGATTTCGTTTCGTCGCGCACCGGCATTCAGCCGTTCGTCTCCGACTTTCGCGGTTTCATTTTCAACGACACGAATCTCGGCGCCCGAATTTTCGGCAATTACGACAACAACCGCTGGCAATGGAACGTCGCCGCGTTCGACATGCTAGAGAAGGATACCTATTCCGACCTCAACGAATTCAGCCGGCGCGAACAACAAGTGTATGTCGCGAATGTTTATCGCCAGGATTTTCTTTGGCACGGCTACACCGCGCAGTTGAATTTCGTCGGCGACTTCGACAATTCGAGCCGGCATTACGACAAGAACGGATTCATCACCCGGCCGGCGCCGATTGGCATGGTGCGCGATCATTACGAGCAAATTTATTATCTCGGCTGGACCGGCGATGGACACATCGGGCGGTTCAATATTTCGCACGCGCTTTACGAAGCGTTAGGCGAAGACGGCTTCAACGAAATCGCGGGACAACGTACCGACATCAACGGCCAAATGGCGGCGCTTGAAGTGTCGATCGACAAGGATTGGATGCGGCACAAGTTGTCGATCTTTTATGCGAGCGGCGACAATGATCCGACTGACTCGCACGCCGCCGGGTTCGACACCGTGCTCGACCGCCCATTTTTCATCGGCGGCCCGTTCAGCTTTTATTCGCATCAGGGATTCAATCTCGCCGGCACCTCGGTGAATTTTAAACAGCGCGACTCGTTAGTCGTCGATTTCCGCACGAGCAAAACCGAAGGCCAGGCGAACTTCGTTAATCCCGGCGCGTTCATCGTCGGCTACGGACTCGACGCCGATGTTCTGCCGAAATTGAAAACGTTCGTGAACGTGAACTACATCCGCACCTGCTACACCGACGTGACGCGTCTCGTGCAATTCACCAATCACGCGAGCAACGATTTCGCGATGGATTGCAGCATGGGTTTCGAATGGCGGCCATTGCTTACCGAAAACATAATCGTCACCGCCGGCGCGGGTTTTTTGATTCCGCGTTGGGGATACAAAGATCTTTTTCGCACGAACACCGTGCCCGTTCACGGATTTCCGCAGCCCGCCGCCGGAACGGTCGATGACTTTCTCTACAGCGGAATCATGACGCTGACGCTGACGTATTGATGAAACGCGTCGCGCTCATTTTCGTTTTGGTCGCGCGAGTTTTATTGGCGCAAGACTCTGGTTACGGTCCGCCGACATCCGCTCCCGTTATAAGATCGACAACTGCAAGATCGACAATTCCGCCGCGAAACTGGATCGACCAAACGCACGCGGAAGCGAACGCGAAAAGCGCCGGTTGCTTGCAATGTCATCAAGGCGTCGAGCCGATGCACAAGGATACCGATCACGTCGTGCTCGGGTGCATTGATTGTCACGGCGGAAATCCGGCGCGCGGCCTAACGAAAGAACAGGCGCACATTTTGCCGAAGAACAAAGAGTTTTGGAAAACGTCGGCCAATCCACCGCGCTCGGACGTTTGGCTTAATCACGAATCCGCCGAGTTCATCCAGTTCATGAATCCCGGCGATTTGCGTGTCGCCGAGAAAACGTGCGGGCTTTGTCACGGCGAGATCGTGCGCAATGTCGATCATTCCATGATGAACCACGGCGCCATGCTCTGGGGCGCCGCTCTATATAATAATGGCGCGTATCCGCAGAAAAACTATCGCTTCGGTCAGGCCTACGGCGCTGACGGAATCCCGCTCAAGATCGACAACTACACGCCGGTCACGGCCGAAGACACGCGCGTCCACGGCATTCTCCCGTTTCTCGAACCGCTCCCGCGATTCAATCTTTCGAATCCCGGAAACATTCTGCGCATTTTCGAAAAAGGCGGACGCGAACAGCTTTCGTTAGGCCTGCCCACGCAATCCGAGCCACCCGGAAAACCGGAGCGACGTTTGTCACAACGCGGACTCGGTACCTTGAATCGCACCGATCCGGTATTTCTCGGCCTGCAAAAAACGCGACTGCACGATCCGTTGTTAGGCTTTCTCGGTTCGAACGATCATCCGGGCGATTATCGATCGAGCGGCTGCTCGGCCTGTCATGTTGTTTACGCGAACGATCGCTCGCCGACGAACTCCGGATGGTGGAGCAAGTACGGTCATCAAGGTTTGAGTTTCTCCGCCGACGAAACGATTCCGAAAGCGGAGCGCGGTCATCCGATCATTCACCAATTCACGCGCGCGATTCCCTCGAGCCAATGCATGAACTGCCACATGCATCAGGGGAATTTGTTCGTGAATCCGTATCTCGGTTACACGTGGTGGGACCAGGAAACCGACGGCGAATTCATGTATCCGACCGAGCAACACGATCCAACCGACGCCGAGCTCGTAAGATCGACAATGGAAAATCCGGAGGCCGCGGCCGCGCGCGGACTTTGGGGCGACAAAGATTTTCTCGATCGCGTCGCGGAATTAAATCCGCAACTCAAACATACGCAGTTCGCCGATTACCACGGACACGGCTGGGTCTTTCGCGCGATCTTCAAACACGACCGCAAAGGCAACTTGTTAGACCTGGACGACAACAAGATCGACATGAACGATCCGCAGAAGTTCGCGAAGGCCGTGCACTTGAAGGACGTCCATCTCGCGCACGGCATGCAATGCGCCGATTGTCACTTCGATGTCGATGTTCACGGCAACGGCATGCTTTATGGCGAGCCGCGCAACGCGACCACGATCAATTGCATCGACTGCCACGGCACGATCGACAAACGGCCGTCGTTAGTCACGACGGGCAACGCCGGCGCGATCGATTTGCTCAACAACAGCAACACGCCGTGGGGTCCGCGTTTCAGTTGGGAAGGAACGAAATTGTTTCAGCAATCAACCATGTCGCCGGACACGCGTTGGGAAATTCCGCAGACGATCGACACGATTGATCCGCTCTCGCCGCATTACAATCCGAAGTCAGCTTACGCGAAAACATTGCGGCGCGATGGAAGGAGTTGGGGCGGACTCGTTAGTCTGGGGAGCACAGGCGGCCCGCCTGTGGCGGGTGGCGGCTCGCCCGCCGAAGATGTCGCGGCGAGCCGCCGCGACCAGCAGGCCAGCGGCCTGCGCTCCCCGGAATCAGAATCGCAAGATCGACATGTACATCTCGCGCACGACAACTCGGCGATGGATTGCCAAATTTGTCACACGTCGTGGGCGACAAGTTGTTTCGGTTGCCATCTGCCGATGAAAGCGAACCAGCGCGTCGCGCAAAATAAATTCGAAGGCGTGACCGATCGAAACTTCACCACCTACAACCCGCAAGTCGTGCGCGACGACGTTTTCATGCTCGGTATCGACGGCACGGTGAAGAAAAATCGGATGGCGGTGCTGCGTTCGTCGAGCGCCGTCGTCGTCAGTTCGCAGAATGCGAATCGCGAATGGGTTTACTCGCAGCAGCAAACATTTTCGACGGAAGGTTACAGCGGCCAGGCGTTCAATCCCCATTTTCCGCACACGACTTCGAGTGTCGGGACGACGAAGAATTGCACCGACTGCCATTTGTCGAAGCAAAACGACAACAACGCGTGGATGACGCAGTTGTTAGGCTTTGGAACGGGGACGGTGAATTTCTTCGGGCGTTACGCGTATGTCGGCGAAGGCCGCGAAGGATTGCATGCGGTCGTGTGGACGGAGCGCGACGAGCCGCAGGCGGCGATCGGAAGTCATCTGCAATCGATCGCCTACCCCGCGAACTACAAGAAACATGTCGATCTTGGCGGAGAATTGCAGGAAGCGTACGAACATTCCGGTCACGACATTCAGGATATCTGGTTGCGCGGCGAATATCTTTACACCGCGAACGGCCACGGCGGTTTCGAAGTGTTCGACGTCGCGAACATCGACCAAAAAGGATTTTCCGAGCGCATCGTGAGCGCGCCGGTGTCGCCGTTAGGCCAGCGCACGCGCATCAACACGAAATACGCCACGAGCATTGCGCTGCCGAGCACGCTCGCGCTCGATCCGTTGCGCAACCACCTTCCCGAAAACGAAGAACAGCCGATCGATATTTTCTACGGCTACGTTTACATCTCCGATCGCGAAGAAGGACTCGTCAACGTCTTCGTCGGCACGTTGGTGGATGGAAATCCGGACAATAATTTCCTGAAGGAAAGCGAAACGATTCGCTTCAATCCGAACGGCGTGCTGACCGGCGCGACTTTTGTCGCTGCGGCGGGACATCGGCTTTACATGACGACGCCGCGCGGATTGTTCGTGATCGATGTGCACGACCCGACGCATCCGCAGATTGTTGGCGAACTAACGAGCGGCTTTCTCCGCAATCCGCGCTGCATTGCGGTGCAGTTTCGTTACGGATTCATCACGGACGATGACGGAATGAAAGTTGTCGATCTTACCGAACCCGATCGACCAGTGCCGGTGAAGCACGCGCTTGTTAGGCTGAATCACACGGGACGTTTGTATGTGGCGCGCACATACGCTTACGTCGCGAACGGTCCGGAAGGTCTCGCGATTGTCGACGTGGAAAATCCGGAGCGCCCGCGACTCGATCAAATGTTCAACGCTAATGGCGCATTGAACGACACACGCGCGGTGCAAGTTGGCAGCGTGAGCGCGTCCGAGTTCGCGCTCGTGGCCGACGGCAAAAATGGATTGCGCGTCGTGCAATTGATTTCGCCGGACACGGTCGCGGGCGCGCAAGGATTCAGTCCGCGGCCGAATCCGAAATTGATCGCGACTTATCACACGAAAGGCGAAGCGATTTGCGTTTCGCGCGGACTCGAACGCGATCGCGTGGTGGATGAAACGGGCGGACAAACCGTTGTCTTCGGTCGTCGCGGCTCGCGGCCGTTTCACCTCGATGAGATGGAGCGCTTTTATCGAAGATCGACATCTACCGATGAAAAGAATGTCGCAAGCAAAGGCGATCTTTATTTCGTCGAAGACGTCGCCGTTTCCGGCGGAGTGTTGCAGACAAAAAGTGGAATGACGTTAACGCCGCTGCCGACACCGACGCTATCCGCGCCGCCGTTGAATTTGCCGGGCGAACCGGAAATCGAGCCGAGCGCGATTCCTTCGCCGAAATAAATTGCGGCGCGCGTTCGCGATTTAGTAAAAGGGCACATGCCCGACAAGAACATCAAGCACCCGCTCAACGCGCCCGGACCTTACTACGTCGACACTACCTGCACGATGTGTCGCAATTGTCTGGAAGAAGCGCCGATGCTTTTGACGGTGGTCGATGACGAGACCGCAGTTTATTTTAATCGCCAGCCGGCGAATGACGAGGAAACCGCGGCGGCGCAACGCGCGCTCGAAGTTTGTCCGACGCTTTCGATCGGCAACGACGGCTAAACTTCTCACCTGTCATGTTGAGCGAAGCGAAACATCTCTCGCTATTCTGTTTTGTCGCTCTAAGGAAATGATATGAGATTCTTCGCTTCGCTCAGAATGACAGAGTGAGTGTTATGCCGGGTCCTTACACGCGGGCGAATCCGTTTCCGGCAAGGTTAAAGACGAACCGCAAACTCTGCGGCGAAGATTCCGAAAAAGACACGCGCCATTTCGTGCTCGATCTCAAAGATTGGGGATTGAATTACGAGGTCGGCGATTCGATGACGGTCTGGCCGACGAACGATCCCGCGCTGGTCGATGAAATCATCGCGACGTTAAAATGCAAAGGCGATGAAGCGGTGAAAAGTCCGATGCGCGAAACGAATTTGCGCGATGCGTTGCTGAGCGACTGCCGCATCACCCAGACATCGCCGAAATTTTTGAAAGCGATTTCGGAGAAGGCGGTGAACGGCGCGCCGTTGCTCACGGAGTTGATGAAGCCGGAGCGAAAGGACGATCTCGATAAATATCTTTGGGGCATGGAGGTGATCGATTTTCTGATCGAGCATCCGTCGATCAAGTGGACGCCGCAGGAGTTCGTCGACACTCTCGCGAAATTGATGCCGCGTTTGTATTCGATCTCGTCGAGCCTGAAGGCGCATCCGGACGAAGTGCATTTCACGATCGACGTCGTGCGTTACGAAAGTCGCGGTCGCGAACGCAAAGGTGTTTGCTCAGCTTTTCTGGCCGAGCGCGCGGAGAAATCTTCGATTCCGGTTTTCCCGAATCCATCGCGATTTCGTCTTCCCGAAGATGGCAATGTGCCGATCATCATGGTCGGCCCCGGAACCGGCATCGCGCCCTTCCGCGCGTTTTTGCAAGATCGACAATCGACCGGCGCGAAGGGAAAAAACTGGCTCTTCTTCGGTTCGCAGCACAAGCACTGCGATTATTTTTACGAAGACGAGCTCGAAAAAATGAAAGCGGATGGATTTCTCACGCGGCTCGACTGCGCCTGGTCGCGCGATTCGAAAGATAAATCGTACGTGCAACACAAGATGCTCGAGAACGCGGCCGAGATTTGGAAATGGATCGACGAAGGCGCGCACTTTTTCGTTTGCGGTGACGCGCGGCGGATGGCGAAAGATGTCGATGCCGCCTTGCGTACGATCATTGAGAAAGAGGGCGGAAAAACGGTCGAACAAACGAACGAACACGTCGAGAAGCTGAAAGCGGACAAGCGTTACAAGCGCGACGTTTACTAAGATCGACAACGATATTTGCGACGATCCGATATCGCCGCTAGAGAATGCGAATGTCCGAAGTCAGCGCTCCACCAAAATCCGCTGCGTCGCAATGGACGCGCGCGAATCCATTTCCGGCCAAGCTGCGGGTGAACCGCCGGCTCAGCACCGAAGAATCGGAAAAGGACACGCGACATTTCGAGCTCGACCTAACGAATTGGGGTTTAAGTTACGAGCCGGGTGATTCGATCGCGGTTTATGCGTCGAACGATCCGCAACTTGTCGATGAAATCATTCGCGCGCTCGGCGCGAAAGGCGACGAACCGGTGCCGGCGGCGAAAACGACAAAGCCGTTTCGCGAAGCGCTCCTGCGCGATTTTTCCATCACGCAACCGCCGCCGAAGTTTTTGAAAGCGATCGTCGAGCGCGCGTCGGCCGCGCCGATGCTGAAGGAGTTGCTGCACCCCGATCGCAAACATGACCTCGAAAATTTTCTCTGGGGTTCGGAGATCATTGATTTTCTGGTCGAACATCCGTCGGCAAAATTTGCGCCCGAAGAATTCGTCGGTCTGCTCACGAAACTGCAGCCGCGGTTGTATTCGGTCGCGTCGAGTCTGCGCGCGTTTCCCGATCAGGTGCATTTCATCATCGACGTGGTGCGTTACGAAAGTAACGGGCGGCAGCGCAAAGGTGTGGCGTCCACTTTTCTGGCCGAGCGCGCCGAAAATGTGCCGGTGCCGGTTTATCCGACGACGGCGAAACATTTTCACATGCCGGAGGATGGAAACACGCCGCTCATCATGATCGGGCCGGGCACGGGCGTGGCGCCGTTCCGCGCTTTTTTGCAAGATCGACAAGTACTCGGCGCGAAGGGACGGAACTGGCTTTTCTTCGGCGCGCAGCGCGAAGCGTGCGATTACGCTTACCGCGACGAGTTCCATCAAATGAAACAGGATGGACTGCTCACGCGACTCGATTGCGCGTTCTCGCGCGATCAGGCGCACAAGATTTACGTGCAACATCGCATGCTCGAGAACGCGGCTGAGATTTGGAAATGGATCGACGGCGACGGTGCGCAGTTTTTTGTTTGCGGCGACGCCAAACGGATGGCGAAAGATGTCGATGCGGCTTTGCGCACGATCGTGCAGCAACAGGGCGGAAAGTCGGTCGAAGAAGCGAACGAATACGTCGAGAAACTTAAAAACGACAAACGATACAAGCGCGACGTTTACTAAGATCGACAATCACATTCGCCGCCGCGTTTTTTCTCATCGCGACCGCGGATGCCGCAATCCGGGTCACCTATCTCGGCGTAAACGGCTACGAGTTTGAAACGGATGGACACACTTTGCTCGTCGATCCTTATTTCACGCGCGTCGGCCTTTGGTCGGCCGCGTTGAATCGCCCGATCGCGTCGCGCGCGGATCGCGTGGATGAAGGTTACAAACATCTTCAACCTCGGGCCGACGCGATTTTAGTCACGCACGCGCACTTCGATCATTTGCTCGACGTTCCGGAGTTGTTGCGGCGCACGGGTGCGAAATTGTTCGCTGGCCCGACCGCTGTCGATCTTGCGCGCTCGTTAGGCGCATCGAATGCGAATGCAGTGAAGCCTGGTGACGTGAGGCGAATCGGGCCGTGGACCGTTCGCGTTCTCTCCGCGCAACACGATCGGCTCTTCGGCAAAGTTCCATTTCCAGACAGGGCAAAGGCGAGAAAGCCGCCGGTGAAAGCTTCTGATTACGTCGTAGGCGAGCCGCTCGCATTCGTCGTCGAAGGTAGTGGCGAACGCATTTACATCGACTCGGGTGGAGTTCCGAACGCGCTGCCGGCTCCGCGAATGGAACATGTCGATCTTGCGATAGTCGGCGTGGCTTTGCCGGACAGTCGCAATCGATTTGCCGAGATCGTTAGGCAATTGCAACCGCGTTACATTTTGCCGAGCCACCAGGACGACATGTTCGCGCCGCTCGGTCGCGGTTTTCATTTCGGCAAGCTCACCAATTATCCCGCGCTGAAACGCGTTCATGAGAAAGAACACTTGCCGGGCGAGATGATTTTTCTCGATTATTTCCGGCCATGGACGCTGCGGTAAAGGACGAGGCTCGCGTTCGTCATCCACTCCTGATCGTCGCGCTCGCGCCGGTCGTGCCGCACATCGTCGGCAGCATTTTTAACATTTGGTACAACAGCGTCGTGATCGATCCATTGCTGGTTGCCGATGGATTGAAGCAGCGGTTCATCGAGACTGTGATCGTGTGGAATCTGGTCGCGTATCCGATCGCGGGCGCGATCTGGATGTGGCTTATTCTTTCGCTCCGGCCCGCGTATTTGCGATTGTCGCGCGGCGAAAATGTTTCGCCTAACGAACTCGATCCGGTGCGGCGGCGCCTCGTCCATTTGCCCTGGTACGGCGCGGCCATCTCGGGCGCAGGGTGGTTGTTAGGTTCGGTCGTGTTTCTCGCTTCGCTGGCGACGGCGGGACGGCCAATGAATCCGCTATTTTACTGGCACTTCCCGATTTCATTCGGTGTCTCAGGTTTTATCGCGACGACGCAAGGATTCTTCGTGATCGAATGGGCGAGCCAATGGGGATTGTATTCGCTTTTTTTTCGCGACGCGCGGCCGGACCGACTGCGCGGCATTCGTCCGATTTCGCTCCGCGTGCGCGGATTAATGTGGGCGATTTCGGCGAGTGTTTGCCCGATCGGTTCCTTGCTTTTGTTGATCTATGCGCCGGCGGCTGGTGGATCGACATCGCATTGGTTCGGATTTTTTGTCGGCGGAATCGGAATCGTGTTTGCGCTTCTGTCGGCATTGCTCATTGGCCGCTCGGTCGCGCAACCGGTCGATCAAATGCGGCGCGCGGCCGAGGCGGTGACCGAAGGCCGGCTCGATGTGCAGGTGCCGCTGCGGCGCGCGGATGAATTTGGTGCGCTCATCGGCCAGTTCAATCGCATGGTAATCGAGTTGCGCGAGAAGGAACGTTTGCGACAAACATTCGGCGCACACGTCGGTCGCAAAGCGGCCGAAGAAATTCTCGCGCGCGATCCCGGCCTCGGCGGCAGAGAACAGGAGATCACCGTCATGTTTGTCGATATTCGCGGATTCACCGCGCGTTCCGCCGATCTCGCGCCTAACGAAGCGGTCAAACTGCTGAATGAATTTCTGCGCGCCATGGTGGAAGTGATCGAAGGCGAACATGGCGGAATGATTAATAAATTTCTGGGCGATGGCTTCATGGCGCTGTTCGGCATCGGCAGCGACACGGTTGATCACGCGCATCGCGCTCTCGCTACGGCGCGCGCGATGGAGCGAAGGCTGGAAGGTTTAAATCGGGACCGACAAGCCCGCGGGGAAGAACCGTTCGCGATCGGCATCGGCATCAACAGCGGTCCGGCGATCGTGGGCAGCATCGGTTCGACCGATCGCATGGAATTTACTGTGATCGGAAACACGGTGAACGTCGCTTCGCGGATCGAGGCGTTAAACAAAACGCTCGGGACATCGCTACTCTTTAGCAAAGCGACGCTCGATTTGTTGCAAGATCGACAAGGTGTAAACGCGTTGCCGCCGCAACAAGTCAAAGGCGTGGACGAACCGGTGGAAGTGTTTACGATCCGCGTCTGAGCGCGCCGAACACCACGATGACGGCGGCAAGAATTGCGACGCCGCCGCCGTAGAGCAACCAGGCCGGCCGATAACTCAGCACCAGCCGTCCGCGCGAACCGGGCGGAATTTCAACGATCGGGAACAAGCCGCGATAAGAACCGACCGGCAATCGTTTTTCGCCTAACGAGGCGATGTAACCGCGAAAGTACGGACGCGCGAACGTGATCAGGGCCGGACCACTGTCGCTCGCAAGATCGACATCTACTTCGACGCGGTTTCGCGTGTCGCGAATGTTCGTCAATTCGGCGACGGCGAAATTGTCGTTAGGACGATTGTCGATCCAACTGACCGAGCGAACCACCGGCAGCGGCGGGCCGCGTCGATGAAAAACGCGACCTTCATCATTCTCGAAGACGCGCTCCCATTCCCACGGCTCGGGCTCGAGCGTGATTTCTTTTGCTACGACAATTCCATCGACGCCGAGCTCGGCCAGCGCGCCCGATTGGTCGCGCACGATGTATTCGGCAAATGACGGATCGATTTCGCCGTGAATGGAAAAACGCAGCTCGCGCGCGATGCCAGCGGCGAGGATCGGACTGTAACCGTTAACGAAGCGGAGCGCCGCCCACATCGACGTGCTCCCCGGCCTAACGACCTGGCCGACCGGTTGCGATCTCGCCTCAATTCGATAATCGAATTCCGGCGGCGGATAAACGCTGAGATAAAGTCGGTGCGGATCGAGCGGGGCTGGTTGCAACAATTGCTGCGAAAGGTTGTATCGCGGCACGCCGCAATTCGGCGGAATACAAAGGTAAGTCGCGAGGAGCGATGCGGCGGTGAGCGACGGCGGCAGCCATGCGTTATCGCGATGCAAAAATTCTGTCGTCGCCCAGATCGCTGCAAGCACGAGCAAAATCCACGTAAGCGGAAATGCGAACGCACCGTTCGCTTGCAAGATCGACATCGTCACCGCGCTGACGCCGACTAATAAAAGCGCGCACAAACCGGCACGATGTCGATCTTGCCAGGCTTGCGCCGCGCAGAGCGCGAGCGCGACGTGCAAAAACGGCAGCCATCGAAAACTCCAGCGAAACAGACCGGCGCTCGGCAGCATGCAGAGCAAAAGCACAACGATGAGCAGTGCGAAGTCCCATTTGATCTTGCGCAAAAATACGCGGCCGCGATTCAGAAACGCCGCGATCAACGCCACGGGCGCAACCAATCCGCACGCGAGCTCGGCTGCGCGATGCGGCATCATGCGATTGGAAAAGTCGGACCAGTTCACGGTCCACGCGGGAACGACGAAGCCGGGCAGCGCGCGCCACGGCACGAGCCATTGCGAATGCGCGGTCGCGGCCGTGACCGCGCGCGCCGAATCCGATGTGTAATCGAGAAGCGCAAGCCACGCCGGCGCAGACATGGCGAAGCCGAGCGCAACGCCGACGAACATCGGCAAGATCGACATAAACTTTTTCGTTTCGACTAACGACTTGATCGACAACCACGCCACGAGCAGCGCGAGCATGAGCACGGTGTAGGGAAAACCGCCGGTGACGAGCAGATAGACGAACGGCGCCGGCCGCAACACGGCGACGACTCCTGTAGAGGCCGCCGTCCCCGGCGGCATTCCGTTAGGCCTGCCGCTGGGGACAGCGGCCTCTACAGAAGAGATGTCGACAGCGGCGCATCTGGATTTCTCGAGCGCCCACCAGCACCACGGCAGCCAGGCGAACGCAGCCAGCGCGCCGAACCAATCGGTCGCGCCCCAACAAATGATCCAACCGTTCAAGGTCGCGACTAACGAAACGAAGATCGACAACGGAATGTCGAAGTTGCGTCCGCGCGCGAGAAGAAACGCGCCGATCGCGAGAACGATTAAATGTGTGATGGAGAGCGCGGCGGCTTGTTGCGGAAACGTGAACGGAAATTTCCAGATGAGAACGACGGCGGCGTTAACGAAGACGGAAAACGTTCCGTATTGATATTCGCCGGCGAGATTTGCGCAGACCCACGAATACGGACTGAGCAACGGCCAGTGACCTTCGCCCCAACTGCGCGCGACATCGGCGAAGACGGGCAAGATCGACAATTGATAATCGTCGTTCCAAAAAACGAGTGGGTCGCGCCAAAGCAGCAGCAGACAAAATGCGACAACAATTATTCCAGCGAACGTCGCGCCAAAAAAATTTGGCCACGGATTAACACGGATTTTCACGGATGCAGAAAAAAGAATCTGCTTATCCGTGTTTCATCCGTGTTCATCCGTGGCCAAAAATCACACCACCACCGGTTTTCCCTCGTTCAATACCAGCACCTTGTTTTCGATGCCATGTTCGCGTGCAGACTGGAGCAGACGCTCGAGCGGTTCGTGCATTGGTTCGTAGCCTAACCGAAACGATCCGTAATGCATCGGCACGAGCGTTTTCGCTTTCAGCTCGATGAATGTGCGCACGGCTTCTTCGGGATTCATGTGAACTTCGCGACCGGTCGGCGCGTCGTAAGCACCGATGGGCAGAAGCGCGATGTCGATCTTGTAGTGTTCGCCGATTTCGCGGAAGCCGGGAAAAAACGCGCTGTCGCCGCAATGAAAAATGGTGCGGCCTTCAACTTGAATGGCGAAACCGCCGAAGCCACGATGAAGATCGGCCAGAAAACGCGCGCCCCAATGATAACAGGGCGTGAGCGCGACATTGACCGGGCCGAGCTTCACGTTCTGCCAGTAATCGAGTTCGTGCACGATGTGAAATCCGAGATCGTGCACGAGATTGCCAACGCCAATCGGGACCACGATCGGTTGATCGGCCGCGACTTTGCGCAAGGTGCGCCGATCGAGATGATCGAAGTGCGCGTGCGTAACGAGAACGAGATCGATCTCGGGCAGATGATGAATTTCGAATCCGGGTTTCTTCAAACGCTTGATCACCTTGAGCCACTTCGACCAGATCGGATCGACGAGCAGATTCATCTCGTGCGTTTGAATGAGAAACGACGAGTGACCGATCCATGTGATGCAGATCTGTCCGGGCTCGATGACCGGGAACTGCGGTGGTTCGTAATCGCCGGCGCGTTTGGTGAAGAGCGACGGGATTAAGACTTCGGCGAGAAAATTGCGCTTATGCCAGTCGCGCCGCGGCCGCATTTTTACCCGGGTCGAGGTGCGGGTCGCGGCGCCATTATCCGAAGATTGGCGAACGACATTCCTGCGGCTTTTTCTTGCAAACGGAATCGGCACTTGCCGCGAACCATATAAACGGCTGGAATGTAAGCAAACAGTTCGCGGGCATGAATGACGAGAAAGCGGCCTTGCGGTCGGAGATGCGGCAGCGATTGCGGGAGCTGACCGCGGAAGATCGACAATCGTATTCGGACGAAATCTGCGAGCGCGTGCTCGAGATGGAGCAATGGAACGACGCGAAGAATATCGTGCTCTTTGTGCCGCTGCCGAGCGAGCCGATCATTCAACCGCTCACGCTCGACTGCAAAGCGCGCAAAGTTTCGTGCGCAACCATTCCGCAAAGTCCGCCCAAGACCGAAGCCGAGCTGCATCTGCCTGACGAAATCGATTTGATCCTCGTGCCCGGCCTCGCGTTTTCGCAAGATCGACATCGTCTCGGCCGGGGCGGCGGATTTTTCGATCGGCTCCTCGCCGGCGCAGCCAGGAACGCGTTCAAACTCGGTATTTGTTTTTCATTTCAAATCATCGACCGCATCCCGACTGAAGGTCACGACGTGGTGATGGACGCGGTGGTGACCGACGGTTGATCAAACGCGTTTCCGCGTGGAGCTTTGCGCGTATGCGCAGTTTAAAGTTTGTTGTTCCCGCGATTTTGTTTTGCACGAGCGCGTTCGCATTCGAATCGCGTCTGCCGTTCTCGACCGTTTTCAAAGGACAGGAGCAATTCGATCGCCTCGTCGCGAAAGCGAAATCGGAAAATTGGAAAGCGTTGCCGATCGGCGAACGCACGGCCGCAGTTGGTCAATCCCTGCTCGGGACGCGCTACAAGCATTTCACTCTCGAGATCGACAATCACATCGAGTCGCCCTCGGTAAATTTTCAGGGCATGGATTGCTGGACGTTTTTCGAAATCTCGCTCGCGTTCGCGCGCATGCTGAACGAGCCGGAGGAAAACTGGCGGCCGACGACGATGCTGCATTACATCGAGCAGGACCGTTATCGCGGCGGCGAATGCACCGGCGAATATCTTTCGCGCCTGCACTATCTCGAGGACTGGCTTTACGACAATGACCGGCGCGGTTTGGTCAACGACCTGACGAGACAACTCGGCGGCCGCAGCGCGCCGCATTCGGCGCGCGAGATGACGATCGGCTGGCGACACTATCGTTATCTGGCGGCGAACAAGAGCTTGTTAGGCCCGCTCGGCCGCATGGAGCGCGATGTGTCTTCGCGGCCGCTCTACGAAATTCCGAAGAACCGGGTGGCGAAAATCGAAAAGAATCTTCGCTCCGGCGACATCATTGGGATCGTGTCGCGCGATCGTGGCGGGCTAAGATCGACATCGCACGTCGGGCTTTGTTTGAAAACGAGCGACGGCGTCGCGCACTTCATGCACGCCTCTGCGCCGAACAACGCGGGCAAGGTAATCGTCGATAGTTCGATCTCGAAATATCTGTATCGCTACGGCAGCGACACCGGGATTTTGGTGGCGCGGCCGCTGAAGTAATTCGTTAGTCCTTAAATCCGGCGACGACTTTCGCGAGTTCTTCGACGGTTTCGTCGGCATCACGCCCGGTCGCTTCGAGGGTGAAAGTTTCGCCCTGATTCAGATTCGCGCGCAAGATGTCGATCAAACTCTCGGCGGAATAACGCTCGCCGTTTTTGATTAGCGACACGTCAGAGTGAAAAGCGCGGGCGCGTTTCGCGAATTCTGCGGCCGGCCGCGCGTGCAGGCCTAACGGATTCACGATCGTGACTTCGCGAATGGCGATTGTCGATCTTGCACGCTGCTTCACTGACTCGTGCCCCAACGTCGATGCAGAAAACGCTCGATCGGCGAGAACAAAGTTTTGTCCACGAGCAAACCGATGAGCACGATCACAATCATGATACCGATGACTTGTTCCATCGCCTGTTGTTCGCGGCCGAAGTGAAGTAATTGGCCGAGGCCGAAGCCGGTGAGGATAGTCACGTAAATCTCCGCGGCCATGAGCGAACGCCACGCGAAGGCCCAGCCTTGTTTCATTCCACTGACGATAAACGGGAGCGACGCGGGCAAAATTACTTTGAGCCAAATGTGCAAACGCTTCGATCCCATCGTGAGCGCGGCGCGCGGATAAATCGGCGGCACATGTCGCACGCCGGTATCGGTCGCGATGATGACCGACCAGAGCGTGCCCATAATGACGACGAACAACATGGCGGCTTCGGTTTGCCCAAACCACAAAAGCGCGAGCGGCACCCAGCAAACGCTCGGTAATGTTTGCAGGCCGAGCGCGGTGGTGCCGAGGGTGTCGCGCAATAATGTCCAACGCGCGGTGAGCAGGCCTAACGGAAGCCCGACGACGATGCCAAAGAAATATCCGGTAAGCAATCGGCGCATGGTGATGATGGTGGAATGCAAAAGCGTTTGATCGACAATCGCTCCTTGCAAATACCTAACGACTTGCACCGGCGACGGCAGCAAGACGGGCGACCAGATTTTCAAATCGTAAAGCGCTTGCCACAACGCAATGAGCAGAGCGAAAAACGCGAGCGCGGAAAGAAAACGTCTCATGTTGTGGTCGCGGCCTGTTGCTTGAGCGAGCGCATGATTCTAGCGGCGTAAGTGGCGAGCTCGCTCGTGTTCATTTCGCGCGGCCGCGGAAGATCGACATGGAACTCTTCCTGGATGCGGCCGGGATTGGGCGAGAAAAGCAGGACGCGATCTCCGAGGCAGCACGCTTCGCGCACGTTGTGGGTGACAAAAACGATGGTCTTCTTGCGCTCTTTCCAGATCGTTTGCAGATCACCGTAAAATTGCTCGCGGGTGAGCGCGTCGAGCGCGGCGAAGGGTTCGTCCATCAAGAGCACGCGCGGGTTCGGCGCGAGGGCGCGGGCGAGTGCGACGCGTTGCTTCATCCCGCCGGAAAGTTCGTGAATGTTCGCGCGCTCGAACCTCGTTAGGCCGACAAGCTCGAGATAATATTTCGCGACGTCGCGCCGATCTTTGTTCGACAAGTTTGGTTTCAGTTTCAGCGGAAAGAGCACGTTGCCGAACGCGTTGAGCCACGGGAATAGGGCCGACTCCTGAAACATGACGAGCCGATCGCGCCCCGGCCCCGTCACCGGTTTTCCGTCGGTCAAAACGGTTCCGCTGTCCGGTTTCTCGAGACCGGCAATGATGTTGAGCAGCGTTGTCTTGCCGCAACCGCTCGGGCCGACCAGGCAAACAAATTCGCCTTCGTTCACGTTGAGACTAACGCGATCGAGCGCGAGCACATTCCCGGTCGCGGTATGAAAGCTTTTCGAAACGTTGTCGATCGAAAGTTTACTCGGCGCGACCAGCTCGAGCTCCTGCGTAACCGAGCCAGTCTTCGGACGAAACATCACGGACTCTGTAGCAGCTTCGAAGTATCAGTCGAGCCTTTGTAGAATCGGGCGTCCTTTCCGTCCTGCACCGCTTTCGCGATCAATTCTTTCGGGACGTCGGTTGTGAATTTGATTCGCTTCCACGCCTGCGCCACATCGTCCGGAGCGAAATTGGTTTTCGTTTCCTCTTTCAGTTCCGCGATCAACAACTTCTGCGCTTCATCCGGGTGCGTCTGGATCCAATCGGTCAGCTCTTTGTTCGCGCTCACGATTTTCTGCGCAAGATCGACATGTTCCTTTAGAAACTTCGCGCTCGACGCCAGCCAGGTCGTGATCACGTCTTTGTCCTCGAGAAAAACTTTTCCGTTCGCTTGTCGCTCGAGTCGCGTGACCCACGGCTCAACCGTCCACACCGCATCGACACTGCCTTTTTGAAATAATCCGAGCTGATCCGGATTGTTCGTCGGCACGACCATGGCATCGCCGCCCGTTTGGGTGACGTTAATCCCCTGCGCTTTCAACCACGCGCGACACGAAATGTCCTGCGTGTTTCCGAGCTGCGGCGTCGCGATTTTCTTGCCGCGAAAATCGGCCGCGGTTTTGATCGGTCCGTCTGGCCTAACGACAAGCGCAGCGCCGGCATTGGCCGCGCCCGAGATGATGCGAATCTCTTCGCCATTCGATTTGAAATGCGCATTGAGCGCGGGCCCTTGGCCGACGTAGGTGACGTCGAGCGACCCGGCGAAGACCGCTTCCATCGCGGAAGGCCCGGCGTTGTAGGTGAACCACTGGATGTCGATTTTGTCGCCGAGCCGTTGCTCGAACCAGCCTTTGTGCTGACGCGACAACGCATGCGCAATCACGCCCTGCGCATGCGTGATGTTCGGAAAATGTCCGAAGCGAATGGTGACTTTGTCTTCTCCTCGCGCGAACTGCGCGAAGATCGACATCGTACATAGAAGAATGATCTTCGTGTTCATCGGTTTCGTTAGGCGAAATCAGAAGATCACCTGCAACCGCATCAACACTTCGTCGAAGTCATCCTGCCCGAGTATCGGATGCGCTTCGCGAAAATCCGACCAGGTGTGCACATAGTTCGCCATCACCTTCACCGAATCGCCGTGAATGTAGTAATTGAGCCCGCCAGTGATGGAGTGAATGCCGTCGTTGCCGAACTGGCCGGGATTGAGCGCTTCCCATTTAACCACCGCCTGCAATTTTTTCGGGAGAATGAAGTAACTTCCCTGCACATAAAAACCGCTCGGCTCGAAATCGGCGAAGCCGGGTGGCACGCCGTTTACATTTCGGCCGTTCACTTCCTCGTGGAAATATTCGGCGATCAAATCGAACGGCCCAACATTCAGCCATCCATCGACACTCCAGGCGACGCGCTCGTCCGCTCCAGTCAATGTGTAGGCGGTGAGCGAGCCGTCAGGACTCACACGCAAATTTCCGGCGGGCGTAATGTTGGTTCCGGCGTCGTCGCGCGAGTGCAAAATATCGCCGCCGAGTTTTAGACTCGATTCGACGTTCGCGATTGTCCCCTTCCACGGCAACAACTCGAGCCGTCCCACGGTCATGAAATTGTTGTTGTCGTTGTTATTAAAGTTGCGCCCGTTGCCGTTGAAAATACCGGCGTAATACGTCACGAGTTCTTTTTCTTCCGGAAAAATATTCGCGAGTGGTTTGCCCCAAATCTGCAAACCGATTTGTCGTTCCGGCGTGAGCGCGCTCGTTGGCAAACTTCGTTCAATCGTAAATATCTTCGTATCGGGCGTGATCTGCTCTAGCCCAAACGGCGCCTTCCATTGTCCGACTTTGATGTTCGCCTCCGGAATCGCGTGCCAGTTGATGAAAATATCGGTGCCGGAAAAATCGACCCGATTTGAATTCGTCACCGTTGTAAACGAACCGTCGGAGTTGCGGCGCGATGCCGTGATCGCGGTGTCGCTTTGCTCGAAATCGCCTTCGATTTTGAAATCGAACTGCTCGGCGAAGTCGCCGATGAGACTGATGCGCGCACGACGAAGACGGAAGCGGTTCTTCAACGCGTTCGCGCCGAAGCGCCCTTCGAAGGCGGATACATCGCCGCCCTCATAATTCATCTGGATGTAACCGCCGAGTGTGAGTTTGTATTCAGGACCGCCCGGCACGACGTAAACCGGCGTCTTCTCTTCGGTAGTTGTCGATCTTTCGATTACGCCTTTACCGTCGGACGCGATTTTGGTCTTGGATTTCGCACCGGTTTCGGAAGTGGCGGTGCCTTTCTTTAATGATTTAACCTCCGCTTCGAGCTCGGCATTTCGCTGCTGCAACTTTTCGACGGCACGCTCGAGTTTTTCCAAACGATCGGCATCCGTGGCCGCTTGCGTTTTACCTAACGTCAACAACAACAGCACTGCCATTACGCTTAGCAATCCTTGTTTGATCGACATGTTTATTCTCCTTGGTTTTGTTTTGGTTTTTCGTTGAGGAACTCTATATACGCCTAACTAATAGGCAGTTCGACGGTGAAAGTCGCGCCTAATCCGAGCCCTTCACTTCGCGCATTAATGGCGCCGCCGTGCATCTCGACAATCACTTTGGTAATGGCGAGGCCGAGACCGAGGCCGCCGCGTTGCGCGTCGATCTGCTCGAAGGCGTCGAAGATTTTTTCGAGATAACGCGGCTCGATCCCGAGCCCTTTGTCCGCGATCTCGACCACGATCTTGTCGTCGCGATTGAAAGTGCGCACGCGAATCTCGCCGTCGAGCGACGAAAATTTGTAGGCGTTGCGAAAAAGATTCCAGAAGACCTGCTGCAAACGCGGGCCGTCGCCTTTGCATTCGTGCGGCTGCGCCGCGAACTCCATCTCCACATGAAGATGTCGATCTTGCATTTCGCCGCGCACGATTTCGAAAGCGTTGCGCACGATCTCGTGAATATCGACGCGCGCGATCTGGAGCTGAAGTTTGCCGCGCGTAATGCGAGTGAGATCGAGCAGATCGTCCACCAGTCGCGCTTCCAGTTCCACATTCCGGCAGATCATGCGGAGGCCTTCTCGCATTTCATTGTTCAGCCTGGGGTCGTCCGCCATTCCTTCCGCCCAAAGCAACACCGGCGTGAGCGGCGTGCGCAATTCGTGACTGAGCATGGCGAGAAATTTGTCTTTAGCCGCGTTCGCTGCTTCCGCGTTCGCCCTGGCTTGCTCCAGTTCCCGCTCGACCCGGCGTTGCTCGATGAAAAGCCCGATCTGACTTCCGAGGGCGGTGACAAACTGCAGCAGGTCTTTGTCTGGCTCGACCAAATTATGACTCAACAATTCGATGACGCCGTTAACGCGATGTTCGGCGAAGAGGGGAAACGCGAATGCGCCGCGCAAGCCCGCTTCTTTCGCGTGCGGTGCACGCGGAAAATTTTCGTCGACGAGCACGTCGCGAACCCATGCCGCATCGTTCGATTGCCATACGCGCCCGGGCAAACCTTCGGCGGCGCTAAATTGAATCGACGCGCAGGCTTTCCCGAACTTTTCCAATTTTTCCGAGCCAGGCTGCCAAAAGGTGGAACAACGTAGACGCTGCACAGACTCGTCCATCACCCAAATGCCGGCGTAAACCCAATCGCCGATGGAGGCGATCATTTGCAGAATCGGCCAACTCGCATCTTCCAGCGCGCGCGAACCGGCCAGAACACTCGCGACCGCGTACTGCGCGAGACGCCGGCGGTCCGCGCGATTGCGCGCGGTAATGTCACGCGCGATTTTTGATGCGCCGATGACATGGCCTTGCGCGTCATTGATCGGCGAAACCGTCAACGAAATATTCAGCAGCGCGCCAGTTTTGTGACGTCGCAACGTTTCGTAATGTTCCACTCGTTCGCCGCGCCGGACGCGATCGAGAATCTGCGGCTCCTCCTGTTGTCGATCTTGCGGAATGATCAGCGTCACCAGCTGGCCGATCGTTTCCTTCGCGTCGTAACCAAACAAACGCTCCGCGCCTTTGTTCCAGGAGGTGATCTGCATTTCCAAATCGGTGCCGATGATTGCGTCATCGGATGATTCCACGATGGCGGCGAGCCGGCGCAAGGCCAGGTCGCGCCGGCTGCGCTCGGTGATGTCGCGCAAATACGCGGTGAAGAACGGTTCGTTGTCGATCTTCGTCGCATTGATCGCGAGCTCGACCAGAATTTCGGTGCCGTCGCGATGAACCGCGTTGATCTCGATGCGACGCCCGATCACGGGTCCCTCGCCCGTCTTCAGAAAACGCGCGAGTCCGTCACGATGCATTTGTCGCAGCGCCGGCGGAACGATCAGCTCGGCCAGCTCGCGCCCGATCGCTTCCTCGCGTTTGTAACCGAAAGTTTGTTCGGCCGCGGGATTGAACTCCCGCACGATTCCGTGCGCATCCATGCTGATGATGCAATCGAGCGCGGAATCGAGAATGGCGCGATTGAGCGCGGCAAGCGTTTCCGGTGAAGCGCTATTCTCGTCGGGTAATCGCTTCCGGGGCACGATTGTTTTTACACCGGTGAGGCTTTCTCCGACAATGCTTTGATTCCTTAATGCGAAACATTTGAATCTTTTGCTGTGACCATGATGCTCAATTCGAAATGAAAGCACTTTGCGTCGTCGAACCCGGCAATGCGCCAAGCACGCGTCTGCGCTTGCGTGATTGCGTCGAACTTTACCGGCGACTTGGGGTGGAGACGACGGTCATTTCGCGCCGGCGTTCGGACATGGCGAAGCGCTCGCATTTGCTCCGGGAAGCGGCGCGTCACGACGTGGTCGTGCTTTTCAAAACGCTCGGGTTCACTCCGCTCGAATTGCAACTGCTCCAGCGCGCGAACCCGCACCTCATTTTCGATTTCGACGACGCGGTCATGTTTCGCGATCAAAAATATCGCCGGCCGTTGCGCGCGAAAAATTTCAAAAAATTTCTGCGCACGGTGAAACGTTGCCAGGCCGTCGTCGCCGGAAATGATTTCCTCGCCTGCTTCGCCCGCGCGTGCGGAGTGCGCACGATCATTCTGCCGACGTCGATCGCTCTCTCACGTTACAAATTAAAAGAACATCGCGACGGCCACGGCCTAACGATTGGCTGGCTTGGCTTGAGCGATGGGCTGCCCTATCTGCGTTACATCCAGCCCGCCTTGCAGCGTCTGAGCGAAAAGTTTCCCGGCCTTCGCCTGCGCGTGATCTCGGACAAACCGCTGCACATGTCCGGGATCAAGATCGACAACGACACGTGGAAGATCGAGACCGAGCAAGCCGAGCTCGCCGGGTTCGACATCGGCATCATGCCGTTGTGGGACTCGGTTTGGACGCGGGGCAAATGCGGTTACAAAATTTTGCAATACATGGGCGTGGGCACGCCCGTGGTCGCGTCCGATGTCGGCGTAAATAACGAGATCATCAACCACGGCGAAAACGGATTTCTCGCGCGCACGATGGACGATTGGGTCGATGCGCTCGCGCAATTGATCGAAAATGCGGCGCTGCGGAAAACTTTCGGTCTGCGCGGACGCGAATTGATCGAGCAAAAATTCTCGCTCGATACTTTCGCGGAAGGTTACGTGAAGTTGATGCGCGAAGTCGTGCGCGCGCCGCGAGAGTACGATGTCGATCTTGCCACCAAGCGAACACTTGGCCGGTGGAACATCAGCAGCCGCGCCCGCGAACTTTCCGGCGGCGACGCCATCGTCATTTCCGTTCCGAAAAGCGGCCGCACCTGGATACGCACTTTTCTCTGCGCCTATTTTTGCAAACGCACCGGCCATCCGTTTACCTTGCGGCCGGACGATTATCACGACGAACACATCCCGCGTTTAATTTTCTCGCACGATCTCGCCGAGCAACACATGAAAGCACGCTGGTGGGACCGCATCCGCGGAAAATATCTTGTGCCTGCGCGTGAGCTGGCGCGCGCGAAAATTATTTTGCTCGTGCGCGATCCGCGCGACGCCTTCGTTTCGCTTTACATGCAGCTCGTGCATCGCACCCGCGAAACGCCGGAGCGCGTGAAACGCAAAACGCCGGGCGAACTTCTGCGCGATCGCCGTTACGGCATCATGGCCATCATCAAAACGATGAACCGTTGGTTCGCCGAATTCGCGCAGCGGAAAAATTTTGCGCTGCTGCGTTACGAATCGTTGCGCAGCGCGCCCGCGGAAAACTTTCGCATCTTGCTCGAAGCGCTCGGCGAAACGCAAATCGATGAAGAAGCGTTGCAACACGCGGTCATCTTTTCCGATTTCGAAAACATGAAGAAGCTCGAGGCGGAAGGATTTTTCGATTCGAAGATTTTGCGTTCGCCCAACGTGCAGAACCCGGAAGGATTTAAAGTGCGTCGCGGGAAAGTCGGCGGCTATCGCGATTATCTTTCGATCGAAGACCAGGCTTTCGCGGCCGAAGCGCTCCGCCATCTCGATCCGCACTTCGGATACACCGCGTAAGATCGACATGTACACTCGTCGGCCGCCTGTGCTCATCCTCGGCGCGCATCGTTCCGGCACGAGCGCGACCGCGCACGCCTTGCAGTTGTTAGGCCTGCAAATCGGGCAACATCTCGACAGCCATTTCGAACCGTATTCGCTGCAACGTGTGCACGAAGATTATCTGCGGCGGGTCGGCGCGCGCTGGTTCGAGCCGCGTCCGTTTCTCGAACATATCGAGACGCATCACGGTCTGCGCGACTGCGTCAATTATTTGCGCGCGCAAAGTTCTGGAAAACTTTTCGGTTATCGAAATAACGCCGAAGGTTTTTGGATGCGGGCGCGGATTCGTTTCGGCGCGGCCTGGGGCTGGAAGGAACCGCGCACCACTTTGTTCGCGCCGGCGTGGCTCGAAATTTTTCCGAATGCGAAACTGCTGCACGTCGTGCGCGATCCGCGCGCGGCGGCGGAGAGCATTCGCGCGCGCGAGCTAAAATTTCAGGCCGCGGGCGATGCGCCCAGCGGCAAGATCGACAATATCGATTTCGCGACCGATCTCGTGCTTACTTATATAGAAGCGGGCGAACGTCTGGCGCGTTCGCCGAATTATCGCCGCGTCCACTTCGAAGATTTGCAAGCGAACCCGCCCTACGTTTTGCGCGAGCTGGCGGAGTTTTGCGATTTGTCGTTAGACGAACTCGAGGCCGCGGCCGCTACGATCCGCTCGGGCAACGCAAGATCGACAACGACGAAGATCGACAATCCTATTTGACGTTCATCGCGTCTTCCCAGCGAATGGCCGCGCGCAACAATTCGCTGAGCGAATTCACGCCGAACTTTTCTTTCGCGCGCGCGCAATACGCCTGCACCGTTTTCAAGCTCAGGTGCAAATCTTCCGCGATCTGCGACGTGGTCCGGCCCTGGCCTAACAAACGAAAGATTTCCAGCTCGCGATCGCTCAACTGCTCGACCGGCGAGGCCGCGTCGCGTTTGCGCGAATTCATGCGACGCGCCATGGCGTTGACCACGCGTTCGCTCACGTAAACATCGCCCCCGAGCACGCGACGAATGGCGGTGAGAATGCTCTTGGTCGACTCGCGTTTCATGACGTAACCGCGCGCACCGGCGCGCAAGGCGCGCTCGGCATAAAGCGCTTCGTCGTGCATCGACAAAACGATGAGCGCGACCAAAGGAAATTCGGCCTCCAGGTTTTTCACGAGCTCGAGACCGGATTCGTTCTTGAGCGAAATGTCGACCAACGCGACATCGGGCCGATCTTCGCGAATGCGCGTGATCGCTTCAGCGGAATCTTCCGCCTGCCCGCACACGATCATGTCTTGTTGCTGATTGATGAGACTGGCCAGGCCCTCGCGCACGAGCGGGTGGTCGTCGATGAGAAGAATGCGGTGTTTGCGTGTGGTGTGTCCGTTAGTTTTCTGGTTCATAGGAGTTTTTCTGGGCGGCGCGCGCGGAACTGATGTGACAGAGCACGCGGGTGCCGCGCGGATGGCGGCGTTCGATACGAAAATCGGCGCCGATCATTGAAGCGCCATGCGACATGAGGCGAAGTCCGAGCCCATGGCGCGATAAATCTTCCTGCACAAAGCCGACGCCATCGTCCGCGATTTCGAGCAGAACTTTCTGGCCGTTGCGGCGCAAACGAATGTCGATGTGTTCGGCGCGAGCGTGTTTAACTGCATTCATGACCGCTTCCTGCGCGATGCGATACAACTGCGTTGCGACGACGGCGCTCGTCGCTGGCACCGGTTCGTCGATGTCGATCTTGCATTGCGCCTGAAAACGTTCCCACATGTTCTCGGCCAATCCGTGCAAGGCGCCCCCGAGACCTTCCGCATCGAGCTCAGGCGAAAAAAAACCGCGCGCGAGATTGCGAGTGAGATCGATGCCCTCCTCGATGTAACGCACGACTTTGTCCGCTTCGTTCACTTCGGGTGCGCCGCGCGCGACAAGATTTTCACGCAACGTTTCGGCCGTGAGCGCAGTGCCGGTGAGATGTTGTCCAAGACTATCGTGTAATTCCTGACCGAGGCGGCGGCGTTCCCGATCGGCCACGCCGGCGATCTCGCGATCGAGGCGCTCACGTTCCGCGATCTCGCGTCGCAATGCTTGCGTGCGTTCGCGCACGCGTTGGTCGAGCTCGAGAAAAAGGCTGCGCAATTTCGCGAGTAATCCGGTGAAGACAGCGTAAGCACCGAGGGTCATTCCGATGTTCCACCAGCCGACCGTGGGCAAACCAGCGGCGACGTCGGCGATGACCCACGCCACCACGCTCAACACGGCAAAGGTTAAGCCGAGCGAAAGACTGCTGAACCAGGTCCCGAGCGCGATCGGGACGAGATAAAACAGAAGAAACGTCTGCTCGTACCCGGTGAGGTAATCGATGTAGCCGAGGAACGCGACCAGAAACAAACAAAAGACAACGAGCGTGATTTTGGAATTCGTTAGGCTGAAAATCCAGTCGCGTTTCGCATCGCGCGGGGCAGCGACATTAAAGGCGTGCGGTGCGGCCGGCGCAGCGATTCGCATGTCATCCATAGAACGCCTCCAGACGAAAACGTTCACCTATTTTACTGTCGGATTTGGTACGACGCGAATGGTAGCGTGCAAGATCGACATCGTCGCCTAACGATTGAAATTTCGCGGTCATGTTGTATTCTTCTCGGCACGGGGGCGCACTGGTTTCGACTCATCGTTGGAAACGCAGGCGGCATGTCGAGGATGGTTCGTTGGCCTCGTTAAAATCCGGACCAAAACAAATAAACGCAGATCAC
>JAJPGZ010000007.1 GCA_021325495.1 Spartobacteria bacterium
CGTGTCAACGGCAGTGCTGGGTAGCTATGTTCGGAAAGGATAAGCGCTGAAAGCATCTAAGCGCCAAGCCTATCCCAAGATGAGTTCTCCCTGAAGGGTCGTGGTAGTCCACCACGTTGATAGGTTACTGGTGTAAGCGTCGTAATACGTTCAGCTAAGTAATACTAATAACCCGTTTGGCTTGATCTTTTACTTTTCCAATACGCTGCTGTTTCGGTGCAAGCCGAGACAGCAGTAATGGGAAATGAAAGATCCAAATAAAACGAAGCCTTAAAGCGCTGTAGCTTTCACTTCCTGTATGTAGATATCAGAGAACCAGCGGTTCTTTTGAGAAAATGTAAGATCGACATGTCACCAGAGACGCCGTCTCGCGCTTGCGTCGCTGCGGAAGCAGCGAAACCGCCAGTCCGGCTCGGACCTCTGGTGATAGTAGCGCAGTGGTCCCACCCGTTCCCATTCCGAACACGGAAGTGAAACGCTGCAGCCCCGATGGTAGTACGACGATAGGTTGTGCGAGAGTAGGACGTCGCCAGAACTAAACGCCCGGCATGCGAAAGCGCGCCGGGCGTTTTGCATCCGGGTAATACGCGGTAGGTTAACTCATGCTCACCAAACAAAAGATTATCGACGCCATCAACGAGCAGATCGGTTACGAGTTCAGCGCCTCGATGCAGTATTACGCCATCGCCGCGCATTTCGCCGCCGAAGCGTTACCCCAAATCTCCGCGCATTTCTTTAAACAGGCGGAGGAAGAAAAAGGCCACGCGTTGCGTTTTATCAAATACGTCGTCGACGCCGGCGGGCGCGTTGTCATTCCCGCGATCGAGGCGCCGCAAGGTATATTCAAGACGCCGGAAGCGGCAGTGAAACTGTCTCTCGATCAGGAAGTAAAAGTCACCCATCAGATCAACGCGTTGGTCGAGCTCGCGCGAAACGAGAACGATTACATCACCATCAATTTCCTGCAGTGGTTCCTCACCGAGCAGCTCGAAGAAGTTTCATCGATGGACAATTTACTCAAGATCGTGCAACGCGCGGGCAACGATCTGCTGCAAGCCGACGAATATCTTGCCCGCGTCGGCGTTCGAACCATGCCGGAGCCGGCCGGAGAATAATCGTCATCGGCTCCTGTTGTTCACGCTTGACGCGACCTCGTTAGGCCGACCTGCGCCAGGCGCCTAACACTAATCCGCTAATAGACCAAGCCACGAACGGCCGCCCCATGTCGATCAAGACAAGCGGCCACGGATTCGTTTCGAATGCGGAAAATACCGCGACCGTCGCAAACTCAACGAAAAGAAAGGCGAACCAACATAGCAGCGCGATGCGCAAACCCGCGACCGCTGTGTGCGCGTGCATGCGACTGATCATCCAGGCCAGAGCGTAATTCACGATAATCGCCGTGATCACGGCCAGCACGTAAGCGCTTGCATTGTGAGTGCGGTCGATGTCCGTCATCGTGCGCGCGTGCAGGTTCAGCCATTTCTCGCCGAAAATGGAATACCAGCCGAACCCGATGAACTGATGAACGATGACAAGGATCCAAACGGCAAGATGATGAACGCGCGTGTGCATTCCCGAATGATCGAGAATTTCCAGCCGCCTTCGCAAGCGCAATTCAAGATCGACAATCACCGCGCCCCGCGCAAGATCGACAACGAATGAGCGGCACGTTTTTTCTCGGGCTCGGCGGTCTGGTTGCGTTTGGTTTTCTCATTGTCGTGTGGCGGCGCCGCGAAATGCCCGCATTGCTTCGCGCCATCCTCATCATTGGCGCCGCGGCGATCGTGATCTACGTCGCGTGGTTCTTTGCGATGGCATTCCGCGCAGGCTGATAATTCTCGCGCCCTGCGCGTCGACTAACGACGCTACTCTGCCACCGCCGCTTCGGCTAAATCCTCGATCACGTTCGGCTCCGGCGGCGCTTCGTCGCGCGGCGCGGCTTCGATTGCGATAATGGCGTAATCAGCCGACGCCGTTTCCGTGTTCAGGGTCACCACTTCGCCAACGGCGTGGCCTAACAACGCCTGTCCGATCGCCGTTTGATACGAAATAATATGTCGATCCGGATCGCCATCCCACGCCCCGAGGATTGTGTATGTTTCCTCTTTCTTGGATTTTTGCTCGCGCAACGTCACGACCGTCCCGATCGAAACACGCGACGTGTCCGGACTTTCAAACGCGGTTCCGCGCGCATTTTCCAGGTCGCGCTCGAGCTCGGCGCGACGCCGCGCCAGCACCGCCTGCATTTGCTTCGCCGCTTTGTATTCGAAATTCTCGCTCAAGTCGCCGTAAGAACGCGCGAGCGCAATCTCCTTCACGTTCTCAGGAATTTTCTTCTTCACCAGCTCTTCGTATTCCGCTTTGCGCCGGTGCAAACTGCTCCAGGAGACGACGAGCTGCGCCACTTTCTCTTCCGGCTGCGCGCCGGTGATCATCGCTTCGAGCTCGGGATGAATCTTCACGATGCGCGCGAGCAGCGAACGTTTCGTCAGCTCGTCGAACAACGGGCTGATGAGCAATCTCCGAATGGCATCACGCGCTGTCGCCGGCTCGGCATCGGCAAACATCGAGCCGAGTAATTGTCGATCTTCCACCAGAAGTTTTTGCAATCGACTGCCACGCGTCGGCGCGTCCAGCTGGTCGCGCTCAATCGCGGAAAGGATCGCGCCGAACAATTCGGGTTTGATCAATTCATTCCAGCGATCGCGTTCGTTGCACAACCAAATCAGCATCTCGCCCGTGGCCGAATGTTCCCTGATGCTCCGCTCCACCATCGCGCGCAATTCTGCATGATGGCCCGATTCGCTGAAAATTTTTGCCATCTGGCCGATGAGCCGCGCGTTACTCTTCTGCATCAAGTGGAGACCGACTTCGGTCCAGCGTTCGCCCAGCGCTTCGGGTAAAACCAGCAGCACGCGTTTCTCTTTTGCCGCGGAAAGATTCGGCAAGATCGACATCAACCTTTTCTCTTCCGCCACGATGAGTTTCGGCAAACTCAGGCCCACGTGCGTGACGTGAAGTTGCGGAACGCGTTCGAACAATTCGTCGCGCGCAATGACAAACTCAAAAGTAACTTCGGGATGCAACTTCTGATTTCGCACCGCAATGTTTTCGATCTGCGCCACCAGCGGCTGCAATTGTTTTTCCGGTTCCTTGAATTCCGAATGAAACTTTACGATCTGATCGATGGCCGCGCTTTGCTCTTTCGGCCGGCGAGCTTGATTGAAAAATCCAAGCAACTCCTCCGCGCGGTCCACTTTTTCGCCGCGCAATTGCACCGGTTCGGTCTTTTTCGTCGGCACCGAAAAATATCCGGTCGACTTCAGTTGTTTCTTCGTCGAATCCCACCAGCGTTTCCATTCCGCCTCGTTGAAAATGTCGCCTAACAACATCTCGCTGATCTGTTGCACCGTGGCCGAGCCGCCGGTGCTCTCGAGAATGTTGCGCACCACCGCCGCCGGATCGCTCTTGATCAACGCTTTGACGCCCGGCAGATCAGTCGCTTTGCGGGTCAAAAAATGTTCGGCTGAAAGCGGCGTCAAATTTTCCGCCGCGTATTGCGCCTGCATCGGATGACGTTTTTTGCCGGTAAAATCGATGAGGATCTGGTTCAGCAGTAAATTCCACTCCGCCACCCGGCCAAAGCCCCAGCTTTTGTGCAGGCAGAACGTGCCCGGCTTCAGCTGGTCGAGTTTTTCCGCGGCTGCTGAAGTCAGTTTTCCGGCCTCGACTAATTTCTCCAATTCGGCGTCCATGTGCGGCGTGGCAGAAGCTACGTCGAACCGGTCATTGCGCGAGAGAAAAGTCGAAGATCGACAATCGCTTTGCGATTGCCGTCGCGCGCGCACCGTGAAACGCTAACCTCTTTTCGTGACGACGAGTATTTGGTTTTGGATCGCTTTCCACATCGGCGTTTTCGCCGCG
Source organism: Spartobacteria bacterium (assembly GCA_021325495.1). GTDB lineage: Bacteria > Verrucomicrobiota > Verrucomicrobiia > Chthoniobacterales > UBA10450 > JAJPGZ01. Next base: position 3,928 of record JAJPGZ010000007.1, read on the forward strand.
TTGATTGTCGATCTTGCCCAATTCAAACATCGCGGCCGCGAATTGAGCATGCGCGCGGCCGGACATCGCACGCTCATCTGGATCGGTCTCTCGTTCCTCTTCGCGCTGCTGGTCTGGAAAATCCGCGGCACCGATAACGCGGTTGATTTCGTCACCGGCTACGTCATCGAATACTCGCTCAGCGTCGATAACATTTTCGTTTTCGTTTTAATCTTTCAATACTTCCGCGTCCCGCCCATTGCGCAACATCGCGCCCTCACCTGGGGCATCATCGGCGCGCTCATCATGCGCGGCGTCATGATCGGTCTCGGCGTCGCGCTCGTCTCGCGCTTCCATTTCATCCTCTATTTCTTCGGCGCCCTCCTCGTCTTCACCGCTATTCGGATGTTTTTCGGAAAGCACGAATCGCACGACTTCGGCGACAGCTGGGTCATGCGCCTTTGCCGGAAATTGATTCCGGTCACGCGCGATTTTTATGGCGAACATTTCAAGGCGCGCATCGACGGCAAATGGATGCTCACTCCGCTCGCGCTCGCCCTCATTGTCATCGACATCATGGATCTCGTTTTCGCGATCGATTCCATTCCGGCCGTGTTCGCCATCACCCAGGACGCATTCATCGTTTACACCTCGAACATCTGCGCCATTCTCGGATTACGTTCGCTTTATTTCCTCCTCGCGCGCTTGATCGATCGATTCATTTATTTGAAAACCGGCCTCGCGCTCGTACTCGGTTTCGTCGGCTCAAAAATGTTGCTCAGTAAGTACGTTCACATCGGTAACGGCATTTCGCTTCTCGTCATCGTCACCACTCTCACCGCCACCATTCTCATCTCTGTTCTCGTAACCAAGAAGCGCGCGACCGCTCAGAAACGAAAATCAAATGTTGATTCGCTCGTGCAAAAGTAGTTTACCTTGATGCGGAGGCGCCCATGAAAACGTACTTGTCGATCTTGCTCTCGCTCCTGTTTGTTTCCGCCGCTCTCGCCGATATCCACGATCCGCCGTCGAACGATTACGGTCCGACGCGCAAACTCGGCCGCGGCCTCTCGAATTTCTTCTTAGCGCCGGCCGAAGTTTTCGTCACCGTCGGCAAGATCAACAAAGATGAAGGCAACTCCGCCGCCGCCGGCTACGGCGTCGTACGCGGTGTCGGCCGCTCCATGACGCGCCACTTCGTCGGCCTCATCGAGATTCTCAGCTTCCCCTTCCCGATCCAACGCGACACCTACTATCCGCTTTTGCCGGACGAACGCCGTTACATTCACGCCGGTTACGCCGAATTTCCGCCCGAGCTCGGCAACGAATCGAAATACAACTACGTCCGGGATTATTGAGATGCGCCGACGCATTACGCGCATTAGTCCGCTGCAGTTGGGAATCGTTCACGCCGTTTTCTATGGCCTCATCTCGCTCGTTTTCTTCACGCCGTTTTTCATCCTGATGTCGATCTTTGCACCGCACGTCGCGGCCAATCAGCAAAACGCCGCCCCGCAACTTTTCATGGGCATGGGCGTCGTCATGGCCATCATCATGCCGTTCCTCTACGCGATCTTTGGCTTCGTCTTCGGCATTATTGGCGCTCTTATCTACAACCTCGTCGCGCGCATCACCGGTGGCATCGAATTCACCGTCGAAGACGCGCCGGCGACTTCGTAAGATCGACAACTACACGCCGCGTTGCGTCGGCGGCCAGATAAACTTGTGCATCTGGAGTTGAAAACGGACGTCGAGTTTGTCTTCCAACATCCATTCCACGATTTGCCGCGGCCCGATCCGTCCGAAGATGGGCGAAAACAAAACCGCATGGCAACGTCTCGTTAGGCCAAAGCGCTCGATCTTCTCCCGCGACCATTCGAAATCCTCGCGCGAGCCGATCACGCACTTCACTTCGTCGCGCTCATTGAGATGCTCGATGTTCGACCAAAGATTGCGCTCCACCTCGCCGCTACCCGGCGTTTTCAAATCCATGATGCGATGCACGCGCGGATCTACTTTCGAAATATCGTGAGCGCCGCTCGTCTCCAAGAGCACGGTCATTCCCGCATCGCACAAGATCGACATCAACGGCAGCACATTTGGCTGCAACAACGGCTCGCCGCCCGTCACCTCGACCAGCGGACAATTAAACTTCGCCACAAGATCGACAATCTCATTCAGCGGCATCTTTTTGCCCTCGTAAAACGCGTATTCGGTGTCGCAGTAATTGCAACGCAGATCGCAAAACGTCAGCCTAACGAAGACACACGGCCGACCCGCGAAAGTGCTCTCGCCCTGGATCGACTGGTAAATCTCGTTAACCGTCAGCGTTTTTTCCGTCATCGAAACAAGATTCCTTGCGCACGGCGGGACTATTCCGTCATTCGCTCGACATGACAACCGGCGAGGCTTGCGTAAGATCGACAAGGTCATGTTGCGCTTCACCAAGATGAACGGCGCAGGCAACGATTTTGTCATGATCGACAATCGCGCCGGCGACGTGCGGCTCAGTCGCGAACAAATCGCGCACATCTGCGATCGTCATCGCGGCGTCGGCGCCGACGGTATTCTTCTGATCGAGGAGGCGGAGAACGGCGCGGATTTTCGCATGCGTTACTACAACGCTGACGGCGGCGAAGCCGAAATGTGCGGCAACGGCGCGCGTTGCTTCGCGCGTTTTGCGACCAAAGTCGCAAAGGCCGGGGAAAAGATTTCTTTCGAAACGCCAGCCGGCGTGATCGGCGCGCAGCTCCAGGGCGATCTCGTTAGGCTGAACATGAGCGACCCGACCGATTTGAAATTAAATCTGCCGCTCGAAATCGAAGGCGAAGACGTGACCGTGCATTACATCAATAGCGGCGTGCCGCATGTGGTCGTGCCGGTTTCGCGCGTCGACATGGTGCACGTCCGCGAACGCGGCGCATCCATCCGGCGTCACAAAAAATTTTCGCCCAAAGGCGCAAACGTGAATTTTCTTGAGAAGCGCGACAAAAGAAAAATCGCAATCCGCACATTCGAGCGCGGTGTCGAAGATGAAACGCTCGCGTGCGGGACGGGCGTGGTCGCGAGCGCGCTAATTTTCGCGACGACGGAGAATATTGACGGGCCGATTCGCGTGCTTGTCCGTGGCGGCAGCGAACTCGAAGTAGATTTTGACAAGATCGACAATCAGTTTCGAAACGTGACGCTGACTGGTCCGGCGGAGTTTGTTTTCGAAGGCGAAATCGAAATCTGATGTTGCGCGGAACGTTCACGGCGCTGGTCACGCCATTTCGAAATGGAGATGTCGATCTTGCGGCGCTCGAAAAATTAATTGAAGCGCAGATCGCGGCCGGAATTACCGGCATCGTCGCCGTCGGCACGACCGGCGAATCCCCCACACTGACGCACGACGAACGCGAGAGCGTCATCCGCAAATGCGTCGAGGTCGCCCGTGGACGTTGCACCGTTCTCGCCGGCACCGGCTCGTATTCGACGCGCGACGCGATCGAGGCGACGCAACGCGCGGAGTCGTTAGGCGCAAACGCCGCCCTCGTGGTCGCGCCTTATTATAACAAGCCGAGCCAGGAAGGATTGTTTCGCCATTTCAAAGCGATCGCCGACACGACCAAGCTGCCGGTCGTGCTCTACAACATTCCGGGACGATGCGGCGTGGACATCGGCGCGGACACGGTCGTTAGGCTGGCGGACGCGTGCAAAAATATCATGTCGATCAAAGAAGCGAGCGGGAGCGTTGAACGCGTGAGCGAATTGCGCAGCCGATTGCCGGATGCGTTCACGATTTTGAGCGGAGACGATTCGCTTACGCTGCCCTTCATGTCGGCCGGCGCGGTCGGCGTCGTCAGCGTCGCGTCGAACGCGTTTCCGTCGCAAGTGTGCGCGTTGGTCAACGCATTCCAGGCCGGCGACACGAAATCGGCCGAACAAACGCATCGCAAAATGTTTCGCCTGTTCAAGGATTTGTTTATCGAGCCGAATCCGGTGCCGGTGAAAACGGTTCTCGCGTGGCGTGGCGTCATGTCGGGCGATGTGCGATTGCCCTTGTGCGAGATGACCGAGGCGAACCAGGCGAAGTTGCGCAAAACTCTCGACGAATTCGAACGAAGCAAATGAGCAAACCGGTTCGCGTGTTGCTCGTCGGCGCGGCGGGCCGAATGGGACAAACGATTGTCGATCTTGCGAAACAGGATGGCGCTAAGATCGACATCGTCGCTTCCTGCGATATCGGCGACCACATCGAGCCGCACATGTCGCGCTCGGATGTGCTGATCGATTTTAGTCACGCCGACGCGATCGATGAAATCTGCCGGCTGGCGGAGGGACACAAACAGCCGCTCGTCATCGGCACGACCGGACATTCGGAGAAGCAACGCGACGGCATTTCCAAATGCGCGGAGAACGTCCCGATTGTTTACGCCTCTAATTTCAGCGTGGGCGTGAACGCGCTTTTCTGGCTCACGCGCAAAGCGGCGGAGTTGTTAGGCCCGGAGTTCGATGTCGAAATTGTCGAGATGCATCATCGCATGAAGGAAGACGCGCCGAGCGGGACGGCGAAAACGCTAGCGGAAATTCTGCAGAAAGCGCGCAAGATCGACAAGGTACGCCACGGACGCGAAGGGATCATCGGCGAACGCAAGCCTAACGAGATCGGGATTCATTCCCTGCGCGGCGGCGATGTCGTGGGCGATCACACCGTGATTTTCGCCGGCACCGGCGAGCGCATCGAGTTGACGCATCGCGCAAGCAGCCGTGAAACATTTGCCAAAGGTGCGCTGCGCGCCGCGCAATGGATCGTCGGCAAACCGCCCAAGCTTTACTCGATGCAGGATGTGCTCGGGCTGAACTCGGAAAAATGAGAGCGGGCCTCGCGCTCGGCTCCAACATCGGCGACCGCTTCGAAAATTTGCGCGCCGCGCGAAAGGCGATTGTCGATCTTGCAGAAGTTTCGCCGCCCATTTTGGCTTCGCCGATTTTCGAGACGAATCCGGTCGCTTGCGAACCGGGCGCCGGATTGTTTTGGAACGCGGTCCTCGAAATCGAGTTTGACGGGGACGCGCGCGCGTTGCTGAAACAGTTGAAACAAATCGAGGTTTCGTTAGGCCGTCCGGCCGATCACGCCCGCAACGTTTCGCGCAAGATCGACATCGACCTTCTTTATTTCGGCGACATGACGATCGACGAGGCCGATTTCCAATTGCCCCATCCGCGTATGCTTTCGCGCAAATTCGTTCTCCAACCGCTGGCGGACATCCGGCCGGAATTGCTTTTGCCCGGACAAACGAAGACCGTGCGTGAGTTGCTCGCGCAAACCACGGGTTCGGCTAAAGTGGTGGCGCTGCCGGAGCAATGGGCATGAAAGATTTTCGCGAGATGAAACGGCGCGGCGAGAAAATCGCCTCGCTGACGGCGTACGATTATCCGACGGCGCGTTTGCTGGACGAGAGCGGGATCGACATCATTCTTGTGGGCGATTCGTTAGGCATGGTCGTGCTCGGATTTGAAGACACCACCGAAGTCACGCTGGAGATGATGTTACATCACACCGCCGCGGTGGCGCGCGGAGTGAAACGCGCCTTACTCGTCGCCGACATGCCGATTGGAACTTACGATACGCCTAACGAGGCGCTCGCAACGGCGAAGCGACTTGTCGATGTTGGCGCACAAGCGGTGAAGCTCGAAGGCGGCGCGAGTCACGTCGCGCAGATCGAAGCGATTACGCGCGCGGGCATTCCATTCATGGCGCACATCGGGATGCTGCCGCAAAGCGTGCGCGAAGAAGGCGGATACAAAGTGAAAGGGCGCACGCAAACGGAAGCGGACGCGCTGATCGCCGATGCCAAGGCGGTCGAACAGGCCGGCGCGTTTTCGATCGTGCTCGAGATCGTGCTGCCGGATGTGGCGCGACGAATCAGCGAAGCGATTGCGATCCCGACGATCGGCATCGGCTCGGGCGAAAATTGCGACGGACAAATTTTGGTGACGCACGATCTCATCGGATTGTTCCCGTGGTTCACACCGAAATTTGTTTCGCCGGAAGCGCGCGTGGCGGAGGAAATTCGAAAGGCGACGACGGCGTTTATCGAGCGCACTCGTAATGGCAGCCACAACATTAAATGAGAGATGTCTCGACTTCGCTCGACATGACAGAGCTGCCGGAAGCGCGCGTGGCGGACGAGATTCGGCGCGCCACGACGACGTTTATTGAGCGAACGCGCAATGGCTCGGCGTTGTCTAATCGCGCAAGATCGACATGAGAACCTCGGAGTACGAATTCGGCGATTTCGGCGAGGCGCTGCTGAACGCGCGCAAACAACGCAACTGGCTTTGGCTCGGATTTCTCGTTTCCCTCACCATTCACGCGATCCTTTGCATCTGGTTTTATCGCACGCGATTTCACGCGGCCGATTGGAGCAATCAACCGCCACCGCCGCCGACGTTTCACATGCGCGCCGTGAATCTGAACGAAAACGTCGACAAAAATTCAATGGACGACACCGCGGCGGCGGCAAAGCCGAATCCGGACGACACCAAGGACCAGCAACCGGACGAGAAAAGATCGTTCGACAAACTTTTGCAGGACGTGCAGGCGAGCGCAGCCATGCCGGACGAGATGAAAGATGTGCTCCCGGAAAAGCCGCGCGTCGATGCCGATGCGCAATCGGTCATGAGCGAGATCGAGCGATCGAGCGCGCAGATGTTAACGAACAACCCGAACGCGACGCACGAGCAAACATTGTTGAACGACAGCGCGGTCTCGGGCCGGCCGCAGCCGACCTTGAGCGGGACCGAGCTGGCCACGAGCACGCAGGTGAAACGGCCGAACACCTTCACCAGCAAAATGCCTAACGACAACGCCGGGCCGAACAAGGGCCGCAGTCCCGGCTTTAGCGATCTCGACCAGTTGCTCGCGCAAAAAGGCCCGCTCGGTTCCGGAACGAAATTGCGCATGCCGGACGATCAGTTGTTTCGATATGACAGCGCGGATTTGCAATCGACCGCGGTCGCGCAATTGCAGAAGTTAGGCACGCTCATTCGCCGCAATCCGACCGCGAAGTTTGTGGTCGAGGGCTACACCGATTCGTTCGGGCCGCCGGAATACAATCTCGATCTAAGCCAACGCCGCGCCCAAAGCGTGAAAGATTATCTCGTTAACGTGATGGGAATTAATCCCGGGCAAATCGAGACGCATGGTTACGGACAGTCGAAGTTCATCGTCCCGCCCAACTCGAATTCAATCGAGAGCGAATACGAGATCGCGCGGCAACAGCCGAATCGCCGCGTCGAAATCGTCGTGCATACGGGCGAGCGGTGATTGTCGATCTTGTCGTTGTCGATCTTACCAGTTCTTGACCCAGGCGTTAACGTCGCCCGAATTCGCTGTGCTCCAGAGATCGAAGGTTGGATTGAATCCAACATTGTTAGTCGGGTTTGCAGCCTTAGCGGTTGAATAGCCGTACGAATTTCCAAACGGGTCTCTAATGAACAAGACGTTGGAATTCTGGTCGGTCGGACTGAGTTGGTTTGGCTTAAATGCAAAGTAGGATTTCGCGTTCGTATCGGTGACGCGATTGTTATCTCGGTCGCCCGAGAGTTCTTCGTACAAATACAAGCTCGCCGCGGCGGGAGTCGGTGCGGCTGTCGGATCAACCGTATCCGTCTTGGCAACATCGCGCGGATAAATTCCATTGTCCGCCTTGTAACTTTCGAGCGCGGCCGACATCGCGGCGATTTCGGCTTCGGCGCGGGAACGCGCGCCTTTGTTCTGCACGTAACCGGTGGTCGCGAGAATTAATCCGGCCAATACGATGATGATGGCGATGACGACGAGCAGTTCGAGAACAGTGAAGCCGCTTTTCTTCTGTAGAGGCCGCTGTCTCAGCGGCAAACCTTTTCCCGCTGCCGCCGGGACGGCGGCCCCTACAGAAGTTTGTGCGCGCGCGTGCAAGATCGACATCGTCGATTCGTTAGGCACGATCACGTCTGCTGTTGCAGACCGGTGATGATGCTGATGAGCGGCATGAAAAGCGCGATGACAATTGTGCCGACGACGAGCGCGAGAAAGACAATCATAATCGGCTCGAGCGCGGCGGTCATGGCGGCGACGGCGTTGTCGACTTCGTCATCGTAAACATCGGCCACTTTGAGCAGCATCTCGGGGAGTTGACCGGTTTCTTCGCCGACGTCGATCATGCTGATGACCATGGGCGGAAATGCGCCGCTGGCTTCGAGCGGTTGCACGATTGATTCGCCTTCTTTGACGGCGTCGTGCACTTGCGCGATGGCGGAGGAAATAACGGTGTTGCCGGAAGTGGCGCGGGTGATGTTGAGCGCCTGCAAAATCGGGACGCCGCTGGTGACGAGAGTGCCGAGTGTGCGCGCGAAACGCGAGATGGCGGTTTTGCGAATGACATCGCCGAAGAGCGGCACGCGAAGCTTTACACGATCGATTGTCGATCTTCCACCGCGTGTGCGTTTCGCGAAATTATATGCGGCGACGGCGGCGATGATTCCGCCTAACAAGACCAGCCAATGTTGTTGCACGAACCGGCTGATGCTGATGACGAAAATGGTGATGCCGGGCAGCGGTTTGTCGCCAAGCATGTCGTGAAAGATTTGCTCGAACTTCGGCACGATGAAGACGAGGAGGAAACTCAAAATGCCGATGGCCATGACCATGACGATGATCGGATAGACCATCGCGGCGGCGACTTTGTTTTTGATCTTGGACGCTTTCTCCTGGAACTCGGCCAAACGCGTCAGAACAACTTCGAGCACACCGCCGACTTCGCCGGCCTTGACCATGTTGACGTAGAGATCGTTGAAGATGCGCGGATGCACCGCGAGCGCGTCGGAGAATGTCGATCCACCCTGCACCGAATCAGCGAGATTATTCACGGTGTTCTTCATCACTTTGTCGCGTTCCTGTTTCGCGAGAACGTTAAGACCGCGCAACAATGGCAAACCGGAATCGATGAGTGTGGCGAGCTGGCGGGTGAAGATCATGAGCAATTTCGGTTTCACCGTTTTGCGTTGGAATACCGTGATCTCTTTGCGCGCGACGCTCGTTTTCGCCGTGCGCGCAATCTTCGCCGGTTTTTTACGCGCTGCCTTTCCATCCGGACCCGCTTTTCCTTCTTCGAGAACGCTGGTCGGGAAATAACCGGCCTGACGCAACTGCCCGATGGCCTCGTTAGGCGAATTCGCTTCGACTAGTCCGGTGGATTCCTGTCCACGCGAATCGAGCGCGATGTATTGAAAGCGCGGCATGTAGTTGTCGATCTTAGCGCGAGCGCTAGGTGTACTTCAACACTTCCTCGATGGTGGTATCGCCGGCGAAAATGCTGCGCAATCCATCCTGGCGCAGCGAGACCATGCCGAGCTCAATCGCTTTTTCTTTCAGCACGACGGTCGGCGCGCGTTCGTTAATCAATTCGCGAAGCGGATCGGTGATGCGCATGAGCTCGTAAATTCCTTTGCGGCCCTTGTAGCCGGTGTGATTGCAGGTGTCGCAACCTTTGCCGTAGAAGAATTGACGGTTGCCGATGTCGCGTTTCGTCAAATCCAGTTGCTCGAGCAGCGATTCGTTAGGTTGATAAGCAGTGCGACAATTCGGACAAATGCTGCGAAGCAATCGCTGGCCGAGCACGGCCTCGATGGTGGACGAAATCAAAAACGGTTCTACGCCCATGTCGATCAAGCGCGTGATCGCTCCCGGCGCGTCGTTCGTGTGCAGCGTGGTGAAGACGAGATGGCCGGTGAGCGATGCTTGAATGGAAATTTGGGCGGTCTCGAGATCGCGTGTTTCACCGACCATGATGCGATCGGGATCTTGTCGCAGAAACGCGCGCAAGACGCGGGCGAAGGTGAGACCGATCGCTTCGCTCACCGGAACTTGAACGATTCCTTCGAGATCGTACTCGACTGGTTCTTCCGCGGTCAGAAGTTTGGAATCGATCGTGTTGATCTTGCGCAGACACGAATAAAGCGTCGTCGTTTTTCCAGAACCGGTCGGGCCGGTGGCGATGAAGATTCCGTTAGGCCGATTGATGATTTCGTAAATGGCTTCGAGGATGTAATCAGGCATGCCGAGCATTTCGAGGTCGAGATTCACGGTCGTGCGATCGAGCACGCGCAGAACAACGCTCTCGCCGAACTGCGTCGGCAAAGTGCTCACGCGAAGATCGACATGTCGTCCTGCGATATTTTTTTGGATGCGCCCGTCCTGTGGCAAACGGCGCTCGGCGATGTTCATGCTCGCCATCACTTTCACGCGTGAAATTACGGGCAAGGCGAGATGGCGCGGTGGCGGCGACATTTCGTAAAGCGCGCCGTCGACGCGGTAACGAATTTTGAATTCGTGCTCGAACGGTTCGAAATGAATGTCGGACGCGCGGTCCTGAATCGCTTGATACAAGATAAGATCGACAAAGCGAATGATCGGCGTCGCGTTCGCTTCGGCTTCGACGCCGGCGGCGGATTCGTCGCCGCGGATTTGCAACATCTCGCCCGCTTCACCGAGCTGTTTGAGCACTTCCTCCATGCTCGATGTGTCGCTGCCGTAATATTCTTTGATGCGCGCATCGATCTGATCCGTGGGCGCGACGACAACATCGACATCTTTGCCTAAGGCGAAGCGCAAATCTTCCGCGGCGCGAAGATCGAGTGGGTCGGCCAACGCGACGCGCAGCGTTTTTCCGTTGAGCGCGATCGGCAATGCGCGATGCAACCGCGCGAGACCGCTCGGAATCAATTTCACCACCGCCGGCGGAATTTGTTCTCCGTCAAGATCGACATATTCCACGCCAAGCGCATTCGCGATGGTTTGATAAAAGCCGTGTTGATCAACGAATCCGCTGTCGATCAAAACCTGCGCGACCGTTTTGCCGTTGAGCTGCGCTTCGTTCAACACGTCCTCCGCCTGCGACGGCTGGAGCACGTGCTGCTCGATGAAAACCTCGGCGACTTGTTTGTCGTTCATGGCGCGTGCGCTTCGCTTCTGTCGGGGGAGCGCAGGCGGCCCGCCTGCGGGTTTCGGCGGCCCGCCGAAACGATCTTTCGGAAAAGTTCGCGATGGCGGGCCGCCATCGCCAGCAGGCCGGCGGCCTGCGCTCCCCAGAAATTGCATGCCGCGCTTCTCATCAGCTCACGTCTCCAATCGTAATGGAAATGACTTCGTCGGCGGTCGTTAGGCCGGCGAGGACTTTGCGCACGCCGTCTTCGCGCAAGGTGCGCATGCCGAGCTCACGCGCGCGCTGTCGCAGAGTGAGGGTCGAGCTTCGCTTGTTGATCATGTGCCGCACTTCATCATCGATGATGAAAATTTCGAAAATACCCATGCGACCTTTGTAACCGGTGCCGCGACAGAGATCGCAGCCGACGCCGCGCATGACCTGAGCGTCGCGCGTTTGCCCGGGCTCGATACGCAGGGCGCGCATTTCGGTTTCGCTGAGTTCAGCCGGCTGTTTGCAATTCGGACAAATTCGCCTAACGAGCCGCTGCGCCATGATCGCGCGAATCGACGAGGCGACGAGAAACGGCTGCACGCCGATGTCGATCAAACGCGCCACGGCCGATGGCGCATCGTTTGTGTGCAGCGTGCTGAAGACGAGGTGGCCGGTCAGGGATGCGTTCGTCGCGATGCTGGCCGTTTCCAAGTCGCGAATCTCACCGATCATGATGATGTTCGGCGCCTGGCGCAGCATCGAGCGCAACGCCGCTGGAAAGGTCATGCCGATTTCCGGATTTACCTGCACCTGGTTGATCCCGGTCATTTGATATTCGATCGGCTCTTCGACGGTGATGATCTTGCGGTCAGGCTTGTTGATGTAGTTCAGACACGCGTAGAGCGTGCTCGTTTTTCCGGAACCGGTCGGGCCGGTCACGAGCAAAATGCCGTCGGGCAATTTGATCAGGCGCTCGAACGTTTCCTGGTCGTCCGAGAAAAATCCGAGCTCGGGCAGGCCTAACAACAAGCTCGATTTGTCGAGCACGCGCATGACGACGCTCTCGCCGTGATTCGTGGGGATGGTCGAGACGCGCAGATCGATCGGTTTCTTTTTGATCTTTACCTGAATGCGTCCGTCCTGCGGCAAACGCTTTTCCGCGATGCTCATCGAGCCGGTCATGATTTTGAGGCGGGAAATGATGGCGGACTGCAAACGTTTCGGCGGCGCCTGCATTTCCTGGAGGACGCCGTCGATGCGAAAACGGACGCGAAATTTTTTGTCGAGCGGTTCGAGATGAATGTCGCTCGCGCCGGAGCGATGCGCTTCCACGATCAACATCGAGACCATGCGAATGATGGGCGCGTCTGCTTCGTCCGTTTCGGTGACGCCGACCTCCTCGCCGATTTCCAGCCCAAGATCGACATCTTCTCCGATGCGCTCCTGCAAAATGTCGGCCGCTTCATCGGCGGTGCCGTAATATTTGATGAGCGCTTCGCGAATTTTTTCCGGACTCGTGCAAACGAGCTCGAGCGCGCGTTGCAGCAAAAAGCTCAGGCTGTCGATGGTATCGATGTCGAGCGGATCGCTCACCGCCACGACGAGTCCCGTTTCGCCAAATGCGACCGGGATGACTTTGAAACGGCGCGCATCTTCCGCGCGAATTTGTTTAATCACCTCCGGCGGAATCGGCATGGCGGAGATGTCGATCCAATCCATGTGCGCCTGGGCTGCGAGCGTGCGCGAGATGTCGCTTTCGGAAAGGACGCCGTCTTTGACGAGAAGATCGACAACGCTGGGCGCGCCGTTCAGCTTCCCGCGCGCGGCGTCGATTTGCTTGCGCGTGACGAGGCCCACGTCTTGTAAGATTTTGAGGATATAATCTTCGTGGTGTTGCACGGGAAAGCGCCGCGGCGCGGGAATCAGCGTACGAACCTCGCTCGATTGTGTCAACGAGGCGCCCTCGTCGTGGAAGATCGACATCGAAAATTTCTCGCGACACGTCCGGATCGGCGTCGCCGTCCGAAGAGACAGATGTCAGAGGAGAATGTGCTTCACCGATCGGTGTTCGCGTCGGTCGGAAAATCCAAACCGCCATGAAAAAAAGTTCTAACAAGCAATCGGCTTTCTTTAATCCGCGAGTCTTCGCCGGATTTTTCCTGTGCGCTGTCGCTGTGTCGATGGCGATGATGAGTTTCGCTTCCACCCCATCGAACGGAAACCTAACCGATACATCGGGGCCGCTCACCTACACGGCCGGACCGTTCACGCAGCCGAACGCTTTCGGGAATTCGATCGCGGGCGAATGCGATCCCGATCCGTCCGATCCGCTGGTGCCGTGCGACGTTTATCAATTGCACGTGGTGTTGCCGCCCGGGTATGTCGCGGCCCATCCGGACACGCATTTGTTTGTGCGTATTGAATGGTCGACGCCGGCGGCACGATTCGACTTGTACTTGTGGGACGCGAAAAACTGGGCGGGGAAAACGAGCTTTCCAAACGGCAGTCCCCTCGCTTCGTCCGTTCAGACGGCAACGACTTTTCAGCAAGTAGAAATTTCGCCGGACGCGGCGGAGAACGGCGAGTTCGTCGTGCAAGTGAGCACGACGTTGCCCGCGGGACAGAGTTTTACCGGAACGATTTCGCTCGCCCCCGCCACTCCGGGACATGGCACGGTGCGACCGCCGGGTAATGCAAGCGGCATCGCCCCGCGGTTTCAGGAATACATTCCGACCGAGTGGGACGGGACTCCTTCAGCGAGTTTGGGGTTGATCGCGGGCGAACCGACGATCGGCGTGAATACGCAAGTGAACGCGAACAAAGGCGGCGATTTGTTTTATCAGGCGCTCTACGAAATTCTGCGAGTCAGGTTCAATGATTCGACCTCGCCGGCGAAAGCGACGTGGGAAGCGAAAGACGCGCCGACCGGCATTAGCAACAAAGCTACGACTGATCCAATCTTGTTAACCGATAACGTGACCGGCCGCATTTGGGCGACGCAACTCGCGGGCGGCGACAGCCTCACCGACATCAGCACGAACAATGGCGAAAACTGGAGCCCGGCAATCAGCGGCGGCATCGCCACGGGTGTCGACCATCAAGGTATGGGCGTCGGTCCGTATCCAAAACAGGGACCGGGTTCGCTTATTCCGCATCCGTTATATCCGAACGCGCTCTATTATTGTTCGCAGCAAGTCGCGACGGCGTATTGCGCACGCAGCGACGATGGCGGCAAGACTTATGGGCCGATCGTGCCGCTTTACAATTCGGCGACGAGCCGCTGCGTGGGTTTGCACGGCCATCCGAAAGTCGCGCCGGACGGAACGGTCTACGTGCCTAACAAAGGCTGCGGTTTGGATACGCCTGTCATTGGCAATGGTCTGGTCAACATGGTGGTGTCGGAAGATGCCGGCGTGACCTGGACGATTCGCGCGGTGCCCGACAGCACTGGCGGCCTAACGAGCAAAGGCGATCCATCGGTGGCGGTCGATAAAGCGGGAACGGTTTATTTGGCCTATCAAAACCTGAACAACAACCACATGTACGTGGCGACATCGACGAACAAAGGCGCCAATTTTTCCGCGAGCGTGGATGTGGGCGCACTCGCGGGCGTGAATTACTCGGTGTTTCCCGCCGCGACTGCCGGTGACGCCGGACGCGCGGCCGTTGCCTTCTTTGGTTCTCCGTACAACGGCAACAACACTGACTATCAGGGGATGTCGTTTCCGGGCGTTTGGTATCTTTACATCGCGACTACTTACGACAGCGGCAAGACATGGTTTGTCGCTAACACTACGCCGAACACGCCGATTCAAGGCGCGTTTGGCGGTATCGCTAATGGCGGCGACGGACGCAATCACTACGACTTCATCGATGCCGGCATCGACACGCAAGGCCGCATCATCGCAGCCAACTCCATCGGCTGCGCCGGCTCGTGCGTGAACAACGGCGGACCGAATACCTTCGCCAAACTCGCCGGTATTGTTCGACAATCCGGCGGCCGGCGTATGTATGCCGCGTTCGATCCGCAAGAACCAGCCAAGCCCGCCGCACCGCTGCTTAGCGGTTACCGCACCGCGCAAAACGTGGTGCTCAATTGGCCGGAGCCGGATGGGACCGGTCTGCCGGTGAGCGGTTACAATATCTACCGCACGATCGATTACGGACCGGAAACGAAGATTGTTTCGGGAACTACGCAGCGTCAGTTCATCGACTCGACTGATTCGTCCCGAACGTTTTCCTATCGCGTGACCGCGATCAACTCGTTAGGTGAAAGCGCTTCGAGCAATATCTTCGCGCCGTGGGTCGGACAAAACGCTCCGCGACCGGATTTGTCGTGCAGCCTTCCTGGCCAGGTTTATTACGATCGCATCGGCGAAGGCGCGGCTTATCCGAACAATGACATCGCCGGGTTTTCCATCGCGGAACCCGCCGACATGCCGGGCAAAATCGTCTTCATCGTTTACAACGCGCATCCCGAGCTCGTCGCGAATGGCAAGTCGGACTACTACGTGTTCTTCGATCCGCCGCGCGGCGGGTTGAGCTACAAACTCAGCCTAACCGACAACGAAGTGACCTTTTACAAGAACGGTCAGTTCGTCAGCACCTGCGGCACCGCCGGAACGGACGACTGCCGCGATTGGCAGCACGCGGGCAATCTCGATCCGGCCAGCGGAATCAAATCCGACGGCAGTGTCTGGCTAGTTATCGACAAAGCGCAATTCGACATTCGCAATGGCGACGCGTTGTTAGGCGTGGCCGTTCGCGAAGATACGGTCGGAAATCCTTCGGGCGTGCTCGCGACGGATTATGCGGGTGGCCGGCAGGATTACACCGTGGTCGGAAACGATTTCTGCACAAAGCCGCACTGATCACGGAAATCTGGCGAGCGCTTCCGGTACGTTGCCGCTGCTGATCGGGCGATTCACTCGCCTAACGAATGGAGTGTCGTCCTGCAGGGGGAAGTTTTTCGCAGCGCTTTTATCGCTTCGCCTACAAATAACTCCTCCGGAAAAAACTTCGGACGAGACACAACCGCGCAACGCGCCGGGTTCGAATCAAAAAACAAAATCCGGGGAAGAACATGTTTTGGCAGTTTCGGCGGGCTATTCGTTTCATTGCATTTTTTTCTTTGTTGAGCGGCGGTGTCATGGCCGCGCGGGCGGTGCATCATCGCGAATCGACGAAGAGCGTCGCAAGATCGACATCGACAAGATCGACATCGTCTGTTGCCATCCCCTCGAATTTTGCCGCTCCGAATATTCAGGCGGTGACGGGGAGGGCCGGAGGTCCACCGTCATTCCAAACCGTGGCGAGCGCGGATTTCAACGGCGACGGAATTCCGGATTTGGCCGGCGCGGGTTTGTCGTGCTCGAGCGGCTGGGGCAACGCGATCGCCGTATTGTTGGGAAAAGGCGACGGCACGTTTCGATCGCCGATCGCCGTTCCGGCTGGCGATTGCGTGAGCAGCGTGACCGCGGTGCGATTACGCGGGGCAAATGCACCGGTCGATCTCGTCTTGGCCGATCTCAATAAAATCCAACTCTTGCGCGGCAAAGGCGACGGAACATTCGAAGGGCCGCAAGTGGTCGCGACCTTTGAGAATTATTCGCTGACGAGTTTCGCCGTCGGAGATTTCAACGGCGACGGCAAGATCGACATCGCCGCGTGTTTGTTTGGCAGTTTGGTGCCGGCCTCGCCCGGCCTTTACGACGCGTTCGCGGTGTTCCTCGGAAACGGCGATGGAACTTTACAAGCGCCGCTCTTTTCGCAATCGCCCGCCGACAATAATTACACCATCGCGGTGGGCGATTTTAACAATGACGGAAAACTCGATGTGCTGACGCGGCCGGGACTCGGACAGCACGGATTGTATCTTTCGTTAGGCAACGGCGACGGCACATTTTTGCCGGCGTATCTCGTCTGGACGGAACCGATCAGCATCTTCGTTTCGCAGTTGAACGGCATCAATTCCTTCGCGGTCGGCGATTTCAATGACGATGGCAATCTCGACGTGGCCATGAACATCGACGGCGCGCGCGTTGATGTGTTGTTAGGCACGGGCACGGGCGTGTTCGCTTCCACCGGCACGATCCAGATCGATCAACATCAAGCGGGCGGCAACGGTTTGGGCGAGATCGTGGCCGCGAGATTGTCGCCGAATGGACATGTCGATCTTGTCGTGGGCACTGGATACGGCGCGACGCTTGTCATTCTGCGCGGCAATGGCGACGGCACTTTCCAATCGCCGGAGATTTATCCGCTACCGCAAAACGACGACGAAGGTCTCGTCGTCGGCGATCTAAACAACGACGGCTCGCTCGACATCGCGATCGGCACCGACGGCGCGTTCACGGAGAATAGTTATCTCACCGTCCTGTTGAACGATGGCAACGGAGTGTTCGGCCCGCCTCCGCCGTTGTTCGCGGTGAAAAATATTCCGGGCGATGAACCGGCGACGAACGCAGTCGGCGTGACCCTGGCTGACCTAACGAATAACGGAAAGCTCGATCTCATCGTCACGACTTGGAACACGCCGATCGAGCCGGCCACGAACGGACAGATGCCGCCGTTGCCTTCGCTTAATGTGCAAGGTGAAACGGTGAACACGCGCGGCGCGGTCGCGGTGCTGGCCGGAAATGGCGACGGCACATTCCAAACCGAGCAACAATTTTATGTTGACGGCCGGCGTCCGATCGCGGTCGAAGCAGTGGACTTGGATGCCGATGGCAAAAAAGACCTGATCACAGTGAATGCGGTCGACAACAACATGTCGATCTTGCGCGGAAACGGCGATCGCACATTTCAAACTTCCATCGCGATTGATGTCGGGACCAATCCGACCTCACTCGCCGTCGCCGATTTCAATGGCGACAACAAACCAGACATCGCCGTGACCAATTTGGTCGATAACACGATTTCGGTGTTCCTCAATCAAAGCACGAGCGGGAACATCAGTTTTGCGCCCGCGGTGACGTATGGCGTCGGCACTTTTCCGGACGTGGTGCTCGCGCGCGATTTCAATCACGATGGCAAAATCGATCTGGCGGTGCTCTGCGCCGGCGATTTCTTCGCATCCGACGACGCGGGCAAGCACACGCAGTTGTCGATCTTGTTAGGCAACGGCGATGGAACTTTCGCGCCCGCTGTTACGCAAAAGATTTCCGATGCCGATGGCGGTGAAGCCATGGTCGCGGCGGATTTCGGTCGCGGCGAGATCGATCTCGCTATCGCGCATTTTGGGGACAACCATATCTTGATTTATCGAGGCGACGGTCACGGTCATTTCAATGCGGGCGCGACTTACAAAGTGGGCGACGGACCCGAAGGATTGGTTGCAGTTGATTTCGACGGCGACGGCAAGATCGACATCGCCGCCAGCAGTCTGAATCAGCACAACATCGCGCTTCTGCATGGTAACGGCGACGCGACGTTTGCTCCCGCGATCAAACCGGGCGCCACATCTGCGTTGGGACCTGCGACCTGGCATTACCCGGCCTACATGGCGGCCGGCGATCTCAATGGCGACGGCAAACCGGAGTTGGTGACGACACATTTGTTTGAAGCGGCGGCGGCGGTATTGCGCAATTCGTCGCCGACGCCGGTGCAACTCGCGGGCGTGGTCTCGCGCAAAGTGCACGGCAGCGCCGGAACCTACGATGTCGATCTTACGAACGGTGGAATTGAATGCCGCGGCGGTGGCGCGAACGGCGATTACACACTCGTGTTCACGTTCGCAAATCCTCTAACGAGTGTCGGCGGCGTTTCGAGCTCGGCTGGAAACGCGAGCGGCGCCATCGGAGCTGACGCGCACAAGTACATTGTCCAGCTCAGCGGCCTAACGAGCAGCGGGAACGTTGATGTGACGTTGAACAATGTGCACGACACGGTTGGCGACATCAGCAGCGCGATTTCGGCGACATTGCCGTTGCTCGTCGGCGACACCACGCAAGATCGACAAGTAAATTCGGCGGACATCGCGCAAACCAAGTCGCAATCCGGGACCAGCGTCACGAGCGCCAACTTCCGCGAAGATCTAACGGCGGACGGAGTGATCAACAGCGCCGACATTGCGCTGGCGAAATCGAAGTCCGGGACGGCGATCGCAAATCCGTAACCGGCGCGACGGCCGAACGGGCCGCGAAAACCGAATAAAGAGACAAATATCCTTCCTTCCATGCGCCAAAATTCCATCTCGAAGCTGCGCGCGTTCATCGCGCTTCCATTTTTCTCTGTAGGTGTCGTGCTCGCGACTTTGGGCCTGTCGCCGCAAGATCGACATGTCGGATTCGCGGCGGAACGCGGCGAACGTTACATGCCGGTGCCGAACGGGCGCGGCGAGGGCGACGAGCTCAGCCGGATGGACGAAGAGTGGAATAATCGGCTGACGTATCCGACAGGGAAATTCGATCCGGCGTGGTTGCGCGCGGCGGCGGCGCAGGATGCGCAAATTAGTCGCGCGATCCCGGCGGGTATTGCGGCGGCGACCAAATCGGCCAAGACGAACACGGTGACAAAACGCAAGGGCGGTTCGAAATTATCGCCGGCGGCGCCGTCATCGACTTTATCGTTAAGCCCGAACAGTTTCACTTCGCTCGGGCCGTCGCCGTTGCAGATGACGGGCTGCTCGGGTTGCTACGATTACACGCGGACGGAAGGACGAGTGAACGCGATTGTTGTCGATCCAACAACGACAACGAACGGTTCGATTGTGGCCTATCTCGGTTCCGATGGCGGCGGCGTTTGGAAGACGACAAATTGTTGCAACGGCTCGACCACCTGGGCTGCGGTCACGGACGATCCTTTGATCTCCACCATCAGCATCGATTCGTTAACGATCGATCCCAACAATCACAACACGATTTACGCCGGCACGGGTGACTTGAACTACGGCTCGTTCTCGATGGGCAGCCAGGGTGTTTTGAAATCGAGCGATGCGGGAGCGACATGGAAGTTGTTAGGCGCAGACGTGTTCGGCCCGGCACTTCCGCAGCCCGGCACTTTCCCGCAATACAACGCGGTCGGAAAAGTTCGGGTTGATCCCAACAATAGCAACAACGTCGTCGCCGGAACGAAGACCGGACTTTATTTTTCGTACGACGCCGGAAGCACGTGGACCGGTCCGTGCACGACGAACAATTTCACGACTCAGCGCCAGGACATCACCGGTCTCGAGTTAACGAATGTGAACGGCGTCACGCGCATTCTCGCGGCCGTCGGCGTGCGCGGTTATCCGACTTTCGTTCAGCAAACGCTCGGACAGAATGGCGCGAATGGAATTTACAAAGGGACCATGCCGGCGAGTGGGTGCCCGAGCGATTTCACGCCGATCACGACGAACGCGAACGGCTGGTCGGGATTAAATCCGACGAGCGGCGCGGCGTGCAATTATCCGATCACGGGCGGCAGCGGCACTTGCCCGGCGGGCACGAACAAGGTGGGCAGGATCGACATCGCGGTCGCACCCAGCGATGCGAATTACATTTACGCGCAAGTGCAGGCGGTCGAAACGCAAAGCAGTTGCGGCGGCCAGGGATGCCAGCTGGGCGCGTGGCGTTCGACCGATGGGGGCGCGACCTGGACGCAAATTCCCGGATCGACCGGCGCGGCGTTGACCGATTGCGGAGGCAGTAACGCCGATTACAACCAGAACTGGTACGATCAGGGGGTCGCGGTCGATCCGAATAATCGAGACCGCGTGTTCTTCGACACATTTGAAATTTGGTTTTGGCAAAACGGCAGCGGCTCGTGGAACGACATCACTTGCGGCTACAATTCGCCTAACAAAGGCGTGCATGTCGATCAACACGCGCTCGCATTTGTCCCCGGCTCGTCGAACATTTTACTCGCAGGGAACGACGGCGGCGCGCACGTGACCACGAACGCGAATACGGCGAGTTCGTCGGTCGATCCGTCGTGGACGAACATCGACAACGGACTTAACACCATTGAATTTTATTCCGGCGACATCAGCGCGAATTTCGCAACATCGACATCGCCGCAAGCGAACGGCGGCGCGCAAGACAACGGTTGCAGTGCGGTGACTTTCTCCGGGACGCCGACCGGCCCTGGGCAATGGCAGATGGGCGTGGGCGGCGATGGTTTCTATGCCCGCA
Source organism: Spartobacteria bacterium (assembly GCA_021325495.1). Lineage (GTDB taxonomy): Bacteria > Verrucomicrobiota > Verrucomicrobiia > Chthoniobacterales > UBA10450 > JAJPGZ01. Next base: position 24,965 of record JAJPGZ010000007.1, read on the forward strand.
TTGATCCAGTCGGAAATCGTTTTTGGCAGGGAAACAACGGCGGTCAGCTGAACTACTGCGACATGGCGGCGGGCGATTGCACGACTGCGAGCGCAAACTGGGTCCTCGATTCCAGTCCGTGGACCAACAATCTCGCTTCGCCCGACGTGCAGTCGTTCGTGCTGCCGTACGAAATCTTCAAAGGCGTCCCGGGCGATCCCGTTAACGACTGTCCGCCGAGCGGATGCGGTCACTTGATCGTCGGCACGCAAAGAGTTTGGGAAACGACCACCGCCGGCAACGTCTGGGCGCCGGTCAGCATGAACCTCGTCAAAGGCACGTTAGGCAATCGTTCCTATATCAATCAGCTCGCGTTTGAGCCGAAAGACCAGAGTCGCGCCATCGTCGGGACAAACGACGGCAACGTGCAATATGGTCACGGCTTGGGCGCAGGCGTGATTGCGGTTTGGGTTGATCTCACTGCCGGCAACGCGGTTTTGCCTAACCGTCCCATTCTCGATGTTGCATTCGATCCGACCACGACCACGGCGCCGATTGGTTACGCGGCGGTTGGCGGTTTCAACGCCAACACATCAGCTACGCCGGGTCACATCTTCCGCGTGGTTTGCGATGCCGACTGCGCAAATTTCACCTGGACTAACAAAACTGGAAATCTGCCGGACATTCCGGTGGATTCGATCATCGCGAATCCGCGATACCCGCAGCAAGTATTCGCGGGAACGGATTGGGGTTTATATTTCACAAACGACATCACCGCCGCGTCGCCGAAATGGTATCGCTTCGATAGCGGATTGCCGCACGCGATGATTTGGGACATGCAGATTGATCGCGGCAACACCACGCTTTCGGTCTGGACGCGAAGCCGCGGCGCCTACGTTTGGCCGTTGCCTTCGGCGCCGTTACCGACGGTCACGAGAGTCGTTTCGCGCAAAAATCACGCCGGGATAGATTACGATGTCGATCTTACGAACGGCGAAATTGAATGTCGCAGCGGCGGGACCAATAGTGATTACACACTCGTCTTCACCTTCTCCGTGCCGATCTCCAATTGCGGCACGGCGAGTAATGGAACCGTCACGCATGTTCCGGGATCGAATCAATGCAATGTGCAACTGACTGGCGTTCCAAACGCGCAATACACTTCCGTCTCGCTGAGCGGCGCGATCGACGCGAACGGAAATCCGGCGAGCGCTTCGACTACATTACCGTTGCTAATCGGCGACACCACTGGAGACAAAGTCGTAAACTCGGCCGACATCGCGCAGACCAAATCGCAGTCTGGTCAGAGCGTGAGCACGACTAACTTCCGGGAAGATCTCACCGTCGACGGAAATATAAACAGCGCGGACATCGCGCTCGTGAAATCCAAATCCGGCACCGGTTTACCGTAAAGGTAGTTGTCGATCTTTTATTCGACCGTCACGCTCTTCGCGAGATTGCGCGGCTTGTCCACGTCGCGTCCGAGCCCGACCGCGAGATGGTAGGCGAGCAATTGCAACGGAATCACCGTCAGGATCGGCATTAACGTGTCTGGCGCGTCCGGCACCACGATCACGTCGTTCGCGATTCCCTTGAGTTGCTTCGCGCCGCTTTGCGTCGTCACCGCGATGATCGGTCCCTTCCGCGCTTTCACCTGCTCGATGTTGTTCAGGTTTTTGGAAAACACGCCGTCGTCCGGCGCGACAAAGATTGACGGCAGGTCCGGCCTAACGAGCGCGATAATGCCGTGCTTCAATTCCGCGCTCGGATGGCCTTCGGCGTAGAGATACGTGATCTCTTTCATCTTGAGCGCGCCTTCGAGCGCGATCGGATAATTGAATTGCCGCCCGAAGAACAACATCCCGCTAACATCGACATATTTATTCGCGATCGATTTGATGTGATCGCTCAACTTCAATGTGTCCTCGATTTGATCCGGCAACGCTTCGAGTGCTTCGATCAGCCGGCTGCCTTCGGCGGTCGAGAGATTCCGCATTCGGCCTAACAACAGCCCGATCAAGGTCAGGATCACCACTTGTGAGGTAAACGATTTCGTCGCCGCCACGCCGATCTCCGGTCCCGCGTGCATGTAAACGCCGCCGTCACTCTCGCGCGCGATCGTGCTCGCGACGTTGTTACAAATCCCGAGCGTGCGATAACCTTTGCGACGGCTTTCCCGCAATGCGCCGAGCGTGTCCGCCGTTTCGCCGCTTTGACTGATCGCGAACACGAGCGTGTCTCGCGTCATCGGCGTGTTGCGATGGCGAAACTCGCTCGCGAATTCCACTTCCGTCGGAACGCTCGCAAGCTGCTCGATCAAATATTCGCCAACGCCACCAGCGTGCAACGCCGTCCCGCAACCGGTGAGCACGACGCGGCCGACATCGCGCAATTCTGCCGCAGTCATGTTTAATCCACCGAGTTTCGCGGTGCATTCTTCGGTGTTGAGTCGACCGCGCATCGCGTCGCGCACCGAGTCCGGCTGCTCAAAGATTTCCTTGAGCATGTAGTGCGCGTAATCGCCTTTGCTGATGTCTTCCGACGTAAACTCAACTTTGTTGATCTGATGCTCGCCCGTTTCGCCGTCGATCGAGCTGATCTCGAATTTGTCGCGCTCGACCGCGACCAGATCGAAATCGTTCAGGTAAACGGCGTCGCGCGTGTGCGCGACGATCGCGCTCACGTCGCTCGCTAGAAAATTTTCGTCACGCCCAACCCCGAGCACGAGCGGGCTGCCGCGCCGCGCGCCGACGATAAAATCGGGAACGTCCGCGTGCAGCAGCGCGATCCCGTACGTCCCAATGACCTGCTTGAGTGCTTCTCGCGTCGCGTTAACGAGTCGTCCCTTCGAATCGTTATTGTCGATCTTGTCGTAAATGCTGCCGATCAAGTGCGCGAGCACTTCAGTGTCCGTTTCGGTTTCGAAGGTGTGTCCTTGTTCGACGAGCTGCGCCTTGAGCGCGCCGTAATTTTCGATCACGCCGTTGTGCACGAGCGCGAGCTTGCCGCTTTGATCGAAATGTGGATGCGCGTTGGTGTCGTTGACTTTTCCGTGCGTGGCCCAACGCGTGTGACTGATCCCGAACGAACCGCTCGGTGGTTTCTGCGCCATCAATTTCGACAACGCCGCGATACGTCCGGCGCATTTGCGCGTTTGCACGCCTTCGCCGTTAACGATCGCAACGCCGGCCGAATCGTAACCGCGATACTCCAGCCGTTTCAACCCATCGAGCAAAATGGGTGCAGCCTCAGAGCGACCGACATATCCAACGATCCCGCACATGGTTTCGGATTCTAATTGCGTCCGCCTTCAGCCGCAAGATTCACACCTAAGATCGACATCTTCATTTCGCGCGCTTAATTGCATTCGTGCAGACGGAAAATCGAGCGAGACGCGATTCCAATGCGATGGCCGCACCGGCGCTTCCTCCAGGGACCACGCAACGCACTCTCGCCGTCATCATGGGCGGCGGCGCGGGCACGCGTTTGTTTCCCCTAACGAAGGACCGGGCCAAGCCCGCGGTGCCGTTAGGCGGAAAATATCGCCTCGTCGATATCCCGATCAGCAATTGCCTCAATTCCGGCCTGCGCTCGATCTACGTCCTGACCCAATTCAATTCCATGTCGCTGCATCGACATATCCAGGCCGCCTACAAGTTCGATCATTTCTCGCGCAGCTTCATCGACATCCTCGCCGCGCAACAAACGCCCGAAGGCTCGGAATGGTATCAAGGCACGGCGGACGCCGTCCGCCAAAACATGCGCTACTTTCTCGAGCGCCCGTACGATTACTACCTCATCCTCAGCGGCGATCAGTTGTATCGGATGGATTTCCGCATCTTGCTCCATCAACACATTCAATCCGGCGCCGATATCACGCTCGCCACCAAACCGGTGAAGCGTGACCAGGTCTCCGACTTCGGCATCATGCGCAGCGGCGCCGATCGCCGCATTACACGGTTTGTGGAAAAGCCGAAGGACGAAGCGATCCTGGCCGAATTTCGCATGGATCGCGATTTGTTAGGCGAGGTCGATGTCGATCTTGAAGAAGAGCTCTATCAAGCATCCATGGGCATTTACGTTTTCAATCGCGACGTGCTCATTGAATGTCTCAACAATCAGCTGGTCGATTTCGGCAAGCACGTCATCCCGCAATCAATCAAAGATCGACATGTGCATTCGTTCATCTTCCAAGGTTATTGGGAAGACATCGGGACCGTGCGCGCGTTTTACGAAGCGAATCTCGATCTCACCGACATCGTGCCCGAATACAGTTTTTTCGACACCGAAGCGCCGATTTACACGCATCCGCGATTTTTGCCCGGCAGCAAGGTGAACGGCGCGACCCTGCGGCAGGCGATTATTTCCGACGGCTGCATTATTTCCGACGCGCACATCGAGCGCAGCGTCGTCGGCATTCGCAGCATCATTCAAAGTGGCGCCACCATTCGTAACAGCGTCATCATGGGTTCCGATTATTTCGAGCAAGATCGACAAGGTGAAGCCGAGGGACTTCCGCTCATTGGGATTGGCCGCAATTGCGTGATTGACCGCGCCATCATCGACAAAAACGCGCGCATCGCCGACGGCGTCGTCATCACGCCCGAAGGCAAACCGAAAGATTTCGACGGCGAAAACTATTTCATCCGCGACGGCATCGTGGTCGTGCCGAAGAACGCGACTATTCCAACGGGGTTTTGGATTTAGTTTGTCGCGCCCGAATCATCAGCCAAATCTTCCGCGCGATAAACAGCGCGACCTCACTCAGGATAGCGGTCCCGAATCCAAACAGCTGACACGCGCCGATCCATAGAGCGACGCCAATAAGGGCGAAGATTACGCCTGCGTACATCCAAAAACCCGAAAGAATGAGAACAGGCATGGAAACAAACCGAGCGATGGGAGCGTAGTTGGGAAGTTCGGCAAACGGACTGTAAACGTAACCGATGATCGGAATGGCGAAGATCAGGTGAATCCAGCGAAGGATCGCGCGTTTAGTGGCGTTGCTCATGATTGCTTTGTAAGTCTAAATACAGAAAGGCTGAGACAAAGAATCTTTTAAGTGCCGCAAAATTGTTTCGGTGGAATCCACAAGCAAACTCGTAGCAAGCGCGCCGACGACGAACAAATCCAAATTACTTTGAGCACACCCGCGCAAGAGATTTTCATCTTCGCCCACATTCCGAAAACCGGCGGGCAGACCCTGCGCAATTGTTTCATGCGCCATCTACAGTTGCATCGTGAATTCATTCATCTCGGCCCGTTCGGCGAGAAGGACGCCGCGGCGCGCGGACTGTTGCCGTTTCCTGATCGAAGCGAGGAGGAACGCTCGCATGCGCGCGTGATTCTCGGCCATCACGTCACGTGCGAAACCCATCGGCTCGTCTCGCACAAGACGCCGCGCTATATCACATTCCTGCGCGACCCGGCGGACTTGCTCGTCTCCTACTACAATTACGCACAGGGACATCGGCCCGCCGACCGGCCGCCAGTATTCTTCGAGCAATGGCTGACGAACAAACGAAAGCCGCGCGAAAATTTCATGACGCGATGGCTACTCGAAAGTTTTCTGCAAAATGGACCGGCGACCAGGCTCAACGCTTCGGCCCTCCGCAAAGTGAATGACGCGCTTGAAAATTTCTGGTTTGTTGGCCTAACCGAGCAAATCGATCGCGACGCGCCGCGCCTGCTCGAGCGCATCAACGTGCCCAACGATCTGCAACGAACGAATGTGGGAGGCGTCGATTACAAGAAGATCGTTACGCTGGACGATTCACTGCGGCGCGAACTTTACGAGCGCAGCCCGTTCGACGTCGAGCTCTATCGCTATTGGAAAACGAAAACGGCCGAAAACGCGGCCGCAAGTTCATCGAACGCGTAGATGTCGATCTTACGATTGTCGATCTTGCCTAACGACGATCGGTAATACCGCCGAGCTGGCTCTGCGTTTCCCATTTCTCCTGTTTATTCCAGGGAATCATGGAATCCGCTTTCTCGTCGGGATCTTTTACGAGCGCGACATCTTTTTGGCTGGCGCATGAAACAAACAGACTCGCGCCGACCACGCACAAAAGCGCGCAAACGATTTTCGATTTCAGCTTACGAATTTGACCCTGCATAGATAACGATATCTCCCGGTTGCACCTGAACGCCGCGCTCCAGGCTGCTCGTAATTATATCGCCGATGGCCGTGCTCGGTTCAACGGAAGAAATCCGGATCTTGCCGATGGGTGTGCCGCCGCGCAGAACGAGCATCTCCGAGTTCGCTTCTACGCCCTGCCGTCCGCCAAGATTGAGCACGACGAAATTGTAAGCCTGATTAACGGCGAGGACGGTGCCGCGCAGGCCGAGCCGCGCGCCGCCGCTCGCGCCGCGCTTCACTTCTTCCTGTAATTTGTCGGAGCGCTCTTGGATCGAGCGCAGCTTGTCGGTCAGCAATGCTTTCTCGCGCTCGGCGCTATCGAGCAATTTTCTCGCTTCATCGAGTTGCGCCTGCATCTCGGACGGATTCGCGGCGCCGGGATTCGTTTCGCTCTTCATCGCTACGCCCTCGATTTGTTTCTGCAACGCTGCGAGCGCGGTTTCGTTTTCCTGCAATTTCGTTTGCAGCTCCGTCTTCTCTTTTTGCGCTTGCTCAAAATCGGCCTGCGCTTTATTCACGCGCGCTTCGGTCTCGGCCGCTTTCGCATTCGCGGCCGCGACTGCCGCTTCGCGCGCTTTCATTTCTTTTTCTTCACTCGAGCGCTGACGTTCCGCGGTCAGACGGGCGGCTTCGGCATTGCTGGCTGTTAGGCGAAGCGACTTTGCTTTTTGATTGTTGAGCGCGCCAAAGATCGCCGCGGCCACGAGGAACGCGGCGGCCAAAGCGAGAACATTTTTCGGCGTTGCGGCAATTGCCATTGAATGAGAGCCCTCCATCCGAATTGCGGTTGCGTTTCTACTCGCGAATGGCCGTAGAAAGCAATCTCAATCGCGGCGGGCGCCGTTCGGGCGAATGTAAGATCGACAATCGCATTTGCGCGAAGTGCGTTTCGCGTTAAGGATGCCGTCGCCATGGGCCAGCAACATCGCGTCCGCGCTAAACGAAAACGTCGCCTCGCCTATCTCGAGCGCAAAAAATCAGCGTCGCGCAAACCGCGTGCGAAAAAGAAATCGGCTGCTCCGGCCGCGGCAAAGTAGCGTCGCCTCTGCGGCGTGAGCGCGACGACGCGTTACCTTCTTGTCGACGGCCATAGCGTCATTTTTGCGTCGCCCGAATTACGGGCAATGCACGAGCGGCGTTCCGGGCGTGCGCGCGAAGAATTGATTAAACGTCTGCGCCATTATCAGGACTGGACTGGCGTGCGCGTCATCGTCGTCTTCGACGGCAAAGGCACTAAGATCGACATCTCCTCCGATCCACACGACGTCCAGATTTTCTATTCGCGCGCGGGCCAAACCGCCGACGACATCATCGAGCGCCTCGCGGGCAAATACGCGAAGCGATTTCACCTCACGGTTGCGACTTCCGATTATCTCGAGCAACAAACCGCGTCCGCGGCCGGCGCGGAATGCATTTCGCCGGAGATGCTGTTCGCCTTGCTCGACGAACAAACTAAACGGCGACCATAGCGTCGGTCGACTCGGTCACAAATCTGCGAGCGCGCTGTTGCGAAGTCGCAAGCACCCGCGCAAGCACCGAGTAAAGCTGTTCCACGGGGAGGTTCTTGCTTACGTAGCCGTTCGCGCCGGCACGTAATGCGGAATGCATGCTCTCTTCATCGTAACCCATGCCGGTGAAAACAATGATCGGCACCGTCGCATTGACCTCGCGGATAAATGAGATGAGCGAAATGCCATCGATCTTCGGCATCTTAAGATCGACAACGACGACTTCGGCGTTGTTATGGCTGAGCCAGGTGGCGGTGTCGAACCCTTCGGTTAGGGACGCACAGCTGTGTCCTTTTTGTCGAAGATAGGTGACTAAAAAACGGCTGATCGATGGGTCATCATCGATGACAAGAAAATGGAAAGTGTCGTGGTCGAGCGGCTTCATGCTTCTTTATAATTTCTAGACTGAGTATAAGCATTCGGCTTGCCAAACTCTGATTTCATCCCGCGCGGCCGCGCCTTGACCACTCCGACTCTCGCTAGATCGACAACTACAGCCCGAGTTTCTGCTCAATCGCTTTTACCCGAGCGACCAATTTCCCCAAACTCCGGACCAGGGCGATTTGCTCCTTTGCCTCCCGCAGCTTCACCGCCGGCGACCCGAGCCAGGCCCCGCTGTTCGCCTGCAAATCTTTCGAGATTCCGCTCTGCGCAGCCACGATAACGCCGTCGCCAATTTCCACATGACCGACGATCCCGGCCTGGCCGGCCAAAGTTACGCCCTCGCCCAGGCGCGCGCTGCCGGCGATTCCCGCCTGCGCGACGATGATCGAACCGCGGCCGATGACTACGTTGTGCGCGATCTGAACAAGATTGTCGATCTTAACGCCTTGTTGAATCCAGGTCCGGCCGAAACGCGCGCGATCTATCGTGGTGTTCGCGCCGATTTCCACGTCGTCGTCGATCTGCACAATGCCGAGCTGCGGCACCTTCTCGTGTTTGTTGTTCACTGCTTCGAATCCGAATCCGTCCGCGCCGATGACGACCCCGCTGTGAATGATGACGCGATCGCCTATCTTCGTCCGCTCGCGAATGGTGACATTCGGATAAATTTTGCAATCCGCGCCTAACGAGCTGCCGTGGCCGACGTAAGTTCCGGCGCCAATCACGGTGCGATCTCCGATCGCTGCGCCTGCTTCGATGACCGCGCACGGTTGAATCGAAACATCCTTTCCGAGCTTCGCGCTAAGATCGACAATCGCATTCGCGTGCACACCGGGCGCGAATTCCACCGGCTTCGGCGCAAATTGCATCACCACCCGCTCGAAACATTTTGCCGGATTCGCCACGCGGATTTGCGCGGCCGAAGTTTTGCCATCGAAACCGTCCGGCACAAACACGGCCGACGCTTGCGTGCGCTTCAATTGCGCCGCGTATTTCGGATTGCCGAAAAACGAAATCTCTCCCGCAGTCGCTTCCGCCAGCGACGCCGCGCCGACGATGTCGATCTTGGAATCGCCTAACAATTCACCGCCGCAGCTCTTCGCGATTTCGCCGAGCGTCATCGGAGCCGCTTCAATTATTCGATGCGTCGAAGATGCTCTGGATGGATCGATCAAGCATCGCGTTGAATTCGGCGTCCGATTGCTGGGCGCTCAGGCCTTCGACGAGCGCGCGCGAAAAGCTCGCGACGACGCCATGATTTTTGCGCAGCAATTGATTTGCTTCGTCGCGCGAGTAACCGCCGGAAAGGGCGACCACGCGCAAGACCTTCGAATGTTTCACAAGATCGACATAGAAGTTGTCCCGCGTCGGCAGCGTGAGTTTCAACATGACGAATTGGCCATCCGGCAATGTGTCGAGGCCTTCGAGAATGTTCGTTTTGAGAAACTCCTCCGCCTTGGGTTTCTCCGGACAATGAATGTCAACTTCCGGCTCGAGGATCGGCACCAAATTTTTCTCGATGATCTGCGCGCCGATTTCGAATTGCTGGCGCACAATCTCACGAATACCGGCTTCATTGGCCTGCTTCACCACCGAGCGCATCTTCGTTCCGAAAATATTTTTGCTCCGCGCCTTTTCCAGCAGCGCGCCTAACGACGGCATCGGCTTCATCAATTGCACGCCATCTTTTTCCGGCGCCAGACCCTGGTCGACTTTCAGGAACGGCACGACCCTTTTCACTTTCCACAAATAATCCGCGGTCGGCTGCCCCTCGATGTCGCGTTCCATCGTCATCTCGAACAGGATCGCGCCCAGCACTCGCTTCCCGTCGAAGGCCGGACTGGTGATGATGCGCGTCCGCATGGCATGGACGAGATCGAACATCTCCGCGTCGCTCGACCAACTGCCTTCGGCGATGCCGTATTGCCGCAACGCTTTCGGCGTGCTTCCGCCACTTTGATCCAGCGCCGCGATAAAGCCGGGATCGTTTTTGATCTTCTGCAATTGTTCTCGGTTAACGTCGATCGTCTTCATGATAAAATTCGGAGTTCCGCACAAATGCGGAAGCGCAGACTAGCGTGATTCCCGCGCGGCGAAAAGCCGAAGAATTTATTCGCCGAAGTCGAAGCGCAGCGGCAAATAAAACGGTAACGACTAACTTCCGTTCGGCTCCGCCGGCAACATGACGCTGACCTGCGTGCCCTGCGGTCCGGAATCGACATCGACGCGCCCTTTGTGATCGAAAACCGTGCGCTTCACAATCGACAGTCCAAGTCCCATACCGCGTGCTTTCGTCGTCGCGAATGGCGAAAAGATTTTATCCCTCAATTCCGGCGCGATCCCTTTCCCATTGTCGCGCACCGTAACAACGACGGCGGCGTCGCGCTTGCCTTCGTGCAGCGGTCGCGCCGAGAGAGTGATGCGCGGTTTGGATTGCTTGGATACGGCCTCGGCGGCATTGGCGAGCAAATGCGCGAACGCTTCCGCGAGTGCATCTTCGTCGCCCAGCACAGAAGGCAAATCGTCCGGCAATTGCGTTTGCAGCGCGACGCCGCCGTTTAATCCGAAACGCGACCGCGCAATGTCCACCGCCTTTTCCATCGGCGCACGGACATCGATCGACTTCAGCTCGAGCTGCGGCGGATGCGCGAACTCATGAATTTGTTTAATGATGTTGTCGAGCCGATCGATCTCCTGGACCACGATCTGATTAAATTCTTTTCGGAAATCGGCGTCTTCGAATCGCTCCGGCAGAAGTTGCGCGAAAGTTTTGATGGCGACGAGCGGATTGCGAATTTCGTGCGACATGCTTTCGGCGAGATCGGCCCAGAAGGCCGCGCGATCGACCACTTCCTGTTTTTGTCGCATCTGTTCCTCCGCACTCAGATCGTGAATGACGGCGACGGCGCCGAGCGGTGTTTGTCGATCTAACAAGCGACGCGTTTCCGCCGCGAGCGAACGCTTCGTTTTCTTCTCCACCCAATGGCGCGTCGATCCCGCGCGGTCGGCTTCGAGCGCTTCGCGCAGGGCATTGGCGATTTCGTGGCCGGCCGCTTCCGCCGGTTTATTCAACGCTTTCGCCGCCGGAACGCCTAACAACTGCTCGGCCATGGGATTGAACCAGCGAATGATTCCCCCTTCGTCGATGGCGACGATTCCCGGCGGGATCGATTTCAATAGCGTTTCGGCGAGGGTCTTTTGCAGCGTCGTCTCCTCCTGCAACAACGCGTTTTCTAAAACGGTGGAGACGTGCTCGGCCAGGGCCATGAAGTGCGTAAGATCGACATCGTCAAAGCGCCGGCCGGTGAGACGATGTCCGAAAAAAATCCAGCCGATGAAGCGACTTTGGGCGTAAAGCGGGACAATTGCTTCCGCCCCGAATGTCTCGAGCGCGCGCCGCAGAATCGTGCGTTCGTTGCGCTCGGCCTCGGCCACGGTCGCGCGACTGATGAGGTGACCATGGCGTTCGAACCAGCGGACTAACGAATCGCGTTCGCCAAATTCAAGTTGGTCCGTTTCCGGGAGGCAACGCAGACCGGCGCGAAGTTGATAGCGTTCGCCCTGGCGCATTTTCGAAAACAATCCGACGCGCGTAACTCCGGTCGCGTCCGCAATGCTTTCGACAATGGTGGCGAGGAGCGCGTCGATGTTATCGAAGCGGCGAAACATTTTCGGGAAGCGCATCAACGGAAACGAAGATGGAACATGTCGATCTTGCGCGAGCTCGTTAGGCTGGCGCGATTCAACGCGCCACGGCGGAGAGGATTCCTCGCGCAGGTCGCGGTTCTCCTGCAAGATGCGCATGTGATCTAGTGCGCGCTCCACCAGCGCTTGCAAACGGCGCCGTTCGATTTGCAAATCTTCCGCTCCATAAATTCCTGCTTCCTCGGCGTCGCGCATCGGTTCGGAACGGGTCAGGCCGAGGGCGATGACCAGAACATCGGGCCATTCAGTCTGGACCTGAGCGATGAGCTCGCGACTTTCGCGCGCGCGAAGATCGACAAAGAGCAGCGCCGGGGTTGCTTGTTGCAAGACAGCGTTAAGACGATCGGCATCGGAGACATGGCGGTTCTCGGCGAGACTGCGCGTGTAAGCTTTAATGCGCCGCGCAAGATCGACATCTTGCGTGTAGACGATGCAGACGGGCGATGCGGTCATGCTGCCGCCACCTCGCTGTTGAACCTAACTAGTGGCAGCAAAATATGAAACGCGGTCCCTTTGGACAGCTCGCTTTCGACTTCGATCTGTCCGCCGTGTTCCTGGATAATACCATGCACCACCGAGAGGCCCAGGCCGGTGCCGTAATCTTTGGTGGTGAAGAAGGGATCGAACACGTGCGGGAGATCTTCGCCGCGAATGCCCTCGCCCGTATCGCGAATGCTGACGCGCAAAACTTCTTGCGGCGCGCCGTCGCCATTGGAATGCGCAAGGGCAGCGACCCAATGTTCGTCCGCCGCCACTTCGGTAGTGACGCTGAGTTCGCCGCCGTTTTTCATCGCGTCCATGGCGTTGATGAAGAAGTTGAGGAAGACCTGCTCGAGTTGATCGGCATCCGCCCGGATTGTATCAACATCGGCGCCCCACGACCTAGTTAATTTGATGTCTTTTTGGTAAAGACGATGTCCGACGAGGAGAAGAGATTTCTCGAGCGTCTCGTGGACGTGCAAGGGTTTGAGATGCGGTTTGGTCGGACGCGCGAAACGGAGGAGCTGATTGACGAGCGAGTCGATGCGATCGATCTCGTGTCCGATTAAATTCGAAAACGTTTCGCGAAAATCTGAGTCCTGATATCGCTCGGGCAAAAGTTGGGCGAAGGTTTTGATCGAGACGAGCGGGTTTTTAATTTCATGCGCCATGCCGGCGGACAAAGTGCCGAGACTGGCGAGACGGTCGCTGCGGCGAATTTGTAGCTCGAGCCGTTTGAGCGCGGTGATATCGGTCAAGACCATGAGCGCGCCGAGTACTTGTCGATCTTCGCCATGAAAAATCGATGTGCTCGCACGCACGACGATGCCGCGATCGCCGTAGCGTAAAATCAATTCGCAATCCTGCTGGCTTTGGCCGGTGCGGATTGTTTCGCGCAACGGCCCGCGCAAAGGATCGGGCAGAAGGTCGATGGACTGCTCGAGCACATGCTGTGGTTTCAGCCCGGTGATTTCGGCCGCTTCATTATTAAATACAGTGATGCGATCATCGGTCCCCGCCGCGATGACGCCGGTAGTCAGATTTTGAAGAAGGGTTTCGTTATAAATCTTGGCGTTTTGAACTTCGGTAAACAGTTCGGCGTTATCGATCGCAACCGCGAGCTGACCGCACGAGACCTGCAAGGCTTCCTGCGCCACGCTGCTGTAAATGCGGCCCGATTTGCGCGGACCAAGGAGCATGATGCCTTTAAGATCATCACGAGAAAAAATCGGCATGGCCACGGCGATGCGAAGATGACGCATTCGACTCGCGAGCATGAGGATCTGCGTTGTTTGACGAATGCGGCGTAATTCGTCGAGGACGATGGGCTCGCGATGTTGCTGGAGATAAGCGGCAATCGGCCCGTCAGCCTTCAACCAATCTATCGGCGTGGCCCCATTCTCCGAGGTGACATAACGCGGCATGTAACCGTCGCGGCTGTGCAGCAAAATGACGACGCGTTCGGTGTCGACAGCTTCGGCGATCGTGTCCGCGAACCGGCGGAGCAAATCTTGCAAGGTTGTGACCGAAGAAAGAATCTCCGCGGCCTTACTCACGGTCTTTCGAAAATCGAGATGATGACTGCTGATGAAAAGACGCTCGGCCAGGCGCTGCGAGATGCCGCGCGCCGGCGCCATGGCGAAGGCAATGACAATGGCGGCGGCAATGTGTGCAATGGTGTGCGAATTCTGAACCGAGGAATGCAGCGCGGTTGAGACCAACCACCACACAACTGCGTAAACGGCGAGGAGGTACGCGGCCAATAACCCGTAGGAGAGGACGCGCCGGAACACCGTGCCGACCTCCATGATTTTGCGCGTTGATATTCCGTAGGCGACGAGGATGCAGAAGAACACCACGCGGAACGGCGCGAACCAGAGCACGATGGAAGGATCGATGTATCGCCGGAGCACAACCGAGAGCGCGACGGTGAAACCAAGGGTGGCTACGCCACCGATGAGAACAAAACCCAGCTCAGCGCGTTCACCACCGCGTGTCTGCCGGAGATCGCGCACCGCGGCGACGACGAGAGCGATTACCGCGAGAGCTAAATAAAGCCCATATATTTTTGCGGCCGGGTCGTAGATCGGATCGGGCGGCGAGCCTGGGGAAACTCTCGCTGCTTGGAGAAAATAGGGCGTCTGACAAAAGATTACCAGGAGCACCGTTGCGACGAGCCAAGATCGACAACGGCGAAACAGAGTCTTCCAGTCCTCGTCGTGATGGCGGATCGACAATCGCAAAATGTTGAACGCGGCTAAAATGAGCGCGGCCGCGGCCGACGCAGCGCGAATCCCGAGCGCCGCTCGGAGTGGGGTGTGCGCGGTGAATGCGAAGTAAAACCCGCAAAGCCACGCCGCGCCGCAAAACGCCAGCAACAAAAAAGCCTGGTTGACGCGTCGCTTCGGATTCGATTGAAAAACGACCCCGCCGAGAATCAACAACGACCCCAGCGCGACAAGAATCGGGATCGTCGCCGTATTCATGCGCCATTGGCGCGCTCGACAACCATCGAGCTCGCGCTGCCGCCGAGGCCGCGCACATTCATTAGAATGCAATCAAGGCGTGTTTTGCGCGGATGTTGCGGAACGAAATCCAAATCGCACCGCGCGTCGGGTTGATCGAGATTCGTCGTCGGCACGACGACTTGATCGCGAAAGCTCAACGCGCACGCCGCGATTTGAAAAGGGCCGCCGGCCGCGAGCGGATTTCCCGTCACTCCCTTGATCGAACTAATCGGAATCGAATACGCGCGCGAACCGAAAACTTCCTTGATGTAACGCACCTCGGCCGCGTCGAGCACCGGATGTCCCGGCCCGTAGGCGGAAATATAATCGACATCGACAGTACCGCGGCCGGCATTCGCGAGCGCGAAACTCATCGAATCCATCAGACCGGACGCCGGCAGCGCTGGGTCCCGATCTCTCTGCGCCGCATAACCGGCGATCTCCAAATATGCCTTCGCCCCACGCGCCATTGCGCGATCGCGGTTTTCCAAGATAAACATTCCCGCGCCTTCCGAGATCACGCCCGTGTCTTTATCCGAATCGAAAGGCCGGCTCGCTTTTGCAGGGTCGCCGTTGCGAAGCGAATTAAGTCCGGTCGCGATGAAACTCGCCAATCCATGTTTGGTGATAGGAGCATCTGCCCCGCCAGCGATCGCCAATTCCGCTTCGCCGGAACGAATCAGGTTCGCCGCCACGATGACCGCGTCTAAACCCGATGGACATGCCGATGACACCGTTGCCGCTTGCGCCATTGCGCCGATACGGTCGGCGATCGTGTTCGCCGCTGCCTGCGGCTTCGATGCCGGCAGTGCAATCGGAGAAACCCCGTCCACTCCTTTTCGCGCGGAGTCGGTAAACACACGTTCGATGATATCGAGCGCGCTCGTGCTCACGCCCACCACCACGGGTGTCGGGCTCGGCAAAGTGTGGGGCGACACTTCTATTCCTGCGTCCTCCAGCGCCATCATCGTGGCCGCATAAGCAAATTGCGTGTGCCGCGCCATGCGTTTCGGCCGTAGCTCCGGCTCGATGTAATCAAATGGATCGAAATCCTTCACTTCGCCCGCGATTCGACTTTTCAAATCGCTCGCGTCGAAAAGCGTGATCGGGCCGATCCCACTACGTCCCGCCAGCAATGAATCCCAAAATGCATCCAGCCCGATTCCATTGGGCGCGACGATGCCCATACCTGTGATCACAACTCGATTCCGTCTGTTCATCTCATCTCCCTTTCGTCCGTCGCAGCGACAACTGTCGTATGCGCAGCCGAGATTTCGGCGGTGCCTGACTTTAGAACTGTCGCTGAATGAGAGTTGTTAGTCCAATGGACGACCACGGGTCGATCACGGGCGCATTCTAAACGCTACATAAAATCGAGTCATTATGTTTTTACAGATTTTTTTCCGCACTCGTTAGATCGACATCTTCCTCTGCGAACTTGCAGCTTGCGTCGCGCGCCAATCCGCTTCACTTTCCGCACGATCTTTCATGCCCGGTTCGCCACGCGCAGTTCTGCTTCCCCGCGGCACGCAATTCGCTTCTCTCGGCTTCCATCTCCCATGACGACTGTTGCCGTCGACCAACCTCGCATTCTCATCATCGATGATGAGATCGGACCGCGCGAAAGTTTGCGCATGCTCCTCAAGACGGACTACCAAGTCTTCACCGCTGATTCAGTCGAAGCCGGATTGAATCTTCTGAAGGAAAAAAATCCCGACACCATCGTCATGGACATACGCATGCCCGGAATCACCGGCATCGAAGGTTTGCGCAAAATCCGCGAAATAGATCCCGACGTTTCGGTGATCATGCTCACCGGTTTCGGCGCGCTCGACACCGCGAAGGAAGCATTGCGCCTCGGCGCTAACGATTATCTGAGCAAACCATTCGACGCTTCTGAAATGCGCAGCGTCATCAGTCGTTATGTCGACCGTACCCGCCTGCAACGGCAAAGCCTCAACGCCGCCGCCGAGATTAAAGAATTAAACAACCGCCTTCTCCAGGAGCTCGCGCAAAAGGAACGTCTCGCTTCGTTAGGCCAGGCGTCGGCCGAATTCGTTCACGACCTCGGAAATCCTCTCACCATCGTTTGGGGTTACGTCCAGATGCTCGCGAAACGTCTCGAAAAGTCGGAAGGCGGCGCCGACAAAGCAGGTTCACCCCTTAACGAGCTCAACATCATTGAAGAAAAAGTTCGCACCTGTCGTGAGCTTCTCACCATGTGGTCGAGTTACGGCAGCGCCGATTCCGTCCGTCACAAAACTATTTCTGTTTCGTCAATCGTCCGCGATGTCATCAGCGGCGCGGACGCCGTGGCCGAGCAAAGCGGCGTTAGTTTGAAAGCGAACATTTGCGACGATCCCTGCACCCTCTTTGGCGATCCGCTTCAGATCAAACGCGCCATGCAAAACGTGATCGTTAACGCAGTCCAGGCGTGTTCGGACAAACACGGCACCGTTACCGTCACTTGCACCCGCAAAGATTTTTATGTCGATCTTGTGGTGGAAGACAACGGCGCCGGCATCACGCCCGCGCAAATGCAAAAAATCTTCGAGCCGTACTTCACCACCAAACAAACTAAGAGCGGCACCGGTCTCGGCCTTTACATCACCAAGAAAGTTGTCGAGGACCATCACGGCTCGATCAAAGTCGATAGCACCCCGGACGTCGGCACCACCTTCGTCATTCGTCTCCCGCTTCAGACAACCTGACGCCAACGGCGTCTTGTTGTTCGTCATTCCTAGCTTGTCACTCCGCGCGCGTTTCGTTTTGCTCAACGCGTGTCGTCTGCGTACGAAGTCGCGCCGGTTTTTTTAATCCGCATGGCCGGCGTGCCGTTCGATGCGGTCGAACAACTGGCCACGCCCGAGTCGCTCGCGCTCGCGCGCAATTCATCCGCCGATGTCGATCTTACGCTGAAGCGCGAGCTCGACGCCGCCCGTCAACGCTTGCTCGAAACATCCGCCAAACTTCTTCCCCGCGTCATGATGTTCAGCAGCGGCGGCGTGCGCGATCTTCTCGCGCATTTGCTCAGCGCATCGGCCGGTCCGCTCCCGCCTCGCAACGCGAAACTCGGCGAACGCGAGCGCCATCTTCTTTTGTATTTGCAGCGCGTCGCCACCAAGAACGACACCTTCAGCGAATATGGTCCGAGCGGCTGGGGCAAGATCGACAATCAACTTTCCGGCGTCGCGTTGAATCCGCAGCCGGGAATCGCGAAACGCGACACCTATTTCGAGCGCTGGGTCGCGCACGCCATCGCCGCCGCCACAAATTTGCAAGTTCCGGCGCTCGAGCCGCACGCGTTTGAGATTTTGTTGAGCGAGGTGGACGAAAAGTGGTTGTCGATCTTGCAACCGCTTGCGGAATTGCCGGCGAAATTTGCCGCCACCGTCGATTCACAAGATCGACAATCGATTTTGGACGAAGCGAGTGAAAAACTCCGCTCGTTAGGCGCGGAAAAGCTGAGCGGCGATCGTTTCCTTTACGCCGCGACCAATCCCATCGGCGAAGAATGTTTTCGCGAATGCAATTTCCAAATCAGCGCGCCGCTCCTTGACGAAGTCGCGACTCAAGCCGAGCCGTGGATCGATCTCTGGCGCGACACCTATGCGTTCGTCGCCTCGCGCGTGGCCGAAGCGCTCCGTCATATCATGGAAAAATCCGGCGCAAAGTCCGGCACGATGCGTTTGCCCGATTTCATGCGCGCCTGCGCGGAAGCGAAACTCCCGCTCCAAGGGCCCGGCTTGGTCGCGCCGGCGGTGATGGCGTTCCAGGAAGTGAAAGCTGCATTTCGTCAGCGTCTGCAACCACATGTCGATCTTAGCGAATACCGCCTAACGACCGAAGATTGCCACGTCGTCCGCAACAACTTCACCTATCCCAAATTCGACGAATACACTTATCCTTCGGCCGATCTCCAACTCGCCGCCTCCAATGCGGACGCGGTCGCGCGCGGCAATTACCGTTGGATTCTGGCCGAATTGCATCCGCCGGTGGCCTTGCTGCATCACTGCATGTATTGGGCGTGCCCGGACAAACCGACTTTGAACGACGCGCTGGCATCGACTGCGTGCGGCAAACCAAATTTCCATTTCGGATTTTTCGCGGCCGATTTTACGGCGCACACGGCGGTGCGCGTATTCGACGCCATGCCGCAGCTTACGCATTTCGTCGCGCCGCAACGCGCGAATCCAAATTGGTCGCGCATTCCGCCTAACGACTGCGAAGTCTATATCGACTCCACCACCGGCGATGTTTGCCTGCGCAAGATCGACAATCACCAACACCTCGGCTCCTTCGCGCGCGCGTGGGTGATTCCGTTAGGCTTTCATCCATTTCAATTCGCAGTCGCGCCACACACGCCGCGTTTGCTCTGCGGCAATGTCGTCGTGCAACGTCGCACCTGGACGGTAACGCAGGAGGAATTCCCGCCCGGAAAATTCAATGGCACCTCGCTTGATTTACTAACCGCAATCGAAACCTTGCGCGCACAGCGCGACTTGCCGCGCCACATTTACATTCGGCCAACCGAGATGGCCTTGCGACGCAGCGGCGCTGAAGGACGCGACAAAGATACGAAACCGATCTATGTCGATCTTGAGAGTTATCTGTTTCTCGAAATTTTTTATCGTTGGCTGAAGAAAGCCGGCGAACTGGAAGTCACGGAGATGTTGCCCGCGCCTAACGAACTGCTTTGGCAGGAAGCCGACGGCCGGCGCACATTCGAGCTCCGCACTCAGATCGTCCCGCGCAAATGAAGATCATTGCGGTCGCAAACCAAAAGGGCGGCGTCGGGAAAACGACGACGGCGGTCAATCTCGCCGCGGCGCTGGCGGAGAAAGGTCAGCGCGTTCTGATTGTCGATCTTGATCCGCAGGGAAACGCGACCAGCGCGGTCGGAATGCAGGACTTGGAAGCGGAAAGTCTTTACGATGCGTTGCTCGGTGGATCGACCGTTACGGAAAAGATTTTGCCGACCCGGCTAACGAATCTGTTTCTGATCCCGGCCGATCTCGACCTGGCCGGCGCGGAGATCGAGATCGCGCGGCGCGACGACCATCTGACGCGGCTGCAAAGTACGTTGTCGATCTTGCGCGAAGACGGCACGTTCGATTTCGTTCTGCTCGATTGCCCGCCGTCGTTAGGCATTCTCATGACCAACGCGCTCGCGGCCGCCGACGAAATCCTCACCCCGATCCAGTGCGAATATTTCGCGCTCGAAGGTCTGGTCAAAATCGTGCGCGTGGTCGAGCAGGTGCGAAACTCCGGCGCGAACGACAAGGTCGAGATCGGCGGCATCGTCATGACCATGTTCGACGCGCGCACGAAATTGAGCGGCCAGGTCGTGCAGGAAGTGCGGACACATTTTGCCGAACGCGTTTACGACACGGTCATTCCGCGCACGGTGCGGTTAAGCGAAGCGCCGAGTTTCGGCCAAACCATTTTAGAATACGACGGCAGCGGCACCGGCGCGCTCGCCTACCGCGCGTTGGCTAACGAGTTTCTGAAGCGGCACGCTCCGGCAGCGCCAACCATTGTTCCCGCGTTATCGCCCACACCATCGTCGGAAACCCGCGAAACGTAATTTCTTTCTCGACCGCCATTCCGTTTTTCTCGGCGACGCGGGCCGAAGGAATGTTTTCGGGATGAATCAACGAAATCACGCGCGTGAGTTTCCAATCGGCGAAGGCGTGATCGCGCACCTTGCGTGCGCCTTCCGTGATGAGGCCGCGATTCCAGTAAGCGGGATTGAGTCGATAACCGATCTCGACGTCGTCGATCCCATGCTCGGGATGGTGGAAGAAGCCGCAGTAACCGAGCAGCGCGCCGGTCTCGCGTAAACACGCGGCCAACATCGGCGGCTTGCCAGCGCGTTCCCAACCGATGATTTTGTCGAGGAAGGTCGCGGTTTGTTCGCGCGAATAAGGACCGAGCGAGAAGCGCATGAAATCGCGGTCGGCGAAGAGTGGCGCCAAAAGATCGACATCTTCTTTGCGGAAAGGGCGCAGGATTAATCGTGGCGTTTCAAGCGTCATGGTGCTGCATACAAGTTGCGGTCGAATTTCGATTCTAATTTAAATGGGAAAGGCAGACGAAGAATTTGCGCGCCCCGCGACGCCGCCAGACACGACGAGCTTAAAGGTGACGCGCGAGGCCGCGCGCAAATGCACGGCCTGCCATTTATATAAGCACGCGACGCAGACGGTATTCGGGGAAGGGCCCAAAACCGCGGCGATGATGCTGGTGGGCGAGCAGCCGGGCGATTACGAAGACGTGGCGGGCAAACCGTTTGTCGGGCCGGCGGGAAAAATAATGGACCGCGCGCTGGAGGAAGCGGGCATCGATCGCAAAGAAGTTTACGTCACGAACGCGGTGAAGCATTTCAAATGGGAACCGCGCGGGAAGCGCCGCATTCACAAGAAACCGAATGCGCGCGAGATCGCGGCCTGCCGGCCGTGGCTGGAAGCGGAGTTGCGACTTGTTAGGCCGAAACTGGTGGTGGCGATGGGCGCGACGGCGGCGCAAACAATCTTCGGTCCATCATTTCGCGTGACCAAGGAACGCGGGAAAGTTCTGTCGTCGAAACTGGCGGCGAGAGTTGTCGCAACGGTGCATCCGTCCTCGCTTTTGCGACAACCGGATGAGGAATCGCGCGAACGCGAGTATAAAAACTTCGTGGCGGATTTGCGCGTGGCGGCGAAAGCAGCCGAGAAGGCCTAACGAAGCAAGACGCAAAAGGTGTCGCCAAGTTGATTGTCGATCTTGCGATCGTATCCGAGAGCGCGCAGCGATTCTTCGAGATCGGCCGCGTTGTTCGGATAAGCTTTGCGATTGATGTAAAGCGCGCTGAACCCGCGGCGTTTTGTTTCCGCGATGGAATCCGACAAGGACAATTTCTCGAGTTCGTGCTGCCACGCTTCGCGCGGCCGGCCTTTCATCGAGCCAAACGAAAAGCGCAAATGCTGCGTGTAGAGATAAGGCCGAAGATGATCGTAGGCGAGCACGTCACGCAGAGGTGAGTCGGGATAATCCATCACCGGCAATTGGAAAACCATGGCGCCGTCGGAGAGTGCCGATTCCATGTCGGCGACGAATTTTTGATCGGCCGCGATCTGGGATGCGACCTGCGCCTTCTCATCGCGCGATAGTGAAAGCGGTACTTGATCGACAATTACTAATGCGATCACCGCGGCTACGATGGCGAACGCAATTTGTTGGCGACGGACCGCGCTCGTTAACCACTCGGCGGCGAATAGCAGCGCGATTGCGAGAACGACAATGCTGAAGCGGCAGGCGGCGCGCAGAAATGTGAAGCCGAATGCGCCGGCGGCCATGGCGTTGAAACTGTCGGTTGTGAAGAAAAGGAAGATCCAGAGTAGCTGCCAAAATGCGAGCGGGACGCGGGCGAAGTCGCGCTTCACAAATGCGCGCGCGGTGTAAGCGAGCAAGATCGACAATGCGATTAGACCGATGATTCCGAGATACGACCCTTCGTCATGCAGGATGGCGACGCTCGCTCGCCATTGCGCAATCGCGCGAAAAATTTCCGAGCGATGATTTAAGGGCGGGATGAAAAACTCGAGCGGTTTGAGCGCGTAAATCTCGACCCATTGAAATTCGCGCACGATTCCGGTCGGGTTATGTCCGTGGCGCAAATTGTAAATCCACGGTCCCAGATTCATGAGCACGAACGCGATGGCGGTGGCCGCGAGAAAGCAAAGCGGTGAAATAAGATGACGTCGTCCATCGCGTGTGCGAAAAAACATCGCGGCGGCAGTGAGCGCGACGAGCTGGCAAAAAATTGCGGTGTAATACGGATTTTGCAGGCCGGCGATAAAACTCACGACGATGCCAAACCAGAAAAATCTCGATCGCGGTTCAACGCCACCTTCGGAACCGAGCGCGTTCCAAATGAGAAGAAACAATGGAACATGCCAGCACAACGTGACCATCGGATGATGCGGCGATTGCGTGAAGAGGAATGGCGCCAGACCAAATGCGAGCGCGGCGGCGAACGACCATGCGATGTTCACGCGCCGGTAACGCGCGACAAAATAAAACGCTAGACCGGCGAGAATGTGACACGTGACCAGCTCGAGATTTAGCGCGGCGAAAATTCCGACGGCGCGCGCGAGTACGCCAATGGCGTAAAGCGGCAAGTATTCGAGATTCGGCCAATCATTCCAATTCGCCGAGAATGGCGCGCCGAGTTCGGGAACGAAGTTGGAATGAAATGGACCGAAGTGTCCGTCGCGACCGGCGCGGATGAACGCGCCATACATCAAGATGTCGGATTTATCGCCGGCCGGGTACGGGCCGATGTAGGCGGAGGGAATGCTCCAATCCGCGCGCGACCAGGTGGAATTAACCGCGCACCAAGTGAGAACGATAACGACGACGAGCGCGACGGCGGCGATCAAATCAGGCCAGGGCCTGGCCGATGGTCGCGCGTTACGCTCGTGGTCGATGTCGATCTTGCAATTGTCGATCTTGCGATCGGCGATTCGTTAGGGCTTTTTCGGCGAAGCCGAAGCGGAGGCGGCCGGCGATGCCGATGCTTTCGCTTTGGCGGCCGGACCGATCTTCACCGTCTTCGCTTCGAGCGAGCCGTCGGCGTTTTTCCAATAGGAGCCCGAAACTTCTACGTTTTCGGCGAGGTCGCTCATGCTCGCAGCCGAACCGCCTTTCGTGATTTCGGCTTTCTCGCCCACTTTGAAGACACGCGATTTGGTTTTGCCCGCGATCGTGAACGTCTTCGCGCTTTGATCGACCGCCGAGACGACGCCATGAAATGGAATCGGTCGCGCCGCTTTAGTGGCGGCGGCGGTTGCGGCTGGAGAAGCGGATTCCTTCGGTGAAGCCGATGCTTTCGGCGAGGCTGATGCCTTCGCAGCGGCGGAAGCGGTGACAACGCCGAGCGCGGTCACGGCAGCGATACAAACTGCAACAAGGAGTGAATTTTTGTTTTTCATGTTGTTTTTGTTTTTGCCTGGAACCGCCTGTTCTAACGAATTTCTGCGCCGTGATGCAATAGCGGAGACGGAGGAGTTCCAGCTTGCCGGTAGCGACGCGCAGATTCTACAATCGCGCGGCTATTTAACTTTAATGCGACGACCACCCGCCTTTTGCATCGCGGTTACAGCCGTGTTCGCGTTCGCGAACATCGTGCGCGCACAGGAACCGGCCTACGTTCCGCCTTCGACTCTGAAGAAACTCAGCGTCGAACAATTGGTCGATGTCGATGTTACATCGGTCTCGAAATATCCGGAGAAATCTTCCGAAGCCGCCGCCGCCATTGCCGTATTAACGCAGGAAGACATCGAGCGCGCCGGCGTCACAAATATTCCGGATGCGTTGCGTTTGATTCCCGGCCTCGACGTCGCGCAAGTCGATGCGCACACGTGGGCGATCAGCTCGCGCGGGTTCAACGACATTTACGCGAACAAGCTTCTGGTCATGATCGACGGTCGCACCGTCTACACACCGCTTTTTTCCGGCGTGTTCTGGGATGTGCAAGACACGATGATGGAAGATATCGACCGCATCGAAGTCGTGCGCGGCCCGGGTGCGACGTTGTGGGGCGCAAACGCGGTCAACGGCGTGATCAACATCATCACGAAAAGTGCGCGCGACACGCAGGGCCTGCTCATCACGGCCGGCGCGGGCACGGAAGAAATCGGGTTCACGAGCATTCGTTATGGCGTAAAACTAACCGACGACGCTTTCCTGAAGATCTACACGAAGTATTTCGATCGCGATTCGACGGTGCGGCCTAACGATAGCGATGCACATGATTCGTGGGACATGTTGCGTGGCGGATTTCGTTTCGACTGGCAATCCAATCCGGAAAACGCGTTCACGTTTCAAGGCGACATTTACGGCGGCGACCAGGACGAACTTTATCACGTCCCGACGACAACGTTCCCCTTCGCCGGGCGGAACTCCGGCACGGACAATGTCGCCGGCGGGAATTTGTTAGGCCGCTGGTCGCACACTTTCGCGCCGGACAACGAGCTGACGCTGCAAGCTTACTACGACCGCACCGAACGCGTCTCGCCCGTCTTCGGCGAAAACCGCGACACGGGAGATGTCGATCTTCAATATCGTTTCGACTGGGGCGAGCGGCAGAAAATTATTCTCGGCGGCGGATTCCGCGCCACCCACGCGAGCATCGACAACAGTCTCAACATTTCGTTTTTCCCTAACGACCGCACGCTCAAGCTCTACAGCGCTTTCCTGCAAGACGAGATCACACTCGTCCCCGAAACCCTTCGCGTCACGGTCGGCTCTAAGTTCGAGCACAACGATTTCACCGGATTCGAAATTCAGCCGAGTGCGCGCGCCTTGTGGACGCCGGGCCACGCGCAAACAATTTGGGGTTCGATCTCGCGCGCGGTGCGCACCCCGTCCGAAGCCGAAAGTGACATCCGCATTAATCCTGCGCCGCCGGTGCCGATTCCGCCCGGACTGCTCACCATCATCGGCAATCCCGATATGGAATCGGAAAAGTTGATTGCCTACGAACTCGGATATCGGATCCAACCGATCAGCCAACTCAGACTCGATGCGACCGCGTTCTACAACGTTTACGACGATTTGCGTTCGCTCGAGCCGCTGGTGCCGGGACCAGTGAGCCCAACGCGCGTCGCGAATAAATTATTCGGCGAAACTTACGGCACCGAGATTAGCGCGACCGCGCAAGTGTTGAGCCAATGGCGCGTGGAGGCTGCCTACACTTATTTCGAGGCGCAAATTCATCGCGAAGAAGGCGGCGCCGATTCCAGAAGCGAAGCCGCCGCCGAAGGTGGAAGTCCGCACAATCAATTCTTCATACGTTCACTTGTCGATCTTCCGTGGAATCTGCATTTCGATTCGACCTTGCGTTACGTCGATGACCTGCGCATGCCGCGCGTGCCCAGTTATGTCACCGCCGATGTGCGCTTAGCATGGTCGCCGCGCAATAACCTCGAATTCTCCGTCGTCGGCCGAAATTTATTCGATGATCGTCATCCGGAATTTGCGCCCACCTTTGTCGGCACGCAGCGAACTGAAGTCGAACGCAGCGTCTATGCGACTGTTGTATGGCGTTACTAAAACGAACGGGAGCGGCGCGACTCGCCGGCTTGTTCATGTCGATCTTGCTCGAGATCAGCGGGACCGATTTGTTAGGCCAGGCCAATCCCGCGCCGGAGTATCAGCTCAAGGCCGTCTTCCTTTACAACTTCGCCCAGTTCGTCGACTGGCCGCCGCAGGCCTTTTCCGATGCGCAGGCGCCAATCGTCATCGGCATTTTAGGCGACGACCCGTTCGGCTCGTATCTGGACGAAACTGTGCGTGGCGAAAAAGTAAACGGCCACCCGTTAGTCGTGCAGCGACTGCGACGATTGAGTGATGTGAAAGCGGTCCATGTCCTCTTCATCAGCGAGTCGGAGAGCGATCGGGTCGAACAAATCGTGGCGGCGCTGCGCGGGCGGCCGGTTCTCACCGTCGGTGACACGGAAGATTTTTGCGCGCGCGGCGGCATGGTGCGCCTGCTGAATGAGAAAAATAAAATCCGGGTCCGGATTAATCTTGAGCCCGTGAAATCCGCCGGACTTGCGGTAAGTTCGAAACTGTTGCGCGTCGCCGACGTGCAACGGTGACGATGTCCATGTCGATCTTAGCGCGCGCAATCGTATGAAGTTTTTCGTTTCGCTGCGCGACCTGCCGATCAAACGCAAGCTTACGGTGGTCGTCTTGCTCACCAGCAGCGTCGCGGTGTTGCTCATGGGCAGCGTGCTCATCATTTACGAACGCAATGTTTTTCGGCACGAGCTCGCCGCGAACATGACTGTGCTCGCACAAATCATCGGCTCGAACAGCACCGCCGCGCTCGCCTTCGATGACCGAAAGAACGCGCAGGAAATTCTTTCCGCCTTGCTCGCCGACGCGGAAGTGCGCGCCGCCGCCATCTATGATCGCACCGGCAATGTCTTTGCGCGTTATCCCGAGAATCTGCCGCTGGATCAATTGCCGGCGCAGCCGACCGATCACGGCCACAAGTTCGATCGGCACCAGTTCGTCATGTTCGCGCCGATCACCCAGCAAGGGACGCGACTGGGCACGATTTATTTGCAGGCAGATCTTGGCCAGATGTACGCGCGCTTTCGCGTTTACGGTTTGTTGTTGTTGTTCGTCGGCGTTTGCTCCTCGTTAGGCGCGATGGGAATGGCGTGGCAATTGCAGCGACGAATCTCGCAACCGATCCTGGAGCTGGCGCATGTCGCGACCGCGGTGTCGGAGCGCCATGACTATTCGGTGCGCGGCAAGAAACACGGTGATGACGAGATCGGCCAGCTCACCGACGCATTCAACGAGATGCTCGCGCGACTCGGGGCGGCGAATGCCGCGCTCGCCGCGAGCGAAGAAGATTTGCGATTCGCGAACAAGGAGAAAGACAACTTCTTCGCGATTCTGAGTCACGAATTGCGCACGCCGCTCACGCCGGTGCTCGCGACCGTTTCCGTGCTCGAAGGAGACCCCACTCTGCCCACGTCGGTGAAAGAGGACATCGAAATGATCCGCCGTAACGTCGAGCTCGAAGCGCGGTTGATCGACGACTTGCTCGACATCAACCGCATCGTGCGCGGCAAACTCGATCTCAATCGACAGGTCGTCGATGTGCGCGCGCTGCTCGAGCACGCGATGGCGAGTTACTGTCACGTCGCTGCGGCAAAGAAAAACATCCGTTGTTCGGTGGAGATGACGGCGACCGAGACGCACGTCTTCGTTGACAGCTCGCGCATGACGCAGGTGTTTTGGAATTTGCTTCAGAATGCGGTGAAGTTCACGCCCGAAGGCGGCGCCATTTCGGTGCGCGTTTTTAATGAACACCGCCCGACTACTGCGCCAACCGCGCCTAACGACGGCGAAAATTCACTTGTCGATCTTGTCGTGCAAATCAGCGACACCGGCATGGGCATCGCGCCCGAAACCTTGCCGCGCATTTTCCGCGCGTTCGAACAAGGCGCGCGCTCGCGTCACGCTTCCTACGGCGGACTTGGGCTCGGTTTGTCGATTAGCCGCGCCATTATGGAATTGCATGGCGGAAGCATCAGTGCCGCGAGCGAGGGCAAGGACAAAGGCGCCACTTTCAGCGTGCGTTTGCACACCGTGAAAGGTTTACCGACGCCACAGGTCGTTGCCGCTCCGTCGCCGCATCGCGAATTTATCGGCGATCGCAAATTGCGCGTGCTCGTGGTCGAAGATCATCGCGATACGGCCGATCAATTCGCGCGACTTCTTCAACGCGCCGGCCACGAAGTTGTTTGCGCGAGCAGCATTCGCGAAGCGCAACAATACGCCGTCGTCACCCCCGCGCCCGATCGCATTTGCGCGTTCGACGTTCTCATCAGCGATCTCGATCTTCCGGACGGCAGCGGCCGCGAGCTCATGCGCAATCTCGCGCAGTTGTGTCCGATCCGCGGCATTGCCATTAGTGGCCACGGCTCGCGCGATGACGTCGAGAGCAGTCTCGCCGCCGGATTTTCCCATCACGTGACCAAGCCGGTTGATTGGGAGAAATTAAAAACCGTGCTGCAACAAATCGCGGCCGAGAAGACGCGCCCGGAACCGGCGCACGCCGGCGCCTAACGACTTACGGATCCTGCGACGCGCGCGTTTGGTCGCGCGACTGATCTCGCACCGTCGCCGCGCGATCGAGCGCGCGTTTCATGTAGTTGTATTCGGACGCTTGTCCGCGCGGCGCCGGAGTTAATTGCGGAACGGGCGTGGCTTTCGCGGAAACGGTGGCGACAGGGGCCGGCGCGGCCTCGTGTTGCTTCTGATAATAGTAGAGCACGCCGAGTCCGGCCATAACGACAAACACCAAAAACGAGCGCATACCGTTTTTGTAGCGACGCTTGTGCCAACTGACGGTGATTTTGCTGCTAACGCGGCCCGGTGTTAGTTGTCCAACGATGACCGTGCGCTGGATATTGTCGATCTTATCCTTGTCGATCTTAGCTTCGCCGCTTTGCGCGCAGATGTATCAGGGCCGCGAGTTGGTTAAAGCTGAATTGCTCGCCGATACCAACGCGGTCGTTCCCGGAAAACCATTCACCGTCGGCGTACTTCTGCGTATGCAACCGCACTGGCACACCTACTGGAAATTTTCCGGCGACGCCGGTTTGCCGAGCGAAATCAAATGGGAACTGCCGCCCGGTTGGAAAGCGGGCGAAATCCAATGGCCGATTCCGAAGAAGTTGCTCGATCCGGGCGACATTCAAACTTACGGCTACGAAGACGAAGTGATGCTCATGCAGGAGATCACGCCGCCGGCTTCGTTAGGCGATGCGCCGGTCAAAATTTCCGCGCAAGCGAGCTGGCTCGTCTGCGAGCGGCTTTGCATTCCGGGCAGCGCAAATCTTTCGCTGACGCTCGCAAGATCGACAACGTCATCTCCGGCGAATGCGGAATTGTTCGCGCGCTGGCGCAAGACGCTTCCGCAAAAACCGCCTAACGATCTCGCTGTCCACACCACACGCGGTCCGCATGAATTGTCGATCGCGTTGAAGAGTCCGGCGATTCCAAAAAACGCGTCCGCCGCTTTCTATCCGTTACCGGATGAGAAAACCGTCGCCGGTCATCCGAAAACGGAGTGGAAGAAAGACGAACTCATCATCATTGTTCCATTCGAGACGAATCCGCCGGAAGAATTGCGCGGGCTCGTCGTGTTCGACAACGGAACCGGTTGGTACATCGGCTCGGCTTCGGCACAAATCGCCACGCCGGTTTCGCACGCTGCCGTGACCCGCGGGCTGTGGACGTTCCTGCTCTTCGGTTTCATCGGGGGATTCATCTTGAATCTAATGCCGTGCGTCTTGCCGGTGATCTCGCTCAAAATTTTCGGTTTCATCAAACACGCCGGGCAAGATCGACAATCGATCGTGCGCAACGGCGTCGCATTCGTGCTCGGCATTTTCGTTTGGTTCGTCGGGCTCGCGCTGCTGCTCATCGGGCTCAAGTCCGCCGGTCATCAAATCACCTGGGCCGCGCAATTCACCAATCCTTATTTCGTTCTGCTTCTGAGCGTGATCGTGCTCGTCTTCGCGCTCGATCTCTTCGGCGTTTTCGAAATTGTCCTCCCGCAAGCGCTCATGCATCGCATGTTGCATTCGGGCGCGCGTGAAGGCGAAGCCGGTTCGTTTTTTCAGGGCGTATTCGCGACCGCGCTCGCGACGCCGTGCACCGCGCCATTTCTCGGCCCCGCGCTCGGGTTCGCTTTCACGCAATCGCCGCTCATCATCATGTCGATTTTTCTCGCCATCGCCGCGGGAATGAGCGCGCCGTATCTCGCCTTGTCCATTCATCCGGCGTGGCTTCGTTTTCTGCCGAAGCCGGGCTCGTGGATGGATCACGTGAAGCAATTCATGGGTTTCCTCTTGCTCGCGACGCTGCTCTTTCTTCTTTACGTGCTCGGCGCGGAGCGCGGTTACGAAGCGATGACGTGGGCGTCGTGCTTTCTACTCGTCATCGCGCTCGCATGTTGGATGAAAGGGCGATTCATCACGCTGATGGCAAGTCGCCTAACGAAGTCATTCGTATTTCTCCTCATGCTCGCGCTCGTCATCGGCGGCGCATTTTATTTCATTGGCGACAAATTCCGCAGCGCGAAGATCGACATCGTCCAAGCGAGCGGCGATTGGCAAATGTTTACGCCGGATCGTTTGCAGACCGAGCTCGATCAGGACCACGCCGTCTTCGTCGATTTCACCGCCGCCTGGTGCATCACCTGCAAATTTAACGAGAAATCGGTGCTCGAAAGCGCGTCGGTGCGCGACGCGTTCACGCGGCACGGCGTCACGAAAATAAAAGCCGATTGGACCAACGGCGATCCGGCGATCACGAAATTATTGCAACAATTTGGCCGGCCAGGTGTCCCACTCTACGTGCTCTATCCCGGAAAATCGGGCGAGCCATTTGTTTTCCCCGAACTCCTGACCAAGAATTTGGTCCTGGAAAAACTCGAAACCATCACAAGATCGACAATCGCATCTCAATGAAAATGAAATCACTTCTCATCACTTTATCGTCACTCATCGCCGCGAGCTTATTCGCCGCTGATGTTCCACCGGTGGGCAGCGCCGCGCCTGATTTCTCGCTTAAAGACACCAAAGGCCAGACCCATTCGTTAGGCCAATACAAAGGCAAATATGTCGTCCTCGAATGGTTCAATCCCGAATGTCCATTCGTGAAAAAACATTACGGCAGCGACAACATGCAAAAGCTGCAGAAGGAAGCGGCCGATAAGGGCGTGGTCTGGCTAACGATCGATTCGAGCGCTGAAGGCAAGGAAGGTTATCTCGATGCCGATGCCGCCAACAAAATCATGACGCAATGGAAAACGAAACAGACCGCGCTCCTGCTCGATCCTGACGGCGCCGCCGGCAAAGCCTACGGCGCGAAAAACACGCCGCACATGGTCATCATCAATCCCGACGGCAAAATCGTTTATGAAGGCGCGATCGACAGCAAAGCGTCGCCGAATCCGGCCGACATCCCGAATTCGACCAACTACGTGAAGGTCGGACTCGAAGAAGCGATGGCCGGCAAAGCGGTTTCGAATCCGCAGACGAAGCCGTACGGCTGCTCGGTTAAATACAAATCGATGTAATTTTCTGGCGAGTGCGCTTTTCGTGCGAACGCGCAGCTCGCCGCAAGATCGACATCGGCATGGCGCGCACGATCGCCATGCCGATTTTCATGATCGCCCCCGGAATGCGCAGTGGCAGATCGCGTTCGATCGCGCGCAAGCCCGACTCCGCTACGTGCTCGGCGGAAACGTAAACGAACGCCGGCCCTTCGTCGGTCATCTCTTGTCCCGGCCGCAACGCGGCCTCCACAAACTCGGTCCGCACCGGCCCCGGACAAAGTGCGCAGACATTCACGCCGCTCCCACGCAATTCCTGCCGCAGACCTTCCGAGAAACTGTTCACGTATGCTTTCGTCGCCGCGTAAACGGAGAATTCCGAGATCGGAAGAAATGCGGCGGACGAGCTGACGTTCAGAATCGCGCCGCGCTTTCGCGCGATCATTGGCGGCAACAATTTTCGCGTCAGCAACGTGAGCGCGGTCGTGTTCACATCGATCATGCGCGTGATTCGCTCGTCGTTGATGGTGGCGAACGGTCCCATATCGCCGACGCCGGCGTTGTTAATCAAAAGGTCGATGTCGATCCTGCGCTCATTCAGCCAATCGACCAGCGCATCGATTTGTGCGCGCTCCGTAAGATCGACAATGCGCGTGTGAACTTCCACGCGATCGCGCAATTCATCACGCAACTCGATTAATCGCTGCTCACGTCGCGCCACAAGCACCAGCGTCTTCGCGCGATTCGCGAGCGCCCGCGCAAACTCCCGGCCAATTCCGGAGGATGCGCCGGTGATGAGGGCGTTACATCCGTCGAGTTTCATTTGGCTTTAACGAATTCAATTCGCTTTTTGTCAGCACCCGATAATGGCCGCGCGGCAAATCGTCGAGACGCAAACGGCCGACGCGCAGCCTAACGAGCCGCTTCACGCGATAACCGAGCGCTTCAAACATGCGGCGGATTTGGCGATTGATTCCTTGTCGCAGGATGACGCGCAAATGCGTCGGCGACATCACGCGGACGTGTTCGATGCGCGCGCGTTTGCCGTCGAGCAAAATTCCTTTGATGAGCTTCGGCGTCAGCTCCGCGTTCCATTGTCGATCTAGCGTGACCTCGTACTCCTTGTCGATCTTGTAGCGCGGATGCGTCAGTCGTTGCGCGAGGTCGCCGTCGTTCGTCAGCAGAATCAAACCTTCACTCTGCGCGTCAAGCCGGCCGATGTTGAACAGCTTCGAAAATTTCGCCGGTAATAAATCGAAAATGGTGTCGCGCGCGTTCGGATCTTTTTTCGTCGAAACGAATCCGGCCGGTTTGTGCAACATGAGCGTGATCGGAAGATCGACATGGACAAGCCGGCGATCGACTTTGACGTGATCGCGTTCGTTAGGCTGCGCGCTGAAGTCAGTCACGACCTGGCCGTTAATGGTGACGCGGCCGGCGGCGATGAGTTCGTCGCAATGCCGCCGCGAACCGATTCCGGCGGCGGCGAGGTAACGATTCAGGCGCACAATGCGCCTTTACGCGAAAAGCGATTGTCGATCTAACGAAAGATTAAACGTCCGGCTTCGTTTTCGGCAGGCCGAGGACTTTCTGATTGTCCTTCCATTGCCCGCGCTTTTTCAGCAGCTCGACGCGCTCGAACCGTTTCAGGACGTTGCGTTTCGCTGCGATGGTGCTGGCGCCTTTAAGACTGCGATGTTGCGACATAACTTCGGAAATTGAGCGCGCACGTTACGCCGTGCCGCCAGGATTTCAACCGCGATCACATTTGATTCGTCAGCACGATGGCCGTGCCCGAACTCGTGACCTGATGAAAAATGTGGAACCGATCGGTGAGAAGACGTTGCCAGTAAGGCGCGCGCGGCTGGTCGATGATGAGAAAGACCGGTGCGGATTCGCGCCATTTCTCGAGGAGCGCGTCCTCCGAAATGAACATGTCGATCTTGCGCGCAATCGGCGCGTCCTTTTGCGGATTTTGGTTCACGAGCGCAAAAGGACGGTTGAGATAAAACCCGAGACTGCTGGCATCATCGAGCGGACCTTCGAAAACCACGTCGCCTGTTTGCGGATTCAGATAGCGCGCGACATCGGCCAGCGAAAAATACGGCGCAATTCGCGCGACGCCATCCATCATCGCGAGACCGGGAGCAATCATGCCGAGTGCAATCGCGGCGCAGGCGAGCCGGCGTTGAGTGACGACGAGATAGAGTGCAACGAGCGCGAACAGCAACAACGCAAGCGCGCCCAGACCGAGCCGATGTCGCAATGAAAACCACATCGGCGCCGGAATGTCCTGCAAAGCGCGCCACGCCGTCCATCGCGCATTCATGCCGCCCCAATCCTCGTGATTGCCTAACGAAAGCGGCCAGAGCCAGCCGCTGCATGCGATGATGAAAGCAACGGCCGCGATTGCGATGACGCCGGCGAGGCGCAGGTTTGTCGGCAATCGTTGCCACGCGAGCGCGGCCCATAACGCAAATGCCGGCCACATGCTCATCGAGTAATAATCCTGACGTTGGCCTAACAACAGCAGCGGCAAAAAGACGATCGCCATCCAGCAAAGCAACAGCGCGTGAGGAAAATCAATCTCGTGCGGGCGAACGATGCGACGGAAGCCGAAAATAATTCCGGGCAATAAAACGATCGACCAGGGAAAGAGCCAGACAAGATGCAGGCCGACGAATTCGAAGCGCGCCGCGCCGGCGAAATCGTGCAAGGCATCGGTCCAGCCGGTCATGTGGCCCAACCATTCGGTTGTGATTTGATGTCGAATGTAGCCAGGGAAATGGAGCTCGGCCCAGATGTGCCACGGCAAAACCAGCACGGCGAAGATCGACAAGTACTGCCAGCGGAGCAGCGAAATGAAACGCATGCGCGCTTCGCGATAAAAGATCGACAATAACAAAACGATCGCGACCGGATAAACGAGACCGAGAAAACTTTTCGTTAGGCAAGCGCACGCGGCGCACAACCAGAAACCGAGAAACCACATCCCGCGGCGCTGGCGTTCCTGAAAACCGCGCAAGGCGCACAGCATGGCCGCGGAAAGAAACGCGGTGAACACCGGCTCGGGCATGACGATGCGCGCGAGGAGGAATGTTCCGGCCATGCCGATGTAAATCATGGCGGCATTGAAACCGCGCCAGTAATCGCCGCCGCGTTCGCCGATGAGGAAAATGAGCGCGACCGTCGCGACAACCGACAACGCGATCGGCAAACGCGCCGCGGCTGCGCTCACGCCGAAAATTTTGAACGACGCCGCGATGAGCCAGTAGAGCAGCGGCGGTTTTTGCAAACGTGGAACGCCGTCGTTCATCGGCAGAAGAAAATTGTGCGACGCGATCATCTCGCGCGCGCCGGCGGCATATTGACCTTCGGTTTGAGAATACAAATCGCCCCAGCCGATGGTCGCGAGGTGAAGCAAGGCGGCGAGCGCACCGCACAACGCGAGCAAGGCGTGGCGCGTCGGCGGCGGATTCAGAACTCCCGGCCCGAGCAAGGTTTCTTCGATGCGAAACGCGCGCGCGCCGGCGGTCATGATTTGTTAGGCGGAACTGCGCGACGTTCGCGTAAGATCGACAATTTCATTCGCCCGATATTTCGCCCAGCTCTCAGGCAAGCGCAGCAACTTCGCGTCCGGCATTTGCACAAGCGCGAGCATTTGCCGGCATTCCACAATCAACGCGTCGTCGTTAGGCCGAACAATTCTGAACGCACACCAAAACCGGACGCGATCAACGCGATGAAGCCACGCTTCAATCACGAGCTTGTCGCCCAATTTCGCGCCGCGGCGATAATCGATCTCGGTCCGGACGACCACGGGATAGCGTTGCGTTTCCGCCATTTCCGCGAGCGGCAGTCCGAGCTTTTCGGCAAGCATCGTGCGCGCGATCTCGATGAAACGCAGATAGGCGATGTTATGCACAACGCCGCCGACATCGGTGTCGAAGAACATGACCTGGATTTCGGTGCTGATCCGCGGCGGTTCTTCTTTCACGCCGCCGATGTTATCACGTCCCGTCGCAAGATCGACATGATAGCGTCGCGCACTTCGTCGACGCCGACCGCGCGCATACAGCGAAAATCAATCGGACATTCGCGCAGAAAACACGGGCTGCATTCGACGTGATGCCGAATGACGATGTGCCCCTGGCCTAACGGACCGGTCAATGCCGGCTCGGTCGATCCGAAAATCGCGACCACGGGAATGCCTAACAACGTCGCGAGATGCATCGTCCCGGTATCGTTGGTCAAACACAGACGGCACGCGCGCAGCTCCGCGATCAATTGCCCAAGATCAGTTTCGCCGATGCGATTGACGCACCCGTTCCCAATTGCATCCGCGATTTTTTTTCCAAGATCGACATCTTTCTTTGTGCCTAACAAGACCCACTCGACCTGCGCAAGATCGACAATCGCCTTTGCCGATTCGGCAAAACGCTCCGGCAGCCAGCGCTTGGCCGGTCCGTACTCGGCGCCGGGACAAAGCGCGAGTCGAATTGGCGTCGCCGGCTTCGCATCATTGCCTAACGAGCAAAGTTTTTCGCGCCATCCGGCCGTGCGCGCCCCAATCTTGCGCGCCAGATGAAGATAACGGCGGGCCTGATGTTTGGGCGGACCAATTCGATTTCGTTCCGGCACAATTTGATTGAGCAGCCACGCGCGCCGATGTCCGCGGTAGCCCACGCGTCGCGGAACATCGGCAAGCCAGACTTCCAACGCCGCCCGCAATGAATTCGGAAATACAATGGCGACGTCGAAGCGAGGTTGTTTTTCGACCGCACGAATTGCACCGAATAACGATTTGCGCGGGAGCGCGATTACGTGGTCGACTTCGGGAAATAATTTCCACATCGGCGCAAGGTTCGCCGGCGCGAGCACAGTCAGATGCGCATCGGTCCGGCTGCGTTTTATCGCGCGCACGGCGGGCGCGCTCATGACGGCGTCGCCGAGCCAATTACTCGAGCGGACGAGAATGCGAAAGGGCTTGAGCGACACCGATGGCAGCACGTGGACGCCACGTTTGTAACGCGTGAGAAGAAAATGAGGATTCGGCGTTTTCCATCGGTCATGGACCCAAAACCAATCTTCCGGCGCGCGCCGCACTTGCTTTTCAATCATCGCATTCGCCTGCGCCGTGAGGCCGTCCACCGATTCGTTAGGCCCATCGTTGACCGGCTCGATTTGCATTCGCCAGCGCGCCACGCCGTCGGTGTAAACGGCGACACTGATCAAGGCCGCGCCGGTGCGCCTGGCTAGCAGCGATGGCAGCGGCGTTGTCGATGCAAGTTTGCCGAATAACGGCGTCCATAATCCCTGATCGCCCGCGTGTTGATCGCTCAAAATCCCGATGGCGCCGCCTTCGCGCAGCAGTGCGATCGCGTCGTCGAAACCTTCCGCGCGGTCGAACAATTCCACGCCGGCGCGCGCGCGCAGTTTGCGCACATGCGCGTCGATGCGGCGATTCCGCAGACCTTGATACACGCTGGCGTTACGGACGTGGCCGATAAATTTCGGCAGCGTTTGCGAAATTAATTCCCAGTTTCCGAGATGACTCAGGACGAGGACGGCGCCGCGTTTTTCCCGCAGCGGACGATTGATCGCATCGATGTTGTCGATCTTTACTCGCTGGTGCAGTTGCTCGAGCGGGATGAGCGCGGCCTTGACGCTGCATAATAAATTCGCGCCCAAACGCTGAAAATGTCGCCTAACGAGCCGACGAATTTCGCGCGGCGATTTTTCCCCGCCAAACGCGATGGTTAGGTTGCGTCGCGCCAGCGACCGGTATTGCAGGAGAATGATCCACGCGAACAGGCCGAGCAGTTCGCCCATTCGAAATAAAAACGCGATCGGCAGCGCGCTAATCAGAGCGACGCCGACGCGATACCACACGTAAACGAAAAATCCGCGCATCGGGCGTTCGAGTCGGGCGCAGCGTAAATTTGGCTGCGCCGCGCTTCAATTAATATAATGTGGCGCCAGCCGGGCCGTAAGATCGACATCGGCAAGATCGTCAATGAGCGACACGAAAAAACTTTGGCAGGGCTTGAGCGCCGGCGCGCAAAAATCATTGCGTCCGCGCGATTACAGCGCCGCCAGTCTGACCGAGGGCGGAGTCGATGCGGCGGAATTGTTAGACCGGAGCAAAATCGGCGACGGCTGGATTCCGGGCGTAGAAATTTTTGCGCGCACAATTCATCCGCAGCGGCACCGCGGTCTCTTCGGCGAATTCGTCCGGCGCGACGAAGGGGTTCTGGCGAAAATAAAACTCTGGCCCGTGCAATGGTCGGCCGCGCGCATGTTCGCGCGCACGGCCAAAGGTTTTCACATTCATCCGCCGCATGTGCCGGCGGGCGAAAGCGCGGAGAAGTGGTTTCGAAAGTTATATGTCGATCTTGCGAACGATTACGCGTCGCGCCCCTACGACCGCGAACAGTGGGACGTGATGTTTTTTCTCCAAGGCACAGCGGAAATGATTTTGCGCGATGTCCGCGCCGGGCTGCCCTCGCGCACGATGCGATTTTTTGTCGATGGCGATAATCATCGCAGCCCTAACAACGTCGGTGTCGTCGTGCCGCCGGGCGTGGCGCACGCGATTCGCGCCGAAAGTTCGGAAGACGTGATCATGGTTTATGGCACGAGTGTGTCATTCCAACCGGAATTTGAAGGGCGGATCGGCAGCGAGATTGAAACGGCGGAGCTGCCGGCCGAGTGGCGAAAGTTTCTCGCCGATTAGTTAGGTAACTTGAAGCGGCAATTCGATCCGGCCGAGCCGGAATTGATGGACCGGGCGCAACCGGTCACGGAGGAACTCGAGCGCGACCTGCAAAACCTGCGCGAGCTCAATCGCTGGTTTGGAAGTCACGCGCTCATTTCACGATTCATCACGCGCTGGATCAAATCCGGCGATCAATTGCGCATTGTCGATCTTGCTACGGCCTCAGGCGATATTCCGCGGCTTATCGTCGATCACGCCCGCAAGGTCGGCGCGAAGATCGACATCGTCGCCCTCGATCAAAACGCGGCCACACTCGAAATCGCGCGCAAATTGAGCGCGAACTATCCCGAAATTACTTTTGTCCAAGCTGACATGCTCGAATGGCAATCGACCGCTACGTTCGACATCGTCCTCTGCTCGCTCGTGCTCCATCACTTCAGCGAAGACGACGCCGTGCGCGTGCTGCGACGTTGCCGTGAACTCGCACGCAAGTTTGTTCTCGTGTCCGATCTGCGCCGCGGTTTGCTCGCGAGCGTCGGAGTTTATCTTCTCACCGCGCTCATCTTCCGCGATCCGATGACGAAATACGACGGACGCGTCTCGGCCGCGCGCTCATTTTCATTCCAGGAACTCGAGCAATTGGCGCGACGCGCGGGTTGGACGAATTTTCGGCACAAGAATTTCCGTTTCGCCCGCCAGGCGATCTGGATCGAATGAAAATCATCACCACCATTGCGGACGTGCCGCCGAAAACATCGCGGCGCGTGCTCGTGCCGACGATGGGCGCGCTCCATCGCGCACATGGCGAACTGATGCGCGCGGCGCGGCAACATGATGACGAAGTTGCGGTGAGCATCTTCGTGAATCCGCTTCAGTTCGAACCGGGAAGCGATTTTGAGCGTTATCCGCGTCCGGAAAAAGAGGACGAGGAGTTTTGTCGAAAGTACGATGTCGATCTTTTATTCCGCCCCGAGCCTAACGAAATGTATTTGGAGGATCGCTCCACCTTTGTGGACGAGACCGCGCTGGCGCAAACGCTCGAAGGAAAATCGCGCCCCGGACATTTCCGCGGCGTCTGCACCGTCGTCGCGAAACTCTTCAACATTCTTCAGCCGGATGTGGCCATGTTCGGCGAGAAGGATTTTCAGCAGCTTGCC
The DNA here is from genome assembly GCA_021325495.1 of Spartobacteria bacterium. Lineage (GTDB taxonomy): Bacteria > Verrucomicrobiota > Verrucomicrobiia > Chthoniobacterales > UBA10450 > JAJPGZ01. Next base: position 64,178 of record JAJPGZ010000007.1, read on the forward strand.
ATTATTCGCCGGATGGTGCGCGATTTAAGTTACAAGATCGACATCGTCGCCGTGCCGACCGTGCGCGAAGAGGACGGGCTCGCGTTCAGCTCACGCAATCGCTATCTCAACGCAGATGAGCGGAAGCAGGCGCCGGTCATTCGCAAAGCTTTGCTCGCAGCCGCGGAAAAGAAAGATGTCGATCTTGCGCGAAAGATCATCGGCGAAGCGCCGCTCGCGCGAATTGATTATGTCGATCTTGTCGATGCTGAAACATTGCAGCCGATTGAATCGGTGAGACCGAATTCGCTCATCGCCGCCGCGGTGTTCTTTGGCAAGACGCGTTTGATCGACAACATTCATTTGTCGTGAAGGAATACGATTTCGTCGTCATCGGCAGCGGCATTGCCGGGCTGACGTTTGCATTGAAGGCGGCGCGACATGGCTCTGTCGCCGTGATCACGAAGCGCAAAAGCGCGGACACGAACACGGCGTGGGCGCAGGGCGGCGTGGCCTGCGTGACGAGCGATGAAGATTCGTTCGAATTGCATGTACGCGACACGCTCGAAGCGGGCGCAGGATTGTGCGATGAAGCGGTCGTTAGGCAAATCGTGACCGAAGGGCCGGAGCGGATTCGCGAGTTGATGGAGCTCGGTTTGCACTTCGATGAACGCGAAGTCGAAGGTCATCGCGAGCTCGATCTTGGGCGTGAAGGCGGACATTCGAAGCGCCGCGTTTTGCATGTGCAGGACGTCACCGGCAAAGAAATCGAGAGCGTGTTGCTGCGGAAACTCGGCGAGCAATCACATGTCGATCTTATGGAGAATCACATGGCGGTGGACTTGATCACCGCCGGCAAGCTCGGGTTCGCCGCGGAAGAACGCTGCGTCGGCGCTTATGTGCTCGACGAGATCAGCGGCGAGGTCGAGACGATCCGTTCCGATCATGTCGTGCTCGCGACCGGCGGTTGCGGAAAAGTTTATCTCTACACAACGAATCCCGGCATTGCGACCGGTGACGGGGTGGCGATCGCATGGCGCGCGGGCGCAACGATCGCGAACATGGAATTCATCCAATTCCACCCCACGTGTTTGTTTCATCCCAAGGCGAGATCGTTTTTGATTTCCGAAGCGGTGCGCGGTGAAGGGGGCGTTTTGCGCAACAATCGCGGCGAAGATTTCATGAAACGATATGATCCGCGCGGTTCGCTGGCGCCGCGGGACATCGTCGCGCGCGCGATCGACGCCGAGATCAAGAAATCAGGCGCGCAGTATGTCTTCCTCGATATCACGCATCAGCCGCCGGAGTTTTTGCGCGAGCGGTTTCCGACAATTTACGAAACGTGTTTGCGGCTCGGGATCGACATGTCGAAGCAGCCGATTCCGGTGGTGCCGGCGGCGCATTATCAATGCGGCGGGATCAAGACCGACGTGAATGGCGCGACGAATTTGCCGGGATTGTACGCGATCGGCGAAGTGGCGTGCACGGGATTGCACGGAGCGAATCGGCTGGCGAGTAACTCGTTGCTCGAAGGTCTGGTCGTGGCGGATCGCGCGGCTGAGCTGGCAGTACGATGTCGATCTTCGCAGAAGCCACGCGCGATTTCGTTGCCCGAATGGGAATCGGGCGACGTGCAGAACGTGGACGAATTGGTGGTGATTTACCACAATTGGGACGAGATCCGGCGGCTCATGTGGGATTACGTTGGAATCGTGCGCACGGACAAGCGGCTCCAGCGCGCGGCGGCGCGGCTACGCAATCTCCAGCGCGAGATCCGCGAGTTTTACTGGAACTTCAAGGTCTCGGTGGACCTGCTCGAACTGCGAAACCTGGCCACGGTGGCAGCGTTGATCGTCGATTCGGCCCTGACCCGAAAAGAGAGTCGCGGATTGCATTTTACCCTCGACCATCCGGAGCGGGACGATGAACATTTTCGGCGCAATACGTTGATCAGCCGGGGCTAGGCTGGCCTGTTTGCTGCTTTAACTATAACCGCCGAGGGCACTGGTTTTTCCATAGGGAAAGCCCTTGCCTGAGGGTAAAAAATCGGCTACAAACAGGCCGGCTATCGCCCGATGAGAAGAATTTTCGTCTTCCTAACACTCGTTGCCGGCACGACGTGCGTCTTCGCGCAGTCGCCCTACGAGAGCAGCGCGGATTTCGCCAAATACGCCCAAAAGCTGCGCGAACAGGCGTTGCTCAAAGTGGAACCGCAGGTGTTCATCCCGACTTCCTCGAGGCCGGTGACGACGCGATTCCCCTGGAAGACTAACATCGTCACCACCGTCTTTTGGATCGGTGAAGACGCGGCGGGGAATAATCCGGTGCCAAATCACAAAAGCTCCTGGGATCTGAATTGGCAGACGAACTACGGCGGTTTCGATAATCCCGACACTTCCTCGCGCAAAAATTACATCCCGGTCGCGTTTACGCCGCGGCAAAACCCATTTTACGTCGCGCTGCCCTACAACGATGTCACGCATGGCCAGTTCAAACCGGAAGCGCCGCTCGTGATTCCGTGGTTCAAATCCGCCTACAGCGAACCAGGCCATTCCGTCTGCAAAGATCGATGGCTGGCGATTCGCAAAGGCAATCGCATCTGCTATGCGCAATGGGAAGATTGCGGGCCGTTCCGCACCGATCATTTCCAATACGTTTTTCAAAACGAGAAACCAAAGCCGAACCTCAACGGCGGCGCGGGTCTCGATGTTTCACCGGCCGTGCGCGATTACCTGGGATTGGCGCCGACGGACGTGACCGATTGGCAATTTGTCGAAGTGCGCGATGTCCCGCCCGGGCCGTGGCGTTCCTATGGCGACAATAACCATTTCGTTCTCGCGCGCCGCAATCAGGAACAAAAGCTCGCGAAGGATACGTCCACGCAGAAGAAGTAGCGGCTCTACTCTTCGCGACCGAGCGCCGAGCGCAAACCTTCGAGGCGCGTCTGCACATCATTTGCGCGCGCCAACAGTGGCTCGTGGATGCGACGTTGCGCGAGACAGAACGCCGCCAGCGGTTGAAACGCGCTCGTGATTTCCTGGTAAAATAAGTCTACCGCGCGCTGCAGTTGCTTTTCGATTGCTTGCACGAGCTCGGAGCATTTCGCTCTCATTTGTTCTTCGTAGATCGACAATATCTTTTTCCGCTGGCGCCCGGCCACGAACGCGCCGGTCGCAGCCGCGGTCGCGGCGAGAATGCCGGTCACATCTGCTACCGCCGCGCTGCTCATCGCCGCAATCAAGGTCGCAAGTCCGCCCACCGCCGCGACGCCGGCGGGCACACGCAATCGCATCGAAGTTTCGCCTAACAAATTGCCGATTTTATCTTCGATCGACCTGCCGGCGATGTGCTCGACCAGCGCGAGATGCATCGTCTGCATGAGTCCGCGCCGCTCGCGCGCGAAATCGGGCGGCGTTCTGCGAATTTGATCGCGCAATTCCGCGCGACCGAGGTGCGTCTCGAGCAGGTCCTGCACTTGCGGCCAGAGTGTGCGCAGGTCGGTCTCGAGCAATTGCACGGCATGTTCCACTTCCGGCTCGATGCTTTGGCGCAGCTTCATTTCGATCTGCATCTGCAAATCTCGCGTCGATCGCCCCCGCGTCAGCATCAACTTCCACACCCGCCAGAAGGAAAATTCCGTCTCCACCATCGCTTTCCCCTGCTCCGCGCAAGATCGACATGTACCTTCCACGGTGCGCACGAATCCATTCACCTGTCGCAACGTTTGCTCCTTGCGCGCCCGCAAAAATTCCTCCACCCGCGTGAGCCGCGCTTCATCGCGCGCGATCACATCGAGCGACGCGCGAATTTCCTCCATCATCTTTTCCAAAATCACGACCGCCGCTTGGCGGGCGGTCCGCAGTTTCGTCACGCGCGAAGACGATTCGCTCACGGTAAGGTTGATCTGCTCTTCGAGCGCGACGATCTGGCTTTCGGCCAAAAGTTGTTCGTTAGGCGAATCGCCCGTGCGCGCGCGTAACGCCTTGCGCGCGGAGACGGTGAAGATCGGCGGAACGAAGCCGAGCTTTTGCATCGCAGTGTCTTGCAGATGTCGTTGAATAATTTCGATCTCGCGGGGCTCGCGCAGGTCGGCCTGCTGTAAAACAAAGATGACGTTCTTGAGCCATTCTTTGCGCACGACCTTGAGGAAATCCCAGGCCGATTGCGTCCATGGATTCGCGACGGAGAAAACGAAGAGCACCACGTCCGCGCGCGGGACAAAATTTTCCGTGATGGTGTGATGCTCGGCCACGATCGTGTTCGTGCCCGGCGTATCGACCACGTTGAAGTCGTGCAAAAACGGGATGGGCAAATAGCGTTCCATCACCTGCGGCGAAAGATCGACATGTTTCTCCTCCGCGCCGTGACGGAAAATGCAGATCCTGTCCGTGGCCGGCAGCACATCGACTTTGGCGAATTCCTGGCCGAAGAGGGCGTTGAGCAGCGAAGATTTTCCCGATTTCACCTCGCCGACCACGACGAAGAGCAGCGGTTCGCGAATGTCGCTGATCAAGCCATGAATGGTATCGAGCGTCTCGCGTGGCCGGCGCAATTCCGTCGCGAGCTTGAGCAAAGCCGCGAGCCCGCTTTCGAGATCACTGCGCAATTGCAGATAGCGATCTGCGACCATGCGCCTAACTAATTACTGGACTCGGCCGGAGGGGAAGATGTCGATCTTGCCGTTGTCGATCTTGCCGTGGTCGATTTTGGCGCTTTCGGCGGCTCGGGCGTTTCCATTGAGATCAATTCCGAAACGGTCACGAATTTCAAACCCTTCGCCTCAAGATCGTCGAACGTCGCCGGCATCGCCTCGATCGTTCCCGGATGAATGTCGTGCGACAAAACGATCGAGCCCGGCCGCGTTTGTTTCACGATGCGATTCGTCACGACCGTCGGCCCGGGCCGTTTCCAATCGAATGGATCGACGTCCCACATCGCAATTTCGTAACCAAATTCGTCGTGAATCCAACGCTTCTGTCGCGGAGTGATCGAGCCGTAAGGTGGACGACACAAGGTCGGCGATCTGCCAATCGCGTTTTTGATGGCGTCGTCCGTGCGGCGCAATTGGCTGCGCACGCTCTCGTCCGACATCTTGGCAAAATTCGGATGCGACCAACTATGGTTGCCGATCTCGTGACCTTCACGCGCCGCGCGCGCCACAATCTCGGGATACTGCGCGACATTTTCGCCGAGAACGAAGAAGGTGGCTTTGATGTGATGTTTCGCCAAAAGGTCGAGCAACTTTGGCGTTAATTTATCACTCGGGCCGTCATCGAAAGTCATCGCGATGTAAGGGCCGTCGGTGTGAATGTAGTTGAAGGTGATGTGCGGTTCGGGCGGATGTTGCGCAGGAGAAGGCTCCGTCGGCGCCGTTTGCGCGAAACTGACAGGAGACAAGGCGAAAGCCACAAACAAAGAGGCGAAACGGCGTAAAAACACGGCGGGTCTATCTAGCAGAGGGTAAAACTTGCGCAAGGTATGGCGGCTTAGACAGCGCGTAAGATCGACATGTTGAGTCTCGGCCGATTGGCAATCATCCTGCTCTTTCAATTCTGAGCAACCAGCCCCTTTGATCAGCCCAAGCCCCGGCGAATGGCGTCGGAGCCCAGGGAACGGCTGAACAAAATATGCTCTTATAAATGAAAATCCTGCTGGTTGAAGATCATCCGGAAAGTCGGCATAGCCTGCAGCGCTTGATCGCGAACCGCGGCCATGAGGTCACCGGTGTGGGAAGCGCCGAAGAAGCCAAAGAAGCGCTGGCGCGAGAAAATTTCCCATTTTTGATCCTCGACTGGATGTTGCCCGGCCAGAGCGGGATCGAGCTCTGCCGCGAATTACGCGCGCAGCCACACGGCGATGAGACCTTCATTCTGCTTGTTACCGCCCGCGCGGATACGGCCGATCTCGAACAAGCGTTGGCCGCGGGGGCGAATGATTACCTGACGAAGCCACTCAATGTCGATCTTATGAAGGTGCGTTTGTCCGTGGCCGAGCGTCAGATTCGCGAGCTGAACGAACGTAATCACGCGCGCGCGGCCTTACAAGAATCGGCGCGGGCGATGACGAGCGTGCTCGAAAACACGACCGACGGATTTTTCGCGCTCGATGGCGAAGGCAAGTTCACGTTCGTTAACCCACGCGCGGAGTTGTTGCTCAACCACAAACGGGACGATCTCATCGGCCACGCCATTTGGGAAAAATTGCCGCAACTGCGCAATTCGACTTTCGAGGAAAACTATCGCCGCGTCGTGGCGGAACAAATCGCGGTCGACTTCGAGGCACCCGACCCGACCGGAAACAGTTGCTTCGAAATTCGCGCTTATCCAAGCAACGGCGGCGTCTCCGTATTTTTCCGCGACGTGACGGATCGTAAACGCGCGGAAGAAGAACGGCTGACCACAAGCAAGCTGGAGTCGTTAGGCACACTCGCAGGGGGAATCGCACACGACCTGAACAACATTCTCACCGTCATTTCCGGCAACATCGGTCTGGCGCAAATCGAAGCACCGGCCGACGCGCCGAACCTGCTTTCATTCCTCTCCAAAGCCGGTCAGGCGGCGCAACACGCAGCGCATCTGTCCAGCCAACTGCTTACGTTCTCGAAAGGCGGCGCGCCGTTGAAACGCGTGACCTCAATTGCAGAACTGCTCGCGCAGGCGGCCGAGTTTTCTCTTTACGGTTCCAACCTGCGCGCCGATGTCGAAATTCCGACCGATCTTTGGAATGCCGATGTCGATCCTGGGCAGATCGAGCAGGTCATTAATGCGCTCCTGATCAATGCGCGCGAAGCGATGCCGCACGGCGGCACCGTTCGCGTGCGCGCGCGGAACGTTCAGGTCGACGAACAGTCGGGCGTTAATGTTGCGCCCGGCAATTACATTAAAGTCTCTGTCGCCGATCGTGGACCGGGCGTTTCCGAAGAGTTGGCCACGAAAATTTTCGATCCGTATTTTACGACCAAGCCATCCGGCACCGGACTTGGTTTGTCGATCGGTTACTCGATCGTCAAAAAACATGGCGGGGTATTGCAATTGGAGAATTCCACCAGTGAAGGCGCAACCTTTACATTCTATTTGCCGGGAAGCGCTGACCAAAGCATTCCAGCCTCGCCCACCAGCGCCGACCGTTCGGTTAGCTTGAGTAATCAGCGCGTTCTGGTCATGGACGATGAACCGGCCATTCGCGAGCTCACTTCGCACTTGTTAGGCACGCTCGGCTACGAAGTCACGGCGGTGCCCGATGGGATGGAAGCGGTGCGTGTTTACGAACGGGCGTATCGTCACGGCGAAAATTTTCAGGCTGTTATTCTCGATGCCACCATTCGCGGCGGCATGGGCGGCGTGGCCACGATCGAGCGTTTGCGCACCATCGATCCGCAAGTAACGGCCGTCATTTGCAGCGGCTATTCCGATGAAGCCGCGCTCTCGCGTTTTCTCACTTACGGATTCCGAAGTGCGCTGCCGAAACCGTTTACGCGGCGCGAACTGGCCGATGCGTTACAACGCGCGTTCGAAGCGGAAAAGGAATTGTAAGATCGATCCGCCTCGGGCGGGCAAGATCGACAAGGTCGCCCTCAGCTCTTGCGCAATTTTTCCAGCTCCGCCACGAATGCCTCCGGGCCGCCGGGAAAATAACCGTCCCACATCCAGACTTTTTTCCCCTCGCCGTTCAGCACCACGAATGTAGGAAATCCTTCAATGCCGTACTCGCCCGCGAGTTTCCGGTTTTGCACGCGCAGCACCTGGGGCTGCTCTTTCGCCCGCGGAAAATCTACTTCCAGCAACACGAGATTTTTAGTCGCGAAATCCTTGAATTGCGGTTTCGATAAGACGTCGCGATCCATGCGGATGCAGTAGCCGCACCAGTCCGAGCCGGTGAAATTGATAAAGAGAAGCTTATGCTGCGACTTCGCTTCCTCCTGCGCCTTTTGGTAGTCGGTTTCCCAACTATTCTCGGCGGCGGCGGAATGGAATGCGAAGGCGGCCGCAATGGCCACTAAAAAGCTGGTTTTCACGCGCACAATGTCGAGCAAAGCCCGACGCGACGCAAGCTGGAGACTTTAGCCGCAGCCAACCGCCGCGGCCCAGCGCAAATGCGATTGTCGATCTTAGCGGATATGTCCGGAGACGAGCTTCGTCATCTCGAACATGCTCACCTGACTCTTGCCATTGAAGACCGCCTTCAATGCATCGTCGGCATTGATCATCGTTCTTTTCTTTTTGTCCTGCAGTCCGTTCTTCTTGATGTAGTCCCAGAGTTTTTTGGTCATCTCCGAACGCGGAAGCGGCTTCGAACCGACAACGGCGGAGAGTTTGTCGTCGGGTTGCACTGGTCGCATAAACGCGGCGTTCGGTTTGCGTTTGGAAGGTGTTTTGGATTTCGGCATAGAGGGTGATTAATCGCTCGCTCGTGCGAGGGCAACACTAAATTTTTCGCCCAACGAAATTATTTTTTTGCCATCCGGCCCACCGCGATGGCCGCGATATCGTCCGCCGGCGCACTATTGTTATCGGTCGTCGCGCTTTGCCGCGCGAGATTCAACAACAACGCTTCCATCGTCGGCGCCGATGTGTCGATCGATTCGAGCAATTGCTGGGGCGCGACCCGGCCGCGTTTGCCGCGATCGCCGCCGAGTAAACCGTCCGTGTAGAGAACGAACGAATCGCCTGGCGCAAGATCGACAATCGATTCCGTAAATTGCGCGCGATCGGCCAGGCCTAACGGCGGCGCGCTCGACCAAATCAACTCGCGTTCGCCATTCGCGCGCAGCAGCAACAACGGTGGATGGCCGGCGCCGATCACGCTCGCGCGGCCGTTCGCCGGATCGAGCGCCACGCACATCGCGGTCATGAATTGCCGCGCGCCGAAGATGCTGCGGAAATCGTTGTTTACCGTGTTCATGACTGCGATCGGGTTCGCTTCCTCGTCGCTACCGTGGTGAAAAAGAAGTTTCGTTAGCGTCGTGAGCAAGGCGGCCGACGCGCCATGTCCGGTTGCATCCGCGATCCAAAACAACAGCCGGCCATCATCCAGCGGCAGCCAGCCGAAAATGTCGCCGCCTACTTGAATGACCGGCCGGAAAAACGTCGCGATGTCCCATCCTTCCAATTGCATTGGCTTTTGCGGAATGAGCGCCTGTTGCGTGAGTCGCGCCGATTCCAGATCGCGCTCGAGATTTTGCCGCCACGCTTCGAGTTCCTGGTTTTGCTTTTCTAATTCGCGGCGCATGTAACGCAGCCGCAAATGCGTGTCGATGCGCGCGCGCAAGATCGACATGTTGATCGGCTTGGTCACGAAATCGTCCGCGCCCGCTTCCAGACAAATGACTTCGCTGCGTTCATCGGTATGACCGGTGAGCATGATCACCGGCATTTGCGACAACGTCGGGTCTTTTTCCGCCCGCAATTTCTTCAGCAACTCCGCGCCGTCCATTTGCGGCAATTCGTAATCAAGCAGGAGCAACGATGGTGGCTTTTCATGAATGCGCTCCCACGCCTCCAAACCGTCCGCCACTTCCGCGCACACCAGCCCGGTCCCGCAAATCGTCTTGCGCAACAATTCCCGCGTCAGCGGATCATCATCGATGATCAGAATTTCGGCGTTCGCGCGGTGGGGCATGACTTTAGTTCAATTTACGAATCGTAAATGCTCGCGCCACTTTCCGTATCAAATTGTCGATCTTTTCGCGCTCACCGTTCCCGCTTTTGCATTGGCAACGAATGAGAAGCCGGGTACGTTCGTCCAAATCTTTCGATTGCCATGAAATACGCGCTTCCTTTGCTCGCTGCCCTCTTCGTTTCCGCCTGCGATTCGGTTGATCAACCACCGCAGCAAGTACGGCACCGCGTTGCAAAATATCCGCCGGAAGGCCAGCCGCCTCCGCCTTACCCGCCGCAACAGCAACCATTCAATCCCAACGGCCAGCCGCAAACCGAATCAACCACCAGCACCACCACGACCGAGGCCGGTCCCGCGCCAACCGCCGCGGCGACGACGAAATCGAAAGGTGATTATCCCTATGGCATTCCTGTTCCGGGCAAACCGCATTTGGTCGAAAGCCCCTACTCGCCTGGAAAATTTGTCGATGTCGAAGGGTTCGGCCCCGGCCAGGAAGTGAAAGATCCTTACACCGGAAAAATCTTTCTCGTTCCCTGACAAGATCGACATCTTGGAAGATCGACAATCGATCTTTGCCGAAACTAGTTTGCGGCCTGCGTAGGCCGTGCGACATCTCCTGATCGTATGGAATTGAGGGTCAAACGCGCGCCGCGCATCGACACGGAAATCAGCGTCCCCGGCGACAAAAGCATTTCGCATCGCGCCGCCATCATCGCCGCGCTTTCAAACGGCATCTGCACGCTGCGTGGATTTTTGCCGAGCGAAGATTGCATGCACACGGTCAATGCGCTGCGCGCGCTCGGCATTCAGATCGATCAACCTGAGCCCGACGTTCTCGTAGTTCATGGAAAGAAACGCGTCCTCACTCCACCCGCGCACGACATCGATTGCGGCAATTCCGGAACGACCATGCGTTTGCTCGCCGGTTTACTTGCGGGACAAACATTCGAGAGCCGCCTCGTCGGCGACGCCTCGCTTTCGCGGCGACCGATGGATCGCGTCATCGCGCCGCTTCGGCAGATGGGCGCGAACATTGTCGCTGAGGGTCCCGAGCACACGCCGCCATTGCGTATTCACGGCGGCTCGCTCAAAGGAATTCATTACCGGTCGCCCATTGCCAGCGCGCAGGTAAAGAGCGCAATTCTTTTGGCCGGAATGTTCGCAAAAGGTAAGACGACGATTGATGAACCTTCCGTGAGTCGAAATCACACCGAGCTCATCTTTAATTATTTTCTCGTGCGCACGGCCAAGCCCGAAGACGGCTGCATCAGCGTTTTCGGCGGACAAATTCCCGAATCACGCGACTTCGATATTCCGGGCGATCTTTCTTCCGCCGCGTTTTGGCTCGTCGCGGCCGCAGCGCAACCGGGCGGGCACTTGTTAGTCCGTCACGTCGGTTTGAACGACACCCGCACGGCCTTGTTAGGCGTGCTCGTGCGCATGGGCGCGCAGGTGCGTGAAGCGATTGAAGATGTCGATCAACTGGAACATCGCGGCGTCATCGAAGTCACCGGCGCGCCATTGAAGGGAACCGTCATTCAAGGAAAAGAAGTTCCGATGTTGATCGACGAACTGCCCGCGCTCGCGGTCGCCGGTGCGCTCGCTAATGGAACAACAATTATTCGTCACGCGGCCGAATTACGCGTGAAAGAAACCGATCGCATCGCCGCCATCGCGCACAATCTCCGCATCATGGGCGTGCAAGTGATCGAAATGACGGACGGCTTGGAAATTCACGGGCCGGCGCCGTTGCGCGGCGCGAAGCTGGCCAGCTTTGGTGATCATCGCATCGCGATGGCCTTCGCCATCGCCGGACTTTTCGCCGACGGCGACACCATTATTCAAGACGCCGATTGCATTCGGACGTCTTATCCCGGTTTCGAATCGGTGCTCGAGGAATTCGTTAGTCCAAAACGAATGACTTCGACCACGCCCGTCATCGGTTCGCTCTCGCCCGCGCGTCTCGAAGAAGCGTGAGCGAAGATCGACATCGTCACGTCATCGCGATCGACGGGCCGGCTGCTTCCGGCAAGAGCAGCGTCGCGCGCGCGCTCGCGCGCAAACTCGGTTTCGTTTACGTGAATTCGGGCGCGATGTATCGCGCGGTCACCTGGTTCGTTCTCCAAAATAATGTCGATCCCGACGACGCAAATGCAGTTGTCGATCTTGTCGAACGCGCGCAGATCCAATGCGAGATCGCGGAGAACGAATCGCGCATTCGCATCGACGATGTCGATCCAACGCCGCATTTGCGGCAAGACCGGGTGAACAATGCTGTCTCGCGCGTGAGCAGCATTCCGCGCGTGCGCGAGATTCTCGTCGCGAAAATGCGCGGATGCCCGGGTGACCGCGACATTGTCATCGAAGGTCGCGACATCGGTTCGGTCGTTTTTCCCGACACCGAGTTCAAGTTTTACATCGACGCTTCGCCGGAAGTGCGTTCGCGCCGGCGCGCGGCCGAAGGTTTGTCCGATGAAATTCGTGCTCGCGATCACGCCGATTCGTCGCGTGCGACCGCGCCGCTCGTTATTGCGAAGGACGCGGAGTTCATCGACACCTCGCACATCAACGTGAATGAAGTTGTCGATCTTATCGTTAGGCGTTTGCGCGAAAAAGGTTTGCCGGCCGCGCAATGAATTTTTGGTACTGGTTCGGCTATCACAGCTCGCGCGTTCTCGCGCAAATCTTCTATCGCTTCCGCATCGTTCATCGCGAACGCATGATTCAAAGCGGTCCGGTCATCGTGGCCATGAACCACGAAAGTTTTTTCGATCCCCCGCTCGCCGGCAACGCCTGCGATCGCCCGATTTTTTTTCTCGCGAAGAAATCGCTCATGGATGTTCCCCTGCTCGGTTGGTTTTTGCCGAAGCTCAACGTCATCCCGGTCGATCTCGAAGGGACCGATCGCAGCGCGATCAAAGCGATCATCCGCGTTCTGCAATCGGGAAACGGCGCGCTCGTTTTTCCGGAAGGCTCGCGCACGCCGAATGGCGAATTGCAACCGGCGCAACCGGGACTTGGACTCATCATCGCGAAAACGCGCGCGCCGGTCGTGCCGATGCGAATCTTCGGCGCTTACAAGGCGTGGCCGATCGGCGGAAAAATTCGTCTTGGCCCGCGCATCACCGTCGTGGTCGGCGAACCGATTTATTTTTCCGACGATGAACTCGCCGGCCGCGGCCGGGATTTGTATCAGCGCTTGAGCCAGCGCGTGATGGACGCGATCGCCGCGATCAAGATCGACAACGATTAGATCGACATCGATATTTCGCGCGTGGCTGAAGAAGAGAAAATTTCGCCGCGGGCGAAACGCGCGATCATTGTCGTGTTCATCGTGATGGCGTTGCTCGCGCTTTACTCGAATGTGCAACGACTTCGACGCGACAAACTCGAACAGGCCACGGTCACGCCGGTTGAAACCGCCTCGCCCTCGCCCAGTCCGCGTTGAATATCGCAGCGGGTTCGTGGTCTAACGCGTCATGAAAAAGATTTTGCTTCTGCCCATGATCGCAGCGTTGTCGATGTTTTCTGCCTGCAACAAGCCGCAGAGCGACGCGGAGCGACAGGCTGAGATCGATCGTCAGGTGCAACAGAAACTCGACGCCGAACATCAGGCACAGGCACGCGAGGAACTGGCGCGGCGCGAAGGCGAGTTGAACGCGCGCGAACAGGCTCTGGCTGATAAGAAAAATACGCGGACCGAATCGCGCGAGCGCACCCCGGACCGTACGCAAGATCGACAATCACAAGCGCCGACCGGCGATTACGGTCTCTTCTATTCCAAACTCGAGCCGCACGGCGATTGGATCGAGACATCCGATTACGGTTACGTTTTTCATCCGCGCGAAGCCGATCGCAACAACTGGCGTCCCTACACGGCCGGCCGATGGGTTTACACCGACGCCGGTTGCACGTGGGTCTCGGAGGAACCGTTCGGTTGGGCTACTTATCATTACGGTCGCTGGATTCGCTTGCGCAACATCGGTTGGGTTTGGATTCCCGGTGATGAATGGGCGCCGGCATGGGTGTCGTGGCGCAAAAGCGACAATTACGTTGGTTGGGCGCCGCTCCCGCCCGAAGCGCGCTTCGATCGTCGCGCCGGCATTCATAATTGGGCCGACAGTTATTACGACATCGGACCGGAAAATTATTCATTCGTGCAAACGCGCGAATTCGGCGCCCAGCGAGTCGAGGGCGCAGTCGTGCCGGTGCAGCAGAACGTCACCATCGTGAATCAAACCACGAACGTGACGAACATCACTTACAACAACATGACGATCGTGAATCAGGGACCGAGCTACGAAGAAATTCGCACCCGCACCGCGGAACCGATGCAGCGAGTGAAACTCGAGCGCGACGTGAATGTGAACATCAACGTCGGCGAGCCGCGTGCGTCGTTGCGCGCCGATGTCGTGGTCATTCCCGCGCCGCTCATCCCGCGCGCGCAAGCCGTTGTTCAGAAACCGCGCGTGGTGAAGAAGACGGTCACGAACATTATCGTCGAGCGCGGTTGGGAAGGTTTCAAAGATCGACAAGCAGCGGACCAGGCGCGCGCGAAGATTCGCAGCGAAGCCACGCCCCCGCCGGACGCGCCGCCGAAGACATTCGTTAGGGCAACCGAAACGCGCGTGGAAGCAACGGCAACACCGGCAAGTTCGGCCACATTGGCGCCGTCGAAACCACAACCGACCGCCACCGTTACGCCTAACGAGCCGCCAGCGGCGGCGTCTCCTTCGATGACGCCGACTGCGAGCCTGCCCCCGGTAGTTCGGCCGCGTCCGCAATTCGTTCCGCGCGGCGCGCCAAGATCGACATCTTCTCCTGACGCCTTCGCCTCGCCCGGTTCGAGCGCAACCTCGACGCCGATCAATGTGCGCGGACCGAACGGCAAACTGCGATCCGTTCGCAAAATGATGGAGCCGCAGGAATCGCCCAGTCCCACCGCTTCGCCGGAAAGCAGTCCGAGCGTTAAACCGGAATCACAGGCTCAGCGCATGGAACCGCGTCGCACCATTCCTTTGGAATCACCAAGCGCATCGCCGAGCGCGAGCGTAAGATCGACAACTACTCCTGCGGCTGCTTCGCCCAGCGCAACCGAACCGCCGCGGGAATCGAAACGCGAGATGCGGCGCGAAGAAAAACAGGAACGCAAACGCGATCGCCGCGAAGCTCGTGAAGGCCTAACAAGTCCGTCCGCCACGCCGACACCGGCCGAGCGTTAAATTAATTTATCTGCTGCTGGGCCAGATCGCGCGCGTATTGCAGCGTATCGATCGCATCGACATTCTTGTCGCGGCGAATGGCTTTGATGCGTGGAAATCGCAGCGCCAGTCCGCTCGCGTGGCGCGTGCTCGGTTGGATCGAGTTGAACGCGACCTCGAGCACGATGTCCGGTTTCACTTCGCGGTAACGGCCACGATCGACAATTGTATTTTGTTTGAAATGCTCGGTCAGCTCCGCGATTTCCACATCCGTTAGGCCGCTGTAGGCTTTGCCGATCGGCAACAACTCGCCGCTCGTTTCGTCGCGCACGGCGAACGTGTAATCGCTCAGCACATGATTGCGTTTGCCGTGACCGAGCTCGGCCGCGACCACCACCACGTCGAGCGTCGCGAGTTCTTTCTTGAGTTTGAACCAGAACATTCCGCGCGCGCCGGGCTGATAAAAACTTTCGGGATCTTTGATCATCAAGCCTTCGTTCAGGCGACGCCGCGCTTGTTGGAAAATGCTTTCGATTTCTTCGGACGAATGCGCGGCGAAGACTTCGGAGATTTGGAACTGCGGTACCATGTCGATCTTGCGCAGAAGCTCGCGACGTTCGCGCAACGGCGCTTTCAACAACGAGCGACCGTTTTGCCAAAGAATATCGAAGGCGATGAATGCCACCGGCACGTCGGCCGATGCAGCCGCAAACAAATCCGCGCCGTCCGATTTTCGACCGAGACGTTTTTGCAAATCGAAGAACGTGAGTTTGCGTCCGTGCTCGAAGGCGACGATCTCGCCGTCGAGGATAAGATCGACATCGAACTTTTCCGCTCCCTGCGCGATTTCGGGAAATTGTTCGGTGATGCGTTTAAGATCGCGCGAAAAGATTTCAACGCGGTCTGCGCTGCGATGCAATTGCGCGCGGATGCCGTCGAACTTGTCTTCGACGTACGCGATTGAATGATTTTGGAACCTTTCCCAGACCGCATCCGCTGTCGGCTCCGGGGTGGCGAGCATGCATTTGATCGGACGGAAGATCGACAATTCCGCCTTCGCTAGTTCGTTGCGCGAAGCGAGCAAGGCGGTCCGGCCGATGTCGCCTAACAACATGTTCGCTTCCTTCACTTGTTCGAGCGGGACCTCGAACGCTTTCGCGATCGCTTCCTCGACCAGGCCTTCGCGTAAACCGATGCGCAAATCGCCGGTCAAAATTTTGACGACGTATTGGCCTTCGCGCGCGGACAAGATCGACAATCGATTTTGCAGCAACTCGGCTTTCGCAATCGGCCCGCGTACGCGGTGAAGGTTTTCGAACAGCTCGCGCGATTCCAAAACGGTGAACGGTTGCGGCCGGGTGCGACCATCGAGAACTTCGAACGCAGTCTTGCCCGCGTCGCCATGGCTCGCCGCGATGCGGTGAAATTCTGCATCCGAGATTTTCGTTGCCGCTTGCAACGCGCGAAAAATGACCGACCACCCGACCTGCAAGGTGCGCAAATCGCTCTGCGCAAATGCGCGGCCGG
The DNA here is from genome assembly GCA_021325495.1 of Spartobacteria bacterium. Lineage (GTDB taxonomy): Bacteria > Verrucomicrobiota > Verrucomicrobiia > Chthoniobacterales > UBA10450 > JAJPGZ01. The sequence continues at coordinate 80,503 of JAJPGZ010000007.1, forward strand.
TCAAATATATGGTCGCGATCGGCAATTGTTCGCTCGTTAGGCCACGCAAGTAGTCCGCGAGAAGCCGGACCTTCTCCAGTTTCGCCGGGGTCCCGGCGATCGCTTCGCCGACTTCGGCGAATGCACGGAATTCTGATTCTTCTGTAGGGGCCGCCGTCCCCGGCGGCAATGTTTTCGATTCTGCCGCCGAGACGGCGGCCTCTACAGAAGAATCGCGGAACGAGCCGAGCGTAAGTTCCATTTGGTTTTCTTCGCTCAGCGCCCACGCTTCGATCCCGCGGTCGCGCAGGTCGCGCGCGAACTCGGCGGCGAAACCGTGCAGCGTGAGCACACGCTGCGGCCTAACAAGATCGACATAGCGCACAAGATCGACATAGTCCGCGTGATCGCTCAGCGGAAACGCGGCATCAACCTGATAGCGATAGATCGCGCCGGGATCGACCGCCCAGCCGCTGATCATGGCCACGCGTTTGGATTTGATCTTCTCGAGCATGCGCGAACGGTTCGCGCTCGGCGGGCAGATGAGCACTTTGCCCTCAATGTCGTTAGGCTTGTAACGAACGTATTTGCAAAATGTCTGGCCGAACTGTTCGTAAATGCGCGTCATTTGAAAAACGGAGCCGTGCAGCATCGGAGTGAGCCCGGCGCCGTCGAGCGCGCACAAAATTTCCTGCGCTTTGCCTAACGAATAGCCGAGCAAGACCGGCACGGCGCCTTCTTCCAGCGCGTCGCGCGCGAAAGCGACAATTTGTTGCATGACTTGTTCGGTCGGCGGGAATTTGTAACGCGGCAGACCGAACGTCGTTTCCATAATCAACGTTTCGGCCTGCGTCCACTCGGCGGGCTCGGCCGATTTGCCGTGACGCAATTTGAAGTCGCCGGCGTAAAGCAGCGAACCGTTTTGCGTTTCGAGAAAAATTTGGGCCGAGCCAAAGATGTGACCGGCGGGCAACAACGTAAGATCGACATCGTGCACGCGCGCGCGTTGGCCGAATGGGATCGCGTGTTCCTTGCGCGTGCCCGGCATGCGCGCTTGCATGAGCCGCGCGGTGCGCTCGGACAAGATCACCTCCTCGTGAGGCGCGATGTGATCGCTGTGCGCGTGCGAAACAAAAGCAAAATGTTTCGCATCCCACGGATCGAGCCAAAGATCGACATCGGGAATGTAGATTCCGCGTTCGTAACGAACATTGATCACCGCAGAAGTTACGCGCGCAGGTGAGCGCGACAATGCGTTCGACCTTGCGCTTCGCGTGCGCGCAACGTTTTATTAGCGCGTGAAGTTGCCGGTCATCTTTCTTTTGCTCAGCGTCGTCGTTACGACATTCGCGCGCGAGCAGCCGGAACCGCAGCTGCTTACGAAAGTGAGACCGCTGCCAGTGGCGCTCGATCCGGATTTTCAATTTCGTAAAACGAAATTGTATTTTTTGGGGGAGCGCGCCCAAGCGACGAAATCGAAGGGAACGAAAGCGGCCGCGCCTGGCCAGGCCGCAGCCACCACGACAAAATCGAAGTCGAGTTCGGCGGTGCAGGATGCGTCGATCAATTTCGAGCGCCAATATCGTTTGTTCGGCGCGGTCACGAAGCTCGACCAGCACGAACGCTTCGGCGATTACCTCGATTTTTTCTGGCGCGCGAAACGGCCGGCGGACGTGACCGTGCGATTGGAATATCAACAGGAGAAATTGCACGCGCACGTGCAGGCGCAGGAAATTTCCTACCGAAACGCGCGCGGCACGATGCAGTCGGAATTCAAAGTGATCGGTGATGATTACGCCGATAACGGCCGCATCATCGCCTGGCGATGCGTGTTGGTCGTCGATGGCCGCATCGTGGCCGAGGACCGTTCCTTCATGTGGCGCGGTTAGCGGCCCGACGGGCGCCGTTTGACATAGACGATGTCGATCTTGTATCCTGTCCTACTCAGCCGTGCAGTCTTCGATACAAGTTGGCGTGAACGGTCCCGCGGTTTGGGTAAAAGTTCAGGGTAAAGGCAGTTTCTTAAACAGCGGGAGCTTGAAGCAGTTCACGCAGGAAATGGTAAACCGCGGTTATCGCGAGTTCATCATCGATCTGGAGGACTGCGCTGCGATGGATTCCACCTTCATGGGAACGATGGCCGGCGTCGCTTTGCGTTTGCGCGAACTGGGACAGGGTCATTTGCACGTGGTGCATTGCGGCGAGCGCAGCCGCGAATTACTCACCGGACTCGGACTGGACCAGATTTTTAGTATTCATCAGAACGGAGCGACCTCGCCCGAATGTCATCAGCTCGGAAGCGAACGGATGCGGGACGCGATCGAGCGCGAAAAAGCCGAGCAGGCGCGCACGATGCTCGAAGCGCACGAGGCCTTGTGCGCGGCCGCGCCGGAAAACTTTCTCCGCTTCAAAGACGTCCTCGATTATTTAAAGCAGGATTTGCATACCGAGAAAGCGACGAAATAAGTAAGCGGTGGGCTCATCGCTTCTCTTCGCCCTGCTCCTCGCGTGTCTCGGCGGCTGGATCGCGACCGCCGAAATCATGCGGCGGCGCATCAAAGCGCTCGAGCGTTCGAAGGAAGAGATCCAGGTCGAAGAAACACTCGTCTTCGATTTTCTACACGGACTCGGCGAAGCGTTTCGGGAAACAATTCGGCCTAACGATCTCCACCGGCTCATCGTCGAAAGCGCAGCGCGCATTCTGGATGCTCATGGCGGCGCACTTTATCTGGCCGATCGCACCGGAACAAAATTGACCCCGGCCTACATTTCGAAAGGCTGCCCGCCACTTGTCGATCTTCCACCGCACATTCTGCAACAAGCCGCAGCCACGCCGGTCGCGCTCGAGAGTTACCTGCGGCTGCGCGCGATCGACACCGGCGAGGGAATTCTCGGCCGCGTTTGGCAAACGGCGCAGCCGGTTTTGATGAACGACATCGCGCCCGCGCCGGAATTATCGAAGCTGCGCGACAGCGCGCTCTCGACCGCGTCGCTCATGTCGGCATCGCTCGTTTACGGCAAACAAAGTCTCGGCGTGCTCGCAGTCGCGAACGGCCCGATGGGCGCGCAATTCAGCCAAAGCGATTTCGTCGTCTTCAAATCAATCGCCGAGCAATCCGCCTTCGCCCTCTACAACGCGATTATTTATTCCGAAGCGAACGAGAAGAAACGACTCGATCACGACCTCGAGATCGCGCGCGACATCCAGCGGATTCTTCTGCCTAACGAATCGCCGGCTGTGACCGGATTCGAGATCAGCGGCCTCAATGTCCCCGCGCGCCAGGTGAGCGGCGATTACTTCGATTACATCAAGATCGACAACGAACATCTCGGCATCGCCATCGCCGATGTCTCGGGTAAAGGCGTGCCGGCGTCGCTTATCATGGCGATTTGCCGCAGCGTCCTGCGCAGTGAAGCCGCACAAAATCAATCGCCCGCGGAAGTTTTGAAAAAAGTAAACCGCCAGCTCTATCCCGACATCAAAGAAGACATGTTCATTTCCATGGCATACGTCGTTGTCGATCAAACGAACGGTGCGGTCACGCTCGCGCGCGCCGGCCACGATGCCCCGCTCCTTTATCGGCGCGCGACCCAAAAGGTCGAGGCGCTCAAGCCGCCGGGACTCGTGCTCGGGATTGATAGCGGCAATGTTTTCGATAGATTGACTAACGACTTCAGCGTCCCGCTGGAATCCGGCGATTGCCTCGTCCTTTACACCGACGGCGTAACCGAAGCGCTCGAAAGTAATGGCGAGGAATTTGGACTCGAACGCATGATCCAATCGGTTCGAGCCAGCGCGCCGCAGGGCGCGGCCGCGATTGTAGAGCGGGTGAATGAAGACGTGCGCACGTTCGCCGGCGCCCATCCGCAACACGACGACATCACTTTAATCGCAATTCGCAAAACATGAAACGAGTTACCGTAAACGACGATGACGAAACTGTAGGGGACGCTGTTAGCGTCCCAGGGAAGCAACCTGCTACCCCGACAGGCAGAAAAGAAGACAACGCAAGATCGACATCTTCACCTGAGGCTGAGCAGCCGCAGGATGAAATGGCAGAGATGCAGGCGGACTTGGATCGTTTCCGCGATCTGGCCATGCGCACGCAGGCCGACTTCGAGAATTACAAGAAGCGTTGCGCGCGCGAAAAAGATGACGCGATCAAGTACGCCAATACGTCGCTGCTCGATAAACTTTTGCCGATCATCGACAACTTCGAGCTCGGTCTCGCCGCCGCCAAAGAACAAGGCGAGCAATCGCCCATTTATTCCGGAATGAATCTCGTGCTGAAACAGCTAAACGACTTCTTGATCGACAACGGATTGCAGCCAATCGACGCCGTTGGCCAAAAGTTCGATCCGAATTTGCATGAAGCGATCGCGCACGAGCCGAGCGACACAGTTCCCGATCACGTGGTGACGAAGCAAACGCGCCGCGGCTATAAATTCAAAGATCGGTTGCTGCGCCCGGCGGCCGTGGTTGTCTCAAGCGGACCTGCGAAATAAGGTGTCATTCTGAGCGGAGCGAAGAATCTCTAATCATTTCTGATTTGGGGTCGGCAGAAGAATAGACAGAGATGTTTCGCTTCGCTCAACATGACAACGGGTAAGCGATGCTTATCACCTCCTCGAATCAAACTTAGAGAATGGCGACAACGAAACGCGATTACTACGAAGTTCTCGGCGTGAGCAAAACAGCCACGTTCGAGGAAGTGAAGCGTTCGTACCGCAAACTCGCGGTCAAATATCATCCCGATAAAAATCCGGACGATCCGCGCGCCGAAGAGAAATTCAAAGAACTCGGCGAAGCCTATGACGTTTTGATGGATGAGGAAAAGCGCGCGGCTTACGATCGTTTCGGTCACGCCGCATTTGCGCAAGGGGGCGGCGGATTCCGCGGCGGCTTTCACGATCCGTTCGATATTTTCCGCGAGGTCTTCGGCGGCGGTGGCGGTGGAATTTTCGAATCGTTCTTCGGCGGGGGCGGCACGACCGCGGAAGATCGACAACGTGGTTCCGATTTGCGTTACGACATGCAAATCACGCTCGAAGAAGCGGCGTTCGGCGTGGAAAAAGAAATCGAAGTGCGCAAGCTCGACACTTGTGAACGTTGCCACGGCAGTGGCGCCGAAGAAGGCTCGCGCACGGTCAACTGCCCGACGTGCGGCGGCCGCGGTCAGGTCATCAGCTCGCGCGGATTTTTTCAGGTGTCGCAGACCTGTCCGCGTTGTCGCGGCGCCGGTCAGGTCGTCGATAAACCTTGTCGCGAATGCGACGGCGAAGGACGCGTCGAAAAAACGGCGCGGATTAAATTAAAAATTCCGGCGGGAATTTCGACTGGTTCGCGTTTGCGTTCGCCCGGCAATGGCGAGGCGGGCATTCGCGGCGGTCCACACGGCGATCTCTACGTCGTCATTCATGTAAAAGAGCACAAGGTTTTCCAACGCGAGGAGGACAACTTGTATTGCGAAGTGCCGATCTCGTTCACGATGGCGGCGCTCGGCGGCGAAGTCGATGTGCCCACGCTCGAAGGCAAGGCGCACGTGAAAATTCCCGCCGGCACGCAAAGCGGGCAGATGTTCAAGCTGCGCGGCAAAGGCATTCAACATGTGAACGGGCGCGAGCGCGGCGATCTGCTCGCGCGTATGATCGTCGAAGTGCCGTCGCGTTTGAACGCGGAGCAACGGCAAAAGCTGGAAGAATTCGCGAGCCTTTGCGGCGAAGAGAACACGCCGATGCGGAAAAGTTTCTTCGAGCGCGCGAAAGAATTTTTCCACTAGGCGCAAGATCGACAATCGATTTTGCGCGGCGAGCGGAGCGCTTGCCCTACAACCAGAGAAGGACGTTGATAGCAAATTCGATTTGTAGGGCAGGCGCGTCGCCTGCCAATCTTAATCAATGGGCCATCCGCCGAGAATCCCTGTTTGGCTGCGCTGGGAACAATCGGTCGTCTATTTCGTCACGATTTGCGTCGCTGATCGCAAATCGGTTCTCGCTAACGACCATGCGTTTATCGCTTTCAAAAAGGCTGCGGCAAGGCTGCGCGATTGGACTGTTCTTGCCGCGATCCTAATGCCCGACCATCTCCACATTGTCGCCACACCAATTGCGGATCGTGACGCGAAGGTCGGAAATCTTTCTGCCGCAATCAAACGCTGGATGCGTGCACAGCTGCAAGCTTCATGGGAATGGCAACCCGGTTGTTTTGATCGGCTTCTTCGTTCGGACGAGTCGCTACGCGACAAATGGCTCTACCTCGAAGAAAATCCGGTCCGGGCTGGGCTCGTGACACGCTGGCAAGATTGGCCGTTCCGCTACGAGTTCAGCGAGGAATTATTGTAGGGGAGGCACATCGCCTGGCATCGTCGGGGGCGGCAAGCGGAGCGCTTGCCCTACAATCGGAGAACAATGTAGCGATAAGATCGACATCTTCATTTCGCACATGCGGCGCGGGCGCATCGCGCGATTGTGTTTTCATGAAGGAAGAAACCAAAATCAGCCGCGAGCGCATGGTCGAATTACTGAACGAAGATCTCGCACGCGAATACCAGGCCATCATCGCCTACGTCATTTACAGCCAGACGATCAAAGGCGCGGAATACAACCACATCGCGCAGGAACTCGAGAAACACGCTGGCGAAGAACTTCAGCACGCGATCAACATCGCCAAGCAGATCGATTATTTTAACGGCGAACCGACGAACAAACCGAAAGAGGTAAAGGTGTCGGATGATCCGAAGAAGATGTTGCAGTTCGATCTCGAGAACGAACGCCAAACGCTCATGAACTATCGGCAACGCATTCAGCAGGCCGACGCCATGGGCGAGTTCGCGCTCGGCGAAGTCTTGCGCGAAATCATCGCGCAGGAACAGGAACACTTGCAGGACTTGGCGGACGCGCTCGGCATCGATACGCCGAAGATTGAGTAACTGTAGTGGCAGCCGTGCCGGCTGCGTGCTTAATGGATGCAGGCGACACGCCTGCCGCTACAGATGCATCGATTCTACATTTCGCCTAACGAATGGAATCCCGACGCGCTCGTTCTGCGTGAAGGTGAAGGGCATCACGCGCGCGATGTCCTGCGATTAAAGGCGGGCGCGAAAGTTGTCTTCTTCAACGGCGAAGGCCGCGAAGTCACGGCGGAGATTGTCGATCTTGCGCGAGATGAAATTCGGCTGCGCAAATTGCATGAGGCGCAAACGCCGCCGTTGCAATGCCGCATCACGCTCGGGCAGGCGATTCCAAAAGGGAAAAGCATGGACCTCATCGTGCAGAAAGCGGTCGAGATCGGCGCGAGCGAAATTGCGCCGCTTATTTCCGAGAGGACGATTGTCGATCTTGCGCCGGATGACGCGGAGCAGAAGCGCGCGAAGTGGCAGCAGGTCGCGATCGAAGCCGCGAAACAATGCGGACAAAACTGGCTTCCGCTCGTGCGCACGCCCCGAAAGCTAAAAGATTTCTTCTCTTCTGTGGAGGCATGCGTGCCGCCTGCAATGCAGCCGACACGGCTGCCACTACAATACGATTTACAGTTGATTGGCTCGCTCCAATCCGACGCGCGACACTTGAAGGAAATCTTGCGTGAAGATCGACAATCGCCTTCAGGTGCAAGTCCGGCTCGGACGGTTTTGATGATGATCGGCCCCGAAGGCGACTTCACCCCGGCCGAATTGGCTCTGGCAAAATCAAACGGCTGCCAGCCAATATCGCTCGGTCCGATCATTCTGCGGGTGGAAACGGCGGCGATTTACTGCCTGAGCATTCTCTCGTACGAGCTGCTAAGCTGACGAAAAGTGTCATGCAAATTGACACATCGGCAATGCGCTCAACAAAAATGAAGAAATTTCATACGGTGGCGCATCCGTTCGAGACCAAGAACACGAATAACTTGGAAAGCACGTATGGAGCTGGGGCGCACCTCGAATTTTCTTGTGTTTGCTTGCGTGGTTGTCGGTGTTTTGAGTAGCGGCACGACGGCTGAAGCGCGAGGTGGGCATCGTGTTTCGCTCGCAATGCGCTTCGACACCGCCTCTACGGACTATGAATCAGCGACCGTGCCGGCGGCCCCAACCGCTTTGCTCGCGACGTATGATTTCACGGGCGCCTCGCGCACTCCAACAACCGATTCACACGTTGTGGGATCGGCGTTCGACGGCGGTCCGGGTTTTCAAACCGTCGGCGTGGACAATTCCACCATCGACGCGCTGCACGGCAACGCCGCGCCGTCAGTGGCAATCGATGCCACATTTACCGACGGAACAACGCAGGGCCAGGCGCTGACGGCGAATGACTTTTACACCTTCTCGATTTCGCCTGTGGCCGGGTATTCCTTCAGCCTGAGTAGCCTTAGTTTCGATTACGCGAACTACGGGCCGGGGATTGGCAGTTTCCCGGCCGAGAACTTTTTTGTACGCACGAGCGCTGACGGCTTTAACGCAAATCTGGCCGGAGCGGTCACCGCCGGTGCGACTACCAATGGCACGTTTGCAAATGCGAGCATTAGCCTCTCTGCCAAGCCCGAGTTGCAGAACGTCAGTGGGCCGCTCGAGATTCGTATCTACATCTACGACAACACCACGACCGCTGGCCGCGGTGCGCTTTTGGATAATATCACTTTGAATGGCACGTTTGCGCTCGTTCCGGAGCCGTCGACGTACGCGCTTACCGCCCTAGGTGCGCTGATGCTCTGTGGTGTGCGGCGAGTTCGCAAAGCGAGCTAAGATCGACATCTCCACTTCAGAAAGCGCGCGCGTTTGAAAACCGCGTAGCGGCTGAAATTTTCATAAAAAGCGTTGACCTTTTCCCGCTGGTCTAGCATGATCGGCGCGCTCGAAAACTTCTCAACCTATGACACGGACTGCGCTTTCATCTGTGGCCGCTATTTTATTGGCGTCCAGCTCTCACACCTTCGCACTCAATACCGAAAATGATTGGATCGGTAGCGGGACTGGAAATGTAACCACGACTACAAACTGGAGTCTGGGTCATGTCCCGACCGTAACGGAAGATGCTGTATTCAACGCCTCTTCAACCGCGGGCATCAAGAATTACGGGACCGGAGCGACTGTTGGCAGTCCTGTTACCGTGGGTTCTCTGGACGTCACAGCGACTACTGGCACGTATTCGATCCGAAATAGCACGACTGGCGCGACAAACGCGGTTTTGAATTTAGGCGGTGCGGGCAACCTAGGAAACGGAGTGTCAGGCACTGCGGGCGATCTTTTATTCGCGGCCAGCGGCAGTACACTACAGTTGTTAGGCCCGAACGGCAGCAGCGGTTCCGGTGTGCTCAACGTAGTCCTTGGTCAAAGTGGGAACTTCGACGCAGTCGGAACAATTATCGTGAGTTCAGTAATCTCGGAAAGCGGCGGCGCTTTTGCCGTCACTAAAAGCGGTGCCGGTGCCCTCACGCTCTCCGGAGCGAATTCGTATAGCGGAGGAACTACGCTTTCCGCTGGCACGCTCAACATTAATAACAACAGCGCGCTCGGCACCGGCACGTTTACGGTCAATGCCGGAACCGTTACTAACACCAGTGGTGGAGCCGTCACGACGACGAACGCACAAACGTGGGCCGGGAATTTCACGATCGCGTCAGGTTCAGGCACTAGCGCATTGAATTTGAATGGTCCTGTGACGCTGACAACGAATGTACAAGTGGCAGTTAGCGGCACAACAAGCACACCGACGATTGGCGGAGCAATCGGCGGCAATTTCAGCCTAACGAAGGCCGGACCAGGTGTTGGTACCCTCATCCTCGGCGTCGCCAACTCCTATAGCGGGGGCACCAATGTCGCTGCCGGCACCTTGGTTGCAAACGCCGACGGCACGCTCGGCACCGGCAACGTCAGCCTCACCGCTGGGAATGTGACCCTCACTTTGCAGAATGGCGCGACCAATAATTACATCGCGGATTCGGCGAATTTAAACATCGGGTTTACGACTGACGTTGTGAATCTGAGCTATAGCGGCACTGACACGATCGGATCGCTCACTGTCAATGGCGTGCAGGAAGCACCGGGAGTGTACGGAAGTTCAACCAGCGGCGCTGCCAACGTGCTGCCCGAATTCACCGGCACCGGAACGTTGACTGTGCTCAGCGCGATTCCTGAACCGAGCACAATCGCATTGCTTAGTGTTGGGTTGCTTCTCGGCGCAAGCGCACTTCGCCGCAAAACCAGCTAAGATCGACATCTAACTTTTCCGAAACGCCTCTTCGATTTGGAAGAGGCGTTTTTGTTTTCAGTAAATGTACGACTGCGGAAGCTGGAACGCGTTTTTGACCAGTTCACATTCGGCTTTGCCGCCGGTGTCCATTCGCACTTCCACAACATCGAACCGAAAAAGAATTTCGGGATCGTCTAACAAACGCAACCAGGCCAGTCCGCCGCGCGCGATGCGATTGCGTTGATCGGCGCGAATCGTTTCGAGCGGACGGCCGAATGCTTCGCTGCCGCGCGTTTTCACTTCGACAAATACGAGCGTGTCGTGGTCGCGGCAAACGATGTCGATCTCGCCGCCGGTGCGTCCGCGAAAATTGCGATAGAGAATTTTGTAGCCGTGTTGTCGCAGAAAACGCGCGGCCATCTTCTCGCCGCGTTTACCGCTGCGCAGGTGCTCAGGCGATTTCTTCGAGCGCGAGAAGCGGTTGCGCCACCGGCTCGAAAGATCGGCGATGGATCGGGCAAGGGCCGAGCTCATGTAATTTCGTCAGGTGCAATTCGGTGCTGTAACCTTTGTGCTGGCTGAAACAATATTCGGGAAATTGCGCGCAGAATTCGCGCATCATCCGGTCGCGCGTCACTTTCGCGATCACGCTCGCGGCCGCGATCGTCTTGCTGTAGCAATCGCCGTCGATGATCGCGGTTTGCGGGAATGGAAACGGGAACACGGGCAATCCGTCGATGAGGACATGCTCGGGCGGATTCGTTAGGGCCTCAATCGCAATACGCATCGCTTTGTGCGACGCACGCAGAATGTTGAGCTGATCGATCTCGACGTGATCGACCACGCCGATGGCCCACGCGACTTCGCCGTTGCTCGTAAGATCGACATAAACTTTTTCGCGCAGCTCGGGCTGAAGCTGCTTCGAATCGTTCAGCTTCCCGTGCCGAAACTTCTCCGGAAGAATTACTGCGGCCGCGACGACTGGACCGGCAAGCGCGCCGCGTCCCGCTTCATCGATGCCGGCGATGCGCGCGATCCCGAGCGCGCGCAATTTCTTTTCGTGCCGGAAACCGCAGCGCCGATACATCGGCGGAAATCATGCGCAGACGCGCGCAGATTTCACACGCAAAAATTATTCGCGAACGGCGGTCGCTTCCTTGCCTTTGCGCGTGCGCAGGTAATTCAACTTCGCGCGGCGGGCACGGCCTTTCGTCTCGACCTCGATCTTGGCGATGCGCGGCGAATTGACCGGGAACACGCGCTCGACCCCTTCGCCGTAAGAAATGCGGCGCACGGTGAACGTTTCATTCATGCCGCGCCCTTTGCGGCCGATGACGATGCCCTGGAAAATCTGGATGCGCTCCTTGTCGCCTTCGATCACGCGCGTATGCACGCGCACGCTGTCGCCGACGCTGAAATCGCCGGCGTCCTTCTTCTGTTCCTGTTCGATGAGATCGATGATTCGGTTCATAAATCCTCGACCGCTTGGCCGGGGCGGAAGTGTTAGTCGAAACCGCGGACTTTGCAAATAGGAGATGTCGATCTTGCGAGATGTCGATCTTGCACGGATAATCGCGCTCTCTTCGCGCCCGTAGCTCAACTGGATAGAGCGTTAGCCTCCGGAGCTAAAGGTTGTGGGTTCAACCCCCGCCGGGCGCACGCCGAATCTTTAGGCCGGCGCCGCTTCGGTCGTCACCCGCTGGATCGCCGCTTCTAACTTGTCGATCTTGATCGGCTTGACCAGATGCTCGGCGAAACCGGCCTGCAAACTTCGCTCGATGTCCCCATTCATGCCGAAGCCGCTAATGGCTATGCCGCGAACCTTCGTCATCGCGCGCAAATACGTCATCAATTCAATGCCACTGCCGTCGGGCAAAGCGATATCGCTGATGAGCAAATCGAATTCGCTGCGACCGGCTGTGGACATGGCCGAGCGCATGTCGTGGGCGGCGGCGACGAGATGTCCGCGCCTAACGAGCAAGCGTTCGAGCGCGGTGCAGGTGTCCACATGATCGTCGACCAGCAAGATGCGCAAGGCGCGTCCGCTCTCTGCCGGGGTCGTTGTCGATCTTGTCGCTTGTCGATCTTTCGCGGGCGCGACGGTGTGCAAGGTGAGGGTGAAAGTCGAACCGCGGTTCGGGCCTTCGCTGTGCGCAACGAGTGAGCCGCCGTGCGCTTGCGCGAGCGATTTGGAAATGGCGAGGCCAAGCCCGAGTCCACCGTAGCGGTGTTGAAATGAAAGATCGCCCTGCTCGAATGGATCGAACATTCGCTTCATCACTTCCCCGTCGATGCCGATACCGGTATCGGTCACTTTGATTTCGAGAACTTGCGGCGCGGGATTGCCGCTGCTGATGACGATCTCGCCGTCTTCCGGTGTGAACTTGATCGCGTTCTTGAGCAGGTTCCAAATGATCTGCTGCAATTTCGCCGCGTCGGCAGAGATATGATGCGCGCCGGCGCGAAGATTGGTGTGGACGCGCAGCTTTTGTTCGTTCGCCTCGCCGCGACAAATCTCGACTACGTCCATCACCGTTTGATGGGCGTCGAGAATGTCGAAGTGCAGTTGCAATTTGTGCCGCGCGATTCGGGTGAGATCGAGCAGATCGTCGATGAGCTGGCTCTCGAGCTCGACATTTCGCCGGATCATCGACAATGACGCTTTCATTTCCGGCGAATGCGTTTGGGCGTCGAGCGCATCGAGCGCGGCCACCACCGGCGTGAGCGGCGTGCGCAATTCATGCGAAAGCATGGCGAGAAAATTGTCTTTCGTGCGATTGGCCGCTTCCACCGTGGCGCGTTGTTGTTCCAGCGTCGCTTCGACTCGCCGCCGTTCCGCCATTCCGGCCGAAAGCGCGAGCGCGGTGATGGCGAAGATGGCGCTGAAAGTTTGCACGATCAGCAGCGACTGATTGTGATTCGCGACGACAAACGGACCGAAGCCGCGGATCGTTCCCCACGTCGCCAGCGCGGTTAAAATCACGGTGCCGGTAGCGGTGGCGCGTTGCGAAAGTCGAAATGCCGCCCAGACCAGGATCGGCGCGCAGATAAATGGAACAGGAAAATTTTGCGAACTAATCCCGAACTTGCCGCCGAAGACGAGCAGGCCGAGCGCAAACAACACGAACAAAAGCGCCACCGCCTCGGCGTCCCGTTGCCCCGTAAATCGCCACGTCGGGCGCTGTCCCCAAAGGATGGCAAAAGGCGCGACGACCAGAATTCCGGTCGTATCGCCCAACCACCACGTCACGAAAATGGCAGTGAATTGATGCGGATCGGCGAATCCGGCCACGACCAGACTCGTTAGGCCGATCAAGGGACTGACTAACGTTGTCGCGAGCGCGATAAGGGCGAACCGGAAAACGTCCGGGTAATGCTCGAACAACTCCGCGCCCTGCGCGTAACGATTGATCAACCACGCGGCACTGATCCCTTCCAGCGTATTACCGGTAGCAATGCCCAACGAAGTGAGTGCGGTCCCCGCCGTTGTCGCGTTAACGAGGAACGCGCCGATGAAAATTCCCGGCCAAACGCGATAGCCGCACAGAAGCAACGCGGCCAGCGCGATGCCTGCCGGCGGCCACACCGGCGACGCGCTTTTGTGAACGGTCGCGAGATGCAGGCCGAACTTCCCGGCGAAGAAATAAAGCAGGGCCAGAACACCGATAGCCGGCAGAGTCGGAATTTTTCTCCAGGACATCGCGGGCGACGAATCGCGTACCAGTAACGCGCGCGGCTGCTCCGTCAACCGTGTTTAATTCTTTGGGACGGTGTAAGATCGACATGTTGAATGCCGGCAGCGCCAAACTTTGGATCGTGATCGGTCGTCCCACGCGATTGCCCGGCGCACTTGTCGCCGTGCAATCGTTAGGCGCGCAATTTCCCGGCGGCTGCCACCTGCTCCGCGACGATTCCGAATGGTGGGAGCGCACCGACTGGAGTCGCTTCGAAAAATATTTCCCCGGTGTCCACACCTTTCGCCGCGTCCGCAAAGGAAGAGGAATTGTCGATCTTGCGCGGTTGTATCGCGACATCGCCGGACGCAAACGCGAGGTCGCGGCGTTGCCGATCGATCCGGAAAACGATCTCGTGCTCTGTCTCGCCAGTGTCACCGGCATCGCCAACGCCGTCGCCTCCACCCATCCGCAGGTCCGGAAAATCCTTTGCCTCTCGAATTCCGATTACGAGCGTCTCCATCAAACGCCCGATCGATTGCGTTTTCGTTTTACGACGTCGGGTTGGTTGCAGAATCGTTTGATCGAACCGCTCGCCGGACTCGAGCGCACGTTGCATTTGAAACCGCGCATCAATCCCGGCGGAGATGGCGTTCGCCTGGTTCGTTTGCAAAAAACACCCGAAGAGATTTACGAACGCATCGTTGTCATGAGTAACAGCGGCCGCCAACAGCCTAACGACGACGTTGTCACCGCTCGATTCCCGAGCATCGCTGAATTACCGGGCGATTCATTGGCACCCGCGCAAGATCGACATCGTCGCGTCGTTTTCTTCGGGACGCCCTTTCTCTTGATTCACAATTTGCCCCCGGACGAATACATCCAGCATCTCAACCGCGGTCTCGATTACATCCGCCGAAATTATCCTGGGCGCGATTTGATTTATCGACCGCATCCGATCGAGACCAAAGAAAGCACTCAAATCGATCTCGCCGGCTTCCGATTAGAAAATGACCGCGAACCGGCCGAGCTTTATTTCTTGCGACACTTCAACGAGATCGACGCCGTTTACTCGGTCTCATCCACCGTCTCGCGCGTCGCGCTCAACAACGGATTGAATGCCTACGCTCTTTGGCGCGCGTTTCCGTTCAATGAAACCGCCGCAAAATTCTTCGACAACACGATGGGCGACGTCCCTCCGCAATTCGACATTGTCGATCTTGCGCGGCCGCCGGTTGCGTATCAGCAAAATCTCCAGCGCGATCCGAACACGCGCAGCTTCGGCGAAGCGCTTCAGCTCGCCGTGGTAGGGACGCATCTCCGAGGCGTCCCAAATTAATCCCGGAAAGTTTGGGACGCCTCGGAGATGCGTCCCTACCCCTCGACTAATGTTTAGGCGCTCGGACGGTGCCGGTCTCGATCGCTTCCTTGCGCACCGCGACGATGCGGTCGGCCGTTTCCTCGACCATTTGCTCGAGTAACATGCGCAAATGCGTGTTCGGCCGATAATCCGCCGGCGCGATGTGTTTCACGCGATCGGCATGGGCCGATAGCTGATAACATTTTTTGAAACCGAGACGTTGTGGATCGTCCGGATTGTAAACCGCGATGGCCTGGCCGCCGTTCCGTTTCATCACGGTGAAGCACGGCACATCGGTCGGTCCGTCGCCGATGTAAATCATGTTCGGGAACGGGATCGGCCGAATCTCCGGGTCCATGTGGTCATTCACGTCCTGCGACATGTCGAGCATCCCTTTGTTGATGCGGAAAAGGAATTGCGTCTTCTGCGTGTGACTGATGACGCGTTTCGGAAATGTGATTCGGCCCTGATCGTCTTCCGCGAATTCGCATCCGAAAATCGCGCGGACGTACTTCGCGAGCCGGCTGCCTTCGATGAGAACCTTCATGCCCGAGGAGATGATGTAATGCTCGACCGTGATGCCGTTGGCGACATGTTCGGCGCTCAGCAAACCGTTTTGAAATTCCTCGAACATTTCCGGCAGGCCTTTGTAGAAATTAAGCTTGCCGCCTAACGACCGCAGCTCGTCGTTCGTCGGGCGGTCCATCCCTAGCGTGTCGAGCAACACTTTCATGTACGCCAGCTCGTTGTCGTAACCACCGTCGCGCACGAGCTCGCTGCAACGTTGCCAGAATTTCGCGCCGTCGATTCCGAAAACCGGAAAGACGACTTCGTCCTGCATGTAACTCGGACTCAGCGTCTGGTCGTAATCGTAAACGATCGCGATGGTGTTTTGCGGCGTAGACATTGTCGATCTAACGATTGTCGATCTTAGCAAAGAAATCTTCGAAGAGCGCGTCGTAAATTTTGCCGCGTTCAGGATGATATTGCACCGCGAGCGCGAACGGATAATCGCGCAAACGCATTTGCTCGACGATGTCGTCATTCGCGCACCACGCTTCGACGACAAATCCGTCGCCTAACGCATCGACCGCCTGATGATGTGAGCTGTTTACTTTTTCGAGTCGATGCGATGCCGCGCGATCGGTCCGGAGCGTTTGCACGTCTTCATTTTTTTGTTCGGGCAAATTGTGGCCGGGAATGTCGAGCTTCAACGTGCCGCCGAGCGCGACGTTGAGCGTTTGCATTCCTTTGCAGATGGCGAAAATCGGCAGACCGCGCGCCATTGCTTTCTCGATCGCGGAAAATTCCCAACGGTCACGCGCAAGATCGACATCTTTATCCAGCACACTTGGATCCGGGATTGGCTGCCGCAAAAGTTCCGGCGCGATATCGGAGCCGCCGGTGAGAAGCAAACCGTCCGCTTCGTCCAGGTTCACCGCGCCTTTGAGCGCATTAGCAATTTGGAGTTCAGGATGCCGCGCGAAAAATGGATTAAAGAATGGTTCGTCTTTCGCGCGCAACCACGTCGCTAAGATCGACATCTACAAGCCCATCAACTCGCGCACGTATTTCACCGGCGGACTGCCGAAGGAAATGACGGTGTCGTTGTACTTGCGCAGATCGAACCCTTCGCCCGCTTTTTGTTTGGCGCGCTCGCGCAGATCGAGATGTTCGCTCACGCCCACGAAATACGTCGACAATTGCGTGCTCGTTAGGCGAGCGCGTTTCCATTTACCGACTGCTTCGCCCTCCGTCTGGAAACCTTCCTTCATCATGAGATCGAGCGCTTCTTTCTCGCTCATCTTCCCGGCGTGAATGCTTTGATCGATGATGGCGTTGCAATCGACCCGCAATCGCATTTTGAGCTGCTGCATTTTCACTTCCGGCCCGCCGTAGCCGGCTTCGGCCATGAATTGCTCGGCGTAAACGGCCCAGCCTTCGATGAACGTGCCGCTCCGGAAAATCGAGCGCATCATCGTCGGCGCTTGGAATTCATTCGCGTGCGCGAGCTGCAAATAATGTCCCGGCATCGCTTCGTGCACGGTCAGGTTGCGGATCATGAAGTTGTTGTATTCCTTGAAGAACGATTCCTTGCGCTTCTTGTCCCAATCCTTCGGGGTCGGCGCGACGGCGTAGAAGGTTTTGCCGTTTTTGTCGAGTGCTCCAGGTGAATCGCAATACGCCACGGCGGGGCCGCGTTTGAACTCGGGCATGACGATGATCTCGAGCGGAACGTTCGGCACGCGCACAAGATTTTTTTGTTTCACGAAGTCGCTCGCTTCGCCCAAAACCTTTTGCGCGTAACCGACGATGGTGTTGTCGTCGGGATGTTGCTCGGCCAACTTGTCGAGCACGGCGGCGACCACTTTCTTTTTATCGCCTAACGATTTCTCGTCCGCGTTCGGGAAATATTTTTTGTAAAGCGGCAGGGCCGTTTCGAAGATCGACAATTGCGTTTGGGCGAGATCGGCCTGGGCGCGCTTCAACACATCTTCCATCGGCATGTCGGACGCGAGAGCGAAGCGCAGCTTCTTGCGAAACTTGTCCGCGCCGATGCGGAAATCGCCGTCGGAACGTTTGAGCAAATCTTCCTGCAGCCATTTCTTGTAATCTTCGAGCGCCTTGGCCGTTTTCTCCTGCAACGGCGCGATCTCCTTTTTCATTTCCGGCGCGCGATCAAGCAAGGGCGATAATCCTTCGCGCACAAGCCCAATTGCGCCCTGCACCTGCTCGATCGCCGTTTCGGTATGAACGCGCGGCGGATGCTGCAAATTTTCGCGCGCCTGATCGATGACGTGCGGAATCCCGAGCATGCGCTGGCGCAAATTCGGAATGCGTTTCTCGGGCGTGTCGAAATCGCGCGCGACTAACAAGTAGAGGCTGTTCGCCAGACTCTGCATGTAAACGAGCGGGTTCCAATCTTCCTCTTTGATCTCATCTGCTTCAAAGATGTGCCGCTCGATTTCGTCTTTCAGAATGCGAAGATCGACATTGTTGACCTGGCTCAACTTAGTCGGGTCGATGCTGTTCGCTTCGATCTGAAATTGGCGCTGCGCAAAAACAATGCGGTCGCGAGTCGCGTGCGAGTAATCGGTCAGGACGTCGTCGAAGCGATGATCGCCGAGCTCGGTCGCTTCTTCCGGATTCGCGGACAACTCCGCTTCGATGTAGGCGGCGGCGAGTTGCTGAAATTTATCGTCTTCGGAAGCGGCGCGCATGTTCGTGGACAAGATCGACAATGACAACGCGGCTGTGACTGAAACTATACTGGCTTTCATGATTTGTTAGGTTGGCGTCCCGCCGGCGAGTAGCGGTTCGGACGCGAGCTCGTCCGCGGTCAACTGGCTTTGTAAATAGGTGCGTTCGCGATAGTGCCGCGAAACAAAGACGTAAACGACCGATGTCCCAAGCATGAGCAGAGTGAAGAAGCGGAAATAATTCGCGCCTTCGAGATTCCAACCCATCGCTTTGAGTTTCGGAATGAGGAAACTGATGACCGAAGGTATTTGATTTCCGAGCGCGACCGAGAGCAGCCACATCGCCATGAGCAAACTCTTCATGCGGTTAGGCGCCTGGGTGTAGGAGAATTCGAGGCCGGTAATCGAAACCATCACTTCACCGGCGGATAGAATTATATAGGCGAGTAACTGCCAGCCCACATTTGGACGACCGCCGTGATCGATTTGAAGTTGCAGCCACCAGATAACGACAAACGAGAGCGCGGTGAGGAACAAGCCGATGCCAATCTTGCGCAGCGGCGTGAGCGGAAAAAAGCGGCTGATCGCCGGATAGAGCCAGTAGTTGAACAACGGAATCATCGCGAGAATGAAGATTCCGTTTACGACCTGCACCTGCTCCGGCAGGAACTTCAGACCGAAGAAATTCAGGTCGAGCTTCTGACATTGAATCGTCCATTCCCCGCCGCTGCTTTGGTCCCAAAGCGCCCAGAAGATCATGGTGAAGATGTAGATCATCCAAACGCGTCCGAGAATGCTGAGACCTTCCTTGCTCCTGAGGTCACGCAGAAAACCGAGCCCGCCCGGCGGGATGTGCACCATCTTCTTGCGGCCGAGCCAGAAAATGACGGTCGCGCAGAACATCAGGACACCCGGCAAACCGAACGCGTACTTCGGGCCCCAATTTGGACTGCGCAGAAGGATCGGGCACAGCCAGATGGAAAAGGATGAGCCGAGGTTGATCGAAAAATAAAACCAGCCGAACACGCGGGAGAGCAGATGTTGATTCGATTCGCCAAATTGATCGCCCACATTGGCCGAGACGCATGGTTTAATGCCCCCCGCGCCGGCGGCGATAAGCATCAGACCGATGGCGAGGACCCACTTCTGACCGAACGCGATGCCGAAGGATGTGTCCATGCAGGCGAGCGTGAAATGGCCAAAGCAATAGACAATCGATAGATAAAAGATCGTGCGATATTTGCCTAACCAACCATCGGAAAGGATCGCGCCGAAAAACGGCATCCAGTAAACGGACGAAACGAATTGGTGGAACCAGCCTTGCGCTTCATTTTGCGGCATTCCTTCCAAGACGCCGGATTTGTTGACGAGGAATTGCGTCATGAATCCGACCAGGATCGCGCGCATGCCATAGAAACTGAATCGCTCCGCGCCTTCGTTGCCGATGATGTAAGGGACGCCTGGCGGCATCGTCGTCAGATTCGGCGGCGATGTCGCGTAATTGTATTTGGCCATAGCGAGCCCCTCGTTAGGGAGATTTGGTCGGCGAGAAAAATTCGGCCGGCGTGGGCGATGGCCCGTTTTCAGATGGAGATGTCGATCTTTCCGGCGCCTTTTCCGATCCCTCCGCAAGATCGACATGTTCTTTTTGCACTTCCGGCAATTCGCCGACGTGATGTTTGTCGCACGAACAAAACAGAACGAGCAATGCCGCCGCGGCCAATCCAAGAGCCAATCGCATAACGCGCCGGCAACCTAAGCGGCGCTTCGCGCGCGACGCAAGAGCATTGTCATTGAAACGCGCGCCTGTCGCATTACTGTGGCTGCGATCTAAAGTGGCTCGCTCAGTTAAGCACAGCGCCTGGAACGAAGTTTTCGCTCTCGTCTTTCTCTTCGTCGGCACCTTACTCTTTCTCGCGCTGGTCTCTTATAATCCGCGCGATCTGCCCTCGTGGATCCCGTGGAGTTATCTCTCGCCGCCGAATCGCCCGGCGCAAAATTTCATCGGGCCCTTCGGCGCCATTCTCGCCAGCGTTTGCTATTTCATGATCGGGGCCGCGTCGTATTTGCTCGCAGCCACGCTGCTCGGTTTCGGCGCAGCGAAATTATTTAACGGCGGTCTGCGCGTCACGCGCCGCGTTCCATGGATCATTCTTTTCATCGCCTCGGGCGCGTGTTTGTTGCAATTGCAACGCTCACATCTTCTCGGCTGGCGCACTGCGTTCAACATTCCCGGCTCGGGCGGCTGGGTCGGCTACGTTTTCGGCAAAACCATTTTACTCACGGCCATGGGCAGAATCGGTGCGCTCGTTCTGCTCACCGGCGTTTACATCGCCAGCCTCATCTTGCTCACGGGATTGCGTCCGATCCACGTCGTTAGGCAAACCATCGCCGGCATTCGCGCATGGTTCCCGCGCATGCACGAATGGCGTTTGCATCGGCAACTGCGTAACGCCGATATCAAAGGGCAGCTTGAGATTTCGCAGCGCGAGCTGGCAAAACAAAGTCGCCAGCTCGAGCGGCGCTTGAAAAAGAGAGGCGCACCCGTGGCGGAGCCGGCGGCGGCGTTGATTACGCCGGAAGAATTTGCCGATCGGCCGGAACCGAAAGTGGTCGATACCAACGCGCTGCCTAACAAACGCCCTTCGCTCGCGGAATTGCGCCAGCAAAGATCGAGTCCGAGCCGGACTGGCACCGCAAGATCGACATCTCCATCCGGCCTAACGACCCGGGAATGGCATTCGGACAATTACGCTGTACCCGGACTCGACTTGCTCGAAGCGCACGATCCGGAAGGTCGCAGCGCAGCCGATCCGGCCGAGCTCGCGCGCGTGCAGCAAACGGTGATCGATACGCTCGCGCAATTCGGCATCGCCGTGGCCGCGGGCGATATCACCAAAGGCCCGACCATCACGCGTTACGAAGTTTATCCAGCCAAAGGCGTGCGCGTGGACAAGATCGTTAGTCTCGAACGCGATCTCGCGCGGGCCACGCGCGCCGAACGCATCAACATTCTCGCGCCCATTCCCGGCAAAGACACCGTCGGCATCGAGATCGCGAATACGCGCAAAGTGACGGTGACTTTGCGCGAGCTGCTTGAGTCGGTCGATTGGGAAGAAGCAAAAACGCGGAGCAAAATTCCACTCGCACTCGGCAAAGATGTTTACGGCAAAACCATCATCGCCGATCTCGCGCAGATGCCGCACTTGTTAGTCGCGGGCACGACAGGCGCGGGCAAAAGCGTCTGCATCAATGCAATGATCGCGAGCATGCTCTTTCGATTCACGCCGGAAGAACTGCAGCTCATGATGATCGATCCGAAGGTGGTCGAGCTGCAGGTGTACGGAAATTTGCCGCACTTGCGTTATCCGGTCATCACCGATCCGAAAAAAGTTTTGCTGGTTTTGCGAGGATTGATCGAGGAGATGGAAAAACGTTATCGGTGGTTCGCGAGAGTCGGCGTGCGAAATGTGGTCGGCTTTAACGCACGCGCGCCGCGAAAGAAAGATGTCGATCTTGTGGGAGAGCCGATCGAGGAAATCAAAGTCCCGCGCGACGCCGATCAAATTCCCGACAAACTTCCCTACATCGTCGTCATCATCGATGAGCTGGCCGATTTAATGCAGACGGCGCCGGCGGACGTGGAGAGCGCGATCGCGCGCATCACGCAGATGGCGCGCGCGGCCGGCATTCATCTTATCGTTGCGACGCAAACGCCGCGCGCGGATGTCGTCACCGGCGTGATCAAGGCGAACATTCCATCGCGCATCGCGTTTCAAGTCGCGAGCAAGATCGACAGTCGCGTCATTCTGGATGAGAACGGCGCCGAGCGTTTGTTAGGCCAGGGCGACATGCTATATCTCCCACCGACGACTTCGCGACTCGTTAGGGCGCAAGGTGTGCTCGTGACCGATCATGAAATTCAGCGGCTAGTCGAATTCGTTACCGCGCAGGCGACGCCGGAGTTCGATCAATCGATGCATGAGAAATTGGAATCGGCGGGCGCATCGGAAGAAGAGGTAAGCGACGAAGACGAAGAATTGGTGGAGAAATGCATCGAGATCATTCGACAGGAAAAACGCGCCTCGACTTCGCTGCTGCAACGGCGGCTGCGGCTCGGTTATACGCGCGCGGCGCGCATCGTTGATATTCTGGAACAGCGCGGCATATTGGGGCCCGGCGAAGGCGCGAAGCCGCGAGAGATACTTGTCGATCTTGACGCCGCCGTTTAGCTGATGCCGGCGCACTTCCCATGACGATCGAAGGACTCGGCAAAAAATTCCAAGAAGCGCGACTCGCGCGCGGACTCACGCTCGACGAAGCGGCGCGCATGACCAAGATCCGTCCGTCACGTCTGGCCGAAATCGAGGCGGACGATTTCACGCAATTTCCGAGTCTCGCTTACGCGAAAGGTTTCCTGCTCATCTACGGGAAATTTCTCGATGTCGATGTTTCGCCATACATGGAAGCGTTCGAAGGCTCGGATGCGGGCGTAACGACCGACGGCTATTCGTATTTGCAATCCGAAACTGGCGAAGCCGCAGTGCAGCACGCGCCGGTCAGGCGCAGACCGGAGAGCGTGCGCCGGCGTGCACCGCGCGCGCCGCGGGCCGAAGGCGAACGCACATCGCTCATGCCGTTGTTTATCGCGCTCGGCGTGATCGTTCTCGGATTTATCGCGATGCGATTCATTTTAAATCTCGCGCGACTCGCTCCACGCGCGTCCGCTCCTGCAACCGTAGCAGCAACTCCCGCGCAGACTCCGGCCCAAGCTCCCGCGCAAACTCCGGCGCCGGTCGCGGCCGCATCGGTTGCGGCTGCACCGACTAAAGCTCCGGCTGCGGCGCCATCGGCAACGCCGGCCCAAAGAACGGTCGCGACGACGAACTTGGTGACACCGCCGCCTGTTTCGCAAAAGCCAATCGCAATCCCGAGTGCGACCGCAATTGCAGCTGCGACTCCGTCCAAGCCGCCGCCGGCAGCCGCGACCCCGGAGCCGGAAGTCCGCCGCGCACAACCGGTGCGACCCGAAGATTTGAAAGCTGCGGCGACAACAACAACATCATCGACAGCAGCGCAGCCAACCGGACCGAATCGGGTAGTGATCAAGCCGTTGAAAAAAACTTACATCAAAGTCGTGGTCGATGATGAAGATGGAAAGCCGGCGTTCGAGCGATGGGTTTCGCCATCGGACGGCGCGATCGAATTTCGCGGCGGAAAATTTGCCGTGCGCGTGCTCGATCGCGACGCGGTCCAGATTAAAAAGAACGGCCAGGCGATCGAAGACGCAGACGCAGACGTCACCGTCCAATAGTAATTGTCGATCTTGCGCGGATGAGCACGAAAGTCGGAATGATCAGTCTCGGCTGCGCCAAAAATCTGGTCGATGCCGAAATCATGCTCGGCAGCGTTTTACAACGCGGCATGCAGATCACATCGGATGCGGATGACGCGGACGTGCTCGTGATCAACACCTGCGCGTTCATCGATTCGGCGAAAGAGGAATCGGTCGATGCGATCTTGCGCGCCGGCCTAACGAAACGGCCGGAACAAAAAATCATCGTGAGCGGTTGCATGTCGCAGCGATACGCGCACGAGCTGCGGCGAGATTTGCCCGAGGTCGATGAATTCATCGGGCTCGATCAGGTGAAAGAACTCGGCGCGATCGTGGAACGCGTTTTGCGAAAGGAAGATGTCGATCTTTCGTTCGCGGACGAAAAGCCGCGTTACATTCCGGATTACGACACACCGCGATTTCGATTAACGCCGACGCATTCGGTTTATGTGAAGATTGCCGAAGGCTGCAATCATCCGTGCAGCTTTTGCGTGATTCCGCAGATGCGCGGCAAACATCGCAGCCGCACGATGGATTCCGTGCTCGCGGAAATTCGCGCACTCGTCGCCGAAGGCGTGCGCGAGATCAATCTCATCAGCCAGGACACAACCTATTACGGAATGGATTTGTGGAGCGAGAAAGCGGGACCGCGCCAGCCGGTCGATTCCTCGCGCGGCCCCACGCTCACCGAACTTTTGCGCAAGATCGACAATATCGATGGCGACTTCTGGGTGCGCCTGCTTTACACGCATCCGGCGCATTGGAGCAATGAACTTATCGAGACGATCGCGCAAAGCCGTACGGTCGCGCGTTACATCGACATTCCACTTCAGCACATCGATCACGCGATGCTGCAAACGATGCGGCGCGAAACTTCGCGCGAACACATCGAGCGTTTGATCGACAAATTGCGCGCCGGAATTCCCGGCCTAACGATTCGCACGACCTTCATCGTCGGGTTCCCGGGCGAGACGGACGAACAATTCGAGACGCTGCTCGAATTCATCGAACGCGTCCGCTTCGAACGCCTCGGGATTTTCAAATATTCGCAGGAGCAAGGTTCGCGCGCCGGGAAGATGGCCGACCAGATCGCGGCGAAGATCAAAAACAGCCGTTACCGAATAGCGATGTCGATCCAACAAAAGATCGCGCACGAAATCGCGCGGGAGAAAATCGGACGCGAGATGAAGTTACTGATCGATCAGCCGCACGTCGCGCGCAGTGAAGGCGATGCGCCGGATGTCGATGCGCGGGTGATTCTCACGCAAGCGGCGCCAGTGGGCGAATTCGTTAGGCGAACCATCGTGGACAGCCGCGGTTACGACCTGGTCGCGTGACGATATTGTGCCTGACATATTACGAGTGACAAACGCGCGCGTTTCGGGCAGATTTTCTGCCCACATTCATTCACGCGATGGCCGACTCGAAGGAACCGAAAAAGGAAACTGTCCGAATCACTTTGCCGCCGCGAGGGAATGGCGAAGGCAATAGCGGCGCGGCCGCTCCGAAACGCGACACGGTGCGAATCAATTTGCCGGCGCGTCCACCCACAGTTTCGGCTCCGGCGCCGTTGACCCCGCCAAGCGGTGGAGCTGCACGACCACCAGTGGCTAAACCGCTGGTTCCGCCTGCGCCTTCGAAAGCAGTGACGCCTCCGCCATTCGTTCCGCCGGCGCGGCCCGTTTCGGCGAAAACCTTATCGCCTGCTTCGGCCATGCCCGCCGCCGCAGCCGTGCACGCAGTCGAACCGGCGCCGATGGCGGAAGCTCAGTCGCCGAAAAAAGAAACCGCGCGCATTTCCGTTTTGCCCGATCCGCCAAAGCCGGCACCGACGGTGCAAATGAAAAAAACTCAGCCGCTCATTACCATGCCGGAACCGAAGATGGGCGGGGCGCCGGTCAATGTCGCACCGGTGATCACGCGAGATGAAGATGTCGATCTTGTGCCAATGTCGCTTTGCTGGGGAGTGCTCGGGGCCTCAGCTCTCATTTTGCTTATTCAGATTTGGAATTACTTTGCTTGATGGAGAATTCAGGAACTATCGAGGTCAACGAATCGAATTTTGATTCGGAAGTAATGAAGAGTGACAAGCCGGTCGTGGTCGATTTCTGGGCGGAATGGTGCGGGCCGTGCAAAATGATCGCGCCGGTACTCGACGAAATCGCCAAGGAAAAAGCCGGCGTCGTCAAAGTGGCGAAGGTCAACGTCGACAATAATCAGAGCCTGTCCTTCAAGTACAACATCCGGGCGATCCCTTCGCTTTTGTTTTTCAAGAACGGCCAGGTGCGCGACCAGGTCACGGGAATGACGAGCAAAAAAGACTTATTGGGGAGGCTCGAGGCGCTCGCCTAAGAGAGGCGAATAGGTCAAAAACTTATTGCTTGCATTACCGAATTTCTGATTGACTTGAACAGGTCAATTTTCCACAATCTCTCAATTATATGTCTAGCCCGGCTTCTCTCCGTTCCCGTTGCTTGATCCTGTCCCTCGTCGCGGCGTTCATTGGCGCGGCGGCGAATGCGGACACCATTCCTTCATTTTCGACGGCGACGACCGCCACCTTGCAAGATCTCGCCACTAATGGAGGCACGCTGACGATCGGCGATCTTACCTTTAGTGACTTTAGCTTTTTCGAAAGTGGCCTAACGAGCTTTGACCCGTCGAAGATTCAGGTGACGGCGACATTGTCCAACGGGACTTATTTCCTGACTTGGGACGGTAACATGAGTTTCCTGACCCCGAATGGAAGCGGTCCCATGACGGCAGATTTAGCTCTCAAGTACACCGTCACCGCGGGGCGCGGTTTGATTGACGCGATCGATGCCGCGTTCACCGGCAGCGGCCAACCCGAAGGCGGCACGTTTATCGCAGTCGATGAAAGTGCACGCGATGGTAACGGCAATGTGGTTGGCACCACACATCTCAATCTTCAGAAACATAGCGACACATTCGCGATCACGCCTCCGCAGCGTCGACTCGACGTGACCAAGGACATAACCTTCGCCACCACTAATGGCGGCTTGGTTACGCTTTCGGAAGTCGCGCAATCGTTTCACCCAATTCCCGAGCCGAGCACTTCTGCTTTGCTTGGCGTAATGGGATTAGGCCTGCTTTATCGCGGGCTGCGCCGCCGGTAATTTTACCGACGGATTTCCGCCACGCGCATTGTCGATCTAACAATCGAAGACATCGCCTTTGGCGGTAAAGGCGTCGGCCGCGAACAAGGCAAGGCGGTTTTCGTTCCCTACGTCATCGACAGCGAACACGTCTCGGTCGAGATCATTCGCGAGAAGAAACAGTTCGCCGAAGCCGAACCGGTCGAAGTTAAAAACGCTTCGGTGCATCGCGTTGAGGCGGTGTGTCCGTATTTTGGTCGTTGCGGCGGCTGCGCCTACCAGCACATGAATTACGCGCACCAACTCGCGACGAAAGAGCGGCAAGTGCGCGACGTCCTGCGACGCATCGGCAAGATCGACAACGTTCCATTGCGACCGATCGTCCCGTCGCCTGACGAATACGGCTATCGCAATCGCATTACTGTTCACGTACAGGACGGCGTCACTGGATTTTTTGCGCGCGATTCGCATCGCTTGATCGACATCGAACGCTGTCCGATTTCGCGTGAAGAGGTGAATCGCCAACTAATCGAGCTGCGCGCGAGCAATCCGCGCGACGGTCACTACACTTTGCGCGCGCAATCGGGCCCGCGGATTTTCTCGCAGACGAACGATGCGGTCGCGAACGCCTTGCGCGATTTGATCGACAATTTCATTCCGCCGAACCAGGGGTTGCTGGTCGATGCATTCTGCGGCGCGGGATTTTTCGCGAAGGCGCTGCTCCCGAAATTTGAGCGCGTGATCGGAATTGATTGGGACAAATTTGCGATCAACGCAGCGATTGCGACTGCGACTGAAAAGGAGAATTACATCGCAGGCGATGTGGCGGATGAACTGAGACGGCTCCGCGGCGCCTCGACCGTTATCGTCGATCCACCGGCCGTCGGCCTAACGGAATCGGTCCGAGATGCGATTGTCGATCTTGCGCCCGATTCGTTGATTTATGTTTCCTGTAATCCAGCGACACTGGCGCGCGATTTAAAAGACCTCGCTGAACATTTCGCGATCGAATCGGTCACACCGCTCGACATGTTTCCGCAGACGGCGGAAATCGAAGTTGCGGTGCACCTCACGCGTAAACAAGAAGGTCGATTTCTTCCGGAAGCGAGTTCGACACTTCGTGGATAACGCTGCCGCGAATGAGGTTAAGCAATGCGTTGCGATGCGGCGCGCCGACGATAACGCGCGAGGCGCCGAGTGTCGCCGCAACATCGACAATCGTCTCCGCCGCCGATGGACTGACCGCATAGGCAAAAAGCGGCTGAAAATCGCCGGCCTTTGCTTTTGCGTGCTCGAAAATTTGGCGCGCTTCATCATCATCCTGCCATTTTCGTTTTGTGTCCTGCTCGGTCATGAAGGCTTGCTCGCGCACAAATAAAAGATAAAGACGCCGCCCAGTTTCACGCGCTTCGCGCAAAGCGAAATCCAAAGTGCGGCCCGTCCCGCGGATCGCGCACAAAATTGCTTCCGAGCCTAACGAGATCGCGGCCGGCGGTTCCGGCTTTGGTGCAAGATCGACAATCACCTTTTCCGGAATACGGGCGGCTTCTTTTTTCATGCGACGTTCGTAAACGAGACCGCGCAGGATCAATCCAACGGCGAGAATGGTGACAGCGAAATAGCGCGCGTTTGGTTTGTCGATGAGCAGCGACGTTTCGATCGCGGCCATGACCACGAAAGTCGCGAACATGAGCGTGCGTTCCCAATTCTTGATCGACAATTTCCGATCGGTCGCGGTTGCGCCAAGATTTGTGGCGATCGCACCGACTACGCCCACCGCATAAAGATCAGCCAGACCGGACATGTCTTTCACCACGACCACGAGAACCATCGGAACGATGGTGGCGAGCAACATGCCGGCGCTGGGGACGCCCCACTTGTTCAGGCGCTGGAAAATGTTCGGGAGCTCGCGGTCGCGCGACATGAGGAATTGGATCGCGATAAGATCGACAATCGCAGTGTTGACGGCGGAAAGAAGAAGCAAGCCAAAGACGACGCTGATGACAAAACCAAATGCGTGGCCGGCGCCACCGCCGACGAAGATTTGTCCCATGTAACGCAGCATGTAGTCGCGCACGCCTTCGGCGCCGGGCGCGTTGACATCACCGTTTGCAATCGTTAGG
Organism: Spartobacteria bacterium; assembly: GCA_021325495.1. Lineage (GTDB taxonomy): Bacteria > Verrucomicrobiota > Verrucomicrobiia > Chthoniobacterales > UBA10450 > JAJPGZ01. Next base: position 109,457 of record JAJPGZ010000007.1, read on the forward strand.
CCGTTCAACGCGTGCATGGCCAGACCGAGCAACGCGGTAAAGACGCAGACTTCGATCATCACGATCAAAATCGCGGGCGTGGATGTTTTGGTGACGCAAGGGTTGGCCTCGGTGCTGCCGGGATTCAGTTTCATCACGCCGGTGGCATTGGCGATCGCTTCTACGCCCGAGAGCGCGAGCACGATGCCGACGAACCCGGCCCAATTGTGGCCGAACGAGCCGTGCAGCGGTTGCAGATGGCCGAATGCTTCACCGACGTGCGGCAGACTAAACAGTCCAAGCACGACGACGACGATGGCGGTCGGGACCGAAACCAAAAAGGCGAGGCCGCCGGTTTGTTTTGGGCCTAACAAATTGAGCAGGCCGATCGCTAAGATCGACATCGCCGCAAATTTTTCCGGGTGCGGGACGCCGAGATATTGAAAAGCGGAGAGCGCGCTGATGGCGGCGGTGACCAAATAATCCGCGATAAGCAAAAACGCGCCGACGATCGAAATCACTTCGGAGCGATGGCGAACGCTCGCATAAACGCCGCCGCCATCCGGATACAATCGACAGATGACAATGTAATTGAGTCCGACCAGCGCGGTGAGCACGCACATCGCGGCGATGAGCCAGAACGATGCATAGCCAGCGACGGCAAACGCGAGACCGATGACGTAGGCTTTGCTCGTGCCCCAGTCGCCGTACAGAATCGCGGCCGCGCGTTTCCAATCGACATTGCGCGGACGTTTAACGTTGGTCGGGATCATTAGTAATGAATGATGAAGTCCATCGAGGCGGTGAATTGGTTTCGACGACCGCCGTTATCGAATGCAGCGTCGTTGTAAGAATGATCGAAGCGAAGTTCGGGGCGCATCGTGATAATCTTGTCGGGCCACCAGGTGATGCCTAACGAATGCTCGGAATATTTTGTCGCGTGACCGGTGCGGCTGCCGACGATGTCGTCGTAGAATTCGTTTCGTACCGTGAAGAATGCCGTCGGCGAAATCCGGAACATTGTGTAATTCAGAATTCCCCATTCGGGAGCGTAACCATTCTTCACCGGAAACGATCCGCTTTGAAACGGCACCGCATCAGTCGGGTGTCGCTTGGCGTCGTTCATGTACATATAGAGTGCTTCCGTGGCGGTATAGACTTTGTCGTTAAATTTGTGCGTCCAGGTGCCGACGATTTGCTGAAGATTGTTGTAGCCGAATTCGCCGTTATTGAATGCGTTATCGCCCGCGTAAATCGAATCGCGCTGGTTCGGCGACGTCCATTGAATCATCACCGTACCGGTCGGTTGATTGCCTGGATCTTTTTGCCAAAGCGCAACGTCGGTGCCGTTCGATAGGCCGAGCTGGATGGTCCATTGATTGTCGATCTTCGTGGTCGTGAAAATTCCGGTTTGGGTGTAGTTGTCGAAGCCGTAAACGATCGAGTGGCTCGACATTAAGTTGTTAGGCGCGAGCTGCGCTTCGATGTCCGGCTCGGAGATGATGCGGCCGATGCGCACGTTCATTCCGCGAAACACGTATGGAATGTAAAGATCGACATACACCATCGGCATATCGAAGCCGTAGTAATTGTTTTCGCTGAGCAATTGATGGCTAAGAAACCCGCGCGAGATCATGAAGCGGTAATCGAGCCCGTAAACGCCGGAGACGCGGAATCCCCAGTCAATGTGATCGGTTTGGTTTTCGTCGGGCACGCGTTCGACGTAGAGAACGAATTGGTTTTGCTCGAAGCGGTTCGGGCGCAGGTCGTAGATGAGTGGAAAGTTCGCGTTCGGACCGCGAGAAGAATTTGTCGATGTACTGACGTTCCAGGAAAAATCTTCCCAGCCGTAAATCTGGACCCGGCTTCGCTTCCAGGCATCGCCGTTAGGCCCAGCGTAGATTGCTTCCATCAACGGCCACGGTCCGACATTGCCGGGATCGCCGATGATTGGCGTGCCGCCGATTTGCCAATCGCCGCTCGGAAATGGCGGCGAATCAAACGGCGCTGGAGAAATGCGTCGTTGTGACGGCGATGCATCCGGCGCCGGCGCTTGATAAGCCGGTGCTCTTAAATCTTGCGCGACCGCATTAAAAAGACGCTCGCCAAACCAACCATCTTCCGCACGCGCACTTGCGAGCATCATTGTCGACGAACACAATGCGCATCCAACTTTCGTTAGGCTCAATTATTTTCCTGACTAAAACGAAGCTACGCTCGCGCGACGAGGCGCTTCACTTTGCGGAGTCGCTTACCCACGACTTCCTTTGCCCTTTAATGATGCTGACGAGGTTAGCTGTCGGACTAGAGCCATTAAATGCTCTCGATGCCGCGCATCGTTCGCCCCGATCGCTCCGCTTTCGCGAAACGAAATTGGTTCCCCCGCAAGATCGACAACTGGTCGACCAATTAAGCGAAAACAAAGAACTGATGAAACTCTCAACGCGAGTTTACCGCCGTCAACGCAAATCGCTGGCGGTCATTGTCCGACGCCGGAGAAAGAACTTGTCAGGCTCCATCCCCACGAGAAACTCACGCCGGGAGAAATGGCTGATCTCATTGTGACAGAGAGCGGCGCGGTGCATCGGCCGCGTAATGTCGGTTGGAAACGGGCGGCCGCGTTGCTCTATGGGGATTGGGGCACGAGCAAAGCCTACGTCATCGGCCTGGCGTTTCTGGCAGCGGGTTTTTCGTCGCTGCCGATTATTCTCGCGGTCTGCGCGGTGACCGGCCTGGTCGGGATCAATTACATGGTGATCTGCCGGCATTTTCCCGATGGCGGCGGCGTTTATTCCGCGGCGCGATCGCAAGGGCGATTGCTCGCGGTCGTGGGCGCGCTGCTCTTGCTCGCGGATCTCACCGTCACGGCCGCGCTCAGCGGATGGTCGGCGCTGACTTACATTACGTCGGGCGCGGAACAGATCATGTGGATCAAATTTCTGCGCGACCACATCGGCCTAACGACCATCGCCATACTCTTGATCATGGGCGCGATCAATTTCTTTGGCCCGAAGCATTCCGGCACCTTCGCCGTCGCGCTCGCCGTGCCGGCCGTGCTCGTCGTAATCGTGCTAGTCGGCCTGAGTGCGCCACATTTGACCACAAAATTTTTGCAGCCGCGTCATGAAAGCCTCGGGACGGTTTGGGTGCAATTCGTTGGCGTGATCCTCGCGCTCTCGGGCGCGGAATCGATCGCCAACCTCACTGGCGTGATGAAGCTCGACGCAGGATCGACCATGGATCAGCCGCGCGTTTCGCGCACGTCGATGAAGGCGATCACGCCGGTCGCAATCGAAGTGGTTATCGGCACGGCATTGTTAGGCTGGGCCATGTTATCGTTGCCGAGCGTTCTCGCCCATAAGTTTCCCGGCGCGAGCTCGCATGAGATCAGCGCGCTTCTCGCGCAACGCAGCGAAGACATGTTGCGCTTCATCGGAGAACAATTCGCGAGCGCGACATTTTCGCCGGCGATCGGCAACGTGTTCGGCTGGATCGTTGGCATTGTCTTTTTTCTTTTGCTTTTGAGCGCCGCCAACACCGCCATCGTCGCCATGATCGGCCTGCTCTACATGATGTCGCGCGACCGCGAGATGCCGCGGCAGTTTCGCATCCTGAATTCGCATGGCGTACCGATCTATCCGCTCGCGATTGCAATCGCCATGCCGGCCGTCGTGCTTTTGCTCGTCGCGAACTTCACCGCCCTAGCCGGGCTCTATGCCATCGGTGTCGTCGGCGCGATCACGGTCAATGTCGGATCGTGCGCATTCAATCGCACCGCCGGATTCACCTGGTATGATCGCCTCCTTTTTGGTTTCACATTCGCCATTCTCGCGCTGGTCGAACTTACGCTCGCGCACACGAAACTGGACGCTCTGCAATTTGTCATCGCCGTCCTGCTCGGCGGACTCGCCCTGCGCGCTTACACCTTAAAGCGTCAAGGCCTAACGACCGTGACGGTGCATCGAGATGTTGCGCAAATGGTGACGCCACAATTGCCCGGCGCCCTGCAGTCGCGCCTTGCCGAAGGACAAAAAATCATGGTCGCCGCGCGCGGAATGACGCCGGTATTGAGCTTCGCTCTCGATGAAGCGGAGTTGCGCCACGCGACCTTGTGCGTGCTCTTCGTCAAGGAAGTCGCCGTTTATTACACGGCGGCGGGCACGCGCCTGGGCCGCGCACGATGGCAGGACGATCCCGAGGCGAACGCAATCATGTCGCTTATGTTTAAGCTCGGCGCGGAACGAAATATTTCTGTCGTGCCGCTTTATGCCGTGAGTCAGGATGCGGCGGCGACGATTGTCGATCTTGCCGCAACCATGGGGGTCGATTTTCTGGTCATTGGCGCATCGCAGCGTCCGGCGATGGCAAAACTTCTGCGCGGCAGTGTCGCGACAAATGTCGCGCAGCAGTTGCCGGAATCCATTCACCTCCTCATCTTCGGTTAATGACGCCGAAGGTTTTAATCGCAGACGCGATCTCGGCGCGCGGCGTCGAAGAACTTTCACGCGACGGCGCGCTCGAAGTCACGGTGAAAACGGGCCTGACCGAAGATCAACTTGTCGATCTTGCACCGGACTTGAGCGCGATTGTCGTTCGCAGCGAAACCAAAATCACCGCGAAGATTTTGAATGCGGGCACGCGCTTGCGCGTGATCGGCCGCGCCGGTGTCGGCATTGACAATGTCGATCTTGAAACTGCCACGCGCCGAGGCGTCATCGTCATGAACGCGCCCGGCGGCAACACCGTCTCCACCGCCGAGCACGCGTTTTCGCTTCTGCTCAGCGTCGCACGAAAAATTCCGCAGGCCGATGCCAGTGTGCGCGGCGGAAATTGGAAACGAAAAGATTTCGAAGGCGTCGAGCTCTACAACAAAACGCTTGGCGTCATCGGCATGGGACGGATCGGGAGCGAATTGAGTCGGCGCGCGATCGCGTTCGGCATGCGCGTAATGGCGTACGATCCGTATCTATCGGCCGCGCGCGCGCGCAGTCTGCAAGTAGAGCTCGTCGAAGAGCTCGACGATTTACTCGCGAGCGCCGATTTCATCTCGCTCCACACCCCGCTAACGAATGAGACGAAGCACATTGTCGATCTTGCGCGGATTCAAAAAATGAAACGCGGCGTGCGCATCATCAATTGCGCGCGCGGCGGTTTGATCGACGAGGACGCCCTGGCCAAAGCGTTGCAAGATCGACATGTTGCCGCGGCCGCGCTCGATGTTTTCGAGCAGGAGCCTTTGCCTAACGATTCCCCGCTTCGCTCCGCGCCCAATCTCGTCCTCACCCCGCATCTCGGCGCGTCCACCGCGGAAGCGCAGGAAAGCGTCGGCATCGAGATCGCGCAATCCGTCCGCGCCGCATTGCTCGAAGGAACAATCCGCAACGCCGTGAACATGCCTAGTCTCGATGCGAAAACATTGTCGATCATCGGACCGCATCTGCGTTTCGGCGAAAAGCTCGGCAAATTCCTATCGCAGGTTGCGCCGAAACGCGTCGATACCCTCAACATCAACTACAGCGGCAAAGTGAATGAAGTGGACACGACCGCGATCACGCGCGCCGTCTTGAAAGGTTTTCTTCAGCTGGCCGGCGGAAATGAAGTCAACGAAGTGAATGCGCCGGCATTTGCGGAAAGCCTTGGGCTCAAAGTCACGGAAAGCCGGTTGAGCTCGTTAGGCGACTACACCGATCTTCTCGAGCTTTCCGCCAAGGCCGAAGGCAAATCGGTTTCGGTTGGCGGCGCGTTTTTCGGCGCGACGCCACGCATCGTCAGCATCAACGCACGTCCGGTCGAAGCGCGGCCGCATGGCGTTGTGCTTGTGCTCGAAAATACCGACCGTCCCGGCATGGTCGGTCGCATCGGGAGTTTGTTAGGCGACCACGGGGTCAACATTGCGACCATGTCGCTGAGCCGGAATGAAGCGGGTGGAACCGCGCTAACGGTCTTGAATCTCGACGCGACGCCGAGTGCGGAATTACTCAAGGAGATTCGCGCCAGCGGCGACATTCATTCCGCCCAGGTAATCGAGTTGTAGATGTCGATCTTACGACGCGATTTCGCATTGGCCGCGGGCGTGACCGCAATCGCGTTCGCGCTTTATTACGCCACCGCCGCGCGCGACATCGTCGTCGGCGATTCGCCCGAATTAATCGCCGTCTGCGCTCTGCGCGGCGTCGCGCATCCTCCGGGTTACCCGCTCTTCACCATTCTTGGACATTTGCTTAGCGAAATGCCGTTGCTCGGGACGGTGCCGTTTCGCGTCAACCTTCTTTCGGTCATTTGCAATTCGTTAACCGTCGCCGTCGTTTATTTCACGGCCTTGCGCCTAACGAAAGCGCGACTGGCCAGCGCGCTGGCGGCGCTGACATTGGCGGTGACGCCCCTCTTCTGGTCGTGGTCATTAGCGGCGGAAGTTTTCCCGCTCAATAATCTGATCGCAGCGTCGCTCATCTTTTGTCTGGTCAGCTGGCACGAACGCTCCGGGCAAAACGCGTGGCTCGTCGCCGCCGCGTTTTTCGCCGGACTCGGCCTAACAAATCATCAAACCATCGTGCTTCTCGGCCCGGCCGTTTGTTTTGTGCTGTGGCGACAGCGCGCAGCGCTGCGGACGCGTCCACGCGTGATTATCTTTTGCACGATTGCGTTCGCGCTCGGCTTGCTGCCTTACATTTACATTCCCATCGCAGCGTCGTTTCATCCGGCTTATAGCTGGGGCGAAATTTCCTCCTGGCGCGATTTCGTCGCGTTGGTCGCGCGGCGAAATTACGGAAGCGGCCGGCTCGTGGGCGCAACCGAATATCTCGGCGGCTCGGCCATGAGCAGAATTATCGCGCTTGGCGCGTCTTTCGGTCCGCTCGCGGGTACCTTGTCGATCTTCGGCGCCATCGAAGCATTTCGCCGCTGTCGTTGGTACTTCTGGTTCGCCATCATCGCATTTATTTTTGCCGGCCCGTTCTTCGTCGCGATCACGAATCTGAATCTCGCGACTGCGCCCTCCGCCATTTTCGTTCTGCAACGTTTCTTCCTTTTGGCGCACGTGATCGTCGCGCCTTTGCTCGCATTCGGAATCTTATTGCTCGACGAAGTTGTGCCGTCGTTAGGCGTGGGCCGCAGTCGCGTCGCGGCGGGCTTAACCACGATCGCCGTCTTGGCCACGGCATTCGTCGCCTATCGACATGTCGATCTTAGCCGGAATCAGATCGCGCGAATTTTCGCGACCGACGTTTATCAATCGGCCGAGCCGGGGACGGTTCTGCTCACCACCGGCGATGGCATTGTTTTCCCACTGGTTTATGGACAACTCGTCGACGGCTTCGACCCGGAAGTGACGCTTGTGATTGTGCCGATGCTCAAGGTGGAGTGGTATGTGCGACAACTTCGCCAACGCCACCCGGATCTAAAAATTCCCTTCGACCGGTACGATGCGCAGACGAACAATTTGAAGGCGCTGATTGAAGCGAACAAATCGCGCACGTTCGCCACCACCGGCTCGCTCGGCGACGAAGATCACAGCCTCGAAGGCGACTATTGGCCGTATCAACACGGGATCATCATGATCGTCGAGCCGAAATCGACTGCGAGAACTATGGACGAAATGGTGCGCGACAACGAACGATTGCTGCCGCGATACCGGCCGCCAAATCCACGACTCGTTAGGCACGAGAGCTTCGAAGAAGATATTCTCAATGTTTACACCTGGCCGGCGTTTCGTTTGGGGAGCGATTATGAGCGCGTCGGCGGCAAGACGGAGGCGCGCCGATGGTACGAACGCGCACTGTCGATCAATCCCGATTTCAAAATGGCGCGTGACGCCCTCGCCCGCGTCGCTCGCTAGCATGGCCGCGCGCAGTCGATTGTCGATCTTGCTCGCATTCGCGGCGTTGTACGTGATCTGGGGTTCGACCTACCTCGGAATTCTTTTTGCGATCCAAACCATTCCCCCGTTTCTCATGGCCGGCACGCGATTTTTCCTCGCCGGCGTGATCATGTACGCGGCCGCGCGTTTGCATGGCGCACCCGGCCCCGCAAGATCGACATGGAAAAGCGCGGGCATCATCGGAGCGCTTTTGCTCTTGTGCGGCAACGGCGGCGTCACCATTTCGGAACGATGGGTGCCGACCGGTCTGGCCGCGTTAATTGTCGCGACGGTGCCGATCGACATCGCGTTGCTCGGCTGGTTGAGCGGCAGTGCGCCGCGGCCGACGCGTTGGGTCTGGCTCGGCTTGTTAGGCGGATTTATCGGCGTGGGCTTTTTGATCGGACCGGCGTTAACGAATCGCGCGCCGTCGCATCATCTCGCGCTCGGCATGTCGATCTTGCTCGTCGGCTCTTTCATGTGGTCGATCGGTTCGCTCTATTCGCGCAAAGTAGAACACGCGCCTTCACTCGTTCTCGCCGCCGGCCAGCAAATGATCTGCGGAGGCGCGTTGCTTATTCTCAGCGGGCTGTTGTTAGGCGAACATCGCGGTTTCCAAATCAATCACGTGAGCCTCCAATCGCTGCTCGCGTTTGTTTATCTCGTCTTCATCGGCGCGATTGTCGGATACACCGCGTATTTTTATCTCTTGCGCCATGTCGATCCGGCAAAAGTTGCGACGTATGCCTACGTCAATCCGGTCGTCGCCATTTTGCTAGGCACTTTGTTTGCCGGTGAGCGCTTGAACGCGCGCACGGTTATTGGCGCGGCCTTGATCATTGGTTCGGTTGCGATCGTGATCGCGGCGCAACAATTCAAACCGTCGATCGAAGAAGCGCGCTAAGATCGATCCGCCTCAGGCGGACAAGATCGACATCTTGCAAGATCGACAATTGCTTCGATAATTGCAGTCGCTTCCGGGGGTATAGCTCAGTTGGTAGAGCGTCTCGTTCGCAATGAGAAGGTCAGGGGTTCGAATCCCCTTACCTCCAAAGCGAAGCGTGGAGGTAATCCTTCAAGAGGAAACCAATTCGGATGGGCGGGAGCCAATCCCCTTACCTCCAGAAACAACTATTGCGCGGGACGATTCGACGGCGCGGCTTGAACTTTTTCCTTCACCGCCGCTTTAAAATCGTCCGATGTTAAGTCTGTCACGCGGGGGGACGGACCGCTCGATTCGCGGCCGAGTCGCGTGAGATCGCGCACCGGTTCGTCGTTGTTATCGGTCACGATGTCGCGGCCGGCTTGGTTGCGACGGACGTGGAAACGTCCATGCATAATGCCGACGAGCGGAACGAACTGGCTGCCATTGTGCTCAACAAAAACAATCTCGCGATCACCGGCTTGGAAGCGTGGCGCATCACTTACTTCGATGGTGTCTTCGCCAACAGTTCCGCCAAGCATGCGAATGGTGTAGCTCTGACCGGCGTTGCCTTTGACCGACTCTTCCACTTTAAATGTGACGTAAGTAACGATGGAACGCTCGGCGCCCTCACCGATCCATTGTGATTTGATGTCAGTCACGGTGCCTTGGAAGATGAACTCCGCTTGATCGACAAGTTGATCGAAGGTCGGGGGAATAACGGTGGTGGCCCGCGTGGTCGCGGCCGCGCCTAAGAGCGCTGTGAGGAGAACGAATTGCTTAATTTTCATGGTCATGTTCAGGGGTTGTTAGCGTGTGATCGTGATCGTCGCCGTGCTTGGAGTTGAGACGATGTAGCCAGAACTCGAGCCCAAATTCATAATGGCGGTCCTCGAGCGTTTCGGACGTTTCAAAACTGTCAGCGTAACATTCGCGGAACTCGCGCCGGCAGGAATCGTCACTTGCCCGGCCGGATTCAACGAATACAACGTTGCTCCCGCGCTGCCGCTCATCGAATACGAGACGGTCGTCGGCGCGTTCGGATTCACGCTCGCTAATGTGATGGTGAATATCGCGCTATTGCCCACCGATGCTGTACCGGGCGCGACGCTCACGCTTACGCGCGGCTGATTAGGATTCGGGGTTGGGCTTGGAGACGGCGTCGGCGTCGGTTGGGCTTGTCCCACGCCATACATCGCTTGCGAGCCCCGGATGTCGTCAGCCGAAGTCGTATAGCGATTGCTAATCACCGAATTCATGATCGCGTCCACGTTTTGACCGTGCTGGTCGGGATGGTTTAGGCCGATCGCGTGGCCGACTTCGTGAATGAGCACGCGTTGAATGTCGCCGATTGCATACGTGTTCGAGCCGTAGCGCAGCGGGCCACGATACGAATCCCAACTCATCTTGTTGTTTACATAAACGTCGGCTTCGGTCATTCGTCCGCCCGAGTACCAATAAAGAGTGATCGCGAGGGTGCCGGAACCGAATGACTGGCCGTTAGCGGTGTTAGAAAAACCGATGGAGTTAATGCCATCGCCCGAACTTAAGGGCGCGCCCGGATTGATATTTGCCGCCAGCTGCAGGGAACCCATGTTTGCATTCCACGCCAAAACGGCGGGCTGCGCGGCCACGTCCCAGGAGGTGTTGCCGTCGGTCAACGTGCGGCCGGCATTTCCCAGTCGCAGTTGGAAAGTGACGGTGCTAGCGGACCAAGTCGGCCCTTCAAGCACGTATGCCGATGCGATCGTCGCAAAAGCGAAGCTGGCCACGGCAATAAGAGTGAGGTGGAGGAACTTCATATAATTTCTATAAGCAGGCATCGTGCGCAGATTCTGAAAAACCGGCTGTGCGAGCGGATTCGCCCGCTTCGGGCCGAGTTTTGCACAAGATCGACAATCAATCCTGTGAGCATGAGAAAAATGCGCGAGTGAGTCTGGGGTTTGTTCTGGGGTTGGTTTTGTGGGGGTGGAACTGAGTTTTGGCGCGGGACAGATGCTTTATGAACCGCGAGCTGTCAATAGAGTTGCGCCAAATTTGAAGCGGCGCGCTCACCATTCCTACGGCACCAGAAAAATCTTTCCCGAGTACGGATCCTTTACCTTGCTCCCGGATGGATAACCGGTCACATCAACATATTTTGAAGGATCGGACGGGCTAAAAACGTAACCCGGTTTGTTCGGGACCGGCTTCGCCGTCGGAAAGTGGACCGCAGTTTGCGCTCGTGGAGACGGCGTTGGTTCTGTCGTCGTGCGCTCCACTACGCGCGGGCCCGGACTCGGCGTCGGCGCCACCGGCATTCCGGGATTTGTCACATCCGTTGTCGGCGCAGGCCGTTCTTCGTGATGAAACACACGCACCGGCGCAGTCACGGCGCGATAAGTCGCGCGACAACCGAAAAAGCAAACCGCGCCCGCGAGCGCAAGCCGCAGCAAGAGTTTCACCACGAGCTGTATAACGGGAGCAAACGCGGAGCGCAATTATGAACTCGTCGGCCGCACTCTCTCGATATCGCCGAGCAGACGATCGATCTCTTCCGCGCGCGTCGCCCACGAACACATCAGCCGATACACGTCCGGCTCGATGAATTTGTAAAAATGCCAGCCGCGTTTTTCCAGCTCAGCCGCGAATTCGTTCGTGAAACGAACGAAGACCGCGTTCGCTTCCACCGGAAAGACGATGTCGATCTTAGCGTGATCGCGCAGACGTTTCGCCAGTTGCTGCGCGAAGTCATTCGCAACGCGCGCATTCTTCCGCCAGACATCGTTGCCTAACAAACCGAGCCAGGCGGCGGCGAGGAAACGCGATTTCGATCCGAGCTGTCCGGCTTGTTTGATGCGGTAATCGAACTCGCGTGCGAGATCCTGTTCGAAAAACACCACGAGCTCGCCGGCGGGGAGTCCGTTTTTCGTTCCGCCGAAGCAGAGAACATCCACGCCCGCCCGCCACGTGATTTCCTTCGGAGCGCATTTGAGATTCGCGATCGCATTGGCGAAGCGCGCGCCGTCCATGTGTAGATACATTTCGCGCGCCTTCGCGAATTCACTGACAGCGACAATTTCATCGCGTGAGTAAACCGTCCCCAACTCCGTCGCCTGTGTGATACTGATGACGCGCGGCTTTTGCGCGTGCAACTGCGGCTGACGCGCGACAACATCGCGCGCGCGGTCGATGTCGATCTTGCCGTTGTCGCCGTCCACCAGAAGAAGCTTCGCGCCGCCGGAAAAAAATTCCGGCGCGCCGCATTCATCGGTGTGGATGTGCGCGTGCGTGTGACAAACGACGCTGTGAAAAGATCGACATAGTTGTGCGAGCGCGAGTGCGTTCGCGGCCGTTCCGTTGAACACAAGAAAAACTTCGCAATCCGTTTCGAAGATTTCGCGGACGCGATCGCGCAATTGCGCCGTCCATTGATCATCGCCGTACGCTGCTGCAGCGGCGGTGTTGGCTTCGGCGATGGCGGCGAGCGCTTCCGGGCAAATGCCGGCGGTGTTATCGCTCGCGAATTCGTGAAACCCCCGCGAAATATCCATGTCGATCTTGTGCTAATCGACGAGTCGTTCGCGGGCAATGGCGAAACGACACAAAAAAAGAGAGGGAGATTGCCTGACGAACCTCGAGCCCTGGGCCTCTTAAGGCTCGCCAGGCAGATCACCTCTACTTGCTCCCCAATTTATTGTTGTCAGCCACGCCGCAAAAAGCTGAGCGCTCTACGAGCATTCGACGTTTTGCGGGCGCTTCACTGACTACATCGGAAACCGGCCGCGAAGTGCGTGTGTCCCGGCGCGAATCATTTTTTTAATCGCGCGCGCTTTTTTGTCGCAGCAAATACGCGAGAAAAATCACAATGCCGATGTTCACGAGCAATATCGCGACCTTTCCGGCACTCGGTTTCGTGCATAAGCCGTAGATTTCAATCGGGATAAAGAGTCCGGTCGCGAGCAGCGTGAGCCATTCGGCCCAGCGTTGTTCCAGTGCCAGACCGATTCCTTCGACATAAAAAAGCGCGGCGTAAAAAAATCCGAGGCCGGCGAGTTGCTGCAGCTCTTTGGTGTGGATGACGCGCAGTTTTTGCAGGACCCAGGCGACATAGCGATTGTCCGGGTCGATCCGTAACATGTCGATCCACTGCGAGAAATGATAGGGAACGTTTTTATGCATGAGTCGCACCGCGGTGATGGTGGCAAACGTGACCACGAACGCCGTCGCAAACTTGAACAAGGCGACCGTGAGAAGACCTTTGTTGCGCGATTGACGTTTACGGGTGGCGGTCATTTGTTCGTTAGTCCCAGTTTCGGGCCCGCACCAGGAATCGCGCCTGCGAAACAATTAAGCCGTTGTTGCCTTTGCCTACCGCAAATTGACGCGTAAACTTTCCCTTCCTATGAATTCGCTTCAGTCGGAAGTGGAAAGACGCGGCGAAGAGATTTTCCGGCTTGTCGATCAACATCCGGAATCGCTCTTCAGCAAGGCCGGCTTTTATCAGCGCATGATGGCTTTCTCGATGCGCGACGAGCATTTCAAAGTGCAACTGTTCCGCTTTGTCGATGTTCTGGCGGCGCTGAATCGCGGTGGCGAGATCGTTAGGCACCTCGAGGAATATTTCGAAGACATGCGCAACGGTTACGCGCCCTTCATCCGCACCGGTGTGCAATTGGCCAAGGTCGCGCCGTTCATCAGCGGCCAACTTCTGCGCTGGAATGTCTCCGGCATGGCGCGGCAATTCATTGCCGGAAAAGATCCGGATGATGTGATGAAGACGCTGCGCAAGCGGCGCAAGGAGGGCATCGGGTTCACTGTCGATCTTTTGGGCGAAGCGGTGGTGAGCGAAAAAGAAGCGACCGAGTACGCGGCGCGTTGCATGGAGCTGCTCGAGCATCTCAGCGCCGAAACCCAGGGCTGGCAGGATCCGTTAGGCGAAAACGCGCAGTTGTTTCCAGTGGTAAATCTTTCCGTCAAAATCTCCGCGCTCTATTCGCAGATGAATCCGGCCGATCCCGAAGACGCCATCGCGCATCTTGCTCCGAAATTGCGTCCGATCCTGCGCCGCGCGCGCGAGCTCGGCGCGTTTGTGAATTTCGACATGGAAAGTTACGCGCACAAAAATACCACGCTCGAACTTTTCCGCCGTCTCTTTACCGAAACGGAGTTTCACGACTGGCCGCACGCCGGCATTGTCATTCAAGCTTATTTGCGCGACGCCGAGGACGACCTTCTCGATCTTATCGAATGGGGACGCAAACGCGGCACACGTTTCACCGTGCGTCTGGTCAAAGGCGCGTATTGGGACTACGAGAAAATTAAGTCTGCGCAGAATGGTTGGGCGGTCCCGGTTTACCTCCAGAAGTCTGAAAGCGACGCCAGTTTCGAGCGCCTCACGCATGTGCTTCTTGAAAATGAATCGACCGTCACGGCCGCTTTCGGTTCGCACAATGTGCGCAGCATCGCGCACGCGCAGGCGCTGGCGGAATCGTTAGGCATTCCGCGGAGCCGGTTCGAATTCCAATTGCTCTACGGCATGGCGGGGCCGATCAAGCGCGCGCTCGTCGCCCAGGGTTATCGCGTGCGCGAATATTCGCCCGTCGGCGAACTTTTGCCCGGCATGTCCTATCTCGTTCGGCGCTTGCTCGAGAACACATCGAACGAAGGTTTTCTGCGCGCGAAATTTTCCGATAACGTTTCCGAACAATCGTTGCTGCGCGATCCGCGCGATCTTTTTGGCGCCAACGGCGAGCGGCCGGCGACGTTCGGGAATCCAAACAACTTTGCGCAAGATCGACATGTTCAAAACGACGAGACCTTGCCGGCCGATAATTACATGAACGCGCCGTTGGCGAATTTCGTTTACCTCGACGCGCACGAAAAAATGCGCACCGCTTTGCATGAAGTTCGCCACTCGTTAGGCAAAAGATATCCGCTTGTCATCGGCGGCGAAAAAATCTGGACCGATTCCACCATCGCCTCGATCAATCCGAGCAAGCCGGACGAAATTATCGGTTTCCAATCCGAGGCGGAAATTCCGGAGGCAGAGCGCGCGGTCGGGGCGGCGAAAAAAGCATTCAACGATTGGAGCCGGACCCCATTCGAAGAACGCTGCCAGCTTCTCGAACGCGTCGCCGCCATCATGGATCGACGTCGTTATGAGCTCGCCGCGCTCGAAGTTTACGAAGTGGGCAAAGCATGGGCCGAAGCCGACGGCGACATTCGCGAGGCGATGGATTTTTGTTTGTTCTACGCGCAGGAAATGCGGCGCATCGGCCGGCCGCGATTGACCCAGCACGTTCCCGGCGAAGAAAGTTATCATCATTACTGGCCGCGCGGCATCGCGCTTGTCATCGCGCCTTGGAATTTTCCGCTCGCGATTTTGACCGGCATGGTCACGGCCGCGCTCGTCACCGGCAACACGGTCATCATGAAACCCGCGGAACAATCCGCCATCATCGCGTCGAAGTTGATGGAGATGATGGAGGAAGCGGGAATTCCGCCGGGCGTTTTGAATTTTCTTACGGGCAAGGGCTCGCTCATCGGCGCGCACCTTGTCGATCATAAAGATGTCGATCTTATCGCCTTCACCGGCTCGCGGGAAGTCGGTCTGCGCATTTGGAAAAGCGCCGGCGAAACGCGACCCGGCCAGCGCGAACTCAAGAAAGTCGTTTGCGAAATGGGCGGCAAGAACGCCGTCATTATCGATTCCGACGCCGATCTCGATGAAGCAATCGTCGACACGGTTTATTCCGCGTTCGGTTATCAGGGACAAAAATGTTCCGCCTGTTCGCGCTTGATCGTGCTCGAAGAAAATTATTCGCGCGTGGTCGATCGCTTACTTTCCGCCGCCGCGAGTTTGCGCGTGGGAAATCCGGAAGACCCGGGTATCACCGTCGGTCCGGTCATCGATGAGACGGCTTACAAGCGCATCCGCGAGTACATCGACATCGGCAGAGCGGAAGCGACCCTCGCGTATCAAAAAGGAAATGTGCCGAAGGAAGGTTACTTTGTTCCGCCGACCATCTTCACCAATGTGCGACCGAATTTCCGCATCGGTTGCGAAGAAATTTTCGGCCCCTTCCTCAGCGTCTTCAAAGCGCACGATCTCACCGAAGCGATCGACATCGCTAACTCGACCGAGTTTGCGCTCACCGCCGGATTTTTCTCGCGCAGTCCGGCCAACATCGAGCGCGCCAAAGCGGAGATCGTCGCCGGGAACGTCTATATAAATAGAAGCTGCACCGGCGCCGTCGTCGGCCGGCATCCGTTTGGCGGATTCAAAATGAGTGGCGGTGGAACAAAAGCCGGCGGCCCTGATTATCTGCTCAACTTCGTCGTTCCGCGCGTCGTCACCGAAAACATCATGCGTCACGGCTTCGCGCCCGAATCGACTCCGCTCTATCGCGACGAATTTCTTCCGCGCAAAGTCCGACGTCGCGTAAGATCGACATCGGAAAGATCGACAAGTACGGACGACGAATCGTGATTCGTTAGTCC
Source organism: Spartobacteria bacterium (assembly GCA_021325495.1). Classification (GTDB taxonomy): domain Bacteria; phylum Verrucomicrobiota; class Verrucomicrobiia; order Chthoniobacterales; family UBA10450; genus JAJPGZ01. The sequence goes on from JAJPGZ010000007.1 coordinate 125,695, forward strand.
AGCGGCCGGCCTTTGAGCAAGAGCTTGATCACGGTCACGACCATGTAGACGACCGGCCAGGCCGACGCGAGCACGACCGCGCCGAACACCCACATTTCTTTGGCGCGTTCGCGCGCGGACTCGATCAGATATTGCTGCGCTAAATTTCGATGACGCGGTTCGCCATCGTCATCTGAAGAGGGCCAGTAGCCCCACGATCTGCCGAAACCGGGATGAAAACAGGAATCCGTTTTCGGGAATTGCGCCGGGGAGAATGGCGGAGTCGGTTTCACGGCTACTACTCCAAAGCTTTATTCGTTCCATCCACCTTGCCACAGATGTCGGCAGATTAAAGTACGCAAAACGAGCGGCGGATTTTTCAACCCGCCGCTCGTTCCTAATGAGGCGCAGCGAACGCGTTCGCGTTCACTGCAAGATCGACATGTTATCGCCAGTGTCCGGGAATCCAAACCCAGCCGCCGCCGCGTTGCGCCCAATGACCTTCAACATAAACGGCGGTAGTGCGCGGCCTAACGACCCAATGGCCCGCGACCCAGGCGTAACGCCTTCCGTCCCATTGCCAGTAACCCTTCATCCAAACGTAATTCGGGCCGGGCGCGACAGTTTGCGTCTCCACCCGAATAGGCGGAGGCGCCTCAGTCACGACCACTTCACGCGCGGGCGCGACGACGGCGGGTGCCGGTCCGGTGGTGGTGACTTCGGTGGTGGTGGTTGTCGTTGTCACCGGCGGCGCTTCCTCCGCGCAGGCAGCCAGCAACAACGGCACAAATGCACACAAATAATGGTGTAGTTTCATTGATAGTCCTCTTTCTGTTTCGATTTGGACGGTAAATCGGGTTTTAATTTTCAATCTTAATGCTTTTCTTTATCGCCACACCGATCGGTAACCTCGGCGACATCACGCTGCGCGCGCTCGAAATCTTGCGCGATGTCGATCTTGTCGCAGCCGAGGACACGCGGCATTCGGGCGTTTTGTTGAAGCATTACCAAATCGACAAGCCGTTCATTAGTTATCACGAACACAATGAAGCGATGCGGACGGCGCAATTGGTCGAGCGACTCGCCGCCGGTGAAAATATCGCGCTCATCACCGACGCCGGAATGCCGGGAATTTCCGATCCAGGCGCGCGCTTGATTCGCGAATGCATCAAACGCGAATTGCCATTCACGATTGTTCCCGGTCCGTCGTCGATTTTGACCGCGTTGATCGGTTCCGGATTTTCGAGCGAGAAATTTTTCTTCGGCGGATTTTTGCCTAACAAAAGCGGCGGGCGTGAGCGCGAATTGCGCGCGGCGGCAGCGCGCGAGGAGACGACAATTTTCTTCGAGTCCCCTCATCGGCTGGTCAAGACCTTGCGTGCTTCGATCGACATCTTGCAAGATCGACAATTGTGCGTCGCGCGTGAGCTGACGAAGAAGTTTGAGGAATTTCGCCGCGGCGTTGCGGCGGACTTACTGAAGCATTACGAAGCGCGTCCGCCCAAGGGCGAAATCGTCCTCGTAATCTCCGCGCGCGAATAGATACTTGCCAAGCGCGTCCGCCTGTGGGAATTTGCGCGGCTTTTCCCCCGGAAGCACCCCTTTCCCGTATGACTTACGCAATTATCAAAACCGGCGGTCGCCAGTATCGCGTCGCGGAAGGCGACACGGTCGATGTCGATCTTCTCGACGTCGAGCCGGGCAAAACAGCGACGTTCGAGGTTTTGATGCACGTCGATGGCGATAAGATCACGCACGGCGGAAGCGGCAAAGTGACGGGCGAAGTGGTCGAGCAGCGCAAAGACAAAAAAGTCATCGCGTTCAAATACCGACGTCGCAAAGGTTATCACCGCACCGTCGGCCATCGTCGCAAACTCACGCGAGTGAAAATTAAATCCATCGGCGGTAGCGCGAAGAAATCAGCGAAGAAGGACGAATAGTCATGGCCCACAAAAAAGGACAAGGCAGCGTTAAGAATGGCCGCGACAGCGTCAGCAAACGTCTGGGCGTAAAAAAATTTGGCAGCGAAATGGTCGTGGCCGGGAACATCATCATCCGCCAGCGCGGCACGAAATTTCTTCCGGGCAAAAACGTTGGCCTCGGCCGCGATTACACCATCTTCGCGCTCGTTGACGGCAACGTTCGTTTCGATCGCCAGGGCCGGCGCGTGAATGTCGATCCCGTGGTCGCGAAAAAGTAATTGTCGATCTTACGACCGGACGTAAGGCCGGGTCCGATTTCAGCGGTTGTGATTGCAGCCGTGCTTGCGGTATAACGGGAATTCTCCATGAACAAATACAAGACGTATCTTCTTTTCGGCGCGCCCGGCAGCGGCAAAGGCACGCAAGGCAAAACGCTCGGAAGTATCCCGCGTTTTTATCATTGCCCATGCGGCGACGTCTTTCGCTCGATCGACACACGCACGGAAGTCGGCAAAGCGTTCATGGATTATTCGAGCAAAGGCCAGCTCGTGCCTGATGAGATCACAGTTGAATTGTGGAAGGAAGCGATCGACGCCGCGGTCGATGCGCACAAATTCAAACCCGACATCGACACGCTCGTGCTCGATGGCATTCCGCGAAATGTGAATCAGGCGAAGCTGATGCGGGAGCTGATCGAGGTGGAGAAAGTGTTCCATCTCGCCTGTCCGAATCGCGAGACCTTGTATTTCCGCCTGCGTAAACGCGCGCTGAAAGACAACCGGCTCGATGATGCGAACGATGAAGTGATTCAGCGCCGGCTCGACGTTTACGAAAACGAATCGAAACCGGTTCTCACCTTTTATCCGAAGGATTGCATCACGGTCGTTGACGCGATGCAGGCGCCGCACAAGGTTTTGTTCGACATTCTCGCCAGCGTTAACGGCGTGAACGGACAACATGCAGCAGTTTGAAAATTTCACCGCCTCGACTCTCTACTGCGAGAAGTGCAAAGCCACCAACCCGGTCCGCGAGCGGCTGCTCCTGGTTTTGCCGGAGAAGGAAATCTTCGATTATCTCTGCACCGAATGCGGCTCGTCCGTCGGCTCGCGTGAAGTCACCGCCGGCGAAAAGATGATGACGCAGGCGATGCAACCAAAACGGCGTCGCGCCATTCCTCTTCGACCGCAAATTCGTTAGGCGCGAGATGCGCATTGTTTTCATCGGCACGGGCGAAATCGGTGTGCCAACGTTGCGCGCGTTGCGCGAATCGGAACACGAGATCGTCGCCGTCGTAACGCAGCCGGACAAACCGGTCGGACGCTCACAGAAAATCGAAGCGCCGCCGATCAAACGCGCCGCGCTCGAAATGAAGATGTCGATCTTGCAACCGACGCGAATGAAAGATCGCCAATCGATTGAAGACATTCGCGCGTTGCAACCGGACGCGATCGTCGTCGTCGCCTACGGCCAAATTCTTCCGCGCGATGTGCTCGAGATTCCGCGCGTCGCGTGTTTGAACGTGCACGCATCGTTGCTCCCGCGCTGGCGCGGCGCTGCGCCGATTCAATACGCCATCGCCGCGGGCGATCGCGAGACCGGCGTCACCATCATGTACATGGATGAAGGTCTCGATACCGGAGATATTTTGCTGCAACGCAAGATCGACATCTTGCCTAACGAGACCGGCGGATCGTTGCATGATCGGCTCGCCGAGATTGCGCCGAGTGCGCTACTCGACGCGTTGAAACTGTTTCCAAATGCGCCGCGCGTTCCACAGGACGATTCGCATGCGACGCTGGCGCCGAAATTGAAACGCGAGGATGGCGAAATTAATTGGAACGAATCGGCGGAAGTGATCGAAAGAAAAATCCGCGCGTTCAATCCCTGGCCGGGCGCGTTCTCTAAGATCGACAATCGCAATTTAAAAATCTTTTCAGCAACGATTGTCGATCTTAGTGGGAAGCCGGGAACAATTTCGCAATCCGCGGACGAGCTAGTTATCGCCGCGCGCGATCGCGCATTCTCGCTCCGCGAAGTGCAACTTGAAGGCAAACGCCGCATGAACGCCGCGGAATTCTTGCGCGGCCACGCCAATCTGCTCCGGGGAGCACAGGCCGCTGGCCTGTAGTTACCGGCGGCTCGCCGGTAATATCCGGAAATCTCAGCGAGCCGCCGAGATCAACAGGCGGGCCGCCTGTGCTCCCCAGAATCGCGAACAGACGCGCGATCATCCGCAATTTGCTTTCCAAAGCGTAACCGCTCTTGTTTCATCTCACTCGCCCATGAAAACGGAAGCACCGGTCTATAAACGCATCGTGCTGAAGTTGAGCGGCGAGGCATTGCGGGAAGCTGGCGCGCGCGAAAATATTTCGCCGCATGTCGTGCACGAAATCGCGAAACGGATCACCGAAGTGCACGATCTCGGCGTGCAGGTGGCGGTCGTGATCGGCGGTGGAAATATCTGGCGCGGACTGGCGGCGGCCGATCGCGGGATGGATCGCACTACGGCCGATTACATGGGCATGCTGGCCACGATCATCAACGGCATGGCGCTCAAGAGCGCGCTCGAACAACTCGGTGTGCAAACCCGCGTGCAAACAGCAATCGAGATGAAGAACGTGGCCGAACCGTTCATTCTCGGCCGCGCCATTCGACATTTGGAATTGAATCGCGTGGTCGTTTTCGTCGCCGGCACGGGCAATCCCTATTTTTCCACCGACACGACGGCAGCGTTACGCGCGAGCGAGATTCGCGCGGATGTGATTTTGAAAGCGACGAAAGTGGACGGCGTTTACGACAGCGATCCGAACAAAAACAAAAACGCGAAGCGCTACGAACGCATCAGCTACAGTGAAGCGCTGACGAAACGTTTGCAGGTGATGGATTCGACCGCGTTCAGTCTTTGCATGGACAATCGCATCCCGATCATCGTCTTCGATATGAACCAACCGACGAATTTTCGCGACGCCGTGCTCGGGCGAAAAGTCGGGACGCTCGTTGCCGATGAAGCGGAGACAGACAAAAATTAATTTATGACCAGCGACGATGTTTTGCTCGAGACCGAGATGGCGATGGAGAAAAGCGTGGATTACATGGTGCACGAGTTCGCCTCCGTGCGCACGGGCAAGGCGTCGCCCGCGCTGGTGGAGAACATCGACGTGCAGGCGTACGGCTCGGCTATGAAGCTGAAGCAGCTTGCGCTCATCAGCACGCCGGAAGCGCGGCTGCTCGTCATTCAACCGTTCGACGCCAGCACCGTGCAGGACATCGAACGCGCATTGAAGGAATCCAATATCGGTATCCAACCGGCGGTAGACGGAAAAATCATTCGATTGCCGATTCCAGAATTGTCGGAGGAACGCCGCAAAGATTTGGCGAAATCGCTCCACAAAATGGCGGAGGAAGCGCGCGTGCGCGTGCGCGCAAATCGTCGCTCGGCCATGGATGATGCGAAAAAAATGAAAGCTTCCGGCGACCTAACCGAAGACGGCCAGCGCGATTTGGAAGGCGAAGTTCAAAAACTGACTGATCGATTCGTGAAGTCGATCGACGATCATCTCGAGCGCAAAGAAGCCGAGATTATGAAGGTGTAGTCGATTGTAAGATCGACATCTTGCAAGATCGACAAGTTACAGCCTAACGAGATCGAGCAGGAACTGGCACCAAAGATAAACCATCCCGCGCAGCGAATATTTCACATGTGTGTCGGTTGCCGGTTTTAAAATTCCGGCGCTGACATTGTGGGCGATTTGATCGCGCAGATCGTTTTCGATTTCCTTCTCGATCTTGTCCTCATCCATCCGCTCGACCGCGGTAAGATCGACATCGTTGTCCCGCAAAAATTGCCGATGGCTTTGGTAAAGCTGCCAGAATGATTGATCGGGCCGCTGGCGATTGATGCGGAATTGCGGCGTGAGTTTGAGACCGTAGGAGAGCGGATAATTCCACGTCGTCCAGATCACGCCCTTCGCCCGCGACGAGATGCGCAAATAATAAAACGACAGATCGTGCTGCTCGTTCAAACAGATCGTTGCCTGCGCCCGATCTTCCTCTTTGTAAAACAGCCGGAAAAATTGCCGGTAATCTTCCCAGTCCCAACCGGTGTCGTTCAATTGCACGAACCCTTCATTCTCGATCTCGCGCGTAATGTCGGTGAGTGAGGGAAAAACATCGGGACTCGGCGCCGATTTCGGGCGCAATTGTTTTTCCTTCGGCAAACGCAACGCGCGAATGCGGGTGAGAATTTCCAGCCAGGGCAGAAAGAGCCAACTCAAGCCGCCTAACAAACCGAGCCAGACATTGCCGGTGATGAAGTAGACCAGCAGATAGGACGCGGCCAAGATTCCGAGCGCGCCCGCCTTTTGCGAAAACGAACTTTGAAAGCTGCGCAGGGCGATGCTCAGCACCGCTACGCCCAGCGTGAGGAGAAAACCAAACAGCATTAGGGATCGATCCCGTGCTCGTGCAAAAATTTCTGGAGTTGATCGGTATCGAAATTCGCCAGCACCTTGTCTTCGTCCGCCACCAACGTCGGCACGTAGGTTTGCTCGGACAACGACTTCATCTCCTCATACGCTTGTCGATCTTGCCCGACGTCGATCTCGACAAATTTGTAGCCGCGCTCGGTCAGAAATTCCTTCGCGTCGATGCACCACGAGCACCATTCCCGGCTGTAGAGTTTCAACTCGCTCGGCATAAAATCAAAAATAGAACAAGCGTTCGCGGGTCGTCAATTGACTGACTCAGTACGCCTTCGCCCACACTACGCGACGCCGGCTCGGTTCGCCTGTGAAAATGCACCGGCCCGGTTCGGCGTCGCCAAATGGGACCACCCGAATCGTCACCTTGAGGTCATTTTTAATCCGCTCCTCGATCTCGCGCGAACCGTTCCAATGCGCGAGCGCAAAGCCGCCGTGGATTTCCGGTCTCTCGCGATTCTTCGGCGTGAAGAACTCGTAAAAGTCTTCCTTGTTGTCGATCTTGCGCGTGTTTTCGTCGCGAAATTTCAGGGCGCGATCGTAAAGATTTTGTTGGATCGACATCAACATCTCGGGCGCGTTCGCAACGAATTCCTGCACCGGCATGAACTGTTTTTCTTTCACCGGTTGATCGCGCCGGCCTACCGCCACGGAATTTTTTTCGAGATCGCGCGGACCAAGCTCGACCCGAATCGGCACGCCTTTTTTGATCCACTCCCAATTCTTGACGCCGCCGCCGAGGTCGCGCTTGTCGATCTCCACTTCGATCGCAAGATCGACATATCGCTTTTCGCGCAATTGCAGCGCGAGCCGCTCGCACGCTTCCAAAACTCTCGCGCGCGTCTCTTCCTTCGTCGTGATCGGATTAATGACGATGTGCGTCGGCGCAATGCGCGGCGGCAAAATCACTCCGTCGTCGTCGCCGTGCGTCATCACCACCGTTCCGACCATGCGCGTTGTCATTCCCCAACTCGTCGTCCAACCAAATTCCTGTTTGCCTTCGCGACTTTGAAATTGGATTCCACTCGCCTTCGCAAAATTTTGTCCGAGAAAATGCGACGTGCCGGCCTGGATCGCTTTTCGGTCCTGCACCATCGCTTCGATCGTGGTCGTTTGCACCGCGCCGGGGAATTTTTCGCTCTCCGATTTTTCGCCGGAAAAAACCGGGAGCGCGCAATGATCGCGCGCGAACGTTTCGTAAACGCCGAGCATGCGTTGCGTTTCCTCACGCGCTTCCGCTTCGGTTTCGTGAACCGTGTGTCCTTCCTGCCATAGAAATTCCGTGGTGCGCAAAAACAATCGCGGCCGCATTTCCCAGCGCACGACATTGCACCACTGATTGAGCAAAATCGGCAGGTCGCGATACGACTGCACCCACTTCGCGTAAGTTGCTCCGATGATGGTTTCACTTGTCGGCCTAACGACCAGCGGTTCGTTCAACGGGCTGGCCGGTTTCATTTTTCCATCCGCGTCCACTTCCAGGCGCGTGTGTGTGACGATGGCGCACTCTTTCGCGAAGCCTTCGACGTGCTCCGCTTCCTTTGCGAAATAACTCAATGGAATGAAGAGCGGGAAGTAGGCGTTGCGATGACCGGTCGCGCGAAACATCGCATCGAGTTGATGCTGCATGTTTTCCCAAATGCCGAAACCCCATGGCCGAATCACCATGCAACCGCGCACATCGGAGGGTTCGGCCAGTTCCGCTGCCCTAACGACTTGCTGATACCACTCGGGAAAATCCTCCGTGCGGCGCGGCGAAATGGCGGATTGGTTCGACATGGCGAACCAACTAGAACCGCAATCGCAAGATCGACAACTACAAGATCGACAACTACCGCTCGCTATTCACTGCGATGAGCGCCGCGCTCTGTCCGCGCTCGGTGTAAGCGCCCGCGAAATCTGTCGTGCAAACACTGCCAAATCTCGCGTGAGGTCCGTAGGCCGCGCCCGCGAAATTGAAACTAGAATTGAAAATGTTTTTGCGATGTTTCCGCGCCGGTTGCCCGTCGTCGATGATCAACGCGATCACGATGTCACGCGCCGTGTTCTTGCCGTAGGCGATGTTTTCGCCCCAACTCGCGCCCCACGCTCCGTAGCGACTAATTCGCGATGACGGATTGTTGCCATGACCGAATCCACCGCCGGCTTGTTCGGCGCAATGGTCCGCTGCGCCTTTACTCATTCCGGCGGACAACGTCAGCGGCTGCATCGGCCGGGCGTGATGAAGAAATCGAATCGCGTCGTCGAGCGCGTGCACACCTTCTTTTGTGAACACGCGAGTGTGGCCGGGAAGTACGTAGCAGCGACCGTTAAAGCTCGCGCGCATATCTTCGATGTATTGTGCGTAGGCCGCGGGATTTTCGCGGGCGAGATTCATTTCGCGAACCAGCGCAGCCGCGGAAACACCGTCGCCGTTTTTGGAAGCGGCGCAGGCGAAACTGGCGGACAAGATCGACAAGAAAAGGGGAGCGACAAGGCGGTTCATTATAATTACTAGAAAGCACGGCTGATGCCACTTTGTTGCCCACAAGATCGACAATCACTCGCGCTGATCGGCGGTTGACACTCCGCTGCTCTTCCGTAGCTTGGCTGCCCTTTTCCCGCTGGAGATGAAAACCTTTTCCGCTAAAGCCAACGAAGTTGACCGCAAATGGTGGCTCATTGACGCCAAGAACCAGGTGCTCGGTCGCGTCGCGGTCAAAGCGGCGAATCTTCTCCGCGGAAAAGAGAAAACCATCTTCACTCCGCACGTCGATACCGGCGACTTCGTCATCGTGATTAACGCCGACAAAGTGCTACTCACCGGCAAAAAAGAGACCAACAAAACCTACATGAGCTTTTCCGGTTTCGTCGGCGGTCACAAATCCGAGAACGTGCGCGCGCGGCGTGAGCGTCATCCCGAATTGCTGGTCGAACGCGCGGTGCGCGGAATGATTCCGCACAATCGTCTCGGCCGCGACGTTTATCGCAAGCTCAAGGTTTACAAAGGCGACGCGCATCCGCATACCGCGCAACAACCGGAACCGGTCAAACTTTCCTAACGAACGCATTATGCCAACAACTGACGAATTCATCGCCACTGGCCGCCGCAAAACTTCGGTCGCGCGCATTCGCATGACACCGGGCAGCGGCAAAATCGAGGTGAATGGCCGCAGTTTCGAAGATTACTTTCCGACAGCGCCTTTGCAGAACACGGTGCTGCAACCGTTGCAGACCGCGAAAGTCGTTAACAATTACGACTTGTCGATCAACGCCACGGGCGGCGGCGCCACCGGCCAGGCCGGCGCGGCCCGGCTCGCGATCGCGCGGGCGCTTTTGCAGACAGACGGCGAACTGCGCGCAGCGCTCAAGAGCGAAGGATTACTCCGACGCGATCCGCGCATGAAAGAGCGCAAGAAATCAGGGCAGCCCGGCGCGCGAAAACGTTTCCAATTCTCGAAACGCTAATCGCGAAGTTACTTCGGCTTCGGTGGCGCTGATGGCGCCGGCGCGGCCGACGGTCGTGCGAGTAATGGCGGCGCTCCTGGCGCAGAAGAAGATGTCGATCTTGCACCAGCGTCGGGGGAAGGCGGCGCCGGTTCCTTCGGTGTCAGCTCGCGCAATTGTCGCATCGCTTCGCTCGCCCAACGGCTGTCGCTGTGCTCCGTCAAAATCTTCTCGCAAACTTCGCGCGCTTTATCGTTTTGATTTTTCGCTCTGAGCAAACGCACCTGCGAAATCATCGCATACGGAGCCTCATAATTTTGCGCCGACCCATTGGCGACCTGCTGATAGATCGACAGTGCTTCATCGATCCGGCCTAACGACTCATCGTTCGCCGCCATCGCTACCCTCGCCGCCGGCACGAGCTCGTGTTTCGGATGCTTCCGCACGAATTCATCCAGCGTCTGATTCGATTCGGCAAACTTCTTTTCGTTTCGTTGCGCCTGGCCTAACAGCAAATATGCCGACGCTCCCGCCGGTGCGCTCGGATATTGGGCGATGACCTGTTGATAATCGGCCGGCGCTTTCGCCTTCGCCAGCAGCGCGGCCGCGGCCGAATCCCTCCGCGCGGTGTAAAAACGGTAACCGGCGTAACCGATGGAGGCGACGATCGCGAGCAGTACGAGCGCGAGGATTTCCTTGTGGTATTTGAACCAGAAAACCTGCGCGTCGACTTTGGGTTCGCGAGCGGGTGGCGTGGCAGTAGGCATAAATGCGATTGTCGATCTTGCGCGGGTCGTTTATTGCCACGCGAACCTAACGTGCGCAAGCGCGAGACGACTTATCGCGCGGCCCGCGGTAATTTTAATTTCGTCGACGGCTTTACGTCCGCTTTCAAGTAATTCTTCATCAACTTCAACGCGTCCCGATTTTCCTTCGTGGTGTTGGAGACGGTGCAATCGGACGGCACGATCAATTTGTAATCGCGCATGTAAGCGTCGTTTGCGGTGAAGAGCACACAGTAATTCCCGGCGATGCCAGTAATGATGAGCCGTTCCGCGCCGAAATAACGCAACAACGTCTCGAGCGTGGAAGAAAAAAATCCCGAATGCTTCGGCTTGAGCACGAAGTAATCATCCTTCTCCGGCCGCAAAAGATCGACAATCTCTCGCGCCTTCCCTTTGCCGGCGTGTTCGACTAACGACCGCAAGTCCGAGCGCCAGCGGCCGAAGTTGTCGTTCACGTAAACGCACGGAATCCCCGCGCGTTTCGCTCGCGCCTTCAACTTCGCAATCTTGCGCGCCATCGCCGGCGCATATCGCATCAATTGCTTTGCTTCCGGAAAATCGAGATCGTTGATGACGTCGACGATCAACAACGCCGTCGTGGATTTGTCCGGCGCGCTGCCGTGCAAATCAGAATTCTTCGCCGGCATCGCGCAAGATCGACAATCGACTAGCGGCGCTTCTTTTTCGCGCGGCCACCTTTGCGTCCGCCTTTGCGCGAACTTGCCTTGCTCGATTTCTTCCCGCGACCACTGCCGCTTTTCTTTCCGCCCTTGTCGGATTTGTTAACGGTCGCCCACGCGCGCGCCTTCGCCGTTTTCTTCGAGACGCCGCGCTTTTCGTAGCCTTCTTCGATGTGTTCCGCTTTTCGTTTCTGTTTCGATGTGTATTTCTTTTTGCTTCCTCTTGCCATAGTGATACTCCCAATCAGTTAACGCATCCGGCGGCTTTTTTGGATTTGTTCGATCGCCCGCAAGATCGACATACACTCGCCACCCGTTTCTCCGGCGATAGAATTGCGGATATGAATGCGATTCAGGATTTCTTCCACATGGTGCTCGGGCCGGATGGTCAGCCGAAAGATCTGACGCTGCTCCAAATGTCCTTGCGCGGTTTCCTCATTTTCATTATCGGCCTCACGTTGGTTCGCATCGGCGACCGGCGATCGCTCTCCGAGAAAACCGGCTTTGACACTTTGTTTCTCGTGCTCGTCGCCGCGGTCCTCGCACGTGCGATTAACGGCAGCGCGCCGTTCCTCACTTCAACCGGCGCCGGCATCGCACTCATGCTTATCCATCGCCTTTTTGCCTACGCTGCCTATCGCTCGCACGCCTTTGGCAAACTAATCAAAGGTGAAGCGGTAACACTGGTTCGCGACGGCCAGGTCGATTGGAAGGCGATGCAACGACATCTCGTTTCGAAACACGACCTCGAAGAAGATTTGCGGCTCGATGCGAGAGTCGAAGATTTGGAAAAGATTCGCGTCGCGCGACTCGAGCGCAGTGGCGACATAAGTTTCATCAAAAAAGAGGAATCGTAAGATCGACATGTGCATTTGCCGTCCGAGATTCGGCTGATGCAGCAGCACGATAAACTCTTCACCCCCGGTCCCGTCGAAGTCTCGGCCAAGACATTGGCCGCGTTTGCGCGCCCGATGATCGGACATCGCGGCGAAGATTTTAAAAATCTCTACCGCGACATTCATCCGAAGTTGCAAACGCTCTTCGGCACCAAGCAGCCGGTCTTTCTTTCAACTTCGTCGGCGTGGGGCGTGATGGAGGGGGCGATTCGTAACGTCGTTAGGCAAAATGTGCTCTGCTGCATGTGCGGCGCATTTTCGGACAAATGGCTCGATGTCGCGCGACGCTGCGGGAAAAATGCCGAGCCGCTTCAAGTCGAATGGGGAAAACATATCGACGCGAAAGATGTCGATCTTGCGTTGTCGTCGGGAAAGTTCGACGCCGTCACGCTCATTCATAACGAGACTTCGACCGGCGTGATGAATCCGTTGCCAGAAATCTGCGCAACGCTGGCGAAATATCCCGACGTCGCACTCATCCTCGACACCGTCTCTTCGTTCAGTGCGGTCAAGATCGACATGGACGAACTCGGCATCGACGTCATGCTCACCGGCTCGCAAAAGGCGCTCGCCCTTCCGCCCGGTTTTTCACTGTTCAGTGTTTCCGAAAAGGCATTCGCGCGCGCGGAAAAGATCGACAATCGCGGCTATTACTTCGATTTTCTCGAATTCAAAAAGCAGCAGGCGAATTGGATGACGCCGACGACGCCGAGCATCGGTCACATTTACGCGTTGCAATCGAAGCTCGAGGAAATCTTCGAAGAAGGAATCGACGCGCGCTTAGATCGACATGAAAAAACGAACGCGCTCGTGCACGATTGGGTTCGCAGCCGCGGCTTCGATTTTTTCGCCGAGGAAGGATTCCGCTCGAAGACGCTCACGTGCGTGAAAAACAATCGCGGCATCGACGTTGTCGATCTTGTCAAACGTCTCCGTGAACGTCATCACATCGTCATCGATCCCGGCTACGGCAAACTTAAAGGCAAAACATTTCGCCTCTCGAACATGGGTGACGAGACCGAAGAAACCGTTTCGCATTTGCTCGCCTGCTTGGATGACGTTTTGAAATAAAAAAGCGAAGGGCGCCTTCGTTTCCGAAAGCGCCCTTCATATTTGATGGCGGTAAGCCGAATTCTGTCGTGGACGATCATTTATCTCAGCTCCGCTTTCGCGGAACCGCCCGACCCCGCCGAGGCGGGGCCGTGGTGCGACGATACCCGAGGCCTAACGAGCCGGCTGCCCGGCCTCTGTTTTGTCTTGCACCGCATGGGGTTTTTCCTGCCTCGCGAATCACTCCGCGAGCGGTGAGCTCTTACCTCGCCTTTTCACCCTTACCGGTTCGGGAAGCTGGCAGCTTCCCTACAGTTTCCTGTCAAAGAACCGGCGGTATTGTCTCTGTGACACTTTCCGTCAGCGCCCGCTTACGCGAACGCCGCCTCCGTATTCTACGGAGCATGCCGCCGTATGGTGTTCGGACTTTCCTCCAATGAGCCTAACGACTCATCAGCGATCGTCTGCCATCACGCCCAGCTTACGCGATGTCGATCTTGCGCGCAATCGGCTCGCGCGGGTTCCAATTGAGCACCGCGAAGATGAGATGATAAACGCCAAAGGTCACACCCATGAGCGTGATCGGCGCGTTGTTGGTGCCGGCGTCGATGAAATCAGCGAGGAGCGGGATGCTGAGCGCCGATAACAAAAAGAACCAGCCGAGCATGCGAATGGAACGCGGCGCAAACCATCGGGTCGCCAGGCAAATCAATCCGTAAAACGCGATCCAGATGCTCACGAGTTCGAGTTCGACCGCGCCGAGATAACCGGTCGCCAAAAACCAACCGGTGAACGCAGCCGGAATGAGACCGAGCGGGGCGATCGTGCTGAGCACGAGTTTGGTGCGGTCGGAGGGAAAAATATCGGCGTTATCGCGCGCCGCCCGCCACAAAAAGAAAGCGGCCGCGATCGCGGTAATAATGAAGATGTCGATCCAGGCGAAGGCGAATTCGCGCGGACGAATGGTTCGTCCGATTAAATGGAAGAGCTCGTCATTGACGTAGATCAGGATCGCGGTCAGGAGCGACAACGCTCCGGCGATGAGGGCGACGCGCGCGAAAACCGCGCGATAAATTTCGCGGCGCTCCAGAATGCCGGAGATGAGGTGGAGTTTTTCTTCGACGGTGGTCACCATGCGATTGTCGATCTTCGTTTTGACCGCGTAGATGTCGATCTTATACTGAATTCTTATGCTCGCTGTCGGAACGAAAGCACCAGATTTTTCTCTCGCTTGCAAGACGGCCGACGGGCCGAAGCAGGTCAAACTCAGCGACAACTTCGGAAAGAAGAACACGCTATTGTTATTTTTCCCGATGGCGTTCACCGGCACGTGCACAATGGAAATGTGCGGGATTAGCAACGATCTCGCGGCCTACAGTTCGCTCAACGCCGAAGTTTTCGGAATTAGCGGCGATAATCCGTTCGCGCAGGAAGCGTGGGCGCAGAAGGAAAAAATCACCGCGCCGTTGCTGAGCGATTACGAGCACAAAGTCGCGCAGGCTTACTGCGTGGCCTACGATTCGTTTCTGCCGCAGATGAATCTCGGAATGGGCGGCGTGCCGAAACGCGCGGTGTTCATCGTAGATCGACAAGGCGTCATCCAATACGCGGAGTGCGACGATGACGCGCGCGCCTTGCCGAACTTCGACAAGGTGAAAACGAAACTGGCGGAGTTGAAATGAACGACGAATTCAAAACGCTGACGAAGTTTGATGCGGGCAACGGCCGCGAAGGCTCGTTGCATTCGCTGCCGGCGTTGGAGAAACAAGGCGTCGGGAAAATTTCTCGATTGCCGGTGAGCATTCGCATCGTGCTCGAGTCGGTGCTGCGCAATTGCGACGGCAAAAAAGTCCGGCGCAAAGATGTGGAGACGCTGGCGAACTGGAACGCGAAGAAGCCAGCGAATGAAGAAATTCCTTTCGTGGTCGCGCGAATCGTTCTGCAGGATTTCACCGGTGTTCCGTTAGTTGTCGATCTTGCGGCGATGCGCAGCGCGGTGCAGCGGTTGAAAGGCGATCCCAAAATCATCGAGCCGCTCGTTCCGGTCGATCTCGTGGTCGATCACTCCGTGCAGGTGGACTTTTTCGGTTCGGCCGAAGCGTTGCGCTTGAATTTGGAAATGGAATTCAAACGCAACCGCGAGCGTTACCAATTTCTAAAATGGGGACAGCAGGCGTTTAAAACTTTCCAACTCGTGCCGCCCGGCATCGGCATCGTGCACCAGGTGAATCTCGAATATCTCGCGAAAGGCGTGCTCGAACGCGACGGCGTTTATTTTCCCGACACACTCGTCGGAACGGACTCGCACACGACCATGATCAATGGACTCGGCGTGGTCGGTTGGGGCGTCGGCGGAATCGAAGCAGAAGCGGGAATGCTCGGGCAGCCGGTTTATTTTCTTACGCCGGAAGTGGTCGGCGTGCATTTGCGCGGACGTTTGCGCGAAGGCGTGACCGCGACCGATCTCGTCCTGCACATCACGCAATTGCTGCGCGCGCAAAAAGTCGTCGGCAAGTTTGTCGAGTTTTACGGCGAAGGCGCGGCGTCGTTGCCCGTGCCGGACCGCGCAACGATCGGCAATATGTCGCCGGAGTACGGCGCCACCATGGGATTTTTCCCAGTCGATCAGGAATCGGTCACCTATTTGCGCGCGACCGGGCGCACGGATGAACAATGCGCCGCGTTCGAAAATTATTTTCGCGCGCAGAAGATGTTCGGCATGCCGAACAAAGGCGAGATCGATTACTCGGTGGACCTGGATGTCGATCTTGCCGACGTGCAGCCGAGCGTCGCTGGACCGAAGCGGCCGCAAGACCGCATCGATTTGCCGTCGTTAGGCGAAACGTTTCGCTCGCTGCTCAAGAAACCGGCGCCGGACGGTTACGGAAAAGAAGATGTCGATCTTGCGAAGAGGTTTCCGGTGGCGTTGAACGGGAGCGCGCCGCGCGACGGCGAAATGCCCTCGACCGATCACGGCCAGGTCGGCGCCGCCGAAGAACGCAACAAACTCGAGATGGTCGCAAACCGCCCGACGCCGGACACCGCGCAAGAATTTAAAGACTCGCCCGCCGATCCGTTTCATCACGGCAAAACGCAGATCGGTCACGGCAGCGTGCTCATCGCGGCGATCACAAGTTGCACGAACACGAGCAATCCGAGTGTGATGCTCGCGGCCGGATTGCTGGCGAAGAAAGCGGTCGAGCGCGGATTGCGCATCGATCCGGCGGTAAAGACTTCGCTCGCGCCCGGGTCGCGTGTGGTTACCGATTATTTGGCGAAGACGGGACTGCAACCCTATCTCGATCAACTTGGATTCAACATCGTCGGTTACGGGTGCACTACGTGCATTGGAAATTCCGGACCGCTGCATCCGCGCATCGAGGAAGCGATCAATCAACACGATCTCGTCGCGGCGTCGGTGCTTTCCGGAAATCGCAATTTCGAAGCGCGCGTGCATCAGAACATCAAAGCGAACTTTCTCATGTCGCCGCCGCTCGTGGTCGCGTTCGCCTTGGCCGGACGAGTAGATGTCGATCTTACGAAGGATCCGATCGGGAAAGGCAAGGATGGCGACGTTTATCTCCGCGATCTCTGGCCGTCGTTAGGCGAAGTGCGTGACGCGATGCAATCGGCGCTGACGCCGGAAGTGTTTCGCAAACTCTATCGCGATTTCGCCGACCAGAATCCGAAGTGGAACGAAATCCCGTCGAGCAAAGGCGACGTTTACGTTTGGGACGAGAAGAGCGATTACATTCACGAGCCGCCGTTCTTCAAAGATTTCTCGATGAGCGTCGGCAAGATCGACAACATCACCGGGGCGCGTCCGCTCGGAATTTTCGGCGACAGCGTCACGACCGATCACATTTCGCCCGCGGGCGCGATCAAAGCGACCTCGCCGGCCGGGAAATATTTAGTTTCGCGCGGAATTAAAGCGGAAGATTTCAACAGTTACGGTTCGCGGCGCGGCAACGATCTCGTCATGACGCGCGGAACATTCGCGAACGTGCGCATCAAAAACCTGATGGTGCCCAGCGTCGAGGGTGGTGTGACGAAACATTTTCCCGACGGCGAGCAGATGTCGATCTTCGATGCGGCCATGAAGTATCAGCAGGAAGGCGTGCCGCTCGTTGTCATCGCCGGCCACGAATACGGCACGGGTTCGTCGCGCGACTGGGCGGCAAAGGGAACGCGTTTGTTAGGCGTGAAAGCGGTGGTCGCGGCAAGTTACGAGCGCATTCATCGCTCGAACCTCGTCGGCATGGGTGTGCTGCCGCTGCAATTCCTCGAAGGCACAAACGCGCAGTCGTTAGGCCTGGACGGCTCTGAGACTTTCTCAATCACCGGATTGTCCGAGAAAATTCAACCCGGTCAGCAAGTCACGCTGGAAATTTCCGGCAAAGATCCCGTGCCGGTGAAACTGCGCATCGATACGCCGATCGAGATCGATTATTATAAGCACGGCGGAATTTTGCCGTTCGTGTTACGACAATTGCTCGCGAAGTAAAACTTCGATCGGCGAACCATCCGCGATGAAAGCGGAACGCGGCGGCCGGCTCAATGTTTCGACGAATTGTTCGCCATACAGAGCGGCGATGTCGGCGCGCAGCTCGAATGATTCGGCGTTCCAGATTTTCCAGCGCGGATGATTGACGCGGTATTCACTGCAGCCGCCGCGGAAGCAGGTGTAACCCCAGTAATGTTCGGTGATGAAGTCGGCGTGCGACCCGGCGGGAATATTTTGCGGCTCGCCGCTCGCTTTCATTTTAAGCGATTCCCATTTGGTTCCGCGTCGCCACGAATATTCCACTTTCACTCTAAGATCGACATGTTCGATGTCGTGTTTCATCGGAACAGCCAAATACGGTTCGCCGTAAAACGTCCGGCCGACGATGGCGATGGCGTGTTTCGGCACGAGCTCGCGAATAAACACCACTCCGCGTCGCCAGGTATCGGCTGATTTCTTGCGCACGTAGAAGCGCAGGTTCACTTCCTCGAAATCGCGATGGAGCGGAATAGGCAGGCCTAACAAACGCGTGTCGAGAAAAAGAAAGCCGACGACGCTGAGAAAAGTCTCGCCGTTTTCGTAGTCGATTTCAGTTCCGGGCGGGACGAGCGGCGCGATGATTATTGGATCGACAACGTAATTGAGCATGGCGAGATATCGCCAGTTCGCCGTGAGAAAAGGTTTCACGCGCGAGAAGATGTCGATCTTAGCGCAAAAGTCTTTCCAGCGTCGGATCGGGCTGCGCGCCTAGCGAGGTCGCGCGCGCATAATGGCGCTTGGCCAATTCTTTCGCCGGCGGATTCGCGGTCGCGTAAATGACGGCGAGATTAAAATGGGCATCGGCGTAATCGGGATTATCGGCGATGGCTTCGAGCATTTCCTTCTCGGCCGCTTCCTGCCAGCCCTTCTGGCTCGCGGTGATGCCGAGATAATTATGCGCGGTCGCGCTTTTCGGATTGATCGCGAGCGCGCGCGTAAGCTCGGTCAGCGCATCGTCGAATTTCGATTGCCGGTAATAAACGATGCCGAGGGTGGTGTGCGAAAATTCATCTTTCGGCTGGAGCGCGATCGATTTCTTCAAAGTGAGCTCGGCGGCCTTGAGTTTGCCCGTGCGAAAATATACGACGCCCAGATTTGAAAGCGCATACAAGTTGTTAGGGCTTTTCGTGAGCAACTCCTGATACAATTTCTCGGCCGTGCGATAGCGGCCCTTGTCGAAGTTTTCTTTCGCGTCGCGCGCCATGCCGACGAGATCGTCCGGCACATTCGGATGAAAATTACTCGGCGGCGTGTTCGCCTTTTCGTCTTCGGATTGCTCGGGCGCCGGCTTGCCGTTCGCGTCCGTAATGGTGACCGGCGTGTTGCCGGATTTTTTGGCAAAGGTGAAACTTGCCTTCAACGCGCCGGGGCTGTTGTCGGAAATGGAAACGATCGGCTGGCGGAGCAACGCGAGCTCTTCGTCGCTCAACTTCGTGACGGGTTGCGCGAGCAACTGGATTTGCTCGGTCAGTGTATCCGATTTTATTTTGAGTTTATCGAACTCGGCGAGCATGAGCTTTTTCGCCTGCTCGCGCCGCGCTTCTTCCTGGCGCTCGCGCACGACGATGTTGCGGAGGATTTCGTTTTCTTTCGTTAGGCGCGCGGTCTCCTCCGGGTTTACGCCGACAATTTTCGAGCCTTCGAGTTGCTTGTTCAGATCTTCGAGCTGCTTGCTAAGATCGACAATGCGCGCGTCCGAATCCTGATTTTGTTTCTGGCTGGCCGCGAGTTTCGCCTGCAACTCGCCCACCTGCCGGCGCACGTCCGCAAGTTCCTTTTCCTTCTTCGGTTTGTCCGCGTTCAAGTCGCGCACGCTTTTCTCCGCGTCCGCCAATTTCTTTTTTAGCTCGGAATTTTCGGTGATGAGCGAATCGACCCGCTTCTGCGCGCCATTCAATCCGGCCAGCCGGCCAAGAGCGTCGTCGCGTTCTTTCGCGGTGTCCGTCGTGCGTTTGTCGGCCACGGCGATGCGCGCACTCGCATCATCGCGTTCTTTTTCGGCTAACGAACGCCCCTGCTCGACCGCGGCGAGATTTTTCTTCAACGTCGCGATCTCGGCGCGCAATGCTTCCTGCGCTTTCGAATCCGACCCCTTGGTCGTCTCAACTTTCTTCAGCGCCTGATGCGCGTCCTCGAGTTGGTCGCGCAATTTTTTTTCCGCGTCCCTGCTTTTGCCGACTTCAGCCTGCGCTTTGTCGATCTTCGACTCGCTCTCTTTTAACTTGGCATTGAGCGCATCCTTTTCTTTTTGCGCATCGACAAACTTGTCGCGCGCTTTTTGCAAATCGGCTTCGAGTTGATCGACGCGGCTCTGCAATTTTTTCGTCGCGTCTTTAATCGCCGCGTCATCGACTTTCGGCGCGGCCGCTTTGGTCGGCTCGGCCGCAGCCGTGCGCGCAGCGGGCGACGGTGCTTCGTTAGGCCGGCCGGTGGTGATCTCGACATTTGGTTCTGGCGCGTTCGATTGCTCGGGAAGAACTGGAGCATTGCCGGGCAGTTGCGCCGGACCGGCGTTGAGGTCTTGGTCGGTGGAAGCTTTTCCCTGCACGCGCAGGATCGCTTCGGAAACTTTGCGGCCGCGGTAATCGACAATCGCCGGCTGCCAATCCGCGTGCGTTTTGCGAAGTTGTTCGATCAAGCTGCCGGCGAAACGGTACTTCGCGAGCGCGGCGCTGAACTGGCCTTCGTGCTCGAGTTTCTCCGCCTGCTGCGCGGTCATGTAGGCCTTGAGAAATGTTTCGCTCGGGTCGTCCGTTGTTTGCGCGAAGATCGACAATGGCGATGCGATCAGGGCGAAGAAACCGACTAGGAAGCAGAATTTCAACACGGGAGAGCGGCGCGAGAAAATAGCGCGTCCCTTTGCGGTTTCAATTCCAGCTTCCACCACGCGTGACCAAGAAGCGCAGACCGTGCCACAGTTTGCGCGCGGTTTGCAATCTGAAATCAAAAACTTAAACTCGGACTTCCAAGTGGTGGCCATAGCTCAATGGTAGAGCTCCAGATTGTGGTTCTGGTTGTTGCGGGTTCGAGTCCCGTTGGCCACCCGGATTTTTATTGTCGATCTTCCGCTTTTTCGCCGGCAGCTTTGCGGACGCTTTGCAAAATCTTGTCGAGTTCCGATTGATATTTTTTCAGCGCGTCCGGCGCGCCCCACCAGGCGGCGACCAATAACTCATCCGGCGCCACGGCGAAGCTCACGAATTTGATTTCGACCGCGCCGGTTTCGTTCTTGCCTTTCCAGGAAGCGAAGTGCGCGTCGCCGTCTTTAAATTTGCCGGTCCTTTGCGTAAGGCTTTTGGAATCGACCACGATTCCGCCCCGGCTGCGAATGTAACGCAACGCCTCGCCGATCGACTCGCCGACTTTTCTATGCTCGACCGGGATGATGAGAAAATACACGGCGCCGTCGGGCGAAATGCCTTCGACCAGCTCGCCCTGCTCTTTTGTTTGCCACTTGTCGGGAATCTGCACGGTCGCGATGCCCTCGCCCGGCGGAATTTTGTGTGTGCCGCCGAGCGCAGTCGCGACGAGGACAAAAAGCGCCGCAAGACAAACCGATTTCGTCATGCGCTCGTTCTAGGGAGTGACACGGCGCCGGTCAAATACACATGTCGATCTTAGCGCGGCATGGTGGCTGCTAAAATCTTCGGTATGACCTCCACCATCCCCGCTTTCGAACAATCGAAATTCCGCACCGTCACGCCTAACTTCTGGGAAAGTTTTCTCGGCGACGAAGCGCTCAAAAGCTGCAGCGATCTCGCGAAGCTAGTCGCCGGCTGCGAATTGATCGCGGCTTTAGACGGCGTCGAGCTCCTGCTCGCGGCCTAAGTATTTGCGCTTCGCAACGCGAAACCGCTACAGTCACTCTCGCTGTGCCTGTAGCTCAACCGGATAGAGCTTCTGACTTCGGATCAGAAGGTTGGGGGTTCGAATCCCTCCAGGCACGAAATGCAATTGTCGATCTTGCCATTGTCGATCTTACGCGATGAAAAATTCTGCCGGCCGAAGCGAGCTCGATACGATGATCGTCGAAATCGAGCTCACTCTCGTCAGCATTATTCAAGGCGTGGCGCTGACGGTATTAATCGAAAGCGCGCGCGAAATTGTTTCGCATCGGGAAATTATCTTTTGGCCGTACGTGCTTTCGGGTTTGTTCACGATCTTCATTTTCTGGTCGCGCGCCGTGTTGCACATCATCACGGTAATTCGGTGGCCGCTGGAATTCGGGCATAATTTCCTCTACATCGCATGCGCGCTGGTCGAGGCGTTGCTTTTTGCGCAAGTGGCGCGGCCACAAAGTTGGTTTTGGTACGGCGCGGTGTTTATCGCCATCGGCTGGGTGTTGTTCGTGTACGATCTGCGTTTGATTCATGCGCGCATCCGCGACAGCGCCGGCCCCGCGAGCAATCGCTTGTGCGAAATGGTGCGACGCGATCAATGGCGCAATATCGCGGTGTTGTTGCCGGGCGTGTTCGTGTTGAACGCGGCGTGCGCGATGTCGATCTTGCGCTGGCCGGAATTTTTCCTCGCGCATAACGCACATATCTGGCTGGTGACGGCACAGCTTGCCGCGTTCGGGGGTTATTTGCTATACGTGGTCAGGTTTTATTTGAAACTCGCGCCGTTCATCGCCGATGCGCGAGCGGAATGGCGGGAAAAATTATGAAAGCCCTGGTACGAAACATCACGCACGTGCGGCGCAACGGCGCGGCCGAACGCGCGACCGCGCTTTCGACGGTCGATCAAGTGATGGTGGAAGAGCGCGCGGGTGCGTTCGCCAAACGCAGCATCAAAACGTCGGCCAAGCTCGCGGGCTTAAAACTGGCGGTGTCGATGATGGACCTAACGACTCTGGAAGGAAAAGATACGCCGGGAAAAGTCGCGTTCCTTTGTCGCAAGGCGATGCAGCCGACCGATCCGCGCTACGAGGTCCCGTCGTGCGCGGCGGTGTGCGTGTATCCGAACTTCGTGCGCGTCGCGAAAAAATTTTTGACAAGATCGACAGTGAAAGTCGCGTCGGTCGCGACCGCGTTCCCGACGGGATTAATGCCGTTGCAATTGAAACTGGAAGAAGTGCGCACGGCATCGCGCGACGGCGCGGATGAGATCGACATGGTGATCGATCGTGGAAAATTTCTCGCGGGCGAACATGCGCGCGTGTTCGATGAGATCGCGGCGACGAAAGAAGCGTGTGGCGAAGCGCATCTGAAAGTGATTTTGGAAACGGGGGAACTGCAAACCTACGACAACGTGCGGGTGGCGAGCGAGCTGGCCATGCGCGCGGGCGCCGATTTTATTAAGACATCGACCGGGAAAATTTCGCCGGCGGCGACAATGCCGGTGACGCTGGTGATGTTGGAGGCGATTCGCGATTATTTCTACGAGACCGGAATTCGCATCGGGATGAAACCGGCGGGCGGCATTCGCACGGCGAAACAGGCGCTGGCGTATCTCGTGATGGTGAAAGAGACATTGGGCGATGATTGGCTCACGGCTGATTTGTTCCGTTTCGGCGCGAGCACGCTGGTGAACGATGTGCTCATGCAAATCGTGAAGACGGCGGACGGGAACTACCAGGGTCCCGACTACTTTTCCCTGCCGTAAGATCGACAATCGCTTCCGGGTCGAAAAAGAAATGCCGTCGGGATACGTCCAAACCTTGAGACATTACGAATCTGTAATGTAAGCAAATTCATGTGAGGGTTTACGCGCCGCCTCGAGTGAGGCGGCGCGACTCTTTTTTTGCCCGTAACCGGACTCGGCTCCCCCCATCCTAGCAGCGCCGTGAAATAGGCCCCGCATTACGAAATCGTCATAAAAGAGAAGATGAGGCATCCACGCGCACGCGATTCGCCGAATTAGTTTCGACTTCTTTCACCAAATTTATGAAACGCATCTGCAAAACTACGATTCTCGTATCGGTTCTCGCGCTCACAACTCGATTGGCATATGCCGTGGACTACACTGAGACGAGCACCACTTATAATTCACACGATCTGATTGCGAGCGCGGAGACAATTGCCGCGGGCGCGGCTTCGCTCGATCACATCGTTGGCACATTGTCGATCAACCAGGGCACCGGGTTGTCGGAGATGGGCGATGTTTACAAAATTTTCATCAGCGATCCGGCGAATTTTTCCGCGTCGACCACGAGCCTGGCCGGCGGCAAGAACGGATTCGATACGCAGCTTTTTCTCTTCCGGCTGGATGGCACCGGCATCGCCGTTAACGACGATAAACCGCCGGGCTCGCAATCACTATTGCCCGCGGGCAATTCGCTCTATTCCGGGTTAACGCAAGGTTATTACTACCTCGTCATCGACGGCAGCGGTTCATATCCGGCAGACAGCAGCGGCGTTCGCATTTTCCCAAACCAGCCGGAAGGCGCGGACCCGACGGGAGTCTACGGACCGAAAAACGGCACGCCTAACGAAACCAATTCGCCTTTTACGCAATACAGCGGCACGAGCAATCAGGGCGGGACATACTCCATCGCGTTAACGGGAGTAACGATTTCGGCTGTGCCCGAACCATCCTCGGTCGCGCTGATTTTCGGAACAGCGATGGCAGGGGCAATCTGGCGAATGAAGCGACGCAGCTGAGAAGCCTTCGACAAAGGAAATAAAATAATGAGCATCACGAAAAAGTTTTTCATACCAGCAACGGCGGTGATCACCTTGTCGATCTTCGCTTCATTATCGGAAGGCGGCAGCCGGCGAACTGCGACCCCGACCGTCCCGGCGAATCTGGGCGGCGGTCTCAAAGCGCTGGTGCAAACACATCAAGCAATGATGATGCAGACGAGCGCCGCGTCCACGAAGAAGCCGAATGCGAAAGCCGCCGCAATTTCTTCTGGTGGCCTAACGAACGCGCAAATCGAATCTCTCAAGAAACTGAACTCGCATATGAAAATGGACGCGCAACAGCGTGTGCTGGTAAACATTTATCTCGACGGCTCGGTCGGCGGAGAGGTCATGCGGACGCAGTTAGGCTCGATGGGTCTAACGATCGTGGGCGAAGCTTCGTGGTATCGCAAAGGTGTTTTCTCGGCCTGGATGCCGCTCGCGCAAGGCGCAGCCGTGGGATCGCTCAAGGGAGTGCGCTCGGTTCATCTTGAGCCCGGTATGCGCACGCGTGTGGGACAAACGACTTCACAAGGCGCGGCGGTGATGAAAGCCGATTTGGCGAACACGAGCGGCTACACCGGCAACGGAATCAAGATCGGCGCATTGTCCGATACGTTTAATTTAAATCCGGCGCAGGACAAAAACGGCATCCCGGACACGTCAGCTTACGACGTGGCCAATGGGGATCTGCCGGTGGTGGAAGATGTGCAGGATTTTTCAGTCGGGCCGCCAACGGACGAAGGCCGTGGCATGTTGCAGTTGATTCACGACGTGGCCCCGGATGCGCAACTTGCATTCGCAACGGCGAACGGCACGCAAGTCAATTTCGCTAACAACATCCGCGCACTCGGATCTCCGACCTCCGCGATGGTCCCGATTGTCGATCCTAACACCGGCGCGATCACAAATCGCCCGGGGCTCGGTTGCAACATCGTGTGCGACGACGTCATTTATTTCGTCGAGCCGATGTATTCCGACGGGTTGATCGCGCAAGCGATCGACGACATCGCCACGCAATACGGTGTGATTTATTTTTCGAGCGCCGGCAATGACGGGAACGAAGGGTACGAATCGGATTGGCGTCCCATCGCCGCGGCCACTGGTTTCAATCACGCCAAAGTCGCTGAGAGTAATCATCCCGCGCTCACCGGCATTCCGGCCGCCGCGACTTACGCGGGCGGCTGGCACAATTTCAATCCGGATCCGAATGGTCCAGTGCAAGTGGTGCAGAAAGTGACCGTCGGCTCAGCCGATGCGCCACTCGTCATGCAATGGAACGACCCGTACGATTCGACGCCATTGGGGACTGGTCCGGCGGGAATCACGACCGACTACAACATTCTCGTGTTCGATCAGAACGGCGCATACCAATCGAGCATGAGCGGGACGGACGATAATTACAGCACGAACGAGCCGTATGAATTTCCCGGCACCGATCTCACGGCCGGCGGCACATTTTACATTTGCATTGTGCGCGCGAATCCACCGGCCGGCATTACGCCGCTGGCGAATCGATTCCGCTACGTTGCGCCAACGAATGGCGGCGGCTTCAGCGGCGACTTCATCAACATCGACAGCCCTTCGATTTATGGCCACACCACCGCGGCGAATTGCATCAGCACCGCGGCCTGGGTTTATGATGACGTGCCTAACGTCGATGCGAGCGGCAATGTCGTCGCCGGTCCGCTCACACCGAGCGTGGAAGGTTTCTCTTCCAACGGTCCCGTCGACATTTTCTTTGATCGACAAGGTAACCGCCTTGCGCAGGGGACAAGGCGGCGACAACCTTCGATTTCCGCGCCGGACGGAGCCAACACGACGTTCTTTCCGCCGGTGTTGACGAATGTGATTCCTCCCGGAGGCGGCGCACTTCCCCCGCCACCGGTCGATCCTCCGGGATTGCCGATCACGATCGGAAAATCTCCGGCTGATTACGATGGCGACGGCTGGCCGAACTTCTTCGGCACAAGCGCCGCCGCCCCACACGCCGCCGGCGCGACCGCGTTGCTACTTCAGGCCGCGAACGATCACGGCCTTGGCTTCTTGAATCCGAGCTATGTTCGTTCGCTTTTGCAAGCGACGACACAAGGACAGATGGATACCGCTCCCGGATTTTGCGCCGCCATCGGCAATGGTCCGTCGGGATTAAAAATCTCGCTCAGTGCGTCAGGAGATAATCCGAGCGATCCGAACGCCTTCAAAGTTACGTTCCTCGGACCGACAGGTTATCAACTCGTCTCAATGACGATTGATTTGCGGCCATCGGGACTCGAGTTCGACCCGGATCCCACGCACGGCGCGCCCTTCGCGCAAGGCAGCAGCACAGGCGGCGCCACGTTGGTTTTGCCGCCGGTGCTGTCAAATAACAATCAAGTCGCTGCCTTGACATTTACCTCGTTCGATCCGGGCGATTCGTTAGGCTTCGGCGTCGATCGAGACGTGGCCGGCGTGCATGCCTATGGCAACGGCGCCGATCAGCTAAACAATTCCACGTTTACGGCGACGATTCAGAATAACAACACGATTCCGGCGACGACTATTCAGGTCAACGGCACCTTCGCGAACGTTTACAATCAGGTTTACAACTTCAAGAGCGGTTACGGTTTGATCGACATTCAAAACGCGATCAACACGCTGCTCGGACAATAGTTTTTCGCGAAAGAAACAAGGGCTGCATCGCTTCGCGTGATGCAGCCCTTGCCTTTTCAGGCTCGACTATTCGGTCCCGCGCAAGATCGACATCTTCTTGCAGGCGACCGGCATTAAATCCCGCCGGCTAATCGATTTGCGTTGGCCTAACGAATTCGTTAGGCGGCCAAAATTACGAAAACGCCATCAAAAAAAATCGGCCGGGCTGCATCCGGAGGGCGCTCGCTAGCCGAAGTAGAGACAACGAAGCAGAAAGGCCCTCTTCCATGAATTACGTTCTCAACCATATCACCAGCAGATGGCGCTGGTTTACGTTTGTTCTCTTCGTCGCAATGGCTGGAAGCCTTGCGACGCTTTCATTTTCGGATGCGTCGGCGCGGCAACGTCGCGAGTCCGAGCGCGAACGGACGACAACAGCGACCGGCGCCGAGCGCACGGCCGTTCACGTGGTGTCGGACGCCTCGAGCGCGTTTACATTTTCGAATCCGCTCGAGCTTAGCCGTCCGCCCATACCGCCAATTCCCGGCGGGGTCGTTTCTCTGAAAGACCAGGACGCGGAGCCGGAAATCAAGATCGACATCTTCGGCAACATTTACATCACGGCGATCCACGGCGTGCCCGGCGGGGTCGATCTTTGGAAATCGACCGATAAAGGAGCGACTTTCGTATATCTCGGCGAACCCGATGGCGCGCAGGACAAATGCGGAGTGCAAGGAACGTCTGCCTGCACGGCTGGCGCCGGCGGCGGCGACGATTCGATCGACGTTTCGAGCGGCGGTTATTTGTACATTTCGAGTTTGTATTTGGGAGGAACAACGCTTTCGACTTCTTTCGATGGCGGCGTCGGTGGAGCGGCGCCCGGCCAGGCGTGGCAAGTAAATCCGGCAGCAAACGGCAACCCGCCGGTGCCGGTGAATGATCGACAATGGGTCGCGGCGTACGGCCCGCAAACGGTTTACATGACGTTCGACAACGCGCCGGTCAACGCTGGCATTTGGTTTACGAAATCAACCGATGCGGGGAAAACGTTTAGTCTTCCGGTGAATCTTACCGGCGGCGCGGGAACTATTCGCCGTTCAAACAATCTCGCGGTCGATCAATACAACGGCAATCTCTACACGACGTACACGCCGACGAATTTGCCTAACCAACTCAACTTGTTGAAATCGACCGACGGTGGAAATACGTGGACGATTTCAACAATCTATACCGGTCCGGCGGGATCTTCGGTTGAGAACGCGTTTCCGATCATCGCGGTTGATCGCGGCGGCAACGTGCACGTTGTCTTCACGCGTTCGACCGGCCTAACAGCTCGCACGAACGCTCACGTTTTCCTGATGAGCTCGGCCGATCAGGGCGCGACATGGTTGCCGCCGGTGCAAGTCGATAGCGGCGCCAATACCCAATCGACAGTGATGCCGTGGATCGTGGCTGGTTCACCTGGAGTGGTGGACATTACCTGGTACGGATCGAGTTCGGCATCGCCCGATGCGCCACCATACGACTGGCATGTGTTCTTCGCGCAGACGACGAACGCGCTTTCCGCCAGTCCAACTTTCACGCAAGTGGTCGCCGTTCCGTACGCGGTGCACAACGATGCGATCTGTTCTCAAGGCGGAAACTGCACCGGATCGACGCGCGACCTGAGTGAGTATTATACGATGACAATTGATCGCGATGGTAACGCGAACATCGCCTACGAAGATGGCGTGACGGATTGCACCGGGCCGCCCGCATCCAACTGTTATGTGAAGACGTGGTATATCAAACAGACAGGTGGAGCGAGCGCGCTTACTCCGCCGTCTCCCCCGGGACCAGCGGCATTCAGTGCGAATGTCGCGGTCGGTTCGCCCGGAGGCGAGCCTTGCATGAAAGTGGATTCGCATAACTGCATGTTCATCACCACGCCGGGAAATCCATGGGTTTGGAAATCAACAAACAACGGCGCGAGCTTCCTTTCGCCAGTCAATCCCGTCGCCGACCGGGTGCTGAATGCCGGTGACGAGGATATTCTTCCGATTCGGCAAACCAGCGGCGCGCGACCGGACTTGTTATACTTCGCCGATCTTGCACAACTGACTTCGATCAACATCGCGAAGTCGATTGATGGCGGCGCGACCTGGTTCGCGCCCGGAACCGGTGGCGCGGCCGGAAACGTTGATGCTTCGTCGGATCGACAATGGCTTACGTACGATCGCAATGTTCCGGCGAATGGCGATCTCACCGTTTACGAAATGGACCACGAAGCGGCCGCTGAAGCGGTACGTTTTAACGCCCTAACGAACGACGGCGCGTGGTCGCCGCCGGCCAGCGGCATCACCGCGCCGGAAATGATCTTGCCACCGAACAGCACTTTCCCGAATACGAATCCGGGACCGGTGTTTGTCGATCCGGCTACGCACGTGGTTTACGGCATCTTCACTGCCTCGACCGTGCGGACGAACCAGGCGAATCCGCCGTTCGGAAAATTACCGAACGTGTGGGAAGCCTTCGGCGCTCCGCCCGCCGCAGCCGGAGCGCCGCCCGGACCGTTCACGAACGTTCCGGTGTACAAAGGCGTGCAAGATTCGCCTGATGCGTTGCCTTCGCCGGCGCCGACTCCGGATCCCGCCGTGAAAACGTACGGCAACAACACCGCGAATGATTTCCCGGCCGCGGCCATCGACAAAGGCGGCAACATTTATGTCGCGTGGGCCATGAACAACGCCCGGACTAACGAGTACATGGTTTGGATGGCGATGTCGCACGATCACGGACAAAGTTTCTACGGTCCGTTCCAAGTGAGTCAGGGACCGGGCGCCGCAGTCATGCCATGGGTCGCAGCCGGTGACACCGGTCGCATCGACGTCGTTTATTACGCCACGACTTCACCGGTCGATCCGAACATCGCTTCGAACACTGTGCACTGGAACACCATGTTCGCGCAATCGCTCAACGCCAATTCGCGCGAGCCTGTGTTCACTATCTCACAAGTGAGCGATCACATCATGCATAACGGACCGATTTGTAATCAAGGTCTGCTCTGCGCCAGCGGCACGCGCACACTCGCCGACTTTTTCCAAGTCGATATCGGACCCGACGGTTTGGCTAACGTTGCCTTCGCGGACAATGGTTCCACTTCGACACATGTCACATTCGCGCGGCAGACCAGCGGCCCGCTCGCGTTGCTCAATCCAACATTCCCGACGTGTTTGCCCGGAGCGCCGACGCCGCTCGCCG
Organism: Spartobacteria bacterium; assembly: GCA_021325495.1. GTDB lineage: Bacteria > Verrucomicrobiota > Verrucomicrobiia > Chthoniobacterales > UBA10450 > JAJPGZ01. Next base: position 155,948 of record JAJPGZ010000007.1, read on the forward strand.
TCGTTTCGCGTAAGACACACGGCACGGCCGGAGATTTCGATGTCGATCTTCTCACGTCGCCGGGAATTGAATGCCGCACCGGCGGAGCGAACGGCGATCACAAAATCGTCGTCACCTTCCCGCTTCCGGTCACGATCACCGGCGCGAGCGTGAGCTCGGGCACCGGCTCCGTCTCGAGCACGAGCGTCAGCGGTAACGTCGTCACCATTAACCTTACCGGCGTCACCAACGCGCAACGTCTCACCATCAGTTTGAATGGCGTGACCGATGCGAACGGCTCCGGCAATGTGCCGATCAACATGTCCGTGCTCGCCGGCGATACGACCGCGGACGGTTTGGTCAATTCCGCCGACATCTCGCAAACCAAATCGCAGTCCGGTCAGCTCGTCACCGGCTCGAACTTCCGTGAAGACCTCACCGCTGACGGGAACATCAACAGCGCCGACATCGCGCTCGCGAAATCCAAATCCGGCACCGGCCTTCCGTAAGATCGACAATCAAATTTTGCGCGCGCGCCGGAGGTAGTGCTTGAGCCTGCCTCCAGCGCCGTGCATGTTCAGCCTCGCTTATTTGTGAAACGCATTCTGCCGTTCATCATCGTTGCTCTGGTCGGCTGCGGCGCGGTTGCCGGCGGCGTCGCGCTCTACCGCTCGAAACGTCCTCTCAGCCTCAGCCTAACGAGTGCAAGATCGACATCGGAAAATGCGAAGCTGCATGTGCGCGGCAACGATAAAGCGCCCGTCACGATCGAAGAATATGGCGACTACGAATGTCCGCCGTGCGGCCGTCTCGCGGAACCGCTCAAGCAGATCGAGCATGATTACGGCGACAAAGTCCGGCTTATCTTTCATCATTTCCCGCTCATCGTTCATGCCCACGCGCGCGACGCCGCCCAGGCGGCCGAGGCGGCCGGACTGCAGAAAAAATTCTGGGACATGCACGACACGCTTTATCACGAGCAAGCGATTTGGTCGAAGGTGCCGCAGCCGCGCGATTTGTTTAGCAGCTACGCCGAAAAGCTCGGCCTCGACGTCGAGCAATTTAAAAAAGACATCGATAGCGAAGCGGTCAAAGAACGCGTCGCGCAGGACCAGCGTGATGGATCCAAGATCGGCGTGACCGCAACGCCGACCGTTTTCGTAAACAACAAGTCCATCTCGATGTCCGGACCGGAATCGCCCAAGCTCATTCGCGAAGCGGTGGAGGCGGCGTTAAATCCACAAAAGCCCTCCGGCTAAGATCGACAATGGCAAGATCGACAACTTCCACTCCGTCGCGTTTTCGCACGATTGTCTACACCATTGCCGCGATCGCAGCGCTGGTCGGCCTGGCCGAAGCAACCTATTTGACCGTTCTCGCGCTGACCGGGGCAACGGCCGTGTGCGGCGACTCGGCCGGATGTTTCGAAGTGCTCGGCAGCAAGTACGCAAAGATCGGCAATTTTCCGATCGCGTCATTCGGAACGCTCGCGTATTTCGCCGCATTTACTTTCGCCACATTCGCCGCGTTTGGTTACGTCAAAGCGCGGAAAATTTTCGCCGGCGTAGTGGGCGGAATGTTCCTCTTCACTCTATGGCTTCTCTTTGTGCAGGCGTTTCTGTTGCACGCTTTTTGTCGCTACTGTCTGTTTTCGGCGGCGCTCGTGTTTCTGCTGGCGGGGCTGGTGGTCGCGACTCCGACTTCTGATTGATGCGGCAAGATCGACAATCTTTATTTTAATGATGCAAACCACTCGCTTTTTTTCGTTAGGCATATCCGTCTTAATCGCGTTCGCCGGATGCAAAAAGAAATCCGAAGTGCCTCCGCCGCAAGACGCGCAAACGCAGGCGACGGCCACGCGGACGGTTCGGACATTGACCGACAACGCGTGTAGTTTTCTAACGAACGAGGAGATTCAAAAGGTGCAGGGCGCCCCGGTCAAAGAGACGAAAGGAAATGGCACCGCCGATGGCCACCTGCAAGTGTTGCAATGCTATTACGCGGCGGAGCCGTCGAACCGTTCGGTTAGTTTGATGGTGACGCAGAACGATCCGAAAGGAACGGATGCCCGGGCCGCAAAAGAGAGCTGGGAGAACACATTCGGGCGCTACGACGAGGACAAAAACAAGGAGCGCGAAGGCGAAAAAGAGAAAGCGGAAAGTTTGCGCGAGCAAAAAAGCGGCCGAGGCGAGGAAGAAGAGGAAGGCAAAGCGCCGATGAAGAAGATCGAAGGCGTCGGCGAGGAAGCGTTTTGGAGCGGGAGCCGGGTGGGCGGCGCGTTGTACGTGCTGAAAAACGGCGCTTATATTCGCATAAGCATCGGCGGGCCAGATCAAGAAGAGGAAAAAATTAAGAAGACGAAGGCGCTGGCCGCAGAGGCGATAGCGCGGTTGCCCTGACGGTTTCGCACGAATCGTCGTGGGGTATGCGGCCGGAGAGCCGCAATTTTCCGATTCAGTAGTAGGCCAGCGAGAGGGTCGCGCGGCCGAAACACTCCACGTCATGAAAAGAAATTCCCATCCTGTCACAGCGCGTGTTCTCGCTGGAATACCGTGTCTCATCATTAGCTTCGCTCTCGCGACTGTCGCCCTAACGAACCTCTCGGCCGGCCACCGCGCGCTACGATCTTCGAAAAGTTCGCCGACTGCGCCGGCCGCGTCGGTGCCGCAACAATTCAGCGGCACATTTGATCCGCACGCATATCCGTGCGCCACGCCGCGGCATCACTTCACGGTTCCGGCGAACCAACTTCGCATCGTCGTGCAAGTAAATGCTCAGGTGCCAGCGAACGATCTCGCCGTTACCTTGCTTTACGGCTCTGACCCGAATCCGATTTTCGTCAAAACGGAAGACAACGGCATTGGAAATGAGGCCCTGACCTACGAACCCGCGGGCGGTCTCGCACCCGGCGAGTATCAAGTGCAGGTGTGCGCGTCGAGCAATCCGGCGGCGCTGACGGCGCCCTATGATTACACCGGCACGTTTACTTACGATAATACGGGTCTGCCCGGAGTTCCGCTTCCGCCTTTTGGACCAATCCCGCCCGCGGCGCAGGACAACGGCCCGCAAATCGGCTTCGAAAATTTCGCCGCGCCCGGAACGCTCGTGACAGTGAAAACGACCGAGGCCGGTCAACAGCCCAACTCGGTGGAATACATGGGCCGCAACGCGGGCGAACCTTCGATCGGCGATAACTGGCTCACGGACACGGCAATTTTCTATTCCGGGCTGGAGACGCTCTTCGTGAAATTCGACGACACATGTCCGGCCAACGGGCTTTCATCGACATGGACAAATCGCGCGGCGCCGACACAAGTGGCGGTCGATTCCGATCCGATCGGTTTTACCGATTCCGCCCTTGGTCGCTCGTTTACGGGCGAGCTCACGCTGTTGAGTCCGACGTGCAAAACTTCGTTTACGAATGACGACGGCGCGACCTGGATACCGACGCAGGGAAGTGGATTCGCGTCCGGTGTGGACCACGAAACCATCGGCGGTGGACCTTATCACGCGCCAGTCCCAAGCTTGCCGACGCCGTACAATCACGCCGTTTATTATTGTTCGCAGGAAGGGGTGCCGAATTCGGGACCGCCGGCATTTTGTTCACGCAGTGATGATGGTGGACTGACCTACGGGCCTTCTGTTCCCCTAACGACTCCGCCGGTTAATGTGTGTGGTGGTTTGCACGGACACGTGAAAGTGTCGCCGAAAGACGGAACTGTTTACGTGCCATTCAATCAATGCGGTGGCGTCGCGAGTTTACTCGTATCGCAAGACAACGGCTCGACCTGGACGATTCGACATGTGCAAACATCGACAATCGCCATGCAACCATCGGCGAGCTTTCAGGATCCGGCGGTGGCGGTCGATGCAAACGGCCGCGTCTATTACATCATCGCGAATAACGACACCGCAGCGGCAGTTTTAACGTCGGATGATTTTGGCGCCACTTGGCAGAATCTTGGCAATGTCGCCGCGATTTTTGGTCTGCAAAACATCCGCTATCCGGCGGCGGTCGCAGGCGATGCCGGTCGCGCGGCGGTCGCATTTTTAGGAACGACAACGGCAGGCGACGCGTTGCAAAGCAGTTTCCCCGGGGTCTGGCATATGTACGTCGCGAGCACATTCGACGGCGGGCAGACATGGTCGACGCGGGACGTTACGCCGAACGCACCGATGCAGCGCGGTTGTATTTGGGCCAAAGGCGGCGCGAGCATTTGCCGCAACCTCCTCGACTTTTTCGATATGGCGGTCGACAAAACCGGCCGCGTACTCATCGGTTATGTCAACGGTTGCGAAGGCGGCAACTGCGTCCAGGCGCCGTTGACGGCGCAAGGCGAAGCGCCGCCGGGCGAGGGTAACGCATTCACCAGCACCGCGACGATCGCGCGCCAGTCGAGCGGCCGAAGACTTTTTGCTGCAAACGATCCCGCAACATCGACATCGAAACCCGGCATGCCGACGTTAACGGCCAAACGAGTCGGCAATCTCGTTAGCCTGCAATGGTCGGAAGCCGACACCGGCAACTTGATGATCAACCATTATAATATTTTGCGCGGCACCGTGAGCGGCGCGGAGACGCTGTTAACGCAGGTCGCTGGTTCGCAAACGGGCGGCAGTTACAACGACGTGCTCGCGGCAAATGATGCGACGACGTATTACTACAAAGTCGCCGCGAAAAACAGTGCCGGAATTTCATGTAGCAACAACGAAGTCGCTGCCCCGTACACGGGCACGACCTGCACCGGCTTGGTCATTCATCGCAATGATCCCACGCACGCTGAAGCGAACGCGGGGGGCAATACGCCACCGTCACTCTTGATCGATTACGTTGCGGTCGGCGAACCGGCAAACACGAGCAATTTCATGTTTAAGATGAAGGTGAACGATCTCTCGACGATTCCGCCTAACAGTCGCTGGCGCATCGTTTGGAACTCGTTCGCCGCGGAGTCATATCCGCCCGTTATCGACGGCACCGGCGCTTCCCATTATGCGCAACAGTTTTATGTCGGGATGACGAGCGATGCGAGCAGTAACGTGACCTTTGAATACGGCACGCTCGCGGATGCGGGAGTGCCTGCGGTTTTCGTTATCTCGGAAACAAAACAGGGCGATGCGCTGCCGACCAGCGGTTACGATCCGGATGGCACGATTACGATCTTCGTTCCGAAAACGCTGTTCGGTAATCCGCAACCTGGGGCACTTCTTGGTGGCGTGAACGGACGCACCCTCACTGGCGATGCGCCCGGTTCCCCCGAGAGCAAACTCGAGCGCTCGAACGCCTTTATCGATCACACATTCGTCAAAGCGCAAACCGACAACAGTTTTCCCGCGTCGACATATACCGTTGCCGGTAACAATGCGTGCACGGCGACCAGTTTGATTCCTATCGGCGCGGTTTCGCGCAAAACCCACGGCACCGCCGGAACGTTCGATGTCGATCTTCCATTGAGCGGTAACGTTGGCATCGAAGACCGCAGCGGCGGCACGACTGGAAAACATAAAGTCGTAATCACATTCCCGGTGCCAGTGAATGTATCGAGCATCAGCGTTACGAAAGGCAGCGGTGGCACGGGCTCGATCGCCAGCGCCAGCGTTAGTGGCAGCGTGGTGACGGTTAACCTAACGAATGTCAGCAATGCACAGACGCTGATAATTAATCTCAACGGCGTAGACGACGGCACCAACACCGCCAATGTCTCAGTGCCAATGGGCGTGCTCGCCGGCGACACGACCGCGGACAAATTCGTGAATTCCGCCGACATCGCACAAACGAAAAGCCAATCAGGTCAGACGCTGACGCCGTTTAACTTCCGCGAAGACGTGACCGTCGATGGAAATCTCAACAGTGCTGACATCGCATTCGTGAAATCCAAATCCGGCACAGCTCTGCCTTAAAGGAAGTTCAGTGAAAAATCTTAAAAACTATAGTCGTGGAGGCGTCCGCCCAAACGGCCACCTACGAATAGAAGACAAGGTGAACTTAAATCGCCCATTTCGAGTGGGAAACGGCGGCCCCGGTCGCTCCGGTAGGCTACTTTTCGGCGCGCTATTTCGAGTCTCCGCTGCCGAGGCAAACCAAAGGCGCACAAGGCGATTCACTGTATCGAGTCCACCTATCGAGATTTTCTGGAGCTTTGAGAAGCGGCCTGTCGTACAATCGCATGCCGGATAACTTTCACCCCGGAACAAACAACAAGAACAAACAACCAGACAACCCAAGAAATCAGCAAACAAGGAGAAAACTCCATATGAAAAAACAACTTAGCCTCACGATTGGCTGCTTGATTGCAGCAGTTGGCATGGCGTTCGGTCAAAATACGGCCACGTTCTCGTTCAACGATAATGTTGGTACACCCGATGCCGGCACTTACAGTTCGAATCAAGTCTTCAACGTCGATATCTTCGGCACCTTCAATTTCGGCGCGAACGGATATTCGCTATGGCTCGAGTCGCCGACCGGCTTGGCATCCAAGATTACCATCACCAATGAGACTTATTTCACGTTCACCGGCCCAACGGACGGTCCCAATCCGGGCTCAGGCGATCCCTTTAACAATAAAGGTTTCACTGACAGCTCAGGAGCGCGCTCCGGCTACTTGACCGACAAAGATCTTGCAGCCAACCCGCAAACCGGCACACTCGATAGCGGCGATCTCGGCGCAACAGGCACCAACAAAGTCGCCGGCACTTACAAGCTCGCCAACATTGAATTCACGCTGAGCGGCGCCGCACCTGGCACGTACACGCTGTTCACCACGGCGAATAGCCCTAAACAATCTGAAATTACTCCGACCGGTGCAGGCAGTGGTGTTAATGCTCCGGCGGCGGCTTATACAATCACGATCACGGCAGTGCCCGAGCCGGCGACTTGGTCGTTGCTCGGCCTCGGTGGGCTCGGCTCGGTCGGCCTGACCTGGCTGCGCGCCCGCCGTCGCGCCTAATCAGCGGCTGACGACTTGGGTTTAATTCAACGAGCCGCGGAGCTGCAAAATCTCCGCGGCTCTGTTGTGTACAGTAATAGGCGACCCTAATTCTTTTTGCGTGCGGCGCACTCCTCGGCGGACTAAGAATCACATGTCGATCTTATGGCGCGCCGAAAATCTTCTTCACCGCAGCTCATCGTTTTATCTAAAGACGGCGATGGACACGACCGTCGTGTCGCCCTGCCCGCAAAAGACCGGCGGCTAAACTTCGGCGATCGCTGGGAGTACGCGCCCGCGCCGGAGGCGAGCAATTACATCCAGCTCAAAAAACGTTATGAGCTTTTCATCAATGGCCGCTTCGTTAGGCCGCGCGCCGGGAAATATTTCTATTCCATCAATCCGGCCACGGAAGAAAAGCTCGCCCAAATCGCCGAGGCCGACGCGTACGATGTCGATCTTGCGGTAAAGGCCGCGCGTCGCGCCTACGATAACGTTTGGTCGAAACTCTCCGGCCGCGAACGCGGAAAATATCTCTACCGCATTGCGCGGTTGATTCAGGAGAAATCACGTGAGCTCGCCGTGCTTGAAACCATGGACGGCGGCAAAACCATCAAGGAATCGCGCGATGTCGATCTTCCATTAGTCGCCGCGCATTTTTTCTATTACGCCGGCTGGGCCGATAAACTTGAGTACGCATTTCCCGGTCGTTCACCGCGTTCGTTAGGCGTGGCCGGCCAAATCATTCCGTGGAATTTTCCGTTGCTCATGGCCGCGTGGAAGCTCGCGCCCGCGCTCGCGTGTGGAAACACGGTAGTGCTCAAGCCCGCGGAAACGACATCGATCACCGCGATGCATCTCGCCGAAATTTTCCAGCAGGCCGAACTGCCCGATGGCGTCGTCAACATCGTCACCGGCGCGGGTGAAACCGGACGCGCGCTGGTCGATCATCCTAAGATCGACAAGATCGCTTTCACCGGCTCTACCGAAGTCGGCAAACGCATTCTAAAATCAATCGCCGGCACCAAGAAAAAACTCACGCTCGAGCTCGGCGGCAAAGCCGCGAACATCATTTTCGAAGACGCGCCCATCGATCAAGCCGTCGAGGGCATCATCTCCGGAATCTATTTCAATCAAGGCCACGTCTGCTGCGCCGGCTCGCGCCTCTTCGTGCAGGAAGGAATCTTCGCGCCCGTTATTCGCAAACTGCGCGATCGCATCTCGACCTTGCGCGTCGGCAATCCACTCGACAAAAACACCGACATCGGCGCGATCAATTCCAAAATGCAGCTCGAAAAAATCTGCGAGTTGGTCGATAGCGGCCTGCAACAAGGCGCGCAGCTCGTGCAATCGCCCGCGCGTTTGCCGAGCAAAGGCTATTGGTATCCACCGAGTTTCTTCACCGGCGTGACCGCATCGCATCGCATTGCGCAGGAAGAAATCTTCGGCCCGGTCCTGAGCGTGATGACATTCCGCACGCCGGAGGAAGCGATCGAGCGCGCCAACAATACGCCATACGGCTTGAGCGCGGGTGTGTGGACGGACAAAGGATCAAAGATTTTCAAGATCGTGAACAAACTTCGCGCCGGCGTGGTTTGGGCGAACACCTACAACAAATTCGATCCGACATCGCCGTTCGGCGGTTACAAGGAAAGCGGATTCGGCCGCGAAGGCGGTACGCACGGCTTGATGCCGTATCTCGCGCTAGACTAAAACCGCCTCGCAATTGGCGACGTGGTCGTCGGCGATGCGTTCGATCTCAGCGATCGTGGAGACGTGCTGAAATTTTTCGCGAAGCGATTTTCCTTCCGGCATTCCTTTGGAATAGGCCATCAAACGCGCGCGCATCGAGCGGATGGCGGGATCCTCTGCTCCCCAGTCTTCCACGGTCAATCGGCAGTGACGCAGGATCACGTTCCACTTTTCGCGACCACTCGGTGGATCGACATCTTCATTTTTAATCTGCGCGAAAATCCACGGCGCGCTCATGGCGGCGCGGCCGATCATTGCTCCGGCTATCCCGGTTTCTCTTCGTCGCCGCACGACGTCCTGCGGCGACGAAATATCGCCGTTGCCGATGACAGGAATTGAAACTGCGTTAGCAACCGCGCCGATGACGTTCCAATCCGCTTCGCCGGAATAACCTTGCGCGCGCGTGCGTCCGTGCACAGTCAGCGCTTGCACGCCAAGATCGACAAGTACTCGCGCGATCTCGACCGCATTGATTGAATCTTCATCCCAGCCGATGCGAATCTTCGCCGTTGTCGGCAGCGGCGAAATTGCCCTAACGACCGCGCCGGCGACGCGCGCGAGCGTTGGACAATCTTTGAGCAAAGCCGAGCCGCCATTTTTCGCGACCACTTTGTTGACGGGACAACCGAAGTTAAGATCGACAAAGTCCGGCGCGACCCAATCGACGACTTGTTTGGCCGCTTCCGCCATGTGCTCGGCGTCGCCGCCGAAGAGTTGCACGCCGATCGGCCGCTCGACCTCATCGAACTCTAGATATTCGCGCGTGCGTTCGTTGCGGCGAAAAATTCCTTCCGCTGAAACGAATTCGGTCGTGAGCACGTCGGCGCCGTATTCCTTGCAGATTTGGCGGAAGATTTTGTCGGTCACGCCGGCCATGGGCGCGAGATACAACGGAAACTTTTCTCGAAACCACGGCAAGGAGTGATTGTCGATCTTGCTCATGTCGATCTTGCGCCTAACAAATTGCTCACTTCGTGTTGCACGTTTTCCAATTCATCCAGCCGCAATCCGGGATCGCGCACGATAAAGACGTCGCCGTTTTCGCGATGCTCATAAATCAAAACGCGACCGTCATCGCCACGCTCGGTCTTAATTTGCTTGAGCACTTTTTTCCGTTCGAGCATGGCGGCCAAAACGTAACAGGCATTCGCCGGCGGATTTTCCGAGCTCGTCAGCCGACGAAAAAGTTGTTCGGCGTTTTCTTTCGCGAGCGGCTCCGGTTGTTCCGGCGGCGCCGGTTCGTATTTCGTTCGCCAAAATGAAAACGGCCGAATGTTCTCATTGCGATTACGCCACGCTTCTTCGCTCAAATCTTCCCTGCGAAAACCTTCCGCGTCTTGAAAGAGGAGCGTGTAAAAATATTCGCCGGGCGCAAATGGGCGTTGCGTGGCCGCACATGCGTCGGCCCGATGCTTGATCGTCCATTCGTTAGCCAACGGGTTCATGTTGTGGCCGGCACCATACGCCGCGCGCGGCGAAAACCAAAGCCGGTGCCCTCGCGATTGGACGCGCGCAGCCAGAGCAGATAGAGACCGATGACGGCGAAGATTGCGTTCGGCGTCCAACCGGCGACCAAGGCCGGAACGCGATAACCTTCGCCGAGCGCGAGAAACAAATGCGTCAGAAAATTCATGGCGAAGACGAGAATGATCGCCGACGAAACGCTCGCCAGCACGCCGCGCCGCGAATAACCAATCCCGAGCGGCGCGGCCATCATAACGACGACGAGACACGTCCACGGCAACGCGAGACGATATTGCAAATGCGTCTTAAAAGGCGCGAGCAGCGTCGCAGGAAAATCGGAATTGAAATGCAAATACTCGCGCAACTCGGGCACGCTCAGATTTTCGGCGCGAACGTTGGCGCTGCTCAACCGAAACGGCGTCTCGCTCCAGTGCTCGATCTTGAGTGAAGGCTGAAATTCCTCGCGCAAAACATTTCCGACCCCATCGTAGTGCACGATTTTCGCGGAGGTGAGCTCCCACGTTTTTGTTTGCGGATCGTAGGTCGCGCGTTTCGCGAGATAACTCACGACAATCGAATCATTCTCGTCCTGTTGCAGCACCTGCACGTTGTTAAACGTGTTTTGATGCAGCCGGAAATTTTGAATAAACCATGTGCGTGAATCGGTTCGATTGCGGAAAATTTGCGCTTCGATCGAACTGGAGCGCCGCGCGTGCTGTTCGGAGCTAAGAATGATGCGACGGGCGAGATCGGCGTGGGGCGCGAGCTCGTAATTTAGTGCGAACGTGACCGCGACCGTGAGCAACCCAAGCACGACGAGCGGCAACAAAACCCGCGGCACACTGATTCCGGCAGTGAGCATGGAGACGATCTCGTTCGCGCGCGACATGCGGCCGAGACAAAAGAGAAGCGCGAGCAACAATGAAACCGGCAGGAGGATGACGAGAATCTGCGGCAATTGCGTGAAGTAGTAGCGCGCGACCCGGGTGAAGCCGAGATGCTGATCGATGAAGACGGAAATGTTGTCGCTCACGTCGAAGATGAGCCAGATGGAAATGAATCCGGCGATGCAGTAAATGTAGGCCTGCAAAAAATTTCGGGTGACGTAACGATCGAGCAGCTTCACGGATTTCGGAATGGGTAATTGTCGATCTTGAGTGTAACGTATCGGTTCATTTTCGCATCTCACTGACATGATCGCGCTGAAGGATTCTCTCGGAACGGAATTCGTCGAGCGCGTCCGCACGATCTTTTCCGACGGCGGCCTGTTATCGAAGGCGAAGAATTTCGAATTTCGCCCACAACAACAGGAAATGGCGGCGGCGGTCGCGCGCGCGTTGGAGGAAGATCGACATCTCGTTCTCGAAGCCGGCACCGGCGTCGGCAAATCGTTAGGCTATCTCGTTCCGTCGATTCTCTTCGCGCTCGAGCAACACAAGAAAGCGATCATTTCGACTTATACGATCAGCTTGCAGGAGCAGTTGCTGAATAAAGACATTCCGATTTTGCAAAAGGTGTTGCCGGTCGAATTCACGGCGGCGCTGATCAAAGGCCGGCAAAATTATTTGTGCCCGCGACGACTCGAGCGCGCATTGCAACAAGCGAACGAGCTTTTCACCGGCCCGGAGAAAAACGAATTGCAGGTGCTGGCGGAGTGGGCGGCCACGACGCGCGCCGGATCGCTTAGCGATTTGAGTTTCGAACCGGACCCGAAAGTCTGGACGCAAGTTTGCAGCGAGCCGCACATCTGCACGAAGAAAACCTGCGGACGCGATTCGCGCTGTTTTTATCATAACGCGCGCAAACTTTTCGAAGCCGCGGACGTGGCGGTGATCAATCACACGCTGCTCTTCATGTTGTTAGGCGGGATCGAAGAGCAGGAGGAACGCGAGAGCGGATTCCTATTCCCGAATGATTTTCTGATTTTCGACGAGGCGCATACGATCGAGCAGGTAGCATCGCGGCAGATCGGAATCGCGGTTTCGCAATACGGGCTAAGATCGACAATTCAACGTCTGTATCACGCACGGACGAAGAAGGGTCTCTTCACCGCCACGCGCGACGCCGACGGTGTGCGACTCGCCGCCGACGCGGTCGATGACGTCGAAAGATTTTTCAGCGCCCTCGATGAGCGCTGCAAATTTACGAAAGGTCGCGAATTCCGCGTCCGCGCGCCGGATTTCGCGCCGGACACCATCACCGGAAAACTCATCGCGCTGCAGGCGCGCATTTCGGAAGTCATCCGAAAAACCGAGGACGAATTTCTAAAAGCGGAATTGCAGGAGCTCGGCCGGCGCCTGCGCGATGCGCGCGTTGGCATCACCACGTTTCTCGAACAGAGCGCGGACGAATATGTCTATTGGGTCGAGCGCACGGGAAAGATGGGGCAATTCATTACGCTGAACGCCGCGCCGGTGGACATCGCGCCGGTGTTACGGCGAATGATTTTCCGCGATTCGTGCTCGTGCATTATGACGAGCGCGACGTTGTCGGTCGGCCGGCCGGACATGGCTTATTTTCGCAACCGCATCGGCGCGGATGAAGCCGAACCGGTGCAACTCGGCAGCCCGTTTGATTTTCAAAAACAAATGGAGCTGTTCGTCGTTAGGCAAATGCCCGATCCGCGCGACGCTGGTTACGATGACGCGCTCGCGAAATGGATCGCGCACTATGTCGATCTTACGAACGGGCGCGCGTTTGTTCTCTTCACCAGTTACAGCGCGATGCAACGAATCGCCGGCAAGATCGACAACTTCATTCGCGAGCAAGATTACCATCTCTTCGTGCAAGGCGCGGGCGTGCCGCGCGGCAAATTACTCGAGCAATTTAAATCCACCCCGCGCAGTGTCCTGTTCGGCACGGACAGTTTCTGGATGGGTATCGATGTTCCGGGCGAAGCGCTTTCGAACGTGATCATCACCCGTTTACCATTCGCCGTCCCCGATCATCCGCTCATCGAAGCGAAGCTGGAATTAATCGAGGAGCGCGGCGGCGACGCTTTCACCGAGTATTCGTTGCCGGAAGCGATTTTGAAATTGCGTCAGGGAATCGGTCGCCTCATCCGAACGAAATCGGACCAGGGGATCGCGGTTATCCTCGACAATCGGGTCATTACGAAGCCATATGGGCGGGCGTTTTTACAGGCATTGCCGAAGTGCCGGGTCAAAATTCTTTGAAGGGGTTAAGTTCACTTGAACATATGAACAGTTCAGCTATCTATCTATTTGTGCAGCGCTTTCGTCTCTCCATCGCCATCGCCGCGGCTGCGCTCCTCACCGGTTTGGTTTTCGGTCGTTACATCGTTCCAGCGCGACCGAACATCGCCGCCGCAAGCCCTGCGAACACGTCGCAGAATGCGACTGATTCCTCCGGCCCGTCGCGTTCGACTTCCGCTGCAGCGGCGAAGAGCAATGAAAGATCGACAACTGATAATGAAGAGGAAAGCGGTCCATCTTCGGCCGAACAAAAAATGGCCGCGCTCAAAGCCGCTTTCAAACGTGGAGGTCGCGGGCGTCACATGCGCGGCGAAATCAGCAAGCTTACCGACGGGCTCGACCAGAAAAGTGTGAGCGAGCTGGTCGCGTTCGCGGAATCGTTGCCGCAGTCACCCGATAGAACCATTCTCCTCGCTTCGCTCGTAAGTCGTTGGGCCGAATTCGATCCCATGGCGGCGATTAATTACGCGCAAAAACTTCCGGCCGGCATGGCGCGTAACGCTGCGATCACTAATGCGGTCAAAGGTTGGTCGACGCGCGACGCCAACGCTGCGGCCGCGTGGGTACAACAACTTCCCCCGGGCCAAATGCGCGATCAATCAATGCACACCGTTATCGCCGCGGTCGCGGAAGAGGATCCGGCGCGTGCGCTGGCCATTGCGCAAACTCTTCCGGCCGGACGCGGCCGGCAAAATCTTTACTGGCCGATTTTCAATACCTGGGCCGCGAACGATCCCGCCGGCGCCGCCGCGGCCATCGCGCAATTGCCTAACGACGGCGCCCGCGAAGCCGCCTGCCAGGCCGTTGGATCGACATGGGCAAATCAGGATCCAGAAGCGGCATTTGCCTGGGCAAGCTCGCTCCCGACCGGCCGCGCGCGCAATAACACCATGCAAAATATTTTGTCGAACTGGGCGACGAAAGATGCCCCGAAAGCGGCGTCGATTCTCGCGGAGCTCCCGGCTGGTTCGATGCGCGACCAGGCCACGGCGAACATCGCGCGGCAATGGGGACAAAGCGATCCGGCGGCGGCGCTGGCGTGGGCGCAACAATTGGACAATGGCAACGGTAAAGCGCAGGCGATGCGTTCGATCTTTAATTCATGGTTACAAACCGAACCGACCGCCGCGGCCGAATACGTTAACAATTTGCCGCCTGGAAAAGTGCAGCAGGACGCGATCGCTTCTCTGGCCACTCATCTCGCTTCAAGCGATGTGCAGGCGGCGGCGAGTTGGGCGCAGAAACTTCCCGATGGCACCGTACGCCAAGCCGCGCTTAATAACATCGTCACGCAATGGGGCAACTCCGATCCACGCGCGGCGGCCGAGTTCGCCCTGAAGCAAAGCGAAGACGATAATCGGCGCGATTTACTGCAAACGGTGGCGCGACAATGGGCGCAATCGGATTCGAAAGCCGCTTTGAGTTGGGCCGAAGGGTTGCCCGATCCCGCTAATCGCGACGCGGTCTTGCCCGGTATTCTCGCGACCATGGCCGAGAACGACGTGCACGAAGCGGCGCGTTTGATCACGAAAATTTCTTCACCTCAGGCGCAGGCTACCGCCGCCGGAAATATTGCGTGGCAATGGGCCGCGAACGATCCGCGTGAAGCGAGTCATTGGGCCACCACCCTTCCCTCCGGACCCGGCCAGCAACGCGCGGTCGAAAGTGTGGTCAATCGTTGGGCCGACAGCGATTCCGGAGCGACGGCGCATTGGCTCGACTCGTTAGGCCAGGGCTCGGCGCGCGACGCCGGCATCAGCGCATTCACCCGCCGCATCGCGAATTCCGATCCACAATCGGCCGCCCAATGGGCCATTTCCATCGGCAATGAAGGAATGCGTAACACCCAGGTGGAATCGGTCGTGAAAACCTGGTTAAAAGTGAATCCGACGACCGCGGCATCGTGGGTCAACAACGCCCCGCTGCCCGACGATCTCAAAACGCGATTGCTCGCACATTAACGATGAGCCGCGATGCAAGATCGACCGACGATGCCGAAGGCATCATGTCGATCTTGCATAAATGGGGCGTGCACACCGTCGGCGATTTCGCCGCCCTCGATAAGATCGACATCGCCGCCCGGCTCGGTCCCGCGGCAGTGCGCATGTGGGAACGCGCGCATGGAAAATCGACACGTCTGCTCAAGCTGATCGAGCCGCCGGAATCGTTCGCCGAAACTTTCGAATTCGAGCACGAAGTCGAAACGATCGATCCCCTGCTCTTCATGCTGCGGCGATTTCTCGAACAAATCGCGCGACGCTTAAACGCGATTTATCTCGTGGCCGAAGAACTGACACTGCGATTGAGTTTCAGCAATCGCGCCGAATACGAGCGCGTTTTCAAAATCCCGCAGCCGACGAACGATGTCGATCTTCTCTTCCGCATGCTGCACACGCATCTCGAGAATTTTAAATCCGAGCACGCCATCACCGCGATCTCCCTCGACGCGCAACCAACCAAACCGACATCGCAACAATTCGGCCTTTTCGAAACTGCGTTGCGCAATCCGATGCAACTTTCCGAAACGCTCGCGCGTCTCACGGCCTTGTTAGGCAACGACCGCGTCGGCACACCGCAGCTCGAAGAAACGCATCGGCCTGATGCATTTCAGATGGAACCGTTTCAATGGGCTGGAGGGACGACCTCCGTGTCGTCCCAAACTTTATCTCCAGCACTACGCCGCTTCCGCCCCCAAATTCCGATGTCGATCTTGTTAGATGTCGATCTTCCAATTCACGTCCGCAGTTCAGAACTCACCGGCGAAGTCTCCGCTCAAACCGGCCCATATTTTCTCTCCGGCAATTGGTGGAACGAAAACCATTGGGCGCGGGCCGAATGGGACATCGAGCTAAGCACTCGAGCGGTCGCGCGTTGTCACGAAGATGAACGCGGCTGGCATCTCGACGGCATTTACGACTAACGAATGCCGCGCGTATGTCATACGTCGAGTTGCATGCCGCGAGCGCGTTCAGCTTTTTGCGCGGCGGAAGTTTTCCCGAGCAACTAGCTGAAGTCGCGGCCGAGCTCGAGATGCCGGCGATCGCGTTGTGCGATCGCAACGGCGTTTACGGCGCGCAAAGATTCTCCGTCGCTGCGCGCGAACACAACGTTCGCCCAATTATTGGCTGCGAATTGTCGATGGAAGACGGCGCGTTGTTGCCGGTGCTAGTCGAGAATCGCGCCGGCTATAAAAACTTATGCGAGTTGCTGACGCAAGCTCATCTCCGCAGCCCGAAAGGCGAATGCGCCGTACAATGGAATGACCTGCGCAACTTCAGCGAAGGTGTGATTGCATTTCTGGGGAGCACAGGCGGCCCGCCGGACGAAAAATATTTGCGGCGAGCCGCCGCAAACCACAGGCCGGCGGCCTGTGCTCCCCAGAGCTCTGAAGCTTGCGCACAATTTTTGATCGACGCCTTCGGTCGCGAAAATGTTTTTGTCGAAATCCAGCGGCACTTCATTCGCGGCGAGGAACAGCGGAACAAACAACTTGTCGATCTTGCCGCGAAATATCGATTGTCGATCTTAGCGACGAACGGAGTGCAGTACGCGAAGCCGTACGGGCGCGAAGTGCTGGATGTTTTCACCTGCATCCGCGAACACACGCATCTCGACAGCGCCGGGAAATTGCTCACCCAAAATACCGAGCGTCATCTCAAGAGCGACCGTGAAATGCGCGAACTCTTTCGCGATTTGCCGGAAGCAATCGAGAACACATCGCGCCTGGCTGAACGATTAACATTCTCGCTCGAAAACATCGGTTACGAATTTCCCTCGTATCCGGTTCCCGCCGGCCACAGCATGGATTCATTTCTGCGCACGATCGTCTGGTTTGGCGCGCAGCAGCGTTACGCATCCATCAGCACGCGCGTGAAACGCCAGCTCGAAGAAGAACTCGCGCTGATTTCAAAGCTCGGATTCCCCGGATATTTTTTGATCGTGTGGGACATCATCAATTTTTGCCGCGAGCACAACATCATGGTGCAGGGGCGCGGCAGCGCGGCGAACAGCGCCGTTTGTTTTTGTCTCGGCATCACGCCGGTCGATCCCGTGAGCAATCATCTCGTCTTCGAACGTTTCCTGAACGAGAGCCGCAAAGGCTGGCCCGATATCGATCTCGATCTTCCAAGCGGCGATCGCCGTGAAGCCGTCATCCAGGAAATCTATCGCCGCTACGGCAAACACGGCGCGGCCATGACCGCGAATGTTATTTCCTATCGCGGCAAAAGCGCCGCGCGCGAGATCGGCAAGGCGTTGAATTTTTCACCGAGCATCATTGATCGCTTCTCGCATTTGTTTGCGAGCGGCGATTTTCCGCACACGCTCGAGCTCGAATCTCAGATCGAGCAAGCCGGTCTCCCGAAAAATCATCCGCGCATGCCGGCGTTCGTTAGGCTGTATCACGCTATCTACGGTTTGCCGCGCCATCTCGGCCAGCATTCCGGGGGGATGATCATTTGCCAGGACAAACTCAGCTCGTTCGTCCCGCTGGAAAATGCGTCCATGCCCGGCCGCGTCGTCGCGCAATGGGACAAGGACGATTGCGAAGACCTCGGCATCGTGAAAGTCGATTTGTTAGGCCTGGGCATGATGTCGGTGATGCAGGACGCGCTTGAGATTTGTCGCGACCGCGGCCGACCTGTCGATCTTGCGCACATTCCGACGGACGACGCCGCAACCTACAAGATCATGCAGGAAGCCGATACGATTGGCGTTTTCCAAGTCGAGAGCCGCGCGCAAATGGCGACGCTGCCGCGCATGAAACCGAAATGTTTTTACGACGTCGTCATCGAAGTCGCGATCATTCGGCCGGGACCGATCCAAGGCGACATGGTGCATCCGTATTTGAATCGGCGCGCCGGCAAGGAACCGGTCACGTATTTCGATGAGCGATTGAAACCTGTGCTCGAACGCACGCTCGGCGTTCCATTATTTCAGGAGCAGATGCTCAAGATCGCGATGGTGATGGCGGATTTTTCCGGCGATGAAGCGGAAGAGCTGCGACGCGCGCTAAGTTTTCATCGCTCCGAAGAACGGATGAACAAAGTGAGCGTGAAACTTCGCGCGGCCATGGAACGCAAAGGCGTGGCGCCGGACAAGATCGACAAGATCATTCAATCGATCTCGTCGTTCGCGCTTTACGGATTTCCGGAATCGCACGCGATCAGCTTCGCCATTCTCGCCTACGGCAGCGCGTATTTAAAAGTGCACCGTTCGCCGGAGTTTTACGCGAGCCTCATCAACAATCAGCCGATGGGTTTCTATTCGCCGGCGACGATCGTGAAAGACGCACAGCGTCACGGCGTGAAAGTTTTGCCGGTGTGCGCGGCAAGATCGACATGGAATTGCGCGGTTATTTCAGATGACACGTTTCGTCTCGGCTTTTGCGTCGTGAACGGATTGCGCAAAGAACACGGCGAGGAGCTCGTTAGGCAACGCGAAGATCGACAATTCGAGTCGCTCGATGATTTCAAACGTCGCGTCGCGCTATCGAAAGACGAAACGCGAGCGCTCGCCGAACTCGGCGCGCTGAATTGTTTCGCCAAACATAGACGCTCAGCGATGTGGAAAGTGGAAGAGATATCGCACAACGATTTACTCGATCACGTAATTCTGCGGAGCGCAGGCGGCCCGCCTGCATTCTCCGGCGACTCGCCGGAGAAAAATCATTTGCGGCGAGCCGCCGCAAACCACAGGCCAGCGGCCTGTGCTCCCCAGAATTCCAAGTCGCCACTCAAACGCATGACGATGCCCGAGCGAGTGAATGCAGATTATACGACGATGAACCTAACGACCGGGCCACATCCAATGCGATTACTGCGCGATCAATTGCCGAATATCTGGCGCGCGATTGATCTCCGTTCCGCGCCGCATGGCGCGACCGTCCAGATCGCGGGCAACGTCATTTGTCGTCAGCGGCCGGGCACGGCCAAAGGTTTCGTCTTTATTAGCCTGGAAGATGAGACCGGCGTTTCGAATGCGATTGTCGATCCTGATTTGTTCGAGCGATTTCGCCTAACGATTACGGAAGAATCGTTTTTGTTGATCGAAGGCGAAGTGCAGAATTCAGAAAACGTCGTGCTCGTGAAAACGCGCGACATCAAAGCGCTCGCGCAGGCCGAACAACTCGCCGGCAGCGAGTCGCACGATTTCCACTAAGATCGACATCTGCTATTCGCCGGCGTGACGTTTCGCCGGCTTTTTCGGTTCGGCCGGTTTTTCGCGCGGCTCTTTGTCGGCCTCCATCCACTCCGTGTGAAAAACGCCGGGCTTGTCCACGCGCTCGTAAGTGTGCGCGCCAAAAAAGTCGCGCTGCGCTTGCAACAGGTTCGCGGGCAAACGCGCGGAACGGTAGCTGTCGAAATAAGCGAGCGACGCGCTGAACGCGGGGACCGGCACGCCAAATTCGACCGCGTGCGAAACGGCCACGCGCCAATTGTCCTGCGTGTCTTTGATGATGCCAGTGAAATAGGAATCGAGCAGCAAATTGTGCAGCGCGGGGTCGCGTCCGTAGGCTTCGACGATACGATTCAAAAATTTTGCGCGAATAATACAACCGCCGCGCCAGATGGTGGCGATGTCGCCGAAGTTCAGGTTCCAATTGTATTGATGGCTGGCCGCGCCTAACAACTCCATGCCTTGCGCATAGGAAACGATCTTCGAGGCATAAAGCGCGTTGCGCACAGCTTCGATCAATTTTTTGCGATCGCCTTCGAACTTTTTCGGTTTCGGTTGCGGAAGAATTTTTGACGAAGCCACGCGCTCGTCCTTGCGCGAAGAAATTACGCGCGCTTCGACCGCGGCGTTGATGGTGGAAATGACGACCGATTGCGCGATGGCCGATTGCAACGTCCACAAACCGGTCCCCTTTTGTCCTGCCTTGTCGAGGATAACATCGACAAGCGGTTTTCCGGTTTCCGGATCGACCTTGCGAAAAATCTGCGAAGTGATGTCGATCAAATAACTGTCGAGCTCACTCTTGTTCCATTCGGTGAAAGTGTCGGCGAGTTCCTTTACCTCCATGCCGACGACGTTTTTCAAAATCGCGTAGGCCTCGCAGATTAACTGCATGTCGCCGTACTCGATTCCGTTGTGCACCATCTTGACGTAGTGGCCGGCGCCGTCCGGGCCCATGTAACGACAGCAGGGTTCGCCGTCGACTTGTGCGGCGATCTTACGCATGATCGGCGAGATTATTTCCCACGAGTCGCGCGAACCGCCGGGCATGAGCGACGGACCCTTGAGCGCGCCTTCTTCGCCGCCGGACACGCCCATGCCGACGTAATGAATTCCCTTTGCTTCAAGTTCTTTGCAGCGGCGTTGCGTATCGGTGAAAAGCGAATTGCCGCCGTCGATGAGCACGTCGCCTTTTTCGAGCAACGGCGCGACTTCGTTGATGACCATGTCGACCGGTTTGCCGGCTTTGATCATCATCATTACTTTGCGCGGTTTCGTTAGGGCGCCGACCAGTTCCTCGACCGTGCGCGTGGGCTGAATGTTTTTTCCTTTGCCGCGCGTGGCCGCAAATTTGTCGGTCACTTCAGTGGTGCGGTTGTAAACGGCGACGGAAAAACCCTTCGACTCCATGTTGAGGACGAGATTCTCGCCCATGACGGCGAGGCCGATGAGGCCAATATCATTTTGCTTCGTGCTCATTTGGGTGTCTCCTTTTCCTGTGTCCGTCTGCGAGATCTTGCTGACCACGGCGAAACTAGCGCCGCCAAATAACGATGTCGATCTTGCGAGCGGCGCGGAGGCCGATTTTCGGGGAATCGTCCGCGCGCTCGAGAGCGGGCGGGAAATTCTGGGAATCGATTATGAAGCGCACGCGGAGATGGCCGAGCATCAAATGCAACTGCTGGCCGAACGCGCGGTCGCGCAATTCAGCCTAACGAAAGTCATTTTGCATCATCGAATCGGATTTGTTCCAGTGGGCGAGCCATCATTGTTTCTGCGCGTGCGCAGCGGCCATCGCGCGGCGGCGTTCGAGGCGGGCAAATGGATGGTCGATGAATTGAAACGCGTCGTGCCCATTTGGAAACAGGTGCGCTACAAGATCGACATCGACGAACCGGCGCGGATGGCGGAGACGATTGCGAAATGAACTGGGCGAATCGTCTGACCATGAGCCGCCTCGTGCTTACGATCGCGTTCGTGGCCGCGCTAAATTCGTCGTGGCATTATGCGCGCACTTCCGCGCTCATCATTTTCATTGTCGCCGGCCTAACCGACTTCGTTGACGGCGAAGTGGCGCGACGCTACGGCATCATCACAAACTTCGGAAAGTTGATGGATCCGCTGGTGGACAAGATCATGATTGCAGCCGCGTTCATTTCGCTCGTGCCGTTGAAAGCAGTTCCGGCCTGGGCAGCGACCACAGTGGTGGCGCGCGATTTTCTAATTACCGGCGTCCGATTGATGGCAAGCGCAAAGGGGCGCGTCCTGCCGGCCGAAACTTTGGGCAAACAAAAAACGTCGTGGCAGATCATCACCGTGATTTTCTTTCTGGCGTTGCTGGCCGCGAGCGAGCTGCGTTATCTCGATGAAAGATCGACATGGTGGATACGGGCCTGGCATCAAGCCGGCCCGGTACTGGTATGGATCACCGTTGCCCTAACGGTTTACTCCGGCCTCGGATTTACCTGGCGCAATCGGGAAGTGATTTCGCCGACTAATTAGAAAAACGTTTGCGGAACTTCCACGCGATCCCCCGGCTGCAATTTCACGTCGAGTGAAGGGTCGCGCCGAAATTGGCGCACGTCGAAAACCTTGACTTCGTTTCCGCGTAGCAAACGCACCCGTTTCTGATCGGCGAAATCGTTAAAACCGCCGGCGGCGTTGATCGACGCCAGCAGGGTCATGTCTTCCGTGAACGAGACGCGTTGCGGAGTGCGCACGGCGCCGCCGACGTTCACAAAACGGGTCTGCGGCTGCATCACGACGGTGATGTTCGGGTTCGTGTAAACCTTGTTCGAACGATATGACTCTTCGATGGCGCGGGCTAACTCCGCGGGTGTGCGTCCGGCCGCTTTTACCTTGTTAATGTATGGCAGATTAATGTCACCGCTCGCGTCGACTGTGTAGACGTTATTGACCTGTTGCTGCTCTTCGTTAGGCACGCCGCCAATTCTCAGCTCGACCGGATCGCCAATGCGAAGCGTGGCCTGACCGAAACCGGTGGCGATGAGCGCGAAGAAAATGACCGAGACTAACGAAGGTCGCATTAGTAATCGTCGGGTTCGGCGGAGCCGTTACTTCGGGTGGCGGCGGTGGCAGTCGACTCGCGCGTCGAGCGGCGCGATTCCTTATCGCGCGGCTGATAGTAGCCGTAGTAGTTGGTGTAGTAGTAGTAGTTTTGGTCGTGCTTAAGATCGACATTGTTAAGCACGACACCAAGCACGGTGCCGCCAACTCCGAGGATGGCCTGCTTGACGCGCGTAAGCATGTTGCGCGGGAACCGGCGATGCTGCACGACGATGATGCTTTGATCGACTTCGCTCGCGAGCACGGATGCGTCGCTTACGCCGAGCATGGGCGGCGAATCGAAAAAGATGATGTCGTAACGCAATTTCAGCTCCGCAATCATATCGGACATGCGCTGGGAATTGAGAATGCCGACCGCGTCAGAAGGCAGAATGCCGCTGGGCAAGATCGACAAGTTCTCCACCGCGGTCGGAAGAATTACATCATCGAGCTCCATTTCCGTGGTCAGGTAGTTCGTTAGGCCGACGTCATTGTTCACGTCGAACAATTCGTGTTGCACGGGGCGGCGAAGATCGGCATCGACGACGAGAGTGGAGTAACCGCCCTGCGCGCAAATGAAAGCGAGGTTCGCGATCGTGGTCGATTTTCCTTCACCCGGCCCGCCGCTAACGATGGAAATGGTGTTCGCCTGCGGATTTTTGCGATTGAACTCGATGTTCGTGCGCAGGATTCGATAGGCCTCGGCATCGGGCGAATCGCCCGGTTCCTTGTGCAGGACGCGAATGTTTTTCGGAATGATGGCGAGGACTGGCGCGCCGAGAAGACTCTCGACGTCTTCCATCGTTTTCACCGAGGTGTCGAGATATTCGATGAAGAAAGCGAGACCGAGACCGATAACGAGACCGACCAGCGCGCCGAGCATGAGATTAAGTCCAACGCGCGGACGCGCGGGAAAACTTGGCGGCTCGGCCACCTGTTTCACACTGACGGCGATACGCGGCATGGCCAATTCCATGGTTTGCGATTGCGCGCGGGTGCGCACGCCATCGAGAAGCAGCTTCTCTTTAATGTATTTATTTTTCGCGCGCGTGTAATCCGCGCTCAGCGTTTTCGTCTGAAGCTGCTTCGCGTTAATTTCCTCAAGGCGCCGGCGCAATTCGTCGCGCGTGGCTTGTGCGGTCTTCAGATTCTTTTCCAGCGCACTGCGAATACTTGCGACCTGTTGTTCCAATTGCTTCGCGTAAACGTCGATCGTGGCGCGCACCGCTTTCACTTTCGGATGGTTCTCGCCGAGACCGGAATTGAGCAACAAGGCCTGATTGGCAACCGCATCGTGGTAGTTAGGCAGAATTTTTTGGATCGTCGGATCCTGCACGTCGAGCGTGGCCAGCATTCGCATGAGGTCTTCGCCCTTAAGCTTTTCGATCTGGTCGAGCTTCGATTGCAGTGTTGCCACCTTCATGTCCACCTCGTTGACCTCGGTCTCCTGCTTGATCACCATTTGGTTAACGGGCGCCTGCGTGTCTTCGGTCCCTTCCGGGTTAAGATCGACAATGTGTTCTTCGTCACGAATGCGCGCCATGTCGGCGAGGGCGTCATCGACCGCTTTCTGTTGCTTGCCGACTTCCTCGTTCATGGAAGCGACCGCGCGATTCATGATTTCTTTTTCTTCCTCGACGCGTTTGTCCTGATAAACCGCGACGATTTTATTCGCGATGTCGGCGGCGAGCTGCGGGTTCGTGTCAAAGACGCTGATCTGTAGGAGATCGGTGTTGCGTTGCTCCTCCACGTCGAGCTTGCTGCGCAATTTCGCGTAGGCCTGTTCGCGGCTGAGACGCGAACCTTCCTGGGCCCATTTGTCCTGAAGCTTCAGGTCTTCAATCACCGGATACAAAATTCCGGTGCGTTGAATGATTTGAAAGACGGTCGGTGCCAGCTGCGGATCGTGGATCGGAATGTCGGGTTGGTTAGGCGCGAAAATGCGCGGATTTTCCGCTGTCGATCTTACCTCAACCCAAACGGAGGATTGAAACTCGCGCGGTTGGAAATAGGTAACCACCGCAGCCGTGATCACGACGAGAAGAAAGGCGATGAGAATGATGAGCCACCGGACGCGAATGACGCGCCAGTAATCGAGAAAGTGAAGTTTTACTTCTTCCGTTTGTGCCATGGGCAAACCCTACGCGAGAGCCGAAGATAGTAGCAGAAAATGGGCGCAGAGTAAACGACGCCTTACAACGCTGAAAGCGGGTTAAAAGACCAGGTTCAGCCCCGCCCAGTAACGATTGCGGGAATACTCGCGCGCGACGATGTCCGACCAGACTTCGGTATGATTGTAACCGGCTTCAAGGCCGAAGTATCGCGTAATGGCGTAACGAACGCTCAACGCAATGTCGAAAGACTCCTCGGTAAAGGCCGCGCTGTCGTTAGTTGTGCCGGGGCGGTCGACTGAATCGTAATCGTCGTGTTCGTAATAGGCGCCCAGATTCGCCGTGATACGGGAGGTAATGTCGTGCGACGCCCGCAGACCTGTACGAAATGTTTGTCGCGTCGGATTTAGCGGCACGTCGCCTTCTTCGATTGCATAACGATTCGTCCACGCCACCGACGTGTTTTTGCCGAGCGCATAATTCACCGTTCCTTCGAAATATGGCGAGGTGCGGTTCTCATCGGTGAATTGCGCGTCGGGATAATCGCGGAACTCCGCACCACCGCGCAGCGAAGCGCTTAGCCGCGCGCTGAAACTGTGATCAATACCAAGAAGCGCGAAATGTGACGTCGAATCGCGATCCAAAAGCGGGAAAAACGGACCGGTCGGCGTCATAAACGGCGCCCCGATAATATCGCCTTCATGATCATAGGTGACGATCTGAAAACGATATTCGGCCACGAGCGATGTCGTTGGCCAAAGCAAAAACTTAAACTCATTCCCGAAGGTATGTTCAAAGCGGTCCTCGAACAGACCGATTCCGCTATCGTCGTACTGCAACCGGCCAAAGGTGTAGCTCGTGGTCGTGGCAAATCGCGGTGCCCACAGGTAAGTCGTGCTAAATTTGTCCTGCGTATAAAAGAAATTGCCGCTGCGCCGGTTCAATCCTAAGGCCAGCGAAAAGTCCGGCTCAGTTTGGTAACTGGCATACGCGGAAACATCGAAGGTGAGCCGAGGAGACGCTTTGTGCTTTAAGGTAAGCCCCAGGTAAGCGTTCACATCGTAATCCTGATTATTGAACGTATTCTTTGGCTGGTCCCAGTAATACGTCGCGCCGCCTCCGGTCTGCAGGCTTAACTGGGTCCTGGGGCTGCCGAAATCGTAGGTCACGCCGATGCTGCCATTCGTGAAAGCGGAACTCTGTCGATCGAACTTCGAGGTCGTGATGTTGTCGTCGTAGCCGCCGCGCACTGAGACCGAGACGCGAAATGGCAGCTTCGAAAAAGTACCGGTGCCTACATCCTCCGAAGACACGCTTCCACTGGACTCAGTCGTGCTGACCGATGGCTCCTCCCCATCCGCGCGGACATTCGGAGCGAGGAAAATCAGAGCCGTAATTGCGAGCAGCAACGCTCCCTTTGCAGATGTTGCTAATGTCATCAGTTCCTTATTTTCCCCTTGTAACAATCGCCGCGAGCCTAGGCAAAGGCCTCGAAAGGAGCAATGTTTTTTTATAAAATACTGTAATCCGTCCAGTGGCCATACTATTCCGTTTTCTCCGCGCCTTCGGCACCGGCCCACCGTTTGAGGTGTCCCTGATAGTATTCACGTAGAGATGTCGATCTTGCGTCGAGTTCGAGGGCTCGTTCAAACATCCATTCCGCTTCCGCAAAACGCTCGAGCCGATCAAACGTCAACGCCAACTCCGTTGCATAAGTCTCGTCCAGCGGAGCCAGCGCAACGGCGCGCTCGAACGGTTCCACCGCCGCCGCATAAAACGACGACGCCATCAACGCATTCAACTGGCTGTCGCCCGCGACCGCTCGCGCTCGCCCGAGAATGTAAAACAATTCCGGGTTACCCGGTTCCGCCGCGATAGCGCGATTGGCATAGTCGATGGCGGAAAGCGTCCGACGATCGCGCAACATCACCCTTGCCTTTTCGCCGAAGTATTCGCCTTCGCCGAATCGCCACACCATTGCGCCTAACGAAAGCGCAATCACGATGGCGCTGATTCGCCAAAAAATCACGGGACGTAAAAGTTCAGGGCTGCGTTGCTCCAGCGTTACCCCTGCGTTCGCCACAATCCCGAATACAAATGCCATCAACAGCACGTTCGCCGGAATGTGCAGATTGAAATCGAAGATCGAATGCACCGCGTACGCCGCGATGGCACTCAGCGCGCCCATGTTCATCGCCATCGCGTTGCTCATGAGGCTTTGCGAAACGGCAATACGTTTCGGGCCAAGTCGCTTGGCGTCGATCCAACCACGGCGCGTGTGCGTACCGAGAAACGCGCCGCCCAGTATCAAGCCTAACAAACCGTATTCGGCGAGTAACTGAAGATAATCGTTGTGCGCATAGACCGGATCGCGCTGCATGGTCGCATCACGAAATTTTCGCCCGTAAAACAAATAGGTCCGGCTGCCGGTGCCCAATAACGGACTCAGCTTCCACTGCTGCACCGCAGCGTGCCACGCCGCGAACCGAAAATCCCTCGCGGCCAGGGTCGCGGTCGTTCGCTCTTTTAATGCTTCATTCTCGCGAATCAGGAATACCGCTGCGCCCGCGCCTAACAAGAGGGCGATCGCGCCGGCCGCGCCGATTTTCATGAACGCGCTCGAATCGCCCGCCGCGCGTAAGGCCCGAATGCTCAGAAACGCGAACATCGACACGCTCGCGATCACACTCAGATAACCGCCGCGGCTTCCGGTCAGGATTACCCCGCAATAAGCGGCAGCCGCCGTGTAAGCGATGAGTAACTTCGCCCACACCGGCCATCGGCTCCAGCATGCGATGCTCAAACCGAAAATGCCGAGCACTTCGAGCAAGCCCGCGAGATGGTTTGGGCAAACATAGAATCCGCTCGCGCGTCGGCCGTAATCAAACCGCTGCAAAAAACTCAGCGGCATGAAATTATTCCCGTGCCGGAATTGAATCATCCCCACCAGCACGTGCGCCAGCGCCGCCGCCAGCAAACACGCTAAGATCGACATGCGCATCTTCGCCGACGTGAGATAGCAACTCGTTAGGAAATACACGACCAAACCGCCGAGCACGGCTGTGATGTCCGTGCGCGCCAAATACGGCGCCGGCGAAAAAATTGCCCGCAGAATCACATAACCGAAAAAGAATGTTGCCGTCCAAAAACAAACGCGGTCCGGCGCCGGTTTGGTTGAGCCTAACAACAGCGCGCTGATCACGCCCGCGATGGTCAAGAGCGCAAACGCCGGCATCGCAAAAACAAGACGCGCCCCACCGATAAGCGCTTGCGCGGACAAGAACGCGGCGACCACGAGCGCAGCGACAAAAATTTCGACCGCGAATTGGAGCGGTCCTCCGCGCTGCGTCGCGCCCGCGCGCAAGATCGACATCTCCTTTAGATCAGCTTTCACGCGCAAACAAAAACGCCGTTGCCCTCAAAGGTGCAACGGCATTTCGAGATTCTTTGCCGAAATATTACGGATTGGTGATCGGCGTCGCCTGGCACGCTCCCGGCGAATCTCCGGGATGCCCTGCCAAATATGTCTGCAGATCGGCGCACGAAATCGTGACGTTCTGGTTATTGTGACAAACGATACAGGAATTCGTTCCCGGTCCACCGCCGCCGCCCGCTGCTCCCGGTGGCGGATTGATATTCGTCATCACTGTCGTCCCGCCGAACCCGCCCGGGCCTTCCGCTGGAACATCTTTTCCTTCGACAATCGCCACCTGCAACGTCTCACGGCAACTGGGCGAACATTGCGATATCGATTCCGTCAGTTGACTCGCCAGACTCGGGTCCTGCTTGATCCATTCGCGCACGACATCGATGACCCACGTGCATCGCGTTCCCTGCGCTTCTTCGTCACTGGCACGATGGCATTTGATCGCCATGCAGAGCACATCGGTGCGAATCTTTTGCCGCGCACCCGCAGCGGTGCGGACGATTAATCCCGCTTCTTTCGGTGATTGTTTCACCGCTTTGCAAACTGCGTCGAGTAATTGTCGATCACTCGCCGTGGCAATGGTCATGTCGCCCGGTAATTGCGCCTGGATCACTTCGGCCGGCGTCTTTTGCACGGCGTTGGCGATTGGCGCCGAAGCGACCCAAAGTCCGCTCGCGAGCGCGATGCCGGCGAGGAGGCTGAAGATGGTTTTAAATTTGGCGGCGGTGAATGCCTTTTTCATGAAATCCCCCTAAGAATGCGACCTCAGTTGTAATACCCATAACGGGGCTCGGTCAACTCAATTCTCCATCGCGGGAAAGAGAGCGGGTGAAGGGAATCGAACCCTCGTCAGTAGCTTGGAAGGCTACAGCTTTACCATTAAGCTACACCCGCGAAACCCGAAGAACTTTGCGCGAGCGCCGCAGGCCTGCAAAGTCTTTTCGGAAAATGTTGTTGCTCGCTTCCAATTCGCCACGTCGCCGCCAATTGCTGGCCGAAGCCGGATTCCAATTTGAAATCGTCGCTCCGCGCGGCGCCGAAAAGTTCGATGTCGATCTTACCCTGCGCGAGCTGACGGCGTGGAATGCTTTCCGCAAAGGGCTCGAAATTGCGCGGCGCCGGCCTAACGACATCGTGCTCGCCGCCGATACACTGGTCGCGATCGAGGGCGAAATCATCGGCAAACCGCGCAACTTGTCTGACGCGCGAAAAATTCTTCGGCGATTGAGTGGACGCACTCACGAAGTTTGCTCGTCCGTTTTTATCTGTGACCTCGCCCGCGCAAGATCGACATCGTTCTGCGAAATCTCGCGTGTCCATTTTCATCGCCTAACTAATCGCAAGATCGACAATTACTTTTTGAAAGTGGATCCGCTGGACAAGGCCGGAGCCTACGCCGCGCAAGGTCATGGTCGCGAAATTATCGCCCGCATCACAGGCTCGTTTACCAACGTCGTCGGTTTGCCGATGGAAAAAACCACCGCCGCCCTTCACGGATTCGGAATTGTCCCTAACGACTCTCGATTAGCTCCTGTGTCTCGACGAGATCGTGCTCGTGTTTCCCCCACTTCAGGACGTAGTAGAGGAACCACACGATAAAACAGTTCGCCACCAGGATGACGACCGCCCCGACACTGGGCCGATGCCACACGTGTCGCACCTCCAGCGGGATCAAGGCCGCCGTTGCAGAAATCATCAGCCACTCTGCCCAGCGCTTTTGCAGATAGACGCCGATGCCTTCGGTGAAAAGGACCCCGCAATAAAAGAGCGCGAGAAATCCGGTCGCGCGCAAATGTTCGCCCGCGAGAAAATATTGCAGCTTGTTCAAAAGAAAATGCACCGCTTTGCTGTGCTCGAGCAAAATTTCATCCGCCGCCCATTCGGATAGGCGATCCATCCAAACGTCGCGCGCGTTCAAAAACAAAAGCGAAAATCCAAAGAGCAGCAGGAGCAACCCTTTGCCGATCTTGAAAAGCGCGATGAGTTTGAGATAGCGAACCCGCTTCTTGGTTTGGAGAACGATCTTCGGCTCGTGCATCGCTAAATGGCTTCGTTTACTTGCGGATGATCGGACGTTCGCGGCAACAAATTTCCAGTTTGTTTCCTTCCGGGTCCTCGAAAAAACAGGCGTAATATCCCGGGCTGTAACCGCGACAAATTTCCGGGCCTTCGAGATTTTTGCCGCCGATTTTGCGGACGAACCTGGCCAAACGGTCCACTTCCTTTCGTGTCTCCGCCCAAAAAGCGATTCGAGTGCCGTTAGGCCGATGTTGTCGATCTTGCGAGAATCCGAAAAACGCTTCCGGCTTGTCGCCGCCGGCCGCGTAAAACGTTCCCCAGCGTTTGTTCGAGCCGTCACGGACGAAACCGAGCTCGGGCAAAAGTTTTTTGTAAAATTGGTAGGCGCGTTTCAAATCGCGCACCCGCAGATCGATGTGATCGAGGTATCGCGCTTTCACTCTTGCACAGTCAACGCAACCGCAGCGAAACTCAATCGTGCGCGCTAAGATCGACATCTTCATTTGCGCGGCGCTGCTGGCGCTCGCCAATGGATGCGACCGCCACAGCAACGCTGTCTCCGGAACAATCGAGGTCGATGAAGTGCACGTCGGTCCCCGCATGAGCGGACGCGTCGAAAAAATCTTCGCGCAGGAAGGCGATCGTTTGAAAGGCGGCCAAACCATTGTCCAACTTGATGCGGCCGAGTTAAGCGCACGCCGCGATCTGGCCGCAGCGCAGATCGACACCGCCATACGCGATGCCGACTCACAGGAAGCGCAGCTGGATTTTTTGCGCGACGATGCAAAACGTCAGCAGGAATTACTCAAACGCAAAGTTGTTTCGCCCACGGACGCGCAAAAGGCGGACAGCGCCGCGCGGGCGCAGGAAAAAAATGTCGAGGCGGCGAAGCTGCGCGTCGTGCAGGCGCGCGCGCAACTCGCCGACATCGACGCGCAATTGGCCGAGATGGCGGTGAAAGCTCCGAGCGATTGCGTGCTCGAAGTTTTGAGCGTCAAAGTCGGCGATGTCCTTCCTCCGAATCGCGAAGTCGCGACCTTACTTTTGCCGCAACACCTCTGGGTGCGCGTCTACGTGCCCGAGCCGTGGTTAGGCCGGATCAAAATTGGAGATCATGTTCGGGTGCGGGTCGATTCGTTTCCGGGAAAGGATTTCGACGGTGTCGTCGAACAGGTGAATCGCCAGGCCGAGTTCACGCCTCGCAATGTGCAGACGGTCGAGGACAGAATTCGACAGGTTTTCGGAGTGAAGATCCGTTTGCCTAACAACGACGATCGATTGCGCGCCGGCATGTCGGCGGATGCGTATTTTCAAAACGTGAATTAGCGAAAGATCGACAATGAGCGAAGCGATGATCGAGGTGGAAGGCCTAACGAAGCGCTTCGGCACATTCACCGCCGTCGATCACGTCTCCTTTAACGTCGGCAAAGGCTCCATCTTCGGTTTTCTCGGGCCTAACGGATCGGGAAAATCGACCGTCATCCGGATGCTCTGCGGAATTCTGGAGCCGAGCGAAGGCACCGCGCGCATCGGCGGCCACGATGTCGTCAAAGACACCGAGGCGATCAAACCGATGATCGGTTACATGTCGCAAAAATTTTCGCTCTACGACGAGCTTACGGTGGACGAGAACCTCATCTTCGCCGGCAAACTTTACAGCCTTTCCGGACGCGAATTGAAACAACGTCGTGATGAATTGATCGCGATCACGCATCTCGATCCGTATTTGAATCGCCGCGCACAATTACTTTCCGGCGGCTGGCGACAGCGTCTGGCCATGGCCTGCTCGCTCATGCACAAACCGACCGTTTTGTTTCTCGATGAACCAACCGCGGGCATCGATCCGGTCGCGCGGCGCGAATTGTGGGACCTGCTTTTCGAATTCGCCGGCGCAGGCATGACACTGTTCGTCACGACGCATTACATGGACGAAGCCGAGCGGTGCGATCACGTCGGCTACATTTACATGTCGAAGCTCATCGTTTGCGGCGAGCCGGATGAATTAAAGCAAATGCCGGAAGTCAGTCCGCCCGGCACGCGCAGACTTGATGTTACCTGCGATCACCTAACGAGTGCGTTGCGCGCCGTGCGCGCGATGGAAGGCGTACGCAGCGCCACCGTCTTCGGCCAATCGATGCACTTGCTTGTCGATCAAAGCGTGACGCCGGACAAGATCGACAATCGCCTGCGCGAAGTCGGCATTACGCACACAGAAATTCACGAGATCGGCCCCTCGCTCGAAGATGTTTTCGTCACGCTGAGCGAACAGCATTCGCGCGAGCAAAAACGCGCGGCCTAACGGATGAGCGCGGAATGGAACTGTCTTTCGGGGGAGCACAGGCCGCTGGCCTGTAGTTGCCGGCGGCTCGCCGGCAATCACTTAATGAATTGTTTTCCGCGAAGCCCAGAAAGTATCTCGTCGAGCCGCCGAGATAAACAGGCCAGCGGCCTGTGCTCCCCCGAGTTTGCGGCCGCACTCCTGGTATGACAAGACGCGTCCCGTTCCGCGGCCTCGGCGCAATCCTCTTCAAGGAATTCATCGTCGTCTGGCGCGACCCGATGACGTTGTTCTTCATGTTCTTTCCACCGCTCGTGGAAATGATCGCGTTCGGTTACGCGCTCGATACCGACGTGAAACACATGGCGCTCGTCGTTTTCAACGAAGACCGCACCGTCGAATCGCGGCAATTCATCGATCGCATGGTGAACACGGAAACGTTTCGCGTCGTCGGCGAAGTGCACAGCATCGAAGAAATGGCGAGCGCCATTCGCAAAGGACGCGCCTACGCCGGCCTGCAAATTCCGCCGAAGTTCACCATGCAAATTCACAATGGCCAGCCGGCCCAGGTGCAATTGTTAGTCGACGGCTCGAACTCCACCACCGCGCTTCAGGCGTTGAACACCGCCGTCGGCGTTGCGCTTACTCAATCAGTCGAATCGCTCATGCGCGAAACCGGCCGTCGCAGCATGCCGATCGATATCCGCCCGCAGATGCTCTACAACCCGACTATGCGCAGCCCGAACTTTTATATTCCGGGCGTGATCGGCATCGTCTTGCAAATCGGCACCACCTTCGCCACCGCCATGGCCGTCGTGCGCGAACGCGAAAAGGGAACGCTCGAAACGTTACTCGTTAGTCCGCTTAGCCGTTGGGGATTGATGCTCGGCAAATTGATTCCGTATCTCTGCATCGGAATGACGATGTCGATCTTGCTCTTCGCCATCATGCGCTGGCTCTTTCACGTGCCGATCCACGGCAGCATCATCGCGATGTTGTTCGCGACTTTCGTTTACGTTTTCGCGTTGCTCGCGCTCGGTTTACTCGTCGCGACCAAGGCCGAAAACCAAATGCAAGCCTTGCAAATGTCGATGACGTTCATGTTGCCGAGCGTTTTCTTTTCCGGCTTCGTTTTTCCGCGCGAAACCATGCCATGGATCTTTTACGCGCTCGGCACGCTCCTGCCTGCGACCTATTTCATCTCGCTCGCGCGCGCCATCATTCTGCGCGGCGCGCACTTCGTCGAATACTGGCAGCACCTCGTCATCCTCATCATCATGTCGATCTTGCTCTTCATCGCCTGCGCGACGCAGTTCCGGAAAAAGATCGGCTAATGTAATTGTCGATCTTGCGCGTTAATCGTTCGCGTCTTTGAGCATTCCGCGAATCTCTTCCCGCAGTTGCGGCGAGTTTTCATGTCCATGCGCCGAGACCGCGTGCTGCACGGCGGCATCGAGCACTTCGTTCTCCGCTCCCGAAATGCGCAATGAACAATTCTTCTCGCTCGGATAGTCGCGGCAATCGATCGATTTTCGGTTCGCCATATCTCAGCTCTTCTTCAGCGTCTCCAAATCTTTGAGAACCTGCTCGCTGTGCTCAGCCGGTTTCACTTTCAGGTAAACCTTCGCGATTTTTCCGTCCGGCTTGATCAGGAATGTATTCCGCGCCGCCATTTTCGCGCCGCCATACTCCATGATCGATCCGTACTGCGCCGATACCTTCGTGTCCGAATCGGCCAGCAATTTGAAATTGAGCCCTTCCTTCGCGCAAAAATCCTTGTGCGATTGCGCCGTGTCCACGCTTACGCCCAGAATGATCGCGCCCGCGTTTTGATATTTCGCGAGGTCGCGCTGGAAATTCTGCGCCTCGAGCGTGCATCCGCTCGTGAAATCTTTCGGATAGAAATAAAGCACGACCCATTTGCCTTTGTAATCCTTCAAGCTCACCTGCGAACCGTCGCCCGCCGGCAAACTGAAATCCGGCGCCGGTTGTCCTTCTTTCGGCGCCTGCGCTTCCGTCGATTCTGCTCCTTGCATAAGATTCAATGTAATCAAAGCCGCGATTGCTGTTGCGAATAATTTTTTCATGTTCACGCCTCCGTTTGGTAGATGGTACTCAACGCTATTCTGATGATCGAGCAAATCTGGACGATCGGCCATTCCACGCGCAAGATCGACATCTTCCTTTCGCTGCTGCGCGAGAACGCGATCAAGCTTGTCGCCGATGTGCGGATGTATCCGGGGTCGAAGCGTTATCCGCAATTCAATCGCGAGAACCTCGCGCGCTCGTTAGGCGAACAACGCGTCCGTTACGAACATTTCCCCGAGCTCGGCGGACGTCGCAAGGCGAAGCCCGATTCGCAAAACACGGCGTGGCGGAACGAAATGTTTCGCGGTTACGCCGATCACATGGAGACAAAAGAGTTTCGCGACGGCATCGAGCGACTTGTCGATCTTGCGCACGAAGCCGGGCCGACCGCGATCATGTGCGCGGAAGGTCATTGGACGAAATGTCATCGCGGTTTGATTTCCGATTACCTGAAAGCGCGCGGTGTCGAGGTCCTCCACATTGTCGATCTTGCCAAAACCGAGCCGCATCCATTCACCTCGGCAGCGCACATCGTGAATGGCGAATTGAGTTATCGCACTCTGTTGTAGTTAGGCTTTCCAGTCGCGATGCGCGATGTACGCCGGGACGGCCGGCGCTCGTTCTTCACGTTCTGCCATTCGCTCGGTCAGCCACTGAAACCATTCCGACCATGTTTCGCGTTCATATTTTTTTCGGAGCGCAAGTGTGTAAGGCAGCAATTTGCGCCAGGAAATCAGAATCGGTCCGCTGAAAAAATCATCCACGATGTCGATGGTGAATTCGCCATGAAATAACAAGATTCCGATCGTCTCCCACGTCGCCGTTAGGTGGACCATCTCATCTTCGCCTTCCGGGCCGAGGATTTTCTGGATTTCCTCCGCGCTGGCGTTATCCGGCAATTCGACCACGCGCCGCAGCGCTTTCGAGAACGCCGGGCTTTGAAACGATTTCACCAGCTCGAGCATCGCGTCGCGCCGACGCCGCCGGCGATAATAACTGATCTGCGCCGCGGCGAAGATGACACCCGCGGTCACAGCGAACGCGTTGATCAAATTGGCGATGGTCGAAATGTCCATGTCGATCTAACGCGGACGGTTTAGCACGCGCCCGCCGCCGCGCACAAGCGCGCGAATCTTGCAGCGATGTGTCAGGTGGAGTAGAAACTTCCTCGCGCGGGTCGGTAGCTCAATGGTAGAGCAGCGCCCTTTTAAGGCGTTGGTTGCGAGTTCGAGTCTCGCCCGACCCAAATCTCTGTAGCGGACGCTCTCAGAGCGCCGAAAATATTTGAATTCGGCGGTCAGAGACCGCCGCTACAGAAGAGGGAGATCGCGCAGCGACTTATTCGGCCGA
>JAJPGZ010000011.1 GCA_021325495.1 Spartobacteria bacterium
AACTCTTCGATGCCGAGCGGCCCGCATTCGCGGCCGTAACCGGATTTCTTGATCCCGCCGAAAGGCATGTCTTCATAAATCCACACCGGATGATTGATGTAAACCATCCCTGCATCGATCTGATCGGCGACGCGACGGCCGCGCTTCGGATCGGTCGTGTAAACCGAAGCGCCAAGACCGTACTTGGTGTCGTTCGCGACAGCGATCGCGGTTTTCTCATCAGGAACGATCATGACTGACGCGACTGGACCAAATAGCTCTTCATCATAAGCCGGTATACCTTTCTTAACCCCGATCAGAATCGTCGGCTCGAAGAAGGCGCTTCCCGGTTCGGCTCGCTTTCCGCCGAGAATAACTTTCGCTCCGCCCGCCACCGAACGATTAACCTGGTCCTCGAGAATTTCCGCGGCACGCGGACTAGACAGCGGCGCCACGCCAGTCGCTTCGTCGAGCGGGTCGCCCATCTTAAGTTCAAAAAGTTTAGCGCGGAAATGATCTACAAACTCGCCGCTCACGTCTTCATGGACGATGAAACGCTTCGCGGCCACGCATGATTGTCCCATGTTTGTCATCTTGCCCACCACTGCCTGATCGACCGCGAGTTTGATCTCCGCATCATCGAGCACGATGAACGGATCGCTGCCACCGAGCTCGAGAATCGTTTTTTTTACGTTGCGACCGGCGCGCTCGGCGACTTTCGCGCCGCTGTCATTGCTGCCAGTAAAGGAAACACCTTGGACGCGGTCGTCGTCGATGACCTGATTCGCGAGCCGGGAAGAGATGGGCAGATTCGTGTACGCGCCGGGAGGAAAACCTGCGTCGTGAAAGATTTTTTCGAGTGCTTCGGCACATTGCGGCACGTTAGAGGCGTGCTTCATCACCACGGTATTTCCGGCCGCGAGATTCGGCGCCGCCATTCGGACCACTTGGTAACTTGGATAATTCCAGGGTTCGATGCCGAAGATCACACCGAGCGGTTCATGCAAAAGCGTGCCGTCGGGCAGCGCCGAGGGCAGCCACTGCGGCTGCAAGAATTCGCGTGCACGGATGGCGTAGTATTCGAAGATGCTCGCGCAAAGCTTCACTTCCTTGCGCGCTTCCGCAATGCGCTTGCCCATTTCGAGCGTCATCAAACATGCCAGTTCTTCCTCGCGCACAAAGCATAAGTTCGCTGCTCTTAACAGGAACGCCGCGCGTTCCGGAATCGAAGTGCGACGCCATGTCGTGAAGCGTTCGTGCGCCTGCCCGATCGCACCTTCGAGCTCGTTCGGCGTCATCTCATTGTAAATCTTCAGCGTTTGCCCATTGTACGGATTGACAGAACGCAGAACGGCACGCTTTTCGGTTTCTTCAGATCTATCTGCGTGTGTTTTAACGCGCTCCTCTTCGTTCGGAGAAAGCGAGATGTCCGCAGTCATACCCGATAATTACGTGACCCGAATCGCCATTAATTGGGTAACTTAAGTTTACCTTTCGCTCCGGCTACGGCTGTGCGTCTTGCCCAGTGCGTAGGTAAGGTAGCAATGGCGGAGCTGAATCTTCATCCGACCGCATTTCCTAAAATCGAGGCCGCTTGTCCGAGGCTCGATGAAGAACAGATCGCAACTCTTGCCAGGATTGCTGCCTCCAGACACTTCAAGGCGGGTGAAACACTGCTTGCGGCCGGCGAACAGGAACTAAAATTCTTTGTCGTCAAAAACGGCGAAGTGGAACTTCGAGAACATTGTTCGGGCGCCGTCGTGACGGTGCTCGGCCCCAGACAATTCACGGGCGAGGTCGATTTGCTCGCCGGCAGGCCGTCCGCGGTCAGTATTATCGCAAAAGCAGACTGCGATACGTATGAAGTTTCCGCTGATGCTTTGAAGAAAATAATCAGAGACATGCCGCGCTTGAGCGATCTCCTGCTGCGCGCGTTTCTCATGCGCAGAGAATTGATCGAGGAGCTGGGCCTCGCCTCGGTCAGAGTTATCGGCTCGCGTCATTCCAAAGAGACACATCGCGTCCGCGAATTTTTGGCGAAAAACAAAATTCCCTTTAGCTGGATCGATTTGGAAAACGATCCGCAAGTCGATGCTTTATTGAAGAATTTCAAGACCGAGCCTAACGAGACGCCGCTCGTGATTTGCGGCGAGAATCGAATCCTGCGCAACCCCAGCAATCGGGAGCTCGCAGATTGTCTCGGCGTCAGAAAACCGATCGAGCACACGATTTATGATTTGATCATCGTCGGCGCCGGACCAGCCGGATTGGCGGCGGCTGTATATGGCGCGTCGGAAGGATTGAAAACGCTCCTGCTTGATCGCATGGGACCGGGTGGGCAAGCAGGCAGCAGTTCGAAGATTGAGAACTACGTGGGATTTCCCACCGGCCTTTCCGGAAGCGATTTGGCGGAGCGGGCCGTAGTTCAAGCAGAGAAATTCGGCGCCACGCTTTCCGCTCCCGATGAAGTGATCGGACTTGGGAACGACGGCGGTTATCATGAAGTGATGTTGAATGGAAATGAAAAGCTTGCGGCCAAATGCGTCGTAATTTCGTCAGGGGCTGCTTACCGTAAGCTCAACGTCAAGAATAACGACCGCTTCGAAGGCACAGGGGTTTACTACGCCGCAACTCGCGTCGAAGCGCCACTTTGC
>JAJPGZ010000008.1 GCA_021325495.1 Spartobacteria bacterium
AGCCCCATGAACGCGGGATCGACGCCGGCCGCGGCGCTCGGACCGATGAAGGCGATCGGCTGAAGACCCAGCGATTTGGCCAGCCCGGCTTCAACGATCAGCAATGCGGCCGCGCCGTCGTTGATACCCGACGAATTGCCCGCGGTCACGGTGCCCTGGTCGTCTTTGGCGAATGCGGGTTTCAGCTTGGCGAGCTTCTCCAGCGTCGTGTCCGGTCTCGGGTGCTCGTCCACGCTGACGACGGTCGGAGCGCCTTTGCGCTGCGGAATCTCGACGGGCACGATCTCCTCGGCGAACAGCCCGCGTTGGTGCGCCGCCGACCACCGTTGCTGGCTCTGGAGCGCGAACTGATCCTGATCCGCCCGACTGATCTTGTGCTTGCGGGCGACATTCTCGGCGGTCTCGCCCATGGAGAAGGGGTGATGCAGCGCCGCCAGGCGAGGATTGACCAGGCGCCAGCCGATCGAAGTGTCGAAGATCTGCTGCGACCGGTCGAACGCGGATTCCGGCTTGCTGAGCACATAAGGGGCACGGCTCATCGACTCGACGCCGCCCGCGATGAACACATCGCCGTGATTCGCCTCGATCATGCGCGCCGCGATGTTGACGGCTTCCAGCCCCGACGCACAGAGGCGATTCACCGTCGAACCCGGCACGGACGCGGGGAGGCCCGCCAGCAGCGCGGCCATGCGCGCGACGTTGCGGTTATCCTCGCCGGCCTGGTTGGTAGCGCCGAAGTAGACATCCTCGATCAAGGCGGGGTCGATGCCGGATCGCTCCACCACGGCCTTGATGATATGGGCGGCAAGATCGTCGGGGCGAACCGACGCCAATGCGCCCCCGTGCCGACCGACAGGTGTTCTGAGAGCCGTGATGATCGCCGCTCGCCTTTGCATCAAGATTTGATCGCGTCGCGACGCTCGTTAGGCAAACTTGTGCACCGCGTCCTGTTTGCGCGGATCGGTCGCCTCGATGATGACGCTGACTGATTTTTGGTTGAAGCCCTTGAAGCCGCCTTTGCGCTGCAGGTTTTCGAGGTGGCTTCCGATCGCCCCTTCGTGCGCAAATTTCTGCGCCTGCTCCTCGGTCAGCAGCCCTCTCGCCCGCAGCCGGGTGATTCGCTCTGGCCGCACGGCCCAACGCTCGCCCTGGGTGAACGCCTGTTTGAGGAAAGGAAAATCGGAAAACGGCGCCATCGTCTTGATATGGACCGCGGCGAGCTGCTCGCGCAGCAATGCGAAATCGAACCGGCATTCAAGATGATGCATTCCGGCTTCGAGAAAACTTTCGCCGT
The DNA here is from genome assembly GCA_021325495.1 of Spartobacteria bacterium. Lineage (GTDB taxonomy): Bacteria > Verrucomicrobiota > Verrucomicrobiia > Chthoniobacterales > UBA10450 > JAJPGZ01. Next base: position 1,295 of record JAJPGZ010000008.1, read on the forward strand.
GCAATCCGCACCAGAGCCCGATCGTTCCCAGTTTTGCTTGTGGCGGCAGCGGCTTGCGCGAAAAATCGATATCCACTTCATCCGCGTTAAGGTCGACATCGTTGAAAATGGTGATGCCTTCGACCGGTTGCTCGACGATCTGCGCGCCCCAGCCGGCTTCCTTTCCGGCGTAATAGCGTTCGCGCCGGTGAAAGCCTAACAACTCCCACGCGCGGATAAGATCGACAAAGTGTTCCCGCGACGAGCGGAAGGTGTGATGATCGTGGTTGGCCCAACCGAGGCCTAACGAATCCTGCCGGCGCTTCTGCTCCGTTCCGGCTCGATTGCGTTTCTCCCAGTAACGCCGCTCTTCTTCAAAGACGAGATGACACGCCACATCGCGGCCCACGAGCTCGACCATATCCTGAATCCGTTCGAGCCCGTGCTTCATGCCTTCGCTGTCGTTAGGCCAGCGCCGGCAACGCGTTTGCCACAGCTCGCGAGCCTTCGCGTATTTCGTAAGATCGACATCGGCGACGACGTAGCCGCGGTAACCGCGGCGCTCAAGGACTTCGAAACGTGTCCCGTTCTCTTCGCTAATCAGCATGCGGCGAAAACGCGACAGCGCTGGGCCTTCGATCTTGTTCGTCAGGTGATGCGCCGCCGCAAAATCGACAACGGCATCAGCGCGAATGCCGAGCGCGAGCGGATACTTCGCATTGGTCGGGGCGATGAGAACGCGCGGCAACATCGCTTCCGGATGCCAAAGTTGCTTCTGAGCGTCGGGCGCGTCCGCCAGCGGATCCTCGGTGTAGCCGGTTTCACGCAGCGCCTTCTCATCGCTCGTCGGCAATAAAAGATAATCGACCCAATCGAGAATAAGCGTTCCGGTTTCATCGCGCATTCGGCGCGAGAGCTCGCGCGCAGAGCTGTTCTTCTCCGTAAACGCTTCGACGCGCTTGAGGATGAAATTCTCCGCTTCGTAACACAGAGGCCAGTTAAATTGATTTTCCGTCTCTGCGGGCGCTTGCAGCGTGATCGTGCTCATAAACGGATTCGTTAGGCGTTGGCGCTGCCGGCATCGTCTCCGAACTGAATGCCCTGCGCCAGCGGCAGTTCCTTCGAAAAGTTAATTGTGTTCGTTTGCCGCCGCATATAACTCTTCCACGAATCGCTTCCGCTCTCGCGCCCGCCGCCGGTATTTTTTTCCCCGCCAAAGGCGCCTCCGATTTCCGCGCCGCTTGTGCCCGTATTCACGTTCGCGATTCCGCAATCGCTGCCGACGGCGCTGACAAATTTCTCCGACTCGCGCATGTCGTTCGTGAAAATGGCCGAGCTCAATCCCTGCGGCACATTGTTGTGAATCGCGATCGCTTCGTCAAAATCGCGATACGTCATCAAGTAAAGCAGCGGGCCGAACGTCTCATGTTGCAAGATTTCCATGTCCGGTTTCGCATTCGCCAGGCATGGCTTCATGTAACAACCGCCGGGCACGTCGAGCTTGTCGCCGCCGTAAAGAACTTCGCCGCCTTCCGCTTTCAATTTTGCGATCGATTGCTGGATAAGATCGACAGCTTGCTTGTCGATGAGCGGACCCATCAAAGTTTTTTTCTCGAGCGGATTTCCAATCGGCACCGACTTGTACGCGCTCATCAATTTCGTTCTCACTTTGCCCGCGACCGATTCGTGCATGATGACGCGACGCGTCGAAGTGCAGCGCTGACCAGCGGTGCCGACTGCGCCGAAGAAAATCGATTGTGTCGCAAGATCGACATCGGCGCTTGGGGCGACAATCAGCGCGTTGTTGCCGCCGAGCTCGAGCAACGTTTTGCCCAGACGCGAACCAACCGTCGGCGCGACCTGCATTCCCATGCGCACCGATCCGGTCGCGGAGACGAGCGCGATACGATGATCTTTCGCCAATTTTTCGCCAACACTTGGGCCGTCGCCGATCGCGAGCGAGAAGATTGCAGGATCGACATCGGTATCGCGACAGACTCGTTCGGCGATCTTCGTCACCGCGATCGCAGTGAGCGGAGTTTTCTCGCTCGGCTTCCAAATGCACGCATCGCCGCACACCGCCGCGAGCGCCGCGTTCCAACTCCAGACCGCGACCGGAAAATTAAACGCGGTGATAATAGCGACGATGCCTAACGGATGCCATTGCTCCATCAAACGATGATGCGGCCGTTCCGACTGGATCGTTAGGCCGTAAAGCATGCGCGACTGGCCGACGGCGAGATCGCAAATGTCGATCATTTCCTGCACTTCGCCTTCGCCTTCGGCCACGATCTTGCCCGACTCCATGGTGACGAGTTGGCCGAGCTCGCGTTTGTGTTCGCGCAAAGCGTTGCCAAGTCGGCGAACAGTTTCGCCACGAACAGGTCCCGGAGTAACGCGCCATTTCAAAAACGCTTCTTGCGCCCGCCTAACGACCTCTTCGTAGTCCTCATCTGAGGTCGTGCGCACGCTCGCAAGCTTGCGCCCATCGATCGGCGAGTACTTGTCGATCTTAGCGCCGCCGCCGCGCCATTCGCCGCAGAAGACTCCGGGATTTTCCCCGGCCAGGCCGAGTTTTTCGAGGACTGATTGCATGATTACCTGCGACGCGTGCGACAATATTTCCGCATCAATTCCATCGCCTCATCGACAACCGCCGCGGTCATATCGAGCGCGGGCCGAAAGCGGATGGAATGTTCGCCCGAGCGCAAGGTGAGCACGCCCGAATCGAACAGACCTTTCCACATGTCTTCGCGCGTTTGCGCATCGGGAAGGTCGAACGCGATGAACATGCCGCGACCGCGAACGGCGCGGATGAAATCGAATTCCTTTTGCAGAGCGCGCAGTTGATCGAGGAAATAGCCGCCGACTTTGGCTGCGTTCTCGACCAGATGCTCTTCCTCGATGATTTGAAGATAAATTGTCGATCTTACGAAGTCGGTGAAGTTGCCGCCCCAGGTTGAATTCAATCGGCTCGGCAATCGAAACGCATTATCTTTGACTTCGTCGAGACGCGGGCCGGCCATGACGCCGCAGACCTGCGCTTTTTTTCCGAAGGCGAGCAGATCGGGCAGGACATCGAAATGTTCGCAGCACCAATTGCGACCGGTCACGCCCATGCCGCATTGCACTTCGTCGAAGATGAGGAGGATGTCGTGCTCGTCGCAAATTTTGCGCAACGTCTTGAACCATTCGCCGCGAAAATGGTTATCGCCGCCTTCGCCCTGGATCGGCTCGATGATGATGGCGCAGATGTCGATCTTGCCGTTGTCGATCTTATCGAGAATTTCCGCTTCGCACTTTTTCTCGCGCGCGATCACGTCGGCCTCGCGTTCGGATTCCGGGAGCGCGAAATCGAGATGAGGACAGGACACGCGCGGCCAATCGAATTTGGCGAACAAGTCGGTCTTGCGCGGATCGGTGTTCGTTAGGCTCATGGTGTAGCCGCTGCGACCGTGAAAGGCGTGACGAAAATGCAAAACGTGCGTGCCGCGTTCGCCGTGACCGGCAGCCATGTTCTTGCGCACTTTCCAATCCATCGCGGCTTTCAAACAGTTCTCGACTGCGAGCGCGCCGCCATCGATGAAAAGATAACGTTCGAGTGGCGGCAAACCGACGACGCGCGAAAAGATATCGATGAACTTGGCGTAGGCTTCGGAATAGACGTCCGAGTTTGCGACTTTCACTTTCGCCGCACGCAGGAGATCGCGTTTTACTTCGGGATCATCAAAGCGCGGATGATTGAAGCCGACCGGAAGGGAACCGAAGAAACCGTACAAGTCGATCAGGCGATGTCCGGTAGCGGCGTCATATAGATAGGAGCCGCGGCTTTTCTCGAGATCGATGACGATCTTGAAACCGTCGAGCAAGACGTGTTCTCCGATGGTTTGGAGGACACAGGATGGATCGATTTGTTTCTTCGTTTTGCTCGGACGAGTGCGGCTTCGAGTGGAAGCCGCCGCGGTGAGCACGGGCGGCACGCTCATCCGGTGAGAGTAATCTCAGCGGCAACAACGGTCAACCAGCCGGGGCGTCGGCCGTTTGCGTTTTGCTGCGGAAATGGCGCAGGGTCGGATCCACGACCGCCGCCATATTGTCGATCTTGTCGTTGTCGATCTTAGCGAACTCAGCGACGCGCTCGGCCGTCGCGCGCGGATTTTCCACGAGATCGGCGTAGTCAATTTCGAGAAGCTCGACCGTGGACGTGTTGCGCAGCAATTGCAGCGCGCGGTCGCGATGTTGGGTGAGGCTGGAGATCATTTTCTGTGGATCTTCAGCTTGAGTGCCGGCGAGACGTTGTCGCAATTTTCGTTGCGAACCGGCGATCTCTTCGACGTCGCGTTGCATGAAGATGATGCGGTAACGATGTTTACGCGGCAGAGACGGGAGCAACATCGTGATAACTTTTACGGCCTTGCCGACGGCGCGCTCGATGATGCTGGGATTGCGCGGCAATTTTTTGATTTCTTCCCATTCAAAGTAACCGCGCGGGTTTGCTTCATCGGGAGCGCGTTTGCTGTCGGTCATGATGGGAACGCCCGCGGCATCGAGCATGTTCATCATGAGGGACGTGCCCGAACGAGGGAGACCGGACACGATGAGAAAATCTGTGGGCGGGATGGCTTCCGCCGGCGGCTGATTCTCGATCCGCGCGGCGCGGGCGCGTTCTCGCATCTGTGCGCGCGCTTCAGCGCGCAAACGCGCGCGTTGCGCGGCTTCACGGCGCATTTGCAGACGAAATTTTGTAGCTTGTGCACGGCGCTCGAAGCGGCCGCGCAGAAATGCGCGATGCACTTCGGCATCGGCTTCGCGATTCGGTTGACGTTTGTAAAGGTAAACGAGGTAGCGATGGGCCGGGTGCCAGCCCGGTTTGTAATTCAAGCAGGTTTCGAACGCTTGAATCGCGCGCGCTTCATCGCCGAGACGCGCGACTGCGATGCCGAGATAGTGGTGGGCGAGGGAAAGATCGAAACGAATGGCGATGGCGCGCAACGCGTAATCGGCCGCTTGTTCCCAGTCGCGCGCCCGTAAACGGCAGAAAGCAACGCCGACGTAAGCGTGCGGTTCTTCGGGGTTGCGCTCGATCGATTTTCGAAATGCTTCCTCCGCAAAATGGTGCTGCTTCAAGCGAAGACGGGTGGCGCCAAGCTGATTTTGCAGGGCCGCCGATTTTGGATCGAGCGCTTCGGCCTGTTCCAAAAGCTTTAATCCAGTGTCGAAATTTCTGCTGCGGTACTCGAGGTTCGCGCACATGAGCAACGCGGCGGCGTTGCGTTTGTTATCGATAATGGTACCGAATGTCTCGCGTGCTTCGTCGAGCATGCCGAGACGCAATTGGCAGAGTGCGAGCTCGGTGCAAAAATCCCAACGCTCGGGCCATTCTTCGAAGATCGATTCGAGCAAGGGCAAGGCATCGAGATCGTGGCCAGCCGAGATGTAAGATTGGGCGAGGAACCAGTTATTCTCGCGCTCGGTGGAGGTAATGGCTTCGGCGGGATCGTCCGCGGTATCGGCGACATAGCCGAGGTCGATAAATTGCCTAACGAGGGCGCGTTCTTCGCTCGGGACGCGACGCACCGGCGCCAATACTTTTCCGGTTTGATTGTCGATCTTTTCCCAGCTCTCGACGCGCTCCACTTCCGGCGCCTTCGCGAATGCTTCGCGCAAAACGCGACCGTCCATGTCGTTGCCGACCGGCAGACCATACATCGCGAGAATTGTCGGCGTGATATCGAGAAGGTTTGCGCCGTGAATTAATTCGTCCCTCTTCAATCCTTCACCGTGCATGGCGATGATTCCATTGTTGCGATGCCAGGCCGTGATCGCAGCCGGAATGTTCGGCAATGCCAGGGGACGATGCTGATCGCTCTTGAATCCGTGATCGGAAACGAGAATGACAGTGGTGTCGGGGCCGGCGAGCTGCATCAGACGCCCCAGCATCGCGTCGTGCAGGCGATAAGTGCTGTTGATGACGTCGGAATACAACTCGAACTCTCTTTGGAAAGTGCCGGGAAGCGCCGGCGGATGAAAACGCATGAAGTCATGCGAAATGAGATCGACCGCATGGTAATAAACCGCCGTGAAATCAGCGGGCTCATGCTCGAGTAGATAGGTGACAGCGGCGTGCGCGGTGAATGTCTCGGCCAGATTCATCGCGAGCATGTGCAGATGTTTGTCGTAAGCCTGATTTATTTTGTCGGCATCGCGGATGAACATGGCGAGGACTTCGCCCGGCACTTCCTCCGGACGCACGCGAAGTTTCGCCAGCGGTTCGGCCAGGCGTTCGGGATAAACGGTCCCGGGTGAAAGCTTCCACTCCGCGTTTAATTCGCTCGGCACCGGATGCGAAAAACGTTCGCTCACATAAGCGCCTTCCACCGGCTCGGCCGGATGACTTGCGAACCAGCTCACGACATTCGTCGTAAGCCCGGCATCATTCAGCAGATTCCACAGCGCTTTGCACTGGCGCGTACTAGAACCAACCGGCACGACATGATTAATAGTGTAATCGACTTCCAGGAAACCGTACACACCGTGCTGGTATGGACGTTTCCCGCTCGCGATCGAGGTCCAGAGCATGGGCGAGAGCATCGGCCGCAAGCTCGAGAGATCTCCCATGACGCCACCATTGATGACGCGCTCGAGCGCGGGCATTTCCCCGCGATCGAGCAATGGCTGAATGACCTTCCAGTCCGCGCCGTCCCAGCCGACAAGCAGGACTTTGCGCCGAGACGCCGGACGGATCACAAACCGAATTTGATGGCGAGCGTTAGATCGACAATTACTGCCGGCGCTGCTTGAGCGACGCGATTCCCGCTGCACCCGCAATCAGCAACCCAATGGCCGAGCCCGCGCCCGAAGGCGGCGGTGTGGTTGATGGTGTGGGTGTGCAGGTGGGCTTGCCCACGTGGAGATGTTTCTGCTTGGTCTTCTTTTCTCCGGCAGCGATGCTCTCGTTAGGCTCGGTGTTGATCGCGTAGCTGTGCAACGTGAAATTCGGACCGTCGAAGCAGCTATCCGTATTCCAAGTGACGTCTGCCCAACCGAAATAAGCATTGCAGTCGATGATGATCTTGAACCCAAGAAATCCTCGATCGCCCGGTCGCCATTGACCGCAATTGTAGTTGTATTCGGTATTGGAGTTGTAGAACTCGGAATCCATTGATCCATAGAACCAGAACGTTTGTGGTCCGATGGTGTCGCCGGCGTGAAACAGAATGGCGTCAGGTTCGTTACTGCATTTGCCGGGAGCGACCGCGACCTTTGCTTTTTCGTAGCTGTTGTACTTACCCTTGACCGCTGCGCCCTTCACGTTTGGGCCCGCGTCGCAGATGGAGGCGATTTTAAAGTCGTCGCCCAGATCGGGACTCGATGACGGGGGCGTTTGATCCATCAAATCAAACCAGATGTCATCGGAGCTGAATTCCTCCGGCCCGGAATAATGAATTTTATTTTTGTTTTTGTTTTTGTGTCCGGCTCCGGCGGTCGCAACGCCGGCGACAGCGCCAGCACTAAGAGCGTAGAGGACCAGGCGTTGTGATAAATTTCGGGAAGGTGTTTTCACGCGCCCCTTGTAGTTGGTTTTCGCTTATCACGTCAAATCTTTTTTCGGGTGCCCAAAAATACGCGTCCGCCGCAGGCGATGGCGAGGCCAATCCGGATTGTTGCGTAAGATCGACAATTACAACCGCCGCCGGAGCGAAACCGACTTTCTTTAGACCTGTTGAGCGCTCTCCGCGGTTTCCTTTTTTGCCGGATTATTCGCTCGCAATAAGAGTCGCCGCGCAACCAATCGCGCACCATGCAGCGCCGCGAACTGTTGCGTGTCGTGATGCAACTCCGGATTGAATTCAAATCGCGTAATCTCGAGGCCAGTCTGCAGACCGGAGGAGAGCGTGGTGTGCAGCATGAGCAGATTGGCCCAGCCGGAACCTCCGCGCAGTTCTTTCGCCACTACGCGTAATCCCGTGTGTCCCACGTTCCCGCGACGGCGGCCCAGGACCACGCCTTTAATTTCGCCATTTTGGAGAAGCGCGATGGAATGTTCCGCTTTATAGCCCGCCGTCTCCTGAGCCAGGGTCGATGCGCTTCCGGGCAAATTTTCCCGCAGAAAACTCCGCACTTTGGAAACAAGGCTGCGTTGCAACGTCGTCAGCTCCACGTCCGGCGGGAAAGAATTGCGCATCCGCATTCGTTGATAAATGCGATCGATTCGCTCGAACAACGGACGCGCGTCCACTTCGTAAACTTCGTGCACGGCACTTTGCTCGAATCCGATTGCTTGCAGCGCTTCCGCCTGTGGCGAATCTGCCCGCACCGTTTGTGAAAAATAAACTGCGCGAGTATCGCGCTTCCACGCCTCTTCCATCGCCCGCCGCATCAGTTCTTGACCGACGACATGTTGATTGAGCACGCGCAGGTTGAGCCAGCTGGAGCGCAAATGTTGCAGCGGGCGATCGCTTAAGGCGACGATACCGATAAAGCGTTCTACTCGCCCCATCACCGCCACGAGCACGAACGGTTTCGCGTCGAACAAAAACGGGCCGCGGAGAAAATGCTGCACGCGAAACATTTCGTCGGGCCACGGCTCGCGCACCGCTACGTCATTGTTACTCATCGTTTCTTATTTCCCGGAATGCAGAAAATCTCTTACTGTCTCTCCTTCACCATGTCGATCTTGCAGAAGAAAATTCCGCCCACTCTGCCTGAGACTTCACCAGTTGCCAATGGCATCGCGCTTACACGTGATGCGCTCGCGTTTTATACGCGGCTCGCACGCGACGCAGGCGGCTTCGCCCGTTATGAATTAAGCGATCGCACCGTTTATTTCGTGAACGACCCGCGCCTCGTCCGGGAAATTTTGCTCGTGCGCGAAGCCGACTTTGCGAAATGGGCCTTCAACGAAAGTTTTCGCGCCATTTTCGGAACGGGACTCATCGGCAGTCATGGCGAATTGCATCGCCGGATGCGGAAAGTTGCCCAGCCGCCTTTGCAGCCGAGCGTTGTCCCACGTTACGCAAAGATCATTGTCGATCTTACGCGGCATCGGATGGACAGATGGCAAAACGGCATCATCGATCTTAGCCGCGAAATGACCATGCTCACGGTGCAGATCGTGAGCAGCGCGCTATTCTCCGTTCCATTAAGTGAAGAGACCGCGACTGAAATTCGGGAAGCCGTTTCTATTCTGATGCGTCTGAACACGAAACTTGGCGGCGCGCCCGAAGATGTCGCGGCCTTCCGCGACGCGAACGAGATCATCAATCGCATCGTTGCGGAAATTGACGATCGCGGGCCGTCGGATCCGAACGATGGAAACTTGCTCGCGCTTTTACTCGAAGCGAATCGCGCCGGTCTCCTGTCGCGCGAACAGATGCACCAGGAACTGCGCACGTTTCTTCTCGCCGGTCACGTCACGACCGCGCAAACACTCGCGTGCGCCTTCTGGTTGCTCGCGCGTCATCCTCAAGCGCAGGAAAATATTCATCGCGAGCGCGACCGCGTTCTTGCCGGCGAAACACCGCGACTCGAACACGTCGAACGTTTGAAATTTTGCGAGCGCGTCGTGTTTGAAGCGCTTCGGCTTTACCCGCCGGTTTGGGTTTTCGGCCGCGAAGCCTTGAATGAGTGCGAGGTCGACGGCATCTCCATTGAGGTCGGTCAGGAACTCGTGGTTGTCCCGTGGCTCCTGCATCGGAACCCGGAATTTTTTCCCGAGCCAGACGCGTTCAAGCCGGAACGCTGGGAAAACGATCTCCGCTCGCGCTTGCCGCGCGGCAGCTTTCTGCCTTTTTCCACCGGCGCGCGCAGCTGTCTGGGCGAGCACTTCGCCATGCTCGAGACCATTCTTGTGCTTGCGTCCATCTCACAACAATGGAAATTCGCCGACTTGCCGGGCTCACCCGATCCCGGCTGGAGCGCACAATTGCTTTTCTGGCCGCGTCGCGGGATTCGGCTCGAAGGCGAACGCCGAGCCTAACGACCCACCCAAGATCGACAATGAACGAATCCGACATCGACGAACGTTTCCTCAACCTTAATTCGCAAACGGTCGACGCCATTCGCGAGTACCGTAAAACCCACAAGCCCGAGCTCGTCCAAACCATCGTCACCGGCATCGTCGAAAAATATCTCCCGCCGGATATGCGCGATCGCGCGCCCGAAGCGATGAAATCGCTCAATGCTTTCGGCATCGAATCGGTCACGCTCATGGAAATCATCCTCGACATTCAGGACGCGCTCGGCCTCGACATCACCGATAACGAATTGCGCGGCCTGAAAAATTTCGACGACGCCACGAACTTGCTTCGCGGGAAAGTCCAGGCGCTCGCCGGACAAAGTTAGATGTCGATCTTGTCCCCCCGACGGCGAGCCGTTGTCACGGGACTCGGCTTCATCACCAGCATCGGCAACAATCGCGCCGAGGTCCTCGACTCTCTGCGCACGCAACGCACCGGCATCGAGATTCATCCCGAGCTCGATCGCCCCGAGATCCCGTACAAGCTCGCTGGCACGATCAAAGGTTTCGATCTTCCGCACGAGAAGCGTGATGCGTGGAAGTTTCCAGATGGCCTAACGATTCCGCGAAACATTTTGCGCGGTCTTGCCCCGCACGGCGCCTACGCCTATTTCGCCATGAACGAAGCCATCGCGGATGCGAATCTTTCGCCTAACGACATCTCGAACGTCCGCACCGGAATGATGTGCGCCTCCGCCGGCTCGATGAGTTCCCTTTATCACAGCGTGGATGTCATGGTGAAGAAAGGTATCCGCTTTAATCATCCCTACGGAGTCTCGCGCGGCATCGCCGGCACGTTGAATTTCAATCTCGTCGCCGCGTTCAAGATTAAAGGCCCCGCCACCGGATTTGTGAACGCGTGCTCCGGTTCGGCCGTCGCCTTTGGACACGCGCTCGATCTTGTTAGGCAAGATCGACAGGATATCGTCTTCGTCGTCGGCGCGGAGGATTGCGATCTTTACAACATTTTGCCGTTCGGCTGTTGTCGCGCCCTAACGAGTCAAACCGATCCGACCAAATATCCCTGCGCGTTCGATGTGAAACGCGACGGCTTCGCTGCCACAGGCGGCGCGGCCGTTCTCGTGCTCGAAGAACTCGAACGCGCGCAGAAGCGGCGCGCGAAGATTTACGCTGAAGCACTCGGTTGGGGACAAAGTTCGGACGGTTACGACGTACTCGGGCCCGAGCCGAGCGGCGAAGGTCTCTCGCGCGCTATGAACGACGCGCTGCGCGATGCAGATGTCGATCTTAGCGAAGTCGATTACATCAACGCCCACGCCACCGCGACCCCGTTAGGCGACCCGGCCGAATGCCGCGGCATCAAACGCGTCTTCGGCGAAAAACATTCGCCGTTCGTCAGCACGACGAAAAGCCAGACCGGCCACGGTCTTTCCATGGCGGGCGCGCTCGAAGCCGGCATTTGCTGTTTGGCCATCAAAGAAAAATTCACGCCGCCATCGATCAACGTCACCGAGCTCGATCCCGAATGCGCCGGCCTCAATATCGTGACCGCGCCTAACGATCACGCCGCGCGCGTCGTCATGTCGAACTCGAGCGCGTTCGGCGGTTCGAATGTCTCGCTCGTTCTGCGCGAGTTCTCCGCCTAACTATTTGGGCGGCTCGTTCGCAAGCGCGTCCCGTTCCTCGGTCGCTTTCGCCAGCGCTTGATTATATAACGCAAGATCGACAACGTACTCTCGATTGCCCTCAATATCGCTGCGTAGCAAATCGCGCTTCCGCAATCGCAGCGCTTCGTCCACTTTGCGCAGCTCCTCGAATTCTTTGGCGTTGGCCGCGCGGCGTTCGTCCAAAGTCGGCGGTGATTTCGATTTCGGCGTTTTTTCCCACGCATATCCAACCGGCTCGTTCTGCTTTGGCGGACGCTGCGGCGGTATCCGCCTTTTATAATAGGCGACGCTCATCGTCGGCCCGGCGCAGAGATAGCCAATGACGCAGATGACGGTCGCGTAACGAAACAAAACCAGGCGCCGCGCTTTGTCCGGATGCTTCCGCCGAAAAACTATCGCCCCCAGCGAAATCAATGCGCAAACGGCAGCAGCTATAAGAAATCCCAGCGCGAGCACGCCGCTGTCTCAAGCAGACGTGGTGCCAGCGCGTTAGACGATGCCGTCGCGCAGGAAGGCGTGCTTGCCCGCCATTAAATCCTGGGTCAATCGATGGCCGATGCGATCGACGTTGCGCGCGGTGCCGGCGAAATGATGATCGATGCGCATGCGCGCCGATCGGCAGAAATAATTGGCGAGGCTGAGCACTTCATCGCGCGGCTCGCCATTATCGATCTTGTATTGCGCGAACGAACAGGTCGCGCTCATCGCGAAGAGCTCGCTCGCGATTCCGACGAAACGCGACAGAAGCAATTGTTCGCGGTCGAGCTTCGGACCGAAGCGCGCCATCGCGTGAAATAATCCGCGGGCCAAACGTTTGCTGGTGCGCGCGCCGTAATCGATGTGCGCCTGCAAATCGGAATGGAGATTGTCGATCTTGCCCGATCCGCCCGGCATCCACTGTTTCGGATACCAGCCCGCGTAAAATTTTCCGGACGTGAACACCGCTTTCGCGCGTTCGCTCATCGGCAACGTGGTATTGAAAATCGCGCCGCCGACTTTGAGATGCGGATCGAGCGCTTCCCGTGCGATGAACAAACGCATAATCTCGCTCGAGCCCTCGAAGATCATGTTGATGCGGCAATCGCGCAGAAATCTTTCCACCGCGATCGGTTCTTCCCCGCGGCCAGCTAACGACTCCGCCGTTTCGTAGCCGCGCCCGCCCCGCACCTGCATCGCTTCATCGGCAATGCGCCAGGTCGCTTCCGTGCTCCACATTTTGCACATCGCCGTTTCGATGCGCAGGTCACCCGCTTTGCGATCGACCAGCGCACTCGTTAGGAAGGTGATCGCTTCCATCGCAAAAACATCGCCTGCCATCATCGCAACTTTGCCGGCGATGGCGGAATGTTGGCCGATCGGCCCGCCCCATTGCACGCGCTCGGTTACCCATTTGCGGCAGATTTCGAGTAAACGTTTCGATAAACCGACGCACGCGGCAGGGATCGTCAGGCGGCCGGTGTTGAGAGTCGTTAGGGCAACTTTCAATCCTTGGCCTTCCTTCGCGATCATGTTTTCGCGCGGCACGCGCACGTTCGTGAATTTCACGATGCCGTTGTAAAGCGCGCGCAGACCCATGAACCGGCAGCGGTACGTGATCTCGAGCCCGGGCGAATTAACATCGACAATGAACGCGGTGATTTGTTTGCGCTCGCGGCCGTTCACCATTTTCGGCGGCGTCTTCGCCATGACCACGAGCACGCCCGCCTTGATCAAATTCGTGCACCAAAGTTTCTCGCCGTTCATGATGAACGCGGTGCCGTCTTCGGTCGGATCAGCGCGCAGGCTCATGTTTGCCGGGTCGGAGCCGGCGTTCCATTCCGTCAGCGCGAACGCGGAGATTTCCTTGCGCGCCACGCGCGGCAGATATTTTCTCTTCTGCTCTTCCGTGCCGAACAACAACAGCGGTTGCGGCACGCCGATCGATTGATGCGCGGAAACGAGCGCGGTCAGGTTCGCGTCCCAGCTGCCTAACAACATCGCGGCCCGTCCGTAATTGACCTGCGACAAACCGAGCCCGTCGTATTCCTTCGGAATTTTCACACCGAACGCACCCATCGCGAAAAGATCGTCGATGTTCTTCTGCGGAATCTCGCCGGTGCGATCGATCTCATCCGCGTCCACGTTCTCGCGCAGATAATTTTTGAGATTCGTCAGGAACTCTTCACCCAGTTGTCGATCTTGCGCGCTTTGCGCCGGCCACGGGTAAATGCGGTCGAAATCGTAGCGGCCGATAAACAAATTGCTCGCGAACGAGCCGCGTTCATCGAGCGGATCGCGCGACGCTTCCGCGAGCTCGAGCGCGTCGCGCTGCCCCTTCGACATTTTCGAAGTGTCGATGACGGATTTCGCCGTCGTCTCCGCCGCAACCTGTTTCTCGGGAGCTTCCAGTGACGATTTCATCTCAAGGTAGGGACGGATCTCCGAGCCGTCCCCAATTTCTCTTCGTGGGACGCCTCGGAGATGCGTCCCTACCATTCAGGTTCATTCGTAAAACTTGGTGCCGTTTTTCGCGTGCGTCTTCAACAATTCGCACGGCGCAAACTTCTCGTCCGTCTTCGCGAGTTTTTCCAATTCTTCGACTACGCGTTTGATTCCAAAATGGTCCGCGAAGCGCAACGGCCCGCCGCGGAACGCCGGGAAACCGGTGCCGAGATGCATTCCGTAATCGGCGTCCTGCGCCGAATCGACCACGCCTTCTTCCACGCAACGCGCCGCTTCGTTCACCATCAAAAGCGCGAGACGGTTCGTAAGATCGACATCTTCCTTCGCGCGCGATTTGCGCCATTGCGCAAGTGCGTCGTTAGGCGACTGCGACTTGCCTTGGTATTTGTAAAACCCAGCGCCACTTTTTCGTCCGAGCAATTTCGCGGACAGCATTTGTTTCAAGATTTCTGGCGCGCGATCGCGTTTTCCAAATGCGCGCTCGAGCGTGCTCGCGATATCGACTGTCACATCGACGCCGATCTCATCGATCAAACGCAACGGACCCATCGGCATTCCCCAACTCAAAAGCGCATTGTCGATCTTGCCCGCGTCCACGCCGGACTCGAACAATTCGGCCGCGTCGAGCAGATACGGAAACAAAACGCGATTGACCAGGAAGCCGGGTTTGTCTCGCACGAGCACCGGCGTTTTCCCGATCTGCCGTGCAAACGCCAACGAGCGGTCGCGCGTTTCGTCGGAAGTTTTTTCGCCGACGACGACCTCGATCAATTTCATGCGGCTAACCGGATTGAAGAAATGCAATCCGACGACGCGTTCGGGCCAGCCGCTTTCTTCACCGAGCTCGCTGATCGACAAGGCCGAAGTGTTCGTCGCGAGAATCGCTTTCGGCGCGTTCGCTGCCAGCTCGCGAAAGATTTCTTTTTTGATGTCGATCTTTTCCGACGCGGCTTCGATCACGATTTGCACGTCGCGTAATTCCACATGCGCAGTCGTGCAAATAATCCGCGCGCGACCTTCCTTCGCTTTTTCTTCGGTCATAATGCTGCGCTTGACCGCGTCGGCATACGTCTTGTCGATGTTCGCGAGACCGCGATCGACAAATTCGCGGCTGACGTCGCGCAAAATCACGGTGACACCGCGCGCGCTCAGCCATTGCGCGATGCCCGAGCCCATGACGCCGGCGCCGATCACCGCCGCATGCACAATTTTGTCGGCGGGCGCGCCCTTCTTGTATTTGTCGGCGAGGAAAAAATTGCGGATCAAATTTTGCGTCGCCTCGGTTTCGCCAAGATCGACAATCGCATCCAGCTCCATGCCTAACGACTCATCGATCGGCGCGGCCTTGTTGATGATGGCGATCGCGCGGCGCGGCGCCTCGTTGCCGGTCGATCGCGGCGCGGGAATTTCCTTGTCGATCTTTGCCGGGGCGGTTCGTTTGGGTTTGCTGGATTGAATTTTCGTCCGCGCAAGATCGACAAGTTGATCGCGCGGCGCGAGCTCATCGACCAAACCGAGTGCGAGCGCTTCTTTGGCCGAATACAATTTTCCTTTCGTGATCACTTCCGCTGCTTTCTCGGCGCCGATCAACAGCGGCAATCGCGTCGTGCCGCCCCACGCGGGAACGAGTCCGAGCGTCGTCTCGGGAAGTCCAATTTTCGTCGCGGGATCGTCGGTCGCGACGCGCCAATCGCATGCGAGCGCGACTTCGTATCCGCCGCCGGCGGTCGCGCCGTGAATTGCGGCGACCGTTGGAATTTTAAGCGCAGTGATACGATTAAAAGTGCGCTGGCCTTCGGCGATGAACGCGCGCAGCTCGCCGCTCTGCGCTTGTTTGAGCAACGTTTTCAGATCTGCGCCGGCGATGAAAATCGATTTCTTGGCCGAGGTGATGATTAAACCGCGCAGGGAATTATCTTTTTCGATCTCGTCCAAATGTGCGGCGAGATCGCGCATGGTCGCGACGTCGAAAATGTTCGCGCCCGACTCGGGTCGATCGAACGTGAGCGTGCAGATTCCATTGTCGATCTTGCGCTGAATCATGGAAGCGGTCGTGGTCGCAGGCATCGGGAAAATCATTTTGCCGTGTTTCGGCTGATTGCCAAGCGCGGAGAGGAACGCTACAAACTCGGGCGAAGCGCGCGCGACTTATGATGGGGAAACTTTTAGCACCGGAAATTAAAACGCTGATCGACGCGCGCGATTTCGTGGCGTTGCGGCAAACGTTTGCCGATTGGGCGCCGGCGGATGTGGCGGAAGTGATTGTCGATCTTCCGGAAGACGATCGGGTCATTATTTTTCGGGTGTTGCCGGCGGCGCTGGCGGCCGACGTCTTCGAATATCTCGAGCCGGAGACGCAACAGGAGCTTTTGCGCGCGATGGCGCACGAGCAGGTGGTCGCGATCCTGAATGAAATGTCGCCGGACGATCGCACGGCGTTGCTGGAAGAGATGCCGAGCGCGGCGGCGCGGCAATTGATTCAATTACTCACGCCGGAAGAACGGCGGACGGCGACACAGTTGTTAGGCTACCCGGAGGGGAGCGTCGGCCGGTTGATGACGCCGGATTTTATCGCGGTGCACGAAGATTGGGAGGTGCAGGAAGTTCTCGATTACGTGCGCGAGCATGGACGCGACCGCGAAACGCTCAACTTCATTTACGTGGTCGATGAACGAAACAAACTGATCGACGACGTACGCATGCGCGAGTTCCTGCTGCGTCCGCTGCACGCAAAAGTTTCTGAGATTCGCGACAATGCTTTCGTGGCGTTGAAGGTGAACGATTCGCAGGAAGAAGCGCTCAATGTCTTTCGCAAATACGATCGCGCGGCATTGCCGGTGGTCGATTCCAAAGGCGTGCTCGTCGGCATTGTCACGAGCGACGACATGCTCGACGTCGCCGAACAGGAAGCGACCGAAGACATCCAAAAACTCGGCGGCTTGGAAGCGTTGGACGAGCCTTACACCACCATCTCGTTCTCGCGCATGGTGCGAAAACGCGCGACCTGGCTCATCGTTCTTTTCCTTGGCGAATTGCTGACGGCGACGGCGATGCAGGGTTACAACGGCGAGATCGAGAAAGCGGCAATCCTGGCGATGTTTTTGCCGCTGATTATTTCCAGCGGCGGCAATTCCGGCTCGCAGGCGACGACGCTGGTCATTCGCGCGATGGCGTTGGGCGAGCTCACCTTGCGCGACTGGTTCAGCGTCGTGCGCAAAGAACTGCTCTCGGGTTTGGCGTTAGGCTTGATCCTGGGAACGATCGGATTTTTCCGCATCTCGTTGTGGCAATATCTGCACATTTTTAATTACGGGCCGTATCACTGGCTCGTTGCGGTAACGGTGGGCGTCGCGTTGGTCGGCGTCGTGATGTGGGGGACGCTTAGTGGCGCGATGCTGCCGTTTCTTTTGCGACGGCTGGGGTTGGATCCGGCAACATCATCGGCGCCGTTTGTCGCAACGCTCGTCGATGTGACCGGGCTCATCATTTATTTCAACGTCGCGCTGTTTATTCTGCGCGGCACGTTGTTGTGAAGTTCCGACTCGTTCTCGCGCTGCTGTTGTTGTCGATCTTGCGCGCGAACGCGACCACGAAAGGTCTTAGTCAAATCGTGACGCCGGAATTGCAACCGGAAGGCGACGTTTCGCTCAGTTTACAAATTCAGGACAAGCGCATCGCCAATCCCTACGAACTGCAAGCCGAGGTTGGCCTAACGAAGTGGGCGGAGGCCGCCGTCTTTCGCGGATTCGATCCCGACGAATGGATCCTCGGGACCGAAATCGGTTTGCTGCGGCAGGAGCCGTATCTGTTGTCGGTCGGGTTCGTGAATTGGTCGCCGCATCTCGATGTCGATCCTCAACCGTACATCGAAGCCGGTTATTACACCGAGCATCACAAGTTCATCGCCGGCGCGATCCACGCCGGCTACAAAAACGAAGTCATTCTCGGGTACGCCTACGACTTCAATAAAACCTGGCGCGCGCAGGTCGATTTCCAAAGCGGCGCGGAAAACTCATCGACTATCGGGTTTACCTGGAACATCACGCGCGATTTCCAATGCAATCCCGCGATTTATTTCAGCAATGACGATCCCAGCCGCGTCATGGGTTACGTCGTGTTCACCTACACCTTTCATCTTTGGGGTGAAGGCAAAGAGAAAGCCGCCGGCGGAGCTGAGCCGAAGTGATTGTCGATCTTTCCCGTTGGCTGAATGCCTTCCGGCAGATTCGCCGCGTTCGTTATCCGTTAGCAATCGCGTTCAGCTCCACTTTGGCCACGTTTATCTTCGGTTTTTGCAGCGCCATGCTGCACAAAATGCCGCCGCCACCGGATGATTTTTTTTCGATGTGGCGACGTTGGGACGCGTTCCATTTCCTCAGCATCGCGCAACATGGTTACGCCTACGCCGTCCAAGATCACCACCATCTCATCGCTGTTCTCCCGGTCTATCCGGCGGTGATTTGGCTCGTGCACGCGCTCGCGCGGGATTGGCATGTCGCGGCGCTCCTGGTCTCGAACCTCTCATGCGCGGGCGCGTTCATTTACCTCTATCTTTTGGCGCGACACGAGCAAAACGTCGCCAGCGCGCGGCGCGCGGTTTTGTTTTTCGCGATTTTTCCCACCGCATATTTTCTCCACGTCGCCTATTCGGAAAGCCTCTTCTTTTTCTTAATGTTCGCGTGCTTCTACCATGCGCGACGGCAACAATGGCTGGTCGCGGCATTGCTCGGCATGTTCGCGGCCGCGACGCGTCTCCCCGGCGTCGCCATCCTGCCCGCATTGCTTGTCGAATATCTCCACCAACGAAACTTCCGCTGGCGTGCGATCCGTTCCGACGCGGCCTGGCTCGCACTCATTCCGCTCGGGACTTTGTTTTATCTTTGGATTAACTATCGCTATTTCGGCGATCCGCTTTTTTTCCTGCGCACGCAACGCGAAGTCTGGATGGCGTTCATGCAGTCACCGGTCGAGCGGATCTTAACAAACTGGAATCTCTCGTGGCACAGCAACATGAGCGACCGGCTCGTCACCTACGGCGCACCGTTCGCCACTTTCATTATCGGAACGGTCGCGGTGGTGGAATCGTGCTTCATCTTGCGACCGACCTACGTCGTTTACGCGGCGCTGAATTGGCTGATGATTTTCTGCAACAACTCGACCGTCTCCTCGCCGCGTTATCTTCTTGGAATGTTTCCTCTTTTCCTCGTCCTCGCGCACTTCACGCGTCGCGCGTGGCTGCGCGATTCGCTCGCCATTGTGTCGCTGATGTTCTACGCGCTTTTCGTTACTCAATTTACACGCGGCTGGTGGGCGTTCTGATGCGCGCTGGGCTGGGCTTCGAAAGGCGATTGTCGATCTTGCGCCGAAGCGCCGTCGTTTTAATTGCGTTTTTTGTGTTCGTTAGCCGAAACGACGGCGCGAGTTTGTTAGGCCACGAAATTGTTCCCGGTCACACCGCCGACATCCAATTTCCGGTCGACGAATATTTCCAGAACTACGCGGCCGAAGGCGGAAATCCGAAACCAACCACCGGCCGCATGGTTTTCACCGCGCCGAAAAATTTCGATCCGTCGCGCGCGTGGCCGATCCTCATCGTCACGTCGACAACCGACGCGAACCGCACCAGCCCGATGGACGCGAAGTGGTACGAGCAGCCGGCCACGCGCGAAGGGTGGATCGTGCTCGCGACCGACGCGACGATTCACCCGCAGCACGACTCGACGCCGTGGCGACTCGCGATGACCGCGGCCGCGCTCGAAGACATTCGCCGCGAATGGCCGCAGTCCGCGCGTTGGCCGATCGCGTTTGCCGGATTTTCCGGCGGCGCGAAACGCAGCTGCGTGCTCGCGGCCATGCTCGCGAAGACCGGCACCATACGCATCTGTGGGATTTTTCTCGGCGGCATCAACGAGGACCGCCTCACGCCCGCTTACAACGAGTTCAAGCCGCCGCCGGATTTTCTCAATACGCCCATCTGGATCAGCGCCGGCCTGAGCGACCCGCGCGCGCGGCTGGCGAAACACGAAGCCGTGCAATTGTCGATCAAACGCGCCGGCTTCAAACAAATCCAGCTCGGAATTTATCCCGGCGGCCACGAATTGAATCCGGCCGAAGTGACGCGCGCGTTGCGGTGGTTTCGGGAGGTTGGGAAATTTTAATCCTTTTAACCTAACGAAATTCTCACGGAGAAATACGTTCAATCTTCGCTACCACGCGTCCTTGTGAGTCGAAACTGATTTCGTATTCGCTGCCGTTAGGGACCACGTAGATGAACTGCTGCGTATATTCGCGACCCTTGAGAGCGAAGTCGCCCTTCGCGTCGAGCGAAGCATCGATAATTCCATGGTCGGTTTCGCGACGCTTCGGCTGACCCATCAGTGAAACAACTCGCGCGATGGAATCGTCAGGCGCGATACGCGAGTATGGTCTCGTATAACCAAATGAAAGCCATGACCAATACCCTGGGAGCGCAACGAACAACGGTGTAAGAATGATCAGCAAAATGCGCGCAGGTCGGTTAGGCGCATTCACGACCTACGAAATTCCGAACGGAATAGTTTCGATAATCTTTCCGCTCCAACGAAGCATTACTTGCTAATCTCGACCCACTCGTTCCGCGCGCGTGAATCCGCCACGGCTTGCACGACGCGCATGTAACGCACGCCATCTTCGAAATCCGGTTTCGGGCGCACGCCGCGGCCTTTCGATTTCACGGCGGTGATGAAATCTTCTTCGACCGTCCACTCGCGAACGAGCTCCGGTGGAAGATCGACATCTTGAAACTCGGTGCTGCCGTATTTGCCGACGCGGATTTTGTCGGTTTTGAAATCGTAAACGAGCGTCCCTTTGTCGCCGTAAATTTCCACGCGATCGTTTTCGTCCGTCACGTTCACGCCGCTGAACTCGAGCACGCCTTCCGCGCCGCTCTCGAACGCGCAGAGCACGTTGAGCAAGTCGGGCACGATCACTTCGTAGCCGCGCCGGTCGCCGCGCAAAATTTTTCCGCGCGCGAACACGCCGCTGATGTCGCCGAACCAACGATGCAAAACTTCGACGTAAATCCCGAGCGTGAGCACGTTGAGCCCGCTGATCTCGATCTTCTGCCGCCAATGCGCCGGCGCTTCCGGATTGAGATAATTGCTCATGAAACTTTGCAAACGCACGTCGTGCACTTTGCCGATCACGCCCTCGGCCAGCATTTTTTTCACGAGCAAATCGCCGCGCAATCCGAACGGCGGCGGACACAACATCGTGACCGATTCCGGAAAACGTTTCGCCGTCGCCAACATCTCTTCCGCTTCCGCCAAGTCCATCGACATGCGCGCCTGACAAAAAACATGTTTGCCCGCTTCGAGTGCCGACACCGTCACGGCCGAATGCATATACGGCGGCGTGCCGATCCAAATAATGTCGAGATCGGGCAACGCGAGCAGGTCGGCCCAGTTCCGCATTGGCGTCGCGGACGGCAATTCGTCTTTGCAAAATTTTTCGCTGCTCTCGTAAGTGGAATTCGAGACCGCGACGATGTCGACATCGGGCATCTTTTTGAGCGCCGGCAGATGCCGTTGCCTGACGATTCCGCCCGCGCCCACGATCCCGATTCGCAATTTAGATTTTTGCATTAAATGAAGATGTCGATCTTACGAATTGCCTTGGACTGCGAGCGCAGATTCGCCGTTCAACAATCGATTGACAAGCAGGATGCGTGCGGCATCTTGTGCGCCCCTCCACGGATTTATGTCGAAAGTTTGCTCCATCACCGGTTCGCGTCCCACGCGTGGCAGCGTCATTCATCGTCGCGGTATGGCGAAGAAGAAGGGCGGCGTCGGCCGTCACGTCACCAAAAACGTGCCGCGTTTCTTTAATCCGAACCTGCACGAGCATCGCATCTGGGTGCCGGAGCTGAAAAAATTTGTGCGCGTCAAAGTCACCGCGCGCGGTCTCAAGACCATCAACAAAAACGGCGCCTATCGCGCGCTGAAAAAAGCCGGCGCGATTTAACTCCCGCCCATCTCCGCTTCTTCTGTAGTGGCCGCCGTCTCGGCGGCATTTTCTTTTGCAGCGGCAGCCGTGCCGGCTGCGAGTGTTTCGTTTTCCTGCGGAATTGAATCTTGTGCGGCCGAGACGGCCGCCTCTACAGAAGAAGCAGACGGCTCCGCTTTTTTCTTCGCGCGCGGCAAATCGAGCGAGCCGTCATTGAACTCGATGACGTAGCCTTCGCTGATCAACCACTTCAGGTCCGACGCGAGCGAAAGTTTCCGCGCCTCCAATTCTTCTCCGCTAAGATCGACAAGTACCTTTCCGGCGAAATCTTTTCGGTTCGTGCGCGGATTGGCCGCGATCGTCTCGACAATCGCGCGCACTTGCGGCGAAACCGTCGTCTCCTCGTAAACGAGCGCGCGCACCCGCACCGGACTAACGAACAACATTCCTTTGCGATGCCGAAAAATGTGCAATCCGGCTTCACGAAAGCGGGTCGATAATTCCGCCATCATTTGCGACGGCGAACGCGTTTGCGTAGTCCACGCATTCTCGATCGCGCGCCCCAACAATCGATCGGGCAAATTGCGGCTGCTCACGCCGTCCATCATCGTCTGCTCAATCGTGCGCACGGCGCTCGGCAGATAAGTCTGCCGAAAATGTTTCTCGGCTTCGCTCGCGCTGGTGAAACTTTGCGGCGTTTCTTCGCGCGTGGTGGTGAACGTCGTCACGGTTTGCGCTTCCTGTTTCCACTTCTCGACAAGATCGACATCGTTCACGATTTCGATCTGCCGCTGAAAATCGGGAAAGCTCATGCGCCGGCTGAAACGTTGCTCGTAAAGCGCGCGCAACTTCGGCTGATACGCGTGATGATTGGTCGGGCCTAACAACGTCCCGGTCGTGCGTTCGCGCGCGACGCTCGTGAAATTTCCCTTGATCGGCTCCGACTGCGAGATGTCGATCTTGTAAAAATCTTTCTGGGCAAAACGGAACGCGTTGTTCTCGAGAAATTGTTTGTCGGCCGAGATCGCACCGTTTTCGCCTAACTGATAGAGCGGCGTTTCCGGTTTGGCCGCGAGATGCACATCGTAACGCTCCGGTTTTTGCAAAAACAATCGCGCGAGCGAAAACAACGAATACGCCAGCATGTCGCCTTTGATTTGCGCGGCGACGCTTTCAAACGCGTTCACTTGCGGAACGAACCGGATGGCGACGTCCGGCGGCGGTTTTTCCGGTGTCCGTGGTCGATCTTCGCGCGGGCGATGTTGTCGATCTTTCCGTTGTCGATCTTGCGGACGGCGGTCGCGTCCTTCACGCGGACGCGCGCGATTCTCGCGTCCTCGTTGTGGCGGTCGCCGATCCCGTCCGCCCCGTCGCGGCCGCTCTTCACGTTCGCCTTCAAAATGCGCATACGCATTTGTTTCGGGCGTTTCTTTTACCCACGCCGGCAACAATTTGAGATCGAGTAAATCGATCGGCGCGTTCTCCTCGGGCGGCATCCGCTTCCTTTACGATAAGGCGGCCCGAAGTAAACCAAACGCGACCATTTTGCGCGTGGTTGCGATGCAAAAATGTTTACTTGCGCTCGCTTGGAGCGTGGGCTAAGCCTTGCGCTCCAAACCACCGAATTTTATGCCCGAGGAGAAATCAATCGAAGATAAGGTCAAAGACATCATCGTCGAGCAGCTCGGAGTGAATCCCGAGCAGGTCACGCCGCAGGCGTCGTTCATCGAAGATCTCGGCGCGGATTCGCTCGACATCGTGGAGTTAGTCATGGCGTTCGAAGAAGAATTCGGAGTCGAAGTGCCGGACGAAGACGCGGAGAAACTGCAGACCGTCGGCGACGTCATCAGCTACATCAAAGAGCGCGCCAATAAAGGCGGCGGCGCTCCAGCCTGATCGTTTGCGCTCCCGCGCAACGTGCTCACACTAGAGTGTGAGCCTGAGCCTTCTCGAACAGCCGCTCTTTTACGTCGGCAAGAATTACGTCTCCGTCCTCGGACTGATCGCGTTCGTCGGCTTTTTCGCCGCCGGACTGCTCATCGCGCGTTTGGTTCAAAGCGACGCCGTCCGGCGATTTTTTGCCCGATTCAAGATCGACAATAACTTCATTGCGATCGCGACGACCATTCTCAGTTTCGCCGCGCTCGTCTTCTTCACCATCACAGCGATCAATGCCTCAGGCATTCCGCTTTCGTGGAGCGCTCCGCTCCCCGGCATCAACTTGAGTTTGGTCCAGGCGTTTCTGCTGATCGGACTTTTGATGGTGGTGTTTTGGATTTCGTCGCGCACGAAACGATTTCTTTTCACCCGCCTTCTCGCGAACAGCGGCATCGATCGCTCACTGCAGTACGCGATTTCGCAGATCGTCGCCAACGTCGTCCTCATCGTCGGCATTTTCATCGTGCTCGAGAACACCGGCATTCATCTCGGCGCGCTCACCGTTTTCGCGGGCGCGGTCGGCGTCGGTGTCGGCTTTGGATTGCAAAATATCGCGAGCAATTTCATCAGCGGCCTCGTCATTTTGGCCGAGCGTCCGATCACCATCGGCGACCGCGTCGAAGTCGCGGGCATCGTGGGGCAAGTTCGACAAATTCGTGCGCGCAGCACCGTCATTGTGACTAACGACAACATCGCGATGATCGTGCCGAACACGAAATTCATCGATTCGCCGGTGACGAATTGGACCTACGGCGATCCGCGCGTGCGTTTTCGGTTGCCGGTGGGCGTCGCCTACGGGAGCGATGTCGAAAAAGTCCGCGAAGCGCTCATTGCCGCCGCGAAAGAATATCCCGAGACATTGACGGATCCGCCGCCGAGCGTGTTTCTCGACAAATTTGGGAGCAGCTCCATCGATTTCGAATTGGTCGTGTGGAGCGACGAGATGAGCAACCGGCCGCGGCGTTTCAAAAGCGATTTGAATTTCCTGATCGAGAAACATCTGCGCGAAGCCGGCATCGAAATTCCAAATCCGCAACGCGACCTGCACATTCGCAGCGGCGTTGTGAAGGTGCAGCAGGTGACCGCGCAAGATCGACAATCGCCGGCCGAATCTGTGCCGGCGCCGAGCGTGAGGCCGAGCTGAGCAAGGCTCGCCTGATTTGTGGAAACGCCATTCCGTCTCGTTTCACGTCGCGAACTCGATTCCATCCCCGAATGGAAAAACACCTTCGCCGATTTCTGCAAAGACCGCCGTTATTACGAAATCGTCGATGACACATTGCGTGACGGCTTCGAGCATTACTACCTCGTCTTCGCCAACGGCGCGGTGCAGCCGATCTTCTTCGTTAGGCAAAACATCATCGAAGGCGTGACCGGTCCGCTGCGATCGATTGTCGATCTTGTGCGAAGAAAATTTCCGCGCTTCCTCACCATGCGCGCGCTCATGGTCGGCAACGCCGCGGGCGAGGGGAGAATTGACGGAAATATTTCGGCCGAATCGCTCGCGATCGCGTTAATGAAAGTCGCGCGCGAACACAAAGCGTCGCTCATCGTCTTGAAGGATTTTCCGTCGGAATATCGAACGCAGCTCGATCAACTTCGCGACCACGGTTTCACGCGCGTGCCGAGCATGCCGCTGACGAAGCTCGAATTGAACTTTCGCGATTTCGAAGATTTCCTTTCGTCGTTGAGCAGGATCACGCGCAAAGGTCTGCGGCGAAAATTCCGCAAAGCCGAAGCGGCCGCTAAGATCGACATGGAGGTCGTGAGCGACATCACGCCGTTCGTCGATGAGATTCATCCGCTTTATCTCGCGGTCCACAATCGTTCGCCCATGAAATTCGAAACGCTCACGAAAGAATATTTCGTCGCGCTCAGCCAGAAGATGCCGGAGCGCGTGCGCTATTTTCTCTGGCGACAAAACGGGAAAATCATCGCCTTCGAGATGGCGCTCGTCTGCGGCGACACCATGTATGACGAATGCCTCGGGATGGATTACGCGGTCGCGCTCGAGCTTTCGCTCTATTTCTATACCTTCCGCGATGTGCTCTCGTGGGCGATCGCGAACGGCTTCAAACATTACGTGAGCACGCCGCTCAATTACGACCCGAAGCTGCATCTCGGTTGCGTGCTCGGGCCGCTCGATCTTTACGTGCGCCACACCATGTCGATCTTGAACCCGATCTTCGGACGCGCGGTGAAGTTTCTCGAGCCGACGCGCCACGATCCGTTCCTGCGTCAATTTCCTAACGCATCCGAGCTTTACGGCTAAGATCGACAATCATGCGCCCGCGTTTTAATCCGTGGATCGTGCTCGGATTCGAAGTCCTGCTCGTGACCGCGTCCGAGACGATGTTGAAAATCGGCGCGAGCGAAACGCGCAAGCTCGCCGGTTGGGAATGGACTGGCGTCATCGGGCTGAGTTCGCTTTGGATTTGGGGCGCGATCTGTTTGGTCATCATGAGTTTTCTCTGCTGGATTTACGTGCTGCGACACATTCCGCTTTCGGTCGCGTTCCCGATGTCGAACGTCGTGCACGTGCTCGTGCCGTTGAGCTCGTGGATTTTTCTCGACGAATATATTTCGACGCGGCGCTGGTGCGGCATCGCCATTGTCATCGTCGGACTGGCGGTCGTGGCGCAACCGGTGGCGAAGATCGAGGAGAAACTCTGATGGCGATTTTAATTTTCATGATCGAGATCAGCGCGACCGTTGCCGGCCAGTTGCTGCTCAAAAACGCCATGGCAAGATCGACATCTTCCCCTTTCAGCGATCCGCGCGTCTTGCGCTTGTTTATCGCCGGCGTCGCCAGCCTAACGATCTCGTTTTTTCTCACCGTCGCGCTCCTGCAACATTTCGATCTCAGCTTTTTTTATCCGATCCAGGGCTCGACCGTGATCATCATCACTATCGCGGCGGCGTTGATTTTGCGTGAGCGCCTGAGCGCGCAATTGGTCGTCGGCTCGCTGCTTATCAGCGCTGGCATCGTGCTCGTTTCGCTGAGCTAAGCGAAATATGCTTGCCCTCGGAGGGGGAGTTGCGACAGGCTCGACTCCCTAACGCCTATGAAAAAATCTGTCCTGTGTTGTGTAACCGTTCTCGCCGCTCTCGCATTCGTGACCGCGTGCGCGAACAAGAAAGAAACGACCGCCAGCTCGACCACCGCGAGCAGCACGTCTGCGACGACGAAGAAGAAGACCACTACCGGCACCGCCGCGACCACTTCGACCACGAAGAAATCCGGCAGCGCCAGCACCTCCGGCACGAGCTCTTCGAGCACAAAGAAGAGCACGAGCACGAGCGCCGAAGCATCGGCCTCCGCTTCGCCGAAGAAATCTTCGACCACGAAAAAGACTGAGGCGACTTCGGAAGCGTCTCCGTCAGCTTCGGAGTCGGCTTCTCCGTCGGATTCGTCATCGTCGTCTTCGACTGAAGCTTCGCCTTCGGCCACGCCCTAACGCGTCCGTCACGTTCGCAATTCTTCCACGCCGCTGGCGCGTATTTTCGCGTCAGCGGCGTTGTTGTTTACTACAAGATGTCGATCTTAGTGTAAATTTCCACCAGAGCCCGATCAGTCGCGTTCCTAACTTGCGCTTTGTCGCCTGAATCACAGTCGCGTGTTGGCGCAAGGACAAACACTGGATGTGGGTGGCCCGTGTGTTGGAGCGTATCGCGATTAAGTGGCGAATGAAGCGTCAGCGAGGAGCTGAATTCGGGAGAAGCGATGTTTGCTTTGGCTGCCGTGTGTACTCGTCTAACGAGAACAAGATGAGCGACGGCGAACGAGACCGCGCGTCGCTCGGAGTAGAAGTGTGAAAGTCATCTCAAAGTGGAGCGTACGGCGGTCCGCCGTTCGCTCCATCGCCTGGTTAGACCAATTACATGCTGTTCACTACCTCTGCAAAACTGCCCTCGTAAGGCCCCATGTACCACTCAGTGCCATCAATCAGTGTCTGCTCGAGTCCGTATGCCTTCGCTGCTGGATCGAACACGACGCGACAAGATGAATCGCGCTCGCCCACATGATCGGTGAGCAACCAAACTGTTGTGGGATCGCGGTGATCTGGGTCTCGCCACAACGTGACTTCGCGCGGCGGAATGAGATGGTGCTCTGCCCAATCGCGTAGATTATCAGGCATCGTCGCCAAGTCTGCTTTCGCTTGCTCGAATGCTTCGGCGACAGTAGTCGGCTCGCGCATAGGTCTAACGAGAAAGAGATAAGCCACGGCAGGGTGTCGTGGCAAACAGGCTGAAGTCATATCGCAATGGGGCCGTTGGCTTCATCGATTGGTTAGGCTGCGTGCGTTGCATCACGGAGCGAATCCTCCAATGCTCCAAGCAGTAAAGACGAGCAACATCGGCATACATGGAATCAGCAGCGCCACACTCAGAACGACCGGCACGGCAAAACGACGTAGCGAGCGGCCGCGATGAAGCGAAAGCAACAGAGGCCAGATGAGCCAAGCCCAAGCAAAGATGACCCAAACTCGAGGTGGTAATGGAAATGCGTCAGGGCGCGCGAAGAGCCAGACCGTGAAAACCGCGGCGCTATGAATGACAGCCAAGAAAGCCAAGACACGATAAATGCGGATCGCGGAATTCGTTCCTATCATCATGGGGGTAAAGGCGGCCTAACAAGACGGAGCTCAGCCACCGGTGGCGGGAGCGAGCGTGAACTGTAATGTGCGTGTTGAAGTCATCTGAAAGCTACTCATCTGAACGGCCAGCGGTTGGCTGCAGCGATTGGTTAGACCTTTTTGCTCCCAACTCGAGGAGATGCTGAAACGCTTCTCGGCTAAAAACCTTTGCATTTATTCTGAGCTCATCTCCCAGAGCACTCCGAACAACGAATGTGAATGGGCTCTCATATGCGGATGTGTCGCTCGCAAAATCCGCGTGCACGACGGTGTCGCGCTGAATGCTGCGATACGGTCTGAACAGGCTCGCGTATCCGATGCGCTCGCTGTTGAACTCAAGACGAAACCGAGACAACCAGAAGCACGAAAACAAAAACGCGCTGATCGCGATGGCCACGAGCGGTAACGCTGAATGCGACTTCGCAGCGGCGAAGATGCCGATGATGAGTGGAATCCCGCAGATCACGGTGAACACGATGTAGCTGCTGAGGCACGCGCGGAATGTGCGCATAGGTCTAACGAGAATTAGACGTATGAACGTGTATTTGCATGTACATTTGAAAATATACGATGAGTTTTGGTTTATGGCTCGTCATATTTGCGCTCTTTCGATAACAACAAATCATGTTCGAACCGGATGTCCATTACACCCTTTCGCTGGTCAATCACCAGACCGGTCAGCAGATCAAACTCGAACTTATCGACCCACCATTTCCGGCACGCAGTTACCAGCTGCGGGTCAACGGCCATTGGGCGAAAAAAGTTCCCTATGCGAGCAAGACCTCGGTGATGCGACAACTGCGTGAATGGTGGGTCGCGCACTAGGATGGCTCAAACGATCTTGCTCCGAATTGGACGGGGAAGTTGTCGATCTTAGCGCGCGCGCTAAGTTGAGCGCGATGTTTTGGGAACACGTGCTCGGATGCATCAAATGGGCGGCGGTCGGATTCATCGTCGCGTTCGTTCTGATGCGGCTTTACGAAGCCAGCCACATTCACGACGACATCCCGCGGCCGGAATTTAAGAAACGCGCATCGCGCCGCGCCGCGCTCGTGCTTTCCACTTTCGCCGCGCTTCTTTCGGCCGCGGTCTGGCTGCTCGTGCAGAAATGGGACTAAAAAATTATGACGACGAACACCAAAGCCTACGCCGCGCATTCTGCGAAATCGCCGCTCGCGCCGTTTTCATTCACCCGCCGCGACCCGCTGCCTAACGACGTTAAGATCGACATCTTGTTTTGCGGCGTTTGCCATTCCGACATTCACACCGCGCGCAATGAATGGGGCGGAACGACAACCTATCCGTGCGTGCCCGGTCATGAAATTGTCGGCCGCGTTGTCGCCGCCGGGCGCGATGTAAAGAAATTCAAGGAAGGCGATCTCGCCGCGGTCGGTTGCATGGTCGATGCATGTTTGGAATGCCTGAGCTGCGAAGAAAATCTCGAGCAGTTCTGCGAGGACGTCACTTTCACCTACAATAGCCCGGACAAAGTTAGCGGCGGTCACACGTTCGGCGGTTACTCGACTAGCATCGTTGTGAAAGAGGATTTCGTGCTGCGCGTGAATAAAGATGTCGATCTTGCGCCGACCGCGCCGCTTTTGTGCGCGGGCATCACGACTTACTCGCCGCTGCGTCATCACAAGATCGACAAGGGAATGAAGGTCGGCGTCGTCGGCCTTGGCGGTCTCGGTCACATGGGAGTGAAATTCGCCCACGCCTTCGGCGCCGAAGTTACGCTCTTCACCACGTCGCCGAGCAAAGCTGCCGATGCGAAACGGTTTGGCGCCGATGAAATCGTCATTTCCAAAGACGAAGACGCGATGAAAGCGCAGGCGCTCAAATTCGATTTCATTCTCGACACCGTCTCCGCCAAACACGACATCGACGCCTATCTCGAAACCCTCAAACGCGACGGGACTCTGTGTTTGTTAGGCGCGCCGCCGGAACCGATTCCGTTAGGCGCGTTCAGCATTATTCGCTGGCGACATCGTCTCACCGGTTCGCTCATCGGCGGAATCCGCGAGACGCAGGAGATGCTCGATTACTGCGCCGAACATGGAATCACCTGCGACATCGAAATGATTCGGATGGACCAGATCAACGACGCCTACGAGCGCATGCTCAAGAGCGACGTGAAATACCGCTTCGTCATCGACATGGCGTCGCTCAAATAAGACAATTGCGCTCGGTGAACGCCGACGCGCAGATGGAAATTCGCCAGCTCAAGGAAACGCTCACGTCAATGCGCGATGAGCTGGAGAAATTGGCGAACGGGCGCGACGAAGCGGTGCAACGCGCCGTCGCCGCCGCGCATGATGAAGCGCGCCAATTGCAGTCAACAATCCAAACTTTGCGCGAGCAACTCGAAGCCGCCATGCTCGCGAAGCAGCAGGCGGTGCAAAGCGCGTTAACGACTCATCGCGACGAGACGCGGCAATTGCAGGCGACGATCGCAACCTTGCGAAGTGAATTGGAGAAAGCGACGGAGCATGGGACTCAACGGTAAAAGATCGACAAGTACTCGTGCGGCGAGCACGCGCGAGAAACCGGCGGCGTTGCGCGAGCGCTTGCGGCGAAGCGAGCTTTTGCTCGGTGTGACCGAGCGCGTTTCGTCGATCGAGACACTCGACGATTTGCTCAAGGTGCTAGTCGAGCTGGTCTCGGCCGAGACTGACGCCGAACGCGGCACGCTTTTCCTGAACGATCCCGAAACGAACGAGCTTTACTCGCGCGTCGCCCTCGGCCCGCTGAAGCGCGAGATCCGCATTTTGAACGACCACGGGATTGCCGGCGCCGTTTTTCAATCGGGCAAAGGCGAGATCGTGAACGACGTCGACGCAGATCCTCGCTTCGAACGCAGCGTGGATCAGCAAACGAATTTTAAAACGCGCTCGATTGTGTGCGCTCCGGTCAAAACCGCGCGCGGGGAAATCATCGGCGTGGTCCAGGCATTGAACAAACGCTCCGGCGGGTTCCACCATGTCGATCTTGAGTTGGTCGAAGCGATGGCGAAACAAGCGGCGGCGGCCTTGCAGAATTCGCAAATGCTCGAACGGATGCGACGCACGCGACGCCAGGAAATGGAGTTTCTCGAATTGGTCGCGGACATCACCAGCTCGTTAGACCTTTCGCTGCTTCTGCGGCGCGTCATGAGTGAGGCCACGCGCATGTTGAAAGCGGACCGTTCCACTTTGTTTCTGCACAACGCGAAAACAAACGAGCTTTGGTCCGAAGTCGGCGAAGGTCTGAATGCGATGGAAATCCGCATGCCAAATCATGTCGGGATTGCCGGCGCCGTATTTCAATCGGGTAAGACCATCAACATTCCGCACGCCTATGCCGATCTTCGTTTTAATCCCGCGTTCGACAAAAAGACCGGCTACTTCACGCGCTCGATCCTGTGTGTGCCGATCGTGAACAAAAGCGGACGCGTCATCGGCGTGACGCAGGCGCTCAACAAAGCCGGCGGACCGTTCACGGCCGAAGACGAAGCGCGGCTGAAAGCGTTCACTGGCCAGGTGTCGATCGCACTCGAGAACGCGAACCTGTTCGACGACGTGCAGAACATGAAGAATTACAACCAGTCCGTGCTCGAAAGCATGTCGAGCGGCGTGATCACGTTCGACGAGGATGGACGCATCCATACCTGCAACACCGCCGGTTATCGCATTCTGCGGACGAGCGAAGCGGAGTTATTAGGCAAAACCGCGGCCGAATTTTTCATTGCGCCTAACGAGTGGCTCGCGCAACGGATTGTCGATCTTAGCGAGGCAAACAAAAGTGACGCGCTCCTTGATGCCGAGGTCGTCTTCGACGGCGAGACGCGCAACGTGAACGTCACCATTCAGCCCCTCATCAGCCTCAAACAAAAGCGGCTCGGCACCATGTTGATGCTCGAGGACATCAGCAGCGAGAAACGAATGAAATCGACCATGTCGCGTTACATGGATCCTGCGCTCGCTGAGAAAGTGCTCGCGGCCGGCGGCGAAATCCTCGGCGGCCAAAATGTCGAAGCCACCGTCCTCTTTTGCGACATCCGTTCGTTCACCAATCTCACCGAAGAGCTCGGCGCGCAGGCCACGGTCGCGCTGCTCAACGAATATTTTTCGGCGATGGTCAATTGCATCACCGCCGAAGGCGGCATGCTCGATAAATTTATCGGCGACGCCATCATGGCGGAATTCGGCATTCCGATTTCGCACGGCGACGATCCCGATCGCGCCATGCGCGCGGCGATCGCGATGATCAACGAGCTGAACGCGCTCAATCTGCGCCGGCGCGAGCTCGGACAGAAATCGATCGCCATCGGCATCGGTTTGAACACCGATTCGATTGTGTCGGGCAACATCGGCTCGCCCAAACGAATGGACTACACCGTGATCGGTGACGGCGTGAATCTGGCGTCGCGGCTGGAGGGCGCGTGCAAAGAATATTCCGCGCAGATTCTTTGCAGCGAAAATACGTACAAGAAACTCCGCGGCTCATATCGCGCGCGCGAGATTGACCGCGTCATCGTCAAAGGCAAAACGCAACCCATCGCCGTCTATGAGATTCTCGATTTTCACACCGATGAAACGTTTCCGAATTTACCCGAAGCGTTGAATGCGTTTCGCGGCGGCTTGAAATATTATCGGGGCGGCGAATTCGATCGCGCGGCCGGACAATTTCGCGAAGTGCTCGCGTTAAATCCTCGGGATAAATTAAGCGAGACCTACATCAGCCGCTGCGAATATATGAAAGCGAATCCACCGAACGGCGAATGGGACGGCGTCTGGCGGATGAAATCGAAGTAAGATCGACATCTACCCCATGTAAACTCCGCCGTTCACGTTCAAGACGTGGCCGGTAATGTAGCTCGCCATCGGGGATGCGAGAAACAACGCCGCGTTCACGATCTCACGCACGTCACCCATTCGGCCTAACGGAACCAGTTTGATGAAGTTCTGCGCGATCTCGGGCGGCAGGTCCTTGCTCATACCGATGTCGATGAAGCCGGGCGCAATGGCGTTGACGGTGATGTTCTGCCGTGCCAATTCGCGTGCCGAAACTTTCGTTAGGCCAATAATTCCCGCCTTGCTCGACGAATAATTTGCCTGGCCGAAAAATCCCATCTGCCCGCTTACGCTCGATAAATTGATTACCCGCCCGTTTTGCCGCAGAATTTGCGATGCGGCTTTGGTGACGTTGAACGTGCCGCCGAGGTTGACCCGCACCACCGCCTCGAATTCTGCGAGTGAAGTTTTCTTGATCGTGCGGTCGTTGATAATCCCGGCGTTGTTGATGAGAACGTCGAGCCCACCATGTCGATCTTGTATCTGTTTCATCATCGCCTCGACCTGCGGCGGGTCGGTCACGTTGCATTCGATCACAAGTGGCTCCTTCAACTCCTTCGCCACCGCCTCCGCCCCCTTTTTGTTTTCGCCGGCAGGGTCGACAATGTAATTCACGACGCATTTCGCGTTGCGTGCGCCAAACGCCTTGATCATCTCCGCGCCAATGCCGCGCGAGCTGCCGGTCACGAGCACAACTTTATCGGTGAAATCGAGTGGATCATTCATAAGATTTTGCCTTTCCTCCGTAGCGGCCCTCTGCGAGCGTCGCATACTTTGCGTTGGAATTTGCGACGGTCATAGACCGCCGCTACAGAAAAAACGATGCCTGCACCGATCCGTATTCTTACCGCTGTGCCGATTTGCGATGGGCACGACAGCGCGATCAATACGATCAATCTCGAATTCATCCGGCACGGCATCGAAGTGGTGTATCTCGGGTTTCATCGCTACGTCAGCGACATCGTGCGCGCGGCGATTCAGGAAGACGTCGCAGCCATCGGAATCTCGAGTTACAACGGCGGTCATATCGAATTTTTTGCCGATGTCGTTAGGCACCTAAAAAAACTCGGAGCGAGCGACATTAAAGTTTTCGGCGGCGGCGGCGGGACCATCACGCATGACGACGCGCGCGAGATGAAGCGGAAGGGTGTCGATCAGATTTTTTTCGCCGGGACGCCGCTCACGGAAATGGTCGCGTATGTGAAGAAGCATTACGCAAAGCCGCGCAAAGCTCGCGCAAAGTCGAATGTCGATCTTACGCTCGCGCGCCAGCTCACCGAGATCGAAGACGCCAAAGGCAAAGTGAAAAATTCGAAATCGAAAAATTCGAAGCGTCCCAAGGTCATCGGTTTCACCGGCCCGGGCGGCGCGGGCAAGACGACGTTGATCGACGAACTCGTTCTGCGTTTTCTCAAGCAAGATCGACAATCGCGTGTGGCAATCCTTTCGCACGATCCGAGCGTGGTCGGCGAGGGGGCGTTGTTAGGCGACCGCGCGACCATGATTAATTCGCAGGACGATCGCGTGTTCATGCGCAGCATGGCGACGCGCGGTCAGGCCGGCGGTTTGTCGCCCGCGACCGAAAGTTGTTTACAGCTCCTGGCGCATTCCGATTTCGATTACGTCATCATCGAAACCGTCGGCACCGGTCAGGAAGCGATGCCGTTCCGAAATCAACTTGTCGATCAAACGGTGCTGGTGATGAATCCCGATTACGGCGCGCGGTTGCAGTTGCAGAAAATTGTCATGCTCGATGTCGCGGACATTGTGGTCGTGAACAAGACCGATCTCGATCGTGCGAAAGCGGCGTTATCGGAAATCGAGCACCGACTGACGCAGAACAAACGCGATCAACAAATCGTCGCGACGGTGGCGAAACGTCATCGCGACGCTGGCGTGGATGAATTGTTTGAGTTGATTACGAACAGCAAATCTTCTGTAGCGGCGGTCTCTGACCGCCGAAACCGAAAGAATCGGCGGTCAGAGACCGCCGCTACAAGCAGGAAAAAGTCATGAGCAAACTCGGAGCAGTCGTCGAAGCGGTGGGAAAGCACGAGCAGTTCGTGCGCGACCAGGTAAAGCGCGCGCGCAGCGATGAAAAATTTGCGCGCGAGCTGACCGAACGCTGGAACAAATTCAAATCGGAGATCCCGGTTTCGAAAACGCCGACGGGAATTCCGTTGCCGCGTCTGGCCTTGCCAGAAATCGACGAGGCGGGAGAAATCGCGCGCTATTTGTTCGGCGAAGGATTGCCGGGTGAATTTCCATTTCTCAATGCCGCCTATCGCGAGATGTACCTCGAGCCGTTGCAACACAACGAGCAGGGAAGTTTCAAAAGATCGACAAGTGCAAGATCGACATCTTCCAATGGCGCGAAGAAAAATGGCGCGCGCCCGCCGGAAGAACCGACGCGTTTGTTCTCCGGCCTCATGCTCGCGGAGGACACGAACAAACGATTTCATTTCCTGAGCGCGCATCAGCGCTCGAAACGTCTCAGCACCGCGTTCGACGGACCGACACTTTACGGGATCGATTCCGACGCCGATGGCGTGTTCGGAAAAATCGGCGAAGGCGGCGTAGCGGTGGACACGGTCGAAGACATGGTGCGGCTCTACGATGGCTTCGAAGTCGGCTCGCCCGATTTTTCGGCGTCGATGACGATCAGCGGTCCGGCGCCAATTATCATGGCGATGTACATCGCGGCGGCGAAACGGCGCTTCGGCAACGGCGTTGTTCCAAATCTTCGCGGCACAATCCAGGCCGACATTTTCAAGGAAGTGCAGGCGCAGAACGAAACGATTTTTCCGATCGAAGCGTCGCTGCGGTTTCTGCTCGACATGATCGAGTGGACGAGCGCGAATATGCCGCGCTGGTATCCGGTATCGATCAGCGGTTATCACATCGGCGAAGCCGGCTCGACGCCGGTGCAACAGGCCGCTTACACGCTCTCGAACGGTTTTGCGTATGTCGAAATGCTGATGGCGCGCGGCGCGGACGTAAATGTCTTCGGTCCGCGCCTGTCGTTCTTCCTCGATTGCGGACTCGACGCCGAATACATCGCGCTCGCGCGCGTGTCGCGAAAGATTTGGGCGATCGGAATGCGCGACGTTTTTGGCGCGGGGCCGAAAGCGCAGTTGTTCAAGCTGCACACGCAAACGAGCGGACGCTCGCTCGTTGCCGCCGAATTTAAAAACAACCTAACGAGGACCGCGGCCGAGTTGATGCTGGCCTACATGAACGCGACGAACTCGTGTCACTCGAACAGCGCGGACGAGCCGTTCACGACGCCGAGCGAAGAGTGGATCCGGCTCGCGTCGCATGCGCAGGCGATTCTGCTCGAGGAATCGGGAATCTTTAAGCACACCATGAATATGCTGAGCGGTTCGCCCGGCATGAAAGCGGTCGAGCGCGCGGTGGAGAAGGCGATTCTGGATGAGTTCCGTGAGATCGAATCGTTAGGCGGAGTCATGGGCGCGGTGGAGAATCGTTACCAACGCTCGCAAATTCAAAACGCCGCACATCGATACGAAGAACAAATTTACGACGGGACACGACCGATCATCGCGCTGAATCGTTATCGCAATGGCTCGGACGAGATGCCGGAGGTTGAGCTCGCGCGCACTCCGCGCTCAAGACAGCAATTGCAGGTCGATCGGCTGAAGAAATTCAAAGCGAGGAATGCGGCGAAGGCGCAAAAGGAGCTCGAAAAACTCGCGGCGGTGGTGGAGACGGACGAGAATTGTTTCCCGGCGCTGCTGGAAGCGGCCGAAGTGTGTTCGTTAGGCCAAATCAGCGGATGTTTGCAGGAAGTGGTGGGTCGCTTCCGGCCGATGGTGTAAGATCGACAACTACTTCTTCACGCGTTTGAGCTTCATGCTCGAGCTGTAGAACGCGGCGCAGCCCGCATCAGCCTTTTTCGTCACGTTCATCGACACGGCAATATCATCGCCGCTTTTCGTGATCGTGCCCGTGCCGGAATTGTGGCAGCTGTCGTCGAACTTAAATTCGAGCGCGCCTTTGCTGTTCATCTTTCCATAGCCCTGGCCTTCCGGCGCGGAGCCTTGCGCGTCGTGGCGAATGGCGCTGAACCAAACCTGCGTGCTATTGCCACTACCTTCGATGCTCATCTGAAACACGGCCGAACCCCCGCGATAACTTTTGTCCGCGTATTCTCCGGCGAGTTGCGCCGGCGCGGCGTTGATCGAAAATGCGAACACGATTGCGGCGAGGAGTAGTGCTTTCATGCGGCCGTTATACCAAAGTGATATGCTGCGCGCGATGAATTCCGGTGAAAGTGCGCGCAGTCGCATCGCGTGGCGACTCCTGCCGTTTCTCTTCCTCCTTTACGTCGCGAATTATCTCGACCGCACGAACATCGCCTACGCCACGCTCGGGATGAAAGGCGACCTTGGTCTAACGGATTCGATTTTCGGGAACGCGAGCGGAATTTTCTTCATCGGGTATTTCGCACTGCAAATTCCGGGCGCGATCCTGGTGGAACGGTGGAGCGCGCGGCGATTACTCGCGCTCACGCTCGTTACCTGGGGAGTGCTGACG
This sequence comes from Spartobacteria bacterium, assembly GCA_021325495.1. Classification (GTDB taxonomy): domain Bacteria; phylum Verrucomicrobiota; class Verrucomicrobiia; order Chthoniobacterales; family UBA10450; genus JAJPGZ01. The sequence continues at coordinate 39,309 of JAJPGZ010000008.1, forward strand.
ACGCTGACCGGCTTCGTCCGAACGCCGATGGAACTTTACGGCGCGCGCTTTTTGTTAGGCGCGGCCGAGGCCGGATTTTTTCCCGGCGTGATCGTTTATCTTTCGCACTGGTTCATCTATCAGGACCGCGCGAAAGCGGTCGCGCGATTCATGTCGGCGATTCCGATCGCGTACATCCTCGGGGGGCCACTTGCCGGGGCGATTCTGGGTATCAATTGGCTCGGCACGCCGGGATGGCGCTGGTTATTTCTCCTCGAGGGTGTGCCGGCAGTTATTTTGGGTTTCGCGACGCTGGTCTGGTTGCCGGACCGGCCTAACGAAGCGCAATGGCTGCATCCCGAGGAACGCGATTGGATCACGTCGCGACTGGTGGAGGAACGTCGCGCTAAAGCCGATACGGAGAAGATGTCGATCTTGCGAGCGCTTCGCCATCCGGCCGTGCTCATGCTCACGCTTGGTTTATTCTTCTGTTACAGCGGCGGCTACATTTTCTGGTTCTGGATGCCGACCTTGCTCAAGCGCATGACGGGTTGGAGCGATATGCATGTTGGCTGGGTAGGCTCGATTCCGTTCCTTGCCGGATTGATCGGCATGTTAGTGATCGGGTGGAATTCCGATCGCACTCGCGAACGCCGCTGGCATTTCGCAGTGCCGCAATTGACCGCCGCACTTGGCCTAACGATGTGGTTTGTTTTGCCGCATTCAAACGCACTCCTGCTTTTTGTGTTCACGCTGATCGGTTTCGGTTCGGTTTCATATTTGCCGGCGTTCTGGGCGTTGCCGTCTGCATTTCTGACGAGCTCGGCCGCGGCGGCCGCAGTTGGATTTATCAACTGCACTGCGAGCATCGGCGGATTTGTTGGCCCCAAGATTTTTGGCGACCTGAGTCAACGGACCGGCTCGTTTGATACTGGTTTTTTGGTGATGATTGCCTGCTGGACGATCGCGTCATTGTTGGTGGTGCTTTGTCCGCGTGAGCGTGTGCAATAAGGATTGACGCCTAACGGCCGTTCTGCCGGAATCTCCGCATGATCAAAATACGAATTGCAGCAGTCGCCGTGGCCCTGTCGTTCATGGGGGCAGCAGCTTGTTTTGCGGCCAATCCGCACATCGGCACGTGGAAGCTCAATGAATCGAAATCAAAGCTTCCGGCTGGAATGGGCAAGAACACGACCGTGGTTTACGAGGAACAAAAGGACAAAATCAAGGTGACGGTGGACGGCGTGGACAAGGACGGGAAACCGACCCACAGCGTTTGGGTCGGGAAGTTCGACGGAAAAGCAATCCCAGTGAAAGGAAATCTGCCTTACAACTCCGTCGCCTACAAAGTGGTGAACGACCACACCAACGACATCACGACGTGGAAAGATGGCAAAGTGGTTTGGAGCGGTCGGATCACGGTGTCAAAGGATGGCAAATCGCGCACGGTCACGATTAATGGGACGGACGCAGACGGGAAGAAGTACAGCGGCAAGGCTGTTTACGACAAAGCGTAGTTCGCGGCGCGGAAACCTCTCAGCTCTCGACGCCTAACGTTCAATTCGGAAGGCGGCAATCTACGGCGGCGCTCATTTCAGTTGATCGTCGGCCAGGCCAACCTTGCGCAGAAATGCATCCCAGCGCGGGTCGGGGTGAAGATTCGGTAGCAGCGTATCGGCGCGCAAACCGGGCAGACCCGCGTCGCGCTGTTGACGGGCGCGCTCCAACCATTCGAACGCTTTATCCTTATCGTTTCGATACGCGTAAGCTTCAGCCACTTGATAGGCGGCCAGCTCACCAGTCTTCGCGATCAACTCCGCCAAGGCAGCGTCAGATTCGGGAATTCGCTTTTGCGCCCAACGCGCGCAGCTGACGATGAGAAGCCGCGCCCATTCGGCCGAATCCTGTTGCGCGGCGGTCGCCGCTTCTTCGAATTTTCCTTCCAGAAGATACGTCTGGCCGATTCCGGCATGGCCAAACGGAGCGGACGGATTCAACTCAACCATGCGCGCGTATTCCGCCCTCGCTTCCTTAAGTTTGCCCGTGGCCGACAGAGCGGCCCCGAGAAACGCACGCGCCTGTGCATTCACTGGATCAAACGCGACCGCACGCCGAACCGCTTCGAGCCCCTGTGTCTTTTCGCCCCGAGCCGCGGCAAGATTCCCCGCCTCCATCAGCAGCGTTGGATCTTGTGGAGCGAGGGCGAGAGCTTTGCGCAGCGTTTCGCCCGCACCTTTCCAATCATAATCGAAATTTGTTTCGATCATCGCCTTGGGATACAACGCATCAGGCAAGTCGGGTTCGAGGGCGAGTGCTCGTCCCACTGCGTCACGCGCAGCGGCGAGATGCTCGTTGAAGCCTTTCTGGCCCCCCTCGCTGGCATAGTTGCAATCCCAGACGTGAGTCTGGGCGAGACCGGCCCAGGCGAGTGCAAACTTCGGATCTAACTGGACGGCGCGTTCAAAAACGACGCGGGCCTGATCGGTTTCCTTTTCCGAGTGACGATTGAGAAAAAAGCGGCCCTGCAAATAGGATTCGTGCGCCTCGACGTTTTTCGTTCCACCTTTGACCGCTGAGCGCACCTCAGCCCGAATCTCGGCTTTCGTTACCGGATTGGCCGCGCCACCACCAGTGAGCTGACCTTTCAATTGCTCGACGATCGTTTGGGCGATCTCACTTTGGACGGCGAAGACGTCTTGCAAATTACGCGTAAAATTTTCCGACCATTGCTCTTCACCCGTGTTGGCTTGAGTGAGTCGGGCCGCGATTCTCACCACGTCGCCGGCCTTGCGCACGCTCCCTTCGACCAAATATGCCACGCCGAGTTTCTGTCCGATTTCCTGCGCGGTGGCGTTTCTACCTTTGAAGGAGAACGCCGAAGTGCGTGCGGCCACGTGTAGTCCCGGAATTTTTTGCAGAACAGTGAGCAACTCTTCACTGATGCCATCAGAAAAATATTCGCTGCCTTTATCGTCGCTTAGATTGGCGAACGCGAGCACGGCGACAGATTTTTGGTTAGGCCCGGCATTCGATTCTGATGAGGGCGCTTTCGCGACCGTTTTCTCCCGGCGCGGAGTGAGCACGAACTTGTCGACTACGAAATAGGCGAGCGCGATCACGAGCACGGCGATGATCATGCGATTCATGCGGCGCCCGGTTTGTGGTGCGATTGATTCCTCCGGCTTAACGTCCTCGTCGCGCTTCAACCCTTGCGGCGTCAGTTCGAAGACCCAACTGAAGATCAGCATCGGAACAAAAGCGATGGCGAGCAGAACAACAATGCTGCGCGGCACCCAATCCGGCGCGCCGAACATCGGCAACACCGTGCTCGCAACTTGTGTGAGCAGCCACGCGCCGACCAGATACAATCCGGCTGCGCGGATAACGTTCCGGCGTTTCAGTTCATTGAAGAAGTTATCGATTCTCATCGTCGCTCGCCGGAAAAGATGCGTGTGATTAGTTTTTTAAATCGTGGATCGCTCCGAAGCGAATCGAGGCGGTGATCAACAAGTATCCAGCCCAAATCAGCCGAGTCGAACGGTGCGCGATCCTCATAGCTTTTCTCCAGCAAACGCAATGCTTCGTTTTTATTGCCGGCTGCTACTTGAACGACCGCCATCGAATAAGCCGGAACGTATTGTCGTTCGGATAAAGATTTGAGCTTGTCCCAAAGCTGATGCGCCTCTGCCGTTCTGCCATCGAGAAAGTATGCGGCCGCAAGATCAGCAAGATCAATAGGGTCTGAGCCCACCGAGTTGAAGCACTTCTCGTATTCTACGATTGCCTCCTTCAGCCGGCCTCGATGTTCCAGGACATTGCCCAATTGGCCATGCGCATTACCAAAATTCGGATCGATCTCGATCGTCTTGTGCAATTGGGCAATTGCTTCATCGCTTTTTCCGACCGTATCGAGGGCAAATCCCAATACCGAGTTGATAATGAGCGATAATGGATCGAGCTCTTGCGCTCGCTTCAACTCCGCCAAGGCTTCTTCAAGATGTCCCTGACTTTGCAAACATTCACCGAACCACTGATGCGCGGTCGCATAGTTTGGGTTGAGCTCAATCGCACGCTTGAACTCCGACATTGCTGCGGGGAGTTGTAGATCTGAAGCCAGCGCTCGAGCCAGAGAGGTGTGCGCTTCACACAAAGCATCATCGAGCTCGACCGCTTTCCGGGCTGCCTCCAGCGCTTTGGGCAATTCGTCCCGCGGATTACTTCCGAGCTCGGCATAAGCCGGCAACAAAACGTGGCAGTCCGCCAGCCCCGAAAAGGCGAGGGCGTAATTGGAGTCCTTTCCGATCGCCTGCTGGAAATAATCGGCAGCCTTCTGGAGATTTGTGCCGGTCCGTCGATTCCAAAAATATCGGCCTTTCAGGTAAAGCTCATGCGCCTCCGGATTTTCGGTTGGCCTGCTCGTAATCGCGATCTTCTCCGAACCAGTGAGCTTTGCCTGCAGCGTGTCGGCGATCGTCTTTGCGATCTCCGTCTCGACTGCAAAAATGTCAGTCAGTTTGCGATCGTAAGTGTCGGCCCAAAGATGTCCATCGGTCAGTGCGTTGATCAGCTGCACATTTACCCGGACCTGATCGTTCGCTTTCTGTACGCTGCCTTCGAGGATGTTCGCGACGCCGAGCTGCTGCGCGATCTGCCGCAAGTCATTCGGCGCGCTTTTAAACCGCTGCGTCGATGTGCGCGAGATCACTTTCAGCTCCGCGATCTTTGCCAGCCGCGTCAGGATTTCGTCCTGAACGCCTTCGCTGAAATACGCGTTCTGCGGATCGCCGCTTAAGTTATCGAATGGCATAACCGCAATCGATTTGTTCGAGACCGTCGCCGCAGATGAAGATGTCGATCTTGCGCGAAGCATTTGAAAGACAAACAAAGCAGCAGCGATAAGCGCAACCACGATTGTCAGCGCGACAATTTTCCGGCCAGTGTGGTGCGCGATCGATTCGTTAGGCCCAACTTCGGTTTCCCGCACGATTCCTTCCGGTGTGATCTCGAACGCCCACGAAAAAATCAGAGCCGCTGGAAAACCGAGCACGAGCAGCAGGACAATGACCTTCATCACCCACGCGGGCGCTTCGAATGTCGGCAGAAGAATCGACGCCGCCTGAATCGTGAGCCACGCTACGACTGCGTAGGCGACCGCGACCTTGTAAACATTGCGCCGCTTTAGCTCAGCGAAGAAGTTGTCGATCTTCACTTGTTTGCGCCGACAATTTTTTGCACGAGCGCTTCGAAACGCGAGTCGCCGTGCAAATCGTCGAAAAGCGGATCGTATTTGAGCGTGAGGATTTCGGGCGCGTGTTGCTCGAACGCCGTTTGCAACGCCGCCATCGCGCCGTCTTTGTCGCCTAACGAAAGGCGAATCGCGGCGATGGTCCAGCCGCTCACGAAATTTGCACGCGCGCGTTCTTCCAACCGCGCCAGAATTTGTTGCGCTTCATCGCGCAAACCAGCGCGCGCGCAAGCTTGCCCAAGCTGCGCATGGGTGAATGGTTCGTCGGTCGCGGCCGCCGCGGCGCGAAATTCTTTCAGCGCTTCGTTTAGTTTGCCCTGAAATTGCAAACCGAGTCCCAAATAGCCGCGCACGACATGGAAGTTCGGATCGATCTCCAGAGTTTTGCGGCTTTGCGCGACCGCTTCGTCAAAGCGATGCGCATTAAGGTAATTGAACGCAAGGTCGGAGTTGACGATGAGCGAAAGCGGATCGAGCGCGATCGCTTTGTGTGATTCAGCGATCCCTTCATCGAATCGGCCGAGCGCGCTCAGCGGCGTATTTTTCCACTGGTGCGCGGTGGCATAATTCGGATCGAGCTCAATCGCGCGATCGAATTCGGCGATGGCTTGGGTGAAGTTGCGATCGAAATTTGTGTAAGCCAAACCGAGCGCCGCGTGCGGCGCGCCTAACGAGTTGTCGATCTTGAGCGCTTGCGCGGCCATCTCTTTCGCTTTGGGATAAAATTCCGTTGGCGCGCCGACGCCGTAATCGGGATAAAGAACGTAGCAATCAGCGAGACCCGAATAGGCGAGGGCGTAGTTCGGGTCTTTTGCGATGGCCTGATTGTAATATTCGACCGCCTTCGGCAGATCGACCGACGTGCGTTTGTTCCAAAAGAACCGTCCCTTGAGATAAAGCTCGTACGCTTCCGAATTCGCGGTCGGTTTTTTCGACATCGCGTCTTTTTCCGAGCCGGTCAGTTTCGCCTGCAGGGTGTCGGCGATTGTTTTCGCGATCTCGCTTTCGACCGAGAAGATGTCGATCAAACGACGATCGTACGTTTCCGCCCAGAGATGCGCGTCGGTCAGGGCATTGATCAACTGCACATTCACCCGCACCTGATCGTTCGCTTTCTGCACGCTTCCTTCGAGAATGTGAATCACTCCGAGTTGCTTCGCGATGGCGGGCAGATTTTCCGGCGCGCTTTTGAAACGTTGTGTTGAGGTCCGCGAGATGACCTTGAGCTCGGCCACCTTGGCCAGGCGCGTCAGAATTTCATCCTGAACGCCTTCCGCGAAAAACGCGTTTCCTTTTTCTTCACTGAGATTTTCGAAGGGCAACACCGCGATCGATTTCGCAGGCAATTCGCC
>JAJPGZ010000002.1 GCA_021325495.1 Spartobacteria bacterium
ACGCCGGTGCCGCTCATCTGATGGCAAGTCGCGCAATTCTGTGAGAAAACTTTTTTGCCACGTTCGGCTGGCGTGAGTTCCTGGGCCGGTCCGGCTGCGCCGCCGGCCGCGACTTTTTTCATGGGATGAACGGGCGGGTCGAGCGCTTCGCCGGTGAACGGGCCGGAGTAACGGCCGAGATAAGCGCCGCCGAGGAAAAGTGCGAGACCGTAAACGATGATGATCCAGATCGAGAGCGGTTCGAGGCCGACGCGCGGCTCGCGTTTTTCGCGTGCGATGGCGGCGTGAACGTCCTGCACTTCTTCGTTTTCGCCGTAATCCATTCCCTGGCGCACGCGCGGTTGCTGCGGGTTGTTAGGCTGGCCGTTCATTTCTTTGCCTCCGGTGCCGGAGCAGCTGCGGCTGGTGACGGTGCGGGTGATGCCGCCGCGGGAGCGGCCGGAGCGGCGCCCGCTTTCACTTCAGTGAGTGGATGCGATTGATCGAGCGACATTAAAAATGCGACCAGACATTTCGCGTCGTAGGTCGGAACAATTTCGTAACCTTCCGGCGGCGTGTCGCGTCCACTTAATTTCAGCGCATCGGCCGAGGGCTCGCCACTGATGCGGCGTTTCTCGTAAAGAAATTTGAAGCCGGGCATGATGGAATCGCGATTCACGCTGCGCGGAGCGTAGAGGTGTTGATGATGCCAGGCAGCCGAATACGGCAATCCCTCAGGGGATGGCGACGAAGCCGGAGCGTTTTGCGGCGGTGCGGGAGATTGGTTCGGAGAAGGCGGCGATGCGGATTTGTTAGGCGGATTTCCAGCCGGCGCAGGAGAAGATGTCGATTTTGCAGGAGCAGGAGGAGCCGCGGGCGAACCCGCTGGAGACGCACCCGGTTGTGCCGCGCTGGTCTCTTCCGACGGCGCGCGTTTGCCGACGTTCGATAGATCGGGGCCGATGCGCATTTGCCCGAGCACGACTGGACGCGCAAAAATGTAATCGCGCGGCGCGCTCCGGCGTTCACCCCATTTGCGCTCGATGTCGGCGGAAATGTAATCGGCCCGAATCCATTCGCTGTGGCAATACATGCAGCCGTTGCTGGTGTAGACGTGGCGGCCGCGCTCGGCCATGCCCGATGGCGGAAGCGGATACATGTCGTTTTCGTCCTGCGGATTTACTTCGGGATCGAGATGACCGATTTGCGCATTCGGGATGGCGGTGAGGCCGAGCCACGAGAACGCGAAGATGGCGAACAATCCCAGGAAAAGTGGCGCGAGTCCCCTCATAGATGCGTCTCCGATCCCTCCGCTTCGACTGGATTCAAAAACGTCGGCACGCTCGCGGTCCGACCGAGGCCGAACAACATCAATCCGAAATGAAACGCGAAGATGAAATGCGCCGCCGCCATCAAAACTCCGGCGACGCTACGTCCACGCAGATAAGGCAAGATCGACAATGTACTTTCGTTGAAGGACATCGTGGGGTCTTCCATGTTCGAGCCTTCGGCAAAGCCGCCGGCGAGCAACATCAGCGTCATCAATCCGACCCCGTAGGCCGCCGCCCAGAAATGAAGTTTGATCAGCGTGGCATAACGCCACTCGCGACCGACCAGGCGCGGCACGATGTAGTACATCGAGCCGAAGAGAATCATCGAGACAAATGCGTAAAGACCGAGGTGCGAATAGGCGACGTGCACTTGCGTGAAATTAACGAAGCGCGCGATTGATCGCAGCGACAGCAAAATACCGAGCGCGCCGAATACGGTGTAGGCCATCGCGCCGAAAACGGTGAATCGAAGCGTCGGGCTGTAGCGCATCAGCTGAAAATTCCCGGCCATCGTCATGTGATGATTCAAACCGACGGTGACGATCGGAATGATCGTCAGAATTGCGGCGGCGATGCTCGCCGTGATCATCCACGCGGGGAACGGTCCATCGACCACGCGTTGCAATCCGGTCCAGCTCGAGAAAAGAGCGTAAGTCCAGAAACCGATGGTCGCCAAATGATAACTGTAAACCGGGCGCCCGATTACTTTCGGGATCATGTAATAAGCGGTGCCGAGCGCGATGGCGCCGAACCAGAGGAACATGAGATTGTTCGCGTACCACCAGGCCACGGCTGATTGCATCACGCCCTGCACCGGCACGACGAACAACATCAATTGCGCGGCCGCGTACATCCACGGGAACCAGAGGAACGCGCCGATGAGGTACCATTGCGTGATGTAAATTTGTTCGCCGCGACGGAAGCGGAACATCAACACCGCCCACGACATAATGATGGCGTAAGCGACAAACAAAATGAGTCCGGCATACGGAGGAAACTCGAGCCATTGAAAGCCGGTATTTTCGCCGACCAAGATCGCGCCGACACCGACGAGCACGCCAAGATTCCAAAAAGCTGCGCCGGTAATGATGAGCAACGGATGACGCAAGACGGTGCGGCAAAGTCGCGCCATCAACCAGATGCCGGTGCCCATCGCCGCCATCGAGGCCCACCCGTAAATCATAATGTTCATGTGGGCCGGACGGAGGCGGCCCCAGGTGAGAAAGCTGACGTTGCCTAACAAATCGGGCGAGTGCGCTTTGAACGAAACGAGCCAGGCGAGCAAAGTGCCTAACAACAGCCAGACGATGGCGGAGGTGTAGAACATTAACACCGGAATCCGCGTCGATGCATCGATGAGCGCGCGCTCGACGATGTCGGTTTCGCTCGCCTGAACTGCGGCCAGTCTTTCCGGCGCTTTCAGTGGAAGTTCAGTGGCGTCCATGGTGTTCGTGCAAGATCGACATGTTCATTGTCGTGGTGATGGCGAAGGCGATTCTTTTCCGCGTACGGGCAATGGCGAACCTGGAGGCGGTTGCGCCGGGGTCGATGCGGGCTGGACCGGCGGATTCACTGTTTGTGCCTGCGGCGTTGTCGCCGGTGTCGCGTTTGTGCCTGGTTGCGTGTGCGGTTGGACCGGCGCGGGATTTGTCGCCGCCGCCGGTTGACCGCGATTTTCCGAGTGTGGTCCTTCAACCGCATTTGGTTTTGGCGTCGCGCTCGCTTTCGGTGATGCGCTTCCGGCCGGAGCTGGAGCGGCTGGCGCTTGCGCGGCGGCGGCTGGCGGCGGCGTCGCAATCGGTCCGGCCAACGCTGGTTTCTTATTCGCAAGATCGACAACGGCCAGTTCCATCGCGCGATCAATCGGAATCCGCACCGTGCCTTTGTTCTTGTCGATCCACGCGTACGTGGTGAGCGATTTGGCGTCGTCTTGCAGCGATTTCACTTTTTCCATGCGCTGTTTCGCGCGCTCGCGTTCGTAATTAGTCCCGCGCGGCGATGGACCGACGACCGCGAGCACGATCGCGCCGAAAAGAAAAAAGAGCAGAACAATTCCGAACCAGGTCGAAAGCGGCGCGCGCGACCTAACGAGTTCCTGGATTTGTTCGCGATCGGCCATGTCAATTCACCAATTTCAAAGATTCGATCAGGCGTGGATCGCGCACCGGGAACATTGATGAGCGCCCGACGATGCGGAGATAGATGAAGGCGAGCGTCGCGCCGATGGCGATGAGCGATGTGAAATCCCAAACGCTGACGTGCACGCCGGTTCCATGCAGCGCCGGCAAAACAATGATGTACATGTCGAGGATCTGCATGCAGATGATCCAGATCGCGATCCCCGCGAGCTCGCCCGGATTCTTTTTCACGAAACGCATGAGCAGGATGCCAAATGCGATGAAGAAACGGCCGAGGACGAGCAGCAAACTCAAATACCACCAGCTCTCGGTATTTCGCGCGATGAAGTATTGCGTCTCCTCCGGAATGTTTGCGTACCAGATGAGCATGTACTGGCTGAAGCCGATGTAGGCCCAGAAAACGGAGAAGGCGAGCATCCACTTTCCCATGATGTGGTAATGCTCGAGCGTGACGACGTCCTTTAGATAACCGGCCTTGCGCAGGGCGGTGATGACGAGCACAAGCAACGACATCGAGCTGCCGGCCGCGCCGGCGAAAATGTAAACGCCCCACATGGTCGAGAACCATTTGTAATTCAGGCTCATCAACCAATCGCACGCGCCGAAAGTGAGACAGAACGCGAAGAGCGGAAGACTAACGAACGCGAGTTTGCGAAGCTTCAGGGTGAAGGCGGGATTCCCGTCCTTGTCCTGCAAGATCGACAATCGTCTTAGCAACTGCGAAGCGACGATCCAGAAGAGGAAGAAGCAGATGGCGCGGATGAGGAAGAAATTCCAATTCAGATATTGGCGCTTGGAATCGAGCACCGGATCGGCGCCCACCGGCGTATTCATCCATTCGTACAAATGATGACGCAGAACGAGAACCGGAATGAACAGGATGGCCAGCGGCAACATGAGCACGGCGATGTTTTCGAGTTGTCGCCTAACGACCACGGTCCACTCGGCATCGACCGCGAAATGCACGATCGCCCAGAAGAAACATCCGGCGCAGAGCGTGAAGAAAACGGCGAAGGCGAACAGCCACGAATGCGCGAATTGCGTGGTGTCGATGACCGCGCCGACGACGCTGAGCACGATGGCGACGAACGCGACCAACGCGAGCAAGATCGACAATCCCCCGAAGCGTTCGCTCTCGAAGTATTCGCCTTCCGGTTTCGGAATGTCGGTGCGCTCGCTCATTTCTTCGGTGACTCCGCTGGTTTCGCTTCGGGCTTCGGCGCCTCGGCCGGTTTGTCGAGCTCGGCGCGATGGTCCATCGGCACATCGACCACGCTCGAATTCTGACTTCGCTGTAGCGCGCGCAAATACGCAATGATCGCCCACCGGTCGTTCACCGGAATGTTTGGTCCGTAGGCCATCATCGTGTTTTTCCCATTCGTGATCGTGTTAAAAATCTCGCCGTCGGACATTTTGCGAATGCGATCGTCCTGCAACGTCACCACGGTCGTTAGGCCGAATTGCTTCGTCACGCCATTGCCGTCGCCTTTGACTCCGTGACACATCGCACAGGTGATGTTGAAACGTTCATGGCCGCGCCGCAGCAGGTCGGGCGTCACTTCGACCGGAATGCCGGTGCCCCAGTTCGGCCCCATTTTGCCGGTGTCGTGGTAATCGGTCATCGAGCTGAATGCGATTGTCGATCTTGCCGGAGCAGCAGCCGGCACCCCGGCGCTCGGAGTAGCCATTGTTTCCGCTTTCGGAAATTCATAACCAACCGGAACCGTTCCCGCGATCGGCATGCGCGGTCCGCGTTCATCGGCGAAAAAATTCGAGGGCGATTGCGCGCGCACTTTCATTTGCCGCACCATGTCGGGAAAAATTTCCCACGGCGTCCGCTGCGAATGTTGCCCGCGGAAACCGGCGATTCCGATGAGCGCGATCGCTGCCAGCAAAGAAATGAGAAGGAAGCCGCGCAACATTCGTTAGTCCTCGTGCACGATGGTGATGTGTTGGCCGCCGGTGCGCTCGAGTAGCTCGCGCGCTTCGATTTCGGTAAAGCGCGGATCGCGCGCTTCGATCGCGAGAAAGAAACCGTCGTTCGACACGCGTTTAAAGCGTTCCCAGTTGAACATGGGATGATACCAGCGCGGCAGACCGTTCATGATTTGCCACGCGAAAAATGCGGCGAAGGCGGAGAAAAGGACCGTGGCCTCGAACATGATCGGGAAAAACGCCGGCACCGTGCGCCACGTGTACGGTTTTCCGTGAACAATGAGCGGATATAAAATCCAGGACGGGCCAAATTCCAAAATCACCGCTGTGAGTAAACCGGTGATGCCGCCGGCCAACACGACGGCGCTGAGCCATGATTTGCCCAGACCCATGGCGTCATCCATTCCGTGAATTGGGAATGGCGAGTAAACATCCCAGCGTTTGAACCCGGCGTCGCGCACGGCCTTGGCCGCTTCATACAAGGCATGCGGCGTCGGGTACTCCGCCGCCATCGCGTAAACTTTGTGACCGGATGGCGTTCTCATTGATTTCTCTCCATTCCGCCGGCGCCAACCGGATGATGGCTGGCAAGATCGACATCGTAATGTGGGTCGGCTTCGGGCACGACGATCTTCACTTCGCTCATCGCGATTAAGGGCAAAAACCTAACGAATAACAAAAAGAGCGAAGTGAAAATGCCGAGCGTGCCGATGAACGTCCAAATGTCGACCCAGGTCGCATGAAAGATTCCCCACGAGCTCGGGAGAAAGTCGCGGTGCAATCCGCCGACGATGATGATGAAACGCTCGTACCACATGCCGGCGTTCACGCACATACAGACGAAATAAACGACGAAGACATTGCGCCGGCACCAACGGAACCAGAAGAGTTGCGGCGAAATAAAATTGCAGAAGAACATGCCGACCCACCAGTACCACCAATACGGACCGAGCACGCGATTGTAGAACGCGAAACGCTCGTACTGATTTCCCGAATACCAGGCCATAAAAAATTCCATGGCGTAGGCGTAGGCGACGAATGAGCCGGTCAGCAAAATGATCTTCGCCATTTTGTCGACGTGCGCCGGCGTGATCACATCGTGCAGTTTGAAAATCGCGCGCGCGGGCAACATCAACGTCAGCACCATGGCGAAGCCGCCGAAGATCGCGCCTGCGACAAAGTACGGCGGAAAAATTGTCGTGTGCCATGTCGGCAGGACCGAGGTGGCGAAGTCGAATGACACGACACTGTGCACCGAAAGCACGAGCGGCGTGGAAAGACCGGCCAACAGCAAATACGCCATTTCGTAATGGCGCCATTGCCGATTTCCGCCGCGCCAGCCGAGCGCGAAAATTCCGAACAGGAACTTTTTAATCTTCGTTGTCGATCTATCGCGCAATGTCGCGAGGTCGGGGACGAGTCCGGTGTACCAGAACAAGACCGAGACCGTGAAATAGGTTGAGACCGCGAACACGTCCCACATCAACGGACTGCGAAAGTTTGGCCAGATGCCGTAGTTGTTAGGCAAAGGCGCGAGATACCACGCCATCCAGACTCGTCCGACGTGAATTCCCGGGAAAATCGCCGCGCACATAACGGCGAAGAGCGTCATCGCTTCGGCCGAACGATTGATCGACGTGCGCCATTTTTGTCGCAGCAAATACAAGATGGCCGAAATCAAAGTGCCGGCGTGTCCGATACCGATCCAGAAAACGAAGTTGGTGATGTCCCACGCCCAACCGACCGGATGATTCAATCCCCACGTTCCGACGCCGGTTGAAATTTGGTAGCCGAGACAGAACAAACCGATCGACGCAATCGTCGCCGTAAACGTGAACGTCACCCACCACCAACGCGGCGCGCGTTGCTCGACTACACCGGTGATGCGCTCAGTGATCCAGCTGAAGTTGCGCTTGTTCAACACCAGCGGCTGGCGCTGAATGCGCGCCTCCGGCGAAGATGACGCCTCTTCTGCGATCACTTCTGGAAATGTGGATTCGTTAGCCATCGCTTAATGCAAGATCGACAATCACGGCTCGGCTGGACTCGGGCTCTCCTCTCCTTCCGGTTCGCGGTCCGATTTCGGATTCAATTTTCCTTTATCGTGTTCGCTTTCGTAATCGTGCTTCTCGTTCTCGGTTGAATCTTTCTCGACCGGACTGGCCACGCCAATCTTGCGCGCGTCCGGCATTTTCGGATTCGGATTCCGCAGCCGCGCGAGATAACTCGTGCGCGTGTTCACATTCAAATAAGCCAGCAGCCGATAATTTCGGTCCTGCGCTTTCATTTTCGAAACGCGACTTTCCGGATCGCTGATGTCGCCGAAGACAATCGCTTCGTTAGGGCAAGCCTGCGCACACGCGCTCGTGAATGAATCCCGCGGAATGCGCAAATCGCCGCCGGTCGCGCCGACGCGCGCATGCGTCGCGATTTTCGCCTCTTCGATGCGTTGCACGCAGAACGTGCATTTCTCCATCACACCGCGCATACGCACCGTCACGTTCGGATTCTTCTGAAGCTTCACGATGTCGGGCGCGCCTTTCTCCGTGAACGGCGCGATGTATTCGTGCCAGGTCGCGAGTTGCCCGGCGATGACCTTTTTGCCGACTGGCCGCTGGTTGTAATCGAAGAAATTGAAGCGGCGGACTTTGAACGGACAGTTGTTCGCGCAATACCGCGTGCCGACGCAACGGTTGTAGGCCATGACGTTGAGGCCGTCCTCGCTGTGCACCGTCGCGTTTACCGGACAAACGGTTTCGCACGGCGCGTTCTCGCAATGCTGACACATCATCGGCTCGTGTACCATCTCGGGATTCTGCGGATACTCTTGTCGATCTTGATTGAATCCCTTCTCGCTCGCGTAATAGCGATCGATCCGGATCCAGTGCATCGCGCGACCGTGTTGCACTTGTAATTTTCCGACGACCGGAATGTTGTTCTCGGCCTGGCACGCGATCACACACGCGCTGCAACCGGTGCAAACATTGAGATCGACCGCCATGCCCCACTGCTGTTCCGCGTTCAGCGGCGGATGCGCGTAGAGCGACGGTAATTTCGACGGCAACTCTTCGTCGCCGGCGATCTTCTTCACGAAATCGTTTTCTTCGCGGTAATGTTCGAGGGTCGCTTCCCTAACGAGTCCGCGGCCTTCGATGCTCCAATGATCCTGTGTTATCGCCAGCGGATATTTCCGTCCGACTTTTTCAACGCGAATGCTCTCGATGTTTTTTCCATCGGCGACCGCGAAGTGCGAAGTGTTTGCGGTGCGTAGATAAAAGGCGTTGAAGCCGTGTTGTTCCGCGGTCGTCGGATGCGCTTCCACATCGCCGCCCGCGTACGGCAATGCGTCGAATCCTGGCATCCTGCGTCCGTAACCGAGCGGGATCGTGATCGAATTGTCCGCGTGTCCCGGTTGGATCACGACCGCGCACTCGAGCTCGCGCGTGATCGGCGAATTGTTCGCGTCTCGCGCAAGATCGACAATCGCTATGCGAATGACGTCGCCCGTCTCCACCGCGAGATTTTTCGCCGTCTCCGGCGAGAGCAACGCCGCATTGTCCCACGCCAATTTCGTGATCGGGTCGGGCAACTCTTGCAGCCACCCATTATTATAATAGCGGCCGTCGTCCATCGAGTAATCGCGCACGAAAACGATCTCCGGTTTTTCCGGCGTCGGCGCGGAGGTTGTGCTCCACGATTGTTGCACCGCCGCCGCGGCGCCGCCGGCAATTGCTCCGGCGCGATCTTTCGGTTGCACGTGCGCGGCGAAACCGTCGTGGACGAATTTATTCCACGCGCTATCGAAATCTCCCGGCGGCCGCGTCGCGCGAAATGTCGCCTGCACCAGCTCGGGACCTTCCACTTTCGGTCCGCCCAAAATCGCGTTGAGCAATTCGATTTCGGACATTCCGCCGAAGAGCGGCATGATCATTGGTTGGATCGACAAGTACGTTCCGTCGGATGCGAGCGTGTCGCCCCATGCTTCCAGAAAATGCGCCATCGGCACATGCCACGTGCTCAACGAAGATGTCGCGTCCTCGTGATAACCGAGCCTAACGACATCCGGAATTCTTTTCTGCAAATCCGCCCACTCGATTTGCGGCTGATCTGTGACTAACGAACGAAACGCGTTGTAAACCGGATCGCCGCCGAGAATGAAAAGTTGCTTTACTTTGTCCTGCGCGATTTCGTCCGCGAGCTGGACGATGTCGATCTTGCGCGGATTCGATGGGACATCGCGCACTGCCAAAGTGGCGCCGATGTTTTTCAGCGCCGCATTCATTCCATACGCGAGCAACTGCACCGAGGGCGATTGATGCGCGCCGGCCAAAACCAAACTCGCGCCTGCTTTCGATGCGAGATCGGCCGCGCATTCCGCGATCCATTCATCATCGATGCCTCCGCTTTCGACCGGCGTGATGCTGCCTAACAATGAATTCAAACCGCCGTCGCCGGTCGCGCTGGCAAGTTCCTTCGCGAGCGCGTAAGCCACGGTCGCGACCTGGCTCGCCGGACAACGCAAACGATGGTCGGCCATCGAACCGGTGAGCGTGAAACGGTTTTCGACCACGTAGAGGCGGTTCATCGTGTCCTTAGCCGAGCCGACACGACGACGCGAAGTGAAAGCGCGCACGGAAGCGAGATCGCCTTCGCCGCAATCCACGAAATCGCAATCGAGTGAAAGAATGATATCGGCGCGCTCGAAGCGCGGAATCACACGCGCATTGGGGCCGAAGGCCGCTTGCGTTGCCGTTTGATCGCCTAACGACGGCTCGTAAACGCACCAGCGCATGGCCGGAAACATTTTTTCGAGATCGCCGCGCAAACGCTCGCGCGTGGGCGAATGTGTTTCTTCGACGAGAAAAGCGAGCCCGGCGCCGCCGTCCGCCTTCGCTTTACCAACAAGATCGACAAGGTACTTCTCAAACGCGGCGCGATCGCGTGTTTGCAACATGTCGATCTTGCGGCCCCGTTCCGTTTTTTCTTCGCGCTGCGCGAAGCGGCGCGAGCGCGTCGGATCGTAAAGATCGAGAATGGACGCCTGCGCAAAGAGATCGGTCGCGCCCGCGCTGGATGGATGCAGCGGATTTCCTTCGAGCTTAATCGGACGTCCATCGACCGTGGTCGCGATCAACGGAATGGCGCCGTTGCGGCGCGGCATTGCCGTCGCGTAATACAGAAATTTTCCGGGAATCGTCCACTCCGCGCTCTTCGTAAATGGAACGAGGTGCATTTCCGGGCGGCGACAGCTCGTTAGGCCGATTCCCGCCAGCGCCATGGACGCGCCCATCAATTTCATGAAATCGCGCCGCGACCAATCGTCCGCCTCCGACGCGCCCTGCGGGAATTCGCGTTCGAGCCACTCGCGAAATTCGGGCGAGCCGCTGAATTCATTCACGCTCCGCCAATAGCGTCGCGTTTCGTCAGGCGACTTCGGTGGATGTTGGAAGACGCGTTTCATCGATGGCACCCCTGGCAATTCGTCGGCGGCAGCACGTTCCATTTTTCTTTTAAGGTCTGGCCGATCTCCTGTTGCGTAAGCTTCTTCTTCTCCGCCCAATCGCCCGGATCGACATCGTGCGGCGTGCCGTATTTGGCGATGAACTCGTTCGGTTTCACGTCCTCCGGTTTCCAATCGAGATTAAAAACTTCCTCCTGCGGCCGGAGAAAATTTTCCGGATGCCGGTGACATTCCAAACACCACGCCATGGAGTGCGGCTTGGCGTGATAGACCGTGCCCATGTGATTGATCTCGCCGTGGCAACTGAAGCAACTGATCCCGCGATTCACGTGCGCGCTATGATTGTAAAAAACGTAATCGGGCGTGCGATGAATCTGCACCCACTCGACCGGTTTCCCCGTTTTCCAGCTCGCGCGAATCGGCTCGAGCTTCGGATTGTCCTTCTGCACCTGCGTGTGGCAATTCATGCACGTCTGCGTGTTCGGCAGGTTCGAATGCGCCGCCACTTCGACGAAGCTGTGGCAATAACGGCAATCCATCCCGAGCTGCGACACGTGAATGTCGTGTGGAAACGGCACCGGCTGGATCGGTTCGTAACCGACCTTCGTATATTTCGGCGTCACGTAATACCAGGTCGCGCCGGTGAGACCACAGATGAGCACGAAGCCGCAGATGGCGAGCTTGAGCGGCAGCCAATTAGTCCAGCGCGGGAAAAAGTTCGCCATAAATTAGCGCGCGCTACCCTTTCTCCTGCGCTGCCGCCAATTAAATAACGAACCGCGATGGACTTTAGGATGTGCTTGGTTCAGACGATGCAACATGTGAAGTTGAGAACTCGTCCGAGGGGCTGCGACACTCTATAAATGCGAATGCGTGTGGCAAAAGAAAATTCGCTCCGCTTTTTATTGTCGATCTTGTGCCTATTTGGCGCTTTCGGCACGGGCGCAGCCGACGATGTCGATCTTTTGCTCATTAACGGGAATGTTTACACCGTTAACGAAAAGCAACCGCAGGCCGAAGCGATCGCGGCGAAGCATCACCGCATCGTCTTCGTTGGCTCGAACACCGACGCGAAAAAATTTCACGCGAAACAAGTTGTCGATCTTGCGGGCAAGACCGTCGTGCCCGGCCTAACCGATTCGCATTGCCACATCTTCGGAATCGGCGAGCGCGAGATGCGTTTGAATCTCGAAGGCACAAACACGCGCGAAGATTTCCTCTCGAAAGTGAAAGAGCGCGTCGCGCAAACCGCGCGCGGGAAATGGATCGAAGGCCGCGGTTGGATCGAGACGTTTTGGAAGCCGCCAAGTTTTCCGAGGCGCGAAGAGCTCGACAAGATCGCGCCGGACAATCCGATTTATCTCACGCGCGCCGACGGTCACGCCAGCGTTGTCAATTCCGCCGCGCTGAAACTCGCTAAGATCGACAATCACACGCCCGATCCGTTCGGCGGGCAAATTTTGAAAACGAATGGCGAACCGAACGGGATGTTGCTCGACAACGCGCAGGATCTCGTCGCGAAGAATATTCCGCCGCCAAGCGAAGCCGAGCGCGAGCAAGCGTTTCTCACCGGTATCGATCGCGAAATCAAACTCGGCTGGTGCGAAATCCAAAACGCCGGCAGCCACTACGACGATGTCGATCTTATGAAGAAGCAATTCGACGCCGGGAAAGTGAAGCTGCGTTTTGTGAATTGCATTTACGGTCCCGGCGCAGACGCGCAACGCTTCCTAAAAGGAGGCGCGACCATCGACGCCTACGATCACCACTTCACTCAGCGAACAATCAAAGTGATCTTCGACGGCGCGCTCGGTTCGCGCGGCGCAGCGTTACTGAAACCGTACTCCGACAAACCGGAGACATCAGGTTATCTCACAGAGAAACCGGAAAAGTTGCGGCCGATGTTCGAAGAAGCGTTGCGGCGCGGCATTCAAGTTGAAACGCACGCCATCGGCGATCGCGCCAATCGGACCATTCTCGATCTTTATGAAGCGGCGTTTAAGGCAATTCCGCCTAACAAACGCAAGATCGACAATCCGCGCTGGCGCGTCGAGCACGCGCAGATTGTCGATCTTGCCGACATTCCGCGCTTCGCCAGGCTGCAGGTCATTCCGTCGATGCAACCGTCGCACGCGATCAGCGATTTATTTTTCGCGCCGGCGCGATTGGGAATGGATCGACTCGCCGGCGCATATGCGTGGCAAAGTTTTCTGAAAAGCGGCGCGATCATTTGCGGCGGGAGCGACGCGCCGGTCGAGCGCGGCGAACCGATGATCGAGTTCTACGCCGCATGCACGCGCAAAAGCATCAAAGGCGAATCGGGCGAAGGCTGGCATCCCGAACAAGCCGTCTCGCGCGAAGACGCATTGAAAATGTTCACGACCTGGCCGGCCTTTGCCGCCTTTGAGGAAAACGATAAGGGCAAGATCGACATCGGCATGCTGGCCGATTTCACCGTCCTTTCCGCCGACATCATGAAGATTCCGCCGCCGGAAATTTTAAAGACGCATTGCGCGATGACGATCGTCGGCGGCGAAGTTGTTTTTGACAGCCAAACGGGTCGTTAGGCGCGATTTAGCTGCCACAAGCCTGCGCCCGCAAATGACCAAACCAAAACGACGTTTTCTCATTGCCCTGGCGCTGGTCCTGATCTTCGGTCCGCTCATTTACGTCGGGATCGGTTATGGATTGAGCCGCGCGCTCGAAACCAAAGGCCTGCGCCGATTGCTCAGCGGCAAGACGGCCAAAGTGCTCGATTGCAACGCGGGCTATCTTCCGCTCACTTCGCACGGACGCTCGGTGCGATCCGCTGGATTTCTGGCGCAAGCTTCGCCGCCACGCGCGCTCACCGAAATGCGCGCAGCGGGCTTGGCCGCGCGCTGCAATCTGAACGAGATCTGGCATGCCAAGTGGAAGATCGACAATCTCTCGGTCGCGCATTTGCAGGCGGCCTATGGCGAAAACGCCGCGCGCAATCTCGACCGCCACGAATTTCGTACGCCGGAAATTTTCCCGCCGCTCTTGAAGGAATCGCCGATGGAACTCGATCTGCGCAAGATCGACATCGCGCGCACCGATTTATTCTGGGGCACAACGCCGGAAGCCGGCGGCGAGTTTCGCGGAGTGCACACGGAATTTTTTCCGCGCGACAAAAATCTTATCATCCAGGCCAGTGGCGGCACGTTTCATCAGGCGAAGTGGCCGGCCGCGCAGGTGGAGCAAGTGAAATTGTTTTACGCGAAACCGAATCTGCGCGTCGATCAAGCTTCGCTAACGCTCGGCGGAGACAGCGCGATCAACGTGCTCGGCACTTTCGCTTTCGAAGAACAACAATCGCTCGATCTACAACTGACGTTGTCGCGTTGCCCGATTGCGCCATTCCTTAACGACGACCAGAAATCGAAGTTCGACGGTCAGTTCGACGGCAACGTGCATCTACAAAAAGATGCGAGCCAGACGCAATCGGCGCGCGCGATCGGCACAATCGCATTCAGTAAAGCGCTGCTGAAAAACATCGCCGCGTTAAAGCGCGTGGCTGATTTCACTGGCCGACAAGAGTTCGCGCATATGGAGATCAACCAGCTGAAGGGCGATTTCGATTGGAATTTTCCGGTGGTAACCGCGAAGAATGTCGCTCTCGAATCGAAAGGACTGATTTCGCTCAAGGGTCAATTCACGATGAAGCAGCAAAACGTGGAAGGCGAATTCGAGCTCGGCGCCGCGCCCGACCTCGTCGAAAAATTTCCCGGCGCGCGCGAAGAAGTTTTCACACGCGAGGAAGGCGGCTATCTCTGGACGAAATTAAAGTTGAGCGGCCCGCTCGATCATCTGCGCGACGATTTAAAGCCGCGATTGGTGACGGCGGTGCGAAACCATTTTGCCAAGGGATTGCTCGCGCCGATTCTGAAGCCGGGTAAGAACATCATTCAGGCAATCGAAGAATTGTAAGATCGACATGGACAAGATCGACATCGGCTATTTCGTCGGCGCGGCGTCGTTAGGCGCGATGCTGTTGTTTCCCGGATGCACCAGCTTGCAGAAGCGCGAGCATTACCGGGTCAAACATCAGTACTCAACGAGCGATCCGCAATTCGAGCGCACGATGGATAATCTGCTCGGTCCGGCCCTAACGAACGGGAACAAGGTGACGACGTTGCGAAATGGCGACGAAATTTTTCCGGCAATGCTCGCCGCCATTCGCAGCGCCAAACGTTCGATCGATTTCGAAACTTACATTTACTGGCGCGGCGAAGTCGGGCGGCGATTTGCTGAAGCGCTGGCCGAACGCGCGCGCGCCCATGTCGCCGTCCATGTGATTCTCGATTGGCAAGGCACGCAAAAGATGGACCGCGGTTCGCTGAAATTGATGGAGGACGCGGGCGTCGAGGTCGCGAAATACAATTCGCTCAAGCCGCTCCAGCCCGGCTTTTGGTATCGGCCGATGCGCATCAATAACCGGACGCATCGCAAACTTCTCATTGTCGATGGAAAAATCGGATTCACTGGGGGCGTCGGGATCGCTGATGAATGGGACGGGCACGCGCAGGACCCGAAACATTGGCGGGATAATCATTATCGGATCGAAGGACCGGTGGTCGGCGAGCTGCAGGCCGCGTTTCTCGACAATTGGTTACGCACGAACGGCAGCGTCCTGCACGGGAATGATTATTTCCCGCCGCTGTCGGCCGCCGGCTCGTACACCGCGCAAACTTTCAAAAGCTCGCAACGCGGCGGGAGCGAAAGCGCCCGGCTGATGTATTTGATGTCGATTTCGTCGGCGTCGAAAAGTGTGCGGCTGGCGAACGCCTACTTTGTTCCCGATAAACTGGCGATCGACACTTTTCTCGAGGCGGCGCGGCGCGGTGTGAAAATCGAGATCATCGTGCCCGGGCCGCACATCGATCAAAAGGCGGTGCGCGCCGCTTCGCGCAACAGTTGGCCGAAATTACTCGAAGCCGGTATCCGCATTTACGAATACCAGCCGACGATGTTTCACTGCAAATACATGGTCGTCGACAATCTCTGGACGTCGGTCGGCTCGTCGAATTTTGATTCGCGCTCGTTCCGATTGAATGCGGAAGCGAACCTGAACGTCTTGAATGCGGACTTCGCCGCGCAGCAAATTCGCGTATTCGAAAAAGACAAAGCGCAGTCGAAAGAAATCACGCTCGAGATGCTCAAGCGCCGGCCGATCTGGGACAAGTTGATGAACAAGGCGGTGACGCCGTTGAAACCGGAGCTGTAAGATCGACATGCGCAAGATCGACATCTTCATTCTGTCGCTCGTGTTAACGACGACAGCGGTGTTTGCCCGCGACGCGCGCGAACAGGCGCGCATCGATTTCTTGATGGACTCGTTAGGCCAGCTCAAAGGCGCGACATTCATTCGCAACGGCAGAGAATACGATGCGGCCGCGGCCCGAAGCCATTTGCAAGACAAGCTGAATTACGGCGGAGAAAAAATCCAAACCGCCGAGCAGTTCATCAAATATTGCGCGACCGAATCCTCCATCAGCCACAAGCCGTATCAAATACGCTTCGCCGACGGCCACACGGTCAACACCGCTGATTACTTTAGCGCGAAACTACGCGAGTTCGATCAGGCGAAGCATTAATCGGCTCAGCCGGAGCCGTTCGCGCGAAGTCGATCGGAAAGCGCTAATCAATAATGTCCGTACGGCGACCAGAAATTCGTGTCGGCCACGTCGGATAAAGCGTTCCACGCGTTTGCGGGCGCTTTCGGCAGCGAAT
Organism: Spartobacteria bacterium; assembly: GCA_021325495.1. Classification (GTDB taxonomy): domain Bacteria; phylum Verrucomicrobiota; class Verrucomicrobiia; order Chthoniobacterales; family UBA10450; genus JAJPGZ01. The sequence goes on from JAJPGZ010000002.1 coordinate 16,596, forward strand.
CGACTGTTTGCGGCCCGTAAGCGTCACCGAATATATCCCCGCCCGTGTTCCAAAGAACCGAATTGGTCTTGATGTAGTTAGTCCAATCGCTGGTACCGACAGCAGCGCCGCTGCTCTTGTTCGTTTCAATGGCATATTGATCGACCGCGGCATCGATCAGGCGAAGATCGTTTAAAATTCGGGTCGCTTGCGAACGCTTTCGTGCGCGCAAAAATCCCGGCACCGCGATGGCCGCGAGCAAGGCGATGATGGCGACCACAATCATGATTTCGACGAGCGTGAAAGCGCGATCGCGCGCGACTCTGTCCATTCTGTTCATTTGTTAGTCCAATAGAAGCAACTGCCGCGCGTCAGAGCTGTAGGCGGGAGCTAAAACTCCTATAGGACGCCACCGGTGCGTCGCCGGGTAAACTACGACAAGATCGACAGTTAGGAATAGAGATACTCGTCGTGATATTCGCGTTGCGGCGCGAACTGGACGTTTTCGTTCCCGGCTTCGGGATACTCGAAAATTTTTCCTTCGTAATTGCGGATGACAATTTTTTCGTTGTCGTGATAGAGGACGTAACCGGGATTGATCGGCACTTTGCCGCCGCCGCCGGGCGCGTCGATGACGTATTGCGGAATACCGTAGCCGGTGGTGTGACCGCGCAGGCCTTCGATGATCTCGATGCCCTTCGCGACCGACGTGCGCAGGTGCGATGACCCGTTAATGAGATCGCACTGATACAAATAGTACGGACGGACGCGACACATGAGAAGTTTGTGCACGAGTGTTTTCATCGTCTCGAGATCGTCGTTCACGCCTTTGAGTAACACGCTTTGGTTGCCTAACGGAATGCCGGCGTTGGCAAGTCGCTCGAGCGCTTGTTTCACTTCAATGGTGAGCTCACGCGGATGATTGACGTGCACGCTCATCCAGAGCGGGTGATGTTTCGCGAGGACGGCGCAAAGCTCGGGCGTGATGCGTTGTGGAAGGAAAATCGGAACGCGCGTGCCGATGCGGAGAAACTCGATGTGCGGGATCGCACGCAACCTCGTCAGTAACTTGTCGATCTTGTCGTCGGAAAAAATGAGCGCGTCGCCCCCGCTCAAAAGCACGTCGCGAATTTCCGTATGTTGTTCGAGATACTTGAACGCTTCCTCAAAATCGGTGTGCAATTCCTGTTCACCCACGCCGCTGACGACGCGCGCCCGTGTGCAATATCGGCAGTAACTCGCGCAACGGTCGGTCACCAAAAACAAAACGCGATCGGGATAGCGATGCACCAAACCCGGCACCGGCATGTGGGAATCTTCTCCACACGGATCGGCCATGTCGTACGGCGACGCCCAAGTCTCTTCCACGCGCGGAATGACCTGACGCCGGATCGGATCGTCCGGATTATCACGCGGGATCAGGTTGAAAAAGTGCGGCGTGACCGCGAGCGCGAGTTTGTCGCCGCTGAGCAAAACGCCGGCGCGTTCTTCTTCGCTAAGATCGACATGTTGTTCGAGCTGGGCGAGCGACGTGACGCGATTTTTGAGCTGCCATTTCCAGTCGTTCCAGAGCTCCGGCGCGACGTTTGGCCAATACCCGGGCGCGTGTGAGAGGAACTCTTTTCCGTCCAATTTCCCTACTGCGGAAGCAAGCATTTGTGAGGTTGTGAACGGAAAAGTTAAGGCCGTTAACAATCGTGTCAACGTGCCCAAAACCTGATCGAGGGGTAGTTGTCGATCTTACTTCACGCTCACGAGCGTCCCGACCGGGATCTCGGCGAAAAGTTTTCTCGCCGCATCGCTGGGCAATCGAATGCAACCGTGCGACGCCGGATAATTCGGCACCACGCCTTCGTGCATGCCGAAATCGAGGCAGCTCAGCCGCATGAAATACGGCATCTCGACGTGATAAATGGTCGAGCGATGATTGCGCTCTTTGTCGGTGATAACGAATTCGCCGGTGTGGGTGGCGAACCCGGGACGGCCACTCGAGCAAGTCGTGCTAAAGATGGGGACGCCGTCCTTGATCAGCGCCACCTTTTGCGACGCGAGCGAAATCTCGATCCGCAATTCCTCCGGCGAAGGTCCGCTGCCTAACAACACCTGGGCGCATTGCCATTTGCCCGTCTGCGCGGCGATATAAAGCGGGATCATGCGATATTTTTTAGTCGCGCGATTTTTATCCGCGCCGGCATCGAGCAGCGCACGCACATAAGCGGGCTCACCCACTCCGGACGCGAGCATCAATACATTCGCGCCTTTGTCCCCGTCGAAGTAGTAGCCAAGTTTCGTCGGCAGGAGCGCGAGAAAATCAGCGTCCAATTTATCGGGAAGAAGCGTGTTTGGATCGGCGCCGCACGCGAGCAACGTCGTGAGCAATCGCGCATCATGCGACGCAATCGCATACGCGAGGAGCGGAACATTTTTCCCCTCGGGCGTAGGCGGCGCCGCATGTTTTGCCAGCAGCAGCCGAACGCGATCCGCATTACCCGAGCTGAGCGCATCCTGCAAAACGCGACGCGTGCTCGGCGTCCACGCTGGCAGAAGCGGCAGACGATTGAGGATGAGGCCGGTGATCTTTGCGTTGTTCGCGTCGATCGAGCGCGCGAGAAAATCCGGGCCGCGCTCACCGAGATTGGGCACAAATTTCAGGAGAAACTCGAACGCGTCTTCTTGATGAGCGGCGATAGCGTAATCGAGCGCGGTGCGACCGCTGCGATCGCCGATGTCGATCCTGGTCATATCGCCGACCAATTCGCGCAGCATGTCGATCTTGCCCTGCATCGCCGCAGCCATGAGTGGCGTGAGACCGGATTCATCGGCAAGATCGGCGCAAGCGCCGGCGTCCAATAAACGGCGCGCCGTCGCCCAGTCCTGTTGCAAAATCGCGGCCAGCAAAAGCGGCCGGTCTTGCGCCGCGCGCGCGTTCGGGTTCAACTTTTCGGCGAAGTAAAGATCGACAACTTCATTCCGCTGTTCGGCCATGGCGCGAACAAATTCGTCCGCGGAAATCGCGGTCGAAATCCGCGGCCGGTGAGGCAAATGGCCGGCGGTAGCGAAGGCCAAAAAGGCTATCGCCGCGACACGGAAACAAGTGGATTTCAGCACACGCATTGCGCTGGTGACAGCACGAACGATACTACACGAGCCGTCAAGCTTTCCGAGCGCCCAAACTGGACGACTCGGACTGAACGCTGCACGCTGATTGCTGTCCAAATTCGAACCCATGCGTCAATTGTCGATCTTAGCTGGATTTGTCGCGCTTAGTGCGATGTCGATCTTCGCGGCCGCGCCTGAAGTCGCGCCGAACCCCACCGTGCCCGAGGCCGCTGCCGAACAAGGCAAGGACGTCGTCCACGCGCTCAATAATGCTTTCGCGAAAGTCTTCGAGATCGTCGCACCCGCCGTCGTCATTATCGAAATCTCAAAGAAGACCGACATCAGCGAAAACTCCGCCTTTGAAGATTTGTTCGGACAACCGGATGACAACAGTCCGCAGCAGCGCGGCCCGCGCAATTTGCAGCCGATTCAAAGCGAAGGCTCCGGTTTCATCGTGCGCCCCGATGGTTACATCCTGACAAATTTCCACGTCGTCGAAGGCGCAGACAAAATCAGCGTGAAATTGAAAGATGGGCGCGAATTTCCGGCGAAGACTGTCGGCACCGATGAAAAGACCGACATCGCCGTGATCAAGATCGACGCGAAAGATTTGCCAGTCGTGCAACTCGGCGACAGCGACGCCGTGCGCGTGGGACAATTCGCATTCGCGATCGGCGCGCCGTTCAAACTCGATTACACATTTACCTACGGAGTCGTTAGCGGGAAGAGCCGCAGCAAACTTTTCGCGACCGGCGGCTACTCCATTTCGGATTACATCCAGACCGACGCGTCGATCAATCCCGGCAACAGCGGCGGACCGCTTTGCGACATCGACGGCAAAGTCATCGGCATGAATACGCTCATTAACGGAATGAATCGCGGACTCGGCTTCGCCATTCCGAGCAACATGGCCCGCGAAATCGGCGAGCAACTCATCGCCGGAAAAAAAATCGTGCGCCCGTGGTTAGGCATTCGTATCGAAACGCTCGGCGAAAACGCGGAGTTGCGCGATCTATTCAAAGGACTCGAGAGCGGCGTTGTCGTGCGCCAGATCGAAGCGGACGCGCCGGCGAGCAAGAGCGAATTGCGACCCGGCGATGTGATCACGCAGGTCGATGGCGCGGCGGTCACGACCGATTCGCAACTGCAGCACGAGGTCTTGAAAAAGAAAATCGGGCAGAATGTCGATCTTACGGTGTGGCGCAAAGGACAGACCGTTCACATTCCAGTGAAAACCGGGGAACTGCCTAACGAAATTGCGCGCACGGCGAACGTGGTGCCGAACATGCGACCTCCCACGCAGGAAGAGCTCGGCAAGTTCGGACTCCAAGTCCAGGAGCTGAACAAGGAAATGGCCGACCGCCTCAAACTCGGTGTCGATAAAGGCGTGATCGTGACGGACGTGGCCGACAACAGCATCGCTTCCGCCCAGGGCATCGAGCGCCAAGACGTCATCACCGAAGTGGACGGCAAACCAGTCGGCGACGTAAAATCTTTTCGGGAAGCGTTACAGAAAGCCGATCCGAAACGCGGCGTCCTGTTGTATCTCGATCGCAAAGGCAACAAAACCTTCGCGGTTCTGAAAGCGAGCGGCGCGCAAACGCCACCAGATCGCTAAGATCGACAACTACTGCCGCTTCAGTTCGCGATTTGTAGTTTGCGCAGCGCGGCGATTCAATCGAACCGGCCGCGCTTACGCAAGATCGACAATCGCTAACTAGGCCGAAGCCCCGCCGCGTCCGCCGGCCACCAGCAGCACGACGCCGCCGACGAGACAAAGTCCGCCGACGATCGGGCCCATGGGAAGCTTGTGTTCCTTTTCCGCGTTCACTTCCAGCGGCCCGAGCTTCGCGACGTTTTCGGTGGTGGTGTAACGCGCAAACCCGCCGTAAGCGAGCGCGACGATCCCTACGATGATGAGAATGATTCCGACGATTCCTGCTGGTTTCATATTGTCGATCTTACAACGGCCGGCGGCCTTGGATGAGATTGATGATGAGCACGACGACCGCGATCACCAACAGGATGTGAATGAATCCTCCGAGCGTGTACGAGCTGACGAGTCCGAGCAGCCAGAGCACGAGGAGAATGACGAAGATAGTCCAGAGCATAGTGGTCCTTTCAGAGTTGAGGTTCTTGGTAGGTTCGTGTCGTGCAGGGAAATTGCGCGCATGTCGATTGAAAAATTTTTCACAAATCCTTCAGGCTGTATAAAAACGCGACAATCAGCCGACGCTCTTTTCCAGGACCGCGCGCAAATTCCAATCGGCCGATTCCAGTTTTTGGCGGGCCGTTTCGTAATCGCTTCCCGAAATTTCCGCGACCAAGCGCGTCGCCCGATCGCGCAACTTCGTATTCGATGCGTGCAGGTCGATCATCAAATTGCCGCGCACTTTGCCTAACAAGACCATCGCGCTGGTCGTGATGATGTTGAGCGCGATCTTCGTCGCCGTCCCGGCTTTCAACCGCGTCGAGCCGGTCAGAAGCTCGGGACCGACCGCGAGATTGATCGCAAGATCGACATCTAGCTTCTTGTCTCCTGTGGAGGCAGCCGTCTCGGCTGCAGGCGGATTGCACGTCAGCAAAATCGTTTTCGCGCCGATTGCTTTCCCGCGACGCAACGCCGCGAGCACAAACGGCGTTCGTCCGCTCGCGGTAATTCCGATGACCACGTCATTCGCCTTCACCCCGCGTTCATCCATCGTCAAGGCGCCGCTGCTCTCCTCGTCTTCGGCGCCTTCCACGCTGCGATAAAGCGCCGTCACGCCGCCCGCGATCACGCCCTGAACTAGTTCCGGCGACGCGCCGAACGTCGGCGGAATTTCGCTCGCGTCGAGAACGCCGAGGCGGCCGCTGCTGCCCGCGCCCACGTAAAATAATTTCCCGCCCTTGCGCAGCGAGTCGGTCACGATCTCGACCGCGCGCGCAAGATCGACAATCGCATTTCGCACCGCGTCCTCGACGAACTTTTCTTCATTCACGAAAAGCTCGACCAATTGCTTTGCCGACATCTTCTCCAGATTTTCCGAACGCGGATTGCGTTGCTCAGTCAAAGCCGCGGCGAGATTGTCGATCTTACCCATGTCGATCTTGTCGCGAACAGTCGGCGCGTCGCTCATCTCCGCGGCGAGCCAGGCCGCGCCGAGTTCGGGCGCGCGCTCCGCGTTCGTCACGCGCGCATCCGGCAGATTCTTTTTCAATCGCCGGCGAAATGTGTGCGCGTAAATCGAGTCGCGTTGAAATAATCCGCCGATGAGCACGATTTTGGGCGCGAGCATATGCAAACGCGTCGCGACCGCTTCGGTGTATTCGCAGAGACAACCCGCGCCATCTTCCAAAATTTTCACGACATGTTCGTCGCCATTTGCAGCCGCTTCGCACACGACCGGCGCGAGCATGGCGATGTCGATCTTGCGCGCGGTCTGGGCCCAACGCACGAGCTCGTCGAGATTGTTGAGCGACAGCGCGTGCAAAATTTTCGACGCGAATTGCACTTCGCCGCGGCGCAAATCGTATTCGCGCAGAATCAATCGCAGCGCCTGAATGACGAGAAAATAGGCGCCACCCGCGTCGCCGAGAATGTGACCCCAGCCGCCGGCGTTCTCGATTTTTCCCGCGCGTCGTCCCGTCACCGACGAGCCGCTGCCGGCGTTGACGACAATGCCATCGGCGCTGCCCAACGCCGCCGCCACGCCCGAGTCGCGATCGCTTCCAGTTACGATTTTCGCGCTCGGCCAAATCTCCGCGGACAACCGCGCGAGTGATTGTCGATCTTCCGCAGTCGCGCAGCCGGCGAGGAAAATGCCGACGCGATTCGCTTCCTTCGGCAGCTCGGAAAAAATAAGTCGCAGTTCTTCCGCGCTCGTTAGGCGCAAATTCGCCGGCGGCAATCTGCCTTGATCGAGAAGGCGCAGCTCATTGCCGTCGCGCTCAGTCAGCACCCACGCGGTTTTAGTGCCGCCGCCTTCGACCCCGAGAATTTTCTCGTGTTCCATTGCCGGAGCTTTTCGCCGTTTCTATGATGCAACATGCCTGCGGAGGAGAATCAAGTCGCAAAGCGCGCGGCCGAGCTGCGAAAGCAGATCGCGGAGCATAACCGGCGTTATTACGAAGAGGCGGCGCCGAGCATTTCCGATCGCGAGTACGACCGGCTCTACAAGGAACTTGTCGATCTTGAAACGAAGCACCCCGGTCTCGCGTCCGCCGATTCGCCGACGCAACAAGTCGGCGGGAAACCGCTCCAGCAATTCGCCAAAGTCACTCACCGTGCGCCGATGCTCAGTCTGGACAACACCTATTCGGAAGAAGAGGTCGCCGATTTTTACAAACGCATTTCGAAACTTTTGCCTAACGAGAAGATTCCGGTGGTGATCGAACCGAAAGTAGACGGCGTGGCGGTTTCGTTGCTTTACGAGAATGGAAAGTTGAAATCGGCGGCGACGCGCGGCGATGGCGTGGTCGGCGACGACATCACGCAAAATATTTTGACAATTAAATCGGTGCCGGAGCGGTTGCGCGGTGACGCACCGAAGCTGATCGAAGTCCGCGGTGAAGTTTACATGGATAAGCGCGGCTTCGAGAAATTGAACGCGGAGCGAAAGAAGGCGGAGTTGCCATTGTTTCAAAATCCGCGCAACGCGGCGGCCGGTTCGCTCAAGCAACTCGACCCGAAGATTGTGGCGACGCGTCCGCTCGGTTTGGTTTGTCACGGCACCGGCGGGACCGAAGGAGTAGATGTCGATCTTCACTCGAAAATTTTTCCATTACTGAAAAAGCTCGGCTTGCCGGTGACCGAGAAATTTTGGCTGGCGAAATCGGTCGACGAGATCCTCGAAAAGATTCACGAGCTTGACCGGGTCCGGAAAAACTTCGCCTACGAAACGGACGGCGCGGTCGTGAAAGTCGATTCGTTCGCGCAACGCGAGCGACTCGGGTTCACCGCGAAATCGCCGCGCTGGGCGATCGCTTACAAATACGAATCCGAGCGCGTAGAAACGCATTTGATCGACATCGTCGTGCAAGTCGGTCGCACTGGAACACTCACGCCGGTGGCGCATCTGGAGCCGGTGTTTGTCAGCGGCAGCACGGTGGCGCGGGCGACGTTGCACAATGAAGAGGAGATCAAGCGCAAAGACATTCGCATCGGCGACATCGTGGTGATCGAGAAAGCAGGCGAAGTCATCCCCGCGGTCGTGGAAGTGAAAACATCGGCGCGGACGGGCAAGGAGAAGAAGTTTCGCATGCCTAACAAGTGTCCGGTTTGCGGCGGCAAAATCGTGCAGGACGAAGGACAGGTGGCATTGCGCTGCGTGAATGCTCAATGTCCGGCGCAACTCAAACGTCGCATCGAGCATTTCGCTTCGCGCGGCGCGATGGACATCGAAGGACTTGGCGAGATGATGGTGGAGCAGCTCGTCGAGAAGCAACTCGTCCAAGACGTGAGCGACATTTACGAGCTCACGAAAGAGAAGATGTCGATCTTGCAACGAATGGGCGAGAAGAGCATCGCCAATTTGTTAGGCGCGATCGAAGGAAGCAAGACGCGGCCGTTGTGGCGATTGATTTTTGCGCTTGGCATCTTGCACGTGGGAGTGAGTTCCGCGCGCTCTTTGGCAGATCATTTTGGCAGTCTCGACGAACTGATGAACGCGTCAGTCGATGAATTGCAACGCATTCCCGATGTCGGCGAGGTCGTTGCGCAAAGCATTCACGATTACTTTCAGGAGCCGCGAAACCGAAAAGTGATCGCGCACCTCGAGAAACTCGGTGTGCGGCCAACGGTCGAACCGAAAAAGAAAACGCGCGACTCGGCCATTGCCGGATCGACATTCGTCATCACTGGAACGTTGAGCCAACCGCGCGATGAAATTGCGGAAACGATCATCGCACGCGGCGGAAAAGTGAGCGGGAGCGTGAGCAAGAAAACGAACTACGTCCTCGCGGGCGAAGATGCCGGCAGCAAACTCGAGAAAGCGAAACAGCTCGGCGTGCGCGTGATCGACGAAAGCGAGTTTCGAAAATTACTCGCCCGCTAAGATCGACAACTACTCTTTCGGCGCCGGAGCGCTCAACGGAATCGCGCCGTGATTGTCGAGGCCGGCGGCCATCGGAGGCCGTTTGCTGCCGGGATGAACGTCGGCCTGAACATCGAACGTCATTTTTTTTCCGTCACGAATCACGGTGATGGGAACGGTGTCGCCGGCAGTGATGAAGAACGAAGCATCAAGCACGTCTTCCGGTTGATGCACCTCCTTCTTGCCGACCTGCAAAAGAATATCGCCCGGTTTCAATCCCGATTCGGCCGCAGGTGTGTCGGGCAAGAGATCGGTCATTTCCGCGCGCGAACCTTCCACCGGTTCCGCCGCTTCCGCGACATTCACTCCGACCCAGCCGTGACGCACTTCACCGAAACGCACATAGTCGCTGCGAATTTTTTCGGCGACTTCGATCGGCACCGCGTAACACGATGAACTGTTTTCCAAACTGCTTACGACAATGCCGACGACTTCGCCTTTGAGATTCAACAATGGCGCGCCGGCTTCGCCGCGTTGCGTCGGCATGTTCACCCGCAGATGCGTGGTGTGAAAATAACGTCCGAGATATTTTTTATCGAACCCGGCGATCATGCCGAAGCTGGGCGTTTCCTGAAGATCGAGCGGGTAGCCAATCGCCACCACCGGCGTTGCCACTTCGAGTTGCGAAGAATTACCGATGGGCAAAACCGGGGTCGTTAGGTCGGCCTTCAACATGGCGAGACCGCTGCGCATATCGGTCACGACTGGATGGGCGGGATATTTTTTGCCTTTGAACTCGATCGTTAAATTGTCGGCTTCGCCGCCGACCGAGTAGCAGGTGTAAAGTGTGCCGGTCGGATCGATGAAGAAACCGGTGCCGGATATTTCGCCGTGTTCATCGACACCACGAATTTTCACAACCGCGCTGCATGTGCGCTCGAAAACGTCTTTGACTTCGCGGCTGATGGAGGAAGCGGATTGGTCCGGGAGTTGCGCGTGCAACGCCGAGGCGGTCAGACCGAGAAGGAAAGCGACCCTGCAACCCACCGCAACAGAATGGCCTAACGAGGATCTAGAATCGCAGCGTTGACTCATAACTCACGGGCACGCTGTCGAGCACATAACGCGGCGGGCTCGCGGTGTTAGCCCGGTGAGCACGGGCGGATGAATTGCGAAGCGGTTGGGTGGCAATGGCGCGAGTGGCCACAGGCGACGCGAGCGTCCACTCCGCATCCGCGGTAACCGGTGCGACCGCAACATGTCGATCTTGCGTGACGGCGGCGTAATTAGGCGCCGTCGGCGTCTGATAAACCTTGAGTGAAATCACAGCCGCGACCACGAGCATGGCGGTGACGGCGGCCGGATACGAAGTCAACGCCGGCACGTTCAAGCTGAGCATGAAATCGTGTGCGCGTTGCATCGCGATCCGCCAAAGCGGTTGCCGCAAAAGTTCGTCGCGTTGGCGACGATGAAATTCGTGGATGAAGTTTTCGAAATATCCGGGCGGCGGCTGTTCGTATTTTTTCAGCCGCAACAGTTTCGCGATATCGTCAAATTCGTCCATGAGGTGCCCGATTAGCTGACAGGATTCTTCCGAAATTCTTCCAGGTAGTTTTGCAGTTGCCGATTCGCGTAAAAGAGCCGGGAGCGTACCGTGCCTTCGGAGACTTTCAAGATTTTACTGATCTCGGCGTGGGGCATTCCTTGAATATGAAACATGGTGACCACAGCTCTGTGTTCTTCAGACAACTTCATCATCGCCTCGTTCAACCTTTTCTGGAGCTCGGACAGGTCGGCTTCCCGCACCGGTGAGCTGGTCTGGGTGATCTCGAGGAATTCCTTGTCGTTCTGGATGGTGGAATCGACGTCATCGAGGCTGAGATTGAACCGGCGGCCACGTTTCTTAAGGAAGTTCAGCGTCATGTTGACCGCGATGGAGTGGATCCAGGTGTAGAACGACGATTTACCCCGAAACCCGCGGATGGCCTTATATGCTTTTGAGAAAACGTCCTGCAAAAGATCGTTCGTGTCCTCATGGTTCGAGGTCATGTTGTAAATGAGGCCGTAGAGGCGCGGCGAATATTTCACGACCAGATCGTCGAACGCCGCGGCCTCGCCCGCTTGCGTGCGCGCGACCAGCTCCTTGTCCTCCTCCGTGCGCGGCTGATCCATTCGCTGTTGTTTCTTTCTAGCACGCTCGCCGAGTCCGGAGGAAAGTAAATCCGTTAGGCGTCGCGCGGGTTGCGGGAGGGCAATGGTTGCGTTCATCTCGAAATGAAGATGTCGATCTTGCGTTAGTTGCGCCGGTCGCGCATCGAAAGCAACCAAAGCAGGTTACCGAGCGCGGCGATGAATGCGGCCACGTAAGTGAGTGCGGCGGCGTTAAGCACCTGGTTCACGCCCGCGACTTCTTCCCCCGACTGAATGATCCCCATTTGTCGCAGAATAATTTTCGCGCGCCGCGACGCATCGAATTCCACCGGCAAAGTGATCAATTGGAACACGAGCAAGATTAAATAGCAGTAAATGCCGAGCGTGATCAGTCCGGTGATGTGAAACCAAATTCCGCCGATGATGATGAACGGCAGCATTTGCGACGCCGCCATCGTGATTGGCACGACGGCCATGCGCGCTTTCAACGGCGCATAGGCTTTTGCGTGTTGAATGGCGTGACCGGTCTCGTGCGCGGCGATGCCGAGGGCCGCGACTGACGGCGTGTTGTAAACGTTGCTCGAAAGACAAAGCTTTTTCTTCGTCGGATCGTAATGGTCGCCGAGAAAATCGTTCGTCTCGACAACATCGACATCGTGAATTTGCGCTGCCTGCAAAATCTCGCGCGCGCATTCCGCGCCGGTAATGTTCGAGCCCGCGCGCACTTTGCTCCAGCGATTGAACGCGCCGGTCACGCGAATCTGCGCGATGATGCCGATGATCAGCGGGACGCCAATGTAGAGCAACCAATGATGGCCGAAGCCGTAGGGATAGAACATGCCGGTTAAGTTTGTCTGTTATTAGACGCCGGACGGCGTCGCACGTTCAGATTTCCAGCTGCTTCGGAAAGCGCGAGAGAATCTTGCAGCCTTTCTTCGTCACGACCACGACGTCCTCGATGCGGACGCCGCCGAGCCCGGGATAATACAAGCCGGGCTCGACCGTCACTACTTGTCGATCTTGCAAAACGACTTTTTGCAGCCGCGGATATTCGTGAATCTCGAGTCCGAGACCGTGGCCGGTGCCGTGGAAAAATCCAACGTCCTTGCCGTTGCGCTTTTCCGTTTTGTAACCGCGATCGTCGAAAAGTTTTTGAATCGCCTTGTGGATCGACATGCCATCGACCCCGGCCTTGATGCGCTTCAACGCTAGTTCCTGTCCGTCTTTCACCGTGTTCCAAAGTTTGCGTTGCGGTTCGCTCGCCTTGCCGCGCACGACCGTTCGCGTCATGTCGCCCCAATAACCGCTCTTCGGATCGCGCGGGAAAATGTCGAAGATGATCAATTCATTCGCGCGCAATGGACCGGAGCCGCGCTCGTGCGGATCGCACGCCTGATCGCCGCCGGCCACGATCGTGTTCGTCGGCGTGCCGCCGGCGTGCAACATCGCGGTGTCGATTTCCGCGCGGAGAATTTCAGACGTCAACGTCTTGCCGTTCCATTTCAGTTTCTTGTCACGTGCGATTGTCGATCTTCGCAAAATGTCCATGGCGCGCTGCATTCCGGCTTCGGTGATGCGGAGCGCGTGTCCGATCATTTTCAATTCCTCATCCGTTTTCGCCGCGCGCTGCGGCCAGAACATTCCGTTGGTCGTCGTAAGATCGACATCTAACTCTCGGGCGTAGCCAAGCGGAAAACTCGAGGGGACGGTCGCGCGTTTCACTTTTCGTTTGCGCAGAAAATGCGCGATCACTTTCTCGAACGCCGGCGATTGTCGATCTTTCCCCTGCACTTCGCGCTCGAGCTGATTGTAGGAAACGAACTCATCCACCTTTGCCGTGCGCCGGCCGCGGCCCATCTCGAGATCGCTCAACACAATTGTGCGTTTCCCGTTTTGCTGCAGAAAAATAAACGGATCGCCCGCCCAGAATTTCGTCGCGTAAAACATGTCTGCGTCCTGGTCGCTCGCCGCCACTATCAATCGAGTCCCATTTTGTTTTCGTTTCATCGGCTCCTCCGCACTTCAAGTTGTCTTCGCAAAATCCAGTGGAGCAGGCCTAACAAGAAGATTGTCGATCCAACGAGCACCACGGTATTGAAAACAAAAACGCTCACGTCCACGCCCAGATAATGTTTCTTCGCGCCGAAGAAAACGTTCGGATGCGAGCCGCGGCGATAATCGGTCTGCTCCATCTCGGCATTCGAGATCAAATCGGAAACTTTCTGGTTCACATAAAGCTGCTCGGCCGTGATCGGGCCGCTGGCGTGACGGAAAAGTGCTCGCTCGAATCCGTGTTTACCGTCAAGAATTTCGTCCACAGTCTTGAGAAAGCGATCGACTTCGCCTGGCGATCTGCCTTCGAGGCCGGAGAGAACCGCCAGCGTTTCCTTGAGATCATCCAGGCGCTTGCTGGAGGCGGCATCTTGTCGATGTTGCGCGACGATGCCGTCGATCTCGCGTTGCGCGCGCTCCTGCCGTTTCGTTAGGGGATTTAATTTCGCCTGGGCCACGACCAGTTCTTCGTAGGACCAGCGCATGGCGATGAACTGGCAAACGAACGGCACTTCGAGTTTGCTCTGCATTTTCTTTCCGCGATCGGGATTCGGATGCTCCTTGAACCAATGTGTGAGCGCATAAACGAGCGCGAGATTGCGATTCATGTCCTCGTATTTAATCAACGCGCCGCCCATGATGATCTGCGGAATCAAAACCAAGGGCACGATGTTGGCCGCGGTTTTAGGATCGCCCACCAGGGTGGAGACGAGCAGGCCGAGCGCGACGCCCCCCATGGCCGTCATGAAAACGATACCGAGGTAGGGCCAGAACATTCCGCGAATGGCGAGAATGTAATTGCCGATCAAAACGAAGAGAACGCATTGCATGAGCGCGAAGATGCCGAGCGTGAGCGTTTTCGAGGTGACGTAATAGCCGAGGCGCACGTTCAGGTTGCGCTCGCGTTGAAGAATGGTGCGGTCGCGAATAATGTCGTCGGCGCTATTCGTTAGGCCGAGGAACATGGCCACGATCAAAGTCAGGAAGAGGTAGGTCGGAATGTGATAGGCAGACGCGAAATCGTACCGGCCGCTATCGGAGTAACGCAGAATGGTCGCGATCAATAACGCCAGCACCGGCGCGACGCACAACGTGATCACGACATTCGCCTTGTTGCGCAGTTTGCTGATGAAGGAGCGTTTGAGCAGCGTGCGGAATTGCGTCCACTCGTCGCGCCAGCGAATCGGTTGTCGTTTCTTTTGCGCGGGCGCAACCGGCAAGTGCGCGACCGGCTCCTTGCGCAATGAAACTTGTTTCACGTCCTGGATGAGCCGGAACGCTTCGTATTTGTCGCGCCAAAATTCCGGCGAGTAACGCCGCGCCGCCACGAGCTGACCACGACTGTTCTCTTCGTAAATGATATCGCCGCTCAGATCACGCAGCGGCGTCTCGAGCACATCGAAAATAAATTCGGGCCGCGTCGTCCCGCACGACGGGCAACCGCCGAGCTCGTGCCCGAATTGATGTTGATGTTCCGCTTCCGCGAAATAACGCAGCATGTCGGTCGGCGTTCCGAAAAAGACGAGCCGACCGCCTTTATCGAGCAGGATCGCTTTGTGAAACATCTGGAATAGTTTCGAGCTCGGCTGGTGAATCGTCACCATGATGATTTTGTTGTGCGCCATTCCGCGAATGATTTCGATGACGTGCTCGGAATCTTTCGAGGACAAACCGGAAGTCGGTTCGTCGAACAGGTACACGTCCGACATGCCGATCATGTCGAGGCCGATGTTGAGACGTTTACGTTCGCCGCCGCTCAATGTCTTCTTCACCGCGCTGCCGACGACGGCGTCGCGACGTTCGCCCAAACCCAGCTCGATTAATTTTCCTTCGAGCCGCCGTCCGCGATCGCGTCGCGACAAATGGGGCGAACGGATCGCGGCCGCGAATTGTAAATTTTCGCCGATGGTGAGGTGCTCATCGAACGCGTCCTCTTGCGGAATGTAACTGACGTAGCGTTTGAGGTTGTCGAGGTTCGGATAGAGCGATTGGCCATTGAGAAAAACCTGGCCGCTCGTCGGCTGCAATTGTCCGGCGAGAACTTTGAGCAACGTGCTTTTCCCCGAACCGCTCGCGCCCATGACGCAGACGAGCTCGCCGCGCGAAATCGAAAATGAAATTCCTTCGAGACCAACTTCGCCATTGCTGAAACGATGCGTCACTTCGCTGACGTCGAGATTGCGAATAATGTTCCGCTCTTCTTCGATGATGCGCTCGGAGAAGTTGCAACGCAGCACTTGTCCGATGTCGATCTTGATGGTGTCGCCGTCTTTTAATGGATATGTCGATCTTACGGCCACGTCGCCGACCATGATGGAACGGTCGGCCTCGATCACTTCAAGCTGGCCGACGCGTTTGTCGTAATCGCAAAAAATCTTGAGCAACACATCGCCGCTCGTTCCCGGCGAAAGCAAAATGTCATCCGCTTCGAGCAAGCTCGGATTGTTCGAGACGAGATATTCTGATTTCGAAGCTTTGAGTTGGAACCGTCCGCCGAGCGCACGCGCGCGCCGGCGGAGATCGGTGAAATCAAGCTCGCTGTTGTTATGAAAGATGATGCGATCATCGAGCGAGCCTTCGACTTCGGCGCCGGCCTTGAGTTTCGTTCCGTTCAAGACCGCATTCACATCCTTCAACGCTTTCACGCGCACTTTGAGCCCGAACGTGATCTCGAGCGCGCTCTCGCGTGTCCGCGCCCGTTCGAGCGCGACTTCGTCGCTGTCCTTGTTCACGCGAATGAAAATGTGCGGCAGCGAAACGTTTTTCTTCGCGTTAAAATACGTGGCGACGTCCTGATACATCAGCACCTGGTCGCCCACGAGAATGCGTTGGCCCGGATAAATTCGGCAAAATCCGCCCCTAACGAGCGGACGGCCGCGCACGGATATGGTTTGCGCGCTGTAGTTCTTGAGCAGGATCAAATCGTGATAACGAAACGCGAGCAGCCGATCCATTTCCTTCAAAGCGCGCAGTTTCACGTCCGATTTCCCATCCGCGCCGAAGGAGAGCGACTCGAGTGGTGACGCGCCGCGTTGATAAATCGAGGGATCGGAATCTTCGCTGGCGTTGAGCTGATAGACGATGTCGATCGCCTGCGCGGCCATGCCGAGCTGCGACATGAACGAATAAAACGCGACGACTTGTTCCTGCTTCAGTCCCGCTTGCGAAATCAAATCGTAAAGCTGAACGCCGAGCATGATCTTGCGATCGGTGCTCAATTGCAGACTGAGCTTTTGCGCCATCGCGGAAAGGTCCTGCTGTTCGTAAAGCGCCTGGCGGAAAAGTTGGCGCAGCTCGGAATAAACCGCTTCCGGGTAATCGTAACGAAGAAAGCCTAACGAACTGTCGATTTCTTCTTCGAGGAGAACGCCGTCGGCCTTGGAGAAACTGGCCAGCACCTGGATGAGCAGCGGCAACAGGTTCGGTCCTTCCGAAACACTGCGCGGTTTGCGCATGGCACGACGCATCCACCGCCGACCGCGGCGCTGAATGCGATACGCGAATGGCGTGACTTTCTGCACGGCGCGGTCGATCTTGTCCGCGACTGTTGTGACGAGCTCTGTCATCCGACTACTTCGACGTGCAAGTTACCGTAACGGCTGAACGTTTCAACGAAGCGATTGTCGATCTTGCAACATGTCGATCTTACGTGCGCGCACAGCATGTGCTTTTTGCATTGCCCTGATGTCATGTTAGCCTGAATCCGCTTTCCCCTATGTCTGAAAAAAATTCGAACCGAGATAACAAACGCAATACCGAGCCGAGCTTTAACTGGCGCGGCGTCATCGGCATTGCGCTCGCCATTGGTCTGCTCGGCCTTGCCTTCTTCATTCGCGGCAACGGTTACGCGAACGTCGAGGAAGTTCCCTACAGCCGCTTCCTTCAGTTGCTCGAGAACAAGCAGATCGTTCAGGACGACAAAAATTATCCGTTTCGATTGATCGTTTCCGAAGGCGAGAAAACGCAATCGCTCATCGGCTTTTATCGCAAGGCGGCGGCCGGCACTGATCAAGCGGTGAAATTTCACACCACGGTGTTTCTGCCGTTCACGAGTGATTTGCAGCAGAAGCTAAACGCCGCCGGCATTCAGCCCGACATCAAAATGGACACGAACATTTGGGGACAGGCGTTGTTTAGCTTCGCGCCCATCGGTGTCTTTTTGTTGATCCTTTATTTTCTGTTCCGCCAGCAAATCCGCATGGCGGGCAAAGGCGCGCTCAATTTCGGCAAATCGCGCGCGCGAATGTTGGCGCGCGACAAAAACAAAATCACGTTCAAGGACGTCGCCGGTGTCGAGGAAGCGAAAGATGAAGTGACCGAACTGGTCGAGTTTTTGCGCGACCCGAAAAAATTTCAGAAACTCGGCGGACGCATTCCGAAAGGCGTGTTGTTAGTCGGCCCGCCCGGAACGGGAAAGACATTGCTCGCGCGCGCCATCGCCGGCGAAGCCGATGTTCCATTCTTCTCCATCAGCGGTTCGGATTTCGTCGAGATGTTTGTCGGCGTCGGCGCGAGCCGCGTGCGCGATATGTTCGAGCAGGGAAAGAAATCGGCGCCGTGCATTATTTTCATCGACGAAATCGACGCGGTCGGCCGCCATCGCGGTCATGGCGTTGGCGGCGGACATGATGAACGCGAGCAAACGCTGAATGCATTGCTTGTCGAGATGGACGGCTTCGATACGCAGGAAGGTGTCATCATCATCGCCGCTACGAACCGGCCCGATGTTCTCGATCCTGCATTGCTGCGCCCCGGCCGCTTTGATCGACAAATCACGGTCAACCTTCCCGACGTGAAAGGCCGCGAAGAAATTTTGCGCGTGCATTCCAAGAAAGTGAAACTGGCGGAAGGTGTCGATCTTCAAGTGGTCGCGCGCGGTACGCCCGGATATTCCGGCGCTGAGCTCGCGAACGTCATCAACGAAGCGGCGCTACTCGCGGCGCGTCGTGGATTAAAAGGAATCACGCTCGCGGAATTGGAAGAAGCGCGCGACAAAGTTCGTTGGGGCAAAGAGCGCCGCAGCCTTGCGCTTAGCGAAAAAGAAAAGACGAACACCGCCTATCACGAAGCCGGCCACGCCTTGTTGCTCGAATTACTCGAGCACACCGAGCCGCTGCACAAAGTCACGATCATTCCGCGCGGCCCATCGCTTGGATCGACTATGTGGTTGCCGGAAGAAGACAAATACACCAACCGCAAAAACGAACTCGTCGCCGGTCTCGCCGTCAGCATGGGCGGCCGCGTCGCCGAGGAAATTGTTTTTGGCGACATCACGAACGGCGCGCGCGGCGACATCAAGGGCGCGACGGCGATTGCCCGCCGCATGGTTTGCGAATGGGGCATGAGCGAAAAAATGGGCATGGTCGAGTACGGCGAGCACGAAGATTACGTTTTTCTCGGCCGCGACATTTCGCGCGCGCGCGATTACAGCGAAGCCACCGCCGAACAGATCGACCAGGAAGTGCGCAAGTTGATCGACGACGCGTATGCCGTGGCGAAGCAAACTCTCACCGCGCATCGCGACAAACTCGAAGTCATCGCCAAAGCATTGCTCGAGTACGAAACTTTGGACGGATCGCAGATCAAGGAAATCGTCGAACACGGACGCTTGATCAATCCGCCGCGCGGAATTCCGCCATCAACTGGCGCGAAAATGCCGCCCGAAAAACCGCCCAAACAAGTCATCGCCGCGCCCGATGTTGCTCCGCCGTTGCCGGGCGCATTAGGCGGCGCGCCGGCGTGATCTCCTCGAAAAGCTCGTTCCGGATTAGACTCACAAATTGGGCATTTCGCTGGAAAGACCCAAAAATTGGGTCTACTTCTCGTTAGACCTCATGTCGCGCTCGGTGTTTCTCTCGATTATCCTTGCGCTCGGAGTGTGCCTTACTTCGTTTGGCCTACAGCCGAAGCCTGGCGATCCCGCCGTCGACGGCAAGGATTACCTCATATCCGAAGCAGACTTTCGCGCCATTATCTCGGTCGCTCGCGCATGGGTGGCTAAGACACATCCGTCCTTCAGCATCCGCCGAGTGCACGTAATCGCTCGCGCCGAAGTCGAAGTTTACGTTCGAGGCCGACTTGCCGCCGATTACGGTGCAGAAGACGATATGCACTTTGTGAGGCTCCGCCGAGCGAAGAATGATTGGCGCGTCGCCGGTGACAATTTGGAGGGTATGCCTACTATCGATTAGGTCTAACCAAGCGCTGCAGCCAACCGCTGACCGGCGCGAGTATTTCGGCATGACAACTTCAACATTCAAATTCGAAGCAGCGCTCGTTTTCGCCAGCGGTGGCTGAGCTTGTTCTCGTTAGGCCAGTACCCACGGCAGTTCTGCTCTGATTTTAATATAGCCGTAACTGGCAGTGAGTAAACAGGACATGGATTTGGCTAGCACCGCGTAAGATCGACAATCGCTCGCGCGTCCTGTTAAAAAGCGGCCTAACAATGCTCGTTAGCCACCGTCACCGCTTCATCTACACAAAGACGATGAAGACCGCGAGCACGTCGGTCGAAGTCTATTTCGAACCGTTCTGCGCCGATGTGCCGCAGCAGGGCATCGATCTTCGTGACGATTACGTATGCGACGCCGGCATCATCGGGACGCGCCGCGTTTACCGTCCCGCGCCGGGCCAGTGGTATCACCACATGCCGGCCGCTCAGATCAAGCAACGACTTGGCGACGAGATTTGGAACTCGTATTTTAAATTTTGCGCGATTCGAAATCCGTTCGACAAAGTCATCGCCACTTTTTATTACGTGCGCGACCTCGGCTGGATCCAGACGGACAAGACCCTGCCCGAACGCGATCAATTCCAGCGCTGGCTCCCCAACGCGACGATTTTATCCGATCGCGAGATCTACACGATCGACGGCAAATTTTGCCTCGATGGCATCGTGCGTTACGAACATCTCGATCAAGATTTGAGCGAGGTCTGCCAACGCATTGGCGTTCCGTGGAAACCGCAGGCGCTGCCCCGATTAAAAACCAGCAGTCGCCCGCGCGAGGCGACGATTGCTCACATGTATTCCGCGGAAACGGCGGAGCTGGTGCGGCGGCGCTACGAGTTTGAGTTTGCGCAATTCGGATATTCTGACGACATCGCGCAATACGGCGCCTGAACTTCGCAAGATCGACAACTACC
Source organism: Spartobacteria bacterium (assembly GCA_021325495.1). Classification (GTDB taxonomy): domain Bacteria; phylum Verrucomicrobiota; class Verrucomicrobiia; order Chthoniobacterales; family UBA10450; genus JAJPGZ01. Next base: position 37,034 of record JAJPGZ010000002.1, read on the forward strand.
TTCGCACCCGATCGCCTTCGTGCGTTTTCACTTCACGGCGTTGCTTATCCACCACCCGCCGCAGCTCGCGCTCCATCGTCTTGAACGCATCGTGAATCGCCTTGTGCAAAGGTTCGTGCGAGCCGTTGTCCATTTGCTGTTCTTCGGCCACGAGCTCGTGCCGCGGCGCCACCGTCACATCGAGACGCACCCGATACGGATTTCCTTTTTGATGCGCGTGGTTCGGCTGCTCGATCGCGACGTCGCAGCGATTGATGTGATCGCAAAATTTTTCCAACCGCGCCGCGTACTCGAAAACCAGGTTGTCGATCTTCTCGTCTTTAGTCAGGCCCCGGTAAGTGATCTTGATGGGTAATTGCATAAATCTTAAAGCGGTTGCAGCGAATGAAAGTGCTGCGGGAGTTTCGCCACTTCAATCCGCACCAAATCCGATTTCACATGCTCGACGATGCGGTCCCGCACGTCGTTAGGCAAAAGATCGACAATCGTCTTATGCATTTCCGACGGGGCCGCGAACGACCAGCCTTCCACGCCGTCACTCTTCACCACTTTCGCGATCTGATCCGCCAGCTCTTTGAAAATGCGACGGTCGGTTTCCGTTTCCAATTGCGTCCGCTCCGCGATCGAGGCCTGTCCGCGATGCGCGCCCGCGCTTTCCGTCACCGGAAAACGCCCGGCCGCGTCGGTCACTTTGTCGATTAATCTTCCGTGCGCGTCGGTGATGTTGAATGCCTGCACCAGTTGCAAACTCGGACCGCGCGTCGGCGTTTCGTTTACTTTATATGCTTTCAATCCGCCGCGATCGGCGACGACGACCAGAGAACTTGATGTCATAAGCAGGCAGTCAGCGCGAAGAGAAAACGCGCATACACATCTCTATAGTGAATTCGCAGCCGCACACAAGATCGCGTCCAAAAATTTAATTGTCGATCTTGCGCGCGGCGCGCGCGCGTTCCTCTTCGCCGCTCACCGCGCCGGGCAATTCATACCGGCGCTTCTTCCACGATTCGTGTCGCGCCTGCGCCTGCGTTCCGCCGATAAGCCGCAACAAACAGGTCGCACGCTCGGCAAGATCGACATCGTCACCCGACGCAAATTTTTTCGGCCTCGCGAGAAATCCCTCTTCCTCATTCGTATCGAGAATTAATTCCCACTCCAGGTTCTCCACGCCCGGCAGCACGAATTGTATCGGTTCGAAATGCGCGTTGATCAGCAGCAAAAACGTTTCGTCGTGCACCGGCTCGTTTTGAAAATTCACTACGTCAGCCGAGTCGCCGCTAAGCAACATGCCGAGACAACGCACAAACGGCGACGCCCATTCTTCCTCGTCCATTTCGTTGCCGCCGGGATTGAACCACATCACGTCCTTGATTTCGCTCCCGCGAATCCGCCGGCCCTGGAAAAATTTCGGCCGCCGGAAAATCGGATGTTCCTTGCGCAAACGAATCAAGCGCCGGGTGAATTCGAGCTGCCGTTTCTGGTCGTCGCTGTGCTCCCAGTTGAACCAGCTGACCTCGTTGTCCTGGCAATAGGCATTGTTGTTCCCGCCTTGCGTCCGCCCGAACTCGTCGCCGCCTAACAACATCGGCACACCTTGCGAGACAAACAGCGTCGTTAGAAAATTGCGCTGTTGTTTGCGGCGAAGCGCGCTGATCTCCGGATCGTCCGTCGGCCCTTCCGCGCCGCAATTCCACGAGAGACTGTTGTTGTCGCCGTCCTGATTATTCTCGCCGTTCGCTTCGTTGTGTTTCTCGTTGTAACTGACGAGATCAGCCAGGGTAAATCCGTCGTGCGCGGTCACGAAGTTCACACTCGCTATCGGCCGCCGGCCGTCGTGCTGAAAAAGATCAGGGCTACCCGTTAGGCGATACGCTACTTCGCCGATCTTTCCTTCATCGCCTTTCCAATAACTTCGCATCGCGTCGCGATATTTTCCGTTCCACTCACTCCAGCCGGTCGGAAAATTTCCAACCTGATATCCACCCATGCCGACGTCCCACGGCTCGGCGATCAACTTCACCTGCGCCAGCACCGGGTCCTGCTGCACCGCTTTGAAGAAGGCGTGGAATTTGTCGTACCCATTTTCGCCGCGGGCGAGTGTCGTCGCGAGATCGAATCGAAAACCGTCAACGCGCATCTCCGTCACCCAATAACGCAAGCTGTCCATGATCATTTGCAATGGGTGCGGATGGAGCACGTTCAAGCTGTTGCCCGTACCGGTGAAATCGAGATAGAACCGCGGCGTCTCGGTCTGCAACCGATACCACGCAATGTTGTCGATGCCGCGAAAACTCAGCGTCGGCCCGAGATGATTTCCTTCCGCGGTGTGATTGTAAACGACATCGAGAATCACTTCGATGCCCGCGGCGTGCAGCGATTTCACCATCGACTTGAACTCGGTCACCTGCTCGCCCATTTGCCCGCCGCTCGCGTAATCGCCGTGCGGCGCGAAAAAACCGATCGTGTTGTAGCCCCAGTAATTCGTTAGGCCTTTGTCGATCAAAGTTTTGTCGTCGATGTGCGCGTGCACCGGCAAAAGTTCCACCGCCGTCACCCCAAGATTTTTCAGGTAATTAATCGCCGCCTCGCTCGCCAATCCGGCGTAAGTCCCGCGCACTTCGTTAGGCACCGCCTCCCACAATTTCGTGAAGCCCTTCACGTGCACTTCATAAACCACGCTCTCGGCCAGCGGCGTGCGCGGCGCCCGGTCCTTCCCCCAATCAAATGCTGCAAGATCGACAACTACCGATTTCGGCATTCCCCACGCGTCATCGCGAAAATCGCGCGCCAGATCTTCCAGCTGATCGCCCACGACATAGGCGAACATCTCATCCGCCCAATTCACGTCCCCTGCGATCGCTTTCGCATACGGATCGAGCAGCAACTTCGACGAATTGAATCGTAAACCTTTCTCCGGATCGTACGGCCCCGAAACGCGATAACCGTAAAGTTGCCCTGGCCGCACGTCCGGCAGAAACACGTGCCAGACCTGGTCGGTCTGCCCCGTCATGGGCACGCGAATGGTTTCCTGCCGCGCATCGAGATTGTTGAACAAACAAAGATCGACACTCGTCGCCATGCTCGAAAAGAGCGCGAAGTTTGTTCCGTTCCCCATCCAGGTCGCTCCGAGTGGATACGGATGTCCCAGCCAAATTTTAATCGGATGCATGCGCGAGCGCTTCCTATCGGCCAAGCGCATCCCCGTTTCAACTTGTCGATCTTCGCGCAAGATCGACAATCGCTCCTCATGCATCTGCCCAACCCCGGTCTCCTCGGTGCGTTTTACGGCATCTCCGAAATCACGCTCGCGTTTGCGCGACGTTCGCACAGCGGCGAATCGCGCGATCGCCACTCGCTCCGGTTTCTCTGGCTCGCGATCGTCATCGCCCTTTTCGCGTCGTTTTTCATCGTCGGCCAATTCCCGTTCGCGCGTCTTCCGCATCGACATGCGTTTTATCTTCTCGGTCTCACGCTTTTTATCGCCGGGGTCGCGCTGCGCTGGTATTCGATTTGGAAACTTGGTCGTTTCTTCACCGTCGATGTTTCAATCTCAGCGGGACATCGCGTCATCGATACCGGTCCGTACCGATTTGTTAGGCATCCTTCCTACACCGGCGCTTTGCTTGCGTTCGTCGGCTTCGGTTTGTGCCTCGGCAATTGGTTGTCGATCTTCGTTCTGCTTGCTCCGATCACGCTCGCATTCCTCTGGCGCATTCACGTCGAAGAACGCGCCTTGCTCGATGCGCTCGGCCAAAATTACCGCGACTACATGCGCCGCACACGGCGGCTCATTCCGTTTGTTTACTAAAGGTCGCTCAACGCGCGTCGCGCCGCTTCCACGTTGCTCGGACGAAGAATAATGAGGCAACGCTTCGCATCCGCCGTCGACGAAACGTAAACCGATTCGATGTTGATCTCGGCCCGGGCCAATCTGTCGGCAATGCTCCCGAGCGTGCCGAGTTCGCAACTCCCTTCGACCACCAGCACTTGGGTTTCCACCGCGACGTCGCCGATTTCATTCAAGATCGACAACGCCTTCGCCGCATCGCTCACGACCATGCGCACGAGTTGTTGCGATCGGCGCTCGCTCGCAAACGCGCCGCCTTCGGACGCGAGCGCTTCGATGTTAATGCCGCCGCGCGCGAGCGCGTCGCACACACGCGCGAGAGTGCCGGGCCGATCGTCGAGAAAAACCGCAAGCTGCCGCGCGCTGCGGGTCGAATCAATTTTGCTCATGCCCGCAAATTACAACTCGCGCAACGCCTTTTGTGCAAGATCGACATCGTTCGCCCGCAAAATCATCAGGCCGCGTTCCGCGTTCAACGCGCCGGCCAGATACATGTATTCGATGTTCACGTTCGCGTTCGCCAGCCGTTCCGCGATCTGCGCCAGCACACCCGGCGTGTTCTCCGCTTCGATCATCACCACTTCATTCTCGAGCGCGAGCACGCCGGCTTCGCCTAACAACATCAACGCCTTTTTCGGATCGCTCACGACCATGCGCACGACCGAATGATCGACCGTGTCCGAGATCGCGAGCGCGAGAATATTCACTCCGGCTTGCGCGAGCGCATCACACACGCGCGCGAGCGCGCCCGGCCGATTACTCAGAAACACGGCGAGCTGCGTCGCCGTTTGCATCGAGAGTTTCGCTTTCATACGAAGAGATTATCGCCGAATAAAGGCGCGTGCGAGCGAGTCCTTAACAACAATGCCCGCAAATGTAATTGTCGATCTTGCAAAAACGTCGGAGACGCCGCGCAAGATCGGTCTCTTCACCGCTACCGGCATCGTTATCGCCAACATCATTGGCACCGGCGTCTTCACCAGTCTCGGTTTTCAACTCGCGGACATTCATTCCGGATTCGTGTTGCTCATGTTGTGGATCGTTGGCGGCATCCTCGCGCTTTGCGGCGCGCTTTGTTACGGCGAGCTCGCCGCTGCCCTGCCGCGTTCCGGCGGCGAATACCATTTTCTCTCCCGCATCTATCATCCCGCGCTCGGATTCATGGCCGGAATTGTTTCCGCCACCGTCGGTTTCGCCGCGCCGATTGCGCTCGCGGCCATGGCGTTCGGAAAATATTTCGCCGGCGTTTGCGGTTTCGGTTCGCCGGTTGTGCTCTCGTTCGCCATCGTCTGGCTCGTTAGTCTCGTCCACTTTTCGAATCTTAAACTCGGCAGCGCGTTCCAAAATCTTTGGACAATCGTGAAATTGCTCTTGATCGCCGCGCTGATCATCGCCGCGTTCTTCGTTCCGAATCAGCCGATCAGTTTCTCGCCGCAACCTCACGATACGATGTCGATCTTTTCCGGCGCCTTCGCCGTCGCGCTCGTTTACGTGATGTATTCGTACTCAGGTTGGAACGCGTCGGCCTACATCACGAGCGAAATCGAGCGCTCCGAAAAAAATGTTCCGCGCTCGCTCTTGTTAGGCACACTCATCGTCATCGTTGCCTACACCGCGCTCAATGCCGCATTTCTCATCGCCGCGCCGCAGGATGAATTGCGCGGCCAGCTCGAAGTCGGCCTCATCGCCGGCAAACACATCTTCGGCGAAAACGGCGGGCGCGTCGCCGGCGCCATCATTTGCCTCGGGCTCATCGCGACCATCAGCTCGATGGCGTGGCTCGGGCCGCGCGTGACCATGGCGATGGGCGAGGACCACGCGCGTCTCGGATTTCTCGCGCGCAAAAATCGTCATGGCGTTCCGATGAACGCCGCGCTCGTGCAATTCGTTATCGTGAACGCGATGCTGCTCACGAATTCGTTCGAACGCGTGGTGGTTTATCTCGGATTGAGTTTGCTCTTCTGCGCGTTGCTCACCGTCATCGGCGTGATCGTTTTGCGAAAGAAAGATGTCGATCTTGCGCGGCCGTATCGCGTCTCGTTCTATCCGTTGCCGCCGCTCCTCTTCGCCGCCGTGACCATTTGGATGATGATCTATCTCTTGCAGACACGCCCAACTGAATCATTATGCGGCATCGCCACGATGCTGGCCGGTTTCGGCCTCTACTTCCTCGCCGGCAAACGTACTTCATGAGAAATTTTCGTTCCGTAATCGTATTCGCCATGACGATGTCGATCTTATCGACAATCGCGGAAGCGAAACGCCGCGAGCCGGCACCCGCGCCGCAAGCGCAGGTGCTGCCGGCGCAGCCGCCTCCACCGCCGCCTAACGACACCGCGCTTTTTCTCGCCGGCATGCCGGTGCCGAATGATTCGACGCTCGCGCCGCTTACGCGCGATGCGGCCTGGACTTCGCATGCGCGTTATTTCGAAAACGCCTTCGCGAAATTAAACAAAACGAAATTTCAAAAGCTGCACGATTGGCAGAATGCATTCCTGCCTGAGTCGCTCGAACAAATCCCGGTCGTTTACTACATGTTCAGCGGCCCGGATTTTCTCTACATGGACCAGTTCTTTCCGAACGCGGCCACTTACATCATGTGCGGGCAGGAAGCGATCGGACCCGCGCCCGATCCGTTGCACATGCCGAATCTTGCCGGCGCTTTCGCCAATCTCGAGAACGCGATGAAGTCGTCGCTGACCGCGACCTACTTCGTGACGCAGGACATGAAGGTCGATCTGCAATCGCAGGAGCTCAAAGGCACGTTGCCGATCTTGTATGTCTTCCTCGCGCGCGCCGGAAAATCGATTCGCGAAGTTCAGTTCGGTTCGTTAGGCGGCGGCGGCGAGTTTCGCGAAAGCCGGCCCGGCAGTGGCGGCACCCCCGGCGTGCGCATTTCGTACATCGACAATCCCACCGGCAAACAGCAAACGCTTTTCTATTTCACGACCGACATATCCAACGGCGGCATCGGGTCGAATCCCGCGTTCATGAATTTCTGCAACGCGCACGGCGCCGGCGCGAGTTTCCTGAAGTCGTCATCGTATTTGATGTTCGAGGAAAATTTCAGTCGCGTGCGCGAATTCATTCTCAATCACAGCCACATGATCGTGCAGGATGATTCTGGAATTCCGCTACGCTTTTTCGATGCAAAAAAATGGAGCCTGCGTTTGTTCGGCACCTACGTCGGCCCGCTCGATATTTTTAAACAAAATTATCAGCCCCGCCTGACCGAGCTGTATCAAACGACGAACCCTGCGCCGTTCGGCATCGGCTTCGGCTATCAATGGGATTATCGCAAGGCGAATCTCATCATCGCGCAGCGGCAGTGATTAATCCCGAAAGCGCCTGAACCACGAATACGGGAAGACGTCGCCCGGACAATCCGTTCCCCAGCGCGGCGGATTTACTTCGCGATGCGGCCTAACGAACGGGAAATGGCTATTGTCGAACTTGCCGCAACGCTGGCGTAAGTAGCGCACCAGTTCCTCGCAACAATCGAGCTGCGCGCGGGTCGGTTGTTCGCGATTGAAATCGCCGACGAGACAGATACCAATCGCGATGTTGTTGAGATAATCGCTGTGCACGTGGCCGCCGTTGATTTGTCGCCGCCAGCGATCGCCGACTTCGATTTGTCCGTTCCCGGTCGAAGTGCCGTTGCCGATGACGAAATGATACGCCAGCCCGTTTTGCATGTGGCGCACATGTCGATGGTAGTAATCGAATACGCGCGCGTTCCCCTGCCGCGTGCCGCTGTTGTGCACGACGATCAATTGCCAGCGCGGATTGCGCCGGTCCGCGCCGACGCGATCGATCGAGTCGCGCACGCTGCGCGTGAGATAACGATAACCGGCGCCACTCGAACTCGTGCGGGTGCCCCCGAACATTCGCTCCCAAAAACTGCGCGGCCTTTCGTAACCAGATTTTTCAATCGTCAGTTGCTCTGCTTCGTCGTTAGGCGGGGGCGTGATCGCAAATGTAGTTGTCGATCTTGCGCTGGGCGCAGCGCTCGGACTCGGCACCGCCACCGCGCGCGGCGCAGACGCGCTCGGCTTCGGCGAAGGCGTTTCCGAAGGTTTCGGCGTTTCCTTTTTCTCGGACGACGATTTTTTCTTCGACGCCGATGGCGATGGTGAAGTTTTCTTTTTTTTCTTCGGTGATGCGCTTGGCGACGCCTTCGCCGATTTTTTCTTCTTCGGCGATGCCTTGGGCGCGGGCGATTCTTCGTCCGGCGTTTCTTTCGGACTCGCTTTTGCTTTCGGCTTCGGCGTTGCCGATGGCGCGTCTTCGTCCGGCGTTTCCTTTGGACTCGCCTTCGCTTTGGGTTTCGGCGTCGGCGTCGGTGACGTTTTCTTTTTCTTTTTTGGCGTGGGCGATTTCGACGGCGACGGAGAAGGCGAATCCGGCGCGTCGGCTTTCCGAATCTCGAGCGGTTTGTTTTTTACTTCGTCGCTCTGCTGCGCCGGAGTGACGCCGACGACGAAGGCACCGATCGCGCAAAAGATCGACAACAGAACGCGATGACGCAGCACTGCCGCGCAGCGTATCAGACGCGACGCGCTCTTCAACTCGCGAAAAAATTTCGCCGCCGAAATTTACGCCGGCTGCGCCAACGCCTCGCCCGATTCCGGCGGAACGTCTCGCGCCTGCAATCGCCGCACGATCGCATTCAATTTTCCGCCGAGCAGAATAAGCAGACACGTCAGATACATCCACGTCAGCAACACGACGATGGACGCGAGGGCGAGATAAGTTGGGTTATATCGGTCGTAACGCGCGACGTAGATTTGAAACGCCTTCGTCACCACGATCCAGCCTAACGAAAAGAAAATCGCGCCCGGCAGCGCCTGTTTCACCGTCAAATAATTGTGCGGCGTAAGGAGGTAAAGCGAGAGCGCGAACAGAATGAGCGCGATGGCCGAGAACGGAAGGCTGAGCGCGCTCACCCACTCCTGCAGCGGAAAGCTGAGTTGAAAATTTACTTCCGCCAATCCGGCAAGCGTGCGGCCGAAGACCATCGCGCTCAGGCAAACGAAGATGGCAATGCCGAACCAAAACAGCATGAAAAACGAAATGATGTATTTCGCCCACCAGTTCTTTTCTTCGCTCACACCGCTGGTTTGGCTGAGCGCGCGCGAGATCGTCGCGATGAAGACGGTGCCGAAATAAATTCCGAGGACGATGCCCGCGTTCGCGAGCATCCCGCTCGAACCGGTGACAACAACGCTGGCGAGAGCCGCATCGAGAATGTCCTGCACCTTGGGGTCAGGCGGGAGAAAACTTTTTAGCACGGTGAAGATTTGATGGAGCCGCGCCGGATCGGTCCCGAACAGGCCTAACAAGTGCCAGAGAAAGAGCAGCCCGGGCGCGAGCGCGATCAGGAGCAAATACGCCATCTGCGCGGCGAAACCGGTGGTGTTGTCCGTCGCCGTTTCCCAGATGAGCCGGCGCGACACCGGCCAGACCAATCGCAATCCTTTCACACCCGCACTTTACTTTACTGACGCGACTTTCCAACTTGCGCGATAACGAATGGCAAAACGCATTCTCATTCTCACCGCCGGGTATGGCGAAGGCCACAACAGCGCCGCGCGCGGTGTGCGCGATGGCGTGCGCCGCGTCGCCCCAGATGCGATTGTCGATCTTCGCGATCTTTTCGCGGAAACCTTCGGGCCGTTTCATCGCGTTGCGCAACGGGCCTATCTCACCGTCGTAAATCGTTTCCCAAAAGCGTGGGGCGCAGTTTATCGCTGGCTCGACCGCAAAACGAATTACGAAAAAGATTTCGCGCGTTTTGGCCGATTGAAAAAACGGTTCGCGCAGTTGCTCGCCGACTTCGCGCCGGACACCGTGGTCTCTGTCTTCCCGCCGTATCCGTATTTGCTGGAGCAAATCGCGGGGCCAAAGCGCCCCTTCAAGAACATCGCCATCGTCACAGACTCGATCACGGTCAACGCCATCTGGTATCGCTCGCCGGCCGATTACTTTCTTTTGCCTAACGAGCAAAGCGCGGACGTTTTGCGCCGCGCTGGAATCGACGAAGCAAGAATCAAAGTGTTCGGTTTCCCGGTAAATCCCGTCTTCGCCGATCTCGCGCAAGATCGACAATCACCTTCCGCCACAAAGCCGCGCGTGCTTTACATGATTAACATCGCGGCGCTGACGGCGATTGAAACCGTTCGCCGGTTAATCGAGTTGGACATTCATCTCACCGTCACGGTTGGGCGCTCCGCAAAACTCGGCGAGGCGATCACTAAAATTTCCGACAAGATCGACATCGTCGGCTGGACCGATCAACTCCCGCGCATGATGAGCGAAAGTCATTTGCTCATCGGCAAGGCCGGCGGCGCTACCACGCAGGAAACGATCGCGGCGAAATGTCCGATGATTATCAATCACGTCGTCTCCGGTCAGGAAGAGGGAAACGCACGATTGATTGTTGAAACGAATTCCGGCGCGATCGCGCTTACGCCCGAAGATGTCGCGGCGAAAGTGCAAGGCGCATTCGCGAATGATGCCGCGCAATGGCGCGAATGGGTTGCCAACATCTCGCGCTTAAGCCGGCCGCGCGCCGCGCACGATATCGCCGAATTCCTCTTGTCGCTGTAGAGAAAAAACTTCCGCGCCGCCGACGAATGTCTTCACCACTTCAAGCTCGGCCGACATGACTACAAAATCGGCATCGCCGCCGATTTTGAATTGACCCTTTGTCGTTAGGCCGGCGGCGTATGCGGGCGTGTCCGTCGCCATCGCGACGGCTTCGGGCAAGGGCACGCCGACTTTTGTCACCATCGTGCGCACGAGATCGATCATGCGTGCGGCACTGCCGGCAAGCGCAGAGTGGTCTGCCAGCAAACAAACGCCGTCCTCGACCATGCATTTGGTCCCGTAAAGTGAAAATGTCGATCCGTTAGGCAAACCCGCGCCGGCGGTCGCGTCGGTCACGAGACAAATTCCGCGTGCGCCTTTCGCGCGATACAACATCTTCATCAACGTCGGCGATACGTGATGACCGTCGGCGATGAGTTCGCAAATAATCCCCGGCTCACTCATCGCGAACTCAAGCAGACCGGCGACGCGATCGCGCTTGCGCCGGCGCGTCGTCGACATGCAGTTGAATGTGTGCGTGACGCTGCGCATGCCGAGCTCGAACGCCGCGCGCGCGTCTTCCTCCCACGCGTCGCTGTGTCCGCCGGAAACGTCGATGTCGATCTTGCGCAGGGCTTCGATGAATTGCAGCGCGCCCGGCAGCTCCGGCGCGAGCGTTACGCGCTTAATCACATCGCCATGCTCGAGTAACGGCGCATACATTTTCGGCGTCGGTTTGCGCATCAAGGTGACGCGTTGCGCGCCCGGTTTCGTTTTCGAAATGAACGGACCTTCAACATGAACGCCGGCAATTTGTTTGAGCGAAGATCGACATCTTCGCACTTCGTTTATGACGGCGAGGATTTTCGAGATCGGCGCCGTCGCTGTCGTTAGGCAAAGGGAAGTCGTGCCGCCGCTGGCGTGATATTCGCAAATGACGCGAAAGGCCTTCTCGCTTGCTTCCATCGTGTCGTGGCCGGCAGCGCCGTGAATGTGCAGATCGACAAAACCGGGCGCGAGATAATCGCCGGCAAGATCGACAATGCGTTCTCCCGGTTGATCGGCGCGCGGACGCAGCTCGATGATTTTGCCGTCGCGCACGACGACATCGAGCCCCTCGCGGATGCCGTCCGGGAAAATGCAGCGCGCGTTGCGCAGGATCATGGCGCTATGATGATTGCGTTTCGCGGGGCGAAAGTCCATTTTCTCGAACGCGATGGAAACGGCGAATTACGACGTGGTCATCATCGGGGGCGCATTTGCGGGGGCCGTCACGGGGATTTTGATCAAGCGCAAGAACCCGAACGCGCGCGTGCTCATCATCGAGAAGAACGCCGAGTTCGATCGCAAAGTCGGCGAATCGACGACCGAAGTGAGCAGTTGTTTCATGACGCGCATTCTCGGCATCGCGAATTATCTCGGGCACGAACAACTGGCGAAACAGGGATTGCGCATGTGGTTTTGCAATTCGCCGGAGCAACGCTTCGACGACTGCGTCGAGATCGGGCCGCGTTATTCGGCGCGCGTGCAAACGTTTCAGGTGGATCGGGCGAAGCTCGATTCGCATTTGTTAGACTTGGCGGTGAAAGGCGGGTGCGATTTGTGGCGGCCGGCGAAAGTGACGCGAGTTGAACTCGACGGCGCGAACGGGCAAACCGTGAATGCGATTGTCGATCTTGCGCAATCTTCTGTGGCGGCAGGCGTCTCGCCTGCGAATCAAACCGATGCAGCCGGGGCGGCTGCCACCACAGCGACAACAGTGCGCGCGCGCTGGCTGGTGGATGCGACTGGACGCGCCACTCTGCTCGCGCGCAAACTCGGCGTGCTCCGGCCTAACGAGGAGCACCCGATCAATTCGGTCTGGGCGCGATTCACCGGCGTGAAAGATTGGGACAGTTACGATTGGCGCGAGAAAGCGCGCGATTACATGGATGCATGTCGGACGGCGCGCTCGTGGGCCACGAACCATCTCATGGGTCACGGCTGGTGGTGCTGGATCATTCCGCTGCGCGGCGGCGATGTGAGCGCGGGAATCGTTTACGACAATCGCATTTTCAAATTACCCGAAGGCGCGAACCTGGCCGAGCGATTGCACGCGCATCTCGTTAGGCATCCGGTTGGCCGCGAAATTTTTGGCGATGCACGCGCGATCGAAGGCGACGTGCATGCGTTGTCGATGTTGCCGTATCAGAGCGAAACGGTTTGCGGCGACGGCTGGGCCATGGTCGGAGACGCGGCCGGTTTTATTGATCCGCTTTACAGCCCGGGCCTCGATTTTTGTTCTTACACCGGGAATTACGTCGCCGATTTCGTCGCGCGTAGCATCGCGGGCGAAAATGTGAGCGAAGCGGTGCGCGAATATCGTGACCAATATCCGGTGATGTATCGCGCGTGGTTCGAGACGCTCTACAAGGACAAATATTTTTACATGGGCGACGCGGAGTTAATGTCGGCCGCGCTTCTGCTCGACGTCGCGTCGTATTATTTCGGACTCGTCATTCCCGCTTACATGGATCCGGAGAAGGCGTTTCTGGAATTGCCGTTTCGCGGAACGCCGGGACGAATCGCCGCCAGCATCATCAAATTTTACAATCAGCGACTCGTTAGGCTGGCGAAACGCCGGCTGGCAGCGGGCGAATTTGGCAAACGCAACGCCGGCTGGCGCGAGCTTTATGATGGGTTCGTCCCCGATTTTCGCGTGACGAAACTACTGCGAAAGGGATTATGGCGTTGGTGGAAAGCGGAATTGACCAACCTGCGACTCATGTTCGCTTCGTCTCCGGCGACGCCGGCGAAAGAAGCGGCCTCGATCGCGCCGGCCGAAGCGTAACTGGCAGGTTCGCGGTCCACGGAATCTTCTGGCGGCGAGTTGTCGATCTTGCGGTACGCCGGTTGCCGTCACCGTTGCATCGATGGTTGATCTGGCTCGGCGCGCTTGTTTTCTTTTTCGCCGCCGCGCCCGCGCGCAAAGCATTGCTTCGAAACCTCCGCGTCGTTTTGCCAGGATCGCCGCGCGTCAGGAATTATCTGCGCGTCATTCGCGTGTTCGCGAATTTCGGTTGGTCACTGACTGATGCGGCTGTTTATCGAATTCGCAAAAAGCGATTTCGTTACCTGCTCGAGAACGAAAATATCTTGCACGAACTGGCGGCGCGCAAAGGCGCGATCGTGCTCACCGCGCACATGGGAAATTACGACCTCGGCGCGGCGCTCTTCGCGCAGAAGTTCGACCGGCACATTCGGATGGTGCGCGCGCCCGAGCCGGACGCGCTTGCGGCCCAACATGTCGATCTTGCATTGAAGCAATCGACCGCCGGCGCGGTCAAAGTCGGCTACAGCAGCGACGGTGCGGCGCTCGCGTTCGATCTCCTGAGCGCGTTACGCAATGGCGAGATCATTTCGATTCAAGGCGATCGCGTCGTCGGCGAAGTTGCGCGCGCGCCGATAAAATTTTTCGCACGCGAAGTGTTTTTGCCTAACGGACCCTTCGTATTGTCACTCGTCGCAGAAACGCCGATCTATCCGCTCTTCATTGTGCGCATCGGGTATCGCAAATACAAAATCATCGCCCGCGAGCCGATCGTTTGCGGACGAAATGGAAATTCGCGCGAGGAAAATATCGCCGCGGCCATGCAACAGTGGTCGCGCACTTTGGAAGGAATCGTGCGCGAATATTGGCCGCAATGGTTCGCCTTTACGGCGATGTTTTGATCAGACCGGATTGAGCAGACTCAGATACCAGCGCACAAATTGCTCGCCGAAAAACATCCACGCGAGCGCGCCGAACGCGAGGTACGGACCAAATGGCAATTTCGCGGACCAGACGCGGCGGTTCATGATCATGGTCGTTAGGCCAACAAGCGAACCGGCGAGCGAACCGGCGAAGATCGAAAACAAAACGGCGCGCCAGCCGAGGAACGCGCCGATGCAGGCGAGAAATTTCAGATCGCCGCGACCCATGGCTTCGCGCGGAATGATGAGCTCGCGCGCGGTGCCGGAAATTTCGGTGACGTGATCGAGCTCGAAGGTGCGGCCTTCGACCGTGACGCGATTGTAGTGAAACTCGAGCGTGACTTTGTTGTGAATGTCGTTGTCGATCTTCGCGTCATCGCACTCGAGCAGCAGCCGGTCGCTCTCGCGCGCGAAATGGTCGCTCCACAGACTTTGCTCAGGCCCCACTGAAAACTCGGCGTCGTCGCCGTGACGTTTCCAGGTGAACGGCGTCGCGCCGTCCAGCTTCACGCGCTTTTTTCCGAACGCGATCTTTCCGGCTTCGAGCACGAACAAGAGCGCGAGATAACCAAGCGCCGCGGCCAGCGCCGATTTAACGAACGCGGCGAGTCGCGTGTCGGCATATTGCAATTGCGGAACTAAAACGCTCGCGATGATTCCGGCGATCGTTCCGCCAATTGTGATTTGATCCGGAATGATGAAGTGCTCGAGGTCGATGAATGTGCCGACAAGGAGAAGCGAAATGAAAAACCAATAGGCCATGGCCATTTGCGGCGGGAATGCGCGCCAGACGGCGAGAAACAACAAGCCGGTGAGCAATTCGACGCCGAAATAACGAAAAGAAATTTTCGCGCCGCAATGCGCGCAGCGTCCGCGCAACCAAAGCCAGCTCACGAGCGGAATGTTTTGATACCAGGGGATCGGGCTCTTGCAGCTCGGACAAAACGAGCGGCGCGGTTTGTTGATCGAGAGATCGAGCGGCAGCCGATAGATGCAGACGTTTAAAAACGAGCCGATGGCGGCGCCGAGAACGAAGGCGAAGACGTTGAAAAGAATTTCGTAACTCACGGGGCGAACTTCACGCAGGAGTAGATGTCGATCTTGCGCGACGTTCCATCATCCACGCGATCCAAATGCAGCTTTCGTAGAGCAAACACATGGGCAACGCCAGCGCGACGAGCGTGAGAATGTCGGGCGTCGGCGTAATGATGGTGGCGAGAACGAAGATCAACACCACCGCGTACGGACGCGTGCGGGTCATGAATTTGAAGGTGACGAGACCGAACTTCACCAGCGCGAGCACGACCACCGGCAATTCAAATGCAAGTCCGAACGCGAGGGTGAAGCGGGTGGCGAATGAATAATATTGCTGCACCGTCCACGTCGGCGCCCAGCCTAACGACTGCGTGTCGTGAAAGAAAAACAGAATTGTTTTCGGCAGCAGCCAAAAATAACAGACGAGCACGCCGAGAAGAAACAAACCGAAGCTGACCGCGATGGCGGGCAGAAGAAATTGTTTTTCGACCGCGGTCAGCGCCGGCAACACGAACTCGGCGAGAAAATAAAGCAGGATCGGAAAGGAGAGGACGATGCCGGCGTAAAACGCGAGATGAAACGAAATCATGATCGAATCGGTAATGCCGAGCGCGCGCAAAGCGCCGACTTGCGGATCGATTTGGTGGAGCGGCGCCTGCATGATGCGCACGAGCTGCGTGCGAAACGCGAAACACAAAATCATCGCCAGAATAAGCGTGATCGCCATCTTCACGATGGTCCAACGCAGATCCTCGAGGTGTTCGAGAAAGGGCTTTGACGCTTCGCCGTCGGGCGATTCGCGAAACTGAAAAATCTTCTGCAGTGCCATCGTTAGATCGACAATTACCTTTGCGCCGCGAACGAAAACAAACCGCGCCCGGCCATGCGCGCACAAATACTGAGCGTGTTCGCGTCGCGAATTTCGTTTCGAGCAATCATCGTGCTCAACTCCTCCGCGCTAAACGCGCGCACCTCGAGAATACCTTCGCCTTCCTCGCGTTTGTGTTCTTTTGCCGGCGCGACTGGCCGCGCGAGAAACAAATAACAATGTTCGTCCGTCAAGCCGGGCGAGGTGAAAAAATGCCCTAACGGAATCATTTCGCCGCCGGCCGCGAGATCGTATCCGGTCTCTTCGTGCAATTCGCGCAAGGCGACAGCTTGAATCTCTTTTTCGTCAGGCTCGGATTGGTCGTCGATTTGTCCGGCGGGCATCGACCAGATCGTTGCCAGAATCGGGACGCGCTCTTCTTTGATCAGCAAAAATTTTCCATCGCGCGTCATCGGTGCGATCACGACCGCGGCTTTGCGGTGCACAATTGTCCAGGGCCGCGGTTCGGAACGCGCCGGCGATTTCACCGACGCAGTTGCGACCGCGAGATGATCGTTCGCAAACTCGGTCTTTGACGAGGTGATCTGCCAGCCATCTTCTTCGCGCAGCAAATTTGTGAATCGCACGCGGGACTGTAGCGGCAGCCGTGTCGGCTGCAAAACGATGTGGACGCAGGCGACACGCCTGCTGCTACAGAAGAATTTTTCGCCAGTGTTCGAGACGCGCGGCGACGTTTTGCGGAGAGGGCGAGCCGACGGCGATGCGTTTTTCGAGCGAGCGACGCACGTTGAAGACCTGCGCAAGATCGACATCGAAATGTGGAGAGATCTCCTGCATTTGCAGCGGCGAAACATTGTCGAGCGAGACATTCAACTCGGCCGCGCGCCTAACGAGCCGTCCGACAAGCGCGTGCGCTTCGCGAAACGCCACGCCTTTGCGCACGAGATACTCGGCCACGTCAGTCGCGAGCAACAACGGATCGCGCGCGGCCGATTCCATTCGCTCGCGATTAATTTTTATTTCCGGCAACATCGCGCTCCAGACATCGAGCGCGAGCTCGACCGTATCGACCGAATCGAAGAGCGCTTCCTTGTCTTCCTGCAAATCGCGATTGTAGGTCGAAGGCAATCCTTTGAGCGTGGTCAAGATCGACATGAGATTTCCGTAAAGGCGCCCGGTCTTGCCGCGGGTGAGCTCAGCCATGTCGGGATTTTTCTTTTGCGGCATCAAACTCGAGCCGGTGGAAAATGCGTCGCTGAATTCGACGAAGCCGAATTCGCTCGTGCTCCACAAAATGAAATCTTCGCTTAGACGCGAGAGATGCATTCCGATGAGGGCGAGATCGAAAAGAAATTCGGCGGCGAAATCGCGGTCGCTCACGGCGTCGAGACTGTTTTCGCTCACGCTGGCGAAACCGAGCTCGCGCGCGAGTAGTTGTCGATCTAGCGGGATGGTCGATCCGGCGAGCGCGCCGGAACCAAGCGGTAAAACGTCAGTGCGTTTCAAGCAATCGCGCAATCGATCGACGTCGCGCGCAAACGCTTCGACCTGGCCTAACAAATAGTGCGCAAAATAAACCGGCTGCGCCCGCTGCAAATGCGTGTAGCCCGGCATGACAAGATCGACATGTTGGTTTGCGACGCCGAGGAATGCGCGTTGCAGTTGCTTTAAGCGGGTCGTGATTTCTCCGATGTGATCTTTGACGTAGAGCCGCAGATCGAGCGCGACCTGATCGTTGCGGCTGCGCGCAGTGTGCAACTTCGCGCCGGCCTCGCCGATTTTTTTTGTAAGCGCCGCTTCGATATTCATGTGCACATCTTCGAGCGCGGCGTCCCACTGAAATTTTCCCGAATCGATTTCGTTTTGGATTTCGCGAAGGCCATTGTCGATCTTGTCGCGTTCGTCGGCGGAAATAATTTTCGCGGCGGCGAGGGCGGTGGCGTGCGCGCGTGAACCGATGATGTCGTAGCGCGCGAGCCGACGATCGAATTCGACCGACGCGCTGAAACGTCGCGCGAGATCGGCCGCGGGTTGGTCAAATCTTCCTTCTCTCATGATTTGGCTTCACGCGAGAGCGCGACGGAAACGTATTGCGTATCGGGAACGACGAACTTGCGGAGTTCGATGTCGATCTTGCGAAGCGGAAAATTTTCGAGCAGATGCGCGGCGAGATTCGCGGCCAGGGTCTCGATGAGTTTGGGCGACTGCGCGCGAACAAAATCGCGAACCGCCGCGCAAAGCGCGGAGTAGTTGAGCGTGCGTTGGATGTCGTCATTCATCTCTTCAAAATTTTCCCGCGGGCAGGCGGTGAGATTGAACACGAGCCGCTGCGGTTTTGACCGCTCGTTTTCGGTCACGCCGACATGGCCGAAGACTTCGAGTTGTTCGACGTGAATGAGATCGCTCATCGGCGGATGCAAAATCGGAATGGGCAAAGGAAGGCTAGCGCAGGTGCGTGGCAAGAAAGATTTCCACGGCGCGGTAAAAGGCGATGCGATTTTGTACGCTTTGGTAGGGCGGATGACCTTCGTTCGGGATGACCATGTAAGTGACGGGCGAATTTTGAATGGCTGCGACCATGCGATCAGATTCCGCTTTGCGAACAACCGAATCTCTGGCGCCATGGGCAATGAGAAGCGGTGCCGTAATGCCATCGGCATGAAGAGCTGGCGCCACAGCCTCGAGCAAACGACGATCTTTCACCGGGTGGCCAACTTTGACGCAAAGTTGGCCGCGCCACGGCTGATCGTGGGGCAGTAAGGCATTGAACCATGTGATCCAATTGGAGACGCCAGCTGAAGCGATGGCCGCACGAAACAACTTCGGTGTGAAAGCGATGCCGGCGAGCGCGGCAAATCCGCCAAAACTGCGGCCGTAAATCGCGACACGCTCAGGATCGACAATTCCTTTCTTGATCAAGTGATGGACCGCGGCGTGGACGTCGTCTTGCATTTTGCGGCCGCGCTGCTTGAAACCTTTGACCCAAAAGGCGCGACCATAACCGGCTGACCCGCGGTAGTTGACCTGCAAGACCGCATATCCGCGGTTTGCGAAGAACTGAACCTCAGCACTATCTGGAATGACATAATACCAAAAGTCGCGCAGGTCGGGCCCGCCATGGACGCACACCACCAACGGAAGGCCCTTCGCCGCGCGGCGCAGCGGAAGCGTGAGGTAGCCGTGAATAGTTAGGCCTTTGTTTCGAAAACGAATTGGGCGCACCGGGGCCAGTTGATTTTTTCTTAAGACGGCGAAGGCCAAACGCGTGAGTTTGTTAGATCGACAATCGAAAAAATAATATCGCGCCGGGGTGCGATCATCATTCGCGCGAACGATAAACTTTTGTTCGGACTGGTCGGAGCTGGTCAGCTCGATGACATAGCCGCGAAGTTTTTTGCGCAGCGCCTTGAAAATTGCGGCCGTTGCTTTGTCTAGAATCGCAACCTTTGGTTTCGAATCATGAAAAACGGCATACGTGACAATCTTTCGTCTTTTGGAAAAGGCGAAGCTTTGGACGTCAACCCGCGAGTTTTGGTAGATGGTGCGAAGCTCGCGGCCGGTTTTGGTCGAGATGATGGCAATGGCTTGTTTGTCGCGACGAGCTTTTCGGCGCGAGACGGCGATGAGTGCTTTGTTATCAGCGCTGTAAAAGATTGGACCGTATTGATTGAGACAGAAGCGAAAATCCATCTTCAAGGTGCGGAATTTCGATTTCTCATCTGGGCGGACCAATAGATTTTCATTACGCCCCTTTACTTGGATGGCGGCGCAAACCTGACCGCGATTGTCAACGACCCAGCGGTAAACGCCGCCGGGGTTGCGCGCGACGATGGTCAATTCGCCAGTGCTAATGTTGAGACGCGCAACATCGACAAATAATTTTGCGCGGTCTCTTACCTCGAGAAGGATCTCATCGGAAGAGACGCCGTCGAGCGCATCAAGCAGATTAAATGTAGCGAAATCGGGTAAATCGATTTCCGCACCCGAGCCGCTGTTTACATCTAGGCGATAGAGGTGCCGGGTGCCGTCGCTGGCCGCCTCGAGGAGCAGGAGAAGATCACTTCCTTTCCAGGAGCAGGAAACGAAATTGTCATCCGACTCGGGCATAAGACAACGCTCGTCACTTGCGCTGCCGCCGCTTGGCCTAACGAAAAAGACAGGCTGGCGAGCCTTGCCGATAAGTTTGACGTAGCCAATATTCTTCCCATCGGGCGACAATTGAAACGCACGAACGGGCCGATCCCGAAAAAAGTCGCGGAGAGGAATGCGGCGTGGGGAGGTCGAGCTCGTCGCGGCCATCGTGCTATACCTAACAACCGCCGAAAAGTTTATTCTTGCATAACGAATGGCAGCGACGCCAAAATCGGCGTCATGAAAGCCGTTTTCAAAGCAAGCAACTATCTCACGGCGATGCTGGGAATCGTAGGCTGCATCGGACTTCTTTCGTGCAAGCAAATGGGCTCGACGGCCACCAAACACAAGGTGGAAATTTCAGAGACGATGATCGTCATTCATCCGCCCGTGAAATTGGATCCTCAGGATCGAGCGAAAATGGATGCAATCCTCGCGCATTATCCGAAAGCATTTTACAAAATTCGGACTGTCGAAAATGGCAAAGTAACGGTCAAAGGAAAGCTGAGCGACGTTTACATTTCTGACGCGGTCAAAGCCGAGGTAAAGGCGACGAAAGACGACGAGGGGACGGGGCCGCAAACGACCTGTACATCGACATGTCCGATTCCCGGTGCGATGGCTCAGGCAAAAAAGAAGCAGCTGGTGAAAGAGCTAACACCGGTTTTGGCCAAATATTAGATATCAGCGCGGGTGTTGTTAGGCGGCGCGGTTGAGGCGACATCTCTATTTACTTGCCTTAGCAATCCATTTTTATTTTGTCGTCGCTATAGCTTGGCTTGACGTCTTCTCGCTGCTAATCCGCGGCGTCAGCTGGTTCCCATCTTCTCTCGAAAAAGTTTGGTCCGGCGCTGGCGAAGCAACGGCCGCGGCCCTTGGACAATCGCTCGACAACTCCAATGCCATACGACAGACCCTAACGACCTATTTTCACTGTGCTGGCATCGACGGCGGCTACGGCTTTTTTGCCCCCGCAGTTCCGAGTGGGGCAAAATTAGTATTCGAACTGCATTACGCCGACGGTCACGTGGAGTACGAATTGCCACAGGTGAACGGTCACGCGGCCGGGGTCCGGTTAACGACCTTGCTCGGATATATCGGCACCACCGACTACGAGCAGTTGCGCGAGGTGATGATTAAGATGCTGGCCTATCGGGTGTGGCAGGAGCATCCAAGCGCGAAGACCATCCGGGCGGTGCTCGGCTCTATCAGCCAACCGACTGCCAGCGAGGCGGCGAGAGGTAGCTCCGAATCTTATACATTTATAGGCGCCTACGATTTTAATTTTCAACCGGAGCCAAATGCTTCGCCCGTTCCCTGATTGCTTGAAAAAATTCTGGCGTGCGGCCGAAGAATTTTTGTTTGCGCCGAGCTCCGACGTTTGGTTGTCGATCTTGCGCGTTGTCTTAGGTGTCCAAATAATCCTGTATTGCCTGTCGCTGCGACGCGACTGGAACGAAGTTTTCGCCAGCACCCCGCAGGGTTTTCTTAGTCGGGATCTAATGGAGGGCATTCTGAATGTTCACAGCCACTTCGTGCCGCGACTCGGTTGGCTTATAAGCATCGGAGGTTATCTGGGTCTGAGCGAACAACGTGTATTGGGGCTTTGTTGGATTACGTTGCTTATAGCGGGCGGCGCGCTTTTGGTGGGATTATTTTGCCGCGCCGCGGCGGTGTTGGCGTGGTTGCTGTACTTAGCGGCCGTCAAAAGTGGAAGTTTGCTCACCTATGGCGTCGATAACATGACCACCATTGGGCTCTTCTATTTGGCTCTGGCACCGCTGCCCGACCGTTTTTCCATCGATCACAAGTTGCGCGCGCAGCGTACGCAAGATCGACATCGTCTTGGATTTTTTCGCCGCGTTCTGCAGTTGCACCTGTGCGTGGTCTATTTTTTTGGCGGCCTCCTAAAGTGCCTCGGGCCCGGCTGGTGGAATGGCAATAGTATGTGGCGAGCCTTAACGCGGCCGCCGTTTGATATTCTGCCGATGGATTTCATTCTGTCCGCGCGTGCGTGGTTGCCGGCGATCGGAATTACGGTTTGGATTTTAGAGTTAGGATATCCGATTTTTATTTGGCCACGACGAACGCGCGCGATTTGGCTAACGAGTATTTTGCTCATGCATATTGGCATTGGTCTGGCGCTGGGGCTTTATCTTTTCGCCTCGATCATGATTGGGCTGAATCTGGCCGCATTTGGCCCCGGACTGATATTAGATCGACAAGAAATTCAGGATGCGACCTAACCATCGCTCTGGCAAACGCTAACGAGTTTTAGGTAGCGCGGGCCCTTCGTCCTCGACGCTGACCTCGCTTTTTGCCACAATAGCCGGTTCGGAGGATAGAATTGGCGGTCGAAATAAATCGCGCACCAGCTCAGCCCGATCTCGAGCCGCAGATCGCACATCTTCTCTTAATTGACGTTGTCGGTTATTCGAAGCTGCTGGTTAACGAGCAAATCGAGCTCCTGCAGGAACTCAATCATGCCGTCCGCGCCACGGATTGTTTTCGCGCCGCGGAAGCGAAAGAGAAACTCATTCGTATTCCGACCGGCGACGGAATGGCTTTGCTCTTTTTCGAAAATCCGGAAGAACCAGTGCGCTGCGCGCTTGAGATTGCGGCGGCGCTAAAAACGCGATCTCCCGAAATACGAGTTCGCATGGGTATTCACAGCGGACCTGTTAATCAGGTAACCGATGTAAACGATCGCGTGAACATCGCGGGCTCGGGCATCAACATCGCTCAGCGCGTGCTTGATTGCGGTGACGCCGGGCACATTTTGGTATCGAAGCATGTCGCCGACGATCTGATGCAGTATCGGCAATGGCATCCGCATTTGCAGGATCTCGGTGAATGCGAAGTAAAGCACGGGCTGCGCCTTCACGTTTTCAATTTGTGCAAGGATGGTGTGGGCAACCCGCAATTGCCGGCCAGACTCGCACCGGGAAAACGAGGGCAACGCGACGCGGCCGCATTACGGCCGGCCTCGAGTTTACGATCGGCGACCCCTTGGATGGTGGCCGCGTTTGGCGCCGCCGCGCTCGTGGTGACGATGTCGATCTTGTGGCCGCGCCTGTTCGTTAGGCATAACGCTGCCGCGGTCGCTGAAGGCGCGCTCGCGCTTCCGGAGAAGAGCATTGCGGTTCTGCCGTTCGAAAATTTTAGCGACGACCAGCAGAACATTTACTTCGCCAGCGGCGTGCAGGATGAGATCCTGACGAATCTGGCGAAGGTGGCCGATCTTAAAGTCATCAGTCGCACCAGCACGCTGCAGTATAAGAGCGGCGGCAATGCACGACGCAACGTGCGCGAAATCGCTAATCAGCTCGGCGTCGCCAATATTGTCGAGGGAACCGTCCAACGAGTCGGGGATCATGTCCGCGTCAGCGCGCAGTTGATCGATGCGCGCACCGACACCCATCTCTGGGCGGAGCACTACGATCGCGATATGGCCGATGTTTTTGCGGTGGAAAGCGAGGTCGCGCAAAAAATTGCCGCGACATTGCGCGTGAAACTTTCTCCTGGGGAAAAGGCTGCGATGGAGGAGCCGCCTACGAATGATCTCATCGCGTATGACCTTTACGCACACGCGAAGGAGCTGATCGCCGGAAACTTTTACCGGCCGCAAGGCAAAGAAGATTTGGTCGAAGCCGTGCGCCTGCTTGACCGGGCGACGGGAAGAGATTCCAAGTTTCTTCTCGCGTTTTACGAGTTAGCGCGCGCTCACGGTCTCTTGTACGTCTTCGGTCTCGACCATTCCCCGGCGCGCCTGGAGATGGCCCACCAGGCCGTCGAGGCGGCGCTGCGCTTGCGTCCCGATTCCGCCGAAGCACATCTGGCCCAGGCGCAGCATCTCTATTGGGGTTATCGCGATTACTCCCGTGCCCGCGAAGAACTGGCCATCGCCCAGCGCGCCTTGCCTAACGAACCGCTCACCTTTGTTCTTGCCGGCTATATCGCGCGGCGACAGGGGCGGTTTGATGAAGCGATCGAACATTTCAAACGCGCCGCTGACCTGGATCCGCGCAACGTCGGGACGCTCCAGCAGTTGTTTCTTACCTATGAGCTTCTGAGCCGGGCGAAGGAATCCGCCGCGATCATGGATCGCATTCTTACCATCACGCCGGACGATCCGCTCGAACAAATGAACCGCGCATATGTCGATCTTGAATGCTGCGCCGATCCGCGCCCGCTACATCGCGTCATTGATGCAATCACCGCTGCGGGGACGGCCGACACGGAACGGCTGGTTTCGACCCAACGCGTCCGTCTTGCTTTTTGCGAGCGTGACGCCGCCGCTTTCGATCGCGCGATGAAAGCTTTACCCGAAGACGGATGCCGTTATCTCGGCGTTCCATTTCCCAAATCCTGGTGCGAAGGCTGGGCGTCTCGGCTGGGCGGCAATGCGGCCGCTGCCCACGACGCCTTTATGCGCGCCCGCGCGCAGATCGAAAAAATCGTCCGCGATCAGCCCGATTACGCCGAAGGCTTAATCGCTCTTGGAATGATCGATGCCGCCTTGGGAAATAAGAAAGATGCGATCAACGAAGGACGACGAGCGGTGCAACTTTGTCCGATCAACAAGGACGCAATTGCCGGCAATCTAATGTTGCAATACCTGGCCATCATCTACGCCTCCACCGGAGAGAAAGAACTCGCCATCAAAGAGCTCACTCACTCCGTTCGCATGGCCGGTAGCGCCAGCTATGGCGAATTGCGTCTTCACCCGTACTGGGATCCGCTGCGGGGTAATCGGGAGTTTGAGAAGATCGTCACGTCGCTCGCGCCCGACGCGTCACACCCATAGCCCCCTACGGCAACCGGCTTCGCAGTTCGTCCAGCTTATCGCCGGTGTCCTTGAGTTGCTTGATAACTGGCGTGCCCGGAACACAGTTTACTTCCGACAAAGAAACGCCGCTTATGCCCTGGCGCGTTCTGCCTAACAAATCGCCGGCCGCTTGTTAAATGCGATTGTCGATCTTGCGCGATTGTCGATCTTGCCCGCCGCGAAATCTATTTCGGCGCGAGGGAGGCGAGGATTTTTTCGAAGCGCGGATCTTTTCGCAGCGGGTCCCATAGCGGACTGTGAAAGAGCACGCCGTAACTTAGATAACCCGGCAACTGCGCCGCTTTCGTCAATTGCTCGAAAGCTTTATCCTTCTTTTCTGTCCACGCATAAATAAGCGCCTGCGCTGATATCGCATCGACGCCATCCACCACATCCTTCGCCACCGGCGCCAAATCCATCGCGCGGCGTCCGAATGCGTGGGCTTGCTTTTTGTCCCCGAGGATCGCGCTGGCCAGCCCGAGCGCCGCATTGGTGTAGCTATCCGACGGTTGGTTGCGCGTGATCGCCTCCAACTCTATCCGCGCCGCATCGATTTCCGGCTTTGCATTCATATCTTCGCCCCGTAAACGAAGGAGCAGCGCTTCAGCGCAGCGGGGCGGAAGTTCAAGATTGTTCCCAACGGGCCAGCGTATTTGTTTCGGATCACTCCGCAGGATCTCCAGAGCACGATTGTAATCGTGTTCGAAAATCGCCAGTTGGACGGCGGAGTTTACAGCAGTCCCATCGCTCTTTTGCGTCATGACCGCATCGAGCGCGGAATGCCATGATTTGAGATCGCCCTTCCAGGAGAATTCGACCTCGGCGCGGTGCACACGCAAAGCGACATCGCCGGGTGTGAGCGTGAGCGCTTTGTCCATCAAAGCCAGCGCATCGGGATAACGGCGCAGCATTTCATAGGTGAGCGCGGCCTGCTGCAAATAGAATGCATTCTGGGGGTCGAGCTCCATCGCGTGTTCCATGTCTCGGATGGATTCATTCCAGTGACCTTGTCGCCGATCGATGTATGCAAGAAGCAGGTATGATGTCGGTTCGTTAGGCAACAACTGACGTGCGAGATCGATCTCTTTACGAGCACGATCGTAATCGCGGTAAGCCCAGTAAAGGTGTTTCGCCAACCCGAGATGCGCTTCAGCTGACCCCGGCTGCAATTGACGCATTTTTTTGATTGCCGCGTCTGCCAGAGCCAGCCGCGCATCGGTATGATCGAAGCCGCGGAAATAAATTTGATCGTGCGCGTGCGCGAGCTGGTAGAAGGCGAGCACGAATGATGGGTCGCTATTTATGGCCTGTTCGAGCAAGCGCACC
Organism: Spartobacteria bacterium; assembly: GCA_021325495.1. Lineage (GTDB taxonomy): Bacteria > Verrucomicrobiota > Verrucomicrobiia > Chthoniobacterales > UBA10450 > JAJPGZ01. Next base: position 63,350 of record JAJPGZ010000002.1, read on the forward strand.
GCCTCGTAAAGAGAGTCGTGCGGCTCATTGAAAACGGAACGGTCGATCAGAATTTTTGCGCGTGTGTAGAGGTCATATGCGCCGAGGTTTGATGTGGGTTTTTGTTCAATCGCGGCTTTCTCATTCGCAGAAAGGCGGGACTTTAGTTGCGCAACGATTATCTCGGAGAGTTCGTTCTCGAGCGCGAAAACATCGGCCACGTCCCGATCGTACCGTTCCGCCCACACATGGGCGTCGGTGCGCGCGTCGATCAATTGCGCGGTCAGCCGGACACGATTACCAGACCGCTGCACACTGCCTTCGAGCAGATGCGAAACTCCGAGTTGCTTCGCGATCTCGCGCGCGTTGCGCTGCACCACGTTCTTGTATTGCATGACCGAGGTGCGGCTAATGACTTTGAGATCGGCGACCTTGGCGAGGTTCGTCAGAATTTCGTCCTGCACGCCATCGGCGAAATAGGCGTTTTGTTTGTCGTCGCTGAAATTTTCAAACGGTAAAACCGCGATGCTCTTTTCCGGAATCACGGCAGACGCAGGCGCCGATTTTCGCGAAGCGCTCTGACGCTGCCACAAGATCGACATCGTTATTCCGAGCGCTGCTAACAACGCAATGATTGCCATCGCTCGCACCCATCTGCGCGTCTTCGAAGCGATTGGTTTGACCGATTGCCAAGCCGGCTTCCAACGAAGTCGTCTTCTCAATTTTTCCGGCACGTTCGCGTTCCCGACGCCGTCTTTGCACAGGCTGTAAACGTGCAGACGCAATCCGTGCTTCACTTCGCACTCCCCGAGGTCCCGGAGATACTGACTCCAATGGCGGTACTGCATCAGATCGTCGGCTATATGTTTCGAAAGCAGAATGTGACCGGCGTCGCCGCAATCGAGCACGCGTTGCGCGATGTTAATTCCGGCACCGGCGATGTTGAGCCGGTCATTCACGTCCGTCACCTGATTCACCGGTCCGCTGTGAATGCCCATGCGGATGCGAATAGCCGGAGAATCTTTCAGCCGTTGGCAAATTTCGAGCGCGCAACGCACCGGTTGCTCCGGATTTTCGAAAAACAGCAACGCCATCCCGTCGCCGGTCGGAAGACGAATGAGTTTATCTTTTGCTTCGGCGGCGCGGAAACATTCGCTCGAACGGACGACGCGATTTAATTCATAGATCAGCTCGATCTGTTCATTAACGAGGAGCTTCGAATACCCGACGACATCGATGAGCAGCAAATGCGCAATTTGCAGCTCGAGATCCGGCTTTAACTCGGCTGACATGGCAACAGGGAGCCCGTCTTCCAATGATGCCAAACGGGAAAGGCGAGGTCGAGCCGGAAATCAGTTAGGGCTCACGAAATTTCGCGCAAGATCGACAATTACTCCTCGCGCCAGAGCGCGCCTGGTCCAAAAGCGGCCAGATTCAAGACCAACATAATCAAAGCGAAGAGATACATACCCATGGTTAAGCCAATCGCGACGTGCATACCGAGAATACCCAGCAACCAAAGGCGACGCGTCGCGCGCGGCCAAATCATTATCGGATACCCGGTTTCCAGCAGTGCCGTACTTATACTGGCGAATGGGAAAAGAATCCGCCAGTGCACGAGAACTTCCGGCGGAATAACGTTGAACGGTGGATGCGTGAGAGCTCGCCAGATGCTTTCGCCGGTCCACCAGCCCAGACCGAGGCATTTCGCCAGGCCACCAAAAAAATAGATCAGGCAAAGGTGAAGCTGCAGGACCCGTCGAAAGAACGCATGTAGTTGTTGATCCTTTAGTGGAACGTTACGCGAGCGATGGTCAATCGCCCACCGATCGGGCAACGGTGAGAGGATGAGATAGAACAGTCCGATAGTGGTGAAATTATCGACTCCGTATGAGAGGAGGCCACCGCTTTTGACCGCGGCGAGATGAATAAACCAGGTCGCGATGGCCGCGCCGCGAGTGAACAAGCCAAATAACAAAAGCAGTGCCGCATCCAGCAGCGCCAGCCACGTGAGAAACAGCGCCGTCGATTCGCTAATATGGAAATGGCCGGCGAGGTCGACGAGCCAACTCAACCTCGGTACGAGCGCGCTTTCGCTCGAAAGCAAAATCTCCGAGGCCTGGCGACTGATCAATCCCCCGCCGTGTGAAGCAAAAAGATAATTCCAGTCCCGGCCTAACGAAGCGCAATAAAGAATGACTTCGACGGCGATCCCGATGCGCAGCACGCCCAGCCACTGGTCCGATTGTCGATCAAAAAAGAACTGCGCGACGCGTTTGCCGATTGCAGACGGTGCGCTCAATTTTCCGGCCGGAACTCGAAGGTGAAATCGTAGGTGCGCAACGCACGATAAGATTCTCGCTGGCCGCGCGCATATTCGCCCGGCGCCGGAAAATTCACGCTGCCCAAAATCGCCCGAATGGACGCAGCTTCGGGATGTTCGCGCCAGACGGCGTAGACCAAATATTTGATCAAGCCCTCACGGACAACCTCTTCGTCGGTGCGCGCAATGAGATCGAGCAAGCTCGCGAGACGAAAGGCGGTCGCGCGATTGTGCAACGTTGGCAGCTCATCGGCGACGCGTCCGTCGGGATAATGCAGCTCGAAGGAAATTTTGTTGGTACCCGGAATGTTCGGCGCAAAAAAACCGTAGCCAGCTTCGACCCCGGCGGCGTTCAGGTAAGTGCCAATGCTTTGTCGATAGGCATTATGTTTGGAAAAATTTTGGCCGAGAGCGTTTTTCAACGCCGTCTCCGATGAATGTGAAATATACATCCAGTAATCGGGCACGAGCGTCTTTCCCTCGCGCACAACAGTAAAGGTGTCGCGCGCACTAATGGCCACGATCAACGCCAGGTGAACCGTGGCGGCTATCAGTAATAAGCGATTTCGAAGCACCCGCGCTACGGTGCGAAGGCTTTATCCAAAAACGTCTTTAATTCTTCTTTGGTCGCAAAGTTGATTTGTTGGGTGACGTGTATGTTGGTCTTGTCCCCCGCATCCGGGCAAGGGTCAGGCAACTTTCCCTTTTTGTGCGGGTGATTTGGTACGCCTTCGTATGTCACGAGATAATCCATTTCATCTGCAGGCAGGCTCTTGTCGAACTTCTTGATATTTGGAACATGTTTCCGGTGTTTGAAGACCGTGCTGTATTCCTTCGCCGGTGGGGTGGGTGTTGGCGTTTGCGCGCTTACGAAGAGCACAACTGAGAGGAGTGCGATGATGGCCAGCAGAAGCAATGGGGTTCTAGTGAGGATTTTCATAATTGTCGGTGTGAACTAGTTAGGCTCCGTTGGCAAGCCCAAAAGCCTAACGGCGACGTGCGCGATGCGTAGTTGTCGATCTTACGCGATCGTTAGGGCGCGGGGTCGAGCGCGCTAACGAATGCTTTTAGATCTTCCGTGCTGGCAAAGCTGATTGCTTGTGTGCTATGCACGCCGGCCAATGAACCTGCCGGCGTGGGACCGCCGGTCTCGGGCCGAGCCGAAGTCACCATGGTGACGGACGGATCGGCCAGGTCGCCCTTTTCCCAATTGGCGCCCTTGGCGTCGCGATATTTTATTTTGTAGCTCTTCGTGTCGCATTTGCTCAGGGCGCGATTGAGCGAGTCCTCGGTGCAATGCAACGCCTCATTCCCTTTGTGACCCATGATCAACCGGATTCCATGTTTCGAAGGGTCGCTGTTTCCTTTTTGTTGCGCAAAAACGACTGCGACAATCGATGTGATCCCGACGAGGAGCAGAACAAACTTGGGCGAGAAGAAGAATGTTTTCATGTCGCCGGTGTGCGACATGCACTGGCAAAGGTCAAGCCGAATCGTTAGGCGGGAGGGTAAACGCTCGCGCGATTGTCGATCTTGTCGTTGTCGATCTAACGCGAGTTAGAAGCGAAACTTGACGTATCCGCTGACCGGCACCGTCCAGCGATCGCCCGCGTCGTTATTGGCAGGACGAATTTTATTCAGCGGCACGGGGACGAGTCCGATGAAATCGCGCCCGACCAGATCGCCGTCGTTTCCCTCAAGTCGCGTTTGGTAGCGGACGCCGCCATTCACGCCCAACGTCCAGTGACACGTCAAATTTGCTTCGACTCCCACCACGGCCGCGCCGGTGCCGACCCATGAACTATCAAAGAAGTTCCCGCGAAAAACACGAAAGTCACTTGGCCCGCCGACGCTGCTGGCATCGGCATTGAAGGAGAAACCAATATCGTCAACGTGCATCGCGCCGCCGCTCAACGCCAGATATGGACGAAAGCGCGCCTGACGAGAGAGAAAATGAAAACGAAAACCAAGCTCGCCGCCGAACGCGTCGTAGTCATCCCATTGAGCGCGTAATGGCAAAGTAAAAGTTGGACCGAACGTGAATATTTTGATTGCTCCCCAATCAACGCTGCCAGCGGAATCGGCATGCGAGTACGCGCCGGACACGAAAACTTCGAGGTGATCGGTCAAAGCATAACCGAATTCGCCGCCGGCATGCCAGGTAGTGTCGAAGGCATCGTCCCATTGCACTTTGGGTGAACTTTGTCTCGCGAGAAATGGGCCAAACGTCAGGTTGAAACCGGGGACGGAAGATTCGAAGGCGTGGCTAAAACCGGAATTCCCAATATCGAAATCGGCGCCGCCTCCAAGGCTGAAATACCAGCGCGGATCGCAAGCCGGCGCCTGCTCCATCTGCACGGCTTTGCTTTCTTTGCCCGTGCTCATTATCTCCGGGCCGGCAAAAGTGGTGCCGGCTGCGTATAATGCCAGGCTGGCGATTGCGAAAATTGTTCCCCTGAGTTTCATCGCGCCCGCGACCTTAAGAATTCGCAGGCGCAGCGTCAACGTCCAAAATTCGTTAACCGATGCGGAAACGGACGTCGCGAACCACTTTGCCGCCGAAGCGCTGCTTTAACTTGCGGACGATGTCGATCTTCGAAACCTGCTCGAGTTCGTAATGCAACGCCGGTTGCAACACGCGCACGTAAAGAATTCCTTCGCGGAGAGCCACCGGAGCCGAATGGGACGCTATAAATTCGCCCACAATTTTTGACCAGGCGTCGATGACTTCCGCTTCGTGCAAGCGTTCCTTCAATCCGAGCCGCTGCATGATTTTCGGCAGCAACTCGGCGGTGGGACGGAATTGGTTCGGAGAAGGCTTCGGTTCGGGCAGGCCGCGCCATTCCGCGATGACTGCGGCGCGAAACGAATCGTTCATGCGCTAAGATCGACAATCAACTCAATATTTCCGCCGCATGTTGCTCGGCAGAATATTCAGCTCGGTGCGGTACTTCGCGACGGTGCGGCGCGCGATCGGTATTCCGCGTTTTCCCAGAATCTCGACGATCTCCTTGTCGCTCAAGGGCGCGTTCCCGTCCTCGTCCTTGACCAGATCGAGGATCGCTTCTTTCACGCTCGTATTGCTCATCGATTCGCCGCTGGCGGTCTGATAGCCGGGCGTGAAAAAATATTTCATCTCGAACACGCCTTGCGGCGTCGACATGTATTTCCCGCTGATCGCGCGGCTGACGGTCGTTTCATGAACGCCGACTGCGTCCGCGATTTGCACCATCGTCATCGGTTTCAAATGCGATGAGCCGTGTTCAAAGAATTCGCGCTGCCGCGAAACAATCTGGTGCGCGATGTTCGAAATCGTCTGCTGACGTTGATGAATCGATTTGATCAAAAATTTTCCGCTTCGGATTTTGTCGCGGATGTAATCCTTCACTTCGCCGCCGTTCCCATCCTGCGCCATGATGTCTTTATAGGTGTTGCTGATGCGCAGATGCGGAATCTGTTCGCCGTTTAGAATCACCTGATATTCGCCGTTGATTTTCTCCACCGTCACATCCGGCAATACGTAATTCTGCGGAGCGGTCGCGAAAATTGCGCCCGGCCGCGGATCGAGCTGCGCGATATTGTTCGCGCATTTCTGCACTTGCTCGACGTTAATGCCCATTCGCCGCGCGATTTCAGGAAAACGCCGCTTCCCTAAATCCTGCATGTGCTCGGAAATGATTTTGTATTCGAGGCTGGTCCCTTTGCCTTCGCGTTTGAGCTGAATCAACAAACACTCACGCAAATCGCGCGCGCCCACGCCGGGCGGATAAAAACTTTGAATGAGCGTGAGCATGTTTTCGAAATCGTCCTGTCCAATGCCGGTGTTGAGCGCCATCTCTTCCGGCGTCGCCTGGAGAAAACCGTTGTCGTCGATGTTGCCGATAATGAGCTCGGCCGTTTTGCGATCGTCGCCGTTCAGCATCTGCTGATTCAATTGCGACATTAAATGCTGTTGCAGGGTTTCCTGCGTCGCGATCGAATCGAAAAAGAATTGGCGCTTGTCTTCCTGTTCCTGGGAGCGCCCACTGTAGCTCGAGGATTGCGCCATGTAATCGCGCCATTCCTCATCGAGCTTGGCCAGTTGCTCGAACTCGTTTTGAAACTCTTCGTCCTTCGTCTTCTTCTCCGGCTGGTCTTCGCTCGGCTCGTTAGCCAATTCCTCCAACACCGGGTTCGTTTCCATTTCCTGTTGCACGAGATTGCGCAGCTCGAGCAATGGCGCCTGCAAGATGAGCAGGCTTTGTTGCAACTGCGGGGCAAGGACCTGCTGTAACGACAGATTCTGCGACTGATACATTCCCGGTCCGGCCATGCCTGAGTTTATTGACGACGGGAGCCACAGGCAAGCAGATTGCTTGCCGCAAGATCGACATGGCATATGCGGAACACGTCCTGCTCTTCACGTGAACAAATGAAACGACATTGCGCCGCCATTCTGCTCACGCTCTCCGCCGCGCTTCCCCTTTCCGCGCAAGCGCCCGATGCGCGCGACCAACAACAGCTCATCGCGCTCGTCAAAGAGATTCAGGCGCAACAAGCGCAGATCACCGATAACCAGGGCAAGATCGAATCGAAAATGGCTGAACTCACCGAAACCATTCGCGTCGCGCGACTCTTCGCCGGCAAAGCTGGAAAATGAAATCGCTCACCAAATTTCTCCTCGTCTTCATCGCCTGCGGAATTATTTCCGCGTCCGCGCAATCGCCCAATCCTCCGATGGTGGTCGTGCAAGCCGCGAATAGTTCGCCCACGCCAGCCGCAGCCACAGCGCCCGCTGTCGCGCAAAACCCGAACGAACTTCACGCCACCGTGCAAACGCTCGAGCAAATCAAAGCGGCCAATGCCGACACGCTCAAGCGACAGGAAGCGGTCATGCAGCAGCTCGAGGATTTGCAGAAAGCGGCGGACCAGATCAGGATCTTCGCCCACCGCGCCGGCGGCTAAGATCGACAATTACAAGATCGACAATCGCGATCTCGGGTTCGTTAGGCCGAAGCCTTCGCGCCCTTTTTTGACGGCTCCACTTTGCGATAAAGCGTCGCCATACTGATGCCGAGCATGCTGGCCGCTTTTTCGCGCGAGCCGCCACAATGCGCCAGGGTCGCCTCGATGTAAGCGCGTTCCTGTTGCTGCACGAACGTGTCGAGCGTGTCTCCCACCGGCATCGACGCGACGTTTTGGTCGTGTTTCTCGCCGCGGGCATGATCGACCATGTGCGGCGGTAAATCGCTCGGCAAAATCATGTCGTTCTCGCACAAGGCACACGCGCGCTCGATCGCATTCTCGAGCTCGCGCACATTTCCCTGATAATGGTAATGGCAAAGAATATCGACCGCCTGCGGATCGATCTTCTTCGGTTCGCCCCCGGTCGAGCTCGCCTGTTTCTGCAAAAAGTGATTCACCAGCAGCGGCACATCCTCGAGCCGGTCGCGCAACGGCGGAATCTCAATCGGAATGACCGCGAGCCGGTAATACAAATCTTCGCGAAACGTTCCGTCCTTTAATTTCGGTTGCAGCGGCTCGTTCGTCGCGCCGATGACGCGCACGTTCACGGAAATGCTTTTGTTGTCGCCGACCCGCCGAATTTCGCGCTCCTGCAAAACGCGCAGCAATTTCGTCTGCAACGGCGGGGCCATCGAGTTCACTTCGTCGAGAAAGATCGAGCCGAGATTCGCCTCTTCGAACAGACCGCGCTTGTCCGCGACCGCCCCGGTAAATGCGCCCTTCTTGTGTCCGAACAATTCTGATTCCAGCAAATTCTCCGGCAAAGCCGAGCAGTTGATCGCGACGAATGGATGATGCTGTCGGTTCGAATTGAAATGCAACCCGCGTGCGACCAATTCCTTTCCCGTCCCGCTCTCGCCCACGATTAACACCGTGCTGTCCGTGTCCGCGACTTTGTTGATCAAATTGTAAACGCTTTGCATTTTCCCGCTCGTGCCGATGATGTTCTCGAGTCGGTAGCGGTTCTTTAGCTCCTTGCGCAGGTAGCTGACTTCACTTTGCGCCGCCTGGAAATCGAGCGCCTTCTGCACGCGCGTTTGCAGCTCGTCGATCTTGAAAGGCTTGAGCACGTAATCGGTCGCGCCCATTTTCATCGCTTCCACCGCCGTCTCGGTCGTGCCGAACGCGGTGATCAAAATCACCGCCGTCTGCCGATGATTTTCCCGAATGTGCCGCAAGACATCGAACCCGGTCATCGTTTCCATTTTGATGTCCGTGATCACCACCTGCGGCGCGATGGAATCGAGTTGCTCGAGCGCTTTGCCCGGCGCGTTAAAGGGAAAAACCTGGTGCCCTTTTTCGCGGCACAGCGTCACGATGACCTCCACCATTGCTGGCTCGTCATCGATGATCATTATCTTGGCCATAAGGGAGAAATCTCAGCGCGGAGAGTATTTCAGTTTTGCGAAAATAAAAGCGCCATTTGAGAATCGCGGAGCCAAATTCGTGCCTAACACGTCGTCACCCCGGGCTCACCGGTAAAGGCGATGATTTCTTCGAAGACATTCCGGCCGCTAAACGGCACCGAGACAAGATCGACATCTCCTCCCAGACAAATGCGGCCAATGTGATCTTCCTGCTGCAACGCCCGCGCCGGATTAACCGTCACCATCTGTAAGATTTCTTCTGGCGCGACTCCCGGGAATTTTCGCGCGAACTCCCGCATCTCCGCGAACAGACTCAAGTCGTCGTTGCTCGCGAGACTGTCCGTCCCGAGACAAATGTTGAGATCGAACTGACGCAAACGTTCGTACTGAAAAGGCGAATGCCCGAAATAATCGTGACTGCGCGGACAATGCACGATGTGAAATTCCATCGTCGAATCGGGCAGCAGATCGAAATCGCTTTCACTCAACTCGTTCATGTGCACGACCAGCCAGCGCCGGTCCAATGCGATCTGGGCCAATAGCGTCGCGAACGGTGTTGACCCGGAGCTTTTCTTTTCTTTGCCGCCGATCTCGCGCACGAATTCCGCGAGTGGTCCCGCGCCATCGTGAAACATTAAATATTCGTCCGGTGATTCCGCCAGATGCGTGCTCAGGAGCCAGTCATATCGCCGCGCGTTGTCCTGGCAAATCCGATACAGATCGAACGACGCGGTGTAGAGGGCATGCGGCGCCAGACCGCGATTCGCCGGCTGCGCCAGATAATTCATCGCCGTCGCCACAATGTTCTCCGCCCGATTCGGATCACGAATGTCGATTAACTCCGCGAACCACCACGTTTTTATCGGCGGCTGCAATCGAATGATTAACTCCGGGAACGCTTCGTAATTAACAATCGATGTCGTTCCGAACCGGCGCGCTTCGGCGAAGCCGTCCGTGATCGACTTTACATAATCGGCCGGCAGGAGCGCGTTCTTCGCCGCGATGATCTCGCGCACCCATTCGGTGAACGAAGTGGGCGGCGGAATTTTTTCGCGCAGACAGGTGTAATCGAGATGGCAATGCGCGTTGATTAATCCCGGTATCAACGCGCTCTCGCCAAGATCGACAAGTTCACCGCTGTTCCGCGCCGACACTTCGTCGAATGTGCCGAGATCGACCACACGCTCGTCTTCGATCGCGATCGCGCCGTTTTCGATCGGCGGCCCATCCATCGTCACGAGCGCGCGGGCGCGGATGATTACTCGGCTTTGACCTTCTTCCGGCATTCGTTGATGAGAATGGTGCACCCTTCCTGGCAAAGCAATGGCAGCGGCTCGTTAGGCACTTCGAATTTCTCCGGTGGCAGTTTCGTGGACGGAATTGTTCCGCTCGCGTCGCGTCGCCAAAGAATTCTGCGCAAACATCCGCCATCGCTTCGGCAAACGTCCGCGACGACTTCGTGGATCTGCTCGTCCGAAATACTCGCGGCCACGCGATACATTCCGGATTGTCGATCTAGCGTTGCGCGCAACGGCGTCGTCTCCAGCCGATCTTCCTTCCATTCGCGCAAGATCGACAATCGCGCCGGATAAAAATAATCGAGCGCGCGCACGACTTCGCCAAGATCGACAAGTTCCATTCGCCAGCCGTGACGAAGATTGGGCGCGGTTTTAAGCGGGCGATATTTTCCGGCGTCGTCGAATCCCGCCAATGCAATTGCATCTTCCGGCGATCGAAAAGTTTCCGGCTGCGCAAGATCGACATCGTCCACGTGCGTGAGAACGAAACCTTTGCGGACAGCGATCTGTCCGAAGTTACACGCGCCTTTGCTTAAAGCAGCCGCCAGAAGCTGCTCCATTCGTCAGGCGTTCACGACAAACAATGCGCGAGGAGTCCGGCGGCGCGCTCGAGAAATTGTCGATCTTCCGCGGCGAACGCGTTGAGCTTCTCGCTGTCCACGTTGAGCATGCCGACGATTTTTTTCTCCTCGTTCACCATCGGGACAATGATCTCCGAGCGCGTGTTGTGAAACGCGGGCAGATAACGCGCGTCTTTGCGCACATCGCCTACCACGACGGTCTTGCGCGATTCCAACGCCGCACCGCAAAGTCCCTGCGTAATCGGAAATCGCGGATATGCTGGCGGCTCGTTCCCGGTTTCGGCCACGATAACGAAATCGTCCTTCACGATTTTGTACATCGCGACCCAGCGATAATCGCGCGCGGCCCGAATTGTCTCCGCGATTTTTTTCATCCCCTTCTTGTCGCAGCCGTTCGCGAGGACGAAGCAGCCGATCTCTTGCAGCTGCTTCAATGTTTCCGGTTTCATCGCGGGAGGTAAATGTGGTGAAAAAACTTCGGCACGCGAGCGGGAATTATTTTACGTCCTAAAGTTTTCTACTTGCGCGACAATGATGTCGGCGAAACGCGGGTCCGTCCCGATGGAGGGCGCGTAAAATAAGAGGCGATTGTCGATCTTGTAGGGCTCTCCGAAAACATCGCCGCGCTTTTCAATTCCGAGTAACTCGGGGATGTCTTCATAGCTATGCAATCCGTCGGAGATGAAAAATGGAACGACAATGACGTTTTGAGATTTTGTTAGCGTCCGCCAATCCGAGACGCGCGGCGCTTCTTCCATGTAAACATTCAGCACTTCGGCGTATTTCCCGAGCGCGCGAATTCTTTCGACCTCACGCTTGGCCGCGACCGCGCTGTTCTCGTTCAGATCCGTCCCGTGGGCGACGATGAGCAACGAAGTCGGCGCAAGATCGACATCGCGCCCGATCTCGCTCGCGCGCTGCAGTAAAAGCTCGGTCATCATCGGATGACTCCCGACCGGCTCGCAATATTTCCAGACCTGGCCGTTCTCCCGTTTCGTTAGGCTTCCGTTCAGCTCGAGTTCCCGCGGAATCACCGTCTGCGTGAAATAGCCTTCGCTGATGAAATTGGGCACGACATAAACTTCGCGCGCATCGCGAAAGATCGACAACGAATCGCGCAGGCTCGGTTCTTCTTTCCAAAACGCGCAGTCCACCTGCGCGAAAATTTTCCGCCGGCGAATCTCCGCCGCATGCGCGAGCGTCGGCGCGCTCGAGTCCGGATTCACGGTCGAGCCATGACCGACGATCAACAATGCAGAGTCGCGCATGGCGAAAGATAACCACGGAGGCCACGGAGCACACGGAGACAAATAAAATTGTTCTCCGTGACCTCTGTGATCTCTGTGGTTAATCTTCTGGCATGAAGTTCCGCACTTACAAAAACAGCGATCTGACGGTGAGCGAGGTCGGCTTCGGTCTGTGGACGATCTCGACCGGCTGGTGGGGAAATTTCACGGAAGGCGAAGCGATCGCGCTCATGCACAAGGCGTTCGATCTCGGTATGACGCTATTCGACGCGGCCGACACGTATGGAAATGGATTAAGCGAGGAACTGATCGCGAAGGCATTTCCGAACCAGCGCGATGAAATTGTGATCGCGACGAAAGTTGGATACGACTTTGTTACGCACGGCGAAGCCCGCGGGCGCGGGCAACGCGAGATTCCGCAGGATTTTTCGCCGGAAGCGATCACACGCGCGACTGATGCGGCGTTGAAGCGGCTCAAGACCGACCATGTCGATCTTATGCAGCTTCACAATATTCGGATGGAGCAGGTTTACGACGACGCGCTTTGGAAAACGCTGGAACAATTGAAGAGCGCCGGAAAAATTCGCTACTACGGCATCGCGCTCGGCCCGGCAGTCGGCTGGCTTTACGAAGGCGTGAACGCGATTCGCGAACGCGACATCACGAGCGTGCAACACATTTACAACATGCTCGAACAACATCCCGGTCGCGCGATGCAGGACGCGGCCACCGAAGCGGGAAAGGACACGATGTTTTTGATTCGGGTGACGCATTCCTCGGGAATGCTCGAGGGCAAATACACGGCCGAGACGGTGTTCCCGCCTAACGACCATCGAAGTCATCGTCCGCGCAGCTGGCTGCTCAACGGCGTGAAGAAGATCGACAAGTTGCGATTTCTCGAGTCGAGTGAGCGTTCGTTAGGCCAGGCCGCGCTGCAATGGTTGCTCGCGGACGATCGCGTCGCCTCCACCCTGCCGAACATTTACAACGAAGAGCAACTGATCGAATTCGCGAAAGCGCCTGAAACCCCGGCGCTGACCGCGGACGAACTCGCCAAGATCGACAATCTCTATTCGAAAAATTTCGGACTCGAGCCGGAGGAACCGAAGTTCAAAGGCACAATGCAGTTGCCGGCCGAGACAACTGCAGCCTAACTAATTCGATTCGTCTTCTTCGGTCACCGGCTGGGCGCGCCGGACATTGAGAGGATTGGGCGGCTCGATCACGCGATTGCGTTGTCGCGTTCCATTCGCGAGTTGGCCTTGTCCGCGATAAACCTGTTTGAAGACATCGGCGATCATCGGTCCGGCGGTCGAGCCGCCGTGAACGGTGCTACCGACATCGCCTTCATAAACGGCCGCGAAGGCGAAGCGCGGTTGGTTCGCCGGTAAATAGCCCGCAAACCACGCCGCAGTTCGCTCCTTGTTCTTCGGCCCCCATTGCGCCGTCCCGGTTTTACCCGCGACCTCCACACTCTCCAGCGCGGCAGCGTGCGCCGTGCCCGCGCCGTCGTTCACCACCGCGACCATGCCCTCGTGCAATTGATCCAGCGTCTGCGGCGAAATTTCGAGAGTGCGCTTTTCCCGCACCGAATACGCACTCACGATTTCGTTGTCGATCGATTGCACCTGCTGCACCAGCCGCGCTTGATACAACGTCCCGCCATTCGCGATCACCGCCATCGCCTGCGCCATTTGCAACGGCGTCACCAGCAGATCGCCCTGGCCGATCGACATGTTCGCGATGTCGCCGTTGAGAATCTTGCGACCGTGCGTCGCTTTCATGTATTGGTCGTTAGGCACGCGACCTTCCGCTTCGCCGCGCAACGGGATTCCGCATTTCGCGCCGAAGCCGAGCTTGAGTGCCCAATCGATGATCGGCTCCGCGCCCGTTTTGATTCCGACCTGATAAAACCAGGTGTCGCACGATTCCGTCAGCGCTTGCACGAAATTCAACGCGCCGCGGTCCGTCTTCTTCCAGTTGTGAAACGTGACGTTGCCGATGTCGATCGACGGGACGCATTGGTAAAGATCGTTAGGCGTAACCGCCGCGCTCTCGAGCGCCGCAATCCCAACCGCGACTTTGAATGTCGATCCTGGCGGATAAGCCGAACGAAATGCGCGCGGCAAAAGCGGAATGTCCGGATCGTCCTGGAGCGCTTTGAATTTCTCGGCCGAGATCGACGGAATAAACGCGTTCGGATCGTAGGTCGGCCACGACGCGAGCGCGAGCACATCGCCGTTTGTTGGATCGACAATCACCAGCGCGCCGCGTTTCGCTTTCGACGCCACCGCTTTCTCCGCCATCTCCTGCAAATGCAAATCGAGCGTTGTCACAATCGTGTCGCCCGGCACCGGCGCGGTCACGATTTTTTCCGACGTCTTCTTTCCGTCCTTGTCGAACACCAGTTTGTATTCGCCATTCTTCCCTTTCAGCGCGTCGTTAAACGTCTGCTCGAGCCCCTCGCGTCCTTCCGTCGCCGGCCAAAGCGTCTCGTGATTATCGACCACGCCATCGAGATTTCGTCCCGTCTTGCCGGTGTAACCGATCACGTTGCCCGCGACCTTGCCGTTCGGATAAACGCGCGCGTAGATCGGCCGCCATAGCATCGGCGGACGAATCTCGTCCTTCGCATCTTTGTAATCTTTCTCGCTCAGGTTCGGCGCGATCTCGAACGGCATGATCCCGCGATTGCGATAATGTCGCAGGATGGCGGCGTCCGAAATGTTGATCTGACGGCCTAACAACTTCTCCGCTTTGGCGATTTGCTCACGCGCGAAATCGATCGCCGCCTTGTCCGAAAAATCGAGCGGCGTCGGAAAATTAATCGCGAGATTGTAGCTGATTCGATTTTGCGCGAGCGGATTGCCGTAACGATCCACGATCTGTCCGCGCGGCGCTGGAATATCGAGAACGTAAGTCCGCGCCAGCTTTTGCGTTTCGAATGTCGGCACAATAGTTTCCTCTTCCGCTGACGGACTCGGCGAAGGCGATTGCGCGAAGATCGACAACGGCAAGATCGACAACGCGATCAGCGATCTGAGAATTGTCATTCTGAACGGAGCGAAGAATCTCTGATCATTTTCGGATCGTTTTCGCACAAAAATAGATAGAGATGTTTCGTTTCGCTCAACATGACAGCGTTATTAATGCCGCTGCAAGAAGCGATGCACATCTTCCGCCAGCTTCGGCCCGATTCCTTCCGTGCTTGCGATTTCTTCCACGCTCGCCTGCCGCAGCCGTTTCACCGATCCAAATTTTCGCAGCAACAAATTCTTCCGGTTCTGACTCACGCCCGGGCAATCATCGAGAATGCTTTCGCCCACGCGCTTCTTCATCAGCAATTGATGATACGTATTCGCGAAGCGGTGCGCCTCATCGCGAATCCGCTGCAGCAAACGCAACGCGCCTGAATCTTCCGGCAATCGCAACGGCAATGCGCGGCCGGGCCGATAAATCTCTTCGTGCTCTTTCGCCAGTCCGATGATCGGCAATTCATGCAGTCCGAGCCGCTGCAATTCGCGACAGGCCGCTGACAATTGTCCTTTTCCTCCATCGACAATAATCAAATCCGGCAAACGCACGGCCACGAATTGCTCGCGTTCGAGTGCATCGCGCGGATTCTCCTGCGAAAATTCCGCCGTCTCCGGATCGCGCTCGCGCGCTTCGAGTAACACGCGTGAGTATCTTCGCCTAACGACTTCCGCCATGCTGGCGAAATCGTCCTGGCCTTGCACCGTCCGCACGCGATAGCGACGATAATTATTTTTGTCCGGCACGCCGTCGCGAAAACAAACCATCGAAGCGACAATGTGCGTGGTGGAAATGTTCGAGATGTCGAAGCATTCCATCACTTGCGGCGGCTTCGGCAATTGCAGCGCGTCCGACAGCGCCTGCACGTCCGCCATCGGATCGATCGTGCTCGGCAGCGAACCGCGCGTGAATCTCCTTGTCGATCTTGTCGTGTTGCGCAGGTCGTCGATCATGTTGCGCAGCTCGGCCGCTTTTTCGAAATCCTGTTTCTCCGCGACTTTGCGCATTTCCTCTTCCAGCGCGCCGATCATCTCACGCGAACGCCCTTCGAGAAACTCCATCGCCAGCTGCACACGCTCGCGATATTGCTCCGCCGTCAATTCGCTCAAACGCACCGGCACCTGATACGTCGATGATTTCAATTCGCGCTCGTTAGGCGCGCCCCGCCCAAACGTGAGCACGCCAAATTTCTTCCGCATAAAATTCAACGTCTGCCGCAATGCCCCAGCATGCGCGTACGGCCCGAAATAACGGGCGTTATCGTCCTTCTTAAATCGTGCGAGCCGAAACCGCGGCCATTCTTCCGACATGTCGATCTTAACCAGAAGAAAACGTTTATCGTCGCGAAACGAAATGTTGTAACGCGGCCGGTATTCCTTGATCAACTTGCCTTCGAGCAAAACCGACTCGGCTTCGCTGCGCACGACGTGCGTTTCAAAATCCCAAACCGCATCCAGCATCGCTTGCGTCTTCAAATCGGCCACCGCCATCTTCGACGGTAGAAAATACGAGCCCACGCGTTTACGCAGATCGCGCGCTTTGCCGACGTAAATCACGCGATTGAAGCGGTCGCGCATGAGATACACGCCGGGTTTGTGCGGCACATCGCGCACCTTCTCCATCATGTCGGGCTTTTGTTTTGCAATCGGCACGCAGCAACTTACTGCCGCGCGTAAGATCGACAATCGATCACGAAACGCGCCGGCGCGGCAGCGCGGAATGGATCATCATCAATTCGGTCACGTTTTCCGGCGTGAGCAATCCAACGAGCCGTTTCATCCCGTCGAGCACGGGCACGGCCGGCAAATTATTTTCCTGCATGATGCGAAACGCCTCATTGAACGGCGTGCCGGTTGTGACTACCGGAATATCGCGACGCATCACGTCACCGACGCGAATGGCCGGATCGTTCTTGCGCAACGCGCTGATGAGATCGTGTCGGGTCAAAACGCCGGCAACACCCCCACTTTGATCGAGCACGGGGAAATCGTGTTGCGACGTCGCAATCAACGCGTCCGCCGCTTCCTCTAGCGTCGCGTCGATCGGCAACGAGCGAAAGTCTCGCACCATCGCGCTCGACACCGGAAGTCGCCGCGTGATGTCGCGCATTTGCGCAACTGCCGCTTCCTGCGACGCGCCGATGTAAACGAAGAGCGCGATGAAAATTAAAAACGGATTCGAAAACAATCCGATGAATCCAAAAATAAAAGCGAAGGCTTGCCCGACCGTGGCCGCGACCTGCGTTGCGCGCGCATAGCTCAATCGCGTCGCGAGCAAAGCGCGCAAAACGCGCCCGCCGTCCATCGGAAACGCCGGCAGCAGATTGAACAACAGCAGCCACACGTTGATGCGTAACAAATTCGCCAGCATGTCGTCGCTCACCATTGCGCGCGGATCGACATCGGTGCGTCCGCCGATTACGAGCAGCAACGAGAGCGCGATTACGACATTCACGAGCGGACCAGCGATCGCGATGATGAGTTCCTGTTTCGGCTCTTCCGGCATCCGTTCGAGACGCGCGACTCCGCCGATCGGCAACAACGTGATGTCCGGCGTATTGATGCCAAAAGCTTTCGCCGCAATCGCGTGCCCGAATTCATGCAGCACCACGCACAGAAAAAGCAGCAGAATGAAAATGATCCCGCTCGCGGCCGCGGCCGAGCCGCCGCTGTTGTAATAGCCGAGACCGAGCCAGCCGATGAGCAGCAGAAACGTGATGTGAATGCGCAGCTGAATTCCCGCGATGCGCACGATTGGAATCGACCAGCCCATACATTTGAATCTACGTAGAGTTAGGCGCGATGGAAGTTGTCGATCTTGCAATCGTTGGCGCGGGCCCGGCGGGATCGACCTGCGCTGCGTTCGCCGCGCGCGCCGGTTTGCGCGTCGTCGTGATCGAACGCGAAAAATTTCCGCGCGAGAAAGTTTGCGGCGATTGTTTGAATCCGAGCTGCTGGCCGGTGCTTCGGCGATTGGAAATCGCGGAACGCGTTCGCGCTTTGCCGCACGGCCAACTCGAGGCCGTCGAATTCATCGCGATCGGCGGCGCGAAATTACATGTCGATCTTCCGCGCGGCGAAAATTCCGAGATCGCGGTTAAGCGCAGTTTGTTCGACGAGCTTTTGTTGAATCGCGCGCGCGAGTGCGGAGCGCAGGTGCGCGAAGAAACAATCGTCAGCGCGATCGAGAAAGAACGTTGGGGCGATTGGAAGATCGACATCGTCCACGACGTTGTGCGCGCGAAAGTTGTCGTTGCGGCGGACGGACGAAATTCCACCATCGCACGCCTGCGCAATTTACTGCCGAAACCGCAACGCGAACGCGTCGCGCTTCAATCGCACATTCCTTTGCCTAACGGGTTCGGAAATCGCGTCGTGCTCCAGTTCTTGCCGCAAGGTTATTCCGGTCAGGCGCCGGTCAACCATGGCGAGTTGAACGTTTGTCTCGTCGGCAAGCCGGGATCGATCGGCGATCTGAAAATGTGGGCCGAAAAATATTTTGGCGTCTCGCCGTGGCATCCGTGGCGCACGATTACGCCGCTCACCCGTGCGCCGATCACACCCGCGCACGATAATTTATTTTTCATCGGCGACGCCGCGCGCGTGGTCGAGCCCTTCACCGGCGAGGGAATTTATTACGCGCTGCGTTCCGGCGAGCTGGCCGCGAATGCGATTGTCGATCTTCTCCACGCGCAAGATCGACAATCGACTCTGCGCGCTTTCAGCAACGCACATGCGCAGATGTATCGCGGACGTCTGTGGATCAACCAGCTCGCGCGCGCCGCCGTCTTATCGCCACGCATCGCATCGATGTTCGTTCACGCGGCAAAAGTTCAGCCGACGGTTTTGCGATTGCTCACTTCAAAGATTGTCGACACGCCTTGACCGTGTTCGACATCAACATCGCGATCGTCATCGGCCCAACGCCGCCGGGCACGGGCGTGATCGCTTTCGCTTTTGGAGCGACGTTTTCAAAATCGACATCGCCAACGAGTCGATAACCGCGCGCGTTCGTTGCATCTTCAACGCGATTGATTCCCACATCGATGACGACAACGCCATCGCGTACATGCCCGGCTTTCACGAAATGCGCGCGACCGATTGCGGCGATGACGATGTCGGCCGAGCGCGTGATCGCTTCGAGATTTTTCGTGCGCGAATGCGCGACGGTCACGGTAGCATCACCACCTTTGCCTTTTTGCATAAGCAGAAGCGCGATCGGCTTTCCGACGATCATGCTGCGACCAAGCACAACCACGTGCGCGCCGGAGATGTCGATCTTCGATTCGATGAGCAGACGTTGAATGCCTAACGGCGTGCACGGAACGAATCCCGTCTCATCGCCGAGCGCGAGCTTGGCCACGTTCTCCGGATGAAATCCGTCCACGTCTTTGCGCGGATCGAGCGCGCGAATAACCGCGGCTTCATCTATTTGTTTCGGCGGCGGCGATTGCACAAGAATTCCATGCACTTTCGGGTCGCGATTTAACTCCGCGACTTTGCCTAACAATTCCTGCTGCGTCGTGTTCGCCGGCAATTCCAGTTTTACCGAATGCAATCCGAGTTCGCGGCTCATCTTGTCTTTCGAGCGCACGTAGGCGCGCGAAGCGGGATCGTCGCCGACAAGAACGACGGCAAGGCCGGGCGTGACGCCGCGCGACTTCAGTTCCGCAATCTTTTCCCGAAGATCGACATAAACTTTTTCAGCGATCGTTTTGCCGTCGATGAGATTTGTCATGAGAACAATGAGAGATTCCTCGACTTCGCTCGGAATGACAAATGGCGCGGAAGTTAAATGCGTCAGCGCGTTTCAACCAGCGCCATCATCGCTTCCTGTAAACGTGCGCGCTCGGCCTCGAATTCTTGTTCGGTAGTTGTCGATCTTACGCGATGCTCCGGGCCGAACGTGACGCGGACGTGCGAAAATGGTTTCGGGATAAAAAAACCGTCCCAGCTCTTCACCCGCCAGTAACTCGAATACTCCATGTGCATCGGCACAACGGGCGTTCCAGTTTTTTGCGCGAGAAAAATAATTCCGCCGCCGAGTTCGTACATCGGGCCGCGCGGCCCGTCCGGCGTAATGAGCGGATCGCGTCCACTTGCGATCACGTCGGCGAGTTGCAACAAAGCGCCGCTGCCGCGCCGCGAACTCGAGCCCCGCACCGGTTGGAATCCGTAACGACTAACGACATCGGCGATGATGGCGCCGTCACGGCTCGCGCTGATGAGGGCGGCACCATCGCGGCGTTGCGGAAGAAATTTCGCGATCGCGTGCGCGATGAGAAGAAGCCGATTGTGCCAGAGCGAACCGATGAGACGTTGCGACTTCGGCCACGAGCAAAGGCCGGCGCGATCGTCGAGGGTGACGCGAAGTGTTGCGGTGTAGAGTCGGAAAATCGGGAACAGGAGCGTGATGAGAACACGCGCGGAGCGGCCTTCGATTTTCAATTTTCTTCGGCCCAGCGATAGGCGCGTTTGCTCGGGAGACCGATTTGATCGAGCACGCGCCAGACAACGGTGTCAACAAGATCGACAATCGACTTTGGCCGGCTGTAGAACGACGGAATCGCCGGCAGCACGACCGCGCCGGCTTCGAGCAGCCTAACGACATTGCGCGCGTGAATGAGATTCCACGGCGTCTCGCGCGGAACGATGATGAGCTTGCGGCGCTCCTTCAGGAAAACATCGGCGGCGCGAAAGAGCGCGTTGTCGCCCGACCCGCTGGCGATGCGGCCGAGCGTCGACATTGAACATGGAAGAATGACCATGGCATCGAACCGGGCCGATCCGCTCACGTAGGGCACGTTCATATCGGCTTCGTCATGTTCGGCGACGCCTTTCGGAATTTTGAAATCATCGACCTCCTGCGCTGCGACCTGTCGCGCATAGCTGCTCATGATGAGGTGAACCTCGTGCGCGCTCGCGTCGATCTGCTCGAGCAAACGTTGCAGATAAATTGTGCCGCTGGCGCCCGTGGCCGCGATAACAAATTTCATCGAGCGAAGTTTGAACTAATTCATTAGCGGGGCAATAAGATAGCGATGATCAAAAAGCTCTTACACACGCGCTATCGCGTGCAGGATCTGGAAAAGACGGTGGCGTTTTATCGTGACGTGCTCGGCTTGAAGGAAATTCGGCGGCACACGTCGGGACGCGGCTCGCAGCTCGTTTTTTTCAAAGCGCCGCAAAGCGAAGAGGAGATCGAGATCTGCAAATTCGATGAGAGCGGGCCGGTGCAGGTTGGTCCCGACCTGACGCATCTCGCGTTCGAGGTGGACGATCTCGATGCGTTCGCGCGCGAAGCGGCGGCGAAAGGTTATCCGCTTTCGGACGGGCCACACAAAAGCAGCAGCGGCCGCATTGCCTTCATCGACGCGCCGGAAGGATACGAGATCGAATTGATCGAACGGGCGAAATCGTAAGATCGACATCGTACAAGATCGACATGGTGAACTTGCGCGCGTTGGGTATGTGCCCCTAAATTCCCGCCGCATGAAACTGTCACGTCGCGCATTTCCGTGGTTCTGCGCGATCTTCATCGCCTTCACTGGGTTCGCGCAGGACGAAGATGAAGCCGTTCGGCCAAGTGGGATTTCGAAAGCGCCGCACCAACATTCCAGTAGCGCGGATGAAGAGAAGCCGTCAGTCCGAAAAGCGAAACGCCCAAGCTCGACCGATTCCGATGACGAGGGCGAAGCAACGCCAAAGCCGTCGCGCAAACACAAAACGCCGCGCAAGCCGCAACCCGAAACGCCGATTGGGCGCGAGCCGAATGGCGCGCCGCGCACCGTTGCAAAATCGATCATGATGATTGACGCGCGGTCCGGTCAGATTCTTTACGAGAAAAACGCGGATGACATTCGCCCCGCGGCCAGCACGCAAAAATTACTTACGGCGCTTCTCGTCGCCGAGCACGGCTTCTTAGATCGACAAGTGACGGTCGAATTCATCGACACGCTGGCCGAGCCGGTGAAGTTGAACATTCGCCCGGGCGAAACCTATCAACGCATCGATCTCCTCCGCGCCTTGCTCGTGAAAAGCCCTAACGACGTCGCGCGTTGTCTGGCGCGTGATTACGCCGGCAGCATCGAAGCTTTCGCGCAGGCGATGAATCAGCGCGCACGCGAACTCGGCGCAACTCATTCGCATTTCGTTAACCCGAACGGTTTGCCGGTCCCGGGTCAGTATTCGTCCGCGCGCGATCTTTCATTGATTGCGAAGGCGGCCTACGCGAATCCGACGATCCGTTCCATTGTCTGCATGCCGCGTTACGTGTTTCGTTTTTCCAACGGCCGCACGCGTGAGCTCGAGAATACGAACAAGCTGCTGCTGCGCCTTCCGTTTTGTAACGGCATGAAGACCGGCTACACCGAAGCGGCCGGGAAATGTTTGATCGCGAGCGGCGCGCGGCCGGGCAAAGACGTGATCGTGGTGGTGCTGGGCGACACCAGCGGTACGGTCTGGCGAGATGCCGGCGCGCTTCTGCAATGGGGTCTGTATTCCGCCGGGTGAGTACGCGAAAGATCGACAACTTTCGTTGTCGATCTTGCAGAAATACCTAACGAGTTGCGCCGGGAATTACGGCGTGCGCGACGAAGCCCAATAGCGCAGCAACGGCGACGGGACCAGGATCGGATTGTTGTCCGGATCGGTCGGGCCTTCGGCCGGAATATCTTCCGGACCTTCCGCGGGCGGCGCGGGCTCGCCCACGTTTGTCGTGTCAGCGCTGGCGTATTTCGCGTTGAGGCGTTGCTCGAGGGTTTGATGTTCGGCAGTCGTTTGACTGGTGGTCGAACAAGCAGGCAAAAGTGCGAGGCTGAGTAAACAAGCGGCGATTTCGATTTTCATATTTCGGTGGGCAACGACTGGAGCGCTGCCGAATGTCTTTAGAATTACTATAATTTGGCTCGGCTAGGCAAGAACTTTTTTCACCCGGCGAATCGCGCCAAAATAGGCCCCAGCTTGTCGATTGTCGATCTTGGCCAGAGCTTGCGCTCCGTCGTCAGCGCCGCGTCGAGCGCCGAATGTTCCGGCCAATCGGGTTTTGTCGGAATCCGCGGGATTACATCGACAAGAATGCGTTTGGCCGTGTCCGCATTCGCCGTCAAATGCCCGAATACCGTCTGCGCCGAGACCGGCTCCTCCTCCACCTTCCAACAATCGTAATCGGTAATCATCGCCATGGTCGCGAGCGCGATCTCCGCCTCGCGCGCCAGTTTCGCCTCCGGCAAATTCGTCATGCCGATGACGTCGAAGCCGTGCCGGCGATTCAATTCCGACTCGGCGCGCGTCGAAAACGCCGGCCCGTCCATGTTCACGTAGGTGCCGCCATTGTGGGCGTTGATGCCTAACGAACGCGCGGACTCAAACAGCATGTTCCGCAGTTGTGTGCTGATCGGATCGGCAAACGAAATGTGCGCCGCGATTCCTTCCCCAAAAAATGTGTGACCGGTCCGCGTGCTGGTGCGGTCGTAAAATTGCGACGGCAAGAGCACGTCGCGCGGCGCGTATTTTTCCTGCAAACTCCCGACCGCGGTCACGCAAATGATCCAGCGGACGTTGAGCGAACGCAGCGCCCAAATGTTCGCGCGATGATTTAGCTCGTGCGGAAGAATGCGATGGCCGCGCGCGTGTCGCGGCAGGAAATACACTTGTCGATCTTGCAAGGTGCCACCGATGAGCGCGTCCGATGGCGGACCGAACGGCGTATCGATTTTATGTTCGGTCACGCCCACCATCTGCTCCATTTGATACAAACCGCTGCCGCCGATAATTCCAATTGCCGGAACGCCGTCCTTCATGAGACCGGCGATTTAATCGGAAAGATCGACATGTTGGAAAGCGGATAATCTGTGTAATTGTTTCCGCTCGCGATGCCGAAATTTTTCATCAAAACCTACGGCTGCCAGATGAACGAGCGCGACTCGGAACTGGTCGCGCATTCGTTAGTCGAGCGCGGCTACTCGCGCACGGATCGCGAGAGCGACGCCGATGTCGTCCTGCTGAATACATGCAGCGTGCGCGACATGGCCGACCAAAAGGCGCTCGGCAAAATGGGTATGCTCGGACGAATGGCGAAGGATCGGCCGCATGTTGTTTTCGGATTTCTCGGTTGCATGGCGCAGGCGCGCGGCGCGGCGCTGCTGAAAAAACTTCCACATGTCGATCTTGTCGTTGGCACACAAAAATTCCATCGCGTCGCCGATTACGTGGAAGACGCCGTTGAACGCAAACGCAATCGTCGCATGGACGACCCGCGTTTTTCGATTGTCGATCTTGCAGAGGAAGCGGGTTCGCAGGAAACGATCCGCGCGCAACAGCTCGCACCGAAACAAGCCAGCGCCTTCGTCTCGATCATGCAGGGCTGCAACATGCATTGCACTTTTTGCATCGTGCCGCAGACGCGCGGCGCCGAGCGCAGCCGCACCATTTCCCAGATTGTTCGCGAAGTTCGCGAGCTGGTCTCGCGCGGAGTAAAGGAGGTGACGTTGTTAGGCCAGATCGTCAATCTCTACGGCCGCCACGAATTTCCGAAGATCGACAATAAGAGTCCGTTTGTGCAATTGCTCGACGCCGTGCACGAAGTGGAAGGGCTCGAGCGCCTGCGCTTCACTTCGCCGCATCCGATCGGATTTCGCGAGGACCTCATCGAAGCATTCGCGCGTTTGCCGAAATTGATGCCGCACGTTCATCTGCCGTTGCAATCGGGCTCGAACAAGATCCTCAAGGCGATGCACCGCGCTTACACCGCAGAACGATATGTCGATCTTGTGCGCAGTCTGCGAAGCGCGCGTAAAGACATCGGCCTAACAACCGACATTATCGTCGGATTTCCGGGCGAAACCGACGACGATTACAAACAAACGCGCGAACTGGTCGAGCAAATCGAATTCGACAACGCATTCGTCTTCCGTTATTCGCCGCGGCAGCAAACGCCCGCCGCCGACATGAGCGAACAAATTTCCGAAGACCTCAAAGAGTATCGCAACCACGATTTGCTCGATGTCGTGAACGCGGCAACGCGCCGAACGAACGAGCGGCTGGTCGGCCGCGACATCGAGATTCTTTGTGAAGGCCCGAGCAAGAATAACCCGGCGCGTCTTAGTGGCCGCACGCCGACGAACAAAATCGTTGTCTTCGAAGGCAGCGAAGATTGCGTGGGTGAACTTGTCGATCTTCGCGTGGAACGCGCGAATGGTTTCAGCCTCTACGGCGCAAGGCAACCGGTCCTCACATGATTTATCAATTGTCTCTGCGCGCCGTCGGCATCATCGCCGGCGCCATTCTCGTGCTGATCAGTTTACCGGCGCTCGTTAGGCCGCCGCAATTCCAGGAATGGGCCAAGCGTCTGCCGCGTTCGCGCGTGGCCGGCTTCATCTTGTTCACAATCGCGCTCGGCTGGAGCGTCTGGTTGCTCGCGACCATGGAGATGGGCGAATTCGCGCCGTTCCGCCGGCCATTGCTCATCGCTTTGCCGATCGGCTACCTGCTCGTGATTCGTTTCGTCGATGAATTTCTCGCCGTCCGCGCACTCGGCATCCTGTGCCTGCTCGCGGCCGAACCATTGCTCGACGCCGCATTTCTGCGCAACGAAAGCGCGCGGCTCGTCGTCACCGTCTTCGCCTACATTCTCGTCATTGTCGGTTTGTTCTGGGTGACAATGCCGTACCTGCTGCGCGATCACATTGATTGGACTTCGCGCAGTTCATGGCGTTGGCGCTCGCTGCACGGCCTCCTCTTCGTCTACGGCGCGGCCATGCTTGTGCTTGGCCTAACGACTTATTAATCGCCTCCTCGTCATCCGCGGCGGCGCGATCGGCGATTTCATTCTCACGCTGCCGGCAATGAAAGCGTTGCGCGACGCGCATCCGCAGGCGCGCATCGAGATTCTCGGCTACAAACACATCGCGGCGCTGGCGGAGAAACGTTTTTATGCCGATGCGGTTAGGTCGATTGAATTTGCGCCGCTCTCACGCTTCTTCGGCAAAGAGGCGGAGCTGTCGCCGGAATTGCGCGAATACTTCGGCGGCTTTGATCTCATCGTTAGTTACCTCTACGATCCGGATGAAATTTTTTTGACCAACCTTCGTCGCTGCGGCGCAAAACAAATCGTGCGCGGACCGGCAAAGATCGACAATCGCTCACATGCAACCCGGCAATTGGCGCGACCAATCGAAGAACTCGGGATCAACGTGGACGACTTTGCCGCGAAAATTTTTCCTTCCGCGCAAGATCGACAATTTGCTTCCGAATTCTTGCGCGATGCTCGCGCGCCAATCGTTGCAATTCATCCCGGTAGCGGCAGCGAAAAGAAAAATTGGCCGATCGAGAATTGGATTTCGCTTCGCGACCGTATTCGCGGGCGGGTCGTGCTGGTCTCCGGCGAAGCCGACGAAATGCAAGCAAACCGTTTGCAAGATCGACATGTACTTCTGGCGAAGAATCTCCCGCTGCCGCAGCTGGCCGCGATTTTCGAGAAAACAAATTTCATCGGCCATGACAGCGGCATTTCTCATCTCGCGGCGGCGGCAGGCGCGAAATGTATTCTGTTATTCGGGCCGACCGAGCCCGAGGTTTGGGCGCCGCTCAATGAGAATGTGCGCGTGATTCGCGCGACGACGCACCGAATGGAAGATGTCGATCTTGCGACGGTCGTCGATGCCATCGGCTTGTAGGGCGGCGATCTTCGCCGCGGTCCTAAACTCGTCAGGAGCTGATGCGCATCGGCATCAAGACGTATAGAAACGGCGTTTGGATTTTCAAAACGCCGGGGCTCATCTCGTCGATAAGATCGAGAAAAACTTCGTCTTCGCCGAGCGCGCGCAATGGCGCCATCAGAAATTCGGGATTGAAGGCGATGGAAAACTCGCGGCCTTTGTATTGAACCGGCAACGATTCCTTGGCTTCGCCGACTTCGGGCGTGTTCGCGGTGATGTCGATGTTGTTCTTGCTGAAGTTGAGCTTGATCGAGTTCGATTTGTCGCTCGTGAGCAGCGAAACGCGCCGGAGCGAATTCAAAAATGTTTCGCGCTCGAGAGTGACGCGCTCTTTCGCATCGCCCGGGATCACTTGTTTGTAGTTCGGATAATTTCCTTCGATCAACTTCGACACGAGTAACGTCTTGTTCAGATCGAACGCAACCTGGCCGCTGCCGACGCTCACCTTTACGTTGCCGTCGTCGGTGAGGAGGCGTTGCAATTCCGTCACCGCTTTGGTCGGGACAATGATGTCGGCCTCGTGGCTGCGCGGGAATTCGAGCTCGATGTCGAGCATGGCGAGCCGTCGGCCATCGGTCGCGACGAGCGTGAGTTTGTTGTCTTTGAAACTGAAGAGAACGCCGTTGAGGACGTAACGCGTTTCATCGGTCGAGATAGCATACGCGGTTTTGCGCAAACCATCGCGCAACGCTTTTTGCGGAATGTTGACCGACTTCGCGTTTTCAAATTTCGGCAACGGCGGAAATTCTTCCTCGGGCAATCCGAGAATCTTGAAATAACTTTGACCGCTGCGAATCGAGGCCGCGTTCTTGCCGTCGATGTCGACCGAAATCTCGCTCGAGGGCAATTCGCGAATGATGTTGAACAAACGGCGCGCCGGGAGCGTAGTCGCGCCCGCTTTCTCCACGCTCGCTTCGAAACTTCCGCGCACGCCGACGTCGAGATCGGTGGTCGTTAGGTGAACTTCGTTGCCATCGGCCTGCAGAAGCACGTTCGAAAGAATGGGCAGGGTCGTGCGCGTGCTGACGACGTTTTGAACTTGTTGCAAGCCTTCGAGCAGTTTCTCCTTCGATGCGCTGAATTTCATGAATGAATGGCGCTTAAGATGTAAGGCAGCCGAATTTAATCGGCAACCGTAAACTCGCGCGCGTTAACAATCGTTAGATCGACAATCGCAAGATCGACAATCACCGCTTGAGCGAGCTGTCGATGAACGAAATGGTCTGGCGAATATTGTCCTGCTCTTTCATGCGCTTCTTCACCAGCTTGCACGCGTGCAGCACCGTGCCGTGATCGCGTCCGCCAAAGGCGTCGCCGATTTCGTTGAGCGAGGCTTTCGTTAGTTCGCGCGCGAGATACATCGCGACTTGTCGCGGAAACGCGATGTTCGCCGGGCGGCGTTTGCTCGTCATATCGGCCAGGCGCACATCGAAATGTTCGGCCACGCGCCGTTGAATTTGTTCGATCGTAATCGAGTTGCGCGCTTCCTCCTGCAAAATGTCCTTGAGCAAATGCTCGATCGCTTCTTGCGTGAGCTCTTTGCCGCTGAGCGACGCGAACGAGGCCACGCGCATGAGCGCGCCTTCGAGCCGCCGCACGTTGGTGCGAATGCGGTTGGCGAGAAATTCGAAAACGTCATCGGCCAGTTTGATCTGCAGGCTTTTCGCTTTCTTGCGCAGAATCGCCATGCGTGTCTCGACGTCCGGCGGCTGCAATTCCGCGGTCAGTCCCCATTCGAAACGCGAAACGAGGCGATGCTCGAGATTCGCAATCTCCGATGCGGGCCGGTCGCTCGAGAGCACGATCTGTTTATGACCGTCGAATAGCGTGTTGAAGGTGTGAAAGAATTCTTCCTGCGATCGTTCTTTGCCGCCGAGAAATTGAATGTCATCGATGAGAAGCAAATCGGCCTGGCGATAACGCTTCCGGAATTTCACCAGCGTGTTGTGCTGAATGGCGTCGATGAATTCGTTGATGAATTGCTCGCTCGACAAGTACATGACGCGGCTGGCCTTCTTTTTCGCGCAAACGAAATGGCCGATGGCCTGCATGAGATGCGTTTTGCCGAGACCGACCCCGCCGTAAATGAAGAGCGGATTGTAGGTGCGCGCGGGAGTTTGCGCGACCGCGAGACTGGCCGCGTGCGCGATCTCGTTGTTAGGCCCGATCACGAATGAATCGAACGTGTTTCGCGGATTCAATCCACCGGCGTTGCGGCCTGTTTTGATTTCACTCGCCGCTGTCTCGGCCGCCGGCGCCGCTTCGACCGCCTGGTCGCCGTCTCCGTTTGAAACGACGAACTTAATCTGACGCGGCGCGCCGAGCGCTTTAAGCACGGCCGTCTGCAACGCCGTCATGTGATTACTCTCGATCCAGAATTGATAAATGTTATTCGGCACGCGAAAAGTGATCGCGTCCTCGTTCGCTTCGCTCAATTCCACGGCGGAAAACCAGCGATTAAACGTGTCGGCGCTCACCTGTGGTTTGAGCGCGCTCGAGAGTTTTTGCCAAAGATCAGCGCGGTGAGGCATGGGCAAGTTGTTAACAGCGTTACACAATCGCCTTATTGGGCGATTGCTGGGAAAATTCGTTAGGTCGAGGGAAAATTGTGTAGCCGTTCGTCGTCACGCATTCGTCACATCGCAGCGAAGGAAAATCGCGAAAATTGACGAAATACGAGGGAAAAACGGACCGGATCGGTGAAAATTTCGAAACGGTGATGCGAAGATCGACAATCGCATCACGAGGAAAAGCTGAGTAGGTTAAGGCAGCGGTCATTATCGGGCGGTTACGTTTTAGAATCTGTTCACATGTTGTTCACATCACCTCTTGTTTCGCCCTCGCAGCGGGCTTGAGATTAGAAACCGAACAAATTTCCGACAAGAAAAAATCCCAAATAAATTTTCGTGCGCGTCCAAAAAATTCTTGACCGGAATTTCGAAAACACCTTGTCCGAAATTTCAAAATTCTCGTGATCGCGCATAAAGTTGACCGCGCCGATGGTCGCCTCCAGCTTTGCAGCCCTTCCGACATGAGTGTACTTCTCCGCACATGAAAACGCGGTCCTTCTACGCGATCGCACTCGCATTTTTTGCGAGCAGTACGATGTCGATCTTCGCCGCGGACGAATTATTGCCGCCGTTTGGATTTCGTTGGAACGATTCGCAGCCGCGCGTCGAAAGCGTGCTCAATGGCGCGAAGGCGCGCATCATTTCGCGCGACAAAAAAGAAAACAAAGACATCTGGACGGTCGAAGGCCTCGTCCATCCAGGATTGAAACGAACGCTTTTCACTTTTAAGGGCGGCGTGCTCTACGGCGTTGAGTTGCAATACGAATATCAGGACCGCGGCATCGAGTGGTACAACCAGCGCATGGGCGACATCCGGCGTTACTTCGATGCGAAATACGGGACCGGAAAACTGGTCTCGCGTTCGCGCGACACCGATACCGATGTGATCCAGACGCTGGTCGGCTATCAATGGATGGTCGGCACGACCATGCTCGAGCTATTTTATTTTTCGGCCGAGCGCGGCCAGCAATCCTACCGCACTATCAGCGTCGATTACAAAGCGATGTAATTTAGAGCGCGACCGCTTGTCGATCTTTCCGCAACACGCGCAACGTTTCCTTCTGCATGCGCTTCAATTTGCTGGCGACGCTCGCTTTCGTCGCCGAATTCATGCGGTCGATAAACAGAATGCCATTGAGATGATCGACTTCGTGTTGAATCGCGCGCGAGAGTAATCCGCTCGCTTCAAATTCGATTTCGTTCCCATTCAAATCCTGAGCGCGCACATTGATCGATTGCGCGCGCTCGATGTCGCCGGTGATCTCCGGAAAACTCAAACAACCTTCGCTCCCGATTTCCGTTTCATCGCGCAACGTGATCTCCGGGTTGACCAACACCAGCGGCATGACCGCCGAAAGATCGACATCTTCTCCTCGCAACTTCATCGTGCTCGGCCGGTCCTCGACCTGCGACACATCGACCACGGTCAATTGCAACGCTTCGCCGATTTGTTGCGCCGCCAATCCGACACCGTTCGCGTCGCGCATCGTTTCGAGCATGTCATTGGCCAATTCGCGAACGTGATTGTCGATCTTGTCGATGCGTTCGCCTTTCGTCCGCAAAATCGGATCGCCGTATTGCAAGATCGACAACTTCATCTGCGCGTGTGTGCGAGTCTGACTGTAAATGTCATTCTGAGCGGAGCGAAGAATCTCTGTTCATCTCCAACCGGGGTTAACAGAAGAATAGACAGAGATGTTTCGCTTCGCTCAACATGACCGCGCTTCATTTCGCCGCGCCCTCTTGCGTGAAAGCCGGCAAATTCTTCACGCCGGCAAGTTTTAACGCGTCCATCACTTTCACGATCATCCCGAAGGAGGCTTTCTTGTCCGCCTGCAATGCGAGCGAAGACTTTTTCGTCGGCGGAAGTTGACTCACCGCGTTTTGCAAATCATCGACCGCAATCGCATTTCCATCGAGCTTCACTTCATCGTTGGCATCGACACTCACGATCGAATGCTCGAGCTCAGCCGGCTGTTTCACCGCCGTCTTTGAATCCGGCAAATTAATCTGCACTTCCGGCTGATCTTTTTTAAACGTGGTCGAGACGACGAAGAAAATGAGCAGGATCGTCAGAATATCGACGAGCGAGACGATAATGATCGACGGCGCGCGTTTTTTCTTCGGCGCAAACTTCATTGCGGAGCAACGGGCACTCGCGCCGGCGACGGAGTGATTGTCGATCTTGCCGGCGGCACTTCACCGGCAGCGCGGCCGAAATAAAGTTTCGAAAGCAAATCGGTCACGAGCGATTCCATCTCCACCGCCATCACCTCGACTTTCTTCGAGAAATAAACGAACGCGATCAAACTCGGCACCGCGATGCCAAGACCGAAGATCGTCGTGCTCAACGCTTCCGAAATTCCCTGCGCGATCCGTTTCGCGTCCGCCGCGCCCGCGCTTAACCCCAAACTGGCGAACACGTGAATCAATCCCGAGACCGTGCCGATCAATCCAATCAACGGCGCGATGCCGACGATGACTTCGAGAATGACCAGCCCGCGCTCGAGCCGCACCATCTCGTAACGCGCGCGCGCCTGCACCGCCTCGACATTGTCCGAGCGCGGCCAGCGTAAATGTTGCAGCGCTACCCTAACAAGTCGCGCGAGCGAAGACGGATCGT
Organism: Spartobacteria bacterium; assembly: GCA_021325495.1. GTDB lineage: Bacteria > Verrucomicrobiota > Verrucomicrobiia > Chthoniobacterales > UBA10450 > JAJPGZ01. The sequence goes on from JAJPGZ010000002.1 coordinate 95,091, forward strand.
GATGCACCACGCGCGCAAGCCGCTCCGCGCTCGCGCCGGGCACGAGCCGTTCCATTTCGCTCTCGACCGTGACCGGCAACACGAGCTTTTCACGCAACGCGAAGATGCGCAGAATGATTGTCGTTAGGGCAATGACCGAGCACGCCAGCAGCGGCCACATGAACAAACCGCCGTTGGCGAAAAATTTGGTCACGCTTTGCAGCGATTCCGGCAACTCAGCTAAGATCGACGTCGTCAATTCGGGTAGATGATGAAATTCATTCCTTCGATTTCCAAACCTTCCGACGGCAATGTTGCCGCGAGATCGTCGGGAATGGGCGGAAGCTGCGCTTCCAAAATCGATTGTAAACAAATATTCGCGAACGTTTCGTTCGACGTGTTCTCGAGAATCTTGAGGCCCTTGATGTGCCCGCCGCGGTCGATGAAGAAATGCACCTGCAACGTGCCCACGTTCGCCATCTCGCGCCGTTGTTCCATATAGGCGTACCAACGCGAACCGATCGCGTCCTTCATGATTTTTTCGTAACGACCCAGCGGGGTCGCCAGCGCGTTCACCGAAGAAATGCCGCGGCTCGTGATCGCGCCGGAAATTTTCGTCTGCTGCTTCAATGGTTGATATGTCGATCTTACCGGCGCCGGAGTCTGCGCCGCGCTCGCTTGCGGTGTCGGCTTCGGTTTGGTCAACATTGCGAACTGGTCTTCGCGCGGCGTTTCCCGAGGCGCGACTGATTCCTGCGGCGTCGATTTCGGCGCCACGCTTGGCTGCGGCTGCGCGCCTTGGTTAGGCAAAGAATACGCATGCGATTCAAGATCGACATTCGGCCGTTCTTTTCCTTCCTGCGACGGAAGCGGCAGCTCGCCGGTCGCGGCGGATTGACTCGCGGCGAGCGAATTCGCATTCGACTCGAAAGTTTTCTCCTTCGGCTCTTCTTTCGCCGCTTTCGATTCGTCCGTTTCCATGAACATGGAATTTTTCTGCGGAGTCGCCGCCGGCGTCGGTGGCAGATCGACCATCGTCATCTCCATCGGCTTGTCCTCTTCCACCGGCTCGACGCGGGTGAACAATTTATCGTGAAACGCCGCGATCAACGTGCCGATAATCAAATGAATCACCAGCGCCGCGAACAAGGCCCAGCCGATTTTGCGCAATTCGGCGCGGCGATCAGTCGCGTCATCGACTGAATGCCCGATGATGAATTCAGATGGCGCGGTGGTGCTCATCGATAGGCGGGAATTTAGGTCACGCGGCGGCGCTTGTCATTCATGCGCGCGTGGTGAAACAGATACTGCTGCGCGTAACCGCCGTGGTCGCCGAAATAGGTCGCGGCAAAATCGCGCAAACGTTTCGGCGTCACCTTGCGTTTCCGCGCGAAATATTGTTCGCGTAGCGTGCGCTCGATCCAGACATCAATCGGGAATGCGCGTAAGCGTTCGAAGGCGAAGAGCATCACACAGTTAGCAACCTTCGCACCCACGCCGGGCAATGCGCACAACGCCTCGCGAAGATCGACATCGGACAAGATCGACATCTTCTCGAGATCGACATCGCCGTGGGCGATGAGTCGCGCCGTCGCCAGAAGATTCTTCGCGCGATAACCGAGCGCGCACTCGCGCAATTTCTTTTCCGAACTCTGCGCGATTCGTTGCGCGCTCGGAAATGTGAACACGGTGTGATTGTCGATCTTGCGCGCGTCACCAAAACGCTCGCGCAATGCGCGCGAGATCTGCCGGATGTGCGCCACCTGTTTCATCGACGAACAGATAAACGTGGCCAAACATTCCCACTTCGGTTGCCGAATAATGCGCAGACCGCGACAAAATTCTTTCGCCGCATTCATGGCGTCGTCGTTAGGCATAGCCGCGCAAATTTCGCGGAGCGGATGATCGAGCGCGAAATAGTCCGCCACAATTCTGGGGAGCGCAGGCCGCTGGCCTGCTGGCGACGGCGGCTCGCCGTCGCGAACTTTTAAAATATCGCCGTCTTGCTCCAAACAGACCGCGCGATCGCCAATCGCACCGACGAATCGATTGTCGATCTTCACCCAATGAAAGACCTGTCCCGAGCCCAGCGTTTTCTCGAGGTCGAACTCCAGCGCGTTCGTCATTCGACATTCGGAATTCGTCATTCATCATAAGATCGACATGGACGCCCGGCTGGCAATCGATAGCGCCGTTCTGCTGCTCTACTTCGTCGTTATCATCGGCATCGGCCTGCGCATGGGGCGACGCGAGGAAAGCTTGCACGATTTCGCACTCGGCGGCCGCCAGATCCCGTGGTGGGCGGTGCTCGCTTCCATCGTCGCGGCGGAAACGAGCGCGGCCACATTTTTCGGAACGCCGGGCGAAGGCTTCGCGCTCCGCAATTACACTTACGTCCAGCTCGCCTTCGGCACCATCATCGCGCGCGTCCTCGTCAGTTACATTTTCATCAAGCCGTACTACGACTACAAAGTTTACTCGATCTACGAATACCTGACTGCGCGCTTCGGCGTTCCGACTAAGAACGCGGCCTCGGCCATTTTTCTAATCACGCGCGTGCTCGCATCTGGCGCGCGTCTTTACGTTGCCGCCATCGCGCTCGCGCTCGCGTATGAAATGATTTCCGGCGCGCGGCCTAACCAAACCCAAACCCTTTGGATTTATGTCGGCGCATGCGTGGCGATCGTTATCCTAACGGCGATTTATACGACGCTCGGCGGAATCAAGGCCGTCGTCTGGACCGATTTTATTCAGGCGTCGATCATGATGGGGAGCGCGCTTGTTGCGCTCGGGTTGCTTTACTCCGCCATTCCCGGCGGGTGGGACGAAATCGTGCAACGACACGGCGGTTTCCACGTTTCCGATTTCATCGCCACCGGACTCGATCCTGCGCGCAGCGGCTGGGACAAAATCAAAGGCATGTTCGAAATCGAGTACACGATTTTCGCCGGCCTCATTGGATCGACATTCGTGACCATGGCGACGCACGGCACCGATCAGGACATGGTGCAGCGAATGTTGACCGCGGTCGATATTCGCCGGAGCCGGCGTTCGTTAGTCCTGTCCGGGCTGGCGGATATTCCGATCGTCCTCACGTTTCTCAGCATCGGGCTGTTGCTCTGGACGTATTATCAAGCGCACCCCGATCCGACATTGCCGAAATCGCCGAGCGAAGTTTTCTGTCACTTCGTTCTCTACCAAATGCCGGTCGGTCTGCGCGGATTATTGATCGCCGGAATTTTCGCGACCGCGATGGGCTCGCTCAGCACCGCGCTCAACGCGCTCGCGACCAGTTTCACGCGCGATTGGTACGAGACTTACATCAACACAAGATCGACATCTGCGGAAAGCTTGCGCGCCGTGCGTTGGGCCACGGTCGCGTTTTCCGTGCTCATGATCGTGGTCGCGTCCATCACCTCCTATCTCGTTATCGTTAGGCCGGACTTGCGCATCATCCCGATCGTCCTCGGAATTTTCGGCTACACCTACGGCTCGTTGTTAGGCGTGTTCCTCTGCGGCGTTTTCACCAAACGACGTGGCAATAATCGCGGCAACATCATCGCCATGATCATCGGCTTCATCGTCGTCGCCATCCTGAGCGGATTGCCTAACAACATCGCGCGCATCTTCGGCACAAAGTTTTACGAACAACCAAGCTGGCTGCCGCTGATGGAATTCCCGTGGTGGATTTGCTTCGGAACAATCGTCACTTTTTCGGTGGCGATTCTTTTCCGGACGGAGCGCGAGCATCTCCCGCCGCCAGCTTGATTCCCAAATCGCGCAACTGGCGCGGATCGACATCGGCGGGTGACTGCGACATCAGATCCATGCCGCGATTATTTTTCGGGAAAGCCATGACGTCGCGGATCGATTCTTCGCCGCACACGAGCATGACCAATCGATCGAGACCCATGGCGATGCCGCCGTGCGGCGGCGCGCCTAACTGAAATGCACGGAGCAAATGGCCGAACATCGATTGTCGATCTTGCGGACTGATTCCGAGAACGCCGAACATTTTGTCCTGTAAGTCCGGTTCGTGAATTCGAATGCTGCCGCCGCCGATTTCAACGCCGTTTAAAACTACGTCGTAAGCTTCCGCGCGAACTTCCGAAAACTTCTCCTCGTCGAGCAACGCGACATCTTCCGCTTTCGGACGTGTGAAGGGATGATGCACCGCGTTCCATTTGTTTTCCTCGGCGCTGAATTGGAGTAGCGGAAAATCTGTCACCCAGAGAAAATCCAACTTCGTAAGATCGACAATCAACTTTTGCATCTCGGCGATGCGAAGCCGAATGCGACCGAGCACTTCCGTCGCTACTTCCCATTTATCGGCCGCGAACAAAATCAAATCGCCTTCTTCGACATTCAGTTTTGTCTTCAGCGCATTCTTCTCCGCGTCGGAAAAGAATTTCACGATCGGCGATTTCCATTCGCCGCCTTCGACTTTGATAAACGCGAGACCTTTCGCGCCGAATGTTTTCGCAATCTCAGTGAGCTCATCGGATTGACCAATCGTCAGTAGCGCAAAGCTTTTTGCGTTAATCGCTTTTACGACTCCGCCGGCGTCGAGCGCGCCGCGAAAAACCTTGAAGCTGCTAGCGCGAAAATCTTCGCCAAGATCGACAAGTTCCATTCCGAAACGGCGATCGGGTTTGTCGCTGCCATATTTTCCGACCGCCTCCCGATACGTCAGGCGATCGAACGGAAGTTTGATGTCGATCTTGCGCGCGGCCTTGAAGATCGCGGCGAGCATTCCTTCGGTCAGCGCGTAGATGTCCTCCGGCCTAACGAACGATGCTTCGATATCGATCTGCGTGAACTCCGGCTGCCGGTCCGCGCGCAAATCTTCGTCGCGAAAACATTTCGCGATCTGAAAATATTTTTCCACCCCGCCGACCATGAGCAGCTGTTTGTATTGCTGCGGCGCTTGCGGCAATGCGTAAAATTTTCCGGGCGTGAGCCGGCTCGGGACAAGGAAATCGCGCGCACCTTCCGGCGTGCTCTTCGACAAGATCGGCGTCTCGACTTCGATAAAACCTTGCGAGTCGAGATAATCGCGCGTCGCTTTCGTGACCGCATGACGCATGCGTAGATTGCGCGCGAGCTGCGGACGACGTAGATCGAAGTAGCGATACGTCAGCCGTAAATCTTCGTTATGAATGTCGGTATCGATCTGGAACGGAAGATCGTGCGCCTTGTTCAAGATCGACATCTCACTCGGCAGAACTTCGATATCGCCAGTGGGCAGTTTCGGATTTTCCGTTCCGGGCAATCGCGGCGCGACCCGGCCGGTCACTTGAATCACGTCCTCGCTGCGCAACGAATGCGAGCGCTTCGCCAGCTCCGCGCTTTCCTCCGGGCGAAACACGACCTGCGTCAGTCCTTCGCGATCGCGCAGATCAATGAAAATCACACCGCCGTGATCGCGGGTGACGTTGACCCAACCGGCGAGCGTCACCGTTTTGCCGATGTCGATCTTGCGAAGGTAATTGCAGTCGTGTGTGCGGTATCCGTGAGTTGTCATGCTGAGCGGAAGCGAAGCATCTCTGACTATTGCTTCGGATAGGACGGTAGCGGCTGCAAAGAAATAATGAGAAATCCTTCGCTCGGCTCAGGATGACAGGCTGGGATGCGCAGGCAAATGCGCAGATAACTCCTGGTGCGAAACCAATTTCTCTTCGCGCGTGGCGAGCGTTTTGATTTTCACCTGCGGCCATTCGTCGCCGTAAAGAATCGCGAGGGTCGCGCCCAGATCTTCGGCGGTTTGGAATTGTTTGCCGACTTTTGCGCTCGTTAGGGGAAAATCGACGCGATAACCGCGGTCGCGAAGTTGTTGAACTTGCGCGAGGGCATCGGCGCGTCGCGTTTCTTTCGCGATGACAATGTAGATGTCGATCTTGCGCTCAGGTTGCAGGCGGCCGCGAATCAATTCGCCGAGGACAACATCGCCCATGGCGAATCCGAGCGCGGGCATGGAGACGGCGTTGTCGCTCAATTGCGCTATCAAATTGTCGTAGCGACCACCGCCCGCGATCGCGCGAAGTTTTCCCCCGCGATCGAAAACTTCGAAAACAGTGCCGGTGTAATAAGCGAGGCCGCGAACGATGCGAACATCGACATCGACAAACTCGGCCAGTCCGCGCGCGCGCAGACCTTCGACCAAATTGTCGAGCTTCGCGCTCGTCGCGCCTTTGTTAAAAACTTCGAACACGGGATCGGCCAGCATCCCGAGCTTCTCCGCGGTTTTTTCGCGCGACTCGCGCTCGGACTTGTCGATCGTCTGCAACATTTCCGGCCAGCGCTCTTCGGGCACATTTTTATCACGCAGAAAATCGGTCCAGAATTCGCGGTCGCTGATGCGGACGACAAAATCTTTCTCAGTCAGGCCGAATCCGCGCAGGATGTCGATCGCGAGCGCGACCAATTCGACGTCCGCAGCGAGATCGGATTCACCGATGATGTCACAATTGAGCTGGTAATGTTCGCGCAATCGTCCGCGCTGTTGTTTTTCGTAGCGAAAGAATTGGCCGATCGAAAACCACTTCAGCGGTTTGCGGAATTCGCGCTCGTGCGCGGCGACGACGCGCGCAAGCGTGGGTGTGAGCTCGGGCCGCAAGGCGACTTCGCGTTCGCCTTTGTCGGTGAAATTAAAAAGCTGGCCGACGATCTCGTTACCGCTTTTCTTTTTGTAGAGCTCGGTCGGCTCGAGCACCGGCCCGTCCCATTCCACGAAGCCGTAGCGACGCGCGACTTCACGCCACTTCTCGAAGATGTAATTGCGCGCGGCGCAATCATCCGGCAGAAAATCGCGGAAACCTGGGAGTGGTTGCATCGCACTCATGGAACGACGCGATTGGACGATGTCGATCTTAGGAAACGACTTTGGAGTTGAATAAACATCGACTTGCACAAGTCGGATACAGCCACGACGGAGAGCATCCGTTTAACCAAAGCAAAGGACAAATATGAAACACATTCGATTAATGAAATTGTTGGCCGCTGGGGCGGCAGGCGCGGTCGCATTGAGCACAGCTTTCGCGCAAACCTCTTCGACCACAACCACTACCTCGGCCGGCGGCGTCAGTGAGAGCACGACCAGCACGAGCACTCTGAGCGGTTCGGGCGTAGTCACAGCCTACACCCCGGGCTCGGATTACATCACCTTCCGCTCGGAAACGAGCTCGGCGCCGGTGAAATATTACTACACCAAGAAAACGGTGTTGGTGGATCCGGATGGACGCCAGGTGGAATGGTCTGCCCTCAAACCGGACATGCCGGTCACGTACACATACGTGAAAGAAGGCGATCGCATGGTCGTAAGCAAAGTTACATTGGCCAAGCCGATCGTGACCGAGAAAGAGACCACAACGACGACAACAACGGTCAAGCCCTAACGGCTCGATTGTTCGTTAAGTAAAATTCAAAAGCGCTCGCGGAGAAATCTGCGGGCGCTTTTTTTAATCTTCGTAGCCGCGCGGAAATTTCTGGTGCCACTTCCATGCGCTCTCGATGATGGCGTCGAGATTTTGAAATCGCGGTTCCCAACCAAGCTCGCGTTTTATTTTTTCGGATGAAGCGATCAACCGCGGCGGATCACCCGGGCGCCGCGGTTTTTCGACGATGTCGATCTTGCGGCCGGTAATTTTGCGCGCGGCGTCGATGACTTCGCGCACGCTCGAGCCGCCGCCGGTGCCGAGATTGTAAAACGCGCTCTGGGGCGAACCGAGCGCGAGCATGTGCGCCTGCGCAAGATCGACAATGTGGATGTAATCGCGAATGCACGTCCCGTCCGGCGTGTCGTAATCGGTCCCGTAAATTTCCACGTGCGTTTTTTCGCCGAGCGCGACCTTGAGCACGTTCGGAATCAAATGCGTCTCGGTGCGATGATCTTCGCCGAACTTTTCCGACGCGCCGGCGGCGTTGAAATAACGCAGCGAAACAAATTTCAATCCGTGGATCTCGTCGTACCAGCGCAAAATTTTTTCGAACAAAAGTTTCGATTCGCCGTACGGACTGATCGGCTTCGGCGTTAACGTTTCATCGATCGGCACGCGCTCGGGCGGACCGAAGATGGCGCAGGTCGATGAGAAAACGAAACGCTTTACCTCGGCCTCGATCATGGCGTCGAGGAGGTTGATTCCGCTGGCGACGTTGTTGCGAAAATATTTCGACGGATTCTCCATCGACTCGCCGACGAGCGCGTTGGCCGCGAAATGCATGACCGCGTCCGGACGCACATCGCGCAAGATCGACATGGTACGTTGTCGATCTTGCAAATCGCCCTCGATGAATTCCGCGCGCTCGTCCACGGCGCGTTGATGACCTTCGCTTAAGTTGTCGAAGATCGTGACGCTGTGATCGGAATTCAGCAGCACATCGCAACAAACGCTGCCGATGTAACCCGCGCCGCCGGTGACGAAAATCTTCATCGCCCGCAAATTCGCCGCAGTGCGAAGTTAATCAATCGACCGCCGGCCAGGACGCGCTCTTCTTGTTCAAGGCCGCCATCATGCGTCGGACAATCGCGTGCTTTTTGCGCGGCGCGAGCACCTTGAGACTTTGATCGCGCGAACCCCATTGCAAAACATCGATGTCGACGCGACGCACGCCCCAGCGTTTCATCTCCAAACGCGAGGTTTTATAAAGATCGATCGTGTTCGTGCCGACCAGCGCGGTGCCGTAATCGTCGATGATGTATTCATCGTTCGTGCCGACAATCTTGAAACGCGTCCCGAGCGGAAAACGCGACCAGTCGGACGCCGCGCTCATGACATTGCGACCGCTGAGATATTCGCCGACCGCATTCTTGCGGCCGCCATCTTCGCCGCGCGAATACGCGGTCGTGCGCACATTATGCACGCGATGAGCGCCGGCGGAGCGAAGGAGTGGTTGTTGCTCGGCGCAACTGGCGAGAAACAATGCGAGCGCGAACGCGCAGGCGATACGGACCGATGTGGACATTGGGAAGCGCCGCGGCCCTGAATAGGGATTGTCGCCCGGTGTGGCAAGACATAATTTGCAATTGTCGATCTTCGTGATTGTCGATTTTGTTTCCATGCGTGCCCTTTCGACCAGCCAGGTTTTTATAGCAGAACACGTTCTTCTCGATGGACGGCTGGCGTTATTTCACGAAAAAGAAAACTGGCTCGCGCTCGCAGATTTGCATTTCGGTTTTGAATTGAGCCAGCGTGCCGCCGGAAATCTTTTTCCGCTCTGGGGCATGCAGACGATCGAGCAACGTTTGCTTGAGTTGTTAGGCGACTACGAGCCGGCGCGGCTCATTTTACTCGGTGATCTCGTGCACGATCGCGCCGGAGGCGAAGCGCTTTCGCAACTCGTGACCAAATTGCGAGCCGACCGTGAAGTAATCTTAATCGCCGGCAATCACGATCGCCATTTACAAAGAGTATATGTCGATCTTGTGCGCTCGTGGGAAAGCGACGGATTTTTGTTTCATCACGGCGATTGCCCGAAGGAAGACCGCGACGGCGTTCAAATCATCGGCCATCATCATCCCGCCGGCATCGTGAGCGACGGCGCCGGCTTGCGCCTCAAACTTCCGGCCTTCGTGCAAAAGAAAAACTGCTGGATCATGCCCGCGTTTTCGCCGTGGGCCGGCGGCGCGGTTTGGCCTAACGACGACGAACAAACGCGCGTCTGGCTTTGTTCGCCGGAACGAATCCTCGAAATCTAAACCGACAATTCGGTGGTGCAGTGCGGGCAACGCCGCGCTTTGATCGGGATCGACATCGTACACGCCGGACAATCTTTCACGACCGGGTCCGCTTTCGGGCTCGGCCGTTTCATCTTGTTGATTGCGCGCACGAGCATGAAAACAGCGAACGCGACGATGAGAAAATTAATCAGGAGCGTAACAAAAATGCCGTAGTTCCAAGTCACCGCGCCGGCTTTCATGGCGTCCGCGATGTTGGTGAACGAGCTCGCGCCGTCCTTGCCGGCTTTGAGCACGATGAACTTGTTCGAGAAATCGAGACCGCCCGTGAGCACGCTGATCGGCGGCATGATGATGTCTTTGACTAACGAGCTGACGATCGAACCGAAAGCCGCGCCGATGATGACGCCGATGGCAAGATCGAGCGCGTTACCTTTGACCGCGAATTCCTTGAACTCTTTCCAAATCTTCATGCCACGATGTTGACGAGTTTTTGCGGGACGACAATGACTTTGCGCGGCGTTTTGCCGGCGAGCAGCTCCTGGATGCGCGGATTCGTTAGCGCGGCCTGTTTGATTTCCTCTTCGCTCGCTAAGATCGACATCTTCATTCGCTCGCGCACTTTTCCGTTTACTTGCAAAACCATTTCGACTTCGTCCTCGACCAAAAACTTTTCGTCGTAACCCGGCCACGATTGATCGGTGATGTCGCCGGGAGCTTTCAACTTCTCCCACAACTCCGAGCTGAGATGCGGCGCGAATGGATTCAATAAAATCAAAAACGTCCGCATTGCGGAAACCGGAGTTTTTTCCGCGTTCGTGAACGCATTCACGAAAATCATCATCTGCGAAATCGCGGTGTTGAACGAAAGCGACTCGATGTCTTCGGTCACCTTCTTGATCGTGGCGTGCAAAATCTTCTGCTCATTCTTCGCAAGATCGACATCGTCCACCGCGGGGGATAACTCCCATTCGCCCGCCTGGTTCTCGCGCATGATCAATCGCCAAACGCGCGCCAGAAATCGCGACACGCCTTCGACGCCGCGCATACTCCACGGTTTCATTTGTTCGAGCGGGCCCATGAACATTTCGTAAAGGCGAAACGCGTCCGCGCCGTATTGCGCGATCACCTCGTCGGGACTGATTATATTCCCGCGCGACTTCGACATCTTCTGTCCGTCTTCGCCGAGAATGATTCCCTGGTTCACGAGTCGCTGGAACGGCTCCGACGTTGAGACGTAACCGAGATCGAACAAAACCTTTTGCCAAAACCGCGCGTAGAGCAGATGCAGCACCGCGTGCTCGGTGCCGCCGACGTAAAGATCGACATTCATCCAATATTTCTCCGCGTCTTGGCCAACGAAACGCTTGTCGTTTAGCGGATCGCAAAAGCGCAGAAAATACCAACACGAGCCGGCCCATTGCGGCATGACGTTCAATTCGCGCGTGGCGTTGTCAGAATACCGGACCCAATCTTTCGCTTTCGCCAGCGGCGGCTCGCCCGTTCCAGTCGGCTTGTAATCTTCCAGCGGCGGCGGAACGACCGGCAATTCGTCTTCGCCTAACGAACGATGATGTCGATCTTGCCAAACGATCGGGAACGGCTCGCCCCAATATCGCTGCCGCGAGAAAAGCCAGTCGCGCAATTTGTAATTGATGGCGCGCTTCCCGAGACCGCGTTCCTCCAACCACGCCGTGATTTTGCGAATCGCCTCGCGCGACGGAAGCCCGTCAATAATCGGCGAGTTGATCGCGATTCCATCACCGACAAATCCGATCGGATCTTCATCACCGGGCGGCTGCACAACCGCGCGAATCGGCAGGTCGAATTTGCGCGCGAATTCGAGATCGCGTTCGTCATGCGCGGGGACGGCTTGGATAGCGCCGGTGCCGTAGCCTAACAATACGTAATCGGCGATCCAGATTGGAATCTCCTCGTTGTTCGCCGGATTAATGGCGTGCGCGCCGGTGAAGACGCCGGTTTTTTCTTTCGAAAGCTCGGTGCGTTCGAGGTCGCTCTTGCGCGCGGCGCGCTCGCGATAGGCGCGCACCTCCGCGCGCTGCTCGTTTGTCGTGATAAGATCGACAAGTGAATGCTCCGGCGCGAGCACCATGTAGGTCGCGCCGTAAAGCGTGTCCGGCCGCGTCGTGAATACGCGAATGCGGGCATCGTGATTGTCGATCTTGAAATCGATCTCGGCGCCTTCGCTTTTTCCGATCCAATTTCGCTGCAGCAATTTAATTCCTGGCGGCCAGTCGAGGTCTTCGAGTTCGTCGATCAGTCGCTCGGCGTAAGCCGTGATGCGCAACATCCATTGTCGCATCGGCCGCCTAACGACCGGAAATCCGCCCACTTCGCTTTTTCCATCGACAACTTCTTCGTTGGCCAACACTGTGCCGAGCTCCGGGCACCAATTCACCGGAACTTCCGCGACATAAGCCAGCCTAACGGAATCAGGATCGTCGCCGCGATAGGTCGAGATTGGTTCGGCTTTGTTCGTTTTCGGATTGAACCAGGAGTTGTAGATCTTGAGAAAAATCCACTGCGTCCATTTGAAGTAACGCGGATCGGTGGTGTTGATCTCGCGCGCCCAATCGTAGGAAAACCCGATCGCCTTGAGCTGCGATTTGAACTTCGCGATGTTTTCGCGCGTGGTCAGCTCGGGATGCTGTCCGGTTTTGATGGCGTATTGCTCCGCCGGAAGTCCGAACGCGTCCCAGCCCATCGGATGCAAAACGTTGAAGCCGCGCAGACGTTTGTAGCGCGCGACGATGTCGGTGGCGGTGTAACCTTCGGGATGTCCGACGTGCAAACCGGCGCCGCTCGGATACGGAAACATGTCGAGCACGTAGAATTTTGGTTTTGCCGCATCGAACTTTTTCTCGCCCGGGTTCGGCGCGTGAAATAATTGTCGATCTTCCCAAATGCGCTGCCACTTCGATTCGAATTGGTCGAAGGGATACGGTTTGCGGCGCTCGCTGCTCATCGGATTATGAATCAGGAAAGCAGGAAAACAGGAAAAGAAAATGGATTTGCTGTTGGCGACTCGCAACGCGCACAAAACCCGAGAGTTTTCGCATATTCTCGGAGAGGAGTTTCAAATCAGTGACTTGTCTGGCCTAACAATTCCGCCGATTGAAGAAACTGGTCGCACGTTTGCGGAGAATGCGACCTTGAAAGCGCTGGCCGTTTCGCAAGATCGACATCTACTCGTCGCGGCAGATGATTCGGGTCTCGAGGTCGATGCGCTCGGCGGTGCGCCCGGAATTTTTTCAGCGCGTTATGCGGGCGCGAACGCGAGCGACCGCGAAAACGTCGCCAAGTTGTTGCGCGAGCTTTCGGGAAAACGCGAACGATCGGCGCGATTTCGCTGCGTGATCGCGCTGGCGCGCGATGGCGAATTGGTCAGGACATTCGAGGGAACGGTCGAAGGAGTAATTGTCGATCTTGCGCGGGGCGAGGGCGGATTTGGTTACGATCCGGTGTTTCAGCCTAACGGATCCGATAAGACGTTCGGCGAATTACGGGCCGAAATAAAAAATCGAATCAGTCACCGCGCCAAAGCAACCGCGCAGCTGCGAGAATTTTTGCGAGCGCCAGGCGCTTAACGTCCGGTGCCAGTGCGAATCTGGTAGCCGACTTTTTCGATGCCGACCTGACGGACTTTGTCGAGAAGGCCGATGACATCGCCATGGAGCGCCATTGGCTCGGCGCTGATCGACACCTTGATCCCGGGATTTTGCTGATAAAGGCCCATGAGACGCGGCATGAGTTGATCGTCGGGAACAAATTGTCCATCGAAGTAATAGACCGGGCCGACCGCGACGCGGACCGAGACAAAGTCCTTCACCTGATTCGGCGGAACCGCGACGTTCGCCGGTAAGTTAACGCGGATGCCTTTCATGTGCGTCTGGCTCAGGCTCACCATCATGAAACTGGCGAGGAGGAAGAACATGATGTCGATCAAAGGAATGATCTCGATGCGGGCGTGCTTTTTCGGAATAGGTGAACCAATTCGCATAGCTAGTAGGAAGCGCCGGTCATGGTGAAGGTGATCGGAATTTTAACTTTCGAAACTGTGCCCGGTTTAAATCGCCAACGCCGGAATGCATTCGTGGCCGAATTATCCAGGATGGGATTGCCGATACTTTGCGCCATGGTCGCATCCGTGACCGCCCCGCTGGAGGTGTCAACCGTCACGACGCAAACGCCGCTGCCGGTGATGTGACGCGAGCGCGCTTCATATGGATATTCGGGGCGTGGCGAATTGATGGCTAATGCGCGCGCTCCGGTGATCGACAGCATACCAGGAGGTTTCGGAGTTCCCACTTGGGGCGCTTTTACGGGGGCGATCTTTTGGTTTGGCTGACGTTTCGGCGGAGGAGTTGTTTCCTCGTGAAATTCCGGCTGGACCTCGGGCATTGGCGGCGGCTCGGGCAATGGAATGTCTTCCGGCGGCGGAGTCGGTTCGTCGCTCGGTTGCTCGAGAGTAGCGATCACTTCGGCGGTAGGAATCTGCGAAAGATCGACAGGTGGCGCCTCGCGTTTGATCGCGGCCACGACTGCAATTCCGTGAATCAGCAATGCGCCGCCGAGAAACGCCCAAATCTGCCATCGCGGCGGGGCCTTGTAGAGAAGCGGTTTAGCCATTGTCGATCTTAGCGTTTTGTCGCGGGCAATTCCGCGGACGAGTAGCTCTTGATTTCGAACGCAATTTTATAAAAGCCCGCTGCGCGCAATTCTTCGAGCAGGCGCGTCACATTGATGTGAGGCGTGCTCGAATCACCGCGGACGAACACTTTCGCTTCCGGATTCTCGGCGTGCACCGAATTCAACTTCGCTTGCATCTTCTCCGGCGTCATTTCTTCCTTGTCGAAGTACCAGCGCCCGCTTTCATCGACTGAAACGCTAATGTAATCGCGCTTCGACTGCGTTTGGCCGGAGGCACCTTTCGGAAGATTCACCTTGATGCCCTTCATGTGCACCTGGCTCAAGCTCACCATCATGAAGCTGGCGAGCAGGAAGAACATGATGTCGATCAAAGGAATGATCTCGATTCGCGCCTTCTTATGCGGAATGGGTGATGCGACTCTCATGTTGTGGCCCTCGCGAGGCTGCGCCGGTTAACGCGCTACAGTTTCAGCTGCGCCTTTGGTTTTCGCGTTCGCTTCGAGCATCACCTCCAGGTTCGTCGCCGCGGTTTGCAGCTCGAACTCAAGGTTAGACACGCGCGAAGTGAAAAAGTTAAACGGTATCAATGCGAAAATCGCGATACCGAGACCGCAGGCCGTGGCGATAAGCGCTTCCGCGATACCGCCGGTGACCGCTTGCACCGCCAGCTCTTCGTTGCCGAGGAAGCTGAATGACCGAATCAATCCGGTGATCGTTCCCAACAAACCGAGCAACGGCGCCAGCGTGACCAACGTGTCCATGACCACGAGGAATCGTCCGGCGCGTTTGATTTCGATACCAGCGGCAACCTGCAATGCGCCTTGCAGCGACGCGTGCTGGTGATTGAGACCGTTCCACATCATGCGCAAGACCGGGTCGCGCGAATCACGCGACAAGCGCGATGCTTCTGCGACGTCGCCCACTTCGATCGCGGTGAAAACTTTTTCGATCCGCTTCGGATCACGACGGAACCAGCGACCGAGCCACCAGAAAACTCGTTCGAGCACAACGGTAACGGCGACGATCGACACAATAAGAATGGGCCACATGATCGGGCCGCCCTTGTTGAAGTTGTCGATCAAGAAATTCCCGGTGCTCGCTTCGGTCTTGGCGCCCGCGGCGGCAGCGGCGCTCGCACTCGGCGAAGCGCTCAAGGTCGCGGCCACGCTCGTTCCCGGCGCCGGTGAACCTGCGACCGGTGCGCCCGGCGCTCCGGCCGGAGAAGTCATTGCTCCCGGAGCTGCAGCGTTTGGCGGCGCTCCCACTGGAGGCGCAGGTGCAGCTGGATTTTGCGCCCCAGGCATCCCCGGATTTATCGGCGCACCACCAGCAGGCGGCGGCGGATTTTGCGCGGCCGGCGCCGGCGCATTCGGTGGCGCCGGCGGTGGCGCTTGTCCGGGACGATTCTGCGCGAATGCGCTGAACGCGACGAGAGTGAGGCTGAGTGCGAGTAATGTTTTCATAAGACGGCCAGGGTTGTTACGATCTCGATTGCTGTGACTGATCTTTATCCCAAAGAGATTTAGACGCAGTCCAGCCTAAACTTTTCACAAATTTGTAACGCTGCGACTTCATGGAAAGCTGCGTATCTAGTTCGGATTAAATCCTCTCCCAGGATGTAAGTAACGTACGAAATTTGCCGGATCGCAAGATCGACAACTACTCTCTCGCGTTGGCCACGCCATTTCGCAGCGGCGGGCAGTCGCCAATGCGCGCCTCAAGCTCGTCACCGGCGCGGATCGGTCCTACGCCCGACGGCGTTCCGGTTAAAATTACATCGCCGGGGAGAAGCGTGAGTGATTCGCTCGCGAAGGCGATGATGTCCGCGACCGAATAAATCATCTGGCCCGTGCGCGCCTTTTGTTTGATCTCGCCGTTTTGCCGCAACTCGATCGGCGCGTCCGCAAGATCGACATCGGCATACACGAACGGCCCGAACGGCGTGTAAGTGTCGAACGATTTACAACGCGAAAATTGTTTCTCCGATTTCTGCAAATCCCGATCGCTGATGTCGAGGGCAACACTATAACCGAACACATGACCGAGCGCATTTTCCTTCGCGACATTCTTGGCGCGTTTACCGATCACGAGCGCGAGCTCGGTTTCGAAATCGGTTTGATGCTGCGGAAATGCGATCTCGATTGTGCCGTTGTGCGCGAGCAATGAGCTCGGCGCTTTGAACCAAATCAGCGGTGTGCCGATGGTGTCGCGTTTCATTTCTGCGATGTGCTCAGCGTAATTCAATCCGACCGCGATCAACTTCGACGGCGCCACCGCAAGATCGACAATTACATTCGCGAGCTTCAACGTTTCGCCCGTCGGTTCGATGTCGATCCAATACGGCTGCTTCAAAACGCGCACGCCATCACCGATCACTTCACCGTAGAAAAATTTCTCGCCGCTTCGAAATCCGCCGAACGTTCTCATCGTGCAGTTACTCCGATAAAATCGCGCACCGTTTTCTGTTCGCCAATAGAGAACGCGCTGCCGTTCGCGCGTTGAAACCAAAACGCGGTCGATGAGCCGCCATCAAAATTGAGCGCGCGCTGAATCTTGAAATCGCCGAGCGGCACCGACAAAACTTTTGCTGCTTCCGCGAGCGTGACCTCGGAACAAACGCCGAGCGCGGCGCGATCAGGCGCGATCGCCGCAAATGTCCGCCGCGCATCACGCGTCGCTTCAAGACCGCGCACCGGTTTGGCAAGATCGACAAGGAACGGTCCGCATTGCACCGCGGAATTAAATTTCCGGCGCGCAGTGAACTCGTTTGTGCGCAAAATTTGAACCGCGCCATTCGATGCGAGCACACCACTCATCAACCGGCCATGCTTCAACGGCGATGTCGTTTTGCCGTTGATGATGCGCAGCCCGAGCGGCGCGAAATCGACATCGAAGTAAGCGCCGTTTACGCCCGCGATGCAGTTCGTCCGTCGCATCGCGCCGGCGAGATCGTCGGCGCGCGACGCGTTATCGATCACCCGCAGCCGGCACGCTTTCGATTGGAACAGTGCAAGATCGACAATCGCATTTTCGCCGGTCGCATCATTCGCAAGATCGACATGTCGATGCACGATTGGGCCGGAATTTTCGTCGCGCGAATTTTCCACGCGCCATTCCGCGCGCGCGCTGACGAGTGCTACAAAAACAAGCGCCGCGCTAAGTCTTCGCACTGTACTTGTCGATCAAAGCTTGGAAGCGCGGATCGTTGCGAATCGGGTCCCAAACCCATTGCAGCTTGAGTAGATGCGTCGTGAGCGAGCTCGGACGTTGGAATAAGCCGTCGAGAATTTCGGTCGCGTGCGTGGCGTCGCCGAGAATGGAATACACCTCCGCCAAATTCTCCGTGATCTGTGGACCTTCGAACGCGTCCACGCTTTCCGGCAAAAGCTCGCGCGCTCGCATGGCTTCAGCGAGGGCCGCATCTTTTTCCCCGAGCAAGGCCATGGCCTGCGCCAGTTGCATGTGTCGCGCAGCAACGCCGGGCGAATCGGCCAGTTGCTTTTGCGCGATTTCTTTTGCCTTCAACAAATCGCGGCGCGCGCCTTGTTCATCATGCAAGTAACGCCGGGCCACTCCGAGATAGCCGTACTTTTGACAGATCAACTCCGGTTTACCGGTAATTGCGTTCTCGTTGACCTTTTCCGCGACCGAAATTGCTTCCTGAAATTTTCTTTGCAGCATGAGCACGCCAAGCCGCGCAACTTCGACGTAGGCGGCATTGAAGTCGGTCGGCGCGGGACCCGTTGCAGACCGTAATGCGGGCCCGGCTGACGATGTGCGCTTGGCCGGATCGAACATAGCCAGGGCGCGTTCGTAAATGCTGAAGTCGCCGTGTTGTTCGATGGCGAATTGAACTTTCAATCCCCAAAGCTCAAGCGAATTGGGCGCGATCTCTAACGCCTTGTCGATCGTTTGTTCGCTCGCCGCCGAGTCACGCAGCATCTGGTAATTGAAGGCAAGATTTTGCAGCGGCCATGACGATTTCGGATCGAGCTCGGCCGCTTTCTTCAGATTTTCCGTCGATTCCGTCCACTTGCCCTGACGGCGCTGGATGGCGCCGATCGCGAGATACGCTTCGCTGTCGTTAGGCAAACCCTGTTGCGCAATGGCGAATTCCTTCAAGGCCGCTTCGTAATTGCGATCGCCGTAATAATAAGCGAAGCCGCGCGCGAGATGCCCCTCCGATAGAGCCGGCTCCAGCATCAGTGCGCGCTCGGCAAGATCGACAGCTTTCTGTTTGCGCGCCGGTGACGGATCGAAGCTGTGATAAATCCAACTTTCGAGCTGGGAGTAGCGCGCATGCGCGAGCGCGAACTTCGGATCGAGCTCGATCGCGCGCGCGTACATCTCTTCGCCTATTTTTAGCTGCGAATAATCTTCCATCGCGCTGCTTTGTAATTCGTGCGCGCGTTGATATGCGAGATACGCTTCGCCGACCTGCGTCGGCTTGCGCGCCATGTTTTCCTTTTCGCTCGGCGAAAGTTTTGCCTGCAACGCGGACGCGATCTTCGTCGCTAATTCACTTTGGATTCGGAAAACGTCAGTCATGTCGCCGTCGTAATCCTCCGCCCAGATGTGCTGGTCGTTCGTCGCGTCGATCAATTGCACATTCACACGCACCTTGTTTCCGGAACGGCGCACGCTGCCTTCGAGAATGTTTGAAACGCCGAGCGTCTTGCCGATCTCGCGGATCTTCGACGTTTTCCCGCGATAACCCATGACCGACGTTCGCGAAATCACTTTCAAGTCGCCGATTTTCGAAAGGTTGGTGAGAACGTCGTCCTGAATGCCGTCCGCGAAATACGCGTTCTCCTTGTCGTCACTCAAATTTTCAAACGGCAAGACTGCAATCGACTTGTCGATCTTGTGCGCGACCGCGTGCGGCAAAACGAAAAAACCGGCGGCTGCGGAAAGAACCACACCGACGAGAAGGAGAATCAAAACGTTGCGACGACCGCGGCGACTCATCGCGGGCGTACTCGGCGCCGGCTCGGTCGCTTTGATTCCCTGCGGCGTGATGTCGAAAACCCAGGCCAGAACCAGCGCGACCGGGAAGCCTATTAATAATAGCGCGATGACGACGCGAATGACCGAGTTCGAGATTTCGAACACCGGAAGCACCTGCGCGAGGCCTTGGGCCAGTGCCCACGACGCGACGATGTAGGCGATCGCGACGCGATAAACTTTTCGGCGCTTCAGCTCGTCGAAGAAACCGCTCATCGTTCAGCCTCAGACAACTGCAAGATCGACATGTTCAGGCGGAAGTCTATTTCACGCCCGTCGCGAAAACAGTCTGAAAATATGGGCTTTGCTTGTCGCGCGAAACCACGCGCACATCGATGTCTTTGAATCCGGCATCGTCGAGAAGCTCCTGCAATTTCACTTCACTGAATCCGAGCCAGTGATCGGCGTACAATTCACGCGCTTTTTCAAAGCGATGCGACAGCAAATCGAGAATCACGACGCGACCATTTTTTTTCAACATGCGATGCGCGGCGGAGATCGCGCGTTCCGGATGAATGGCGTGGTGAAGCGCCTGCGAAAATATCGCAAGATCGACAATTCCCTTTTCCACCGGCGGGTCCTCGATGTCGCCGAGTCGGTACTCGAGATTCTTGAAGCCGTGTTTGCGCGCCAGCTTCGATCCGAACTCGACCATCTTCGGCGAATTATCGACCGCGATGACTTTGCGCGCGTTGTTCGCGAGCAATTGCGAAAGCGTTCCCTCGCCCGCGCCAAGATCGACAATTACTCCCGGCGGAATCAGCGGGATTAATGCATGCGCCAATGCCTGCCACGAACGCCCCGGCACGTAACTGCGTCCGAATTTTCCCGCCAGCTCGTCGAAATATTCTCGCGCTTTATCGTGGCGTTTGCGAAGCACGAGTTTCAGCGCATTGCGATCGCGCGCGATCTCCGGCAACTCACGCGCGAGCACGCCCACCATCTCGCGAATGCGTTCGGCTCTGGCGGACGCTTTCGCCGGGCCGTAGTAAACATTTTTTCCGGAACGACGATCATCGACCACGCCGGCGCGTTTCAATTGTGCGAGATGACTGGAGATGCGCGACTGCCCCATCCCGAGAATTTCCTGAAGCTCGGCCACTGAGAGTTCTTCTTCCTCGAGCAAAACGAGAAGACGCAATCGCGTTTCGTCGGCCAGGAGCCGGAGCAAATTTACCGTTGACGCAATCGCCACTCGATACGATACATCTACGTATCATGATCGGTCAATATGTTGACCGGTCCTCTTTTTATCCGCATGTCACGCCGTTTTATTTTTTCGTCTGAATCCGTCGGGGAAGGTCATCCGGATAAAGTTTGCGATACGATTTCCGATGCGGTGCTCGACGCCTGTCTCACGCAAGATCGACAATCGCGTGTCGCGTGTGAAACCTACGCGAAGTCGAACGTCGTCATCGTCGGCGGCGAGATCACGATTCCGAAACTGAAAAAAGAGCACAAGTCGCTGACGACCGTGCTCAACATCGACAAGATCGTCCGCGAGACGATCGCGGAGATCGGTTACGTGAACGAGGACGACGTCTTTCACGCCAACAAAGTTTTCATCAGCAACATCATCACGGATCAATCGGCCGACATCTCGCAAGGTGTCGATCAAACTGACGCGGCCGGCAAAGGTCACGCCGAGCAGGGCGCGGGCGATCAAGGATTGATGTTCGGATTCGCGTGCGATGAAACGCCCGAGCTCATGCCGGCGCCGATCATGTTCGCGCATCGACTGGGTCGCGAATTAACACGCATCCGCAAGAGCGGCGAGTGCGGCTGGCTCCGGCCCGATGCGAAATCGCAAGTCTCCGTGATTTACGAAGACAACAAACCGGTCGGCATTTCCAACGTCGTCATTTCCACGCAGCACGTCGCCGACGTGAAGCACAGCGAGATCAAAGATTTTTGTATCGAGAACGTGATCCGAAAAGTTTTGCCGAGTGAGATGTTGAACGACTCGACTGAATTTCTCATTAATCCGACCGGACGATTCGTCGTTGGCGGACCGCAAGGCGATACTGGCCTAACGGGTCGCAAAATTATCGTCGATAGTTACGGCGGCATGGGCCGGCACGGCGGCGGCGCGTTCTCCGGAAAAGATCCGAGCAAAGTCGATCGCAGCGCGGCTTACATGGGACGCTGGGTCGCGAAGAATGTCGTGGCCGCAGGATTAGCGAGCCGTTGCGAAGTGCAATTCGCTTACGCCATCGGTCATCCGCAGCCGGTCAGCGTGCACATTAATACTTTCCTAACGAACACGGTTGATGAAGAGAAAATCGAGAACGCGGTAAAGAGCGTTTTCAGTTTCAAACCGGCCGACATCGTCGAACAACTCGATCTGCTGCGCCCGATTTACTCGAAGACAACGAACTACGGACACTTCGGCAAGATCGACGATCCGGACATTACGTGGGAGTCCACCGATCGAGCGAAGGATTTAAAGGCAGCAGCAAAGTAGTCCACAGATTTCGCAGATTTACACAGATTAAAAATGCAGAAGGATCCGGAAACTTTCGCGATTATTGGGGCCGCGATGGAAGTGCATCGCGAGCTTGGGCGCGGCTTTTTGGAACTCGTTTATCAAACTGCGCTGGCATTGGAGTTTCAGGAACGCGGAATTCCGTTTCAGGCCGAAGTCACGTTGCCAGTTCGTTACAAAAATAAGCTGCTGACCTGCGCTTATCGCGCCGACTTCGTTTGTTTCGAATCAGTCATCGTCGAAACAAAAGCCATCGCGAGGTTAACCGGCGCGGACGAAGCGCAGCTAATCAACGAATTGAAAGCAACCGGCCTCCATCGAGGTCTGTTGCTGAATTTCGGAGCGACCAGTCTCGAACATAAGCGACTCGTTTTCGGCCCCTCCGAAAATCTGTGTAAATCTGTGAAATCTGTGGACGAAATCTATTTATGAGCACGACAACAACTAAGATCGACAAGCAACAGGATTACAAAGTCGCCGACATTTCGCTCGCCGACTTTGGCCGCAAAGAAATTTCCATCGCGGAAAAGGAAATGCCGGGCTTGATGGCGATCCGCGAGAAATATGCGACGAGCAAACCGCTCGACGGCGTGCGCATCACCGGTTCGTTGCACATGACGATCCAGACGGCGGTGCTGATAGAGACACTTGTCGATCTTGGCGCGTCGGTGCGTTGGGCTTCGTGCAATATTTTTTCGACGCAAGATCACGCCGCGGCGGCGATCGCGAAGGCGGGTGTGCCGGTCTTCGCGTGGAAGGGTGAATCACTCGAGGAATATTGGTGGTGCACTTACAAGGCGCTTTCGCACGGCGACGGCAAAGGTCCGCAGCTCATCGTCGATGATGGCGGCGACGCGACGTTGCTCATCCACAAAGGCTTTGAGCTCGAAGAAGGCAGTGATTGGATCAAGACAAGATCGACATCGAAGGAAGAGCAGGTCATCAAGGATTTGTTAGGCGAAATCCAGCGCGAGAATCCATATCGCTGGCATGAGATGGTAAAGGATTGGCGCGGCGTCTCGGAAGAGACGACGACCGGCGTGCATCGGCTCTACAAGATGCACCAGGAAAACAAGCTGCTCGTTCCCGCGCTCAACGTGAACGACAGCGTGACGAAGTCGAAGTTCGACAATCTTTACGGCTGCCGCCATTCGTTAGTCGATGGGTTGAATCGCGCGCTCGACGTCATGATCGCCGGCAAAGTCGCGGTCGTGTGCGGTTACGGCGACGTCGGCAAAGGTTGCGCGCAATCGCTCCGCGGCCAGGGCGCGCGCGTCATCGTTACCGAGATCGATCCGATCAACGCGCTCCAAGCCGCGATGGAAGGCTACGAAGTCACGACCATCGAAAACACGTTAGGCCGCGCCGACATTTACATCAGCGCAACGGGCAACACCGACGTCATCCGGCTCGAGCACATTGAGAAGATGAAAGACCAGGCCGTAGTCGGGAACATCGGTCACTTCGACAATGAGATTCAAGTTGATGCGCTGGAAAACGCGAAAGGCGTAAAGCGCACGAACATCAAGCCGCAGGTCGACAAGTACACATTCCCGGACGGCCACGAAATCTTCCTGCTTTCAGAAGGTCGCCTATTGAATCTCGGTAACGCCACCGGTCACCCGAGTTTCGTCATGTCGAATTCGTTTTCGAACCAGGTCCTCGCCCAACTCGATCTCTGGAAAAATCGGGACACCTACAAGCCGGGCGTTTACGTCTTGTCGAAGAAACTCGACGAAGAAGTCGCGCGCCTGCATTTGGAAAAGATCGGCGTGAAGCTGACTCGCCTAACGAAAGAGCAAGCCGAGTACATCGGCGTGTCTCCCGACGGGCCGTTCAAGACCGAGCATTACCGTTACTAAGATCGACAATTCAATGTCGGCCGGTATCGACCGCTTCGTAATAGTCGCGTTCCAACTCGCGCAGCGCGGGTGATTTCGCGATTTCGAGTAACGTCGGGCCAGACGCTTTGACGTCGAAGACTTGTCCGTTGACTTCGCCGATCACGATCCAGCCATCCATCTCCGCGCCGCGACCGTAGCGCGCGAAGCCGACGATGTTAACGATGCGCGCGTGCAGATCGCTCGCGCTCACCGGTCCGCTCGCTTCCAATCGTCCGCGAAAGCGCACGGGGAATTCTTTGCGATCGTAAATGAAACGATGCTGCGGATCGAACACCGGATGCGCGACGAAATAGACGGTGACGTCGCATTGCGGAACCTTTCTCGAGAAATCGCGCACGGTGACGAGAACGCGTTTACCGCGCGCGTAATCGCGGTCGTAACTGCCGCCCCAATCTTCCCAGTAGGATTGGAAACTGTCTTTCGTTCCGATTTCGTGCGCGTCGAGACTGAGGCTGCCGGCGAATGCGCGCGTGGCGCAAAATACGACCGCGAACACCACGCAAGATCGACAATCACTTTTCATCGTCCTTCGTAATGAATTCGATGCAATAAACGATGGACAAACGGCGCGACCAGAACCGAGGCGATGCCGATAAACATTAATCCCGAAAAGAGCGCGTAGAACGACGCGAAAAGTTTCGCGGCATCCGTATGCAGCGGATCGACCGGCCCCATGCCGCCGAGAATCATCGATGCGTTCAGCAACGAGTCGATCCAGGGCAATCCGGCGATGAGATGATAACCAACAACCCCGATGCCAAGCGCAAACACAATCACCGCCGCCGCAACTAATCCGTGCCGCCCGACCCGGCGCAAAAATTGCGCAGGCGTCAGCAACCGATGCGTGTGGTTTTCGTACACGATTCGCTAACGCTCAACTTTCGACACGCTGATGTAACGGCAACCGGTGGCGGCGCCGCGTCGCCAATTCCCGAAAACGCGGACGCGGCGATGATGAGCCGCCGCGTCCGCGAGAATTTTCTCATCTTTAAATCCGGCGGCGAGCCAAACGGTTTCGCCGAAACCCACGTTGAAATCAAACATGATGGGCGCGGCGCAAGGCTGGCCGCGATGGTAGGCGACGCGGCCGATGCCTTCGAACTTGGACGATGAAGAAGATGTCGATCTTGCGGACGCGCTCACGGATTTCGTTTTCGCTTCCGCGCAGCCGGCCACGATCAACGCGAGACTCGTTAGGGAAATTCGGCGAAGAAAGTTTCTCATTGGTTCATGCGCGCGATTTTCTCGGCGAGATAAGTGGAGAAATATCCGGCGTATTTTTTCTGCAGCTCCGGCTTTTGCCAATCTTTTCCGGTCAACGTCCCGCGACAATTGTTAGATCGACAATTGCATTTCACTTCGTAGTCGTCGTCATCCGTCGTACACCAATCGTGCGTCAGCTCTTCATCGGCGGCGATGTCGCGCATGGCCACGAACGTGATTTCGCCGCGCATGCCGAGATTCGCGTCGCAACTGTGGTTCGAATACAACATCGACAACTCGCGTTCCTCTGGATTGACGGGTGCGATGAAAAAATCATCACCGATTTGGATTTCGACCGGGCCTAACGAGGGCGTGATTTCGCGCTTCAAGGTTTCGCGATTCACGATGTGCCCGCCTTTCACGAGCACGACTTCGCCCTTGTCGATCTTCGCCGTCGCGAACAAGCCGCGGCCGTGGATGGGCGATTCGCGCACTTCGGTTTTGGGCGACCGGTAAGAGAGCGGCAGCATTCGCCTAGACTAATGACATAGTCCGCGCTCGCCAAGTTGAGGCTCGGCGAACGCGAAAAAGGCACACCGGTTGCTTGGTAAGAATCGCCATGTCTCTCCGGTGCAGTCTGCCCATTTTCATCGCTCTCGCCCTGGTGGTAACGCCATCGGTGCGCGCGACCGATGACGTGCTTAGCATCACAACGACGATCACCCCCGGAACGCCATCAACCTCAGAAGGTTTCACGTTTAACAACGACCAGCAGGCGGTCGATACCATCACCACTGCGAACGCCACCTACCAGGCGATTTCGGCGGCCGACAACGTGTTCGTTCGACGAAACGCGGTCAATGCCGACCAGTCCTCCATTTGGTACACGACGAGCGGCGTCGGGACCGACTTGAGCGGCATTCATCAGGACAGCTACGCGCAGATGCTCACGAGCAATAACATTCTCGTTGGCTCGGATAACATTTTCGCGAACGGAACGGCGAACTTGACCGGCAATGTTGAGCGTGTCGATTTTACGTGGAATTCGCCCATCACGGTGAGCAACTCTTTTGCGTTCGCCGTCTTCGATCGCGGCGCGGTCACCGTTCATGACTCGTTCACGATTGCTGTCGTTACGGCCGTCGATGGTGCTGGAAATCCGACGGCGTATGGAGGGTTTCTTGTTGTTACCGGGGGCTGGGGCGCGAGCAATGCGGTCCCGGATTTCACCTATCGATTTTTTCGTTACAACAACGGCGACATCACCACCACGACGACCGATAGCACCGTGACAGCCACGCAGGGACTCGGCGGCATCATCATCAAAGCGAGCGATCTCGGACTCGCGCCCGGCACGGACATCTACGGCTACTCGCTCATGGCGTCCGATGTTACCGTGACTGATCCTTCGCAACTCCTTGACTGGACCGACAGCACACACTTTCCGACTACGACCGATTCGAACACGGGCAGCAATGGGCTCGATCTCGTCGGCGTAAATGGATTGCTCTTCGCCGTCGTGCCGGAGCCGGCGCCATCTGCGATTTTGTTAGGCGCGTTTTTCGCGCTGGTCATTCTCTGTCATCAATTGCGCTCGCGCGCAGTCGTGGCCAAAAAGTAATTGTCGATCTTGCGTTGATCTGCCGCATCGCGCAGCATTCGCGCGATGGCCGAGGAGAAGATGTCGATCTTGCAAGCCGAGCAAGTCGATCATCAACTCGTCCGCGGGATCGGCATTCCGGCGCTGACCGCGAACATCGTTAGCTCGACGATCGGCGCGGGAATTTTTGTCATTCCGGCAACAGTCGCGCTCGGACTCGGGCCCGCCGCGCCGCTCGCCTTTTTTTGTTGCGCGGTCGCGATGGTGTTGTTCGTCACCTGTTTTGCGATCGCCGGCAGTCGCGTGTCGTTAACCGGCGGACTTTACGCGTATGTCGAGGTCGCGTTTGGCAAATACGTCGGGTTTCTCGCGGGCATGCTTTATTTTCTCACCGCGCTTGGCGCGGTCGCGGGCGTGGTCAACGTGCTCGCGAATTCCATCGCACTCGTCTTTCCGTTTCTCGGCGGACCGGTCATGCGCATCGTCGTCATGTTCGCGGTTTACGGCGTGCTCGTGTTCATCAACATCCGCGGCGTGCGCGAAGGCGCGGGCGCGGTCACGACCATCACCATCGCGAAACTTCTGCCGCTGCTCTTGTTCATCGGCGTCGGCATCTTTTTCATTCATCCGCAAAATCTCAGCTGGCCCGGTTGGCCCGGCAGCAAACCGTTAGGCGACGCCGTCGTCTTGTTGATGTTTGCCTTCGTCGGAATCGAAGTCGCGTTGATCCCGAGCGGCGAAGTGAAAAATCCCGCGCGCACCGTGCCGCGCTCGGCTTATCTCGCGCTCGTCATCACCACCATCATTTACATTATGATCCAACTCGTGGCGCAAGGAACGCTCGGTGTCGATCTTGCCCATCACAAGGACGCGCCGCTCGCCGAATCGGCCGCGTTATTTCTGGGTCAAGTCGGTCGCACCATTCTCCTCGCCGGCGCGACCATCTCGGCGTTCGGATTCGTCACCAGCGACATCCTCAGTTCGCCGCGCATGATCTTCGCCTTCGGCCGCGACGGCGCCCTGCCGAAATTTTTCGCGCACGTCCATCCGCGTTTTCGCTCGCCCGACGTCGCCATCATCACCTACGCCGTGCTCGCGTTCGCCTTGTCGATCAGCGGCACGTTCGAAAAACTGGCCGTGCTTTCCAACGTCGCCGTTCTCCTGATGTATCTGCTCTGCTGCGCCGCCTGCTGGTTTCTCGTGCAACGCGACGTCCGCGCCGACGGCGCGCGACCGTTCAATTTTCCGGGAATGAAAATCGTGCCCGCGCTCGCGATTGTCGCGATCATCTGGATTCTCGCGCACGCGACGGCGTTGGAATTTGAAGTGACGGGAATCGTCCTGGCGATTGCGTCGGTGTTGTATTTCGTTAGGCGACAGCTGAGATAGCGGCGAAGGCGGTCACTATTTCTGCTTTTTTAACGCTTGGTCCAACAGTTCTCGAACACGTGAAGCAGGCTCCACAATCCCTAACGACATCAACGACTGGGAAAGTACAGTTTCTGGCTTCTCTCCCGGTACCGTGATCTCCTTTCCGCCCGCGACAGCGGGAAAGTATTGCAGCGGACCCGAACTCACGATGCCGAGGAATGCTACTCTTCCGCTTAACACAAAATTTCCGAATCGATCACTACCAGTCGGCACCCGAAAGACCGGGCCACCGCTGTTTCCCGGAAAAATGCTCGCGTCGATTAAGAAAGGGCTGTTCGTAGGATTGCTCGGCGATACCCACGATACAATGCCATAACGTAAAATTGCTTTCGTCCAGTAAGTCGGGCCAACTGCACCGGGATAACCTAAGACGGCGACTGCCGCACCTTCAAAGAAGTCTTCATCTGTCGCGATGGATGAATAACCGATAGCTGTGCCCTTCGGGCGTTCGAGATCTTTGGAAGAGAAACGAACCGGAATACACGCTAAGTCAACGGCGGCGTCTTGGTGGGCGATCCATAATTTGGAATCACCATTTTCGAGCTTGAGCTCGACACCGAGATATTCGTCAACAGGACGCGAGTCTAACCACGAAAAGCGAACGCGAACCGAAGTCGGAGTCCACTTTTTCGTTGGATCGGAAAACACGTGCTTAGCGGTCACCAGAAATGCGCCAGTTGGTGCGTTATCGGGACCGGTCAACATCAGCACGCCGGTGCCAACAGGAACAAATACCTTTTTCTTCTCGGTCTTGCCGTCAGGTTTCGAAACCTCGGCGTCCTTAACCTCGCCGATCGCAACGGTCGACTCGCGCCACGGTTGAACCCACGGAATCGGCTGCGGCGGTCCTTCGCCGGGCGGGTTACTTTGCTGCGCCTCCATCGATTGAGTGATTAACAGAACGAACGCAGTGACTGCCGTTCGTGCAACGACGATCATCTCGCGCTGGAAAACTTCTCCTCAATCAACCCATGCAAATGCCCGGCCATCGCCGTTTGATCGAGCCGTTGAATGACTTCGTTCAAGAAACCGGTGACGATGAGGCGTTGCGCAACTTTGATCGGAATGCCGCGGGCGCGGAGATAGAAAAGTTCGTCTTCATTGACCTGACCGCTGGTCGCGCCGTGCGTGCAGCGGACGTTGTCGGCCAGAATTTCGAGGCCGGGCATTGAGTTCGCCTCGGAATCGTCGCTCAAAAGTAGATTGCGCACCTTCTGATACGCGTCGGTGAAATGCGCGTGCGGCTCGACCCGGATGAGGCCGCCGAACGTGCAACGCGCGCGGTCGTCGAGCGCGTTTTTGTAAAGCAGATCGCTCGCGGTGTGCGGCGAGACGTGGTCCTGCAACGTGCGCGCGTCGAATTCCTGGTCGTTCGTCGCGACCGCGACCGCGAGCAGATCGCTGCGCGCGCCTTCGCCGACGAGCCGGCTCAAACTTTCGAACCGCGAATATTTTCCGCCGAGATGCAGATTCAAACTCATGGCCGACGCGTCGTGATCGACCGTGGTCGTGTTCATCTGCAACGCGCGCACGTTCGCGCCCCACGATTGCGCGCAAACATACGTGACCTTCGCGCCCGGCTCGGCGATGAGATCGTTCACGCCGCAGGCGAAGCCTAACGAGTTGCGATCGCACGATTGGAAATGCTCGATCACCGTCACCTTCGCCAGTTCGTCGGCGACGAGGAGCAAATGCGGGAAGATCGACATGTTGTCGCGGCGCAACCAATGGAAGATCTCGATCGGCAACTCTATCTCGACCCCGCGCGGGACGAACAAAAACGTGCCGTTGGAAACGAACGCCTTGTGCAGCGCCGCGAACTTAGCCGAGCCGAGCACCGACGGCTGCGACATGAAATGTTTCCGGAAAAGATCGACATGTTCGACCATGGCGCGCTCGAGCGGCTGGAAAATCACGCCGCGCTTTTTCAGGTCGTCGGAAATGACGTCGCGCTCGATTAATTGATCGTTCGCGAAAATCATCCGCCCCGCGACCTGATCGAGCCCGCGCGAATACTTCAGAACATTTTGTCGATCATCCTCGGAAAGCGGCCCCGGAATTTTGAATGGCGATAGATCGAGAAGATCGACATTGGAAAATCGCCAGAGCTGATCCTTGCGCGTCGGATACGGGAACGCTTGGAACGATTCCCAAGCCGCGCGCTGCTGCTCGCGAAACCAATCCGGCAGTTCACGCACTTCGCGCGGGCCGGAGAGAACCCCGCCGGGCGACACGTCGACTGTAGTTGTTGCGCTTCGTGGCATAACAGAATTGGGAGGAACCTTAACGAAACATCGAGTCGCTAAGTAGGCAACTCGTCGCGCACAATATCGTCGAACGTCTGGCGTTTGCGAATGAGCGAAAATTTATCGCCGCGAACCAGCGCTTCCGCCGGCAGCGGCCGCGAATTGTAATTCGAGGCCATGACAAATCCGTACGCGCCCGCGCTCATGATGGCGAGCAAATCGCCTTCGCGCAGTGGCGGCATCTCGCGGTCCTGCGCGAAGAAATCTCCCGACTCACACACCGGACCGACGATGTCGATCTTGCGATTGTCGATCTTGTCCGATTGCTTGACCGGCACGATTTGGTGATAGCTCTGATACAACGCCGGCCGAATGAGATCGTTCATTCCCGCATCGACGATCGCGAATTTCTTCGCCGCAGTTTCCTTGATGTAGCGAACGCGCGTGAGCAACACGCCCGCGTTACCAACAAGAAATCTTCCGGGCTCGATCAGCACTTGAATGTCGAGCTCGCGTAATGGCGGCACGATCGCGTCGGCATAATCGCCTACGCTGAACGCGGACGCTTCGCCGCCGTGATCGTGCCACCATTTGCCCGCGCCGCTTTCGAGCGCGCGTTTGTAAATAATTCCCATGCCGCCACCGATGCTGAAAAATTTGATGCCGTATTTATCTTTCAATTGTTTAACGAGCGGCGCGACTTTCTTGATGGCGGCGGCGAACGGCCCCGCTTCCGTGATTTGCGAGCCGATGTGCATTTGCAGGCCGACGATGTCGATCTTGCGCATTTTCGCGGCGCGCGCGCAGACATCGGCGAGACGTTCGAGCGCGATGCCGAACTTGTTCTCGTGCGATCCGGTCGAGATGTATTGATGCGTGTGCGGATCGACATCCGGGTTTGCCCGCAGCGCAATCGGCGCGCGAACGTTTTTCTCCGACGCGATTTTGTCGATAAGTTCCAGCTCCGCTTCGCTTTCGACATTGAAGCTGTGCACGCCCTGGTCGAGCGCGTACTCAATTTCTTCGCGCGATTTACCGACGCCGGCGAACGTGCACTTCTTCGCGTCCCCCCCGGCTTTGAGCACACGAAATAATTCGCCGCCACTGACGATGTCGAACCACGCGCCGGCATCCGCGAGCAATTTCAGGATCGCGCGATTTGAATTGGCTTTGACCGCATAACAGATGCGGTGATCGAGGGACTTCAGCGCCGCATCGAGTCGCGTGTAGTGATCGAGCACCGTGGCCGCGCTGTATATATATAGCGGCGTGCCGAACTCCTCCGCGACCCGCGCAAGATCGACATCTTCACAGTGAAGAGAGCCGTTGCGGTATTCGAACGAATGCACGGCGAAACTTAGCGGAACGCGGAGAAAATCTCGGCGAAAAACATTTTCAATCGCAATCGCCACTTCGGTTGCGGCAAGCCTGGCGGAAAAATCGCGAACACGCCGTAGCCTTTGCGCGCGTCGGCCGGCCGCGGGTCGCGCGCAGCATCGATCGCGCGAAATTTTGCGAACGCGGGATCGTCACCAAACAAAACACCCGGCCAATTTTTCTCGGCGAAACAACGCACGCCGCTTCCCTTCGGAAAATCATGCACAAAGACGACGCTCGGTTTTCCGGTCGCGAGAAGATCGACCGCGAGTTTCATGGCGCGAAAATCTTTTGGTCCGTCGATGAGCACGGCGTCGCCGTGCTGCAAACCTTGTAGCATCAGCGCACGCGAATCGCCGTAGAGAAGATCGACATGCGCATGTGGCTTTAACTTCGCTTCCGCGGCGCGCGCGTTTTCCGTATCGCGATCGAGTTCGACGCTGACGATGCGCGCGTCGGGAAAACATTTCGCGAGCATGAGCGTGCTTTTTCCGCGGGCGCGGCCGGATTCGAGAATTTGTTTCGGCGCGAGCGGCCTAACGACGGCGTAAAACAAAAACATTTCGCTCTCCCAGACTCCGCCGAAGCCTGCCTCGGGCGGAATGTCAGCGACGGCGGCTTCGAATTGCGGGAGCAATTCGTCCGCGCGCGCGACCAATGCCTCTTTCGACAAAGCCGTCATTTTGCTGTTCGTTGCATAGCGTAGATGACGATGTCGATTCAACAATTGCCGTTCGATCAGCGCGCCTGTTTCATCGGCGGCCCGGCGAAATCGGGCACGACGCTGCTGCGCGCCTTGCTCGATGGTCATCCGCAATTGCTCGCGCTGCCGCAGGACACGGATTATTTCTCGACCGTCCTCACCAAATACGGCGGCGCGGATCGCCGCGCGCAGGTCGAGTACTTAACGAAGCAATCGTACGCGAAAATTTTGTTCGGCGGGAAGCAACGCGAAGGCAAACACGATTACTCGAACTTTCCGCAGGCGAAGTTCCTCGAAATCTTCGAGCGCACCGCGTTCGATCCGGCGAACGCGAATCGCGATCTGCTCGCGTTGCTCATGCAATCGTACGCGGAGCTGTTAGGCATTCCGCTCGATCAAATCAAACGCTGGGTCGAGAAGACGCCGGCGAATCGGAACTACATCAGCGCGATCTTCGAGAAATTTCCGCACGCGAAATTGCTAACGACGATGCGCGACCCGCGCGCGTTGTTGTCATCACAGATCGCGCTCAAGCAAAACGTGCCGACGCGGCACATGTCGATCTTTTACGTGGTCGATCATTGGCGCGCGAACGCGAAGCTGGCGTTGCAAATTCGTCGCGGCGAAGTCCCAGGCTTCGTCGTGAAATACGAAGAGCTCGTGCGCGACACGGCCGCGATGATGAAACAAGTGTGCGATTACCTCGAAATTGATTTCGATCCCGACGTGACGACGCGGCCGACGAAAGTCGGAGAACTTTGGTCGGGGAATTCCGCGATCGGCGCGAAATTTTCCGGTGTGGACGCGGAGCAAGCGTCGCGTTGGGAAAACGCGCTGAATAAAAATGAGATCGGATGGATCGAATGGCATTGTCGCGATCTCATGCCGGAGTTCGGCTACGAGCCGCGGACGTCGCGACGAAGTTTGCGCGATTGGTTTACGCCGGTGCGCGGCGAAGGCGCGCACGAGTTTCTCAAGTCGCGCGCGTATTCCGCGCTAAGATCGACATCGTAATTGCGACGAGAATCAGCAGCACGCCGAAAGTGCAGACGATCGCCGCGCCGGATGGAAAATCCCAGTAGAACGAGAGGAAGAGGCCGCCAATTCCGCCGACTAGTGAAATGAGCCAGCCGATGAGCAGACGAGTAGTTGTCGATCTTACGAGCATCACTGCGCAAACCGCCGGCACGATGAGATAGCTGAACACGAGCAGCACCCCGGCAACGCGGACAAAGATGGTGACGACAATTCCAAAGGTCGCGTAAAACAAAAAATCCCACCAACGCACGTTCCATCTGCGCGCGTAGGCGTCGTCGCGATTGAAAGAAACAAGCAGGAATTTTTTGCGGAGCGCAAAATGAATTGCGCCCACGCCGACGAAGACCGCGAAACATTTCCAAACTTCCAGCGCACTCACGACGGTGATGTCGCCGACGAGCATGTTCCGAATTTCTTCATTGCCGTGCGCCGAGCGACTGAGCAGCAACACCGCCGCCGCGGCGGCGACGACATACGCAATTCCGATGATCGCTTCCTCCGGCACGCGCGTTTCGCGTTTACCCGAGATCGCGAAAACCGCCGCGCCTAACAACGTCACGCCGAGACCGAGCACGTAGGCGACGAAACTTTCCGGTTCGAAGCCGAGCAACACTCCGACGCAAATGCCTAACGAAGCCATTTGCGCCATGGCGATGTCGATGAAAATGATGCCGCGTTGCACGACATGCAGGCCGAGATAAACGAGCAGCCACGGCAACAACACGCAGGCCGCGATCGGCCAAAACATTACCTCCCACATATTATTTCAACGCACTCGTTAGGTTGGCGACCAACTTGTCGATCAAACGCACATACGTGTCGGTGCCGGACAGGCCGCCGGGAAATTGCGCGAAGTCCACAACCTTCGCGCCGGTCGCACTCGCAACGCGCTCCGCGATTTTTCGATCGTGATACGGTTCGACGATGATCGCCTTCACATGTTGCGCTTTCATTTGATTGATGACTTCGGCGAGATGCGCGGGCGACGGCGGGATTCCCGGTTTGGGCTCAAGGAAGATGTCGATCTTAATGCCGAAGCGGTGCGCGAAGTACGGCCACGAATCGTGATACGCGACAACGCTTTGATCTTTGAAAGGCAACATCGCTGTGCCCCATTCTTGAAGTTTCGCGTTAATCGTCGCCTCGAACTTTTTGTAATTCGCCTGATAAGTCGCGGCGTTCGGCGCGTCGACCGCGGCAAAGGAATTTGCGATGTGTTGGGCGATTGCCTTGGCGATAATGGGATCGACGGCGAAATGCGGATTGCCGAGTGCGTGCACGTCGCCGGCGGCGCGCGTGACATTCGTCGGCACGTTCATCAGATGAATTCCTTCCGACGCGACGACGCGGCCGGGTTTTCCATTGTCGATCTTCGGGTTGCGCGCGTTTTGCAAAAGCGGCGGCAACCAGCCGACCTCGAGTTCCGCGCCGCCGTCGATGAGCACATCGGCGTTGCGCAAGGCGACGACGAAACTCGGCCGCGCATCGACGAAGTGCGGATCTTCTGTCGGCTTCGCCAAAGTGACGATGTCGATCTTGTCGCCGCCGACTTCGCGCGCGAGCGACGCGTAATCGGGCAGCGTGGCCACGACGTTTAATTTCGCGTGAACGACGGCGGTCGTTAGGCAAAGCAGGAAAAATATTCGTTTCATAGTTTTAGAATTTGTGGGCGCCGTGGGCGCCGAGGATGAATTCGAACTGGAGGAAGACGGAATCGACGTCACGACCAGCGAGGAAAAATGTGTCGTCCATGAAATCGTGGTTGTATTGCAGCCGGATTTTCGAGAACTCGGTCGGATACCAGGTCAGGTTCGCGGAAATGCGTGAACGCGATTGTCGATCTATGTCGTCAGTGAAACGCGAATCCTGCGCGTCGTAATAATCGCCGCGAATTCCCGCGACCCAGCCTTTGCGAAATCCCCACAGCACCTGCGAATACAATCCCCAATCGTGAAACGTTTCCGCAACCGGGAACAAATTGTCGACGCCGCGGCCGGCCTCGAAGCGCCGATACATCACTTCGGTTTGCCATTTCACGAACGGGAAACCGCCCTCGGCGTGTTCGCTTTTCCATTTGTAAAGAAAATCGCCGCCGTAAATCTGCGTCCGCGTGTGCGCGCCGGTGTCGTTCGCGCCAAACGCCCCGGACACGCCCGCGAGCACGACTTGCGTCGGTGAAAGATCGACACTCGTTTCGAAACGCGGCTGCCAGAGAAAATCTCCCAGGCCTCGCGCTTCCCGGTCGTTTGTTAGGCGATCAAAGAACATTCCGTTGTCGCCGGGATTGCGAAAGGAATACGCGGTCCCACCGCGGCCGTTCTGCACGCCTAACAACAACTGCGCATACCACGGCGTTGGCAGGACCCACGAGACCTGCGTGCCGACTCCGCGCAAACCGTCCGGGCCTAACAAACGGCCGACGACGATCGGCGCATCGGCAAATTCCCAAACGTGTGGGTGCGTCGGATTGATGCGGCCGAATGCGTCGAAGAATTGTCCGGCTTTGAGCTGGAGATTGAATGGCAGGCTTGTCGTCTGCGCGAACGCTTCTTCGACTTCGACTTCCGTTTCGTTGTCGTTGTCGAGCTTGAACACGATGTTGGCGAAGCCCTGGAAATACGGATCGACCGCGCCGTCGAACGCGAGCTCGATGTTACGCGCGTTGAATCCGCGCTGTTGCGGATCGTGATCGCCGACTTCGACGCGATCGAGGTCGCGCGCGCTCGAGCCGGCGAGTGCGAACATGGCATCGAGTGAGATGTTCATGTAGTTCTTTCCGCCGTTACCGCTGATGCCGAGCGGTTGGACTAACGACGCGCCCGCGCCACTGCTCGAGATCGTTTCATTGGAAGATGTCGATCTTACGACGGATTCGTCGGTCGTTGGAAATGCGGCGGACGGACTTGCCAATGATGTTGCACCAGTCGACGCGACTACCGACGAATCTTCCGTCGGAATTAATTGCGGCGGCGTGGCAGAATTGGAGGGACGGGTTCCGTCCCCTCCCTGACTTTGGTTTTGAGTTTGGGACGCCACGGAGGGCGTCCCTCCATTTTCAGGAAGCGCCGGCGTCGACGTGATGTTCGCTTTCTCAAGCGCGGCTTGTTGATCTTTAACCTGCTGTTGCAACTGCTTCACCGTGTCGGTGAGCGAGCGCACTGCTTCGCGCAATTCCTGCAACTCTCCCCGGGCAGGTGCAGGCGAGCTGGCGGGTATCTCCGGTTGCGCCAACACGACGGCCGCCACGAGCGCGGTCACTGCCAAAATGACAAATAAATTTTTCATTTCAAAATTCCTAAACAAACGAACGACCTAACGATTGCGTTCGCGCACGTGGATCCGAGCGGCAGGGTGAACGCTCGCCGTCGCTCTCCGTTATTCAGCGGATGCGGATCACGCGTTCAGGAATTTTGCGGCGGCGCGTGCTCGAGAATGCTCGCGCTCAGGAAGAGCGACCGCACAAACGCCGGCCGCGCCACGACGACTTCGAATTGCGCGACGGCGATCGGACTAACGACCACGACCGGCGCCGCGGAATGCTCGAAATTGCCGGACGCGATGAGCGTGGCGGCGCATTCGTGTTGCGAATCGCGGTGAATGCGATCGTGCAACTTCGGCGAAGCCGCGAGCGCAGTGCCGAAAACGAAGGCGCAGATCAAACCGAGATTGATCGCGCGCTTCATGGCTCCGGCATTTTGCGCCGAAGATCGACAATTGCAAGATCGACATCTGCGATGTACCAGTCCGCCAAGCGGATGCTCGGCCCCACCAAAATCTATTTCATCGTTTTCGGCATACTGACCATCGCCGGCGGCATTGTCGGTTATTTCAAAGCGGGCAGCGTGGCCTCCATCATTGCCGGTTCGATTACGGGAATTTTGTTACTCGTCGGCGCGTGGCTCTTGCCGGAGCACCTTGCCGCCGGCCTAACGATTGCGTTGTTCACCTCCGCGCTGCTCGCGCTCCAGTTCGTCCCGAAATTTTTAAGCACCGGTAAAGTGATGCCGGCCGGGTTGATGTCGATCTTGTCCGTAATCGGAATCGTTATGGCGGTGCTCGCCTGGATGCGAAAGTAAGTGGCGCGCGTACGGACCTGGCGACGAACCGTCGTCCTAGTTTTTCTGCTGATCTTCGCCGCGATCGTGTATCGCTGGATCTCGGTCGAGCGTTTACTGCAAACAAGTCCGCCGGTTGCGAAGGAAACAGCGACGCCATCGCCTTCGCTTACGCCCACGCGGCCGCCGGTGATTGGCGGCAAGATCGACACTGGAAAAATTTTTAACGGCGTCACGCTGCATTCGCATTTGGAGACGCCGCCGGGCGCGGATGCGAGTACGGAACGGAACGATCCGGACAGTTACGCGGTCGACCTGAAACTGTTGGCGCGTATGCCGGCGCCTAACAAATCGATCGAACAGCTGGCGAAAGTGAATCCGCGGTTGCCGGAGCTTTTGCCCGGACTTGCGGCCATGGTTAAACCGGAAGCGGTCTCGCCGTTATATGTCGATCTTTACAACAACAAGGTGCGGATTCTGCGCGAAAATCTTGCGCACTTAGATCAACTCCTGTCGCGCCACAACTTTTACGATTGCCAGACGATCCTGCAGCTTCAGCATCCGCAATCGCATCGCAAAGCGACGCTGTTGCAGGCGGACATGGATGTGGATGCGGACGGCTCCGACTCCGACCGCATGCCGGCTGGTCCAGCGGTGACGACGAATTTCAAACCATTCACGAGTTACAAGTGGAACAAGAAAACGCCGGCGCCGAATCCGTATTTGCCCGCGATCGAGGACCGATTGAAAAGGTCGGAGGACGAATTGAAAAGCGCGACGCCGGAGCGCAAAAAAGATTTGCGGAATAATATCGTCGCGCTGCGCGATCAGGTCGCGACGTTGAAGAAGTTCAGTTTTCTCATTGGCGCGGCTGATCCTTACATCGTTGTGCCCGGCATGATGGCGCACCCGAAAGACGGAACAAAAGTCGGCGACTACGCGGTGGTGATCTTCGGCGACGGAATTTATCCCGCGCTCGTGGGCGACGTTGGGCCTAACGACAAAGTGGGCGAAGCGTCATTGCGGATCGCGAAAGAAGTCAACGCGCAGGCGACCGCCTACAATCGGCCGGTGAGCGATTTGAAGGTGACGTATTTGATTTTTCCGGGCAGCGCCGACACGCCGTGGGGCCCGCCCGATTACGACAAGATGCAGGAGCGTTGCCAGAAACTCGTCGATGAAATCGGCGGCGCGACCGTGCCATTGCATCATTGGGTCAATATTATTCCGCCGCCGCCCACGCCGACGCCATCGCCATCGCCCACACCTTCTCCCGCAGGGTCGACATCTCCATCTGCGTCACCGACGGCGACATTCGCATTCCCGCTGCCGAGCGGATCGCCGCAAACGAATCGCTAAATCCGAACGCATTCGCAGGCGCGTTGTCGTTAATTGGATACGCGCATGAAAAATTTGGCGAAACGCTGGTGGTTTTGGCTCGCGGTTGTCGTTGTGGCAATCGTCGTGGTCGTGCACATGTATCTCGCGATTTGGGTGCGCGATTACGTGAATCGCAAACTCTCGGAGATTCCCGGCTATCGCGCGCATGTCGCAGCCATCACGTTGCATCTCTGGCGCGGCGCTTACCAGATTCACAACATCGACATCAAAAAAACGAGCGGCGACGTGCCGGTGCCGTTTTTCTCAGCGCCACTTGTCGATCTTAGCGTGGAGTGGAAAGCGCTTTGGGACGGCGCCTTCGTCGGCGAGATCGACATCTACAAAGCGAAGCTGAATCTCGTAAACGGCAAAACCAAAGAGCAACAACAGGCGCCGGTGGATGAGCCTTGGACGGAGAAGATCAAGCAACTGTTCCCGGTCAAGATCAACCGTTTCGCCGTGCACAAGAGCGAGCTGCATTACCGCGATTTCAGCAAGGAACCGAAGGTCGATGTGCCGATCGACGAAGTGCAAATGGTCGCGACCAACCTGACGAACAGCAAAAAACTTTCGAAAACGCTCAAGGCCGAAATTGAAATGACCGGCCGTCCGTTGCGCAGTGGCAATTTGCGCATGCGACTCGATCTCGACCCCTACGCGGCGAAGCCGACCTTCGCCGTGAAATTGGAGATGGAGGAAATTCCCCTAACGAAGTTGAACGATTTCGCGAAAGCCTACGGCGGATTCACGTTCGAAAGCGGCACCTTCAAAATGGCGACGGAGATGAATTCGAAGAATGGCGCGTTCAACGGCTACGTCGAGCCGGTGTTCGATCACATGGGAATTTTCAATCCCGAACACGACTCGGAAAATCCGCTGAGTTTCGTCTGGCAGGCGATCCTCGGCGGCGTGACCGAGATCGTGCGCAATCATTCCAAGGACCGCTTCGGCACGCGCGTGCCGTATTCGGGCACGTTCGACAATCCGGCGCAGGACACGATGACGACCATCTTTAATGTATTTCGAAACGCATTCGTGAAAGCGTTCGAAGGAAAACTGGAGAACGACAAGATCGATCTCCCGAAGAAAATCGAGCCGGACAAAAAGGAATAGCCGGCTGTCATTCTGAGCGGAGCGAAGAATCTCCGATCATTTCTGAATAGATGGAGATGTTTCGCTTCCGCTCAACATGACAGCGGCGGTTCAATCGCGGGGTGCGTTCGGGTCGAACGGCTGATAGGGCGTGTAGGGGTCGTGCTGAATGTAAGCTCGTCTTCGCGGACGCGCGCTAAGATCGACATCTTCATCTGGCTGACCGGGCCGGACGGCGACGGTGCGGCCTGACGGCAAACGCAAAATCATTCGCCCATCGGGCGTGCTGCCGACAAAACGCGCATGCAGTTCACCTCGGCGCGACCGCGGCAGGTCGTCATCCGAGCGATTACGCATGGAAGCGGAGGTTCGTCGGGACGTTGTCGTCACGCTCGCCGTTTTCTTTTTCACCGGCCTGGGAGCGACATCTTCGTCATCGCCGGATGCGGATTCGTCTTTCGAACTCGTCTGCTCTTCTTGCGCAACGGCGCCGCTGGAATTTTCAACCGGCGCTTCGGCGGGCGGCGGTGGTTCCGCCGATTGATTCTGCGCGACTTCTGGCGACGTCGTTGCCGCGGGTGATGGAGCCGTGTTCGAAGCGACAACTGCCGGCGTGTTCACAGGCGCTGCCGCAACCGGTGGCTGCGTCGCGCTCGCTTCGGCGACCGCCGGCGGAACGCCGACCGGCACACCGATGTTCTTCGCGCTGCGATTACGGAATGGCAACGCATCTTCCGGCAACAAAAATGCCGCGACGATTCCGCCGATCAAGAGCAACGCTGCAAAAGCAAGAACGCCGCGGAAAATCTGCGAGGCGACTGGAGGCAACGTTGTCGATCTTTCCCTTGTCGATCTTGTGCGGCGCGGAATAACGGCGGCGAGAGGCAAACCGATTTTGCGTCCGAACGCCTGACGACGCTCGACGGCGGCGAGACAATTCTGAATTTCCTTTTCGAAAAGGACCGGGTCCTGCGGACGATTCTCAGGATTTTCGCGCAGCATATGCACAAGCAGGTTGCGCAACGCGCGCGGCGCCCGACGCAATTCCGGCAAACGTCGCGCGCGCAATCGCGCTTTCATTCCACCGACCGCGAGCGGCACCGCGCCGGTGAGGAGAAAACAGATGCTCGCGCCTAACGAATAAATCTCCGAGCGAAAATCGATCGGCTTATCGAGCAATTGCTCGGGACTGGCGAATTGTGGCGCGGCGGCCGGCGCTAGCTCTTTTGATTCCGGCTGTTCGTCGTAAATGCCGAGACCGGCCAGACCGAAGTTCAAAAGTTTCACGAACGGCCAGCCGCCATCAGCGGTTTGACCGCGCACGATCATGATATTGCCCGGTTCGATCGCGCGGTGACTCAAAGCGAGATAAGCCGCCGCGCCAAGCGCCCTGACGACTTGCAAACCAATCCGCAAAACTGCGTCCGCGCTCATCGGGCCATGACTCACGATCCACGACTCGGCCGTTTCGCCGTCCACCCATTCCGAAACAAGACCGAGATATTCGTCATCACTCTCCAGGCCGACGACGCGCGCGATATTGATGTGATCGAGCTGCTGCACAATGCGGACGCGTTCTTCAAACTGCACGCGTTTCGTTGGATCGACACTCGTTAGGGGAATAAGCTGAAGCATGACCGCGTCACCGGTGCGGGTGTCGGTGGCCTTGTAATTCGTGGCCGCGCCAGTGCGACTGACCGGTTCGTCTGAGGAAATGCGGTAGTGGTCGAAAAATTCTCTGCGTTCCATGTTGGTTCCCGCTCCGCGCGGAGAAGCTATGCGCGTGCAAATTATTAGACCGCGCGGAGGCGCGATCCATTCATCGCAAACGCGTTTACTTTCCGGCGCTGATTGAACGGCGACGGCGCGTGCGAGTTGCGTATGAAATGCGAATTGCGCTTTGCCATTTGCGCGACAATGTCATTGTCGATCTTGCGCCGAGCGCGCGGGATCTCATTGTCCCGTGGTGTAATGGTAACACAGCGCCCTTTGGAGGCGTTATTCTTGGTTCGAGTCCAAGCGGGACAGGGCCTAATGCCCGAGCGAAAGGCCCGGCAAATTCGATACGCCGCCGGAATATTTCACGCTTTCGAGCGTCATTCGAACGGTATTGACGATGTCGTCCGGCGGAATCGGTTTGCGCAAAAATCCGGAAAGCCCGCTCCCGGCCAACTGTTCCAATTTCTCCTGTTGGATAAATCCAGTGGCGAGAATGACGGGTAGATCGGGACGAATTTCGCGCAAACGCGCAAAGGTCGCTTCCCCATCCATGAACGGCATAACGAAATCGGTGATGGCGAGGTGAAAATCGTAGGGGCGACGGCGCAATTGATCGACGGCTTCAAAGCCGGATTGCGCGGTGACAACGGTGTAACCGGCGTCAGTCAGGACACGTGCGATCAGGAGAAGCGTGGCCCGATCGTCGTCGATGACGAGAATGGTTTGCTTAAATGGTGCGGATTGATCCATCGGCCATTTGTTTGAGCAGCCGCGATGCCGCTCCGCGCGCAAAATCAGTCCTCTACGGCGGCTTTTTGCGTCGGGCTAAGATCGACAATCGCCCATCGAGAAGATCGCAAGCGTGACTCGCAAACCTTCCAAATCCGGCTATGTTTCTTCTCCCCACTTTTCCATGAACGCACTTGCTGTCGATAACCTGGCCGTGACCATCGCGGATAAGAAAATTATCCGCGGTCTCAGCCTCACTGTGCCTCGCGGCGAAGTTCACGCCATCATGGGGCCGAATGGCTCCGGTAAAAGCACGCTCGCGAAAGTGCTCGCCGGCCATCCCGATTACGTCGTGACCCAGGGGAAAGTCACGATGGACGGCGAAGATTTACTCGCGCTCGAGCCGGACGAACGCGCGCGCCGCGGTTTGTTCATGGCATTTCAATATCCGAGCGAGATTCCCGGAGTGACGATCGCGAATTTTCTGCGCGCGGCGGTGCAGGCGCGCTTGCCGGAAGGCGAAGAGCTGGAAGCGACCGATTACTACGCGAAGCTTTACGAAAAAATGGAGTTGTTAGGCATGGACCGCTCGTTCACCTCGCGCTCGGTCAATGAAGGATTTTCCGGCGGCGAAAAAAAGCGCACCGAGATTTTGCAGATGGCGATGTTGGAACCGAAGTACGCCGTTCTCGATGAAACGGACAGCGGCCTCGACATCGACGCGCTCAAAGTCGTGGCGCACGGCGTGAATTCGCTGCGCGGGCCGAACATCGGCATTTTGCTTATCACGCATTACCAGCGGCTTTTGAACTACATCGTGCCTGATCATGTCCATGTCATGGTGGGCGGGCGGATCGTGCGCAGTGGACGCAAGGAACTCGCGCTCGAACTCGAGGAACGCGGTTACGATTGGACGCGCGAAGAAGCGCGCGAGATGGCGCACACGTAAGATCGACAATCGACAAGATCGACAATGAAAACTGAAACTTCGGCCGTAGATATCAACCGCAACATTGGTGATTTCTCCTACGACGTCGCGCATCAATACGACGCCGGCACCGGGTTATCGGAGAAGACGATCCATTACATCTCCGACGTCAAAGAAGATCCCGATTGGGTCCGCGAATTTCGCCTCAAAGGACTGAAAACGTTTTTGGAGAAGCCGATGCCGACGCATTGGGCCTCGAAAGATCTTGAAGTGATCGATTTCGACAAGATCCGTTATTACCTCAGCGGCGGCGTCCAACCGAAGCGCAGCTGGGAAGATGTGCCCGACGATGTGAAACGCACGTTCGAGCGGCTCGGCATTCCGGAACAGGAACGCAAATTTCTCGCCGGCGTCGAAGCGCAATTCGACAGCGAAGCGGTTTACTCGAACATCAAGAAAGCCGTCGGCGAGCAGGGCGTCATCTTCGTTGGATCGACAGAAGGATTAAAGAATCATCCGGAAATTTTCCGGAAATGGTTCGGCAAAGTCATTCCGACTTCGGACAACAAATTCAGCGCGTTGAACTCCGCTGTCTTCAGCGGCGGCTCGTTTATTTATGTGCCGCCTGGGGTCAAGGTAAAGCATCCGCTCCAGGCGTATTTCCGCATCAACGCCGAAAATTTCGGTCAGTTCGAGCGCACGCTCATCATTTGCGATGAGGGCTCGGAGCTGACTTACATGGAAGGTTGCACCGCGCCGAAATTCAACACCGCCACTTTGCACAGCGCGGTGGTCGAGCTGGTCGCGCTCAAAGGCGCGAAGATCCAATACATCACCGTGCAAAATTGGAGCGCGAATGTTTTCAATCTCGTGACCAAGCGCGGCCTTGCGCACGAGGAAGCGGAGATCAAGTGGATCGATTGCAATATCGGGTCGCGCCTAACGATGAAATATCCGGGCGTGGTCTTGAAGGGGCGCAAAGCGCGCGGCGAAGTTCTTTCGATCGCGCTCGCGAATAACGGCCAGCATCAGGACACCGGCGCGAAAATGATTCACGCCGCCGACGAAACTACTTCGAACATCATTTCGAAATCGATTTCGATCGGCACCGGCCGCGCCACTTATCGCGGCCTCGTGCACGTGCCGAAGCATCTCAAGAATTGCAAGAACAACACCGAGTGCGACGCGTTGCTCATCAATGCGACCTCGCGCACCGACACCTATCCCGCGATCACGGTGCGCGGAACTGGCAACGCCGTGCAACACGAAGCGAGCGTCTCACAAGTTTCGGCCGAACAAATCTTTTACATGCAACAGCGCGGCTTGAGCGAAGCGCAGGCCATGAGCTTGAGCGTGAACGGATTCGTCAACGACCTCGTTAGGCAATTCCCGATGGAATACTCGGTCGAAT
This sequence comes from Spartobacteria bacterium, assembly GCA_021325495.1. Lineage (GTDB taxonomy): Bacteria > Verrucomicrobiota > Verrucomicrobiia > Chthoniobacterales > UBA10450 > JAJPGZ01. The sequence continues at coordinate 139,719 of JAJPGZ010000002.1, forward strand.
TGAAACGCCTCATCGAGCTCGAAATGGAAGGCTCCGTTGGATAACGCAAGATCGACATCTACTTCATGTCATTCTGAGCGGAGCGAAGAATCTCCGATCATTTCTGAATCCGGCGCGCAGACCAATAGACGGAGATGTTTCGCTTCGCTCAACATGACAGGGGAAGTGGAACCAAGGGTTCTCCCCGCTTGCAGATTTTCATGCGGTGCATAAATACTGCTCTCCATTTTAATTCGTATGCGTCGGTTCCCTCTAGTTCTTATCGCTCTTCTTTTCGCCTCGACCGCTTTCGCCGGGAAACCTGCCCCGGCCGAATACGTTCTCCTCGTCGGCGGGCCTTCGATGTATCAGTGGGAAAAATACAAGGCCGCGCCGCACGACCATTGGTGGGCGAATTTTGTGCGGGCCGCACGTTTACGAACCGAACAACTTCGCGCGCAGCTCGGACCGGACGCGAAGATTACGTGGCTCATTTATAAACAAGGCTATCTCGACCGCGCCGAGCAGGAGCATCAGGACTTGATCAGTTTGATCGGCACCGTGCGCGACAAGTTCGACATCAATCTCGTCTGGTTCGACAAAGGCAGCGAAGTGATCAATTACCTGAACGCCGGCCAGCCGCGCGACAAGATGAAGATCGCGGACTTCGAATACTTCGGACATTCGAACAAGGCCTGTTTCATGTTCGATTACAGCAATCATATCGACAGCGCATGCAAATCGTGGCTACACGAAAATGATCTGGTGAGAATCCGGCGCGGCATTTTTGCCCGCAATCCCTACATCAAAAGCTGGGGCTGCCACACCGGCGAATCAATGTCGGCGAAATGGTACAACGCCACCGGCACGCACATGGTCGGCGCCATCGGCAAAACGCAATTCATGATGGAAGAATTGCCGATCCTGACCTCGCCCGAAGGTCGCTGGGCGAATTGAGTCCGAGCCGGCCTGGCGATTGTCGATCTTGCAAAAGATCGTCCGCCGCAGATCGAGTTTCACATTGACCGGCGAAACGATTCCTTCTTAACTGAATTCTATGATGCGGATACTGCTCGCGTGTTTGATGTGTTTGATTCTCCCCTTGTCGCAGGCCATGGCGATCGACGGCGGACCGACGTTTGGCGGCGGGGGCTCTGTATCCGTGACAGGAACTTACGCGGGCGTTTTGGTGCCTAAGCCCGTTCCCCCAGGAATCGAAAATTCGCTGGGGCTCTTCACCACAACCGTGCCGAAGTCGGGATTAGCTACCGGTACATTTAACATCTTTCGGGGTGGCAAGTTTTATCCTGGATCAATTTCAGCAACCGCCGATCCGGATTCGGGCAAATTCACCGGTCTGGCTAATGGGCAGTTCAGCTTGACGTTCGTTGTCGGCTTTAATTCGAAAGGCGATCCGATAACGGAAGAGGTTTTGTTCAATGCGGTCGGCTCCATCAAAGCGCATATTGTCGCGAACCCAAATTTTTTGGGGGTGGCGCAAGCGCGAATGCGCGGCGATGCAAACATTACTTTTGAAACGGTTCCCGCAGGTTTCGACCCCTCGGCGAATAGCGGTACGCCGGTTCCTTTTAAGGTCCGCGGCTTTAAACAAACTTCATCTTAACGGCGTAAATCGTGAGCGTTGAGGTGTCCGAGGCTACAGGCGCCTTCTCGTTGCTCGAATTGCTGATAGTTGCCGTTGTCATCGCTATTCTAATTTTGCTTTTGTTGCCCGTATTGTCCGGAATGCGAGCGCGTGGACAGCGTGTCCAATGCATGTCGAATTTGCGTAGCCTGTATGTAGCAACCGAGTCGTATATCCAGCAAAACGGCAATTGGCCGCAGATTTCCCTCGATGAATCGGACACGGACGAACAAGCCTATGCCCAGTCATGGATCGCCGCCCTGAAACCTTTTGGCATAAGCGAGAAGAGCTGGATCTGCCCAACGATTCAAAATCTCCTTAACAATCCTGATTACATGAAAAGTGAAAATGTTCGTGTCGATTATTTCGCATGCCCTTTCGATGACAAACCTATTACTCCTCACCAATGGCCAAAGCAGCCCTGGTTTGTCGAAGTTGGGGACGTTCATGGAAACGGCAACCTGATTATTTTCACTGACGGAAGCATCAGTGATCTGAAAACGATTGCAGGCGCAGCAGCCTCCCCATCGCCGGCCAGTCATTAGGCTTGGCTAACAGTCGTTCGACTTGATATAAAAAGGCTTGCGTCAGGATAAATCTTTGCGAATATCCGCGCTCCTCGTTCCAAAAACCCCCATGAACAAATTCCGATCCTTCTCCCAGACGACTAACGTACTTCTCATTGCGGGAGTCGCCTGCATCTCCGTTCTTGCGAACAGCAATAGGGTCGTCGCCCAAACAGCGATCCAAACTGAAAACCGAATTGCGGGCCAGCCGCACGAAGGCGCATTCGGTTCGAAAAAAGCGACATCGCAGTTAGCTGCGGAGTCTGTGACTCGGCCGAAACGGAAACAGATTATTCTAAAGCGGGAATTCGAGATTCCGGGGCGTGAGAACCGCCCCCAAGATTCAAATGCGAAGCAGGCCGCGGAATTTCCGGAGCGGAACTCTGATTCGAGACATTCGAACACGCTCTCGCCCTTTACCCCCGCGCCTCGTTACCCACAGGTTGTCAGCACTAGTTTCGATGCGGTGACTGGACCCAGTGAAACGGGAGCCTTCCCTCCTGATTCAATGGGAGCGGTCGGTCCGACTCAGTTCATCGTGTTTGTGAACGGCCGCATCCGCAGCTTCAACAAAACAACCGCTGTCGCGGACGGCGTACTTAACATGGCGCCAGAAGATTTTTTTGCTGACGTCATGTCTCCGACGAAGCAGGCGCAACTTAATTTCACGAGTGATCCGCAAGTTCGCTATGATCGGCTAACGAAACGTTGGATTCTAACTTGTATCGATGCCCCGAGCAGTTCTGAGACAAGCATTGCGGACATTCCGAACCGCGTGCTGATTGCGATTTCGGACAATGCGAGCCAAGGCGTTATCACCGGCGATACGGTTTGGACGTTTTATTTTATCCAACAGGATCAGGTTGGCGGGGCAGATACGGGCGAGTTTCTCGACTATGATTCGCTCGGAGTCGACAACAACGCCCTCTACATCGGCGGAAACATGTTCGATGCGGCGAGCGGAGCGTTTAATGGAACCGCTGCGTTTGTTGTTCGCAAGAATTCGATTCTCAACGGCGGACCTATCGTTGTGACAGCATTTCGAGATCTTATTACTGGTGGCGATGGCCCAGAAAGTCCGCGAGGCGTCGACAACTTCGACCCGAGCGCTAACGAGGGGTATGTCATCGGCACGAGCACAGCGGTTTTCGGTCGATTGATTCTTCGCCGCGTTGCAGACCCGGGAGGTTCCCCCAGTATCTCTGGAAACATCCCGATCACTGTGAGTGCAACGTCGCTTCCGATTACGATCAATCATCTCGGGAATACTGGCGGTACGGCCGGCCAGCTCGATGCACTGGATGATCGTCTGTATGCAGCGCACATCCGAAATGGAAAATTGTGGACCGCTCACACCATCGCTGTTTCACCGGCCGGCATCGCTTCTAATTTCGATTCACAACGTCGCGATGCGGTACGCTGGTATGAATTAGATGTTCCGGCAGGATTGGGAACACCCACGGTTCATCAATCCGGTACTCTTTTCGATAGCGCCACGAACGTGTCTGAAGCTCGGCAGTATTGGGTGCCATCAGTCATGGTTTCCGGACAAGGACATGCCTCGCTTGGATTCAGCACCAGTGGAAGCGGTTTTCGCATTGATGCCGCTTCAAACGGGCGCCTTGCCGGCGATAGCCTCGGTAACTTGCAAATCCCGACGCTGATTTCCTCGAGCACGTCGTCCTACAATCCGCCTGGTGACACCGGCGTTGGTCTATCGAGACGTTGGGGTGATTACTCTTTCACCAGTCTCGACCCGAATGACGACATGACGATGTGGACAATTCAAGAGTACTGCAACGGCACGAATAACTATGGCGTCCGAGTAGCGAAACTTTTGGCGCCGGCGCCAGCTACGCCTGGAACCTCAAGTTCCAATGTTCCGTTGGGTCAAACATCGACTAACGTTACGATCACTGGCATTTCGGTTTCAGGTTCTGGATTTTTCGATCCAGGCAGCGGTTTTGCGAACCACATCACTGCAACGGTGACCGGTGGCGTAGTGGTAAATGGCGTTACCTACAGTGACTCAACGCACGTTGTCTTAAACGTTAATACAGTTAGCGCCGTCGAAGGCGCGCAGGATGTCACGATTACGAATCCTGACGGTCAATCGCGCGTCGGCTACGGAATTTTAGCGACAGGCAATGCTACGCCGAGTCCTTCGCCGAATCCTACGCCCACTCCTTCTCCCACGCCTTTACCGTCTCCGGGTTCCACACCGCCTACGTCGAGCGCACCGTATGGCGTAATCAACAGTCCTATTCCAGGATCGACACTCAATTCGTCCACCGTAACCTTTACTTGGTCCGCGGGCAGCGCGACCGCGTACTGGCTCAACATCGGAAACAGTGTCGGCGCCTCGGATATTTTCGACTCTGGCCAAACCGGAGGCCACTCATGGACCGTAACCAACCTTCCAACTGACGGACGTACACTTTACGTTCGCCTCTGGTCATTTGTTAGCGGCAATTGGTACAACCCTCCGCAAGATTACACGTACATGGCGCAGCCGGGGATAGTTTTAACTCCCGTAATCTCCCCCGCGTCGGGGACCTTTAAAAAGAAGGTAAAAGTCACGATCACCGATGGCACACCCGGGGCAACGATCCGTTACACTACTAATGGAAGCACGCCGAATTCCACCTCTCCGGCATATCAAGGCGCGTTTACGCTTACTGGCAAAGGCTCGAAGACTGTGAAGGCACAAGCTTTCAAGACCGGTGTACCAGACAGCGTGATCACAACAAATTCCTACAAGATTACAAAGTAGAGAGTAACGAAACTCGTTCCCGCTCGATCTCCGCGCCGCGGCTGAGAAAGAAATCGCGCACGTCGTCGGAATAATAATCGCCGTCGAGCTGCGGATTCATGGCCAGGAAAATTTTGCCGCGCGGCTTGAGATGTCGATCTTGCAGGTCGCGCAGAAAAAAATCCCACTCGTTAGGATGCCAGAGCGACTTGTCGATCTTGCGATTGAAGCCAATGGAGAAGGCGGTGATGAGATCGAACTTGCGGCCGAGATCGGGCAACGGTTCCATCGCTTGAATTTTCCAGACGCGGCGTTGCACGCCTAACAAATCGCAGAGTTCGCCGAAGAGCGGATGATCGGGCATGTCGAGGCCGAGGCAGCGATGGCCGAATTGCTGCGCGATGAAGAGAAAGAATCCGCCGCCGCAGCCGAGATCGAGCACGTCCTGCGGCGGAAGGCGGTGCAGATTCAAATCCTGCACCCGCGGGATGTTCATGCGGAGATAGCGCGGGATGTCGCGCACGTATTTCGCCGGATAATTTTTCGCGGTGGCGTGACCCTCCTGCAGCTCGCGCAGGCGTACCTTGTCGATCTTATCGAGCAGGGGCGCGAGCGGAATCGGATGCAGTTTGCGATCGATGCGGCGCGCGGCGCGTCGGTGCGCTTCGCGCGAAAATAATTTCCCGATCTTGTGCGACAGCTTCACCGGCTCACTGTAGTGGCAGGCGTGTCGCCTGCGCGGAAAAAATGCAGCCGACGCGGCGGCTGCAACAGAAGAAAACACAAACGCGGCGAACGACTCCCTCCCCGAAGTCGCCGCCGCGTCTATGGCTCCTCAACTCAGCCGAATTTTTTTAATCGCCTTCGGCGCTGTGCATTTTGCTCATGGCGTTGCGCATGTTCTCGCGCTGCTGTTGCATCTCATCGAGCTTCGCTTGCTGTTCCGCCGTCAACAGCGGACGGATTTGCCCCATCGTCCCATCCATGACCGAGCGCATTTTCATCGCGGCTTCCTCGCGGATTTGCTGAAGCTGGGGGCGCGCTTGATCGAGAATCGGCTGCACTTTTGCCTTTTGCTCCGGCGTTAAATTCAGCCGGTCGGCCAATTTCGTGAAAGCCGCTTCCGCCCGGGGCGCGCCGAAGGGTTGCTGTCGCGGGCCCGCGCCCGGCGCCAACGTGTTCGTGGTGGCGGGTGCGCCGCCAGTTTTCGGTTCGCCTTGGGCAATAACAAATCCGGCCGTGACGACAGCGATGGCTGCCGCCAATGTGATTACGTTTCGTTTCATTCTTTTCTCCGTTTAATTTTTGACTCCGAAAATATTCGGGGTCGTCTCGTAGAGTGAGACCGCGTGAAGGCGGGCCCGGTTACAATTTAATTGTCGATCTTACACGATGTCGATCTTCGCAAGCTTGCCAACGAGAAACCGTGTAACCATTTCACCGGCACCGCGGTCATTAACCATGGCGTGGATGCAACATGGACGAACCTGATCTGCGCGCGTTGGTCGGCGATGCGCGCGCGCATGATGACGACGCGGCCCGCGCGCTCGTTCGCGCGCTGTATCCGCTTGTCGCGAAAGTGGTCCGCGCCCATCGACCGCGACGAACTGCTGAAGAGGACCTTTGCCAGATGATTTTCATCCGCATGTTTCAAAACCTCGGCCAATTTTCCGGCAAAGTGCCGCTGGAACATTGGGTCTCGCGCATCGCCGTGAATACTTGCCTCAATCAGATCGCGTCCGAAAAAGTGCGGCCGGAATTGCGTCATGCCGATCTGAGCGAGGAAGAAGTGGCAGTGATCGAGAAACTGGCGGCTTCCTCCGATGAGCTCGCGCCCGACGCGCAGTTTGCCTCGCGCCAACTGGTCGAACATCTTCTCGACGGACTAAAACCATCCGAGCGGCTCGTGATCGATTTGATGTACTTACAGGGGAAATCGGTCGAGGAAATCAAAGACGTGACCGGTTGGAGCGCGCCACTGGTGAAAGTGCGCGCCTTTCGCGCCCGGAAAAAATTGAAACTGCAACTCGAGAAAATTTCGCGAGAGGAAAATTAAATGGACGATGTCGATCTTAGATTGAAGCGGCTGTTGCGCGCGGCATCTCGTGTCGATGTCGATCTTGCGCAGGAGATGCCGTTCGGTTTCGACACGCGCGTCGTCGCAAATTGCCGCGGCGCCGGCCTAACGAACGGCAACGGTGTGTCACGTTTGATTCGCCGGGTCGCGCTCGTTGCCGCTGCCATCCTCGTTATCTCCGGCGCGGCGGCGGTGCGCGAATTCGCGCAAGCGCGCGAGTTGAGCGAGCCGATGATAAACGAATACGCGCTCGCCGATTCCGCGATTGAAACCGAAATGTCGCGATGAACCCGACGTTGAAATGGAAATTGATTTCCGGATTTCTGCTCGTGTTTATCGCCGGCGGCGTGACCGGCGCATTTTTCAGCGCGATGATGGCGCGGCATTTCTTTCCGCCCCATCACGGAATCGTCGCGCAACACATGCGGGAGCGATTGCGTCATGAATTGAACCTCACGCCTGAGCAGGTGAAGAAAATCACGCCGGCGATCGAACGTTCCGCCAGCGAGCTGGAGCGCATCCGGCTCGCGAGCGCGCGCCGCGTCCGCCAAACGTTCGAGGAAACGCACGAGGAGATCAGTGAAAATTTAACGGACGAACAGCGCGCGCGTTTGCAGCGCATGCATCAGCGCCGGGAACACCTGCTGCAACTCAAGCGCCCCTCGCCGCAGCCTTCGGTCTCGCCGACGCCTTCAACCGCGACGACTCCCGTCGCCGAATAAAACGTAGTTGCCTTCGAGTTTCGCGCCTCGGCGGCGGAACAATTCGCGCACTTCTTCCGGATAAAAATTGCGCGACTTGCCGGCGTTGATCTCGAGAAAGATTTTGCCGTTGGGTGCGAGATGACGCGCGAGATCGTCGAGAAAGAAATTCCATTCCGCCTCGCCCCACACATGTCGATCTTGCGCGTCGCGGTTGAAGCGGGTCGAGAAGGCGGTGATCCAATCGAACTTTCGCCCGAAACCCGGCAACGGTTTCATCGCTTCGATGCGCCAGACCGTGCGCGGAACGCCTAACAAATCGACCAGCTCGCGCAGAAGCGGAAAATCGTCCACGTCGAGTCCGTGCACTTCGTGTCCGATTTGTTGGCAGAGAAACAAAAAGAACCCGCCGCCGCAGCCAAGATCGAGAATCGACTTCGGCGGCGAATCATCGAGACCGAGTCGCCGCACATTTTGGCGGTGGCGCTTCAGCCAGCGTTCGACCTCGGCATACTTCGCGTAATTCTCCGGCGAATCTGCGTAACGCTGCTGAATTTCGCGCAGGCCTACCTTGTCGATCTTGCGCAGGAACGGCGTGATGTCGTTGCCGAGAAATCGCACGCGCAACTGTAGCGGCGCTTGGAGAACGCCGCTACAGCCGTGCGATTGCTATAACACTTTTCTTCCAACCGAAATTCCGATGATGAAAAAAATCAGACACATCACCAGAAAAAGGAAGAACAGGAATTTCGCGATGCCGGCCGCGGCCGCCGCGATTCCCGTGAACCCGAACAACGCCGCCACGAGTGCGATGATTAAAAAAATTACTGCCCAACGTAACATGGTCATTACCTCCTTGATTACTTTCGACGCGCGAACGCGTGTTGGATTCAGAATTCTTTACAACTCGTCCACAATTTCGCGCAGCAAACCGGGGCCGCGATAAACGTAGCCGGTGTAAATCTGGAGCAACGCGGCGCCGGCGTTAAGTTTTTCGCGCGCGCTGTGGGCGTCGAAGATTCCGCCGCATCCGATGATGGGAATTGTCGATCTTCCGGCGATCTGACGAATGAGGTCGGTTGATTTTTGCCGCAGCGGTTCGCCGCTTAATCCGCCTTGCTCGTCGCGGTCGCCCGTGATCGCGGAATGATCGAGCGTTGTGTTCGTGGCTTCGATCGCGGCCACATCGAACTCCTCACACGTGCGTATGATTTCCTCCAACTGCGGCGTCGTCACGTCCGGTGAAATTTTCACCACGATCGGTTTGTTCGTCCGATTCTCTTCACCGATGTCGCGCAACAACATCGACAGCGACTCGCGCTCCTGCAGTCCGCGCAATCCCGGGGTGTTCGGCGAGCTAACGTTCAGCACAATGTAATCGGCGTAATTCCGCAGCCGCCGAAACGAATGCAGATAATCCGCGGTCGCCTGCTCGATCGCCGTCACTTTCGATTTACCGATGTTGACTCCGACCGGAATGCGCGGCCAGCGTCCGGTCTCGCGCAAACGCCGCAATCGATTGGCCACAATATCCGCGCCGTCGTTGTTGAAACCGAGGCGATTGATCAAGGCGTTCTGCGCCGGGTAACGAAAAATGCGCGGGCGCGGATTTCCCGGTTGCGCGCGCGCGGTGACCGTTCCGATTTCGACGAAACCGAAACCGAGCGCGGCCCACGCCGGAATGGCGACGCCGTTTTTATCGAAGCCGGCGGCGAGACCGATCGGATTTCGAAACGTTAGGCCGAAAAGCGTTTTCGGTTTTGGCGCGGGCGCGAAACGACGCAGCGCGTTCAACGCAAGATCGACATGTGACATTCGGCGCAACATGTCGAGCGTGAGATTGTGCGCCGTTTCCGGATCGAGCAGAAACAGCGCGCGCTTAACGTAACGCTCGTAGGCGTCGTCTTTCATTTGCCGATGCAGAACTGGCTGAAGACCGAGTCGAGGATTTGCTCGACGTCGACCAGGCCAAGGATTTCGCCGAGCGCATTCAAGGCCGCGCGAAGATCGACAAGTGCAAACTCGATCGACAATCCGTTCTTCATCGTCTCAATCGCGCGGTCGCTCGCGTCGATGGCGCGGCGCAGGCAATCGCGATGTCGCGCATTGATCGCGAGCGTATTTTCCGGCTGCAAATTGCGTTTGCCGATTTGCGCCAGGATTTCGTTTTGCAATTCATCGACACCTGCGCCGGTCACGCACGAAACGCGCAGCGCTTTCTCGTTTTTCCAGTCGCCATGCTCGGGCAAGTCGCTCTTGTTGATCACGAGCAAATCGATCGCGTCGCGCGGATGCAATTCGAAATCGTTAGGCCGCGGCGCGTTTCCATCGACGATGTGAAGCGAGAGATCGGCGGCCTGCAGCGATTGTTCCGTGCGCGTGATTCCCTGCCGCTCGACTTCATCCGCCGATTGGCGCAACCCGGCGGTGTCGATCAAGCGCAGCGGCATGCCGCGAAGATTTAGAGTCTCCTCGACGGTGTCGCGCGTCGTGCCATGCGTGTCGCTGACGATGACGCGATCGTAACCGAGAAGACGATTGAGCAAACTCGATTTGCCCGCATTGGTCGCGCCGTAAATGACGACGCGTACGCCTTCGCGCAAAATCCGGCCCTGGTTCGCGGTCGCGTGCAAGATCGACATCTTCTCTCGCAAGGCTTCCACGCGGGTCTGCAATTTCGCGTCGTCATCGGTGTCGATCTCTTCGTGCGAGAAATCGATCGACGCTTCCGCATTCGCGACGATAGCGATGAGCTCATCGCGCAAAGATTTTATTTCGCGACCGAGCCGGCCTTCGAGTTGTTCGGTCGCGGAGCGCAAAGCGAGATCGGTCTTGGCGCGAATCAAATCGATGACCGCTTCGGCCTGGGTGAGGTCCATCTTGCCGTTGAAAAATGCGCGCTCGGTAAATTCACCCGCATGCGCCGCGCGTGCGCCGGCGCGCAGACATGTCTCGAGCACGCGCGCGGTCACGAGCACGCCGCCATGGCAACTGATCTCGACCAAATCTTCGCCGGTGTAACTCTGCGGCGTGCGATGGATCGACATCATCACTTGATCGACAAGTTGATCGCGCTCATCGAACACTTCGCCGAAATGCTGGACGTGCGGCGCGAATCGCGACGGCGTTTCTTTGCCGCGAAAAATTTTGTCGGCGACAGCGATCGCGTTCTCGCCGGAAACGCGAACGACGGCGATCGCGCCTTCGCCGGCAGGGGTTGAGATCGCTGCGATGGTTTCGCGCTGCTCAACATGTCGATCTTGCGCGGAGTCGCCGGCTATTTCGAGAGAACTTCCTTCAGCGCTGCGATGCATTTTTTGTTTTGCTCCATTGTTCCGACGGAAATGCGAAGCCATTCCGCGAGACCGTAACCTTTGAGCGGCCGCACGATTACTTTGCGCGCGAGCATTTCCTTAAAGACGCGCGCGCCGTCGCCGACGTGAATCATGATGAAATTCGCGACCGCCGGAACGAAGCGCAGTTTCATGGCGGTGAATTCGCGCTCGAGGTAGGCGCGGCCTTCATCGACAACGCGTTTCGTTAGGCGTTGATGTTCGACATCGGCGAGCGCGGCAAGGGCGCCGGTTTGCGCGATCGAATTCACGTTGAATGGCTCGCGCGCTTTTTGCAGGACTTTGATCAGCTCGTTAGGCGCGATGCCGTAGCCGACGCGGAGGCCGGCGAGACCGTGAATTTTCGAAAACGTCCGAAGAACAACCACGTTTCGGCCTTCGCGGACGTAACGCAAGGTGTCGGGAGGGCGGTCGATGAATTCAAAATAGGCTTCGTCGAAAACGGTGACGATGTTTTCCGGGACGCGCGACATGTACATGTCGATCTTGCGTTGGTCGCTGATGACGCCGGTAGGATTGTTCGGATTCGCGATGAAGATCAACCGCGTCTTCGGCGTGATCGCGGCGAGCATGGCGTCGAGGTCCTGCTCGAATTCGCGCGTCGCGATTTCAATCGTCCGCGCGCCAAACACCGTCGCGATAATTTTGTAAGCGATGAATGCGTACTGGGATGTGACGATGTCGTCGCCGGCACGCAAAAAAACGTGGCAGAGGAATTCGATGACTTCGTTGGAGCCGTTACCGAGGATGATGTTCTCGCGGGCAAACCCGACGCGCTCGGCGATGGCGTTGCGCAAATAAAACGCGCCGCCATCGGGATAAAGTTGCGCCGTTCCCAACGCCGCCCGCATGGCCTCGACGGCTTTGGGAGACGGGCCTAACGGATTCTCATTGGAAGCGAGCTTGATAATCTGCGCAGGATCGACATCTAACTCGCGGGCGGTTTCCTCGATCGGTTTGCCTGGTTCGTAGACGGCAAGGTCACGCAATTGCGCATTGGCCAGGTCCCAGATCGATGTCATTTCGCGAGACGTTAGCAGAAGTGACGGCCGAACAAAAAGCTGTTCAGGCGCGGCCATCTGTCACACCTTGCCGCTTATGGACGGTGTTCACTTGTTCGGCGAGTTGCAGTTCCACGGCCTAACGATTACGCCATGGAAAATCGTGGGTTGGCTGGGCGCGGGAATTTTCGGCGCGCGTTTCTTGATCCAGTGGATCGCGTCGGAACGCGCGAAGAAAAGCGTGATCCCATTTGGATTTTGGGAATGCAGCGCGGTCGGGTCGTTCCTGTTATTGACCTACTTCGCGGTTTACCGACACGATTCGGTCGGCGTGCTGCAAAACGTGCTGCCGTTACCGATCTATTTGCGGAACCTTTATTTCCGTTACACCCTCCACGAGGCAAAACATCCGGGAGCCAAAGCGCGTCCGGCGGAATGATGAACTGCCGTCTTTCGCGCGCGCTAGTTGTTTCAGCTGCGTGATTCGCGCGCAGGGCGCGGAGTTGGGCTGGGACTGGGAGCGGTCGCAGCCCCTGAAGACGTATCGGGATTGTAACTGTAAGCGGCGTAGGTGGAGTCGGCCGTCTGCAACCGACCGCGGCCGGTGCGGGCGATGACACGCACGTAAACGGCTTCGCCGTTAGTCGGCAAATTTCCGACGGAAACGGAACGGACTTTAAGTTTGCCGGAACGATAGATGTCGGCCGAACCGGGAGTGGAACCAACGGTTAACGAATACGACAATGCGTTGGTGGCGCCGCCCCAGACGAACGTCGCGGTGTTGCCAGGCAACGTCGAGTCAGGTGTCGGGCTCAGGATTTGCAAACTGGTGGGTGGACGCGGAGTTGGTGTCGGTTTCGGCGCTGGTGTTGGCACCGGCGTGGGCGCGGGGACCGGCACGGGCGTACCTGGAAAAACGATGCTGTAAATCCACTCAATGCGATTGGAGATGCGCATCCCGTAAAAACCGGAAGGCGCGGGTGCGGAAGAATTGATGAGCTCACCCATGAGATTATACAGACCGCGGGCGTCGAACAGCGCGGCGTTGAAAGAGGCGGCGTCGAGTGCGGTTTGGAACGGACCGTCGACGGAGAAATTGATGCCAGCCAGTTTCCAGACGTCGCCATCCTGCATGAACATGGCGCCGCCAGAATCACCGGACGTCAGGTGCGCTTCGTTAGGCCCGGCATTGCGATCGAACGTAGCGTAAAGCGTGTAACCGTTAGCTTCGGCAACTTCATTCTCGCCCCATCGCTGCACCATATCGGTAACGCCCCACTGCCACCCGCATAGTTTTCCATTTGCGTAGACCGGATCTCCCCGTTGCGTGCCGCGACCAATGACAACGATGTTGCGGCTCTGTTCATCGCTGCGGAAATACAGCGGCGCGTAATCCGGGACGGTTTCCGCGACTTCAATGATGCGCAGTTCGCTGCCCGGATCATCAAACCACTGCGTGATGGTGTAGGTGACGCCGCCAAGGGTGAGAAAATTGTCGGGAATCCCAATGTGTTTCGCGGTGATGAAATGGTGGGGACCAATGGCCGTGGCCAGAAACGGCCCGAACGAAGCTTCGTATTGCCAGCCGCTGCCGGCGAGAATGCCGTCGGGAGGGGTTGTGTTGTAAGCGGGATCATCGGTGGAATAGAAGACAACGCCGAATGCCGAAATGCATCCGAGCGGAAGCAAAAGGAGAACGCGCAACACGCGCCGTAAGGCCATCATAACGCCTAATTGCATGCAAGTTCTTTGCCGTAATGGCTAGAAAGATCGACAATTTCATAACGACTCCGAGCCGGGTTTCTTTCCCCTAAAAGGGGTGCGTATTGCGACTGCGAAGTAACCCTCAATGGTACATAGGCTGCTTCAGAGGCCTGTGTGAATTTCCACAACGAGAGCAATTACGATAAAAAATCCCTGGGTGGATTCACAATGGTCGAAGCCATCGTTGCTATCGCTGTACTGGGCATCGGAGTCGCTTCCACGGTCGGAGCCTTGACCAAATTTAATGCAATCGCCGGAGCCAGTCGCAATGCCACTGGCGCCTACACCGCAGTCATGAATCAGATCGATTTGATTCAGTCACTCAGTCCGTTCAATCCGCAAAAGACGAACGATCGCCCCGATTGCGATAACGTAATTCACACCCAGATCCCAAAAGATTACTGCAATAACCCGCCGACATACGATCTCACCCCGGGACGGCACACGTATAACAACGTGCCGGTATACCAAGACCCGGCAACCGGCGTCGTCGTGAGCGGCACCATGACGGTGGACGTAGCGGACAATTCTTCAGCCGCGTCGTACCCCGCGATTATCGCGGCGCTTCCGGCGAACACTTTCCAGTTTCGGGTGACCATCACCTACACGTATCTAAGTAAAACATCGACATTTTCGATGACGACCATTCGCACCTCCGACATATGAAACTCTCTTCTCCGGCACGGGGCTTTAAGCTGATCGAACTCGTCTTCACGCTCGTAATTGTCAGCGTCTTGGGCCTCGTGATTTATGCGCTTTTGGTCACCGACACGATTTTAGGAGCAAAAAACACCGCGGTTAATACGGCGCACCAACAAGCGCGCGTGGCGATGCTACAGATGATGCAGGATCTCCATTCCGCGATCTCGCTACCCTATCTAATCGACTCTAGTGGAAGCCCGATCGCAGGCGCGGGTCCCGCTGCAGGCATCGCGTTTCAGGAATGGGGACGCGATTCGACCGGAAAAGAAGTTGGACCTTATCGTGTCAAGAAGGACGCCCATATCGGCGACACCACAATTCATATCACTATCCCGGCCACGGATGCCAAACCCAGCGTCGGACAGCGAATCATTCTTCCGATGTATCAGATCGAAGCCGACATCACGAAGGTCACTGGACCGAACAGCGATTTGACACTCACTCTGGCGAACATTTCCGGCCCGCAATTGTCGGCAGAAGAGGCGAGCGCCGCCAGTTTGACGTTCCCGGTGGTTTATCCGATCGACACTTTGCCGGTCGACGTCACAGGCACAGCAACGTACCACATCAACTGTTTCCTGACCGATCGCTGCTCTTACACGGTCGTAAATAATGGCCTGCAGTGGACGGGACCGACGACCAAGTCGACATTTTCTAGCCTCGGTGGCGACATCACCAACCCGGTGCCGTTTAGTATCCCGCTGACCGCGGCAGGCGCGCTCTACTATCGATTTATCGCAGCCGTCAATCTCTCCACGTCGGACCTCAGCTACAGCAACCGCAATTTTAAATCGGCGAACATCCTGCTGAATGGGCAGGTGCCGATGCGGGCAAGATTAACAACTTATAACGGACAATGAAGACAACTAACTCCGGCAGCCGCGAACGCGGCAGTACCTTAATGGTGGTGATGGCGATCTTGGTGACGCTCATGGTGATCGTGGGTGTGGCCGCGGAATACAGCACCACGATTCATCGCTCGGTGCAACGCAGCAACACTCTCGAAAGCGCGATCTCCATCGCGGATGGTTCGATGGATCTTTTGTTCGCCAACTGGCGTTCGATTTGCCGGGCGACGCCGCAAGCTCCGCTGGCAACCAGTTCCTTCAGCTCCATCGCCCTACCGACCTCGGCCATGTTCCCGGGCGTGTCCGGCTTTGGCGCGTCCGTGACAGATTATTACAGCAACAACACGCCCAATCCGCCGACGATCAGCAATTACAAAGTGGTTGCAGCCGACGCAGAATGGAAGCCACTCGCCTCTTCAACCGCGACACCGGTCCCTTCTGTCGGGCGATCGCAGACGAGCCAGACGAAAACGACGAGCGCAACCTACAATTATATCGCCTCGGTTGATGTGACGTTGCCGGCGTTGCGCGGCAGTGTCGTGGCCAAGGTACGGCGCACATTTCAAAAGCAGCAGCTCTCGCCTTGGAACTTTGCTATTTTCTATGTCGATCCTCTGGAAATCCATCCGGGGCCGGCGTTCACGGTTACGGGTTGGGTGCACACGAATTCGGATCTTTATACAGCGCACAGCTCCTTGACATTTGCCGACAAAGTTACCTACGGATCGGATTGGTTCATCAATTTCAAACCGGGCGACCTTCAGCACCAAAGCGATGTCATCGCCTCGCCTAACTACCAAAGCAGCTTGCCGCCAGCGCGCGATATTGCGCTGCAACCTTTCGGTCTCGATTCAACGTCGATTTTCAATACAACCGACACGAATCCAAATAACGACAGCTATCGCGAATTGGTTGAACCGCCCTCCGGCGCGGCGGCGACCGATCCGCTCGCTGGTGAACGCTACTGGGATCAGGCGAGTGTGATTATCCGTATCAACGCCGATAACTCAGTCAGCATCGGCTATCCAGATCCGGCAAACAATTACGCTTTCACAGCGGTAGGCAGTTCGGACTGGCGTTACACCATGTTCAATCCCGCTGTGTCGACCAACCAAACTATTCAGGATAATCGCGAGGGCGCTCAGATAAAACTGTCGACACTCGACATCAACACGATTTTAACGACCGCGGCCACGCCGACATATAAATCAAACAACTTTAATACAAACCCGATCGTTTACATTTACGATGCGAGCGCGACTTCAACGGCGCATCGCGGCATTCGCATCAAAAATGGCAGCCGCATTCCCGGAAACGGTATCACAGTCGCCAGCAACAACCCGGTTTACATTCAAGGAGATTTCAACACCGGTGGCACTGGTTCGTCTGTGCCTTCCAACAATCCGGCGAATTTCAATCCCGATGGCACGTATAAGGATCCGGCTAACCCGCCCAACCCAGAAGCGACCGGCTACAATCGCGCCCCCTGCTCGATCTTAGCCGACGCAGTGAATATTCTTTCGAGTAGTTGGGTGGATTCTAATTCGGGCACAGTTCCCGCGGCCGCTCCGACAACGGTCAACACGGCAATCGTTTCCGGCATCGTTCCGACGGCTCAACCCGGCGGCGACGGCTCCTACAGCGGCGGTGCGGAGAATTTCCCGCGGTTTCTCGAGAACTGGGCTAACAAGACATTCACTTACTACGGGTCAATGATCGAACTTTATAAGAGCGCACAATCGATCGGTGAATGGGGCAAAGCCAATGTCTATTCTCCGCCCGCGCGCGAATGGTTCTTCGACACGAACTTCAAAATGAACCCGCCTCCGGGTACGTTGATGGTTTACAGCTATATCAAAGGCAAATGGTCAATGCTCTAAAACGAGGACTCCTCGTTATCTGCTTCTCCGCTAGCACGACCTACGCGGCGCTGGAGCTGACGCCGACGATCGACGAATTCATGCTCGACGGCGTGAAGATTCAGCAGCTGGCGTTTCGCGATGGCGAGAAGAAGATTACCTATCAGCCGCCGCGGCAGTGGGATTATCGCGGCAGCGGAGATCGACTCGTATTGCATCCGCCTGGAAAAACGCAAGCCGAAGCGGTGATTGTGCGCCTAACGATTGCGAAACCGGTCGGCTTCGACGCCGAGGGCGCAAAGAAACTTGTCGATGAAACGACCGCCGGCCTCCCCGCCGGTAGCACAAACGTGACGGTGGCGGCACCGGAAAAAAATCCTGTTAACATCAATCGCAAAGAGACATTTCTCGTTACGATCAAGTATCAATTTGGCGGTGAAAAATACGAACGCTCTATCCTATTCGTTAACCGCGAAGGCGAACAGTTGCGCTTTCAGCTGACCTGTCGCGAAGCTGATTTCGAGCAACTCAATCGCGCTTTTTTTGCCAGTCATTTTACTTGGCAAAATCTCTAGTCCCCCACCAGCACGCTAGCGATTGACGCCATCGGCGTTGGTCCCGCGCTCAAACCACGAGCGCCATTCTCTTCGAGAATCGGCTTGACTCGGTTAGTGCCGTCCCGGTAAAACTGCCGCGTTCCAAATGTTCGGCTTCGTGGCATAAAATTTATATTGACCGCTGCGACTGAAATATGAGAATTATGGAAATCCTCACAACAACCCGCAATAACCAATGAAATCATTCCAACTTCCTAATCTCCGTCGCTCAGTTCTCGCTGCCTCGTGCATCTTCGCCTTCACCGCCTCCTCGGCTTGGGCGACGCTCGTTACCTGGCAGCTCAATCCCACCAGCACTGAGGCAGCCGTCGGATCGAGCTCCAAGAGCTACACCGTCTCCGGCTACACGATCACCGCCAATGGTTATGACAACAACAGCGGCGTGGGTATTGCCCATGAACTGTATCTCAAGAACGGCGGCGTCGGCGAAATCGGTTTGGGCCTCACCAACACGGCGCATAACGAGTTGCAGGTGGATGGTCTGGGTAACCCGCTGCAATTCATCCAACTCGATCTTACATCGATTTTGTCGCAAGGTTTCACCAACGGGCAGATCGAAGTGGGCAGCGTCCAGTCGGGAGAGTTGTTCAATCTTTACGGCTCGAACACACTCGGCCAACTCGGCACCAAGCTGAATGCTACGGCCTACGACAGCAGCAAAGACGATGTTTTCGTTTCCGTGCCGAACTTCGGTAGCTTCAAGTTCATCTCCGTTGTCTCGGCTGCGGCAGACGTTCTGCCGGTTGCTTTCCAAGCGACGGTCGTTCCGATCCCTGAAGCGGCCAGCATTTTGCCGGTGATCGTTCTGGTTACCGTGGCCACGGCGGTTGAAGCACGCCGTCGTCGCCGCGCCGCAGACGCCGCTTAATAAATTTCCATTGGTTTGATTGCAACGGCCGTTCCGAAAGGAACGGCCGTTTCCCTTTTTGACGATGTCGATCTTGCGCGCAGCCGCTGCGTTTACTTGAGATTGAGTTTCGCTTTTGCGACCAAGTCTTTTTCTTCCGGCAAGAGTTTCGCGGACTCCGCCTTATCAAGATATTCTTTCGCGCGATCCTTATCGCCGGCGCTTGCTAGAAAAATTCCGTAATAGGCGGCAATCGACGGCTCATTAAGTTTTGCAGCATCGAGCTTATTCATGATCTGCAGTGCGCCCTGCGTATCGCGCCGCGTGTAGAGCGCAAACGCATAGGTCGCGGCGTAGGCCGAATTCGTCGGCTCCTTGCGATAAACCTCCTCCGCTACCCTGTTCACCCGGCCGATGTCTACGTTCAAAAGCAACCCTACTTGCGCGAAATTATTTTGAACCGCGAGATCTTCTGGTTTCAATTCCGCGAGCCTCGTCAGCACGCGGTAAAGTCCCGGCGTGTCCTGCGCATCCACATAACGCTGATACAATGTTTGCAGCGCTTCGAATTTCGAAGCGGGTTGATCTGCCAGCGTCCAAAGCACTCGTACTGCTTCAGTCTGCCAGCCCCACTCCATCGCTGCGCGAGCGAGCGCTAAAAGCATGTCAGGTTGCGTGCCCGCTGCTTTTTCCGCCGAACTCCATTCCCGATCCGCCACGGTCGCTTTGTCTTGTTTGCGTGATGCGAGCGCCAGATACGCATGACGTAGGAATTCGTACCGACCCCACTGTTGCGAGTTGATCACTTTCTCCAACGTGGCCCAGTCGCCGACTTTCGCGTACGCTTCCGCCATTGCCAGGGACACCGGCCATTTGTTTAATTGCTCCGGCGGAAGCGTGCGGGCGTAATCGAGCGCGACCAGACTCATTCCACTTCCACGCAACCACGTAATTAAATTCGCGAGATCTGAGGTCTTATTCGCCGCTCCTTGCTCGAGTTTCGTTAGGTATTCGGTGAATTTCGGATCGCGTAACTGCCGCAAAATGTCCGCGTAAAGAAGCCGGTCGCTAAATGTCGCCTCCGGATATTCCTGAAGCTCGCGCGCCAGCTCGGCCAACTTCTCGCCATTTTCATGGCGAAGCGCGCCGTTTCCGAGCAAGGCCCGGGTCGCGGCTGCGCGTTGCTTTTCGTCCCCGCGCAAACTCTGCAAGATCGACAATCCCTGCTCGCGTTTGCTCGTATCGTCCGTCCGCAAGAGCGCGATCCCATACTGCAACCGATACGCGGCGTTGTTAGGCGCGAGCGCGAGCGCTTGCGTCCACTCATTGTCCGCCGCCGCAAAATCTTTTTTCGCTTCCGCCAAACGTGCCGCCGCCACGTGATATTCGGCCGTCCCGCGCAGACTCGGGTCCGCCCGGTCCATCGCCCCCTGCGCGGCAGATACTTCGTTGAAACGCGCCGCGCACTCCACGAACGCGACGAAATCCGCGGGCGATCGCGGTTCGATCTCGAGCACCTTGCGTCGCCACTCCACTGCGCCTCGGTCGTTGCCCGCTTCCGAGATTTTGGCCATCAAACGCAGCGCCTCAGTGTTTTGCGGATTCAACTGGATCGCGCGCGCCGCGCTTAACGTTGCTTGCCGCAAATCGTTCCCACCCAGATGCGCCGCTCCGCGCCGCGTAAGATGGCGCGACTCGAAGGTCGTATACGCGCGCCATCCGCCCCAGCACAGCATGACGAACGCGATGAATCCGACAAGAATGCCGAGGAAAAGTTTGATGTAGGTGCGTTGTGTTCGATCGGAAAAAGTCTCCACAGGTTTACGAGAGTAACGATCGATCGACGGGGAAGTCAAAGTGGACAGAGCCTTTCGGTTCGTTTCCGAGCAAACGCTGTTCC
Source organism: Spartobacteria bacterium (assembly GCA_021325495.1). Taxonomy (GTDB): domain Bacteria; phylum Verrucomicrobiota; class Verrucomicrobiia; order Chthoniobacterales; family UBA10450; genus JAJPGZ01. The sequence continues at coordinate 160,330 of JAJPGZ010000002.1, forward strand.
ATTCGTCTTTCCTCCCGGCTCGCATCTTGCTCGGACGGGATTACGGTATGCCGCACATGAAAACGGCCGTGGCGGCGCCCGCTTCCGCAAGATCGACAATCGCACCTTCGGTCCTTCGCGTGTTCGCTCCCACCTTCGCTCTTCTCGCCCTCGTTTGGGTCGAAGCCGTGCGCCATCTCGCCGCCGAATGGAATGTGAATCCGCAATACGGCTACGGCTGGAGCGTACCTTTTCTCATGCTCTATCTGCTTTGGAAACGCTGGCCCGACCGGCCGCAACCAACCCGGCCGCATTCGTTAGGCATTTGCATGGCGCTATTCCTCGCCTGCATTCTTGCCTTTGCTCCGGTGCGTTTCGTCGCGGAAGCGAATCCCGATTGGCGTCTCATTAGTTGGGCCATCGCTCTCCTTGCGGTGACCATGTCGATCTTCCTCGTTTACATTCACGGCGGCGCGAGCTGGGTCCGGCACTTCGCGTTTCCGTTTTTGTTTTTTCTCGTCGCCGTTCCGTGGCCCACGCTTTTCGAGCAGGCGCTCATTCAAAATCTCATGCGTGCCGTCACTGGCATTAACGTCGTGTTCCTTAATCTCGCCGGCGTGTCTGCGCTGCAACATGGCAACGTCATTGAAGTCGCTTCTGGTTTAATCGGGATTGAAGAAGCGTGCAGCGGTGTCCGCTCCTTGCAGGCCACGCTCATGATCTCGCTTTTTCTCGGCGATCTTTATTCTTTCAATGTCGCGCGCCGCGTTCTTCTCGTCGCGGCCGGCGCTGTTCTCGCGTTCGTTTGCAATGTCGGACGCACCGCCATTCTCGTTTGGATCGGCGCCCATCGCGGCGCTCACGCCATTGAAGCGTGGCACGATCCGGCCGGCCTAACGATTCTGTTTATCTGCCTTTTTGGCCTGTGGCTCTTGAGCATTTTCATGCGACGCCCATCTGCGCCGGCGTCCGCGACTGTGCGCAAGATCGACAATCACATTCTCCGTTCGACAATTCCATCAGCCGTGCTCGTCGTCGCCATCATCGCGTTGCTAGTCGTCGAAGCCGGCGTGCAATTTTGGTATCGCACGAACGAGCGCAATTTCACCGCTTCGCGATGGACCGTGCAATGGCCAAGCAATGAGAACGCCTACAAGCCGGTCCCGATTGCGCCGGAAGCGGCCGGGCTTCTTCATTACAGCGACGGCGGCGGCGCCTCCTGGCAAACGGCCGATGATCGTCAATGGATGATGTATTTCTTTCGCTGGCTTCCCGGCCAAACGGCGGCCCGCTTTGTCAAAATTCATCGGCCCGACATTTGTCTTCCCGCCAGCGGCATGACCATTCGCAAAGACGGTGGCATTCGTTTCATCGAAGTTAACGGCCTCAAACTTCCGATGCGTTCGTATCGCTTCGACGATCACGGCGCGCCGCTGCACGTCTTCTATTGTTATTGGGACGCGCGCTCATCGTATGAAAATGCGAGCGCGGCCGAGGAAGAAGATTGGAGCGCGCGCGGACGGGTGCGCGCGGCCTTGCGCGGCCGGCGCGATCTCGGCGCGCAAATGCTCGAGCTCGTCGTGTGGGGTTATGAGGACGACGCGCAAGCGGACGCCGCCTTGCAGCGGCAGCTCACGCAGTTGATCGAGCGCAGTTAACGCTTCGCGCAAGATCGACATCTTCATTCGCGCGCATATTCTTACGCTGCGAAATGGAAACTCCGCGCGATCCTCGCTACGAACACGCGCCGCACGGATTGCGCCGCCGCGATCTCGATCCAAATCCGGTCGCACAATTTTCGAATTGGTTCACCGCCGCGGTTGAAGCCGGCATTCGCGACGTCAACGCCATGGCCCTCGCCACCGCCGATAAAAATGGACGCCCCTCCGTCCGCATCGTTTTGCTAAAAGGATTCGGCGAAGACGGATTTGTCTTCTTCACCAATTACGAAAGCGAAAAGGGGAAACAGCTCGAGGCCAATCCATTCGCCGCGCTCGCCTTTTACTGGATCGAGTTAGATCGACAAATTCGTATCAGCGGTCCGGTTGAAAAAACTTCGCGCGAAGAATCCGAACGTTATTTCCACTCGCGGCCGATCGGCAGTCAGTTAGGCGCGTGGGCTTCGCGCCAAAGTGAAGTGATCGACGCGCGCCGCATTCTCGAAGCCAAACTCGCGGAGATGACCGAGCGTTTCGAAAACAAACCGATCCCGCTTCCGCCGCGTTGGGGCGGTTTTCGATTAAAGCCCGATACGATGGAATTCTGGCAGGGGCGCCCGAATCGTTTGCACGATCGCTTCCGTTACACCCACGAATCGAACGGCTCGTGGTCGATCAGTCGTCTCGCGCCCTAGATTTACAATCCGCTGCGCGTCCCGCGATCCACATCGCGCGGACTGATCACGCCGCCGAGCCTGTCCCACGCCGCTTTGACGGCCGGCCGCGCGCGATCCCATGGCAGCGGCGAACCTGGGTTGCTTTTTTCGTAATCGAGCGCGATGTCGTCTTCGATCTCTTCGAAACGCTTGCCCGCGTGCTGTCGCGCCGCCTCGGTGCCGAGGCGATACGCCGGCTCGTAATGCTCATAGCCTAGCGCCTTGTCCGCGTAGGATTGTTTCGAATGTTGCTCGCGCCAATAATTTTCGTCCGATGTCGATCCTGCCATAGTTGTCCTTTCGTCTGGTCTCCACCATTGTTTCGCACATCGGCAACCTTGCGGACGTTATTTGAATGAACGCGCGCACCGCTGCACTTTCGAACTATTAATATGATGAATCCGAATCGTGACGAATTTGCCCAGGACAATCCTCTCGCCTCCAATACCCCGTCGGCGACACCCAAAGATTTAACCAATGCCAACTTCGCCGCGGGCGAAGATTGGAAAGATCGCGTATCGACCAAACCGCGACGCACGCAAAACTTCGTGCGCGAAAACCCGGTGCCGATCGTTGTCGGCGCGCTCGTCCTCGGCCTCGCCGCCGGTTGGGCTTTGCGTTACGCCACGCGCGAAGAAAAAGAAGCCGAGGTTAAAACGCCGCTCGGCGATTTCAGTTGGAGCTTTCTCACGCTGCCGTTCCTTTGGCCCGTTTTTAAATCGCTTCGCGAAAAAGCGGGCGATTCGGTCGAAGCGCTCGGCGACAGCGTGCGCGGTGGCGCACGACGCATGCGCAAGATCGACATCGGCGATTACACCAAACCGCTGCGCAAACGCTGGCGGAATTGGACGCATTAAACTCGCGTCGCCGCGGCGCGCGCGGTTAATCTCGCGCGTGTGTTCCGCCGCGTTTTGGTCATTGTCTTCGCGCTTTCGGTTAACGTCTTCGCGAAAGAAATAAAACAGACGCGCGAAGACGCTGCGCAATTTGTCGGCGCGATGGGTTGTCGATCTTCCAGTTGTCACGGCGGCGCCGGCGAGAAGCGCAGCCAATACATCACCTGGTCGCAAAAAGATTTTCACACCAAAGCCTTCGCCATTTTGCTGAATGCGCGCTCGAAACAGATCGCTAACGGCGCTGGACTAACGAGTCCGGAATCGAGCGCGCGTTGCACCGTTTGCCATTCGCCGTTCGCATCCGTTTCGCAATCGCGGCTCGGCCCCAGCGCGCGCATCGACGAAGGCGTTTCCTGCGAATCTTGCCATGGCGCCGCCGGCAATTGGTTGCGCGGCCACACTCGCACCGACTGGACATATGCGACGCGCGTGACCGCCGGCATGCACGATCTGCGCAACTTGTATGTGCGCGCGAATGCCTGCGCCGCGTGTCATCAAAACATCGACAACGATATTCTGAAAGCCGGTCATCCTGCGCTCGTGTTCGAGCTCGACAGTCAGTCGATGAATGAGCCGAAACATTGGCGCGACGATGATGCGCAAAGCGGTCCGCGCAGTTGGCTGGTGGGTCAGGCGGCGGCGTTGCGCGAAGCGGCCTGGCACGCGCGCACGGACGCGGATCCTTCGCCGGATTCGCAGGAAACTTCGCTCGCGCTCGCGTGGCTCCTCGCAAAAGTCACGATGAACGATCCGTCGCTCCCAAAAGTGAATGAGCCGGACTCGTCCGATCTTGAGCCATTGCAAAAACAATCGGACGAGCTCGCGCGCCGCGCCGCAACGTGGAACGCAACGAATAAATCGATGATGTCGATCTTGCGCGCGATCGCGGAAAGCGATTCCGAATTCGCAAAACAAAAAACCGAATCCAATTTTTATCGCGCGGCGCGCGTCACACTCGCGCTCGAGCGATTGGCAAGCGCGCTCGAGATTTCGCCGAAGATCGACAACGAATTGAAAGCTCTTCGCGCCGATGTGCAGCGACCTTACGATTTCGATGCCGGCGCCTTCGCCGAACATCTTCGCGCGGTCCGCAGCGCTCTCGCAAAATAATCTGTTTCTGGGGAGCACAGGCCGCTGGCCTGTGCTCCCCAGAAACAGAAGGCGCGTTACCTTGAATGACCATCCGTTCTCGCGGAAGATGTCGATCTTTCTATGGCGTTCTCGACTCGACCCGCATGGCTCAAGCACCCGCTCGCGGAATTTTTCGCGTCGCTCAAGCTCGCCGTCGTTTTGCTTGCCGTGCTCATCATCGGCGCGATTTCCGGCACGATTTACGAATCGAGCTTCGACGCCAAAGTCGCGCGCGCGTACGTTTACGGCGCGCCCTGGTTTAATTTCTGGCTGCTGTTGTTAGGGGCGAACCTTGCCGTCTCCGCGCTCTCGCGTTTGCCATGGAAAAAACATCACACCGCGTTTCTCGTCACCCACCTCGGCATTATCACGCTACTCATCGGCTCGTTGATCGGAAGGATTTGGGGAATTGAAGGAACGATGACGTTGTTTAAAGGCGATCCGCCGACGAACCGTCTCGTGGTCGATCAACACCAGCTTCGCGTTCACGATGTCGATGGAATGCTGAAAGGATTTCCGGCGGAATTTTTGCATCATCCGCCCACGCCGGATCATCCGCGCGATCTCGGAACGCTCGCGAGCGGCGCGCATTTAAGCGTCATCGATTACGCGCCCGCGCTCGAAGGAAAATTGAATCCGCGTCCCCTAGAAACGGGCGGCGCGCCCGCGCTCCATTTCACTATCAAAACCCAAATGATGGGGCAACAGCTCGAAAATTGGTTGCTGGCCGACGATCCGGAACAGGGAAAATTTTCGATGGGTCTGGCGAACATCGAGCTCAAGCGCGGCGCGGCGAAAGTTTCTTCCTCTTCTTCTGTGGTGCCAGGCGTGTCGCCTGCACCGGCGCAGCCGGGACCGCTGCGACCAAAACAAGATAGGAAAGAAGATGTCGATCTTGAAGAATCCATTTTCGCTTTCAGTAAAGCGCCGGAGGAACAGATCGGCCGCGTGATCAAAGGTGGAAGCACCGGCGCGAAGGTTCGTCTCGAACAAAACGGAAACAAAGGTCGCGTCGTCGTTTCGTTAGGCGGAAAAGAGACGGGCTTCGATGTCGCGGAAAATCTGGGCAAAGACGCGAAGATCGACAACTCGCCGTTCACGCTCAAGATCGACAATTACTGGCCCGACTTTCGGATTCAAGATGGCAAGCCGAGTTCATTAAGCGATCAGCCTAACAATCCTGCTGTCTTGGTCACGATTCGCGGAAAAGGCGTTCCCGCGACCGCGCCGCAAACAAATCCCCACGGAACTGAAAAGGAAATGACGACGAACGGCGGACCGCCGACGATGCCGGCCGCGGGCGAGGAAGCGCCGAATCATCTTACGCTCTTTATCGCCGATAACGGCGCGATCACCTACGAATTGAAGTCGCGCAAGAACGGCGATTCATCCGGCAAGATCGACATGAACAAACCGCTCACGACCGGTTGGGCGGACTGGCAGCTGGTGGTGGACAAAACGATGCCTCATGCGGAAGCGTGGACAGATTTCTTTCCGGCGAAGACGGATACGCCCCCGATGATGTCGAAAGATCTACCGGACGGCTTGCGCGTGCGTCTCGAACAACGCGGCGAGAAATTCGAGCAATGGGTCCCGGGCGGCTGGCAGATCACGGTGCCGACTTCGCCTAACGAAACCCGAATCGGCTACGGATTCAAAACCATTCCGTTGCCGATCGGTCTCGAGTTGGTCGATTTCGAAGTGAAACGAAATGAAGGCAGCGACACGCCGGCCGGATTCAAAAGCACGTTGCGCGTGTCGACCGCGGAAGGGGAGAGCGCGACGGGTCAATGTTGGATGAACAATCCTTTTAGTTTTCCGGGCGACATGCTGCACACCTGGACCGGATTCACGTTCAAGATTTCGCAGGCGTCGTGGAACCCGGAAAATCTCAATCAATCGAGCGTGCAGATTCTGCGCGATCCGGGCTGGCTCTTTAAATGGATCGGTTCGCTTCTCATCGTCAGCGGTGTGTTCATGATGTTTTATTTGCGGCCGTATCGAAGACAGACCGTGGGCGAACCGATCACGCCGGCGGCGGCGAAACCGTCGAAGCAAAAGCGTCGCGCGGAGTTGCAGCCCGCTTCGCGTTAGATCGACATCTTCATTTGCGTTTGCGGCGGAAAAAGTAACAACCGCGTTACTTTTGTTTTCTGTCCAGCGAATAAACGACCGGCGAAAACGTTCATGGCGTTCCTATGAAACATTCCCGATTTCTTTACGCGGCAATCTTTGTTCTACCCGTCGTTGCCCAACTCATTTTCGGCGGCGGCAATGTCGCCTACGCGCGCACTCGACGCGCCGCGCCCGCGCCATCGCCCGCGCCGACTTCGACCACGAGCGGTCATCAATTGTCGAATCCGTTTACCTACAAAATTCTTTCGACCATGCCGGAAGCGCCGCTGCCGTTGCGCTTTTTCTCGACGGCAGTGAAGACTGATTCGCGCGGGCGAATCATTACCGGACCAACGAGCGATCCGGTGAAAAATATTGTCGGTCCGGAATCGGCCGGTGAACGCGGCGGACTCATCCGCTTCACCAAAATCATGTTCGGCGCGGGTTACATCGATGGACGTCCTGATCCGGGAACGCGGATCGATCCGAACAATCCGATCGTGAAAAGCGGGAACGAACTCTGGCCAAATCGAAAGCAGCCGTTTCGCAGTGAGCCGCGCGCGCTCGCGCTCACGCCGGATGGAAAGAAACTTTATGTGACGTTGCCCGGTCGCGAAGGATATCCGGATTGGCGCGTCGCGGTTGTCGACACGACAGCGCAGCGCGTCTCGAAATGGATCGATCTGCGACCGAGCGGACAAACGCGTGGGCTGCGGCCGATCGGCGTGAAGGTTTCGCCGTTGAACATGTCGATCTTCGGGCGGCCCTACGCGGTCGTGCTGAATCAGTACGGAAATTTCGCGAGCGTGATCGACACCGGCACGGATAGCGTCATCGGCGAATTCGAAACTGGATTTTACGGCGAGAAAGCAATCTTCAACGCAAACGGAACGCGGCTTTACATCACTGATCGCTTCAAAGATGAAGTGCGCGCGTTTCGCATCGATCCGGGTCCGACGTTCACGCAGATCGCCGAGATCCCGACCGGGACTAACGAGTTGGAACGCGCGAACCCGCGCGATGTCGATCTTAGCGCAGACGGAAACACGCTCTACGTCGCGAACACGCTTGGCCACACCGTCGCGGCGATCAATGTCGCGAACGACGCGAACACGTTGACGAAAGTTTTGCCGGTCGGCGGACTTTCGACCGACGTAAAAGTCGCGGGCCGCTGGGGAATTGTTTGCGGACAGGAAACGAACACCGTGCTCAATGGCAAGGAAACCGGACACGGTTTGCCGACGCGCGACGCGAATGGTGTTGTCATTCGCAACAACGGCCAGCCGTTAGGCTATACGCCGGTCATGACCGATGCGACGAAGGCCACGACGTTCGATGACATCGGGAGTGAGCTGAACATTTTCGACACGAGCACGAACTTGTTCGTCTTTCGTTACGTCGATAAAGGGCGCGACTTTTCGCAGTTAGTCACGCCGGGTGAAGTTGTCGATCTTCACGATCACAGCGAGGCGCAACGTTTGATTCGCGGCAGCGGGCCGGAGCAGATGGTGATCAAAAACGGAATGCTGTTCGTGTCGATGTTGCATTCCGACAAAGTGGAAGCGTTCCGCATCAATCAAAATCCGGCGGACGTTTCCGGAATTTTGAATCCGTTAGGCTTCGAATTCACCGGCGGCATTACGCCGGAAGGAATCGAAGTCTCGCCGGACGCGCGGACGGTTTACGTGACGAACATGCAGACAGAGGACGTGTCGATCTTGTCGGTCGATGCGAATGGCAATTTGACGCGGCGTGGATTCATCGCCGTCGGCGTCACGCCGAACACACCCGATCCGACGACCGGCGGAAACGGCTCGGGATTATTCGCGACGGACGAAGAGGTCGGTCTGCGTTGGTTCTTCACCTCGGCCTACGCAGACGACCCGCCGCTCGCCGGAAAAACTCCCGGCGGTTTCGATGCGCAAAAGTCGTGCGGCTTTTGTCATTGGGACGGACGACAGGACGGCTGCCAGTGGAACGTCGCGGCGAACGCAGTCGGCGGCGTGAAAGTTTGTCCGCAGAACAAAGACATCTCGGACAACTGGCCGGAATGGTACGAAGGACTGAACAACGATTTCATGGCTTACGCGTCGGCGTGCAACGGCGAGGTGTTGGGGGCCGAACGCGCGCCGACGCCGCTCTTTCCGCAGCAGGACCAGGTCGCGCGCATGCACGCGCGCGAAGATTACGTGCTGCAAAAAACGCTGGAGAATTCGAATGCGATTGGTCGCCCCGAACTGAACGGCAAGGCGAAGCAGATCGGGTATAACGACATGGCGTATCTGCAAATTCTCTGGTCGCAAAACGAGAATCGGCGTCTGCCGAATCCGCTGTCGCAATTTGTCGATCAAAGGCAGTCGGCGCAGATCGCGCGCGGCAAACAAATTTTCACGAACAAGGTTTCGCAAGGCGGGGCGGGTTGCGCCGATTGTCATCACAACGGAAACAAAACGACGAACGGCGTACTCGACGATTCGTTCCAGGATTTCAACATTCACGAACCGGGCGTGATCAGCGAAGACACGGTTGACGGCAAAGGACCGTTCTATCGGCCTAACGACGATTACTTTTTCACGCCGTTCGCGCCGCCGCAGGACGTGGGCACGCCGCAGAATTTTTCGAGCCGTAACACGAAACATTTGCGCGCATTCTGGGACGCGGTCCCGCGCTATTTGCATTACGGCGCGGCGCACAACACGCGCGAGATTCTGCTCCCTCCAGACTCTCCTTTGCTGCAACCGGGCGAACGCGGATTTAATTTCCGCACCGTGCGCACCGACAGTTCGCGCGCGACCGGCGCCGGATTCAATGGGCAGAGCGCACCGGTTCTGCCGACGCAGGTGCCGATCACGTTTGCCGATAGTGATGGAACATTTGCGGGCGACGCGAAGGGACAAATCTACGTCAGCCTCGACAGTCCGTTCGTGATGCAACCGGATGGAACCGCGCAAATCGATCGCCTCGGCACGAGCAATCTCGCGCCCCTAACGAGTGGCGGACAAATCAACCCGGCGCTGGCGGCGAACAACATTCAAGTGATCAAAGACACGCACGGGAAAACGTCGCAGCTTTCGGCGAGCGATATCGATGCGCTCGTTCTGTATCTGAAATCGTTGCAGTAATAGTCGATGTCGATCTTGCGCAAAGCACGCGGAGGCGTTTCTGTTCCCGCGCGAAATGCGAATGCGATTGTCGATCTTAGCGGTGACGGGCCTGTTGCTCGCGAGCTGCGGTGGCGGAAGCAGGCAGCCGGTGTGGCTGCAAGGCGCGACGCGTCCGCCTAACAAGTGGGGTTATTACAGCGGCGAGCCGGTGACGAAATGGAATTCGGACGGACGCACCATGACTTTGCTGAGCGAATTGCGTTATACCGATCCGAAAGGCGTGGTCTGGATCGCACCCGCGGGATCGGAAGTGGATGGCGCATCGATTCCGCGTTCGCTCTGGACGTTCATGGGCGGACCGTTCGAAGGGCGCTATCGCAACGCATCGGTGCTGCACGATGTGGCGTACGATCGCAAAGACCGCCCGTGGGATGAAGTCGATCGCATGTTTTACAACGCGATGCGTTGCAGTGGCGTCGGCCCGGTTGAAGCGGGGACGATGTATTATTCGCTTTTGAAATTTGGTCATCACTGGAAAGTCGAAGTGCGCAAAGCAAAACGGGTGAAGCCGCGCGATCGCGTCCGCGAAGAGGAACCGGAGGTCGCGCGCGCGCTGCCGGTGAACGAAAACGACATCGAACAAACGCGTGATTGGATTCGCAGCGCGGAGCCGAGCCCGGAAGAGATCGAGCAACGCGCCAGCGCGCCGCGTTAAACGACCTAACGAATCACGATTCCGGCGTGACGGTCGATGCGCCGCCTTCGGAGGGAACCGTTTGCGGAATGTCTTCCGGCGTAGTTGTCGATCTTGCCGTACGCGTTTTGTCTTCGCGAATGCGTGTGGACATGAGCATGGCGCCGAAAAGCATGAGCCCCGCGAGGTAATAAGGCGCGCCCGGCAGATGTACTCCGTGTTTTGGATCGATGAACCAGCTGAACACACGCAAAAATAAAATCGGGCCGATGATGAATGTGATCGAGCGCATGCTTTGTAACGCGCCCTGGAGTTCGCCTTGTTCGCGCTCGCTCACGCGGTGGGTCATCATGCTTTGCGCGGCGGGCATGGAAATGTTCCAAAGCGAGATGATCGGGATCGACAGAAAAAATTGCAGACTGTTGCGCGCTAAACCGGCGACGCACATGCCGATCGATCCGAAAAATTGTCCGATGTAGAGTGTTTTCTTTTCGCCGAAACGTTTGACCATTCGTCCAGTGAGAAGGGCGGAGATCAACCCGGTGCAAATGCCGACGACCATGAGCGAAAATCCGGTCGTTTGTTCGCTCCACGCATAGCGATAGATGGCGTAGAGCACCCAAACGCCGAAAACATTGTGCGCGGTGTAGGCGAGGAACTGGATCATGGCCAGGCGCCAAAGCTCCGGATGCGAGCGCAAAAGAACGAGCGAGCCGACCGGATTTGCCCGCCTTAAGGAAAAAGCCTGGCGACGTTCTGCCGACAGCGATTCCGGCACGAAAAGAAAACCGTAAAGCCAATTCGTTAGGCTCAATCCGGCTGCGACCCAGAAGGCAAGGCGCGGCGAGATTCCTCCGAGCAATCCACCGAGTGCCGGTCCCAAGGCAAAGCCGAGGCCGAATGCCATACCGATCATACCGAACGCACCGGCGCGTTTTTCTTTCGGTGTAACGTCGGCGATGTATGCCATCGCCGTCGGAATGCTCGAGGTGGTGACGCCGGAAATGAGGCGGCCGACAAACAACCAGCCGATCGTTGGCGCGAGCGCCATCACGACATAATCGAGACCGAGACCGAGGTTCGACAATAAGATGACGGGGCGTCGACCAAAGCGATCGGAAATAACGCCGAGAAACGGCGAAAAGAAAAATTGCATGAGGGCGAAGACGAGTGCGAACCAGCCATTCCAATTTGCCGCGCTCGTCATTTGGCCGCCGAGAAAATCGAGGATCAGTTTTGGCAAAACCGGAATGATCAATCCCATCGCCAGGATATCGAGCGTGACGGTGACGAGAATGAATGTGATCGCCGCTGTTTTATTGCCCCTCACGCGGCAACTAATAAATGGAGGGACGCGCTCTGTCGCGTCCCAATTCTCAATGCACGTGTTGTGACGGACGCAGCCGGACAAATAGCTGGAATCCGTAACCAACACCGTCACTGCCGTAATAGCGATTCAATCCGTTAGGCCAGAAATCGAGCGTGAATTGTCCGCCAATGCCGATGTCGATCTTGTCGCCGTGTGAAATATCGCGGACGTAACCGAGGCCGGCGGTATTGACGGCAAAAACTTTTTCGAGGTCGACCGGACGCAAGACAAGTTCGTGACCGGATTTCTCCACGCGTTCCCATCGCCCGTAAATGGTGTCGCGACCGCGCTGATAATTTGATTCCAAGAGAAACGACTGCGTTTTTCCTTCGCCGGTATTGTCGTTCTGGCCCCAGACGAAACTGTTCGACCAGTTCGTATCGTGACCGAGCGGCAAATTGTAAATGGCCGACGCAGTGGTGCGATGTTGCTTTACGTCCGGCTCGAGCGCTTCCGGGCTCTTGATATAGCCATGCGAAATTTGGAGCGCGAGATTTGGCGTCGGGTTCCACGAAATGCGCCCGCTGTAGGAATCGAATCGCGGTCGATCGAAATCGTAGCGGTCTTCGTCCGGCTCGCGTCCGGTGAAAACGCTGCCTTCGATTTTGATATTGCGCCATTGCAAACCCGCCGTCGCGACGCCGAAGGTGATGTGAGTGGAATCCTGCCAGTGATGTCCGATCGGCGCGTCCGGATTATCCATCGCGCTCAAGCGATGCATGAAAGTCGGCGGCCCCAGCGCCGGTTCGCCCGGATAACCAAAGTAAAGATACGCGCTAAGATCGACAGGTAACTTCTGCGAGAGCGCCAGCGACAATTCATCGAACAAATCGTGGGGATGTTGTCGATCGTGCAACGGCATGTCGTGCCACGATTCGCCCGATTGAAAAAGCAACGGATAACCGCGTCCCTGTTCCGTGAGCGGATCGAGACTCATCATCAAACGTCCGCCCAGTTGCGTGCTCTCGCCTAACGGATGCGAATACATCGCCATGATCCAGTTCGGCGCATCAATGCGATCGTCCCCGCGAGGTGTGCTCACGTTGGTGTAGCGCGGAGAAATTCCTCCATGCAACATGAGCATGTCGTCGCCGAACATTTTCATGTAGCCGTACATCGGCGTGGAATCGGGGACCCACGCCGTTCCCGAACTTTCGCGAGTCATCGGGTCGGCGACGTTGATGGACGATTGCATCGACATCATGTGTTCGTGCTCGGAACTTTCGGAATGGCGATTGTCGATCTTCGCCAGCGTCATTCCGCACTTCGGACATTCGCCCGGCTCAGTGCGGACGACTTCCGGATGCATCGCGCAGGTATACAACTGTGGCGTTGGAGCCGCCGATGCCGCGGCCAAGATCGACAAGAACAAAAGTGAAGCCGTGAATAATTTCAAAATTGCAAATCTGATGTCGGAGAAAAAATGTGCGCGTCTCCCCCGCCGAATTTCTTCGACGGGGGATTCATTTACGAACGCGCTACTTCTTGCAGCAGCCCGTTGAGCAGCACTTGTCCTTGCCGCAGCAGGCGGACGATTTCGTCGCCGCGTTGGCTGTGCCGAGCGCAAGGAGCGCCACCAAGATGGTCAAAAGATATTTCATCAGGTTCTCCTGTTGAATTGAACTGTTCCCGTCCCGCCGCGGCGGAACGAGCCGATGCTGGGCCTAACGAATCAGGCGCGCGGCGGCGGAACCGGAGGACGATCGGCCCGAGTGGCCGCGAAAATATCGGCGCTGCCGAATTTTTGCCCGTGCCGTTTGGGAAAGACAAAATTGTGACTGTTTTCGGCGATGAGTGCGAGGCCGAGCGGGCAACCGACGCAACATTGTCGATCTTGCGTTTTCACCGGCTCGTCGCAGCCATTGTCGATCTTATCGCCGTCGTGATGGGACGACGCGGCGTCGTGCGCGCAGCAACATTTTTGCTGATGATGGGATGAAAGGTCGGCTTGCGCCGGGAGCGAGATGGTGACGAGACAAAGCGAAATCACGAGCAACAGAAGTGCGCGCATCACTTTCACGTGCGGCAAGGTTATGGCCGATGAACATGCAATTCAAGAGCGGGCTCCGGTTATTGAACGCGTACGATTTCTGCTCTATTTTCTACGGGTATATGAGGGGTGAACGAGGGCGAGCATTTCGCGCGTACATGTACGTATTGGCATTCGCGATCACGTTCTTGCACGCAAGATCGACAATGGCGATGACGGCGCAGTTGGTCGCATCCGGTTTATCCGCGCCGGTGTTTGTCGCGGCGCCGCCCGGCGATTCCACGCACATCTACATCGTCGAGCTCACTGGAAAAATCTGGCGATTCGATTTGCAGACGAACACGCTCGATTCGACTCCGCTTCTGGATGTGAGCAGCCGAATCTCGACTTCAGGCGAGCAAGGATTACTCGGTCTGGCGTTCGATCCGGACTTTGCGACCAACGGGAAGTTTTACGTTCACCTCGTTCTTCCCGCCGGTTCATTTGGCAACGGCGTTAGTCATATCTCGATGTACACGGCTCCGGGCACGACCTCATCGCAGCCGGTGGCAGCGAAGAAGAAACACAAACATAAGCATCCAAAACCGAAGCCGACTCCGACGCCCGGCCCGGGCGGCGAGATTGTGCTGCTCACGTTCGATCATCCGGCTGACAATCATAACGGCGGCTGGATCGGGTTCAGTAATCGGCCTAACGACGACCACAATCTCTACATTGCCACCGGCGACGGCGGCAACGCGAACGACCAGGGTAATGGACATATCGAGCCCGGCGGAAACGGGCAAAGCAAACGGACGTTGTTAGGCAAAATGTTGCGCATCCACGTGAATCCCAGCACGGGCGTGGCGTCGATTCCCTCCACGAACCCATTCGCAAATTCGACGACCGCTCAGCGCCAGATTTTCTGTTTCGGTCTGCGCAATCCGTTCCGCAACAGTTTCGATTCGCAAAACGGCCGTCTCTATATTGGCGATGTCGGTCAAAATGCGCGCGAAGAAGTGGACGTGCAGCAGGCAACGAATCCAAATGGCGGCGAAAATTACGGATGGCGGCTGCGCGAGGGAACAATCGCAACGCCGGGCGGCGTGGGCGGTCCGCCGCCAGCGGGAAACGTCGAACCGATTCTGGATTACGACCATAGCGTCGGCGAGACAGTGATCGGCGGTTACGTTTATCGCGGCGCGCAGGTGACGGAGCTCGCCGGCAAATATGTCTTCGGCGATTACTCCGCCGGAAAAATTTTCACGCTCGATTACGACGGCACGAGCGCGTCGAATTTTACCGACATCACCGCGCTCTTGTTTCCGACGCGCACCGGCAACATCAATCTCGTGAACCCGTCATCATTTGGCGAAGACGCGAGCCACGAGCTTTACATTTGCGACATCGGCACGGGTAACATCTTCAAGATTGTCCCCTAAGATCGACAATCGCCGCGCCAGAAAGTAATCGACACATCTCAACGCGCCCGTCTACGCTGCGCGCTCACCTCACATAATGGCGTCGCCCCTGAAGGGTGCCACGGCTCTGGACGCGCTGTCATTCAACCTCGAACCGAAGGAGTCGTATGAAAATAGTTAGTCGAATTGTCGTTTTCGCACTTAGCAGTGCAGTGGCAATGGGTTTAGCCAATGCCCAAAGCCCATCACCATCCGCCGCCGCATCCGCGTCACCCGCGGCTGGTGCGCGCACGGAAGTTTATCATGTCCATTTTAATCACGCCGCGCCCGGCAAAGCCGCCGCGCTCGCGGATTTTCTAAAAGCACCGGCGCCAAATACGCCGATGCCAGGTCACGGCGCGTTGTTCCGACATGACGACGGTGCGCAATGGGATTATGTCGGCGTTCAGCACATGGGGGCCAAGGCCACCGTGGAAGCCTCGGGCAATCCCCGCGGGCCGAGCATGAGCGGCCTGAGCGATTGGCATGAAGACACATTTGTGAACGGGCCCTCCTGGGATGAATTCAGCCGCGCGCTCGGACTCGGCGATAAGAATTCCAGCGCCATTTATGTGATCTCGGTTTACCGCGCCGTCCCCGGCAAAGAAGATGCGCTCGAAAAATTCCTGAGCGAACCGCCGACACCCGAAGACAAAGTCGCGGGCCAGGTCTTGATGCAACACCTGGAAGGCGCGGCCTGGCGTTACTGCCTCATCGTCCGCTACGCTTCGATGCAGGATTATGCCGCCGGCACAGCTCACGCGCTCGACGGAATGAAGAAGACCGATTCGGGATGGTTCCGCCTGCGCGACGTCGTCTCCTTCCACACCGATACACTCGCGGATCGTATCGCTCCGTAGCATCGGCCTAACAACTTGGGCAAGATCGACAATTGATTTTGTCGATCTTGCCTAATACCCGGCCGCTTGTCCGTCTTTGCGCGATTCGCTCGCGCCGAAATAGACGCGCGCGTTGTCGTGCGTCTCGACTTTGATCGCCTGATATCCGCCGTAACCGCCAACATCGAAGCGCACATCGTGTCCGCGCTTGAATAACTCGCGCTGCGTCTCCGCCGGAATTCCTGATTCGAGATTCACGTAGCCGCCGTGCTCGTTCATCTTTTCGCCGGTCGGTTCGTTATCGCCTTCATGTTGCCAGCGCGCCGCGTCGCCCGCTTCCTGCACGTTCAATCCGAAATCGATTTGGTTCGTCAGCACCTGCACATGGCCCTGCGGTTGCATGCCGCCGCCCATGACGCCGAATGCTTCCCACGGTTTTCCATCTTTCATCACGAATCCAGGAATGATGGTGTGAAATGGCCGTTTGCCCGGCGCGTAAACATTCGCGTGCCCCGGCTCCATCGAAAACAATTCGCCGCGATCTTGAAACATGAACCCGAGTCCGGGCACGACAATCCCACTGCCCATCCCGCGATAATTACTTTGAATGAGCGAGACCATGTTCCCTTCGTCGTCGGCCGTGCCCATGTAGATCGTGTCGCCCTGATCCAACTGTGGCGGCAGCCGTCCCGGCTGCGCTCCGCCGATCTCCGCAGGCGAGACGCCTGCCTCCACAGTTTTCGCGGCGCGATTGGGATCGATCAACTTGCGACGCTCGGCTGCGTATTCTTTGGAGAGTAATTTCGTTAGGGGAATTTTCGCGAACGCCGGATCGGCATAATATTTCGCGCGATCGGCCCAGACGATTTTCTTCGTCTCGATCATCGCGTGCAACGTCTCCGGCGAATTGCGTCCCATCTTCGCGAGATCGAATCCTTCGAGAATGTTCAACATCTGCAACGTCGCGATGCCTTGCCCGTTCGGCGGCAGCTCGAACACGTCGTAGCCGCGATAATTTGTCGAAACGGGATCGACCCATGTGCTCGTGTGTTTCTCGAAATCTTCTTTGCGCAAAAATCCGCCGTTCTCGCGCATGAACTTGTCGATCTTGTCCGCAATCTCGCCACGATAAAATGCATCGCGACCTTTCTCGCCGATCAATCGCAGCGTTTGCGCCAGCGCCGGGTTTTTGAAAACGTCGCCTTTCGCCGGCGTGCGCCCATTGATCGTGTACGTCTCCGCGAACGCGCCCGGCAAATCCTTGTAAAGCTCCGGCCCGAAATGCCAGTAATACGCGATCAGATCGGTTACCGGAAATCCTTCTTCCGCGTACTTCGCCGCCGGCGCGAGATCGTCCGCGAATTTCAATTTGCCGAATTTCTTATGCAGCTCCGCCCACGCGTCCACCGTCCCCGGGACACTGATCGGCAACATCCCGCGCGGCGGAATTGTTTTGCGATTCAGTTTGTCGAGCTCGGCTTTCATCTGTTCGTAGCTCAGGCCTAACGGCGAGCGGCCGCTGCCGTTGATGCCGTAAAGTTTGTTTTCTTTCGCGCTGTAAACGATGGCGAAAAGATCGCCGCCGATTCCGTTTGAGACCGGCTCCATCAGTCCGAGCGTCGCGTTCGCGGCAATGGCAGCGTCGATCGCGTTGCCGCCGCGTTTCAAAATGTCGAGGCCGACCTGCGTGGCCAGCGGCACGCTTGTGCAAACCATTCCGTGTCGCGCGAGGACTTCGGAGCGCGTCGCGAAATTTTTTCCGGTGATGCGATCGACCTGCGCGAACGCGCTAAGATCGACAATCAACCACGCCAGGATCGACAATGTTATTCCACGCACAACGCGAACATAGCGCGCGAAAATTCATCGACAAAGTCTAACGGAGAGCGGTAAAAGCGCGCCATGAACTGGAGCAAATTCTTCATCGCCTTCATCGTTGCGTTCGTATTCGTGTTCTTCTTCGGCTTCGTCTGGCACGGCATTCTCATGAAGTCGGCCTACATGGAAATCGCGTCGCATTATCGCGCGCATGACGACATGCAATGGGGGCCGCTTCTGCTCGGTCACGCGCTCATGGCATTGTTCTTCACCTGGACCTATGCGCGATTTTCCGGCGGCGGACCGGGCGCGGGCGCGCGTCTCGGCATTCTGATCGGATTGATTTTCGTCGGCCTCTATTTCATTCGGTTCGCGGTTGAACCGCTAACGATGAAAATCCTGTTGATCGGCAGCGTCGGTGACGTGCTCGAATTCGCGCTCATGGGCGCGATCGTCGGCGCGGTTTACAAACCGTCGACGCCGATGCTCTGACCAGATCGACTATGTCGATCTTTGCACGCACGTATCGGTGAGGCGGTCGTGCCAGGCGAGTTTGCGATTACTGAATGCGATCGCGAAAATGCCGAGGCCGAGCGCGCCAATCGAAATGAGGACGCCGAACGCGCGGATGAGGGCGCGGACAAAAGAAATGGGCGCGCCGTCCGTCCGTATCACCTGCAAACCGAACACGCGCTGTCCGATCGTCCCTTCAAATCCGGACGCCCACATTAGCGGCATGTAAAGAAAACAAAGCAACGCGACGGGGACGTTGCGCAAGATCGACATCTTCTCGTTAGGCGCGGGAAACAATAAGACGAGCGACCCCACGACGATGGCGAGCAGGAGCGCGTCGATCATCCCGGCCGCAAGGCGAATCCAAAATCCGCCGAATTCGCGCGCGGGCGGTTGCCATGGCGTTGCGATCGCGATGGGCGACGCGGTGGACGACGCCGCGCCCGGCATGAGCACCCCGGTAAAACTGAGCAACGGTTTCCAACCCGGCGAAGTTTCCGTCCAGCCGAGATCGGTTGGGTGCATCGTGCCGGCGGCGAGTTGCCGATTTATTTCTTCAATTGAAAACGGACCGATGCGTTCGCCGCCGCGCCGGATGTAGAAGAGTTGCATGATGATTGCGCTTTAAATTCGCGAGCGAAAACACGCGCGGCCGGATCGCGGCGAGAATTCCGCTTCCGTCGCGTGCAACGGTCGCACTATGATGTCGATCATGCCCGATGTGGTCGAGAAGCTCACCAGCGGCGAGCCGTTGAGTGTGGATCAGCTTCTCCAGTATTTGCCAGCGCTAAAAGAGATCCCACGCGCGCAACTCGATAACTGGGCAAAGGGCGCGGCCGTGGTCCATCGTTTTCGCAAAGGCGAAATCGTTTGCCGCGAAGGCGAGTTCGGTTCGACCGCTTACTATCTCGTCTCGGGCACCGTTGATATTTTCATCGAGAATCCGCTGGCGCATTTGCGCACGCATCCGCTGCGAAATTTTCTCGGACGCAGCATGCGCCATATGAAAAGTTTTTTGACGGACGATCACACCGACCGCCGCCCCGATGCGCACGGTCGAAAATTCATCGCCATCGATGCCGATGTCGATCTTCCATTGCATCGACCGCTGGCGCAGTTAGGCGCGGGCGAACTGTTTGGCGAGATGACATGCCGCACCTATCAACCGCGCTCGGCCACGGTGCAGGCGCGCGAGCCGTGCGTCATGGTCGAAATGCTGCGCGTGATTCTCGACATGCTCGTCGGCAATCGCGCGCCGTCCGAACTGACCAAGGCGACGAGCAAAGTGAAGATGCCGACGTTCAAGGGGACGTCGTTCAAAGCCGAGCTCGAAAAAAAATATCGCGAGCGCTCGTTAGGCAATCATTTGCGCGCGGTCCCGTTGTTTGCCGCGCTCAATGATGAATTCATCGAGCATCTGCGTCGGGACGTTGAGCTTGTTTCTTACAATCAGAATCAAGTCATCTGCAAGGAAGGCGAAGCGGCCGATGCTTTCTATCTCATTCGCTCCGGCATGGTGCGCGTATCAAACCATCTTCCCGGCGGCGAAATGGTGCGGACATATTTGAGCCGCGGTGATTATTTCGGCGAAATCGGTTTGCTGCGCTCGATCAAACGGACCGCGACATGCAGCGCGCTTGACGCTGTCGATGTTGTAAAAATTCCAGCGCAAGATTTTGCAGAGATGCTCGAAAAATTTCCGGGCGTGCGGCGACAGATCGAAGCCGTCGCCGGCGCGCGCCTTGCCGCCGACCAAATGAAAGGTATTCCGGCCGGATTGCATCTCGACGATTTTTTGAACCAGGGATTGTTCGAAGCGCAAAATTTATTGCTGATCGATCTCGAAAATTGCACGCGCTGCGATGCATGTGTGCGCGCATGCGCCAGCGCGCACGACGGCGTCTCGCGCTTACTGCGCGACGGTTTGCGTTACGAGCATTTCCTCGTCGCCACCGCATGTCGATCTTGCCGGGACCCGCTCTGTATGACGCAATGCCCGGTCGGTTCGATTCGGCGCAAGGAAAATCTCGAGATCATCATCGAAGATTGGTGCATCGGCTGCGGCAAATGCGCCGAGCTTTGCCCTTACGGCAACATCAACATGCATCCGTTCGAGGTCGTTAGGGAAACGAAGACGGAAGTGAAAGGTAAAGAAGGCGCGCCGCCCACGGTCAAGATCGACAAGAAAAAAGTCACCGCCTACAAAGCGAACACGTGCGACCTCTGCACGCAGCTTTCCACGCCGAGCTGCGTTTACGCCTGCCCGCATGACGCCGCCAAACGCGTCGATCCCCAAAAATATTTCGGCGACGCCATCAGCGCGCAAACCGAGCTCATCGGCACAACGTTCGCGCCGGCGTCGCGCTACGAAACGCATCACACGCATTGAGCGATGCGCATCGTTAATCGCGCGCACCTGCCGTGGTTTTTGTTTGTTGTGTTTGCGACCTTGATCGCGAGCTGGCTGTATCTGGGGAATTTTGAGCCGGAAGATTTGCCGAGAGAACTGCAATTGCCCGACTCGTTAGTCCAAAAACCATCGGAGCATCGCAGCGTGGGCGGCACGCCGCTCGGTTTGATCTTCGGCACCATCTCATTGTCGATCTTTGTTTTCGCGGCGTTGTTAGGCGTCCGGAAGAAACTTGTGCTTTGGCGCGTCGGCACCGTGCAACGCTGGTTGCGCGCGCACATCTGGCTGACGTTGCTCACGATTCCGCTCGTGATTTTCCACAGTGGCTTTCGACTCGGCGGCCCGATGACGACCTTGCTCGTCGCTCTCTACATCATCGTGATGGTGAGCGGCATCTACGGGCTCACGCTCCAGCATTACATGCCGACGATCATGATGGAGCGATTGCCGGCGGAAAGTGTTTACGAACAAATCCCGCACATTCGCGCGCAGCTCGTCGCCGCCGCGCAAAAGATGCGGGACGCATTCAAGCCTGCGACTGCCGAAAAACCAGACGCGGGCGCGCCGGCGTTGAGCGTGGAGAAAGTTGCCACAGCCGGCGCGGCGTCGATGGCATCGACCGCGGCCGATGTCGCCACGCCGACCGCGCGCGCGAAATCTGTTGTTGGATCGACAATCACCGCCGAGCCGGTCGTTAGTCCGGCGCCTGCTAAAGTCGAAACCAAAGTTCCGCCGCCGCCGCGACCGCCCGAAGTGAAGCCGCCGGAAACAATGGGGACGCCGACCGCGCGCGTGCCGGAAGCCGCGCCCATTCCCGCAGGGACCGAGAAAGTGACGGGCGTTGCGCCGCCAGCAGTCGTGCCTCAATCCGTTTCACCGCCGACACCGATTCCGCCTAACGAACCTCCGAAAGCAACGCCACCTGTCACCGTCACGGCGAGACCGGTCCCGCCGGCGAAAGCCGCGCCGCCGACCGACGCGGATTCGGAGGCCGCGCTGCTCGATTTCTTAGATCGACAAGTGATCCCGTACCTTCTGCTCAATCGCGGTGACAAACATCGCCTCGGCAAAGCGCGTTTTTCGCAGGACACATTTCGATTCGTGAAATTGCGCATCACCGAAGCCTATCGCGATCGCGTCGAAGAAATGGAAGCGTGGTGCGAAGAGCGCCGCATGCTCGATATGCAGGCGAAGCTGCATCATTGGATGCACGGCTGGCTTTTCATTCACGCGCCGATTTCATTTCTCCTGCTGCTGCTCACGTTCTGGCACGCCTACGTGACGCTTTTCTATTACTGAAATGCCGAAGCCATCGCGCACGCAGAAACAAATCGCGGAGCGTTACAAAGGAAACCTCGGCTACTATCGCAAACTGCATCCGTGGCGGCGCGCGCGCATGCTCGTTAGTCTTGTCGCACTGTTCGGCGGGTTATTGTCGATCTTTCTCTATTCCAAACGCGGTCCCGAGAAATTCTTCAACGCTGGAAAAATTTCCGCGGACCACGCGTCATTCGAAAACAAATGCGATTCCTGCCACGACAAGAACGCCGGCGGCGGAAACTTTCGCCAGGTGTTGCGGGAGCGATTTCATCACGGCCTCGCCTTCGATGCGATCGATCGCAAGTGCGAGACCTGTCATCAGCAGCACACCTTTCATGAAGCGAACGTCGTGCAAAACAAATCGTGCTCGGCTTGTCATCAGGAACATCAAGGTCCCGGCCCGATGAAAATGGTGGCGAGTTCGCAGTGCGCGAGCTGCCACAATAATTCGCAGACCATGCTCGCCTCCGCGCAAAAAGGAATGGAGATGAATCTGCACGCGCAAGATCGACATCCGCATTCGCCGCAGCAGGTCGTCTTCAAGTTGCCGCGACCGCCGCAGGGATTCACCAGCACTTTCGCGGCGTTCTGGGAAAACCATCCCGATTTCCAAATCAAACGCGTGAACGCGCGCGATCCCGACGTGTTGCGTTTCAATCATCAACGCCATTTCGCCGCCGACATTCCGCCGGTGAACGGACAGAAGCTCGATTGCAATTACTGCCACAAGCCGCAGCCGGACGGGCGATTTATGCAGCGAATTAATTTCGCGGCGAACTGCCAGACGTGTCATTCGTTGCAATTCGACTGGCGCAATCCCGAGCTGCGCATTCCACATGGAGATGTCGATCTTGTGCGGACGTTTTTGCGAACGTTGCCGGCGCAGTACGGCGATTACGCGCGCCTGAAACGCGGGATGTCCGAGCGTGAAGTTCCATCGTTCGTCGCTCAGCAAATTAAACAGTTACGAGATCAATTTCATTCCGGCGACGAACTGGAGCTCGCCGTTTTCTTCACCACCAATCCGTACAAGCCGCAGGAAAAATCGGCGCCGGCCACGCGCGCGAATTTTACCGGCTGCGCGTTTTGTCATGAGGTGAAAGAAGCGCGCGGCGTGCCGACGATCACGAAACCGATCCTGGTTGATCGTTGGATGACACGCTCGGTTTTCAATCACGCGAAGCACGCGCGGGTTGCTTGCGATACTTGCCACGCGGCGATGCAGAGTCGCGACACGTCCGACGTGCTCATGCCGGCGAAAGCGAATTGCGTTACGTGTCACAGTCCGCAAGGCAAAGTGGTGGCCGAGTGCAGCACGTGTCACAATTATCACGCGCCTCCGGCCGCGCAGACTGTTGCGACGACGACGACGTGGCGCGAATTACTCGCGAGTGGGCGTTAGATCGACAATCAACGCCGGATGCTTTTCGTAAACGCGCGGCGCAAATTTTCGCCCTAACGAACGCCACACTACTTCGCACAATCCGAGAATGAGCAAAGTTTCGCCGATCGCGAGCAAAACGGTCGCGACCACATCCGAGGGCCAATGCGCGCCGAGATAAATGCGCGACCAGCCAACGGCGAGCGTGACGAGCCAGTACCACGCGCCGCGTCGCCCAAAAAACAAAGTACAGCACATCGCGATCACGGTGTTGTTAGCCGTGTGACCCGACGGAAACGACGGCCCGGAACGATTGCGATCGCGCTCGTCGGAATGGCGGATGGTCGGTTGCTTGAACAAAGTGAGAAATGCCGGATGCGTTCTTTGCATCTCGACCATGCGCGCCGACTGCACTTGTTTTGGACGATGTCGATCTACCGCCGCTTTCAATCCGTTCGTGACGCGATCGGTCAGAACGAGTGAAATGAGCAGGCAAATCAGAAACGCTCGTCCTTTGAATCCACCCCAAATCAAAAAACACAACGCCACGAGGACGAAGAGCGGCTGCCAGATTCCGGAATTGCTGACCGCGGCCATGAACAAATCGAGCGCCGGATGAGTCCATTGCTCGTTGATGAGATGAAAAAGCGTCTGGTCCACTTGCTGATTTGCGTCGCGGTTTTCGGTTCGATGTCGATCTTCGCCGAGCCAACGCCAAGCGCGAATGAAATTCTCGCGAACGTGCGCTCGATGCAGGCGCGGCAGCAAGTCGATCTCGAAGGTCAGCTTCGCCAAAACGAAGTCGTGATCCCGTTTCGGCTGATCGAGAATGGGCCGAGCGTGCGCTACACGTTTTCGAATCCGAACGAGTCGCTGCAATTGCAGATCGGCGAGGAAGATTCAACGCTCGAACAATTATCAGCCGACGGCGCGAAAAAAATTGTGCAGTTCAATCAGAAAGTGCGCGGGACGGACGTGACGTATGAAGATCTCGCGCTGAAGTTTCTTTACTGGTCGCGCGCGGAAGTGCTCGGCGGCGAGAACGTGCGCACGCGCGATTGTTGGAAACTGCGGTTGCGCGCGCCGTCGAAAAAATCGCAATACTCAAACGTGCTGCTCTGGATCGACAAGAACAGCGGCGCCCTCATGCGGATGGAGGGTTACGATTGGGAGGGCAAGCTCGCGAAGAAATTCGAAGTCGTCTCCGCGCAAAAGATCGACAATCGCTGGTTCTTGAAACAAATGCGGATCGAAGCGCTGCAGCCCGGAACGAATCACGTGGTTTCGCGCACGTATTTGGAAATCAAACGCTGAACGCGAAAGAGAATTGTCGATCTTACGGTTGGTCGAACCGATTCACCCAAATGATGTTGCCGTTGCCGTCGTGTTTGACCGTGGCGAAATCCCAGCCGGTGCCGAGTCCCTGCGAGCTGCCGGTAACGTAAACATTGTGCGACATGCTGTGCACGGCCATGTCCGCGGCGGTGTCGGCGGAATTAGCCGCGCCGTTGAATCGCGTCGCCCACTGTAAGAGGCCGGCGTTGGAATACTTCAACGTCGCATAATCATTGCTGCTGTTATTGCCTAACGACGTGCCGGTGACGTAAACATTCGCCGCGCTATCGAGCACCAGCGCCGTGGCCGCGTCATCGCCACTGACCGGTCCATCGAATCGGGCGACCCACGCCTGCG
The DNA here is from genome assembly GCA_021325495.1 of Spartobacteria bacterium. Lineage (GTDB taxonomy): Bacteria > Verrucomicrobiota > Verrucomicrobiia > Chthoniobacterales > UBA10450 > JAJPGZ01. The sequence continues at coordinate 185,394 of JAJPGZ010000002.1, forward strand.
TCACCGTTTCCGTTGTCTTCTTTTTCTTCTTTTTCCCCGTCGTCGCTATTTTTATCGCGTACTTTACGGTCGCATAATCACGCCCGGTGCCATTGCCTAACGAACTGCCAGTGACGTAAACATTCCCCGAGCTATCGACGGCAAGCGCGGTTGGCTGATCGCCCGAATGAACCGGACCATCATAACGAACGATCCACTTGAGATTGCCGTTGGCTGCGAATTTCAAGGTGGCGTAATCCAGGCCGGTGGTTTGGCCTAACGAGCTTCCGGTGAGGTAAACGTTGCCGCTGGAATCGATGGCAAGCGCGCTTGGAATGTCATCGCCATTGGCCGGGCCGTTGTACTCCCGCCACCATTGCAACGTGCCGTTGGCGTCGTACTTGATCAAAATATAATCGAGCCCGTCGCTGTTCGCGGTCGAGCTGCCTGCGACGTAAACATTGCCGGAGGCGTCGAGTTTAAGTGCGCGCGCGATGTCCTCGCCGCCGTAACCAATCCACGTGCGCGTCCACAAGAGCGCGCCGTTCGCATCGTATTTGATGGTTACGAAATCGCGATCGGCGTTGTTCGATTGCGAACTGCCGGTGACGTAAACGTTGCCGCTCGAATCGACATCGATCGCGTAGGGAATGTCCTCGCGGTTGCCGGTGCCGTTGAAAATCGCCGCCCACTGTAGCACTCCGTTCGAATTATATTTCAACGTCGCGTAATCCAATCCGGTCCCGAAGCCGAACGAGCTCCCGGTCACGTAAACGTTCCCAAAACTGTCCACCTTGATCGCGTTCGGAATGTCATCGTTCGACGCCGCGCCGTCGAAGCGCGCGCTCCATTGCAACGCGCCGGTCGCGTCATATTTGATCGTGAAAAAATCGCGCCGCGTGCCCGCGCCTTCCGAGCTGCCGGTGACGTAAATGTTTTCCGAGGCGTCGATCGTGATCGCGCGCGCTTGATCATTGCCGGCAAACGCGCGGGGCGCGCCGAACGTAAGCAGCAGCGGTAGCAGTGGAACAAAACTCAACGAGAACCGCCGACAGAAACGCGCAACCATAATGCCCTTTCGCAGCACCTATTCTGCCACTTCCCTGCCGTAACTGTCTACGGGCCCGAAAATCACGACCGCCGATCGCGCAAGATCGACAAAAACTCCGCCGGGCGGTCTGGCCAGAACCAGGTTAAGGAGCCCGACGGAGTTTGGCCGAAATCAAATCAGGATCGTGCGATACGCCCAAATGCTGTGCGACATCGTTTGCGGCACGGCCGACGGACAGAACGACGCTTGCTCGATCGATTCCGGGCTCTCGTCGTTATCTCCGTCGCTGTCATCGTCTGCGTCCTGATCGTCCTCATCATCCGATGAAGTGACCGAGGGAAGGTCGCGTTGTTGCAGATTTTCGTAACGCTGCCGCACCTCGGCGGGGATCTTGTTCAAATCTTCCGGCGACTCGACCGCTCCGCTGAAAAGCAATCGGCCTTGCGGATCTTTCGCCGTCAGCACTTTTTTGCCATCGACGTTTTCGATTCGTAGCTCGCCTTTGTCATCCGAAAAAACAATCTGCGCTTTGCCGATGTCGATCTTCGTGGTTTGCAATCCGTTCGGCGTAGTCCGACTCAACGAAATCTGTCCGGCGGCTCGGCGCGCTTCTTCGCGCACTCGTTCGCTGATGCGGTGTGCCTGCTCGCGCACGCGTTGCGCTTCTTCTCGGACACGCTGCCCTTCCTCGCGACGACGCTGTGCTTCCTCGCGGACGCGTTGCGCCTCGGCCTGCGCCGTCATGACCGCATCGTGAATCATTCCTTCACCGCCGTTACCGATGCGCTCCTGCAAATCGCGCATCTTCTCGCCGAGATCGCCGAAGTCATGATCGCCAAAATGAAAATCCATCATCCCGTATTTCTGCGGCACATCTTTTTTGCCGAGCTTCACGCTGATCTTCTCCTCCTTGCCTTTGCGCAGGACGGTGAACGTGACGGTCGTGCCTTCGGAATAACTGCGTATCAATTTCGCAAGCTGCCCCGGCTCCATCAGGATTTGGTCGTTCAACATTTTTAGAATGTCGTTAGGCTGAATGCCCGCGGCCGCGGCCGGGCCATTCGGCACGACGTAATCCACGACAAGTCCGAATCCTTTCGGAAGGTTCATTTGCTCGCATAAAACGGGCGGAATCGGTGACGTATCGACTCCGAGCCACGTCACCGGGACTTTCGGCAATCTCTCTTGTCGATCTTGCGGAGGCGCCGGTGGGTTCGGAGGCGTAGGAGGTGTAGGTGGAGTTTGCGCGAACGCAACATTCGACGCGCACGCGATCAGGACTGCAATGGTTTTCGGTTTCATGTGTTCGTTAGGTTAAGGTTCAGGGAAATTTTTCATTGGCCGGACACCGGAATGAACTGGACGTGCTCGGCCGGATAGGAAACCTGCAGTGAGGCGCCCGTCGCCGGATTGCGCCATTGCAACGTCTCCTGTGTGCGCGAGCGCACCCGCCGCACCGGCTCTTCGGAGTGCAACGGGAAAAATAAACCTTCGTCGCGCGTGTGATAGACCACCTGGGTCGCCCCGGCTGGGATGAATGTCGCCGGCACCGGCTTCGTCGGAGGCGGGCTTTGCGCGGCGACGCCTGGCGACTGCGCCGCTTTTTGAAAATCGAAGCGCAGGAAAATCAAAACCACCGCCGCCGCGGCCAGGCTCGCGCCTAACGAGAGCCAGTGAATGCGGAATTGATGCGGCCGAACGATCTTTTCTTCTCCGCTAAGATCGACAATCGCATTCTCGACCCGTCGCAAAAGATCCGCCGAAGGCTGCGTCGGACGCAGCTTCTTCAATTCGCTTTCGATGTCGCTGAAGTCGTTCATTGCACCCGCTCTAAATCCTTCTTCAACGCAGCCAGCGCATAACGGTAGCGCGAGGCCGCCGTGTTCTGCGAAATTTCCAGCGCCTGCGCGATCTCGGCGAATGTGAGCTCATTCCAAATCTTCATCACCAGCACCTCGCGTTGCTCGCCCGGCAAACGATCGAGCGCACAAATGAGCGCGCGTTGCGATTCGTCATCGACGTAAAACTGCGGCGCGATGGTAAGATCGACATCGGCGCTCGCTTCGACCTCGCGCCGGGCGCGACGGCTGTCGCGGCGGATGAGATCGAGCGCGGTCGAACGCACCGTGGCGTAAAGCAAAGCGCGATTGTCGATCTTGTGATTGCGCCGCCAGAATTTAACAAACGCATCCTGGACGATGTCTTCCGCGTCCGCGGATGAGCGCACCCATTGCCGCGCGAAAAGCACGAGGCCGGGCGCGAGCTCAGAAAAAACTGTTTTCCACTGTTCATGGGTTGCGACATTGTCCATGACCTCTTCATGGTCTTTCATGAAGGAGACGCCGCCAAATGCGTAGTTTGTCTAAAACCACCGCCATTTTTTTGGGCATGTCGATCTTGCCCGCCTTCGGCCAGGACGCCGGGCAGTCGTTAGTCGATGCCGAGAAATCTTTCGCCCAGACTTCGCTCGATCGCGGCATTCACGATTCGTTTCTTAAATTTTTCGCCGACGACTGCGTGATGTTCGCGCCCGGGCCGACCAACGGCAAAAAAATCTTCGAGAAGTTTAAAGACGAAGATCGAAAACTGTTTTGGCAGCCGGCGTTCGCGGCGATCGCGAAGTCGGGCGATTTCGGCATCACCACTGGCCCGTGGGAAATGCGCAGAAGCGAAAAGCCGGTCGGATTCGGGCAGTTCGTTTCGGTTTGGAAAAAACAGAACGACGGAAATTGGAAAGTGATCTTCGATACCGGCATCGATAATCCCCAACCGAAGCAATCGCCGGGCGATGTCGAAATCCTGCGGCCTAACGATCGAGAAGTACATGTCGATCTTGCGCAAAGCGCGTTCGATCACGCCGATGAAAGTTTGCGCAACACGATAAAGGAAGGCGCGGGAAGCGCGCTCATCGTTGTCGCCGCCGATCCGATTCGCGTGTTACGCGACGACGTCTCGCCCGCCATCGGCAAACCGGCCGCGCGATTAATGCTCAACGCCGATCAATCGAAGATGACGCGAAACAACGAAGGCGGTGGAATGAGCGCGTCCGGCGATCTTGCTTACAAATACGGTTCCTATTCGGCCGAACGCGGGAACGTGACCGAGCGCGGACATTTCCTCACGATCTGGCGCGCGGAAAGTGACGACGATTGGAGAGTGATTGTCGATCTTCAGAAAAAAGAGCCGGAGAAGAAATCGTAAGATCGACAATTACTTCTTCGGCAGCGGCTGCAGGATGAGATCGCCGATCCAATCGCCATTGGCCACGCCTTCGCGATACGCGTTGAGCGATTCAATCGACGAATTCACCCGCAAGTTGCTGTAAGACTGATCGAGATTTTGCCAGCGTTCGTGCCAATACACCGCCGCCTTCAATCGCGGGTAGCGCGTGCGAAACATGTCGAGCGCATGTTTGATCCACTCCGCTTTGCGAATGCCGGCGTTGAATGAATTTGGAAATTCGCCCGTGGCCCATTCCGCGATCATGACCGGCTTGTTGGCATCGAGGCTGCACAATTCCTGATACGGCCAGTCAACCAGCGGCGGAATGTCGGGGTTCGATTCATCTTTGAATTGCTGGCCGTAAACGCTCAGTCCTAACCAATCGACGTAATCGCTGCCCGGATAGTAGGCCGGCGCGAAATTCCACGTGTCCATCGGATAGGAATAATTGTTGGTGTGAAACATCCACTTCACGTTGGTCGCGCCGCGCGCGCGCACGCGATCGACCACGTGGCGATAGGCGCGCCGAAAAGTTTCCGGCCCTTTCCAATTGTCGGCCGCGTCGTCCCATTCATCCGCGCCATAATAAATCCCGCACCACGGAAACCATTCGCCGTTCATCTCGTTGGCGAAGGAGACGATCATGGGATGACCGAAATCGCGCGCGGCGTCGCCCCACTTGTCGATGTACGCGTCCCATTTTCCTTCGATGATGCTCGTTAGGCTGAATTTGTCGGGGCCGCGGCTTTGCACGTAGGGCTTGTCCCACGGCGACCAAAAGACGAGCGGCAACGAGCCGTGACGCCAGACCACCTCCAGATTCGCGGTCGGAAAATTCTGTTCACCCCAGTAACTCGACGACGCGATGATGGCTTGGTGTTTGCCGACGAGATTTTCAAAATCTTCGATCATCTCCAGCGCGACATCGTCTTCTTCGTCGCCGAAATCGATGAAGGCGCCGGTGTAAATGCCGTGTTCGGGAATGACGATCTCGACCGGACCGTTTACATCAATGCGCGCAGCCGTTAGGGCTTTTTTTTGGCAACCGAACAGCATTCCCGCAACCGCGAAAAGGAATACGACGGAGACGCAGCGCTTCATCGCAAGATCGACAATCACACTCTCACCGGCACGCTCGCGGTGCGTTCCAGTTTTCCCCAGCTCACCCACGCGCCCTTGATTGCGCGAATGATCGCTTTCCAAATGCAGTAGCTCAGCATCGGCCGATAAATGAGTCGCATCGGCAAAATGCGCCACGCGGTCAGCACCGGTTCGCGTTCGAGAATGCACGCGAGCGTGGCGAGGATCACATCCATCGCCAGAAATGTGATCACGAATGGCAGCACCGCGGACCATGTTCCAAACGGGAGCGAGGCGAGCAAAAACAAATCCACCATCGGCGTGATCGCGACGAGGATGATTTGGAAAAACCAAACGCTGGGCAAACTGAACCAGCCGAGCGCGCCGTAGCTCGGATTGAAAAGCATGTCGCGATGTTTCCAGAGACATTGCAACGTGCCGTAAGCCCAACGAAAACGTTGCCGCGCGAGAGTGCGCACGGTTTCCGGCGCTTCCGTCCAACCAATTGCCTCGGGCACGTAAACGATCCGTTGTCGATCTTTGTGTAACGTGAGCGTGAGATCGGTGTCTTCGGCCAAGGTTTCCAAACTCAGTCCGCCGACGCGATCGATCGCGTCCTTGCGCATCGCGCTGATCGCGCCCGGCACGACCGTGATGCAGTTCCAACGATCGTAGGCGCGCCGGTCGAGATTGAATCCGCATGTGTATTCGAGCGATTGGCAGCGAGCGATAAAGCTGCGCAAGTTTCCCACTTTGGCGTGACCGGAAACGGCGCCGATCTCCTTGTTCGCAAATGGCTCGAGCAAGCGCGGGAGCGTGTCGCGTTGCAATTGCGTGTCCGCGTCGATGAAAACAATGATCGGATTACGCGCGGCCGCGAGCGCACGCTGCAACGCCGGCGCCTTCCCGCGATTTTCCTGCTGCAATAACTTTACGCGAAGATCGACAACGGCGACGCGCTCGACTTCGGCCGCAGTTTCGTCGCGCGATCCATCATCGACGACGATGACTTCGATTTCGCCATTGTAGTCGCTCGCGAGCACTGTGCGCAGCGTCTCCGCGATGACCTTGCCTTCATTGTAAGCGGCGATGACCACGCTCACCGGCTCGTTGAACTCGGCGCGCGGTTGCGGACGAAAACGATAAGCCAGCCAGATGACGACGAGGGTGCGCCCGACCACGAGCGCGGTCGCGACGATCATAAAAGCCCACAAAAATTCCTGAACCAGATGCACCACGCGAAAGCCGGCGCTGCTGATGATGTGCGCGAACGAGGAATTATGTTGGGCGAGCGGCGGCATGAGCGCGTCGCGGCCCGTGCCTAACAAACCGCTCAACGGCACGATGGTGTCGCCGCGCGTGTGCAACCAATCGAGAATCTTCGGCAACGCTTCGACCGTTTGCTCGCGATTGCCGCCGCCGTCATGCAGCAAAATGATATTACCGTCGCGACGTTGCTGTTTCACGCGCTGCAGGATGATGTCGGCGCCGGGCTTCGACCAATCTTGCGGGTCGATGTTTTCGAGCACGTTCATGTAGCCGAGCTCCTGCGCGATTTCGAGCGGCGTCAGCTCGCTCACTTGCGACGGGCTCGTGTCCGCGGCGTATGGCGGCCGGAATAACGTTGTCGATCTTCCGGTAAGCGCTTCGATCAACAACTGCGTCGCGTTCAACTCCACGCGCACGTGTTCCGGCCAGCACAGCGCCAGGTTCGGATGATAATAGGTGTGATTGCCGATCTCGTGACCTTCATCGACGATGCGCCTAACGAGATCCGGATAATGTTCCGCATTCACGCCGACGATGAAAAACGCCGCTTTCACATTGGCGGCTTTCAAAATATCGAGAATTTGCGGCGTCCATTCGTCGTCCGGTCCGTCGTCGAATGTGAGCGCGACCTGATGTTCGCCGCCTGCGCCCTGATGATACAACGTCGGGAACTGCGGAAATTTCGTGTACGTTGCGGTGAGAAATCCGTCGTTATCGACGTCGATCTTGCGCACGCCATCGGACCGCTCTTCATCCACCGTCACGATTTCGCCGTCGCCTACATCCGTGATCGTGTCCGTACTCTGGAGGACTTCGAGCGACGCGCGCGTTTGATTGTCGATCTTGCGGAAATCGCGCGGAACACTGAGTGCATCCCAGATCGCGTTGTCTTCGCTGCCTAACCGATACAAACCGAAGCCGCCCGCATTTTGCCCGCGCACTTCACGGAGCTGGTTGAGAAACGTGACGACGTCGAGAAACCAAACCGTGTGCGCCTTGCCCGCGTCCTCGTAATAAAACGAGGGATTGTAATCGGGCGCGACGACCGAGGCCGATTCCACATCCGCGCTGCTGCCGCGGCTCATCGCTTCCGGAAAACTGATCAACTCCGCTTTCTTCGCGCCTGCCGCCCAATCGTAGCCGTAACTCCCGAGCACGATGATCCATTGCTTCGTGTCCGCATCGTCGAGCAAGACGTGCAACCAACCTTCAAACCACGGGCGTTCCCCTAACGGACCGGGCGGATCGATGTCCGAAGTTTCATCAAACAACAACGCCACGAAGCGATCGATGTTGTCCGAAAGCGCATCGAAATCGATGTAATCCAACTCCTGGCCCGGCTGCACGCACAGCCACAATTCCTTGTCATCGTAGTGCAGCGCATCCGCGAATTTGTCGAGGAACGCCGTCACATCTTTTTTGTAAGCGGGATCGATCTGCTCCCAATCCACCACCACGCCGTTCGCTTTCGCGTTGCGCAACACCGACACCACCTTGTCGATGAAACGTTGTTGTCGATCTTGCGGACCGTGCGCGAGATTTTCGATTGCTTCCGGCTGCCACATGTCGCCGACCAGGTTCGTCAGAAGCGGCATCAACTTCATTCCGGTCTTCGCCGCCAGCTTCGGAATCCGCGCGTCCGCGTCCACCTGCAAATCTCCCATGCCATTCACGACCGACATCCACTCCGGACAAACGTGCGTAATCTGCGACGCGTGCCGCTCGAGCGACGTGTAACTGTAGGGATCGCCGTTCGTGTAAAACGCCAGTCGCACCTCGTTAGGCGGCGCTTTTCGACGCGACTTCGCCGGCGGCGTAGGCGTGGGTCCGCCAAGTTTCTTCGCTGCTTGCTTGGCCGCGCCGAATTTTTGCCACAACAACGACGTCGGCGAAACTGGGCCGGCCGGGTTCTGTTTTTGCAACGCTTTTAGTTGCCCCTTCAATTGCCGAAGCGAGAACGGCACGTTCAAACGCGGCGCGACAAATAGGGTTTGCACAAACAACACCGTCGCGACAAACACCGCCACGCCCCCGAGCAGCAACATCAAACGCAAACGCGGCCAGCGTTTTCCGGCAGGATCGGAAAATACGAACGGCGTCACCGAACTCGGAGGCAAGTCGTGCATTGAGTTGAGGACGCGGACACTACGTCAAGATGCGCGCCTTTTCGAGAATTGTAGGGCGGCCATCCTGGCCGCCGCCTTCAACAATTCCGCCGCCCGCGCGAGCGCCTCGTCCTGCGCCATCTCCGGCGGACTCGCCGCAAACACGCCATCAAACAATGTCTGCACTTGTCGATCTTCGCTCGCACGGCCGGCAATGGCGTAAACCGTTTTGCCTAACGAGCGCGCCATTTGCGCCACTCCATCCGGCGTTTTTCCGGAGAGCGTTTGCCGGTCCAAACTGCCTTCACCCGTAATCACAAGATCGACATCTTCCATTTTCGCTTTTAGACCGATCGCCTCGGCCACGACTTCAAAGCCGGATTGCAATCTCGCGCCGCAAAAACTCGCCAGACCAAATCCGAGTCCACCGGCTGCGCCCGCCGCCGGTTTGTCGCGAAAATCGAAATGAAAATCGTTCGTCACCACGTCAGCCAGTTTCGTCAACGCGCGCTCGAACATGTCGATCTTGTCCGGCGTCACCCCTTTCTGCGGACCAAACACGCGCGTCGCGCCGTTTTCGCCTAACAACGGATTTCGCACGTCGGCCGCGGCGATAATTTTCGGCAGCGACAGACGAGCTGACGGCCGCTCGATCCTCACAAGATCGACAAGCGCGCGCGTGCGCGCGTCGGAAGTTTTCTCCAAACCTTGAAAGCGAAATCCAAGTGCGCGTGCCATGCCGAACCCTCCATCATTCGTCGCGCTGCCGCCGAGACCAACGATGATCTCGCTCGCGCCTCGTTTCGTCGCGTCCAAAATCATTTCGCCAACGCCGAATGTGCTCGCAAGATCGACATCGACCTTTTCGCCCTGCACGCGCCGCATTCCGGCCGCTTCGCTCATCTCCATCACTGCGAGTTTGCGACTTTCGATCCAGCAATAGTGCGCCGTAATCTCGCGGCCTAACGGATCGTGCGCGCGACAACTTCGCGCCGAACCGCGCAGCGCTTCGCAAATAATTTCGGCCGTTCCTTCGCCGCCATCGGCCAAAGGGACGATGTCGATCTTCGCGTCCGGCAAAACATCATGCAGCCCGTTCGCGATAATCTCCGCAACTTCGCGCGCGCTCAGCACGCCTTTGAATTTGTCCGGCGCAACGAGGATTTTTGGCATGTCGAGCGAAGTCGAGATGTCTCTCATTGAGTGATCGATTGGAGATTCCTCGACTTCGCTCGGAATGACAAAGCTACTTCAGCTTCCGTTGCAAAATCTCGCCGACCAATTGCGGATTCGCTTTTCCCTTCGACAACTTCATCACTTGTCCGGTCAGAAAATTCAGTGACGCGGCGTTGCCCGCTTTGAAATCGGCCGCCGGTTTCGGATTTGCCGTGATCACTTCGTCGCACATTTTTTCGAGCGCGGCCGTATCGCTCAACTGTTCGATTCCTTTTGTCCGCACAACTTCGCCGGCCGATTTCCCGCTCGCGAACATATCGGCAAAAACATCTTTCGCCTGCTTGCCGCTGATGCGTCCGCTGTCGATCAACCCAACCAACTCGCGCAATGCTTCGGGTGGGATCGCGCAATCGTTGATCGTCTTGTTCGCTGCACTCAACGCGCTTTGCAGATCGTTCAAAATCCAATTCGCAATCTGTTTTGGTTTCGTCGCGCCTTGGGCGGCGCTCTCGAAATAGCGCGCAAGATCGACATCGTTCGCCAGCACCGCCGCATCGTAATCGGTGATCTGATATTGCTCGACGAATCGCGCCCGTTTCGCCGCGGGCAATTCCGGAACGCGCGAACGCACCTCCGCGACTAACGAATCCGTTTTCACCGGCACGAGATCGGGATCGGGAAAATATCGGTAGTCGTGCGCGGATTCTTTCGTGCGCATGAGAAAAGTTTCGCCGCGTTCGTCGCTCCAGCCGCGCGTTTCCTGCTCCAGCTTTTCGCCGCGCTCAAGCAAATGCACTTGTCGATCTAACTCGAACGCGAGCGCGCGCCGCACGCCGCTGATCGAGTTCATGTTCTTGATCTCGATCTTTGCGCCGAGCTCCGCCCGCGATTTCGGACGGACGGAAACATTGCAATCGCAACGCAGTTGTCCCTTCTCCATGTCCGCGTCGCTCACGCCGCCTTGTATAAGGATTTGCTTCAACGAAGCGAGAAACGCGAACGCTTCGTCGGGCGAGTGGATTTCGGGCTGCGTCACTATTTCCATCAGCGGCGTTCCGGCGCGGTTGAAGTCGATGCCGGTCGTCGTCTCGAAGTGAAAACTTTTCGCCACGTCTTCCTCGAGATGAATTCGCGCTAGCGGCACCGACTTGTCGATCTTGCCTCGCGCATCGGATGGATAGGCGCGTTCGTGCAGCGGCACACGTCCGTTCGCGCACAACGGCAAATCGTATTGTGAAATCTGATAATTCTTCGGCATGTCGGGATAGAAATAATTTTTGCGATCGAACTTCGACAGCGGCGCAATCTCGCAATCGAGCATCAATCCCGTCAGCAGCGTCAGCCGCAGCGCTTCATGATTCATCACCGGCAACGCACCCGGCAGGCCGAGACAAACTGGACAAGTGTGCTCGTTAGGCCCGGCCCCGAATTCGACCGCGCATCCGCAAAACATTTTCGAGCGAGTTTTGAGCTGGACGTGAACTTCGAGACCGATCGAAGCGACAAAATTCATCACGGCCTCGGCGGCGCCTCAAGCGCGTAATCGAGCGCGCGTTGCAAATCGAATTTTTTAACGCGCTGCAACAAAGTCGGATCGTTCAACGCGTCGAGCACGCTTTGGTTCTGCATTAGATCGAGATAGCGGCCCTGCTCGATCAATCGCTCCACTTCCGTGTCTTCGCGCAGGGCGACGATGCGCGGATGCTCGCTCAGCTCGCGCGCGCCCGGGAAAGACAGAAAGCGCTCCGCACGTTGTGGACTTGAAACGACCTGACCCAGTTTGCCGAATGTGTCGTAGGTATTCGTCGGCACGACGTCGGCTCGTTTCACCATGTTGCCGACGGCGCCCATCTCGATCGAATTCTTCAATCGCGCCAGCGTCGTCAAGACCGACGCATCGTCCGGCGCCTCGTTCAACGTGCCGCGGCGGACATCGACCGCATGCACGGCGCGTGGTGAAGCTGCGCCCTGCGCATTGACTTGTTCTTCCGCCGGCGTTTCCGCGAGCGCGCCTAACGAACGCACACCGACGACGAGCAGCCACACCAAAAACGCGCCAAAGAAAACTCCGAGCACGGCGCCGCTGATTCCGTAAATAATCCTAACGACTGACGAATCGTGCTGGCCGGTCCGCCGGAACAACATCGTGCCCAGTCCATTGATTGCGGCGTAAACGAAAATGGCGATGATTGCGCCCGCTAAGATCGACATGATGAACTCGGGCACTCGCGCGTAAGGCGCGATGAACGGCGCAATCACGGGAGCGACGAAATACGCGGACAAGTATGCGCCGATGAGCGCGCCGAGTCGCGCCAGTTGCCGGGCCAAACCGCGGCGCCAACCGCGCACGATTTCGAACAAGATCAAAACGATGGCGAAGGAAATGAATGCGAGCTGCCACAACGGCGAGCCGGCAATGGATGGCGAAGGCGGATTCATTTTTCGGGAACGATCGCACGCTGGCGCAGAGCATGATCGCACAAAACCAGCGCCGCCATCGCTTCCACCATCGGCACTGCGCGTGGCAAAACGCACGGATCATGTCGGCCGCGCGCGGCGATAGTTGTCGATCTTCGCGAAGTCGTCACGGTTTTTTGTTCGCGCGCGATCGTCGCCGTCGGCTTGAACGCGACGCGAAAATAAATATCTTCACCGTTGGAAATTCCGCCCTGCATTCCGCCGGACCAGTTTGTCGATGTTCGCACGTCACCGCCGCGCATTTCGAACGCGTCATTGTGTTCGGAGCCGCGCATGCGTGTCGCGGAAAATCCGGAGCCGATCTCAAAACCTTTGGTCGCGGGCAAACTCAACATCGCTTTTGCCAGATCGGCGTCGAGTTTGTCGAACACCGGTTCGCCTAATCCGAGTGGCGGATGGCGGATGACGCATTCGATCACTCCGCCTAACGAGTCGCCGGCGTCGCGCGTTTCTTCGATCAACTGCGTCATCTTTTTCGCGGCCGCTTTGTCCGGACAGCGCACGATGTTTGCGTCCACGTCGCTGCGCTTCACTTTCACCTTGTCGATCTTAGCGGCAATCTCGTGCACCTGCGCGACGTAAGCGACGATGTCGATCTTCGGATAAAATCTTCGGAGAACATTGCGCGCGATCGCGCCCGCTGCGACGCGGCCAATCGTTTCGCGCGCGGAAGCGCGACCGCCGCCCTGCCAGTTTCGAATTCCGTATTTCGCCTGATAGGTGAAGTCCGCGTGCGACGGCCGAAATGTTTTTGCAAGATCGACATAATCATCCGGCCGCGCGTCTTTGTTTCGAACGAGAATGGCGATGGGCGAGCCTAACGATTTGCCTTCGAAAACGCCCGAAAGAATTTCGCAGATATCTTCTTCCTGGCGTTGCGTCGTGATTTTGCTTTGCCCTGGCTTCCGCCGGTCGAGCTCGCGCTGAATGTCCGAGATGTCGATGTCGATCTTCGGCGGGCAGCCGTCGATCACAACGCCGACACCGCCGCCGTGCGATTCACCAAAAGTGGTGACACGAAAAAGCTGGCCGAATGTGTTGCCCATGAAAGCGGAAAAGTTAATTCGATGTCACGCAATCACAATGCGGAGTTCTGGGGAGCACAGGCGGCCCGCCTGTGAACTCCGGCGGCCGGCCGGAGTTATTTGTGTTCGGCGAGCCGCCGAACACACAGGCCAGCGGCCTGTGCTCCCCAGAGTCATCAGATCGCTTCGAAAGCGAATTGCAGGTCGTCGATTAAGTCGCGCACGTCTTCCACACCGACGGAAAGCCTAACGAGCGAGTCGCCCACGCCGAGCGCTTCGCGTTTTTCTTTCGGGACGGACGCGTGGGTCATGAGCGCGGGATGGTTGATGAGGCTCTCGACGCCGCCTAACGATTCCGCGAGCGAGAACAAACTCGTGTTTTCGAGAAAACGCTTGGTGCCATCGAGATCGGTTTTCAAAACGACCGAAACCATTCCGCCGAATGCGGCCATTTGGGTGCGGGCGAGGTCGTGCTGCGGATGCGATTTCAATCCGGGATACATCACCGTTTCCACTTGCGGTTGTTCTTCGAGCCAGCGCGCGATCTCGAGCGCATTCGCGCAATGACGCTCCATCCGCAACGCGAGCGTTTTCAAACTGCGCATGACGAGAAAGCTGTCGAACGTGCCCGCGATCGCGCCGATGGAATTTTGCAGAAACCAAAGCTGGTCGCCGAGGTCCTTGTTCGCGACGACCGCGACGCCGCCGACGGTGTCGGAATGTCCGTTCAGATATTTCGTGGCCGAATGCACGACGATGTCGAAGCCGCATTCGATCGGGCGTTGAATCCAGGGACTGGCGAATGTGTTGTCGGAGACGGAAAGAATTTTCTTTTCGCGCGCGACTTTCGCGATCGCTTCGAGGTCGATAATTTTCAGGAGCGGATTACTCGGCGTTTCGATCCAAACCATGCGCGTGTTTTTTTTGATCGCGCTCTCGAATCGCGATGCGTCCGTAAGATCGACATAGGTGAACTCGAGGTTCGCGGAGCGCGCGCGCACTTTGTCGAACAAGCGAAATGTGCCGCCATAGAGATCGTCGCTCACGACGACGTGCGAACCGCTGTCGATAAGTTCGAGCACAGTCGACATCGCAGCGAGTCCGGAAGCGAAGGCGAAACCGCGCGTGCCGCTTTCGAGATCGGCGATGCATTTTTCGTAAGCGAGCCGCGTCGGATTGATCGAGCGCGCGTAATCAAAACCTTTGTGTTTGCCGGGACTTTCCTGGACGTAAGTCGACGTCGCGTAAATCGGCGTCATGATCGCGCCGGTGGTCGGGTCCGGTTCCTGGCCGGCGTGAATGGCGCGGGTGGCGAATCCTTTTTGTTTGTTCATGTCGATCTTACGAAAACTCGCGCTCCACCGGCGCGGCTGATTTCGGCATGTGCCGGCGCAGATAGGAAAGCAGATCGGTGCGCGTGATCAGGCCTAGAAATTTATCGCCGTCCATGACGATGGCAACGCGGCCTCGATCGAACACGCCTAACAAATCCTGAATCTTTGACGTCGGCGGCAATGTTTCCAATCGATCGGTCATCGCAGTTTCGACATGGTCATTAAAATGCGTGGAGTCGCGATGAACCTTCACGAGCACGTCGGACTCATCGATGATGCCGATGGAGCGGCCGCCGGGATCGACCACCGGAAGTTGCGAGACATCGGCGTCGCGCATGCGCTTAAAGGCGGTGAGGAGCGTGTCGTTAGGCCCGACCGTGATGACTTCACCGGCCTCGTAGCGATGACTGATGAGATCGCTCAGATCGCCATGCGGCTGGCGCTGCATGAAGCCCTGCTCCGCCATCCAAAAATCGTTGTACATTTTCGACAGATATTTATTGCCGGTGTCGGGGACGAAACTGACGACGCGTTTCGGTTTTGTCTGTTCCCGGCAATAACGCAACGCGCCGGCGACGAGCGTGCCGGTGGATGAGCCGCCGAAGATTCCCTCTTTGCGCAGGAGCTCGCGCGCGACCGCGAAGGCGTCTTCGTCGTTGATCTCATACGCTTCCGTGACTAACGACATGTCGGCGATATCAGGAATAAAATCCTCGCCGATGCCTTCGACCGCCCAACTCCCGGACTCAACCAGCTTCCCTGTCTTTACGTATTCGAAGAGCACGGAACCGGTCGGGTCCGCCAAAACCATTTCGATTCCGCGCCGCGGTTTCACGCGATTGAAGAAATTTCCGAGACCGGTGAGCGTTCCGCCCGAGCCGACGCCGACGACAATGGCATCAACGTCGTGTCGCATCTGTTCCCAAATCTCAGGACCTGTCGATCTTTCATGCGCGAGCGGGTTCGCGGGGTTGCCAAATTGATTCACATAAAACGCGCCCGGAATTTCTTCGGCCAAACGCGCCGCCACATCCTGATAATATTCCGGATGACCGCGCGTGACGTCCGATCTCGTTAGGCGAACTTCGGCCCCGAGCGCGCGCACGTGCGAAATTTTTTCCTGCGACATCTTGTCCGGAATCACGAGCAGCACGCGATAACCTTTCGCGCCGGCGACGAGCGCGAGCCCGAGGCCGGTGTTGCCCGCGGTCGCCTCGATCACTGTTCCGCCCGGTTGCAGCGAACCATCGCGCTCGGCCGCTTCGATCATCGACAACGCGATCCGATCTTTGATCGAGCCGGTCGGATTTTGATTTTCGAGTTTCAGGAAAAGCTGACACGGGCCGGTGTCCAACTGCGTTACTTCGACCAGCGGCGTGTCGCCGATGAGCGCGAGAATTCCGGGCGGTTTCTTCGTGGCGAAGGCCGCGGTGGCGACGTCAAGCAGGCTCATAAAAGACTCACGGTTTCGTTCGGGTAATCGATCACCACTTTGTAATTCCGCAGAAAATTATAGCCGATGATGCCGTCGAGTTTTTTCCCGATGGCATTGCTCAGCATCTCGAAAAAATCGGCGACGATGACCGGCATATTGTCGATCTTAGCACCACCGAGCTGAAATGACTTCAACGATCCCGCCGCGACATCGACATGTGCGCCGGCGGTCGTGCCAAGGCCGGATGGCTTGGTCGTTAGGCCGAGATCTTTCGCGAGCTGGGGGGTGATCGCAGTGGTCGATGTGCCGGTGTCGATGGCGAATTGGAACGGGCCGCGGCCATTCGCGCGCACATCAACGAGGATGAGTGGCTTGGCCGGATGCGCCAGACGCAGCGGGACCTGGGTTTTCGCGGTGCGGCCAAAACTTTCGATGCGGCGCGGATCTTCGAAACGGATTTCGCAGGCGTCGTAATCGATCGTCACACGATATTTCTTGAGGAAATTGTAGCCGAGGTCGCCATCGATTTTGGCGCCGATGGTCTTCGCGACCTGCGCAAGATCGACAATGCCAAGATCGACATCTTCCATTTGCAATTCGCCCACGCCTAACGAGTCCGCTTTCGCGAGCGAGACCGCGACTTTGCCGCCGGCGCTTTGGCCTTCTTTCGAGCCGATGGTTTTGACATTGAGTTCCTTCGCCAGCTCGGGCGTGAGCAACGACGTTCCCGCGCCGGTGTCGAAAATAAAATCAAACGGACCGCGACCGTTCACGTGCACCGGCAAAAGGATGAGCGGTTGCGCGCCGCCGGCGAGACGGAACTTCACTTTGGTGGTGCTGGGCGCGACGGCGGCGGTAGTCATTCTTCCAGTTTCGGTTCGCCCTTGTGCGACCATTCATTGTTGCTGTCGTCGATGAATTGCTTGAGCACGTCGAAGCGCACTTCGCCGTAATTGAGCGCATAACGCAGGTCGCCGCCTTTGTAGATCCACGTCGTCGGAATCCACGAGACCGGCATGCCGGCGAATTGTTTGATCTTTCCCTCGCCGGTGCGCGGGCCAGGATCGGCCAGGACGGTGACGTTTGTTTGATCCGCGATTCCAAATTTCGCGAGCATGGATTTGCCGTCGCCGCCATTATTCCAGATCGAGACAAAATAAAATTTCACCTGCGGGTTTTCTTTCACCATTTTCGTCCAGCCGCCGCTTTTTAATTCCGCCTGGCAATTCGAGCACCACGGCGCCCACAAGTGGACAACACTGATCTCGGGGGCTTTGATCGCCATGACCACCTTCCGTTCGGATGCATCGCGCACGAGCTTGGTATCGAGCTCGTCCTGCGCGAACAAATTCGCCGCGAAAAACACCGGCAAAAACGACATCACGAGCGCGCGGGACGCGCTCGGGAAGACTGGGAGCCCGCGAGGGCAGCGGGTGTGAAGGCGGGGACGCCGGAGCATCAATCGTAAGATCGACATGTGCGGGTAAGCTACCGGACAAAGCCGCGACGTTCAATCAGTTGACCCGTTGCGCGAAAACGCCTACGTTGCCGTCCCGTTTTTCCGCTGCATCGCGGGCGGGATTTTCCGGCTTAAAGGAGCCGCCTATTTATATATGACCCAAATGCAGGAATTGATGTCGAGACCGATGCCCGATTTTCGGGAGGGCTCGATCGTCAAAGGACGAATTCTCGAAGTGCGACCGCGCGAAGTGCTGGTCGATATCGGTTACAAATCGGAAGGCGTCATCCCGATCAGTGAATTTGACGACATCGAAAATCTCGAAGTCGGCGACGAAGTCGATGTGCTCCTGGAGCGGCTCGAGAACGACGAAGGCATGGTCGTGCTTTCGAAAGAGAAAGCGGCCTACCGGCAGAATTGGAACAAGATCGCCGGCGTTTTCCAAGGCGACGGTCTGATCAAGGGCAAAGTGAAATCCGTCGTCAAAGGCGGATTGATGGTGAACATCGGCGTCGAAGCGTTTTTGCCCGCGTCGCAGATCGACATCGTCCCGCCGAAAGATTTGCAGCAGTTCGTCGGCAACACTTACGATTTCAAGATCGTCAAAATTAATGACGACCGCCGCAATGTCGTACTCAGCCGGCGCGAAATCATCGAGCAGGAGCGGAGCGAGAAACGACAGAAGTTTTTGGAAGGCGTCAAAGTCGGCGATCGCGTTAATGGCACGGTGAAAAATCTGACCGACTTCGGCGCGTTCATCGATCTCGACGGCATGGATGGTTTGCTTCACATCACCGATATGACCTGGGGCCGGCTCGGCCATCCGAGCGAGCTCGTCAAAGTCGGACAGCAGCTCGAAGTCGTTGTCCTGGACATTAACAAAGAGAAAGAGCGCGTCTCGTTAGGCCTGAAGCAGACGCAGAAAAATCCGTGGGACCAGATCGAAGAGCGGTTCCCGGCGGGTCAGAAGGTCAAAGGCAAAATCACCAACCTTGTTCCGTACGGCGCATTCGTGGAACTGGAAGAGGGCGTCGAAGGACTCATTCACGTTTCGGAATTATCATGGACGAAACGGATCATGCGTCCGTCGGATATTCTTTCGGTCGGCCAGGAAGTGGAAGCGGTCGTGCTCGGCGTCAACAAAGACGAGCAAAAGATCTCGTTAGGCCTGCGCCAGCTCGAATCGAATCCGTGGGACGAGATCGAGAAGAAATTCACCATCGGCTCGCGCGTCAAAGGCAAGATCCGCAACATGACCGCGTATGGCGCGTTCGTGGAGCTCGATGAAGGCATCGACGGAATGATTCACGTCAGCGACCTGAGCTGGACGCGAAAGATCAATCACCCGAGCGAAATGTTTAAGAAGGGCGATGAAGTCGAAGCCGAAGTGATCGACATCGACAAAACCAATCAGCGCATCAGTCTCGGCATTAAACAACTGAGCGACGATCCGTGGAAGAACATCGACGAGAAATACAAGATCGGCGATCTCGTCACCGGCAAAGTGACGAAGCTCGCGAGCTTCGGCGCGTTCGTCGAATTGCAGAACGACATCGACGGCCTCGTCCACATTTCGCAATTGAGCGAAGACCACGTCGCGAAAGTGAAAGACGTGCTCAAGGTCGGCCAGGAAGTGGAAGCGCGCGTGATCAAGGTCGACAAAGTCGAACGCCGGATCGGATTGTCGATCAAAGCGGCTAACTACTCGGAAGAAGAACTGCGCCGCGAAGCGGAGCAATTCGACACCTTGCGACCGGGCGAAGACATGGTCGGTCTCGAGAAAGCATTTGCGGCGGCTGAGCAGGAAGAATATCGGCCGGGCGAAGCAGCGAAGAAGGCACCGAAAGAGCCGAAGGCGAAAAAGTCGAAGAAGTAGTAGCTCGCTCGTTAGGGCGCGAAAAAGTTATTGTCGATCTTGCGCGAATTTCGCGGGATCGAGTCCGATTTTGCGCAGCACATCGGCGAAACGCGCCTCTGAACGCAAGGCGCGAAACTCCCGACCGTACGCGATCTGCGGCGACGTCGCCGAATGTTCTTCGATCGCGCGATCGATCCAGCGAAACGCTTCATCGTTGTCTCCGAGCGCGACAAAGACTGAGGCGATTTGATCGCCCGGAAAATAATAGCGGTTCGCGCGCTCGATTAATTGGTTAACGACGCGACGCGCATCGTCCTTGCGGCCGAGTCGCGCATAGGTGATGGCGAGGCCAGCCGTCGGTTGATTGCGCGTTTGTTCGAGTCGCTGATAAATCTCGAGCGCTTCCTTCAGCTTGCCTTGTTCGCGATAAACCAGCGCCAGCGCCGGCTCAAAATAAACGTAGTTCGGATCGATCTCCATCGTGCGTTTCGCCGCCGTAAACGCGTCGTCCAGTCGATCGTTCGCAACAAACGCGGATACTTGCGCGCTCGCGACAATCGGCGAAAGCGGATCGAGTCGCGCAGCCGCGGCCAATTCATCGAGTTGTTCGCGACGATTCCCGAGCGCGGCCTGCAAGATCGACATCATCACGTGGCCAAAAGCGAAATTCGGATTGATCTCGAGCGCGCGCTTCAACTCCGTTTCGCCGTCTTTAACGTCCCACTTTAATACGCGCCGGGATTCGCCGAGATACGCGTGCGCTTCGGCGTCGCGATCGTCAATCGCGAGCGCTTTCGACGCCGCGCTTTCGGCCCGCGGGTAGGCATCGAGCGGTCGCACATGCGAATCGCCCAGACGAATCCAGTCCTTGGCAACGCCCGACCACGCGCGCGCGAGACGCTGGTTTTTGGCCAGCGCCAGTTGAAACACCTCGATGCTGTGTCGCAGACCTTCTTCGGTGTCCTGGTTCGAAAAAAATAAACCCTCGAGGTAAAAATCGTACGCTTGCGCGTTCAGTTGCCGGCTCACGCCGGGCACGCCTGCGATTTTCATTTTCAATGCCGCGACGACTGAGTTCGAAATTTCATCCGGCAGCGCGAACGCGTTCTCCATTTCCTTGTCGATCGTCTGCGCAAAAATTTGTGCGCCGTTTTGGGTCGCGACCAGCTTCGCGGTCGCGCGAACACGATTCCCATCGCGATGCAAAGTGCCGTCGAGAACGGTCGCGACATCCAGTTTGCGACCGATCTCGCGCGCGTCCGCGTTTTTTCCTTTAAACGCAAATGACGAACCGCGGGCGATGACGCGTAGCCCGGTGGTTTTCGCAAGCGCCTCCAGAATTTCTTCGCTAATTCCGTCGCAAAAATATTCCTGATTGCGAGCCGGGCTAAGATCGACAAACGGCAGGACGGCGATGCTTTTGTCCGCCGGCGGTGGCGCGGTCGCGGGTTCGACGTGCATCGCGCGCCTGGCGTAGAAAAAAATCCCGGCCGCAATCGCCAAGATCGACAACGACATTGCCGGAGCCACCAGGCGACGGCCTAACAATTGGAATTTTTCGCGTCGCGTCGCTTGCGCGCGGGCGCGTTTGAGCTTCGAAGGCGTTTCCGAATTGCCCGCCCACTCCGCGTAGAAATTTACCAGCGAAATCTTTTCGCCATCTTTCACTTCTCCATCGCCGAGCTCGTAAAGATGCGTGTTCCAGCGCGGCATTGTCGCGAGCTCGAGCGCGATGCGCTTCGATAACAGAATGTGACCGGCGTCGCCGAAATCCATCACGCGTTGCGCCATGTCGATGCCGGTGCCGTTCGATTGCGCCGCAAGATCGACAACGCGATTCACCGGACCGCTGTGCATTCCCATGCGCACTTCGACTTCGGGATGCGCCTTCAACTCCATCGCCGTCTCGACCGCGCATTCGATGGCTGCTTCCGGTTCGCTGTTGAAAAACACCAGCGTCATTCCGTCGTCTTTTGACAATTGCGTCAGTTTCCCGGCCGCATCGGTCACGCAAAAACGCGTGCCCTGCCTAACGACCTCGTTCAACTCGGCCATCAATTTCGTTTTCTCATCGCCCGGCAATGTCGAAGCGCTGACGAGGTCGATCGTCAGCACATGCGCGATTTCGGGCTGGGAAATTTCCGCGGCCGCGTCAGGCATCGGTTGAATTTAAAATTCCGGCGCGGACAATGCGACATCGATTCATGAAGAAAATCAGCGCCGGTCTTCTCATGTTTCGCCGGCGTAACGGCAAGATCGACATCTTCCTCGTGCATCCCGGCGGCCCGTTTTTTCGCAATAAGGACGACGGGGTTTGGTCGATCCCAAAAGGCGTGCCGGAATCGCCGGAGGAAAATTTGCTCGCGCGCGCACAAATCGAATTCGAAGAAGAAACCGGCGTCGCGCCCAAATCTAACGAGTGGATCGAGCTCGGCGCGATCACGCAACGCGGCGGCAAAGTCGTGCACGGCTGGGCGTTTGAAGGCGATTTGCCTAACGATTTCGTTTTGCGATCAAACACGTTCCAATGCGAATGGCCGCCGCGCTCCGGCGAAATGTGCCAGTTTCCCGAAGTCGATCGCGCCGAGCTTTTCGATGTCGATCTTGCCCGGCGCAAAATAAACCCGGCGCAGATTCCGTTCATCGATCGTCTGCTCGACGTTCTGCAAGATCGACAATAAACTTTCGCGCATGATCGCAAGTCCTGCGTTGCACCTCGGCCAGATATTTGTTTCCGCATTCCTCGCGATTTTGTTTTTGCAATCCGGCATCGACAAAATCGTCGACCACCGCGGCAATCTCGAATGGCTTTCGACCCACTTCGCGAAAAGTCCGCTGGCCGGAATGGTCCCGTTCCTCGTCACCGCCATCACCATTCTCGAAATCGCCGCCGGCGCGCTCAGCGCAGTCGGCTGCCTCTTCGTCCTCGTCTCGCACAATCCCAATGTCGCGTTTTACGGCGCGACTCTTTCCGGGTTGTCGATCTTATCTTTATTTTTCGGTCAACGCCTGGCGAAGGACTACGCCGGCGCGGCCGTGCTCGTGCCCTATTTTCTGCTCGCGCTCACCGCGATGTTTTTGCTCGCGTGAAAAAAATCAATCTTGCCGACATCGCGGAAGATTCGTGGGTTTCGCCGAAAGGAAAATTTGCCGCCTTCGGCAAAAGCGTTTCCATCGCGCTCGGCCGCAAGGAAAATTCGACCGACCTGCAAGATCGACATCCATTCGATCTCGAAATCCTGCGCGTCGAACCCGGGAAAACGCCGTACGTTTATCATTCGCACAGCACGCAATGGGAAATGTATCACGTGCTCTCCGGTCGAGGCGTCGTTAGGCACGATGGCGGGAACACGCCGATTGAACCCGGCGACGCCTTCATTTTCAAACCGGGCGAGGCGCATCAACTGACGAACAATGGAGATGTCGATCTTGTCGTAATGGTGATCGCCGATAATCCCATCGGCGAGTCCGGTTATTATCCGGACAGCAAAAAATGGCTGGTGCGTTCACCGCGGCGGCGATTGATGCGCGGCGAATCGCTCGATTACTTCGACGGCGAAGAGTGACGGATTACCAAAGCGGCCGCGATCGATCCAAACGATTCCAGGCCGCCTCAACCGACTCCGTTGCGATGCTCCGATAGCGCTCATCCCTTTTTCGTTCCTCATCACTCACGTGAAGATGTTCCGCGCGATCGGTGTTGACCACGTCCCATTCCGAACCGGATCGGCGAAAAATGATGATCGGCTTTTTCCAGCCGATCTCATCGATGATCGGCCCGCCGGTGGCGCGCGGCACGAGCAGCGAATAGCGGCCATCTACGTGTTTCAATCGGTAACCGCCGGCGATTGTTTTTAGATCGACACCGATAAGGTCGAGATCGCATGAACAAAGAACGATCGCCAGGGTAAGCAATGGCCCGAGATAACAATTACGGATCATATGAATCGGTTGTCGATCTTGCGGGACACGCGTAAAACTTTCAACGCTGCGAAATCAGGACATCGTGCAAGATCGACATCTACTAACGGTGCGACCGTTTTTCCTCTTCGCGCCCGGAGGCCGGCGCGCCTTCATCGCATCCATGGATGCAATCATGGAAACAACGATTGAGTGAAATCGGCGAAGTCGAAACCTTCGATTACGATTACATGCGCGAAAGCCGGCGGCGGCCCGATCCGTTGCCCAAATTGATCGCCACGCATCGCGCCACTCTGGCAAGCGTTCGGGCAAAAACAGACGCGCCGATTTTTTTGATCGGTAAAAGCATGGGCGGTCGCATTGGTTGTCATGTTGCGCTGGAGGAAGATGTCGCAGGAGTGATTTGCCTGGGCTATCCGCTGTGTGGTGGAGGCGACACTAGCAAGATGCGCGATGAAGTTCTGCGCCATCTGCGGCGGCCGATCCTGTTCCTGCAAGGCACGCGCGATCCGCTCTGTCCGCTGGAGTTACTTGAACAAGTGCGCGGTCAAATGATGACGAAGCATTTGCTTTATGTGGTCGAAGGTGGGGATCATTCGCTGCGTGTGCTAGTCCGCGGCGGGAAAAATCAGGCAGATGTCGATCAAGAAATCGTGGATGCGATCGGTCTCTTCATTCGGGAAACGCCAATGGATCGACATCCCGGCCGCGAGTGAAGCGCGATTGGATTTTTTTACAAAAACAACGGTTTTTTCTTGCTTCAATATGACTACTTACGCTACCCTCGGGGCGCTTCTGAGACCTATTCTTATGCGTCGCACCTACGCCTTTTTCATAGTCACGGTTTTGGCTGTAATCGGCTCTGACGCTTTCGCGCAGGTTGCTTCGAACCCCGTCGGTTTCGTTACCACAGCCGTCGCGGCACCCACCACGAAAGCACTCGCGCTGCCTCTCGACAATCTACCTGAATTCACCGGAGTGGTAAGCGTGATTAACACTGGCGCCTCGACCATTCAAACGACCAACGCCGGTTGGACGGCGAATCAGTTCGGCGCGGGAAATTTCAACAGTACTAATTCAAACCCGCACATCATCCGAATGCTTTCGGGAGCCTCTAAGGGTCGGCAGTACCGCATCAACGGCAATACGACAGACACGTTGACGATTGTGAGCTCGCCTGCGACTGGCTTCTCAAGTGTTGCGAATGGCGACCAATATGAAATTCACAAAGTCGAGACGTTGGCGAGTTTCTTTGGGGCGAACGGAACGATTAACGGCCAGAGTTTGATAACAAATAGCGATGCGAACGTCGCCGACAACGTTCTAATCCGGGGCGCCAATAACGCGTGGACGGCGTTCTACAACGATGGAAATCAGTGGTTGCGAGGCGCGTCCACGGCATCGAACAATATCGTGCTGTTGCCGGAGCAAGGATTTCTCTTAGTCAAACGAACGGGTAGTTACAATGTGACCGTCACGGGCGCCGTCCCGATTACTAGCTTGGTTACCGATCTGCCAGCGAACAGTTCTGTCTCTCTGGCTAATCGCTTTCCGGTAGCGACCACCTTGGTTGGCCTCGGCCTCGACAATCTCCCGGGTCAGCCTTGGTTTAAAAGTTCCGACGCGAACGCCGCTGACAATGTTTTGATCCGAGGCGCGAACAACGCGTGGGCGACATTCTATTACGATCCAAATCTGGGTGGGCCGACCAACGGAAACCCGGGGAGTTGGGTTCGCGGACAATCAGCTAATCAGAATCCTTCGATTGCCGTAGGCACATCCGTGCTCATCGTTCGACACGGCCAAGGAACAGACATCGCTCTTAATCAGGCGCTCCCGTACTCGCTACAATGAGAACCTCATTCCTTGGAATAATATTCACGTTTGTTGCGATCGGCGGCACAGCGCTTGGTCAAGGCACGACTAGTGTCGATTGGTCTAATAGCAACACCACGTTGTTACGTGATCAAAGCGGCGTCGCACTCTCCGCAGGTGGGAACGGAAATAACAACGGCGATTTGATTCAACTCGGCTACTACGATGCCGCTACTTCTTCTAACCCTTTTGCCGGCAATTGGGTCGCCCTTACTGGCGCGGGACCGCAGCTAACTACGATCGGCGATGACCGCAATGGCTCTGGCCTGGCCGATGGTCGCTTCGATTTCACGACAACATGGCATATTGGAACCAACAACGTGGATGTATTCGATTCGGCCTTCGACAATAATCCGTATACGACCAAATCGCAGTTCACCATCACAAGCGCGCTACCGTCGGCCGGACAAATTCTCTCCATCCGCTTCTACGATACCACTACGGTCACTCCGACTTCGCACTATAATGCCGTGTCCAATACGAACTGGACCTGGTCCGCCCCGACAGATGGCGGCACTAATTTGAATGCGATCAGTCTCACTCAAGCGAATCTCGTCTGGCAGAGTGTTTTGGTATTCAACATGACCGGAACGGAATTTCGCACGGTGCTCGCCATTCCTGAGCCAGCGACCATTGCGCTCCTCAGTGTTGGTCTCGCCGCCATTCCGTTTTTGCGTCGCCGGAAAGCATAATCCAACGCGCGACATTGCAGTTCGTTAGCGCAGCTTCATTCCCCGTCTGCGAGGGCGGTGAGCTCCATCGCCCTCATCGGCGATGTCGACTTTGCCGGGAAAGCGGGAGAAATTTGTTTCCTGCGTTCCTGCTTTCCTGATTAAATTCTTCGCTCGTCGCAAGATCGACATATGCATTCACGCAATCTCTTGCTCGCGCTCTTATTGCTCCCCTCGTTAGCTTACGGCGAGTCCGCCGTCATCGCCGAAGACGACGCCAGCCAATCGGCCTACGGCGGTTCGTGGGACAACAGCAAAAACGGCGGCAGCGGCTTTTCCAATTGGACACTGACGACTGAGGGGAATGACAACGATCGTCACTCCGGTTTCTTCATCGCGGACACGAAAAACAATCAGGACCTCAACGGCATTCAGAAAAGCGACAAGGCGTTCGGCGTGTTCGCGAATGGCTCGGGCTTTGAACAGGCGGTGGCCTATCGCGCGTTCGAAAAGCCGCTGCAAACGGGCGATTCGTTTTCGTTCATGATGGAGAATGGCCAGTTCGAGAAAAAATTCGAGAACGACGATCCGACGCCCGGATCGATTGGCGTCGTTTTGCGCACCAGCAATGCGAACTCCTCCGTCGCTGATTACAACAAGGAGGCCGTCTTCGAGTTCGGTTACTACAACGGCAAAAACAATTACCAGATCTACGATGGCAGCGATAACAGCGACTCCGGCGTCGCCTTCACCGACTCCGGCGTCTCCGTCACCGTTACTCTAAAGGGCGGCGACAATTACGATCTCGAAATTCAAACGATGAACGATAAGAAAGTGATCAAGCTGCCGGGACGCAAATTGAAGTCGAGCGCGCCGATCCAAAGTTTCGCGCTGTTTGATCGAAACGGCGAGAAGTCCGACGCGTTCTTCAATCAATTTCAGGTCGCGCGCGAAACCAAATGAAGATGTCGATCTTGCACTTGTCGATCTTTCGTTAGGCCATGATCAATAAACCGCGGCTCAGCTTCTGGCAGATCTGGAACATGAGCTTCGGCTTTCTCGGCATCCAATTCGGCTTCGGCCTTCAGCTCGCGAACATGAGCGCGATCTACGCCAAGCTCGGCGCGGAACCCGACAAGATCCCGATCCTCTGGCTGGCCGGTCCTATGACTGGCCTTCTCATTCAACCAATCATCGGCTCGATGAGCGATCGCACCTGGAACCGGCTGGGACGGCGGCGTCCTTATTTTCTTGCCGGCGCGATTCTCTCCAGCGTCGCGCTTTTTTTCATGCCCGATGCGCCCCTGCTGTGGGTCGCCGCAGGGATGCTGTGGATTCTCGACGCCTCCATCAACATCAGCATGGAACCGTTCCGCGCCTTCGTGGCCGACAAGTTGAACATGGAACAGCGCACCGCGGGTTTCGTTATGCAGAGTTTCTTCATCGGCGTCGGGGCGGCGGTCGCCAACGCTCTGCCCTCTTTCTTCAAGTATCTTGGCGTCAGCGGCGCGGCCGCAAACGGAGTTCCTTTGACCGTGCAATACTCCTTCAAACTCGGAGCCGTCGTATTTTTTCTCGCGGTTCTTTGGACGGTGATCACGACCAAGGAGTTCCCTCCCGAGAACCTGGCCGAGTTCAACCGCACCCGCCGCGAACGAAAGCCCTTTCGCCTCGAAAAGATTTTTCTTCTCGTCGGCGCCAGCGCCGGCGCTGCTTTTGGCGCGTCCCGCGGCGCCCTTGTCGAACACCGGCTCACCTGGTGGCACGTTCTTGTCGGCGCCCTGATTGGTGGAGCTGTGGCTTCTGTGCTCTCGAAGCCCGAAGTGGCAGCGGCCGTCCGGGAAATGCCGAAAACCATGAAGCAACTGGCGGTGGTTCAATTCTTCACCTGGCTGGGTTTGTTTTGCATGTGGATGTTTTTCAGTCTCGCCACCGCCCAACAAATCTTCGGCACGCTCGATCCGAAGTCGCCTCTCTTCGATCACGGTACCGAATTTGGCGGTCAGACCTTCGCCATCTATTCGATCGTTTGTTTTGTCGTAGCCTTCGCTCTGCCGAAGCTCGCTGGACTAACGAGTCGTAAGACCGTTCACACCTTCGCCCTTGCCTGCGGCGCCGCCGGCCTGCTTTCCACCTGGTTCATTCACGATCAAACGCTTTGGAAATGCACCATGATCGGAATCGGCATCGCCTGGGCCTCAATCCTCTCCATGCCTTACGCCATTCTGTCCGGCGCGCTTCCGGCGAATCGCATGGGTGTTTACATGGGCATTTTCAACTTCTTTATCGTCATTCCCGAAATCGTTGCTTCGCTCGCACTCCAGCCCGTTGTAAAGCAGCTGTTCAACAACGACCCTGTCAAAGTCGTTATGCTTGGCGGTGCTTCCCTTCTCATTGCCGCCGTCGCCACTCAGTTTGTTTATGAGCCAAGTCACGGGCACGATGAACAGTTGCCGGAAATTGTGAAGGACGAAGCTGTCACCCTTTCTGCGGTCGCGCCGGAAAGCCCGCTCCCGTGAAGTGGAATGGCGGCCTCCTCGCTGCGATCCTCACGCTCGTGGCCGCGTCGATGACGACGAAAGCCGCTCCCGCGCCGGAGCGGATGCGCATCTATCAGCTCTTCGTTCGCTTGTTTAGTAACACAAACGAAACGCGCAAACCAAACGGCACCCTCGCCGAAAACGGCGTCGGCAAATTCGCCGATATCAACGACGCCGCGCTCGACTCGTTAGCCAAAATGGGATTCACCCACATCTGGCTCACCGGCGTTTTGCAACAGGCGACCGGCACCGATTATCCGAACATCAAGTCGCCGGCCGATGATCCCGATTTGCTCAAAGGAATCGCCGGCAGTCCGTATGCGATTAAAGATTACTTCGACGTTTGCCCCGATTACGCACTCAAACCGGAGAAGCGGCTCGAGGAATTCAAGGCGTTGCTCGATCGCATTCACGGGCGCGGCATGAAGGCGATTGTCGATCTTGTGCCGAATCACGTCGCGCGCAGTTACAACTCGGACGTGAAGCCGGAGTTGAACTTCGGCGTGAACGACGACCGAACGAAATTCTTTTCGCCTAACAATAACTTCTTCTATCTCACGCCGGATGCGAACGGACCGCCGATGCATTTGCCCACGATGAAGGATGGCCAACCGCAAAGCCCGACCTGCAAACTCGCGGGGATTAAATGCGATGGATTTTTTGATGGTGAAAAAGATCACGGAAAAGTGACGGGAAACAACGTGGCGAGCTGGGCGCCATCGATTAACGACTGGTACGAAACGGTGAAGTTGAATTACGGCTTCAATTTCGTCGATCGACACACGCGCGAATTCCCGAACGCGACCGCACCGGACAAACCGGTGCCGGACACATGGAAGAAAGTGGCAGCGATCATCGACTATTGGGAATCGTTAGGCGTGGACGGGTTCCGCTGCGACATGTCGCACATGGTGCCGCCGGAATTTTGGAAATGGGTCATCACCGAAGCGCGAAAGAAGAATGTCGATCTTGTCTTCATCGGTGAGGCCTACGACAACGACCCTGCCAAAGTGCCGAGCGCGGAATCGGCCGCGTCCGGGAAACAAACAA
This sequence comes from Spartobacteria bacterium, assembly GCA_021325495.1. Lineage (GTDB taxonomy): Bacteria > Verrucomicrobiota > Verrucomicrobiia > Chthoniobacterales > UBA10450 > JAJPGZ01. Next base: position 214,922 of record JAJPGZ010000002.1, read on the forward strand.
ATGTGATGGTCGATCTGCTCAACGCCGGCTTCACCGCCGTCTATGACGATCCAACATATCGCGCGATCAAAAAAATTTACGAAGGCCCCGGTTGGGCGAACGACATCGACTTCGGACGCGATCCGTTAATCTTCGAACGTTCGCTGCGTTACGCTGAAAATCACGACGAAGTGCGCATCGCGGCGAAGTCGCAATGGGGCGGTCACGGAATGAAAGTGGGCGCGCCGATCTCCGCGATTTTGTTTGGGCTCTCGCGCGGCCCGGTGATGCTTTACAACGGTCAGGAAGTCGGCGAGCCGGGCGCGGGCAGCGAAGGATTCGGCAGCGACGACGCGCGCACGTCGATCTTCGATTATTGGTCGATGCCAGAGTTGGTCAAGTGGGTTAATGGCCACAAATACGACGGCGGAAAATTGTCCGACGAACAAAAACAACTGCGCGCGTTCTATTCGCGCCTGATTAATTCGCTGAATGAGCCGGCGTTTCGCGACGGAGAATTCGTCGCACTCAACGCTTTGAATCACGACAACGTCGGCTACGGTCGTTTGCCTAACGAAACGGTGAGCGGTCATTGGCTCTACAGTTTTGCGCGGGTCGACAAGGCGAGCGGACAACGATTTGTCTGCGCGGTCAATTTAAATCCAACGACGTCTCTCAAGGACATCTCCATCCGTGTTCCCGATTCCGTTCTGCCTGCGCAAGATCGACAATCGCATTTGCGAATCGTAGATCGCCTTAACGGAACGCCGCTCGCCGATGTAAGATCGACAATCGGATTTGTGCGCGATGGCGGAATTCCAATCGCCGAGTTGCCTCCGCTCAGCGCAGCGTATCTCGATCTTAGTTCGCGCTGAAAACCGCACCGGTAAGCGCGGGCACGGTGATTTGCGAGCCTTGCACTTTCACGGCCTCCATGTCGCCGCGAGTGACGAAGATGGGAGTGAGGCTCGTCGCATTCAGCGGAAGATCGACATGCGCGTCTTCGTTGCTGCGATTAATCGCCACGACGAGCGATTCGCGTTTTGATTTCCGGCTTGTCACGATGACGCGTTGCGTATCGTCCGTCGCCACGATAGCGAAGTCGCCGTGATTAAGCGCGTCGTGCTGACGACGCAGCGCGATTGCATTTTTGTAGAAATTGAAGAGGTCGCGATCGAATTTCACTTCATCGGGCTCGCGCTCGCGGCCGCGCGGATCGGTCGCCTCGGGTTCGTATTGTCGATCTTGCCAAAGCATCGGTTTGCGATCGTCGGGATCGCCCGCGCCCCACATTCCGGCTTCGTCGCCATAGTAAACCATCGGCGCGCCGACATAGCACATCTGGAAGAGGACGATGAGTCGCTGAAGATCGCGCTCTCGCTCGTTAGGTTTGCGGATGTCGTAGGAGTCGGATGAAGCGGGGGTATTGTTCTTATTGAAAACAATATCGTCGCCGCTCGGAGCCGGTGCGTTCGGTCCGTTAACGATCATCGATGCCAGCCGATCGGTATCGTGAGAGTCAGTCAGGTTCTGCATGACGGCGGCGACCGCGGTCGGGAATTGTTTGCGGCGGCTTTCGAGCAGTTCGCCGAATTTTGTCGGCGAGACGTTATTGTCGATCAAGAAACCTTTCACCGGAATGGCGAAGGCGTTGTAGTTCATCGAGGCGGAGAAACCGTCTTTACGGACAAACTCGGCGGCGTTGCTCCAGATTTCCGCGGTGGTGTAGGCGTTCGGGTTCAATTGCCTAACGAGCGCGTGCCAGTCTGCCCAAAATTTCGTCGGCCGTTCTTCGGCGACGTCGAGTCGCCAGCCGTCGATACCTTCGGCCAGTTTACCATGCGGCTGCATCCAGCGTTTGGTCGCCTCGAAAATGTAAGCCTTGGGACCGGGATGCATGTCCTTGCCGTCGCGGGTGGCGGCGAACGTGGGCAGCGTCATGTGTCCCCACCAACCTTTGTAGGCGAATTCATTTCGCTTGGTGCGTGGATCGTCGAAGCTTTCGATCGAATACCAATCTTTGTAACGAGAATTTTTTTGGTTCTGGCGAATGTCTTTGAAGGCGAAGAAGTCGCGGCCGGTGTGATTGAAAACGCCGTCGATGATGATGTGCATGCCGCGTTCATGCGCGCGACGGACAAGATCGAGAAATAATTTATCGGCCGCAGTCCATTGCCATGTGCGCGGATCGGCGGTTTCCTTGTCGATCAAAGCGAAGTCGCCTTTCGGATCGGGGCCGAAGAACGGATCGATGTGGTGATAGGAATTGCCGTCGTATTTGTGGAGCGAGCGCGAATAAAAAACCGGATTCAGATAAATTGCGTTGATGCCGAGATCGCAGAGGTAATCGAGCTTGTCGATGACACCTTGAAGATCGCCGCCGTAACGGCGGTCGAGCACGCCGTCGCGATAAAAATCGGAGCCGAGCTCATTTTCCCAATCGTCGCGCGCATACCAATCGGCGGTCCAGGATGAGATGCGCCACGATTCGCCGGGCTTGATCGGCCATTCAAGCGAATCGCGGGTGGGATCGTTTTTGGTATCGCCGTTACAAAAGCGCTCGGGAAAAATCTGGTAGAAGATTGCTTCACCGGCCCAGGCGGGCTGGCCGATGGTGTCCGCGCCTAACGAGCCGGCAAACGCGAAAATTAAAATGCAAAGCAGCAGCGAACGCATGAAAGATCGACAATCAACGGCGGTCAGAGACCGCCGCTACAGTAAATTAGGGGACGACGCGAACGCGATAAAATGCTGGTGTGGACGCGGAAATATTTTCGCTCGCGGTCGGGCCGGTCGCCGTGATTTGAGTTCCGACATCGGTGTAAGTGCCACCGGGCGTGGTCGAGCTCTGCACAAAGTATTTTTTGCCGTTCACGCTGTTCCAACTAATCGAAACCGTGTTCGCATCCGGACGCGTGACGCTATTCACGCGCAAGATCGACATCGGATCGAACGGGTTCGTCCCGGCGACGTCTTCTTTGCTGTTGATCATTCCGTCGCCGTCGTCGTCGCCATTTGGGTCGATGAACTTGACCGGCACCGGTGAACTCGCCGGACCGGTGACGTTGTTATCGTTCGGATTGATGCTTTGAACGACTACGGTCGCGGTCTGCCCAAGCGCGCCGATGATCGTCGTGCTCGTGCTGCAGGTGACGAAGGTGTTGGTGCTACCGTTAATGGTAACGCTGACTTTGTAACACGGCACTACGCCTTCACTGTCCGGCGCGGCCGCGGACCAGCTAATAATTCCGCTCGTGCCGAGCTCGTAACCGTAAGCATTCGGCGCCGATGCGGGGCCGGGGGTGGTGCTGGGTTGAGTTACGTCGTAGAGCTTCAGATATTGCGCTTCATACGGACGTTGATTCCAGGCCGGGTCGTTCGGATTCGCGCTCGTCTGCATGGTCGGGACTTTGTACAGCCTAACGAATAGCCCATTGCCGAGTAGATCGTCGCCGCTACGATGGCCGCTAAAGAGGAAATAATTGCGGCGGTTTTGATCGAACCCCAGCGCCGATGGCCCAAGGTAGGCGGAAAGATTTCTCACGTCGTACATGCGTCCCGATTTAATGCCGAAGAGATTTCCGCTGCCGAAGGGGATGTTGACGTTGAAGTTGCCTTGTTGATCGGCGTCGCGATTCAAATTCGCAAAGCCAAATACGACATCGGTGGTCGCGGGCGAGCCGCCAGCGACTTCGTATTTCGCGATCGAGAAGAGACTTTGCTGAATGGAACCATCCGTTTGGTTCAAGTAGAAGCGATTCGAGCTTCGTAACGCGGGGCTGAATTGCCGCGCCAAACCCATAGCGGCGTAAACAGGATAAAGTTGATCGTTGCCGAAATCGGAATCATTCCAGATCGGCGTCATAGAATTGAAATCCTTGAAGTCGGCGATCTGTTTCCCGAAATTTGTTTCGTAAAGCGAGTAGCCAAAGGTGCGCGAGATGCCGAGCTCCTGACCCGGGAATATGAGCGGAGCGCCATCGATCGTGTTGCAGACGGCATAACGAATGACGGCGAACCAGGGATCGGTGTAGGCCTCTTCGTCGTGCGACATGTTGTTCAGCAAAACGAGACTCTGGCCATAAGCGCTTCGACGCGCGTCGAAGATTCCGCGAAAATCGCTGGTGCTACTCGAGTTCTTGAGTGGGAAAACGATGTTCTCGTTGAGCAAATCGAAGTGCCGATTAGATCGATAGGTAACCGCGCCGCCATCGAGCGATTCGGCCATGAAGAGAAAGTTCCATTTTCGCGTGCGCGTCTTGTTAACGATGTATTCCCAGAGTTGTGGCGGTAATCCCTGACCGAAATCCGCGCGCAGGCCACCGATGCCGTGGGATGTTTGAGTCGCAAGGCCCGAGCCTGGAGGCACACCCGTCTGTTCCAGCCAGTAGAGTGTGTAGTTAGAAAAATATTTCCAGACGTTTTGCGTCACTTGATCGAAGTGACCGTGACCGTCACCCGCAGCATTCGGATCATCGACGCCTGTTTCAGTGCCGCTTACCTTGTTAATTGAGTAATCGAACCAATCCTGCTCGTTGTTATAGTTGCCATTGTCGTCTGGGTTGATGTCGACCAAAGCGGCATAGCGGCCGAAGAAAACGTCGCGAACATCATTCCATTTACCGAAGTCGCCGCGGTCGGGCGCAATCGCAATATTTCCTGCGCCAGATGCGCGCATGGCGTAGTTCACATCGCGCGAATAGAACCGCGCTTCCACGTTGCGGAAGAGGGAGTTCGCGCTTGGACTATTCCCAAACAAGGATGTTCCTTGCGAGCTGATCTCGCAATCCGGCGCGGTGTGATTGAATGGCGCGTCGAGCATGATGCCCACACCCTCTGTATTTGCCGCGCTTACTAATCCAACGAACGCCTGCTTAGCCGCGTTGCGATTATTGGCATCATTCACGCCGGCGGCCGAATTGTAATTCGTCGACATCAGCGGATTGATATCGAAGAAATTTCGCACGGAATAGGGACTGCCGGGATCGTGGCCTTGCTGTGCTTCCTGGGTGATCGGATGGATTGGCTGAAACCACATCCAATTGCAGCCGAGATTTTTCAGGTAGTTCAGGTTCCAATGATTCTGCGCGCCTTGATGCGGCGCGTTCGGCGCATCGTACAAGTCTTCCAATGTCCCGCGGTCGGAAAATGCTGTCCCGCTGCTATCGAGATTGAAAACATTCACCTCATAGAGATTAATGTTTCGCGCATCGACTGGGGAAACAACGATGGCGTGGTCGCGCCGGCCGGCCGCGATGTTCGTGTAGTAGCGCCAATTATTATCGCCGCTCACTTTCCAGCGCGCGGTCAGCCGATACGCGCCGGTTTTATCGGCCGGTAAAGTGAGCGTGTATTCACCCGGATTCCCCGTAGCGGACATTGTGTACGCCTTGTAATAATGGGAATCGTTTCCCGCGATGATGAGATCGCCATTGATCGGTTCGATACCTTCTTCGGTCGCGATCCCGTTCGCATCGGTGTACGGCGTCGTGACTTTGTCGCGTCGGTTTAAATTCGTGAAGACCTCGGCCGCGGTCACATTCGCCTGACCCGGCGCGAATAAAATTGTAAACGGCACCGAGTCGCCCTTCGTTTCATCGACAAAAACATGGGTCGTGGTGTAATTTGCGCTTACGCCGTTCACCGTGAGCACCGGGTCGCCTATCGTCCCGATGGTGAATGAGAAAATGTGGCCGAGATAATTCGTGCCGTCACCGGCGTTGTAATCGCCAAACTTCTGTTCGTTGTTCGACGAATTCCAGAAACCGACCTTGTATTTCACGGTCGTGCCCAGCGGCGAATTCAACAGATTCGGCACCGTCGCGACCCACCACATCGGCGTTCCCGCGATGCTCGTACTCCCACCACCGTTTTGACTCGTGTTCTCGGGATGATCGTAAGTAAAAGTCGCAACGTGGGTCGCGGCTGTTGCCGCTGTTCCTGGGTTTAATCCCGGAAATGGATCGCTACCGTCGGTCGTGTAATAGATCGCGCCGTTCGTTACCCAACGCGTGCTGACGTTGTTAGGGTCGCCGATGTAACCGACCTTCGCCCAAAACTGCACATCGCTACCGCTATTCGCACGATTGTTCGCATGAAAAATCCACGCCGGACGATTGCGAATCGTAAACGGATTTGATGCGGCCAGATTTTGTTCCGGACTTCCGCTGAACACCGTCCCTTCGACCAATCCGTAGTTGCCATGATCACCGGCGCCCTGCGGCGCATAAATGAATGTGCTGCCAAATCCCGACGACCCATCCGTCGTGACATAAACGTAATATTGGATCGGATCGTTCGCGGGGATGCCGCTCGTACTGAAACTCGCCTTCCAATATTGATTGCTGCCGCTGTTGCGATCGAAACCGAGCCCGACACTCTGCCATACACCTTGCGACGCGCCCTTATAAAACAACGTGCCGCCGGTCTGATTCGCTCCGTTTCCCTTATAGACGCCCTGATAAATCGTGACCGTCGTCGGACTCGCCGGATTGTTGCTGATCTCCATCCACGGTTCGCGCATGTGCGTCCCGTTCAGGTCCGTCGCGTTATCGGGAATGTGCCAACAAATCGTCGTTGTCGCTGATACGATAGCGGCCGATGCCCAGACAATCGCGACGGCAATGAGGACAGAAAGAGTTTTGAAACGCATCTTGCTTTAGTTAGGGAACGAGGCTGACCTCGAGTTTGTAAAAACGTTGTCCGCCCGATGGCGGTGATCCGGTGTCAGCGCCGTTGTCGATGTAATCGATTGTCGATCCTGTACCGAAAATATCCGCGCCCGCCTGCAGCCACGGCCCCGCCGGCGCGCTGCTGTAATAAACGCGATAAATCCGGTCGTGAATGCTCGCGAAACTCAATTTCACCGTCGTCAACGATGTTCGCACAATCTTCAGCCCGGCGTTAGCTGAATCCGGCACCGTCGGGTTCGTGCCGAGAATGTATTCCTGCAAATTCGTTTTACCGTCGCCATCAAGATCGACATTCGCTCCATTGTTTCCATTCGGATTATTCGGATCGAATCCGTATTTCGTTTCCCACCAATCCGGCAATCCATCTCCATCCGTGTCGAAGGTCAACGCCGCGCCGGTCTCGAAACCAAACGCAAAAGTCATCGCGCCGTTTGATTGCAGCTCGACCTGTTGCGTGTGCGCTTGATTGCGCATCGCGACGGTATCGAGCACGAGCGCGTCGGAATCGTTCGCCGATGCGTTGAACGTCGCGCCGCTGAATCCGCTTCCGGCAAAGCGCAGATATTCGCGCACAGTTCGGCCCGGCGCGTTGTTAAACAAATCCACTTCGCTCGCGCTGCTCTGCAAGATCGACAAGTGCGATTGACCTGCCGTCATCAAATCGAGCAGGTCAGGCGACAAACCAAATCGCACAAACATCTGCGTCACGTTTGTCGTCGCGTAACTCGCATTCAACGCGCTCTTGCGCGCCGCGAGCGTGATCGTCTTCGCGATCTTCCCGTCCGAGCTCGTGAACTTCCATCCATTCGTCACCGATGAGGGCGTGTAGACGTCGTTCACATACGCGAACGTTCCCGCCGGCACCGTGTTCGTCTTTACGAACCAATCTTTAAATCCGGACGTGCGAAATGCGTTCACCGCTCCGTTCACGAAATTGCCCGCTCCTTCATCTTCCGTTTCCGAGCCGGCGTAACTCGCGAAATTTCCCGCGACCTGCGACACGTATCCGGTGTCGATGTCGCGCAACCACGCTCCGGTCATCCGTCCGCCCTGTTTTTCAAACAACGCGAACAACCGATCGTTGTAGATCAAATATTCATTCTCTCCATCAAGATCGACATCTTCCTGTGCGGTCACCACGCTGTTGTTGAAATTGCCGGCGCTGGCCGCATTCGCCCACGTATTCACACGCGCGTAAATCGCCGCCGTCCGCGTCTGCGCCTGCGCGATTTTCGAAAATCCGGACAGCGTTTGGTTCGTCGTGTCGGGATTGATGTAAGCGCCCGTGCTGTATTTGCTCAGATCGTTGTTCGTCTGATTATGAAACGCCGTTTCAAATTCCGACGCGTGCAACGTCGCGCGCGCGAGCGCGAAGAGTCCAGTCGTGGCCGGCCCGGGCACGATTCCGTTCACCGCATTCCAGCTAAGATCGACAATTCCATTTGCGCCTAACAAGCCGAACGTCGTCGGCACATTCACGCCCGTGCGAATGCTGAACACTTTCGTGCTCAAACTCTCTTCCAATCCCGAGCCGAAATACCAATGGTCGTAACTTTCCTCGCTCGCGTGATCGATAAAATCCTTCGACACATTCGTTAGGCTCAAACCCGTTCCGCGATTTACCGTTCCCCAGTTCGTCGTGCTTCCGCCATTCGAATTAAATGCGACCTGACCGCTCGCGATCTGGTCCGGCGTCACCACCTGGATCCACGGATGACTTGCGAGCCAACGCACATTTTTGTCGTAGGCATCGGCGTTTGTTTTCGTGGCAAAATCTTCCCATTGATTCACGAACGTCACGACCTGGTCCTGCTGACTGTCGCGCACTTTGCGGCTCAGTAATTGTCGCAGCAGGACTGGCAATCCGTTGTCATCATTTAAAAACAATTGCGTCCCGATGCCGTCGTTAATCACGAACGCCTTCGCGTTATTGATTTGGTTAACGCGGTAGCCGTCGTTCCCCAGCGCGGAATTGCGGCCGAACCATTTGAAGACGTGCCGCATTTGATCGACAAACGTGCAGCTGTAGCCGAGCTCGGAAACTTTTTGCAGCACGCCTGAATCACTCACGCGCTCGGGCGTCCAGAAAACATTCGGCGACGGTGCGTGGCCGTAGATCGAAGTCAGGAACGAATTCGCCAGACCGACGTTGTCGATGTTGTACGCGCTCGGGAAATAATCGAGCACGTGATCGGAAAACGTCGTGCCGATAAGATCGACAATGTTATTGCCGATGAGATTGCCGATGCGCGCGTTCAAGGCCGGGCCATCGCGAAACGTATTGGTCGAGCCGACCCTGGCCCACTGAATCGCGGACGCGAGCGTCGGCGTCACGTGCAACGCGAACGGAACTCCGAACGCTTCATGCGCGTCGAGCGCGCGATAATATCCTGCGCCCGCGGCGTTGTTGATGAGCGACTGGGTCACACTGCCGGGTTGGATCGCCTGATTGCCGTGCAAGATCGACATCACCTTCACACGCTTGCCGCGATCGTTGTCCGCATTGATCCCGACCCATTGATGCAGGACGCTGTTCGCGCCCGCGATGTTCGGCTGATCCTGCCAGTAATCGCTCGCAATATTGCTGTCGCGGATGGAATCCCGAATGTCCGACCGGCCGCCGATGTCGCCCGCGCCCACCGGATTGTTCTGCGTGCCATCGCGCGTTGTGAACACTTGATAGAGCAAATTATTCGGGTCGCCGTTCCAGCCCGCATCGATCAACGCTTGTCGACTAATCGAAAACTCGACCGCATCGAGATCGGAATTGTAGTAAGCTTTCTTGAATCCGTTAGGCGCAGTTTGGTCGCGCACCGTCACACCGAATGGCGCGAGGTCCTGACCGATCGCGGTCGAGTGCGTGGCCGAGTTTTGGTTCCACAGATAAACGCGACCGTTGTCCGTTTGATATGCAGCCACGACCGCCTGCCATTTCATCGCCGTGCCGGTGTCGATTTGGTCCGGCAAATTAAATTCGCCCGTGCCGGGATTTCCGAAATTGATCACGACATAAATGTCGAGATTCCCCTGTTCCGCGTAGGCCTTCAGGTCCTGCATGTCGACGCGGAAATAGAAATTGCCGTCGCCGCCTAACGATGTCGATCCACCGTCGTGCGCGTAAAACGCGACGAGATCGCGCGACGAATCGAACCCATCATACGCATGATAGACGTCGCCCTGGTTGAAATTGCCCCCGTCGCCATCGTAAGCGTCGAGCGCAATCAAATCGTTCGCCGTCCAATCGGTGAACTCGTGCTTGTTCGTGACGCCGCCGACAGTCGTTGTCGATCCTGCGCCGATGGTGATCGCGCCCGCCGGCGGCGGCGGTCCATTCCCGGCCACGTGCGGATCGGTTCCGTTAATGAACTCCTGCAAATTACTGAAGCCGTCGCCGTCCGGGTCGCCGGTCGGGCCGTTGTCGGTATTCGCGATGAGCTTGCCGGTGCGCAGATTGTAATGACCGATCACGCCGTCATCGAATGGATCGAGCCCGTGTTGAATTTTCCATCCGTCCGGCAAACCATCGCCCGATGTGCTCGGGCGGCGCGGATCGGTCTCGAGCCAGACGATGTCGATCTTATCGGCGCGAATGTTTCCGCCCGGCCGGAAAATGGCGTCGAGCTTCGCGCGATCGAGACGCGTCGAGGTGTAAGTGAGTCCGTTTGTCGGCTCGGTGTAGGTCGAACAAAAATCCGAATACTTGAACGTGGCCGAGCCTAACGAACCGTTAGCAGTCACGCTCTGTCTGAAATCGCTGAAGGTCGCGAGCACGACGAAATTCCCGTTCACGTCGGTTTGATTCCGATCGATCACCGCAAGATCGACAATTCCATTTCCGTTCGAGTCTTCGCTGCCGTCGGCGAGCTTGTCGTTGTCCGTGTCCTGATTATTCGGATCGGTCTCGAGCCAAACCGCATTCGGCGCGTGCACCAACACTTTGTCCATGTCGATCTTCGATGAGTTGTAAACGGTCGGCGGATGGGCGATGACCGCTTCGCCGTTCACGCCGTTAGGCAAAATGTCGACGCGCCCGTTGTGCACCGGCGTGTAATTGCTGCCGTTGATCGCGAAGGTGCGATCTTCCAATCCATCTTTTACGCCGTCATCATCCGTGTCCGGTTTGTTTGGATCGGTCATCGTGCCCGCGATCAAATCGGTGCGCGAATTGTTCAGATTGTACGGCCACGGGTCGTAGAAATCGTAACCGGTCGGGCGATTCGCGTCGTCGGTCGTGTTGTATATCGGCGGATCGAGATCGGGTTGGAAATTCGGAACGCCGTCGCCGTTTGTGTCGGTCGTCGTGCTCGTGTCGCCGACCGCGGCGGCCCAACCGAGCTCTAACCCGTCCGACAAATCATCGCCGTCGCTATCCGGATTCAGCGGATCGGTTTTGCCGGAGATCGCCCAGATGTGGACCTGGTCGTTAGTCCAAGTTTCGGAATTCGTCGTCGGTAGCGGAATGGCAGTCGTCTCAATCGGCGCCGCGCCCGGATTATAAAGTCCGAGGCCATCGTCGTCTTTGTCGTCCTTCCCGTTCGTGGGAACGATCTGACGGAACTCCACCGTGGCGTTACGAGTACTTGTCGATGTACCGGCGGGAGCGGTGACGGTAGAAACAATCTGGTAAGTTCCTTCTGCGACATTGCTCCAGGTAAAATCCCAATACTTGCTGCTGCCGTTGGTCGTAGTGGAATCAAGCGCGACCGTGCCGGCGCCTAACGAGAACGTGATCGCGACGTTCGTCGCATCCAAATTCGTCTCCACACGAATCGGCACCTGCCGCTGCGCCGGCGTCGGATTCGCCACATCCGGCAGCACGATGACGTAGGCCTTGCCATCGGAATCAACCTCCGGCGGCGTGACGATGACGTTGCGAATGACCGGAATGGCGCGCGCCTTTACTAATCGAAACGCTTCCAGCGTCGGTTGCGCCGGCGCGGTGTAGGTGACATCGATCGTGTGCAGAAAATTCGGAATGTCGTTGTAGAGATTCGGTAATTGATAGGCGAGCTCGTGGTAATCGTTCGTGACGTCGTAATTGATGTGATAATTCGTGCGGCTTTGCGGAACGCCATTCGCCGACGAACCGGACTCGCTGCTCGCGATCTTGATCAGGAACCGGTCGATCAACTGTTGGGTCGTTAGGCCGTTCGCAAGCGATTTACTAAACCACACCTTCATCACGTAACTCGAATCGACGAGATCGCCGTCGTTCGACGGAAACGCGACGAACATGCGCGTGTTCGGACCGGCGGCAGTAACATGTCGATCTAACGTGGTGTAGTGGCCGGCGGCGTCGCTGAGATTGAAATCTTTGTATTCAGACGACGAGAGTTCCCGCAGACGCACTTTAATCGTCGCATTTCCGCTCGACGGAATGTTCGTGTAATCGAAACGCCATTCGCGCGGATACACGCTGCTCACCGCCGCATTGGGCGTGACTTCGGTCGCCTTCACCCATGTCTGCGCGATACTGCCGTTCCAAACTCCGTCGCCGTTGAGATCAGTGAACGCTTCCCCGATGTCCCATGTGCCGTTGCCGTTTGTATCGACGAACGGCTCGAAGCCGGCGCCATTCCCGCCTTGCGTGCGAATGTTGAAGTCGTCGTTCGCAAGATCGACATCGTCGATGTGATACCAGACTTCGGTCACGCTCGGGTCGGTGCGCACGACCACGCCGTAACGTGAGCCGCCGATGGTATCGTTCTCCGCCGGGAATTTGATTTCGCCCTGCGGCGCCTGCGCGTCGTAGTAAAACGATTGCACAAACGTGTTGTAAATCGACGCGCGCAACCCGTTACCGACGCCGGAACTATCGCGACGCAGGAAGGCGCGCGCGCGCAAAACGTGGAACCCTTCCGTTAGGCCAGTTTGCGTCGCACCGTAATCGTTGTGCGGATAAACCAGCGCGGTGGTGGCGTTGAAATGCGGAATCTGGAACGTGGTCAGCATTTTCTTTTTGCGGAAGACTTCGTTCTGACCCGCAGGAAATTGACTGCCTTGTCCCGTTTTGAAGATGCCGATCTTGTATTTAATCGTGCCGGTCGGCCGCGGAATACTGGCCTTGCCCCACCAGTTCGCGTCATTGCTCGGATTCGGCGGCTGATAAAACATTTCCGCGGTCTGCGTGGTGCCGAGTCCAACGCCGTTCGCGCCTTCGGGATTTGATCCGTCGTTCGTGTAGTAGAAGAACATCCGGAATCCGCCACCGACCGAATTCGTTTTCGCGTAAACGGTGATTGTCGATCCATTGTCGACGTATTGGGTCGCCGGTGCGGCGCCGCCGCTTGGGTTCCAGCCATCGAACCCGGCGATTGGATCGTGATAGACAAATGCGGCGGCGGCAGATGGATCAATCGGATCCTGTGGATTGCTGCCGAATCCGTTCACTGTCGCGCCGCCCCCAGTGTAAGTTTCCGCGCCCACGGAACCGAAGGTGCAACGCGACGTGTCCCGGGCCGCAAATTTTTCCGGGCCGCTCCGCGACACGAACTGCGGCTGTTCGTAACCGAGAAAAACATCCGTGGAGATACCCGGCGGATTATCGCGCTTTTCGCCGCTCGTTGGGCCTAACGGAATCTGGGAGTTAATGTCGACGCCGCCATCGAGCTCCATCAAAATGTTTTCCGCGGAACCGTCCGTGCGCGCGATGAAACTGAGGTCGCTTCCGTTCGTGACGCGCGGAATCGTGTACGGATAGGAATAACTTCCGGCAACGGCGCCGGCCACATTGTACGGATTAAAATTCGGATCACCATCCGGACCGTCTTTGCGCAGGTAAGTGAGAGTAGATGTCGATCCACCATTTTGCAGGATCGTGAGCGGCTTGCCCCCGCCTAACGACCACGCGTCCGATTCTTCCGGGTTGCGCCACGAGAAAACGAAGTAGCCGCCAGCCGGGACGATGGTGGATCCATTGATGATCTCGCTCGCGTATTTGTAAAAGCCGCCGCCGAAGGTGGAGTAATTGTAGAGATAAGCGTCGCTGCCCGTGCCGGCCAAAGGCGTATGCGGGAAGCTGGTGGTGAAATTTCGCGCCTGACCCGCGGCATAGTTGTCATTCATCAGAAACAACATCGTCACGCCGTCGGCGTCCGGCATCGACGCGTTCTCGCGCTTGTCGATCCTTTCATACGCGACGAAATCGTTGTCGCTCCATTTCCCAACCTGATAACCGCGCGCGAATTGGTTGTGGATGTAGAGCAAATTCGGAATTTTCGGATCGTTGAATTGTCCGAGGAAATTGGTGTTCGCATGTCGCGGAAACGCGCCGCCGCTCTGGCTCAACGTTTGCGATTGATGATTGCCATCGGTGTAAACGGAACCGAGTCCGGCCCGCGTGAGATAAAGTCCGAACTGCAATTCGCGCCGTGAAGCGTAATCATTGTCATGACTCTGCGCGTACATCACGCCTAACGAAACGTCGAACCCGTAACTGCCCGGCTGATCCAATCCCTGAAGCCCAGCCGACGGATTTCCCAGAATGCCGTTCATCGCACTTTGCAGCGGATTGTTCACGAGTCGCATGCCGCGATCGAAATAATCGAAGTAGGCCGGCGGCTCCCCCAAATGTTCGCCGAACATCATGGCGTTATGCCGCGGCTTTTCCGTGTCGAAATATGATTCGCGCAAGTTCACGCCGGCCTGACCGGCCGGCAGATTGAACTTCGTGTCGTTAAAGCCGCGGGTGAGATTAAACTGAAATTCCGCCTGCCCGATGTATCCGTAAGCGTTGTAATCTTTTCCAGAACCGCTGGCGCCGAAGAAATCCGCCGGCACGTGTTTGACGGCGTCGAGTCGCAAACCATCGGCATGTGTGCGGTCCATCAACCAACGCGCGCTGCGATTGAGAAAATCCTGCACGTATTCGCTGTAGAACCCCGGATTGTCCGCGAGCATTTGCGCGGTGATACCGTTGTTAGGCCCGAAGCCGACGTAAGTGCCGTCCGGTTTGTAGCAGTAGTACTCCGGATTATTCGGCTGCCTAACGAACTTGATCTTCGGGAATGTCGATCCTTCCGTTAGTCCGAAATTTTCGTTCGTTCCGCCCGGCTCCTGTGCAAGATCGACAAGGTCCGAGAAATTCCGGTGCTGCACCTGCCAGGAGTCACCCCAGTTCGCGATGTTGTCCCACTTGCGATAAAAACCTTCCGGCGTCAGGCGGAGGTGAAAATCTTCCGGCACAAGTCCCGGGTAAGTATCGATCGGCGTGCTCGCGTTATAGCCCGGCACATCGAACGCGTTGTGATTCATCACATTGTCGAAGTAAACTCGAATGCCGAACCGGTGCGCGATCTCCACCATGCGCAACAAATCCGCTTCCGTTCCGTAACGCGTCCGCACCGAACCGCGTTGATCCTTGCTGCCGAGATCGAACCGGTCCCACAAATCGTAACCGACCGAAAGTCCGCCGCTCCCTTTCGTAGGAGGCGGCAGCCAGAGCGAATCGTAACCCGCTTCCGCCAGCTCTGGCATCTTCAGCGCGATCTCGTTCCAATCGGTATTGAAGTACTGCAGCATCGCCTCGCCGCGAACGAGTTGCGTGGCGATGAGAACGAGCGCCGCCGAGAGATACAGTCCAACGCGGCGGCGATTAAAGTTCATTTCGGGGGAGAGTTAATCGCGATTCGCCTGAGGAGTTGAGGCCGTGCGAAATCGGTCGCGGATTCTACCGTATTCCGTTGGAAAAGCGCGAGAAATTTTAAGCTTTTTTCCTGTTGAATCCGCCTCATTTTTTTCGCCGAAGACTGCCCCATCTACAGAAAAAAGCCCCGCGGAAAACCGCGGGGCTTATGATCCGCCAAAGTAATTGTCGATCTTACGAACGTCGCCGCCGCATAAAAAACACCGCACCCAAAATCGCCGGCGCCGCCAGCAAAGACAGAGTCGAAGGCTCCGGAATCGCCGTAATGTTGAGGTTGTCGACCACGACATTTTGATTTGCGCCCGTATTAAAATTCCCGAATGCGATGGCGTTCAAAGTGCCAACGCCCGCACTTCCACCGTTCGTATCTATCAAGCTACCGCTGATAGATCCAATGTTGGCCCCGGAATTTGCTGTCAGCGAGTATGTGCCTGCCGCAGTGTCAAAATCCACGCTGAAATGAAGATTAACACCTCTCAATTCAGTGAGCCCGGTAATCGCAAATGTATGGGTCCCTGTTCCGTCGTTAACGAAAAGAACATTGTTTCCACTGCCTGGCGTCATTCCAACGAAGAGAAGCTCGTTGCCGCCAAAACTACTTCCAAGCCCACTCTTGATGTTGAAACCGGTTGTGCCGACGGCGTTATCAACGTCGAATCTCAAATCCAAAGAATAATTGCCGGCGATGACACCACCGGTAATGGTTCGTCCCATCGCTTGAGTATTTCCTGAGCCCCCGCCGGAAAAAACGCCAAGAGCGCGCGCGCCGGCAAGAGTTCCATTAAACAAGCCGCCGCCAGTGCCCTCCAGGTAGGTCAGTGCTCCAAAGCCGGTCCCGCCATTATCACCGTACTGAATTCCGTCGTTGTAATCGTTGCTCGGATTCGAATCTTCGAAATTATCCGTGGCAGAGAATGCCCCCGTCGCAGCTAATGCTAGCGCGCCCATTACGACCGCAAGTTTCTTCATCATAAAGTGAGTTCCGTTTTTCCCTCTAAACTGTGGAGGTGAGGGTTTCTCAAATTTCTGGAAAACTGTCAATACTAAATTCCGACCAAATTTAACAAGATTCTGCAGGCTGGGATCCCCTGGGCGATTGTCGATCTTACGCGGTTTACGCAGTACCTATGTCGCGGCGGTCTCAGCCTGCCAATTCCGCCAGGATCGCCTTCTGCACGTGCAGACGATTCTCCGCCTGATCGAAAATTGTCTGCGCATGCGCTTCGAACGTCTTCGCGTCGATCTCCTGCCCGCGATGCGCCGGTAAACAATGCATCACCAACGCGTCCGGCTTCGCCAATTTCACTAGCGCCTCATTGATCCAATACGGTCCGAGTTCCGCTTCGCGCCGCGCTTCTTCCGCTTCGCGCCCCATCGAAACCCAAATGTCCGTGTAGAGAACATCCGCGCCGCGCGCGGCCTCTTCGAGATTGTCTGTGCACATCACGCGTCCGCCCGCGCGCTCGAGCGTCTTCTTTTTTGGCTGATATTTTTTCGGCGACGCGATTCGCAACTCGAAATCGAGTTTCCCGGCTGCGAACAACCACGACCGCGCCGTGTTCGCAATTCCGTCGCCGACAAAGGTGACAATGCAATTGTCGATCTTGCCGCGTTTCTCGATGATTGTGAAAATATCGCCGAGGATCTGGCACGGATGCTCGTCGTCCGTCAGCGCGTTCACCGTCGGCACGCCGGAAAATTCCGCGAACTCTTCGATATCGCTTTGCGCATACGTGCGAATGACCGCGCCATGAATCATCCGCGCCAGCACGCGCGCCGTGTCCTTGATTAACTCGCCGCGCCCGAGCTGCGCGTCCGCCGCGTTCATGTAAATCGATTCGCCCCCGAGCTCGCGGATTCCCACTTCAAACGAAACGCGCGTGCGCGTTGATGGTTTTGAAAAAATCAACGCCCACGTTTGTCCCGCCAACGGTCGCGCTGAAATCTGTCCGCGTTTGTTTTTGAACTCGGCGGTGCGTTGCAAGATCCGCTCGATCTCTTCCCGCGTGAGCTGTTCGATGCTGAGTAGATGTTTCATGTTCGTGCAAGATCGACAACTACACTTTCGATCGCGCGCAATCCCTCTTCTGCTTCCTCGCGCGAGAGATTCAATGGCGGCAATAAACGAATGACCGAGTTCCCCGCCGGCACCGTCAGCACACCGCGCTCATGCAATCGCTTCACCACATCAATCGCGTCGAACTGCGATTGAAATTCAATTCCAATCATCAAACCAAGTCCGCGCACTTCGCGCACGACATCGCCGACAACTTTTCGTAATCGCTCCCGTATAAATGCGCCTAACGAGCGCGCATTCTCCGCCAAGCGATCGCGTTCAATCACCTCGAAAATCTTCAACGCCACCGCGCAGGCCAACGGTGTCCCGCCGAATGTGGTCGCATGCGAGCCGGCACTCAGCACCTCTCCAAATCTCTCGCGCACCCAAAACGCGCCCATCGGAAAACCGCCCCCGAGCGATTTCGCCATCGCCACTGCGTCCGGCACAAGATCGACATCTTCTTTCTCGAGAATGCGCTGCCAGCTTTGAAATTTACCGGTGCGAAAATGTCCGGCCTGCACTTCATCGAACAACAACAGCAGCCCATGTTGATCGCAAAGCGCGCGCAAGCCCGACAAGTATTGCGCCGTCGCAATCGTGATCCCGCTCTCGCCCTGCACCGGCTCGATCAAAATGGCGATTGTCGATCTTGTAATCGCCTCGCGCATGGCCGCGAGATCATTGAAGGGCACATGCTTGAATCCCGCCACCGGCGGATCGAATCCCTTTTTGATTTTCTCCTGACCGGTCGCCGCAATTCCCGCGAGCGTGCGGCCATGAAACGAATTCGTCGCGGTAATGATTTCGAATCGCTGCGAGTCCTGCCCGACCTTGCGCGCGAGTTTGAACAAACCTTCGTTCGCTTCCGCGCCGCTGTTGCAAAAGAAAACGCGACCCGGCGCGATAAGATCGACAATGCGTTTCGCCAAACGTCCCTGCGGTTCTGTATAATAGAGGTTCGAAACGTGAACGAGTTTCCGCGCCTGCTCGTTCAATGCATCGGCAATTTCGGCATTGGCGTGGCCTAACGAACAGACCGCGATCCCGCCGCCAAGATCGAGATAACGCTTCCCGTTCGCATCCCAAACGTAACTGCCTTCGCCGCGCTCAAGCACGAGGTCGAACCGCCCGTAACTGGGCACCACATTTTGCGCGAACAATTCCTGGATGCTTTGCGTCATCGCACCACTTCCGTTCCAACACCGGCGTCGGTAAAAATCTCCAACAGAATCGAATGCGGAATTCGCCCATCGACAAACTGCACCTTCTCCACCCCGCTCTCGATCGCTGCGACCGCGCTCTCGACTTTCGGGATCATTCCTTCCGCGATGACACCGGATTCTCGCAACCGCGGTACTTCATCGATCGGCAAATGCGTAATCAAGCTCGTCGCATCGTCCGGTGCACGCAGTAAGCCCGGAACATCGCTCATGAAAACGAGCCGGCGCGCCTTCAACGCAATCGCCGTCTTCGCCGCGGCGATGTCGGCGTTGCAGTTGTAAATCTTGCCGTCTTCGCCTTTGGCCGTCGGACTAACGACCGGCGTAATGCTGCGCCGAATACACTCGCGCAACGGCTCGGCATTCACCTCAACAACTTCGCCGACGTAGCCAAGATCGACATCGTCCTTTCGTTTCAATTTGCGACAACGAAAAATTTCCGAGCCCGAAAATCCCCGCGCTTTCCCGCCGAAATCCTGGATCGCTTTTACGATCTCGGGATTAATCTTCCACGACAAAATGCGCTCGACGATTTCCATCGTCGCTTCGTCCGTGCGCCGTTGACCGCCGACGAACTCCGCCTTCGCGCCGGATTGTTCGATCGCGCGCGTGATCGCTTTGCCGCCGCCATGCACGACAACCGGGTTGATCCCCACTGCTTCGAGAAAGACGACGTCGCGCGCGACGCGATGCCGTTCTTCTTCGTTAGGCGAATCCATGAAACTGCCGCCGTATTTCACGACGAAGACCTCGTTGCGAAAACGCTGCACGTATGGCAGCGCCTCCAACAACGTCGCGGCTTTGGAAATGATTTCTTCCATTTCTTACTGTGGCGGCAGCCGTCTCGGCTGCACCGTTTTCCTCCTCGCAGGCGACACGCCTGCCGCTACAGAAGAGGTTTTCATCCGCCGATGCCGTCGCCTTTGTTGAATGTCACGTAATCTTCCGTCAGGTCGCTGGCGAACATGGTGAACTCGCCGCGACCGAGGCGAAGATCGACATGAATATCGAATTCCTTCTCGGCCACGATCGGGCTCAATCGTCGCAATGGCTCCGCTTCTTGGCCGCGACGAAATCCCCATCGAATTTTGCGTTCGTTAGGCCGGCTGTAGCCAACATCGACAATCGCTTCGTTAACTTTGGCGGATGAATAACCAAGCGCGCACAAGATCCGTCCCCAATTGGGATCGCCACCGCACCAACTCGTGCGCACGAGCGAGCTGTTCGCGACGGCGCGCGCGGCCGCTTCGGCTTCGCGATCATTCCGCGCGCCACGAATTTTCAACGTCACGAATCGCGAAACGCCTTCGCCGTCGCGCACGATCATCTTCGCCAATTCCAGGCAAACGAAATTGAGAGCGCGTTGAAATTGTAGGGCGGCCATTTTAGCCGCCGTGGTTGCGGCCGGCGGCGAAGATCGCCGCCCTACAAAGACACTCTGGGCCATGCCGTTCGCGAGCATGATGACCGAATCGTTCGTGCTCATGTCGCCATCGACGGTGATGCGATTGAAGCTTTGCTCGACCGCAATTTTCAGCGCGCGTTTCAATGCGCGTGGCTCCATCGCGATGTCGCTGGTGATGAAGGCAAGCATCGTCGCCATTCCCGGTTGAATCATTCCCGCACCTTTCGCGATGCCGCCGATGCGCACGATGCGATTGTCGATCTTGCATTCGACCGCGATTTCTTTTCGCCGCGTGTCGCTGGTCATGATCGCTTCGGCGACACGCCGGGAAGAAGATGTCGATCTTGCGAGCAACGGCGCGCACGCGCGAATGCCGCGTGCGACATTTCGCATCGGCATAATCATACCGATTCGCCCAGTCGAACAAACGAGCACACCACGCTCGCCGATGTTGTAGCGGCGGTCTCTGACCGCCAAATCTCTTTGGCTCCGGCGCTCAGAGAGCGCCGCTACAGTGATCCGCGCCATCGCTTCGGCATCGCGCAAGCCTTGGTTTCCCGTGGCTGCGTTTGCGTTTCCCGAATTCACCACGATCGCGCGCGCGAATTTTTTGGCGGCAACCCGGCGACTCACTTTCACCGGTGCGGCGCAGACCTGGTTCGTGGTAAACATTCCGGCGACCGCGGCCGGAACATCGGAGACGATGAGCGCGAGATCATCTTTGCGCCCTTTATCGGAGCCTTTGCCGGTGCCGAGCTTTTTGATGTCGCAAAAAACGGCGGCGCATTTGAACCCGCGCGGCGCGCAGATGGAACCGGAAATGATTTTCAAATGAGGCCGGCGGTTTCGGGATGACCGCACATGAGGTTGAAACATTGCACGGCCTGACCGCTGGTGCCTTTGGTCAGGTTGTCGATCGCGCTCATGACGATGAGGCGCTGCGTGCGATTGTCGTTCTTCCACGCGATGTCGATGAAGTTCGTGAATGCGACGTGTTTCGTATCCGGCAATCGCTCGCCGCCTAACAAACGCACGAATGGCTCTTCGCCATACGCGCTGCGAAAAACAACGTCCGGATCGAAGTTGACCACGTTCGTGGCGATGTCGGTGTAAATGGTGGTGATGATGCCGCGGTTGAGCGGAACGAGATGCGGCGTGAATTGCACGGTCATTTTTTCGTCCGCTAAGATCGACAATTCCTGTTCGATCTCGGCGAGATGTCGATGTTTCGGCACGCCATACGGGCGCATCGATTCGTTGCACTCAGCGAACAAATAATCCGCTTCGACTTTGCGGCCGGCGCCGGTGACGCCGCTCAAGCTGGTGATGAGAATGCGCGCGCGGTCGATCGCTTTGCGACGAATGAGTGGACGCAGCGGAATGAGAATGCTCGTCGGATAACAACCGGGCGAGGCGACGAAGCGCGCATTGCGAATCTGGTCGCGATAAATTTCGGGCAGGCCGTAAACGAATTTGCCTAACAAACTCGGCGCGGGATGATCGCTGCCGTAAAATTCCTTGTACACGTTCGGGTCGCGAATGCGGAAGTCGGCGCTGAGATCGATGACACGCGCGCCAAGATCGACAAGTGGTTGAGCAAACTCGGCGGAAACGCCGTGGGGCAAGGCAAGAAAGATCACCTCGGCATCACGCGCGAGTGTTCGCGCATCGGCGTCCGTGAATCGCAGCTGGCTCGGGGCGAAACGCGGGAAAACATCACCGACCCATCGGCCGGCGAACTGGCGCGAAGTGACCGCGACAAGATCGACATGTGGATGAGCGCGCAGCAGGCGCAAGAGCTCTTCGCCGGCGTAACCGGACGCGCCCACGATCGCGACTTTGGTTCGAGATTTTTCCACAACGCGCAATGCGTATTCCGTCTCGCCGCGATTGCAATGAAACATTCTCGTCGCGCGAAAAATTCTGCGTTAGGCTGCGCCCTATGGATGCGATTTATCTCATCGGCTACGGCGTGCTCGCTGTTTTCGTTTTCGTTTTCGCGATCATTCTCTTCAATTTTTTCGGGATTTGGCTGCGTGCGCGCATCGCCAATGCGCCGGTCGGCATGGGCAAGATGATCGGCATGCGATTGCGACGGGTGCCGGTGGGATTGATTGTCGATAATCGAATCACGGCAGTGAAAGCGGGGATCGATATTCCGAGCGATCCGCTCGAGGCGCATTATCTCGCGGGCGGCGATGTGAGTCAGGTCATTCTGGCATTGATCGCGGCGGACAAAGCTGGCATTTCGTTAGACTTTAATCGCGCCTGCGCGATCGATTTGGCGACGAAAGGCACGGGCAAAACAGTTCTCGAGGCGGTGCGGACGAGCATTAATCCGAAAGTTATCGACGTGCCGAATCCGTCGATGGGCCGAACAACGATCGACGGCGTCGCGAAAGATGGCATCGGCGCAAAAGTGAAAGCGCGTGTGACCGTACGTTCGCATCTCGATCGATTTGTCGGCGGCGCGACCGAGGAGACGATTATCGCACGCGTGGGTGAAGGCATCGTGAGCGCGATCGGTTCGGCGGATTCTTACAAGGACGTGCTCGAAAATCCGGACCGCATTTCGAAAGCGGTGCTGGCGAAAGGGCTCGATAGCAATACGGCATTTGAAATTCTTTCGATCGACATTGCCGATGTCGATGTTGGCGACAACATCGGCGCGAAATTGCAGAGCGAGCAGGCCGACGCCGACAAACGTATCGCGCAGGCGAAAGCGGAAGTGCGACGCGCGGCGGCGGTGGCGGTCGAGCAGGAGATGCGGGCGGAAACGCAAAAGATGCGCGCGAAAGTTGTCGAAGCCGAATCGCTCGTGCCGCAGGCCATGGCGGAAGCGTTTCGCTCCGGTCATCTCGGCATCATGGATTATTACCGGATGAAAAATGTGCAGGCGGACACGTCGATGCGGGAATCGATCGCGGGCTCGGACAAGCCGCGGGCGGGCGAGTAATGCATCTCGATAACTGGCTTTTCCTTCTTTTCATCGCAGGCGCGATGTTGCTTCGCCTGATCGGCAACGCGACTTCGAAAGCGAAAAGAGATTCCGAAGAAGACGAGCGAAGATCGACAACTACTCCTCCGCCGACGCTGCGACCGAGTCGCGGCGATTCGCAGGAGGAACAAATCCGTAAATTTCTCGAAGCGCTCGGGCGGCCGAGCTCGTCATCGCCGCCTCCTGTCGTTAGGCCGCGCACGGATGTTCCGCCGCGCCCGGTCGCTCCAGTCGCGCCGCCGCGTGCAATGCCGCCATTAAAACGGCGACCGCCGTCGCCGCCGAAAATTGTGACGCCGCGCGAAGTGGCGGCGCCGACACCGAAAGTAGCTGTCTATCCGCAGACTCCGCCCGTTCCGGTTGCAGTAACGCCGTCCTCAGGCCCGAGCGCGTACGACATTGTTCCGCAAGCGGAAGTGGTCGTTAGGCGTGAAGCGAAGATCGACATCGTCACCTTGCTCCGGTCGCCTTCGGGTTTGCGCAATGCGATGGTGTTGCGCGAGATCTTCGGCCCGCCGCGCAGCATGCAAGATGTCGATCTTGTCGGAACTGCTTGAGGTCTGAACGCGATTTCGTAGCTTCCACATTCCTCTTTGCCGAAAGGCCGGCGTGGCGGAACTGGCAGACGCGCTGGACTCAAAATCCAGTGATCGCAAGATCGTGTGGGTTCGAGCCCCTCCGCCGGCACTACCGTTTCTGGCGGTTTGGATATTTTCTCGCGCGGTAGTATATTCCGCCCATGAAAAGTGCCTCGAAAGTTGGTGTTGTCCTTGCAGTCTTGTTCGGCGGCGCGGGCATATTGACCGCGTCAGCTTTGGAAGGAACGGTGCGCGACTCGAGCGGTCATTTGCTGCCGGGCGCGCAAATTCGCATTGAAGGTAAAGACGCGGCAAACGTCGCGACGGTGAAAACAAATGAGCGCGGGCATTACGCGCATCCATCGCTCAGCGGCGGAAGATATCGCGTGAGTCTCATCGTGAACGGTGAAACCAAAGCCGTGATCAATAACGTGACCCCGCGCGAAAATGAAACCGAGGTCTTGAACTTCGAATTGAAGCGCGCCGGAAATGCGACGCCTTCAGGCGTGGACAAGCATTACGTGCTTCTGAAATCGCCCACCGGATCGCACGTCGATCGCTGGGTCGAGGTCACGCAAGTGCCTGCCCAGATGAGCGTCGGCATGCAGGAGCGGCTGAATTTTTCGCCGAGCAAAGTGGCTCGCGATTTTCAGGAGAACTCCGGCAACGTCCGCTTCTAAAATCGGCGGCCCGTTACAAGATCGACATCGTCATTCGTAGTCGGACGCAGCCCGACTGGGCTTGCGTAAGACGACAAATCCGGCTACGATCTGCCCCTTATGTTGATCTCCTCTAGAAAAATCGGGCTGAGTCTTTCGGCGTTATTCCTTATCAGCGGCACGGCGTGGTCGGCCGCCATCCAGGGAAACGTCAAAGGCCCAGATGGGAAAGCACTCAAAGGCGCGGAAGTGCGTATCGAACGCAAGGACAAGTCAGCTTCGGCGGCATCTGTGAAAACGGACGCGCAGGGACGCTACGAGTTCAAAAACCTGGAAGCAGGAACTTACAAATTGCTGGCTGCCTCCAACGGCATGGCCGCAACCGCTTCCGACAATATCAAAACTCGCAACGACGGTGCGGTGCGGGTCGACTTCAATCTTAAGACGCAGACCGTCGCGGGAGCGCCCAAGAAAAAGACGCATAAAGTCTGGGTGCACGCGGACACTGGCACCAACATTGGCGGCAAGTGGGTCGATGTCGCGGACGACGAAGCGGCTCCCGTTTCGACGAGCACAAGCCCAGGCGCGAACAACGTAAGCAAAGCTGGCAACAGCTTCATTCGAAGCGCGCAACAGGGCGCCGGAAGCAACACCCACGGCGGTAACTAAGCCAAACTAAACTGGAATTTCGAACGCGCGGCCGGGTTTACTCGGCCGCGCGTTTTGTTTTTGTAAGATCGACATCTACCGCTTCGAGCTGATCCAGCGGTCAACCAATTCTTCCAACACATCCAGCGGCACCGCGCCATTGGTCAGCACCACATCGTGAAATTGCCGAATGTCGAATTTATCGCCTAACGATTTCTTCGCCTTCTCGCGAAGATCGACAATTTTCATCATGCCGATTTTGTAGGCGGTCGCTTGCGACGGCATGACGATGTAACGGTTGATCGAGTCTTCGCAGTCGCTGTGCGAATGCGGCGTGTTCTCCTCGAGATATTTAATCGCCTGTTCGCGCGTCCATTTTTTTGCGTGCAATCCGGTATCGACCACGAGACGTCCCGCGCGCCAAAGTTCGAGCGATAATCTCCCGAAATCCGAATACGGGTCCTGATACATGCCGATCTCTTTCGGCGTCAGTTCCGAGTAAAGTCCCCAGCCTTCGGTGTAAGCGGTGAAACGTCCGCCGAGCCGGCGAAATTTCGGAATGCCGGTCAGCTCCTGCGCGATCGCGATTTGCATGTGATGGCCCGGAATTCCCTCGTGATGGACTAACGACTCCAACTCGTAGGTCGGTTTGTCCTGCATGCTGCGCAGGTTCACGTAAAACATTCCCGGCCGCGTCCCATCCGGCGCCGGTTGCTGATAAAACGCCGCGCCGGCCGAGCTCTCTCGGAATTTCTCAACCGATTTCACCACCAGATCGGCTTTTGGTTTGGTGATAAACATTTCGTCGAGTCGCTTCTTCATCTCGTCGACGTACTGTTCGGCTTGGTGCAAATATTTCGCCCGACCTTCGTCGGTGTCTGGCAAATAGAATTGTCGATCTTCGCGCATGAATGTGAAGAACGCCTGGAGGTCGCCTTTGAATCCGACCTTGTCCTTGATCTTCTCCATCTCGCGATGAATACGGGCGACTTCGTCGAGACCGAGTTTGTGAATTTCTTCCGCCGTCAGATTCGTCGTCGTCGTGTTGCGCAACGCGACCTTGTAGTAGTCCGCGCCGTCCGGAAATTTCCACACACCGGCGTCGTCATTCGCGCGCTTCGATTGGTCCTCTAAAAACGCGATCAGTTTCTCGTAGGCCGGTTTTACCGATTTTGTGAGAGCGTCTCGTGCTCTTGCAATCGCCGTCTCTTTTTCGCTTTCGGTTCCGCTCTTTAACGCCTCGACTTTCTTCACGAAATCTTCGAACAGCGGACTCTTTTTGCCGGTGTCGTCGAACGGTCCGCCGGTAATGACTTTGCGACAGGCTTCGAGCACGAGCGGAAAAACAAATCGCGGTGCCACGACCTTGTGTTTTTCGCGCTCGCGCAGGATGTCGATCATTTGATCGAACATTTTCGGCGTCGCGTTCAAGCGCGCGATGTACGCTTCCGCGTCTTTGACGTTGTCGATCTTGTGCACGTTGATGAGGACCGTGGGCAGTTGCGCGTGATAGCCGCGCATCTGGCTCACGACATAGACATCGTTGCGAAAACGAAACTCCTCTTCCGCGCGTTGCACTTCGCGCTCGAAAATTTTCCAGCTCAATTGCGTCTGCGCATCGAGCGCGTCGAATTTGAAATTCTTTTTCAAGTCCGTGAGCTGGCGCTTCTCTACTTCGAGATCGGCTGCCGCTTTTTCGTCCGACAAATCTTCGAGCTGATCGTAATGCGTTTTGATTCCGTAAAACGATTCGTCGATCGGATGTCGCGCGACGGTTTCGTCCCAACATTTGTCGAAGAACTCGTTCGCGCGTTTTGATTCGGCCGCGATCTCGTCGGGCGTATAGGCGTGCGCCGTCGCGCACATCATCGCAAATACCCATGCCCGCCGCGCCATAGCGCCGCGCAGGCCGGTAATTCTTGACAATGTCATCCTGAGCGGAGCGAAGGATCTCTGATCATTTCTGGGATGGAGATGTTTCGCTTCGCTCAACATGACAGAATTATCCGTTGGTCCCCGTCATGTAGCCTTCCTCGCCGTGCTCATTGATGTCGAGACCTTGTCGCTCGATCTCCGGCGCAATGCGCAAACCAATTAGCGCGTTGACGACGGTGCCAATAACGAGCGCCCCGACAACCGCGAGCAAAATTGTGATGAAGATCGCTTTCAATTGTTCGAGCCACAGCGTGTGTCCGGCGAGCTTTGTTAAGTTCGGGTTCACCGTCGCAGTCGCGAAAATCCCGGTAAGAAATGCGCCAAGTGTTCCACCAATGGCGTGCACGCCGAAAGTGTCGAGCGCGTCGTCGTAATGAAACCACGACTTCAATTTCGTGCATGCGAAGAATGGAACCGCGCCCGCAAAAATCCCGATAATGACCGCGCCCGTTGGATCGACATAGCCGCACGCCGGCGTGATCACGACTAATCCGCCGACTGCGCCGGAACAAAATCCGAGCACGCTTGGTTTTCCGCGCAGGGTGTATTCGAGCATCGCCCACGTGAACGAGGCGACCGCCGTTGCCAGCGTCGTGGTCGTGAACGCATTCGCCGAAATCGCGTCGGCGCCGAGCGCGCTGCCGGCGTTAAATCCGTACCAACCTACCCACAACATTCCGGTCCCGACCATGCAGAGCACCATCGAATGCGGCGCCAGGATTTCCTTTCGAAAACCCAGTCGCGGGCCTAACAACAGACACAACACGAGCGCCGACCAACCGCTCGACATGTGCACGACGGTGCCACCGGCGAAATCGATGGCGTGAATTGTCGATCTTGCGTTGGTTAGGCCATTCATCCAGCCGTCGATTCCCCAGACCATGTGCGCAAGCGGGAAGTAAACGACGAACATCCAGATGGCGACGAAGGTCATGACCGCGGCGAAACGAATTCTTTCGGCCACCGCGCCGATGATGAGCGCCGGCGTGATGATGGCGAACATGAGCTGATAGATGGCGAAGACGTTATGCGAGACCCAGTAGGAGTAATCGGTGTTCGGCTGCGAATTCACGCCACGCAGAAAGGCGAACTTCATTCCGCCAAAAAGCGCGTTGCCGTGCGCGAAGACGAGCGAGTAACCGGCAGCCCACCACAAGATCGACACTAAACCGGCGATGCCGAGGCATTGCGCTAAGATCGACAAGACGTTTTTCGCCCTAACGAGTCCGCCGTAGAACAGCGCAAGACCCGGCAACGTCATGAAAAGCACGAGCGCGGCGCACGTCATCAGCCAGGCATTGTGACCCGGCCCGGGCGCGTTGAGATGCGTCGGCGCGGCGTTGTTGATGTAGGCTTCGAGATCGGCGACGCGTTGCTCGAGCGAGGGCGATGCTGTCGGTGTTTGCGCGTGAAGACCTCCCGCAATGCAAATCGCTACGAGCGAAAGCAGAATGAGTCGTCTCATTCTTCGCGCGCGGCTTTGACAATCTCGGCGAAACTACGCGCTTCCAAACTTGCGCCGCCAACGAGCGCGCCATCGATGTCAGGCTGCGACATCAACTCGCGCGCGTTGTTGGGCTTCACGCTCCCGCCGTATTGAATGCGAATTTTCTCAGCCACACTTTCGTCCGACATCTCGCGTAGCGTCTGCCGAATAAATGCGTGCGCTTCCTGCGCTTGCGCCGGCGTGGCGTTGCGGCCGGTGCCGATCGCCCACACCGGTTCATACGCGATCGTGGTTTCCTGAAGTTGCTTTGCGTCAAGATCGACAAGTGAACCTCGGAGTTGCGTCGACAAAACTTTTTCCACCTTGCCACCGTCGCGTTGCTCGAGCGTTTCGCCGATGCAGACAATCGGTTTCAACGTCGCTTCGTGCGCCGCTTTCACTTTTTTATTCACGATCTCGTCCGTCTCACCGAAAAGCTGCCGGCGTTCGCTGTGGCCGAGCACGACATAGCGAACGAATAGATCGCGCAGCAACGCCGCCGAAATTTCGCCGGTAAACGCGCCGCTGCGTTCCCAATGCATGTTCTGCGCGCCGACTTTGATATTCTGCGCGCTGCCTAACGATTCCGTGACTTTGGCGATGGCGGTGAACGGCGGAACAACCACCACATCGACATCGCGGATGTCGCCGAGCTCGAGCAGGAAATCGCGCACCCACTCGGCCGATTCGCCGACCGTCATGTTCATCTTCCAATTCGCCGCGACGATTTTCTTTCGCATGTTCATTTGTCGGTGAGCGCGGCCACGCCGGGCAATTCTTTACCTTCAAGTAATTCGAGCGAGGCGCCGCCGCCCGTCGAAATGAAAGTCATCTTGTCGGCCACGCCCGCTTGCTTGACCGCAGTCACGGAATCGCCGCCGCCAATGATCGTTGTCGCCTTCGCTTCCGCCATCGCTTTTGCTATCGCGAATGTGCCGCGCGCGAACTCCGGAATTTCAAAAACGCCTAACGGACCATTCCACAAGATCGTTTTCGCCTTGGCGATTTCGCTTTTGAAAAGCTCGATCGTTAACGGACCTGCATCGAGATTTTGCCAACCGTCGGGAATGCCGTGTTCGCGCGAAAGCTCGCCGGTTTCGCGCGTAGCGGCGCCGGGCTCGATTTTCTGCGCGATGATCGCATCTCGCGGCAACAGCAAATTAACTCCCCGCTTCTTCGCAAGATCGACAAGTTCATTTGCGAGGTCGGTCTTATCGGCTTCGACGCGGCTCGCGCCGATCGGAATTCCCTGCGCGAGAAAAAACGTGTTCGCCATCGCGCCGCCGATCAAAATCGTGTCCGCCTTTTCCATCAGCGCCTTGAGCACGCCGATTTTGTCCGAAACTTTCGCGCCGCCCATGATGACGACGAACGGCTTCGTCGGTTGGTCGAGCTCTTCATGGAGATACTTCAACTCTTTTTCCATGAGAAATCCCATCGCCGCCTGCTTCACGCATTTCGTAACACCAACCGTCGATGCGTGCGCGCGATGCGCAGCGCCGAACGCGTCGTTCACGTAAATTCCATCGCTTAACTTCGCCAGCGCTTCAGCAAACTTTGGATCGTTCGCTTCTTCCTCTGATTGAAAGCGCAGGTTCTCGAGCAACGTCACGCCGCCTTCATTCATATCGGCGATGATTGCCTCGGGAATCGCGCCGATGGTTTCGTGACTAAACCCGACCGGTTGTCCGATCAGCGAATGCAAATGGTCCGCGACCCAGCGCAGCGAATATTTCTCGACCCGTTTTCCTTTCGGCCGGCCGAGATGCGACATCAAAACTGTTTTCGCGCCGTGCTCGCGCAGCCAGTTGATCGTCGGCAAAGCTTCACGAATACGCGTGTCATCGACGATGTCGATCTTGCCGTCGTGTTCGGCGGTGGGCACATTGAAATCGACACGCACGAGCACACGTTTCCCGCGCACCTCGAGATCGCGCACGGAAAGTTTCGCCATTACTTCGACAACATCGCCATCATTTGCACGCAACGATTGCTGTAACCCCACTCGTTGTCGTACCAGCCGACCACTTTCACGAAACGATTGCCGAGCGTGAGTGTGAGTTTGCTGTCGAAAATGCACGAATGCGGATTGCCGACGATGTCCTGCGACACGAGCGGCTCGTCGCTGTATTCGAGAATGCCTTTGTAATTTTTTTCGCCGGCCGCGGCTTTGAACACTTCATTGACCTTGTCCGCGGTCGCATCTTTCGAAAGCACGGCGGTAAAATCGGTGACCGATCCATCCGGTGTCGGCACACGAAATGCGCCGCCATTCAATTTCCCTTTCAGTTGCGGGATCACTTCGCCGATCGCTTTGGCTGCGCCGGTGCTCGACGGAATGATGCTCAACGCCGCCGCGCGCGCGCGCCGCAAATCTTCGTGTGGAAAATCGAGAATGCGCTGGTCGTTGGTGTAGCTGTGGATCGTGCTCATGAATCCATGCTCGATGCCGAAGTTGTCGTTCAAAATTTTCGCCAGCGGCGCGAGACAATTGGTCGTGCAGCTCGCATTCGAAACGATCGCGTGCTTCGCCGCGTCGTAGATGTCGTCGTTGATCCCCATGCAAATGGTCGCGTCCGGATTTTTCGCCGGAGCGCTGATCAAAACTTTTTTGGCGCCGGCTTTGATATGGAGCTCGGCTTTGTCGCGCGCGGTAAAAAATCCGGTCGATTCCAGGACAACATCGACACCGAGATCTTTCCACGGCAACGCGCCCGGATCGCGCTCCTTCAAAATCTTAATCTTATGTCCGCGCACGACGATGTTCTGTTCGTCGTAGCCGATCTCGCCGTCGAATTTGCCGTGGACCGAGTCCCATTTGAGCAAATGCGCGAGCGTGTGCGTGTCGGTCAGGTCGTTGATCGCGCGAATGCGCTCGACATCTTTTTGCGTCATCGCGCGCAAGACATTGCGCCCGATCCGTCCGAATCCGTTGATTCCGTAGTTGGCCATAAGCTGAATTTCCGATTTTCGAATTGCGATCGCCGATTAAATTTCCGGCGGGTTGAGGCGGAGAAATTAAATGCGCATAACGACGAAGCAATCGGGAACTGCCGTGATATTTTTGGCAATGACATTGTCGATCTTGCCCGCATCCGGGGCACCGGCGCGCGATTCTTCATCGATGAAACGCATCGTCGTCTTCGGCGACAGCCTCTCCGAAGGGTTCATGCTCAAACAAAGCGAGGCGTGGCCGATGTTGCTCGTGGAAAAATTGCGCGGCGCGGGCTTGAATTACGAGATCGACAATTACAGTCAGAGCGGAGGCACGACCACGAGCGGCCTCAAGCGGCTGGGCCCGCATCTTAAACAAAAGATCGACATCTTCATTCTCGAGCTCGGCGTCAATGACGCCTTCATTTCCACGCCCATCCACGAGATTGAAAATAATCTGCAGGAAATCATCGACCGGGTGAAGCGCGTGAATCCAAACGTGCGCGTCATCATTTGCGGAATGCAATTGCCCGATCGCGCCGATGAAAGCTATCTCGAGCGCTTTGGAAAAATGTATGTCGATCTTGCGCAGAAAAATAATGCCGCGCTCGTGCCGTTTTTGCTCGAAGGCGTCTTCGGAAATCCGGCGCTGAATTTGTTCGATCGTCTGCATCCGAATGCGGCCGGTCACAAAATTCTCGTCGAAAACGTGTGGCGCGTGCTGGCGCCGGTCGCGCGCGAGACATCCGCGCAGCAGATGGCGCGCGTTCATTAAGTGTATGTCCGATCCTGCGCGCCCGAACGATCCCGATCCGTCCGATCCGTTTCAGCCGATCCACGGCGATAAGCCGGTCATCGAAAAGATCGAGATCGCGACCGAGGGCGAAGATTGCGACGAATGTGTGCGCAAATTGCGCCCGGTGCTGATGAAAATTCCGGGCGTGCAAAATGTCGATGTCGATCTACCGCGTGAACGCGTCATCATCACCTTCGACGCGCGCAAAACACACGCGCCCGATTTGCACGATGCGATTCTGAAGAGCGGCTACAAGCCCGCGCCATTTGCGCAGGCTTAAATTTTCGGCTGCTGTTGCGTGAGGCAATGAAACGCGCCGAGTCCCCAGATTAATTCGCGGCAATCGATGCCGATGACGCGGCGATTCGGGAACGCTTCGCGCAAGATCGACAATGTCATCTCGTCGTTGGGCTCGGCGTATTGCGGCGCGAGCACGACCGTATTTGCGATATAGAAATTGGCGTAACTCATCGGCAACACGAGATCTTCGCGCACGATCCGTTGCGTCGTCGGCAATTCAACGATTTCGAATTTTGTTTCACGTAAGCGGCGAAGATTTTCCTGCAGCGGTTCGTAGTTCGGATTGTTGCGATCCCGTTCCACGATCGCGAGCACAGTCGTTTCGTTGACGAACCGCGCGAGATTATCGATGTGGCCATCGGTGTCGTCGCCTTCCGTTCCACGCGCGAGCCAAACGATTTCGCGCACGCCAAGAAAATCGAGCAAGCGCTGTTCAACTTCTTCGCGCGACAGATTCGGGTTTCGATTTTCGTTCAACAAGCAACTCTCGGTCGTTAGGCAAACACCGGCGCCATTAACGTCGATCGAGCCGCCTTCGAGAATCATCTTCGGGTAAAACACAGGCACGCCGAGAATTTCGGCCACGCGCGTGGGCACGACTTCGTCGCGATCGAACGGCGGATATTTATTTCCCCACGCGTTGTAATCCCAATCGACCACGCAAAGCTTCGGGTCTTGATCGCGCGTCAGAAAAATCGGGCCGTGATCGCGGCACCATGGTTCGTTCGTCGGAATCTCATAGTAAGTGATGCATTCCGGCGCGATGCCGTCTAAAACCGCGCGCGCTTCCGCTTCGTGCGCCCCATTAACGACGTTGATGCAGACCGGTTCCGATTCGACGAGCGTCGCGACCATTTCCCGAAATACCGGCATGACGCGATCAAACGCGCCGGGAAAACTGATGCCTTCGCGCCGCGGCCACGAAAGCCAGGTGGCAGCGTGCGCTTCCCATTCCGCCGGCATGCCGTAACCGAGCGCGGCCGGTGTTTTTTCCATCAGCAAAAGTGCGATGGCGCGCGCAAGTTTCCAGTGCATTTGCACATATGTTTGCGTAGTTTGCATGGGCGAGATGGACCAGAAATCGGGAACAACGCGCGACGTTGATTCGTTAGTCCGCAATCTCATCGCGGAACGCGAGACGATCCTCGCCAGCATCAGCGACGCGTTTTCGGCGATCGACCGCAACTGGCGTTACACCTACGTGAACGACAAAGTGGCCGAGCTCGCCGGCCGCGCGAAGGAAGAAATCATCGGCAAAGTGATCTGGGATGTTTTCCCGGAAGCGGTGGGCGGCGAATTTTACGAACGCTGCCTGCGCGCGATGGAAGCGCGCCAGCCCGATCACTTCGAAATCTTTTATAAACCGTGGGGCCGCTGGCTCGAGACCCGCATTTATCCCGCGGCCGAGGGTATCGTGATTTTTCGCGCGGACATTACCGAGCGAAAAGAAAACGAAGCGCGGCTGCGTGAAAACGAGCGCAGATTACAAGAGTTGGAAGAGCGGGTGCGGCTGGCGGTCGAAGCGGCCGATGTCGGCACATTCGATTTTTATCCGCCGACGGGCGAATTGAAATGGTCGGCGCGATGTAACGAGATTTTCGGATTACCGCGCGAAGCCGAAGCGGACTACGTCAGTTACGTCAACGGCGTTCATCCGGAAGATCGACATATCATTCACGAAACTGTGGCGGGCGTTTTGAAACCCGGCGGAGATGCGCGTTACGACATCGAGTATCGCGTCATTCGCGCGGAAGATCGACAAGAGCGCTGGGTCTCGGAAAAAGGGCGCGCCATTCTTGACGAAAAAGGACACGCCGTGCGTTTCATCGGCACTCTTCTCGACATCACCGAATCGAAGAACGCGGCCATCGCGTTGCAACGCGCGAAGATTCAGGCGGAGGAAGCGAACCGCGCGAAAGATCAATTTCTCGCCATGCTCTCGCACGAATTGCGCACGCCGCTCACGCCCGTGCTCATGAGCGTCGCCGCCATGCGACGCGAAACGGATATTCCCAACAGCGTTCGCAGCGACCTCGAGATGTTGCAACGCAATATCGAGCTCGAAGCCCTGCTCATCGACGACCTTCTCGATCTTACGCGCATCGCGCATGGAAAATTTGAGTTGCACCAGGACGCGGTCGACGTCCATGCCTCGCTCGAACACGCGCTCAGCATTTCCGAGGCGGACTTGACCCAAAAAAGTTTGCACCTCGCGAAACGTTTTGAAGCGACCGAGCACCATTCGTGGGCCGACGCTGCGCGGTTGCAGCAGGTCTTTTGGAACATCATTAAGAACTCGATCAAGTTCACTCCCGACGGCGGCAAGATCGACATCTTTACCCACAACGACGACCAGCATTGCATCATCATTGAATTCAGCGACACCGGGATTGGGATCGAGCCGGAATTGCAGCCGCGCATTTTCGACGCCTTCGAGCAAGGCAGTCCGGCGATGACGTCGCGTTTCGGCGGTCTCGGCCTCGGCCTCGCCATCTCCAAACGCGTGATCGATCTGCATGGCGGCACCATTTGCGTGCGCAGCGAAGGTTGCGGCAAAGGCGCGACCTTCATCATTAAACTCAACGCCATGGAAACTTCATTGCTCGAAGGCCCGACCTATTTGCTCGATCTCAAGAGCGGCATCACCGGTACCGCGGACTTGTTGCTGGTGGAAGATCATGCGGACACTGCGCGCGTGATGCAGCGAGTTTTAGAGAGCGCCGGTTACTCGGTCATGCACGCGGCCAGTATCGCGCAGGCGCGCGATCTCGCGCATGGACGCAAATTCGATCTCGTCATCAGCGACGTTGGATTGCCCGACGGCACGGGTTTGGATTTGATGCGCGATTTGAAAGAAACGCATGGCTTGATGGGTATCGCGCTGAGCGGATTCGGAACGGAAGATGACGTGAACGCGAGTAAAGCAGCCGGATTCACCGAGCACATCACCAAGCCGGTGGACTGGGAACGTTTGCGCGACGCCATCGCGCGGGTGCTGGCCACGCGCGCAAATTCGACCGCGAACGGCGCGGGCAAATGACGCGCGCCGCCTGGATTTTCATTGTTGGCCTGACTGCGATTCGATTGTCGATCTTGCCGACGAAAGACCTGAGCGGCGACGAAGCGCATTACTTCATGTGGTCGCAGCGCCTGGCACCGGCGTATTTCAGCAAGGGACCGGGCGTCGCTTTCGCCATGCGCGCGAGCACCGCGCTGTTCGGGCCTAACGAATTCGGCGTGCGCTTTTTCAGTCCCATCCTCGCGGCCGGCACGAGTCTGCTCCTGTTTTATTTCGCGCGAAAACTTTTCAGCGCGAGCGCGGCGTTCTGGAGCGTGGTCGCTTTGAACGTGACGCCGCTCTTCAGCGTCGGCGCGTTCGTTATGACGATCGATCCGTTGTCGATCTTCTTCTGGGTCGCGGCCATGATCGCGTTCTGGTCCGCGCTCGAACGCGCGCCGCGACAGTCACTCTACTGGCCGCTCACCGGTCTGCTCGTCGGTCTCGGTTTTCTCTGCAAATACACCAACGCGCTCGAGATATTGTCGATCTTGCTCGTGCTCGTGCTCGTTCCGCGATTGCGTGGCGAATTCAAACGTCCCGGTCTGTATTCCTTGTTAGGCGTTTTCGTTCTCTGCACGTTGCCGCCGTTAATCTGGAACGCGCAACATGCCTGGATCACGCTCACGCATCTGCGCGCGCGCGGCGGCCTCGATGAAGAAGCTGCCGGCATTCATCCGATCGAGCTTGTGAAATTTCTCGGCGAACATTTTCTCTTTTACTCGCCGCTCATTTTCCTCGCCGTCGCCTGGGGCGTGATCGCGAGCGGCCGCCGCATTCATCAACAATTCAAATCGCTCTTTCTCTTTTGGTTCGGGCTGCCCGTGTTCGCGTTTTACTTGTTATTGTCGATCAACAAGGCGGCCGCGCCGAATTGGGACGCGCTCGCATTTCCCAGTCTCGGCCTCCTGGCCGTGAATTACTGGCGGGAACGCGTCGAACGCACACCGTGGCTCCAAACCGCGGGCGCAATCGCGCTCAGCCTCAGTTTGTGCATGAGCGTGTTCGCACTCGATTCCGATTTGATTCGCTCGGCCGGACTCCATCTCTGGCGGCGCGATCCGAGCAAACGCGTGCGCGGTTGGGCCACTGGCACGGCGGCGCTGGAAAAATTGCGACACGATCTCGAAGCGCAGACCGGCGAAAAATTATTTTTGATCGCGGATGATCGCGATCGCGCCTCGGAGATTTCGTTTTACCTGCGCGACAAACGCGTGGAAGGACCGAAACATCCGCCGGTCTATCTGGTCGAATCGCAGGATTTGGTGAACCAGTTCTCGTTCTGGCCGCGTTACGATGAATTTGTCGATCTTACAAAAAACACCGCGGCCGCGCCTAACGACGCCGAGAGTTTCACCGAAGGCGGGATGAACCTTTTCGCCGGTCGCAGCGCCCTCTTCATTCGCGACGGCGAAAACGGCAGTCTCGTCCATAACGTTCGTGCCGCGTTCGACGATTGTCAGACCGTCGCCATCATCGAGACGCGGCGCTACGGCGAGAAATTGCGCACGTGGCGCATTTTTCTTTGCCGCGGCTATCGTACGCTCCCGTTATGATTTCTGTTGTCGTCCCCGTTTTCAACGAAGCGGAGAACATGTCGATCTTGCAAAAGGAATTGCGCGACGCGTTAAGCAATCGCGATTTCGAAATCGTTTTTGTCGATGACGGTTCGACTGACGGAACTGCGGACAAAATCGACAAGAACGATGCGCGCATGCGCGTGTTGCGTTTCGAAAAGAACGCCGGCCAGAGCGCGGCCACATTCGCCGGCCTCAACGCCGCGCGCGGCGACATCGTCGTGTTGATCGACGGCGATCTGCAAACAGACGCGGCTGACATTCCCAAATTGCTCGAAGCGCTCAATGACGATGTCGATCTTGTCTGCGGTTATCGCGTCGGCCGTCAGGATTCGTGGCTGAAAAAAATCCAGAGCCGCATCGCAAATTATGTGCGCAGCCGTTTCACCAAAGACGGCGTGCGCGATACCGGCTGCGGCATGAAAGCGATGCGGCGGGAATGCGTGCGCGCGGTCGTGCCATTCAAAGGCATGCACCGTTTTGTGCCGGCGTTAATCAAAGGCGCGGGATATCGGCTCGTCGAAGTGCCGGTGCGACATCGGCCGCGCCGGTTTGGCGAAAGCAAATACGGAAAACACGGTTTCAAAAATCGCGCGCTCAAGGCGACGATCGACATGTTCGCCGTGCGTTGGTTGCTTTCGCGCCAGCTCGATTACAAGGTGCGCCGCGAATGATTTCGGCGCAGCCAAATGCGGCTTGTCATACGTTGACCTCACGATAAGCTTTCGCTCCCGCTTCGGCATTCTGCATGTCTCTGGCCAATCTTTTAACGACCGAGCAGATCATCCCCGAGATGACCGCGAAGGAACGCTGGCCCGCTATCGTCGAGCTGGTCGATCTACTCGTTAAGCAAAACAAAATCAGCCCGGATGCGCGCGAGAGCATTCTCGCTTCGCTCAAACAACGTGAAGAAACCATGAGCACTGGCATTGGATTTGGCATCGCCATTCCGCATTGCTCCTCCGATCGCTTGAACGAAGTCGTGGCCGCCTTCGGAAGATCGACAAGTGGTATTGAATTCGATGCGCTCGACAATGCGCCGGTGAAATTCGTCGTCTTGTTCATCGTGCCGAAGAACCAATTTCAAACGCACCTGCGCACGCTCGCTTCGATCGCGAAATTTCTAAACGATCGTTCCGTGCGCGACAATCTCGGCAGCGCCAAATCGGCCGACGAAATTTCCGATATCTTTCGCGCCAGCGCGCCGAAGTCGTAGCTGCTGTAGCGGCGGTCTCTGACCGCCGATCTAAATAGTTTCGGCGCTCAGAGAGCGCCGCTACAATTGCGCGTGGAAACTTTTCAGGAACAACTCGCGCAACGGTTGTCCCAAGCGCTGGCGAAAAGCGGTCTGCCCAATGTGGGCGAGCTTTCGCAAGCGGCCGATGGGCGCTTTGGCGATTACCAAACCAGCGCCGCCATGGTGCTCGCGAAACAACGCGGCGAAAATCCGCGCCAGATCGCGGAGAAGATTCTCGCAAATATCGATGTCGATCTTATCGCGGAGAAACCGACCGTGGCCGGCGCCGGGTTTATCAATTTCAAATTGCGGCCCGAAGCCATCGCAAAACAAGCGGGCGATTTGTTAGGCGACGAACGCCTCGGCGTGGCAAGATCGACATCTCCGCGCAAAATCGTGGTCGACTTCGGTTCGCCGAACGTGGCCAAGCCGATGCACATCGGTCACATTCGCAGCACTGTGCTCGGCGACGCGCTCGCACGCATCGCGAAGTTTCTCGGCCACGACGTCGTGCGCGACAATCACATCGGCGATTGGGGCACGCAGTTCGGGATGGTGATCTGGGGCTGGAAAAATCTGTTAGATCGACAAGCACTCGCGCGCGACCCGATCGCCGAGCTCGTGCGCATTTACAAAGAGACGAACGAACGCGCGACGAAGGATGAAACGATTCGCGAGGCCTGCCGTCAGGAGCTGGTGAAATTACAAGCCGGCGACGAAGAAAACTTTTCCATCTGGAAACAAGCGGCCGATTTGTCGATGGCCGAGTTCGCGAAGACGTATGCGCTGCTCGACATTCATTACGATTTCCAGCACGGCGAAAGTTTTTACAACGACCAATTGCCCGGCGTGGTCGATCGCCTGCTCAAGAGCGGCATCGCCGAAGTAAGCGAAGGCGCGGTCGTCGTCTTTTTTAAGGACGATGTCGATCTTGCGGACAAGCCGGCGATTATTCGCAAGAAGGACGGCGGATTCAATTACGCAACGAGCGACATCGCTACGGTCGAGTACCGCATCAATGAGCTGAAGCGCGACACGCTTTGGTACGTCGTCGGCGCGCCGCAGACGTTGCATTTCAAACAAATCTTCGCCATCGCGCGTCGTGAAGGATTCGATGTCGATCTTCGCCACATTCCGTTCGGCAACATTCTCGGCGAAGACCGCAAGCTGATGAAGACGCGTTCCGGCGAGAACGTGCCGCTGCAGGACGTGCTCGAGGAAGCGATTGAGCGCGTGCGCAAAATCGTGGACGAAAAAAATCCGGACATGCCTAACGAAGAGAAGATCGACATCGCGCGGAAGATCGGGATTGGCGCGGTCAAGTACGCCGATCTCTCGCAATACCGCATGACCGATTACATTTTTTCGTGGGATCGGATGCTGGCGTTGCACGGCAACACCGCGCCGTATTTGCAGAATGCTTACGTGCGAATTCGCTCGATCTTTCGCAAAGCCGGCGCGGCAAGATCGACAATCGACAAGATCGACATCGTCGAACCGGCTGAAATTAATTTGGCGAAGAAGCTCGCTCAGTTCGCCGAAATCGTTCCGCAAGTGTTAAACGATTTTCGCCCGAACATTCTGGCGAACTATTTGTTCGAACTAGCCAACAGCTTCCACGCCTTCTACGAAGCCTGCCCGGTTCTGCAATCGGAGGAATCGACGCGCACTTCACGGCTGGCGCTGTGTGAACTCACCGCTCGCGTATTGCAGCGCGGACTCAACTTGTTAGGCATCGAAGTGCCGGAGCGGATGTAACTCAGAAGCGTTTCGTTAGGGCGAGATACCAGAAACGGCCCTTCACATTGGCCGAGCCTTTGTCGTAATTGTCGCCGATGCCGGCGGCGACAAACGGCGGCTGCTCGTCGAAAACGTTGTTCATGCCGACGGTGAGCGTGGTGTTGTTGAGCCACGATCTCCAGCCGCACGCATTGTAATCGGCGGTGGATTGCGCCGGCGTTTCCTTTCCGGGCGATTGTCGATCTTTCGTTAGGCCGGCAACGGAATTGGATGTCGCCGGCACGGGCGCGCTGAAGGTGTAGTTGATGATGAGATCGAGCGTCGTCCATTCGCGCACTTT
This sequence comes from Spartobacteria bacterium, assembly GCA_021325495.1. Taxonomy (GTDB): domain Bacteria; phylum Verrucomicrobiota; class Verrucomicrobiia; order Chthoniobacterales; family UBA10450; genus JAJPGZ01. The sequence continues at coordinate 255,207 of JAJPGZ010000002.1, forward strand.
GCGGTCGCGCAGATTATTCGTGTAGAAACGGTCGTCCCAATATTGGCCGATGTAATGAACGGTCACGCCGGCATCGAGGCCATGCAGCCAGCCATCAGCCGCACCGTCATAAAATAAGCTGAGGTAATCGCGATTGTGAGTGTAATTGCCGCCGAACTGAAAGCCGGCGCCGAATTTGCCGACGACATTTTCAAACGGCGCGTCAGGCACAGCCTGGATCTTCACATCGATGAGATAAGTGCCGTTGAGTGTGGCGGTGAACGTCCCCCAATCGCCGTGACCAAGTCGCGATGTCTGGAAAGTCTCGACGACACTGAAGTCGATGTAATTTTCGATGAACCCGCCGACGTTGAGATAAGGACTGTGGATCGAGACGATCCGATTGCCCTGACCGGGGTCGCGCGTGATGAGACCGGGGAAGAGCGATTCGTTGTCCACGATGAATTGCGGCTGGAGTTGGGTGGCGAAGCCGCGCAGATCGATGTGGCCGTAATCGACCGTGATCGTTAGGCCTTGTAGCCAGCTGCACCAGGTCTCGGGTGTGAGCACGGCACCAAAGGTCCGTTCGTACGCGAGTTCCGGCTGCAGGGATGGATTGCCGGTGAAAACTCCGGGCACGTAATGATCGGTGAAGCTGCTGCGCGGATCGAATACGACTGTTGGAATCGTGAATGGCGTGCCGAAAAGCTCAACCAAACTCGGCGCGTGGAAAGCCTCAATGTAACTCGCGCGGATAGTGAGCGGCGCGGGCGAACCGCCGAATGGTTGCCAGCGAAGGGAAAATTTCGGCCGCTCGGTTTCGCCGAAATCGCTGTACGATTCGAAACGTTCCGCGTAATCGAGCTCCAGACTTCGCACGCCGGGAAGATTCCAGTTCGGCCCGGTCACCGGAAGCCGCAGTTCCCAATAGATGGACCACGAATCACGTCCGCCTCGAAGCGAACCGATATTGAATTCGCCGATGGTTTGACCGGCTGCGCTCAGCGGGTCGGAGAAAAAGGTAAGGTGATTGTTCAAATGCTCGCCGCCGAACGCGAATGAAAGCGGACCGCCCGGAAGATCGACAATGTCACCGGTGAGTTTGAGATCTTCGGTGAGCAAACGCGTTGCGCCGGACATCTGGGTATTGATAAAAATTCGATTGAGCGCGGCCTTCGAATTTTGGCTGAGGCTAAACGGATTGAATGCGGTCGCGGGATTGGTGTCGAGCAACGCCGCGCGCAAGGCGTAAGCGTTGATCAACCCGATAAAGGTGTCGGTGCGATGGTCCTCGTTGTAGCGCACCGCACTTTCCCATTCCCAAGTTTTAAAATAATCGCCGAAGGCGGCGAGATTGCCGCGTGCGCCGCCGGTGAAAATATAATTATCGCCGAGGATGTGCTCGCCGCGCGGCGGCGCCTCGAGATCGCGGTATCGCACCCTGGTCGTAAACGCGGTTCCGGCGGGCGCAGCGCTTTCACGACTTTGCGGAAAGCGCGGATCGGCTCCGCCGGGCGACACATAATCGGCCACGGTGAATGGATTGAATGGGTTTTGCAGCGGCACGCTGATCCCGGTGGCGCTGATGCCATTTGGATTATTGACGTCGGTAAATGGATCGGCGTTGAACGGTGAGGGCGCGCCGACCCATTGCCAAAACGAACGCATGTATTTCATGTCGCCGAACAAGGTCAGGCTCTTGCCGCAAATATCGCGGTCGAACGAGCCGTAAAAATATTCGCGGTCGTTAGGCGCAACCGCCGAATCATAATCGCCAAAGTTAAACGAGCGTTGTTCTCGCGGCACACTGCTGGTCGGAACGTATTCGGGATCGCTCGCCGCGTTTGGATAGGCATGTGGCGTGGGCGACTTCGCGCCGTGATTGCGTGACGGTCGGTAAATCACATCGACCGGCTGACTGGCGCTCCCGATGTGGCCGGCAAAATTGCCGCTACGATTATCTTGGCCGCCGTACGGCGTGGCATCGACATCGTGCATAAGATCGACATCGCGCGCGAAAATCCCGGCCGAATTGTAGAAGCCGGCGTACACGACCACGTTCGTTTTATCGTCGCCAGCGCCGGCGAGCAGATATGCCGTCTCTTCGCCCATGTCGTTGGCGAACCCGAGATTTGCATTGCCGTAACTCGCGTAGAGTTCCATTCCGCGAAAGCGATGAATCAGAAATACGTTCAGCACGCCGCCAACCGCGTCCGTTCCGTACACCGGCGACGCGCCGTCTTTGAGGACGTCGATATGATCGATCAGGCCAAGCGGAAAAATCTTTAAATCGACCGCCGGATTACCGGTGCCGGTGGTCGCGACTCTGCGCCCGTCCTGCAGCACGAGCGTTTCCTTCGGATCGATTCCGCGCAAACTGATGTTTACCTCGCCCGTCGTGGCCTCGTTGTCATTCTCCGTGCTGACCGCTCCGCTGACCGAGGGAAATTTTTGCAGCAAGTCGGTCGGCGTGCGAACACCGAGCCGCGTAATGTCATCGCGCCGGTAGGTATCGACTGGATTTGGTCCGACTTCGGCGGCGGTTGGAATGTTCGAGCCGGTTACGATGACGCGCTCAGTCTCTGCCATCGCGGGCGCGTTGACCGCATCCTGCGCCTGAACGATTGCTTCCGCTAAGATCGACAATAACACGGCGATCGCCGTGACGATCGCGCGCCGAGGTGATCGCCGGAGCGCTCGCACAATTGCGGCCGAGTGTGAAAATCAAATCGCTCACAGTCAAGCCGTTAGGCGCGTTTCATTGATACACAATTTTCGGCGGCGGCCCGTTCGCCAACTTCTGGAAGCGCGGATTATTGCGCAGCGGGTCCCATTGCCAATCTTTCAAGATGATCTGATTCGGACCGGCCGGCGCGGTCATGCGCTTTTCCAGTAAATCGACCGCCTTCTCTTCCTCACCGACTCGCCCGCAAATTTCGGCGAGGGCGACTTCGATCCCAGGACCGTCGACTGCATCTTTCGACGTGGGTAATAACTCGACCGCGCGCGTTCCTTCCGCGATCGCTTCCTCCTTTTGTCCGAGATAAGCGCAGATCAATCCCAATTGTGCGTGTCGCGTAGGGTCATCGGGCGCTCCGGCCAGCTCGCTACGCGCAAACGGCAGCTCCGCCTCGAAAAACGGCCGCGCTTTGTCTTTTTCGCCACGGGCCAGCGCGATCGTTCCGAGCAGAAACTTTTTTGTCGAGCGTGGGCCGCTCCACGATTCAAAAATGGTGGCCGGCGATTTTTCGATTGCTTGCGCAGCGCGGTCGAAATCGCGCTCCACCATGGCAACGAGATAAATGGCCAGCGTGTAAAAACCTGTTGAATCGTCGATTCCCTGATTGCGCGCGATACTCTCATTAACTTTCTCGGTGCTCCCGGTTAATTCGTAGTAGGCCCACGCCCAGGATTGCTCTTGCCCGAATTTTTCGAGCGGCCCGCCCGAAGCGAGATCGGCCGCGCGACGTTTCGCTCGTTCCGCCGCCGAAACCTGGCCGACGCTGTCCAAAGCGTTTGCGTAGCTGTCGACCATTCTCCAATTCAACGGGTCGAGCGAAATAGCGCGCTCCCAGTTCGCGATCCCCGCCCGGAACTGTCCGCGTTTCATCTGCACATGGGCGACGCCGTAGTTAATTTCGACATCGTTAGGCGCGCCCTTTTTGGCCAGCTCGTACTCTTTCAACGCGGCATCGTAATCCCGCGCCACCCGCGCATAATAAAATCCGAGCGCAATGTGGCCCTCCGCCAGATTCGGTTCCAAGCGCAAAGCTTCTTCCGCTTCCGCTCGTCCACGCTCTTTGTGCAGCGCCGAAGGATCGTAAAAGACCGCGATCCGGGAATGCAAAAGCGCAAGACGTGCGCGCGCCAGCGCGAACTTCGGATCGAGCGCGATCGCTTGATCGTAGTATCTCACGCCTTCCTCCATTCGCTCCGCTGATGCCGCCGGCCGGCGTAACACTTCTGTTCCCTTTAAAAACAACGCATAAGCCTCAGCATTTGATGTCGATCTTTGCTCGATCCGCGACTTTTCTTCCTGGGTCAGCGTCGCATTGAGCGACGTTGCGATCTGTTGCGCAACTTCACTCTGCACCTTCAACAGGTCGATCAGCTGCCGATCGTACGTCTCGGCCCACAGATGCGCGTCCGTCGCCGCTTTGATCAATTGCACGTTCACGCGAATGGAATTGTCGATCTTTTGCACGCCTCCTTCGAGGATCCAGGCCACGCCCAGCTCGGCCGCGATCTTGCGCAACGATTTCGGATGCGCTTCGTACTGCGCCGTGGACGTGCGCGAGATCACTTTGAGCGAACCGATCTTCGCCAGCTGCGTCAGGATTTCATCCTGCAGCCCGCTCGCCAGAAACGCATTCTCCTTGTCCGCGCTTAAGTTTTCGAACGGCAAAACCGCGATGCCTTGTTCGTTAGGCGGATTCGCGTGCGATCGCGCGAACCAGAACACGATTGCTGCTAAGATCGACAATGTCACTCCGGCGATGATGGCGAGTCGTTGCCGTTTCGCTTTGCGCGCACGCAAGATCATCGCTAGCACCGCTTGCGGCACGTCCGCGTTGCCGATTTCGCTGTCGTAAAGATTGAACAAACCAAGCCGGACGCCGTGCTTCACTTCGACTTCACCGACTTCGTGCAGCTTCGGTTTCCATTCGCCTATCTCCGCGAGGTCGTTCGCCGCGCGCGCCGAAAGCAGAATGTGTCCGCCGTCACCACAACTCATGACGCGCTGCGCCATGTTTACACCCGCGCCGGCGAGATTCGGCCGATCGTCCACGTGCGAAATGTTTTCGACCGGTCCGCTATGAATTCCCATTCGGACTTGAAACGAATTTTTTTCCTTTAGAGCGCGCGCAATCGCCATCGCGCAACGCACTGGGGCATCCGGTGTCGTGAAAAATGCGAGCACCATTCCGTCGCCGGTGGGAAATCGCATCAGCTTCCCAGCCACGTCCGCCGCACGAAATGCATCCGTGTCGCGGACGATGTGATTCAGTTCCGCCAGCCGCTCGCGTTGTTCGTTCGTCAGCAGTTTCGAATAGCCGACGACGTCGATGAACAAGACGTGACCAATCGCCACGGGCATCTCGTTAGGCGCAGCCGGCGTCGTGGTCGCAGATTCTGACGAATCCATTTTCGAGGTGATCTGCGATTAATTGTGCCTCCTGCGACCGCGACCGGCAAGCAGCGAAGCCTTGTCCTCCGGGGCAAAACGGACGACAGAAAAGATCGACAATGGGCACCCTCCGCATCCCTGTTTGCACCTACCGATTACAGCTCAATCGGCAGTTCACCTTCAATCAAGCGCGCGAGATTACTCCGTATTTGCGCTCGTTAGGCGTAAGCGATGCGTATGCTTCGCCGTATTTCCAGGCGCGCGCGGAAAGTTTGCACGGTTACGACATCACCGATCACAACACCCTCAACGCCGCCATCGGTTCGCGTGAAGAATACGATGCCTGGGTCGCCGAGCTGCACGCGCACGGCATGGGGCAGGTGCTCGATTTCGTCCCGAACCACATGGGCATCGGTGAGCCGCTCAATCATTGGTGGATGGACGTGCTCGAGAACGGCCCGAGCTCGCCTTACGCAAAATATTTCGACGTCGATTGGCGGCCGATCAAAAGCGATCTGCACGACAAAGTGCTATTGCCGATTCTCGGCGATCAATACGGACGCGTGCTCGAACGCGGCGAGCTCAAGGTGCACTTCGATGCCGGCGCGTTTTATCTGACGTATTACGAGCACCACTTCCCGATCGCGCCCGGCACCTACCGTTACATTCTGCAAATCGCGCTCGACCGGCTCGAGCCGCACAAAGACGAAGAGTTTTACGCGGAATTCCAAAGCATTCTCACGGCGCTCGATTATTTACCGCGCCGCACCGAGACCGATCCGGAAAAGATCGCCGAGCGGGCGCGCGAAAAAGAAATCATCAAACGCCGGCTCGTTAGGCGTTGCCAGGAAGCGCCCGAAGTTCAGCGCGCCATCGAAGAGGCGGTCGAGGAAATCAATGGGCGCGAAGGCGATGCGCGCAGCTTCGACAAGTTGGACGAATTGCTAAACGCGCAGGCCTATCGCCTCGCATTTTGGCGAGTGGCGGCGGAAGAAATTAATTACCGCCGTTTCTTCGATGTGAACGATCTTGCCGCCATCCGGCAGGAAGAGCCGGAGGTTTTTGAAGCGACGCACAAGTTACTTGTCGATCTTGTGCGAAGCGGCGCGGTCACGGGATTGCGCATCGATCATCCAGACGGCCTTTATTTGCCGCGCGAATATTTCGTGAAGTTGCAAAAGCGCTGCGCGGACGCGCTTGGCCTAACGAACCACGAGGATACTCGCGCCATTTATATGGCCGTGGAAAAAATTCTGATCGGCGACGAACCGCTCCGCGGGGACTGGCCGGTGCACGGTACAACCGGTTACGAGTTTGCCAGTCAGGTCGCGCAGTTGCTTGTCGATGAAACGGCGGAGGGCCCGATCACGAAAACGTTTCGCCGCTTCATCGGCCACTCGCTCCATTACGGCCATCTTGTTTACGCGAAGAAACGTCTCGTCATGCGGCTCGCGCTCGCGAACGACGTGAACGTTCTCGGGAACATGGTGGACCGACTGTCGGAACAAAACCGCTGGTTCCGCGATTTCACTTTGCAAGCACTTGTCGTCGCGGTGCGCGAAACGATCGCATGCTTCCCCGTTTATCGCACTTATCTCGAACCGGGCCGGCCGGTGAGCGACGAAGATCGACAATTGATCGAGCGCGCGATCGCCACGGCGAAGCGCCGCAATCCCGGAATCGAAGCCTCGGTCTTCAATTTTGTGCGCGACGTGTTGCTGCTGCGCTTTGCCGAAAACGTCACCGCGAACGAGCGCGAGGATCAAACGAATTTCGTTTTGAAATTTCAGCAGACGACCGCGCCGGTGATGGCGAAAGGCGTCGAGGACACGGTGTTTTATATTTTCAATCGGCTGGCGGCATTGAACGAAGTCGGCGGCGAGCCGCAGCAATTCGGTTCGGGCCTCTCCGTATTTCACCGACGCAACGAAGATCGACAACGTCATTGGCCGGCGTCAATGCTCACGACTTCGACGCACGACACGAAGCGGAGCGAAGACACGCGCGCGCGCATGCTCGCGATTTCAGAGATTCCGCAACCGTGGCGTCAATTTCTGCAACGCGCGCGCACGTTGAATCGCCGAATCAAAAAGCAATTCGAAGAGCTGGAAGGGCCGGACGCGAATGAAGAATATCTGCTGTATCAAACCTTACTCGGCACCTGGCCGATCGACGCCGGCGGCGCGGCGGAACGAAATGTTTCGCCGGAGTACGTCGCGCGCATCCAAGCCTACATGCACAAGGCGCTGAACGAGGCGAAACTGAACACGAGCTGGATCCAGCCTAACGAAGAGTGGCTCGAGGCCACGCGCGATTTCATCGCCCGCATTCTCGATCCATCGCCGAAGAATCGTTTTCTCCCGCTGGTCTATCCGCTGGTCGAGGAAATTGCGCGGCTCGGCGCCATCAATTCGCTCTCACAAACATTGCTCAAGCTCACGTCGCCCGGCGTGCCCGACATTTATCAAGGCAACGAAATCTGGGACTTCTCACTCGTCGATCCCGACAATCGCCGGCCGGTTGATTATGCGGCGCGGCGTAAAATGATCGACGGCCTAACGAGCGCGGCGCCGGAAGAGTTGCTGGCGCGATGGCCCGATGGCCGCATCAAAATGTTTCTGACGCAGCGATTGCTGCAATTCCGAAATGAACATGTCGATCTTTTCGCGCGCGGAGAATATTTGGCGCTGAGTGCGCGTGGCACCTTTGCGGATTGCGTCGTTTCTTTCGCGCGACGGCTCGATCAACAAATGATCGTCGTGATCGCGCCGCGACTTTCGTCGCGTGTTGGTTTTCCGACGATCGGCGAAAAATGGCAGGACACAGTTATCGATCTTCCATTCGAATACGCGCGCGACATTTTCACCGGTCGCGAAATTCACGCGCAAGATCGACAACTACATTTGCGCGACGCACTCGCTGTCTTGCCCTTCGCCGCCCTAACGAACGCGAGCTGAGTTGTGGCGGCAGCCGTCCTCGGCTGCGGAATTTACGCACTCGCAGGCGAGACGCCTGCCACCACAGCGCAGAACGTCAGTTGATCGGGTGCGCCCCGCGTTTGAACTTGTCGATCATCGCAAAAACCCAGTGCGAGAAATTGCTGATGTTCTTCCCCACATCGGCGCCGAAGCTGGCGAAAGTGATTTGCGGCGACGCGATGACGAGCAGCACGCTAAGCAAGAGCACGTTCATCAAATAAATCACGACGAGCGAGAAGAACGTGCCGTGGTCGATGAGATCGCTCTGCTTTTTTGGAATCATCCAGAGCGTGAAGGTGAAATGGAACGCCCAGGTCACGCCGATGATGGCGTAGAGCCAGCGCCCATGCGGCTGCATATTAAAAACGAGGGTAAGCGCGCCGTAGGCGAGAATGGCGAGAATGCTGTAGAGCGGGAAAAAATATGGCGCGAGCGCGATCCAAAAATTCGTGCGGCTGGCGATGATGTGCCCGCCATCGCGACTCACGCGAATGCGGCTGACGCGTCCGCCCATCAACCAAACCCAGAGTGCGTGGGTCAGTTCGTGGCCGAAGACGTAGAGAATGATCGGCCGGGGCAAACCGAAAAAGGCGATGAGCCACAGGACTACGCCTAACGAGAAGAACCAAAATTCTTCCGCGGCCCAGAGGCGCTGGGTCAAAGCCGCGCGCGCGAAAGAGGTAAAAAATGTTTGCGTGAGAATGATGCAGACCGGCAGCAGAAAAATCGCGACCACAAATTTTACCCATCGCGTCGGCACCATCATCGGCATCGGGTCGGGGCGTCGTCGCGTCGTCGGCACCACGTAAGGCACGACCTTTACGTTGCGATGCGAGCGGCGGCGACGAATAGATGTCGATCTTCGGTGCGCGTGGTCCAAAATCGGCGAAATCCCTCTGCCGATTTACGCAGATTCGAGCCGATTTGGGAAACGGAAATTAAAGTCGCCTAACATCGGGCAGGCCGAGCTCTTTCCGCTTTTGCGCGAGATACTCGATGTATTGCTTGCCCGTTTTCTGTTTTTTCCAAAGCGAAATGCGCCATTTCCAATATTCCCGCCAGTTCGCTTTTCCCGATTGCGGATGCTCGCCGCGTTTTTCGCGAGCGAGTTCGAGATCGATCGACGTGAACATCCATTTCTGTCCGCGCGCGGTGGTGGTCGTTCGAGATTTCGACGACGAAGAGTGAAACGATTTTGGGACTGGCGAGTAGAGCCAGCGGCAGCTCGTCAGCAACGCGAGCGCGATAAGCGCGATGATTAACCTCACACCTAACGAATCGTCGCTCACGCCGCGATTGCGCGCAAGATCGACAATCGAATTTATGCCCGCCCCATGTAAGTGCGATTGCGCGTGTCGATCTTGATCGTCTCGCCTTCCTTGATGAAGAGCGGGACGTTGATCGTCATACCGGTCTCGAGCTTCGCCGGCTTGGTCACGTTGCTCGCGGTGTCGCCGCGCACGCCTTCGGCCGACTCGATCACTTTCAAGCTCACCGACGGCGGCAATTCCACCTGCACCGCTTTGCCTTCGGCGAACAAAACCTGGACGCGCAAATTTTCGACGAGGTAATCTTTCGCGTCGCCTAACAAACCTTCGTCGAGATCGATCGTGTCGTAGGTTTCGGGATCGATGAAGTGAAAACCGGTGCCGTCCTTGTAACTGAACTCGACATCGCGGCGGTCGATATCGACCAGCTCGACTTTGTCGGTCGAACCGAAACGCACATCCGCGCTTTTGCCGGTATTGATGTAACGAATGATCGCCTGCACAAACGCGCGCAGATTTCCCGGCGTGCGATGATGCACCTCGAGCACAATGGCGGTGTTGCCGTTGTATTTTATCGCTTGCCCTTTGCGGAGATCGTTCGCGGCAGCCATGGAGCGCGGACTGTTACACGAGCTTACAACAACTTCAAGCGCGTCAGGTCCTGTGAATCGACAATACCGACCGGCACGTTTTCATCATCGACCACGACCAGATCGTCGATGCGATGACGCTGGAGCAAACTGAGAACTTCGACTGCGAGTTTGTCTTTGTGCACCGTCACCGGATTCAACGTCATGAGATCGGCTACGACCCGTTCGCCGATACGCGGATCGTTCGGAAAATGCCGCGCGAAATCGCCGTGCGTAAAAATTCCGGCAAGATGTCGATCTTCGCCGGCCACGACCGCGGCGCCCGCACGCACCGCGGTCATCGCTTTCAAAACATCGCGGATCATCGCGTCCGGCCTAACGACTGCCATCGCACTTGCCGGCCGCATCACCTGATGCACGCGCATAAGCAGACTCCGCCCGATCATTCCGGCGGGATGAAATTTCGCGAAGTCCTCTTTGTCGAATCCGCGCGCTTCGAGCAACACCATCGCGAGCGCGTCACCGAGCGCGAGCATCACGGTCGTGCTCGAAGTCGGCGCAAGATTCAGCGGACACGCTTCCTGTTCGATGTTCACATCGAGAAATACGTGCGCGTTTTGCGCGAGCGTCGATTGCGCCTCGCCGCAGAGCGCGATCACCTTCACCTGAAATCGCGCGATCGCCGGCAGAATGCGAAGCAATTCCTCCGTCTCGCCGCTCGCGCTCAACGCCAGCACAACATCGCCATCGGCCACCATCCCGAGATCGCCATGCATCGCATTCGCGGAATCGAGCACGACCGCCGGCGAACCGGTGCTCGTTAACGTCGCCGCAATCTTCGCTCCCACGTTTCCCGATTTCCCCACGCCGAGAACAACGATCTTCCCGCGCGCATCGACCGCGTCCTTCAGTAACGCGACCGCGCGCGAAAATTCCTCGCCCAGGCGATCGCGCAGCCTTTGCAGCTCGAAGATTTCGACATCGAGCACGCGTTTGGCCTTCTCAAGGTAGTCCATCGTCTGGTAACTGTGCGCTGTGGCGTTGGAACCGGCAAGGTCTGGCGCCTGACTTAACCTAAAGAGAAACGGCCATGAAAACACTACTGCCGGTCCGGCTCGGACTGTCGATGTCGATCTTACTCGCGTTTGCGTTTGCCCTCAGCGCATCCGCGCAAACGTTTACCACCACCACCAAAGCGAAGAAGGAAACGAAAACGCAACAACGCGTGCCGCTGGCCAAGCGCGAACCGCAAGGCGCATTGCAGCGCGCCGCTCGTGGCGGAAATCCGTTGCAGATGCTCAACCCGAAGGCGCCCGCGCAATACGGCACCGCCGCCGACAGCCTCGCTTACGACGAGAGCGGCAAATGGCGCGGCATTAAATTGTTCGAGATCGTTTTCTAAATCTCCTCTGTCATCCCGATCGAAGTCGAGGGATCTCTCAGTAAGAGATCAGTAAGAGATGTCTCGACTTCGCTCGACATGACAGGAATGGTTTCGCGTGAGCGAAGCCGCTGAAGCGCGTCCAACCGTCGCCTCCTATTGCGCGACGTTCCTCAAGCCGGAGATGCTGCACATCTATCGGCAGATCACGGCGCTCGAACGCGTTCGTCCAATCGTGATCGCGCAAAAGCGCGAATTCGAAAATCAATTTCCCTTCTCACCCGTTTACGTCGTCGGAAAACCGCCGACGCATTTTCTTCGCCGTTTCTGGCATCGGCAATTGCGGGACGAACCGTGGCAAATCTCCAAAACCGAACTCGAATCGCTCTTGTCGATCTTGCGCAAGACCAACGCGCAACTGCTTCACATTTATTTCGGTCACATCGGCGTGCATTTGCTGCCGCTCATTCGCGCGTGGAAGAAACCAACCGTCGTTTCATTTCACGGCGCCGATGTTTTGGTCGATCTGCACAAGCTGGCCTATCGCCGCGCCACTATCGAGATGCTCGGACTCGTCAAACGCGTCCTCGTCCGTTCCGATTCGTTAGGCAAGGCGATTGTCGATCTTGGCTGCGATCCGGCGAAGATCGACATCGTCCGCGCCGGAATTCCGCTGGACGAATTTGCATTTCGCGAACGCAACTTCCCAACTGACGGCGACTGGCGATTTCTTCAGGCCGGACGTTTGATCGAGAAAAAGGGATATCCGACAACGCTGCGCGTGTTCGCGAAATTCGCCGCGCGTTTTCCAAGATCGACAATCACCATCGCGGGCGAAGGTCCCATGCTCGAAGAACTGCAAACGCGCGCGCGCGAGCTCGACATCGCGGATCGCGTTTCATTCGCCGGTTTCGTTTCGCAGAAAGCTTTGCGGGAGCTCTACTACGCTTCGCACATTTTCATTCATCCGAGCCAGACCGGCGCCGATGGAAATCAGGAAGGCGTTCCCAATTCGATGCTCGAAGCGATGGCGACCGGTCTTCCCGCTTTCGCGACCAAGCACGGCGGAATTCCGGAAGCAATTGAGGATCGCGTGAGCGGCGTGCTGGTGAACGAGCGCGATCACGACGCGCTCGCATCCGCTTTGATCGACATCGTGCAAGATCGACAACTACTCGCCGGAATGGCCCGCGCCGGATCTGATTCCGTTAGGCAAAAGTTCGACCAGCGCACGCAAGTGCGAACGCTCGAGGACGTTTACCTGCGCGCGATGCGCGCGTAGAAAATCTCGAGCTGTTTGCGCGTGGCCGAAAAAGAAAGCCGTTCCATCGCGCGCCACTGCGATTCAATGATCGCGGCCGCCCGCTTCTGTGTGTCTTTAAGCAATGTCGTCGCGATGCCCGCCACCTGTTCGATCGTGCGGCCGTGACCGCAAAAATTTGTGAACGCGATTCGCTCGATCGTTCCGTCGCCGCCCACGCACAACGTGCGCGCGAGCAACGCATCGCCCGCGACCTGTCCTGGCACACGGCTGCGATCTAGCTGCAGAACGATTTTATGCTTCGCCATTTCACGCAGATAATCGGCGTAAGATTTTCGCTCCGCGATGACACGCAGTTTGCCGTCGGGAAATTTCAATTCGGCCAACCGGTTTCTTCCTTTGCGTCCGTCGAAGTTGAAGACCGTCACCGACTCGCCGGTCTCGTCGCACAATCTTCGCGCGAGCAGGAACGCCGCGGCGTGATTTCGTGACGGCACGTCCCACTCGCGCGTGCCGACAAAAATTCCCGACTGCTGGTCCGGCAAGATCGACATGTTCCATTGTCGATCTTCCAACGGATACGGCGTCGGAATGAAAACCGCTTTCTCGCCGTCGTCTTTTGGCCTAACAAGTCGAAAAATCTCGGTCGCTTCCGGCGTCACTCCGATGCAACCGCCCGCGCGCCGGACGATGTCGATGAAACGTGCCAGCCGCCGGCGATCGCCAAGTTGCTGCGCAATTTGGTGGAGACCGGTCTCCTTGAACGAGACCGCGACGGTTCGCTTTTCCTCATTCAATTTCGTCAATGCTTGCTGCGTCGCTTTGAAATTGCCGCGCAGCAAAAGCAGCACCGGACTGTTGTCCGCAATGGCGAGCTTTACGTCGCGATGGAACGAACCGCCGGTGCACGCGGCGAAAGCGTGAAAGTTGACCGGCGCGTGCGCCGGCGAATCGGCCTCGGCTGGATGTTCGAAATATTGTTCGCGATCCCGCCCGCCCGGGCTGAGCACGGTCAACTTGAAATCGGCTGCGTCGTTAGGCGACGCCATGGTCACTGTTCTTCTTCTTCCGACGGCGGCGGGGTGGCCGCGCGCAACAAATTTTCTTCGCGCGCTTCGTCGAGCGGACCGACCGGTTGCGCTTTGCGAATCTCGGCCGGCGTCGTGGCCGGCTCGCGCCGCTCGTTAGGCTGGACCGGGATCGCTTTCATGACCGGCGCGTTCGTTTCAGACGGCGTCGCTTCCACCCGCTGATTGTCGATCTTACCATTGTCGATCTTTTCTTCGGCGGGCTCCGTTTTCGGCGGCGCGGCAACGATCGTCGCTTTCGCGGAATTGTACGGATCCTTTTCCGCGAGCAATGTCGGCGCTCGCAACGCGATCGGTTGCAATTCTTTCAACTCCACCGCCGAGGCCGCGCGCGGAAATTCGCTCTCACTCGATTCATCTCTCGCGATTCGCAGCCGGGGCCCGCCGTGCACATCGCATTCCTCCGTCGGTTTTTGTTTATCGGTCGCGAGCTCCAAATAAGTCGTGCGCTTCTGCACGGTATCGCCCGAGGCCGTCTTCACCGTGTCGTAACAACGATCGGTCGCGAGCAAACCGGAGCGCGCACAAATCTCGATCTTCTTCAATGTCGCGGGCTGCGGAATTGGTTTCGCTACATACCGATCCGCCGACGCGTTCATGATGTCGATCCACACCGGCATGGCCAGCTCGCGACCGAACGCGCCGCGATAAATTTTTTGCGGCTTATCGAAGCCGGCCCAGACCGCGCAGGTGATTGCGTTGTCGTAGCCGGCGAAAAGCGCATCGGTGAAATCGTAGGCCGTGCCGGTTTTTCCGGCGACGTCCGGGATTTTTTTCAAACCGAAAGCCGAGTGCGCGAGCTTGCCGGTGCCGATCTCAAGCGCATCGACCAAACACGAATGCACCTCATACGCTGTCTCCGGCCTAACGACGCTGACCTTGCCGCGCTCCTTTTGCGCGTCCCAAACGACGGTGCCGTCTTTCTCTTCGATCCGCTCGAGAATGTGGAAGTTGTTAGGCCGCGCGCCGGCGCCAGGAAAAATGGTGTAAGCGAGCGTGAGCTCCGAGAGCGTCACTTCACTCGCGCCGAGAAATGTGGCCGGATACGGACGCAGCGGCGAACGAACGCCCGCCTTTTTGCAAAGATCGACAACTCCATCCACGCCGACATCGAGACCGATGCGCACGGTCGCGCCGTTTTTCGATCGTGCGAGCGCCTGCCGCGCCGTCATCGCGCCTTCGTAACGATTATCTTCCGACTCCGGTCCCCATTCGCCGAGAATTCCAGTCGTGCCGCCGATCATGACCGCGCGGTTATCGAGCGGCGAATCTTCCACCACCGTCCCCGGATACGCGTCGCCCGATTCAAACGCCGCCGCGTAAACGAACGGCTTCATCGCGGTTCCGGCCGGTCGCCGCGCCTGCAACGCGCGATCGTATTGGTTGTGCTCGAAATCGCGTCCGCCGACGAGCGCGAGAATTCCGCCGGTCGCGTTATCGAGCGCGAGCACCGCGCCCTGCAAATATTCCGGCGCGGGCAAGATCGACATCTTGTTTTCCGATTTCGCTTTCTTAAACGTCGCGGCGTAATCGGCGTAGGTTTGATGAGCGTAACCGTTGACGCGTTCGGCTTTGTCCAAACTTTTCCGCAACGAATCCTCGGCCACGCGTTGCAAATCGGCGTCGATCGTCGTCCGAATGCGATAACCTTCATTCATGGCGCGGTCCCAGCCGACCGCTTCGATCACTTTCTGCCGAATGTAATCGACCGCGTAAGTCTGCCCCTGCGCGTTTTGCCGATTGCTGATCACGACTTCCTCGGCCTGCGCGCTGGCACATGTCGATCTATCGATAAAGCCTAACGAACGCATTCGCTCGAGCGCGTAATTGCGCGCCTCTTTCGCCTGAGCTTTGTCGTTCCACGGCGAAAGCCGGTTCGGACTTTTGATTAACCCTGCGAGCGTGGCGCATTCGGTCAGCGTCATATCGCGCGCCGGCTTCGCAAAATATCCGCGCGCCGCCGCTTCCGCGCCGTAAAGTCCGCCGCCGAAGTAAATGCGGTTGAGATACAGCTCCATGATTTTCTGCTTCCCGAAACTTTCTTCGATTCGTTTGGCCAGATAAATTTCGAGCAGCTTGCGGCGAAACGTTCTCTCTTTGAGCGCAAAACTGTTCCGCGCCAATTGTTGCGTGATCGTGCTCGCGCCCTGACGGACGTGACCGGCCGCGAAATTCTTCAACGCGGCGCGAATGATGCCGCCGAAATCGTAACCGCGATGCTGGTAAAACTTCGCGTCTTCGACCGACACCACGGCGTTCACCAGATTCCGCGGGATTTGGTCGTACGGAATCGTCTCGCGGTTCTCGACGTAAATTTGTCCAAAGATTTTGTCGTTGCGATCTACGATCACGCTGGCCGATTCCATCTGCTCGAGATGCGAGATGTCGAAACCGGCCGCCTCCGCTTTGAGACCGCTTGCTAAGATCGACATGTAAATTGCGAGCGAAGAAATCAGCAGCGCGACGGCTGCGACCGGAATGTAAAATTGCGGGCGCAAATACCATGGCGGCGGAAACTCGAATCCCGGCGGCGGCGGATGCAGATATGGCGAGTTGCTTCTCACGACTTGGGCGGGCAACGTTCCACGCTCCCAATTGCAGACGCAACTCATTCAAATCATCCGCGATAAAATCCGCGCACACGGTCCGCAGCCATTCGCGTGGTTCATACAGCAGGCCCTCTATCATCCCGCGCACGGCTATTATAGTTCTGGCCGCGCGCGGATCGGTCGGGACGGGGATTATTTTACGAACGTCAGCGTTGGTCCGCTCTTCGGGCGATTGCTCGCCGCGCAATTCGCGCAAATGTGGAAACGCCTCGGCAAGATCGACAATTTCATTCTGGTGGAGGAAGGCGCGCACGATGGCCAATTCGCGCGCGATGTGCTCGAAGCCGCGCGCAGAGACGCGCCCGACTTCTTCGCCGATTTACGATATCGCATCATCGAACCGTTCCGTGTCTGGCAAGATCGACAACGACAAACGCTCGGCGATTTCCAGGAAAAAGTGGAATGGCCTAACGAGCTTGCGCCGTTCACTGGCGTTCATTTCTCAAACGAACTCCTCGACGCCATGCCGATTAACTTCCGAAATAAACTTGTCGATCTTGCGAGCGATCAGTTCGTCTTCGTCGATTCGCCGGCCGAACAAATCACAAATCAATCGCAGCTCGACTGGATCGACAAAGTCGCGGCGAATTTGCAGCGCGGGTTTGTTTTAATTATCGACTACGGCTTCGCGCGAAATGAATTTCGCGAAGTTGTGCAAGCACGCGCGCAACATCGACATCTCGATTCGCCGTTCGAACAAATCGGCGACGCGGACATTACCGCGCATATCAATTGGACCGATATCGCCGAACGCGCTGAAGCGAAGGGATTGCGCGTAGCCGGTTTCACCGACCAACATCATTTTCTCACCGGCATCATTTCCGATCTGGTCGCACCCGATTCGCCGCGCGCGCTGCAGACGCTCTTGCATCCGGAAATGCTCGGCCGCGTCTTCCAGGTTTTACTTCTAAATAAAGATGTCGATCTTGCGCCGCCGCTGGCTGGTTTCAAGTTTGCGCGCGACGCGCAGAGTCTGTTAAACCGGTAATCTGAAAAATTATCTCCGGCTCAATCTCGACCTGCTTTACTGGCTCTTCGTCGCGCCATTCCGCGGAGAGTTTTTCAAGATCGGCGCGATCTTTCGCCAGATGGTTTTTATCGGCGTGCGCGCGGCGCCGATGGTCGCGCTAACCGCGTTCAGCATCGGCGTGACGCTGGCGATGCAAGCGGCGCATTCGTTGCAACAACTCGGCGCCGAGATCTACGTGCCCGATCTCGTGATGTTGTCGATCTTGCGCGAGATGGGGCCGGTCTTGATCGCGGTCATCGTCATCGGTCGCAGCGGTTCCGCGGTCGCGGCCGAACTCGGCACGATGAAAGTATCAGAAGAAATCGAAGCGCTCGAAGTGATGGCGATTAATCCGGTGCAATACCTGGTCGTGCCGCGTTTCATCGCCATGCTCATCATGCTTCCGGCGCTGACGATTTTCGGAAATTATATCGGCGTGCTCGGCGGCTGGGCCGTCTGTCGATTCGCGCTCAACTTCAACACCGCCGGTTTCATCATACGCGCGTTGCAGAGCGCCGACACGTGGGATTTGTATTCGGGCATGATCAAGAGCGCGGTGTTCGCGTGGATCATCATCACGATTGCATGCAACGCCGGATTGCATGTCGAAGGCGGCGCCGAAGGCGTGGGGCAATCGACGACTTCTTCGGTCGTGCAGGCGTTGCTCGCGATGCTGGTGACGAACGCAATTCTTACCGGCATATTCTTTTTCGCAGCATGAACGGCGAACCGGTCATAGAAGTTGTCGATCTTGTACGGAAGTTCGGGGATCGCGCCGTCATCGATAACATCTCTTTGAAGATTCATCGCGGCGAGACGCTCGTCATCATGGGTGGCAGCGGTTGCGGGAAGAGCACACTGTTGCGTCACATTATCGGCTCGATGAGACCGACTTCGGGCTCGGTAAAAATTTTCGGCGAGGAGATCACGGCCATGAACGAGCGCGAGATCGGAAACGTGCGCAAGCGTTTCGGAATGCTCTTTCAATCCGGCGCGTTGCTCGCTTCACTTACCGTTGGCGAAAACGTGGCGTTGCCCTTGTTGCAGCACACTCGAAAAACGCCGGAAGAGATCGACGAAATCGTGGAGCAAAAATTGAAAATGGTGGGCCTGAGCGGATTTGAAAATCTGAAACCGTCTGAGATTAGCGGCGGAATGAAGAAACGCGTCGGCCTCGCGCGCGCGCTCGCGCTCGATCCGGAATTGCTTTTCAGCGACGAGCCGACGTCCGGACTCGATCCGATCATGACCGCAGTTGTCGATCAACTCACGCTGAAGCTGACGCACGGCGCGCACATGACCGCTGTCGTGGTGACGCACGACATGACGAGCGCGTTTCGGATTGCCACGCGCATGATCATGCTCGGCCACGGCTCGATCGTGGCGCAAGGGACGCCGGATGAAATTCGCACGAGCCCGAACCCGGAAGTGCAGCAGTTCATTAACGGCGAAGCGGACGGACCGATTCCGCTAAATCTTTCGCAAGATGAACATGTCGATCTTCAACATGTGAAGCCGCGCCCGTGCGTCGCGGCGCGGAATCGGTTTCATCACAAACACGGATGAAAAAAAATCTCTCCGATTACCTGGTGGCCTTGTCCGTCATCGTTTGCAGCATCGTGCTGCTTACGGCGCTGACGTTCGCGCTCTCCGGTTACCGATTAAAGAAACCGACGCGCACTTTGCAGATCCGATATCAAGACGTGACCGGAATCAAAGTTCACTCGGAAGTGCGTTACGCCGGCGCGCCGGCCGGACGCGTCATCGCGATGCGGCATCTCACCGCGAACGAGCGGGCAAAATCGACAAACAAACGTGATGCCGTGGTCGTCACCGTCGAGCTCGATGAAGACATCCCGCCGTTGCCTAACGATATCGTGGCGACATTAAGCGCGGATACATTGCTCGCGCCGAAGTTCGTCGCGCTTTCTGCGGGAACGCCCGGCGGCAAAACGCTGGCGAACAATTCGGCGATCGAAGGTCATCCGGCTTATGGCATCGAAGAAATCACGGCGGCGGCGGGCCCGCTGGTCGATAACGCGAACAAGTTGATCGATACGCTCAATGGCACGTTCACCGATTTAAAAACGAACCTCGGCGATTTCATGCCGAAGATTTCCCCCTTGTTAGACTCGCTCAAGATCGACATCGACAATTTGCAGCCGGTCGAATCGAAACTCGACGGCGTTCTCGGCACCGCCAACACATTTCTCGGCAACACCGACACGAAGTTGCAGGAACAGTTAAAAGAGCTGCACGTGACATTGTTGAATTTAAAGGTCATCACCACGCACGCGAAGGCGCTGGTCGATGCGCTCAGCGAAAAACCGAACCGGTTAATTTTCAGCGGCAAAGCGCCGCAACTGACGCCCGAAGACGAGATCATCAAAAGCAACAAGCCGTTGCCGGCGAAGAAGCCGTGAAGTGCGCGCTTGCGCGCGCGAATTCATTCTCGAAAGTTCGCCGATGATTTTGCGAATGAAGATGTCGATCTTACATGCGCTGTTGTTGCTTGCGCCGTCGATATCCGCATTTGGATCGAACAGCGTCGTGAACATGTCGCATTACGATTTAATGCGGCCGGACTTCGTCGCCATGAAAAGCGAAGGCATCGTCGGCGTTATTCATGAAGCGACATTCCCGCGCTACGCGACGGACAATCGCTATCATGAACGGCAGGACGCGGCATTACGCGCCGGTCTTTTGTGGGGCGCATACCATTTCGGCGACGCGACAAATCCGATAACGCAGGCGGATCATTTTCTGAACGTGGTCGCGCAATCGCGGCCGGCCATTCGAGAAATGCCGGAGTCGGAAGGACGTCGTTCGGGCGCGTTGCTTGTGCTCGATTTTGAAAAAAACGGGCATTATCCCGGCGGAACCATGAGCGTGGGGCAGGCGGTCGCGTTTGTGAATCGCATCAAGGAACGCACCGGAAAATATCCGGGTTTGTATTGCAGCGAGTATCGGTTGCGGCAGATGCTTTATGGCGCCGGCGCGAGCGAATCGCAAAGGCGAACGTTGTCGAACTGCTGGTTGTGGATTGCGAATTATCATTTCCAACCGCGCAACACCGCGCCGTGGGACCGCTGGGATATGTGGCAATACACCGGGGACGGCAAATGCGATCTGCGTCCGCGCAGCGCGTATCCGAAGAGCGTGGCGAACATTCGAAAAGCCGAGCGCAATATTTTCAACGGAAACAACGCGGCGCTGCAATCGTTCTGGCGCTCGAATGCGTGGTATCCATAATTGACTTAGCGATTGTCGATCTTGTCGGATGCAATTCCGCGACGGGTCGTTAGGTAAACGGCGAAACTGCCGAGCCAATGACCACCTTCGTAATGTTCGCCGGTGACAGCCGCGAGTCCGGCGCGTCGATGCGCATCGGCGGCCGCTTGCAAGGAGGCGCGGCGCGGGTCGTCGTTAGGCAACGCGGACAGAATTCCCTCCAGCATCCATGCCCGGCTCAAATTTAATCCGTCGAGGTGCGCGAGCTTGGGATCGCTCGGATCGGGCGAGACCACCGGTCGCAGCCAGCCGGCATTTCCATCGGCGGGAATTTGCGGCATGAAATCACGCA
This sequence comes from Spartobacteria bacterium, assembly GCA_021325495.1. Classification (GTDB taxonomy): domain Bacteria; phylum Verrucomicrobiota; class Verrucomicrobiia; order Chthoniobacterales; family UBA10450; genus JAJPGZ01. Next base: position 276,081 of record JAJPGZ010000002.1, read on the forward strand.
GCCATTTCGCGAACTCGTCGCGGGTTAGCACGCGCCGCATCACGTCGGCTTCGCCCAGCGACGGCGACAGGAAATCTTCACCTGAAGGTTCGTAGGCGAGCGGCGCGTTTTTGTCGTTAAGGAAAAACTTTCGCGCGGCATCAGCTGTGAGTTTGGCGAAGGAGCGATTGTCGATCTTGCGCGCGTAATCGAGCATCAATCCGAGTCCGAACGCGGTTTGGTCGTGCTCGCCGATTCGCACCGGATGCGAAAGCTTCGGCAGCCAGTTCGTTAGGCGTTCGACCGCGATATCCTCGAGTGGCTTCAGGTTCGCGGACATCTCGCGCGCTTGCGCATCGTCCCATTCCCGCAGCTCGGCGCAAAGTTGCAGCAGCCAGCTCAAACCGTACGGACGCTCAAAACTGGCGCGGCCCGTTCCGCGTAAATACGCCGCTTCCTGTTTGAGATGATCGGCCGTCAAACTCTTGCGCAACGCTTCACGCGCGCGCGGAACGAACGCCGCATCCGGAAACGTCCGAATCAGCCTAACGAGCAGCCAGTGCCCGTGCACGGACGAATGCCAGTCGTAACAGCCGCAAAATGCGGGCGTCAATTTGCGCGGCGGCGCGACGTCCGCATCGCTGTTTAAAACATGGCTGATCTTGTTCGGGTATTCTTTATCGACGCAAGCGAGCGCGAGATTGGCGAATCGCTCCGCCGTTCTCGCATCGAATTCCGCGGCCGCCGCGGATGACGTGATAAATATCGCTAAGATCGACAATCGCATTCCGCGTTTCATTTCAATCGAACAAAATCTTCATCGCTTCCTCCACCGTGGCGCACGTCATGATCTTCACATCATGCCGGTAGTGAAACCTCGACATGATTTGCAGCCCGATATCGCGCGTCGGATCGGGAATGACGCGGACGACCGCAGCCACGCCATTTTTGTTTGCGAAATCCATCGTGGCTTCAATGTACGGCGCGCAATCGACATCCATCAACGTGAGATGACTCAGGTCCGCGAGCAATCCGAAGCCGGGGCGCATCTTTTCGATGGCGGCACGGGCAGGATCGGCCCAGCGCGCGCTTTCCTCGGCGGTGACGTGACCGTGGTAGCGAATGATGAACAAATTGCGCGCACCATCGCTTTCGAGTTCGATCATGTTGAAATGATTCGCCGCAGTGGCGCGTTTGTCGATTCGACTTTGAACGGCGAGATGTCGATCTTACACTGCTTAACATGCGCGTACTCGGCATCGACGCTTCTTTGCGCAACACCGGCGTGGCGATTGTCGATCTTGCGAATGGTTCGGCGCGCGCGTTGTACTTTGGAACGATTCACAATCCGAGTTCGCTGCGTTCCTCATCGTGTCTCGTTGCCATTCGCGATCGGGTCACGCAATTGATTCGCGAACATGAACCGGAGGCGTGCGCGCTCGAGTCGGTCATCTATGTGCAAAGTTACAAAACGGCGATCTTGTTAGGCGCGGCCCGCGGCGCGGCCATTCTCGCCGCCGCGGAAAATGGTTTGCCCATTTACGAGTACGCGCCGACGCGGATCAAACAGGCGACGGTCGGGCGCGGCGGCGCGGGGAAAAATCAGGTCGCATTCATGGTGCGCGCGCTTCTTGGCCTAACGGAAACGCCGGACGCGGACGCGGCGGACGCGCTCGCCATCGGCCTTACACATGTGCGCGCGCAAGAGGTCGCGCGCATGGGCGTTCCCGGCGCGAAACAAATATGAATGACGATGTCGATCTTGCGGTGCGTTGGTTAGGCCGGATGGAATTCGCCGAGGCGCTCGCGCTGCAGGAACAACTCGTCGCCGTGAAACGCGCGAACCGTTCCGCGATTGATGAAGTGCTGTTGCTCGAGCACGAGCCGGTTTACACGATCGGCCGCACGCCGGATAAAACCAGTTTGTTAGGCGGCGCGCATCTGCCGCATCCGATTTTCGCGATCAATCGCGGCGGCCAGGCGACTTACCATGGTCCGGGACAATTGATCGGATATCCGATTGTCGATCTTCGCCAATGCGGGCAAGACCTGCACAAATATCTGCGCTGGTTCGAGCAAACGCTGATCGATTTGCTCGCGCAATTCGGAATAGTCGCCGCGCGCCGCGATGGGTTGACCGGTGTCTGGATCGATCATGCGCGCAAGATCGCGTCGATCGGCGTGGGCGTGCGGCATTGGATCACGATGCACGGCTTCGCGCTGAATGTGTGCGGTGATCTCGCGCCGTTCGCGCACATTGTTCCGTGCGGCATCACCAACGTGACCATGACGTCGATGGAGCGCGAGTTAGGCCGCGGAATTTCAGTCTTTGAAGTTGCGGGAGTTTTTGAGAACGTCGTGCGGACGGCGGTGCGAAATCTCCATGTCGATCTTGCGCCGGCCTAACGAACATGATTCCGCTGGAAGACAATCTTGGCGACATCCTCGGCAAAGCGCAACGCGGCCTGGGATTGTCCGACACGCAGCTGGCGGAGAAGGCGCGCGTTAATTCGCAAACGCTGCGCAAATTGCGCGAAGGCGAATTCGATGAGCTGACGGTGCTGCGCATCGCGCCGGTGCTCGGGCTGGCCGGACGCGCCTTGTGCGATATGGCCACGGGAAAATGGCAGCCGAAACAAATCAAAGACATCGACGGCCTTGCCCAATTCACGACGCGTTATCACGACGTAACGGTGAACTCCTATCTCGCGTGGGACCCGGGAACGAAAGAGGCGGTCGCATTCGATACGGGTGCCGATTGCACGGCAATGTTGAAACGCGCGACCAAGGAGAATCTCAGCATCAAACTGATTTTGCTGACGCACGCGCATGTCGATCACATCGCGGCGTTGGCCGAGCTGAAGGAAAAGACGGGCGCGCCGGCTTTCATTCCCGAGCGCGAGAAAATTCCCGAGGCCGAGCCGATCGACGAAGGAAAACATTTTTCGTTAGGCAAGATCGACATCGACACGCGCCTGACCTGGGGACATTCGCGCGGCGGAATGACCTACGTGCTTACCGGGCTGGAGCGAAAGATTGCTGTCGTGGGCGATTCGATCTTTGCCGGCTCGATGGGCGGCGGCAGCGTGTCGTATCGCGACGCGGTCAAAAACAATCTCGAGAAAATTCTAACTTTGCCGGACGAAACTATTATTTGCCCCGGCCACGGACCGATGACGACCGTGGGCGAAGAAAAACGGCACAATCCATTTTTCGCCGGTCAGACTGAATGAACGTCGGTTTCGTGGGGGTCGGGCGAATGGGCGCGAACATGGCGCGTCGATTGAAAGATCGACAATTCCATGTCACGGCGGTTTACGACGCGAACCGAAAGGTCGCGACCGATCTTGCCGGCGAACTTGGTTGCGCGGCGGCGCAGGATTTATCGGAAGTCACCGCGGAAGCGGACGCGATCATCACGGTCGTGAGCGACGATCACGCGATGCGCGAAATATTCACTGCGCCGGGTGACAATTTGCTAAAAAATGCGCGCGGAAAATTGTTCATTAATTGCGCGACGATTTCGCCACAGGTACATGTCGATCTTGAACGAGCCGCGCGCGCGGCCGGCGCGCAAACGCTGGAAGCGTGCATGGCCTCGAGCATCACGCAGGCGCGTGAGGGTTCGTTGTATCTGATGTGCGGCGGGACCGAGAGCGCATTTCAACGCGCGGAGCCGATCTTGAAAGAACTCGGCGGAACCATTCGTTACATCGGCCCAGCGGGCGAAGCGGCGAAGGTGAAGGCGCTCGTGAACATGGTGATGAACATCAACACGGCCGGACTTGCGGAAGGACTTGGGCTGGGCGCGGCGCTCGGACTCGATTTGAAAATGTTGCGCGAAGTTTTTTCGCAAACCGGCGCGAACTCGCGCGTGCTCGAGACAGACGGCGAGGACATGCAGAACCGTGAGCACAGTTGCTTTTTCTCCGCGGCGCACGCGGCAAAGGACAGTGGGATCGCGCTACAAATTGCGCGCGAGCTCGGTCTTGACCTTCCACTGGCGCGCGCGACCAAGGAACAATACGACCGCATGATTGCGGAAGGACTCGGCGAGCTGGACAAATCCGGAATCGCCGAGCTGACCTTCAAAGATCGACATAAACATTCGGGCGATCGGGCGTGACCGATCTTCCGCAAGATCGACATGCAGCCCTGACGGTTATTCGATCGTGATATTGCCGCTCGTTAGGTTGCCGCTTGCGCTGTAACCGTTGCTCACCTGAATGCTGAACGTGTCGAGGGTTCCCGGTGTGCCATTGTCAGTCACGTCGATGGTGAACGTGAATGTTTTCTTGTTTTTCTTCTTTTTATTTTTCTTTCCGCCGGGCTTTTTTCCTTCACCGGTGAAGTGGGCCTGATTCCCGGTGAAAGTGAGCGAAGTGATTTTCGTGCTGGTTAACGCGAATTCTTCGCCGTTGTCGCTATAAGTGAAAGAACCGGTGTGACCGGGGTTTTGCACATTGAAGTTGAAGGAACCTGAGCCGCCAGGAGTGGCGATCGTCCCACTTCCAATCGCCTGACTCGGAGTCGGCGTCGGCGTCGGTGTCGGTGTCACGGTCGGCGTTGGGGTCGGGCTCGGTGTCGGTGTTGGCGTAGGACTCGGCTTGCATTTACCGGCCTTGCCGGCATCGGCGAGTGCGCGGATCTCGGTCGCGCTCAAGGCGCGATCGAATACTTCCACTTCGTCAACGCTGCCGGTGAACAAAAGGCCGTCCGACCGGCCGCCGATATTGAAGGGCGAGCCCGAATCGACAAGATTTCCGGTCTTGCCGGAGGAGAGCAGCGCATTTCCGTTCGCGTAAACGGTCACGTTCGATCCGTCATACGTGAGCGCGATGTGCGTCCATTGATTCGTTGGCGGGACGTAACCGGTATGAACGAAGATCTCGAATCCGCCCGCGCCGGCCGTGTCGGTTTTGATCGAACCGGTGAGGTCGCCGCCAAGAAGGAACAAGCAGTAGTCGTTGCCGCTGCTCACTGTCTTTCCGAAATAAACGGCGTCGTTGGTATTGCTCGGGTTGATCCAACCATCCAGTGTCACCGCCGTTCCGGTGAGGGCGAGGTTGGCCGGGTCCCCCGCGGTCGCGAATTGGCTGCCATTGAAAGTGAACGCGTCGCCGACTTTGCCGGTGCCATAACCAAATCCATTTCCGGCTCCATCGGAGAGCGTGTTACCGTCCTGGATGTCGTTAGGCGAATCGTCGCCCGGCCACCAGCTGATCATCCTCGCGGGCGGCGTTACGCAAGATCGACATTTACCTAACGAGCCCGAGAGGTAGATCGACTGAATGTCGCTTTGCCCGAGCGCAGTGCTGAAAATTTCCACTTCATCGATCGATCCCGGAAAGAACCGGGTATCTCCAAAGTTCGAGCCGATCTTGAGCGAATCTGTGTCCAAAGTGTAGAGCCCAACTTGCGATGCCGTCGCCGAATCGAGAACGCCGTTTACATAAATGCGTTTGGTCGTTCCATCGTGCGTGATCGCCACATGCGTCCACTGGCTTTCCGAAACGGTAAGAGTGCCGGTCAGCTCCTCGTAGGTGCCGAGCGCGTTCTTCGAACCGAACACGACTTTTCCGTCGTTGATCTGCAAAACGTACGCCTGGTTTCCTTTCTCCAGGACGTTGTGAAAACTCGCCACTGTCGTCGGATTAATCCACGCATCGACGGTGAGATTAGCCGGATTGAGCGACGCGCTGTTCGGCACGTTTACGTAATCATTGACACCATCGAGACTGAACGCTTGATCTACTTCACCGGCGCCGAAATGGGCGCCGTTCTTCAAAACGCCGTCGTTCGCGCCTTGAATGTCGTGCGTGTTGCCATCGCCCGGCCACCAGCTCACCATCCCCGCCGGCGGCGGAGTGCAGGCCTGCGCAAACACTGCCCGAAATGCAAGATCGACACCGGCTTGATAAAGACTCCACGCCTCCGTTGTCCATTTGGTCGCGTCGTTGGCGTTATTTTGATAATAGAAGTCGCCGCCGGAATACGGACCGTCCCCGCGTAAACCCCAACTGCCGGTCGCTGGCGTTTTGCCGGCCTGTAGCTTCGATGTGCTGAGAAAGACCACATACTGCGCGCCGGGAGTTACCGGGATACCCCCGGTGTCGGTGTGAATTAATTCAAAACTCGAGTTCTGAGTCGTAGATCTCGCCGATCCTTCATACAACGCGGGCCCAGTCGCCTTGGTCCCGTCCCATGCGTAAACTTCAGCCTGAAACGAAACCGAGCTTGGCACCAGCAATTCGAAGTCGAAACTCTCCAGCACCGTTCGATCGGCTGGAACTGTCACGACCTGCCCATACGTGGCCGAGTTCGGAACACCAAAACAGCAGATGCTGCTGCTGCCGTCCCAACCAGAGATCGTGTCGACCGTGGTGTCGGCGGCGAAGCTGCGCCAGACGCTAACCAGGATGAGAAGCACGCCGATGACGGCGAACGCCGATAAAGATTTTAGAGACCGTTTCATATTTTTTGCCAGGGCGCAGCGTAGCCACGCAGTCTTTTGTATTCAAAATTCGTAATACGATGGCTTACTGCGTGTTTATCGACGCAATTTTTTCAGGAAACGCGAAGTTAGGCGCTCGCGCTGATTGGAAGCTTCACTCCGCCCGCTTCCGATTTCGCGATGTAACTCACCAGCCGCTCGCGGCACTGCGGCAGTGAAACTTGATTGTCGATCTTCGCTTTGCGTTCGCGGCGTTCGTTCACCGCGCGCCCGCAGAGTTCCTTCGTCGCTGGCGTTTGCGTAAGACGCAACGCTCCAAAGAAATCGGACACAAAATCGATATCGTTCAGCTGTTCCAATCGCACTTCATGCGTCGGCACGGCCGGATATTCGCGCTTAAACCGCTCCGTTCGCGCTTCGATGTCGAACAAGTACGCAATGCACAAATCGAATTGGTCCAGCGCGGAGTCGGGCGCGAGCGCCGGCAGCGCCGCCGTCACCGCGTTCGGACTCGACATCCATTGATATGAAAGGGGATTGCGCGGCGAAAAATATCCGAGCTCGATAAAACTTTTCAGCACGAGCGCGAGATCACGCCGCAGGATGACGATGTCGATCTTCTGAAAATCTTCCAGCACCACGTCGTAAAACGTCGTGATGAACGTGTGATTTGTTTCCGCATAAATCTCATCCGGTCCGAATGTGCGCACGATCTCCGCGATCGCCCGCGACTTGATCCGCCGTTTCTCGCGCGAACTTTCCAGCGGCGCTCGATTGATCATTTCGATGAATTCGCCGCTCATTTTCGGCTCCGCTTCGTGAAAGCTGCGCACTTGCGCAGCGGTTCCGAGTAATTGCGCCAGATATTTCGAACCGGAACGGCCGGAGTTGATCGAGAAGATGAGCCGCCGCTCCGCAAGATCGACAATCGCCATTCCCGCAATCTCTCCACCACGCGCCTCCGCACAATCGGCGATTGAGCCGCGCGCCAACTACGGCATCATTGGTATTCGGGATGAACGCCACCGAAACAGCGAAGACCAAACCGGTCAGCTACTCCACTTCGCTCAATTACATTTTCATTCACATCCCGAAATGCGCCGGCACGAGCATTCATCGCGCGCTGCGCGCTGCGCACACGCGCGCGTCGCTGCCCATCGCATCGCACAAGTATCACAAACACAGCAAAGCGATCGACGTGCGTCCGTCGCTCGGCCCGCTCTGGTCGCGCGCGTTCAAGTTCGCGTTCGTGCGAAATCCCTGGGACCTGATGGTCTCGTCGTATCATTGGTGGCTCAACGTCGCCGAAGATTTTCCGCGCCTGCGCGATGACGCCGCGAATGTGCGCGCGCTCGGAACTTTCGACGCTTTCATTCGCTCCGATTACGGTTCCAACAAAATCAACGAATGCGCCGGACGCGATTTTACTGACTGGCTGTGCGATGAAAATGGAAAGGTGATTGTCGATCTTGTCGGTAAATACGAAACGTTGGCGCAAGATTGGGAGCGCGTTTGCGACAAGCTCCGTATCGAACCGATCGGCCTAACGAAAGAAAACGAAGTGCCGCGCCCGCATTACCGCACGTTTTACGATGACGCCTCGCGCGATCTTGTCGCGAAACGTTTCGCGCGCAGCATCGAGCTCTTCGAATACGCCTTCTAAATGCCGCCGCGCGTCTGCATCGTCATCACCTCGTATAATCAGGAACGCTTTTTGCCCGAAGCGATCGACAGCGCTCTCGCGCAAACTTTGCCGCCGCACGAAATTATCATCGCGGACGATCACTCCACCCGTGACAACTCGCGCGCGCTCATTCGTGACTACGTCGCACGCTATCCAAATTTGATTCGCAACATTTTGCACGAGCGCAACGTCGGCATTCCCGCCAATCGCAACAGCGGTCTGCAAATTGCCACCGGCGAATACATCACCGTCCTCGACGGCGACGACCGCTTGTTACCTAACTATTTGGAAACTCTCACCGCCGCGCTCGCGCAAGATCGACATGCAGGCGTCAGCTACGCCAATCGTTACGAAATGAACATCGCTGGCCACCGCGGAGAAGTGCGCGACAAAAGTCCGGAGCCCTCCGGCGAAATCTTTGCGCACCTCGCCGCCGGGCGCACTGGAAGATTACGCGCGTTGCTCGCACGCTTGGATCTGGTGAAGGCCGCTGGATTCTTCGACGAGCGCTTCTTTCATCACGACGGTTTCATTCTCACACTGCGTCTCGCCAAGATGACGCGTTTCGTTTACGTGGCCGAGCCGCTTATGGAAAAGCGCGAGCATGGTGGCGGAACATCGAAGACGATATCGCCGAGCGAACGCGTGAAATGCTTCGAAGATATTCTTGGTGAAATCGATCGGCTCGGGGCCGATCTCCCACACCAGGAACGAAAACGAATTCGGCGCCGCTGGTCGCGCAAAGTCGCGACCCTGCGTATCAGCGACGCGATCGAGCACGGCCGGACCTTCGCCGCTTTCGCACAGCTCGTGCGCGCGGCCGCGCAAGATCGACAACAAACACGCGATCTCTGGCGTGCTTTTCGGCGTTCGTTAGGCGAAAACGCTACAGCGCCCCGAGCGTAACCTTTTCGCCGGTCGTCTCGCGAAACCACTCCGGCACTTCGGCGCCGCTCGCTATCAGACTGTCGTAACAATTTTGCGTGATGCGCCCGCGCCGCGTGCTCTCGCCGAAAACAGCGTAGTTTTCTTTCGTCACGAACAAACGAAAATCGCTCGGCATCGGCACGTCGTGCTTCAATTTATCCATCGCGTTCGCGTTCGGCAGCTCGTCCGGCAGATTCGTGAACAAATGCCGCAACACTTTCACGCGCATGAGTTGATGCAGCCAGATCTGCCGCCAGCCGCGCCGTTGCAAATAAATCGTTCCGTCCGCATCGACATGTTCGCGCGGATACAAAGTTTGCTTCGGCTTGAGCAGCAAAGATCGACAACGACAAAAGAGCAGCCCGTCCATTTTGTCCGACGCAAGCGCGCGCGAAACCATGCGCTCGATTTTATCGGTCAGGAGCTGGATCGGGTAACGATCGTCCATGCACCAGTAAATCCACTCTTCGTCCGCAAGATCGACAATTAACTTCATCACCGTCGCTTTGATCGGCGCGGGCGTTTGGATGTAGCGAACACGCTCCGAATCTTCCCCGCGCAATTCCTGAAAAGGCACGTGAAAGACAAACGGATGCGACGGCCACACCCGCCCGTATTGCAAAATCATGTGCTCGGTCAGCGCGCGGTTGCGGTCGTAGCTCAGCACAATCGCTTTGATTCGCACTCCCGCGCTATAACATTCCTGTGCGCCCTACTCAATGAACCTGCTCATCATCACCGCCGATGATCTGAACGCCGATTCCACCGGCTGGATGGGTTCGCGCGCCGGCGCCACGCCGAACATCGACAAGTTCGCGGCGAGCGCGACGCAGTTTCGCAATTGCCACACCGTCATTCCGATTTGCCAGCCGTCGCGCTCGGCGTTTCTGACCGGACGCTATCCGCATCGCAATGGCGCGTCCGGTTTCGGCCCGGTGCGCGCCGATGTGCCGACGCTCACGGAAATTTTGCGCGCGCATGGCTACTTCACCGCCGCCATCAACAAGATCAAACACATGGCGCCGCCGGAAAAATTTCCGTGGGACTTGGCGCTCGATGGTTCGGGAAAAGACCCGAGCGCGTTGCGCGCGCAATGTGAGCAGTGCCTCGACGCCGCGCGCAAATCCGGAAAACCATTTTTCATTAACGCGAACAGCACCGATCCGCACGGCCCGTTTCCCGATGACGATCTCTACGACGAATCGAAGATCGACATCCCACCGTTTCTCGAAGATTTGCCCGAAGTGCGCCGCGAAATTGCGCAATATTACTCAAACGTCCGTCGGCTCGATCAAAGCGTCGGCGAAATTCTCGATGTCGTCGGAAATGTGGATGACACGATTATTTTGTTTTTCTCCGATCACGGAATGCCGATGCCGTTTTCGAAAGCCGTGCTCTATCGCTACGCGACGTGGACACCGGTGCTTTTACGTTCGCGTAAGATCGACAACTCCGACGCGCTCGTCACCAACATCGACATCATGCCGACAGTTCTAGATCTTCTTGGCCTAACGAAACCGGACGGCATGGACGGCGAGTCGTGGCTGAAGACGCAACCGCGCGATCACATCTTCACCCAGGTCGACACCGTAAACAGCGGCCGCGAATTTCACTCACGCTGCATTCGTTCGAAAACGCGCGCTTACATTTGGAATCCGTGGGCCGATGGCAAAACCGAATTCCGCATTGGCGCGATGTCCAAGCGCGCATCGTGGCACGCCATCGTCGAAGCGGCCGAGCGCGATCCGAAACTAAAGGCACGCGTCGAGCATTTCATCTATCGCTGTCCGGAAGAATTTTACGATGAAGAACGCGATCCGGACGAGCGCATAAATTTGATCGACGATCCCGCGTACAAGATCGACATCGACCATTTCAAAGAATTGCTCGCCGATCACATGAAGAAAACCGGCGATCCGTTGCTCGCGAAATTTCCGCGTCCGCGATGAAGCTCGGCCAAACGCTTTACGTGACCAATCGCAAAGATTGGCGCGCGTGGCTGCGGAAGAATCACAAAACGGCAAAGGACATCTGGCTCATCTATTATAAGAAGCACACGAACAAATCGCGCATTCCGTACGACGACGCGGTCGAGGAAGCACTTTGCTACGGTTGGATCGACAGCATCGTCATGCGCGTCGACGACGAACGCACCGCGCAACGTTACTCGCCACGTCGGCCGAAAAGTTTTCTGTCCGAAACAAACCGCGAACGCGCGCGACGTTTGATCGAAGCGAAAAAGATGACGCGCTTCGGCCTCGAGAAAATTCAGATGCAGTTAAATGAGAAATACGCGCACGCGGCAGACGTCATTGCTGAATTAAAGAAAGACAAAACGACCTGGAAAAATTTCCAGGCGTTTCCGAAAACGTATCAACGCATTCGCGTGGCGTGGATTGATTCCGCGCGGAAACGTCCGGAGGTTTTCCAACAACGCCTGCGCTATCTGTTAAAAATGACGAAGCAGAACAAGCGCTTCGGCATGGTGCAGTGAAAGATCGACAAGTTCATCTCGCGCGTCAGCTCGGCCTCTTCGACTCGACCATGCTGGTGATGGGCGGCATCATCGGCAGCGGCATTTTCATGAATCCGTCGGTCGTCGCGCAACAAGTGCACACGCCCGCGCTCATCATCGGCGCCTGGCTCGTCGGCGCTGCGGTCGGTTTGTTAGGCGCATTTATCTGGGCCGAGCTCGGCGCAACGCTGCCCGCGGTCGGCGGCCAGTACGCCTATTTGCGCGAAGCGTTTCATCCCATCTTCGGATTTCTTTACGGCTGGGTCCTGTTGCTCGTGATCCAAACTGGTGGCATGGCCGCGGTCGCAATCATCTTCGCGCGTTATTTTCGCGAACTCATGTCGATCAACGCGCCCGATTGGATGATTGCAATCGTCGCGCTCGGCAGCCTAACGATCGTGAATTGTCTCGGGGTCAAACTCGGCGCGCGCACGCAATCAGTTTTGATGCTGACAAAGATTGTCGCCATTGCCGCGCTCATCGTTTGCGGCTTTTTCGCGCGCGCCGCGAACTCACAAGTTTCCGCCGCGCACAATTCGTTTTCCGATTTCGGCGCTGCGCTCGTCCCGGTGTTGTTTTCTTACGGCGGTTGGCAGACGACGAACTTCGTGGCTGGGGAAATTCGCGAACCGCGGCGAAATCTTCCCCGCGCGCTTTTGTTAGGCGTGGCCGGGGTCGCGCTCCTTTACACGCTGGTCAACGTCGTATGTCTGCGCGTGCTCGGCGTGGACGCGCTAAGATCGACATCTACTCCGGCGAGCGCGATTATGCGCATCGCCTTCGGTCCGGCAGGCGGAAATTTTATTGCCGCCGCCATCGCGATTTCCGCTCTCGGATTTCTCGCACAATCGATCCTGACCGCGCCGCGCGTTTATTTCGCGATGGCGAGCGACGGTTTGTTCTTTCGCAGCGTCGCGCGTCTTTCGCCGCACACGCAGGTGCCGATCGTCGCGATTGTTCTGCAAAGCATCTGGACGATCGTGATCGCGTTGAGCGGACGCTACGAACAAATCCTCAACTACGTTGTCTCGATGGATTTTATTTTCTTCGGCCTAACCGCGGCGACGTTGTTCGTTTTCCACAAACGCGAAGACTGTGGTGGCAGCCGTCTCGGCTGCACCGACGATTCGCAGGCGGGACGCCTGCCGCCACAGAAAACGCCGTTCCATCCGTGGACGACGATTATGTTTATCGCCATTTGTTGGGCCGTGGTCGCGAACACAATCTGGCGTTATCCGGCGAACACGCTCATCGGCATGTCGATCTTGCTCGCGGGCGTGCCGGTTTATTTTCTCTGGTCACGACGAAGCGCATGAATCGGATGCCGTACCTGGAATGGGCGAAACTGCGCAGCACGGCGCGTTTTAATCTCGCGACCAGCGGCGTCGAGAACTATCCGCTGCGCGATTTGCCGGCGCGCATCGAAGACCTCGAAATCACCGGCCCAGGTTTGTACGGTTATCCGGAGTTGCGCGAGCGACTCGTTAGGAAAACCGGCGCGCCGGATGAATCGCTCGTGCTTTCCATCGGCACATCGATGGCGAACTTCATCGCGCTCAGCGCACTGATTGAGCGCGGCCAGGATGTCCTCGTCGAACAACCGACTTATCAACCGATGCTCCACATCGCGCAATGGCTCGGCGCGAAGGTGCGGAGATTTACGCGCGATCCGGCGAATGAATGGAAGATCGACATCGACCGTCTGCGTGGACTCGTTAGGCCAGAAACCAAGTTGATTGTGCTTTCGAATTTGCACAATCCATCGAGCGCTCTCATCCCCGAAAACGAAATGCGTGAGATCGGCGCAATCGGTCCGCGCGTTTTCGTCGATGAAGTTTATCTCGAGGCGATGTTCGACTCGCCCGAGCGCTCCTCTTTTTTTCTCGGCGACAATTTCACCATCACGAACAGCCTGACGAAAGCGTACGGCTTGAGCGGGCTGCGTTGCGGTTGGATCCTGACGCAGCCGGATTTGGTGCCGCGCATGCATGCACTTGTCGATCTTACCTATGGCGTGAGCGCGCATTCGGCCGAACGATTGAGTGTGATCGCGCTCGATCACCTGGCGCCGATCGCGCAACACGCGCGCGAGTTACTGGAACGAAATCGCCAACTCGTGAACGCATTTCTCGCCGCGCACGCGCGACAGCTCGAATGCGCGCCGAGCAAATTCGGCACCTGCGTTGCGCCGCGAATGCGCGATGGGCGTGTAGAAGATTTTTGCCGTAGATTGCGCGACGAATTTGAAACCAGTGTCGTGCCCGGACATTTCTTTGAAGCGCCGCAGCATTTTCGTATTGGTCTTGGCGGAGCGAGCGACATTCTCGAACAAGGACTTGAGCGAATTGCGACTTTGTTAGGCCAATGAAAGATCGACAATTACTTCTCGCCGAATTCGAGCAACTGCTTCCGCTCGCGATCGAATGGGCCACGGCGGAAGAAGCGCGGGTTTTGAGCGAAGGCGTGGCGCTATCTGGAAATGAGTTGGCCGATGCCCGCGCTGCCGGCGTGAAAGAACCGCAGCGCATTCGTTTGCTCCGCGTCGAATCGGTTCCGGTGCCGGCGCATCCGCAACTTCGCGCGGCGGCCGAGACCGTTCATTTTCTCACGCCGGAAACCCGCGGCCTCACGCTGCGTTACGGAATTTTCGTGCGTTGGGACTGCTGGCAAGATCGACATCTACTCGCGCACGAGTTCGGTCACACCGCCCAGTACGAACGCATGGGCGGCATCGGGCAATTTCTCCAGCAGTATTTGATGGAATGCCTGACGATCGGCTACGCCAATGCGCCGATGGAACTCGAAGTCGCAAAAATCGCCGACCGCATTTGCGCGGCCTAACGAATGGACCCTTTCAGTTACATTATCGTTCTGACTTCGATCGTGCTCGGGCTCGGCGTGACGCGGACGGTCGGCGGTCTCGGGCACCTGTTGCAAACGCGCAAACGCCGCCGCGTTTATTGGGTCCACGCTCTATGGATGTTGAATCTTCTCGTCGTTATGGCGTTGATGTGGTTCGTCGCGTATCGCTGGCGTGCGAACGAGCGCTGGACATTTTTCCTTTTCGTTTGGCTAATTCTGACGCCGACGATTCTCTATTTGATATCGTCGCTACTTTTTCCCGATCCGGACACGGTGGAACCGATCAGTGATTGGCGCGTTTATTTTTTCGATCACAACCGCGAAATTTTTTTGCTGCTGGCGGTCCTTTTTCCGATCGATCTGATCGATACTCTGCTCAAAGGCGTCGAACATTTTCGCGCGCAAGGTTTATTGTATCCGGCGACGATGGCGACGTGGTTCGTTCTCTCACTGATCGCGGCGTTTACGAAGAACCGTCGATTCCACGCGACATTCGCGATCGTCTTCATGCTTTGGAACCTCGCTTTCGCCGGGATGATGCTGATCACCGCGCAGGACGCGCTCGGCGCGGACATGTTGCGAAGGCGTTAACGAGCGCGCTTTTTGCGGTGGCCGAACATCTCGGCGTTGACCGTGCGAAGATCGACATGCGTTAATCGTTTCGCCATCGCCGGCGTGAGCAACGAGATGTGCGGAATGTCGACGAGATGTTCCGCGATAAACCAAATCGGTTTGTCGGTCGTCATCCAATGCAATCGATCGAAGCGCGCGAGATTTACCGGGCGCGAGTAGCGTCGAAGGGTGCGCTCGAAGCGCAGATTAAAATAGATGTTGAAGTAACTCATGGCGAGCTCGCGCAATGTGCGATAAACCGGCTCCCGATAGCGGCAACCGGTGAAATTTGATTTCGCCACCGTGCCCCAACCGTTGCCGATTTTATAAATCGCGAGCACGTGATCGGTATCGCGATCGGCTTCGAGATCGAAAATGAGCGGCTGGAATCCGAGCACGCGCAGCGCGGCCGCAGCGAAGATGGCGCCTTCGAGGCACGAGGCCGTTCCGTCTTGCAAGACTTTGCGCGGTGAACGTGCGGTTATGGCGAGGTTGTAAGGAAGATCGTCGAGAAATTTCTGGACGCCGGCGGGCGTTTTGAGCGCGCGCAGTTTTCGCAGCTCGGTAGGCGTGAAGCCGCCGTCCGCGCGCCGCGTTGATGTCGATCTTGTGATTGTCGATCTTACAAGCCGGCGGGGTGACGCGCTTCGAAACCGATGGGCGCGCGCGTGGTCGGTTGCCAGGCCGGCCGCCATTTTTCACGACCGGTGATGTAAGGCGTGGTGTCGAGTCGCAACCCGGCGATAACAGCAAAGGTGTGACCGTGGCGCGCGTAAACCGTGATCCATTTGCCGCGTCCGCGTTCGCCGAAGTTGCGGAATTCCGATGAGCAAATGGGCGATTTCAAAATTCCGGCCGCGCCGAGCGCATAGGAAACCGTGCCCGAGCAGTCGTAGCCGCTGTCCAAAAATGAGCGATGTCCGCCCCCGAAACGATACGGCTTGGTGTGCAACTGGTTCGCGGCCCAAATGGCGCGTTTGACCGCAAACGGCGCGCTTTCCGGCGCCGCCGCTTCGCCATTGCGCAGACGCGCGGTGCGACCCGGAACGGTGGGACCGGAGGACGGAAACGAAGTCGCGTTCGCGGACGAAATGAGCACCGCCAATGCGGCGGCCAATAGGGTGATACGAGAGAGGAGAAACACAGGTCTTTAAGTGCGCGTTGCTATGCCACAATGGCGGCGATGAAAAGAAAAAAATGCGAACGCTCGGATTTTTCCCGATGCCGAAACGTTCCGTTTACCGGAACAAATTTTGCTTTGCAAACAGGGTATGCCGGACGAAGATTCCGCCCCCAAAACTGATTCCATGCCCCAGATCGATTTCGTCCGCGCGTTTCAGGATGCCGAGGACGCCACGCCACTGCAAATTCGCGCTTCGGTTGACGAATTTCCCCTCGTAAAGACGCTCCCCACGGCCGCAGAAATTCCTGTCGCGGCGGAACCGTTACGTGATTCGGGCCTCGGTCGCAGCGCATGGATGAATGTTATTTTCGTCTCCGTCATGGTGATCGGCGGATTAGTCTGCGCGTGTTATTTTTTCAACGGCGCAGAATTGATTCGCGGAGTTGCGTCATGGCCCGCCGAAGTGCTGTATCCGCGGCCAACTTTGTCCGAGCCCGCTAAGATCGACAATCAAACGCCGCCGCCAGCCACTGTCCCAGTCGAGACAAACGCGAGTACATCCGAATCCGGTCCGTTCCGCCACACCGCGCAATCTTTATTAAATCCGAATACGTCGCCGCAATTCGGTCCAGCGCCCTTCACCACGAATCCGAACAGTTTCGCTTCCGCGCCGAGCACGCAGCCGCTCGGGCCGGGCGCAAACACGTTGCTCGATCAACTTGGCGGAACGCCGCCGGCCGGAGATTCGCTTTCGCGAACGTTGAATCAAGAAGCGGTGAGCCTCCAACAAACCACGGCCGCAACCGTGAACAATGTCACCACGGCTGTCACGCGAAGCGTTGCGCAAACAACCTCGCGCGGCCTAACGACCACACGAAAAACTATTCGCACCGGGAAGTCGGAGGTGAAGCCCCGAGCGGTGACGACACGCCATAATTTAAGTCGGCCACAAACGAAAGCGGCGCCGCTTTCGGCCAACGCCCAACTCGGCCTCGATAAACGGGGAATCGGTCCCGGCGTTCCCGGCGGGATCGGGCCTGGCGTTCTCGGCGGCGTCGGCGGAGCGACTGGTGGCGGCACTGGCGCCGCAGGCGGAATCGGTCGCGGCGGCGGCATCGGAGTCGGCGGGGGAATTGGCGGCGCGTTGCCCGGCGGTCTCATCGGCGGCCATCACTAACCAATCGCGCGAATGCCGCGCTCGTTAGGCTGCACCATTTTCGTGATCGCAGCCGCGTTCTCTTTCGCCGCCACCGAATTGCCGAAAAGTGACGACGTCGATTCATCCGACATCGAGCCGCCATTGCTGATTCCGAATCGCGATCGCGAACGACTGGACAATGCGCAACCGACCCCGACGCCGACTGTCGATCTTGCGAAGCTCGAAAAAGATTTCGAGCGCGCGAAACGGAATTCCGCCGGGGCCGCGCGCTTGTGCAAGATCGGCGTGATTGCGCAGGTGGAAGTGGAACAGCGCGCATTGCGAACGGTGCGATTGGAAGCGCAGCTCGAATCGGCACGGCTCGATGAAGCCAAGGAGAATTTTGCGCGCGAACAGACACGCCTGACTAATCATGAAATTTCGCCGGCTGATTTGTCGGAAGCAGAAGCGACGCTCGCTCACGCCATCGAAGCGGCGCACGCGGCCGAGGAAAAACGCGACCGCGCTGAAGTCGAATTCGCGGAGAACAATGTCCGGCGGCAGCAGAAACTGGCCGCTCTCGGCAGCGGAAGTAAGTCGGCAATTTCGCGCGCCGAGCAAAAGCTTAACGAATTAAAAGCGACAAAAGAAAATAACTGACCGCCGCAAATGTAATTGTCGATCTTGCGATAAAGTTTTATCGTCGCTTTCAACGCCATGGACGTAGCCGGAAATGTCAGTGCGATTCTCGGACATAAACCGCGCGAGATTTTTTCCGTGGCGCCGGACGCCACCGTTTACGACGCGGTGAAACTAATGGCGGATAAAAACGTCGGCGCCCTCCTCGTCCTCGAAGCCGAAAAGCTCGTCGGCCTCATTTCGGAGCGCGATTACAGCCGCAAGATCATGCTCAAAGGCAAACGCTCCCGCGAAACCAAAGTGAACGAGATCATGTCGACGCAGCTCACCGTCATTCCGCCTAACGAGCCGGTCGATCGCTGCCTGCGCCTCATGACCGATAAACGCGTTCGTCACTTGCCCGTGCTCGACGGCGAAAAAGTGATCGGCGTTATTTCAATCGGCGACCTCGTGAAATACGTGATCGATTGCCAGAGCGCGGCGATCGAGCATCTCGAGAGCTACATTCACGGCGGCTTTCGTTAGGCTAATTGCCAGACGGTTTTGCCGTTCACGATCGTCCGCACCGCGCGGCCTTTGAGTTTCCAACCGTCGAAGGGCGAATTGCGCGAGTTCGATTGAAAGTTGTCGATCTTCGCCGTCCATTCGAGTTCGGGATCGATTAGTGTCGCGTCCGCTTTTGCGCCTAACGAGAGCGTGCCGGCATCAAGTTTGAGCAGCTTCGCCGGCTCGACCGTGAACATCTCGATCAAACGGACGATGTCGATCTTGCGATGTTTGTGCACGAGCAGGTCGATGAACAATCCGAGCTCGGTCTCGAGACCGACGATTCCGAACGGCGCCTGATCGAACTCCACTTCCTTTTCGAACGCGGCATGAGGCGCATGATCGCTCGCTAAGATCGACAACGTCCCATCCGCGATACCTTCGAGAATTGCGTCCACATCTTTTTGCGAACGCAACGGAGGATTCATCTTGTAATTCGTGTCGAAGTTCTGAATCGCTTCGTCCGTCAACGCGATGTGATGCGGACAAACCTCGCCGCTGATTTTGACGCCGCGCGACCGAGCTTCACGAATGAGGCGCACGCTTCCGGCGGCGCTGACGTGCTGACAATGGATGTGATGATCGCAAAGTTCTGCCAGCAAAATATTCCGCGCGACTATTGCTTCCTCGCCCGCGGCCGGCCAGCCGGGCAAGCCTAACAATGTGCTCCAATAACCCTCGTTCACCACGCCGTTGCCGGCGAGATTGTAATCCTGGCAATGATCGAGCACCGGCAATCCAACCATGCGGGCATACTCGACGGCGCGCCGCATCAGCTCGTGATTCTGAATGCACTTGCCGTCGTCGGTGATCGCGACCACGCCAACGTCGCCTAACGAACCAATCGGCGCGAGTTCTTCGCCCGCGATATTTTTTGAAATCGCGCCGGTCGGCAAAACGTTCACGCATGCGGACTCGGCCGCGCGATCTTTAATCCATGCGATCGTCGCCGGATTATCCGCCGCCGGCGAAGTGTTCGGCATGCAAACGATCGTGGTAAATCCGCCGGCCGCCGCTGCCCGCGCGCCCGACGCAATTGTCTCCTTGTGCGAAAACCCCGGCTCGCGCAGATGCACATGCATGTCGATCAAACCGGGCGCGACGATCAAACCGCTCGCGTCGATCACTTCCGCATCGTTCGATTTCTCCGCGATGCGCCCCTCGGCTATCGCAAGATCGACAACTTCATCTCGGCCATTCGCCGGATCGATCACGCGGCCGTCGCGAATGATCATGTCGCGATTCCTCCGCAGAGATAGAGAACGGCCATGCGCACGGCGAGGCCGTTCGTCACCTGATCGAGAATGACGCTGCGCGATCCGTCCGCGACTTCACTGTCGATCTCGACCCCGCGATTGATCGGGCCCGGATGCATAACGAGGCAATCCGGCTTCAACATTTTGGCGCGCGCTTTCGTTAGGCCGAAAAGACGCGTGTATTCGCCCGTGCCGGGAAAATATTCTTTGCGCTGACGTTCGTGCTGGATGCGCAGAAGATTTACGACGTCGGCGTCCGGAAGGACGTTGTCGATCTTGTGCGAGACGGTCACGCCGAGTTTTTCAAAATCACGCGGCACGAGCGTGCTCGGTCCCACCAGGGTTACGCGCGCGCCGAGCTTCGTTAGGCAGAAAATATTCGAACGCGCGACGCGGCTGAAAAGAATGTCGCCGATGATGACGACATGAAGATTGTCGATCTTGCCGCGTTTCTCGCGAATGGTATAGGCGTCGAGCAAACCTTGCGTTGGATGTTCGTGCGCGCCGTCGCCGGCGTTAATCACGCTCGACTTCAAACGCTCGGCCAAAAATTGCGGTGCCCCGGCCGAGCTGTGCCGCAGGACGAGAATATCGGCGTGCAGCGCCTCGAGGTTCTTCGCGGTGTCTTTGAGCGTTTCGCCTTTCGTTAGGCTCGAACCGGAAGCCGTAATGTTGATCACATCCGCGCTCAATCGAAACGCGGCGAGCTCGAAGGATGTGCGTGTGCGCGTGCTGGGCTCGACAAAAAAATTCACCAGCGTTTTGCCGCGTAGCGCGGGAACTTTTTTGATTTCCCGCGCCCCCACTTGTTTGAACGCGTCCGCCGTTTCGAGAATGAAATTGATTTCGTCGATCGACAGCTCGCGCAGGCCTAACAAATCTTTGCGTGTCCAGCGTTCGTTCATGAAATGCGAATCCGAATTGATTGGGGAGCGCAGGCGGCTCGCCTGCTGCTGAAAGCGGCTCGCTTTCGCGAACTTTTAAAAGATTGTTTCGGCGAGCCGCCGAAACCAGCAGGCGCGCCGCCTGCGCTCCCCAGAATTCCACATGAGCGGTGATTCATTTGATCCACACTCCTTCTTCGCCGTCGATTTGCTCGAGGCGCACTTGCACGTCTTGTTCGAGCGCGGTCGGAAGATTTTTGCCGACATAATCGGCACGGATCGGCAACTCACGATGACCGCGGTCGATCAGCGCCGCGAGTTGAATGCGCGCGGGTCGACCGAAGGAGCCGATCGCGTCCATGGCCGCACGCACAGTGCGGCCGGTGAAGAGAACGTCATCGACGATGATGACGGTGCGACCTTCGAGCGGAAGCGGAAGATTCGACTCGCGCACGACTGGCAATTCGCGGCGCGTGCCGACATCGTCGCGATGCATGGCGACATCGATGACGCCGGTGTCGATGTCGATCTTGTCGATTTGCCTAACGAAGTCGGCGATGCGGCGCGCGATCTCGACTCCGCGCGACGGAATGCCGGCGAGAATGACCGAACGAATGTCCGGATTACGCTCGATGATTTCGTGCGCAATGCGCCGAAGGGCTTTGGTGATTGCCGCCGCGTCCATCACCGGCGACGCGGTCGAAGTTGATTGTCGATCTTTCATTCGTCCTTCGCGACCTCGCAGGATCGCGTTAAAGGAGTACAAAATTTAGGAGGCGGCCTTCGCGGTGCTCGCCTCCTTCATTCTTCGCGTCCGCCAATTGGAGCGATGTTTTACGATCCAATCGAGGAGCGCCTTTTCAAAGCCGATGTCTTTGCCGGCTTTTTCGCTCTCAATCCATTTGTGTTTCAAAATTTCTTCGCGCTCAGCGAGGAACTCTTTATACAGGCTCGAGTTCTTCACGAACTGCGACTCCGCCTCTTTCGTGGCAGGCATGTCGCGATTCTCTTTCATAAAACTGGGCCAGCGTCAACCGTTTCGGCGGTTTTGGTTCGACGTTGCATTGTCGATCTTTCTTCAAGCATAGCGCGTTCCGCGCACTTTCAGTCGAGTGCGCGGCGCAGTTGTTCCGCAATTTTATTAAACTCGGTCACGACCGCGGAGTTGCTCGCATTGGCTTCGGCCACAATGGGCAAGCCGCGATCGCCAGCCTCGCGCGTGGCGATGTCGATCGGGATCTGGCCCAACAGCGGGACGCGTAGTCGCTTCGCTTCGCGCGCGCCGCCGCCGCTGCCAAAAATCTCGTAACGATTGCCGTCGTTAGGGCAAATGAAGTAGCTCATGTTCTCGACCAGACCGAGCACGGGCACGTTCACTTTTTCGAACATGGTCGCAGCCTTGCGCGCGTCGATGAGCGCGACTTCCTGCGGCGTCGTCACGATGATCGCGCCGGCAAGCGCGACCGTTTGCACGATGGTGAGCTGAATGTCGCCAGTGCCCGGCGGAAGATCGAGCACGAGAAAATCGAGCTCGCCCCATTCGACCTGCCGCAAAAATTGTTGCGTGTAACGCGTCACCATCGGCCCGCGCAAAATCGCCGGCGAAGTGTCGTCGAGCAGAAATCCCATCGACATCAGTTTCAATCCGTACTGCTCGATCGGAATGATTTTGTTTTCGTCCGTCGCGGTCGGTCGATCGCGCGAGCCGAACATGAGCGCGATGCTCGGGCCGTAGATGTCGCAATCGCAAAGACCGACGGAGTGATTGTCGATCTTGCGCAAAGCGAGCGCGAGGTTCGCGGCGATGGTCGATTTGCCGACGCCGCCTTTTCCGCTCGCGACCGCGATGACGTGTTTGATGCCGGGAATTCGTTGCGCGCCCATGGGCGCGCCGGCGCCGCCCGGTGGCGCGTGGATGTCGATCAAAACTTTCGCGGTCTGCACGCCGTTGATCGCGCGCAAAGTTTTTTCGGCATCGCTTTTGATCGTGGCCGGAATGTTCGGGTCGTTAGTCGCGAGCGCGAGCTGCACGCGCACTTCGCCATTGTCGATCTTGATTCCCTTCACGAGACCGAACGAAACGATGTCGCGGCTAAAGCCGGGATACTTCACCGCTTTCAACGCGTCGCGCACGTTCTCTTCCGTCAATGTCATCGACGGCAAACGTACGCAGCCCATTGATTGCGTAAAGATGCGCGGCGGGGACGGCGATTAGGATGGATCTATATTTTTTTCGCGCCGATGTTTCGCCAAACGGCGCCATGTCGAAGCGACGATGGCGGTGATGCAAAGGCCTAACGACAGCAACGCCGGGTTCGTCTCCGGCACGACCGTGTAGTCAATATTGTCGATCCCGATGTGTTGATAGGTCGGATCGGCAAACATTGAACCGCTACTGTAAGTGAAAGTGAAAGAGCTGATGCCGGTGCCATCAAATGTGATGGTGGCGTTACCCAAATTCGAGCCGGCTCCTTTATCGACCGTGCTGACTATGCCGGTCAACGTTTGATTAGTCCCAGAGCCGCTAAGCGTCGCGTTAGCTCCGACATTGGTGATGGTCGGCGCAATGGTGCCGGCAGTCGAGTTCGCCGTGATCGAGCTGATCACATCCTGATAGGTGTTGCCGCTCGCATTCGAGAAATCGATGTCGAACAAGTTAAATGAAACATGGTTCACGCCCGGACTGGTAAACGAAATTGTGACCGTGACCGATTGCGCGTTGCTCGCGAGATTGAGCGCGAGCTCGAGAGTCGAATGCCCGGGCGACAAACCGCCATCGAATGCATTGGTGATCGCGGGCGTTTGCGGATTACCTGTCGCTAACGACGGCTGCAGTTGACCGGTATCACCGGTCACCGCCACCGTGAGGTCGTTGCCGGGATTCGCAGGATCGACATCGTACGAGTTGCTCAATGAGCCCGGGGTCCAGGTCACGGTGCTCCAGTCAACAAGGATGGCCCGCGCGCTGATTAAGCTCGCAAAAAAGATAAAAACAACGGCGCAGAACAGGCGGGACATTGCCACCTATTAAGCAACTGGAATGCCCGGAAATCTTTTGCGCGCAGCTAGTTGTAAACTGCAAAGGAGCCAGGGTTGACGATGTCGATCTTACGCTAACGCGCCAATGGCACTTCGGCGTTAGCCACGGCGTAGGCCCACACCGCAACGACAGCGGAATTTTCCGCCAGCTCGTGCGGATTGATTTTATCGAGCGTGTCCGCGGCGGTGTGATGATAATTGAAATAGAACCGGCTGTCCTGGATCGGCGCGAAGGCGGGCACGTTCGCTTTCTCCAGCGGCTCGATATCGGCGCCGGCGTGTTCGGTGAATTCCAAAACGCCCGCGCCCGATTCCTGTAAAATAGCGGCGATAGGCG
This sequence comes from Spartobacteria bacterium, assembly GCA_021325495.1. Classification (GTDB taxonomy): domain Bacteria; phylum Verrucomicrobiota; class Verrucomicrobiia; order Chthoniobacterales; family UBA10450; genus JAJPGZ01. Next base: position 300,076 of record JAJPGZ010000002.1, read on the forward strand.
CGAGCATCTTTTTCACTTCCGGTTTGGTTTTCATGCGGATGCCTAACGGATGGCCGGCGCCATTGTCTGTTTCCATCGCAGCGAAGTGATTGTCGATCTTGCCGGCATTATCGGCGGCGTATTGCTTCGAGCCGGCGCTGCCATTTTCCTCATTCATCCACGCGATCACGCGAATGGTTCGCTTCGGTTTCAAATGCAATTTCTGAATCAGGTTCGCCGCTTCCATGGAAACGGCGACGCCGGCGCCATCGTCGATCGCGCCCGTCCCGAGATCCCACGAATCGAGATGGCCGGAAACAATGACGATTTGTTCGGGATGTTCGCTGCCTTTGATGTCGCCGATGACGTTTGCGCTTTCGACCTCGGGCAAAGTTTGCGGCGTCAAAACTAACTTCATTTTCACCGGGCCTTGTTTTGCAAGATCGACAATTAAATCTGCGTCCTCGGCCGTGACCGCGGCCGCCGGAATTTTCGGGACCGCGTCCGCGTATGTTGTCATGCCCGTGTGCGGAATCCGATATTCCTCGCCGCCAACCGACCGAATTAAACACGCGACCGCACCTTGTCGCGCCGCTGCGCTCGGACCGTCGCTGCGATAAACAACCGCTTCGCCGTAGGCCTCACCGCCGCGGCCTTCCGCCGCGATGCGCTTGTCGAAATGATAATCGAACAAAACAATTTTCCCGGCGACCCGGTCGCGCGGCAGCGTTTTCAGATCTTCAAAATTTTTCACCGCGATCACTTCGGCGGTGATCCCGTCGGGCGGCGTCGCCACGCTCCCGCCCAGCGCGCACAAAATGATTTTCTGCGTCGTGTTCGCCGCCATTCCCGGCCACTCCACGAGCGCGGCTGTTTCTTCACCGCGCACCCAATGCGGCACCATCACTTTTTCGAGCTGAACCTCACAGCCTAACGATTTCAATTCGCCGGCAACATATTCGACCGCTTTCGCCGCCTGGGTCGATCCGCTCAGTCGCGGGCCGATGTTGTTCGCAAGATGCGCGACTTGTTTGTAAGCGTAATCGCTCGGGAGGGCGGCTTGTTGGATTCGTTTCAAATCGGCCAGCGTTTGCGCGGAAAAAACGATCGGCGTCGCGGTCGGCGATGGCGAAGGAGTAGATGTCGATCTTGCGAAGGGCGATTGCGCGCTCGCGCTCACGCTCACTAGGAGTGCGCAAAAGAGAATAACAATGAATTCCATCGCGGCAGACATTTAAGGCGCGGAATCGGCGCCGTAGCTGTGATAGCGATAAACGATTTTTTGGTCTTCGCCGCCTTGCGCGCGCTGCAATTGATCGAGCGCGTCTTTGTCCGCTTCGGGCTGCGATTTCCCGCGGCCGACCACCATGACATCTTTTCCGGCCGAAGTTTTGCCACGAGCGCACGCGACGTAGCCGGTGGCGTCGGATTGCGCGAGCACTTCTGTCCGCGCCGATTTTCCTTTTCGTTTCCGCAGATCGCGCAAGGCAGCTTCGCGCGCCGCTGCGCCGTCTTTGTAATCGCGACCTCCTTTCGGCGTGGAGGAACAATAATAGGTCCACGTCGTCCAGACCCCATCGGAATTGTAGCCGACAACGACGGCGTCGCCCGCCAGGAGTGCGGCCGCTCCGCCTAACGAACCGATCAATGCCAGCGCCGCGATTTTCAGCTTCGCCGCCCCTCTTCGAAATCCATCAAGTCGGGCATCGTCAAAATGTCGTCGCGATTTTCGATTCCGAGTTTCTGCTTGGCCTGTTGCAACACGGGCGTGGCGAAATCGCGAAAGCCAATCTTGGACGCGAATGCATTCCACAGGAAAATGTCGCCTTCGTTAGGCCGGCGGCCGTTTTCGAAACACCACTCCAGGATCTCTTCGTCGGTCCCGCCTTTTTTTACGCGCTCACAAAGATCGACATGTTTAATGCGAAGAAAATTGCAGAGCGCCCCATCGGCCGACCGCGGCGCGCCGAAGTTTTTGTGATATTCCTCCGGCAAATCGCCGCAGCCGTGCAGCCGGATCTTGTCCAGCATGCGCGGGAAGTACATCATGCCCTTGCAGGATTCGTTAGGGCTTTTCGGAAAGGCCACCATGTCGATCTTGGAAGATGTCGATCTTACACGATGCCCTGATCCATCATCGCGTTCGCCACTTTAAGGAAGCCGGCGATGTTCGCGCCGTTCACGTAATTCCCCGGCGTGCCGTATTTTTCCGCGGTGCGATAACAGGTCGCGTGGATCGTGCGCATGATGTTGTAAAGGCGGTTATCCACTTCTTCGCGCGTCCACGAGATGCGCATCGAGTTTTGCGCCATCTCCAATCCTGAAGTGGCGACGCCGCCCGCGTTCGCCGCTTTGCCCGGCCCGAACAAAATGCCGGCGTCAATGAATTGATTGATCGCGTCGATCGTGCTCGGCATGTTCGCGCCTTCGCTCACGACGTAAACGCCGTTGCGCAAAAGATTCGCGGCGTCTTTGCCATTGATCTCGTTTTGCGTCGCGCTCGGAAACGCGCACTGCGCTTTGTGATTCCAAAGCGGATTATGGTCTAACGACTTGTCGATCTTAGTGAAGACTGCGCCTTTGAATTTATCGGCGTATTCGGAAATGCGGCCGCGACGCACGTTTTTTAGCTCCATGACAAAGTTGAGTTTGTCACGATCGATCCCTTCCTCGTCGTAGATGTATCCGGTCGAATCGGAAAGCGTGACCGCCTTCGCGCCGAGCGTGATCAATTTCTCCACCGTGTATTGCGCGACATTTCCGCTGCCGGAAACCAGCGCGACTTTGTCTTTCAATCCTTCCTTGCGCGTCTTCAACATTTCGTCTGCGAAATAAACCGCGCCGTAACCCGTCGCTTCCGGCCGAATGACTGAGCCACCCCAGGTCAAACCTTTGCCCGTCATCACGCCGGTGAATTCGTTCTTTAGCTTTTTGTACATGCCGAACAAAAATCCGATCTCTCGCGCGCCCACGCCGATGTCGCCCGCGGGCACGTCCGTTTCCGGGCCGACGTGCCGAAACAATTCGCACATGAACGCCTGACAAAATCGCATCACTTCCTGATCGCTCCGACCATGCGGATCGAAATCGGCGCCGCCTTTGCCGCCGCCCATCGGCAAAGTCGTTAGGGCATTTTTGAAGACTTGTTCGAAGGCGAGAAATTTCAAGATGCCGAGATTGACCGTGGAATGAAAACGCAGGCCGCCTTTGTAGGGACCGATCGCGCTGTTCATTTGAATGCGGTAACCGCGATTGACGCGGATCTCGCCGGCATCGTCCTGCCACGGCACGCGAAACATGACGACCCGTTCCGGTTCGATGATGCGCTCGAGGATTTTGTTTTTCCGAAACTCCGGATGTCGATCCAGCGCGAGCGTGAGCGATTCCGCGACTTCCTGCACCGCCTGGTGAAACTCCGGCTCGGCCGGGTTTTTGGCTTTCACCTCGGCCAATAAATTCGAAGCGTACGTGTCCATCTCGCGCGTGAGCCGGAACTAAAGCACAGGTGAGCGGTAGTTGTCGATCTTGCGCAAGATCGACAATCGCCTTTTGTGCGACATCGTTAAGGCATGCGGCGCCGCAATGCTCCCATTCCGATCCGTTCCGGGCGCACGGAATTTTTGAAGATCAACGCCGCGCGCGGCGGATGGCGCGACGGTTATCATTGGGTCCTGTCGCTGAACTGGCCGCAGTTCGCGCTCTTTCTCCTCGCCAGTTACCTCACGATCAATCTTCTCTTCGGCGCGCTTTATTGGATGAGCGACGGCATCGCCGATCTGCCGCCCGGATTTCCGTATGCGTTCTTCTTCAGCGTGGAAACGCTCGCGACCGTCGGTTACGGCCACAACTATCCCGCGACGCTTACCGCCCACGTCATTGTTACGATCGAAATCTTCATCGGCATGATCTGGCTCGCGGTCATCACCGGTTTGATTTTCGTTAGGTTCGCGCGCCCGACGGCGCGGATTTTGTTCAGCAATTCGGTCACGATTGGTAATCACGACGGAAAACTTTCGCTCATGTTTCGCGTGGCGAACCTGCGCCACACCAGCATGGCCGACGCGCGGTTCCGCATCATTCTCTCGCGCGACGAACCGGTGCTCGAAGGCGAAATCATCCGCCGGTTTTATCCGCTCAAGGTTTACCCGGCGCACATGATCCGTTTTCCGGCCGCGCTCGTCATTCGTCACACCATCGAGCAAGACAGTCCGTTACATGGCGAAACGGCAGAGTCGCTCAAAAAATCGGACGCGTTCTTTCTCGCATCCGTCACTTCCTACGAAGAAGTCATCGCCGCGTCCGTGCAAAGTCAGCAGGATTACACCTACGCAGACATTCGCTGGGGTGAACGTTTCGTCGACATCTACGAAGAGGTCGGCGACGGAAAATTGCAGGTCGACTACGGCCGCATTCACGACACCGAACCGGTGCCGGCGGTAAGTAACTTGTCGATCTTACCGCGAGAGAATTAACGCTCGCTCGTTTTAGGAAGGCGAGGGTGAGGGTGATGCGGCCGGCTTCGTCGTTTTCTTTTTCTTTGGCGCGGGTGCCGCCTTCGGCTTCGCGATTGTTTTCTTTACCTCTTCCTTCAACGCCGGCGGCGAATTCTTCAGTACTTTAACTTCGGTCGAGGTGAGTGCGGTCGAAGTCACCGCGATCGGAGTCGCTTGCGGTTCGGCCTTGTGCCGCCGGGCAAGTTCCTGGCGCGCTAACGCCAAAATATCTGCCGCGGCCGCAGTGTGGCCACGCGCGCTTTCGCAATTGTAGGCCTGCATCAAAAGATAAAACGCGACGTCGTCCTGATTGACAGTCTGATACGTGTTGTTGACCACGTTCTTGTAACTGCCGCTCACCTCCCCGCCGGAAATCGCGGTGCTGATCGCGTTCGCAGCCACTTTGGCCGAAGCTTCTTTGTCCGTTCCCACGACCGACGGCGGCGGCTTGATATCGCAGGTGGTTTTGCACGACACCAGCGCGCTTCCGAAAATCAAACAAGATAAAATGCGAATCGATGTTTTCATACGCTCACTCCCTTATCGCGCGAGCGTTTCAAAAGCGCGTGGAGGTGTCGAGAATTTTGCTAAGATGGGAGCGAACTGATGGCGGAGACACACAAAGGAACTTGCTACTGCGGCGCAGTTGAAATCGAAGCGACCGGACCGCCGCTCGGCATGGGCTACTGCCACTGCGCGAACTGTCGCAAATATTCCGGCGCGCCGGTAAACGCGTTTGCCTTGTGGAAGATCGACAATGTCAAAGTCACGCGTGGCGCCGATTCGTTAGGCCATTTCCAAAGCAGCGAAATCAGCGACCGCCGGTTTTGCACAAAATGTGGCGCCGACGTCATGATCGATCATCCCAAGCTCGGCTTGATCGACGTTCGCAGCGGCCTTCCGCCGACCATCACCTTCAAGCCGAGCGTTCACGTTAACTACGAAGAGGCGATTCTCCGAATTAAAGACGGTCTGCCGAAGCTCAAAGATTTTCCGAAAGAAATCGGCGGCTCGGGCGAGACGATGCCGGAATAAGCAGACAGAATTAACAAAATTTACAAAATCGGCCCGAAACATTCTGTCGATTCTGTTCATTCTGTCTAAATCTCTTCAGCTCCAGATCTCGCCGAAGGCGCGCTTGAAATTTCCCCCGAGAATTTTTTCGACCGCGCTCGATTTGTAGCCGCGATTCAATAGCGCATCGGCGATCAACTCCATTTTCCGCTCGGTGTTCAGGTCCGGAATGTACGTCGGCCGATCTTCTCCGGGCGCGGCGATGCCGGCGGCTTTGCGTTTCTCGGCTTCGCCCTTCATCGCGTCGAGCTCCGCTTGATCGACATGAAGAAATGGAACGTCGCTCCCGATGCCGACGTGATCTTCGCCCATCACTTTCACCGCATGATCGAGATGTTGCAGATAATCGGCCAGCATCGGCTGCTTCGGCGACGCGGTCAGATACGGCAACATGTAAATGCCCATGACGCCGCCTTTATCGGCCAGCGCTTTCATCTCGCGATCTTCCTTGTTCCGCGGATGCAGGTAGACCGCGCGACAACCGGCGTGCGTGATCAACGGCGGTTTCTGCGACGCCGCGATGCCGTCGGCCGTCGTTTTCGTGTTCGAATGACTGAGGTCAAGCGCGACGCCGAGCTCGTTCATCTTCGCGATCGCTTTGCGGCCGAAATCCGTTAGGCCATCGCTCTCGCCGTCGAGACAACCGACACCAAGTGGTGTTTTTCTGTTGTACGTGAGTTGCATCACGCGCACGCCGAGCCCGCGGAAGATGTCGATCCTTTCGTTAATCTTGTCAGCCGATGGACTGACTCGCGGTGGCGAGTCCTCAAAGAGCATGTTCGGCGATTCGAATGAATAGATGAGGCCGAGTTTGCCTTCGCGTTTCGCGCGATCGAAATCGGCCACCTTGTCGATCTTGCAAAACGATTCGGGCAATTTCTCGATTAAGAGCTCCGCCTTCGCGATCGCCGCGACCGCCTCCTCGAAATTTCCCTGCGCCCCGCCGAGCGTCGCCTTGACCACATTCACACCCGAACCGAGAATCAACTTCGTCACGCCTAACGGATCATCATCCGAAATCGGAAACCCGATTCCGGCAAGCGCATTGCAATCCAGCACGAACGCTTTGCGATAAAGTTCCGCTGCGTCTGCCGACGCTGATGCCGCAGTCGCAGACGCCGCCGCTTCTGCGGTCCAAAGGGCTCGCGGATTGATTGCGGCGAGCACAGCGGTCGCACCAATTGTCTTCGCAAATTCTCGGCGATTCATATCGAGAAAGAGATGCGACAGTAAGATTGTTCGAATAGCTACGGTAATGAAATTCCGGAAAGGTTTCGGAAAAGTTGCAGCGCGTATGCGTCCGTCATTCCACAGACGAAATCTGTAATCCTCAACAAGCGCTGATACGCATCATTCGAGGGCTCTCGTTTCGGGCCAATGAATTCATCGGGAAGCAACTGAACTAGTTTTTCGCTCTCACGTGACGGAGACACCTTTCTCGACTGGGCAGACGCGACATCATTGATCGCTCTAGCAAAAGCATCCAACAGTCCGCCGATCACTCGAAAGCCTGCGGCTTCGATACGCACCACTCGATCCGTCTTATACACTTTGTTTTTTTGAACGTCGGCAATTTTCGCGAACTGCTCCGCATACTTCGTCTGTGAAATAAGATCTTCATCGAACTCTCCTTCTAAAATCGCCTTGCGATTTGCCGAGAAAACTTCGCGTGCCGCCGCAATCACGTTTCCAATCGAAAGCGCGCGAAGCATATTTATTTTTTCGCGCCTCGTTTCCTGCTTTTCCACTCGCTCAGCTTGCGACGCCGTAACCAGAGTTCTTAGCAGCTCTTCGGTTTCCTCATGTGCGAGGATTCCTTGCCGGCACGCATCCTCGAGATCAACGATTCGATAACAAATGTCGTCGGCAGCTTCGACGAGAAAGGCGAGTGGATGGCGACTCCAACAGTCTGCTTTTTCAGAACGTCGAATAAGGCCGGTTTCATGGGCGACTTCTTCGAACTCCGCTTTGTCTGCCTGAAAGAATCCAAATTTCTTAGTACTCGCGCCTTTGTGACTTTGACGGTCCGCTGGAGTAGATCCGACAGGATATTTTAGAGCCGCTCCAAGTGTCGCGGCGGTTAAGCGCATGCCGCCATCTTCTCGGTACATTTGGAGTCGAGTTAGTACGCGGAAGCCTTGGGCGTTTCCCTCAAAGCTCATGAAATCGGCGGCTTCGCTCGCGCTTAATTCTTTTCGAAATTCCTCCGCTGTGTGTGAGCGAGCGAACCACTCGCGAATCGCATCTTCTCCGGAGTGACCGAAAGGAGGATTGCCGATATCGTGTGCGAGTGCCGCAGCCGAAACAACCATTCCTATTTCCAAAGGGTGAATGTGTTCCGGTAGTTCACCTATCAACGCATATCCGACAGCGGTTCCAAGAGAACGCGCTACGACTGCGGTTTCCATGCTGTGTGTGAGCCTCGTTCGAACATAATCGCTTGATGAAAGTGAAAACACCTGGGTCTTGCCCTGTAAACGCCGGAAGGCGGAGGAAAATGTGATTCTGTCAAAATCAACTTGCCACGACGGCCGTCGCCTGGATTCGGGATGTTTATCCCGTGTTCGAGATTCCGAGAGGAGTTTCTGCCACTCCATACGCTCTAAACATCTATGCTGTGTGCATCAGCCGCAAAAGCAAACAGCCGAGGGTTCTGCCCTTCCCCGATGTTGATTCGCCTAACGAGTAACGTTAATCTAGCAACTTAAATTCGCGAGCGATTGCCGGCCATTCGGCTTTGAGTTTGGCCGCCCCTTCCTCTGTTACAAACAGCGGACCGAGCAGCCCATAATCGTAATCTTCGAAGTATTCGGCGTATCCATTGAAATGACATTCTGCGATCAAATCGGCCATCTCGCACACCGTCCAAAACTCCGCCTCGCGATAGTGGGTATATTGTTCTTCAAAGGTTGCAGATGCTGCCTTCCAAGTCTTAATCGAAGGCGGATCGTGAACAGAGGCTTCTGCACTTGCTACGGAATCTGTCGCTAAGAAATACAGTAGCTGTATGCCAACATAATCCCTCATCGAATCATCGCGCTTCGATAACAAGAATTCTCGATTGGCGATTGCATGCGCCATGTAATAAGCGGCAAATTTTGAAAGACGCGGCTTGGTTGGAACCTTTCGAACGAACGGGGACGGCGTTGCCGTATTGAGCGGTGGTATGTCTTTGGCAACGTACTGATAAACAGAAAATGTCTGACCATGTTTGTCGGATGCTTCAAAGCGCTTAAACGCTCGCATGTATTTCTCTCGCGGAGACAATCTCTCATATACCGCTTGTCCTGCTAAGATTTGCCCGCCGTCTGCTTGATCCATTATTCGCTGCGCCATCGAGATTCCGTTACCGGCGACATTTCGTTGTCCGTTCACATCAACAATGAGGTTGTCGACGTTTTCGTTAATGCCGATTCGAACAGCAAACTTTCTCATTTCGTCAGGCGCTGTTTCATTTGCTTCAGAGACACCAGACAAAATTTGCACGGCTAGCGCCAAGTGCGCGTCGAATACTGGCAAATCGATCAACGCGATAGCGACTCCATCTCCGGTAGGCAGTAAAATTATCTTATCCCGATGCGAACTTAGGATCGCCAGTGCCTGTCGTACAACGTTGTTTAACCGGTCCACTACCTCGGATTGCGCCTCGACACTGCGATTTTTTGTAAATCCGACAACGTCGAGGAAAACGTATTTAACATCCGCGGTATTAGTCATTACGTTCCTTGAATGTAGCGCCTCGAGTATCTCCACTCCATCTAAAGCAAAACAGCCGCACCCTTTCGAGTGCGGCTGTTCGAATTCATTCTGTCGTTAGGCGACTTAGTAGTCCATTCCGCCCATGCCGCCCATTCCGCCGCCGCCCGGCATCGGAGGAGATTTTTCCTTCTCCGGCATTTCGGTGACGATGGCTTCGGTGGTGAGCAAGAGGCCTGAGATCGACGCGGCGTTTTGCAACGCGCTGCGCGTGACCTTGGTCGGATCGACGATGCCGGCCTTCAGAAGATCGATATATTCGCCCGTGGCCACGTTGTAGCCTTCGTTGCCTTTGCGGTTCTTGACCTCTTCGACAACGAGTGCGCCTTCGGCGCCGGCGTTGTTCGCGAGTTGACGCATCGGCTCTTCGATGGCGCGACGCACGATTTGCACGCCGACCTTCTCATCGCCTTCGAGTCCGCGAAGATTTTCGAGGACCTTTTGCGCGCGGATCAATGCGACGCCGCCGCCGGGCACGATGCCTTCTTCAACGGCCGCACGCGTGGCGTGCAACGCGTCTTCGACTCGCGCCTTCTTCTCTTTCATCTCGGTCTCGGTGGCTGCGCCGACATTGATGACGGCGACACCGCCCGCGAGTTTCGCGAGACGTTCTTGTAATTTTTCACGATCGTAATCGCTCGTCGTTTCTTCGATCTGACGACGGATTTGCGCGACGCGTCCCTGAATGTCCGAGCTCTTGCCCGTGCCTTCAACGATGGTCGTGTTTTCCTTGTCGATCGTAACGCGTTTGGCTTTGCCGAGGTCTTCCAGCTTGATGTTCTCGAGCTTGATGCCGAGGTCTTCGCTGATGAGACGTCCGCCAGTGAGCACGCCGATGTCTTCGAGCATCGCCTTGCGACGATCGCCGAAGCCCGGGGCTTTCACGGCGGCGACTTGCAATGTGCCGCGCAGTTTGTTCACGACCAACGTGGCGAGCGCTTCGCCTTCCACGTCTTCCGCGATAATGAGCAACGGCCGTCCGGCTTTCGCCACTTTCTCGAGCAACGGGAGCATGTCCTTCAGGCTCGAGATTTTCTTTTCGTAAATGAGGATGTACGGATTTTCGAGAATCGCTTCCATCTCCTCCGCGTTCGTGACGAAGTACGGCGACAGATAACCTTTGTCGAACTGCATGCCCTCGACGACTTCGAGCGTGGTCTCGATCGATTTCGCTTCCTCGACCGTGATCGTTCCGTCCTTGCCGACCTTGTCCATGGCGTCGGCAATGATCTCGCCAATCGTCTTGTCCCAGTTGGCCGAAACGGTCGCGACCTGCGCGATCTCGGTGCGGTCGCTGACTTTCTTGGAGATTTTCTCCAATTCTTTCACGATCGCTTCGACGGCTTTATTAATGCCGCGCTGAAGTGAAGTCGGGTTCGCACCGGCGGTGACGTTACGCAATCCTTCTTTATAGATGGACTCCGCCAGCACTGTCGCCGTGGTGGTGCCGTCGCCGGCGATGTCGGAAGTTTTCGACGCGACTTCGCGAACGAGCTGAGCGCCCATATTTTCATACGGATCTTCGAGCTCGATTTCTTTCGCGACGGTGACGCCGTCCTTCGTGATCGTGGGACTGCCGAATTTCTTATCGAGAATGACATTGCGGCCGCTCGGTCCGAGCGTCGCTTTGACGGCTTTCGCCAGTTTCTCGATGCCGCGCAACAACGCGTGCCGCGCATTTTCATCAAATTGTAATTGTTTAGCTGCCATATATTTTTGTGTTGGTTGGTTAAATTAGTTAGGCCGAATTAACCGATGATGCCGAGGATGTCGTCCTCGCGCATGATCAGGAACATGTCGCCGTCGATTTTGATTTCAGTGCCGCCGTATTTTGAGATCAGCACCTTGTCTCCCTTTTTCACGGTGAAATCGACCTTCTTGCCCTCTTCGTTCACCTTGCCCGTGCCGAGAGCGACCACTTTGCCCTCTTGCGGTTTTTCCTTGGCGGTATCGGGAATAATGATCCCGCCCTTTTTCACTTCCGTCTCTTCGAGCGGCTGCACCAGCACCCGATCGCCGAGAGGTCTTACGTTAACGTTTGCCATAAGCTATTTGGTTTTCTTGGTTGTGTTGTTGTTAGGCCGGACGACCCCGAACGCTTTCGGGGTCGCCGGCAAATTGGTTATTTCTTCTTGTCTTCGTCGACGACTTCGAACTCCGCATCGACGACGTCGCCATCACGCTTCGCACCTTCACCTTGCGGCTGCGCGCCGGGACGCGATTGCGTCTCGGGGCCGGCTCCGGGTTGAGGACCGGCTTGTCCACCTTGGCCCGCGGACGCCTGCTTGTAAAGTTCCGCACTGACTTCCTGGAACTTGTTCTGCAAGTCGTCGTAGGTCTTCTTCATAAGATCGACATCGTTCTTGTTGATCGCATCGCGCACGGCTGCGATCGCGTCCTCGACCTGTTTCTTTTTGTCGGCCGGAACTTTGTCGCCCAACTCCTTGAGCTGTTTCTCGCTTTGATACGCGAGCATGTCGGCGTTGTTCTTGATCTCGATCGCTTCCTTCGCCTTCTTGTCTTCTTCGGCGTGCGATTCGGCTTCGCGTTGCATCTTCTCGACTTCTTCTTTCGAAAGACCCGAGCTGCCGGTGATGGAAATTTTTTGTTCCTTGCCGGTGCCGAGATCTTTGGCCGAGACATGCAGGATGCCGTTGGCGTCGATGTCGAAAGTCACCTCGATTTGCGGGACTCCGCGCGGCGCTGGGGGAATGCCGTCGAGGTGGAAAGTGCCGAGATTTTTGTTGTCGCGCGAAAGGGGTCGCTCGCCTTGCAGGACTTTGATTTCGACGCCCGGCTGGTTGTCGCTGTAGGTCGAAAAGATCTGCGACTTGCGCGTCGGAATGGTGGTGTTTCGCGGAATCATCGGCGTGGCTACTCCTCCGGCGGTTTCAATCGCCAGCGTGAGCGGAGTCACGTCTAAGAGGAGGACATCTTTAACGTCGCCCTTGAGCACACCGCCCTGAATGGCTGCGCCAACTGCGACGACTTCGTCGGGGTTCACGCCTTTGTGCGGTTCCTTGCCAATAAGTGTGCGCGCGGTCTCGACGACTTTCGGCATGCGCGTCATGCCGCCGACGAGCACGAGCTCGTTCACGTCTTTCTCCGCGACGTTCGCGTCTTTCAAACACGCTTTCACCGGCGCGATCGTGCGCTGGAACAAATCGTCCGTGAGCTGTTCGAGTTTCGAGCGCGTCAGTTTCTTCTGAATGTGTTTCGGTCCGCTCGCGTCCGCGGTGATGAACGGCAAATTGATTTCGTATTCCTGCGTGGACGAGAGCGCGATCTTCGCTTTCTCCGCCTCTTCTTTAATACGCTGAATGGCGTCCGGCTGTTTCGTTAGGTCGATGCCGCTGTCCTTTTTGAATTCGTTAACGATCCAATCCATCACGCGCGCGTCCCAATCGTCGCCGCCGAGATGCGTGTCGCCGTTGGTCGCTTTCACTTCGAAAACGCCTTCGCCGATTTCCAAAACGGAAATGTCGAACGTGCCGCCGCCCAAATCGTAGACCGCGATCTCTTCGTCCTTCTTTTTGTCGAGACCGTAGGCGAGCGATGCCGCCGTCGGCTCGTTGATGATGCGCAAAACTTCGAGGCCGGCAATCTTGCCCGCGTCTTTGGTCGCGTTGCGTTGCGAGTCGTTGAAATACGCCGGCACCGTGATGACCGCCTGCGTGATTTTTTCGCCGAGCTTCGCTTCCGCGTCGGCTTTCAACTTCGACAAAATCATCGCCGAAATTTCCGGCGGCGAAAAAGTCTTCCGCTCACCGCCAACATCGACTTGCACATGCGCGTCGCCGTTGGCCGCCTTCACGATTTTGTACGGAACGCGATGTTCCTCCTCATGAACCTCATCGAACTTCCGTCCCATAAAACGCTTGATCGAGAAGACCGTGTTCTGCGAATTCGTCACTGCCTGGCGTTTCGCCGCCTGGCCGACGAGTCGTTCGCCGCTTTTCGTGAACGCGACGACTGACGGCGTCGTGCGCGCGCCTTCGCTATTTTCCAAAACCACCGGGTCGCCGCCTTCCATGACGGCCATGCACGAGTTGGTCGTGCCCAAATCAATTCCTAAAACTTTTGCCATAAAGAAAATCCTTTCGTCCGGTCGAGAGAGTTCGACCTGCGGGATGCTTTAGCACCGCACCTGCCAAAGATGTCGATCTTAGTAGATGTCGATCTTGCAACAACTTACACCGATTCGGCGAAACCGCTATCGTTACCACCTGTCACACTTCGCGAAATTCCGAGCGCGAAAACCGGGACGCTTTCGCACGCTTTGGGCACTTCAGTTGCTTTAAGTGATGCACATGGAAAATCAGGGTATTGCAGTCGCGACCGCGCGCGACATCACCTTCACCTGCACGCACTGCAAATCGCCTCTCGTGGTCGATGCTGCCGCTGCCGGTCTGATTCTCGATTGCCAACGTTGCGGCAAACCCACGCCTGTCCCGATGGCAAAAACAAAAGTGGCCGCCGAATCCGATTCCAAGACCGCCGACATTCAGCGCCGTTTGAAAGAAAACGAATCGCAACGCACCGAAGTCACCGGTTACATCAATCAGTTGTCGATCCAACTGCATCGCTGGCAGCTGCGTTTGCAAACGTTGAACGAGCGCAAAAAAGAGCTCGAAGAAGAGCTCCGCAAAACTTCTTAGTTCCCTTTCTTCTGTGGAGGCAGGCGTGTCGCCTGCGGAACTAAATCAAAAGCAGCCGACACGGCTGCCGCTACAGAAGAGTTTTCTTTTCGGACGCGTCGCGTACGTTCGAGCGTGCGTCAGTATCACGATCTTCTCCGGCTCGTTCTCGAACACGGCAACGAACGGTCCGATCGCACCGGCACAGGTACGTTGTCGATCTTCGGCGCGCAGGCGCGTTTCGATTTGCGCGAAAATTTTCCGCTACTCACAACGAAAAAACTTCATCTCAAATCGATCATTTACGAGTTGCTTTGGTTTTTGCGCGGCGAAACGAACATTAAATATCTGAACGAACACGGCGTCACGATTTGGGACGAATGGGCCAACGAATCCGGCGATCTCGGCCGCGTTTATGGCGCGCAATGGCGCGATTGGCGCGGGGAAAATGGCGTACGCGTCGATCAGATCGACAACGTCATTTCGCAGATCAAAAAAAATCCGAGCAGCCGCCGCTTGATCGTGAGCGCGTGGAATCCGGCCGAGGTCGAGAAGATGGCGTTGCCGCCGTGTCATGTGCTCTTCCAGTTTTATGTGAACGATGGCGAGCTGAGCTGCCAACTTTACCAACGCAGCGCCGATTTATTTCTCGGCGTGCCGTTCAACATCGCGTCGTATTCGCTGCTCACGATGATGGTCGCGCAAGTTGTCGATCTTGCACCGGGCGATTTCGTTCACACCTTCGGCGATCTGCATCTCTACTTGAATCATCTAGACCAGGCGCGCGAACAATTGACTCGCGATTGCCGATCTTTGCCGAAGATGAAATTGAATCCGGCGATCAAAAACATTCACGACTTCAAATTCGAAGATTTCGAACTGGTCGGCTACGACCCGCATCCGTCGATCAAAGCGCCGATCGCGGTCTAACGAATGAAAATTATTTACCTGCTCTTCTCGTTTCTGTTTTTTGCAACGCCACTTCGGGCCGCCGTTCCTGAAAGGATGATTTTCAAGGTCGATGGCGTTGAGCGACACGCGCTCGTGTTTGCGCCGACGGCGGGCGGCCATGCGAAATCACCACTCATCTTTGGTTTTCATGGCCACGGCGGCAGCCCGGAAGCTTCGGTCCGCGGCATGGCCTTTCAAAACGCGTGGCCGGATGCGCTTGTTGTTTACCCGCAAGGCCTGCCCATCGCGACCAATGTCGACCCTCAAGGCATCAAACCGGGCTGGCAGCGTTCCGCCGGTGAAGTCGGCGATCGCGATTTGAAATTTGTCGATCAAATGGTCGCGACGTTGCGCGAAAAATATTCCATCGATGATCACCGCATATTCGCGGTCGGATTTTCGAACGGCGCGTTTTTCACCTATCTGCTTTGGGCGCAACGTCCGCAGTTGTTCACCGGCTTCGCACCAGTTGCGGGGCTATTCACCTTTGCTGGGGAGCCGAAGGTGCCGAAACCAGCCGTGCTCATCGGCGGCGAGCGGGATCAATTAGTTAAGATCGACAAGTTGCAAGTGGCGATGCGCGCGGTGCGCCGGCTAAACGGCTGCGCCGAACAGGGCGAGGCGTGCGGCCCGCTCTGCACGCGCTTCGCTTCTTCCAAAAATGCGCCGCTCGTAAATGTGATTCATCCCAACGGGCACATTTATCCGCCGCGCGCGACGCAGGTCATCGTCGATTTTTTCAAAACGCTGCCGCGCTGAAACTCTGCGCCTTCGCGCGGGTTCAAAAGGAGTGAGGGTTTTTAGGGGATTGTCGATCTTGTGTTGTTTCGCCGCGTCCGCGTTCGGGCAAAATGGAAATCCGTTTCGGGTGGAAATCGATCTCGGACAACAGACTGCGTATTTGATCCGCGGCCGTTACGTCGTTCTGCAATCACCGATCTCGAGCGGCCGCTATGGTCATCTCACGTCGACCGGCTCGTTCAAAGTGATCGAAAAGGAAGTTAATCATCATTCGAGCATCTACGGCAAAATCGTCGACGTGCGGGGCAACACGGTTGTGGCCGACGCCGATGTCGATATGAAAGTTCCGAGCGGCGGCCGATTCATTCCCGCGCCGATGCATTATTTCATGCGCTTTCATGAAGCTGACGGAATGCACGCCGGTTATTTGCCTGGTTATCCTGCGTCGCACGGTTGTGTGCGGATGCCTGAGCAAATGGCGATAGCGTTTTATCGCGCGGTCGATGTCGGCACACCGGTCACGGTCTTCGGTCGCACCCCGCGCTCAAATCAATATTATCAATACGGTCCGCAAGGTCCGCGCAATTGGTTCGGCCGTCCGCTCGGCGGCGATCCGCGTTACCAACAGCCGCCGCGCGTTTATCCATCACAGCCGATCGATCCGTGGTGGCGCTAAGATCGACAACGCCTGCGCTGTAGAGGCGCTTGTGCCAAGCGCCTATGCTTTTCGATTTCGGCGTTTGATACAAACGCCGCTACAACATCACCTCTTCGCTTCCGCGGTGTCGTCTTTCGCTTTCTCCGCTTTCCAAATCGGACCAAGTTTCGCGAACACTGGCGCCTCGCTTCCGCCGGACTGCGTTTGACCCTCGGCTAATCTGAAAATCGGCAGAATCGGATTTCCTTTCGCGTCTTTTTCGTAGGAGACGCCGTCCTTCTCGATCATGAGGAACGCCTTGAAATCCCCGCCGGGCCATTCGCCAATCAGAACTTCCATCGGATAACTTTGCCCGCCGGTCACCTGCACCGGATCGCCAATGCCGAGTCCTTTGTACCACGGCATGTCGTTTTTCATCTGCAGTCCTGCGCTCGCGTAAAATTTCTGCGGCGCGTGTCCGCTCGGAGTTGTCGATCCACAATCGAGCACCACTTTGCCCGCGAACCTAACGACCAGGACGTCGTCCGCCATCCCGACGAATCGAAACGTGCCGGTCTCGGTCGGGATCACGTTACCTTTGTAATGCACAACCCACATCTTCGGCTGCACGCGGCCGGCGAGATTGAAGGCGGTCGGCCCCTGGTTCGCGTTGATCTTCGGAATGAAAATCTGAGTGGTGTAGAGCGGGTTCGGGCCGACGAAATAATTCGCGAAGGTCGCTTCGTTCCAGCCGTTCACGAATTTCGATAACTCGCTGGGATAATTTTTCTCGTCCAGCTTCGACGGCTGGTTATTTCGGGTTTGTTTCAAATCGTAGAACTTTCCGACTAACGAACCGCCGCCGCGCGATTCTTTGAATCCGAAAAACGGGACCGCCGCGCCGCCGGCGCCACCGCCGCTGCTCGTCGTCATTCCGCCGGGATTGAAACTAACATCGACACCGCCCGCGCCCGCCATTTTCACGGGCGGCGCGCCGAGCTTCGGCATCGCCGGCATTTCCGGCAGCGAAACTTTCGCGAGTCCCGTCGTCGTGATCTTTTTCGCCATCGACGGCGCGCTCATCGAACTTTGCTTCTTCGCCATTTGCACTTTGTGCTCGAGCGCGCGGGTGGATGGATTCGGCGACGGCGGCCCGCCTTTGAACGTCAATTTTCGCGCGGCTTGAAAATGCGACACGACAAGAACTGTCGCGACCGCGCCGAACAATAGATGGACCGCGATGCTGATCACTAAAAACTTGCTGCCGAGAATCGTCGCGATCCATCGACGTTTGATTGTCGATCTTTCCTCGCTCATTCCTCTTCGCTCACCGTGAAGGTGACGTTGTCGATCTTAGCGACAGCCAGCGCGTCGAGCACATCGACCGTGCGCGAATATTTCGCCTGCTCATCACTGACGATCGTCACCACCGCCGGCGTCTTCGCCGCGTCCGCGTTTTGCTTCAATCGCATTAACGTCGCTTTTAATTGCGGCAACTCTTTGCTCGTCGCCGAATCGAACGGCTCATCGTTCAACGAAATTTCCCCTGTGTCCGAAATCGTGATGATTTGTTCGTCGACGAAATCGGTCGATGTCGATGTTGCGGCCGTGCCGGGCAGTTGCGTATTCAATTCGTTCTCAATCCGCACCGCGCCCGCCATCACCATGAAAAAGAGCATGATCACGAACACGACATCGATCATCGGCGCGATCTGAAAACCGAAATTGCCTTCGTTAGGATTAACCTGGACGCGCATTCGTTAGTCCTTGTTCACCGCCGAGAATGAAATGTCGGTGATGCCCGCTTCCGCACACGCGTTCATCGCTTGCGACACATATGTCGCCGGGACATCGCGGTCGCCGCGGATCACGGCGCGAAATGTCGGGTTCGCCGTTCCAGTAACTTTCTTCTCGCCCGTCGCCTTCGCCGTTTTTAACGGCTCGACCATCGCGCTCGCGCTCGTGAACGGGCGATCATCGAAAACGAACGACGCCTTCTTGTCTTTCCAACGCACGTTCACCACCGTCTCCGCGCGCGAATTGTCTTTCTTCTGCGCGTCTTTCGCGATCGGGAGATTGATCGTCTTGTCGACTTTCAACACCTGCGCCGACGTGATCGTCATGAAGAAGACGAGAATCGTCAGCAGCACATCGATCATCGGCGCGACCTGAAATTCAGGTTCGCCCGATTCTGTTCCGCCTGCGCCCGATGCCATATGCGATTGTCGATCTTAGAAGATGTCGATCTTGCGTTAACTCGCCGGTTGTTCGGTGATGATCTTTCCGGTCTGCCCCGATCCGCTCGGTTGCACCAACCAATTCGGAATCGCCGCGTACAATTCGTCATCGCCGAGATGGACGCCGGCGAGCGATTCGTACGGCATCTTTCGGAACAATCGGTTCACCACGTCCTGAATGTGATGGAGCGACGCCGTCGCGCGATTGCGCAAAAAATAAAACGCCATGAACGCCGGAATCGCGATGACGAGTCCGCTCGCGGTCGCGACCAGCACTTCGCCAATGGCCGCTGATAATCCCGACGGATCGCCAATGCCCGACGCCCCGAGTTTCGCGAACGCCTTGATCATACCTGTGACCGTGCCTAACAAACCGATCATCGGCGTGCACACACCGATGACCGAGAGATAGCTGATGTAAGTTTGCATCTGCGAATTTTCCTTCGACAACTCGCCGGTCATCCCTTCCTCCGCGACCTCCTTGCCTTCGCCTAACAAACCGATGCCGACGCGCAGCACATTCGTGAGCGGCGACGGATTCTCTTTGCAATATTTGTAGGCGCCGACGTAATCGCCGTTACGGAAAAGCGTCTTCACGTTTTCCTCCTGCTCCGGCGGCGCAACGCGTTTTTGCGCGGTGCGAATGATGCCGTCGCCTATTAAATAGAGCGTCGCGATCGAGCAGAGCGCGATCGGCACCATGACCCAACCGCCTTGCGCAATGGTCTGCCAAAGGGTTTTGCGTTGTTCCCCGGCGGCGGCGGGCGACGGCGATTGCGCAAACGCGCTGCTCGCTAAGATCGACAACGTCACGAACGCGAGCGCCGCGATGTAACTCAGTTTTCGTTTCATAATTTCTTCAACTCCGTTTGCGCCGCGGCCGCTTCCGCGCTTTGCGGAAAGCTCGCGATCAATTCGTTCAGCGTTTTCTTCGCATGATCGACATCGTCCAGCCGGCGATACGCGCGCGCGCTGCCTAACAACGCCGTCGGCATGAACTGTTTCTCCTCGTAATAAAAAACCGGCACGTGCAAATACGCCATCAACGCATCATCCGCGTTTTTCTGCGCAAGGAGCGCATCGCCCTTCGCCGTCCACGCATTCGCCAGCGTTGTTTCGTCTTTGCTGTTCTTGATTGCGTCATCGCAGATCGCGACCGCTTTATCGAAATCGTTACGGCGAATCAACGCGCCGACCAATCGTAATTGCGCCGCGCGCGCAATCTCCGGATCGGTCACCGATTTTTGAATTTCCTTCGCGATGACTTCGGCTTCCGGTTGGCGTTGCATCGCCGCGAGCGCGGAGACTTTCACCAACGCCGCCTGCGCCCACCAACTTCCGGGCACGTCTTTGAACTGGTCGTAGTATCCGAGAACGGAATTAATTTCGCCGAGCGCTTTCTCAGCGTCGCCGCGCCCTAACGAATCGTTCGCCGTCTTCATCGCGGCCGGTTCCGGAAATTCAATCTTCGCGATCTGCGCGACATGATAACCAACTTCGCCACTGCCGGTGCCGACCTGCACCTTCGCCATGATGAGGTCGCCATCGCGACGCAGACCTTGCGACTCAACTTTCTGGCCGGTCTTGAGCAAAACGCTCTGACCGAACATGTCGATCTTGCCTAACAACAACAGGACGACGACGCAAAACTGTAGGGGAAGCCGTTGGCTTCCCATGGGACGACAACGTCGTCCCCTACAGCTCGGCATTCGGCATTGGGCGTTTGGCGTTGGGCGTTCGCCGTTTTCTTCTGTCTTCATCCTTGTTGACCGAGCGCCTCCAACTTTTTGCGCGCTTCCGCCGCCTCGGCAAAACCCGCGAGCTTCTCGTTCCGCAACAATTCACGATACGTGTTCGCCGCTTCCTGCTGCTTGTTCAGCTTCTCGAAACATTCGCCGCTCCGGATGTACGACTTCGCCACCCATGGCAAAAACTTCTGGTAGCCGACATAGACGCGCTGGAAATAGGCGTTCGCTTCCGCCCAGTGCTGGCGCTTCGCTTCAATTTCGCCTAACGAGTAAACACTGAACGCCGTCGCTTCGCCGCGCCACTCGCGCACGGACGCAACCTGCTCGAAAACCTTCTTCGCTTCATCGAGGCGCTCGGTCGCAAGCAGCACTTTCGCTTTGCCCAGGGTCAGCTCTTTCAACTTTTGCTGCGCGGCGATCTTCTCCGTTCCGTCATTGAAATAGCGCAGCGCCGATCTCAGATCGTTCTTCTGCAGCGCAATTTCGCCGAGACCGTTGTAGGCGAAGTCGAGATTGTCGCTCTTGGGGTAATCGTCGAGCAATTGCTGATAAAACTTCGCGGCTTGATCGAATTTCTTTTGGCCTAACAAATAGTCGCCGGCGCGTCCGAGCAGCATCGGACTCAAATCATCCGGTTTGAACTCGGCCAGTTTCGCGATGTTCTTTTCTTCTTCGGCCGGTTGTTTGCGCAGACGCGCGAGCTCGGCTTTGGCAAAGAGTACGCGCGCTTTCGAGGTCGGCGACTGATCTTGCTCGGTGTTGCCTAACAATTGATCGAGCTCGGCGCCCGGATCGACTTCAGGAGTAGTTGTCGATCTTTCATCGCCTTCGACCGGTTTCTTTTTCTTTACGCAGAGCTGCGCCGTTTGTGTGAGCAACAACTCGACCGCTTCCCGCTTCGGATCATCGATGTATTTCTTGATCGTGTCCGCGCAGATCTTGTTCGCTTCGTCGATTTTCCCATCGTGCGCCTTTGCCTTGCCGATCCAGTAGAGCGCCGAAATGACCGACGGGCTTTCCGGTTTCTCCGCAATGAAATCGTTGAATAACGCCGCCACCTTGTCCCATTCGCCACGCTTCTGCAGAATTTTGCTCGCGGCGAAGAGCGAGTAGTTCATCACCTCGTCGGTCGCAGCTGTCTTGTAAGAACGCACATAAAGATCGACAGCTTCCGTGTCGCGATCGGTCGCGGCGTAGGAATCGGCGAGCAACGCCAACACTTCGCCGAGTTGTTTATTGCCGGTGAACTCGCGCTCCCAATCCTTGCAGTCCTTAATGACCTCGTCGTAAAGCGACGCAGCGTATTTGCAGACCGCTATGCGATACTTCGCGTCGCTCACATACTGGCCGTGCGGATATTTTTTGAGGTAATCATTCAACGCGTTGAGCGCGTCCTGATATTTGCCCGAGAAAACCTTGGTGAGCGCGAGGCGGTAATTTACGTCTTCAACACTTTGGCCGTTCGGAAATTCGCTCAGATATTTTTTGTATTCCGCAACCGCTTCGTCCCACTTGCCGGCCATGAACTTGGCATTGCCTAACAAATACCGCATTTGATCGCGATAACTGCTCTTGCCCTGCGTTTCGAGCATGCGCCCAAAATACGTTTCGGCCGCGCGCGGATCGTTCGCCTGCAACGCAACCACGCCGAGCATGTAACCGACCGTGTCGGCGTTCGGCCCGGTTTTGAATTCGCGCAGATATTGTTCGCAACGGTCTTCCGCTTTCTTCGCCTGATTTATTTCGGCGAGCGAAACGAGGAGGCCGAACAACGCCGGCTCGCGTTCCGGAATTTTTTCAAACCGATCGACCAGCTCCTGGTAAACGAGCGCACTTTCCCATTTCTTGTCGACTTCGTAGAAGCAACGCGCGAGACGAATGTAAATCGCGGGCGTGATCGACGGCAGCTTCGCGAATTCCTCGAGCGCCTTTTGCGTGCGCACGATGTCGATCTTGAGTTGGTTGTTCTCGGCCGCGAGCGCGGCGAATTGCGACGGGTCGCTGCGCGCGACGTTTAAATTATCGTCGAGTTTCTTTTGCATCGCCGCGATGCGCTCGGTCTGCATCTTGATGATCTCTTCGCGCGGATACGCGGCCCGGTAACATTCGAGCGCATCGGCGTACGATTTCTTCTTAAACAAATCGTCGCCGAGTTCGACCGTGGTCGAATTCAAACCGACGATGTCGTCCACCAGCGCGATGCGCGAATGCAGTTTGCCGATGAGCGAAATGACTTTGGTCGATTCACCTTTTTGCGAGTAGAGCTGCGCCAGCATCATCGCGCCACGCACCGAGAAGGCGCTGCCTAATTCGCCGCCGACGAGTTTTTGCAACGTCGAGATCGCATTGTCGATCTTGCCCGCTTCCTTGCTGGCCGTTGCGCCGAAGAAGAGCGCCTGCTCGCGCAATCGCGGATCCTTCTCCAAGGCCGCGAACTGCGACGCCGCATCGGCGTAGTTTTTACCTAACAAGTTGGCCTGCGCCATTCCAAACGCGACTTCGGCCGCGTGTGCGCCATTCGGAAATTTGCTTTGGTAAGTCTTAAACGCCGCGACCGCCTTGGTGTAATTGCCCGCGTTGAAATACGCGGAGCCAATTGTGTAAAACGCCGGCTCGAGTTGCGGCGTGAACTCGGCCTTGTTCACCATCGCCTCGAGATCGGCCGCGGCTTTGGCGTAATCGCCGGCGGCGAATTCGGCCATGCCCTGATTGTAAAGTTGGGCGAGCTCGGCCCCTTCGTTAGGCGACGGCGAGCTGCTTTGCGCGAATGCGCGATACGTCAGCAAGATCGACAATGCGATCGTGAGGACGCCGGCGCGCAAGGACATGCGCGGAATTCTAGACAGCGGCGGCGAAGATGAAAAGCGTTACGGACGATGCACGCTCGCCGTCTTTGGACCCTTTGAAAGATCGACAAGGTCGCCCAAAATGTTGAGCGATTCGTCGCGCTCGGGATCGATCACCGGTTCTTTCGTGTCGTCCTGCGGCGCTGCGCCATCCAGCGCATCTTCGGAATCGGCATCCGGCGCCGCTTCCGGCGCGACCTTCGCATTTCCCTGCGCCTTGGCTTGCGCAATTTTCCCGGGATACATGATCAATTGCAGGTTCGGTTTATCGACGGTGTCGAGCGTAAGCCGATAAACGCGCGGCTCCTCGTCATGCCGCGCCAATCGCTCTTTCGAGCGTGTCTCTTTGCGAATCTTGTCGTCCTGCAATTCTTTTTTGCGCGCATCTTCGTTCAACGAGATGCGGTTCTCGTCCAGCTTGTGGCGCAAACGAGCCATGTCTTCCATGACGTAATGGAATTCCTGATTCTGCTGAACGCGCTCGGCCGAACGGCGTTTCAATTCGTCGATGAACAATGAGTTCGGCCATTTGGTGTAGCGCGCCTTCGGAACTTCATCGTAAGGCAAACAATTTTTCAACGCGCCTTCGCCGAATTCCGGCAGATCGGTCAACGATGGCAGCACGATATCGGAGGCGACGCCATGCAGCTGGGTCGAGCCGCCGGCGACGCGATAAAATTTTTGGATCGTTAACTTGAGCGCGCCATCGTCCTGCGAACGGCTGCCTAACAACGACGTGAAGCGACCGATTTCCAAAATCGTTTGCACCGTTCCTTTGCCGAAGGTGTTCTTGTCGCCGACGATGACGGCGCGTCCGTAATCCTGCAGCGCCGCCGCGAAAATTTCGCTCGCGCTCGCGCTTTGCCGGCTGGTCAGCACAACCAGCGGACCCGAATACGCGATGCCCGGGTCGGGATCGCTCGAGGTCACGATGTTGCCGTTCGAGCTCTTCGTCTGCACGATCGGACCCGATTTCAAAAATAATCCGGTGAGCGAGATCGCTTCTTCGAGCGAACCGCCGCCGTTTCTCCTAAGATCGACAACTAACCCTCCGATATTTTCCTTCTTCAATCGCTTGAGCAGCGCGAGCACGTCTTTGGTCGTGCTTTTGGAATGTCGATCCATGTCCGCGTAAAACGACGGCAACGTCAGCCAGCCCAGTTTCACGTCGTTCCCGTCCGCGTCCTTCTTAATAATAATGTCCGCGCGCGCTTCCTGGTCTTTCAATTTGATCTCGTCGCGCACGATCTCGACGCTCTTGCGCTTCGAAGGATCGGTCGCGTCCGACGGAATCGCGAGCAGACGCACTTTCGTTCCCTTTTTGCCGCGAATCATTTCCACGACCTTGTCCAATCGCATGTCGCGAACATCGACAAAGTCACCCTGGTTTTGCCCGACCGCTGTGATGCGATCGCCCACTTTTAAACGCCCATCGACTTGCGCCGGACCACCCGGAACAAGACTCTCGATTTTCGCGTAGCCATCTTCCGTTCGCAGCATCGCGCCGATGCCGACCAACGACAGGCCCATGTTAATGTTGAAATTCTTGAGATCGGACTTGCTGAGATATTCCGAGTGCGGGTCGTAGGTTTGCGCGAGCGCGTCGAGGAACAATTTCATCTGCTCCTCCTTGTCTTCTTCGTGCACGTTGCGCGCGAGACGTTCGTAACGGCGCGTCACCAGTTGCGGTCCGGGCTCGATCGGATGTTCGCTCAAAGTTTCCTGGAGCACTTCGCTCGCGATGCGGCCTCGCCAGAGTTGATCGGCTTCCGCCTCATCTTTCGGCCACGGCGATTTCTGCCGGCTCAACTCGATCGACGCATCGCCTTTGAAATCCATCGGCTGCTTGAGCATCTCTTTGATTTTCGCGACGCGTTCATCGACGCGCTTCATATAGAGCGCAAAAATCTCGTAGCCGGGTTTGAGATTCCCCAAAAGAATATCGTCATCGAGCGACGGGCCGTATTTCGCCGTCAAATTATCGACGTCTTGTTGCGTGAAAAACAAATGACTGAAGTCGAGCAACTCGAGATACGTCTTCAGAAATTTCGCCGACACATTGTCGTCCAGCCGCTGATGTGTGTAATGGCCTTCCTCGAGCAAACGGCCGACGGAAATGCAGATTTGGTCCGCGTCCGACTTGGCGTTGAGCGATGGGGGAAGGAGTAAAGCGATCGCGCCCGTGCAGATCGCCAGCCGGTAAACAAAACGTGATTTCATGCAAAAAAGCGGTTTCGGAACGTCGCAGAGTTCACTTTAAACGCAAGGTTTCCATGGAGGTGTAAGGAGGTGAGACAACCTCGCAGCGTGAACATTCAAAATACCGTAAATGTGCCGGAATTGATGCAGCTTTCGTTCCCGCGACTACAGTGATTTGTGCTCAAATACGAAACGTTTTGCGGCGGCTTGTTCGAGACGAATTGCTACCTCATCCATGCACCGGAAGGCGCGATCTTGTTCGATGCGCCGGAAGGCGCCTGCGCCTGGCTGCAAGATCGACATGTCGATCTTAAACTTCTTCTGCTCACCCACGGCCACATCGATCACGTCCAGGACGTCGCGAAACTGAAACGCGCCTTCAATTGTCCCATCGGCTGCGACGAAGTCACCGCGCCGATGATTTCCGATCCGGAATTCTTCCGCAAATTCGGCTTCGGATTCGACATCGAACCGGCGAAACCGGATTTCTTCATCAGCGAAACGCGCTCGCGAAATTTTCTGGGCGTCGATTTTCAAGTGCTCGAAGTTCCCGGCCATTGTCCCGGCAGTCTTTGTTTCTTCTCGCGCAAAGACGAACTGCTCATTGGCGGCGACGTTCTCTTTGCCGGTGGCGTCGGCCGCTGGGATCTTCCAGGTGGAGATGTCGATCTTCTATTCAATGGCATTCGGCAAAAACTGTATCCGCTCGGCGACGAAGTGACTGTCCTTCCCGGTCACGGCCCGCCGACGAAGATCGGGACCGAACGCCTAACGAATCCGTTCGTCAGCTAAAAATTGCGCCAGCGGCTGGAGATTGTCGATCTTCGCCACGATTTCGCGCAACGAACGCATTGCTCTCGGGATGTATTGCAGAAAATGTTTGTGATCTTTCACCAGCCCGAGAAATCCGTAGGCGCCGAGCGCTTGCATTAAACGTTGCATGGCGCAGAGCTGAAGCGTTTCGCGAAAGTCGTCGCTGATTTCGCCGCCGCAATAATGCGCGAGCAATTCTTCCCGCTCGGCCTCGCTAAGATCGACATACGGATCGTAAAGGAGCGACGCGAGATCGTATTGCGCCAATCCCGGCCGCATTCCCTGGAAATCGATGAGATGCGCCTGGCCGTTTCGCACGATGATGTTTTGCGATTGGAAATCGCGATGGACGAGAACGCGTGGAAGTTTTCCTAACGACTCCGCGATTTCCTCGAGCGCCGACAATTTGTCGATCTTGCCGATGTCGATCTTGTAAAAACGGCCGAGACAATTCTCGAAGAAATATTGCTGCTCCCATTGATAGAGCGCGACGTTGAATTCCGCGGGCAAACTTTCCTTGATCCCGATGCAAACTTCTTCGGGCAAACGATGCAGCTTCGCGACTTCATCGAGCGCCGATTGGTAAAAGGCGCGCCTAACGAGCCACGGTTCGTCGCGGTGCCCGAACAAATCTTCTTCGCCGAGGTCCTCGATCCAAATCAGGCCTTCGACTTCGTCGTGATAATAAATCTTCGGCGCGCGAATGTTGTGCTCGGCCAAAAATTTTGCGATGCGGACGTAATGCCGGTTCTCTTCGCGCTCGAGATTATATTTTACGAGAATGAGCGTCTGCTCGGGCGAGCATTTCACTCGATAAAACTTCCGGTCCGATCCGCCTTTCTCGATCGGCGTGATCTTTACCTGATCGACATCGAACCGCGGAAAGCGCATTCGCGTTTGGCGCAAAAGCAGTTCGTCGGTCTTCATGAAAAGTTAGATGTCGATCTTGCGATGTTCGCCTTCTACTTCGCGACGGCGGCGGACAATACAGGAATCGAGATGCGTTTTTGAAGCAATTTGTGCTCCGGCCCAAACGATCGTGTCTTCGAGAATAGCGCCGGCTTCGACACGCGCATCCGGCCCGACCGCGGAACAGCCGCGCACTTCCGCGCTAAGATCGACAATCGCATTCGGCGCGAGTTGTTGCGGCCAATCCGGATCCTTCACGTAAGCCGGCTTCCATTTCTCGCGCAAAACCATGCGATGAACTTCGAGGTACTCGTCGCGCGAACCGATGTTGAACCATTTCCCGTCATCGAGAACGGCGCCGCCGATTTTTCCACCCGCACCAATCCAATCGCCAATGACCGGAATGAACGAAATTTTTTTCGCGAACGGAATTTTTTGGAAGATCGACATGTTCCAAACCGCCACGTTCGCGAAATCGAATTCGCCGGGAATGCCGTAACGATTCGAGATATCGACGATGGCGCCGTCGCGCAAGGCAATGGCGGAGGCGAGTCCGGTTTGGCGCAAGCCGAGCGTGACGTCGTTGCCGCGCCGGAAATGTTCTTCGATTAACGGCGCAAGATCGACATCGGTGAGAATGTCGCCGCTGTAAGTAATGAACGGCGCGCTGCCGAGATCGCGCTCGATGTTTTTAATTCCGCCGCCGGTTTCGAGCAGCACCGGCTCGTTCACGAATTTGATCTGCTGGTCGCGATACGAAGCGACGGCGGAAAATTCCTGCGGGAGTTTGTGTGTGTTGATGATGAACTTGCGAATGCCGATGTCGATCAAGTGATCGAGCGCGAAAGTAATGAGTGGTTTGTTAAAAATCGGGACAAGTGGCTTCGGCAAATCTTCCGTGAGCGGACGAAGACGCGTGCCGAGTCCGGCGCCGAGAACAAAAGCCTGCGTGATTTCTTGAGCCAGCAAAGCACCGAGAGATTCCGCGACTTCACGCGGAATGACAACCGCGGTTACTCAGTCCGGGAGTAAGCGTTGACTGAGCGTTTGCGTGACGCGGGCGCGCCGCGTCGTGCTGCGCTTGCGCGAAGCCGCAGCTTCGCCCCGCAGATAAAATGTGCGCGTGCCAAAATCGATGATGCCGTGATTACGTCGCAAAATTTCCGCGCCTAACAATCCGACGGTCGGGGGCTTGTTTTGCAATCCATCGTGCAAAACTCCGCCAAGATCGACAACGCCGACATCTTTGCCGGTGATATTGACCAGGCCGAAGGACAACTTGCGAATGCGCGCGATGTCGATGCCTTCCTGTTTTAAATTGATCGCCGCCGATTGCAGCTGCGTCTCTTCGGTCGGAATGCGCAGATGCCTAACGAACGGCCGATGCAGCAATGTCGCAAACGCTCCGGTGTCGATCATCATCCGCGCGGGCGAACCGTTCACTGAGCCATCAACGTAAAGATTGTATCCTTCGCTCACGACGATCGGCATTTTTTCAAAGCCGTGATAATCCATTCCGGGCGCGGTCCCGGGCATTTCCGGTTGCTGATCGAGCACGAGCAACTGTTTTTGGCAATCGAGCACCGCTCTGGTGGCGAAGAGAACGTCGGCGCCGAGAATGCCGTCGGCTTCGACTTCGTGCAGGGCGCGGGCGGTTTTACGCGCGCCGCTAAGATCGACAGCGACGGCCGGGACATCGGAAACATTGAGCCCGCCGAGACGCAGCGAACGCGCCATGACCAATCTATTATAGGAGCCGTTGACCTGAACGCGCGCGGGGAGGTCGGAATTGCGCGGAATTTTGCCCACGCCGAAATAGCTGCAGCGCTTCGATGCGATGACCGTTCCGGGGGAACCAGTATCGACGATGAGCAGCGCGGGTTTGTCGTTGATGAATGCGCGAACGAGCATGTGATTTTGTCTCGTGCGCGTGAGCGGGAGCGCTTCGAAACGCGAATCGGCCAACGCATTTGCAGCAAGTGCAACGAGTGCGCACAAGATCGACAACGACAAGTGCGCGGTCCGGAGAACGGAGCGAGGAAAAATCACGAACGCGAATCGTAGCATGTTCGAAGTGAACCCGTAAATGTTTTTGCAGTTGCGGCGTGAATTTGGTTGCGTCGAATGCGTCAGACGTTTTGACTTTCACGCGCATGACGACTGAGCTGCTGCCGCCAGCCGAGCAAAAGTTAGTGCGAGGTCTCGGCCTGCTCGATTCCACCATGCTGGTCGCGGGCTCGATGATCGGCTCGGGAATTTTCATCGTCTCGTCGATCATCGCGCGGCAGGTCGGCGCGCCCGGATGGTTGCTGGTGGTGTGGCTCGTGACCGGCGCGCTCACTTTGATAGGAGCGCTTTCCTACGGCGAGCTCGCGGCCATGATGCCGAAGGCGGGCGGGCAATATGTTTATTTGCGCGAAGCGTTTTCGCCGCTTTGGGGATTTCTTTACGGCTGGACGTTGTTCCTCGTCATTCAGACTGGAACGATCGCGGCCGTCGCCGTCGGCTTCGCGCGTTACATGGGCGTGCTCGTGCCGTGGGTCTCGGAATCGAATTACATTGTTCAGCCGATTCGGTTCAGCGGTTACGCGTTATCGCTTTCGACTGCGCAATTTGTTGGGCTCGCCCTCATCGCGTTTCTCACGTTCATGAACACGCGCGGACTGCAGATCGGGAAGATCGTGCAGAATATTTTTACAACCGCAAAAACTGGCGCGCTTATCGCGCTCATCGTTCTCGGAATTGTTGTCGGGCTGAAGTCGGGCGCGGGCGCAGCGAACTTTAGCGATTTGTGGACGGTGCGCGGGGATTTGCAGGAAGTCGGCAAAGGTTTGACCGCGGTCGCGGCGTTCGGCTTGTTTGTTGGTATTTGCGTCGCCCAAACGAATTCGCTCTTTTCCGCCGACGCCTGGAACAACATTACTTTCACCGCCGGCGAAGTGATCAATCCGCGTCGCAACGTTCCGTTGTCGCTCGCCCTCGGAACGATTCTCGTTATCACTTTGTATCTGCTCGCGAATGTCGCTTACCTTGCGGCGTTGCCATTCGGCGCAATTCAAAACGCCCCGAGCGATCGTGTTGCGTCCGAGACTGCTAACGTCATTTTTCCAGGTCTCGGAGCCACGATCATGGCGGTGGCGATCATGGTCTCGACCTTCGGCTGCAACAACGGCCTCATTCTTTCCGGCGCCCGCGCCTACTTCGCCATGGCGCGTGATGGACTTTTCTTTCGCGCAGTGGGTCGCTTGAACAAAAATCATGTCCCGGGATGGGCGCTTGTCGTGCAGGGGATTTGGGCGGGCGTGCTCGTCCTTCCGCGCACGGTTAAAACTGACGCCGCTGGCGCCGTCACCGGTTACGGAAATCTTTACGGCAATCTGCTCGACTACGTTATTTCCGCCGCGTTGATCTTTTATATTCTAACGATCGCAGGCATCTTCATGCTTCGTCGCAAACAACCGGATGCGGAACGGCCATACAAAGCTTTCGGTTATCCAATCGTCCCGGTGTTATACATCATCGGCGCGAGTGTGATTCTCGCCGTGCTTTTCATTTACCAAACTGCAACCACCTGGCCCGGACTCATCATCGTCCTGACCGGCGTGCCGATTTATTTTTTGTGGAGCAAATCAGCCGATCGCAAGATCGACAACGTCACCTAACGATATGGGAAATCTATTTAAGAGAAAACCGCTCGCGAAACTAATGGCCGAAGCCGGCGAAGTCGGCGAGCACACATTGAAGCGTTCGTTAGGCCCGATGAACCTCGTCGCGCTCGGCATCGGCGGAATCATCGGCGCCGGTCTCTTCGTCCGCACCGCCGCTGCTATCGCTGACCGTGCGGGTCCGTCAGTTGTGCTCGCGTTCGTCGTCGCCGGAGTCGGCTGCGCCTTCGCCGGACTTTGTTACGCCGAGTTCGCCTCCATGATTCCGGTCGCGGGCAGCGCTTACACTTATTCGTACGCGACCATGGGCGAACTTGTCGCGTGGATCATCGGTTGGGATTTGATTCTCGAATACGCCGTCGCCGCGTCGACCGTCTCCGACGCGTGGAGCGAATACGCGAACCGCGTGCTCAGTTGGTTCAACATGGCCATTCCATATCAATGGACGCATTCGCCATTCGAACATGACGCCGCCGGTGTGTACGGCATTATGAATGTGCCCGCGCTTTTCATTTTGTTCCTGCTCACGCTTCTACTCATTCGCGGCACGAAGGAGTCCGCGTTCGTTAACGGGCTCATCGTGATTTTAAAAGTGTCGATCGTGCTGCTCTTCATCGGGATCGGCTGGCAATTCATCAATCCGGCGAACCACACGCCGTTTATTCCGGCGGCGACGACGCACACGACGGCACAAGGCATCACGCATCACTACGGCGGTTTGTTAGGCATTCTCGGCGCGGCCGGCGTTGTCTTCTTCGCTTATATTGGATTCGACGCCGTCTCGACCGCGGCCCAGGAAGCGCGCGACCCGAAACGCGA
This sequence comes from Spartobacteria bacterium, assembly GCA_021325495.1. GTDB lineage: Bacteria > Verrucomicrobiota > Verrucomicrobiia > Chthoniobacterales > UBA10450 > JAJPGZ01. The sequence goes on from JAJPGZ010000002.1 coordinate 331,580, forward strand.
TATGCCGATCGGCATTCTCGGTTCGTTGTTCTTCTGCACGATTCTTTATGTGCTCTTTTCCTACGTGCTCAGCGGCGTTGCTACAGTCGACGATTTTCGTGCCGCCGGGCGCGAAGCGTCAGTCGCGTTCGCGATCAGCAAATACATGCACGGCTACGAATGGCTTTCGCGCGCGGTCACGGTCGCTATTCTTGCCGGTTTTTCGTCAGTCATTCTCGTGATGTTGTTAGGCCAATCGCGCGTTTTCTTCTCCATGAGTCGGGATGGGCTCGTGCCGCGCGTTTTTTCCGATGTTCATCCACGCTTTCGCACACCGTGGAAATCGAACTGGCTCTTCCTCGCTTTCACGGGCGCGCTCGCCGCGTTCGTACCCGCTGATGTCACCGGCGAAATGACCAGCATCGGCACCCTGTTTGCGTTCATTCTCGTTTGCGCAGGTGTTTGGATCATGCGCGTGAAAAATCCCGAGCTCGAACGCGGGTTCCGCGTTCCGGCTGCGCCGCTGGTCGCAATTCTCGGCATCATCACCTGCGGCGCGATGATCTACGGTCTCGGTTGGACCAACTGGATGCGACTCATCGTCTGGCTGCTCATCGGCTTCATCTTCTACTTTGGCTACGGCAAGCGCCACAGTCGAATCGATGCGCCGCATCCGACGGAAATGCCGGAAGGAATTAAGATGACGCGCGACGGGCTATTATAGCGGATCGTTAACTCCAGCTACTCGAGCTAAAGCCACCGGCCGGACTGGTCGCTCCGAAACCTAAAATCGCTTCGGCGCGTTTGCGCAATTGCGATTCGTTAGGCTTTTCCGCGAATGTGGCGCGGCCGGCGCGCAAATCGTCGATCGACATGTTCAAGGCGCGCAACACTTCCCGCCCGGCTGGTGTAAGATCGACATCTTTCTCCGCGAACGCGACGATGCGGTCTTCCAAGCGCGATAACGCGACCACGAGCGGGTCGCCGTTGGATTCGCGAAACAAATCCACCAGCTTTTGAAACGTGAGATGAAACGGAACCGTGGCAACATCGACGGTCGTGTTCTCCGATGGCGCGTCGGCCGGCATCGTAATCGGTTCTGAACTCGCGACCGATTTCCAACCACGCCCCGTCGTATAATACCCAAGCTCGACGCGATACGTCGCGCGCGGTCGCGCCACCGCAGCATAGAAACTTCCGAGCAACGGTTCCACCAACGACTCGGATTCGTCGTGGCCGTTCTCGTCCAGAACGCGCAAATACACATGTCGATCTTGCGGTTCGTCGGCGGAGAATTCCGAGGCCCAATCGATGTTCCAATACGCAAAAATCGTTCGTGGATCTCGCGCGATCGCGAAGAGCAACGCCGGTCCGGAAAATTGCGGCGGCAAACTATCTTCCTGCGCCGAAAGTGCGCCCGGCTCGGGATTAAGTCGAAATCCTTCGGAACTATTCGTGGCCATGATCGGTTAAATCGAGCGTAGAACTCGGCGAGAATTCGTAAAGATCAACTTTGATTCTGCGGCGTTCCGCGCAAGATCGACATATGCCGAAACGCTGCGTCATCGTGAATCCGAAAGCCGGCTCGATCAAAGGCGTCGAATCGGAATTGTTCGCGCAAATCGACCGCCTCGATCCGGCGGAAATTAAGAAGACACACGGCAATGGCGAAGCCGAATCACTCGCGCGCGCAGGGGTAGCGAACGGCTGTGACGAAATTATCTGCGCCGGCGGCGACGGCACGCTCAATGAGATCATCAACGGTGTTGCCGAAAATTTTGGCCGCGTGCAAATCGGGATTGTCCCGCTCGGGACCGGCAATGATTTCGTGCGTTCGTTAGGCACGCCCACGACCATTCCCGAAGCCGTCGATGTTTTACTCGCGGGTGAAACCGACACCGTCGATGTAATTCGCGCGAAGAGCGATCAGATGCGTTACTTCGTAAACGTGTCGGCCGGCGGCTTCAGCGGTTTGGTTGATGAAAAGCTCACGCCCGAAATGAAGAAGACTTGGGGGCCGCTGGCCTATCTCCGCAGTGCCGCGGCAGCATGGCCGGAATTGCGCGGCTACGAGACGTTCGTCGACATCGACGACGAACGTGTCGACGAAACGCTCTACAACGTCGTAATCGCGAATGCGCGATACGTCGCCGGCGGTTTGCCGATCGCACCCGAAGCGGACATGCGCGACGGAGAAATGGACGTCGTGCTTGTGAAAGCGCGCCCGGTCACGGAGATGATGGTTGTCGGTGCGCAGATGCTGGCCGGAAAACATCTCGATAGCTCGGCCGTAATTTTCGAGCGAGCCAAACGCGTGCGTGTCGAGTCGACGCCGGGCATGTGGTTTAACGCGGACGGCGAACTCATTGGCAATGAACCGGTGACGTTCGAGGTTATGCCCCGCGCGCTGAAGTTTGTCGTGAAACGTGATGAATCAAAATAAAATTGTCGATCTTGCAGAACTTTCGCGGCGTTCGCGGGAGATGCGTTCGTTAGGGAAAAAACTTGTCGCGACCAATGGCTGCTTCGACCTTTTGCATCCCGGTCATGTGCGCTATCTGGGCGCGGCGCGTTCGTTAGGCGACGCGCTCGTGGTCGGCGTGAACGGAGATGCGTCCGTGCGGGAACTGAAAGGGAAAGATCGGCCGTTGAATAACGAGCGCGACCGTGCCGAGGTGTTGGCTGCATTGGAAGATGTCGATCTTGTCACGATCTTTCCGGATGTGCGGGCGACGGCTTTTCTCGAAGCCGCGGCGCCGGCGATTTATGTGAAGGGCGGCGATTACACGCGCGAGACTTTGGAGCCTAACGAACGGGCGGCGTTGGAAAAGATTGGCGCGGATATTCGCATCATTCCGTTCGAGTCTGGTTATTCCACTTCGATGTTGATCGAACGTCTGCGCAAGATCGACAAGTGAAGCTCGGAATTCTTGGTTCTGGAAAGGGCAGTAATTGCCGCGCGATTCTCGAGGCGATCCGCGACGGCAAATTGAAAGCCGAAGTCGCGGTCGTGATCTCCGATGTTTTCGATGCGCCGATTCTCGGGATCGCACGCGAGTTCGCGGTGCCGAATGCGTTTTTGCCGCCGGGTCATTTTCGGACACGACTCGAGCCCGCGGTCGAGGAGCAACTCGTGAAGATGCTGCGAGATGCCGATGTCGATCTTGTCGTGCTCGCTGGATTCATGCGCGTGTTGAAGGCTCCAATGCTGCAAGCATTTCCGCGGCGCATCATCAATATTCACCCGTCGCTCCTCCCACAATTCCCGGGCCTCGAAGCATGGAAGCAAGCGCTCGCCGCTGGAGCGACCGAAACCGGCTGCACCGTTCATTACGTCGACGACAAGATCGATCACGGCGATGTGATTCGACAAATCAAGGTGCCCGTTTTGCCTAACGACACCGCGGAAACATTGCACGCACGGATCCAGGCGGCGGAGCACGAATTGTATCCGCGCGCGATTGCGCAATTGGCGGCGAGTTAAATCCGCTCCGGTTTCGGTTCGCGGCCTAACAATTCCTCCATCGCCTGCGCCGGCGCGCGGCCTTCGTGAAGCAACGCGTGCACTTGATCGATAATCGGCGTGTCGACCTTGAGCCGGCGCGCGCATTCGAACGCGCTTTTCGTGGTTGGCACGCCTTCGGGCACGGTTTGGATCGACATCGTAATTTCGTCAAGCGATCGACCACGCGCGAGTTCCTCGCCGAGACGGCGATTGCGGCTGAGTTTGCTGAAACAGGTCGCGATCAAATCGCCCGCGCCACTCAAACCATAGAACGTCGGAACTTTTCCACCCATGGCCGTGCCGAGTCGGACCATTTCCGCTAGTGCTCGCGTAACGAGCGCCGCCTTCGTGTTGTCGCCCAGGCCGAGCCCATCGCCTGCGCCCGCAGCGATCGCGAAAATATTTTTCAGCGCGCCGCCGATCTCGATGCCGGCAAGGTCATCGCCCGTGTATACGCGGAAACGTGGTGTGCCAAGGCCCGCTTGCAGTTGGGACGCTAACTCCGATTTCGTGCAAGCGAGAACAGTGGCGGTCGGCAGTTCGCGAATAACTTCATCGGCCAGATTAGGACCGGAGAGAACGGCGATCGGACCATCCGGGAAAACTTCACCGAGAATCTGACTCATACGAAGCCCGGTGTGATATTCGATGCCCTTTGTGCAACTGAGGAGAACGCGGCGGTCGTTATCCCCGGTTTTGTCGCGAAAACGGGTGACGATTTCGCGCATGGCGGTGGAGGGCGTAACAAAAACCGCAAGATCGACATCGTCGCAATCGGCCATATTAGTCGTTAGGCCGATCGAAGTCGGCAGCTTAATTCCCGGCAAATGCGCGCGATTCTCGCGCGTCCGTTGCATGTCAGCTACGCGATCCGCATTGTTTCCCCACAATACGATTTTATGACCATTCTTTTCCCAAAGCGCGGCAAGTGCGGTACCCCATGCGCCAGCTCCGAGGATCGCGATGCGCTGTTGTTTCATTTTCGTTCGAAGCGCGGCTCAGTGCCGTTAATTAACCGCGAGATGTTCGAGCGGTGTCGCCAGATCACAATCAACATGAGGGCGATGGTGAAGTAGAGTATCGCACCGCTTCGCAAAAGAAGGAATGTTGTGATGGGCAACGCGATCGCCGCGGCGATGGAGGCGGCGGACACGTAGCGTGTAATAGCAAATACGCAGCCCCAAAGAACGACGACGATCCCTGCGGCGACAGGCGCGAGCCCAAACATGACGCCGAGTGATGTTGCAACTCCTTTCCCACCTTTGAAGCGCAGCCAGATTGGATAGCTATGACCGATCACAGCACAGATGCCGCCCATAATGCCTAACGATTCGACACTTATCCCGAGCTCGTTAGGCCGAGCAAGAAAGATCGACATATTAACGGCGGCCAATCCCTTGAGGAAATCAAACGCAAACACGGGATAGCCGTAGGCCTTGCCCAGAACACGCACAACGTTCGTCGCGCCAATATTCCCACTGCCCGCTTCCCGGATGTCGATCTTTGCTAGTCGACCTGCGATGTAGCCGGCCGGAATCGACCCTAGCAAATAGGACGCGATTATTGAAAAGAAAACCCGCATCTCATTGAGGGGTTTTAATTCGCAATGAGTTCTTCTTCAGCCAAATAGCTATAATTGCTACATCCGCTGGCGTGATGCCGCTCAGGCGTGCGGCTTGGCGAATCGATGTCGGCCGAACGGACGCAAGCTTTTGGCGCGTTTCGGTGCGCAACCCAGTGATACAACCGAAATCCAAACCATCGGGAATTGCTTCGTTCGTCTGTTCGGCCATTCGCCGATTCTGTTCGGATTGCCTCGCGGCGTAACCTTCGCACTTGATCTCGGAGTCGAGTAGGTCCCAGACGTCGGCCGGCGCCGCGGAGTATACGTTGGGCGGGATGTCCCGAGGCTTGAAACCGGGCCGCTTAAGCAGCGTGGCTATTGGTATTCCGTCGATCTTCCGATCCCGAGCGACAGTTCGTGCGAGCGCAACGAATTCCATCTTTGTGGTGAACTGGATCCATCGCGAATTATCGACCAAACCGATTTCGTGACCGAGTTTTGTCAGTCGTTGGTCTGCGTTGTCGTGGCGAAGGCGAAGTCGATCCTCCGCACGGCTGGTAAACATGCGGTACGGTTCCTCGGTTCCCCGGGTTACGAGGTCATCGATTAGTACTCCCATGTAAGCGTCGCTGCGATGAATGATGAGGGGATGTCGATCTTGCACTTTCAAGGCGGCGTTTGCGCCCGCGATCAGGCCTTGAGCCGCCGCTTCTTCGTAACCGGAAGTACCGTTAACTTGGCCCGCGAAATAAATACCGCTGATTAATTTTGCTTCCAAGGTGCATAGAAGCTGCGTGGGAGGGAAGTAATCATATTCCACTGCATACCCGGGCCGAATTATCTCTGCCTTCTCCAATCCGGGCACCGTGCGCAAAAACGCGTGCTGAACATCGTAGGGTAAGCTAGTCGACACTCCGTTTACGTAGTATTCCTCGGTATGTCGGCCTTCCGGCTCCAAGAAAATGTGGTGGGATGTCTTTTCCGCGAATTTGACAATCTTGTCCTCTATCGACGGACAATACCGCGGGCCAACCCCCTTGATGCGTCCCGCAACCAATGGCGATCGGTGCAGATTTTTATGGATAACCTCGTGTGTGCGCTCCGTGGTGTGGGTTAGCCAACATGGCAGCTGTTCCACATGGAACCCGCCCTTGTTTACGGCGGTGAGCGTGAAAAACTCTCGCTCTGCCGAGAACGGGAGATCCACAAAGGAAAATCGTGGCGGCGGGATGTCGCCGAGTTGCTCTTCGCAGCGGCTAAAGTCAATGGATCGTCCATTCAGCCTGCAAGGGGTCCCGGTTTTAAACCGTCCCACATCAAAACCAAATGTGCGTAAGTTTTCACTGAGCGTTGAGATCGTGTCGGCCATGCGCCCGCCCGGTTTGCTCGTTTCCCCAACGTGCAACATTGCTCTAAGGAACGTGCCGGCTGTGATCACAACTGCTGGCGCAGCGAAAGCGACGCCGAGATCAGTTTCAATGCCGGTAACCCTTCCGTCACCGACGCATATTTTTGTTGCTGTACCCTGTTTGAGGTCCAGTCCGCAGCAACGCTCCAACGTGTTCTTCATTCGAAACTGGTAGGCCTTTTTGTCGCATTGCGCTCTGGGGGCCCGTGCGGCGGGTCCTTTGGTCCGGTTCAACATTCGAAACTGAATTCCAGTGGCGTCAGTATTTATTCCCATTGCACCGCCAAGCGCGTCGATCTCACGAACGATGTGGCCCTTCCCCAAACCCCCAATCGCCGGGTTGCAGGACATTTGGCCAATCGTATCAAGATTTTGCGTTAGCATGAGGGTTTGGCAGCCCAACCGAGCAGCCGCCAAGGCTGCTTCGATTCCAGCATGTCCGCTACCGATAACAATCACATCGTATTCTCTAGGAAATTTATACATTAGAATCCAAAATCCCCTTTGTCGGGTTCGGCAACAAATCGCGAAGAGAAAATCGCTCGCGCGCTCCTCCCATTGTCGCGGTCACAATATCAAGTTCCGGGGAGAACTCTGCGAGTACTTGGCGGCACGCACCGCACGGAGCCGCCGGGCTGATGGAGTCCGTTATAATAGCCAACATCCGAAACCGCCGGCAGCCACTCGCGACGGCCTGCGCCACGGCCGCCCGCTCCGCACAAATCGTTAGACCAAAGGAAATATTTTCGACATTACATCCGACGAACACCTCGCCCGTGTCGGCCAACAAAGCCGCACCCACAGCGAACTTAGAATACGGCGCGTACGCCAATGCGCGCGCCTCTTGCGCAGCATCGATTAAGGATTCCGCGTCCATGTTAAGTTACTCATTTGTAAGCATTAAATACCTATACTCGCCCTCGTGGGGGTAGATCGCTAATTCCGGCGTGGCCCACATAAGATCGACAATGATCAGCGGTGATGAAATTAATCTGCACATTAAAATGCTCGGCGGACAGAGCCACTCCACACTTTTGCGCGCACCGTGTCGTCCTGCAAATAATCCCTAAGATCGACAATCGGCAGTCAACGGCCTAACGAATTAAATCGACGACTTCTCCTGGCGCCGTCGCGGAATCCCGAGACTGTCGAAAATCATTCGCGTCGCGTCCGAGCGATTCAAAGTATAAAAATGAATTCCAGCCACGTTGTTATCTAAAAGATCGTGGCACTGTTCCAAAGCAAAATGAATTCCGACTCGTTTCACCATTTCGGTATCGCTCTCACAGCGTTGCAACGCTCTTAAGAGCTTCGCAGGAAACCGCGAGCCCGCCGCCAGCTCCGCGATACGTTTAAACCCACTCATCGACGTGATCGGCATGATGCCGGCGATGATCGGGGCTTGAATCCCAGCAAGCGCGCAGCGTTCCCTGAAATCGTAAAAATCGCGGTTATCGAAAAATAACTGCGTCACGATATAATCGGCGCCTGCATCCACCTTTGCCTTGAAGTGATCCATCTCCGTCAACCGATTCGGTGTGGCTGGATGTCCCTCGGGAAAACCCGCAACTCCAATTCCGAATCCGCGTCGATCCGCATGCACGCCGGACTCATTAAAACGCCGGATGAAACGCACAAGATCGACAGCGTGTTTGAATGAATCCTGCGCCGGATCAAACTTTATCTCGCGCGGCCGATCGCCACCAAGCGCGAGAATATTCCCGATTCCTGACTGTGCGTAACGCGTCAGGATCGCTTCGATCTCGGCCTCGCGGTGACACACGCACGTCAAATGCGGAATCGGATCGAGTTTCGTCGTGTGCTGAATGCGTTCCACGAGTCCATGCGTTAGTTCGCGCGTCGATCCGCCGGCACCGTACGTCACGCTAACGAAATGCGGCATGTAGGCTTCCAAATCTCGGATCGTTTGGTAAAGCGCATCGGCTGCTTCCGGAGTTTTCGGCGGAAAGAACTCGAACGAAAACGTCGGCGAATCCGTCGCCATGATATCATTGATGTGCATGAACCCGGCGCTACTTTAAAATCGTAAAGACGGATGGCAACGCTTCGATCAGGACGCGCCGTAGATACGCCCACTCGTTAGGGCATTTCCTAAATAGATTTTCCGGGCCGGTGTTAATGGATATCCGAGCAACAAGCCAACAACTTCCAACAACTCTGAATAATCCGTCACTCGCATCTTCCGCGGCCGCTTGTTAATCCCAATGCCTGCCTCTATTCACACTGCAAGATCGACATCTTCTCCTGCACAAAACGCGTTCGCGACCCACTTATTCGCGCGCAGAAGGTGAAGAAGTTTTGTTCTCAAAAAAGAATTAATCTATCTAGCGAACCAATAACATGCCGATACACGCAGTTCTCGACCCCAAAACGTCGCCAAAGATTCCGCCAAATCTTTGCGCGCTCGGCATCATGACCAAAGCGCCACAACCCGGAAAAGTGAAGACGCGTCTCACGCCGCCGCTCACGCCCGAACAATCCGCGCGATTGAACACCTGCTTTCTTCGCGACATTTCGATGTCGATCTTGCGCGCGACCGAATTGTCTCCGTCTCGAGGTGTCGGTGTTTACACTCCGCCCGGGATGGAGGCCGCCTATGAAACCATTTTGCCGCCGGATTTTTTTCTGCTGCCGCAGCGCGGACAAGCTTTCGGCGAGCGTTTGATCTTTGCCGCGGAAGATTTGTTCGCGCTCGGCTTTCAATCTGTGTGCCTGATCAATTCCGATAGCCCGACTGTGCGCGCGGAATCTTTCGCAGAAGCGGCGATCGAGCTGGCCGACCCGCGTGATCGCATCGTGCTCGGTCCGTCTCATGACGGCGGCTATTATTTAATCGGGCTCAAACGCATGCATCGTCGTTTGTTCGAGGAAATTGACTGGAGCACCGAACGTGTCTTTGCCCAGACGAAGGCGCGAGCGGCGGAACTTCAACTGCCGGTGCACGAGCTTGCGACCGGGCTGGATGTCGATGACCGCGCGTCGTTAGAAAAGTTGCGGCATAAGCTTTTCGAAAGCGACGTCACAGCAGAGCGCGAGGTCGCGACCGAAACAAAAAAATTCCTCGAAGAAATTTATGGGAGATAAACGCGCTCTCGTTACCGGCGGCGCCGGCCTGATCGGTTCGCACGTTGTCGATCTTCTCGTGCGCGAAGGCTGGAAGGTTCGCATACTCGATAATCTCGAGCCGAACACGCACAAACGCGGCAAGCCGGCGTGGATCAACGAACGCGCGGAATTTATCCAAGGCGACATCCGGGATCGCGCAACGGTCGCCGCCGCTTTGGATAAGATCGACATCGTCTTTCACCAGGCGGCCTACGGCGGTTACATGCCCGAGATCGCGAAATACGTGCACGTGAATTCGCTCGGCACCGCACAAATGCTCGAGGTCATTCGCGAAAAAAATCTACCGGTTAAAAAAATCATCGTCGCCAGTTCGCAGGCCGTTTACAGCGAAGGCGCCGGCGAATGTCCGAAGCACGGCCTCGTCTTTCCACCCGTTAGGCCAATCGAACAGCTTCGTCGCGGCGATTGGCAAGTGCATTGCCCGATCTGCGGTGAGATCACGAAGAGTGTTCCAACACCAGAGAACGCGCCCGTCGGCGGCGAGACCGTTTATGGCCTAACGAAAGTCGACCAGGAAAAGCTGGTGTTGCTCTGGGGAAAACAAATTGGGATCCCGACGGTCGCGTTGCGTTACTCGTGCACTTACGGACCGCGTCAATCGATGTTCAACCCTTATACCGGCGTGATTGCGATTTTCTGCACGCGCTTGCTAAATAATCTGCCGCCGATCTTGTACGAAGACGGTGAGCAGACACGCGACTTCTCCTTCGTGGAAGACATTGCGCGCGCCAATTTGCTCGCGGCCGAATCCGACAAGCTTGACGGTTTCGCCGTTAATGTTGGCAGTGGCCGCGGCGTTCCCATTCGCGAAATCGCGGAAACAATTTCCGATGCGCTCAAGATCGACATCGCGCCGGAAGCGCGCGGCGAATTTCGCCCCGGCGAGATGCGTCACCTAACGAGTGACACCACCCGCACCGCCGCCGCCGGTTACAAACCACATGTCGATCTTAGCGAAGGCATCGCGCGTTACATCGATTGGATCAAAGCGCAGAGCGACGTGCGTGATTACTTCAGCGAAGCGGAAAAGATTTTGAAAAGCAAAGGCATCGTTCATCGCGTAGAAGTGGTGAATGACTGAGCCGGACGCGATCCCGGATTTTCATTCACCGGTCCTGGAGCATGCGCGCAAGGATTTTCCGCTGCTCGACGTCGACATGAGCGTGGCCGACGCGCTCGAACGCATCCGGCGTGAAGGCGTCGGCGAACGCGTCATTTATTTCTACGCCGTCGACGCTGATGAAAAATTAGTGGGCGTGTTGCCGACGCGCCGTTTGCTGACAGCACCGCTCGAAACGCCGCTGCGCGAAATCATGGTACGACGCGTCGCCGCCATTCCGGCCACGGCCACGGTGCTCGATGCCTGCGAATTTTTCGTGCTCTACAAATTTTTCGCTTTTCCGGTGGTCGACGAACAACGTCGTGTCGTCGGAGTGATCGACGTCAGTTTGTTCGCGGAAGAAATTCTTCAGGCGGGCGAAAGCGAAGATCGACAACGTACTTCTTCGCCGGTTGGCGAAGATTTTTTCGAGGCAATAGGCTTTCATCTCGAACAAATCCGCGGCGCCTCGCCCTGGCGCGCGTTCCGATTCCGTTTTCCCTGGCTACTCGTCACCGTTTCGGTCGGCACATTATCAGCGATGCTCGCCGGCGCTTTCGAAGCCACGCTCGCCCACGCTCTCATCATCGCGTTTTTCCTCACGATGGTTCTCGGTCTTAACGAAAGCGTGAGCGCGCAATCGATGAGCGTGACCATTCAAGCGCTGCGCTCCGCTGCGGTGACGTGGCGTTGGTTTGCGACCGCGTTTCGTCGCGAGATTGTGACCGCCGTTTTGCTCGGTCTCGCCTGTGGCGCGCTCGTTTCAATCATCGTTTGGATTTGGCGTCGCGACGTTTTGGGCGCGTTCGTTATCGGCGGCAGCATCGCTTTGTCGTTAGTCAGCGCGTCTTTGTTCGGCCTCGGCGTGCCGTCGCTTTTGCACCGATACAAACTCGATCCCAAAATCGCGGCCGGGCCCATCACCCTCGCGCTCGCCGATTTCTTCGCACTCGTCATCTACTTCAGCGCCGCCGCGCTCGTCTTGAAATGAAGGCCGCGGTCGTCATTCCGGCGTTGAACGAGGAGGAACCGATCGCCGATGTCGTCCGCGAATGTCTCGCCACCGGATTGCCTAACGAAGTCATTGTCGTCGATAACGGCAGCACCGATCGCACCGCCGAGCGTGCACGCGCAGCCGGCGCGCGGGTCGTGACCGCGCCGCGCGGATACGGTCGGGCGTGCGCGATGGGTGCGCGCGCGGTATCGCCGGAGTGCGACATCATTGTCTTTCTCGATGGCGACGGGAGCGATTGTCCCGAGTTTATGAATCAGCTCGTCGATCCAATCGCGCGCGGCACACACGATTTCGTGATCGGTTCGCGCACGCGCGGGAAACGCGAGCCCGGCAGCATGAACGCGCAACAAATTCTCTCCGGTTATTTCGCCGGAATGTTGATGTCGATCTTGTACGGCGTGCGTTACACCGACATGTGTCCGTTCCGTGCCATCCGGCGGGCTTCACTGGAATCGTTAGGCATGCGCGAGATGACCTACGGATGGAATTTGGAAATGCAGATGAAAGCTGCGCGCAACAAACTGCGCATTCTCGAAATTCCGGTGGAGCATCGTTGCCGCACGGGCGGCGTTTCGAAAGTTTCGGGGACATGGCGCGGCACACTGGTGGCCGGTTCGCGCATTCTCGCGACGTTCTTGCGCATCGCGTTCGCGTCCCGCTAAGATCGACAATCACATGAGAGCGCTCCTCGCGGGACTTCTCGCCGGACTCATCGCCGCGATTGCGATGACGGTTTTCATGCTCGTGCTTGCGATCGTGGGCATTGCCACGCCGCTTACGATCATCGGCGATCGCATTTCCGTTTTCTTTTCGCCGGGACCGTTTTTGCAATTGATGGGTCGCGTCGGCGGCTACAATCATCTCAAGCAACTCGGCGTTGGATCGACAATTGCCGGTCAGCTTCTCTTCGGCGCAATCGGCGGCGCGCTTTACGGCGCGTTTCTGCGGAATCGTTCCGCGCGCTGGACGATGTCGATCTTCGTCGTGTTGCCGCTCATCGTTTGTGTGGTCGCGCTCTGGCCCGTGCTCGGCACAAACTATCGCGGTTTGCCGATTGATCCCGCGCGCCTAACGACCGCGATCGGGTTCGCACTGAGTGTTCTTGTTTACGAACGCGTTCTGGTCTTCGGATTTAATTTTCTGACGCGCGCAAGATCGACATCGTCATCTCCGGACGAGTTCACACCGGCAATCGGCCGGCGCGCTTTGATCTTGAGCGGTCTCGGTGTGCTCATTGCCGGCGGCGCCGCCGGATTGCTCCGCAAACTTTATCGCGTCGCCACCTTCAGCTACGACGGCACGCAATACAAAGGCCGCATCGTCCAACCGATCACGCCTAACGACCTCTTTTATTGCGTGACTAAAAACGTGATCGATCCGCAGGTGAACGAGGACCTGTGGCACCTGGAAGTGAGCGGACTTGTGCAAACGCCGCGCACGTATCGGCTGCAGGATTTTAAGAATTCGCCGCAAGTCGAGCAGGAGACGACGTTGATGTGCATCAGCAACGGACTCGACGCCGGCCTCATCAGCAACGCGATGTGGAAGGGCGTGCCGTTACGCGATGTCCTGCAAACGGCTGGACCGTTGAGTGACGCCGTGCGGGTGCGGTTGTGCGGGGTCGACAATTACACCGACACCATCTCAGTCGAGAAAGCGATGGAAGAGACGACGCTGCTCGCGCTCGAGATGAACGGTGTGCCGTTGCCGCAGCGACACGGATTTCCGTTGCGCGCGATCGTTCCCGGATTCTTCGGCGAAAAACACGTGAAATGGCTTACGCGCATCGAGCTCGCGGGCGCGGATGCGAAAGGCTTTTACGAGACGCAAGGGTGGGGGCCCGATTTCATTTGTCCGACAAGATCGAGAATCGACGTGCCGGATCACGAATCGACGTTCTCGTTAGGCAAACTCATCGCGCCGATCCAAGTGAAGGGTATTGCGTACGGCGGCGATCGCGGCGTTTCGCGCGTGGAGTTGAGTTTTGACGACGGCGAAACGTGGGACAACGCCGACATTTATTACGCGGGCGGCGATCTCGCCTGGTCGTTATGGAACGCGCACGACGGTTGGATGCCTAACGAGCCGGGCGACTACACGATCGTCGTGCGCGCGACGGATGGCGAAGGCGAAGTGCAGGAATGGGAACCGGACCGCAGTCCGTTTTCGGGCGCGACCGGTTTTCATAAAATCGTCGTTCACGTCACCGCGTAAGATCGACAATCACATTTGGCAACGCGGGCACCACGCGGTGGTGCGGCCGCCGATAGTGGCGTGGCGCAAAGGCGTGCGATGTTTCGGACAGACTCCGCTGCGACTCCAGCGTTCGTGAATGAGCCAACCGCGCGGCGGCTCCGAATAATTCTTGCCGAGCGTTGCGAGCGAGCGACGTGCGACGAATTTTGTCTCGCGGAATAAATTGGCGCGTTCGTTTAGGCCTAACGACATCGTTCGACGTGACGGCAAGATCCTTGCGCGCCACAGAATTTCGTCGGCCATCCAGTTACCGATTCCGGAGAACCCGTGTTGCATGAGCAGCACGGCTTTGATCGGCGCTTTACCATGTCGATCTAAGAAGTTGTCGATCCAACGGCGATTGAATTGCGCCGAAACAATCTCCGGGGTTTCATCTCTCCACCAATTGGGCGCGTCGGCGCCGTGATGAAAACGGACGCGACCGAATTGCCGCGAATCGCGAAAGACCAGCGCGCGCGTTCGCTGGCGAATCACGAGATGATCATGTTTGGCCGCGCGATAGTCCGCCGATTCCACGCGCAAAGTTCCAGTCATCCCGAGATGAATTCCAAGCCAGGTGTCGCCGGAAAATTTGAAGAGCATGCGTTTGCCGCGCGCTTCGGAGTTCAGGAATTTCGCGCCGATGAGTCGTTGCATCGCGCGCGCATTTGTTCCGCGGAAGACGCGCTTCCGCGCATGTAATGCAAGATCGACAATCGCATCTCCGCGGCCGACGTCCCACTGTTTGCGATACCATTCGACCTCGGCCAGCTCCGGCATCGCGCAACCTGCACCTGCTTGCGCCGCGTGCTAGATTTACCTGTGGAGAAAGTCATCATCATTGGGAGTGGTTGCGCCGGACTAACGGCGGCGATTTACGCGGCGCGCGCGAATCTGAGCCCGCTCGTGCTCGAAGGCCGGCAGCCTGGCGGACAACTCTCGACCACGACGCTGGTGGAAAATTTTCCCGGATTTCCGGATGGCATCGACGGGCCGCAATTAATCATGAACATGCACGCGCAGGCGGAGAAATTCGGCGCACGATTTTCGTATGGCGAAGTGACGGAGTTCGATCCGTCGAACAAATACATCCGAATCAAAGTCGATGACGACGAATGGCTGGAAACGCAGGCGCTCATCATCGCGAGCGGCGCATCGGCGCGATATCTGAACCTGGATAACGAAGAGAAACTCATTGGTCACGGCCTAACGAGCTGCGCGACGTGCGACGGCGCGTTTTACAAGAACGTGCCGGTGGCGGTGGTCGGCGGCGGCGATTCAGCGGCGGAAGAATCGCTCTTCCTCACCCGGTTTGCTTCGAAGGTTTATTTGATTCATCGGCGCGATCAATTGCGCGCGTCGAAGATCATGGCCGACCGCGTGCTCGCGAATAAAAAGATCGACCCGATCTGGAACACGGTCGTGACAAAATATATTCCTGACGAAAAAGGCGAGATGCGCGCAATCATGTTGCGCAATGTGAAGACGGGCGAGGAGCGCGAGCTTGAGGTAGCGTGTGTCTTTGTCGCGATCGGTCACGATCCGAACACGAAAGCGTATCGCGGAAAACTGGAGACTGATCCAGAAGGCTATCTGATTTCGCGTCATCTGGTCGAAAGCAAACATCCTGGCGTATTCATCGCGGGCGATGTTTCCGATCGCGTTTACAAGCAAGCGATCACCGCGGCTGGCACTGGATGCGCGGCTGCGATCGAGGCCGAGCGCTATCTGAGCGATCTCGAAAACTGATTTGTCGATCTTACTCGTTTGTCGCTCGGAATGACAAAATGAAGATTTGCGACGTGACGCAGTTCTATTCTCCGCTTAGCGGCGGAGTGAAGCGCTACGTTCACGAAAAGATCGATTATATCGAAAAACATTCGCCGGACGATTCGCATGTCTTGATCGTTCCCGGTCCGAAGACGGAGGTGACGACGAATGGAAGATCGACAACGTACTTCATTCGTTCGCCGCTGGTTTCGCGACGCTCGCGTTATCGGGCTCTCTTGAATCTCTCCGTCGTCGATGAGGTTTTGCAACGCGAGCGGCCCGACATCATCGAATCGAGCGATCCGTATCAGATCGCATGGAAAGCGCTCGATGGAGGTCGAAAGCTCGGTGTGCCGGTGGTCGCGTTTTATCATTCGCATTTTCCCGAAGCGTATCTGCGCACGAGCGCAAAATATTTCGGCGAACGCGTCCGGCGCTGGGTCATGGATTTCTCGGCCGAATACGTGTGCGATCTTTACAATCGCTTCGCCGCCACCTTCGTGCCGTCTGCAAAACTGGCGGAGGTCTTGCACAAATGGGGCGTGGATAACGTGCACGTCGTGCAACTCGGCGTGAACACGGCAATCTTTAATCGACAACTCGATGGCGTGGCCGGCACTCGCGCCTCGTTAGGCGTCGCGAGCGACCAAACATTTCTTCTCTACGTCGGCCGCCTCGC
The DNA here is from genome assembly GCA_021325495.1 of Spartobacteria bacterium. Lineage (GTDB taxonomy): Bacteria > Verrucomicrobiota > Verrucomicrobiia > Chthoniobacterales > UBA10450 > JAJPGZ01. The sequence goes on from JAJPGZ010000002.1 coordinate 347,981, forward strand.
GAAAGAGAAGAACACGAAATTGTTGTTCGAAGCGTTCGAAAAGTTGCACCGCCGCCGCCCGCACGATTTTCACCTGCTCGTCATCGGCGACGGACCCGACCGCGCGCGTCTGTTGCAGACCCAACGGCGGAGCGACGGCGCGCTCACCTGGATCCGCTATTGCGCTGATTCCGCCGAGCTCGCGCGCTACTATCGTGCGGCCGATCTCTTCGTTCATCCGGGTGTGCAGGAAACGTTCGGCCTGGTCGCGCTCGAAGCGCAGGCCTGCGGCACGCCCGTGGTCGGCATTCGCGGCAGTTACATGGACCGGATTATTTTTCACGAACAGGAATCGTGGGCGCGCGAAAATTCCGCGGAAGCGCTCGCCGAAGCGATCGAAGCGCAGAGTGAAAAGAAGTTGTCGATCTTAGGGAAGGCCGCATCGGTGTCAGCCCACGCCGGACACAGCTGGACACAAGTCTTTACGCAACTCTTTTGCATTTATCGCGAGCTTTGCGCAAACTATCGCCGGCCCTGATGGAAACGGAAAAGAACCCTGCATTTACCATTCGCAGCTTTCGGCCGGGCGACCGCGAAGCGGTGCGCAAACTTTGTTGCGACACCGGCTTTCTCGGTGCGCCGATCGATCCCGTTTACGAAGATCGACAACTGTTCGCCGATTTTCTCACCACGTATTACACCGATTGGGAACCGGAGTCGTCATTCGTGATCGAGCGCGACGGCGAGATTCGCGGCTACTTGTTAGGCTGCCGCAAACCGTTGCGGAACCAGTTGTATTCGTTCTGGCAAAACGTTTCGCTCTTTTTGAAGGCGCTCACGCGCTACTTCCGTTACAACTCGAGATCGCGCCGATTCATTCGCTGGACCCTGATGCACGGCTGGCGCGAAGTTCCGGCGCCCCCGAAACGCATTCCGCATTTTCACATCAACCTGCTCCCGGACGCGCGACGCATGTCGACCACCCGCGCGTTGATGAGCGCGTATCTGAGTTATCTCTACCGTTGCGGCGAGAAAAAAGTTTACGGACAAATCGTCACCTTCGAAAGCCGGCGCGGCGAACTCATGTTCGAGCGTTACGGCTTCAAAGTTTTGAACCGCGGCGAAGTGACCAAATACAAAGCGTTTTATCCGCAATCCGTTTACGTCAGCACCGTCATCAAAAATCTCGAGACGGCCGAGCCGCTCACCGTGACGACGCGCACGCGCTCGTAAGATCGACAATCGCATTCGCGGCTTACGGTCGCGTCGCCGCCGGCAGACGAGCGGGATCTGCCGCGCGATGGAGACTTGCGCGCGGTTTCAAATCGCGGTTCAGCATCGGATTCGTCATGCGAAAGATCGCCGCCATCATTGCTTCCGCGCGTTCGTTCCAAAGATCGCCGTGATCCCGGATGATACTGGGATCGACTTTGATGTTCCAGTAGGGGACATCGACATTCCCGACCGCTTTCAACTGCCAGAGATTGAGCCGGCCATTCGCGCCATCGAGCGCGAACCCGTTCCCGGCGTGATTGTGTTCAAGATTTGTTTCAAGAGCAGGATGGCCCTCGGGAGAGTTGATCGCCTTGTGCAAATCGACCGTGACGTGATTGATCAACATCTCGTTATGTCCGGGCGTAGAAGTGTAAAACGCGCGTTCGCTCAGCCTCGATTCGTTAGGGCCGGGCGTCGTGACCTGGTTGAACGCCTTCGTCGTCGCCGCCAGGCCAGTTCCGATTGGGAAGACTTTACCCGTGGCCCAGTCCGCGCTCGACGTTAGCGAGACAAACAGCGGGCGTTTGCCTTCCTGATGCCGGGCGTAGAGCGCTTGAATCATTTGTCGCGCAAGAATCGAATCAGCCGCGGGATTAACTACGATCATCAAATCGGCCGGCATACTCCGGGACGGGTCGCCGCCATGGATCTCGGCGTTGATCGCATGCGCGACCGAGCGCTCGACAATGAGACCGCCGAACGAATGGCCTAATAACACCGTGTAATGTTCGTTCGGATGATCGCGCCGCGCTGCCTCTTCGATCGATGCGATCGCATCGTAACAATCGTAATTGCTCGCCAGCCTTTCCGCCGTTGCCTTGCGGTTCCAGAAACTTAGTTCTTTCAACACCGGCACGCTGGTCATCTTTCCACGCCAGCTCATGTACACGCCGAGCACATTGAAGTGCCCCTTTATTGCCGGTGCGCGGTTCAACCGCGCGAGCAATGTTTCAAAACTATCGACGTCATGGCTGCGAGCGTTGTTCTGCCACCCGTGAACGTAGGTGATGATGAGCGGTCGCTCGGTCGCGTGAATCAACGCCAACGCGCTTCGCAATTGTTGTGGATCCTGATACGAGCCTTGCTCGCCAAATTCGACGAATGCGATCCGATATCCGTCTTTGACCACGACCGACTCCGCGCCCGGACGCAAAGGCGACAGCGACGTGCAACCCTCGACAAAAGCCAGCGTGGCAAGGGTAAGCCACGACGCGCGCATGGCGCTGGCGTATCAAATCCGCTTGTCCCGCGCAAGATCGACAATTTGTTAGATCGACATCTTCGCGCTAATGTCGGCGGCATTATTTTGCCGGCATAGCTCAGCTGGTAGAGCAGCTGATTTGTAATCGAGAAATGGGGTTTTGCTGTCGTTAGCCATCTGAGTCTACTTCTTTCAAATGAGGCACTTACGATACTTACGCATTAGCTGGCATTAGCCCGTTTTAGCTGATTTTCGGAGCTAAGGGGTACAATCAAGGGGTACAATTTCGGCCTTCCAAACAATGCACGTCACTGCATCACTCTTCGCAGTCGGCACGGCTTGCGGGTGTAATGAAAGTGAGGTGGCAAACATCAGAAGCGTCGCGTCGTGACCAAACGTAACGCTGCTCTTCATCACGTCCAGAATGCGCTTTCACGTTCACCTTTCTGGATTAGCTTTCGCGAAATTGCCGGCGTAGCTCAGTTGGCCAGAGCAGTCGATTTGTAATCGACCGGTCAGGAGTTCGAATCTCCTCGCCGGCTTAATTTTCAAAGCTCCGGTCAATCAAAATCGCGTTGTCTCCAGCTTCTCCATGAAATCGTGGATGCGATTGCCTGGTGTGCGTGGCGGGAAGAGATCCTGCACCGGCACCCTCAGCACTTCTGCTAGATAGAGCAGCGTCTTGTCGTCGACGTATGAGAGACGTGCTTCGATCTTCGAAACGCCGCTTCGGCTGATATCGAAACCGGCGAGTTGCAGTTTCGTCGCGAGGTCGGATTGCGACCAGCCGAGTGCGTAACGACGACGGCGCACCTGCGGACCGATGTTATTTTTGTAGCGCACGACGATGTCGCCTCAGCGCTCTTTGGTTTTCGTCTCTGCGGTCTCAAAACTCACGCGCGGTGAGCATTCGACCTGACAGAGCTCAATGAGCTGAAGTGCAGTACGCCTCGGCAATGCGTCCGCAGCTTTGTCGCGGAAGTCCGCGGCCGGCTTCAGGTAATGGCGCGACTCGAATAGATCGTCGAGCGATTCACCAGCGAGAGCGAGCACCTTGTCGAAGGTTTCGTCTTCGGTGGCGATGTGCGAGAGAAGCGCGGGCGCGGGGAAATTGACGCGCGCGATGCAGCCATCGGTTCCGCTCGCGGTCCACCGGGAGCCGCCGCCATCGGTGATAATGAAGTCTTCCTTGTGGCGTTTAGCTTCACGAATGAGTTCGCCTTTGAGGGTTTTGAGACGCTCCCCATAGGTCGTGAGTGCTCGGTGCAGCGATACCGCTTCGTTTACCAATTTCTTTAATTCATTTTCGGTCATAAACAGAGTGCGTTGGGGTTTCTCGCCGCGCTCGCTCTGGCGCACTTGCTCCAGAACTCGCGCGACACGAACCCTCTACACCCCGTTTTTTGCTGACTTGGTTAGCGGCACCCCGATCATTCCCTGGTGCTCTCCAGAATCCGGCAGACGTTCTCTGCTGACCTACGAATTTTTTTGACAGGTTCTGAGCGAGGGCAACCGAACCGGGATTTCGCCGGCCTCCACGAGCGCCGTTTTCGCTCTCGATAGGCGAAGTGGCCATTGGTCAAGTATTGCCGCCGTGTTCACATGAACGTAATACTCTCTTAACGGGCCAAAAGAAAGGGGATGAACAATGACCAAACAAGCCACCAGAAACAGAATGGAAGCCGTTGAAAACGGCTCCTTTACATCGACAACAACAATCGCAGCGCTGCTCTTTTTAGCAGCCAAGTTTCCGCACCGTCAGTTCAACAGCGCGGAGCTATCCGTTCTCTCCGGCATTGGACGCACGGCAATGTCGCAAATCAAGAATGCGTCTGACACGCCGTTCTCTCTCGGCAAATGCACCCTCCAGCGACTCGATGCCTGGCTTGCCAAACATCCCGGGTACAAGCAGGATTGAATGCCCATTCGGAAAGGGAGCGGCTTATGCCAAAGGGAGTTCGCAAAAGCATCACGATTCCGGGTTTGCTTGCGCCGGCCGTGAAGCGGCGCAGCGGCGAATTCGGCCACAGCATCTTCGCACCGTATGCCGTGGAGTTGGTCTGCTACGATCTGCGTTCCGATGCGAAGCACGAGATCACGGTCGCAATAGCTCGTGACACGCAAGCCGCGCAAGACGCCGTGGATCGCGAGCTGGTCTCGCGTTATCGCCCGGGACAGAAACGCGAGGGGCTCCTCGTGCAGCTCGTCGAGCGCATTCACCACTTGCAGCACGTCGCGACGCGCAGCCGGCACGATTTACCGGTGCAGCTCAGCGCCGTCCCGGAACGTGTGACGTTCCCGTTCGATATCTGGAGGCTCGTTGACGTGCGATGGCAGGAACTTGGCTATCCCTCGTTCTCCGCCTACGTCACGGGGCTCATTCGCTACGACCTCCTCGTGGGCGGACCGCATTCCTCCACCACCGCAGACCCGAGATCGAAGCTGCAACGGAAGCTCACGCGCAAGACGCTTGCGGCCCGTCGCAAAGGAGGTCGCCGCAAGATTCTGCTGGATCACTTAATCGAAGAAGCCGAAGGACACCCGGTGCCGCAAGAAGAGCTGCAACGAGTGAAAGCGCGAATCGCAAAGGCGCTGCGCGACATCTCGTTTACGCGCTGAGCCGTCCTCTCATTTCGGAACGAGCAATAGCTCCTCGAACGCAACCGATAACGACCTCCCCTTGCGGAGCGAGCACAGTCAAGGTGGAGCGCAGCGAAGCGAGCAATACCTTTACGGCGCGCAGCGAGCGATAAAATCAGCTTACGGGCGCGAGTTATTAGAGCCATCCTTCCGAGTGGCGGAACCGATGCTAATGCACGACTTTACGCCTATGAAGAAACACCTCACGCTCTTGCAAGGTGTCACTCAAATGCACTTCCACACGGTGCCGAGCGAGCTGTCGATGATTACCGTTACTCCAGAGCGGAAGGCAATTTCTGATTACCTCAGCCGGATCAAATATGACGATTTTCCAGAGTTCGTCCGCGATGTCCTGAAGTCACAGGGACATAGCGACGTGCGTATCACCGATGGACCGGGCGATGAAAAGCAGGACCTGTTATCAACGACGCCAATCGGTGAGCGACAGCTGACACAGTGCAAACATACGATTCACGCGGAACAGCACTATTCTGGAGATGAACTCGATCTGCTTTTCGCCGCCTGTAATCGAAAGAATTGCACGCGTGGATTGTTCGCGACCAACGGCGACCTTACGCCGCAAGCGAAGCGTTACATCACCGACCGTGAATATGCGCGACTGGCAACGCAGCAGGGAACGGCGCGGATCGAGTTAGAGTACTGGAACGGCACGCGCATTTGGGACCTGATCGCGACGAATAATGCGATTTTGAACAAATGGTTCAGCGGAATGGGCCAGACGCACGGTCTCCGCAGCTTCTCATTTGAGTTGGTGATTCAACGAATGCCGGATCGAAAAATCGACGCGATCAGATCTGCCGATGTCGTCTCAGCATTGGGCGGCGCAGTCGCGAAAAGTGCTGGCGGAGCACAGGAAGGAAAGCTGGGCGATAACATTCGGTTTACTATCGAGGATTGGTTCGCGAACGATCTGAATCTCGGCGTGAATTTCGTTGGCCCTCCGACCGAGCACCGTCTCGTGAATATTCCGCTCGCGGCGCTGAAGGTGCGCGTCACAATCGCTGATTCGGTTGGGCAATACGATCCCGCGAAATACCGAGATCAGGTTGTCGAGTTTATCGGCTCCCGCGCCTTACCGACGCTTGCCGGAGGGAAGTGGTGGCAAATGATTGCTACGCCGGCTCAGGCGTTTTTGTTCCTGCAGGACATTGTGCAGCCGAAAGTGATCACGATCGCCGACGCGGCGACTTTCGTGCGCGTGGCCGCGGGAGCCGTCAGTGGCGAAAAGGAATGGCTGTCACTCTCGAACGCGGAGTACACGCGGGTGACCGAAAACGGCGGGGACGAGTTACACTGGAAGCACATTGCGTCAGACACGCTGATCAGGATTTATGTATCGCAACGGCCGCATCCTGTTGCAGCGTACGAGCATTCATTGCGGCAAGTAGCGCTCACGAAGCAGATCGCGAATTATGAATTTCGCGCGATTGCGCAGGTTGCGCCTAACGACTTTGACCGCGTTCGTCACCTTATTAGCGATCCGAGATGCATCCTGATGTCGTCCGATCGAGGTGAACTGTTTTGGGCATTTCCGCCGGGAACAGAACCGGAAAAGATCGCCGAGATTGATGCGAAGCTAGGGCAGCAGGGATTTAAAGTTCTGCTCGTCGCCGATGAAGACCGGGCCAAGCTGGTAGACTGGATTGATGTCACGCCACCGGATACGGAATGGTTTCTCAACGACTCGGAAGGCGATCTCGTCGTTCCGGTCGCGTTGGATAAGCGCATGTTTTGGCTGACGAGAGAAATCGAGCTGCGCCGGCCGGAGAAGATCGACACATGGATGGAGTTAGTCACATTCAAGGCACAGTACGAAGTGCAGCATGGTTACGACTTCATGCGCGGAAAGACTCAGGCCCATCTATCCGGCTCCGAAATTCAGCCGCTGCTGTTTGATGTGCTTACGATGCGCGGAGGCCGGATGTTGGATTTCGTATTTGCGAATCGGAAACTGAATATCAATCTCCGCATCCGCGAAGAATCAGTTGATGCAACTGAAGCAGTGATCCCGAGATACATCGCAGAGCTTCAGCACCTAACAGACGAGATACTGACGATCGTCCGCAAAGAAGTGTCGCACACCGAGCCAGTGCTCGTTTGATGAGGTGCGCGTATTTCGCGTGCAGCTTCAACCACGAACCGCCTTTAAGGCTCTCCGTTCGGGCTCAGGGATAGCAATTCTTTCAATTCTTGATCGGGTATCTCATACCAGGACCCGTGAATACGAAACTGCCGGTAGCGAGAGTGAAGGGTTGATTCCCATGAGAGCGGCTCACTGACTTCCCAAACTTTAAGAAGCTCCGAACCATGAGGCAAAGAGCGCTCGTACGACTTGTACCGTTGCGAAGAACAGGCTTTGCCGATCCTGATTCGCCCAGCAGATTGCACGATATAAACAAGGCCAGGCTTCTGCTGTTGAACATGTCGCGCCAACAGCTCTGGCGGGAGGCGATCATCGTCCTCCGATGTCGAATAATAATATGGATAAGGGTCGGCCATGCGGTGTTCGAACGACGTGTGACAGCCATCACACGTCATTGACTCGGCGCCCTCGCCAGGAGGGTCGTACTCGTCGCGTCCTGAATCTGACTGCACATATCCATCGGGATTCCAGACCTCCTGCCCGCCGGTAACGAAGACGCGTTCACCTTCTGCTTTGCACGTTGGACACGTTATGGTCTCTGATCGAGAGGCGTCTTTCTGTGCCCAAATCCAGCGGCCGTGCTGCCAACCGTTGATCCAGCAATCATGATCAGTCGTTTCTACTGCATAGGGATTTGCACTGTGGTCAAGTCCGGCACGGCCCGCTGAATCTCCTTGGTGATACGAAATCATCTCTAATGCGCTGCTAAATTGCGCTCAACCTGCCTCGTCTCGAATTCAATTTTCGTTTCCAGATTTTCGATGGCCGATCGTTTCTTCAATCTTCGGCGATGCTGAAGATGCTCCAGCAACATTTGCGAGTGAACGAGGCAATTCGAATCGCCGTCTCGTATTCCTCGATCGGCAAGCGTGAAGTAATAGTTCTCGTCGTGTCGCAACATCAGCTCAACTACTTGTACGGCACTCCCCAGAGATAGCCTTGTCCCTGAATGCCCCAGACTGATGCCGGGTATAAGCCAATAGCGGTAACTTCCCCATATGCTTCGATTGACGAATGGTCTGAGATCCACACTTCGATAAAACCGGAATTGCTGAAGTCGTTCGCCATCGATGAATCAGCCGGCCAGTCTTCAAACCGATAACCTTCTGGAAGGTCCAGCACCAAAATCGTTGCATCCGGATGCTTCCAGTGCGGCTTCCGACGCTTACGTTCCTTGGACGCGAGGGCACGAGCGGCCGCCCAGAAGACCGCGAAATTATCCAACTCTCCGCTATAGGCTTGGCACGCCTCCAGAATCTCAGTTCGCTCTGGATTGTATTCGATTCGTGTGTGCTCGATACCGACCAAGCTGCCGTCAGGACGCCTGCAGACGAAATCCGGTGCTTCGGAATCAGCGACCAGAATCAGTTTCTCGCCGGTGGCCGACGTTCGCGCCGCCAGAAAATACTCGAGATGCTCTCGTTCGGACTCCTTGCTGAAAAGCGCCACATCCGAATATAACGGCAATTGCGAGCGAAGTCTCCTTCCTCTGCGTGGGTTTCGCACGCCCGCAGCATGTCGCGCGCTCTTCAGCTCAAGGCGCTTGGTCGCGCACCCATGCGGCTGCGCAAGCAGCGGCATTATCGCAGGAAAGAACGCCCGCGAAGTCTCCGGGCGCGCGGAGCGGCGCACGCCCGGAGGAAGCTTGGAGTCTTCGCGTTTGGCAGCGCGTTGCCTAGACTCGCGCGCCTTTGCTCTGTTGCTGACGCGGCGTGATGGTGCGCAGTGTTCGTGAGGCGATCGACATCATCGCGCGCTCCTGCTGTTCGGCGGGCAGATTCTTCACGAGCTTTTTGTACGCTTCCTTCAGCTCGGGATTCGCTTCGAGTTGTTTCATCACGCTGCTGCGGATGCGTTCGCGGCGCTCGACTTTGTTGACCTTCTGCAACACGAGCATGCGTTCCAGCCGCTCTCGCGGAAGGCCCTGGATGTAGGCCCATTCCTTCGGATTGGCCTGGATGTAGGCGTCGATCTTGGCATTGATCTCCACGTTGTCGCGGAGCTTCTGCGAGTCGCCGCCGGCATCGGCGGATGCGCCGTTGCCGTTCGTATTCTTATCGGATCGTTTCAGACTCATAGTTTATTAATTGGCAGCGGCAGTGGTTTGACGAAGAGCGTCGATGATCTCGCCGCAGAAGAGATCAACGAGCTCGAAGGCGTCCTCGTGCTCGACCGCCAGGCTCATGAGGAACTCGGGTCCGGGCGAAGCGCCGAGCCTCTGCTCGACCTCCTCGCTTGCTTCTGAGTACCTTGAAACGGTGGTCGGGGGCACGGTGACGATGACAGGTTGGTTGTCGGTTTTCATAAAGTGCGTCGAATCACCATTTGTCTTGGGGTGACGGCGAAGGTGAAGAAGCGGCCGGCTTGCGTTCGCGGAGCTTTACGTCGAGCGCATCGAGCTGCTCACGCAAAGTGGCCACGTCGCGCTTCAACTCGAGGTTCTGCTTGGCGATCTCCTGAGTTTGGTTGACTGCGTGGCTGAGTTCACCCAGGCGCTGATTGAGCGCGGCGGTTTGTTCGGTGAATGCTCGGGTTGCTGCGCGCTGCTTGTTTACTTCAGCGACGACTGCGTCATTCGCGGAGACACTCGGCGGTTGAACCGTATTACGCCGCGGGAGCGCGGCGCCATTGTTCGGACGAAGATCCCACCGAGCGCTCGTCTCGACGCGATAGAGCGGATGCCCTTCATGCATCACGAATGGATCGCGCGCATCGACGTAGCGTCCGAGCCGGTATTCTCTCAGTTGCTCGTTCGTGCGCAGTCCGTCCGAAGCGACGGGCTGACCGGCCGGAGCGGGAGCGACTGCGATTTTGTGCGGCGGACGCGAAGCGCACGCAGCTAGAAAGACAATGGGAATAAAGAGCAGTTGTTTCATCGTGTGTTAGTAGGCTGGAGAGTTGAGGGAGCCGAATCGCGTGGAGCGGCCGCGCCGTCCGAAATCGGTGCGATGAACGCGCGCTGCGGCCCCGGCGAAGGAGTCGGCGAGGCATCGTCGGCAGCGTGCAACGCGGCCGTGAGGGTTCCGCCGATCTTCGCATCCTCTTCATCGACGGTTTGCGTGATGTAGAGATAGAACTGCTTGCCGGCTGGGACGCGGACGTAGAAGCCGTCGCGTTCGATTGCGTTAAGAATCTGCTGCGCATACCGATCGAGCACTGCTTGCGCGCCCTTCAGTGGTGCGTTTTGCAAGCTCGGCAGCGTAAACGTGCCGAACGCGGAGATCCCTTTGTCGGTGAATGCCTCGGCCGCGCCGCTTAGCAACGCTGCAACGTACAGTTTCACCTCCGCGAGGTTGTCGGTTTTCAGCAGTTTGCCGCGAAGTCCTGCGCTTCCGTCAGTGATTCCCCAGGTGCCGGTGTCCGCGTCGCGATCGTGATCCAGCGCCAGACCGGAAACATTCAGCTCCTGTCCATTTTGCCAGACGAGTGTCCACCGTCCGTTGCTCGCAATGCGCTCGCGAGCGCGATCCACCTGCGCGCTTCCGTGGACTTCAGTGCCAGCAGGAATGATCAACTGGCCGTGGTGGAAAATATCCTCGGTGACCAATCCGATAATCGGTGTCTGAATCGATGACGAATCGACCGTGATGACAAGCTCGCAGGGAATCAGTCGTCCAAACGGCGCGAAGTCATCGCTAAACTTCTTCGGTTCCTTCGTGGGAGCCGCGGGTGTGTCAGCGACGACGCTGAGAACTGGGAAAAGTGGAGTGCTGTCCGGCTTCGGCGCCGAAGGAGCGGGCGTTGCTTCCGGCTTCTGGTTTGCGCTTTTCGGATCGAAAGGCACCATGTCCCGCCGCACGGTCTCCGGCATTTGCGGGGCGCTATCCTTTTTGCCGAATAGCTTTGCCGGGACTAGCGATACTCGCTGTTGAGACGGGCGCCGGCTGTTCACGAGGATCAGCACAACGAGCAGGCCGAGCAAAAACAGCGTGAGTGCGCCGGTCGGCGAGCGGAAGAAATTGAGAAAGCGACGCGGAGTCATTGTGGAAGTGGTGCGGGCTCGATATCTTTCGAGTCGGGCGTATTGATTTCGACCGCCGGATCGCGGCGCGAGAGCAAGAACGTGAAGTCGTTCTTCAGGGAGAGATCATTGCGGCCGTTCGGTCCGCCGCTTACGACGACATAGCCAATTGTTGATTCGTGTGGCGCGATCGTGCTGAGGAGATCCGTAACCGGCGGATTGAACACACGCTCGGCTACTCGGATTTCCAGTCGTTCCGGCGCGTGTTCGATTGCTTTGTCTGTGCGATTCGCAATGACCAGGTGGAAAACAATCGCATCGTCATTTACGAAACGAAACGCTTCCGTCAGGCGCACTTCGTAATCACCGCAATCGCTGATCACTGGCTTCTCGCGATGATCGGCGTACTCGACGCCGGCCAGCGCATCGGGCTGTTGCATCTGCAGCAGCGGGAACGCCTTTGCCTTGTCGATCAAACCGAGCAGGCGAGGCGGCGTAAGCGGACGCGGAGTTCGGGTTGATCTCTCAGGTCCATTTCGAAGAACGATCGAATACAAAGGCTCCGCGCTTTCATGTAGTTCGAAGGCATAGGTTCGGCTGTTCCATCGAACGTTTAGATTCGTGACGGCGTCTTTTGCGAGCGCTCGCAGGGATAGGAAGGCGGTTCCCTTTGTGTGCGCGACTTGAAACAGGCCCGGCGTCTTCCCGTCCAGGGTCAGCAACGCCCCGTCGATCGCAGCGATTGGCGACGGAAAGCTGATTGTCGTCACTCGCGTTCCTGAAACCGGCACTGTGTAGACGGTGTGATCGTCGAGTGTGAAATCCTGTATCCGCTGCTCGGTCGCATGCGCACTCATTCCGACGATCGGAAAGCTGAGGAGAATTAGCCTAACGAGTCGGTTCATACTTGAAGTCCTGGATTGCGGTCGGGAAGCGACCGTTCTCGACCATGTTGGGATTGCGCAGCATTTTTAGCTTGAGCGTGAACGGCACCGCCTCGGTAAAGGCGCGCTCTTGGAAAATGCCGCTGCGGATTAGCTGGCCGGTGACTTGTGTTAGAACGGCATCGCTGCGCGTTTCGAGAAAGTCGATCTTCGCGATCTCGGCTTTCTGATGCAGCTCTTTCGCTTTGAACTCGGACTCCTCGGCGGACCATTCCGCGAGCGCCTTCTCGTGCGCTTGTTTGAGGAACATCTGCTTCAGCAGCTCCGGATGATCGAAGCCTTTCGGATTGCGCTCCAGAAAAGCGATGGCCGCGACGGTGCTTTGTTCCGCGTGCAGTTCGCGCGCTTCCTGAAATTGCAGGAGCGGCGACACGAAAAACGTTCCGGCCGGATCGACGATTACGACGCGCTCACGTTCTTTGAGTGTGCGAGCGAGATGGATACGTTCGACCGCTGCGCCAATCAGGATCGCGACTGCGGCCAGGAACCAAAATCGCGCAAGGCGATCTTTGTCGACGAAAATGCGAACTGGATCGACATCGCGCCGACGCACATTGCGCGGACGTTGCGCAGCGGGCGTGGTTGTTCGTAGATCGGAAGAGATTGCTTCCATTGTTAGCCCCGTGAGCGCATGAGGAGTTCACGCACAGCGTCGTCACCGCTCGGATCGTTCTTCTTTGGCTTGCGCGGCCGACGCGACATGCCGGGCGAGCTTCCGATTGAGCCGACCATACTTCCCAACGGCGAATAGGAGCTGCCACTGGTGGATGCTTCCGCAGCGCCCAAAAGAGCCGCGCCTCCACTGGCTGCGGCACCGGCAGCGAATCCGGCAAATCCGCCCGCGCCACCAAAGGCGACTGCGGCTCCGGCGCCGGCGGTAGCGCCCGCAACTCCAGCTGTCGTTGCTGTCGTGACAAGTCCTTGTCCGACCTGCGCACCGGTTGCGATCGCCTTCTGAAGAATAATTGGCGCGGCGATTGTGCTTGAGATCAGCCACAGTGCCAGCGCGGCCAGGCCCATCAGGTTTTGCAGGCCATAACCAGCGGCGCCGGTGAAACCGCCAGAGGCGAGAAAGCTTTGGTCGGTCATGAATTGAATCAAACCGGACGTGAGAATTGACGCCGCTCCCCAGCCGAGCGGCCAGCAGATGACGCCGACATATCCGAGTAGAAATCCGACGCCAATCGAATGCAGCGTTCGCACGGCAAGGAAGCCGATGAAGATCGGTGCCAGCGCGTAGCCTACGTAAAGAATGAACTTCTGAACGAGATAAGCATAGAAAACGATGACGCTCGCGAGAAACCCGAGCAGCCACATCACGCCCGAGATGAACATCTCGAAGAGCGCATGTGCATCGAGCAGGTCCCACCAAGACTTGAAAGTGCCTGCGTTGGGGTTACCGCTCTTCAGCGTAAGGGCCTGCTTGTATTGCTCGTAAACGCGGGCCGGATCGGCGTGCAGCGTTTCCCTTACCGTCGTATCGACGACCGTTGCCGCTTGGTTGGACCAGGTCGGCAGATAGGCGAGTGTGGCGGCAATCGCGAACGTGCGACCGACAGTCCGCAGGTATGCGCTCGGGCTGCGATGGCCGGTGACCGTCGAAGACACAACACCGATCGCCAGCAGCACGAACGCGATCGGCGTAAGCACGCGGTTCATCTCCGCGCACTGGCTGAGGAAATTTGGAAACAGCGTGTTGAAGTCGTTCATCGGTGATTCAGCCTTTCACTCGTTAGGCGCTCGCGGCTTATCGATCAGTCGGGAATTGGGGAGGCGTGTTTTCGAGGCGAAATACTTCGCCGTATCGTCGGACGCTCTCTTCCACTTGCGCCTGGCGTTCTTCGCGACGCGCTTCTTCCTGCCGTTCACGATCCGCGCGATTCTCTGCGTCCTGGGTTACGACTTGCCCGGTCGCGTTATCGATTTCGTGATCGACCGTGGCGAGCTCCGCGTTGTAACCGACAAGAACGCCGGTCAGCTTCTGCGTTTCGGCATCGGTCGTTGATGCCTGAAGCTTTGTCGTTGTCGTGGCGATGTCGTTGCGCAGCCTCTCCCGGCGTCGCAGTACGTCATCGGTGACTGATTGGAAGTTGCGGGAATCCTGCTGAATCGCGCCAAATTTCCGATAGAGCTGATCGAGGCGTGGCACCTGCGCTCCGCCCGGCGTGGTGAATGTTTGGCCCAGGCTCGTGTAGAGGCCGTTCCCATTGTAGCGCAGCGCCTCGATTCCATTCGCAGTGCGTTGCAACTGCCCAATGGTTTGACCAATGCCGCTCTGTTGGAGACTGCCAATAAGTTGATTGGCGCCGACGATGTTTACGAGCTGCTCCGGGTTTCCAAACGCTTTCACGTACGCCTGGATCTGCTGAAGCTGTTGCGTCAGCGTATTGATCTGCGTGACCTGGTTGTTGACCATCTCGACATACTTGGCGAGGTCCACGACATGGTTTGCCTGGGCGCGCGCGATCGCGGTCGGATCAATCACGACGAGTTGTGCGCGCGTCAGCGGCGCGGCGATCAACAATGCGATGAGTGAGGTAATGAGTTTCATGGCTGAGTTATTCCTGAATGCGAATGGTTGCGGTGGTCGGCGCGAGAATGACGCCGTTGTCCTGACGCTCCGGGAGTGGCACTTCGATTGAGCGGACGTGCAACCGGTCGTCGCCCTGCGGTCCGAACCTTTGACGATCGTTGAGCACCTGGTACTGCTGTTTCGCGGAGTCGCTTCGAGCTTTGTCATAGCCCGCATCGTAGGACTTGCGCGAAGAGGCATTGCTCTGCGCCTGGAGCGACTCGCTCAGGAGCACACCGCCGCCAGCGGCGGCCGTTGTGATCACCGGATTGCCGTTGCTCAGCTTGTTGCCGATGAACGCGCCGCCCGCCCCAGCGATGGTGTTTCCGATGATGCGCGTCGGGCTGACGCCCGCGCAGCTCGTCAGCATCGCGGTGACGAGAAGTGAAAGAAGAAGTGTCGCGTTTTTCATTACGCGACAGTTGATAGCTGAATGCTTAACTGCGCGTGCTCTGAGGCCGGAGCTATTTTGCCAGCGCAGCGCCGAAGAACGGCTTAAAACGCATTTCCACAGTGCTCGCGAATGGTTAAAATAAGTGATTTCCTTTGCGATGCAGTACCCCGCGACAATCGAAGCAAAAGTGTTCCGAACCGCGGATGAATGGCGGGCGTGGCTGAACGAGGAAACGGAGCGCTTTTTGCGCGGGTATGAGAATGATCCGCGCCGCCTGCTGTCAGACAAGGGAGGAGAGCGAAATGCCAGCCGCGATTACCACGGGCGGGAGATACTCGAACTGCTTCAAAATGCCAATGACGCTGCAGCGGAGAAGGGCGAGAACTCCAGGGTTCGCATAGAATTATCCGAAGCTGGGCTGATTGTGGCTAACACCGGAGCCCCGTTTCGGCCGGGAGGTGTGACCTCCCTCGTGCTGGCCAACCTGAGTCCTAAGTCCCGGGACAGTCGCGTGATTGGCAATAAGGGACTTGGATTTCGAGCCGTACTCAATTGGTCGAACCGACCAATAATTGTGTCGGCCGCTTTAAGATTAGGGTTTGCGCCGGAGTTCGCTCGTGCGCACGAAGCACGCATCCAGCATTTGCTTGAGTTTCTGCCTAACAAGGACGCGGTTAGACTCCCCGTGCTGCTGTTCCCGGCATTTCTTGATGCGCTGCCGGATGGATTACCCGATACGTGGTATGCCGTTTTCAGAGACTGTGAAAAATGCCAACAGAATTATGACACTGCGATCGGGCTGCCATTCGACGGCGAGGATGGCTTCGCTGAAGCCAGCTCGCAGATCGGCGCGCTTGGGCCAGAGGTGCTTCTTTTTGTAAAACACCTTGATAGCATCGAAATCGTCGTTCCCAACGCTCCAACACGAACATGGGAAATCACTCGTGAAGGAAGCGAAGCAATCGTTTCCAGAAATCAGTCTGAACTAAAGTCATGGACGATCTGGCCTGATGAAGGAGAGATCCCGTCAGAATTAGTTACACCTGACGGGCCTAGTCGCTACGAACTGGCGATTGCAATTTCTGAGCAACTCACCTCTCCCGGAAGGCTTTTCTCCCATTTTGAGACGCAAGTTGAGTTTCCGTACCCCGTGGTGTGTCATGCCTCTTTCGAGCTAGACCAAGGGCGCAATCATATAGTTCAGGGACCCTTAAACGAATTTGTGTTACAAAAATTGGCTGCTCTGCACTCCCAGGTTGTGGAAGAAATGGCCGAGAAAAACGGAGCGTGGGCAGGCGGTAAACTTGCCCTCCGCGTAGGCCAAGCGCCGGAATTATTTCCTCGCGGGGATTATACCGCACTGCTTGTTAGGAATCTCAAGCAGCGACGGTTCTTGCCGTGCATTGACGGCACCCTGCGGCGGCCGACTGACGCTCGGTTTGTTGCGCAGGCGTCGCCAACCTGGCTTCCATTAGTTTTCGGCGATGTAGTTAATGTAGATGGTTTTCCGGGCGCGGCAGATCTTCTGAGAGCCGTAGAGGTTTCGCCACTAGGAGAGCCGGAGTGGCGAGAGCGGATTGAGCAACTCGACTTCACGGACGTTGAGCAGATCGCGAACCTCGTTGTCGGACTAATCGGTAGCGAAGCGATCAAGCTCTTCAAGCCCAGGCCTCCCTACTTACTCACCGATTCACGCGGTGAGCGAATAGAGGATAGTCGCGTTTATGTCTCCGGCAGCGAGGAAATGGGCCTTGCGCCGCCTGACTGGTTATCAATTCGTTTTCTTCACCCCGGATTACGAGAACGACTGCAGCAGCGGCTTGGGGCACCTGACGTGCGCGATCTGGCCGCGCGGTTGAAGATGCACGGATTCGACGCTGCAGAATACAACACCGCCTCAGTGAGCGGTGCTGCCGTCACGCAGGCTGAGGATTACATTGCGGTAGATCCTGGAATTCAAAAGACCGTTCGTCACGAATTGCTTTCCTTCCTCTACCAGGTGTTTCTTAAAGTTCGAAGCAGTGAGACGAACTTTCGTCCCATTGCGGGTTTGCAAGTTCCGAATCTTCGGGGCGACTGGACCCCGGCGGTGGGCGCGCATTTCTCGAAAGGTTACGGCGAGTACGGAGAGATGCTGCATGCATTGTATGCCCTCGCACGGCCAGATGTTCTGATCGCCAGTCCAGAGACTTTTGCTTGGTCGGAAGACAAAGCTGCCCTCGGCGATTTCCTTAAATGGATCGGCGTCCACTCCTTTCCGAGAGACTACAAACTTCCTATCGAAGAAGCTGACTTCCTCGACCATGTGAAATCGCATCTGCCTGAACCGTTTCATGTCGATCGTGGAGAATTTTGGAGGCGCAATGATGTTGGTTCATACTCACGGCGCGTCGACGCCATAAGCGTCGTAGGCTTGGCCGAGATCCTCCACGGTGCCACTCCTGAAGCTATTCTCAATTGGGTGTCGAAAGACGGGCGTTGGGGGAAATGGGCGGAGCCTAGTAGAGAACATGGCTCGTTTCGATTTATTCCACCGGGCTGTTCTGCCGAAAGAACCTATGACGGACCAATTCCCTCATATCCTTATTGGCTCATTCAGCGAAGTCCGTGGTTAACGGGCGATGATGGTCGAAAACATGCGCCCAGTCACATGCTCCTCACTGAGGACTCTCGCATCAGCGGAATTATCGCCCGGCCGGCGGTGCATTCGAGCGAGCAGCTTTCCGAGGAAACTATTCTTTCTGCTCTCTACCGCGTTGGTCTTTCTCCGAACATTACGGCTTTGCACCCATCCGCATTCTATGGCGCGTTAAGAAAATGCGCGCAAATCTCTGCCAGGCCTGCCTCCAGCTTCTACAATTTCATCATTAAAGAGCGCAAGGCGATCGGAGATCGTGCTCTTGTAGAATCGACGGAACGCCGCGCATTTGTGCGCGAGGGGCGGTTGTGGTGCGATTTCGAAGGTTCCGTTCAGCTGGTTTCAGTCGAGCGGTGTCGCTATCGTCGCGGCCACGATATTCCGAAAGGGATCAGCCAGTATGTTCCCCTTGTTATGCTTCCCGTTAAGCGTGGCGCAGAGAGAGTAGAGAATCTCTTTGGAATTAAGCCGCTCAAAGATTCTGGATACCAGATATGCAACAGCGTTGAACGCGATGGCAGTTCGATAATTCAGGCGCAATTATCGCGCACGGTTGAAGCCATTCTAATGCTTCGCCAGTCAGATGGTCGTGTAGAGCGGGCGCAGCAGGATGCTCTGGAAAATCTTCAAGTTCACGTTTGTTCCGAGGTTACGGCTGTGTTCGTTGGAGAGGATGCCGAGCGGGAAGTGAAGATGGACCAGAACGAATGGGTTTTGACGAACGGTAACCGCGCGCTCTACGTCGTTTGTGCAGAAGGCAACGATGTAAGCCTAAAGAATGAGTCACTGGTGAACGCCGTCGCAGAAGCCATTGCTAGCATTTTCGGAATTACCGACTCCAGCCAATTCGCGCGGCTCATTCAAGCGGCGGATGATCAACAGCGGTTGGCGTTGCTATCGAGCCTGCTCGGTGAAGCGCCCGATCAGGTTCGGGAACAGCTAGCGGACTTGCGGCTTCGCATTGAGCAACAGCAACGAGGCGGCCGGGCCATTCCAAAACCACCTACTGGTCCTATTGAAGAGGGAAAGAAAGTGCTGGAAGTCGAGCTGACAGAAGACGGTGAAAAAAACCAAGGGGAGCAGAGCTTTGATGGAACAGGCAAAGTCAAGGTGGAGCCTCTTGAGCACGTAGCGCAAAAGCCGCGCAAAGTAACGCTTCGCGTTACGCGCAAGACGACTGAGAGCAGCCAGGTCGTGCTTCGACATAGCTCTCGTGCGAATGGGGAAGAAGCGGAGCGGATTGCGGAAGCATTCGAGCGCAGCGAGGGCAGGTTTCCTGTTCGCGTTGGGTTTGTGCAAGGCAGCGATGGCGCAGGCTGCGATATTCTCTCTTTTGACACGGAGGAACAGGCCAATGCTGCAGAGACCGGCCTCGACAAGAACCCCTTCGACAAGGCTCGCAGGATAATTGAAGTAAAGGGGCGAAAAGATCAGAGGGCGCGAATTGTATTGGATGGGTACGAATACGAAGCTGCGTGCAACCGCGCCGGGCGTTACTTTCTCTACCGCATTTACGCCGACGAGGAAGCCGGCACTTGGCAAGTTGCTGTGCTGCAAAATCCGGCGCAGACCTATTCGGCGCACATTAACACCCTTGTTGTTTCTTTCGAAGCGACGGACGCGACGAAAAAGTATCGCATCAGTTTGCAGGAGGACCTGAGCCAGGACGCCCCTGCCGCCGACGCTTCGACCGCCGATCAGCTCGGCTTAGAAGCAAACGTCGAAACGTAAGACGAGCCAGCGCTGTGTCGGTGCTGGAGCGTCATCATGGACCGCTTTCCGGCAATATCGCAACAGATCGAGCAAGATCGCGGGCGCCGGGCGAAACCTATGAAGTCGCGGTTGCGATCGCGGCGACTACATCACTGCTGCCGCGTAATGCATCAGTCCGCTCATCGAACTGTGCGCCGCTGGTGCCGCTGATGTAGAGCATCTCGGCTGAAGCGACGTTGTGGGCAGTGCCGCAGATTGGGTTCTGCGCGTCGTTGTGCAGGTAGGTGAACGCAGCGAATTTTTCGCCGCTCTGTTGATCCGGCAGGGGATAGGAGAGAATGGCGTGCTTCGTCAATTCGGTGAGGCCGATGTCGCGGCTCATGTCTTCCAGATCGGCGCGATCATTTTGTCGCATCAGGAAAAATTGGCGGCTGTTGCCGAATACTGCGGAACGGATGCGGCTTTCTTTGAAGCCGCTGTATTGCTGCACGATTGAAATGTTCCAGCAATTGAACTTCCGCATCTGCGCGTAGCTCTCTTTCACGATCTGCTCGCCGCCTGGGATGTCGAGAAGGCGTGCGACTTCTTCATAAACATTCCGCTTCCGCAACCGGCGCGGCATCGTGATGATGTGTTGTCGCGTGTAGTTCGTGATCAGGAATCCAGCGACAGCGCGCAGAAGTTTCGCGGCTTCGGGAATGTAGCCCAACTCGAAATGAGCGATCTTGCCGGTGAGGGAAATGTTGCTTGCACCGTCGAGGAGACAACCGTAGTTGCCATCCGCACACCACGGCAACAAACGCGTGGCGAGATCTGCGGCCGCAGAGTCGGATGCGTCGAGATGGATTAACTCCTGGAGCATTCGGTGCGTCGGGTATTCAGCCGGCGTGAAATAGGCGAGCGCAAGATTGCGAACTTCGCGCCGCGTGTTCGGCTCCTTCAGAAAGCGCAACGCTTCCTCTTCCGTTACTTCAGCGAGCTGCTCGTTGGTCCGCTCAGCGTCAGTCCGCTGCCGATCGCGGAAATCGACGAACACATCGAGAGTCGTCGCGCCGGGCCGCAGGCGCTTCAATTTCACGAGCGTGCAAGCGTGCCTGGCAATGTCCAGCACTCGATCCGCATTTCGACGACTCCATTCTTCGAAGACATCTTCGTAGAGCAGCATGATGTATTTCGCGATCTGCGCTTCGCGTGAGAGCTGCTTGTCTTCGTCACTGCTGACACCGGCAATCTTGGCAACGAGCGCCATCGCCGACGCCAGCTGTTCGGCTGTGAGCGGCAGGCCATGCGTGTCCAGATAATTGATCGTCAAGTCGCCGTCCGGCTGAATGACGATCGGTCGCGCGTTTGGTTCGACCGTGCGCGTGTAGATTTCGTACGAAAGTCCTTCCTCGATGATGACCGTGTAATCGTAGAATGCTTCGGTTTGAGATAGCAGATCGCAGACAGTGACGCTTTTCCCGGCGCCGCTCATACCGAGCAAGACCGCGTGCTGCGGCGTTTCGTTTCCCTTAGAACCCGCGAATGTCGTTACTCCAACAAGATTGCGTTGGTTTCCTTCGTAAAGCGCTTCCGCGTGTTCGAGGTGGCCGGTGAACGTTGCGCTGAACGGCAGCATGTCTGCGAGATACCGCGTTTCCGCGTAGAGCTTCCGATGCGGATAGCGGCCCCAGGGGCAGCCGGGCCAGCTTTGATAGAAAAGCTTCTTTGCCGTCGAGGGCAAAGCGCACACGAGATATTGCGCGCCATTCATGCCGTTGATCGCGTTCTTGATCGCGGCTGTTTTCACCGCGAGGCCTTCGCGCGTCTGGTCCCACGCGCGGATGATGTAATCGACGCTGAACGGCAGCGTGTGACCTTGCATCAACGCTGCGATCTTCTTCTGTTTCTTCTCCATCGCCGTGAGGAGCGACAGGCGCTTCTCACTCGCAAAATCGCCGGCTAATCGATCGTGCGCTTTCTCTTCCCGTCCGATTTCTGCGCGTGCGGAAAGCGCCTCAATGTTGACGGTAACGTTGTAATCCATGAGCGGCAGGCCGGTGAGACGGTGGACGAGTCCGGGATGCGTGAGCTTTGGCCAGCGGCTTAGCACGAGAACGGAATGATAGAGGCCGTCCATCCAGAACCCGGATGAATCGGACAGCCCCTGTGCTTCGCTATGCCAGCAGTTCTCCTGAATCGAGAGCTGCGGGTCGAAGGTGGCGAGCGTGTCGTAATCGAAGCGCGAGCCTAATGACGGGTTAAGGAAGGTCGTGCAGTGATGATAATGATCGGCATCCGTCATCGGCGTGATGCGCGCGCCGTGAAACACATTCGCGAGCATTTGCTGGAGCTGCTCGAACTCAGTCGTCATCTCCTGCAATAACGCGTCGTATTGCGAATGGTGGCGTGCCGCGGTCGCGATGATGGACGGCGAAGTCTCGATCTTCCGTGAGAAGAAGAGCACGAGACGCTGACGCCGCAGCCGGCGTTCAATCATCGCTTCCCAGTAGCGACCGAAGCGTTCGTTGCGGCAGCGGCGCGTCCAGACATTCGTCGCACGCTCCGTTTGCTCGTGGTAACGCAGCAGCTCCGAGCGGTAATCCGAATCGCAGAACCACTGCACCTGAAGACGCAGCTTCTCGTGCAAACAGGAAAGCAGCAGCGCGAGCTGATCCTGGAATGCGTTGAGATGTTCGGGCGCGGCGGCGCTCAGGTCCGCCGGTTCGATGACGAAACCTTTCGAGACGTGGCAGCCTTTACGCAGCCCGTCGAAGACGATGAGGTCGCGAACGAAGTAGCCGTTGGGAGCGGATTCAAACATTGTCGTCAGAAGCGGAGGATGACCGCGCTTCGATGCGCGGAGGTTCAGGACCGAAGCCGGCGCCTTTGAACCAGAGTTCAAACAGGTCGGTGTCGTAGCCGGAGGGTTTGCCCTGGCGAAAAGCGAAGACGTAAAGCAACGCCAGACCGATCGGTATCAGGGCCGGCACGAGCGCGCTGAGAAGCGTCCAGCGCAACATGCTGAAGAGCAGGAGAAGGATCACGACGGACGCGAACCCTCCGCCGGCCACGAACCAAAAGAGGTTGCCCTCCAGGCCCCATGTTTTGCCGGCGGAGTCGTCCGCGCTGTTCGTTTCCGTAAAGCGCAGCTCGTGTCTCGAAACGTTGCTCACTGGAAGGAGCCAACGTCGACAGTCGAACTGTCGATGCCGAACGCGGTGAAGAGCGCTTTCACGATGATTGGCGCGCCAGCGATGATCAGGCCGCCGATGATCGACAGCTTGCCGGCATCAGTGTCGCCGCGGCGAATGGCGAAGCCGCCGCCGACCACGCAAATCGTGCCGAAGATAAACCCGATCAGCATGACGATGCCCATCGCTTTGCTCGCACCTTGGGCGAGGCCCCCGCCGGAAGCTTGAGCGAGGATGGGAAGGAGCTGTTTTGCGAGAAGTGTTTTCATGTGGTGACGTTTTTACCGCGTCACTGCTCGCACGCTGCTCCAGCGCGAGAGCGACCGCGCGATGCGTGCGCTGGCAATCTGCGTTCGATGAACGCACTAAACATTTCTGCCGAGCGACTCGAACACCTTCGCCATCTCGAAGCACATCTTTGCGAGCAGATCCGCGGACAAGATCATGTGATTCCTCGCATCGTAGCCGCACTTCATCGCGGCGAACTGGGCCTGACAAGTTCCACTCGTCCTCTTGGCAGTTTTCTGTTTTTAGGTCCGACAGGCGTCGGAAAAACAGAAACGACAATTGCGTTTACTGACTACTTGTTAGGCGGCGAAAAGCTCTTCCGCTTCGACATGTCCGAATATCAGACGCAAGAGAGCGTCGCTGTTTTGATCGGCGGCCGGGTCGGTGAGGTCGGCCTGCTCGGCCTGGCACGCTCGAAATCGGCAACCGGCACGTTGCTCTTCGACGAGATCGAAAAAGCGCATCCGCGCGTGCTCGATTTATTTCTGCAAATCCTCGATGCCGCACGCGTCACGATGGCCAGCGGCGATACACTGGACCTCAGTGCCTTTTACATCGTGTTCACGTCCAACATCGCTGCATCCGAAATCCTGACGTTGCAGCACTCCTCGTTCACGACAATGGAGCGTCACGTCCTGACAAAGGCGCAACGCACACTGCGTCCTGAACTCTACGCACGCATTGCGGAGAAGTTGGTTTTCAACCGCCTCAGCTACGACGTGCAAATGGAAATCGCGCGGTTTCACATCTCGCGAGAGCTTTCGTTCCTGCGCGACAAAGGCTTTCACCTGATCGCTGGTCCGCAGGTCATTTCGTTTGTTATGCAGCGCGGGTTTCATCCGCGCTTGGGAGCGCGGCCATTGCGTGATGCAATTGAGAAACATCTACGCGGCGCAATTGCGGATGCGACATTTGCGCAGGTTCGTTCGTCCACGTTGGAGTTCGTCGTTTGCGCTAACGAATTGGTCGTGCGGCCGTCTGACCCGAATACGCGATCAGCTCCAATCCCGTGATGATCTGCGCACCCGCAGTGGCGCGTCCGGCAGTCCGCGTGGGAGGAACGGGCGGAACAGCCGAGAGCGCTGCGAGGACGGCGCAGATGATCATCCCTGAGAAACGGGCAGCAAATCTGCGAGTCTGTGGGAAGACAGGGCGGGACACAGTCTCGCGGCGGCGCAGCCGCATCAAGGTTCAGAGGCTTTTACCGTGCAGTCTCGGCCGTTCGGGGCCGCGTTCTTGAGTAGCTTAATGTCACTTAGATTTTCGCGCTTATGAACGAGGCGTAGCGGGTATTTTGAATGGTGTTCCAAAAAGCGTGCGGGCAGTACGGGATCAATCCAGATAGGAACACTGCACGCGTCGCAACTCGTAGTCAGGAGTTGAGTTTCTATTGAGAACCCCTCGGCGGCCGCGAAGTGCGCAAGGATATCATCGAACGGAATTTCATGGTCGATGTGCGCCTCGCTGACTGGAAAAGTAGCTCCGGAGAAATCGGACACGAAAGTGAAGGATACGCCGATCCGTCGTTGTTTGAATTCCTCGATCACAGGTCGAACAAGTTGTCGAAAGGATTGGCGATTCAATATTCCGATACCTTGCAGGCATGACGGAACACCAAAATCCGTAGCAACACCATCGACACGCTCGACCCAGAAACACAGCGACGGGTGATCGGGGGCATAATCGACATATAGGCGTTTTATCCCATTGCCAATCTTTTGGTCGCGATCGACATGGCATTGAAGCAGATCGGTGACGGCTCGGATGTGCGCAGGATCTGTAATCGTCTCGCCTGGCAAATACGCGGCCCGGATTTCCGCCATCCACAGACGCACCTTATCGCGCGAGGAAAATGCGCGACCGCCAAAAGTATAACTCCTGCGAGCCACGGAGGAATATAGCGCAGCCGTGCCTCGGTTGCCGCCAGTCAGTCTGCGCCACTCGCGCGGATTACTTTGTGACTAACACCTTTTGATAAACCGTAACATCGTTTCCGCTACGGATGTTGAAGAACGAAACAGTTGGCAGATATCCGAACTTTCGAAACAATCCCTCGCTCCGTTCATTCCCCACGCGGATCGTGCATTGTGCGATCCGGGTCCGAAGCTCGACAGCTCGAGTCTCGGCAGACTTGAGGAGCCACGATCCTATACCTGTGCCCTCCGCGTCTGGACGCACCGATAAGTGATCAATCTCGCCTTGGTACCATTGCACCCGCTTTGCTTCGACAACGCCGACGAGGCGACCGTCGCCCGCAAAACGACAGATGTAATTATCAGCTGCTTCCAGGACCTTCTGAGCCGTGTACTTTTTGGTGAGCTTGTTCCGGTCGTTGATGAGTTCGGCTATTGCCCGTGCGGTCTCGGTTTGCATTACAATACGATAACCGACGAGCCCGTCCGTGGCGATTCCCGGTTACGCCGGCAACTGTACGTTCCCCTCAACCGAGAATCGATACCGACCGGTTCAGCGGCGAGCGAGCACAGTCAAGGTGGAGCGCAGTGCCAGCGAGCAATACCTTTACGGCGCACAGCGAGCGATAGAATCGAGAGGCGATTCACGTAAGCTAGTCTGGATACTCCAGCGGCAACGGTTAAAGTGATCGCGATGGTTAGGTCACTGGACGAATCCTGCTGTCCTACAGACTGCGGATTGATTGGAGATGATTCGCCTCTGCTTGAATTGCTGCCGGTTGGGAGCACTGAACGGGATAAGGCGGAGTGCGTCCGCAAACTGCTTCAACTGGCGTTGGAGTTGGAAGACGATCTTTAATCAGTCGAAATTTGGACAGCGGTTTGCCGCCGCGATGAGCCTCAAAACGTGATGATCTGCGCACCCGCAGTAGAGCGGCAGCCGTAGCGTAGGGGAGCGCGGGCGCGGAGTGGAGACGGAGGCGAGAGCCGGCGAGGACGGGGCAGATGATCACCCACTAGAACAACAACGGGCAGCAAACTCGCGAGTCTGTGGGGAGACAGGGCGGGCACAGTCTCGCCGCGGCGCAGCCGCATGGACGGAACCGTTTCGGGCCGAAGTACTGTGACTCCAGACGACGATTATTTGCGCTCCGGATGTCCAGTTGCGCCGTTAGGGTTTGAACTCGGGCATTGCTCGAACCATGAATTCATCGAACAACGGAACTGTAAACGCCATGTCGCCGTGCGCTGGACTGTAAATCATCCCTTTCTTTATCAGTTTAGCTCGTACTGGCCCAAGGCTGGTCACTTTCACACCGAAGATGGCAGCGATGTCTCCCGTCCGTTGCGCGCTGGGACCGAGTTCGGCCATGCCTCTCAAAAAATTCTTCTCACTGGGGGTTAGACGATCAAAACGGACACGGAAGAAATTCTGGTCGAGCCGAGGGATAACGGAGGCCGTGGCCTTTTGGACGACGCTCATGCTGATTGGGCTTTTCGGAGCCATATTCCATGATTGGTAACCCCACTCTTGAAGGAAATATGGGTAGCCTTTCGTCAACCGAAATATTTCCTGCAGTGCTTTGACCTCGAAGCTGACCCCGGCGGCTTGCGCTGGCTCGCGCAACGCTTTCTTGCTGTCTTCTTCAGAGAGAGCACCTACATCCGGGAAACTGAAAAGCCGCTCCGCGTACGATTTTGATTCTCCTGCCAAACCTGGAAGGATAGGCAAACCCGCACCGAGCAGGACCAGCGGGAGTTGGCGCTGCTGCACCTTGTGCATCGCCATGATCAGCGCACCCAGTTCCTTTTGGTTGAAATATTGTATTTCATCGATCAGGACCGCGACCGCGCTTTTCCTCTCTTCGGCTGCTTCGCCCACTGCGACGAAGAGATTCGGCAGATCGATTTCAAGGTCCCCGCTGTCAGCCGATCCTTGTTCCGGGTCGACATCGAGTCCAATGGTCACCTCCGCGTAGGT
Source organism: Spartobacteria bacterium (assembly GCA_021325495.1). Classification (GTDB taxonomy): domain Bacteria; phylum Verrucomicrobiota; class Verrucomicrobiia; order Chthoniobacterales; family UBA10450; genus JAJPGZ01. Next base: position 374,817 of record JAJPGZ010000002.1, read on the forward strand.
GAGCTTGAGCGCTCCCAGAAAACTGCGCAGAACCCGCAACCCGCGCTTGACCTTGTCTCCCGCGCCCGCAATTCGATCCAGTTCGAAGAGAAGACTCCGCAGATGCGGGGCAAGCAGCGGCCCAAGCGGTTTGTCTTCGTGCGCCTCGATAGAAATGGTCCGATAACTGGCAGCTTTTGCCTGCCGCTCGATCTCGTTTAGCAGCACTGTCTTGCCGACGCCGCGCAACCCCGTGAGCAAAAGACTCTTTTCGGGACGCTTCGCCTTTATGCGCCCGAGGAGAATACGCGCCTGCTCGAGAATAGGATCGCGGCCTACCAGTTCCGGCGGCGGCGAGCCAGCGCCGGGTGAGAACGGGTTCTTGATCGGATCCATCTCTAGCTATTTATACCGAGTTATACTCAATTCCAGATATAAAGCGATAAACTCGCTACAATTGGCTATCCCGGTCGAAGTCTATCTGTCGTTGTCAATGGAATCGCCTAGGGTCGTCGCACTGAGGTGAACATGCGATCAGCTCTGCGTGATGATCTGCGCACCCGCAGTAGAGCGCCAGCCAGAGCGTAACGCAGCGAAGCGGAGTGGAGACGGAGGCGAGAGCCGGCGAGGACGGCGCAGATGATCACCCGCTAAACCCTCGGGCAGCAAACTCGCGAGTCTGTGGGGAGAAAGGGCGGGCACAGTCTCGCGCGGCGCAGCCGCATCAATATTCGATGCTGCGGTTGCGGTCCTCGATGATGGCCGCGAGAAGCCGAATCTCGTTATCACTCGTCGGGATTCCATTCAGTTTGGGAATGTTTGCGGCGACTTCGCTGCCGCTGAGAACTGTGACGCCGGGTTTGGAGCGGCGGTCGATGAACCAGCCGGGAAGGACAAGTATCGAACCGACCTTCACCGGTTCGCTGGACATTTTCGAAAGCCATTCGGCTAACCAGGTGGAATCCTCCCTTGCCTGCGCGAGATCGCGTTGATCAAGACCCCACGGATAATGTAGCCTATCGTCTACAACTGTGACTTTTGCGCCATTTTCGCCTTTCACCTTTCGACGAGTCTTCGTCTCAACAGCAAAGACGCCGTTCGGACCAATTACGATATGATCGATGTTTCGGATCGAGCGCGGTCTGTCGGTAATTAGGAAGTCGTGGAAAACGCGATACCCGACGAGCATCAGTTGGTTAAGCGCTTCGCCGACGTGCCGCTCTCCTTCAAAGCCCAAACGAATTCGACGGCGCAAGTTGATCACTTTCCACAGTCGATATGCCGACCAAATCGATGCGATCGCAGCGATGAAAGCGATCGTGATCCAGACTCCAATGCCGGGACGAATGCCTTGGAGTGCGACCAAACCGGCCATGATGAGCGGTGAATACGCCGACAAGAAGAGCTGAATCAGTCGATCATTCAGTTGCTCATCGAGTTCGATCAAGCGGATACGCAGGGACTCGCCCGGCGGACGCAGAATCTTTTGTGTAAACGGAAGGCGTTTCTTCCGGTTCTTCCAATGAATCAGTCCCAGAACTGCACCGCCCAGTACAAGGAGGAATGCACTCTCGAAAAATATCGCCCAAATGAACATCGTTAATCGGACTTACCCGGAACGTGGATTTGTTGTCGCGACGCTTTGGGGGAAACCGCTGTCCGGCAGCGTGAGCAAAGTGAGCACACCGTAACGACCGAGCGTCATTGCTTCTTCGCGGATCTGAAAATCTCGACCGCGGCTGAGTGCTGGAAACCATGTGCTGGCTGCGATCTTCGCTCCGATTACACCCGAAGGCTTTTCGCCCAACGCGCGGCAAATTGCGCTGGGATTATCGGCCGGTGTTTGCGGGGTCGCGTTGACGATTCTGCCGCAATTCATCGCTTCAAACTGTTTCGAAAGGCGGCTCCACACGTATCCGTCGGGAGCGCGATGGATCATCACGCTCGGCTCGACTTCGGAGTCGACGTAGCGAATGGCAGCGCAGGTGATCGACACATTGAACTTTCCGGCAAGATCCTGAATCGCACCGAGCCGTTTCCGCGCGCGCGCAAGCGCAGCCGAGAAGCGCGCCGGCGGCATCAAAAGATTCGAAGCGAACAGGTCAGCTTCCCGTTCTATCCGTAAATCGCTGCGATTTCGATCGACGGTGAAGGACGGGTGCGGGCGTACTCGGCCGGAAGCGAGCGCGTTCCGATGCTCATCGATGAAGTAGTGCCCTAATTCGTGGGATACCGTGAACCGACCGCGGGGCGAACCGAGGGCGTTCTCGCGGTCGAGATTGCAGTGAATGTAGAACTGGCCATCCTCGTGCTCGATTACGCCGTCGAACGCGTCACCGTAATGATCGTAAATCAGGGAAATGCCTTTGCGGACGGAAATTTCCTCAGGCGCAACCTTGCCGGTCGGGCAGTACTCGTCTGCAACAGCTTGGGCGAGCTCTACGATCTCCTCGGCACGTTCAGAGGCGATGTGCTGTTTAATCCGCTGCGCCATCCGCCTCAGGTTTGCGATCTTCGCCGCGCCGGTTCTTTTCCATCTTGGCTTTAACGCGCGAAGACAGCTTGCGGCCGTGCCGTGCCGCGCGCGATAACTCTTCGTCTACCGCGGTTTCCTGCGGAAGTGGGAATGGAACAGTTTTCTCCGCGCGGTTTGCGATCCGTGCCTGGATGCGCCGCAGTACGGTGTTAGGATCGTCGAGCCCGGATGGAAGTGAAATGTCGGCCTGGGGCGCGTCTGCTTCCGCTGCGCGGACCTCGTCCGGTGTTTCGGGAATGATGTACCCTTCGGAAAGCAGGCCTCGAAAGATTCTGCTTTCCGATTCCGGATTGCACGATGCCGCATCCGGCTGCGGCGGTTGGTGATGTTTTTTCATTTTAGGGATTATTGGGTTTTGCAGGAGAGGTAGTGGCTCGTGTCACGCCGAGTTTTCGCAAGGCGCGACTGCGGATCGTGCGTAGATTCTCTGGGGTCGTGCCAAGCTGGTCAGCTAAGTCGCGAACAATATGGTTCGGTAGACGTTGGAAGTCGGCGCCGAACCGGTGGTACTGAAACGTTACGCGCAACACAACTTGCTCACGTTCCGAAAGGGCGGCAAAGGCTGCGCGAAATGCCTGTTGCTCCGCGGTGGGCGTTCTTTCCGGGTAGTCGGACGGCTCGGCTGCGCGGTGTTTCGCCCATGCCTCATCATCGAGCGTAACTTCATCGTAGTGCCCCTCCAGGCGATTGCGCAGATTGTTACTGGTGATCTTGCCCAGCCAAGCTTTGACATGCGCGATAATAGATGTGGCTGGGACATTGTCGGGTAAGTGAAAGCGGTGTGCGTAACGATAAACGCATTCCATTGTGTCGAGGAAAATATCCTCGACCCACGTTTCACCACCGAGGTCGCGTGCAACGTGGTGACACTTCGTCCACAACCAACCTTTGTAGCGATCGTAAAAAACTTTCCATGCGGCGTTTGCGCGATCCGCATCGTTAGCTTGATCGGCGATAAGTCGTAGCAGTGACAAATCATCGGCCTGCTCCACGCCGGCGAGAAGGTCGGGTTTGACGAATACGGAAAGAGTAGGTGCACCGTCGCTTGTGGCCATTTTGCTTCACTTTGCCAGAACGCCGAAGCGTAGCAAAGCGACAATGCCTCCGGACAAATTGTTGTCACGGTTCTGTGTTATGTCGGTGAAGGGCAATGGGGCCGCAGAGCTCGCAATGACGCGAGCAGCGTTCGCCGAAGCCAACTCTACCGATGAATACAACCACAGAAAATCACAACCAAGACTTTGCCGCCGGGAAAAATGCGCCGGAATGCCGTCCCGCGCCGAAGTGGATGGCCCTTGTGGAAGACGAACCGATCCCGCTGCCGCAACGAAGCGTTACGGTCGGCGTGATTCGGTCACAAGCGAACGTGCCCGCAGGTGTCGCACTGACGCGCGACTACAATTCGCCGAACGATTTTGTCCTCGGCGATGACACAACTCTCATCGACTTGGCGGAAGGCAACGTCTTCTATCGTGTCCCGGAATGCGAAGAGAAATCAGAGCGCTACCGTCCCTGCGGGAAAACGGCTAAGCTCGCCTACTTCATTGATGATCGTGCCGAGCTGACGACGAATCCTGAACAGAGTGGCAAGTCACTTCGCGCCTTGTTCGGCCTCGCGGCCGACACACCACTCTTCCGCGATTTTGAAAGCCCGCACGACGAGGCGATCGCGGCAGATGTGCGTGCCCGGTTTGCTGATGGACCGGTGTTTTACACACGCCGGGCGCATATGCGTGGTCTCGTTATCACCGTCAATTCGCGCCAGTTTGCAGAAGCGGACGGTGTGAAGGCGTCGATGACCGGGGAAGACATCGCGCGCCTCGTTTACCCGAAAGCGCCGCGCGAGACGCGCGTCTGGCAGCGCGATGGCGCTGGCGAGCGAGAGGTCGATTTGGACGAATTGGTTGCCATCAAAGGCTGTGAAGTCTTCGATGTTGCTCGGCGCCGCGTGGACGGCGGCTATGCTTTGCCTCGCGTTGAGCGCGAGCTGGCTCTGATCACCGCGGGCGGTAGTCGCGTGAAACTTATCGCCGCGCCAATAAACGCAGTACTCTACTACGGCCTGCGGACGCGGCCGCGGTATCCAGTGGAAACCACCGATGTGCTCGTTCCGATTCCGCCGGCGTATCCGGGGCAGTTTCTCGATTGGGCTTATCTCCCGGAAGGATCGCCGCTGATCGGCAAGGTCGCAGGTTCAGCGCTTGGACATACTATTCAGGCGGACGGCCGCACATGGCGACAGATTAGTTACCACCCGCACACTGGCGGCGGCGGCCCGCCTTGGGACCCGAGTGTCCACGGCTTTCACACCTATTTAACGGAGCTGATCGCGTGGCTCTATAACGCGCGATGATCGAGCGGGTCATAACGCGCCGGAACGGCCGCTACTGCATTCTTCGAATTACCGGGCGCGAGCGTCAGCGATTGGAGGCGCACTTGTTCCAACGCTATCCGGATCGGGAATGGGGCACGTTCTTCCGATTCGGCTTTCGGCGCGCGCCATGGGGGATTGCGCTCAGTTACGTCGAAGCGTTATGGCCGAAAGCGGGTGAATTGAATGAAGAGAGTGGCATCACCACATTCGAAAGCGATTACACGCTGCGCGCGTTTCGTATGGTTGAGCGAAGAGACATCGCTCTTGGAGTCGCACATTCGCACCCGCGCGGCGGCGGTACATTTCCGAGCGAACTCGATGATGACATGGACGCTTACTTTGCCGAGGAACTTTCTGCTTACAGCGCGGGAATGCCATATTGCAGCCTGATTCTCCAGCGGAGCGGAGCCAGCAGCTTTACGTTCACAGGCCGCGTGTTCGATCGCGGCGTATGGCTGCCCGTTCGTGAGATGCTCACTGTCGGAGATACACTCGGGCGCGAGAGAGCCGAAGATGAACTTTGCATACTGCAATCGAAGAACGGCACTGCGACAGCTGATCGGGAGTCCACCACGGCAAGGCTAGCGAGCGTCTTTGGAGCAGCAGCGCAGCGTCGGTTAGCTGCGACGACTGTTGGCGTAATCGGGTGCAGCGGCACCGGGTCGCCGGCGATTCACGTGCTCGCCCGAGGTGGCGTCGGCCGCTTCGTGCTCGTCGATCCGGAACGACTCAGTGCTTCAAATCTCGAACGCGTGCATGGCAGTACGTCTGATGATGTTTTCGCGGCGGAGCCGCCGTACAAAGTGGATGTGATGTGGCGGATGATCCGGGTCATCAACCCGACAGCGGAGGTTATCGTATTGAAAGTCAACGCGCTGGACGAACGCGCGTTGGATGAGCTGATTCGCTGCGATTTGGTGCTCGGCTGTGTGGACACGCAGCATGCGCGTGTTCTGATGAGCGATCTGGCCAAACATTATCTTATTCCCAGCATAGATCTCGGAGTTCTGATGGAAGGCAACGCGGGAAGAATTACGTCCCAAATCGGCGAAATAACACAGTACACTCCGGAGTTACCGTGCGCGTGCTGCTGCGGACGTATCGATTTCCTAACGGTCAATCGAGAACTCATGGACGCAACGGAGCGCGAGCAGCGGATTATCGCTGCGCAAGAGGCAGCGGATCGCGGTGAGGATGCGCACCAATATTGGGCCGGCGAAGCGCCGCAACTACATACCGTCGGCTATCTCACTACTATGTTGGGTAGTCTGGCCGCAGGTTATGCGGAGGGGTGGCTCACCGGCGCGTTTGAGATGCCACATTCCTGTATGCAGTTTGACATTGGCCAACCTCGATTCGGCTTCGTTGCCGTACCGCGACAACAGCGCGCTAACTGCCGTTGCCAGGATCACGTTGGCTGGGCTGATCAGGCAGCGGCCTTTCGCAATATCTCAGTGTCAGATCGCTGGCGCGCGGAGGTTGCGCACCACTGAAAACGAGGCGGTCGCCTCGTTACTTCGCACCATTAACGGCTAAGGAAAGATGCGTCACCGGTACCCCAGAACGACGTTCAATCTCTTCAGCGACGATCCTGCGATGGCAGGTGCGATAATCGGCCTCGTAACAGAGCAGGCATGTATTTTCCTTGGACACAACTTCCACCGCCTGTTCCAGCGAATCGCCCTGCTTCAGCAAAAATGTGCGGTAACGCTTGAAGATTTGCGGAGTGTAGGCGCCAGCCGCTTTCATCGCTTCCATCTGGTCCGGTGGAGTTCCCAGTTTCGGATCGTGCAAATAACGGATGCCTGCTCTCTTGCACGCCGCGGCGAGTTTATTTTTCGAAAATCCCGGTTTGCGACTCTGCGGCCGATACCGGATATCAAAGAGTACCTCGACAGATGCAGCATTGAGTTGCTTGAGAAACTGCGAGAGCGAGAGGCCCTCGTAACCTGCAGTAAAAAGCGATGTGCGACGCCGACGTGCCACTGCTCATCTGTAGCGGGTTTTGCCGCGGCCGGCAACTGCCCAGCGGATCAGATGGCATTTGCCTGCTCAGCCGTAACCGATATTTATGTGTAACAGGATGAATTCATGAGCCGCGAGCCAATTTTCACGATCGGCCATTCCGATCGAACCTGGGAGGAATTGGTCGAGGCGCTGAAAGACTGCGCCGTGAAATTCGTCGTCGATGTGCGGACCACGCCGTATAGCACACGGTATCCGCAGTTCAATATGGAGGTATTACGGGAGAGTTTGTCGCGTAGCGCGCTGAAATATCTACATCTGGGCGCCGCCCTTGGCGCTCGCCCGAACGATCCACGTCTGCTCGATGGCGATGGCCGAGTGTGGTACCCGAAGGTGCGACAGACGGCGGAATTCAAAGGCGCAATTCAGCGGATCGAGAAAGGCGCCGACAGCGGTCACCGTTTGGCGCTGCTTTGCATGGAGCCGCACCCCTGCGAATGTCATCGCTTCCCAATGATCGCTTACCAGCTGGCGCGCGACGGCTATGAAGTCCAGCACATTCTTCGTGACGGCAGCGTCAAAACGCAGGCGGAAATAGAGAGCGAGTTGCTTGAGCGCTTCGCGAACAAGATACCTCAGCCGAATTTGTTCCAGCCGGAGGTTGGCCGGGCCGAGCGACTCGAAGCGGCTTACGAGCAGCTCAACATCGAGATCGGGTGGAAACCGCGTCCGGCCGATTTGATAGAGGACTGATGCCGCAAGAAGAAAATCGCGCCTGGCGAACGTAGCCTTGCTGCCTAGCTCATTGCGCTCGGCCCCGTTATCGCGATTCTGTCAGCGATAATCGCGTCCAGCACTTCGCGAGCGGATGCCGGCAAGCAGAACGTGATCTTCGCCTTCGCCGCTTCGGCCATGTGATCGCCGTCTAACTGTTCGCGTTTAAGCTTGGTCGTTTTGCTCCAAACGCGGGCGACAGCCTCTTCAGTCGCGAGCAAATCAGGCATGTCGGCGAGATGTACCGGCACCGGTGGCGCCTCGGAGGAACGTTGGTCCTCCTTCGGCGCCGCACCGTGGCGGTGCGCGATAGCCGGTGCACGGCCGGGCGGTCCCGTTCGGAGCACCAGAGCAGTGTACGGCGCGCGGCGCGTTCGCGGCATCTGCGGGAGATCGGCAAAGCCGAGCACGTAATTCATGTGCCGACCGTCGGGAAGATACCAGCGAAGTCCGACGAGCAGCGCGTCGTCCGCGTGCGGCCACTCGGCGATCATCTCAAAACATCGCCAGTTTGGCGTCTCGCATAACGCCCGGATCAGTCGAGCGATTTGCTCGGCCGTTTTGATTTCTGGAAATAGCGCATACACGCCTTCGAAGTTGCCGGGCGCGAGCGATAGCAGAGCGTTCAGAGGTAGTAATTCGTCAGGCCCGAGATCGGCACCCAGAAAGGTGAGCGGTTGCCAGCCGGCCTCGTCATGGCGCTTGGCCAATATCGCCGCGAACCTACAGCCTACGCTTGGCGTCTGTAGCCACCGCACAAAGTTCTGTTGGTAGTCGTCGAGGAACACTCCGGGTAAGTCTTGGCAGGCGCCGACTACGGCGGTTCAGCCGTAGGCAGCGGCTTGTTTGAACCGAAAATAGCAGCTTACTCGATCCAGCTCACATCCAGTGGACGCTTGGTCGAATGGAACGAATCGAGCAATTTGGCTCCAATTTTCCGAAACAACATCGTGCGGCGTGTCTTTCGCCGAGGGCCACTGGAGCCGACTATGATTGTCGCCTTTCCGGCAGTAATGCAGACCGGCGTTCCTTTTGCCGCGAGCGCTGCGGCTTCTGCGGGTGCGCGAAGGAATTCGTCCGAGGAGAAGACATGATAGTCGCGCTGCTGAGCGGTCGCATGCTCTCGAGAATGGACGCCGCGTCTTGTTGACGGCGCGTTTCGGGCAGGCGTATTTGTATTCACAGGAGGTAATTCGACCGCCTTCTGACTGTCGTGTCTCTCTTGTATATACGCAAACCTGGCTGACTCTGGCTGGATGTCGGGGTTGAAGCAAGTCTAACTTTTTCACAGCTGAGGCGGCGTGTCGTCGAGAGGCCGGGCGCCAGTTCAACGACGATCGCCGCGACGGCCGCACCAGTAGACGGTCGCCGTGATTATTATCGGCGCGAATCCCGCAATACCATCTGATACACGCGGTCCAGGTCGGTTTTCGTTAGGCGCGTCAGCGAAGTAAACGCCTTCTTCATATTCAATCGATCGGAAAGCTCTGGGTAGTAGCTTTCGTTGCTCTTGCCCATGCCCGTCATCGCCGACTTGATTGCCTTGATTCGCGACGCGCGCCATTGATCGGGAGCTTTGGTTTTGTAGCCGGTGGTCTGAATTGCTTTCTGCTGTCGATACCATGCTTCGACTGCTGGCATGTCTGTCGATAGCAACGTCTCGCGTTTCGGCACCTTGAACCGCTTCAGAAGCCGCGCGCCCCATTCGCCAAAAGCTGCGTTTCGAGATTTGCCCATCGTGCCTTCGGCAAGTTCTTTGATCCATACGCTAATCTGATGCTCTTCCGCAGTGGTGATGCTGCCTGGGCGTCGCTCCAGCACTGTCTTGATAACGGGTGGACGCTGGTACTGATGCACCTCGTTTCCATCGCCAGCGATCTGAATGTTGCCAGTGCCGCGAGCAGTTTGGCGAACCGGGGACGCAGCCGGTTTGCGACGCAACGATGGTTTTTGTCCGATCGGAAAGTCGTTCAGCACGAGCGCCAAATGATTTGCAAAATCATCGCGAAAACGGCTTCTCGATTGAAACGTCCAGCAAGATTTCTCAGCTCTGAGTTGTTGTCGAAAGGCCCAGAGTCGGTTGACCTGTTCGGTTGGCGCGCCTGCAGGCAATGGTTCCAGGTCGGAGAAGTAAACCATTACTTTTCTTCCCCGCTTGATAGCGAGTTGTATTTCTTCAACCGTGCCGGATTCGGCGTTTGCTGTCGCCGTACCGATCCGCGACCAAAAAATGGCTACGAGAATGTCAGTGGAATCGATCAACTGCTTGTTGATCGCGCCCTGGCCTGTTTCCTGAGCATCGGGATAACTGTCAGTGGACCAATGCTGGTGCTTTACCCAAAAGCCTCGCTGCTCGCCATGTTGACAATTCCAGTCGTTGATCACCTCGGTCGCGAGTGCAATTTCCCTGGCGACATCGCTCGGACCGCACAGCGTCACCTTAACCAATTCGACAGTAGAGCTGGGTGTACTCATCTACGAATGACGGACGCTCCTTCCAAGGATTCCGTCGCGTACAAGCCTAACCGTGCGGGCTTATTCACGTCAATTTTGCCACGACTGATCGCTGCCGGGGTCTGAGCGAAGCCTTCTCGTAAACAACATTCGTGCATTCACTCTGTGATTGAGTCGCCACTTCGCCAATCGAATCATCAACGTTTGGCGAAGCTTGGTTTTTGGTGATATCGAGCGCGGCGATGATTTCCTGCTGGCGTTTCGTAGCAACCGCGAGTTTCTCTTCATGCTCGAACGGTTGATCGAGCTGTTTTTCGAGATCGCAGCGTTGGCGTACCGATTGCGCGAGCTCGGTTTCGCGTTCATGGAGACGATCCTCGAAGCTGTCCAGCGCGTGTTCGAGAGATGCGATCGTTCCGGCTGCGCTGTCGCTGACGTTAGCGCGATAGCTGTGTTTGCCGTGGATCAGAATCGTTGCGCGTTCATCGAGCCGTTCAACTGAAATCGGAAAACCACCAATGCTGCCGGCGGTCTTGCTTGACTCGAAGGGCTTCACTGCGGCGGCGAGAAAGACAAGGGCGCGACCGGCTTTCACTCGATCAGTGAATGTCTCGTTCTTCACCGTCATGGCAAAATTGTCGCCGCGTGTGCTCGTCCGCGTGCGCAGGTCCTCGCGAATGTTGGCGATCTCGCGCTCTAAGATTCCGCTAGTGTCGCCCAATCTTTTGATGCGGTAGCGCATTTGGTAAAGGCTTTCGGCGTGTTGCCTCTTCAAGCGCGTCAATCGCATGACGTCGGCGTCGATTGTGGCTTTCTCGATGACGAGCGGGTTGCCTGACGCGATCGCTTTCACTTCGGCGTAGGTGAGCGCGGCCGAGTTCACGTCTTCCGCGCGACGAACGGTAGCGTCCCCCGTCATTACTTGCGCAATGAAGCGGCATTTCGTTTCCAGCGTTTGCCACATGTAGGCGTCGAAGCTGCCCTCGGTGACATAGCGGAAAATCTTCACGTATTCGTTTTGATTCCCCTGACGAATGATTCGGCCTTCGCGCTGTTCGATGTCGGCAGGCCGCCACGGCGCATCGAGATGATGCAGTGCGACGAGGCGCGTTTGGACGTTGGTGCCTTCGCCCATTTTTGTAGTGCTGCCGAGAAGCACGCGGACCTTTCCTTCCCGCACCGATCTGAAAAGCGTCGCCTTCGAGGCGTCGTCATTCGCATCTTGCATGAATGCGATTTCGCTCGCTGGAATTCCGCGCTCGATCAACTTGGCGCGGACATCGTCGTAAACCGAAAACCATCGAGTCCCCGGCTGCGGAGTGGAGAGATCGCAAAAGACGAGTTGGGCTCCCTTGGTTAGAGCGGAGTCAAGCCAGACCTGATGGATTTTCTCAACGGCGTAGTTCGTTTTCGAATCAGGATTATCCCGGAGGTGCGGAAGCACGAGCCGCATATCAAGCGCGGCTTTGCGGCCTTCGGTCGTGATCTTCAGCATGTTGTCGTCACGTGGATCAACTCTCCCGCTCTTGATCTTTTCTGTGCGTTTTACGAGTTGATCGACAAAGCGTTTCAGCTCCGGACTGCACGGCGCGCTGATCGTGATTGGCCGTCCTTGATCGAGCTTCGGCACCGGCAACTTCAGCATCTCCGCGGTTTGCACATCGGCGACCTGGCGGAACTGCTGCATCAGCTCGGGGACGTTCACGAAACGTGCGAACCTGCTTTGCAGGCGGTAGCCGCTCCCGTCCGGGCTCAGTTCCATGGACGTAACTGCCTCGCCGAAAGTTCCCGCCCACGAGTCGAAATGCTGAAGCGAATTTCGACGCAGCGTCTCCATTTGTAGGTAACGCTGCATCGTGAACATCTCGGCCATCGTGTTTGAGATCGGTGTGCCAGTCGCGAACACGACGCCGGAGCCGTTGTTCTTCTCCTGGATGTGCTGGACCTTCAGGAACAAATCGAACGCGCGTTCCGATGCAGTCTGCGGCAGTCCCGCAACTCGCGTCATTTTCGTGACGTAGAACAGATTTTTGAATTTGTGCGCCTCGTCGACGAAGAGGCGGTCGATTCCAAGCTCTTCGAACGTGAGCGTATTGTCTTTTTTCTGCTCGGCGGAGAGTGCTTCGAGTTTCACGGTGAGGCGCTTCTTCACGCGTTCCAACTCTTTGACGAGCCGCGTTCCGCGGTCGGCCCGCTCCTCGCGGATGGCGGTTTCAATCTCGTCGATCTGTCGCGCAATGAAGTCGCGGCGCGTCCTCAGCGAGACCGGAATTTTTTCGAAACTGGCGTGCGTGACGATCACCGCATCCCAATTCGCCGTCGCGATTCGGCTGAAGAGCCGTGCGCGCTTGTTCGCTTCGAAGTCTTCCTTGCCGGCAACCAGAATGTTTGCGGTGGGATAGAGCGTGAGCAGTTCGGACGAGAACTGCCCGAGCATATGATTCGGCACGACAAACATCGGTTTTGTCGCGAGACCAAGCCTCTTCAGTTCGATCGCGGCGGCAACCATCGTGTAGGTCTTGCCAGCGCCGACAACGTGAGCGAGCAGCGTATTGTCGCTCTGCACGATGCGCCAGACCGCGTTCTTCTGATGCGGACGCAACGTGACCTGCTGGCTGCTCGCCGGCAGTGTCAGATGACTGCCGTTGAAAACGCGCAGACGAATGGAGTTGAACTCGTCGTTGTACTTGCGGCAGAGACGCTCGCGCCGCGCGTCGTCTTCCCAAATCCACACTTTGAATCGCTCTTTGATCTTCTCCAGCCGGTCACGCGCGGCTTCGGTTTCCTGGACGTTGATGACGACGGTGTCTTTGTGGCGATCGCGGTCGTAGACGGTCGGGGTTTTGAGATTCAGTGCGTCCTGGATCAGCTCCAGTGCCGAGTATCGCATCGTCCCCCACTCGGCTGTGTTCGCGACAGTGCCGCGCGCATTGAAGTCACCTCGGACGAACCAGGTGCCGAGCATTGCCGCATGCGAAACAGTGACGCCGTCGTTGCGAAGCAATGATCGCGCGAATTCCTCGACATCACGCACTGGAATCCACACTGCGCCAAGACGCGCATCAATCTCTGAAGCGGTGAGGTCTTCCGGTTGGACCGCTTCAAGCGCGATGATGTTCTCGCGATAGTTCGAATCCATCCCCGCCGCTACGCGGGCGGCGACGAGCTTCGCCCGCACATCGCCGGAAAGGTACTCATCGTCTGTTTGCCATTCACGCGTTTCGGGATTGAGGAAGACGAGTCCTTTTATTTCGGGAAGGAACTGCTCGGGCGATCTGCCGAGCAGCGCTTCCATCCGCGCGAGATCCACGCGACCGGTTTCATTGAGCGAAAGGACGAGCGCATCGCGCGGTGACTCCGCAGCGCGTGCCGGCTGGGGTTGCTGGATTGTGCGCTCACGAAAGATGGCAGCCTTCGTCGCGCGCTTCGTGTCTTCGTCGTATTCCTCAAGTGAACAGAGCAGCGGACAATCGGGATCACCGCGAAAGGTCCGACGATTCGCGCTTTCGTTGATTGGACCGAAGCGCGAGACAAAATGGTCGTAGAGGACGTTGAGCTGCCTGCGCGTGTCGCGCACTTCATCTTCCTCGCGGTCATCGAGCTGAGTGCGGAGAACTTCCCGGACGGCTTCGCGGACTTTAATCATCCCGCGAATGCGACGCGCAGTTTCGTCCGGCAGATTCGCGACTGGCGTGAGCGTGCCGCCAGTACGAATGGCTATCGTGCCGTCCACGATTGTGAAGGCGTTTTCCTTTACGTTGTCCGGCGCTTTGAGGATCGGCGGCGATTGAAGCTGTGATATTTCCTGCTCCGCTGCGAGGTAGATCCCTCGCGGCAGCGCGGCCACAGCTTCGGCAAGAGCGCTCGCGAGATCGCGACCATCGGGAACCAACGCAGGCTCGTTGCTTCGATACATCGTGCCGGCATTCGCCATCTGGCCGAGCATCATGTGCGGATGTGCGGCGAAGTATTCGTTGATCTGAAAGACCTCGCCGCCCTGATTCACGTGTTCAGCGAGGTTCTGCCAGGCTGGCCCGGTCGGTTGTTCCCCGTCACGCAGTTTTCGCAGAAACACGATGTCCGTCGTGACTTCTGTGTTCGCGTTTTTCTTGAACGCGGTGTTCGGCAGCCGAATCGCGCCCAACAAATCCACCTTCGCCGTGAGGTAGTCGCGCAACCCGGAGTTTACCTTGTCCAGCGTTCCTCTCGACGTGATGAACGCAATCAATCCTCCTGGCCGGACGTGCTGCACCGCTTTCGCGAAGAAATAATCGTGAACGAGGAAGTTCCGATCATTGAACTGCGGATCGTGCAGTTTGTAGTCGCCGAACGGCACGTTTGAAATTGCGAGATCAAACGAGTCGTCGGGGAGCGAAGCGGCCTCGAACCCTTGCGCTCGAATGTCGGCGTCAGGATAGAGCTGCCGCGCAATCGCGGCGGTCAACGGGTCAACTTCGATGCCTGTGAGTGTCGATCGAGCGCTCATCTTTTCAGGCATCAAGCCGAAGAAGTGGCCAATCCCCGCAGCGGGCTCGAGGATGCGTCCAGCAGTGAAGCCCATGTGCTGAACAGCATGGTAAATTGCAGACACGACAGTCGCGGCCGTGTAATGCGCGTTCAGGGTCGAAGCACGTGCAGCTCCGTATTCCTCTGGCGTGAGCAGAGCCTTGAGTTCTTCGCCCTCGCTTCGCCATTCCGCGGGCAGCGGTGACGCGAACACCTGCGGGGTTCCGCCCCAGCCGACATACTTCACGAGCACGCGCTTCTCGTCTTCGCTCGCGCCACGACTCTCCGCATCAAGGCGCCGAACGAGTTCGATTGTCGCGATGTTGTCGCGAAACTTCTGCTTCAGTGAACCGTCGCCGAGACGGTCTTCCGCACGGATTCGATAGTTCCGCGCGTTTAGCTCGGGTTCTCTTCCGGTGGGAGAAGAATGTATTTCTCCCGAATCATCTCCCAAGCCTGGTCGTGTGCCTGCTGCGGCGTCAGCTTCTGTTCCGTTTCGAGCTGTCGGGTGAGCGCTTCCATTTCGCCGATTGTTCTCTCCTGCGCTTCGAACAGCGCTTCCATTAACGTGCCGGTCGCCTCCATCTCGCGAACCATCTTCGGCCGGAATTCCCGCCAATGGCCTTCGGCCATTAGTCCGTATTGCGTCAGATAAATTTTCTCGCTCACGGGTTCCGGCAAAATCAAAGAGATTGAGTTGGTCGTCTTTTGTCGCGACCTTTCCATTGCGCTTGAGCATACACGGCGAGGCGCAAGTCTCGGCGCGCAAACCGAGTGCGGTGCTCCGCGTTTTGAGCAACCGACATTAACTGAAGTCGCTCCCGGTTCCGAGGTTTCGCGGGGTCCAGAGCGCGATCAGGCACGCGTGAACGCTCACGGCTGCTTCGGCTTGATCGCGTGATTGGACCAGTGAATCGCGCGAATTTTCCAGCCGGCGGCTGTTTTTGTCAGCACCATCAGTTCGGCACCCTGGCTGTTGATTTCCCTGCCTTCGAAGGTGCCGTTGATGCGGTAGAGCGACGTGGCCCACGCGGCCGATCCTTCCTGCTTTATCAGGAGATCGGATCGCGTCATTGGGAGGACCTTTAACATGGCCATGTCTTCGTGCAGATGCTTTTGCTCGTACTCGGCCCGCGTTTGCTGTGAGCCGCTCTCGATGATGAGGGCGTCGCTGGCGAGCCGCTCCATCGCCGCCGCAGCGTCGCCCTTTTGCAAGGCGTCGGCGAAGCCCTGGACAACGCTCGTGATCGCGGCCGAGTCGGGCGCCGCGGACTCGCTTTGGGCAGGCGCGATCTCAGGCGCGAGAAAGGCCTCCGCAAGTGCGACGGAAATAAGGGTGAGGGCGAACCCTCTTCGTCTTCGATTTATTTGCATGTCCGAACGTGAACCACGCCGCGTTTTTGTCGAGCCGCGCCATTCAGTCTGATTCGTCCTGAGGGTTCGGCGATTTTTCGACGTTCAACTTGATGAGGATAAGCTATGAAAAGGTACTTCGGATTAGCTGCGGCAATTCTGGCGTCGCTGATACTGAGCGGAACAGCGCACGCGAACAGCGGACATCATTCGGGCGGATTTCACAGTGGCAGCCATTTCGGATCGAGCCACGGGCATTTCGCCCATCACCACCATGGTCATTCCGCGTTTTATTTCGGGCTGCCGTTCTACGGCGCGGCGGCATTTTACGGGTCGCCCTACTACTATGGTGGATATGGATACGGTTACGGATCGCCGTACTACGGCTATGCACCGGGTCCGTACGGCGCCGGTGTGTATGATGGGCGGCGGGGACGACAATCCTTTGCAGCCGCAGTGCAATACACACTCGCTGAGGAAGGTTATTACCGGGGCCGGATTGATGGGGTGATTGGAGAAGGCACTCGCTTGGCAATCCGCAGTTACCAACGCCGGAACCGGTTGCCGATCACTGGACGGATCGATAATCCTCTTGTGCAAAGCCTGGGCATCTGAGGCGTGATAATCTACCAACCGCGTAAAGCGTCGCACTTCACTCACGGTGCGGCGCTTATTCCGTAACTTCGATTTCGTTGCTTCTGCGTATCCGCTGCTGGAATTCGCGAGCTTTGGAAATGCGTTGAACGAAGCGCGTGCCGCCTTTCTTCGGCGCACGGCGCGGGCGACGCACGTTTACTAAAAGGGTTTTTTTTCGCCGCGGTGTTTCACCGTTAGCCGCAAGAATGTGACGGCGCATTTATGGACGAAGACCTAAAGGATAAATTAAACGCGTGGAAGGTGGAATTCGAGCCTCCGCGCACTTTCGGATCAGAAGTGTGGCAGAGGATCGCCGCTCGTGAGTCGGCGCGGCGCAATTCGGTTTGGCGAAAGCTGCGCGAGTGGATCGCGGCTGAATTGCCCAAGCCGCAATATGCGACCGCAGTCGTGTTGATCGGTGCGACGCTCAGTATTGGTCTTGCGCACGTTCAGGCGCAGGGGATCAATACAAAGCACTGGCGGCAACTGGAAGCACGCTACGTCACTTCAATCAACCCTGCGGCGCAGGCCGCGGCTCTCCAATGAGACGCGGCGCTTTAGTTCTCGTGGTGGCGGCGATCGTCTCGGTCGGCGCCTACTGCATTTACATCTGGTCCGCGACGCACACCGCGCAAGCGATGTTGTCGCAGCCGGAGGGACAGTTGGAGTGGCTGCGGCGCGAGTTCGCGCTCAACGACATCCAGTTCGCCAAGATCAAGCAGCTTCACGAAGAGTACCGGCCGAAGTGTGACGCGATGTGCATGCGCATCGCGGAAGCGAACGCGAAAGCAAACGCGCTCGTCGCGAGCAGTCATAGCGTGACGCCCGAAGTTCAGGCCGCGGTGAATGAGTCGGCCACGCTCCAGCAGGACTGCCGGCGGCAGATGTTGCAGCACGTTTACGCGGTCAGCGCGCAGATGAGCGCCTCACAAGGTGACCGCTACTTGAAAATGATGACATCGCGCATCGTGGAGCCGGGACTGTCTCATGACAGCGTCGTTTCACAGGATGGCGGCAGCGGCCGCTGAATCGAGGGTTTGCCTTCCGAAGGAGATGAGATTCTACGTCGCCATATGCGCACTCAGTGCTGCGACCCTTGCCGCTGCGAGTGCCGGCGAAACCGCTGCGGGTTCCGGCTCGTTGTCACTCGATGAAGTGCTGCGTGCAGTTGCAGCGAATAATCCTTCAATCAAAGCCGCGCGCGCCAAATGGCAGGCGATGAAGGCGCGCGTGCCGCAGGCCGCCGCGTGGGAAGATCTTCGCGCGCAGGGGAGTTCGCGTGCCGCACGCCACGTCACGATCCCTCCGAACTCGTTCATGGATCAATCATTGATGTTGCAGCAGGAAATTCCCATCACCGGGAAAAATCGCAGCCGCGCGCGCGCCGCGACGGCAGAAGCGGGCGCGGCGTTCGAGGACCTGCGGCGAACCGAGCTCGATGTCGTCGCACGCGCCCGGGCGGCCTATTACCGGCTGGCCAATGAGCACGCGCAGCTCGACGTCAACCGCCGCAATATCGAATTGCTCAATCAATTCGCGAAGATCAGCCGGGATCGTTACGAGGTCGGCACCGCGAGTCAGGCCGATGTCCTGACGGCCGAAACCGACACAGCGAGGCTGGAAGAAGCGCAGGTTGATATTTTCCGCCGAATCTCCGACGCCCAGACTCAGCTCAACGTGCTGATGAATCGGCCGGCGCAGGCGCCCCTCGGCACGCCGATGCGGATGCCGTTTCGATCGGTCCAGCTTTCGCTCCGGCAACTTCAAGAGGTCGCTATCGCGGCGCGGCCGGAAGTGCAGCGTGCACAAAATCGTGTCGAAGCAGAGAAGTTCCGGGTCGAGCTGGCGCAGCGTCAGCGTGTGCCCGATCCGATGCTGAACGTCCAGGCACAGCGGTATAACGAGGCCAAAGGAGCAGTGAGCGAGCTTGATGTTGGCGTCTCGTTTGCTCTGCCTTTCCTGAACGCGAGAAAATATTCCGCGGGAATTTTAGAAGCCCGACAGAATGCCGAAAGCGCGCAGCAAGATTTGGCGGCGGCTCGCACGGACGCTCTCGGCCTTGTGCGCGACCAGATCAAAAAGGTGGAGACGGCCGCGCATCATTACGAGCTCTACCGGGATAAAATCCTCCCGCTGGCGAGGCAAACGGTACAGTCGAACCGCTCCGCGTATGAAGCGAGCAGCGCAAACTTCCTGAATCTGATCACGGCGCAGCGCGTGCTGCAGGACGCGGAATCGACGTTTGTCAATCATCTGGCCGACTACCAGATCGCACTCGCGGAGCTGGACGCGATCGTCGGGATAGAAGAGCGGAACACTTTTGAAAATTCGCCGGCAACCAGAGGCAGTAAATGAAGCAACTACTGCGCTGCATCCTTGTCCCGATTGCGATGGCTGCGCTTGTGCTCAACGCGATTTCCGCTTGTTCGAAGAAAAGCGGCAACGACCAGAGCAACATCGATTACTGGACCTGTACGATGCACACGTTTGTCCGCGCAAAAAAGCCCGGCAAGTGCCCCGTCTGCTCGATGACTCTCGTCCCGGTAATGAAAGGCAGCGGGGGCCCGTCGTCTTCGCCATCCCCGACGAGCGGCGCTCAATCGGAATCATCAAAGGGCGCAGGCGATATGAAGGATATGCCGGGAATGCCCGGAATGAAGGGCGGCGATACAAAGGGCGCGGAAGAAAAGCCGGCCGAGTTCCGCGTGCCGGTGGAGCGCCAGCAGCAGATCGGCGTCACATTTGCGACGGTTGAGACACGGCCGTTGAATCACAGCATCCGCGCCGTTGGTCGCGTGGTGCCTGATGCACAACGTGTCTGGCGGGTGGTCTCGCGCACGGGGGGGTACGTGCAACAGCTCGGGGTCAGCGCTGTCGGTGAGCTCGTCAAAAAAGATCAGGTGCTGATGACCATTTACAGTCCTGAACTCCTGACTACGCAGCGCGAGTTGATCGACCTCCTGCGGGCTCGCGATCGCACCGCGAAGGGACGGAATTCCGCGGGTGAAGATTTCCAACGGCTGATCGAATCCGCGAAACGGCGGCTGCGCCTTTGGAATATCACCGACGAGCAAATCGCGAAGATCGAGCAAACGCGGCAGGCCGAAGAGTCGCTCCCAATTCTCTGCAAAGTGGACGGCGTCGTGCAAAGCCTGCCGGTGACGCAGGGCGCGACGATTGCCGCGGGAAGTCCACTCGTGGACGTCGTTGATCTTTCTCTCGTGTGGGTATGGGGTGACTTTTACCAGGACGAACTGCCGATGCTGCACGTCGGCCAGGAAGTGCGCGTCACTTCGTCGTCCTATCCGGGCGAGGAGTTCAAAGGAGAACTCACACTGGTCGATCCGTTCATCGACGAAGCCAAACGAACCGGCCGCGTCCGGCTCGATATCAAGAACCCGGATTTAAAACTGAAACCGGACATGTACGTCAACGTGTCGCTCGAGATGAACATGGGCGACTCTTTAGTCGTGCCCGTCAGCGCAGTGATGCCTACCGGGCAACGCAACGTTGCCTTCGTCGATAAGGGCGAAGGTAAACTGGAGCCGCGCTTTCTCGAACTCGGCGGAAAATTCGGTGACGTTTATGCCGTCAAGAGCGGCCTCCAAAAAGGCGAGCGTGTCGTAGCGAGCGCGAACTTCCTGATCGACGCAGAATCGAAAATCCAAGGGGCGCTCAAATCATGGTGAGCAACGGCGATAGCGAGAGTTCGGACTCGCCGCGAACAGGCGCGGCGCCCGTCGCCATCCAACAGAACGGAGGTGAGAGAATCGACGCTGAGGCAAAGCCAGTGGGTAACGAGAGCTTCGTCGAGCGAGTGATCGCCGCGAGCGCGCGGAACAAGTTCCTCGTGTTCATCTTCGTCCTCTTCGGAATCGCCGCCGGAATCTGGGCGCTTAACCGGACGCCGCTGGATGCGATTCCTGACCTCAGCGATGTGCAGGTCATCGTTTATACCGATTGGGAAGGCCGCTCGCCCGACCTGATCGAGGATCAGATCACGTATCCGATTTCCACGAAGTTCATTGCCGCGCCGAAGGTGAAGTTCGTTCGTGGCGAATCGATGTTCGGCAAGTCGTTCGTCTATGTCATTTTCGAGGACGGAACCGACATCTATTGGGCGCGTTCACGCGTGATCGAATATCTCAACTCGGTCCGTGGTGCTCTTCCCGAAGGTGTGAATCCGGTGATCGGGCCGGATGCGACCGGCGTCGGCTGGGTCTTCGAATACGCGCTCGTTGATGAGACCGGCAAACATGATCTGGCGCAGCTCCGCTCGTTCCAGGACTGGAATCTGCGCTACGCGCTGGAGTCGGTGAAAGGCGTTGCTGAAGTCGCGCCGGTCGGCGGGTTCGTGAAGCAATACCAGGTCGATCTCGATCCCGTTAAACTGCTCGGTTACGGCGTCCCGCTTTCCGAGGTCGTCGCGAAGATCAAGGCGAGCAATGCCGATGTGGGGGGGAAGACTTTCGAGGTCGCGACGACGGAGTATTTCGTGCGCGGACGCGGCTACATCAAGAGCGTCGCGGACATCGAAAACATCCCGATCAAGGTTGAAAAAGGGACGCCGATCTACGTGAAGAATGTGGGCACCGTGCATCTCGGCGGCGAGCTGCGGCGCGGGGTCGCGGAGCTCGATGGGAAGGGCGAAACGGTCGGTGGAATCGTTGTGATGCGTTACGGAGAGAACGCGCTCACGGTCATCGACGGCGTCAAGAAAAAGATCGAGGAAATCAAGGGGTCGCTGCCCGAAGGCGTGAAGATCGTGCCGACGTACGACCGCAGCACATTGATCAGGAATTCGATTTCCACACTGCGGCGAAAGCTGATCGAGGAGAGCATCGTTGTCGCGCTCGTGTGTGTGGTGTTCTTGTGGCACCTGCGCTCGGCCTTCGTCGCGATCATTACGCTGCCGATCGCGATCGTTCTCTCGTTCATTCCCATGCTCAAGCTCGGGCAGACGAGCAACATCATGTCGTTAGGCGGTATTGCGATCGCGATCGGCGCGATGGTCGATTCTGCGATCATTATGATCGAGAACGCACACAAGTTTCTCGAACATTTCCGGGAGGAGAACGGGCGCGAACCAACCGGGCGTGAGAGGGTCGCCACGATTATTGCGGCAGCGAAATCGGTCGGTCGGCCGCTCTTCTTTTCGCTCCTGGTAATCACCGTCAGCTTTATTCCGGTGTTCACTCTCGAGGCGCAGGAAGGGCGCTTGTTCAAGCCGCTCGCCTTCACGAAAACTTTTTCCATGTTTTTCGCGGCGGTGCTCGGCGTAACGCTCGTGCCAGTGTTGATGACGCTGATGATTCGCGGTCGCATCACACCGGAAGCAAAAAATCCAGTGAACCGCTTTCTGATCTGGGCGTATCAGCCGTTCGTAAATTTCGTGCTCCGCTTTCGATGGCCGACGCTGATTGTCGCGGCCGTTGTGCTGCTTCTGACAATCATTCCGTTTCGGAAGCTCGGCTCGGAGTTCATGCCGCCGCTCAATGAAGGGACCATGCTTTACATGCCGACGGCCGTGCCCGGCATGTCGATCAACGAAGCGACGAAGATCCTGCAAATTCAGGATCGGCAACTAAAAAAGATTCCCGAGGTGTTGACGGTATTTGGAAAAGCCGGCCAATCCGAATCGCCGACCGATCCGGCGCCCCTCTCAATGTTCGAAACGATCCTCACAATGAAGCCTCCGGAGGAATGGCGACCCGGGATGACGTGGGACAAGATCACGGCGGAGATGAACGCCAATATCAAGACGCCCGGCATGGCGAACATTTTCTGGATGCCAATCCAGACGCGCACCGAAATGCTCACCACTGGCTTCCGCAGCAAAGTCGGCATCAAAGTTTTCGGGCCTGATCTCGGAAAAATTCAGGAGCTCGGCGTCCAAATTGAGAAAGCCCTCAGCGATTTTCCGGGTACGCGGAGTGTTTACGCGGAGCGGACGACCGGCGGCTACTTCCTCGATTTCAATATCGATCGTGAAACAGCCGCACGTTACGGGCTCACTGTCGGCGACGTGAACGAAGTGATCGAAAGCGCCATCGGCGGGAAGAACGTCACGACTACGGTGGAAGAGCGTGAGCGTTATCCCGTGAGTGTGCGTTATGCGCGCGATTTCCGTGAGGATATCGATGCGCTCAAACGTGTCCTCGTCGCGACGCCTACCGGCGCACAGGTGCCGATCTCAATGCTCGCCGACATCAAATACAAGACGGGTCCACCATCGATTCGTGATGAAAATGGACAGCTCGTCGGCTTCGTGTTTGTCGATATCACAACCAGCGACATCGAGGGCTACGTGAAGCGCGCGTCGGCGCATTTGAGTGAGACGATTAAGTATCCTCCCGGATACTACATTCAATGGGCCGGACAGTTCGAGTATCTGCAAGCTGCGCTCAAGAAATTGAAAATCGTAATCCCGCTTACGCTGCTTATCATTTTCGTGCTGCTTTACATCAACACACGATCGGTGGTGAAAACGGCGATCGTTTTACTGGCGGTGCCGTTCTCGCTCGTTGGCGCGTTCTGGCTCATTTACCTGCTCAGCTACAACATGAGTGTTGCGGTTTGGGTTGGGATTATCGCGCTCGCGGGGCTCGATGCCGAGACCGGGGTCGTCATGCTTTTGTACCTCGATCACGCCTGGGATAAATTTCGCGCAGAGGGCCGGATGAATGATTTCAAAGATTTGCACGACGCGGTCATCGAAGGCGCCGTGCAGCGCATCCGACCGAAAATCATGACCGTTTGCGCGATCTTGTTTGGCTTGCTGCCGATCATGTGGTCTCCGGCTACCGAAGCCGGCGCCGACGTAATGAAGCGCATCGCGACGCCAATGATTGGTGGCATTATTACTTCCGCAATTATGGAGCTGCTAATTTATCCGGTGATCTACGTGTTGTGGCGCAAGCGGAGTTTGAAGCGGGAAACGCGGCCGGAGCCAATCAGCGGAACGCCCGCTCTCGCGCATGCATGAAGATGCTGACACGGCGCTAATGCTGCGCCTGCAAGGCGGCGAAGACCTTGCCCTTAATGAATTGATGGCGAAATGGCAAAAGCCGCTCGTTCATTTCGTGTACCGCTACATCGGCAACGAGACGGACGCGCTGGACCTGGCGCAGGAAACCTTCGTTCGCGTGTTCGAGAGCCGGCATCGCTACAAAGCGAAGGCGAAATTCTCGACCTGGCTTTTTACAATCGCGAGCAATCTCTCGCGCAACTACATCAGGTGGCAACACCGTCACCCCACAGTGGCGTTTGAATCGAGCGACTCGGCCAACCCGAGCAGCGGTATCGAATCATTCGAAAGCGGCGATCAATCGCCCGCCGAAAGTGCAGAAGCGCAAGACTCGGCCGCGGCAGTAAAACGCGAGGTTCAGAAGCTGCCGCACGACTTGCGCACAGCGGTGCTTTTGTTTGAGTACGAAGATATGTCGCACGAGGAGATCAGTCGTGTTCTTGGGTGCAGCGCCAAGGCTGTCGAAACCCGCCTGTATCGAGCCCGCAAGCTTTTGCGCGAAGCATTGGCCGGAATGAATTTCGCCAGATGAAAAGATCGCGAAAGAAGTTCCGACCGCCGAAGCCGGTCCGGTCCGGGAAACAGCAGCCTAGGTGGCAGGCCACGCCGCGCCAAATTCGGATGGCATTGCTGATCGGCGGAGCAACGATCGTGATGATCCTCGGAACCATCGTGGTGTTTTCGTTGCCACATCGGCTGACGCAGGAGGAACGAATTCTGGTCGGACACTACGACTCCGTGAGGAGTGCTTTGTCTCTCGACGATCTGCCAGCCGCGCGCACCGCGGCGTCGCTTGTGGAAGGCGTTTCCGGAGATCACAAGGACATCAGGGAGGCAGCGCTTGCGCTCTCTCGCGCGGAGTCGTTGCCAGCCGCGCGCGATGCCTTTCAGGGGATGAGTTCACGAGTAATCAAGCTAGCGAGTGGCAATACTGGATACTACCGCATGGGTTGCTCGATGGCTGGGTGCCCTGCGCCTTGTGAACCTTGCGACACGATCAAATACGGCGAATGGATCCAGACCACCGCCCTCGTGCAGAATCCGTTCATGGGCAGAGCGCATCCGAACTGCGGGATCGTGAAGTAGCTTTTCAGTCGCAGGTAGATTGGGGCAGAAGTTTTCCAAGGGTTTCTTTGCTTGGCGGTGTCTCACTCTTTGTATGAAAACCTACATTCCTGGAATCTTTGCCTTGATTGCGGGCGCGGTCCTCTTCGCCGCCAATGTGCCGGCAAAAGAAGACAATGCGGTGCTAGATGCTTATCTGAAAGTCTCGCAGGCTCTCGCGGCGGACGATCTAAATGCCGCTAAAAGCGCGGCTGCTAATCTGGCCGCGAAAGCGAAAACCGGCGGGAACGAAGCACTTGCCAGCCACGCGTCCGAGTTGGCGAAAAGCGAGTCGATCGAGAACGCTCGGGATCATTTCAAGATGGTGAGCGCCGAAGCGACCAAACTCGCGGAAGGGAAATCCGGCTACTACGTAATGACATGCCCGATGGCGAAGGCGGACTGGGTGCAATCAAATTCCAAGGTGTCGAACCCGTATTTTGGCAAGAGCATGCCGAATTGTGGCTCGCTGAAAGAACAGAAGAAAACCTCAAGCACCGGCTGCGTCTTTTGTCCGGTTTTCCCAAGCTAAAGAGTGCGAGGAGCGCGTCGCACGCTTATCCTGTTGATCGGCGGTGTGCTATTTGTCGCCGCCATCGGCAAGCTGCTCGATAACCGGTTTTTCGCGGAGGCCTTGGCGCAGTGGCGACTGTTTCCGAGCTGGAGTTTGCTCCCGCTCGGCGCGGTTACCTCCCTCTCTGAGCTCGCTTTGGCAGCATGGCTCTTTTCGGGCTGGCGTCTGCCGCAGGCGGCGATCTTCGCCGTCGTGTTTCATCTCGGCTACGTCGTCGCGACTGTGATCACGCTGAGCCGTGGCATTCGGTTGGCTGATTGCGGCTGCTTCGGGATTCTTTTTCCTCATCCGTTGAATTGGGTGATGGCATTCGAAGATCTCGGCTTTGCTTCGCTTTCGTTTGCCCTTTATCTCATCGCCAAACGCGGAGGGTTGCCGTCGCAAGGTCACAGATTCGTTTACTCTCGCGGTGTCCGCTGGCCGTGAAAACAGCTTTCATCACCGCGGCCGCTTTGTTTGTCACCCTAGCGTTGGCAATTATCCTGGCCCGCACCGCGCTGCAACGCAGCGTCGCGCGCAAGATCGCGATCACTTCGCTGAATGGAATTGATTCGCTCGAGAAGATTCGGCTCGGCGGCGCCGAGCAATGGATTCTGATCCGAGGCTGGGACCGCACGAAGCCGCTGCTGTTGTTCCTGCACGGCGGACCCGGGTTTCCAGAGATGCCGTTCGCGCATGTCAACGCCAAGCTGGAAAAAGATTTCGTTGTTGTCCATTGGGACCAGCGCGGCGCGGGCAAGTCATATCCGGCGCCGCACGAATCGCTCGACATGGAGCAATTCGTCAGTGACGCTTGCGAGCTGAGCGGATTGCTCCTGGCGCGCTTCAACGAGCCGAAGCTGCTGCTCGTGGGACACTCGTGGGGCTCGATGATCGGCGCACTGACCGTGGCGCGGGATCCGCAGAAGTTCTCCGCCTACGTTGGCATCAGCCAATTCGCCGACGCGCCGGAATCGGAGCGGATGATGTATCGCTTTGCGGTGCAAGAAGCAGAGAAAACGGCGGACGCAAAAGCAACAGGCGAGCTCACGAGAATTGGGGAGCCGCCTTACAAAAGCATGCGCGACTTTCGCATCATGAAGAGTTGGGTCGCAAAGTTGAGCGAGCGCGATTACCGGCCGATGAGTCGCTGGCAATTCGCGCGGCTCGCTCTCGCGTCCCCGGTCTATTCGTGGCGCGACCTGTTAAACCTTGCATCAGGCGCGCGCACCTCTTTCGAGGAGCTATGGCGCGAGGTCTTTTACAAGGTGAACCTCTTTCGCGACGCGCCGCGTCTCGATGTGCCGGTCTGTTTTTTCGAAGGCCGGCACGATCGACTCGTTACCGTTTCCTCCGCGATGGCAGAGCGTTACTTCAATAGCCTCGATGCGCCGCGCGGCAAGAAGCTCATCTGGTTCGACGACTCGGGCCACTGGCCGCATTTAGAGGAACCGGAAAAGTTCCACCAGGTCCTCGTTGAAGAAATGTTGAATCATGCCCGCTGAGAAACCGGAAGCGCGCTCGTTACCATGACCGCTTCATCGTCAGATCGGTCTGGGCGCTAGGCCCTGTTTTCAACCTACTTGGCGCGGTCCAATCATTTTGCGCATTTGGCCCTGTCTTGAGATCGGTCTGCGCATTGGGACCGGTCTTTAACCCAATCTTCGACATGGGCGCGACAACGATGCTGGTCGACCGCGGCGCCGACGTTTCGACAATATTGGAGGTGGTTGGCGGGACCTTCGTCGCCGTTTGAGACCGCGAGCTTTGCGTCGAGGCACCGGTAACCGTGAGGGCCGGCGGTTGCGAGGTCGCCGCTTCGTGTGTGCCGACTTGTCCGGGCTGAGGTGACTGCTTGTTGTAAAGGTAAAGTGCCAGGATGACCACTGCGACGATTGCGAAGGCTGTTTTCATTTTGATTCTTTCGGTGACAAACGCCTTGAGATTTTCGTTTCGAAACCTTAACGCGCTTCCATCTATCTAAACGACGGCCGACTTCACATCCCTCAGTCTAGAACCGAGAAATACTGAGGGAAGATTGCGCAACTCCCGTTTACATTGAGCAAGATGAAACCAACCGACCTCGACCAAAGTCTGCGAGAGCTGGCCGCGCGGCCGATACCATCGGCGCCGGGGAATCTGGCTACTTCTGTTCTCCGCGAAATTCGGCGGCGCCGCGACGCGAAGGTTCCGCTGGTGGAAACGATCGCGAACTGGCTGTGGCGCGGGCAGGTGGCTCTTGCGTCCGTGCCCGCCGCAGTCGTAATGGGTATGCTTATCGCGCTGACATTGCCGGCGCAGGAGGCTCGGCCTGCCGTTTCGCGTGCGCTTTATCTGAATGTGTTTTCCCAGAATTCACCGACTCTGCCTTCCACTTATATCGCCTTAGGCCATTGAAACACTGGTCACGACTAGCGCTATTTGTCCTGCTAATTGCCATTGCAGCGGGAAGCGCCTGCTACTTTGTCGTCCGGCTTTTTCCCCGGCATGAGGCCGCCCATGCGGTTGACTATCATTATTGGATTCACGCCCGCCTGGGACTGACACCGGAGCAGGAGAAATCGCTGGAGCCGATTGAGGAAAAATTCACCGGCCAAAGAACAGAATTAATGGCCCGCATCCGTGACGGGAATCGGGAGTTGGCAGACGCGATCATTTCCGACCGAAGCGATTCGCAGCGGGTCAAGGCGGCGGTGGAGAAAATTCATCGCGCGCAGGGTGACCTCCAGAAGGCTGTTCTCGATCACGTCTTCGCGATGCGGCCCATTCTTAGCGATGCTCAATACGAACGTCTTACCAAGATGACCGCCGATGCGCTGCGCGACGCGCCAGAATTACAGTAGCGCGTTATCGAGCGAGCGGTGAATGCCACTCCTGCGATAGACCCGGATTGGCTGCTGATCAGTGCGCTCCAGGCCGGCGACGAGAATGCGCTCACCGAGCTGATTCACAAATACGAGCAGCCGCTTTTTCGATTCATCTTTCGCTACGTGGGAGCTGAGGAAACGGCGCGTGATCTCGTCCAGGAGACTTTTGTACGACTCTATTTCAACGCGGCGAAATTCAAGCGGCAGGCAAAATTTTCGACCTGGCTCCATACGATTGCGACAAATCTGTGCCGCGATTATTCGCGCAGTAAGCAATACCGCCGATCGCGTGCGACTGTCTCCTTCGACGCCTTCGGTCAGGACGAATCGCACACCGCGGAGACTTCAGAAGATCCGGCGAAGTCGCTTTTGACCTCGGAACGAATGGCGACCTTGCAAGCGGCGATCTCGGAATTACCGCACAAATTAAAGGCGGCGCTGATCCTCTTTTCCCTGGAGGATCGGTCGCAAGCTGAATGCGCGGAATTGCTGGGCGTGAGCGCCAAGACAATCGAGACTCGGGTTTACCGGGCGCGAAAAATTCTGGAACAAAAGCTCGCAGCCTACGAGGGATAACGAAGGCGGCTTCGTTGAATGAGATGTAACTGCCGCTTTCTCAAGTCGACCAAGGCGAAGAATCGCGGGCAAACACTTCAACTCAAACGATCCACTCATCCAATATGAAAAAATTACTTCTCATTCTCGCCGCAATCGCGGTAATCCTGCCGGTCTCGGCCTTCGCGAACCATCTTGATGGTACTTGGGGCAGCTACGGCTCGAACTACATCAGCTTCAGCGTTGGCAATCAGAATCACCGATTCAACCACAGCGGCAATGTGCCGTTCGTGGACGAACACGGCGCGACCGTCGATTATCATACGCTGCGGTCCAACCATCCGGTCACGGTGCATTATTCCGGACGTCATGGACACGAAGTCGTGAACCGGGTGGTCGTCCACTCGCGGACGACGGATCGGCATCACAATCGTTAGGCGCCTGGGTCAGCCCGGCCGCTGTCTGCGCTTGAAGGCAGGCAGCGGCTGCCGGCCCGTTTTAACTTCATCCGAATAACGCTGCGACCTTCACGTCAGATCATCAGATTCAACCAAAAGGAAACCACAAATGAAAAAATTCCTCACAGCCTTCGTTGGCCTCTTCGTCTTGTCACTGGCCAGTCCCCGCGTCTTTGCGATTGACGCTCTCCTTCACGATGTCGTTGACCATACAATTGGCCACGGCCATCACCATCAGTATTACAGCTACGACCCTTATTACACCGGCTACACACAATACCCCGGTTATTATGGATATAGGCGGCCGTACTATCGCAACACTTACCGCGTTTGGACGGGCGGTCACCACCATCATCATACTAGGGCATTGGGTCACTTCGGGCTGACGCGCCATCACCGCCACGGGCACTGATCACTTCCGCCATGAACAGACTATTTTCGGTCAACTGGCTTCGAAAGCCGTTTAGCGCTGCTGCTTCGGTCGCGTG
The DNA here is from genome assembly GCA_021325495.1 of Spartobacteria bacterium. Classification (GTDB taxonomy): domain Bacteria; phylum Verrucomicrobiota; class Verrucomicrobiia; order Chthoniobacterales; family UBA10450; genus JAJPGZ01. The sequence continues at coordinate 404,446 of JAJPGZ010000002.1, forward strand.
TTTTATTGCGATTACGACGGGAAGTAGCGCGCTCGGTCAATCCTCTCCGCCTGCATCTCCGGCTGCGCCCCCGAAAACATCGCCGTCGCCTGCAGCCACTGACAAGGAAACTGGCGAGCGGCTGGTCTCGCTTGTTCTTCTCCTCAGTGCGCCCCGCAAACCGAGCCACGATTTGATTGCTCATGCCGTGAGTGAAGGCCTCGGCACTAAAATCAGCGCGGACGCGGTCGTCACGAAACCGCCGTATCATCTCGTCAATTTCGGAGCCGACAAGTTCGTGATTAACGACATCGATAAACCATATTTCGAGGACAGCGCGAAGGTCGCGGACGAGATCAAGAATCCGAATCTCAGCCGTGCAGTCCGCGATCATCGGGCGTGGATCTCGGTCGATTGGGTAAGCACTGATCAGCAGGCCGACCTTCGCAAAGTTTACCAGATGATCGGTAAAATGGTCGCTCACCTCTCGGCCAAGGATACGCTGGCGGTCTACAGTCCGGACATGGACCAATTTGCCCTCTGGGCGCCAACGGTGCGGCAAGGTCTTGAGAGCGACGATCCCCTTGGAGTGTTCGAGCCTGCTGCCGACCCGAATGCGCCCGCGCAGACAACGGCCACGCCGTCCGCTACGCCGGAATAGCGATAAGTGATAGGAACGAATTAAAAGTCGCCGCAAGTCAGCGGTGCTTAGACCTATAAAAGGCCGGCGCAGAGAGCAGAACTAATGTCGCTTTCGCCCATGCGCCGATTCATCACTGTCTGAAACCTACCTCTTAAACTTGCTCAGCTCGGAAATCTCTTGCCGCTGCTTTTTCAGAATATTCGTGGCGAGAGTTTTCACTTCCTCAGTTTGAGATCGGGTTTGCGCCAACTCAGACATGTCGAGCGCCGCCTGATGATGTTTGGTCATCTGGATGGCGAACTTGCTGTCGAATTCCTCGCCCTTGGCCTTCTTCAGTTCGTCCATGGCCGACATTGACTCTTTCATCATCGGATCGTCGTGCGACATGTTCATGGGCGGCTTGCCAGTCCCCTTGAGGAGGCTCTGCATTTTCGTGATCTCCTGCCGTTGATCGGCAATGGTCTTCTTCGCCATTTTCTTCAGCTCCGCACTTTTCGCATGCGAGCTGACAAGCTCTGCCATTTCGACGCCCATTTTATGGTGATCGATCATCATGCTGAGGAAGTGATGATCGAACTCCTTTCCTTGAGCAGATTTTAGCTGCTCCATCATGTCGGCAGACCAAGCAGCTGGGACTAGTGTGAACAGCGCGGCACCAGCCATTGCCAGTAACAGCCGGGTAAATTTCTGCGCGCTTGGGAATTGTCTCTTCATATATCTATGAAACGTTTTCCTTTTACTTTGCGGATGCGTTTCCCGCCTGCGATCGTGGCGCGGGGTTTAATCGAGCGCGCAAAACGCGCCCAGGATTGCGCCGTAGATGACGTGGGCCACGATAATTGAGATCGGCGTCTGGATTCCATAATGCAGACCGAAGAAGCCAGGCGGCTCCAACTGACGTGCCACAGTCGGGCCGTATTGCTCGTTAGCGACACGCGGATGCAGCGCCGGCAAGGCCGGCAGCGCCACCGCCAGGACGAAGATCGCTTGCAATAAACCGAGGAGCCCGCCGAACCACCAGTTCTGCATTCGCGTAGCGTGAAAGATCGCGAGATAGATCAGGGCTATGAGCCAGCCATTGAGGAAATGCAAAATCAACCCGACCAGCTTGGCGCGGTCGCGGTCGGGAGTGAACATCGTGCCGAGCAAATACGGCAGGCTCATCCTGGTCATCCCAAGCCACTGGGTGATTGCCACGACTGAGCTGAGCACGAGCGTGCCAATAAAACCCCACAAGAGCCAGCTTCCCCACGTCGGCATCATCGTTTTAACTTACCTTCGCGCTCCTCTCTGTCACGCAACGAGAGGGCAGCGTTGATCACGCCAAGATGGGTGAAGCCTTGCGGGAAATTGCCGCGCGCCTCACCGGTCGCAACATCGATTTCCTCCGCGAAAAGGCCGACTTCGTTCGCGTACGGCATGGCCGTGTTGAAAGCGGCACGCGCTTCTTCAAGCGTGCCGCCTCCGCGCGCGAGAAAATCGATCTCCCAAAAAGTGCAGAGCGCAAAGCCGCCTTCCTGCCAGTCGATGCTGCGCTCGTTGCGCAAAACCAGGCCCGGCCTCGGAATCAGTTTCTCACGTATCTGGCGATATGTCTGACGCATGCGCTCGGACGCGGCCGGCTCGAACTCCTGGAGCGCAAGCACGAACAAATTCGCATCCACCGTCGAGCCGCCGAGCCATTCCGTGTAGCTTTTCAACTCCGCGTTCCAGGCGTGCTCCTCAATGTCGCGGCGAATCTCCCCGCGCGCTTTTTCGCATGCCGCAACATCGATGCCGGTGAGCTGGCCGCGCTCGCGCAGCTTGAGCAGCCGGTCGAGGGCGACCCAGCAAAGCAACCGGGAGTGAGTGTAAGGGCGGCGCTCGTCGCGATATTCCCACATGCCGTTGTCTGGCTCGCGCCAGTGATCGCAGACGTATTCGCCGAAGTGCCGCAACATCTGCTGCATGTCGCGGTCTATCTTTTCGCCTTCGCGCACGAAATGCGTCACGGCATCGATCACTTCGCCATAGACATCGAGCTGGAGTTGATCGCGTGCGGCATTGCCGATTCGTACCGGACGCGAATCGGCGTAGCCGCGCAGATGGTCGAGAAATTGTTCGTCGCACGGACGTTCCCCGTAGATGTCGTACAACACTCGCAGCTCGGGACGGGTCAGCCGCGTCGCGTGCAATAGCCAGCTGACAAATGCGGCGGCGTCATCTTCATAGCCGAGCCCGTAAAGCGCCCGCACCGTGAACGACGCATCGCGCAACCAGGCGAAGCGGTAATCCCAGTTAAACTCGGCGCCGATGGTTTCCGGCAGCGAAGTAGTCGGAGCGGCAATAATCGCGCCCGAGGGAGCAAACGAAAGCAGCTTGAGCACGAGCGCGCTCCGGATCGCTTCGCGGCGATACGGGCCGTCATATTTCGCCTGCGCCGCCCAGCTGCGCCACCAGTCGACCGTGAGCTGAAGCCTTTCCTCGACGGCATCGCCAAGCGGCGGAATCGTCGCGGGCGATTCGGTGGCGAAGGTAAGCGAAAATGCAGCGGTCTCGCCCGGGCGCAATTTGAATTCCGCGAAGAGAGCACCGTCGCGTTTAGCCATAAGCTCTACTTCGCTGTGCAGATTCAAGAGGTTGGGGCCAATTTCCGCCCGCCAGCCCAGCCGGCCCGATTTGGTGAAGGCGGCTGCACGGCGGCCGTATTCGGGTCGCGCATTCAGGTGCGCGCGCACATTGACTTCGCCATACTGGCAACGCACGCGCCGCACGATCTCGTGCTCCGGCCAGAGCATTCGCTTTTTGTTCTCCTCCGACGTCACCGCCATGAAATCGGTCAGTACGATATTGCCTGAGCTGGTGTGGAAGCGCGTCTCGATCACGTTCGTGTTTTCGAGATAACACCGCTCGATTTTCGTGGACTCCCTGACCGGCGCGATGACCCATGAGCCTCCGACTTCGCGGTCGAGAATCGCGGCGAAGATCGAGGCGCTATCGAATCGCGGCCAGCAGAGCCAGTCGATCGCGCCGAAGCGGGAAATGAGCGCCGCCGAGCGTCCATTGCCGATCAGCGCATAGTCCTGGATTTTCGCCGGAGGCAAATTCATCGATCGTTTGTTGCCGGACATCCCTACCCCATTTGCTCGCGCCGTAAATGGTCCGATTCCGAATTCCGTGAAGTCTTCGCGGCCTGTGTATCTTGCAGTTCTTTTATCGGCTTTTCATCTCCGCGTCGTTAGCGCCACCGGTCTACCCGCGGTATGGTTGCACCCTGATCGCACGCCTATGAATCCAACCACTCACCACTCGCCCTATCTTCGGCTCATCATGATGAGTCTCTTGTCGTTCCTGGCCATGTTCATCCTCATGTACGCAATGGTGGACAAGTTCGGGAACGTTTTTGCTAACCTGAATCAATTTTATATGGCCGGTCTGATGGCTTCGCCGATGGTGCTCATCGAAATAGTCTTGATGAGCGCCATGTATCCGGACAAGAAATGGAACATTCTGGTCATTGCTGGGAGTGTTCTGGCGCTGGTCATGTTTTGGTTCGGCATCAGGCAGCAGGCGGCCATCTCCGACAAGCAATTTGTAAGATCGATGATTCCTCACCATGCCGGCGCCATCCTGATGTGCGAACAGGCTCCGCTCCGAGATCCCGAGCTGAAACAGTTATGCCAGGAGATCATTTCCAGCCAACAGCGCGAAATCAAGCAGATGAAAGCCAAGCTGGATGAGCTGCGCTGAGCAGCCGGCGCGCAAGCGAAGGATGAAAGGAACGCTAAGGAGAAAACTAATCTGAGTCCTTTCCTTCGCTTTGGGCGCCGTCGTAAGCGCAGTCCATTTTTGTCATGAACGCGGACGGAGAGATCGCCACTGATCCGGTCTGCGGGATGAAAGTTCATCCTCAAAGCGCAGCGGCGGTAGTCGAGCGCGAGGGAGAGAAGTTTTATTTCTGCTCGACGCACTGCCGCGACAAGTTTGTCGCCGAGAACGGGCGTGAGCATTCGTGTTGTCACGGCGAGCATAATCTTGCGCCTGAGACAAAGGCAGTCGTGGCTGAGCACCAGGCGGCGAAGAAGTATTTTTGCCCGATGTGTGAGGGCGTGGAAAGCGATGCGTCGGGCAGTTGCCCGAAATGCGGCATGGCGCTGGAGCGCAATCCTGTTTTCCGCGACCCGGCGAAGGTCATCTACACCTGCCCGATGCATCCGCAGATCGAGCAGGATCAGCCTGGTAATTGCCCGATCTGCGGGATGGCGCTGGAGCCGAAGAACATTGCCGCGGCCGGGGAGGAAGATAATTCCGAGCTGCGCGACATGACGCGGCGCTTCTGGATTGGCGCGGTTCTGAGTGTACCAGTTTTCGTCGTAGCGATGTGGCACATGGTGCCGGGCGCTCCGGAGTGGGTGCAGAGCGACGTATCGCGTTGGGCGCAGTTCATCTTGAGCACGCCGGTCGTCCTCTCGTGCGGCTGGCCGTTCTTCGTCCGTGGCTGGCACTCGATCCTTAACCGCTCGCTCAACATGTTTACGCTCATCGCGATCGGCGTGGGCGCGGCGTATTTCTACAGCGCGGTCGTGATGCTCCTGCCGCAAATCTTTCCGCCATCGTTCGCGGCGCACGGCAAGATCGGCGTCTATTTCGAAGCCGCAGCGATCATCACAGTTTTGGTGTTGTTAGGTCAGGTGCTGGAATTGCGCGCACGCAGCCGAACCGGCAGCGCTATTCGTGCCTTGCTTGGGTTGGCGCCAAATACGGCGCGAATCATTCGGAATGGCCTGGAGCAGGATGTGCCGCTCGATCAGGTGCAGAAAGGCGATCATCTCCGCGTCCGGCCGGGCGAGAAAGTTCCTGTCGATGGCCGTGTGCTGGAGGGCAAAACAAGCATCGACGAAGCGATGATCACCGGTGAACCGATGCCCGTGGAAAAAGCGACGGGCGATCGCGTGACGGGCGGCACGGTGAATCAAACCGGCAGCATCGTCTTCGAGGCGGAGCGCGTCGGCAGTGAAACGCTGCTGTCGCAGATTGTCGAGATGGTCGCGCAAGCACAGCGCAGCCGCGCACCCATCCAAGGCTTAGCCGACAAGGTCGCCGGCTGGTTCGTCCCGGCCGTGATCCTGGCTGCTGTGATTACGTTTTTCGTCTGGTTGTTCGTTGGACCTGAACCGCGGCTTGCCTACGCCATCGTCAATGCCGTGGCGGTCCTGATTATCGCGTGTCCTTGTGCGCTCGGACTCGCGACACCCATGTCCATCATGGTCGGCGTGGGTCGCGGCGCGCAGGCCGGCGTTTTGATCAAGAAAGCCGAAGCTATGGAGTTGATGGAGAAGGTGAATACGCTCGTCGTCGACAAAACTGGCACATTGACCGAAGGCCGGCCGCGGCTGACGACCATCGTTCCCGCGGCTGGAATAACCGAACAGGAGCTGCTCGGCGCGGCGGCTTCTGTTGAACAACAGAGCGAGCATCCGCTCGCCGCTGCGATCGTGAACGGAGCCCAGGAACGAGGCGTGAAACCGTCCGCCGTCACAGATTTTGAATCAACCACCGGCGGTGGCGTCACCGGCCGTGTCGACGGGCGGCGGGTGCTGGTCGGCAAACCGCCGTTTCTGCACGCCCAAGGCATTCGCGATCTGGAGCAGTTCGAGACGAAAGCGCAGGGACTGCAACAGCAGGGTCAAACCGCAGTCTTCGTTGCGATCGAAGATCGGGCCGCTGGCATCGTGGCTGTTTCCGATCCGATCAAAGAGTCCACCGCCGCGGCGATCGAGCAGCTTCACAAACTTGGTCTCAAGATCATTATGCTGACCGGCGACAACGAACGCACGGCCCGCGCCGTCGCCGGCAAGCTCGGGATTGATGAAGTCGAAGCTGGCGTCGAACCACAGCACAAAAACGATCGCGTCCGCCAATTGCGCGAGCAGGGCCGCATCGTTGCGATGGCCGGTGACGGCATCAACGACGCGCCTGCTCTCGCTGCCGCTGATGTCGGTATCGCCATGGGCACCGGCACCGATGTAGCGATGGAAAGCGCCGGCATCACCCTGCTCAGAGGCGACCTGCGCGGCATCGAAAAAGCGATCCGGCTAAGCCACGCGATGATGCGCAACATCCGACAGAACCTCTTCTTCGCCTTCATCTACAATGCGCTCGGCATCCCGATCGCCGCCGGGATTCTCTATCCTGCGTTTGGCCTTCTGCTCAGTCCGATCATCGCCGGAGCTGCGATGAGCTTGAGTTCGGTTTCGGTCGTCGCCAACGCGTTGCGACTGCGAAGTGTGAAACTTTAGCCCATGAATGCGTGCTAGTCGGCGTCAATGAAAGACAAGAAAAAAAGATCGGACACTACGAACGGCCCCGTTATCAGCCGGATGCGGCGTTCGAGGCTCTACCAGGACTATCGCAAGGCGTTTACCAAGGCCACGGGATTACCATTAGAATTGCATGCGCCGCACGACACGAAGGTTCATCGGCCGCCGACGACAAAAGCGGCGCCGTTCTGCGCCTTGATGGCGAAAGCCAATGTTTCGTGTGCGGCATGTTACGCATTACAAAGGGAGCTCGAAGAAAAGGCGCAACTGGAAGCCAAGACGATCAAATGCTTCGCTGGGTTATGCGAAACCGAAGTGCCCGTTCGGGTGGGCGAGAACGTGATTGCGTTTCTTCACACGGGCCACATCCTGGTCGACCGACCGGATAAGGTGCAGTTCAATCGCGTCGCCGAGGAACTAGTCCGATGGGGCACGCACGTCGACCTAAAGCAGGCCGAAGAAGCCTATTTCGCGACGCGCGTGATTCCGCAATCGCACTACAAGTCGCTTGTGCAATTGCTTGCGATCTTCGCCGAGCACCTTGCCGCCGCCGGCAGTCAAATCACGTTGCAGCAGAATCAAACGGAACCAGCCGCGGTCGCTCGCGCGCGGAAGATCATCGATCTCCAGTCCCAGGAGGGAGTCTCATTAGGCCAGGTGGCAAAGCTAGTGAATGTGAGCGCGAATTATTTTAGCGAGCTATTCCACAAGGCGACGGGGATCAGGTTCGTTGATTATGTCGCACGAGTCCGCGTAGAGAAAGCGAAGAGCATGCTAGACAATTCGCGGGCGCGGATTAGCGAAGTGGCCTTCGACGTTGGCTTCAAATCGCTTTCACAATTCAACCGGGCCTTCAAAAAGTTCGCAGGCGAAGCGCCGACCGCGTATCGCGCGCGATCGGGCGGCGCATAACGGCATCGTCAGGCAGTCCGATCGCCCACTGAATCCGAAGAAACGCGCGGTCTTTCCGTGCGGATGCGTAGCCCGTTTGCCGCTGGCTGCGATGCTGCTGTCGCGCGTGAACACAGCGAAAGTTAAATCTCGCAGGGGAAGAGATCTGCCGAGTGATGTATTTGTCGAGTTGTCGACACCGAAAGGCAAAGTCTTTTCCGGACGGGTTGCGGCTGTGGAATTCTCGCCCGCGAACGCAGTTGTGCAGCTGGAACCTGGCCGGGTTTCGTACATTGGTCTCGTCAGTTCCGGCGAGTTGGTTCTGCGAATCGGCGCCGAGTTCCGATTCTTCGCTCTGTTCCGCGCCAGTGCTCGCATCCTTGGGCGTCGCCTGACGATCCTTTCCGAGATCGTCGAACCAATCACGGCGCCGTTACGCAATTGCGGGAATCCTATGTGCGACTGCCTGGAAATCCCGTTGCGCAGGAAGAGTAAGCTGCGATGCACAGGCTCGTCCGCCCGAGGTGCGGTAAAATCCAAAAAAACCAAGCAACGCTCGAACGGTCGCAAATGAACCTCGACCCTTCTCATCTGAGCAGACGCAGATTCGTGAAAGGCGCGGCGGCTGCCGGATTCCTCGCCGGTCTCGGCGCCATTTTGCCAGCCTACGCGCGTCTGGGGCGGCAGAGTTATTTGAGCGGAAATACGATCGATCTTTTCATCGGCGAGCAGCAAATCGAGATCGGCGGCCGGCGGGCTTCGGCAATTGCGATCAATGGCACAGTCCCCGGTCCGCTGGTGCGTTTGCGCGAGGGACAGGAAGCGGTGATTCGCGTGACCAACCAGCTCGCCAAGGAAACGACATCCATTCACTGGCATGGCTTGATCCTGCCGTTTCGAATGGATGGCGTGCCTGGTGTGAGCTATCCGGGAATCCGCGTCGGCGAGACGTTTACCTATCGTTTTCCGGTACGACAGAACGGCACCTATTGGTATCACAGTCACTCCGCAGGGCAGGAGCAGTTAGGCGTTTACGGACCCATGATCATCGATCCGCCGGGACGTGAACCGTTCCGTTTCGATCGCGAGTACGTGGTCATGCTAGGCGACTGGCTGGACGGCGATCCCGCGACCATGTTGGCCAAGCTTAAGAAGGATAACAGCTACTCGAACTATCAGCGGCGCACGGTCGGCGACTTCATCAGCGACGCGGGGAAGAACGGCCTGAAGGCGACCCTCGCTGATCGCTGGGAGTGGGGCAAGATGCGGATGGACCCGACCGATCTGGCCGACATCACGGGGCATAACTTCACCTTCCTCATGAACGGTCTGGCGCCGGAATCGAACTGGACCGGCATTTTCCGGCCGGGTGAACGCGTGCGATTGCGCTTCATCAATGCCGCCGCGGTCACGTTCTTTGACGTGCGCATCCCGGGGCTGCGGATGACGGTGGTCGCGGCTGATGGTCAATGTGTGAAGCCAATCACGGTGGATGAATTCCGCATCGGCATCGCGGAAACCTACGATGTGATCGTCGAGCCTAACGAGAGCACCGCTTACACCATTTTTGCGGAGACGCTCGACCGCAGCGGCTACGCGCGCGGGACGCTCGCGCCGCGCGAGGGGATGACCGCTGCGCTGCCTGACCGGCGGAGACGCGTCGTGCGCACGATGGCTGACATGGGAATGGCTGACATGGCAGGAATGGCCAGCAGCTCGACTTCAACACCGAAGATGCCCGCGATGGCAGCGGATTCTCCCGCTCCGAAAACTGAGGCCCGCATGGCTGGAATGTCCGGTGAGAAGAAACCGGGCATGGCAGGCATGTCTGGTGGCGGCGACGGAATGCATGGCCCGGACAAGCACGGCCCGGGCAATTCGGTTGTGGCGATGGCGCCGAAGAATCGTCTCGGCGAGCCCGGCACTGGACTCGATGGCATGCCGTGGCGCGTCCTGGTTTACAACGATCTCCAGAGTCTCGAAGCCAACTACGATCGCCGCCCGCCCGAGCGCGAAATCGAGCTGCACGCCACCGGCAACATGCAGCGCTACATGTGGTCGTTCGACGGCAAGGAATACACGAAGGACATGGAGCCGATCCGTTTCAATTACGGCGAACGTCTTCGCTTCACCTGGGTGAACGACACCATGATGGAGCACCCGCTCCATCTGCACGGCATGTTCATGGAGCTCGATAACGGCCAGGGAGCGAACAAGCCGCGCAAGCACACGGTCGTACTCAAGCCCGGCGAGAAATTGTCGGTCGAGATTACCGCGGATGCGCCTGGTCTCTGGGCGTTTCACTGCCATGTCCTCTATCACATGGAAGTCGGAATGTTCCGCGTCGTCTCGGTCGCGAACGCCTAACGAGTCAAACTATATGAGACTCAACAAATCCATCGCCCGACTCGGCCTTGCAACGGCATTCATCGTGGCCGCATTGTCTCTCCGGCACAGCGAAGCAACCGCGCAAACCGACATGAGCGGGATGCCCGGCATGACACCGGCAGCGGCGACAAGCCCCACACCAGCAGCGGATTCTGCATCTCCAGCTCCCAGGCCAACACCCGCCGCTACCGTCGCAGGCCAGAAAGACATGGAGTCAATGCCTGGCATGACGCCGGCCAGTTCGCCCATATTGAAAGGCGACGCTCCCGCCATGAAAGATATGAGCGCCATGCCCGAAACAAAGTCCGGCGCTGGGTCGCAGAAAAAGGAGATGAGCAGCATGCCCGGCATGGGTTCCGAAAAGAAAAAAGACATGGGCGCGATGCCCGGAATGCCCGACAGCGCATCGGCTCCGCAGCGCATGAGCGCTCCCGGCATTTTCATTCTTGGCCCGCCACAGAAATGGCGACCCCCGCCCGGCGACGATCGCTCCGGCGAGCTGCTCTCGCACGAAGAGCTAAAGCAACAGATGCAACCGTTGCCCTCTCCGCTCGGAGACCCAAAGCTTTATTCCTTTTCGCTCTTCGACCTGCTCGAATACCGCTCCAACAGCTCCGGGCCAGACACGTTCAACTGGGATTTCGTGGGGTGGTATGGCGGCGATTACAATCGTCTCTGGATTAAGACAGAAGGACGTCAGGCGCTCTCGCAAGGCGGTCGCGGCGAAGGCGATCTCCAACTGCTTTACGGGCGGCTCATCTCGCCCTTTTGGGATTTCCAAATCGGTGCGCGCGCCCTCACGAATCTCGGCAACGGCAGCCTCCGGCGCAACTCGCGCACGTATGCCGTCATCGGGTTCCAAGGTCTGGCGCCGGGGAACTTCGATGTCGAGCCGGCCATTTACATCAGCGACCGCGGCGAAGTCTCCGGCGAAATAACAGTAAGCGCCGATCTCTATCTCACGCAGCGTCTCATCCTCCAGCCGCGCTTCCAGGGCGAGGTCACGATTCAGGGCGACCGAAGGTTTGAGACCGGCGCAGGCGGCTCGCAAATCGACTTGGGCGTGCGCCTGCGCTACGACATCCGGCGCGAAATTCAACCTTACGTCGGCCTCTCCTGGCTGCGCAGCTTCGGCGCAAACGCGCGTCTCGCCCGCGAAGGCGGGGAGACCTACGACACCATCGGCTTGGTTGCCGGCCTGCAACTTTGGTGGTGAAACGAGCAATCGGGTTAAACGCTCGATCGGATCTATTTCCAACCGGTCGCGACGCGTCGCGCTGGAGCTTGGCCCCGGAAGATATGCGTAGTGTTTCCGGCCGGATGCGTAGTGCGCGTGATGCTGTCGTGGCAGCTTGGGCCATGAAAACACCAATCAAACTCCTCGCAATCACAATCCTAACCTTGTCGTTCGTTAGCAGCAGCTTCACAGCCGATGATAAAGACATGGCGAAGGATCACATCATGATGAAAGACGGAAAGGTGATGATGATAATGCAAGGCAAGAGCATGCCGGCGGATAAGGAACTCACCCTTACTAACGGCACAAAAGTTACGCTCGATGGCAACGTCACAATGAAGGACGGCACAAAGATGATGATGAAAGAAGGGGACATGATGACCATGGACGGCGAAATGATGAAGCCCGACTCCAAGGAACACGCTCACTAAAGGCCGGAAAATCTTCTGTCAGCGCGGGCTGAACCGGATGCCCAAAACGGTATCCAGCTTCTCAGGTGGTTTGCATGCGCGGCGATAGAGTTCAGACCCGGAAGATATGCGCAGTGTTTCCGGGCGGATGCGTAGTGCGCGCCGCGGCGGCGTGTGAAGTTGTGGTGCGGATAGCTGAACCGAGCGCCGCGCCGCCTTACATCTTTTGATACTAAGAAAGCCCGATCACCATATGAAAACGAATACGCAACTCACTTCATTCAAGCCTGCCTTGGCCACGGCCATTCTAGTGGGCTTCCTCGCAGCCACCCTTTACGCCGCCCCGCCAGCGAAAATTGATCCAGCGGTGGCCCAGCAGCTTTCCGATGCTCGGACGAAAGCCGCGAAACTCGAAGTCCTGCTCGCTCAGAACGCTCCGCGTCCGACTGCCACTCCGGCGGTTCCGCCGATGCCAGGCATGTCCGCATCAGTTTCGCCTGCGCCCCCGATGCCAATGGGCGACGACAAGATGATGGGCATGATGAATAAAATGATGCCCATGATGGAGAAGATGATGCCGATGATGGAAAAGATGATGCCTGCAATGTCAGCCATGGCACCAGCAGCGCCGATGAGTAGCGGTGGCGACAAGATGGAAATGGCCGCGATGATGGGAATGACCCCGATGGGCAACGACGCGGCAGCCGCCATGCCCGATTCCGCATTGCCCGGCTTTCCCGGCGCCTCGCATCTCTATCACATCGGAGCGACCGGCTTTTTTCTCGATCATCCGGAGCACATTACTCTCTCGGCCGATCAGCAGGTCGCCCTCAACAAAATCAAAACGCAAGCCTTGCTCGCCAAAAGCGCAGCGGATCGCGCGATGGAGCAAGCCGAACAAGAGCTTGGAACGTTGACCGCAGCCGACCAGCCCGAGATTGCCAAAGTGGAAGCGAAAGTGCGCGACATTGCAAAGATGGCTGGCGATCAGCGGCTGGCCTTCATCCGCGCGGTTGGCGAAGCGGCAAAACTTCTCACTGCCGATCAACGCAAGATCCTCACCGGCTTCGCGCCGCCCGCGCCTGCGGTGGTTGCTCCGGCAATGCCGATGCCCGCGCCCGCTGCTTCCGCCACTCCGATGCCGATGGACCACATGTAAACAGACAGCGCATTCGGAAGCGAACGACAGCAATCAACAATGCCCGCCCGACTGTATCTATGCGCGTTGCTATCTCTCCTGGCATTGGTCGCTGCATGTAACGACAACGCCAAGTCTGTTGCAGCGAATCGCTACGGCGCGCGCGTCGAAATACCGGGCGGCTCCTACATCAAAGTCGAACCGCAAGAATTAAAGACCCTGCTTTCGGATAAAAAATTTCCGTTGATCAACGTTCACGTTCCCTACGAGGGCGAGATCGAAAAAACCGACGCGCTCATTCCCTACAACGAGGTTGATAAAATTGTAGCAAAGCTGCCGTCCGACAAAGCCGCGATGGTTGTTCTGTACTGTCGCAGTGGGCGCATGAGCCGAGAATCGACGGAAGCGCTCGTCGCACTAGGTTATACCAATGTGTGGAATTTGGATCGTGGGATGGTTGGGTGGAAGGAGGCAGGCTTTTCGATACTCACGAAGAAGGTGCCATGATGAAACGCGTGTTTGAGTTGAGCATGAACCGCTCGGAAATTAGAGACGCAGGTCGGCGCACCAGGAGTGCGGTGCGTAACGTTCTCTACTTGCTGGTGGGGCTGTTCTTGGCAGCGGATGTGCGGGCGCAGACAGCTGAGGAACACGCGAGCCACCACCCTGCTGCGACGGCCGATGTATCGCCCGCCGCAGCCGCAATGCCGCCAGGTGACAAACCGCCCGGGGCCGGCATGGGAGACATGGGCAAGATGATGGAGGGGATGGGTAAGCCGCCGCCGAAGGAACTTTATCCATCGCTCATGGCGCTGCCGGAATTGACTCCGGAAAGACGGCGGGAAGTCGAACAGCAGTCGGCCGAGCGAATGCACGCGGGAACCGTGCTAATCGGGCAGTCTCTCGATGCGTTGAACAGCGGTGCGCAGTCCGGCGACTATGCGGCAATGCAGGAGGCGGCGACGCGTCTGCGTGAAGGCATCGCGCAACTTGAGAGCGGCGTTGCCGCGCGCCGAGCCTTGGCTGAAGGTCGCGCCCCGCGTGACGTCGCACTCGCCTGGTTCAAGCGCGAGATGAACCTTTCGCTAGGCGCCACGCCGGCGTCGCACGGGTTGCTCGGCGTTACACCATTTCACCTCTTCACGATGGTACTGCTCGTCATGTTCGCCCTGGCGATGCTTGCCATGTACTTCTTTAAGATGCGTCGCGCAGCAGCACTCTTTGGGCGGATCGAGGCCGACAAGGGATCGCCACCGCCCGGGTCGGCACCGGAACTTTCTGGAGGGAAACCGCCACCTGACGACAAACCACCACCCAGCGACAAACCACCGTCCGGAGACAAACCGCCACCCGGAGGAACTTCGCCGCCCGAAGGGAAACCGCCATCAGGAGGAACATCGTCGGTCGTGGTTTCGAAGGCGACCTCAGCGCCCCCCTTGACTGCGAATTGGCGAGGGCAGCTCCGCGTGGGAAGCATCGTCAAGGAAACGCCGAGTGTGAAAACGTTTCGGCTCCTGCCTTCGCCTAACGACCGCTTCCTCCCTTTCACATTTGTGCCCGGTCAGTTCCTCAACGTCGCATTCTGGATTGGCGGCGCGCGAATGAACCGCTCTTACTCCATCTCATCTTCCCCGACGCAGCGCGAATATGTCGACCTGACCGTCCGGCGTGAGCCGCGGGGCGCAGTCTCCCGTCACATTGATGATCTGCTCAAGGTGGGCGACCCGATCGAAGCGGGAGGCCCGGTCGGCAAATTCACTTTTAACGGAACAGAGGCGGACAGCATCGTTCTCATCTCCGGCGGCGTGGGCATAACGCCGATGATGAGCATCACTCGTTATCTTACGGAACGGTCATGGCCCGGAGAGATCTTCTTTATATATACGTGCCGCACTCCGGCCGATTTCATTTTCGCGGACGAAGTCGCCGCGCTTCAACGCCGCAATCCGAAGCTGCGCGCCGCAGTCACGATTTCCAAGGCAGAAGGAACAGAATGGAAGGGCCATCGCGGGCGCATCACGAAAGAATGGCTTGCGGAGACTGTTCCCAACCTTGCTTCGCGAAGAATTCACCTGTGCGGGCCGCCATCGATGATGGACTCGACGAAAGCTCTTCTTACCGAGTTGGGAGTTTCTCCGAACCAAATGAAGACCGAGGCGTTCGGCACGCCTAAGCCCAACCCGGCTGCAGCGGGAACCACCGCCAAACTAACTGCTCCCGCGACCGGTCCGCTGGTTACGTTTTCGAAGAACAACAAGTCCGCCAAAATCCATGTCGATCAGACCATCCTGGAGCTTTCTGAAGAACTTGGGATCGGAATCGAATTCTCTTGCCGCGTGGGCACCTGCGGCGTGTGCAAGGTGAAGATGACTTCCGGCGAGGTCGATATGGCGGTCGACGACGCTCTCGATGCTGACGACAAAGCCAATGGCATCATTCTCGCCTGTCAGGCGAAACCTAAGAGCGAGGTCGCGGTAGAGGCATAGCGATGAAGGAGCGGGAACGCATCGTCGTTACCGGTGTCCTCACCGTTTTGTTCTTCGCCTGGCTCGGCTTCCTCTTTCATCGGTCGCCGCGTTTTGCCGGCAGCGGAGTTGGGGCGGCGTTCGGCATCGCTGGTGCCGTTCTCATGCTCGTCCCGCTCGCTTACATGCTCGTGAAGCGGGTGCCTTTCCTCAATGCCTGGATCACACCGCACGTTTCGTTGCAGTCCTGGCAAACAGCACATGTTTACGCGGGCATCTTTGGCCCTTTGCTGGCTATCGTTCACACGGGCCACAAGTTCAACAGTGTGCTGGGAATCACGCTGACGGCAGTGATGCTGCTCGTCGTGGTGAGCGGGTTTATCGGCCGTTATCTGCTCAGCTTCGAAACCCAGGAGATCAAAGATAAGCTTCTCCTTTTGCAGACTGCGCGAGGCGATCTGGACAGTGCGTGGGGCGCGCTCGAAAACTCGCCCCCCGAAGTAAGGACTTTGCCAAAGGCGCCGCTGCTGGCAGCAGGCCTGGCGTCGTTAGGGCTCGGGATTCAATCCGGGGGACCAGTCGGTGAGGTCACCGCGATTGCCGAATCCGTGGCGGACTTGGAGTACGCGATCCGCACACACGAGCTCTTTAAGCGCTGGTGCAGCGTATGGCTGAAGCTCCACCTCGTCCTCTCCATGCTCCTCTACGTGCTGCTCGGGTTGCACATCTGGGCAGGGATTCATTTGGGACTGAGGTGGTCGTTGTGAAACTGCGAAACGCATTCCTGCTAACGGCTATTGCACTTGCATTGCCCGTCATCGCGTTCTTCACATTCTCCTCTCATTACCATCATCACCGGGAACAACCAACGAGTGAGATTCTGTCGACGGCCTTTTGGCAGCACATGATCAGCCCCGGTGAATTGTCGGAGGCCCACGCCTCACTGGAGAATAATTGCGCGTCCTGCCACACAGCAATCAAAGGAGTGGATGCGAGTAAGTGTATCGCCTGCCATGCCGATAATAAGGCCATCCTGCAACGCCAGCCGACGGCCTTTCACGCCGAGATCAACGCGTGCGCCGCCTGCCATCTCGAACACCAAGGCCGGGTGGCGACTACGACGAAAATGGATCACGTCGCCCTTGCACGCATCGGGTTTAAGGAACTCGAACGCCAGCCGAAGCAAGCTGGCGTTAACGTGCCCGCAATCAAACGTTGGCTCGAAGAAACCCACTCCACCGCGCAGCAATCGGCGCACCCCAATCTGCGACCCGAAGAAGCGCTGCTGAACTGCGCGACATGCCACCAAACCAAGGACCGGCATCTCGGCCTCTTCGGTACCGATTGCGCTTCGTGCCACGCGACATCGAAGTGGACCGTCGCTGAGTTCCGTCATCCTTCACCCGCCTCGCAGTCCTGCGCGCAGTGCCATCAAGCGCCTCCGAGCCATTACATGATGCACTTCGAAATGGTGTCCAAGAAGATTGCCAAACAGGAAGACGCACAGGTCGCCGAATGCTGCGGGCCAGTGAAGGTGGACCAGTGTTATCGTTGCCACCAGACTACCTCTTGGAACGACATTAAAGGTGTCGGCTGGTACAAACACCACTGAGTTCTAATCCTAGCTCTCTCGCTTTCTGACCATGGAACACTTCCGGCACATCATTGAAGTCGTCGGCATCTCGATTGACGGCGCTGGCGTGCTGGTCATTGTGCTCGGTGCGCTTGTTGCCAGCGGGCGATTTCTGGTTCAGCGGCCGAAAGGCCCGGGCGAAGGCTATCGCGTTTATCGGCAGGATCTCGGGCGTGCCATTCTGCTCGGCTTGGAGTTCCTCATTGCGGGCGACATCATCCGCACCGTCGTCGTGGCACCGACACTACAAAACGTGTTCGTGCTTGGACTCATCGTCCTCATCCGCACGTTCTTGAGCTTGTCGCTGCAATTAGAGATCGAAGGCAAACTTCCCTGGTCGGCACGCAAATCCGGCGGTCCGTAAGCGTGCGTCACGCGGCGAATCTGAGTCCCATCTTGCTCATGGCTAATTCTCTTCGGCTAGGAAGCGTAAAAGCTGTGGGCTGAATGGTGAGGTGCGTCTCCGCGATCGTAAAGGCGGCGCTTCCGACATGCCCCGATGGAGCGAGGCGGCACCCTGGGTTAATTGCGAAGGCGGGGACCACTCTGCGGCTAAACGTCGAGAGGAAGGTTGATTGCGCGACGATCCGCAGACAACCTGTGGTGATGCAAAAACGCTCTCTTTTCTTTCTCTGTTTCGCAGCGGCTTATGCTGCCGCGCCAGTATTTGCGCATGATGCCTGGCTGATAGCCGATCAAATGCGGGTGGCGGCGAAAACGACCGTCACGCTTGATCTCACCAGCGGGGTCGAGTTTCCGAAACTCGACGGGGCCCCGAAGCCGGAGAACGTGCCGGCCGCTTCGTTGCGGCTCGATGGAAAAATCGTCCAAATCAGCGACAAATCGGCGGCAGCGAATTCGCTTCAGTTTAAAACCGAGCTGGCGCAAGCCGGCGTGGCCGCGTTTTGGATCAAGCTGCCGCCGCGCAAGCTCGAGCTGAAACCGGAGCAGGTGAAAATGTTCAATGAAGAAGTCAACGCCCCGGCCGAGTTACAGCAGACGTACGGCAACATGCCGGAGCCGAAACATTGGCGCGGCACCTCGATGAAGAATCCGAAAACGTTTGTGCGCGTGGGCGAGCCGAAGAACGACACATCGTGGAAAGAGCCGGTCGGTCTGGCTCTCGAGATCGTGCCGGAGAAAGACCCGACTGCACTCCGACCGGGCGATGAATTCCCGGTGCGCGTCCTGCGCGAGGGCGCGCCGTTCGCCGGCTTCGAGCTAAATGCCGTCAGTGAAGGCGACAAAAAAGGCGAGACCCAAAAAACCGATGCGAACGGCCGCGCGACGTTTCGCCTGACGAAAGCAGGCCGGTGGCTGCTGAAAGGCGTGGAGGCGCACAAGGCCAACAGTCCCGATCTGGATTTCGAAGCCACGTCCACGACGCTGACCGTCGAGGTTAGCGCGAAATAAGCGCAGCGGGGCGCGTGATGCGGGACTTGGCGAAGCATGAATGAGACGCTGAGTCTCGGAGTATTGTTCGCAACCAGTTTTCTCGCGGCGACATTGCTGCCGGGCGGGTCGGAAGCGGTGCTGTTCGCGATGCTGAAAGCGCAGCCACAGCTCTTCTGGACCTCGCTGCTTGTCGCCACCGTCGGTAACACCCTTGGCGGCATTTCCACTTACGTCATCGGTCGGATAGCGCCGCAGCGGGCTGAGTTGAAGGGACTGAAGCACATGCGCGAGTATGGCGCACCTGTGCTGCTGCTCTCATGGGTGCCGATCATCGGCGACGCGTTTTGTCTTGCGGCGGGATGGCTGCGGCTCAGCCCATGGCGTTCTGGCTTGTTCATCGCCGTGGGCAAGTTCGGGCGCTATCTGGCGATTGCGGCTGTGGCGACCTGACCGGGTCAACCGCCCGTACATCGAGACCGCCGCGGCGCGCTTGTTCCGAATCACCGCGCGGCCGCGTCAACGCCTGAGACCCAGAAGCCGGCCCCAATTAAAGTGATTACCGACTTGGACAAGGAATATGCGGTTCGCTTCGCGCTCGCCTGATACGGGCAACGAAACACCTACGTGAATCTGCCAGCCGGAAGGCCGATGCCAAAAAGTCAGGCCGGGAGTGACTGAGCTGGTGTGGACGCCCGATTGCGTGCCGCGGAACGTGCGTTCATCGACAAACTCGACTGAAGGAGAGACAACCCAGTGTTGCGATGGCGGCACCTGCGCCAGCTCGAAACCGTGTGTGCCGCTAATGAATGAATAGGAAAGGACCACACCTGATTCAAACGAACTTCCGGATTCGCCGGTCAGATTTGATGCGCCGGCGAGATTGACTCCGAGAAACCAGTTCCCCGCGGCCATATCTGCGAAGAGGTACTGGGTGTAGACGGTATTGCCTTCACCAAGCCCATCGGATTTGCTCCCGGTCGGCAGCCGAACTCCAGAAGCCGTCGCGAGGATGAACGAGGGGCGCTGAAAGATTGCATATTTTATTGGCCGAACTTCAATATCGCCGAGGCCAAATTCGCGGCCGCGGCCGGTGGGCGACGGCACGTCGGCAATCGGCACAAAGAATTCGAAACCATAACGGAAATCGTGGGTGGCGTACGCCAGTTCGAGCTCCGATTCGAAGGCGGAGCTCCGCCCGCCAAGATCAGTTTGCACTCCGCGGAGTGCGAAGAAGTTAATGCGCTGCTCGTTTTCGATATGTGCATGATGAAGCAGGAGCGGATCGATGATAGCATCCGCGAATGGGGCTCCTTCCTCATGCCCGCGCGCGAAAGAGGCAGCGAAGAAAATACAGGCGCCTACGAGTAGCGTGGCGATGCGACCGAAAGCGAAATAGTAATTTTTCATAAAGGCGAGCTCTCTGGGAAATTGTGGTTGACGTGCTACACAGGGCACGACTCGTCACTGCGAGCAGCGAGGGCCCTGTTCCGGGATAAACGGCGAAGCCGCCGAAGGTCAGGCTAAGAGCGGCTGCGACGCGACACGATCAGGTGGCGCGCGAGCAGGGTCGAGCGCGCACGCAGCGGGTACGACGACGGCTCCACCATAGAGTGTGACCTTCTCGCCGCTGCCGAAAACGAAATCAGGTGCATTTTCCTGGCCGGTGGCTGCGTCATACGCGCCCGATTGCAAAAGCGTTGCGGCACATTGGTGGAACGCATTTTCAATATGGCCGTGCAGCTTCGCATGGAGCGAAGGGGAACAGGCTAAGAACGAGGCGAAACCGAGCGCCGCGATCATGATCCACACCAGCGGTCGCACTGTCCGGAGCGAGCGAGGATTTGCTTTAATGCTCGGCTTCATTGAGCAAAACGAGAATGGGCCGCGTAGAGTTGAAGTGTCAAGAACGCGTCGGCCGCCCCGTGACCGATGGAGAAACCATCGCCGCCGTGCGTTATATTTCTGATCCGCGGCTGGAGCCTGCCTCCCTTTACAAGATAGGGCAATCCAGGGATGTGGATACTTGTGCTGATCGCAGATTCGATTGGCGGTTCCGTCGGCGTGGTGGTTCCTTTCGGTCGATGGACACCGCTGCTCTGATCGACCTGATCGGCCGTTACAAGTCGGATCCGGAGTCCGTTTATAACACGTGGTTCGTCACGGGTGAGGAGCGGATGAAGGCGTTCCGCGCGATCCGCGGCGGCGTACGCGACACCGTTGACGCGATCGTGAACGGGACGTTCGGCAACGATTTCAAGGGTTCTCCTCTTGAAATTGTGCTGACCGCGATTACTGAGCAAAAACAGGTGTTCGAAGGTGCGGCGCACCCTTTCTACTGGAAGCCGAAGCTGCGCATTCCTGACATCTATGAGAACGAAGCGAACAAGCAGAAGTTCGCCGCTTTCCTCCAGGCATGCCTGACGGCAACACGCGAAGATCAGGTTGTAAGCGAGATGAGAAAACTGGCAGATGCGCACATCAAAGGGCTCGGCCCCGCTGTCGCAAGCATCATCTATTTCCTGCACCCCACGCTCGTGCCGCCGTTCAACACGGCGATGGTGAATGGTTTCAACGCCCTGTTTTCAGAGAACAAGAAGCTCGGCTCGTGGGAGAGTTACTTGGCGATGCGGGAAACGATCCTCGAGACGAACGCGTCAGTGCGCGAGCATCTGTCCAAGGATCTCGGAGCATTTGCGGGGCTGCTCTTTGAAATCGGCGCGGCGAAGTTGCTCATTCCGGCAAATGCCGAAGCCGTTCTCGACGCGGAGAAACAAAAGGCGGACAAAGTCGCACGTCTGCGACACAAGGATGTCGTCGCCGAGGAACGCGAGGAGTCCGAGCACACACAGGTGCAGCATCTGCTGATCAAGATTGGACGCGCGTTGCGTTACGAGGTTTATGTTGCGCGGAATGATCGCAACCGCACGTGCAATGGCGAATCCTTTGCCCTGCTCACCGTGCCCGATCTTCCGCCGCGCGATTGGCCCCCGGAGGTGCTCGATACGGTAAGCCTGATTGACGTGATTTGGCTCCGGCCTGGCGGGGGCGAGATTGTCGCGGCGTTTGAAGTGGAAAAGAGCACCTCCATTTATTCCGGCATCCTGCGGCTCGAAGACCTGGTACGTTCGATCCCCGGCTGCGCGTGCTCGCTTTACCTCGTCGCGCCGGATTCGCGCGAGAAAGAAGTCATGGCGCAGCTCTCACGGCCATCTTTTCGTAACGACCTAGCGGATCTGTCACTTGCTTTCATTCCGTTCAAGGACCTGCGTGAAAGCTGCGACGCACTCTGCCGGTTCGGAGAAGATCACACGATCCTGCGGAAGATCGCGCGATGCAGAGCAGGGTGAACAAATCACGGCAACCCGATCTGCTTAGATGGTAGAACCCAAGCGAGGCCTTGGCATTACTGATCGGGTAACCGCATTTGTTTATGATTTTGGCGCCCCCGCAGTTTTTTACCCAGTCGGGGGGATAAACGCTTTGCGTGAGAAAGCGTTGGATGCTCTCGATATTCGACCCGGCGCCAGCGTTCTCGAACTCGGCTGTGGAACTGGCGCACTGACGGAAAAGCTAATTTCCCGTGGCGCCCGCGTTACAGCAGTCGATCGGTCCGACGCAATGCTCCGCCGCGCACGGCGCCGTGCTCCATCCGCTAAAATTGTTTGCTGTGATATCCTGAATTTTCAATACGAGCAGAAGTTCGACCGCGTGTTGCTCGCCTTCGTTCTCCATCACATGGAAGCGAAAGAGCGTCTTTCTACTCTGAAGATAGCCCGCCGCGCGTTGGAACCCGACGGCTTGGTTGGGATTCTCGACTGGGCAGAACCGCCGCGTGTACCGTTGCGCTGGATAGTGAGGGGATTTATTTCAGCGGTTGAACCAAGGAGTGCAATGGACTGGATTGAGCAGGGATTCGAGAGTCATCTAGGGCGATCGGACCTGAGGATGATCGACAAGTTTGATCTGGCAATGGGCGCGGCAAAAGTTGTGATCGCCAAGGCATAGGTTTCGTCATGTGTCCGTGAGTTGAGCGCGACATTCTTCGGATATTCTCCACATTCAGCGGTCGGATGCCGCAACGATTAAACGCTCTTGACCTTGGACCTGACTCCAGGGTGTAGGTTGCGAAATGATCAAACTTAAATACCTGCTGCCGATTCTGTGCGCCAGTGCGCTCGCCTCGGCGGCTTTCGCCGCGGCGCCAACCTACGCCTGCGGCCTGACGGGGAAGAAAATGAAGACGTGCTGCTGCGAAAAACAGAAGAACGGCAAGTTGCTTTGCAAGAACACCGGCAAAACGATCGAGAAGTGCTGCTGCACTACCAAGTAACCTGAGACTACAAACATGACGAAAAGAAAAATTGAGGTATTCAGCGCGGGATGTCCGCTCTGCAACGAGACGCTGGAATTGGTCAAGAATGCGGTCAACGATTGCGGTTGTGAGGTGATCGAACGACGCTGCTCCGGCACCGAATGTTGCGACGAAGCAAAGCAATACGGCGTGAGGGCGATGCCGACGGTCGTCGTCGACGGGCGAATCATGTTCGAGGGGCGAATCACCCAAGAGCAGGCGGCAACGCTCAGCCGCGCGGCGTGACGGCGAAGCCCCTGTTAATCGGTAAGCTGGCCGCATCGGCCGGAATAAAGCCCGACTCCGTTCGCTTCTACGAGCGGAGTGGCCTGCTGCCGAAACCGCAGCGGAGCGCGAGCGGCTACCGCGTTTACGACCGGAGTGCCGTCATTCAATTGCGATTCATCAAGAGAGCGCAGTCGCTTGGCTTTTCACTCGATGAAGTGCGCCGGATTCTCCATCTCAAAGGCCAGGGGCGCACAACTTGTCGTTCCGTGATGCGGATGGCCGAGGCGACGTTAGAGGAGACAGAGATCAAACTGAGGAACCTCCAGAACTTTCGCGACTCGCTCGCAGCCAATGTGAAGCGATGGAGAAAACTTCCTGCGCAAAGGAAATGCGCGGCTGAGTTCTGCGACCTCATTGAATCGAGCGGCCAGACGCCATGAAACCCATCATAAAATCGCTCGACCGAATCGGCTCAGCCGGCGTGCTGCTGGCGGCAATTGCCGCTCCGTGTTGTTTCCCTTTGTTTGCTGCTGTCGCGGCTGGCGTTGGCCTGGGCGTCCTCGGCCGGTTCGAGACGACAGTGCTTTATATCTTCCAAGGCTTCGCGCTGCTTGCTGTTACCGGACTTGGTCTCGGCTACCGTGCTCATCGAAATCTCGGCCCCTTCGCGCTCGGTTTGCTCAGCGGCGTTGCGCTGGCGTACTCCTTCTATGGATCTTGGCGGACTGAGCTGCTCTACGTCGGCCTCTTTGGAATAGTGATCGCGAGCGTCTGGAATTGGATTTTCACGCGCGCCATCGCGAAATCAGAGCCCCTGCTCCAATCGGTCATTACGTGCCCCTCGTGCGGCCATCGCGCTGAAGAAACAATGCCGACGAACGCATGCCTCTTCTTTTATGATTGCGGCCACTGCAACGCGCGGCTCAAGCCGAAGCCCGGGGATTGCTGCGTGTTCTGCAGCTACGGATCGATACCGTGCCCACCCATCCAGATCGGCGATCGCTGCTGCGCGTGATTCCCCCGTTAAGAGCGATCAGCAGCAATCGCATTCGCCGCGAATCGCGGCGCGCGCTTCCTTGATCAAAAATGGAATGAGCGCGAGCGCCGCAACGCTGTCGAGCCACCACCAGCCGAGCAACGCCGTCGCGGCGAGGCCGACCATCAAAACAATCGACAGATACCCGCAGGTGATGGCTTCCATCGCATCAGCTCGAAGTGCTCGCGAATTCAGGCGCGCTGCCACTCGTAGTTTGTAGCCGGCGAGAATCGGCATCCCCACCTTCGCAATCACGCCGATCACGATGCCCCATGCGCTCTCGTGCGTATCGGTGACACGTCCGATCACGAACAATCCGTAAGCGGAATTGAAGAGCACATAGACAACCAGAGCGTAAAGGGAGTAGCCAACCCAACACGCGGCGCGGCGTTCGACAGCCTCGACGCGAACTTCATCAGCGCGACCGCGTGCTTCGACTTTCAGGCGCCATAAGAGGACTCCGGCGCTGAACAACTCCACGACGCTGTCGATACCGAACGCTTCGAGCAACAGGCTCTTCGACGCCCATCCGAGGAGCAATGAAGCCGCTCCTTCAATCGTCATCCAGCCGATCGTGATGTAAGTAAGCCACAGGGCCACGCTGATGTCGGCACTCCGCTCGGGAGAGAAGGTGATGCGAACCGAACGTCGTGGCAGTTGCTCTGTTTCGGGCATACCTGTCATCACTAAACTTTACTTTCTGGCGCAAGACCACAGTTATGATCTTCCGTCTCGAACTGGATTGTAGCGTGCTGAATCTCAAACTTGTCGTGCAAATCTTTGCAGCACTTCTCCAGCAGCGATGAATCGCAACGATCTACGTCGCGCACAAGGTGAGCCGTAAGAGCTGTTTCCGTCGTGCTCATCGGCCAAATGTGAAGATCATGCACGGCGGTGACGTTTGGAAGACTGGCGAGGAAATTCTTCACCTTGGCTAGGTCGATTCCTTCGGGGACGGCTTGAAGCGCGAGGTTCACCGAGTCGCGGAGCAATCCCCACGTGCCCCAAATGATCACGGCCGAAATCACGAGGCTTACGAGTGGATCAATCCAATGATAGCCCGTGGCAAGGATCGCGAAGCCAGCCACGACGACGCCTGCAGAAATGCCAGCATCTGCGGCCATGTGCATGAACGCGCCGCGGATGTTGAGGTCGCCTTTGCGCCCTGACATGAACATCAACGCGGTTGCGGTATTGATCGCGATGCCGACCGCAGAAACCCAAATCAAGGTCTTGCCGGCCACATCCGTTGGATCTCCGAAACGCCGAATCGCTTCCCAGGCAATCGCGCCCACTGAGACCAGGAGGAAGATTGCGTTGAAGAGTGCCGCCAGAATCGACGAACTTCTTAGCCCATAGGTTCGGCGTTGCGTCGGAGCGCTTCGCGCCAGAATGCTCGCGCCCCAAGCAAGCAACAGTCCGAGCACGTCGCCCATGTTGTGACCGGCGTCCGCTACCAGGGCGAGCGAATGAGCGTAGATGCCGAAGACAACTTCGAGGACGACAAAGCCGAAGTTTAAGGTCGTCCCGATCGCGAACGCGGTGCCGAAACTCTTCGGTGCATGGGAGTGCCCGGGACTACTATGCGCGTGATCGTGGCCCTCGTGTTTTTCCTTTGTCATGCTTGAAACCTTTCTAGGCTGGCAGCAGTTCGGTGGTAGATGGCGGATCAGCTAGTGGATGAAGGGCAACAGCAGTTCTGCGCTCGAAGACTTTGTAAAGCGTGGGCAAGATGTAGAGCGTCAGCAAAGTGGAGCTAACCAGTCCGCCAATCACGACACCGGCGAGCGGCTTTTGGATTTCGCTTCCTGGTCCGGTTGCAAAGAGCATCGGCACGAGACCGAGCGCCGCCACGCTGGCCGTGATCAGGACGGGTCGCAGCCGAAGGACGGCGCCTTTGATCACAGCCAGTTCTACGTTCATTCCTTCGCGCCGCAATTCGTTGAAGTAGCTCACCATGACGACGCCGTTGAGCACCGCGACGCCGAACAGTGCGATGAAGCCGACGCTCGCGCTGACGCTGAGATTAAACTGGCCGATGACGAGCGCGAGAATCCCGCCGATCAACGCGAACGGAATGTTCAGGATGATCAAGACTGCCTGCTTGATCGAATTGAAGGAACTGAACAGCAGAAGGAAGATCGCAGCGATCGTGATAGGGACTACGATCGAGAAGCGCTTCATCGCGCGCTGCTGATTCTCAAACTGACCGCCCCAGGTCATGAAATAACCGGGTGGAAGTTTGACGACGGCGTCGATCTTTTGTTTCGCTTCTTCAACAAAGCCGCCGAGGTCGCGTCCAGTGACATTGCACTGGATGATGATCCGTCGTTGCGCCATCTCGCGGCTGATTTGGGCCGGCCCCTCCACGACATCTACTTTTGCAAGCTGGCCGAGCGGAATAAGCGCTTCCTCGGGTGATGGAATGAGGATGTTGCGGATCGGCTCGGTGTCGTTGCGCGCTTCTTCGGGAAACCGTACTGCCAGGCCGAAGACCTTCATTCCTTCGTAAACCTTGGTCGCTTCTTTCCCGCCGATGGCGGCTTCGACGACGTTCTGCACGTCGGCCACGTTAATTCCGTAGCGCGCGATCCTCTCGCGGTCTATCTCGATCTGGAGATAAGCGAGGCCGCTGATCTTCTCCACGTTGACGTCAGCGGCGCCGGGCACTTTTCCGAGGATGCGCGCGACGGCGTCCGCCTTGGTTTTCAGCACGTCGAGGTCGTCACCGAAAATCTTGATTCCTATCGCCGACTTCACGCCACTGACCAGCTCGTCCACGCGCAGCGCGATTGGCTGCGAAAAGCTCGACGCGATACCCGGAACGGCGGAGATCTCTTGGCGAATCCTCGCGACCAAGTCTTCCTTCGATTTTGTCGTCGTCCATTCCTCGCGCGGCTTGAGGGTGACGATAACGTCCGTGATATCGATGCCCATTGGGTCCGACGCGATGTCAGCGCGCCCGGTTTTGGAAACTACATCGATCACCTCGGGAAACTCTTTGATGATCTTTTCGACCTTATCTTGCAGTCGCAGCGACTCGGGTAGCGACACACTTGGGAGACGGAATGTCTGCACTGCGATCGAGCCTTCATCGAGCGAAGGCAGAAATTCTGTCCCGATCAGCGGCACCAGCGCGAACGACCCGAGCAACGCCAGTACGGCCACGCCGACGACTTTCCAAGGATTGCGCACGCAGGGCTTGAGCGTGACCAAATAGGCGTGTTTGAGCCATCGGATGTGAAATGGGTCGTGCTCGCGTGACACCTGTCTCAGAAGGAAGGTGCAGAGCATTGGCACGAAGGTGAGTGAGAGGATAAGCGAGCCGAGCAGGGCGAAGGAAATTGTGAAGGCGAGAGGGCTGAACATTTTCCCTTCGAACCCCTCTAAGGTGAAGATTGGGAGGAAGACGATGATAATAATGAAAATGCCGAACACGATCGGCCGTCCGACTTCCTTGGCGGCGTAGAGAACGGTTTCCGTTTTCCCCGCGTGCCGGTGATGATGCTTTCCGGGATCGGGCTTTTCCGTGAGATGGCGATGAACGTTCTCCACCATCACGACAGCGCCATCCACCATCATGCCGATGCCGATCGCCAATCCGCCTAACGACATTAAGTTCGCGCTCAGGCCGTACCACTTCATCATGATGAAGGCGAAGAGCGCGGCGAGCGGCAGGATCAGCGTTACAACGATCGCGCTGCGCACGTCCGCCAGAAGAACGATGAGGATAATGAAAACGAACACCGCACCTTCTTCGAGCGCCTTGGTCACGGTATGGATTGCTTTCTTGACGAGATCTGTTCGATCGTAAAATGGCACGAGCTCGACTCCTTTCGGAAGAGCTTTCTGAATGTCCGGCAGCTTCTGTTTGACGGCGTTGACGACGTCGCGACCGCTCGCGCCTTTAAGACTTAGCACGATCCCGGCAACCACTTCGCCCGTCCCATTGGCAGTCACTGCGCCCTGACGTAACTCTGCGCCGACTTGAACCTGTCCAATATCGCGTACGTAGATCGGAGTATGCTCCTGCACCGCGACGATGATGTTCTCGATGTCGGCTACGTTCTTCACCAATCCCATTCCGCGCACCACGTATTGCTCGGAACCGTGCTCGATGAAGTTGCCGCTCGCGTTCGAGTTGTTCTTCCCGAGCGCTTCGAAAACCTGCTGAAGCGCAATTCCGTACGAGGTAAGCCGGTCAGGATTCACAATCACCTGATACTGCTTCACCAGGCCACCGAACGAATTCACATCGGTCACGCCGGGAACGGTGCGCAGGATTGGGCGCACGATGTAATCCTGAATCGTGCGCAGCTCCGTCGCGTCGTATTTTTTGTCTTTGCTGACGAGCGTATACTGATAGATCTCGCCCAGGCCGGTTGTGATCGGTCCCAGGTTTAGCTCGACGCCGACGGGAAGCTTATCTTTTGCACTCTGCATTCGCTCGAAGACAAGCTGGCGCGCGAAGTAGTCATTCACGCCGTCTTCAAACACGATTGTGATCGCGCACAAGCCGATCTTCGAGACCGAGCGAACTTCACTCAACCGCGGCAGCCCGCCCATCTCGATCTCGATTGGGCGCGTCACCAGTTTTTCAACTTCTGGCGGAGACATCGCGCCCGCCGTGGCCAGCACTTGCACCTGCACATTGGTCACGTCGGGAAAAGCGTCGATGGGAATTCGGTTAAGCGCGAGCATGCCGAATCCAACGAGGATCGCAGTCGCGATGATCACCAGCATTCGCTGGCGAACTGAGAAATTCAGAATGGCATTGATCATCGCCTATTCCTCTCCCAGCTCACCCTTGAGCAGTTCGGATTTCAAAATGAAGCTGCCTTCGGTGACCACCTTGTCGCCTTCTTTGACGCCTTCGAGTACCTGAACCTTGCCCCGCTGCTCCAAGCCAGTCTTGATTACGCGCTTTTCAAACCGGCTCGCGTCGAGCGCTACAAAGACGATCTGGTTGTTCTCGTCGCTTTGGAGCGCGGTGTCCGGAATGATCAGGATGTTTGGCAACACGGTTGTGGTGATTTCCACATCGGCGAACATGCCAGGCTTAAGCCGTCCGTCGGGATTGGCCGTTTCTATTCGCACTTCGAGCGTGCGGGATTTCTCTTCGAGCCGGTTGCCGATGCGGACAATTTTCCCGCCGAACTTCTCGTTAGGATAGGAGAGTACGCTAAAGGAAACTTCTTGACCGGCTTTGACTGCGCCTACGTCGCGTTCCTTGATCTCGGCGACTACCCATAGATCGGTGGGATCGCTGATCGTGTAGATTTGGGTGTCCTTGCCGACTAGTTCGCCGACGGTGCTTTTTCGTTCTACGACGGTTCCGTCGAGGGGCGCCTTTACCTCAAGCGGCCGGCCGAGGAGCTCTGGCGTTTGCACCAGCCCCATGACTTCCCCGGCTTTTACCGGATCGTTCACGTCGAAATTCAGCTTGATCAGCCGGCCCTCGAGCGTGGTTGAAACCTTTGCCGTCTTGTTCGCGTTTTCACTCACGCGGCCGGCCGCGCGCAGGGTCGTTTCGAGGTTCCCGATCCGCGCCACCTCGATCTTTATCTCGGCGTGCTCGAGGTTTTCTTTGGTGAGCGTGACGACGTTGTCGTGCTTTTTCTCCGGCTCCTTTTTTGCGTCGGCTACGTCTTTTTTGCCGCATCCGCTTAGGGCCAGAAACACTACCGGGACTAGAAGCGTATGGATGATCTTGGATTGACAGGTTTTCATGATGAGGAAATTCACGGTCGTGGTTCGAGCGGAACGCCGATCGCCGATTCGACCTCAGCGCGAATCTCAGCGACGCTGCCGAGCGACTCGTAGTAATCCGCGAGGGTGTCGAAGTAGGTCCGTTTCGCATCGAGATAGATAAGAAGCGTTGTGTTGTTCTGCGCATAGCCTTGCTCTGCTTGCGCCATGAACGCTTTCAATCGGTCGAGGAAGGCGGGCGAGTAGAGGGTTAGCTGCTGTTTCGCGAGCTCGAGCTTCGCAGCGGCCTTAGTCACCTCCGCCACCACCTCCGCCCGCGTCTTTTCGAGCTCGGCGATGGCTTTGCGCTGGTTCGCACTAGCCGTTTGAATTTCGCCCTTCTTCTGATCCCAGAGGGGGAGCGCGAGCGTCGCTTGGAGCCCGTAAATTTGTTCCGTATCCGTGTATTCCACAGAAGGTCCAACCGCGATGTCAGGCCTGCGTCCAAACCGCGTCGAGCGCAGGCTTAGCCCTGCGATCTCGGCCTGCCGGAGCTGGGTACGGATCCCCGGATTTCGCGCGAGTGCCAGCGCGACGAAATCCGTGCGTGTGCCGCGCGGTGCGACATCGACCAAGTCTCCGATGACTTCGAGCGGACCCGCTGGCGCACGGCCCATCAATGCGTTCAGCGTGACGCGCGCGACATTCATTTCGCCTTCCGCTTTTCGGAGGGCCTTATTCGCGTTGATCAACTCGGCCTGACTCTTAATCGCCTCGAAATCGGACGCGTATCCGGCCTCCGCACGTTTCCTTGCGGATTCGACGAAATTTTGCGCTGAACCGACCTGTTCGCGGCGGGCTTCCCGTATTTTCTGCGCCGCAACGAAATCGTAAAAAGCTCTGCGAACTTTCGCCGCCACTTGGAACCGGAAGGCTTCACGCGCCAGCTCCGTCAATTCAATGTTGCGTTGCGCGATCGCAATTTCGAGCGCTCTTTTGCCTGGGAACTTGAACAACTGACTCAATTCGAAGAGGCCATGGAACTGCGAATCTGAACTCCCGCCTTCACGAAGGCGTTTCACGCCCGGCGCGAGCGTTAGTTCGGGGTTCGCAAACGTCCGTGCCGTCGTTACTCCGCCTTTCGCAGCGGCTACGCTCTGCTCAAAGACGCGGAGTTCCGGATTATTGCGCACCGCTTCCGCAGTGATCTGCTCGAGCGTCTCGGCACGAGCAGCCACAACGCCAAAGAGCAGCGAAGCGATCGTGAGTTTGGAAAATTGTTGATGAAAAGCCATTGAGAAATGCGGACATGTGAGAGTGAGCCCAAGACGCCGCGCGACCGCGCTGCGCTTGGATTACGAAGAGACCTGAGCTACGAAACTGGGCGCGGACACACCGCGCCTGTTGCTCAGGAACTAGGCGAGCTGAGGCGGGTGATCGATGGAAGCAGCGAGACGTGTTGGCCTCGCTCCATCGTCACCGCGCAGACGAGCTGTTGATTGCATGTCTGTCCCAAGGCGCATCGCGAAATCCGCGACGACGACAGCGCCAATATGCGTGGCACACGAGCAATGGGAACACGGGGACTTCTCGTGCGCGGGCGAAGACTGCGACGTCTGCGAATCGCAATGGCCTCCGCTCAAGTCGGCAATTGAATCGGCCGCCAAATCGCCAACGAATAACAGCATCGCGAGAGCTGCGAGAATACGCAGAAATCGTTTATGATGCAGTTGGTTCATCGGTTGCAACGTCTAGTGCATCGCCGCTCGTTGTCAATTTCAGCGACGCGCGCCACCCCGCAGACGGTGTTCGCGCGCTCTCGAAAGTCGGAGGAATTCTCGGATCACCACTATTGTTCCGATGGCGGAAATCACGGAATTCACCAGGAACACCGCGCGGTAAATGATGACGGCGGCGGGATAGAGTCTCGGGTATGAATAAGCGTGGCCGACGACATCCCAACCGATCGTTCCACAGAGGGATAAAACGGAGCTGGCAATCCACAAGGCAAAGCCGATGAATCTCGTCTGGCGGTACGCGCGGTATGACAGGATTATTACAATAAGGCCGATGACTGTTGCGACTACGATCTGCGCGAGATAAAGCGCTTCGCTTGCGGGATTTTTAAGGAAGTTCACGCTGTTTCAAAATTCTCCCGAGTTTGGTTCCGTCTCCGCTTTGCCGAGACGCTGCGTCATCCACATTTATGACGAAGCCGCGTCCGCCATCCCTGATTTAACGTGCGGATTCTTTGAAGGCGGACATCGCTTCAGACGTTCGAGCTCGAATCATCATCGACGTTACTTTTCTCTGCGTTTGAGGGTTTCGGGTGCAGATGGTGTTTAAGATGGTGACCGGATGATCTGCTCAACAACAAAAGCCCATCGCCACGCGGTTATTCACGGGGCCAACTCCGTTGACAAAATGGAACATACGGCTTTAGTCGCTGTCTCACCTTGCGCCTGGTAATTCATTCTAACGTGGCGAAGCTCAGCATCTCTCTCGTAGCGATGTTCGCGTGGCTGTTCGCTACCAACCATTGCGCGACAGCGATGATCGGAGCCGCCACCGCAGCGCAGGGTTGTCGCTCGGCCGCCGCTGCTCCAGCACCGTCACACGAAGGTTGTCACGATCATCATCCTGGGCATCAGAAGAAGCAGAACCCGCCGAAGGATTCTGCGGTCTGCTGCAAAGACTTTTCGAAAGCAGCACAGACTGACAATTCGTCACCGCAGTTCAAGAACGTCGTCATTAAATTGGCGGCCTTTTCCAGTGGTGTTCACGCCCTGCCTGTCTCGCCCAAAGCTGATCTCAATCCGCACTACCTCGACAGCGGGCCTCCCGTGTCGTTCGCGGAATCGGTCCTGCAGCGGAGCGTCCTCGCTCACGCTCCCCCAGTTCTCGCCTAGAAGCTGATACGCCTGTACTCGCAGGTCGTCCGGCTTCTTTTTGCGTCTTCGCAGATGCGTTGTCGCGTCTGCGTGCCCTGCCTCTCGTGTTTTCACTACTTTTTCATGCTTCCGAAATCTAAAATTTTATCGATTCTGCTCACGCTCGTTGCCATCTTGGCATCGACCGCGCGGCCCGCGCGGGCTCTAACGCTCGATCAAGCGGTCGCGAGCGCACTGCGCAACAACCTCGACTTGCGCGCCGCGTATTTCGAAGTCGAGAAGGCACGGGGGCGACTGATCCAGGCGGGGCTATGGCCAAACCCTGAGTTGCAGTTCAGCTCAACAACGGACCGGACTTTCAAAAACGAAGGGGAGCGGACCAGCACGGCCGGATTTCAACAAGCGTTCCCGATTTCCGGCCGGCTGCATTTCGCGAAGCAGGTGTCGCGCGTCGACCTGGCGCAAGCCATGGCTGAAATCCGCAACCGCGAGCGGCTTCTGATAGGCGAGGTGGAGCGCGACTTTCTGACGGTGTTGCTGCTTCGGCAGCAGATTGCCGCCAACCGCGAGTTCATCGGGGCGAACCGCGAATTCGTGAACGTCTTCGAGGAGCGTCTCAAGCGGGCTGAGGTTTCTGAGGTGGACGTGAACCTTGCGCGCGTCGAGATGCAGCGACTCGAACTCGAAAGCACGCTCCTCGAAGCCGATCTCAGCGCTCGCGAGTATTCCTTAAAATTGCGCCTTGGCATTCCTCCAGAGCAGCCTGTCGCCGTGGAGGGGAATCTTGAGGCGCTCGTCGCAAGGTTCGCACCGGAGCGTTACGAAACGTCCATGTTCGTGAACCGCCCCGATCTGCGTCAGACCGAACTGGGGATAGACCGCGCGAACGCAGAAGTCCGGTTGGCTCGCGCCGAAGCCTGGGCGGATTGGACCCTCGGCAGCGACTATCAAAGCGAGCGTCGCGTAGATGATCCGTTCGGCGTCAGAACCGATCCATCTTTCGCCTTTCGAATTTCGATTCCGCTGGCGATCTGGAATCACAATCAAGGCCGCGTCTATGAACAGCGTGCCGCCGCCGACCAGGCGCGACAACAAGTTGAGGCGCTCCGCCTGTCCATCCGGTCTGAGATCGCAACGGGTCTCGCCCGCGCCAAGAAGCTGCGCGAAGTGGTAAGGACCTACAGCGGCAAGCTCCTGCCTTCGCTCACGCTCACCACCGATCTTGTGCGCAAAGGGTATGCCGAAGGTCTTGTCGCACCGGCGCAGATCATCCAGGCGCAGCAACAGCGCGCCACGCTTCGCACCGCGTTCCTCGGAGCCAATACCAGCTACGTTCAGGCGCTCGTGGATCTGGAGACGGCGACCGCAAGCAGCCCTTTCCTAAAAAAGGATTTTTTTATCTCGCGTGAATCTCGCGAAAAACACGTTGAAACCTACCGCAAGTAATATGAAGACATCCCACCTCTCGAAATTCTTCGGACTCGCCCTAGTAGCGGCGTTCGTTGTTCTCGCACCGGACCTCTTCGCTCACGAGGGCCACGACAAAGCTCCCGGGGAAGAAGGCGAATCTGCCACCGGTGGGCCGATCGCCATCACGGCGGAAGCCAAAACAAATCTGGGCCTGAAAGCCGAAGAAGCCGAACTGCGCACGCTCGACAAGACGTTCATGGTCATCGGCCAGATCGAGGCAATTCCGAGCCGGAGCGCCGCGGTGAGCAGCCGCATCTCGGGTCGCGTGATCAACATCAAGGCCAATGAAGGCGAGTTAGTGAAGAAGGGGCAGCCCGTTGTTGAAGTCGAGAGCCGTCAGGTGGGCAATCCGCCGCCCCGGGTGAGTTATGAAGCTCCCATCGATGGCGTCGTAACGCATCGTGACGTGGTGCTGAATGACTCCGTTGAGCCGGACAAGCACCTTCTTGAAATCGTCGATACATCTGAGGTCTTCGCCGAGGGGCAGATTTTCGAAGGCCAAGTGGCGTTGGTGAAGCCGGGGCAAAAAGTCCGAGTCAACGTGGAATCGTTTCCCGGCGAAACGTTCACGGGCGCCGTCGAACTGATCGGTGGCCAGCTTGAGCCCGAGACACGCACGCTCAAGGTGTGGGTACGCGTCCCGAATGCAGATAGCCGTTTGCGGCCGAACATGCGCGCAACCCTCCACATCGTGACCGATCAAGCCGAGTCCGTCGTCGCCATTCCGCACAGTGCAGTTCTTGGCGAGGCGGGGAATCTGTTCGCGTTCGTTCAGACGGATAACGACGGACTCGTCTACGAGCGGCGCGCGGTCGTTACTGGAATCAAGGACGATCAATACGTCGAGATCGTCGAAGGGATTTTCCCGAGCGACAAGGTTGTGACGCTCGGGAACTACCAGCTCCAGTACGTCACCTCCAAGCCGAAAGCGAAAGCCGGCGCTACGGACGCGGATGCTGATCACGCGACGGCTGATGCCGCGCATCACCAGCCTGCATGGGCGATCCTTAAATGGCTCGGCGTCGCGTTTGCTCTGATGATCGTGGCAGCCGTGATTGGAGCGATCGTACGGCGCCGCCGTCGTTCGGTAGACGCCACATACGTCCCGCCGCGTCCCGCCTACACGCCGCACGAAACCCAGATTCGCTAAGCGATGCTGAATCGCCTCATAGAATTCTCGCTGCGTAACCGCATGTTTGTCGTTGCGGCGAGCATCCTCGTGCTGATCTACGGCGCCTACACAGCGTTGCAGTTGCCGGTGGATGTCTTCCCGGATTTGAACCGGCCCACCGTCAATATTCTGACGGAGGCTCCTGGCCTCGCGCCGGAGGAAGTGGAAACGCTCGTCACATTGCCGATGGAGACCTCGCTCAACGGCGCACCGGGCGTGATGCGCGTGCGTTCCAATTCCGGCATCGGTCTCTCCATTCTGTACGTGGAATTTGGCTGGGGAATGGACATCTACCGTGCGCGCCAGCTCGTCCAGGAGCGCCTCCAGCTTGCGGCAGAAAAGCTCCCGAAAGGCGTCAACCCAGTGATGGGTCCAATCTCTTCGATCATGGGAGAGGTCATGTTAATCGGCCTCTCCAGCGAAGGCGGCAAGACTGCGCCCATGGATATCCGCAGCATCGCGGATTGGACCGTTCGGACGCGGCTACTCACCATCCCAGGGATCTCGCAGGTGATCCCGATCGGTGGGGGGGTGAAGCAATATCAGGTGCTGGCTTCGCCCGAAAAGATGGCGGCTTATGGGGTGACGCTAAAGCAAGTGATGGACGCTGCGGAAAAGGCGCAGGTGAATACTGCGGGCGGGTTTCTGGAAGGTGCGAATCAGGAGGCGCTGATCCGCAACATCGGTCGAACAACGAAGGTCGAGGACATCGCGGAGTCCGTGGTCGAGACGCGCAAGGGGGTGCCGATTCTGTTGAAGGACGTGGCGGAAGTGAAATTCGGGAAGCAAGTCATGCGCGGCGACGCCGGTGTGAATAGCGCGCCGGCCGTGATTGTCTCGGTTCAGAAGCAGCCCGGCACCGACACGATCAAGCTCACCGCCGAAGTCGAAAAGGCACTCGCCGAAATGCAGAAAGGTCTGCCACCGGACATTAAGATAACTCCGCTCTTCAAACAGGGGAATTTCATCAAAGGGGCGATCACCAACGTCGAGGAAGCCATCCGCGACGGCGCCATCATGGTCGTTATCATTCTGTTCCTGTTCCTGCTGAATTTCCGCACCACGCTCATCACCCTCACAGCGATCCCGCTCTCGTTTGTCGTTACAATTCTTTATTTCAAATGGGCGGGTATCACCATCAACACCATGACGCTCGGCGGCCTCGCGGTCGCGATCGGCATGGTCGTCGATGACGCCATCGTCGACGTTGAAAACGTCTTTCGGCGATTGCGCGAGAACCGGCATTCGTCGAAACCGCGGCCGGTCTTGCGGGTCATCGCTGATGCCTCCGCGGAAGTGCGGAACTCCATC
The DNA here is from genome assembly GCA_021325495.1 of Spartobacteria bacterium. Classification (GTDB taxonomy): domain Bacteria; phylum Verrucomicrobiota; class Verrucomicrobiia; order Chthoniobacterales; family UBA10450; genus JAJPGZ01. The sequence goes on from JAJPGZ010000002.1 coordinate 441,070, forward strand.
CTGTTCGCGACGCTGCTCATCATCCTTGTCTTCATTCCACTCTTCGGGCTCGGTGGAATCGAAGGTCGGCTCTTTGCTCCGATTGGCGTGGCGACAATTGTGGCGATGATCGCCTCGTTCATCGTCTCACTGACGGTAATTCCAGCACTCTGTTCTTATCTGCTTCCGAAGATGAAGCGGATGTCGGCGGAATCCGATGGCTGGCTGGTGCGCAAGCTTAAGGCATTCGACGAGCGTTTCATTCTCAAATATACACTGCGTCATCCGATCCTGGTCATGGGAATCGCGCTCGCGCTCGTGATCGCTTCCTTCGCGCTCTACCCGTTGATGGGCAAAGAATTCCTGCCTGAGTTCAACGAAGGGACCGCCACGATCAACGTCCTCTCGGCCCCAGGCACCTCGCTGAAGCAGTCCAATCGCATTGGCGAGATCGCGGAGAAACTACTGCTCAGTGTTCCGGAAGTGATTTCAACTGGGCGACGCACCGGTCGGGCCGAGCTGGATGAGCACGCGGAGGGCGTTCACTACACTGAGATTGATGTTGATTTCAAAAAGACCGGGCGCCATCGCGAGCAAATCCTCGACGATGTGCGGCAAAAGCTCAGCCAGATTCCCGGCGTCGTTTTCAGTGTCGGGCAGCCGATTTCGCACCGGCTCGATCATTTGCTCTCCGGTGTGCGCGCACAGATCGCGGTGAAGATCTTTGGCGACAACCTGGACGGGCTGCGTGCTGCTGCCGCAGAGGTGGAATCGGTGATGAAACCGATCGCGGGCGTTGTTGATCTACAGACGGAAAAGCAGGTGCTGATGCCGCAGGTGAAGGTGCAGGTCGATCGCGAGAAGGCAAAGCTTTACGGCACGCAGGTTGGCGACTTCAACGAGACGCTCGAGACCGCGCTGAACGGCCGCACCGTGGCGCAAGTGCTCGATGGCCAGCGCACCTATGACGTGAACGTCCGCTACGGCGAAGCATCGCGCGGCGACGCGGAGTCGATCCGGCGGATGCTCGTGGACACGGACAAAGGCCAAAAGGTTCCGACGGCATTGATCGCGAACGTGCTCGAAGGCAAAGGGCCGAACATCATCAATCGCGAGAACGTTCAGCGGCGCATCGTGGTCTCAGCCAATGTGAGCGGCCGCGATCTCTCGTCCGTCGTGAACGAGATCCAGACCAGGATCAACGAGAAGGTCCATCTGCCGACCGGATTCTTCATTAACTATGAAGGTCAATTCCAGAGTCAGCAGGAGGCGACACGACTCATTGGAATCCTGTCGATCGCGACTTTGGCGACCATGTTTTTGGTGCTCTTCTCGCACTTCCGCTCGACCATGATTGTCGCGCAGATTCTGCTCAACATCCCGCTCGCTTTCATCGGTGGCCTTGTCCTGACGTGGCTGCTGGTCGGAAAAGTTTCCATCGCGACGCTCGTGGGTCTCATCACCCTGGCCGGCATCGCATCGCGCAACACGATCATGATGATCTCACACTACATCCATCTGATGGAACACGAGGGCGAGAAGTTCGACGTGCATATGATCATCCGCGGATCGCTCGAACGGCTCGTGCCTGTAACAATGACCGCCGCAGTTGCCGGCCTGGCGCTGGTTCCGCTGGTCCTTGCGGCGAACGAAGCGGGTAAGGAAATTCTCTATCCGGTCGCGGTGGTCATCCTAGGTGGACTTCTTAGTTCGACTTTTCTCGACATGGCAGTGACACCCGCGGTCTTTTACAAGTTCGGCCGGCGTGCCGCCGAGAAGTACATCGCCCGCGAAGAGGTCGATCCGCTCGACGCAATCGAAATAGTGGATGACGCGCATCTCCAGCACGGTTTCAAGGATACGTTTCACCGTCATCAATCTGCTACGGCCAGCGCTCGCGCCCGCGTAACCGAGCATAACGGACATAGCGACGGCGCATGAACTCAACGACATCAATTTCCCGCCTGAACAGCGCAGGTAGCGAACCCGATCGAAACGACAAACAGGTGATTGGGTTTGAAGCGCACCACACCCGCGCCAGATCCGTATGGCTGTTAGGCATCGTCGGAGATTGGCATCCTAGTTTTCTGAAACTCGAAGATCACGGCCACGGCCGTTGGGTCGCGAAAATTGAGCTAGCCCCAGGTGACTACTCCTATCGATTGGTCGTCGATGGGTGGTGGTGTGATGCTCCGGCCGCGGTGACCACAGACGCTTCCCTACCAAGCATAGAAACGCGATTTTTTTCCATCCCAAGGGCCGTCGCAGCCGAACACGAGCAGCGGCAGGACGCAGAGCCTGAATCACTACCTTCTAACGACTTTCTCGCATTGGATAAATCCGAACACCAGCGTGGGTTCATTCATCGCGCAAACCGCCGAAACTAAAACAAAGGAAAGAACGAAAATGATAAAAATATCCGCCATTATTCTCACCGCAATAGCGCTCACGATCTCACTGCCGGGATGCGTTTCACACGACGATGACCAGCAGCGCCAAAGCGATGGCCACACAACCCACACTCACTAAGCTCAACACAGAAAAGGAATAACCTACCGGTAAACCGTCAATGGCGCGTGGACGCGCTGTTTGATGCAACCAAAAGAAAGAAAAAAGCAAATGAAACGAATAAAACTCCTGGCAATCGGCGCTTCCGCTGCTTTGGCCATCACTGCAATCAACAGCCCTTCCTTGTTCGCGCATGAAGGCGAAGAGCACACCGCGAAGAGCGAGACAAAGGTGCCCGACACGGCAGCAGGTATACTGCAGGAAATCCACAAGCATCACGGCGAACTCGCCGAGACCGTGAAATCGAAAAAGCTCGCGGAAGTGCATCATCATGCCTTCGCGATTCGCGATCTGGCGAATGCTCTGCCCGCAAAAGTGGCCGCTGACAAAAAGGCCCGCGTCGAAGGCAGTGCCAAGAACATTGCCAAGCTTGCCGAGGATCTCGATAAGACCGGCGACGCCAACGACCAAGCGGGGACCGAGGCCAATCTCAAGAAGCTGGATGGCGTGCTGATGGCTCTGGACAGCCAGGCCAAGTAGCACCGCGCCAAATAATTCGAGAGGCACCAACAGGATGTCCCACGAAAAATATCAAAGCTGTATCGACGAATGTAATGCGTGCGTGACGGCTTGTGAGCAGTGCGCCACAGCGTGTCTTCAGGAAGACGATGCTAAAATGATGGCACGTTGCATCGAGCTGGATCGCGCGTGCGCGACCGTCTGTGCGATGGCTGCGCGTCTCATGGCAAGCGGCTCGGAATTTGCGGCAAAGGCCTGCGCGCTTTGTGCGGAAGTCTGCCAGGCGTGCGCTGACGAATGCGCCAAGCATGACATGCAGCACTGCAAGGAATGCGCGGAAGCCTGCCGCCGCTGTGCGGAGGCGTGCCGGAAGATGGCGACTTAACCAACTGGAGTGCCGTCGGCGTTCGATCCGCCGGCGGCACTTCATCGAAGAAAGCCGAGTTCATCATGAAACTGACGAAAACCACCTACCGGCTGCTGCCGGCAGCGTTGATGCTCCTGCTGCTGAGCGCGACATTGGCACAGGGACACGAACCAACGCCTGCCGCTTCGGCGGTCGCCACGAGCTCGCAGCAGCAGCAGGCTTCTCCTGCTGCGTCCGCGCCATCCTCACAACACGACATGTCCAACATGCCGATGACGAGCGGCGACAATTCGCTCATCGGGCATCTAAAGAATCCGGATTACATGCACACTCTGCTGAATCCTCTGCCGGTTTACGGACTGTCGATGGGCGTGCTGGCGTTGTGCATCGGTTTATTTTTTCGTAACCGCACAGCCACGGTCGCCGCTCTAGTGCTGATTTTTGTGAGCGGCTTCGCAGCTTGGCCGGTTTATTATTTTGGTGAAGAAGCCTATGACCGCGTCAAGGCGATGTCGGACCCAATAGGAGCGCAGTGGCTCGATGAACACATGGCGCGCGCGGAGAAGTTGATTTACATTTTTTACGTGCTTGCGGGTGGCGCGCTCGCTGGGATTCTGGCGCCGTTAAAGTGGCCGCGTACGGCATTTCCGCTGGCGGTGGGAGTGCTCGTGCTGGGGGCGCTCAATCTGGGTCTTGGCGGCTGGATCTCCTACGCGGGCGGTCACGTGCGGCATCCGGAATTTCGTTTCGAGCCGCCGCCAATGGCGAAATCTGACGGGCACACCCATACTCACGGCAAGGATGAAGGCGCGATGGATCACGGCGACAAGAAAGCGGAGAACGAACAGGCCAAGCCGATGGACCACGGCAACATGCCCGCAATGGAACCGGGCAAGAGCCCGGAATCAAAAGAGCAGCCGATGCAGCACGACACGGCCATGACCCCGGCGCCGCCGACTCAGGAGCAATTGGAGGCGAGCCGCCTGCAATTGGAAGCAAGCCGCTTACAACTGGAGGCGAGCCGTAAACAGTTAGAGGCCGCTGAGGCTGCCAAAGGCCAGACCGCTTCGCCTGCTCCGCCGCAAGCGAAACCTTCGCCGACCCCGGACGGGCACGAGCATAAACATTGATCGCAGGCTCCAATGCGCATCTCCGTCATTCTCCTTCCTGTTAGCGCGGCGCTTTTTGCCGGATGCGTGACCGTTGCACCATCTCCGAGTAACCCGGTAGCCGATCCCAGCGATCCATCTGCGCCGGAAGCATCCGCGCGACACTTTCACCCAAATCTGGTCGCGACTACCCAAGTATACCTTGATCCTTCCGTCGGGAAGGGAGCGCAAAAGATGGATCACTCGAAGATGCAGGGAATGGACAACATGTCAGGAATGAATCATTCGCAAATGCCAGGCATGGAGCCGAAACAGGCGCCGGCCACAAGTCCCGCGCCGTCGCAGCCGATGCAGCAAATGGATCACTCCAAGATGCCCGGCATGGAGCAGAAGCAGCCGCCGGGCACGAGTCCCGCCCCGTCGCAGCCGATGCAGCAAATGGATCACTCGAAAATGCCAGGCATGGATATGCAGCAGCCATCGGCCTCGCCGCTGAGCAAAGAGGCCCTGGAGGTGGAAATGAAGAAGACCTCCGATGAGATGAAGAAACTGTCCGATGAGTTGAAAAAGAAAGCCGACGAGAAATCAACGCGGCCTTCTCCATCTCCCAAATGAAAGTTTCAAACTTAACGATTCGGACTTCGGCTGGTCTGGGCCTGGTGCTCATGGCTGGCTGTTCGCTCAATCCGCGAGGCGCATTCAACGATGTGGAAGACACAGTTGGCCGCGCCAGCGGCAAACGGGTGAGCTGGATTCGCAGCGGGGAAGAGGCATCCGCGGCGCGCGGCGCGGTCCAGGCATTATTGAGCAGGCCGCTGAGCGCGGATTCGGCGGCGCAGATCGCATTGCTGAACAATCGCGATTTGCAAGCGCGATTCGAAGAGATCGGAATTTCCTACGCCGATTATATCCAGGCCGGATTGCCTAGGAATCCGTCAATCACAGGCCACATCGATTTTTCCCGCGAAGGACCCGCGACACTGTATTCCGTGGCGGAAGATATCGTCAGCCTTTTGCTTTTGCCGGCCCGAAAGAAAGTTGCGGCGGCGCAATTGGAAACAACCAAAAAACGCGTGGCTAGCGAGGTGCTTGGCCTAGTGGCGGAAACCAAAACCGCTTTTTACAATTTGCAGGCACGTCAGCAGTTGCTCTCGCGTTTGAAAATGATCGTCGCGACTAACGAGTCGTCGGCTGACCTCGCCAAGCGCATGCACGACGCCGGAAACCTACCCGATGTGGAGCTCGCTGATCAACAGGCGACCTACAGCCAATCTCGCGTGGATATAGCGCAAACCGAAGCGCAAATTCGTTCGGATCGCGAGCGGCTTAATCGGCTCATGGGCGTCTGGGGTTCAGACACAAGGTGGACGCTCGGCGATTCGCTTCCACCAATCCCCGGGGAGATTTCCACAGCTCGACTTGAGCAGATTGCCGTGGCCCAAAGGCTGGATCTGGCCATGGCGCGCGCCAATGTCGATGCCATCGGCAGGAACCTCGCCCTGCGCAGTTCGACCCGCTTTGTTCCCGTGCGAATCGATCTCGGCTTGGAATTCGAAAAGGAACCGGGCAGCGCGCAGCGCCGCGGTCCTAGTGTTGATATTGAATTGCCCATTTTTGATTTTGGGCAGGCCGCCATCGCTCGATTAGAAGCGCAATGGCGTCAAGCCGTGAACGAACTGCAGGCGCTCGCGGTCGAAGCGCGTTCCGAGGTGCGCGAAGCGCGCGATCTGGTAGCCGCCAATCGCGAGCTCGCCCGATATTACCGTGAGGTATTACTCCCGCAACGCATTCAGGTCGTTAACACCATGCAACTGCAATACAATGCAATGCAACGGACGCCGACCGATTTGCTGCTCGCAAAGGAGCGCGAGTTAAACACCGAGCGGGGTTACATCGACGCATGGCGCGATTATTGGATCGCGCGTGCCGAACTCGAGATGGCACTCAAAGGCGGCAGGCCAGGCGGCGCTGCAAGCGGGAGCCTGCGCTCACGCACACCGGGCGCCCGGCCCACCAGCAACAGCCCCGCTAACGAGGGCGGAAACACTCAACAGAACAATGGACAACAATAATAATCTGCCAGGAATTAATCGCCGCAGATTTCTCACCGGCGCGGTCGCGCTCGGCGGGGGCGCGGCACTTCTAAGCAAACTCAGCGCCGCGGAGAGCGTTCGGACAATAGACCCAAATAAGCCGCGCGAGAGCACAGCTCTGGCGAATAAAGACAAGCCGCTTCTTGAGCGGATCGATCCAAAGCCAGTCGACCCGCCCGGCGAAGCCGGCAGAGATTACACACCGATCGTTACGCCGAACAACGTCGCGCTTCCCTGGAAGATTGTCGGTGGCGTGAAAGTCTTCCATTTGATCGCGGAGGAAGTGGAGCACGAGTTCGCGCCCGGTCTCAAGGCTCACTGCTGGGGTTACAACGGCCACGTCCATGGCCCGACGATTGAGGCGGTGGAAGGCGATCGCGTTCGCATCTATGTGACAAACCATCTTCCGGCGGGGACGAGCGTGCACTGGCATGGGCTCCTGCTGCCGAACGGAATGGATGGCGTGGCCGGGTTGAATCAGAAGGTCATCAAGCCGGGCGAAACTTTCCGTTACGAATTCACGCTTCGTCAGCATGGCACCCATATGTATCACTCGCATCACGACGAGATGACCCAGATGGCGCTCGGCACCGTGGGACTCTTCATCATTCATCCGCGGAATCCGAAGGTGCGGCCGGATCGCGATTTTGCCCTCATAACACACGAGTGGCGTATCGACGTCGGCACGTCGCGGCCGAATCCGAACGAGATGACCGACTTCAATATCTTCACCTTCAACGCAAGGATGTTTCCGGGTACCGAACCGATGGTGGTGAAGCTCGGCGATCGCGTCAAAATCCGCATCGTCAATCTTGGCGCGATGAGTCATCACCCGATTCATCTGCACGGCTATCAGTTTAAGATCACCGAGACTGATGGCGGACAGATCGCCGAATCCGCGCAGCAGGTGGAAACGACCGCGCTTACCGCCGTCGGCCAGGCGCGCGCCTTCGAGTTCATCGCTGATGAGCCCGGTGATTGGGCGATGCATTGTCACATGACGCACCACGTCATGACTCAGATGGGCGACAAATTCCCCAACATGATTGGGGTCAAACCCGGCGACGTTGACCCGAAAGTGCAAAAACTGTTGCCCGGTTATATGACGATGGGCACCGATGGCATGGGCGACATGGCAACGATGGGGATGCCAGTTCCGCCAAACAGTACGCCAATGGTCGGTGGACAAGGCCCATTCGATTACATCACGATGGGCGGCCTTTTTACCGTCCTAAAAGTGCGCGAAGGCCTAACCAGCTACGAAGATCCCGGTTGGTATCAACATCCGCCTGGAACGGTTGCCAGCCCGGCTACGCCTGAAGAAATGCGGCGCGACTTGGAAATGGCTAGTAACGAGCCAGCAGCGAAGACGGTCTACACCTGTGTGATGCACCCTGAAGTTGTCTCCGATAAACCCGGCAAGTGCCCGAAATGCGGGATGACGCTTGTTGTGAAGAAATAATGAAATCCGCGGGCATCCTGCGCAGTCGTGGACTTTTCGCTGATGGCCTGGCGGTGAATTCCCGTTGAGAATACAAGGCTCATATAGCTTCATTCGCGTTTTCCTCGCCGGTGCGGTCGTAGCGTCCTACGGATGGCTCGGTCTCTCTCACTTTGAGAAAAAGCGGCATGGGGAGACGCCAGTTCCACCGGGACTCAGCATTTACCGTTGCACTGCAGACCCTAAAGCCATCGCAGCCCAGCTTTGTAAATGTTCCGAGTGCGGAATGCGACAAACGCCCGGAGATGAACTCTTGATCAAGCGCTGATGTTGAGACCACGATTGGCGTCCGTGGCCCTGCATCCTGTCACCCAAATTTTGCTCAGCGTTATTTTCAACGCTGGCTCGCAGGTGTTGCTGCGCCTGGGCGCGAGCGGGGTGGGTGGTGGAAACGGATGGGTCGGCCTTCGGGCGCTTGGCTCAGGCTGGGTCTGGGGGGGAATCCTCGCCCAGATCGCCAGTCTCGTGTTCTGGTTGCACGCGCTCCGGACAACGAAATTATTGATAGCCTTCAATCTTTCGGGACTACTCCACGTAATCGTTCCTTTGGGTGGATGGCTCATTTTGGGGGAACACATTCCGATCGATCGGTGGGTGGGCATAGCCTTGGTTCTGGCCGGTGTGCTCATCGTTGCTGCACCGGCCGCCAAGGTGGAGGAACGGCTGTGACGCCACTCGCCTTTTTTCTCGTGATCGTTTCCGAGCTGAGTTCCATCACCGGCCAGCTCCTTTTCAAACTGTCCGTCAATGAGAGCAACGAGAGCCGCAGGCGAACTGGTAAATTCCTACCCATCTTCGCGGCTGGCGTGGTCGCGATGGCGATTGGTTTCTTCGCCTGGTTAACGCTGCTCTCGCGGTTCGAACTCAGTTTCGTCTACCCCTTCGAAGCGCTCAGCCGCCTGATGCTAATTGGCGGCGCGGTGATTTTCTTAAATGAGAAGATGACGCCGCGGTTGTGGGTCGGCGCCCTCCTGATCACAACCGGGATCGTGATCGTGTCAGCAAGCCGCTAATGAGGTCGAGGGCGCGTTCCGCGTCTGAATGAACAATTTGCAGGTGCGCAAATTCAAAAAAGGCGCGATAAAACAGCATGAAAACAATATTGAGAACACTTGTAGTCGCAGTCATCAGCCTATCCTTCCTCAGCGCCGGTTTTGCCGGCGACCAGTCGAAGGACTGCGTCCACATGAAAAATGGCAAGATGATGATGATGATGGACGGCAAGGAAATGGCCATGGACAAAGAGATGACGATGAAAGACGGCAGCAAAGTGACGACCGATGGGACTCACATCACAAAAGACGGCACGAAGATGAAGTTGAAGGACGGCGACATGGTCATGATGGACGGCACGATGATGGCCGGCGGCATGAAGGACAGCGAAAAGAAATAACGTCGCCTCTCCCTTGCGATGCGGCTTCGGCGCCATGCGCCAATCCCGCTATTTCGAGCCGGCATCGAAAGGTGCCGGCTCTTTGGTTTTATCTCGCCTTTACTTCGAGCGTGAGCGTTGCGAAGTCGCTCTCCCAATCAATTTCGGGTTGGCTGGATTTGCGGATGTCTGTTCCGCGGAACAGCCAACGGCCTTCTTTGGTCAATCGAAACGAAACGCGGCCCGCTGCATCCGTCTTCCGGGTTTCGCCCTTCTTATCGTCTGCGCTCACTGCATTAAGTGAGAAAGCTGCGAATGGCTGGCCATCTTTTAAGACGCGCACGGCAAGCTCGTCGCCAACTTTCAAAACGGTCGGATCTGTCTCGGGCACGATCTCCAGAAACATTCCCACCCGCTCCGCCCAGGAAGTATCCGCTCTCGGCTCTCCCACGCGCGCGAATGTCTTCGGATGTTTCGTGTAGGATTCGCGCCAGCGCTGCGGCTTCATCTCCGCCCATTGTTTCCGCAGCGATTCCGGCGCATCGACTTCGTCCAAATACTCCTTCACTTGCTCGGGCTTCAGCTCAAGCGAGCGCGGCGGCAGTTTCACCCAGAAAGTGGCAATACCCGTCTCCGGCAATTCGGCCTTGAACTGCAATGAATTAGACGCGGCGATCTTGTTTGTGATGTCGAAAGTGTTGCCTGCCAGTCGGCACTTCGCGCTCTGCACTCGCTCTGGCTTCGGCCCAACGTCCAGCTTGGGGAATTCCATCCCGCTCGTCATATCCAGCGTTACCGTCGAGTTAGGCGCGACGTTGAACTTGTCAGGTATCAACCACGTATCGTGCGCCAGCGCCGTTATCGTCAACCCGGCAAACAGCATTGTGCGAACAGCGCATTCGACGATCTTCATCCGAGCACATTCGTTATATTGACCATCGCGCGCAAGTGAAGCTGCGCTCGCTCGCCGCAGGCGTTGCTAACGAAACCAAGGACAAATCCGCCCATCCGCTTCGATTGGCGGCAGGAGCTTTCGGCGGTGGCCGCGCTCGCAATGAACGATTACTGCGGCGTGTTTTGGAAGATTGCGCAGGAGGTGCGGTTTGATCTTGTGCTCTTCTTGATCGGAATAATTCCGGGACATTTGGCCACCGGTGTAACCCCATGATTTTTTGACCACGCGCTTTTTGCCGAGGAAATCGGCACTCTCGACGGCGCCTTCTTCATCGGCGGCTTTGAAGATCAGGCGATTGCGCAGATTGAGAGTGAAGACGCGGGCTTTCTCGCGGCCGAGCGGCGGGATGAATGAGCTGGAGGATTGCGCGGCAGCGACCACTGTCGCCTGCGCCTCGCGGATGACGTCGATGCAGTTGTAATCGCTCATACCGTCTTCGCTCGCGGTGACGAAACGCTGTGCCTCATCAGCCCACAGGATCAGCAAGTTGTCGCGACGCCGCTCTTCGGCTGGTTTGTCGAACCGGCGCAACGCGTGCGTGTAGAACAGCATCTTCAGAAACGTGTTCACGTAACGGCGTTCGAGTTGGAACTTTTGCGGCATCGCCACGCAGATGATCTTTCCGCGATCAATGTCGGCGAAGTCGAAGGTGTTTGCTGCGGGGCAAAACACCTGCGCGATGTCGGGAGTGATGAACGCCTGCAAGTAATTGGCAATCGTTTCTTTGACACCGCCGATCTGTTCGGGCGGCTGGGAAAGAAAACGATTCGAAAAATGCTCTGACAGCTCGCGCCGCCGAGCGGTTTGATGACTCGATGCGAGATCGGTCATAGCTTCATCCAAGTCGCCCTGGTCGAGCAGCAGATGATACGCATTCTCCAGCGTCACGTCGGCGCCAATCTCGCGGAGCGTTTCTAATGCGGCGGCGATGTGGATTTGCGCCTGGTTTTTGAAGAAGCCTTTGTCGCCGGCCTGACCCAAACTCGATGCGGTGTCCACCACGGCTTTTGCAAAAGTGTTATACGGGATGCTGCGGTCCGACGTGAGGTTGTATGTATGACGGGGACTCCACACGGCGGCCGATTGATCGTCGGGGCGCACCTGAAGGAGGATGAGATCGTCTTCGCGGCCGAAGTGTCGTGCCATTTCCGAGAGGGTTTCCCAGTAGAGGCCCTTATCGTCGATGCAGAGACCGCCCCACGTCGGCTCGTTTTGAAAAACCTGAAACAGCAACGGCGTGATTCCCGACCGTGTCTTGCCGGAACCGGTGTCGCCCGTGATCAGCCATCCGCGACAGAAATCGCTCCGTCTCCATTTGAAGCCCGCCAGTCGCACGACGGTCGGGCCAGTGCGGCTCCGAAGATAAGAGACTAGCGACGCCGTCGCGAGCATCCAGAGCAGGCCCGCTGCGATGTAGCCACCAGTTGCACTCACAAAAGCCGGATGAGAAGTCCGCCTATCACCATGCCCGCAACTAGGAGCGCGAACTGCGTCGCGACGCGCGCGCGGTTGATCCGGTGGACGTTCAATCCAAACCGACGCAGCTCGGCGACTAAATCAGAAGCTTGGTGAATAAAAGCTTTCGAGCGACGATCCAGCAGCTCGATCGTTCCGCGAAAATCTTCGAAGCCTGGCGGCGCGGCACCTGCATCATCGCGATTGATGCGAGCGTGCTGAAGTTGCAGCCGCACGAGTTCCAGCACCGCAATGATCGGGTCGTCGTCTGCGATGCGATACTTTCGCTGCCAGTCCGAGATCGCGTTCGCCAGTGGATCATCAGCATTCACGCCGCGAACCTTTCCGCCGCGTGCGGATCGCTCAGGAGCAGGTCAGCGGCGCGATACAGTTGACGGTAGAAACGAGTTTGCCACGCCTTCAGTCGCTGCCGGTCGAGCAAGTTGAATCCGGCGTGTGTTAAAGCGGAAGTGACCGTCGTGTTGTGCTCATTGAGTGCGGTCACGAGCCAGTCGTACATGCGCGGCATCGTGATCTCACGGCCATGCAGAACATCGACAGCCTGCCGTCGCGTTTTGCTGCCATCGTAAATTTTGAACGTGTCGCTGTGCGCTTCGTTCTTTACGACGACCCATGCGCAGCCATCGCGTAGTGCGTCCGATAAGATGCGCAACTGTTCCACGCTGTCTGCCTCGTGATTGACCGGACAGATGATCGTCAATCGTGCGCCTAACGAGCGCAGTACTTCCGTTAAACCGACCTCATCGAAGAAGTCGATGAACAGGTCGGTGGAAGCCGCGCGGCAGTCGATCACGAGAAGATCGGAAGTTTCCGCGGTCGTGAAGACGCGGTCGATTTCTCGGCGATGCTCGAGGTTAATGAATTCCGCTTCTGAGTGGAAACGCTTCAGCGTCGAGTTCTCGTGATCGCTGTCGATCGCACAATGAGCGATCCCGCAATCTTTCAGATACTGCACGAAGTTCGTGGCGAAGAAGCTCTTTCCGACTCCGCCTTTGCCGTTGATGACGAGGTTGATTTGTTTGTTCATGTGAAGGTGCGTTGGATCAGAGGTTGCGAGGATCGGCGACGCGCGGTCCCCGTGCGCGTGGACGCTCCGCTGGCGGTTCGGTGCGTGCTGTCGAAGTTGGTGCTTGTGCGGGCGGCGACGTTTGCGTGCCTTTTGCTGAGACCGCGCGACGATAACTAATTCGTCTCCGTGATCGTGGCGGCGACGCTTCCCCAGTCACCTCGGCGAGAAAGCGGGCGATCGTGTCGATGCCGACGAAGACACTGACGGTGGCGAGAAGTTCGCGGATGAGCCTAAGTGATGCGCCTTTTTGCCGCAGCTCGACGATGCCTTCTTTCATCGGCATCAATTTTGCGTGTCGCGCCGGTGACGGCGGCGTGAAGGTTCGGACAGCGTCGTTAAAACGCTGCGCGCGCGTGGAGATGTCATCAACGTCGCTCATCAGTTGGGGAGCGATTCAGCGACGCGACGGAAATTCCTTAGCAATGCTAAGGGGTAGGGCGTCCCTCCTTAAAAACTCTGGGTGCATACACCCTTAGTTCTCTCAGAGTGCAGTCGGTTGGCGGCTCCCTGTTTGGAGCAATTGATGGCGCGCGATGTAGTAACTCGATGACGTGCTGTCACCGAAGGCGCAGACCAATCTCAAAAACGCGAAGGGCTATTTCGAAGAGCACTTGAGCGTGGGCGATTATTACGCAGAGAACCACAGCGTCAATGGCGAGTGGATCGGACTTGGCGCTGCGCTCCTGGGATTGAAAGGTGGAGTTACACGCGACGCCTTCGTCGCGCTTTGTGAAAATCAGCATCCGGTTTCGAACGAACTTCTGACGCTGCGGAGAAACACTGTCAGGCGTTCGGCGACTGACAGCGAAGTCGCGAATCGACGGGTGTTTTACGACTTCACGTTCTCACCGCCGAAGTCAGTCTCGGTCGCGGCACTCGTGAATGACGACAGACGAATCGGCGTTGCCCACAATGAGGCTGTGAAGATCGCGATTACCGAATTGGAACAATTCGCTGCGGCTCGGGTGCGGCGTGGACGAACCAATACCGACCGCCGCACGAGCAACATCGTTGCGGCGCTATTTCAGCACGACACCTCACGTGCTCTCGATCCGCACCTGCACACGCACTGCATCATTTTCAACGCGACGCATGATCCCAAGGAGCGTTGTTGGAAGGCGCTGCAGAACTACGAAATGCTCGGCGCGCAAAAGTACGCCGAGAATGTCTATTATCATGAACTCAGCCGTGCGTTGCGCAGCTTTGGGTACACGATCAAAAACACACCGCGTGGCGATTTCGAGATTGCCGAGATTGGACGCGAATTGTGCGAGCGCTTTTCTAAACGGCATCGCGAAATCGACGAAAAGACACGCGAGTTTCTGAATTCGCATGAGGAAAAACGCAGCGGAAACAAAGCGGCAATCCGAGAGCACATCGCGCATAAAGAACGCGCGCGAAAGACAGCTCACATCGGTGATGAGCAACTGCGCAAGTTTTGGCGAGAGCAGCTGACAGCAGATGAAATTTCGGCGCTCACATTGCCGGAACGAAATCGTGACGGGCACGAGCCGAATTTCTCGGCTGCTGACGCGGTGTCCTGGGCCGAGAGTCATCTATTCGAACGTCGCTCAGTTGTTCGAGAGCATGAACTGTGGCGGCATGCATTGTCCGTGGCGCGCGGCGATTCGATCTCGATCACTGAACTGAAACGGGAAACTGCGTCACGTCCGTATCTGCGCGACATAACTGACAAAGTCGCTCATCGAGACGTACTCGCGCGTGAGTGGGAGATTTTGCAAACCGCGCGCGATGGTTTGAATCGGCATGCGCCGCTTGCCAACGCTGGCATCGACAAGGATCTGGCGGAAGATCAGCGCCGCGCGCTGTCCGAGATTCTCAGGTCGCGAAGTTTCATCACGCTGTTTCGCGGTGGAGCGGGAACAGGCAAAAGTTACGTGCTTCGTGCCGTCCAAACAGCGATCAGTGCGGCGAAAAATCCATCGGTTGTTTTGGCTCCGCAACGCCAGCAAGTCATCGGTCTCACACGGGATGGTCTCAACGATGCGCGTACTGTTCGAGAATGTCTGCAGCGAAGCGATCTGCCGGAACGTGCGGTTGTGATTGTCGACGAAGCCGGACAGATCGATGGCCGACAACTCCTCGACCTGATTCGCTTAGTTAAGGAACGGAATGGAAGGCTCTTGCTTTGCGGCGATACGCGCCAACACGGGCCGGTCGAAGCCTCCGACGCGCTGCGGGCGATAGAGCGTTACTCCGGGTTGCGCGCGGCCGAACTGAACCAGATTCGACGACAGGAGCCGAAGCGCGGTCGAACAGCGGAGGAGCGCAAACGCATTCGCCAATATCGTGAAGCGGTCGAAGCAGCCTCTGCCGGCCGATTGCTCACTTCATTTGACCGACTGGAGAAACTAGGCGCGGTTGCTGAGTGCGGAATTGTAGACCAGAACGCGCGCCTGTCTGAATGGTATCTCGATCTCGCCGCCCGCAATGAATCCGCGATCGTAGTGTCACAAACACGAGCTGAAGTCCGCGCCATTAACGACGCGATTCGCGACCGGCTCCAAGAAAATGGATTGCTGCCGGCCGAGAGTGCCGAGATTACCGCGCTCGAACAGATTGATCTCACAACTGCGCAGAAGCTCGACGCACAAAATTACGGACCTGATGCCATTCTCGTTTTCAATCGTGACGTAAGCGGCTGCGTTCGCGGCGCCCAAGCGAAGTTCGTCGGCTTAACTGCGAAGCGCCTCGTGTTCGAAACCGGCGGCAAAGTGCGCCACTTGTCGGTCGCGGATTTAGATCGTGTCAACGTCTGCCAACGGCGAGCACTCGCGCTGTCGCCTGGCGATCGGATTCAGCTCAAGGCGAACGGCCTCACGCGCGATCGTCGCAAACTCGCGAATGGCGAAGTTGTCACGATAGCGCAGATCAAGACAAACGGGGCGATCCGATTGGACGACGGCCGCGTGCTTCCGCCGAGCTATCGCCAGTTCCTCCGCGGCTACGCCGTAACGTCCTACGGTTCGCAAGGCAAGACTGTCGATCACGTCCTGTTTTCCGATTCTGCCGTCCGCGCAGCGACGAATGCGCAGCAGTGGTACGTCACGATCTCGCGCGGCCGGAAAAGCATTCAGATTTTCACGCCGGACAAAGCGGAGCTGCGTCGCGCGATCATGCGCAGTGGTGAGCGAGAGCTCGCGCTCGACCTCCTGCCGACCCGAACAACCCGATACGGCGTTCGGCGTCGCCTCATCCGCTCGTTCCGACGCGGACGCGATTTCGCGCGCCACATTTGTAACCGCGCGATGCGTTCCTGGACCGCTGCGCGCATCAATCACTCGCTGAAGCCCACCCATGAAATCCGAACGACGAACCGCAACGTCCGCGCCAACGTGCTGGCAGCGTGAGGCTGCATGTGCCTGCCTGCGGATCGAAACATCCGATCGCGCGGCACAGGTGTTCCCATACCAACATCTCGTTACCGCATCACTCGACTGCGGAGACGAAGCTGAAATCCTGCGCCTGATCTTCTCCACGCACGATGTTGAAATCACGGGGCGCAATCTGCGCGCCCTCTTATTGGCCGTGCAGGATTTCGCCGTGAAATGGGTGCGCACAATACCCGAACGGTACCGGCAAGTCGAAGAAGATACGGATCACGGCGTGATCTGGCGCATGACTGTGCAAGAGGCCGGTGAACAGCCTTAATCCTGCGTCGATGATGGCCGGCGCGAATCAGCACGACACGCCGTAATCCGCTCCCCCAGCGGAGCGCCGATCTCGTTCTTTTGTCTACGATCTGTTTCATGGACACGATCGAGTTCTCGCCGCCGACAACTACCGCTGCTGAAAAAGAGCGGCTCGCCTACTCGCTGAAAGAAGCGGCAGATCTTCTCGGCGTCGATTATTTCAGCGTTTATCGGCTTGTTCAGCGCGGCAAGCTGCGCGCCTGCCGCGCGCTTCGTGGCAAACTGCTCGTGCCGCGGACTGAACTTCTGCGGTTGCTAAAAACGGAATAACGCAACCCGCTCATGCCGGAGCCATACCGAAGCGGACGCGCTGTGCCTGGGCGAAGCTATGATCCTGCCGCAAGTGGCCGTACGTTTTCATGCACAATGCGCCACCATCTTTGTGACCGAGCCATCGGGACACAGTCGGGATGTCCACTCCGCTTTCGATGCAAATGGTTGCGAAAAGATGCCGCAGGTCGTGGTGCGTGATTCGCTTCATCCCGATCTTCTCCGCAGCGTGGGTCATACTCTTCTGACATTCGAAGACGCGCATCACGATCGAAGTTGGCGGTTCATCGGACCGGTCTTTGCGCAGCTCCGTAATCAATTGTTCAAGCTCCGGGATCATTGGCACGTAGCGCGTCTCCCCATTCTTGGTCGCCGTCAGCGGATCGCCGCGGACGTGGAGTTGATGACGTGCGAGGTTTGCGTCGCTCCACGTCACATATTTGGCCTCACCAAGGCGCACACCGCTGTACGCAAGAAAGCGTACCAGATTCGCGCAATCCTTCGACTGCCGCGCGCCCGCGGTCCGAATCTCTTCGACGAATCGAAGAAACTCCTCGCGCGACGGAAGCTGAAGCCGTTTCTGACGCACCTTCACGCGCGCCAGTCCCGCAGCCGGATTATTGAACCGCGCTCCCGTGCTGATCGCTTCCTGAAACACTGCGCGCAATGTGCCGATCGCGTTGTTCACGACACTGGCGGCATATTGCTGCTGGAATCGCCCCAACCAATTCTCGCAATCGCGCTCCGAAACCTTGCGTACGTCAGTTTCCTTCAGCGCGGGCCACGAGCGATTGATGAAGTCGAGCATGTCGGCGTAATAGTTCTTTGATCGGGGCTTCAGAGAAACGTTCGCGCGGACCTTTCGAAGGTAAACTTCGGCTGCATCTCCGACAGTCATTTTTCCGCTGGCGAAAGACTTGATTGATTCGTGGAGCGAGCGGTACTCGCGCATCTTGTCCGGTAGACGCTGCTTCGCTACCGAGAAGACGGTGGTCTCCAGACTCTGCCGGATCGGCTTACCACCCACTTTGAATCTGGCGAAATATGTTCCTGATGGTCGATAACGGAACAGATTCTGGACAGCTGTTCGTTCCCAAAGCGACTCGTCGGACTTCAGCATAGCGGCGGCTCCCGCTATGTTTGGCAAAGCCTGCCGGGACGATGCTCCGAGCCGGGAGCGGCTGTTCGATGCCGGCCGAGACGGCGCGCCAGCGCTCCTGCGTTTCTCACGCGAATCAGCTTGCCTGCGGAACCGTCGACGCGACAGTGGCCGCGTGGCATCGCAATCTTTCATCTCGCGGGCTGATGCTCGAGGCATATTTGCAAAAGGGGTACAATTTGGGGGTACAATGGCGCTTTCCGCCGGTGTCGAAGGTGCTATTTTCCCTCGTAAATGCCGGCATAGCTCAGTTGGTAGAGCAGCTGATTTGTAATCAGCAGGTCGTCGGTTCGAATCCGTCTGCCGGCTCCAGCAACTAATTGCTCTTCTTCTTTTTCGCCGGACTCGGTTCGGCATGAGCGCCAAACAGATGTTTGAAGCTGTTGCCGAGTTTATCGAGTCCGCTTGGCGTCGGCGTTGGTTTCGGCTTCGATGAAGCGCTCGAGCGCAGTTGAAACGCGACCATCGCGTCAGTGGTCCCATCGATCGTGACCGTCTTGGTGCGTTTGGGATAATCCGGGTGACGCGCGGCCAGAGTTTGTTTGCCTAACGGAAGATCGACAGTGAGCGGCGTGATGCCTAACGAGTGTTCGCCGAGGAAAATCTCCGCGCCATCGGGCGTGCTGGTGATGGTGGCGCTGCCATGCGGAAAAGTGTAATCGACCGGCACGTTTTCGCCGTTGTGCACGGCGATCTCGGCGCGATCGTCCGGCCAGCCGTCGTTGTGGAAAAACAATGTGTAACGACCGGGCGAAAGATCGTCGATCGTCGCCGGCGTGGTTCCGCTGCGCAGTGGAATGCTCCCCGGCGGTGTCTTGCTCGCGATCACGCCCGGGTAAAGGGAGTAGGTCGCGCCGGTCGGTGTGCTCGTTAGGTTGAGGGTCGCGTTAGTGGTCTTCGACGCGACTGTCATCGGCGTTGCCGTTGCTACTGCAGTTGCTTCTGGCGAAGGCGCGCTCAGCGCTTCGAATGTGAGTTTAGTCGGCACTTTTACTACTGCGGGAGGCTGCTCCGGTTCGGCCTTGTGCTGCGGCGTCGCGGACGCCGCCGGTGTGGATCGCACTTCCAGCGCGTAACCGACCGGTTCCGATTGTTTCTCTTTCGCAAAGGTAGTTGTCGATCTTTCATGCGGCCGGCTGATCAAATGCGTGGCGATAACGAGGGCCGCGCCGCCGCCGACCAATGCCGCAATGCGTTGCACCTTTTCTTGTTTCCAAAACGGCGGCCCTTTCGGCTCGCTCTTCAAGCGAAGCGGTCCGCCAAGTCGCAACTTGCGCGCGACATCAGCCGCGCTGCGCGGGCGATGGTCGGCATTTTTCGCAAGGCAGGCCGCGAGCGTCTCCTCCCAATGTTTCGGGATCGGCTCGCCTTTGATTTCAAATTTCTCCCGACGCTGCGCAATTGTCGGCGCCACAACTTCACGCACCTGCGAAGCGACATCGCCGCCGTAAAACGGCGGTTTGCTCGAGAGCATTTCAAAGAGCGTTGCGCCGAGTGCGTAAATGTCGTCGGCCGGCGCCGGATCCTCGCCGAGCATCTGTTGCGGGCTCATGTAATTGAGCGTCCCGCTCGAAGTCTGCACGCTAACGCAACGCATCGACTCGCGCAGAGTGCATGCGATTCCGAAATCAGTGATCTTCAATTCCGAGCGGCTGTTCACCATCAGGTTCGACGGTTTCAGGTCGCGATGAATTACGCGCGCCGAGTCATGCGCATAAGTGAGCGCATCACATAACGACGCTACCCAGGGCTCGAGTTCGCGCACTTCGAAGCAGCGCGACGGCTTTTGTACGCGCAGATGCGACAGGGTCGAGCCATCGACATATTCCATCGAGATGGCGGCGGCCGTTTCGTCTTCCACGAAATCGAAAATGCGGACGATGTTGGGGTGCGTCAGGAGTAAACTTTTTCGCGTCTCGCGTTTTAGATCTTCTTTCGCCGACGCGTCGAACGAGACGGCATCGGGGACAAGTTTCAGCGCGACCAGGCGATCGAGCCGGTCGTCACGCGCAAGCCACACGATGCCCATGCCTCCGCGGCCGAGGACTTTTTGCAGAGTGAAGCGCTTGAACAATTGCGCCCCGCCGACTACTCCGCGCTGCGTCTGTCCGTTTTGCGACTCCTCGTCCTCCGAGCAATAGACTTGCATCCGAACGCCGGAAAAAGCAGAGGGCGTGCCCTTGACGCAGCGTGGCATGCGTTCGGCTTGAGCAAAGGCGATGAGAAACGGCACCCTCGCCGCCTGGCTCGACGTAGGCGATCAACATTTCCCGTTGATCGGCAAGACGTGCTCCCTCGGCCGGGCCAAGGACAGCAACGTCGTCTTTGCGTCGCCGAAAGTATCTCGCCGACACGCGATCGTGCATGCTCAGGGAGGCAGCGAGTTTTCTCTTGTCGATCTTGGCAGCAGCAACGGCACGCACGTGAATGGTCGCCGCGTCATCGCGCCGGTGGTGCTGCATGACGGCGACATCATCCAGATCGGCGAACAAAACGTAATCTTTCGGCTCGAGCAGGATTCGTTAGGGGGCGACGAAATTTACGTTACGCAAAGTCAGATGACCGTGCGCGACGTGAATGAGTTGACCTGTTGGTTTCTGCTTCTCGACATCAAAGATTTTGTGCAGTTGAGCGGTGAGCTGCAGACGGAAGAATTGGCGCGGCTAGTTGGCTCGTGGCTGGCGGAATGCCGACGCGTGATCGAAGAACACGGCGGCACGCTGAGCAAATTTCTTGGCGATGGCATGCTCGTTTATTGGGACGTGCGCTTTGCCGAAGCCTCGAATGTGGCCGCGGCCTTGCAGGTTCTGTGTGGAATGCAGGCGCAAGGCCGTCCGGCGTTTCGTTGGGCTTTGCATTTCGGTTCCGCCGTCTTCGGCGCCGCCGCCGCGCCCGGGGAAGTGAGTGCGCTCGGTCAGGACCTGAATTTTCTCTTTCGCATCGAACGCGTGGCTGCGACCAACAAATTCCCCTGCGTCATCAGCGCGGCAGCTCGTGAGAATCTCAGCGGACACATCAATGGAAAACCGCTCGGCGTTTTCATGATTAAAGGCCTCGAAGGCGAACACCCGCTCTTCGGTTGCGAGAACGAGTAGTTGTCGATCTTACGCCGGCGCGGGGATATCGATCGTGAATGTCGTGCCGCGTTCACTGCTGCTCACGGTGATCGTTCCGCCATGCGCTTCGACCACCGCTTTGCTGATCGGGAGACCGAGGCCAGTGCCGTTCGTTTTTCCGTGCGTCATGAACGGCTCGAAAATGCGCGGCAGAATTTCGGCCGGAATTCCCGGTCCGGTGTCGGAAAGTTCGAACCGCACTTGTGCGTCGATCTTCCGCACGATTAATCGCACGATGTTGCCCTCTTTCGGACCAATTGCCTCGCGTGCGTTGCGAATGAGATTTGCGAACACCCGCAAAAGACGATGTCGATCTACGTGTAACAGACCGTCGTAAAGCATCTCCACCCGCACATCGATAAACGGACGGCAACGCGCGAAGTCGGGCTCGAGTTGACGCAAAAATTCCGACACGCCGACGTTTTGCAGATTGAGCTGGGTTTTGCCGCGAGTGAAATCGAGCAGCTCTTTCGTCATCGCCTCCATCTTCTCGACCGCGTCGCGAATCAGGCCCGACATTTTGCTCGTCAGCTCATCGTGCAACGTCGCGCGCATCACTTCGCACGCGCCGCGAATGCACATGATCGGATTGTTCATGTCGTGCATAACTGCGCCGATGGTCGAGCCGAGCAACGCCAACCGCTCGTTCCGCATCATCTCTTCGATGAATTTTTGATTGTTGTCGCGCAAACGCCGCGTGATCGAGCGCGTGAAATTGTTCAGCACTTCATGCGGCGCCAGACGCAGGAGCAGGTCCCAGCCTTCACGATCGATTCGGCCGAGCGTGACCGCTTCGACGGCAGCCGCCTGCGCCGAACGTTTGCCGCTGTCCACCAGCGCCATCTCGCCGAAAAAGTCGCCCGCCAGCAAAAACGCTAGCGTTTCCTGCTGGCCGGCGCGGCCGCGTTTTGAAATTTTGACCGAGCCTTCGCCGATGAGAAACATCGAATCGCCCGGCTCATCTTCTGCGAAAATCACTTCGCCCGGCTCGCAATGGACGATGTCGATCTTGCGCTGCATTTGCGCATGGACCGTTTCCCTGATCCCGCGCAAGAGCTCGTTCTCGCGAACTAGCCGCTGAATGTCTGCCGGCGCGCGCCGCGGTCTTGCCTTGGCGTTGGGGGAAATGTCGATGACGTTATGCGGCTGCATGGGGACGTCCGATTCAGAGCACCAAACATACCGGCGCGATTTACCATTTCGGATCGGAATTTGCCTCGGCTTGATTGCGCTCGTCGCGGCCGTCTTCGGCCAAACGCGGCATCACCAGTTCATCAACTACGACGACCCGCTCTACGTTTTGCAGAATCCGCACATTCTGGGCGGGGTCACGTGGCCGAGCCTCCGTTGGGCGTTCACACACGTGCATTCGCAAAACTGGCACCCGCTCACGTCGATCTCGCACATGCTCGATTGCCAGATTTTCGGGCTCAATGCCGGAGCGCATCACATGATCAATGTGCTGCTGCACGCGATCGCGTCGGTTTTGCTTTTTCTCTTTCTCGCGCGGACCACGAAGTCGCTTTGGCCAAGCGCGTTCGTCGCCGCCGTGTTCGCGATTCATCCGTTGCGGGTCGAATCGGTCGCGTGGATCGCCGAACGCAAAGACGTCCTGAGCGGCCTCTTTTTCATGCTCACGCTCTTGGCCTACGCGCGTTATGTGCGTGCGCCTTCGCTCGCGCATTACGTGACGATGTCGATCTTGCTCGCATGCGGTTTGATGTCGAAGCCGATGCTCGTGACTACGCCGCTGGTCCTGTTGCTTCTCGATTATTGGCCCTTCGCAAGATCGACATGGTGGAAGCTGGTCGTCGAAAAAATACCGCTCTTTGCGCTCTCGTTAGGCTCCGTCGTCGCTACGCTGCTCGCGCAGAACTTCGCGCTCGGCTCGGTGGAAATGCTTCCGCTTTCAGACCGCGTCTCGAACGCGATCGTCAGTTATGTCGAGTACATCGGGCAAATGTTTTGGCCGCGCGATCTCATTCCGTTTTACATCCACCCCGAAAATCGATTGTCGATCTTACAAGTCGCGGGCGCGCTTCTCCTGCTCATCGCCATCACGGTCGCGGCGTTCGTTAGGCGAAAACAAAATCCGTATCTGCTCGTCGGCTGGCTTTGGTATTTGATCATGCTCGTGCCGGTCATCGGCATCGTGCAGGTCGGACTACAGGGTCACGCCGATCGTTACACTTATCTGCCGCAAATTGGTCTCTACATTGCGTTGACGTGGCTGGTCGTTGACCTAACGAAGTCGCGCGCAATCATTCTCGCGCCCGCCGGGGTCGCGGCGGTGATGACATTGTCGATCTTATCGTGGAAGCAAACGACGCATTGGCGCGACACCGAATCGCTCTGGAGTTATACCTTGAGCATCACGCCGCAGAGCGACGTCGCGCATACCGGTCTCGCCGGCATTTTGTTCGCGCAGGGAAAGATCGACGAAGCGATCGAGCATTACCGGCGCGCCGTCGCGACGCGAGCTGGAAATTCCGGCGCGCAACATGGTCTCGCCGCCGCGCTCGAGAAACAACACAAAGTCGACGAAGCGATCGAGCATTACGAAAAGGCGCTCGAGCTCCAGCCCGATAACGTCGAGGCGAGTAACGCGCTCGCGCTTTTACTGGTGCATCGCGGCGATTACGCCGGCGCGATTCGCTGGTGGGAAAATACGTTGCGTTACGAAACCGAGGATGGAAACGCTTTGAACAATCTCGCGTGGATGCTCGCGACCTGCGCGGATCGACAACTGCGCAATCCATCGCGCGCGGTCGAACTGGCGGACCATGCGAACCGATTGGCCGAAGGTAAAAACGCGGTGGTGCTTCGCACGCTGGCCGTGGCATACGCGCAAGATCGACAATTCGATCAGGCAATCACGACGGCCGAGCGCGGCGTGCAAATCGCGGTAACCAACGTGCAAACGTCCATCGCGGACGATTTGCGCCGGTACATCGACATGTTCAAGCGCGGCGAAGCGCCGTGACTAAAACTGCGAACGAAACGGTAACGCCAGCCACTCGGTCGTGCGCTCCATCAGGGAGCGATCCTTGAATTGTTGCAAGGTGTACTCGCGCGCCCGCGACAAATCTTTTTCGAAGCTCGCTTCCATCTCGTGTCCAAATTTTTCGTCGTAAATGACAACGTCGAGCTCCTCGTTAATTTCGGACGAGCGCGCGTCGAAGTTCGACGAACCGATCATCGAGAACATTCCGTCGATCACCATCGACTTCTCGTGGATCATCGTCGGCTGGTATTCGAAAATCTTAACGCCGCCTTCGAGCAACTTTCCGTAAGCGGTGCGGCCGGCGGATTTCGTCAACGGTTGATCGTTTTTCGGCCCGGGCAAAAGAAGGCGCACATCAACATGTCGATCTACCGCCCTAACGAGTTGCTCGACCTGGTCGTTCGTCGGAGTGCAATACGCGTTCGTGATCCAGATGCGTTTGGTCGCGGCGGTGAAGGCGACGGCTTGCAGAAGCGGGACCGGCGCCATCGAAAATGATCGCGAGGTGACGACCTGCGCTTTCAAATCGGCGACCGAATCAAGTTCAGGAAACTGACCGGCGCCGGTCAGCGCCTCGCCGAAAGCCTTGATCCAATGTTCCTGAAACGCCGCCTGCATATTCGCGACGAGCGGCCCCTGAATGCGAATTTGCGCGTCGCGCCAATGTTTTTCGTCCTGCGCGTGGCCCGACCATTTCTCGGCGAAGCCGGCGCCGCCGGTGAATCCGATTTTTCCATCGACCACCAGAATGCGCCGGTGCGTGCGGCGATTCGTTCGATCGACCCGCCACGAATGCGTTGGATGATAATAAGCGAATTTGCAGCCGGCTTGTTTCATCATTCGCACGTCGGAATTATTCAGGCGCCACCCTGAGCCGATGCCATCAAGTAACACGCGCACTTCGACGCCGTTGCGCGCGCGTTCGGAGAGCGCGTCACGAAATTGCAGCCCGACCTCATCCGAATAAAGAATGAAAGACTCGAAGTTGATCGTGTTTTTCGCAGCGCGAATGGCATCGAGCATCGCGGG
The DNA here is from genome assembly GCA_021325495.1 of Spartobacteria bacterium. Classification (GTDB taxonomy): domain Bacteria; phylum Verrucomicrobiota; class Verrucomicrobiia; order Chthoniobacterales; family UBA10450; genus JAJPGZ01. Next base: position 466,309 of record JAJPGZ010000002.1, read on the forward strand.
AAAATAGGCGTCGCCGTTTTGCAGGATGTCGATCTTGTTGCCGGTCACGAGATTCGGATCGGACAAGGCCAGGGCCGAGCCGATGAATTCCGGATCGCTCACCGCGAAGGTGTGCTCAAAGTGATACGGAATGGTGTGACGCCGAATGAAGAAAATGCAGAACAACGAAATGATTCCGAGAAAGAACGCGGTTAGACCGATCCAATCGCCGATGGTCAATTTCCAAAGCGGATCGTTCAGCCAATGCGACGCGCGGGCACGTTTTCTTTTTGCCATTTGTTAGGCCGGGGCCGTCCCGGCGAAGTGAAGATGCTCGAGAATGTTGCTGCGCAAACGCAGGAACGCTTCGCTGCTGCGATCGCGCGGTCGTGAAAGGTCGATGTCGATCTTGCGTTCGATCCGGCCCGGAGTCGGCGTCATGATCATGATGCGATCGCTCATGTAAATCGCTTCGTCGATATCGTGCGTGACGAGCAACATGGTAGTGCGTCGCGCCTGCCACAGCCGCAACACTTCATCCTGCATTTGCATGCGAGTGAAGGCGTCGAGCGCGCCGAGCGGTTCGTCCAAGAGCAGAACTTTGGGATGATTGATGAGCGCGCGCGCGAGCGCAGCCCGCTGCGCCATTCCGCCGGAAAGATGATGCGGATAGGCGTTGGCGAATGTTTCGAGACGGACCAATCGCATGAAGTCGTCCACCTCGGCGCGTTTTTCGCGCAATAATCCGCGCGCGACTAAACCCGCTTCGATATTGCGGCGAACGGTCAGCCACGGAAAAAGATTTGGATCCTGGAAGACGAGACCGCGTTCGGCGCTCGGGGCGGTGATCGGCTCGGAACCAATTGTGAGCTCACCCGAATCCGGCGTGTCCAAGCCAGCGATGAGCCGGAGCAGCGTTGATTTTCCGCAACCGCTCGGACCGATCAGCGCGACCAGTTCACCGGGCGCGAGTGAAAGAGAGATGTCGATCAAAGCAAGGCGGCGCGTAAGCGGATCATCGGGCGCGGCGAAACTTTTGGAGATCCCGCGCAGCGAGAGCGCCGCGGGTTCGGTTTGAGCGAGCGTTACCATTTGATCACTCCCTTTTGCCAGACGAGCACGCGATCACGCACTTTGAAGAGCAACGTCATAATGCTGGAAAAAAATGCGGCCATGATGATGAGTGCGGCAAAAACTTTTCCGTATTCGGCCCAGCCTTGCGCCCAACTCACATACCAGCCGAGTCCTGATTTCACGCCGATGGATTCCGCGACCACGAGCGTGAGAAACGAAGCGCCCAGCCCCATGAAGAGTCCGATAAAAATATTCGGCAACGCTGCCGGCACGGCGACGCGAAAGATGAGGTAACCGCGGCCCGCGCCCAATGTTCGCGCCACATCGAGATACGAAGCGCGCGTGTTCGAAATTCCCGACGAGGTCAGCATCGTCACCGGAAACCAGACGGCGAGCGCGATCAACGCCATCGCTGAGAAGGTGCCCGACGGCGAAAGAACCATGGCGAGCGGAATCCACGCCGTCGCCGGAATCGGGCCGACGATTTTCAGGACCGGCATTCCCCAATAACGAATTTGGCGCGACCAACCGATGCAGAGTCCGCTGAACAATCCTGCGAGCACGCCGAGCGCGTAACCGCATAACAACAACACGAACGAGTGCCAGGTGCTGTCGAACAAAAGTTTGTAATCGCTGATCAGACTCTGCAGCACTTTTGCCGGGCTCGGGAAATACGGCAGCGGAAGTAAACGCAAACCGGTGGTGATGATTTCCCAGAGGCAAAGCAGCAGTGTGCCGGCGGCGAGAATGGGGTGAACATTTTGTCGCCAGCGACGCACCGCGCTCGAGAAAAGTTGCGCGGGCGCGGTGAAAACTGCGATGGCGAGAACGGTGCAGAGAAAAATCGTGTAGTAGCGCGTTTCGGCGGACGGTTCGTTTTTGGAAATGAGGAGATGCACCACCAGCGTGATGGCGACCGCGCCGAAAAATGTGAGCAACGATTGCAGATGTTTGCTCACCGGCGGCGGCGCGATCTGGCGGCTCCGCGCAAGATCGACATCTTCCTCTGCGCTATTCTGCATCACGCGATTCTGTTATCGCGTCGCGTCTTTCGCCACCATCGTTTTTGAAAGATGCTGCGCATTCGGGTCGGCCAGGTTCGGCGCATCCTGGTCGGGCTGATCAAACATTTTGCGGCGACAGCACGAATCCCCCGCGTCTTTCTCGATCAACGCCGCCATCAAACGAATGTCTTCGTTAGGCGAAACTTGTCCGCCCGCGACTTTCTCCACTTGCAACGATTTGATCCAATCGTCGCTCACGCCATCGAGCTGCATGAACGCGCGTTTCGCCAGTGCGTTCGTGTCCGTTTCCGGCGCGAGCATCTTCGCCGCTTTCATTTCACGCGCCGCGGTGACGAGCGAATCCGCCGCCATTTGCACCGCGGGAATGTAACGCAAACGCGCGAGCGCGACCGTGTTCAACTCTTCCGTTGACGCGAGATATTTTTTTTCGACGGCGAGAGCGGCCGCCGTTTTTGGATTTGTTTCGACCCATTTCGCGCCTTTCAACATCGCGCGCGTCGCCGCGGCGGCGCGTTTCGGATTCGCGTCCACCCATTTGCCGTTGGCGATGACTTCGCAGCAATATTCTTCGTTGTAAGGCGCGTCCATGATCTGGTCGGCGATGTTGCGCACTTTGCCTTCGGCGATGAGCAAGCTGCCGATCGGCTCCGCGTTCGCGACCGCGTCGACTTCGCCTTTGTCGAGCGCGAGTCCGAGCTCACCCGCCGGATAAACTTTCCAAATGATATCTTTGCCCGCGTCGATCCCGTGCGTTCCGAAAACGCGATTCGCGAAAACGAACGGCGGCGTTCCCATTCCCGGAACACCGATGCGTTTGCCTTTCAGATCTTCAATGGTGTGGATGTTCGTCCTCACGCCCGCCTGTACGCGCAGGCATCCGCGATGAATCCCGGCGAGAAATCGCACATCCAGTCCCTGCTCGATCGGTTTCAAAAAATACATGATGAGATGATGCGTGATGTCGTAACCGCCAAGCGCGAGCGTGTCCTTGTAGTTCGTCCAATTACATTTCACCAACTCCGGTTCGAGCCCTTCCTCTTTGAAAAATCCTTTTTCGTACGCGACGTAGATTGGCGCTTCACACGTGAGGCCGATGTAACCGACACGCACTTTGTTCGACGATGCGGAGGAAGCGGAATTTTTTTTGCCGCAAGCTGTGAGCGACAGCGCCAGGAGGACGACAAATGTTTGAGCGCGCATCGCGGTATTTGTAGCGGCTTTGACGCAGGGAAGCGAAATTGTTTCTACAACAACTGATAAGGATCGACATCGACAGCCGCGATGACGTCTTCGGGTAATGGCAATTTATCGAGCGTCTCGCGCACGAGCCGGCTCAAACGCACGATCGCGCTTCCGCGCAGCAAAATGTGAAAGCGGAAATTTCCCTGCAACTTCTCCAGCGGCGCGGCGGTTGCTTCCCCGACCATGAATTCTTCGCCTAACGATTCCTTCAAACGCCGCGACAACGTTTCGGCCGACAATTTCGCGCGCGCTTCGTGTGTCGATCTTACCGTAATGAGGATCGCGTGCTTGAATGGCGGGAAGTCGCAACGTTCACGAAACTCAAGCTCCTGTTCGAAGTAGCCGGAGAAATCGTGATGTCGCGCGAATTGGATCGAAGGCGAAAACGGCGTGTAAGTTTGCACGAACACTTCGCCCGGCGTGTCGCCGCGGCCGGCGCGACCAGCGACCTGCGTGAGCAACTGGAACGTGCGTTCGCCCGCACGAAAATCCGGGAGGTGGAGCGAGAGATCGGCATTGATGATTCCGACCAGGGTCACGTTTGGAAAGTGCAGACCTTTCGCAATCATCTGCGTGCCGACCAGGATGTCGATCTTGCCCGCGCGAAAACTGAGGAGCGTGTCGCGATAAGATTGCTTGCGTGTCATCGAGTCGGCGTCCATCCGCTTCACGTTCGCTTGCGGAAAAATCTGCGCGACGGTCGATTCCACTTTCTCGGTGCCGAATCCCGAATAGATGAGCGCATCTTTTCCGCATGCCGGACATTTCTTCGGCACCGCCGCCGTGTGTCCGCACAAATGGCAGCTCAAGCGTTGCGAATGTCGATGGAAGGTAAGCGCGACGCTGCAGTTCGGACAATTCCGCGCTTCGCCGCAGTTGCTGCAAAGAAGTGACGTCGAAAATCCGCGGCGATTTAAAAACAAAATCGTCTGCTCTTTTTTAATGAGCCGGTTCTCGATCGCCGCGCGCAACTTCTCGGACAAGATCGACATCTTATTTTCACCGCGCCCTTCCTGGCGAAGATCGACAATGCGCATAAGCGGCATCTGATTGTCGTCCACGCGCTGCGTCAGATTGGCGAGCTGATACTTTCCCGTCGTCGCATTGTGATATGACTCGAGCGAAGGCGTGGCGCTGCCGAGCACGACGACGCACTTGTCGATCTTCGCCCTAACGACCGCGACATCGCGCGCGTGATAGCGCGGCGCCTCCTCCTGTTTGTAAGTCGTCTCATGTTCTTCATCGACCACGATGAGCCCGAGATTTTTTAGCGGCGCGAAAATCGCGCTGCGCGCGCCAATAACGATGCGCGCGCGACCGGAGTTAATCTTGTGCCATTCATCGTGCCGCTCACCTTCGGACAAATGACTGTGCAACACCGCGACTGCGTCCGCCGATTCGGCGAAGCGACCTTTAAATCGTTCGACCGTTTGCGGCGTGAGCGAAATTTCCGGCACCAGGACAATCGCGGTGCGGCCGAGCTCGAGCGTTGCGCGAATCGCCTGCAGATAAATTTCCGTTTTGCCGCTGCCGGTCACGCCGTGCAGCAAAATCGGTTTCGCGTTTTCCGGATGCGCGAGCGCGTCCGCAATTTTCTTCAAGGCCGCGACCTGTTCCTCATTGAGAACAAGGTTCGCCGTGGCGAGGAATTCCTCGTCGCTGTGTGGGTCGCGCTCGACTGTTTGCTCGCGCACTTCGACGAGGCCCCGCTTCACCAGCGCGCGCAACGCCGCATTATCGAGCGAAGTTTGGCGCAGCAATTCCGCGGCCGCAGTTGGTTCGCGCAATTTTGTGATCGCATCGAGCAGCTCCGCTTGCCGCGGCGCGCGGCGGCGTAACATGTCGATCTTGTCCTTGTCGATCTTGCCACCCGGCAGGACGAACATTTGTTTTTTGAAACTGACCTTCGCCTGCCTAACGACTTGCGGAAGCACGCTGCGCATGACCGCCTCGATCGGGCAGCAATAGTACGCACTCATCCAGCGCGCCAGCTCGAGCAGCGATTCGTTTAGCGCCGGCGCGTCGCCGACGAGCGCTTCGATCGGCCGAATTCCCTTCGCGTCGCTTTGCTCGAGTAGCGCGATCACGGTCCCGAGCGCGTGTTTGTCGCGAAACGGAACTCGCACGCGCGAACCGACGCCGATCCGTTCCGCGAGCGTTTCCGGCACGGCATAATCGAGCTCGCGATGAATGGCCCGGTCGATGATGACGCGAGCGAAACGCGAGTCAGTCGGGGCAAGCACGCCGGAATTTAATTGAAAATCGAGTGATTCACGAGCATGAGCACGTGCGATATTTCCGGCCGATGGCTCGATTCCTTTTCAAGTTGATCTTGTGCCTCTTGCTCGCGCTCGCGGCGGGTTTCGGTTGGCGCGCGATTCGTTCGGGCGATCCGCTATACACATTTTACGAATGGGTAAGTCCGGCGCGCTTTCAGAAATTTGATCCGCTCATTGAAGCGGTCGCGGCCGAACATGAGCTCGACCCGATGCTGGTGAAAGCGGTGGTGTGGCGTGAGAGCCGGCTCGATCCGCAGAAAATCGGCAGCGCGGGCGAGCGCGGTCTCATGCAAGTGAGCGAGAAAGCGGCATTGGAATGGGCGGGCGAAAACAAGATCGACAATTTCCAGCCGGAGGATTTGTTCGACCCGAAACGCAATCTCGAGGCGGGCAGCTGGTATCTGCATCGCGCGCTTGAGCATTGGAAAATCGAGCCCGACGCAGTCCCGTTCGCGCTCGCGGAATACAACGCCGGCGCCAGTCGCGCGCAACGCTGGGCCGGCGGCAACGCCAGCCCCGCCATGCCTACGCGCGATTTTTTGCGCAACATCGATTTCCCGGCGACGCGCAAATACGTCGAGTCGATCATCGAGCGCTACCGTTTCTACAAACAGCGTGGCCGGATGTGATTTGTTAGGCAGAAAATTCGCGCGCGATTTGTGCGTTAATCGACGCGACCTCACTAAGATCGACAGGCACATCGACGCCGCGTTGCGGCAAAGCCGCAATCACTTTTTCGGTCGCAATATTTCCAACGAGCGCGTCTTGCGCGAAGGGACAACCGCCCAGCCCGCCGATCGCGGAATCGAATCGGCGACAACCCGCATCGTAAGCCGCGAGCACTTTTGCCGTCGCTTCTCCCGGCGTGCTGTGCATGTGAATGCCGATGTCGAATTCATTTCCAACCGCGTTCATGACTTCGCCGATCAGTTTTGCCGAAGCGATCCCGACAGTGTCCGCCAACGAAATCGACTTCACGCCAAGATCGACAATTGCATTCACGAGGCGCTTGACTTCATCCGCGCTCCACGGATCGCCGTACGGATTTCCAAACGCCATCGAGATGTAGGCGACGATGTCGAGACCTGATCCGCGGATCGCGCGCAAGATCGACATGTTCTCTTCCGGCGATTGATTTTGATTCTTGCGCAGGAACGTCGGCGAGACCGAAGTGGGAAATCCGAGCGTGGTCACACGCTTCGTCGCGACCGCGCGTTCGGCCCCGCGTTCATTCACGACGATGCCGATAAGATCGACATCGTTAGGCAAATCGATTTGCGCGAGCACTTGTTCGCTGTCCGCCATTTGCGGGACGGCTTTGGGCGAAACGAAACTGACGGCGTCGATGTGCTTGAAACGGGCGTCGATGAGCGCGCGCAGATAACGCGCCTTCAATTCTGTCGGAATTTGTTTCGGCAATCCCTGCCACGCATCGCGCGGGCACTCGATCAGTTTGATCGACATCGTGCTGCCGAGTTTATTCTCGGTGAAGAGTTCAGCAAATGACGAAGGCCGAAATCGCAAATGCACTTCAGGAAATATCGACGTTGCTCGAGCTGAAGGACGAAAATGTTTTTAAAGTGCGCGCGTATGCGAATGCGGCGCGCTCGATCGAAGCGTGGGGCGGCAGCTTGTCCGATCTGCAGGATGAAGAAGCGCTCGCGAAAATTCCCGGCATCGGCAAGGCGATCGCTGGAAAGGTCAAGGAACTCGCGTCCACGGGTTCGCTGAAATATCTGGAAGAACTGCGCGGCGAATTTCCGGCCGCGATCCTGGAATTATTTTCGATCTCGGGATTGGGCGCGAAGAAGATCAAGGCGCTGCATGAGCAACTGAAGATCAATTCGGTCGATGAATTGCTGAAGGCGTGTCAATCGGGGCGCGTCGCGGAATTGCCGGGATTTGGCGAGACGACGCAGGCGAAGATTTGCGCGAGCATCGAGCAACGCGCGAAACATGCCGGCTCGTTTCAGTTCGGACAGGTGGCGAATGAAGCGGAAGATTTGTTAGGTAAACTGCGCGCGCATCCCGACGCAGTAGATGTCGATCTTGCCGGAAGTTACCGGCGCCGAAAGGAAATCGTGCGCGATCTCGATTTCATCGTCGCGACGAAGAAGCCGGACGCGATCACGAAATTGCTAGTCGAACACCCGGCGACCGAATCGATTATCGCGCAAGGTCCGACGAAGACGAGCGTGCGTTTGCGCTCCGGAATTCAATGCGATCTGCGCGTGGTGAGCGCGGCCGAGTATCCATTCGCGCTCAATTATTTTACCGGGAGCAAGGAGCACAACATCGAGATGCGGAACCGCGCGCTGAAACGCGGCTGGACATTGAATGAGTATCGACTCGCACCACTTCCGCCCGATCCCAACGCGAAACGCGCAAGATCGACAATGAAGATTCCGAAAGTGCGCGATGAATCCGATCTCTATCGCGCGATGGATCTCGATTACATCCCGCCGGAATTGCGCGAGAACTGCGGCGAGTTCGAAGCGGCCGCGAATCACACGCTGCCGAAATTGATCGAGTTCAAAGACATTCGCGGCACGTTTCATTGTCACACGACCGAGAGCGATGGGCACAATACGCTCGAAGAAATGGTCGCGGCGGCGCAGTCGTTAGGCCTGGAGTATCTCGGCATCGCCGATCACAGCAAGAGCACCGTGCAGGCGCATGGCCTCGACGAGACGCGGTTGCGCGCGCAGGTCACAGCTATTCGCAAGTTGAACAAAAAGCTGAAGGGTTTTCGAGTTTTTGCCGGCGTCGAGTGCGATATTTTGCGCGACGGTTCGTTAGACTTTCCCGACGAGGTTTTGCGCGATCTGGATTATGTGGTCGTCTCAGTCCATTCCGTTTTTAATTTGAGCGAAGCGGACATGACCAGGCGCATCATTCGCGCGATGGAAAATCCTTACGTGACGTTCCTCGCGCATCCGACGGGGCGCTTGTTGCTCAAGCGCGAAGGGTACGATGTCGATCTTGCGAAGATCATCGACGCCGCCGCGGAAACGGGAACCTGGATCGAACTAAACGCCGCGCCGAAGCGCCTCGACATGGACTGGCGCTGGTGGCCGCGTGCGAAAGAACGCGGCGTGAAATGCGTGATCAATCCGGACGCACATCGAGTGGAACGAATTAACGATTTACGTTTTGGCGTCGGCGCTGCGCGGAAAGGTTGGCTGACGAAAGCCGATGTGGTGAACACACTTCCGTTAGGCAAGATCGACAACGAACTGCAGCGCAAACGCGCGCGCTAAATCGTTTCGCGTTGCGGCAGGAACATGGTGAGACATTTGCAGGCGCCGCCGGCTTTGAGGAATTCGCTCATGGGCAATTGGTGACACTCGTAGCCGCGGTCGCGTAATTGCCTAACGAGATTCGGCGCGCCTTCCGGCAAAACCACTTGTCGATCTAACACGACAGCGTTGCAGGAAAAGTGCACCGCTTCTTCTTCGACGACATCGATCAAATCGGTGACGTGATCGCGAATGGTGTGCTGTCCATATTCATCGAACGCCGCCGGAAACCAAAACGCGCCGCCATCGGGCAGCGGACAAAAGCAGGTGTCGATGTGATAAAAGCGCGCATCGACCAGCTCGACCGAGATGGAGTGACAGCCGAACATCTCCGCGACTTTGTGATGTGATTTCACGTCGGAGCGAAATTTGTAACCGCAGAACAAGGTGTCGCCGCCGAAAAGCGCGTCGCCTTCACCTTCGAAATAATAATCGTTCGGCAACCAAGTGACTTCGTAGCCGTGTGCTTCCATCCATTTCGCGAAGTAGGGCGCTTCGCCGGCGCGTTCCTGATGACGAAAATTACTCGGGACAAATTTTTTTCCGATGGCGAGGCCGGCGTTGGCGGTGAAGACCATGTCGGGAAGTCCTTTGACCGGCTCGACCAGGTGAACTTTGCAGTCGAGGCGCAGGAGCGTTTCGTACAGACCTTTCCACTGTTGCTGCGCGATCGCGGCTTCAGCGCCGCGAGCGCGGCTCATCCAGGGATTGATTTCATATTCGATGCCGTAGTGGTCCGGCGGACAAAGAAGGAGTTCCCGCATAAAATCGACAACTACTTGTTAGGCCGGCTCACCTCAGCACCGTGCTGGCGCAGACGCTCGATCAATTCATCAAGCGAAGCTTGGTCCGGTGCCTGGATCTCGATGCGGGCGAGGCTGGGATCGATGCGCTTCTGGCCAATCTTAAATTCGACGATGTTAAAGGTGGCGCGTTGGGTCACGATTTGATCGAGCACCTTGGGTAGAATCAAGGAGTCGATAATGTGGCCACGCAGTTCGATTGTCTCGGAAACCATCGAGCCAATTTAGCGAGAGAAATGCGTCCGCCAAATTTGCGGAGGCGCGATGCAAGATCGACAACTACGGTTAGGCAATGACGAAGGCGATGGACGATCTGGTTGCGATGGAAACAAAGATCGCGCTGGTGCTGGCAGTGAAACCGGAATGTTTCATCACGCATCCGGCGGAGTTGCGCGTGCTGAAGCAAATGAGCGCGGAGGACCTTCACCAATTCGCGCAAAGGCGGGGCTGGCGAACGGTCTGCCGATTGGGCGGACGCCAAATCGAATTCTATAATGACGTGACGGTGCGGGGGGACGCCGCCGCGCGGTATGATTAACGTTCGTCCACTTCACGCGGTCCCGACATCGCCGGCGATGCTACTCGGACGCGTTTGGTCACGTTGAATGTGGCGGAGGTGATTCCGCTGGGGATCATGCCGTTCTTGCTCGCAAATGCCCGGACGACGGCGGACTGGGTAAGAGTGAACTCATGCGAATAAATGGGCGAAGTGTTCGTGGGATAGCTGCCGTCGGTCGTGTAACGAATGGTGGCGCCGGAGGTCGCAGAGGTAATCGTTACGCTGACTTTGCGACGGAAGCTGCCGCCATTTGGGATTATGCTGGGCGGCGCGACGCGTGGCGTTGGAGTAGGCGTAGCAGTCGGTGTTGCACTGGGCGTGGGCGTTGCCGTCGGTGTCGGCGTCGGCGTGACGGTTGGCGTCGGACTCGCCGTCGGCGAAACGGTCGGAGTGGGCGTCGCGCTATTTCCGCTGGTCACGGTCAGCACGCCGACTCCGTTTGCGGATTGGCCATCGGGATTGGTGACGGTGACGTTCTGCGGGCCTTCCGCGGCGTTGGTGGTATCAAGGTCAAGATCGACATGTGTTGGATCGACATACGCGATCGCATTCACAATCACGCCGCCGGTTACATTCGCGGCGATATGTTTGGCGAAGCCCGCGCCTGGATCAAAGAAACCGGAGCCATTCGTGGACGTGCCGGTGATGATGACATGCACGGAAGATTGGCCGGTGGCGACGCTATTGTCGGCAGAAGCAGGAGTCGCGGGCGGCGGCGCATCGATGCGCGCGACTTCGACGCCGTAACTGTTCGTCGCGGCGCAAAATTCCTGCACCATCCACATCGTCATGTCGTCGGTCGGATCGACACTGACGAAAGAGTAATCGCCCCAACGGCGTCCATTGCTCCCACCGGGATCGCTCGAGGGATTATACGCGGTGGTGCTGTTGGTAATAATCGTTGGGCTGGCCACGCTGCCGAGCGTGTCGGTTGCCAGTCGTCCGCTGGTGGCAACGTTGATGCGGAAAGGCGAACCAGCGGTGCTGAAACCAAACGCGGCATGACCCTGGCCGGAAATTCCAATCGACGGCATCCAATATTGTCGCGACGAACTGACGCCGAATGTGGAGTCGAAGATAGTGCCCGATTGGACCACCGTCGGCGCGCCGAAACCCGCCGGAACACTCAATTCGTACCAACGCACGGCGCTGCGGCGGTTCGTGTCGGAGGTTGACGCAACGCCGCCGGAGGTAACGGAGACCGAGTGCGCCGTCCACAGACGACCGTTGCGGATTTGCGCGGCGTAAAGTCGGTCGTCGAGCGCGTCGAGACGGCCCGGGCTACCGCCGGTGTTGCCGAGGTGGTCGACCTTAATCGGCCATGATGTGGCATTCACGGTAATCGCGATATTGCCGGAGATCGTCGGCGTGCCACCGGGATCGCTGACGCGGCGCATGATCAGCCGACCAAACGCGCTATCGCTCGGGCCGATGATGTAACCTTCAGTCGCGTTCGGATCGAAATTATCAACCCCGCGCGGACTGTCCGGACCATCGCCGCCGGTGATAAGATTGCGGAATGCGGTCGTAACAATCGGGCCGCCGTTTAAGAGCGAACTCTTTCTAATAACGAATGCGGAGGTGGTAATAAACGAACCACTGCTCGCCCCAAACATGTTCCCGCCGATGTAAAGTGCATTCGCATCCAGCCCGAGCGATTCGTAATCGAGAAATTCGCCCGTGCTCGCGCCGCCCACGGTGTTCTGTTGCACGTAATAAAATGTCCACACGGTACTCGGAGTAATGACGCCGGCGCTGGCCGCATCAGACACGGCGATAAGAATACGATTCGGCGTATCGCCGATGCTGCTCGAGGAACTGCTCGGCACGTCGATGATGACGAGAAACCAGCGATTCGTTAGGCGATCATAACGAATCTGCGGGTCGCTCGTGAAATTTACTGCCGCGGGCGTCATGACCGAACTGAAGAACGAGTCAGGATCGACATTCATCACGCCGTCAGCGGCGCCGGTCGCTTTGCTAAAGCTGCGCAAACGTCCGTTCACGAAAACGATAAACTGCGACGGGCCGACCGCGCCCATCGAGTCGGGCGGGAACGCGCCCGTTTCCGCCGGCCCGGTCACGCCGAGGAATGTGGTACCGACGGTTTGCGCGGTTGCTTGCGTGACCGTGGCTGCGCTTTGAGTCGCGACGTTGGCCGGACGGCCCGCGCCACGATGTGGCCAGTGCGATTCGAATTCAGCATTCGCGTCCTGCGGCCGCTCTTCGCGACCCGGAATCTCAAATTCGCGTTTCAAATACGTATGGCGTCGCGTCGCTTTCGCGTCCGGATCCGCCATGATGTCGCGCATCGGCTTCGATATGCCTCGCTCGCCGCGTTCGGTTTGGCCGGCAAAATGTTCGCTCTCGGGCTGGGCGTGTGTGCCCTGGGCTTGGAGAAATGCGCCTTGGTGAAAAGCTGCCGCTGAGATCAGGGCGAGCGTGGGCGCGAGAACGCGTCGAAGGGTGGGAATAGTCATCTTGTTTGGGGGGACAAAACAATCAGCAAGTTCATTGCCGCTGGGGGTCGCTGATTATGCCGATCTTTTAATCGCGCGCAAATAATTTAATCGGTCGTGATTCGATCAGCGCCGCCGTCTGAAAAAAATCCCGTTAATGGGCTCGTCGCAGATGCGATTGTCGATCTTGCGCTAAGCCCGATCTCTCGCGCTTCGCGTCCGGCTTCGACTGCTTTTTTGAATGATTGCGCCATGCGGATTGGATCAGACGCGATTGCGATCGCCGTATTCACCAGTACCGCATCCGCGCCCATTTCCATCGCTTCCGCCGCCTGACTTGGCGCACCCAGTCCCGCATCCACCACCACCGGCACCGTCGCTTGTTCGATGATGATCTCGATCTGCGCCCGCGTTTCGATTCCGCGATTACTGCCGATCGGCGAACCGAGCGGCATCACTGTTGCCGTGCCGACATCTTGCAATCGTTTCGCCAAAACCGGATCGGCATTGATATAGGGCAACACCGTAAATCCTTCTTTCGTGAGAATCTCGGCGGCAGCGAGTGTCTCCACCGGATCGGGCAGCAAGTAGCGGGGGTCGGGATGAATCTCGAGTTTGATCCAATTCGGCAAGCCCGCTGCGACCGCAAGACGCGCAAGTCGCACCGCTTCCTCCGCGTTGCGCGCCCCGCTCGTATTCGGCAACAGCAAAAACTTTTCGCGATCGATGAACTCGAGAATGTTCGCGAACGGATCTTGTTTGCCGGAAAGATCGACACGGCGCAACGCCACCGTCACGAGCTCCGTTCCGCTCGCGACCAGCGCGTCGCGCATCAATTCGTTCGACGCGAACTTGCCCGTGCCGAGCAAAAGCCGCGACGTGAACTCGCGGTCCGCGATTTTCAATTTCGACGGTTTGTCCGACATCGTGGCGAAACTTAAACGAATTCGCTGTACGAATCGAATTGCTTCCCGCAAATTCTTCGCGTGACCCAATTCGATCTTCGGCTGGAGGATTGCGTCGCCGGCATGGGGAAGCTGCCGAATGAACATGTCGATCTTGTCGTTACGTCACCGCCCTACAATCTCGGCATTCGCTACGGAAAATTTTCCGACCGGCAAGATCGACAATCGTATTTGAAATGGTGCCGCGAATGGGCCACGCAAATTCAGCGCGTTATTAAAAGCAGCGGTTCGTTCTTTCTCAACATCGGCGCCGCGCCGTCGAATCCGATGTTGCCGCACGAAATCGTTTTCGAATTGCGCGAATTCTTTGTCCTGCAAAACACGATTCACTGGATCAAATCGATCGCGATTGGAGAACGCACGTTCGGACATTTCAAACCGATCAGCTCGCCGCGATTTCTGAATGATTGCCACGAATACGTTTTTCATTTCACGAAAACGGGCAAGATCGACATCGATCGCTTGTCGTTAGGCGTGCCGTATCAGGACAAAAGCAACATCGCTCGCTGGTCGCACACGGCCGGAAAGGACGAGCGTTGCCGCGGCAACACCTGGTTCATTCCCTACGAAACCATTCAAAGCCGCGCGAAGGAACGTCCGCATCCCGCCACCTTTCCTGTCGCGCTCGCGGAGAATTGCATCAAGCTTCACGGCTCAACGCGCGTGAAGACAATGCTCGAGCCGTTTCTCGGCATCGGAAATTCCGCCGTGGCCGCGAAGAATTGCGGGGTGAAGAAATTTATCGGCTTCGAAATCGACGAAGAATATTTGCGCGAAGCTAGGCGGAGAATTTCTCGAGTGACTTAACGAGATTTCCCGGCAACGGTCGGACGCGATCAAAAATTCTTTCGCCCAGCGGCTTCGCGGTTGTGTAACCGGCGGCGAACATTTCGAGACGCGCATCGAGATTGTCGATGTAATGCAGCGCCATCGCTTCCGGCGTTTTCGGAAAAACCGGGGAACCAAATTGCATTTCGCCGTGGTGCGAACCGACCAGGTGCAGCAGATGCATGCGCACGTCTTCGGACGGCGGCGATAATGTTTTCCATGTCGCCGCGTTTTCCGCACTCAGCTTTCGCCAAAGCGAATTGACCAACTCAAGTCCGATCGAAATATGCCCGACCAATTCTCCGAGCTCGTCATAGCCCATGACAAATCCGCTCTCCGGCAGTTGGTTTTCCCAAAGCTTGCCACTGTCGTGAAATAAAATTCCGGCGATTAAAAGATCGACATGTAACTCTGGATACAACGGCGCAATCGCGAGCGCGGTCCGCATCATTTGCGCGGTGTGCTCGACTAATCCGCCGCGGCGCGCGTGATGATAATTGCGCGCCGCTGCCGTGCGCCGAAAACGCTCGCCCCATTCGTTCAGAAACGCGTCGCACAGCATCCGCAAACGCGGATCGCGAATTTCCGCGCAGCTTTTTTTGATAAACTCGAAATCGCGCGCCTGTTTCGCTCGCAATTCTTCCGGACCTTCGAGCAACGCGTTGCGCTCGTCGGCGTCGAGCGGGCGCACCATCCATTTGCGCGCGTCCATGCCGTATTGCGATTGGAAAAATTCGCCGGTCACTTCGATGAATTCTTCCCCCTGCAAAGCGCTGCAGGTTTTGTATGCGGGATGATCGCTCCACACGCGCAAGGTCATGCGGTCGCACGCATCGGCGAGACCGAGCTTGCAATACGGCTGCTGCTCGCGCGTCAACTCCGCGACCGCGCTTTCGACCTGGACATGCACGCGCGCCGTGACCGCGCCACTTTGCGCAGCGCGTCGGACTTCAGTCAGCGTCATCAAGGGCGGTTGCATGATGTCGATCTTACCTTCTTGTCATGTCGAGCGAAGTCGAAAGACATCTCTCATTAAGAAAATCAGTAAGAGATTCCTCGACTGCGCTCGGAATGACATGGATGTCGATCTAACGCATCGGCTCGATCACACCGCACGCGATCCGATCGCCGGAGTTCCCGCTCGGATCAGTTTTTAAATCGTCCTCCTTATCATGCACGATCACCGCCTTGCCGATGATTGAATCCGCGCCGTCGAATTTTACACCTTTGAGTTGAACTTCGGCATGCGCTTTGCCGCTCGCATCCGCTTCGATGTTTCCGAAATCGCCGGCGTGACGCTCCGCTGTGTCGGCGCCGCCGTGATGTTTATGCTCGGGATTGAAATGCCCGCCGGCCGATGCGGCTTTCGGATCGGAGCAATCGCCTTTTTCGTGAATGTGGAATCCGTGTTTGCCCGGTTTCAATCCCTCAAGATCGACAACTGCTTTTGCGCCGTCCGCAGTTTTGTTGAAGATGACCGTGCCCTTGGCCTGACTTCCAGACGCGGGTTGCAACATCACGACGCCGCCGATAACTGGATCTTCGCCGCGCACGATCGCCGCGACGCAGAATGACATGAGTAAAACAAAAATCGTTTTCATGCCGGAAACGTACGGCGGTTCGCCGCGAAAATAAAATATCAATCGAGCAAGCGCCGCTCGAGTCCGCCGTAGGCGTCAACGCGGCGATCGCGCAGAAATGGCCAATGCGTACGATGCTCGTTCACGCGCGCCCAATCGACATCCGCGCTCACGATTTCTTCGCGATCGATGGAACCTTTCGCGATGATCTCGCCGTCCGGTCCGCAGATGAAACTTTGTCCCCAAAATTCAATGCCATCTCCGCCGGCCGGCGTTTCGTGACCGACGCGATTCGCCGCCGCGACGTAGCAACCATTCGCCACCGCGTGACTGCGCTGAATTAATTCCCACGATGAATGCTGCGCTTTGCCGAATTCTCTTTTCTCTTTCGGATGCCAGCCGATCGCAGTCGGATAAAAAAGAATTTCCGCGCCGCGCAACGCCGTCAGCCGTGCCGCTTCTGGATACCATTGGTCCCAGCAAACAAGCACACCGAGATTGCCCCGATCCGTTTTCCACGACTGAAATCCGAGATCGCCCGGCGTGAAATAAAACTTCTCGTGATACAGCGGATCGTCCGGGATGTGCATCTTGCGATATTTGCCTAACAAATTGCCGTCCGCGCCGATGATGGTGGCGGTGTTGTGATACAAACCGGCGCTGCGTTTCTCGAAGAGCGACGCGATGATGACGATCTTCAATTCGCGCGCGACCTCGCCAAGAGTAGTTGTCGATCTTCCGGGAATTTCCTCGGCCAGCTCGAAGTTTTTGTGTTCTTCGGTTTGGCAAAAATATTGCGAGCGAAAGAGTTCCGGCAGACACACGACCTGCGCGCCTTGTTTTGCCGCGTCGCGCACGAACTGGATCGCGCGCTTGAAATTTTCTTCCGGGTCCGCGCCGCACTGCATCTGCACGAGGGCGACTTTGGTTTTCTTTGTCATGTCGAGCGAAGTCGAGACATCTCTCATTGAGTGATCAGTAAGAGATTCCTCGACTTCGCTCGGAATGACAAGAAGCGGACTACTTCACCGAATCCGCCGGTACAATGTCGATCTTGTTAATCGTAACGCGTTTCGTCGGCTTACTCATTTCGCCTTGGGAATTACGCGTGACCTCGGTGTTGCCGATTTTCTCGAGCACGTCGTCGCCTTTGATCAACTTCCCGAACGTCGTGTATTGACCGTCGAGCCGATGCACCGGCGCGAGACAGATAAAAAATTGCGAGCCGGCCGAATCCGGCGCCATTTCGCGCGCCATCGAGAGCACGCCGCGCTCATGCGGGTGATCATTAAACTCTGCCTTGATCGTGTAACCGGGTTTACCCGAGCCGTAGAGATTTTCTTTCTTCGGATCTTTCGAAATCGGATCGCCGCCCTGGATCATGAATCCTTTCACGATGCGATGAAAAATTGTGCCGTCGTAAAATCCCTGCCGCGCCAGTTTCTTGAAGTTCGCGATCGTTTCCGGGGCCGCATCTTTCCAAAACTCGACCGTCATGTCGCCCTCGCTCGTGTGAATCACGGCGACTTCGTTCTTTTCCTCCGCGGCGAATGCCACCGCGCCTAACAACAACATTGCTAAGATCGACAATTTCATTTCGAAGCGAAGTTAAGCGGAGTGATATTCCTGTAAACTGCGAACGCGCACTTTGCTTTTCTGCAGCGAACGAATCCCGGTCGCGCTCGCGTGCGCCGCGCGCACCGTGGTCATGATCGGAATTTTCTGAGCGAGTGCGGCGTTGCGAATGATGACTTCGTCTTCACGCGGAATTTTTCCACTGGGCGTGTTGATAATGAACGTGATGTCGCCATTCTTCACGCGATCAAGCACGTTCGGGCGGCCTTCACGCAGCTTGAACACTTTCGTCACTTTGATTTTCGCCTTCGTCAGCGCATCCGCCGTTCCGCTCGTCGAAACAATCTCGAAGCCGAGCTTCACGAATTCGCGCGCGACCGGAATGATCGCTTCCTTGTCCGTGTCTTTTACGCTGATGAAGACGCGCCCTTTTTTCGGCAACGGCGGCGGCGCGGCCATCTGTGACTTCGCGTAAGCCAGGCCAAGATCGACATCTATTCCCATGACTTCGCCGGTCGATTTCATTTCCGGGCCTAACGAGATGTCCATTCCCTGATAACGCAGAAACGGAAAGACCGCTTCCTTTACCGAAAAATGTTTCGGCACGATCTCTTTGGTGAACCCGAGCTCCTTCAAACTTTGTCCGGCCATGATTTTCGCGGCGAGTTTCGCCAGCGGCACGCCGATCGCCTTGCTCACGAACGGCACGGTGCGCGATGCGCGCGGATTGACTTCGAGCACGTAAACTTCTTCGCCTTTCACCGCGAATTGCACATTCATCAAGCCGCGCACGTTCAACTCGCGCGCCATCGCTTTCGTGCCGCGCGCGATTTCCTCGAGCACTTTGTTCGACAACGAAAATGTCGGGATGACGCACGCGCTGTCGCCGCTGTGAATGCCGGCTTCCTCGATGTGTTCCATGATCGCCCCGAGGACTGTTGTCTCGCCGTCGCTGATGCAATCGACATCGACTTCGACCGCGTCTTCGAGGAAACGGTCTACTAATACAGGCCGGTCCGGCGTGACTTCGATCGCGCTCGCCATGTAGCGGCGAAGATCCTGTTCGTTGTAAACCAGCTCCATCGCGCGGCCGCCAAGAACGAAGCTCGGCCTAACGAGCACGGGATATCCGACTTTATTCGCGATGGCGACAGCGTCGTTCGTGTTCGTCGCTGAGCCGCTCGGCGTTTGTCGCAAGCTGAGCTTGTCGAGCATCGCGGCGAACAGTTGTCGATCTTCCGCGGTCTCGATCGATTCGGGTTGCGTGCCGAGAATCGGAACGCCGGCCGCCTTCAAACCGTCCGCGAGATTCAGCGGCGTCTGCCCGCCGAACTGCACGACCACGCCTTCCGGTTTTTCCTGATCGTAAATGTTGAGCACGTCCTCGAGCGTGAGCGGCTCGAAATAAAGTTTGTCGCTGGTGTCGTAATCGGTCGAAACCGTCTCCGGATTCGAATTCACCATGATTGTTTCGAAACCGAGCTCGCGCAGCGCGAAGGCCGCGTGCACACAGCAGTAATCAAATTCAATTCCCTGTCCGATGCGGTTCGGGCCGCCGCCGAGAATCATGACTTTGCGTTTACCCGATTCGCGCCGCTCGTTCTCGTCGCCGTAAGTGGAGTAGTAATACGGCGTGTAGGCTTCGAACTCGGCGGCGCACGTGTCGACCAATCGGTAGGTCGGCGAGACGTCTTCGAATTTTCTTTTCGAGCGAATTGTTTTTTCCGAAACACCGCGCGCGATTGCGAGTTGTCGATCGGAAAATCCGAGCTTCTTCGCGCGCAAAAACGTTTTCGTTTTCAAACACGAACTCTCCGCCACGATTTCCGCGATGTTTCGCAAGAACCACTTGTCGATCTTCGTGAGATCGAACACTTCGTCGATCGATGCGCCTTTCTGGAAAGCTTGCGCGATGTAGAAAATTCGTTCCGCGTTCGGAATCGCGAGCTTCAGCCGAAGCGTTTCAAGATCGACATCTTTATCTGCGCCATCCGCGCAGAGACCGAAGCGCTTAATTTCGAGCGAGCGCAGCGCCTTTTGTAGCGACTCTTTAAACGTGCGCCCGATCGCCATCGCTTCGCCGACCGATTTCATTTGCGTGGTCAGCGTCGCGTCGGCTTGCGGAAATTTTTCGAAGGTGAAGCGCGGAATTTTCACCACGCAGTAATCAATCGTCGGCTCGAAACTCGCCGGCGTTTCGCGCGTGATGTCGTTTTTAATTTCGTCGAGGGTGTAACCCACCGCCAGCTTGGCCGCGATCTTCGCGATCGGAAATCCCGTCGCTTTCGATGCGAGCGCGCTCGAACGCGACACGCGCGGATTCATTTCGATTACGACCATGCGACCCGTGTCGGGATGCACCGCGAATTGTATGTTCGATCCGCCGGTCTCGACGCCGATCTCGCGAATGACGGCGAACGACGCGTCGCGCATCATTTGATATTCCTTGTCGGTCAGAGTTTGCACGGGCGCGACGGTGATGGAGTCGCCGGTGTGAACGCCCATCGGATCGAAGTTCTCGATCGAGCAAACGACGACGCAGTTGTCGGCGCGGTCGCGCATCACCTCCATTTCAAATTCTTTCCAACCGACTAACGACTCTTCGATCAGCACTTCGTTGACCGGCGAGAGCGCGAGACCACGCGCCGAAATTTCTTCGAGCTCATCGCGGTTGTAGGCGATGCCGCCGCCGCTGCCGCCGAGCGTGAACGCCGGACGAATGATGAGCGGAAATTTTCCGATCTCTTCGGCGATGCGTTCGACATCCGACCACGCATGCGCCACGCCCGACCGCGGAACGTCGAGGCCGATGCGCAACATCGCTTCTTTGAACAGTTGTCGATCTTCGCCCTTCGCGATCGCCTGCGCGTTAGCGCCGATTAATTTCACGCCATGTCGTGCGAGCGCGCCGTTGCGATTCAATGCCATGGCGGCATTGAGCGCGGTCTGTCCGCCCATCGTCGGCAGCAACGCGTCGGGCTTTTCGCGTTCGATGATCGCCTCGATCACCTCCGGCGTGATCGGTTCTATATAGGTACGGTCGGCGAATTCGGGATCGGTCATGATCGTGGCCGGATTCGAATTCACGAGCACGACCTGGTAACCTTCCTCGCGCAACGCCTTGCACGCTTGCACGCCGGAATAGTCGAACTCGCAGCCCTGCCCGATGACGATGGGACCGGAGCCGATGAGCAGAATTTTTTTGAGCTCGTTATTCCGCGGCATGTTTTTGCGCGCGGGAGTTTAAATGAAAACTCTGCTTATGCCACCTGCGCTTGCGCGGC
Organism: Spartobacteria bacterium; assembly: GCA_021325495.1. GTDB lineage: Bacteria > Verrucomicrobiota > Verrucomicrobiia > Chthoniobacterales > UBA10450 > JAJPGZ01. Next base: position 487,260 of record JAJPGZ010000002.1, read on the forward strand.
GCGTTGTCGATTCAACCAGACTCTGCAGATGCCTTTGATGCGCGTGAGGACGTAATAAATCGTCTGGCTGCGCACGCGCACGAGCTCTGCGCCAACGATGCGCGTCACGAAATCGCTCGGAAGATCGACAATCTCCTGGGGGGTGCAGCCGTCGAGCCCTTTGCAAAGAATCGCCGTCATCGCGCGGGTGAGCGTTTGCACTTCCGGCCCGAGTGTCATGCGAATGTGCGCTTTGCCATTTTCATCGACGTGCAAATACACGCCGACCGTGTCCATGCATTCCTCGTCCTTTCGCACATCCTCAAGCTGGAACTTTTCGCCGGGGCGCGGCTCCTGTTTCTTCGCGTTCTCGGAATAGGAAACGATCGTCTCCCGCCGTTCTTCCTCCGGCAGCGACTCGAACAGATGGATAATCTTGTTGAGCTTGTCGGGATATTCCGGCGGCGCGGCGTTCCCTAATTCGTCCAACTTGCCGCAATCGCTCATTCGTTAGGCGCTTTTCTCGATCGGCGCGCCGACTTTATTGCCCCACTCGGTCCACGAGCCGTCGTAATTGCGCACGTTGTTCAGGCCTAACAAATAGGTCAGGACAAACCAAGTGTGACTCGAACGTTCGCCGATGCGGCAATAAACGATTGTGTCTTTGTCCGGCGTGACGCCGCAGCCTTCGAGATAAATTTTCTTCAACTCGTCGGCCGATTTGAAGGTGTTGTCCTCCTTCGTCGCCGTTTTCCACGGAACACTTTTCGCGCCTGGAATGTGGCCGCCGCGCAACACCCCTTCCTGTGGATACTCCGGCATGTGCGTGATCTCGCCCTTGAATTCGCCGGGCGAGCGCACGTCGATCAACGGCTTCTTCGCCTGGCTCTGCGCCAGCGCCTCATCGGCGAACGCGCGGATTTCTTTGTCGAAGCGTTTCTTTGGCGTCGGATAATTTGTCTTCGCAACGGACGGTTTCTCTTTCGTCATGGGGCGGCCTTCCGCCTTCCATTTGTCGCGGCCGCCATTGAGGATTTTCACCTTCTCGTGCCCGAACAATCGAAACGCCCAAAGCGCGTAACACGCCCACCAGTTCGCCTTGTCACCGTAGAAAATGCAGGTCGTGTCAGGCGTGATCCCGTTCTTGCTGCAAAGCTCCGCGAATTTATCCGGCGCGATGTAGTCGCGAATCACCGCGTCCTGGAGATCGGCGCGCCAATCGATGTGGACTGCGCCCGGGATGTGACCGGTGTCGTAAAGCAAAACGTCTTCGTTCGATTCGACGATCCGAATGTTTTTGTCGTCGAGATGTTGCTCGAGCCAATCAGTTTCCACCAACGCTTCCGGATGCGCGTATTGCGAAGGATTTGTTGCCATAGGACGACAAATTTCCGTCCGGTGTCACGCGCGAGCAAGGGGAATTGTCGATCTTACGATTGTCGATCTTGCACTCGTAAGTGCGTCTTCCCATAGACGAGCGAATCGAGCAGCTCGCCATTTTTGACGACCTCGTGCTTCATCCGGCCTTCGAATAGAAACCCCGCCTTCTCGAGCACGCGTCCCGACGTGGGATTATTGCTAAACACAAATGCGCTGATGCGATGAAGATCGAAACCCGCAAACGCCGCCTCGCAAAACTTGGTCAACGCTTCGCTCATGATCCCGCAATTCCAAAACTCGCGCCCGAGCCAATAGCCCACTTCGGCGGTGTGTCGACGGATGTCGCTGCCAAGCCGCAGACCAATCCCGCCGACGGCGGCGCCGTTCACCTCGATGGCAAAATTTGTTCGCGGCTCGTTCGCCATCGTGCGCGCGAGAAACTCATGCGCGTTGTCGATCGTGTATGGATACGAGAACACGTCGCTGACGCGGAGCCAGACTTCGCGGTCGTTCGCATGGTGCGCGATCGACTCCGCGTCGTCCGCGCGCCAGTCACGAATCGTGCAGCGCTCGAGCACGAGCGGCGTGGGCAAGCTCACTTCAGAATCGAATCGGCCGGATACACGACGCCGCTTTTGATCACGACATCGATGTCAGATGCGTGCGCGATGTCGTCGACCGGATTCGATTTTAGAATTACGACGTCGGCGAAATAGCCATTGTCGATCTTGCCGAGATGCGCGCCGGTCTCGCCGCCGAACAATTGGGCCGCGTTCGACGTCGCGCATTGCAGGATCTGCATGTTCGTTAGGCCGGCTTCCTTCATTAGCTGAAACTCGCGAAACAACGCCGGGCCGTGAATGGTGCCGATGTTTCCCGCGTCGGTCCCGGCGGCAATGGTCACGCCGGCGTCTTCGAGCTTTTTCAAATTCGGCAGCGCGACGTCGTAAATCTTTTTGATGCGATCGAGCGCTTCCTCCGGTTTCGCGAGCGCGTCTTTAATGCGGTCCGGCAGTTTGTCCGCCGGGATTTTCGTCACATCGAGCGACGCGATCACTTCCGGATTTCCCCACTTCTGTTCTTCGGGCGTGAGGTTGAGCTGATGCGAAAAGACACGCCCGTAGCGCTCGAACACCACCAGTGTCGGACACAAAATAACATGTCGATCTTGCAACAACTTCACAAACGCATCGTCGATTGGTTTATCGACTACGCTGTGGACAAGAATGTCCGCGCCTTCTTCCACCGCCGCCCGCGCCGTTTCCAGTTCGGTCGCGTGCACGGCGACCCGAATGTGGTGCGCATGACTCTCTTCAATCGTCGCATGCGCGATCGGCCGAAACGCATCGACCGGATGATCTTTGTCCACGATGTACCAGATCTTCACCAGATCCGGTTTTTGTTCGGCGAGTTTGCGCACGAAATCACGCGCTTGATCGACATTGTCGATCTTAACTATCGGTGGATCGCCGAGATCGAGCTTCTCGCGCGACACGCTTGAGATGAGCGGACCGGCCACGGCGACGCGCGGCGCTTTCGCGGTCGCGTTGGCGCGTTTGCGCACTTCGAGATTCCACATCGGCCCGCCGACGTCGACCACGCTCGTAATGCCGCAGCGCAAATAACGCGCGAAAGTATCGTCGAGATGCGATTTGATCCATGCTACTTCGTCTTTGTACGGCCGCACGTTGTTTAGATCGGCGCCGTCCGGTCGCGTAAACAAATCCGCCGACTGAAAGAAATGCACGTGCGTGTCGATGTAGCCCGGTAAAATAAATTTCCCGCGGCAATCGATCGTGCGTCCGGAGAATTCGGTAAATTCTGGCAACGCATTCGCGCCGGCTTTCGCGATGCGATCGTTGTCGATCAAGACCGTGCCGTGCTCAGTGATTTCCCCGTCCGCCGGATTGATGATCGTTCCGCCGACAAGCGCGACCTGTTCGGCACGTGCCGTCGTCACCGCGATCAACGCACAGCAGAGTAACGTGAATCGCATGTTCAATCGCACACGCCCGGCGCCCGCCCGACGTAAAGATCGTCGTTCAATTGCGCGAGCATAAAATCGGCGACGTCAGCGCGGGAAATTTTTCGCGGCATAATGTAATTGCCGACGTTAAAACCGTGACGGTAATTTCCGCGCGCCGGGCCATCCCTCAGGATCGATGGACGCACCACGATCCAATCGATGTCTTTATTTTCTTCGATCAATTTTTCCTGACGCACACGGTCCCAGAAATAAAACGGCAGCACGAGCGGAACGAACAGGAACGTGGCGGGCAAACCGAGACGGCCGACGGTTGCGCCCACGCCTAACGAGCTGACGACGATGAGTCGTGGCACGCGACAGGCGCGCATCGCTCGCATGATGTTTGCCGTTCCTTGCGAAAGGATCGTCGTGGGCATGTAGAAACGCCGATGGCCCAGCGCGGAAAGCACGACGCTCTGCCCTTGCATGGCGGCTTCGAGCTGTGGGTAATTCATGATGTCGCCCCGCACGACACGCAGATTCTCGTTCTGAATTTTGAGACCGGCCGCACTCCGCACGAACGCTGTCACCTGATGACCGCGTTCGAGCGCTTGTCGCACCAGTTCGAATCCCGTCCCGCCAGTCGCACCGATGATGAGCACGTGCGTGCGATTTCCCCAGCCGCGTGACGGCGGCGACTTTTTCTTCGATCGCAACGGCCGTCGAATGAGTGCGAGGTTGTACGCGAGCGCGTAGATCAACCACAGCAGCAGGAGAATTTTCCAGAGCGCCATCGTCAAACTAGGGAAGCAGGAGCGTGATCGATGCGCGAGTTATTCCTTCGATTCCGGCACCGCTTTTTCCGCGGCCTGGAAGCCGATCTTCGAATGCGTGCCGTCGCAGAACGGTTTTTCCGTCGAAGCGCCACAACGGCAAAGCGCCATGCGTTGCTCGACCGGAAATTTGTTTCCGTCACTGTCGCTCATTTCCACTTCGCCCTTTACGATGTAGGGCCCGTTTTTGATTACTTCGATTGTTACTTGCGCCATAGCGGCCTAACTGTAACCCTGTCCGCGCGAAATCCAGCTAAGATCGACATGAACGACCTCGGAGCATATATGAACGACCATCTCGCGGGCGCGACCGCCGCGCTCGAGATGCTCGATCATTTGATTAAACGGCATAAAGGCAAACCGCTCGGCGATTTTTTTAAGCAACTCGAGGGCGATATCGAGCAAGACGTGCGCACCTTGCAGCGATTGATCGACGAGTCGGGCGCCGGCGAAAGCGCTTTGCGCAAGGCCGGCGGGTGGTTCGCGGAGAAGCTCGCGCGCACGAAATTCAAGGCCGCGGGCGAATCCCGCGATGACCTCGGATTGCTCCAGGCGCTGGAAACGCTCGAGCTCGGCATTCGCGGAAAGCAATTGCTCTGGCGTGCGCTCTCGTGTGCAAAATTCCACGGCGCGCAAGATGTCGATCTTATCGCGCTTGAGCGGCGCGCGGTCGAGCAACAGGAACGGGTGGAGCGCCAGCGGATGGAGACGGCGCGCAAAGTTTTCGCGGCCGGATCGTAAAGGCACGGCCGGCGGCGGCTCCATTTTCGAATACGCTATCGGCGGGAGAACCATCTCCGAATGCGACTCAAGGAAGCAAATCACAAAGGGGTGGATGTGTTCGCGCTCGAGGGCGACGTCGATCTCCATTTTGCTCCGAGTTTGCGCTCGGTTTTGCAGGCAAAAATCAATGCGCATTGCCCGGCGTTGATTGTCGATCTTACGAAGGTCACCTTCATCGACTCAACCGGGCTCTCGGTCATCATCGAATACTTTCGGGATATCGCGCGGCACGGCGGAGTGCTTTGTCTTTGTGCGTTGAACCAAGAACTCAAAAGCATTTTTCGAATCGTTGGACTCGATCGCACCATCCCAATGTTCGAGACGTTCGATGACGCCGCGAACGCAATCAGCGCTGGCGGCGTTCAACCATATACCGACCCGGCGCTCACTCGCGCGGAGAAAGTCTAAGCCGGCGCCGGACCGCGAAACGCGTCCACCTTGTCGATCTTCGGCAGCTTCACCACGCGCTGCTTCTTCGCGCTCTCGAAAATCGCTTCGATGATGCGCTGGTCCTGCAAGCCTTCTTCGCCGGGAGTGTAAGGCTCGCGATCGTTCATCACGCAATCCGCCATGTGATCGAGGTCGTTCGCGAATTGGTCTGTCGCCGGAATGTCTGGCAACGGCGGTTCGTTAGGCTGCGCGAACATCTTCAATCCGCGATACGGAAACGCCGGGTCCATCCCGAAGGTCCCGCGGTCCGCGACGACGCGATACGATTTGGTGTCGTGCGCGTCGAAGCCGCAGGCGCAATTCGCGAGCACGCCGCTCGGGAAACGCATTTGGAAAATGGTGCTCGCGTCCACTTCCTTGAATAGCGGATTGCCGGGCGGACGGAACGATTCCGCGAAAATCTCGACCGGCTCTTCGCCTAACAAGAAGCGAATGGTATTGATGCAATACACGCCGAGGTCGCCGACCGCGCCGCTACCGGAAAGTTTTTCGCTCAAGCGCCATTCCATCTTGTCGATCTTTTGCATGTTCACCGAATCGATAAATTTCACATCACCGAATTTTTTATCGCGCACGAGCCGCTGCATCTGGCGGTTCATCGGCTCATATTGGATGCGATACGCGATCATCAATTTCACTTTCGCGTGGCGACACTCGCTGATCATTTGCTGACACTTGGTCATGCTCGTTTCCATCGGTTTTTCGCAAAGCACATGCTTGCCCGCGCGCGCGGCGCGGACGGTGAACTCGGCGTGCATTGAGTTCGGGAGCACGATGTAAACGACCTGCACGTCCTTGTTCTTGGCGATGCGGCCGAAGTTTTTGTAATTGTAAATCGACTTCGGATCGACGCCGTTCTCCTGCGCGATGCGTTGCGCTTTGGCGGCGTCGCCGCTGACGAGCGCGGTCAGCTTCGCTTTTTTGCTCGCGCGAAATGCTGGGATTAATTGTTCGATCGACAATCGACCAAGGCCGACGAGCGCAAAGCCGACGCGATCGCCGGTTGCGACAGCGGGCGCTTCTTGCGAGGACTCTTCATCAGGTGTCTCTTCCTGCGCGCGCGCAAAACGCGCGGCCGCGCCGGCGAAAGTGAGCGCCATCGCACCGCGCGCCGCGCGCGAGATGAAGTTGCGCCGATTAAAGAGATCGGAATCCATACCAATATTTCGCACATCGTCCCGGACGTGGCGGCAGAATTCTGGGGAGCACAGGCCGCCGGCCGAATGCAGTTTGCGCATAGCGCAAACATTTATCGATGTCGTTGGGGGTTGATTACTGTTCGCGGCGAGCCGCCGCGAACTACAGGCCAGCGGCCTGTGCTCCCCAGAAGAAAAAGTGAGATGTCGATCTTAGCGACGTCGCCGGCCGAACGAATAACCGCGATGGGTCCGGCCGCCGCCGATGGCGCGTTTTCCGCCAGACGCCGCCTCAGGTTCGAACAACGCGGTGTAGAGATACGGAAAATTCTCCAGCTTCAGCCGCGGAATCTTTCGCCCAATAAATCGCTCGATCGCCTGCAACGCCGCCGATTCCTCGCCATTCATGAGCGTGAACGCGTCGCCGACATTTTGCGCGCGACCGGTGCGGCCGATGCGGTGGACATAATCTTCCGGATGTTCCGGCACATCGTAATTGATAACGTGACTGACGCCGGCGATGTCGAGCCCGCGCGCGGCGATATCGGTCGCGACCATCACTTCGTATTTGCCGCTCTTGAATCCTTCGAGCGCTTCGATGCGTTCGCGCTGGGTGCGGTTGGAATGCAACACCGCAACGGAGTGATTTCCTTGTTTTAATTTGTGCGCGATGCGATCGGCGCCGTGTTTCGTTCGCGAAAAAATGAGAGCGCTGTCGAAGTTGGTCCGTTCGAGTAATGCCATGAGCAAATCGAATTTTTGTTCGGCCGCGACCGGATAAACCGCGTGCGTGACCGTTTCCGCGGGCGAACGTTGCACGCCGATTTCCACCGTTTCCGGTTCGTGCAAAACCCAAGCCGCGAGGCGTTCGATCTCCGGCGGCAACGTCGCGGAAAACAGAAGCGTTTGTCGATCTTTCGAAATTTTTTCGACGATCCGGCGCACGTCCGGGAGAAATCCCATGTCGAGCATGCGATCGACTTCATCGAGCACCAGAATGTGCACGTCACGAAAATTGAGCGTGCCTTGTTCGAGATGATCGAGCAGACGACCCGGGGTCGCGATCACCACGTCCATGCCTGCTTTCAAATCTTCGCGCTGTTTTCCATAGCCAACGCCACCGTGAATCACGGTCGCGCGGATATCGGTGAATCGTCCATAATCGCGAAACGCGGTTTCGACTTGCGCCGCGAGCTCGCGCGTCGGTTCGAGCACGAGACAACGAAATTTTCCGTGCTCGCCTAACAACGTCAGGATCGGCAGGGCGAACGCCGCGGTCTTGCCCGTGCCGGTTTGCGCAGTGCCGATCAAATCTTTTCCGGCGAGAATAATCGGGAAGGCGCGGAGTTGGATTGGCGTCGGCTCGGCGAAGCCCATGGCCTGGGTCCCGCGCACGACTTCCGGCGAAAGTCCGAAATTATTGAATGACACGCGGGAACGTATGAGCGTGCTGCGACATGTCGATCTTTGTTTTGGCCGATACGCACAACAAGCTGCCGCAATCGATTGTCGATCTTGCGCGAGAGGCGGAGGAGATTTGGCATCTCGGCGACGTTTGCGCGGAGAGAATTTTGGACGAGCTGCGCACGATCGGGCCAAGGGTTACGCTTGTTAGGGGAAATTGCGATTCGAATTACGACTGGCCGTTAGTTGTCGATCTTGCGCGTGGCGGATTGAAGTTTCGATTACAACACATCCCTCCGGACAAACCGCCGGACGACGTCGATGTTGTGCTGCATGGCCACACGCACGTGCCGAGAAATGAGAAACGCGCAGGCGTTTTGTTTCTCAATCCGGGTTGCGTAACGCGACCGAATCGCGGATCGCCGCCGAGCGTGGCCTGGCTCAAGATCGACAACGGCAAAATAGACTGGCGACTAGTCCCGCTTCGTTAGGCTATTCTGCCCGCAACGCGACGACCGGATCGACCCGGGTGGCGCGTCGCGCCGGCAAAAAGCAGGCGAAGAGCGCGATGAGGGCGAGACCGATGATGGCGATGGCGAATGCGGGAACATCCATCGCGCCGACGTTGTAGAGAACTGCATTTAACGCACGACTGGTGGCGATGGCGCCGATTAATCCCAAGCCGATGCCGAGGCCGACCATTTGCGCGCCATGAGTCAGCACGAGACGGAAAACATCGCCGCGCGCGGCGCCTAATGCCATCCGAATGCCGAGCTCGCGCGTGCGTTGCGTGACCGACAGAGCCATCACTCCGTAAAGTCCGACGCTGGCCAGAATGATTGCGAGCGCGGCGAAAACGCCGAGCAAGGTCATGATGAGTCGACGCGCGGCCAGGCTGTTCGCGATGTTGCTTTCCATGGTCGAGATGGACGAAACAGGCTGCTCCGGGTCTAACGACTGCACCGCTTGTTTCACCGACGAAACGAGCGAAAGCGGATCGCCATTCGCCGCTTTTATTAAAAGAGTGTTTTCATCCTGCGGATATTGCGCCTGACACATGTACATTTGCGGAAAATTGAATTTCTCGACGTTGTTTTCCCCGGGCGCTTCGTTGCGCGTGCGCGGCACGACGCCGATCACGGTCATGGGCGGCGGATGCAGTTTTTCTTCAACCTGATTGTCATCGATGTGTTGGCCGATCGGGTCCTGGTTCGGGAAATATCGGCGCGCGAAACTTTCGTCGATGATAACAGATCGCGGCGCGCCGCTGAATCCATCTCGTTTCGCTTCCGGACGGGCGGGGAAAACATCGCGTTGGTCGAAGGCGCGACCGCGCAAGATCGACATGTTCATCACGCGAAAATAATCCGGCGAGATCATGTTCATTTCGGCCGAGGGTTCTTTGCCTTGCTCGACAGGCGGCGTGCCGGTGACGTGGAAGCTGCTGTCCCATTCGGTGTCGTCGAACGGAACATTGGCGCCGATCGCCGCGGCCGAAACATTCGGGAGCGCGCGGATGCGCTCGATTAATTGCGCATTGAAAGCGGCGATCTTTTCGTCAGTCGGATATCGCGCTTTCGGGAGCGACAAGTTCATCGTGAGAATGGCGCGCGGATCAAAACCGAGCGGCGCATTTTGCGCGCGCCAAAAACTTTTCAGCGTAAGACCGGCTGCTGCCAGGAGCACGAGAGCGAGGGCCATTTGCGCGATGACGAGAATGGCGCGGGCGCGCTGTCGATTTGCGCCGTCGCTCGATGCGCGACCGGCGCCTTGATGCAATTCGAGTGCGAGAGAACTCGAACGCGAAATGCGAAACGCCGGCCAAATGCCAATGAGAACTCCGGAAACGATCGCGACGCCGGCAGTAAAGGCGAGGGCGGTGAAATCAATTCGCGTTTCGTGAAACCGCGGGACTTTGCTCGGACTGAGAGCGACAATCGCGTCGAGGCTCCAAAGCGATAGCAAGATTGCCAGGATTCCGCCGAGAAAAACGAGGACGCCGCTCTCGATCAAGAGTTGACGGAACAGCGCGGTGCGGCTCGCACCCAGCGCGGCGCGGATGGCCAATTCGCGTGTGCGTGTCAGCGCCTGCGAGAGTTGAAGGTTCGCGACGTTGGCGCACGCGATCAGAAGAACGCACGCCACCGCCGCGAACAGCAACCACACACTCTGCCGATAATCCTGCACCGCCGCGTCGAGCAGGATGCGCGCATTGACGCTTCGTCCCGCATCTTCTTTCGGATAACGCTGCGCCAAATCGCGCGCGATGTTGTTCATGTCGTCCGCGGCTTGTTTCAGATTCACGCCGGGCTTGAGTCGGCCCAGCGCGGAAAACCCCGGATGATTGCCGCGCTGTAAAACGGATTCTTCCGCGCGCAAATCGTCGAGCGGAAGATAAACTTCGGCCGCGCGCGGAAGCGAGACCGTCTCCGGAACAATCCCGATGATTTCGCGCGGAACACCATCGATCAAAATCTGTTTTCCGATCGCATCAGCCGATCCGCCGAAGCGACGCTGCCAGAATCGATGTGTGAGCAGGACAACCTTTTTTCCGCCGGCAACATCTTCCGCTTCCGTAAAATCGCGTCCCAGCTTCGGCGGAGTACCGAGAATGTTGAAAAAATTCCAGGTGACGCGTCCGGCGATGATCCGTTCCGGCGCGGTTTCGCCGCCGCCGCCCGAGCAATTGACATTGTCGCGACGAAACAATGCGATGTCGGTGAAACCGCGCTGGGCCGCGCGCCAGTCGAGATAATTCGGATAACTGACCGAGCCGGAGTCGAATGTTTCACTCCGCTCGCGCAACAATACCAGCCGCTCCGAGTCGGGATAAGGCAGCGGACGCAAAAGCAGCGCGTTAACGACACTAAAAATCGCGGTGTTGGCGCCGATGCCAAGCGCGAGCGTCAGCGCGGCGATCAGGGTGAAGCCGGGATGCTTCGCTAATTGCCGAGTGGCATATCGAATTTCTTTCAGCATAAGATCGACATGTTCATTCCGTGCGTAACGCGACGATGGGATCGACGCGACTCGCGCGCCGCGCCGGAATCCAACACGCCAGCGCCGTCGCCGCGAACATGATAAAAGCGACGCCGAGATAAATTCGCGGATCGACACCGTTCACTTCAAACAAAACGCGCTGCAAAAATTGCGACAACGCAAATGCACCGATCAAGCCGATGGCCGCGCCGATGCCGAGCAATTGCATTCCGTGCGAAAGAATAAGCGCGCGCACCTGCGCTGGGCGCGCGCCGAGCGCGAGACGGATGCCGATTTCACGCACGCGTTTGAGTGTGGTGTAGGAGAGGAGTCCGTATAATCCGATGGTGGCGAGCGTGAGTGCGAGCCCGGCGAAAACAGAAAAAAGAAAACTGAGCAGACGTTGCGCGCCCCACGTTTCCTGCACGCGATCCGTCATCGGGCGAACATCGAAAACCGGTTGCGCGGGATCAATCGAGCCGACGGCGTCGCGAATCGGCCGTTCGAGTGAAGCGCGTTCTGATCCGCTGCGCACGAATAGCGTGAGACTGTTCCGCTTCGCTTGTGTGAGCGGCGCGTAGATTACCGGCAAGGGCGCCATTTCATCGACCGCGTGAAAACGCATGCGCGCGACCACGCCCACGATTTCGCTCAAAACATTTCCTTCGTCGTCGTTGCCGACGTCGACCCAAAGCCGTTTTCCAATTGGATCTTCGCCGGGGAAATATTGTTCGACCATTGCTTGATCGACAATCACCACGCGCGGCGAATCTTTCGTGTCGCGCTCGTTAAATGTGCGGCCGTGAAGCAGCGGCGCTTTGAACGTTGCGAAATAATCACCCGCGACGATTTCGAGATCGGCACTCAATTGTTGGGCCGCGGTCGGCTTCGGCATTTCTTCGCGCCAGAAGCCGGTTTGCCATCCGCCCATCAACGGCGCGTTCGAGCCCACGGCCGCGCTCTGCACCCCCGGAATCGCGCGCACTTTGTCGAGCAACGCCTTGGTGAAGATGTCGATCTTGTCGCGGTCGGTGTAGGTCCGCCACGCCAGCTCGACCCGCGCACTAACGAGTCCGCGCGGTTCGTAGCCTAACGAGAGCGATTGCAGTCGCGAAAAACTTTTAATTACCAACGCAGCCGCAATCAGCAACGTGAGCGTGAGCGCAATTTGCCCGATGACGAGCCAATCACGCGTGCGCTTGGCCGACGGACCTTCACCACTCCCGGCCGCACCGGCCTTGAGCGCGAGTTGCACATCAGTGTGTGAGGTTTGCCATGCCGGCCACAGACCGAAAAGCACGGTCGTGAGCGATGCGATGAGAAGCGTGAATCCGAGTACCGGAAAATCGAACGGCACTTCCTGAAATCGCGCCACGCCGTGCGGCGCGAGCGCGATCAACGCGTCGCGCGCCCACATCGCGATGAAGAATCCGCAGGCGCCGCCGAGCAAGGCGACGACGAAGCTCTCGACTAAAAGTTGGCGAATGATTTGTGCGCGGTTGGCGCCGACGGCCGCGCGAATGGCAAACTCACGCGCCCGCGCCGCGCCGCGCGCAGCGAAGAGATTAGCGAGATTCGCGCACGCAATTAACAAGACCAATCCGACCGCGCCTAACAACAAGCCAAGATTTGTTCGATATTTACCGACGAGATTGTCGAGCAGCGGCGTGACCACGGCCGTCTCCTTCTCGTTCGTCTCGGGATAAGTTTTTTCCAGGCGCGCTGCGATCGTTTTCATTTCGCTTCGCGCAAGATCGACATCTACTCCTGGCTTGAGCCGGCCCCAGACGAACATCATCGGGTGATAGGCGCGGTTGAGCCACGCAGAGTTGTTGCTCACGCGCATCAACGAAAACCAGATGTCGGTGTCCTGTGGTGAAGTCATCTGCGGCGGCATCACCCCGATGATCGTCACGCTCTGGTCGTGAAGATTAATCGATTTCCCAAGCACATCGGGCGAGCGATTGAACGCGCGTTGCCAGAGACGATCGCTGATTACTACGACCGGCGGCGCGCCGACTTTGTCTTCATCCGCGCTAAAAACGCGTCCGAGTTGCGGAGGAACTCCGATCACATCGAAGAAATTGCGCGTAACCGATGCAGTCGAGACGCGCTCCGCTTCGCGTCCTGGAATTCCGCTCAAATTGCGCGACTCTTTGTGCGTGCAAGCGAGCTGTTCGAAACTTTTCGCTTCTTTTTGCCAGTCGAAATAATCCGGCAACGCGACCGCAAAATCCTGGCCCGGCCCCGATGATTCGCTCAAAACCATGATGCGTTCGGCGTGCGGATACGGCAGCGGCCGCAACAAGACCGCGTTGATCACGCTGAAGATGGCGGTGTTCGCGCCGATGCCGAGCGCGAGCGTGATAATGGCGATGCCGGCGAAGCCGGGACTTTTGAGTAATTGACGGACTGCGAAACGCAGATCGGCGAAGAGAAGTGAGATCATATTATTGTTCTCGAAGTGCAATCATTGGATCGACATTGCTGGCGCGTTGCGCCGGCCACCAGCAGGCGACGAACGCGACAAACGCAAGCACGGTGCTGACGAGTGCGATCGTGGGAAGATCGGTGGCGGCGATATCGTAAAGGAGCGTGCGCAAGATTCGCCCGACGCCGAAAACGCCTAACAAGCCAAACGCAACGCCGATGGCGACTAGCTTCATGCCGTCACTCAAAACGAGGCGGACCACTTGATGGCGTTGCGCGCCGAGCGCGAAACGAATTCCGATTTCTTGTCGGCGTTGCGTCACCGCGTAACTCATGACGCCGAAAACTCCTGCCGCGGAGAGCAACAAGGCGGTAACCGCGAACAATCCGACGAGGAGCGCGTTCAATCGCGGCTGGGCCACGGAACGTGAAACGTATTCGGTCAAAGGTCGCACGCGAAAAACCGGAATGTCCTTGTCGATCTTAGCAACAACGTTACGCAAGGCGGCGCCGACGAGTTGCGCGTCCTCGTGGCTGCGCACGAGCAACATCACGCCCTGGACTGGGAATTGTTCGTGCGGAATATAAATCTGCGGCTTGGGCGCATCGCGCAGACTGATGAGATGAATGTCTTGCACGACGCCGACGATCTCGCGCACGGGCGGATCACCCGGATCAGCCGATCCGTTAGGCGTGATTCGTTTGCCGACCGGGTCTTCGCCGGGGAAATATTCCTTGGCGAAAGCTTCTGAAACAATCGCCACCTTTGGCGCGTCACTCTTGTCCCGCTCGTTGAAATCACGGCCGCGCACAATCGAGGTCCGCATGGTTTTGAAATAGTCATGCGTGACGACGTTGACCTGCGCTTGGGGTTGTTGCGATTTCGGCACCGGCCGTTCCTGAATGTCGAAACTGAAAACAATTTCGCTGCCGCTTAACGGGATCCACCACGCCGCGGCGGAGGATTCCACGCCGGGCAACGTGTTCACTTGCGCGAGTAAATTGCGGTAGAAGGTGACGATCTGCTCGTGCTTTTCGTACCCAACATCAGGAACAGTAATCCGCGCCGTCGTAACATGCTGCGGATCGAAACCGGGCGGCACGCGTTGCAGCCGCAGAAAACTTTCGACGAGCAAGCCGGCGCTCGCGAGCAAAACCAACGCGAGCACGATCTCGATGACGACGAGTGTTGCGCGCGTGCGGCGTCCGTGCGCGCTCTCGCTCGATCCGCGCGTCGTTTCATTCAAGGCACCCGCGAGATTCGGATGCGAGGCGCGCCAGGCCGGCAATAAACCAGCGAGTGCGCCCACGAGCAGACTAACGAGTGTGGTGAAACAGACGACGCGATAATCGGTCGAGATTTCGTCGATTCGCGGAATCGTCGTTGGCAAAAGCGCTTTCAACGCATCAAGGCCCCATGTTGCCAAAAGCAATCCAGCTACGCCGCCCGCACCGCCTAACAACGCACTTTCGACGAGCAATTGTCGAATGATGTGCGAGCGACCGGCACCGAGCGCGGCGCGAATGCTGATCTCACGCTGCCGCGAAAGCGAACGCGCCAGAAGAAGATTCGCGACGTTCACGCAGGCCACGAGCAAAACGCAGCCGGCCATGGCGCAAAGCATGAGCAAAGCCGAACGTGCGTGCGCCACCATCGCGATTGAAAGCGGCCAAAGTTTTACGCCGATGTTTGAATTGGAATCGGGATATTGCTGACGTAACGCGGCGCTGATCGTGTCCATGTTCGCCTGCGCCTGCTGAATTGAAACATTCGGTTTTAATCGCGCGATGCACTTCAAAAAATCATTTCCACGCTGTTCAGTCATCGGCTTTTCGCCATCGCGCGCTTCGCGCAAGATCGACATCGTCGTCCAGATTTCCGGTGGAAAATCGCCTATCGGATACGTGAACCGCGGCGGCATGACGCCGACCACCTGAAACTTTTGACCGTCGAGCGTGATCGATTTGCCCACGATCTCGCTGTCGCCACCGAATTGCCGCTGCCACAAAGTGTGGCTCAAAATCGCAACCCGATGACCCGGCTCGTCTTCATCGGAAAGGAAGGTGCGGCCAAGCATCGGTTGCACGCCTAACAACTGGAACAATCCCGCTGAAACCATCTCCCCCTGCAAATGCGTTGCCGCGGCGCCGTCAGTGAGCGTGAGACTTTGGTTGTGATAAACCGCCAGGCTTTCGAAAACCTGATTCTGGCCGCGCCAGTCGAGGAAATCCGGATACGAGACCGCCGATTCGTCCGTGGCCGGATCGGGCGCCTTGCGCACATCGTAAAGAGCGAGGGAAACAATTTGTTCCGGCGCACGAAATGGCAGCGGGCGCAGCATCACCGCGTTCACCACGCTGAAGACCGCGCTGTTCGCGCCGATGCCGAGCGCGAGCGTTAGCACCGCGATCGCGATGAAGCCCGGCTGTTTCGCCAGCGTCCGAATTGCGAATCGCAAATCGTGCATCCGAAAATGTCGTTAGGCGAAAATTAAATACCGGTGTTTCCGACGGTGGTCGTGCACGCCACGCACGGCGTCAGGCCCGCGGCCGGCACGATCACGCGTTGCTGCGCGAATTGCCAAATGGAAACGACTGCGCTCAGGATGAAGAGCGTGAAGAGCACCGTCTCAAGCACAGTGCGATTCTTTTCTTCCGAGCGCGAACGCTCGACCATCGAGTAAGTAGAGTTGTTCATGGCCGACGCCTATTGCAACGGCCATGCCACGAATTCGATTGTCGATCTAACCTCCTCGGGTGTGAGGAGATAAAGTTCTCGTGCGAATTTACCTGACGCTGTCGATGTTCCGTCAGCGGGAACGTCGTGTTCCGATTTTGGGACGAAGCAACGCGCCGAAAATTCGTTAGCTATTCAGACTTTCGTCCGAACCACTTCCGCTTTTTCTTCGGCTGCTCTTCTTCGGCCGCCGGTTTTTCTTTCTTCGGTTCTTCTTTCTTTTCCGGCGCGGCTGCAGTTTCCACCGGCGTTTCGGACACCGTTTCCTTCTTCGTCTTCTTCGGTTTCTCGTCTTTCGGTTTTTCTTCCGTCACCGGCGCGGCATCAACCCACTCGAGATACGCCATCAACGCGGAATCGCTCATACGCGGTCCCAGCCTAACGATACGCGTGTAACCGCCGTTTCGGCTCGCGCTCCGCGGCGCGATATTGTCGAACAACTTTTTCACCGCGTTCTTCTGTCGTAATACCGCAACCGCCGTGCGCCGCGCGTGGAGCGAACCGTTCTTGCCCAGCGTCACCATTTTTTCCGCGAGCGGGCGCACCGCTTTCGCTTTGGCCAGGGTCGTCTTGATGCGCTCGTGCTCGATCAAGCTGCAAACCTGATTTGCGAGCAATGCTTTCCGATGCTCAGCCGTGCGTCCGAGTTTTACGGTTTTCTTTTGGTGTCTCATGCGCGGTGAAGTTGATTGTCGATCTTACCCTTGTCGATCTTGCAATGATTAGGCGCCGGCCGCGCCGTTCGCGCTCGCGCCGTCGGCGCTCACCGGCATGTCCACCATGCCCGACTCGAACTTCATTCCGAGCCCGAGGCCTAACTGTTGCAGTTTATCTTTGATCTCGTTCAGCGATTTCTTGCCGAAGTTGCGATACTTCAACATTTCGCCCTCGGTCTTTTGCGCGAGCTGACCCACGGTCGTGATGTTGGCGTTGTTCAAACAATTCGCCGCGCGCACACTCAGCTCGATTTCGTTCACGCTCATGTTGAGCAGCTTCTTCAGCTTGAGATTTTCTTCGCTCACACCGGCGGGCGTTTCGTCGAACTCGATCACGTCTTCGTTGAAGTTCACGAACACGTCGAGGTGATGGCGCATGATCGCGGACGCTTGCAACAACGCGTCATCCGGCGTCAATCGACCGTCCGTCCACACTTCGAGAATGAGTTTGTCGTAATCGGTGCGTTGACCGACACGCGTGTTCTCGACCGCGTATTTCACGCGCGTGACCGGCGAGAAAATCGAATCGATCGGGATGAGGCCGATGGGTTGATCCGCGCGTTTGTTTTCTTCGCCGGTGGCGAAACCGCGACCGACGCGCACTTCGAGCTCGGCATCGAATTTCTGTTTCTTGTCCACCGTGCAGATGATCTGTTTCGGATTCAACACTTCGAAACCGGCTACTTCCTGAATATCGGCGGCGGTGATTTCGCCTTCCTTGTTCACCGTCAGCGAAAGTTTCTTCGCCTCGTGATCTTCGGCTTTAAATTTTACCTTCTTCAAATTGAGCACGATGTCAGTCACGTCCTCGACCACGCCGGGAAGGGTGGCGAATTCATGCTGCGCTCCCGTGATTTTGACCGCGGTAATGGCTGCGCCTTCAAGCGATGAAAGCAACACGCGGCGGAGCGAGTTGCCGATGGTGTGACCGTATCCGGCCTCGAATGGCTCGGCGGTGAACTTAGCGTAGGTATCCGTGGCCGTGCTCTCGTCTTTGGTGAGAGTCTTCGGCATTTCAAACCGACCGTAACGAACTGGCATAACTATTTTGCGATTGTCGATCTTACGATTGTCGATCTTGCGATCGAGAAATCTGCAATCTTAAATCTGCAATTCCTCCTGCACCGGGTTCCCCCTGGCGAGTGCGGCCTCGCGTTAAGCAACGGAAGCCCAGGGACCAACGGCGTAATTTAAAATCTCGCGGTGGAGCGTGGAATAAAGAGCAGTCCGACGCTTTTGCAAGTCAATCTTCCACCACTTCGTCCGGCAGTTCGTTCGTGCTCTCGGCCCTCTTCGGGAAATGTTCTGCCAACACCCGGCCAATATCGCGCACAGCATCGACGATTGCGTCGGAGAATCGCTCACTGCGAAAATGCTCCCGCATAAGATCGACAACGTACTGCCAGTACACTTCGCCGCAGCGTTGATGGATTGCCTCGTCGCCGATGACGGCAAACTTCTGCGAACGCGCCGCGACGAAAATTAAAACCGCGTTGCGTTCGCGCGTTTTTTGCATCCCGAGCCGATGAAATCTTTTCACCGCCGCCGCAACCGGATCGCCGACGAGTTTGCCGCGTTGAAGATAGACGCGGATCTCGGCCGACGTTTTTGCCTCCGCATCTTTGATCGCGCGCACGATGCGGTCGTGATCGAGTTGGCTAAGAAATTCTTTCGTCCGCATCGCGATTACCAGCTCGAGCCCGCGCCGCCTCCGCCGAAACTTCCGCCGCCACCACTGAATCCGCCCCCGCCACCGCCGGACCAACCGCCGCCGCCACCCGACCAACCCCCGATGAACGGCCCGCCGAATCTCGAATAACGATAGCCGCGACGCGCGCGCCGGATGAACGAGAAAATCAAGAACATGAAAACGAGAAACCAAATCACCGCGACGAATGTTGAGGTGGTCGATCCCTGCGTCTCCGCGCGCGTTCGGCCTGAGCCTTTGTATTCGCCGCGAATCGCCTGCAAGATCGAATCAATCCCGATCGCAATGCCGCCTTCGAAATCGTTCGCGCGAAATCGTGGTTTGATCTGTCGTTCGGTAATGTCGAACGCCGTCGCGTCCGGCAACGCGCCCTCCAAACCGTAGCCGACCTGGATAAACATTTTGCGGTCCTGCGGAAAAATGAAAAGTACCGCGCCGTTGCGTTTGTCCTTTTGTCCGACGCCCCACGATTGCGCGACGCGTTGCGTGTAATCGGCGATGTCCGAGTCGCTCTGCATCTTCGGAAAAATCGCCACCACTACCTGGTTCGAGGTTTCACGTTCAAATTCCTCGAGCTGCTCGTTGAAACGATTCGCGGCTGCTTTCGAAACGACGCCGGCGTAATCATTAAAATACGCCGCCGGTTTCGGCGGAATCACTTCGGCCGCGTGCGCGGTCGTTAGGCCGATGAAGAGAACCAGCCACATTGGTAGGGATGCCTCTCCGAGGCGTCCCAAGATGTCGATCTTAGCGCGCAAATGCAGGAAATTTTGGGACGGCTCGGAGAGCCGTCCCTACCAAATTAGGGCGAGGCGGCGGCCGCAGCTGTCGCCGCCGGCGCGGGCGAACCGAAGTTAAAATTCACCGTCGGCGCGCGTTCCGCCCCCGGTTGCGCGTTGAAAAATGGTCGTGGCGTAAATCCGAACATGCCCGCGAGTAAATTCGTCGGGAAAGTTTTCACCTGCGTGTTGTAGCTCTGCACTACTTCGTTGAATTTGTTTCGCTCCACCGCAATCCGGTTCTCCGTTCCTTCGAGCTGCGCTTGCAACGTCAGGAAATTTTGGTTCGCCTTCAATTCCGGATAACGCTCGCTCACCACCAGCAAGCGCGACAGAGCCGCGCTCAATTGTCCTTGCGCGCGCTGAAATTCCTCGAGCTGGGCGGCGTCCGTCGGCGCTTTGTTCGGATCGAGCTGCACCCGGCCGACACTCGCGCGCGCGTTCGTCACTTCCGTGAGCGTCGATTTTTCGAAGTTGGCCGCGCCTTGCACAGTGTTTACTAAATTCGGAATCAAGTCGGCGCGCCGTTGATAAACGTTTTGCACCTGCGCCCATTGTCCGTCCACCGCCTGCTGCGATTTCACGAGCCGATTGTAAACGCCGACCGCGCCGAGGGCGGCGATCACGAGGACGAAGGCGACGATGAGAAGAATTCCGCCACAACCGATGGCAAACTTATTCATAAGATCGACAAGTTAGTTTGGCGTTGCCACAACGCAATTCTGTAGGGGAAGCAGTTTGCTTCCCAAGGGACGCTAGCAGCGTCCCCTACAGTTTAACGTCCGAGCACAAGTCGCAGAAATTTCGAATCGGAGAATTTCGCGTCGCGCCCCTGTCGCACAATGACCGCGTTCAGCGACGGAATCACAAACAGCCGCTGATAACCGGAGCCGAGCGCGACCACCATGTCGTTAGGCGCGGAGCGGCAAATGGAGATGTCGACCCAACGCGCGCGCGCCCACGGCAACTCGAGTTCTTTCTCGATGTCGATCTCGCGGCGTGAATTGCGGTTCAGCCAAAACGTCAGGCCGTAGGATGGATTCGCGCTCGAACCGGTAAACGCCTCGCCCAACAAATTCGCCGGCACGATTTGATGACCGTGATAATCGCCGTGACCGAGAATCATTTCGCCGAACCGTGCCCATTCCTCCGCGCTCAATTCAAATCCGCTCGCCGGCAGCGGATTGCCTTTGCCGTCGCGTTTGAAATCCATGCTCGTTAGGCCGAGCGGCGAGAGTACGTGCTCCTGCATGTAGGAGATTGTCGATCTTCCGCCGAGTTTGCGCCGCAGCAGTTCGCAAAAAATCTGGAGATGGCTTGGGCCATAAATAAAACGCGTGCCCGGTTCCGCTAAGATCGACAATTGAACCGCGAGCGCATTGCGATCGAGCAGCGATTGTCGATGCAACATCGACGCGCCATCGATCCCGTCCGTCTGATTGAGCAATTGCCGAATCGTGATCTGCGATTTGCGCGGATCGTTTTTCCATTCCGTGATCGTGTCCGCAACGTGATCGTCGAGTCCGATCAAGCCATCGCGCACCGCGCACAACGCCGCGATTCCCCAAAAACTTTTCGTGCCGCTAAAAATCGGCCAGCGTAAATTCGCCGCTCCGCCATTCGTGTAATGCTCGAAGACGGTGTTGCCGTTCTGCATCACGAGAATGGCGACGCCGCGCTTGCTCTCGGAATATTTCGCGGCGCGCTGGCAATTCTTCGGCGTGATCTCCGCGAATGCGATTGTCGATCTTGCGAGAATCAGCGCGATCGAGAGCGCGACCGCGCGGATCATTCGCTCGCGACCGGTGCGGGCGGTCGCGGCGCCGTGGGCAAATGTCGCGTGCGCAATTCCTCGACGTTCGGCAATTCGTCGAGATTACGCAGACCGAAGTGATCGAGAAAAAATTGCGTCGTCTCGTAAACGAGCGGCCGCCCCGGAATTTTTTCGTCGCGCCCGCTGATTTTGACGAGACCGCGTTCGAGAATCGTCTGCAAAACCGCGTCGATGTTCACGCCGCGCACGGCTTCGACATCCGCGCGCGTGATCGGCTGTCGATAGGCGATGATCGCGAGCGTCTCGAGCGCGGGCGCGCTCAGCCGCGCCGGTTTCGGCTCGGGAAATAAATGTTGAACGAAATTCGCATAAGCCGGATCGCTCGTGAGCTGCCAGCCTTCCGCGCGTTCAACCAGTTGAAATGCGCGCTGCTGTTCGATGTATTCGATCTTTAACTGCTCGAGTGCAGCGGCGACCTGCGCTTCATTCGATTGAAGACCATCCGATTCGCCGGCGCGTTTGATAAGATCGACAATCGCCTTTGCCGAAAGCGGTTTTTGCGCGCTGAAAAGAAGCGCTTCGATTACTCGGGGCAACGTCATTAGTTCACTCCAATCGCGGTTTGAATCGCATCGGCAATGCGATTGGCGTGCTGGTCGATCTTTTCGAACTCGCGCCCCTCAATCAATAAACGAATCTTCGGTTCGGTGCCGGAGTAACGCAGCAGCACGCGGCCTTTGCCGCCGAGCTCGCGCTCGACTTCGTCACGCAACTTCACGACTTCGCGCAAATCTTCGATCGGCGGTTTCGCTTTCACTTTTAGGTTGCGCTGAGCCTGCGGATATTTTTTCAAACACGATTTCAATTTACTCAACGGTTCGCCGGTCGCGTGCATGATGGCGAGAATTTGCAGCGCGCTCACGATGCCGTCGCCGGTGGTGGTGAAATCGCGAAAGATGATGTGGCCGCTTTGTTCGCCGCCGAGATTGAAATTTTTCGAGAGCATTTCTTCGATGACGTAACGGTCGCCCACTTTTGTCCTAACGACTTTGCCGCCGGCCGCGGCGATGGTTTCATCAAGCCCGAAGTTGCTCATGACCGTGGCGACGAGCGTCTTTTGCTCGAGCCGCGCGTTTCGTAAAAGATCGACAGCGGCAATGGCGAGAATTTCGTCGCCGTCCACGATCTCGCCCTTTTCGTCGCAGAGCAGAACGCGATCGGCATCGCCGTCATGCGTGATGCCGACGTGTGCGCCGGTTTCTTTGACGATGCGCGCGATCTCGTCCGGATGCGTGCTACCACAATCGGCATTGATGTTGGTGCCGTTCGGTTCGTTGTGCCTAACGATGACTTCGGCGCCGAGCTCGCGCAGAATACACGGCGTCGATTTGTAAGCGGCACCGTTCGCGACATCAACCGCGACGCGCATTCCTTCAAGCGTCATCTTGCGCGGGAAACTTTGCTTCGCGAATTCGACGTAACGTCCAAGCGCGTCATCGATGCGCGTCGCACGACCGATTTTGCCTGCAGTCGGGCGGACGTTGTCGATCTTGCCGGAGAAAACAAGGTCCTCGATCTGCGCTTCGATCTGATCGTCGAGTTTGTAACCGTCGTGGCGAAAAAACTTAATGCCGTTGTCTTCGTAAGGATTGTGCGAGGCGGAAAGAACGATGCCAGCATCCGCACGCAATGAACGCGTGATGTAAGCCACCCCCGGCGTCGGCAGCGGACCAATCACGAGCACGTCCGCGCCTAACGAGGTGATGCCGGCGACAAGCGCGTTCTCGAGCATGTAACCGGAGAGGCGCGTGTCTTTACCGAGAACAATTTTCCGTCGTGCGCCTTCGGTATGCGCGCGCCGATTCAATTGCGTGATCACATGCGCGGCGGCGCGGCCGAGTTTCAGCGCGGTTTCGGCCGTGACCGGTTCGACATTGGCCACACCGCGGACACCGTCCGTCCCGAAAAGTTTCTTGTCGATCTTGTGCGAATCTTTCATGGCGCCGCGATTTTCTGCCGGTCGTGATCGCTGAAGAAAACACATTCGTTTTCCAAACCGAGCAAAGTCGCCCATTTCAGCGGGAACTTATTCACGTCGACCGTGCGTTGAATCACCGCCGCCCAATCTTTGTATTCGCCCTTGATGATGTCGCGGAGTTTGTTGTCCGCGCCGCTGATCGGAGTGAGATAAAGGCCGTTGATCGGCATCCCGATAACGCCGTAATCGCTGAGGTCGGTCATCGTTTTCACCGTGTCCGGCACCCACACCGCTGGACGATCGGCGTACCACGCGATGGCCCACGGCATATCGGACGCGATGGCCTCGTTAGGCTTCATCCAATTGTTGAGCACGGCGACATAAGGCGGGACATATGGCGGCCAACGCACCTGCGCTTTGTGTGGACCGAACATCATTCGCAGCATCTGGTCCGCCATCGGAAGCGCGCACATGACAAACAGCAACGTGATGAATCCGAGTCGCGCCAGACGAATGTCGATGCCGAGCCGGTTCCATTGCACGAGCAAAAACGCGAGGCCGTAGCAGGTCATGATCGGCATGAAGAGCAGATGCATTTGGTTCGCGGCCACGCCCTGTTCTTCGTTTATGCCGAAGATCGACATGCCGAGCACGGCGCCGCTCCACATCGCGAGCACGATCCAACGCACTGACGCAGTCTCGGAACGTTTGAACGTGTGCATGAGCGAAACAAAAAACGTCAGCGCGACAATGCTCCAGCCGAGATAATCGAAAACGCGGCCGATTTGCGCGAACAGGTTCGTCGTTATTTTATCGCGGAACGCGCGCGGCCCGACGCCGCTAAGATCGACATCGACTATTCGCATCCAACCCGCTTCGGTGTGACCGCCGGTGCCATCGAGCATGGAATAAATCGCGGAGCCGGCTGGATTCCCGCACACGACAAAATTCCGCAGCAACCACGGCGTGTAGAGAATGGCGAACGCGGCGAGCACGATGATCGCGGCCCAACCGCGCGGGCGAAAAAAGAAAACGCAAAAGATTAATGCGGCGATGAACATCCAGATCGTGAGCGCGTGCGTGAGCGCGAGTAATCCGAAACCGACGCCAACGGCTGCGAGCCAAACGCCGACACGTCCGCCGCTGTAACTCGCTTCGATCGCGCGCACCAGTGCGTAGAGCGTGGCGTTGAACAAAAATAGCAACAGCATCTGCGGCAAACCTGCGAGCGAGTATTGCCACATCATGTCGCAAAGCAGCACGAGCCCGCACGCGATCACGGCGAGACGGCGATCGAACAAGCGCGCCGCCAGAAAATACAAAATCACGACCGAGCCGATGAAGAGTAAGATCGACATCCACACGATGGCGACGTCCCCGGCGGCCGTAAGATCGCGCGGTGTCATTTGCAAATGCGCCCGCACCGGAATCAATGCGATGGCATCGACTAACGGCGGGAGCGGTGCGTTGTAAGTGTCCTTCCAAATATTTTGCGTCACGTTTTTTCCGTGCGCTTGCAACTGCGCGATGGCGCGCGGCCTAACGAGTTGCGTTCGCCAGCCGTGTCCGTGCAAAATTTCGCGACCGATCTGCGCCTGGTCCATCGCCTGGGCGGTAGCAAGGCCGCGCACGTGTCCGGGCCAGACCGTATAAAACACCGCGATGGCAACGATGCCGAGAACGCCGAGAAGACGCCGCACCCAGACGGTGAGTTCGCCCGCCTCGAGCGCGTGCACGGCGCGTTGAATCGCTTCGGCAGCTCCGGGCATGTTCGTTAGGCCGGTTCGGCCGCGGCTTGTTTCTCTGCGTTCATCTCATTGATCTTGCGATGCAAAGTGCGCCGGCTGATGCCGAGCTTCTTGGCCGCGGCGGTAATGTTGCCTTTAGTTGTGGCCAGCGCCTGCAAAATCAATTTGCGCTCGGTCTCGTGCAAATCGAGCGGGCTCGTCTTCGCGCCGAAGGCTTGCGCCGGTGAAATTCCACGCGGCAAATTTTTTCCCGCGACCTCTTTCACCGCGCTCGGGAGATCACGCAGCGTGATTTGATTCCCGGTCGCCATGACCACACCGTGTTCGATCGCGGCCCGCAGCTCGCGCACGTTCCCCGGCCAATCGTAGGTCAGCAGCGCGTCCATCGCGTCCGGCGCAAGATCGACAACTTCCTTTGCGTTCACCTTCGCAAAATGCCTGACGAAGTTCCGCACGAGAAGCGGAATATCATCCTTCCGTTCGCGCAGTGGCGGCATGGTGATGCGCACCACATTCAAGCGAAAGAACAAATCGTCGCGGAATTTTCCTTCCTTCACCAACTGCTCGAGATTTTTGTTTGTCGCTGCGATCACGCGCACATCCGCGCGCAAGGTTTGATTTCCACCCACGCGCTCGAACGCGTGGTCTTCGCTCATCACGCGCAAAAGTTTTACCTGCGTCATCGGATTAATCTCGCCGATTTCATCGAGAAAAATCGTGCCGCCGTTTGCCTGCTCGAATCTTCCGATGCGCCGCTCGGTTGCGCCGGTGAATGCGCCGCGTTCGTGCCCAAACAATTCGCTTTCGAGTAGCGTCGGCGACAACGCCGCGCAGTGCACGACGATGAATTTCGCTTTGTTGCGCCGGCTCAAATTATGAATCGCATGCGCCGCGAGCTCTTTGCCCGTTCCGCTCTCGCCTTCGATCAACACACTCGCCGATGAGGGCGCGACTTGTTTGATCGTGTCGAGCACTTCGCGCAAGGCCGGTGATTCGCCGATGATATTTTCGAGACCGAAACGTTCGTCCACCTGTTGTTTCAACGCGCGATTTTCCTGCTCGAGATTGCGGCTCTTCAACGCGCGCGCGATCAACATCTCGACCTTGTCGAGATTGAGCGGCTTGGTCACAAAATCGTAGGCGCCGCGTTTCATCGCTTCCACCGCCGTATCGACTGAGCCGTACGCGGTCATCATGATCACGATCGGCGGATGCGGCATTTTCAGAACGCGCTCGATCAATTGCATTCCATCATCCGCGCCCAGCCGCAGGTCCGTTAACACAAGATCGACATGTTCTCTTTCCAGCACCCCCATCGCGCCGGCGATGTCGCCCGCGACGTAAACGTCGTAGCTGTCCTCGAGCAATTGGCGCAATCCGTCACGCGTGTGCTTTTCGTCATCGACGATGAGAATAATCGGCTGCATCAGCGCTTGTGCGCCATTAATTCTCACTCAATCGCTCATTTCTCAACGCCGATCTATGCTAAGATCGACAAATGCGTTTGGCTCTGCTGCCGCTTTACTTCGCGTGCGCAATCTCGCTCGCCGCCGAGGAATCGATCAAATCGGTTGATCCGAACGACGGCTGGAAGGCGGAGGGCAATTCGCATGGTGTCGCCATTTACGAGCGCATTCGCGCCGGAACATCGCTCAAGGAATTTCGCGCCGTCGGCGAAATCGACGCCTCCACTCGCGCGGTCCACGGCGTGATCGACGACATCGACAACTACACGCGCTTCATGCCCTACACGGCCGAGTGCCGTTTGATCAAACGCGAGGGCGCTGCGCTCATCACGTATCAACGGCTGTCGCCGAAAATCGCGGGCGATCGCGATTACACTTTGCGCATCACGACGAAATCGTGGCCGGCGAATGGCGGCGTGGCGTTTCTGAACGAATGGACGCCGGCAAATGATCTTGGCCCGCCACAGAAAAAAGGGGTCGTGCGCGTGGACCGATGCGAAGGCGCCTGGTTGCTCGAACCGGTTTCGCCTAACAAAACGCGCGCGACTTATTCCGTTTTCTCCGATACCGGCGGCGCGATTCCGAGCTGGCTCGCGAATTATGCCAGCCAAACCGGCATCGGGAAATTGTTCGCGGCCGTTCGGAAACAAGTCACCGATCCGAAATACAATTCGGCTACGAAGTAGTTGTCGATCTTTCGCCGGCTTCGAGCATGCGCACGCGTTGGTCGAGATACGGCAGACGAATCGTGAGCGTGAATCCCTTGCCCTCTTCGCTTTGGATCGACAATTCGCCGCCATGTTCGCGCACGATTCGCCTAACGATGAGCAAACCCAACCCCGAGCCACTGGTTTTGGTCGTGAAATACGGCTCGAAAATGCGTCCGAGTTGTTCCGCCGAAATTCCCCCGCCGGTGTCGCTGAATGTGATCAAGACATGCGTGTCGTCTTTATCGGTGCGAATGCGGAGGGTGCCGCGCTGATTCATCGCTTCAATGCTGTTCTTGATCACGTTGTAAAACGCCTGCTTCATTTGGTCGCGATCGAGTTCGAGCATTGGCAGATCGGAGCGCAGTTCCTGTTCGACAGTGATATGTCGATCTTGCAATTCCGGCGCGAAGAAGCGCACGGCTTCATCGACAATCGCGTTAAGATTTTCGAGATGCAGTTGCGGCCGGGTCGGACGAATCGCGCGCAGAAATTGGGAGACAATTGAATCGAGCCGCTCAATCTCCGCGCGCGAGACCTCGATTGATTCCTTGAATTCTTCACGCTGGTCCGGCGCGAGCGCCGGCAGCTTTCGCTCCATCAACTGCAAATGAATGTTGAGAGAATTAAGCGGATTGCCGATTTCGTGCGCGACGCCGGCGGCGAGCATGGTTAGGGCATTGAACCGCTCCGACTCCAGCGTCTGCTCGGCGCTGCGCCGGCTTTCGGTGATGTCGCGCACGATCATGGCGTGACCGACATGCTGACCGACGATGTCGATCTTATCGCTTTCGTTGTTCTCGTGCTCGATCAAGAGCGGAACGATGTAGAAATTAATGACGCGATTTTGCGGGTAGAAAATTTCGATGTCGCGGGTAGCGGCGCCGGGATTTTGCGTGAGCGATTCCCAATTCAATCCGCGCAC
Organism: Spartobacteria bacterium; assembly: GCA_021325495.1. Taxonomy (GTDB): domain Bacteria; phylum Verrucomicrobiota; class Verrucomicrobiia; order Chthoniobacterales; family UBA10450; genus JAJPGZ01. The sequence continues at coordinate 515,138 of JAJPGZ010000002.1, forward strand.
GCGTTCGTCCAGCCGTTTCCCTAACGAATCGTCGCCCTGCAATCCGAACAATTCGCAAGCCGCGTTATTGAGGTAGGTGATGCGGCCGTTCGAATCGGTCACGATGATTCCTTCCTGGATGGCGTTGAAAACGGTCTCGAGGAAACCTTTCTCCTGCGCCAGCCGCAGAAAATAATTCTGCACTTCGTTCGGCGCGATTTTGCCGAGCCGGCCGACGAGTTTTTCGAGAAAGAGCGACTTCATCGCAAGATCGACATCTTACTGTAGAGGCGGTGCGAAAATCGCCAAGTAATGACGCAGGATGTTTAAATTGTAGAAGCTCAGAGACTTCAGGGACGCGACGGTACAGTGGCTGCTTAAGCTAATTATGAGAATTAGAATCAATGTCTTCCCTATTTCACAGGTTCAGCTGGTGCAACGCTCGAAGCATTTGCTTCACCGCACTGCTTTGCCTGTTCGCCTCAACCCTGCACGCGAGCGTTTTGGATTGGCCGAATGGCGGATGGACCGCCGGCACGCCGAGCCCCGGCCAGACATTCGCGCAAAGTTTCACGGTCGACACGCCTAACGACGTCACCGTCAGCATCAATAACAACGGCGCATCCGGAACCGGCGCCACCTGGCTTGCGCCTTATCCGCAGATTGATTCGACCCACACCACCGGCGGCTTCACCGGAGTGAACGGGCTGCAGTTGGTCGTGACCTCGGAAGCGACAACGAGTTCGTTCATCAAAGTCGTCGTCTCCTTCGCATCGCCGGTAACGAATCTGTCCTTTCAACTTTGGGATATCGACGCCAACGCCGGCCAGTTCGCCGATACTATTCAAAACATCCAGGGCCTGACCGATACTAGCACGATTGTCGGCGCCACTTCGATTAGCAGCGCGGTGGCCGGCTACAACACGATCACCGGCTCAGGCCTTTCGACCGTGGTGACCGGAACGGCATCGGCCGCGAACAACACCAACCAGGGAACGATTGATGTTTCCTTCGTCGGACCGATCACGCAATTTTCGTTCGAATGGTCGAACACCGATCCTGGCCTCGGCCAACAAGCGATCGGACTCGGCCCGCTCGCCTTCACCGTCGTGCCCGAAATGTCAGCCGGCTATTTCGTGGCGCTCGTCTGCGCACTCGCGCTTATCTCAAGCGAAATTTCACGGCGCGTAAGATCGACAACTCGGTAGATCGACAATTACTCGACGGCGTCTGAAATGGCCTAACGAGTCTTAACGACGCGACGGCTGATATTCTTCCGCCTGTTCTTCGACTTTCTGGCCGGTCTCGGCTTCGGCGCGGTCTTTCAACGCGGCTTTGCGTGAAAGTTTCACCCGGCCTTTGTCGTCGATGCCGATGCATTTCACCCAGATCATGTCGCCGACTTTGACCACATCTTCGGTTCGCTTCACGCGGAAGTCCGCCAGCTCGGAAATGTGGACGAGTCCATCCTTGCCCGGGAATACTTCGACGAAGCAGCCGAATTCTTTGATCGTAACGACGCGACCTTGATAGGTTTGGCCGATCTCGATCTCTTTCGTCATGCCGCCGATAATTTCTTTCGCGCGCGCCATCGATTCGCCACTCGTGGCGTAGATGTGGACCGAGCCGTCGTCTTCGATGTTAATCTCCGCGCCGGTCTCAGCGACGATGCCCTTGATCGTTTTGCCGCCAGGTCCGATAAGCGCGCCAATTTTCTCCGGATTAATTTTGATCGTCTCGATCCGAGGCGCGTACTTCGACAATTCCGCGCGCGGCTTGTCGAGTGCACCGCGCATCGTGCCGAGAATTTTCGTACGCGCTTCTTTCGCGCGCTGGATCGCTTCGGCCATGATCTTGTGCGAAACGCCCGGAAGTTTCAGGTCGAGCTGAAAACCGGTGACGCCATTGTCGGTGCCGCACAATTTAAAATCCATGTCGCCGAAATGATCTTCGCTGCCGATGATGTCGGTCAAAAGTTCGTAACGTTTCAATTGTCGATCTTCGCCATGTTCGGTAACGAGGCCGACGGAAATTCCCGCGACCATTCCCTTCACCGGCACGCCCGCGTCCATGAGCGCGAGCATTCCGCCGCACACGCTCGCCATCGAAGTCGAGCCGTTCGATTCCATGATCTCGGATGAAATCCGGATCGCATAACGGAAATCGTTTTCGTTAGGCACAATCGGTTCGAGCGAACGCTCGGCCAATGCGCCGTGACCGATCTCGCGTCGTGAGGCGCCGCCAGTGCGTCCGGTTTCGCCCACGCTGAACGGCGGGAAATTGTAATGCAGAATGAATCGCTTCGATGTTTCACCGCCGCCGTAGGCGTCGATGTTTTGCGATTCTTCGATCGGCGCGAGTGTGACAAGCGCGAGCGCTTGCGTTTCGCCGCGTTGAAAAATGGCGGTGCCATGCGCGCGCGGCAGCACGCCAACTTCGCAGGTGATTTGCCGCAAATCCTGATAACCGCGCCCGTCCATGCGTTTTTGTTTTTCGAGAATGCTCTTTCGAAACGCTTTCTTCTGCACGTAATCGAATGCTTGTGAGATGGAGAACTTGTCGGCCTCGGGATGTTTTTCCAAGATCGACATCTTCACTTGTTCGCGCAGCGCGTCGATCGCTTTGGAGCGCGCAACTTTGCCTTCGGTGTAAAGCGCGCCTTCGATTTTATCGCCCGCCACTTGATAGGCGATCTCGAGTAATTCTTCCTTCACGTGCAGCAACGGCATTTCGCGTTTCGTTTTGCCGACCTGCTGCGCGAGCTCTTTTTGAATCCGAATCATCTCGCGCGCGTGTGTGTGCGCGAAGTCGAGCGCTTTCACGAAATCCGCTTCCGGAACTTCCTTGCCCGCGCCTTCGATCATGATGACGTCGTTCTCCGTGCCGACGTAAACAAGATCGAGATCGCTTTGCGCGCGCTCGTCGTGCGTCGGGTTGGCGACGAATTCGCCATTCACCCGGCCGACGCGCACGGCGCCGATCGGTCCCGCGAACGGAATGTCGGAAACGCAAAGCGCGGCTGATGCCCCATTGATCGCAAGCATGTCCGGATCATTCTGCCCATCCGCGCTCAACAAGATCGAGATAACCTGCGTGTCGTAAAAATATCCCTGCGGAAACAATGGCCGCAGCGGACGATCGATCATGCGCGAAGTGAGCGTTTCCTTTTCGCTCGGACGCCCCTCGCGTTTGAAATAACCGCCTGGAAATTTTCCGACGGCGGCCGCTTTCTCGCGGTAATCAACCGTGAGCGGAAAATAATCCTGTCCTTCTTTGATCGATGTGGCCGAGACCGCGCTCGCCAGCACCATGGTGTCGCCGCATGAAACGATGACCGCGCCGTCGGCGAGCTTGGCGATTTTGCCGGTCTCGATTGAGATTTCTGTCGCGCCAATTTTGGCTGTGACCTTGTGTTGCATATGTCTTTCCTGGTTGTGCGAATTCCAGGCCGGTCACCCTGACTGTAGGTTTCAAACCCGAACGCCTTCGGGGCTAAAACCTAAATTCAAGGTGCCTATTCGGCCCGGTCGTCGCGTTAACGTTACTCGTTAGGCTTCGAAACCGGCACGTCGACTCGCAAGATCGACAACTACCTCTGCGCTATTTCCGCAGATTCAATCGCTCGATCAATTTCTTGTATCGATCTTCTTTCGATCGGCTCAAATAATCGAGCAGACTCCGGCGTTGCGCGACCATCTTAAGAAGGCCGCGGCGCGAGGAGTGATCTTTCGCGTGAGTCTTCAAGTGCTCGGTCAATTCCGCGATCCGGCGTGTCAGGAGCGCGACTTGAACGTCCGCGCTACCCGTGTCCTTCCCGTGCAATTGGAACTCCTTGAAGTCCACCGTGTCGGTGCTCTCTGCCATAACGAAGGCGGTAGTGTAGATGAAGAATCGGCAACCGCAAGTGGCCGATCAGGCGAAAACCGCGGCGAGCGCGACGACGGTTGAATTGAAAACCTTCAGGACAATCTGCGGATTCAAGCCGACGACGAACATTAAGAGTGTCACCGGAACGAGCACGAATTTTTCACCGGCCCTAAGATCGACAATTGCATTTGTCGCCGGATTTGGCGGACCGCTGAAGAGCGATTTCATTGCACGCATAAACGTGACTGCGGTGAAGAGCAGGCCAAGCACGGCGACGGCGGTAAATGAGGCCGCGACCGCGAATGAGGCTTTGAAGATGAGGAATTCGCCGATGAAACCATTTAGCCCTGGCAGGCCTAACGATGAGAACATGGCGACGCTCATCCAGGCACAGAGCACGGGCGCCCGTTGCATCAGTCCGCCGAAATCGTTGAGACCGCGCGCGCCGCGGCGTTGCTCGAGTAATCCGACAAAATAGAAAAGCGCGGCAGCGGTGATGCCGTGATTGAAAATTTGCAGAAAGACACCGCTAAGCGCGGCGTGCATGTCGATCTTCGCCATTGTCGATCTTGCGCTGGCGATGGCGAAGAGCCCGAGCAGGCAATAGCCGAGGTGATTGATCGAAAGATACGCGACCATGCGTTTCAAATCGGTTTGCGCCCACGCCACCAGCGCGCCGATTAAAATCGAAACGACCACGAGCGCGAGCAACCACGGTTGCAGAATTCTGAATTCGTTAGGGAAAAGCGGCACGAGCAATCGAATGAATCCGTACACGCCCATTTTCGAAAGCGCGCCGGTCAACACCATCGCTACGCCGGTGGGCGCCGTTTCGTAGGCGTCGGGCAACCAGGTGTGAAATGGAAAGAGCGGAACTTTGACCGCGAAGCCGAGAAAGATTCCGGCGAAGACGAACCAGGCGAATCTGCCGGTCACGAGCGGGCCGGTTTTGGCAAGATCGACAAGTTGCGCAAAGTCGAATGTCGATCTTGCGAAATAAATTCCGAGAAAGCCTAACAACATCGCGACGCTGCCGAGAAATGTGTAGAGGAAGAATTTTACCGCGGCGTAGTCGCGTTTCTTGCCGCCGTAAAGTTTGATGAGCAGAAAAGACGGAATCAGGCTCATCTCGTAAAACAAAAAGAAGAGAATGAAATTTTGCGCGGTGAAAACGCCGTAGAGCGCCGATTGCATCACGAGCATGAGCGCGTAGAAGCCGCGGTTCATGCGATTGGCCGCGAATGCGAACGGAAACAAAATGGTGACGAGGAAGACGAGGAGCAGGCTCAGGCCGTCGGCGCCGAGCGCGTATTCGGCGCCGATCGATGGGATCCAGGTGTGGCGCTCGATCAATTGAACTTTCGCAAGATCGACATCGAACTTTTGCCAGAGCATCAACGCGTAAAAGGCGCTGACTGCGTTGGTGACGAACGCGATCCGGCGCGGATTGCGCGGATTGGCCAGGTAAAGCATGACCACGCCGAAGAGCGGAATGAGAATGAGCGCGGTGATCATGCGAGCCAGGCGTAGAGCAGCAGGAGCGCGAGCATGCCGAGGCCGATCGCGCCGAGATATGTTTGAATTTGTCCGGAATGCGCGCTCGACACGACGCGACCCAATCCGCGCGCGCCGACAGTGGTTTCGTCCACGCCGCTATTGATGCCGCGTTCATCGGCGGTTTTGGTGATGATTCCAAAAAGTTGGCCTAACAAACCGACGAGCCGCACCAGTCCATCCCAAAAGTATCGATCGAGCCAATCGGCGATGCGGGAGAGCATTCGCGCGGCGCGAATGACGGTGTAGTCGTAGAGTTCATCGAGCCACATGCGATTAGCGAGAAAGCGAAAGAGAGCCGGTTGCGCCGTTTGGAACGGATCCTGTCGTCGGCCTCGCAACGCTTCCCGATAAAAGAATACGCCGAGCCCGATGCCGGCTCCGACGAGCAGGAGCGAGATGAGAATCGTCTGATCAAATATTTTCCAAAGATCGACATGTGCTCTTTCGCCTAACAAGTAGTGATCGAGCCACGGCCACGCCGGCGTCAGGAACACACTCAACACCACCGTGCAAGCCGCGAGCACGATGAGCGGCGTGGTCATCACGCGCGGACTTTCGTGCGCGGCCGGTCCACGTTTGCCGTCGAAGACGTAGATCATCTGCCGCGTCATGTAGAGCGCGGTGAGAACGACTCCGAGCATGACCAGGTAAAACGGCACATGTGAAACCGGCCACCGCCACGCGGCGTGCAGGATTTCTTCTTTCGTCCACGCGCCGCAAAAGACGAGCGGCACGCCGCTGAGCGCCATCATTCCAGCGGCGTAGGTTGCAAACGTGATTGGCATCGCGCCACGCAGGCCGCCCATGCCGCGAATGTCCTGTTCATGATGAGCTCCATGAATGACTGAGCCAGCGCCGAGAAACAGAAGCGCTTTGAAAAATCCGTGCGCGAGCAAATGCAACATCCCGGCGGTCACGCCGCCAACGCCTAACGACACCATCATCAGGCCGAGCTGAGAGACGGTGGAGTAAGCGAGAATGCGTTTGATGTCGAACTGAGCGACCGCGATAAGCGCGGCGATCAAACCGGTGATGACGCCGATCCAGACCACGATCGTGAGCGAAGTTGTGACGCCATTGATTGCGCCGGCGGAAAAAATTGGATAAAGGCGCGCGACGAGAAACACGCCGGCCGCGACCATGGTCGCGGCGTGGATCAACGCGCTCACCGGTGTCGGGCCTTCCATCGCGTCCGGCAACCAGACGTGCAGCGGAAATTGTCCCGACTTGCCGACGGCGCCGCAGAAAATCAGGAGCGCGATTGCAGTTGCACTCGCACCTAACAACAGCAGCCCTGCGTTTTCCAGACAGCCGTGGCCATTGTCATAAAACAAGAGCGTGTCGCTTTTATGATAAAGCAGAAGGATCCCGAGAAAAAATCCCATGTCGCCGATGCGTGTGGTGATGAACGCTTTCCTCGCGGCCGCGGCCGCGCTCGGTCGCTCGATCCAGAAGCCGATTAATAAATAGGAAGCGAGACCGACGAGTTCCCAGCAAATGAAAAGCAACAGCAGACTGTTCGCGATGACGACGCCGAGCATTGCGGCGGAAAAAAACGAGAGATACGCGAAGAAGCGGGTGAAATGTTTGTCGTCCGCCATGTAGCCGATGCTGAAAACGAAAATGCAAAGGCCGACAAATGTGATCATGAGCAACATGGCGGCGGCGAGCGGATCGATCATCCAGCCAAGTTGCATTGATTGATCGCCGAAGTTGAACCAGACGAAGTTATGAACTTCGCGATAACCTGGCGCGCGCAATGTACGAGCGAACGCGAAGATCGACATCGTCAACGCGATGACTTGCCCGGCGATGGCGGGCGCGCTTGCGATGGCGCGACGCGATTTGCCTAACAACAAGATCGACAACGACGCAATCAGCGGAGCGAATGGAATGAGCCAAACGTTTGCCGCGTTCATCCTTTGAGCCGGTCGAGCTGATCGACATTGGTCGTCCGGTAATGGCGATAAATCGCGATGATGAGCGCGAGTCCGACGGCCGCTTCCGCCGCGGCGATGGCGATCGCGAAAATGGCGACGATGACGCCGGTCGGTTGCGGTTGCGCGTTGTAACGCCAGAATGCGATGAAATTAATGTTCGCGGCCGCGAGCATCATTTCGATGCCGATCAAAATGAAAATGGCGTGACGGCGGCTGAGCGCGGCGAGCAGGCCGATGCAGAAGAGCGCGCTCGAAACCATGAGCAAGATCGACAACGTCATTCGCGTTTGTCCTCCATCGCGAGAATGAGCGCGCCTAACAAAGCCACCGTGAGCAACACCCCGACGCCCATGAGCGGCCAAACGTAATCGCTCATCAACACTTCACCGATGCGTTTGACCGTGAGCGGCGAAACTTCCGGTGGCAAGATCGACATCGACGGCGATTTCAAAATCGACCACACCAGTCCGGCGAAAACCGCGAGCGCGACGACGACTCCGCTCCAATTGAATCCGCGAAGCTGTTCGCCTTCGCGGCGGGTGAGCAAAATGGTGAAGACGATGAGGACGGCGACGGCGCCGATGTAAACAAAGATTTGGACGAGGCCGACGAATTCCGCGCCTAACCAAAAGAACAATGTGGACACCCCGACGAACGCGATGGCGAAGCTGAGCGCGGCGTGCATCAGTTTTGGGTTCGTGGCGGCGGCGAGCGCGCTGCCGAGCGTGAGCGCAGCGATAATGAAGAAGGCGATGTTAATCATTCGGCGAAGCGATAAACGCGGGGCGCGAATTTCTTTTTCGTGTCGAGCAAGATCGACAACGTCATATAAACGCCGGCGATGATGACTAACGACCAGATCCAGGCGAAGAATCCGCGCCCGGCGTAATGCCAGACGGCGGCGCTGACGACGCAGGTGAACGCCATCGGCAGCATGAATTTCCAGGCGAAGTTCATCACTTGATCGACGCGTGTGCGCGGAAGCGTGCCGCGGGCCCAGACGAATACGAAGAGCAAGATCGACAACTTCCCGAAGAACCAAATGTAACTCGGAACAAATCGTAAGATCGACAATGGCGCGTGCCAGCCGCCGAGGAACAACGTGACCGCGAGTCCGCTGATGGCGAACATGCCGAAATATTCCGCCAGAAAAAACGTCGCGTATTTGAATCCGGAATATTCGGTCATGTGCCCGGCGACGATCTCCGATTCGCCTTCCGGAACATCAAACGGTGTGCGGTTCGATTCGACCAGGCCGCTCGTGAAAAACAAAAGGAACGCGGCCAGTCCCCACGGCGTAAAAACGAACCAGTATTTCGATTGCGCCGCGACGATTTGATCGGGCGAAAGCGAACCGACGATCATGACGACCGGCAGCGTGGTGATGATGAGCGGAAGTTCGTAGCTGACCATCTGCGCGATCGCGCGCATCGCGCCGAGCATGGAGAATTTGTTGTTGCTGCCCCAGCCGGCCATGAAAACGGCGAGCTCCGTTGTCGATCCAATGGCGAAGAAAAACAAAATACCGCCGTCGATCGACAACGGCGTCATATTTCGGCCGTAGGGAATGATGCCAAGGGTGAGCATCGCGACCGCTGCTATTATAATAGGCGCGAGGAAATGGACGACCTTGTCCGCACGCGCCGGCACGATGTCTTCCTTGATCAACATTTTGATGCCGTCGGCGACCGGCTGAAGCAAACCGAATGGGCCGACACGGTTCGGGCCATAGCGATTTTGCATGCGACCGAGAATTTTTCGCTCCAGCACCGACATCGCCGCGAAAAGCGTGAGGAAAACGATGAGGACGCCGGAGATGTTGAGGAGCGCGGAGACGAACGACGCGATCAGGTCGTGGCCCGGCGGCAAAAAGTGCATGATCCACACCTTCAGCCGAACAAAAATTTGATCGACGAATCCGGTGCTCACTTGCGAGGAAGGAAAGCGGTGAGCGCGGCTTTAATCAAGGAAGAAGCCATGGATACGCCGGTTGCAATCGTGTAGAAGTAAACCTGTGAGCTTGCATCCGTATTTCGAGATCGTCGTGTTCGTCGGCGTGGCGCTGATCTTTCCGGTCATGCCGCTGATTCTCGCGTGGATGTGGCGAAGATTTTTCCAGCCGCCGAAACCGGGTGCGGCCAAAAACGCAACTTATGAATGCGGCATGGAGTCGTTAGGTGAAGCGCAGATTCAATTCCGCTCCCAATATTATCTCTACGCCATCATTTTTTTGATCTTCGATGTCGAAGCGGTCTTTCTCGTGCCGTTCGCGGTCGCGTTCACCGGATTGCCGGTCGGCGCGTTCTTGTCGATCTTAGTGTTCCTCTTGTTGCTGATCGAAGGACTGGTTTGGGCTTGGGGAAAAGGTTGTTTAAATTGGGCGAAGTAATGGGCGACGAAATCGACGAGGGATTGCGCAGCGAATTGCAGCGACAAGGCATTTGGGTCACGTCGATGCAGGAGCTTTACAATTGGGGCCGCAAAAATTCGATCTGGCCTTTGCAATTTGGTCTGGCGTGTTGCGCGATCGAAATGATCGCGACCGCGGCCTCGCGTTACGACATCGCGCGGTTCGGAGCTGAAGTTTTCCGCCCATCGCCGCGCCAGGCGGATCTGATGATTGTCGCCGGCACGGTGACGAAGAAAATGGCGCCGCAAATCGTCAGGCTCTACAACCAGATGCCGGACCCGAAGTACGTGATCGCGATGGGCGCGTGCGCGATTTCCGGCGGACCATTCAAGCAAGGTTACAACGTGCTCAAGGGAATCGACCGGTACATTCCAGTGGACGTTTACATTCCCGGTTGTCCGCCGCGGCCGGAAGCGCTGCTGCACGCGTTCATGGAATTGCAGCGCAAGATCGACAATCAAAAGCTGAGCGGGCCTAACAAGTCCGACCATCTCGATCGGGAACACCCGAGCGAGTATCCGGTGCCCGCATTCGGCAAACATGATTTGGTGCCGCGGGCGAATCCGGATGTGTTTCGTCCGCCGCAGATCGAGCGCGTTTGATGGAAACGCTCGAGCAAATCAAAAAGCGCATCGAGGCCGCCGTGCCCGGCGCGAAGATCGACATCGTCAACAACGGCAGTCCGTCCGCGCAACATTCACTTAAGATCGACAATGAACATGCGCGCGATGTGGCGAGATTTTTGCGCGACGATCCGGCGCTTCGTTTCGACTTCTGCTCGAACGTGACCGGCGTTGATTGGCTCGATCGCGTGATCAAGAAAACGGTGAAGACGAAGCAGGTGGTCGACGGCGTTGAGAAAGATGTCGATCTAACGAGTGAAGAAAAAATTCCCGGTTATCTCGAAGCGGTTTATCACCTGTTCTCGATCGCCCACAAACACGGGCCGGTCATCATTCGAATGCAGACCGGGCGGGCGAACGCGCAGTTGTCATCGCTCACGCCGATCTGGCGCAGCGCCGAATTGCAAGAGCGCGAAATTTTCGATCTCTACGGAATCAAATTCGAAGGTCATCCCGATCTGCGGCGCATTTTGATGTGGGACGAGTTTGAAGATTTTCCGATGCGGAAAGATTATCGGCCGCCGGACGATTTCGAATGGGAGCCGACGCCGCACGACGACGTGCTCGAGCGGGCGAAGCAACATTACCCGGCGCGGCCGACTGAAACTGAACTCAAGCCTTCCTGACCTGTCATGTTGAGCGAAGCGAAACATCTCCGGCCATTTTCAGAATCCAAGAAGGTCGGAAATAGTCAGAGATCCTTCGCTTGCGCTCAGGATGACAATTTAAGATGAGCGCGACAAGTTCTCAGGAATTGGAGCAGGCGCCGCCGCGGATGAGCTCGCGGCTCGAAGGCGAGTTAATGGAAGTGTCGTTAGGCCCGCAGCATCCGTCCACGCACGGCGTCTTTCGCATGAACGTCGCGCTCGAGGGCGAGATCGTGCGCAAATTGAAACCGGTATTCGGATATTTGCATCGCAATCACGAACAGATCGGCGAGAGCGCGGGTTACTTGCAGGCGATGCCGTACACGGACCGGCTCGATTACTTTTGCTCGATGACGAACAACTGGGCTTATGCGCTCAGTGTCGAAAAGCTCGCGGGCATTGAAGTGCCGGAACGCGCGGAATATTTGAGAATTATTCTGGCGGAGCTGACGCGGCTGCAAAATCACACGTCGTTGTTAGGGTTTTTGTTGAGCGACATGGGCGCGTGGGGCACACCGCTAATGTATGCGTTTCGCGAGCGCGAAAAGATTTTGGATTTGTTCGAATCGCTTTCCGGCGCGCGCATGATGTGCGATTACATGCGCTTTGGCGGGTGCCGCGTGGATGCGAATGACGATTGGATCGCGGGCGCAAAGAAGATTGTCGATCTTTTCCCGAAGTTTCTCGACGAGTTCGAAGATCTGATTTTGCAAAACGAGATCGTGATCGCGCGCACGCAGCACGTCGGCAAACTTTCACCCGAGCTCGCGATTAGCGCCGGCATCACCGGACCGATGTTGCGCGCGTCCGGCGTGAATTACGACATTCGCAAGATCGACAAGTACGGATTCTATCCGCGCTTTAAATTTCGGGTTCCGTTAGGCGATCACGGCGACACTTACGATCGTTTGATGATGCGCGCGCTCGAAATGCGAGAGTCGTTGTCGATCTTGCAACAAGCATTCGCGCAAATTCAGCCCGGGCCGGTGATGAATCCGAAAGTAAAAATTCGCGCGTTCAAGCCGCCGGTGGGCGAGGCCTATGGACGAATCGAAGCGCCCAAAGGCGAGCTCGGTTTTTATTTGATCAGCGACGGCAGCGCGAATCCGTATCGTTATCGGGTGCGTCCGCCGAGTTTCATCAATCTCACCATTCTCGAAGACATGTGTCTCGGTCACACCGTCGCCGATGTGATGGTGATTCTTGGTTCAATCGATATCGTGATGGGAGAAGTGGACCGATGATTGGCGCGGGCATAGCGAAGGGCATGGCGGTAACGCTGCGGAATTTTGTCGGCAGCTATCTGGAAGAGGATCGGCTAACGACGGTGCAATATCCGGAGGAACGCAATCCGTTGCCGGAAAATTATCGGAACTTCCCGATTTTGATTTTCGACGGGAACGATCCGCATGCCGGACTGCGTTGTGTCGCGTGCAAGATTTGCGAGAAGGAATGTCCGCCGCAGTGCATTTACATCACCAAGAGCGAGGACAAGAAACCGGATTACATGGGCAAGCCGCAGTTTTATCCGGCGGTGTTCGACATCGACATCTCGGTGTGCATGAGCTGTCAGATCTGTGTCGAGGTTTGTCCGTTCGAAGCGATCAAGATGGACAAAGAGTTCGAGCTAAGTAAACGCGAACGATTCAACGCCCTGCTCGAGCGCAAAGAACAACTGGCCAAGTCTAACGAGTATTATCATCACATTCATCCGGTCGAAGCGGCGCAGGTGGATAAGAATCTGGCGGAAGCTGCGGCGGCGGCCGAAGCCAAGAAAAAAGCGGCCGCCGCGGCAACCACAGCAAAAGCATCTTCTGTAGGGGACGCTGTTAGCGTCCCAGGGAAGCCAGCGGCTTCCCCTACAGCGCAGAGTCTAGGATCGACATCGTCGCCTGGAGTTTCGCCGCCCGCGGCGAACTGAGAAGTAGATGTCGATCTTGCGCGAGATCGTCAGGCTTCGCGCACGCGAATATCGATCTCGGATTTGAGCGTGCGATGCACCGGGCATTTTCCGGCAATCTCGAGCAGCTTCTGACGCTGCTCGTTCGTTAGGTCGCCGGTCAATTCGATCTCGGCATCGATGCGATCGAGCATTCCCTCTTTTGTTTCGCAGTCCTCGCAATCTTTCGCGTGAATTCGCGAGTGCCGCAACGAAACGACGATGTCTTTCAGCGGCCATTTCTTGTTGCGTGCGTACAAACCGACCGTCATCGAAGTGCACGCACCAAGTCCGACGAGCAGATAATCGTATGGGCCCGGGGCGGCATTACCGCCGCCGAAGTTGACCGGTTCATCGACACGCAAGCGGTGATCGCCGCTGGAAACTTCCTGCAAGAATCCAGCGGCATTGCCACGGACCACCACATCCGCAGGCTTTGGTTCCATTTGCGGCGCGGACATCACCGCAGACCTCCCGCGATCACCAACGTCTCACCGCTAATCCACGACGAATCATCGGAAGCGAAAAACACCGCAGCAGGTGCGATGTCGTCGGGTTCACCAATGCGGCCGAGCGGGGTTTGCGCTTCAGTCATTCTTCGGAAGTCGCTTCGGTCGAAGTTCGCGGCGCGAAATCCCTCGGTCATGACCATTCCGGGATTGATCGAGTTCACGCGAATTTTTCGCGGGCCGAGTTCTTTTGCGAGTGTGCGCGTTATGGCATCGACTGCCGCTTTGGTCGCGTTGTAAACAACTGCCGTCGGTGGCGCCAGCGTGCTGGCGAGGGAGCCGATATTGATGATGCTGGCGCCGGTCGGCCTCAAATGCTTCAACGCTTGCTGGGTGACGAGCAGCAGGCCGAGCACATTCGTGTCGAAGTGCCGATGAAATTGCTGTTCGGTCACTTCTTCCAGCGGTTTGAATTCATAAACGCCGGCGTTGTTAACGACGATGTCGATCTTGCCGAACGCCTTCTCTGCGTCCGCGAAAAGTTTTTCGACCTCCGATCGCTTCGCCACGTTTCCCTGGATTGCGACCGCTTTACCGCCGCGTTTCGTGATTTCATCGACAATCTTCTCCGCATCCAATTTTGACGATGCGTAATTCACGACGACTGCGGCACCTTCGGCCGCGAATTGTTTCGCGATCCCGGCCCCGATTCCCTTCGCCGCGCCGGTCACCACTGCGACTTTTCCGGTTAACTTACCGTTCTTCATCATGGTTCCTTTCCCCGAGAGATCGAGCGCTATCATCCGTTTGTTCTCGTTAGGCCTCGATTCAAGTATTTTTTGAGGATTTTTTGTCGGCCCGAATTAGCGCCAACGCTGTCGCCGAGCTCGCGAGTGCCAGTATCGCGCCAATTGCCATCACGGTTTTAAACCCTGCGATAAACGATTCCTCGATCGCCCTGCGAACTTTTTCGCGTGTCGCAAGATCGACATCGTCCGGCAGAACAATAGCCGCGAGTTTCGTGCGCTGGGATTGCAACGATCGCGCGGTCGATTCCGGCAAATTCAATTCGGTAATTCGCCGATCGATTTCAACGTTGAACCCATGAAACATGACAACGCCCAGAACCGCGATGGCGAGTAATCCGGCTGATCGCGCAACCGCGTTGTTCACGCCGGAGGCGATGCCATAGCGATTGGGCGCGACCGCAGTCATTACTGTCGTCGTGAGCGGCGCGACGCTGACAGACATGCCGAGTCCCAGAATAGCGATCGCCGGAAAAAAGCTTGTCCAATAGTTGCCGCCGATTCCCGGCAACATGAAAAGCGTGTAACCGACGGCGGCGATGAGCGGACCGATAACGAGCGGTAATCTGGCGCCGTAACGCGCCACCAAACCACCGGACCAGCGCGAAAGGACCGACATAAGAAGGATGAACGGCAACAACGCGGCGCCGGCGGCGGTCGCGGAGTAATGTTGAACTTGAATAAGATTGAGCGGGAGGAAGAAGAGCGTTCCACCGAGTGCGGCGTAGAGAAAAAACGTGAGCAGATTCGCTCCCGTAAATGTGGCCGAACGAAATAGCGACGGCGGCAACATCGGTTGCGCGCTGCGAAATTCGACCAGTAGGAATGCGCCGAGAAGTACGACTGCGACGCTAAGATCGACAATTACTGTCTCGTCGCCAAAATCGAGTCGCGAAGATTCGATCAGTCCGTAAACGAGCGCGCCCAATCCGGTCGCGGCCAGGGTTGCGCCTAACCAATCGATTGTCGTTTGGTCTCCCTCGACGCTTTCGGCAACGTGCCGCAGCGAAATTAAAATCACGGCCGCGGCGATGGGGAGATTGATGAAAAATACCGCGCGCCACGAGACATGCTCGATCAACCATCCGCCCAGGACGGGGCCGATCGCGGTGGTGATCGCGCTAAAGCCCGACCACGTTCCGATGGCGCGTCCGCGTTCCTCTTCCGAAAACGAACTGCTGATGATGGCGAGACTTCCGGGAACGAGCAAGGCCGCGCCCAGACCCTGGAATGCGCGCGCGGCGATGAGTTGAACAATGTTTGCTGCGAATCCGCACGCCGCTGAGGCGACGGCGAAGAGTGCGACGCCGATTACAAAAATTCGGCGGCGTCCGTAGTGATCGCCTAACGACCCGCCGACCAGAAGCAGGGCCGAGAGCAGAAGCGAATACGCTTCGACGACCCATTGCATGTGAAGCGCGGTGGCGTTGAGATTGGTTTGCAGCGCGGGCAGCGCCACGTTCACGACGGTGCCGTCGATGAACGCCATGCTCGAGGCGAGAATCGTGGCCGCGAGGATCCAGCGCGCCCGTGACTTCGTACATGTCGATCTTGCAACAGCCGACGAAGATATTTTCGGGTCGCACGGTTCGCGAACGAGCGCCCACATCGGCTTGGCGGAATGTCGGAACTAACCGACCAACGCAGGAGCAATCGATGGCGCGCCTGAATCGATCCACGCCTCGAGCCAACCGGCCACGCGTTCGCCAAATTCCCGCGGTCGCTCCGCGAAAAATCGTTCCGCCAGTTCGGCGGCGGCGCGTTGGAGATCGGCCTCGCTCACTTCGATGACCGCGAGCAATTTCTGTCCTTCGCGCTGCCAGTCGGATTTGCCTTGTTCCCTGCGCAAGCGGTCGCCGAGAAAGCTGAGATCGTGCGCGCGGCCGAGCAGATCGCCTAACGAACGCAGATCGTCGCACAAGGTTTCGAGCACGACCGAATTCGTCGGGCAAAGAATGCGCAATTGTTGCCACAATATTTTGGCGACGCTGCGAAATTCATGGAACGCGGTGGCGGTTTGTTCTTTTCGTGCCGTGGCAAGGCAGCGCCGCGCCTTTTTATACGTGGTCTGCACCGCGCACCGCAGTTGTTTGCAATCGAAGTGATCGAGCGACCACGCGTCCACCGCCGTGCACGCTTTTTCGAGAAGCGGAATCGCCTGGGTCTGCCATTCCGCGAACGCGGCCATGAAATTTTCCAGTTCGAGCGCGAGCATGAGCTCGAGTTTGCGGCCGGCGGGACGGTGGCGGCGTTTCATGATCGTTTCCAGCTCGCGCACGGTTTGCAATCGCACTTCCGCGTCGCGAATGTCGGAGATCAACCTCCCGACATCGCGCAAGCGATGGTCCTGTTCGCGGAAAAGACCGCGGCCGATCTCATGACGGACGAGGCGCAAGGCGGCGCGCGTTTTTTTTAAATGTTTGCGCGTCTCGTGCGCGGGCGTGTCGTCAGGTTTTTCCTTGCCGGAAGCAATGGCGATGGCGCGCTCGATTTGTTTGCGACAAATGCGACGAATATTTTCGCCGAGGCTTTGGTCGTGTCGCAGGGCGTAGCTCATGTCGATCTTAGTAGATGTCGATCTTACTCGCGCGCGAGTCGCACATTGCTATAACGCTTTTCGCCCGTGACTTCACGCCCGAACCACGACGGCGGTTTAAATTTTCGGCAGCTTTCTTGCGAAGCGAACTCGACCTCCGCCACGACCAGGCCTTGATTGCTGCCGTGGTAAACGTCGATCTCGATCGTGACATTTCTCCACGGCACTTCGTAGCGCGTCTTGTGCAGCCGTCGTCCGCGCGTGGCCGGCCATAAGATCGCGAATTGTTTTTCGCTCACTTTAATCTCCCGTTCTTCGCGCGCGGTGCTGCGGCCGACTTTAAATGTGAGCGATCGCGTCGCCGCCTTTTTGCGCAAGCGCACGTGACGACCTCCAGGTTCGTTCGCGAGATAGCCCTGCGCGATGCGGAAATGACGCGAGCGCAAAATTTCCAGCGGTAAACGTTTGATCAAAAACTTTCGCTCGATCTCGCGCGAAGAGACGTGATGTGGCCGGCGCATCGCTTAACGACTCAATCGCTTCACGCGCAATTCGCCAAGAATTATCTCGCGAACGAAGATGTCGATCTTGCGCACAAGGCGGCCGGATTTTGTCACCTAAATGTAACGCTTTCGAGCTGGTCAAGCGTGATTCGTTGGGCGAACAGGAAACGACACAAACCAATCGGAATCTATTTATGAAAACACGTTTCCTAATGTTGTTCGGCGCGTCCGCGCTAATGGCCACGAGTGTTTACGCGGACAAAATCGTAATCAAAGGCTCCGACACGCTCGGCGCGAAACTGGTGCCGCAGCTGGCCGAGGAATTTAAAGCAAAACATCCGGACGCGTCGTTCGATATCGCGGCCGAAGGTTCCGCCACCGGCATCGCCGCGATCATTGACGGCACCGCGAGCATCGGCATGTCGAGTCGGCCGGTGAAGCCGGAGGAACAAGCAACGGCGAAAGGTAAGGGAGTGACGTTTAAGGAAACGACCGTGGCTTGGGACGGCATCGCGGTGATTGTGAATGCAGGCAACTCGGTCAAGGGCCTAACGAGAAAGCAAATCGAGCAGATCTTTACCGGGGAAATTACCGATTGGAGCGCCGTCGGCGGAACGCCGGGCAAAATTTCCGTTTACACCCGCAACACCTCGTCGGGGACGTATGCGGAATTCAAGGAGTTGGCGATGAAGAAACGCGATTACGCGCCGGATTCGCAGAAAATGGCAGGCAACGAGCAAATCGCATCGGAGGTGGGAAAGAATCCGAATGGCGTCGGCTATGTCGGGCTGGCCTATACCAAAGCGGGCGGAATTAAAGTCGTGCCGGTCGATGGCGCGTCGCCATCGAAGGAGAGTGTCCTCGCAAAGAAATACCCCTACGCGCGGCCGACTTTTTATTACACGAATGGCGAACCTGCCGGACAGGTGAAGGAGTTCATCGATTTCACCGTGAGCGACGCCGGACAAAAGATCGTCGAGCAGGTCGGGTTCGTGCCGATCCACTAGTTGTTCCGCGCAAGATCGACATGTTGAACGTGACAAGGTGAAATAGGGGGGTCTAGACTCGGGCGTTTTCGCGAACGCCTCACCCCTATGAAAGTCAAAAGTCTGCTTAAGAAAATTCGGCGGTTGGAGCAAAGGATCGCAAGGGACACGAAAAAGCTGACGAAGTTGAAACGCAGACAGACGTCTGCGAAACGACCGGCAAAGAAGCGCAAAAGTAAATCGAAAAGCAAAAAAGCTTCGCCAACACCGACTGCGGCAAAAACAAAATCTACGCGCAAAAAAAAACGAACTCTCTCGCCCGAAGCGCGCGCGAAACTTTCCGCGCTCATGAATGCGCGTTGGGCCGCGAAACGAGCCGCCGCTTCTTCGTCCGAGCCCCCCCGCTCAAACCGGCTCGTAAGATCGACAAGTTAATTCGTTAGGTAAGCGTCCTCTGCGGCCGCAGAGCTCTCGACATTCGCGTCCTGGTTCGGTTTCGCGTTCTGAGGATTCCGGCAAAGAAAAACAATTGATGACCAGCTCTTCGCAAAAGCCGGAGAGAGTAAAACGCGCGCCTTCGCGACCATCCATATATGAATGAAGCGAACGCGAGATGTGATGAGCGAACGCAGCTCGAGCAAAGGGTCGCCGCTCATCCTTTCCTGATCGGCCTGAGCAGGCATCACATTCGGCTTTTGGCGGACTGCGCACTGCTTACCGATTTCTCCGCCGGCCAATCGATCTTCCGGGCCGGCGAAACCGCAAATCGATTTTACCTTATCGAGGCCGGGCATGTTGTTTTGGAATCGGGCGACGATTCGGCGAAGCCGATCAAGATCGACATCATCGGCCCAGGAGATTTATTGGGTTGGTCGTGGATATTCCCGCCGTACAAATGGCATTTCTCGGCCCGCGCGGTTGAGCCGACGAAAGCAATTTTTTTCTACGGCACAATCCTGCGCGAGTACTGCGACAAAGATCCCATTCTTGGATACGAGCTTTTCAAACGAATGAGCGAAGTAATGATAAAACGTTTGCAACGCGCGCGCGCTCAACTGATCGAATCGATGACGAAGGCCTGAGATGAGTGCGGGCAAAGCAAACATCGAACAAAGGCTGGGCGGGCACCCTTTTCTTAAAGGCGTGGACGCGCGGCATCTTAAAGTCCTGGCGCAATCGGCGATTCCGACGCAATTCGAAAAAGACCAGCTGATTTTCAAAGCCGGAGAACCGGCGAATGGTTTCTATTTGATTGAAAGCGGCAAAGTCGAGCTTCAAGGATCGGTCTTGGAACATGGCCCGATTGCGACCGACGTGGTTGGTCCCGGCGAACCGTTAGGCTGGTCATGGCTTTTCCCGCCGTATCTTTGGCATTTTGATGCGCGTGCGGTCGAGCCGACGAGCGCGGTTTGTTTATCTGGAATAGCGCTTCGTCAACACCGCGACGAAGACCCCGAGCTGAGTCATGAACTATTCAAGCGGACGTGCGCGGTCATGGCGCATCGTTTGCAATCAGCGCGAAGGAAACTCGTTTTCCAAGGCAAGTCTCAGTCTCAGCCGCGGCCTCAATCGTAACCGCGGCGCGCTCAGCTTTCTTTACGCGGCGCGTCCGGACGAAGGTGCGTCGGCACGACCAGCACCGGGCAATGCGCGTGGCGCACGACATACTCCGCCGTGCTCCCGATCAAGACATGTTTAAATCCAGTCCAGCCGTGCGTTGAAGTGACGATGAGATCAGCGCCGTGCGTTCGCGCGCGTGAACAAATCTGTTCGCCGGCGTGTCCGGTCGCCAGCAATGGCTCGACCATGATGCCATCCGCTTCAGTCGCGCGCACAAGCTCGCGCATTTGCTTCTGCGCCGCTTTGTCAGCTTCCTGCACGCATAACGGATAATCGTAGCGCGCATATTCGTCGCTCGTGACATGATATTGAAAGTAGATGGAGTGAACGAAAAGAAGGGATGCCTTGAATTTTTTTGCGAGCTCCTTCGCGTAGTCGATCCCTTTGTTTGAGCACGCCGAGAAATCCACCGGCACAAGAATTTTGCGAATCGTCTTTGCCCCTCGCAGCCGCGGTTTTCTTTGAACGCCGTTCGCGCTGTAGCGAGTCGCGCGTACGACCAGAACCGGGCATGGCGAATAACGAACGACGCGTTCGGTTGTGCTCCCGAGCGCGAAATGTTTCAAGCCGGTGTAGCCGTGCGTGGCGATGGCGATGAGGTCGATGTCGATCTTGCTCGCGAGCCGGCAAATTTCTTCAAAAGGGCGGCCGTGAAGTGCATGGGTATGTGCGCGCAACCCGTGACCGTATTCCGTAGCAAGATTTCGCAGGTCCTTGCGCACGCGCGGCGCGACTTCCAACTGGGGAACGAGGATCGGCACATCCGCCAAGCCCGCTAATCGATATTCGATGGGCACGACGTGAGCGAGGTGCACCTCCGCCCCGAATGGTTTCACCAGCGTCAACGCGACCTCGAGCGCTTCATGTGAGGCGGGCGAAAAATCCACCGGCACGAGCACGTTGTGTATCTGCAATGGCTTCGGAACAACATTGTCGATCTTGACGCGTCGCGAAACGTTAGCAGCACGCGCTTTCGCTTTGAGAGTTCCCGTTTTCATACTTTGAACATCTCGGATTCGTCGCGCATCGCTTCGCGTCATTTGCCAAACACCAGTCATTTCTTGCCTCCACCGGCTGAGATTTCACATGAAGATGTCGATCTTGCCGGCGCAAAAAACGGCTAGGGAATAACAATGGCCGCCGAGTGCCGCAGCCGCGCCGCGCAGAAAATGTCGCAGCCATGAAACTTCAGCGACGCGACCACATCTTCACCATCGGCATCGAAGAAGAATTTCAAATCATCGATCCGGTCACGCGCGGACTGCGCTCGCACATCCAGCAGATCCTGGCCGATGGCAAAGTGATCCTAAAAGAGCACGTCAAACCCGAGCTGCATCAATCGATGGTCGAGCTCGGTACTGAAATTTGCAGCGACACGCGCTGCGCCCGCGAACAAGTTGTCGATCTTCGCAGCGAGCTGGCGGCAATCGCGGCGCAGAGCGGTTTGAAAATTGCATCGGCCGGCACCCATCCGTTTTCGCATTGGATGGATCAGGAAATCACCGCCGATGAGCGCTACGTCACGATCGCGAACGACATGCAGCAAATCGCACGAGCGAATCTCATTTTCGGATTGCACGTCCACATCGGCATTCCCGATCGCGCCGAAGGCATCGATGTCATGAACCAGGCGCGTTATTTTCTGCCGCATCTTAACGCGCTCTCGGTCAATTCGCCGTTTTGGTTAGGCGAGGACACGGGACTGAAAGCCTACCGGCAAATGATCTTCGAGCGTTTCCCGCGGACCGGAATTCCAGACGCGTTCGAAAGCTTGTCCGAATACGAAGACTATCTGAAGCTGCTCGTCTCGACCGGTTGCATCGACAATGCGAAAAAGATTTGGTGGGACATTCGGCTGCATCCGTTTTTTAACACGATTGAGTTTCGCATTTGCGACGCGCAATCGCGCGTCGATGACACCATCGCACTGGCTGCGCTGATGCAGGCGATCGTGGTGAAGCTACACCGATTGCGCGAACAAAACGTGACCTTCCGCAGTTATCCGCGCCGCTTGATCGACGAAAATCGATGGCGCGCGGCGCGCTACGGCCTCGATGGGAAGCTGATCGATTTCGGTCGTAACTGCGAAACGAACGAACGCGAGTTGCTGCACGAGATGCTCGATTTTATCGGCGATGAGCTGATCGAGCTCGGAAGCGCATGCGAGCTTGCTCACATCGAGAAGATCATTGCCGATGGCGCGGGCGCGGATCGACAACTACGCGCGTTCGATCGCAGCGGCGGCGATCTCAAAGCGGTGGTCGATCACATTGTCGAAGAAACCTACCAGGGCCTACGCGCGCGCAAGGATGCTGCGGTGGCGGCGTGACTGGCGCGCGTAGTAAACGAGCAAAACGCACAGGAGGGACGCGGCGAAAAGCAGCAGCGCATAGAGCACATCGGAATGACGGCCTATCCAGTCGCCGCGGCCATTCGCAATTTGCAATGCAAGATCGACATCTCCATTTGCGTAGTCAGTGCCGTAAATCCATTTCGCGATGCGCAGGTTTGAATCGAGGAACACGACGACATTCGGATGCGTGAATTCGCTTCCCGCCTTGCCGACCTGAACGCCTAACGAATCGAGCAACGCATCAATACTCGTCTGCGACGCCGTGCCCACGGACCACGCGAGCGGAATGTTTTCCCGCTCGCGACACTTCGCCAGCGTCGCCGGCCCGTCGGTGGCGTCGAATGAAAAAAGCAGGACCCGGAATTGGCGCGGATCGCCTAACGAATCGGCCAGGGCCTCCTTTAAACGATCGACATTTTGCACACACGCACCGCGGCATCGCGTATAGATCGGCAGGAGGATCAGCGGGTAACCGGAAAACTCCGACAAGGCGCGCGTGCGAGCGTTCTCATCGATCCAATCGATTGAAGCAACGGCGCGTCCGCGTTGCGGTGCAAGATCGACAACTGCATTCGCGGCGAGCGCGAACACGATAAGCAAACGCGTCACGGTTTTGCGGCGCTGATCGGCAATGGACTATCGGGCGTGTAAGGCGGCGCGCCCGGGAAATTGCTGCGCAACGTTTGCGCAATCGGCGGCGCGTAGGCGATGACGAGCAAGAGCACAGCGCCCGCAAGCCACGGCGTGAAACTTTGCACCGCGCGAACGTTCTCATCGTGAAACGGCTCCGACACGATCAGCTCGAGCGCGCCCGCTCTTGCCGATCTTGCAAACAATGTGGCAAAGAAAACGACGAAGAAAATCAACGCCGCCAGCGTCATGATTGTTCCGCCAATGCTGCCGAGCATTTTCGCGGCCTGCCAATCGGCGTGATACAAGGGCGATTCCGGATTGGTGTAGGTCAGCCCCATGTTCGTGCGTCGCGGTTCGCCGCCCGCGCCGCCGATGAACAGGCCGGTCGAGAAAATCATGATGCCGAGCGTCCAGATGTAGGGCACCCAAACATTCCAACCCGGGAATTTGATTTCTTTGCCGGTGAGTTTCACGACGAGGAACAAACTCATCGCGATGTAGGAAAGGAAAATTGGTCCGGCGACGGTTTGATGAAAATGCGCCGGCAACCAGGAAGTGTTGTGCACGACAACGTCGAGATTGTAGGAGGCGTTAATGATTCCGGTGACACCGCCGAAGATAAAAATGACGAGGCCGCAAAAGAAGTAGCCGAAGAGCCAGCGTTCCTTGTCGATGTACGGAAGCTTTTTCCACCAGCCTAACAATCCGCGCCCGCCGTTTTGCCGCGCGCCGTGCTCCATCGAGGCCGCGAGCGCGAACGCGGTGGCGAAGCTCGGCACCGCCACCAGCATCGTGAAAAATGCGTGCACGAATTTCCACGTGCTGCTGATTCCCGGTTCGGTGAACTGATGATGAATTCCAACCGGCGCGGAATAAAGCACGAGCCACATGAAAGTAAGACGGCCGGCGAAATCAGAGAACAATTTCCCGCCCGCCAACTTCGGCAGCATCGTGTAATACATCACGTAGCTCGGCAGCAGCCAGAAATAGACAAGTGGATGACCGAAGAACCAGAAAAGCATGCGCGCGAGCGGCACGTTCACGGTCGCAACCCAGCCTAACGACCACGGCAGGAGCAGGAAAATAATCTCGATCGCAACCGGGATGGTCGCGATCAACCAAACGACGAAGGCCGCGAAAATACCGACGACGGCGAGCGGAACTTTTTCGCCGCGATGTTCGCGCTTCCACCCGGAATATGCCGGCATCCAGTTGAAGAACGCAATCCATGACCCGACCACGACGAGTGTGAGCCCGACATAAAACGCCGGATGTGCGCGCAGTGGCGGATAGAACGTGTAAAGCACGCTCGATGTTCCGGACAAAATTGCGGCAGCCGCCAGCAATGTTCCGACGATCATCAAGGCGAACGAGAGCCACGCGACTTTCATGTTGAGCGGACGCTCGAGATAAAAACGAATCACCGCGTAGCCGAACGCGACCGCGAAAAATGTGGTGAAGACGATGGCGTTGATGACGCCGTGCAGCGTCAGGCCTTGATAATATTCCAGCCCGAGGACTTTTCGGGTGTGAATCATGCCGGAGCGGTAAAGCACCTGCATCATCCCGTGATAAATCCCGAGAACCAGGAGCACGACCGGGAAGATGAGCTCGATCAGGATCATTCGTTTCAATCCCGGTTCGATGTCGATCTTGCGTTCGTTAGGCAATTCTATCATTTCAGATTTTCGAGATACTCGACGATCGCGTTCACTTCCTGCTCGGTCAGCTCCGGCTTCGGCATCAGGTCGTCAAAACCGTCAGTGATTTTTGCGCTCGGATTGACGATTGATTCCCGGAGGTAAACATCGTCGGCCACGACGGTCGATCCGTTCGTCAGCTTTGTTTTTCGTCCGTAAATTCCCTTTAACGTCGGCCCGATTCCTTCCGAGCCATCAATCGAGTGACACGTCAGGCAATCTTTCGCCTCGAGCAGTTTGTAAGTCGGATCGCTCGGTTGCGTTTGCACAGGCGCGGATTGTTTCGCCTGAAAAGTGGCAAGATCGACAACGCGCAAATTCGCGGCCATGCGATCGTGGCCGGTGCCGCAATATTCGTGGCAAAGCAGTTGATGAACGCCGGGCTTGTCGAATTTGACGCGCGCATAATTCACCACGCCCGGCACCGCCATGAGATTGAGATCGGTGCCTAACAAAATCAGCCCGTGCGTGACGTCGCGCGTGCTCACGTAAATATCGATTGTCGATCCAACCGGCACCGTGACTTCTTCCGGATCGAACTCCCACATGCGCGCGACGTAGTGCAATTCATAGTGCGTCGGCGAATGCGTGATCAGCTCGCCTTTCTGAAACGGTTTGATGTCCGTTAGGCAAGTCGGCAGGCCGACGTGAAACATGTTAACCGCGAGCGCGGCCAATCCGAAAAGCGTTAACACGAACGCGACCGCAATAATAATGAGCCGCCGTTCGAGTCGGAGCGCGTCCACGATGTCAACTCCGCGCGATCATGATCCAGTAGATCAGGAGCCAAAGCAGCGCGTAGAAAATTAGCAGCAGGACAAAGAAGAAAATGGCGCCGCTCGGGAAAAACGATTTGCCGCCG
Organism: Spartobacteria bacterium; assembly: GCA_021325495.1. Classification (GTDB taxonomy): domain Bacteria; phylum Verrucomicrobiota; class Verrucomicrobiia; order Chthoniobacterales; family UBA10450; genus JAJPGZ01. Next base: position 540,548 of record JAJPGZ010000002.1, read on the forward strand.
GTCTCGTTCGGCTCGTTCACGTTGCCATCTTAAACTTCGTTAGATCGACATCGTCAATCATCATCGCTGCGCGTTGCCACCACTTGAAAACCATCGTGTTGCCATGCGCGTATGCCACCGGTGACGACGATGAGATTATTCAAGCCCTGCCGTTCCAATTCAGATGCGCTGGCATGCGCAGACGCGCCCGTTTCGGAAACGAGATAGAGCGGCTCGGTCGGCAAAAGCTGGCGCGAGCAAACCAGCGTTTCGATCGACAATGCGCATGGTGGCAGCCAGCGCGCTCCATCAATGTGCCCCTTTTCGAATTTGCGGCGCGGCCTTATATCGACAATCTCAATTGGCTGGTCGGCATCGAGCAGGTTTTCGAGTTCGGCTGGCTGAATTGCTTTCATAGTTTGCCTTCGCCATCATGGTAGTGGCGTCGCCATTCTCGTGTTAACCGGGAATTGGCTTTCACTGCGCAAATCTTGTTCATCGGAGTCGACAGATTTTCGTGCGCATTTCTTCGGATGCCGAGTTTCCTGCTTGTCCGTTTCTCTTTTTCTAAGACGATTGGCCAGAACCACGGAATGAACGGAACCGAATATCAAACTGCCGTGCGCAATGAGCCGCTGTCGCGCCGCTCGTTTCTTGGCGTCTTGCTCGGATTCGGGTCTGTCGTGGTCGGCTCGGCTCTGGCGATTCCGTTAATCCGGGTCGCGTTGCATCCGTTGCTAAGCAAAACGACCGAGACCGGATGGTCCGATGTCGGCAAGGCTGATGAGTTCGCATCCATCACCGGGCCGATAAAAAAGTTGATCACGGTCGAACAGCGCGATGGCTGGCGAAAAATCGTTTCGGAAAAGGCGGTTTACGTTTTGCCGGCGAAAGATGGAGCGATGCGCGTGTTGTCGCCGATTTGTCCGCATCTCGGTTGTTCCATCCCGTGGGTCGAGGCGAAGCAGCAATTCGTTTGTCCATGCCACAACGCCATCTTCGGTGTGAACGGTGCGCGAGTAGGCGGCCCGGCGCCGCGCGCGATGGACGATCTCGAATGCAAGATCGACAACGGCATGTTGAAGGTGCGTTACCAATATTTTCGTCAGCTCATTCCGACCAAGGAAGTTTTGGCCTAACGAAGATCGACAATGGCGGACGCGCGCAACTCCGAGAGCTTAGGCAAACGGTGCTATAACTGGCTCGATCAACGCACCGGTCTCGGTTCGCTCATGCACGAAGCATTGGACGAGCCCATTCCCGGCGGCGCGCGCTGGGCTTACGTCTTCGGCTCGGTCCTGTTGTTTCTTTTCATTTCCCAAACCGTCACCGGAATTTTTCTCGCGCTTTATTACGTCCCGACGGCCGACCACGCCCACACCACGGTCGCTTACATCGTCAAAGAAGTAACCGGCGGTTCATTTCTGCGCAGCCTGCACGCGTGGGGATCGAGCGCCGTTGTCATCGTTTTGATTTTGCATCTCACGCAAACATTTCTTTACGGCGCCTACAAAGGCCGCCGCGAAGTGTTGTGGATTTCGGGATGCGCGCTTTTCGGATTGATGCTGGCGATGGCCTTCACCGGTTATCTGTTACCCTGGGACCAGAAAGCATACTTCGCGACTACAGTGGGAACGAACATGGCGAGCGAAGTGCCATGGATCGGTTCAATGCTGAAACGTTTCATGCGCGGTGGAAACGAGATGGGCACGTTGACGCTTTCGCGGTTTTTCGTTGCGCACGTTTTCATTTTGCCGGCCATCATTCTCGGTTTCATCGCGTCGCACGTTTACCTGTTTCGTAAAGCGGGCGCGGCCGGTCCGCCGAGCGAACATCCGATCGAACCGAAACTGCCGACCGAGCGCTTTTATCCGAAGCAGGTGCTGATGGATACCGCGGTGGCGCTGATCATGATCTGCGTTCTCGGATTGCTCTCGCATTTTTATCCGACTGAGCTCGGACCACAGGCGAATCCCGCCGATACGCAATACGTCCCGCGACCAGAATGGTATTACCTGCCGATCTTCCAATGGCTGAAATATTTCAAAGGACCGCTCGCGGTGGTCGGCATCGTCGTCATCCCTGCGCTAACGGCCGTTCTGATTCTTGCCCTGCCATTCATCGATCGACGTCTTGAGCGACGTCCCTGGAAGCGACCGATCGCGGTTGGAATTTATTTCGCGATCCTCGGCACGCTCATCACTTTCGGTCTGCTCAGTAAACGCGAAGACCGCCTCGATCCCGCAATTGCGAAGCAAGTCGCAAAGCAAAATGAAGAGACCGAGCAATTCATGCGCGCGCCGTTTGAACCGGAAGCAGCCGCGAGCTCCCTCTCCGCGCCGGCGGTTGTGGTTGCGCTTGATCCGGTTGCTGCTGCCGGCAAAAAAGTTTACGACGCCGAATCGTGCGATGCGTGTCACGGCGAAAACGGCGTGGGCACGAATGTCGGACCGAAGCTTGCCGGCGCGACCGCGCAGAAATCGGCCGAAGAATTAACGAAACTGCTCCGCCATCCGACCGAAAAGATGCTCGCCGGCGAAATGAAAGCGGTCAATGTGAGTGACGAGGAGTTGAAAGCGCTCGTCGCTTACATCAAAAGCTTGAAGTGATCGACGATGTCGATCTTGCGATTGTCGATCTTACTTCTTTAAGGTTCGCACATAAGCGACGAGCGCTTTGATATCGTCATCGCTCAGTTTGCCGCCGAAGGCTTTCATCGTCGTTTTGCCGTTCTCCTTCACGCCTTCCTTGATTGACTGCGTTGCCTTGGCGTCGGTAAAACCAGCCTGAACGCTTGGACTCGTCAGATCTTTAGCGTTCAAGGTTTTTCCCATTCTTGTGTCGGCATTGCCGGTTTTGCCGTGACACTGCGCGCAATTTGCGTCCCACAATGCTTTCGCGTCGGCCGCGCGAACAGACATGCCCGATGCGATGAGAAGGCTGACTACCAGGGTAACGATTGTTTTCATTGTCGATTCTTTCGTTTGCTTATTTCACTGCTAATCCGGCCGAAGCGAATTTCAAATCGGTTTGGCGATCGCTTGTCGTTCGAAAACTTCGCCAGCGTTCCAGCGGCATCGCGGCGACGCACATGAGCGCGAGCTGGCTCACCATAAATCCGACGAGCCAGGGAAACGCTTTTTGCATGAAACCGTAGGAATGCAGACCGACGCCGAGCATGTTGACGCCGAACCAGGAAAAGCTCGTCACGATGTTACCGAAGATCGACATGATCATTAAACCGCGTTGGCGAATGTATCCGCCCCAACGCGCGTGCAGAATGATAGCGCACCAGAGGACGATGAGCACCGCACCATTTTCCTTAGGGTCCCAACCCCAAAAGCGTCCCCACGATTGGTCGGCCCAGATTCCGCCGAGCACGGTCCCGACGAAACTGAACAAGGTGGCGAAACAAACCACGCCGTAAGTCATACGCCCTAACGAATCCGCAGTTTGCTTTGTGAGCGAGCGCGTGAAAACGCCGCGAACGATGTAGATAATCGCAAGCATTCCGGCGAGAAACATCGCCGAGTACCCGGTCGTGATCGCGACCACGTGGGTCGCCAACCAGATGTTCGTGTCGAGCACCGCCTGCAACATTTCCAAAGTGTCGCCGTTGCCCGCGAGATGATGCGCGATAATCAGCGTGATGAATCCAATTGCGCCGGCACAAGCCGCGCCGATTCCGTCACGGAAAATTCGTTCGAGAATCAGCGCGACGATCACTGCGCCCCAGCCGATGAAGATTGCGGACGAATAAAGATTCGTGACGGGCGGCCGCTCTTGTAAATACATCCGCGATGCGAGGCCGAACGTGTGCACGGCGAGCGCGAGCAATAAAAGATAAAACGCCGCGCGATTGAGCGGGCGCTGCCAGGTGAGCCATGAGATGCAGGCGAAGAGAAACGCGAGCACATACAGCGTCATGCTGTGCGTGAACGGATCGACGTGGTTGAAGAAGAATTCGTAACGCGCGCGCTTCGCCCCTGCCGGTTGGATCTGCGAAGTCTCCTTCGCTAAAAGATCGACATGTTCATTGAACGCAGCGCGATCGCCAATCCGGTAGGCATCGCCTAACGACGCATACAACTTCACCACCGGATCGATCTCGCGCGCGGTGATCGATTGCGTCAGGGTTTGTCCAATCGAGCGCCAGTCGCTCGATCGATCTCGCGGCGGCACCGCCAAAATGTACGCGAGCTCAGCCGATTTGCTGTAGCGCTGCATCAACTCCGTGAGCTGATCGAGTTTCGCCTGATCGAATTTCTCGCCGGTCTCACGCGCTCTCGCCGCCTTCGCCGCGTCGGGTATGACGCTCTCGAACAATTGCACTTCGGCCGAAAAATTTTCCGCGCCTTCAGGCTGAACGCTGTTCTTTAAGCGCTGATACAACACGAGCGCATTTCGCAGATTCAGAATCGCGCTTTGATAAGCCGAGCGTTCGACGGCCGGAAGTTTGTCGGCCTGGTCGCCCTGCTCATCGATTTGTTTCAAGAACGGCGTCAGCTCAGTGAAGCTGAAATATTTTCGGTCGCTCTGTTGCCAGCCGAACAATCCGAGCACCTCCGCGTTTTGAATCACGAACGCGGGATACTCGTCCGCGACCGGCGCGTTGAACAACGTATCGGCCAGCCACTTGATTGCGCTCATCTGCCGCCCGTCGCTCAAACGCAGCGTTTCCTTTGTTCGAATGATGAGCAACGAATTGCGCGCGACGGTGTCGAGCGGTTTGACGCGACCGCCCACTTGCACTGGAATTTTTCCGAACTTCGCAAGATCGACATCGTCCTTTGGCGATTTTGGCGGAACGACACTCGCCGCAATCCAAGCGGCCGCGAGAACAAGAACGATGAAAGGAAAAAAGCGCTTCATGTCGCTGCCGTTCGTTTCCGCGCGAAGCCGACGAGATGATATCCGAATTGCACGAGCAATCCCGCCGCGACGATCACGCATGCCACGTACGGCGCGATGAAGCTCGGATTATGCACGACCTGCAGGATCGACGCGGAGTCGTCCTTCTGAAAACCAGCCTGGTAAAACGTTTCACCGCGGTAACGCAGCGGATGATTCATGTAGATGAGCACGTCGCGATTTGTCGATCTTTCCGGATCGATCAACGCGATTTGGCTGGCGAAATTTTTTGGAATCTCGGTACCGGCGTAGCGCTCATGCGTGAATTTTTGCAACGTGACGCTGTACGGCTTGTAATAGCGCGCCGGCCGCATCGTTAATTGCCACGTGCGATTCATCCAGGAAAATGTTTGCGGCGCGCCGAGCGCGTCCGACACCAGCCACGTGCCTAACGACTCCTGCGTTGCGCCCGTGGCAAGATCGACAGGAACAATCTCGATCGCGGCCGTGACAATGTTTTGTTCGTCTGTCCCGGTCGCGCGCGGGAGCGATTGCACGATTACCTGCGCGCCTACGCCGCGGTTCGCCAGCGGCGGCGCGCCTCCCACGGCTTCGTCCGCCATCTGCAATCGCGCATTCGGAAAGAGATGCTTCACCACGATCTGAAACGGCAAACTCGGATGCTCGATGATTCGTTTGTGCCGAAGAACCGATTCGGGAATGGCCGTGACCTGATCGAACTCCGGATTGCTCGTGTCGATCACAGCCAGTTCGTCCAATCGCGTGTCCTCCGAATAGTTCTTCGTTTCGCCGTTCGTTAGGCGCATGTGGCTCTCGACCGCGAACAGGTCGGTAAACAAACCGCCCGCGAGCATGATTATGAGACCGGCGTGGGTAAGATGGATGCCAAGTTTTTTCCAAGCCCAGCGGAATCGCCTGGCGTGTGCGGCGATTAGATTGATGAGCAATACCGCGCCGATGAGATGCCCGCCGGGAAAGATCGGCATTTTGAAACCGCGACTTTCCCGCGGCCACCAGACGAAGAAACTTTGAAAGTAGCGTTGCTGCGCTTCATGAATGCCGAGATGAACTTGCGCGAGCGTGCCGGCAAAAATGAGCGCCATGGCCGCGGACAGACACGCGATCGTTAATTTCAACGACGTGATAAGATCGACAGTCTTGCGCAGCATATCTCAGAAGCGAACAGACTGAACAAACTTAACGAAGTTCGGTTTCTCTTTTTCGACCGCGCTGCTCGAGCCCGTAATTTTGAAAAACCAGGCCCGCCCGTCTTTGCGCGTCCACGCCGCAATAGTGCGCGCGTTCGCGCCGGTGATGTCGATGGTCGAAAAAGTTGCGTCGCTTGCTCTGAGTGAAGCGATGTTGTTATGACTTTCATCTGTCGGCGCGAGACCGATTTGTTGCCGCCAGCGATTGACGTTGCCAAGGTCGTCACCACCGTCGCCGGGAAACGTCACGACCGAGATGTCGATCTTGCCCTCGGCCGAAAAACTCGCGTAACGCATCGCTGAAGCGGGAGCGGGCGACCATCCGAATGGAATGTCCCATTTGATCTGCGGTTTGTCGGAAGTGAGCGGGGCGGATTGCGCAACCGTTTGTTCACCGGAAGAACTTCGCATGGCGACGACCCATTTAATAAAATTCTCTTTCTCAGCGCCGACGACTCCGGCGTTTCCGCGCATTTTGTAAAATGACGTGTTCGTCCCGTCGGACGCAATGGCGGCAACAATTCGGCCATCTTTGCTCGCGTCGCCGTTCTCAGGCTTTCCGCTAAGATCGACAATGTTCACTTCACCGAGCGGCGTCGGAACCTTTTGGACCATGCTCGAAAGTTTATTGGGCGTGACTGGCGGCTGGCCGAGTTGATCGAGCCAGCGATTTACGTTGTCGAGAACATTACCGGCGGCGGGACCAAGCCTAACAAACGAAATATCGGCGGTGGCGCCATTCTCGCCGTGCACGAGAAAACTGGCCTGACGCATTTCGGACAATGGTTGCGGCTCCCAATTCGGCGGCGTCGCCACATTGCTGTTTGCGGACGGGACACGTTCGATTGTCGATCTTACCGGCGCGTTGGTGGACGCGATCGCATCTTTTTCCATGGGCGCGGGTTCGCCCGAAGGTTTTGCCAACCGGTAAACCTTGATTTCATCAGCGCTGCGATTGCAAGCGCCTAACAATACCGCGAAAGCGAAAAGGAAAACTTTTGCCGTGCGAGAACCCAGCGCGCCCATTCGCCTGCAATTAAAACCGGATTTGCAGTCCGGAATAAATTGAGTGTGCCTCGTAGTCGTTGTGAAAGCCCGAGGTCTGGTCTTTGTAGGTGAAGTAACAATACCTGACGAGCAAACGCATGTTCTTGGTGATTTGCCGCGTGGCGGTGGCGCTGACGGTGTGCTCGGTCTGGCCGGCACCGTAGGGCATCGCCACCTTCGCATTATTGTAATAATCATTCGCGCGATAGAACGAGTAATCCGCGCGGATGTCGGTCTTATCGTCAATGATGTATCCGCCACCGGCGGTGACGGTCCAGTAATCGTTGCGCGCGGCGATGAGCGTCGGCGTCGTGTTTGGAATGAGAATCCGGCCGGCGGCGGCGGATTTGGTTTGATCGAGAGCGAGCGAGAAATTTGCTTGCAGATACAATCGCGCCATCGGGTTCCAGTTCATCGCTTCGCTAATGACATGTTTACTAATGGTGCCGGTGTGTTCCTCGTTTAAAACCGTGCCGGTCGGAATCGCGGGCGGTGGCGGGACCACGACCGGCGGCGGTCCCGCCGGCGAAACGCCCCATCTGCCGTTTGCGGTGGAGAGCATGAAGTCGTAGCGGCTAACGAATGAAATGGTGCCGAGCATGGCTGGAATTTTCGGACGAACCGTGACCCGAATATTGAAATCGTTCGTGCCCCAATCCTGGCCGAGCAGGCGCTGATTACGTTCGGCACCGAGCGGTGTCGGCACATCGGTCGGTGTCGCCAGCTCGGAATGAAAATCGGCATCATAACTGGCGGCCTTGTAAAAATATTGTGTCGCCAGATTCAGCCGCGTCATCGGATACCAGGTGGCGCCGACGGTGTACTTCTGGCCTAACAAATTCGTGTCCTTGTTCATCGCGCCCTGATCGAAGGGTGTCGGCACGCCGCGAACTAACGCACCGCCAAACTCGTGCTCGTGCACGTCGCCGAATTCCTCCTCCCATTCGCCTTCGGCGTAGAAGAGCCAATTCTGGATGTGGGTGTAGCGGAGCTCGAGGCGCTCCGCGAAATTGTTTAGTCGATCAAACGTGTCGGCGGCTTTGGGGAGAGGCGCGACGAGATGAAAACCTCCGCGCGGATTACTCGCAGTGAACGGCGCGACGTTCGCGGCCGTGTTTGTATCGAGAAACATGGAATCGCTCTCTTTGTCCTCGTGCGTGTAGCGAAAACCGACGATCACGTTCAGGTCTTTCAGCGGTACCCAGAAAAGATTTGCGTTGAAGAGATGCTCCTCAACTTCGGAGGCGCCGGCGAGATTGAGAACCCCGTGGTCGTTAGACTGCAATGTCATGATCGGCTCGCCGAACATCGAGTTGTAATGCGTTCCAATGATGCGCGTGCCGCTGAGATCGCTCCCGAGCGTGCTGTAAGAGTACGCGCCCGTGAACCAGAGTGAATCGCTGAAGCGCGTCACCGTGATGGCGTGACCATTGTAAATGTCATTGTCGATCTTGTCGTTATTCGTGATGAAGCGTTGCGCGCCAGTGATTGAGACCGGCGGCCCGGGTGTAATGACCGGAACCTGACCGGCGCCACGCTCGAGCTGAAGGCGATTGTCGATCTCGCTGTGCTCGTAGCGCATGCCGAGACTCACGTCGGTGTTTCCAAACGTCTTGTCGATCTCCAGCGCGAAGATATCGCGCGTCTCATCGATATCGCGATAAGCCGGCGCGATCTTTTTCCCGTTTGTTTGCGGCGGCTGAATGCCGGTCAGCGTGGTGTCGCCCCAGATGGTCGAGTCCTTCTGACCGTCACGAAATTGATGCTCGTAATGGAACGTGATCTCTGGCCAGTCCGGAACGCGCAAGCCGAGCTCGACCCACGCGTCGCCCCGATCGATATGCATCTCCGGGATGGGCGGCGGAAACCAGGCGCCACCATGGGGCGGGAAAAATCCACCATTGCCATCGTACCAACTGCGGAACTCATCGTAACCGAAACGCAGATAGCCCAGCTTCGGTTTGGAAAGATCGACACGAAGATTGTAGTCGTTGATGTCCCATAGCGCGTGACCGTCAACGGTCAGCGCGAAGTCGTTAGGCAAACTGTGCTCGTAATGCAGATCTTGAATGCCGCCGTAGACCTGATCGCCCGACAGTCGGTGTTCCTGCTCGAATTGGGCGGTGTCACCTCGCGTGATCACTCCGCCAAGGCCGAGCTCGATCCAGTTTTTGAATTCGTCCGGCGCTTCGGTCACTGCCGCCGTAGTTGAATTTGCACTGGTCGTATCGCCGGCATGAGCGACCGACGCGGCAAAGATTGCCGCGCTCATCACCGCCAAAAGGTTGAATGTCACGCGTCTCATAAGATCGACATCAATATCTGAAATGTCCGTTCACCTGAGAACCGTGGATCGCTTCGTGGCAGCCCGCCGACCAACAGGTGCCTTGTTGCAAGCGCGTGGTGTGATCGGAATCGCCGATATAAAGACGCCCATCGGTTCGCTGCTCCTGGAAGTGGCACTTCAAGCAAAGATTTGCATCGCGCGCGGTGAGCATGCGCTGATTGACCGAGCCGTGCGGCGAATGGCAGGTCACGCAGCCTTCGCGCAATGCTTCGTGCTCGAAAACAAACGGCCCGCGTTGGGCGGTGTGACATTGGAAACAAGTATCGTTCTGGCCTAACAACTCGATGCCGCCACCGCGCACCGCTTGCGGCAGGTTTGTCCCGCCGCCCTTGATCGCCATGCCCTTGTGCGGATTGTGGCAATCAGCGCAACTGACTTTGCCTTCGAGCACAGGATGACGATGCGGCAGTTGGAATTTCGCGCGCACTTCGAGGTGACATTGGAAGCAGGTTTCCGGCGAGCGTCGCGGATTCACGATGGTGCGCGCGGCGCCGCCACTCGACACGTGGAGACTTCCCGGCCCGTGACATGATTCGCAACCGATGTTCTTTGCGTTGTCACCCTGCGCTTTCAACCGCGCATGAGTGGCTGTTCGGAAATCGCGCGTGATTTCCTCATGACAAGTGGCGCATTCTTCCGAGCCGACAAATTCCGCGCCCGGGATGCTAGGCGGCGCAAGCAATGTGCGGTTTGTTTCGAAATTGCTGCAAGACAACAGCACGACGGTGAGCGCAACTCCACCCCCGACCGCCCACCAAAGTTTTTCGCGCTTACCATGGAGCCATCGAGTTATCCTCGAGCGCCACACGATGCCGCAAGTGTTACTAGAGAAACTTCGGCCTGACTATGCATTTCTTCGGCAAAACAAAATTGACCATTAAACGCGACATTTGTGTTTTCCGTTGGCCGTACGGTATTCGGTAGGCGATTGGCCACAGAGTTTCTTGAACACGCGGTTGAATTGCGAAAGCGATTGAAACCCGACCGCAAATGCGATTTCGGTAATGCGAAGATCGACATCGTGTAAAAGCGTGCGTGCTTTTTCAAATCGCGCCCGCGCGACATACCGAACGAAATTCATTCCCGTCACTTCTTTGAATTTCTCGCTCAAATGCGTTGCGCTCATTCCCATGGCCCGGGCCACGTCGGTCAGCGAAATCTTCTCGTCGGAATTTTCCGCGATGTACTTTTGAGCGTTCCAAATCTTCACTGGCTCAACGCGTTTTTCCTTATGCTCGGTTTTGGAAAAGTGGTCTGGAGAATCCTTTGTCATCTTGCCTTCCGCTACATCCAGCCATGAGCGGGGCCGTCACGCTGCGCTTCGATTGCGATTTATGGTGCCGATCTTGCGCAGATTGAACGCTCTTATCTGAGCAGTTTTTGCAAAGCAAAAGACAATCCGTGCCGGGCGTACTGGCTCGTGCAGGAGGACCCTGGGTCGAACAAGAAAGAAGACAATGACCTATCTAATTGCTTTGGGTGTGATAACCACAATCGCGCTCTATGCCGTGATCATCATCGGTTGCATCAGGCAACCCGAATGGTGAAGATGCGAATGGGCGTTCGGTCGCGAACGAAAGACGCCCGGCGGTGCCGGAAATTTAGCGCCGAATCTCGTTAGGCTCGCCGCCTTTTTCTGGACGCGATTGTGCCTTTGGTTGCACTTGTCGATCTAACGCGGGACGGGTGGTTGCCGCCGAGATGTTCCCGAAATTCGGTCGGTGATTGTCCGAAGACGCGCTTGAACATGCGATTAAATTGCGTGAGCGATTGAAACCCGACATCGTAGGCCACTTCACTGATGCGTCGGCCTGGATTGAGCAATTGTGCTTTCGCATCTTCCAGCCGCACACGCGCCACATAATCGGTGAACTTCAAACCCGTTGTCTTCTTAAAGACCTTGCAAAAGTGAAAGACGCTTGCGCCCGATGCCTGGGCGACCGCCGAAAGTGTTAACGGTTCGCTTTTGTGTTGCGTGATGTATTCGCGCGCCTTGCGCACCAGGGGCGGTTCCGCATTCTGCCTTTCAAGAACTATTTGGTTAACGAGTGCCGAGAGTTGCTCCGCAAAAAACGCGAGCAAACGAACCGTGGCCGAATACTTGTCTTTCGGAATGATCGGCGTCATCGCCCATGCTTTGCCGAGCGGGCCGTCAAACTTCTCCCCGCACTTGGCCAGCTGCGCCGCAGCGCGCTTCTTGTCCGATTCAATTGCGGAGCGTCGCAAGACCTGTCCAATCCGAAGAAAGCCGATCGTTTTTTCCCCGAGCCGGACCGGCACAGACGTTTCGGTCAGGCCAAAGGGACAGGTTTCGGTGCATGGTTGTGTGCCGGTGTGTTCCACGATCTCGGCATGCGATTGCAAACAAACCGCCAGCGTCGCCGGCCGCTCTGCCAGCAGCGCGCAAAAGCGGTTCTCGTTAGTCTTCAGATGATGCTCGAGCTGCCAGTATTCCAACGGCCGCAATGCGAGCGGAAGCCCGGTCGCTTTCGAAAAAACGCTTTCGTAATCCCGAAACAACCGCGACCGCAGCAACATGTCGATCAGTTGCTTGTTCGCACTGTTGGGCGTGGGGTTCGATTCCAGCATCGATGAAGCGGGACGTGAATATCGCGGCCCACTCAGGTGGGTGTCAACGCACTTAACTCTCGCTATGATGTCGATCTTGCGCGCACCGTGACGCGGTCACGCCGCGACGCTAACGCAAGATCGACATTCGATGCTGCATTGAAAGTTTTTGTTGCACGATTTTTTTACAAACAAAACTCGTGCTCCTTTTCGCGAACGACGAACACCGGACATGGCGCCGCGCGCACGACGCGTTCGGCCGTGCTGCCAATGCAAAAATGTTTCCAACCGGTGTAACCGTGCGTGGCAATAACGATAAGATCGACATCGAGCTCTTTGGCGGCGTCCACGATTTCCTGCGACGCCATCCCCCGCCGAGTCGTCGCGGTCACCTGGTTGACTCCGGCCGCGCGCGCGGAGTTGGCGAGCGACTTTAGTTCTTTCTTCTCATTCGGTTGGTAGCCGTTCGATGGCGGCGGCGCAATCATGTAACCATCGAACACGGGCGGAATGCCGGCTTCGAGAACATGAAACAAAGTTATCTCGGCATTAAACTGCTTCGCAAAACGTGCGGCATATTGCAGCGCTTTTTTCGACAACGGCGAGAAATCCACCGGCACCAGAATCCGTTTGAGACTGAACCCGGCGCGATTGGCGCGCATCGGCGTTTCCTGTGTTTTCATACTGATAGCTTGCGCACGTCGTCCCCGATCCGCTGCTCGACGGTTGCGAAATCATGTGCGTTTCTTGGCGAGTCGATCACGCGCGCGGCCGCGGGAAATGTGTTAGCATTTGCCGACACCAGGGTGGCGAAATTGGCAGACGCGCCAGACTTAGGATCTGGTGGAGCAATCCTTAGGGGTTCGAGTCCCCTCCCTGGTACCATTTACTGTGCTCTCCTTCATCGTCCCTGCTTACAACGAAGAATTCGAATTGCCCGCCACGCTCGCGGCCATTCACAACGCCGCGCAAGATCGACAATATGAAATCGTCGTGGTCGATGACGCTTCCACCGATCGCACGGTCGAGATCGCAAAAGATGCCGGCGCGATTGTCGTTCCAATTAATCGGCGACAAATCGCGGCCGCGCGCAACGCCGGCGCACACGCCGCGCGCGGCGAGATTTTCTTTTTCGTCGATGCCGACACGCGCATTCGGAAGGAACATGTCGATCTTGCGCTGAATGCCCTAACGAACGGCCATTCCGGCGGCGGCGCCCTCATCGAGACCGATCGCGACATTCCGCTTTGGGGTCACATCTTCCTCAAGATTTTCTCAGCGGTTTATTTTTCGAACAAACTCGCGGCCGGCTCGTTCTTGTTCACCACGCGCGAAAATTTCGAAAGGGTCGGCCGATTCGACGAGCGTTACTTCGCCGGCGAAGAAGTCTGGCTCAGTCTCGCGCTAAAAAAACTTGGGCCGTTCACCATTCTTCGCGAACCGGTCGTCACTTCCGGCCGCAAGATGCGCATGCATTCCGGCTGGCGACTCTTGTCGCACGCGGTGCGGATTCTTCTCGGCGGATTGAGCGGCTACGGCACGCGCGACCGTCACGAGCTTTGGTACGATGGCAAACGTGAGACCACGGCAAGATCGACATGAACAAGATCGACATCTCCCTCGCGCAATCGGCCGAAGAGATTCGCAAATGTTTTCCGGTCATGCGCGAACTCCGCACCCACATCGCCGACGAAAACGAATTCGTCGCGCGCGTGCAACGCCAGCAAGCGCAAGGTTATTTGCTCGCGTATCTCGAAGCCGATGGCGAAGTGCGCGCGGCTGCCGGTTATCGTTATCTCGAATCGTTGTTCTCGGGAAAAAATCTTTACGTTGACGATCTGGTCACGCGCGATGCCGATCGTTCACGCGGATTCGGCGGGCAATTAATCGATTGGTTAATGGAACAGGCGCGCGCGAATAGCTGCGAAACGCTCGAGCTCGATTCCGGCGTGCAACGCTTCGACGCCCATCGATTTTATTTTGCCAAACGAATGCAGATTTCGTCGTATCATTTCCGAATCAAAACCTCGCCATGAAAAACGATAATCCCTGGATCGACATCTGCCCGGGCATCAAACGTCAGACCGTGAGTAGCGGAAAGAGCATGTATCAAATGCGGGCCGCGCTCGAGGCCGGCAGCAAGATGCCGGAGCATCAACACCCGCAGGAACAGATCGTTCACATTCTCAGCGGCCGAATGAAATTGATCGTGAGGGGAACGCCGCATGAGTTGAAGACGGGCGATTCGTTTTATCTCGCGAGTAACGTTCCGCACGGCGTCGAAACCATGGAAGCGACGCAGGTGCTCGACACTTTCAGTCCACCGCGCGACGAATATCTCGCGATCGACGAAGCCAATCGTCAACGCGGGTAGTTGTCGATCTTGCTATTGTCGATCTTAGCGTGATAGCCTGCGACTAACAAAACCAAAATATGTTACACATCATCTGGTCGATCATCGTCGGATTCATTATCGGTCTCATCGCTCGCGCCATCATGCCCGGCGCGCAGCAACTCGGGTTTATCATGACGACGCTGCTCGGCATCGGCGGTTCCATTGTCGGTGGTCTGATCGGACGCATGTTTTCAAAACCGGCCGACGGCGCCGCGTTTCATCCGGCCGGAGTCATCATGTCGATCATCGGCGCGCTTATCCTGCTCTTTGTCTGGATCAAATTTTTCGCGGCGGCGTAATCCCGCGCTTCTGTCTTGATTAAGCGATAGCTCATCGCTTTCTTCAGAGCCGATGAGTCATCCGTGTCCAGGCCAATGATTGCCTGGACGATTTATCTCAGCTTTGCCGGCGCGCTGCTGGTTTTGTTTTTGCCGCGCGCATGGTCGCGCTCGATCGCGCTCGCGACCACCCTTGTCGATCTAATAATAAGCCTCGCCGCGTTTTTCGGTCGCAGCGTTGATCCGGCGCACTTCCACACCATCGTGCGCGTGCCGTGGGTCCCGGCGCTCGGCATGAATTATCATCTCGCCGTCGATGGCATCAGTCTCACGCTCGTCCTCGTCACCGCCATCACCGCCCTCAGCGCCGTGCTTTTTTCGTGGGATGTCGATCTTCGCCAAAATGAATTCTTCTTTTGGCTTCTGCTCGTCGTCGGCGGTTCCTTCGGTGTCTTTCTCGCGGCCGATCTTTTTCTCTTCTTCGTGTTCTACGAGTTCGTCATCGTCCCGAAATATTTCCTGATCGCGATCTTCGGTTCCACGAACAAGGAATACGGCGCGATGAAACTGACGCTCTATTCGTTTTTCGGCGGCGCGCTCGTTTTCATCGGCATTCTCGCGGTTTACGCGAGCGCCAATTCGTTAGACCTAAATCAGCTCGCGCAATTTTCTTTTCCGCTGCAACTGCAAGCCTGGGCCTTCCCGGTTTTGTTTCTCGGCTTCGCCGTCCTCGCCGGCATCTGGCCGCTCCACACCTGGGCGCCGACCGGTCACGTCGCCGCGCCCACCGCCGGCTCGATGTTGCTCGCCGGAATCGTGATGAAACTCGGCGCCTACGGCGCGCTCCGTGTCGCGATGAACATTTTTCCGCAGGGATTTCTCATGTGGCGCAACTGGATCGCGGTCTTCGCCGTCATCGGAATTGTTTACGCGGCCGCGGTCGCGCTGCGTCAACGCGATCTCAAATTCATCATTGGTTACTCGAGCGTGAGTCACATGGGTTTTGTCTTGTTAGGCCTGGCCACGGCGAATGCGCTCGGCGTTTCCGGCGCGGTCCTGCAAATGTTTTCGCACGGCGTCATCGGCGCGCTCCTCTTCGCCATCGCCGGCACCATGCTTTACCGGCGCACGCACACGCGCGATCTCGATCAATTGTCGATCTTGCCGCTGCGTCGCGCGCTTCCGTTCGCCGCGTTGGCATTTACGATCGCATCCGCCGCCTCCATGGGCATTCCGGGTTTCAGCGGATTCGCCGCCGAAATCACCATTCTCATCGGCGCGTGGAAATCGTTTCCGCTCGCGGTCTGGATCACTGGCATCGGCATGGTCCTCGTCGCCGCTTTCACTTTGCGCGCGTTGAAGCGCACATTTTTCGATGTCGATCTTGCGAGCGCCTCGGCCACGCCGATGGAGCCGATCACGCTTCCCGAAAAAATCGGCGCGTCCTTGCTGATGTTTACCACGCTCGCTGTCGGCCTTTTCCCGAAACTGTTGTTCGATCGCATCGGCCCCGCCGTGCAAGCGATGAGGTTTTTGCAATGAGCTACTTCGACTTGCTGCGACTTGCCTGGCCGGAAGCGAGCATCGTTCTCACCGCGCTGGTTGTGCTCGCGATCGGCCTAACGAATCGCGGCACTCGTCCCGCCATCACGCTTCTGGCGATGGTCGGAATCGCGCTCGCGATCAAAAACGTTCTGCGCCTGCCGCACGACGCCATCCTTTTCAACGGAATGCTCGTGATCTCGCCGTTAACGTCGCTTTTTAAAATCGTTTCGCTGGCGCTCGCATTTTTCACCGTCGCGCTCGCGCAATCGGAATCCTCGCTGCGCCATTACGCCGAATATATCGCGATTCTTCTGCTGGCCTGCGTCGGTCTCATGTTACTCGTCGGCAGCGAAGAATTGCTCACGATTTTTATCGGGCTGGAGTTGTTAGGCCTCTCGCTCTACGTCCTGACCGCGTTCGATAAGATCGACATCTACTCCGCCGAAGCCGGTCTGAAGTATTTTCTCTTCGGCAGCACCGCGAGCGCGTTCACTCTTTTCGGCATCAGCCTCGTTTACGGAATGGCCGGCTCGACTTCGCTCGCCGTCCTCGCCCAAAAACTTTCCGTCACCAACGCGCAACCGCTTCTCGCCGCCGGCATCGTCATGACGCTTATCGGTTTCGCTTTTAAAATTGCGGCCGCGCCGTTTCATCTTTGGGCGCCGGACGTTTACCAGGGCGCGCCGATTCCGAGCGCGGCCTTCATTGCGTCGGGTTCGAAAGTCGCATCGTTCGTCGTGCTTGGAAAAATTCTGCTCGTCGGTTTCGATTCCGCGCGCGGCAGTTCCGATTGGCACGCCATGATCGCCGGTTGGTCGCCGATTATTTCTCTGCTCGCGGCGATGTCGATCTTGTTAGGCAATTTCGTCGCGCTCGCGCAGACGAACGTGCGTCGTCTCCTCGCTTATTCCGCGGTCGCGCACGGCGGTTATACCTTGCTCGGTCTTCTCGCGGGCGATCGCGACGGTTTTTCGGCGACACTTTTCTACACCACCATTTACGCGCTCACGTTACTGGGCGCATTTGGCGTCATCGCGCTCGTTAGGCGCGAAACCGGCGGCGATGATTTGCAAAACTTCGCCGGACTCGGGCAACGTTCACCGCTGCTCGCGGTGTGCATGTCGATCTTTCTCTTGTCGCTTGCCGGTCTGCCGCCGCTCGCCGGATTTTTCGGGAAGTTTTATCTCTTTAGCTCCGCCTTTCGCGCCGGCGCGAATCACGGCCTGCTCTGGCTCGTCGCGCTCGCACTCTTCGGCAGTCTCATCTCGCTCTATTATTATTTGATCGTTCTCAAAGTGATCTTCCTCGATGAAAGATCGACAACTGCAACTGCGCCCGCCGCGCGCCCGATGCTCGTCGAAGTCGCGACCGGTGTTCTCGCCGCGCTCGTCCTTCTCTTCGGTGTCGATCCTTCCGGATTGGTCGCGCGCATCGTCGCCGCGCTCGCTTGAATCCGGCGGATTCGTTAGTGGCGGCGGCAGGACGTCTCCGCGATGCGATGGACAAACTGAAATTCGCGCCGCCGGTCACGCACGTTTACAATCCGCTCGATTACGCCTGGCGCGCACACGAAATTTATTTGCGGCGCTACGGCAATAGTCGAAAGCGCGTCGTGTTTCTCGGGATGAATCCCGGCCCGTTCGGAATGGCGCAGACGGGAGTTCCGTTCGGGCAAGTGGCGGCTGTGCGCGATTGGCTCGGCATAACCGCTAAGATCGACAATCCCCCTAACGAACATCCAAAACGCGCCATTACCGGTTTCGATTGCAATCGCAGCGAAGTCAGCGGCGAACGCCTCTGGGGATTGTTCGCCAAGCGTTTCGGGAGTGCCAAGAAGTTTTTCGCGGAGAATTTCGTGGCCAATTACTGTCCGCTCGCATTCCTCGAGGAAAGCGGGCGCAATCGCACGCCGGACAAACTTCCGCCTAACGAACGCGCGAAACTATTCGCGGCTTGCGACGAGCATTTGCGCGAAATTGTGCGCGCGTTGCAACCGGAATGGATTATCGGCGTGGGGGAATTTGCGGCGAAACGGGCCGCAAATGTAGTTGTCGATCTTGCGCCGCGTCTTGGGCAAATTTTGCATCCGAGTCCGGCTTGTCCGGAATCAAATGTCGATTGGGCCGGCAAAGCGACCCGTCAGCTTCGAAAGCTCGGCGCGTGGTCGTGATCAGTGACCGAGACGAAGCGCGCCCAGTGTCGAACTAGTCGTGTTCGTTAACGTTGTTACCGTGGGCGCGACCGCATTTGTTAAGGTCGGCACAACCGGCACAACGACCGGCGATGTCGCCGTTGTCGTTGGTGCACTCAGAAGCGTATCGACCACGGTCGCCACTGGCGGCAGAATCGACGTCACCGGACTAACGACATTGTTGACGGTCGATGTTACCGGAGTGAGAACAGAGTTATTGCCTAACAAATCGTTCGCCACGGTCCCGACCGTTCCGGTGGTGGAGTTAAGCAAACCAGTCACGTTGCTGCTGGCGCCACCGACCAGCGTCGTGGCAGTCGACACAACTTTGCCAACCACCGGCGTGACCGCGCCGACATCGTTTTTCGCGACGGCAACGACCGCACCCACCGTCGCACCGGGCAATAGTTTTTGATTTCCGAGCGCGATTGGATCGACAATTGCCGTACCGCCGTGCGTGACAATGACATTCGTCGGCGCGAGTTTGTTGCTCGCGATGTCTTTTTGTTGGTCCGCGATGGCAGACTGAATCAAATCCGTGCTCGGAAGCGGGTCAGCACCGGGAAAATTCACCAGCGGTGAAGTTTTCACGATGTGCGCAAGATCGACATCGACTGGTTCAGGAATTTTTTTCGCGCCCGGTTTCATGATCAACATCTTGCCCGGGCGCAGGAGAACGGAATCGCCGAGCATCCCATTGCGCGACACCCGCAAACTTCCTTCGAGCACGAGCACCTTCAGATATTGCTTCGGCAAATAATCGATCATGATGGTCGTGCCCGTGATCGCAGCCGTGACCGCGCCGGTGTGGATGCGCGCACCACCGAGTCCCTTCGGCACTTGCAACAACATCGAGCCCTTTTCCAGCGTGAGGTCACGCGTCCCGGTTTTGAAACTGAAGAACGTTTCCGCGCCGAGTCGCGTCAGCGTGTCGTCCTGGAACAAAAGTTCCGAACGCGATTTTCTTCCTGTCGCGACGCCGAGATCGTCCTTAATCACATCGCGCAAAAGCGCTGGCCGCTCCCCGATTTGCGGATCAACTACGCTAACGCGATTGATGATTTTCGTGACTTCAGCTGAGGTCAACGGACCGGCCGAAATTGAATTTGAGAGCGAAGTGAAGACTACGACGACGGCGAGAATGAGACTGTTCCTGAGCATAATGCGACCGTTTATATAATTACTATAAACGGGCTAACGGCTCAACTAGAATCTTATGATGGCTCGCAGGGCGCCGCCGAGATTGAGGACGTCGTAGGTAAACTCGGAACGGTTCGAGTCATTGCGGCCGATCGACAACGTGGCGTCGATCCGCGTCCATCGATTTCCGGTCCAGCCGATGATTAACGATCCGATTTGGTTGTGATCGGTCCTTCCACCTTCAGTATAAAATTGCGCGGCGTAACGATAGAGGAGATCAGCGCTGAGTGAGCGGCTGATTTGGAGATGATAACCGCAAGACAGCGCGCCCTGTTCGCGCTGCTGAGATTGCGGACTGGAGATTCCGCCGATGCCTGAGATTCCCAATGTCACCGACTGCGGCCGACCGAAGCTAAAAGTACGTTGTGCGCCAATGGTGAAGGTGTGGTCCTGCAGTAGTTCGTCGCTGTGTTTGTTCAGCAATTCGACAAAATCGTAGCGGCCGAACGCGACGATCCCACGACCATGCGGAACGAGCCAGCTCAATCCGGCTCCGGCGGACAAGCGCTCGAAGTCTAATTCACTCGCGCGATCGTAACGAAAGATCGTCGCCGCAAACGAAACATCTCCGAACAATTGTCGCGAAATGGTCGGTCGATATGCGCCCCCGATATTTCCGACAACGAACGCGTCGCCGCGGGTGTGGTCCGGCGTAAGATCGACATTCGTGGTGTAGAAACCCGAAACATCTCCGAACAGGGTAAATGGTCGCGGACGTTCCTGATTTTTCAGCACGAGCTGTGTGCCGAAACTGTCGTCGTCAGCCGAAATGGTTTCGCCGGGTTCAGTCGGGGCCGAGTTCGCGACCACTGGCGCCGCGGGCGTGTCGAACAAACGCGATTGCATGATCGACGAGACGGCTTGTTGCGCTTGCGCGCAGGGCAGACCGAGCCCGATGGCAAAACAGAAGACGCGGGCGGCGTTCGCGAACACGCATCCGATTCAGCAGGCCATATACCGTGGGCATGTTTCCGGCTCCCGACTCTTCCGTGTTCCGCAGGCGCATTTACATCGCCATTCTATTTACTGCGCTCTTCGCCGGCGCCGCGCTCATTCTCCAGTTCGTCCGGCCGACTTACTACGTCCAAACCGAATACGAATTGCGCGATGCCATCGCGCGAGATGGCCGCACCACGCCACCGAATCCTGACCTCATTTTTCTCGCGATCGACAAGGCTTCCGTGACGCTCGATCCGACCCTGGATGTTGAAGACTTATTTGCGTCGACCAGGACCGAGCCTGCGTTTCGTGGCGCACTTGGATTAATGGCGAAAGGCTGGCCGTGGGACCGCGAAGTTTATGCGTTGCTTTTAGAACGGCTCATCGGAGCAGGCGCGCGCGTAGTTGTCTTCGATTGTCTCTTTCCCGAACCGGCCGCCGGCGACGATGCTTTTCGCGCCGCACTCGATCGCTTTCGCTCCCAGGTCGTGCTCGGCAGCAATTTTGTCACCCCGGAAGATGTCGATCTTACGCGACGTTTCCCATCCCGCTACGATCAACCCACGACAACGCTAATTTCGCCTAACGAATCGCCGGACGATCGCGTCGGCTTTACGAATTTTTTCGCTGGCGAAAATCGTATCGTGCGCGGCGCCCAATTTCGCGTCGCCTTTCGCAGTCCGCAGGAATCCACCGCCACTTACCTGTCGCTTTCCGCGCGCGCCGCGGTCAAAGCCGGCTACGCCGCGCTCTTGCCTAACGACTTTGCCGAGCACGTTATTCGTTTCACTGGGGCGCCGCGCGCCGGATTTCGGCCGCATCCGGTCTTCGAAATCTTCGTTCCCGAATATTGGGAACACAATTATCGCTCCGGCGAACTTCTGCGCGACAAGATCGTCGTCATCGGCGCGGAAGGCAGCTGGCAACAGGACGAACTTCTCACGCCGTTCGGGCCAATGCCGGGCGCCGAACTTCATCTCAATGCGCTGAACGCGTTGTTGCATGGCGAGTACATCAGAGATTTATCACCGTTCGGCGCCGCCGGCGTGACCGTGTTCGCCGCGATCCTCGGCGGAATTCTTTGCCTGACAATTCGATCGCCGTGGCTCCGAGTCCTCGCGCTCGTCGCGACGAACGCGATCGCGCCGCTGTTCGCCCTCTGGATTTACAATCACCAATCCGTTTCCATTCCCGCGATTGCGCCGCTGTTCGCGTTCAACGGCAACGTTCTCGTCGGGCTCGTTTCCGATTTCACTTTCGAACGTCTTGAGCGGCTTAAGCTAAGATCGACATTGAAGACGCGTGACGATCTCACCCAGATGATCGTGCACGATCTTCGCTCGCCGCTCACCATCGTCGCCGGCTACGTCGGCGCCTTGCAACAAATCGCCGGGCAAAAGCTCGGGCCTAACGAATCGCGTTATCTCGCCGAGGCTTTGCGCAGCGCCGACGATATGCGCGACATGATTACGACCTTGCTCGACGTCAATCGCCTCGAAGCCGGCGAAATGCCGCTGCGTTTGGAAAAGATCGACATCGTCCAGGTCGTGCGCGACGCGGCCAAACGGTTTGGGCCCGTGCTCAATCGCCGCACCATCCGCTACGATCTCCCGTCCGATCAGATTTGGATCGAGTGCGACGGCAACGTCGTTCGCCGCGTCATTGAGAATCTCGTTAACAACGCCATCAAATACACCGCGATCGACGGAACAATCACACTCCGGGTTCAGCCTAACGAAAGCGAAATTGAAATTTCGGTCACCGACAATGGCGCTGGAATTCCGGCCGACAAACACAAACGCATCTTCGAAAAGTTTGGACAGGTTGATGGCGGCGGCGAACATCGCGATTCCAGCGGCATCGGTCTCTCCTTCTGTCGCATGGCGGTCGAAGCGCACGGCGGTTCCATCGGAGTAAGCAGTGAAGTTGGCCGCGGCAGCACTTTTTGGTTCAAATTACCGGCGCGGGTCAATTTATCGACCGTGGCAAAAGCGCACGCGTCGTCGGGCGATATCTAATCGCGAGCGTTGCGAGCTTGACGCTCGGATCGGGCCTGAAAACAATCGGCGCATGAAATCATTCACGCCATTATTCGCAGCTATCGGTGCGGCGTTCATCGTCGTCACTTCATTCGGACAAAGCCCGTCGGCATCACCCGCCGCAGCCGGCGCGCCACCGGCCGGGCAGCCGAGCGCTGAACAAATGCAACAGATGATGCAGCAAATGATGGAGCTGTCGAAGCTCAACGAAAATCACAAACTGATTGCCAGTCTCGACGGCACTTGGAATTGCACGGTCAAGATGTGGATGGACGGCGATACCAGCAAAAAGCCGGACGTTTCAAAAAGCACGGCCGTCAGAAAATCGATCATGGACGGACGCTATGTCGTCATGGACGTGAACGGCAAAATGGAGATGCCCGGCCCGGACGGCAAAAAGAAAGAAGTGACTTTCAAAGGCCAGGGAACCGAAGGCTACGACAACGTGAAAAAGAAATTCGTCGGCACCTGGATCGACAACATGGGCACCGGGATCATGATGTCGGAAGGCGATTACGATCCGGCCACGAAAACATTCACCTACACCGGCGAGATCGAAGTGATGCCCGGCATGAAGCAGAAAATTCGTGAGACCGTGAAACTGACCGACAAGGACCACATGGACTTCGAGTGGTACGAAGATCGCGGCGGCAAAGAAATGAAAACGATGGAGATCAATTACACCCGCGCCGGTAAAAAATAACGCGTAACTTCATTGTCGATCTTGCGCGTTCGATTCACGCAAGATCGACATCTTCATTTGGCTGATTCGTTCAGCAACGTCGTGAGCTGATCTTTCCACAGCGTCGCGAGCGTGTGACTGCCGTGACCGCGCGTTTTTTCGCTGAACGGAATCACGATCGCCCGCCCGCGGGGAACGCGTTTGATTTCGTTCTCGAGAATTCCGAGCTCGGGCGGATTGATCAAATCGTCGGCCGAGTTGATCGCCAGTAACGGCGCGCGAATTTTCTCGAGGTTCGGACCCGGATCGTAATCGTGCGACGCCTCGAGGGCGTAGAGCACGTCGTTCGCGTCATCTACTTTCACAATTTCGGCGACGAACTTGTCGATCTTCTCGTCGGCCTCGCGCAACGTCGGCGCTTCCTTTTGTCGCAAAACAGGATTACTGCTCATCAGCCATAACATTTCCGCAGCCGTGCGCAGACTCGGCGGCTGCGTTTTGTATTCGCCGCTGTTCCAAGCCGGATCGTTGCGAATGGCGTCGATGACGACGCGTCGCCAGACGCGATTGCGTCCGGAAATTTGCGTCGGCAAACTCGCCAACGGCATGAGCGCGTCCATAAAATCGGGATGCAGCTCGCCCCAAAGCCAGGTGTGCATTCCGCCCATCGACGTGCCCATGACCAGCCGCGCATGATCGATCCCGAGGCCGTCCCGGAGCAAACGATACTGCGCTTCGACCATGTCGATGTACCCGTAATGCGGAAACTTCGCGCGCAAGCCGTCGCTCGGTTTCGATGATTTGCCGTGGCCGATTCCATCCGGCAGGACGATAAAGAATTTCTCCGCATCGAGCGGCTGGCCTTTGCCGAAAAGTTCGCCGGCGAATTCCGGCCTAACAAATTGCGCGCCGCTGCCGGTGGTGCCGTGCATGATCAGGACGGCGTTGCGCTTGTCGTTGTCGATCTTGCCGAAAGTGCGGTAATGAATCTTCAGCTCCGGCAAAGTTTCACCGGAAGCGAATTTGAAATCGCGAATGACGTAATCGCTTTCGTTAGGGGCCGGAGAATCGGCCGCGCGCGTCATCGCAGCGAAAGCGAAAAACGCCACGACCAAAAAGCGCGGCGGGATCATCGTAAGTGGCGGGTGAATCGATCGTCTTCCTTCGCGCGCCGTAAACTTTCGGCCGCGGCGGCGTTGTTAGGCTCGACCCGCAACGCTTGTTCGTACTGGACGATGGCCTGCGAAGTTTGCCCCTGCTGAAGATAAACATCGCCCAGCTTTGCGTAGGCCACGCCGAGGTCCGGCTTCGCGCGCAACGCCGTGAGATATTCCGTCTTCGCCTGGTCGAGTTGTCCGTCCGCGAGAAGGAGATCGCCGTAAGCGAGGTGCGGGCCGGCGATCTTTCTCGCTAAACGCGCGGCCGTGGCAATCTCAGCCGTGCTCTCGTCAGTGCGGCCGACCCGTTGCAATGTTTCGCCGTAGCGAAAGTGAAACTCGCTGTTGTTAGGCTGGAGCGCGATCGCCTTCGCGTATTCACTTAATGCCGGATCGAATTTGCGATCGTCCTTCAACAATTGGCCGATCTGATAGTGCGCATCGGCGTTAGCCGGCTCAGCCGCGACGACGGCGCGAAATTGTTCGAGCGCATCCTGATTGCGGTTGGCTTCTTGCAAAGCGAGCGCGTAGGACATGCGGTGACGCGCATTTTCCGGCACGTCCGTGACGACGCGCGCCCAGCGATCCACTGACGAAATCGAGCCATGCAGTTGCCACAGGCAAAGCAGCCCGACCGGCAGAACAAAACCCGCCGCCCATTTTAGTCCATGGACGAGCCAGCCGTGATCAGCGCGCCCGGGCGACACATCCGCGCCGGCAGCGTTCAGGCCTAACGACACCCGGGTCGAGCTCTCGCGCACTTTCCAGATGAATCCATCGTAATAAAAATGGAGCAGACCCGAAGCGGCCACGACCCCGGTCAGAATTCGTTTCACGTGATCGAGCTGCAACTGCGAATTGAGGTAAGCGAATGAGCCGTAGGCAAAGACAAGGCCGATGTACAAACCGATGAGCGATCCGCTCCGGCGAAAAACGAAACGCATGAAGCCGCCGATGGAGCGGTCTTTCTCCACCCGATTGCGATTGTAAACCCACACGAGCGAGAGGTATTGCACGTCGTGAAACACTTCGAAGAGCGCAATGCCGGCCAGAATATTCGCGACCCAATTATTGCAGTACCACCAGAAAGCGATGCTGGTGGCAAGCAACGCCAGCTTCACCGGATTCGGACGCGCGTTGCTCGACCACATGCGAACGAAATTGACCAGGAACAGAATTGTTCCGATGACAGCGAGCGCGAGTAATACCTGCTGCGCCGCGTGCAGTAGCCATGGCTGGATGAACGGTCCGCCGCTCGCGTAAAACACGCCGAGCGTTTCGCCCATTCGATCCGAGGAAAGAAAAACGCCGGTCGCGAACCAGAGCGCGCACACCGCGAAATCGAGATGTCGGTTTAATTTTGCGAATGTGCCGGTCTTCGCGTCATAGATTCGGCAGAAGCCGTACGTTTGCATCATCCCATGCCAGACGCCCCAGAAAAAAAGCACGAGGATGATGGCTTTGAGGTCCCACACGTAGAAACTGGCGCAAACCGCGACGAGAAAGATGGGCGCGAAAATAAATCGCCAGCGGAAACGTTCGAACAAGGCGCGGTCGCCGTAAGCCCGGATCATTCCCGGGAGGTGATGACCGGTGGCGCCGAATGCGCCGACGAAGATGTAAATGTCTTGCGCGTTCCAACGTGTTTGCGCAAGCCCGAAGAGCGGGATCAGGAGCAACGGCGTGCCGACGTAAAGAATGAGGTCGCGCCAACTATTCAGGATCCAGAGATTGCGCCGCGGATTACTCGCGGGCGCGGGCGGAGCAGTGAGGGCGGTCGCGGACTGCATTTTGGGGGCGCGTATGTTTCCTCAGAAGACGGCGAAAATCAACGCCGCAAATGCGATTGTCGATCTTACCATGTCACGGTCGCTTTCCCGGAGGAATCGACCGTCGCTTTGTTCCCGAGCAGCCTAACGAACACGAAATGCGCCTCGCTATCGCGCGAAACTTTTCCGTAAAGGGTGATCCCGCCGCCGCCGCCGCTCGTTGGCAATGATTTAAAGGCGGCGAGATCGCTTTTCGAAATCATCACGCGCACGTGCGCGAACCCTTTCTCGCCCCCCGGCGCGGTTTGCCAGATCGAGCCTTCGTACCAACTCGGCTTCAGATGATGAATGTCTTTGCCGCGAAAATCGCAGCGCACTTCCACCAGCCGCCCGATGTGCGCGTCGAAATTTTTGCTCAGGGTCGCGACATCGGTTTTCTCGAGCGTGGCCCAGGCCTTGGAATTCAAATCGATTGCATGCGAGCCGAAGGTGAACGCGAGCGCGAATACCACCGCGCAGAAAAATTTCTTCATGCGCCAGAGCATAGCAACACCGGCGGGGCTTGAGAAGTCTGGCCGGGGGCGACTACAATTTCTTCAGGGGCGGAACGATTAGGTTCGTCGTGATCGTCTGGGTGCCGTCGGAAAGATCGACATGTCCATCTGCGATCCGCGTCACGCGCAAACTCACGGCAACATTGCGCGTCGGCGTGTGCAAGACGACCTCATCGCCTTCGGTCAGCGCACGACCATTGATCACGGCGAGTCGCGGATGGCCAAGCGCAATCGCGCTCACGCGCAACATCTCCGGTCCATATTGAATCGTGACCGGCGAGGGCGTTTCATTCGAATGCGGCGCCGCAGCCAGCCGATGCGTTTCGACTTGGAGCATTCGAACTTCGCGGTGGTCGCGATACTTGAGATAGTGACCGCGAAAGAGATATCCGCCACCGGCGACGAGCGCGCCACCGAGCAAGAGAATGATCCACCGCTGCGTTGCTCTCGAAAAAATACCATCGGCCGAAGCATTTGAATCGGACGCCGGAGTTGGCTGGGGCCCGAACGAGGCCACGGACGACAGCAAACGCGGATTGGGCAATTTGCTCGGGAGAATGTCCATGTTGGCCTAACTAAGCATCGTCCGCGCCACACTCCTCCGGAGGCGGCTTGTTCCGCCGGCCGGCCGGCGTAGAATTGTCGATCTTATGATGCGTTTGCGCGCCTCACTTCTTCTGCTCTCGCTCGCGACCTCGTCCGTCTTCGGACAAGATCGACAATCGCCGGTCGCGGCCGCCGATACGTCCGGGTTCGACTTCAAACAATTCGGTTTGCTCGCGATCCAAGACGGCGGCCGGCGCAAACCGATCGACACCTTCGCGCGCGAATCGCTCATCCGCATCAATGCAAGATCGACATATACCGATCGCAACGGCCGTAAATGGCAGCCGCTCGATTTCGTTTTGTCGGCCCTGCTCGAGACGCACGATTGGCAAAACGAGCCGATGATTTTGCTCTCGTTAGGCAAATTGAAGGAACAACTCGGTTTACCGGTGACACAACGTCGTTTCACTTTTGCGCAGCTAAGTGCGCTGCCGGAATTGAACCGGATCGCGAACGAAGCGCACGCCCGCCGCAAAGCCGAGCAACCGCTCGATCGCGTGCAAAACGAAGCAATGAACGTGAGCGAACGAATGGCTTTGCTCGCGCATATTATGGACGGCAGCGCGTTGCTCTTCGTGCCCGCGCCGAAGAACGAGATCGATCCGTGGGTCGTGCCGCCGGAGTTTTCGCGTTACTACACCGAGGAACAATTCGCGCCGGCGCGCACGTCGTTACAGGAAACGGCGACGGCTTATGCGAATGGCGATGGATTTCAATTCAGTGGCGCGTCGAAAAATTTGCGCGACAACCTGCGCGCGCTTAGTCCCGCGATTTACCCGCAAGATCGACAACTACAGCTCGAATATTCTTCGAACCATCTCGAAGCTTTTTATCGCGCGATCTGGCTCTACGCGCTCGCGTTTTTCATTTTGCTCTTCGCCCATCTTCGCCGCAGCGGCCCGGCCTTGCGCGGCATCGGAGTCGTCATCGCGCTCGCCGCCATCGCGCTGCACGCGACCGGGATTATTTTGCGTTGCCTGATCGCGGGCCGGCCGCCGGTGACGAACATGTACGAATCGATCATCTGGGTTTCGTTCGCGGTTTCATTCTTCGGCATGATCTTTTTCCTGCGTTATCGCACGCTGGTGTATTTGCTCGCGGCATTGCCCGCGACGCTGCTCGCGCTCTTGTTAGTCCATCAAATGCCGATCGCGATGCCGGCGAGTATCGATCCGCTCGTGCCGGTGTTGCGCGATAATTTCTGGCTCACCATTCACGTGCTCACCATCACCTTGAGCTACGCGGCGTTCCTGCTCGCGTGCGCGTTCGGACACATTTTGCTTTTTCGTTATGCGCGTGATCCGCGCGGCGCACGCGCTGACGCGCCGATGCATTTCTGGTTGTATCGCGTGCTGCAACTTGGCGTTCTCCTCCTCGCTGCCGGCACAATTCTCGGCGGCGTGTGGGCGAATTATTCCTGGGGTCGTTTCTGGGGTTGGGACCCGAAGGAGACTTGGGCGTTGATCGCGCTGCTTTGTTACATCACGACCTTGCACGGACGGCTCGCCGGTTGGTGGACGCAGTTCGGTCTGGTGGTCGCGAGCGTGATCTGTTTTCTCGCAGTCTTAATGGCGTGGTACGGAGTAAACTTTGTTCTCGGCAAAGGATTGCACTCCTACGGATTTGGAATTGGCGGCGAAACCTACGTGGTCACGCTGGTGATTGTCGATCTTGCCTTCGTCGCGTTCGCCGTCTGGCGATATCGCGCAGCCAGGTCGCTCGTTAGGCAAACGGCCCCGGCGAACGAAGAAGTCGTCGCCTGATCAACGTCCGCCGAGAATCGCGCGTCCGCCCGCGAATTCGATCGGCACGATCAGTTTGTAAATCGTGCGCGGACGAAAGTGCCACTGCCGCAGAGTTTCAATCGCGATGCGATCGAGCTCGGGATCGCCGCAACTTTGCAGCACGCGCACACTCGAGACGAAAGAAGTCACCACTTGAATGTCGATCGCGTAAACACCGCGACCGCGAATGTGATGCCCGGGCGGCACGACCGGGCGCGGCGCCGACACGAGGCAGTCCATCGGACCGAAGCGCGTTTGCACGATCATTCCGGGCAAGAGCGTGCCCGCCGGAATGTTCGGCTGGAGCGCGAGAAGCGAAGAAGTGGTGAGAAGAAGCCAAAGAAGAATGAGGGGACGGCATTTCATACGCCAATTTATTTTTTCAGGCGCGGTTCGCAAATTTCGCAGAGCACATGCAGCAGAAATTTGTGCGCTTCCTGAATGCGCGCGGTCGCGTCACCTTTCACCACAAGATCGACATCGGCGATGCCGGCACATTCCCCGCCATCGCGACCGAGGAGCGCGATCGATTTCAACTTTAACGCGCGCGCTTCTTCCAACGCGCGCCGAATGTTCGCCGATTTTCCGCTGGTCGAAATCGCAATAAGAACGTCGTTAGGCCGGCCAAAGCCGCGCACTTGTCGCGCAAAAATTTCTTCGAACCCGTAGTCGTTCCCCGTTGCCGTGATCAGACTCCCGCCTTGGGACAAATTCAAAGCCGGATACGGTTGTCGATCTTGCACGAAACGGCAGGCCAGCTCCGTGCAGAAATCGGCACAATCAGCCGCGCTCCCGCCATTGCCGCAGGCGAGCACCTTATTGCCGCTCGTTAGGCAATTCCCGATGAGCTCGGCCGCCTTGTCCACATTTGGCTCGAGCTCGCGCAGCGACTGGAGCGTTGCCGCGCCGGCCGCGATCGCGTTCCGCAGGATTTCGGATGAATTCGGCATGCGGCTTAGAATCGTGCGCGATACAGGGTTCGAACCTGTGACCCCTACCGTGTCAAGGTAGTGCTCTACCACTGAGCTAACCGCGCTCGAAAAATCAGAGCGCAACTATGCGACGCACCGGCAAAATGCGCAAGCCGACGAGATGTCGATCTTACCCTTGTCGATCTTGCGGCGTTAGGCCGCGAGCTTGACCGCTTCTTTGTGACCGAGGATGCGGACGGTGTCTTTGAGCTGATCGATCTTGAGCGGCTTCTTCAAGACCGTGATCGGCCCCTTCGCCAAAATGCGATTGAGCATATCGCTGTCGGGATAACCGGTGATGATGATAATCGGACACTCCGGCTGCTCGTCTTTCATCATGTCGTAAATTTCGTCCGCCGGCCCATCGGGAAGTTTCAAATCGAGAAACACGAGATCGAATTTTTGCTTTTCAATTACCGCGAGCGCTTCCTTCACCGTCCCGACCACAACGCGACTAAAACCGATTTTCTTGAGGAAAAGTTTAAACAGGTTTTGCAGGCTCTCGTCGTCATCGACCACGAGCACGGTGGGCTGGCCCGATTTGTCCTCTTTCAGGATGTCCTTATCGAGCGACGATTTCTTGATGCGCCAGCGTCCGCCGATCTGGATCGCCGGCAACTGACCGCGTTGTACTAGATAGTAGACAGTCGGTAACGGAATGCGGAGGTATTTGGCGGTTTCTTTAACCGTCAGCAAATTATGCATTCGAGATCACCAACTTCCGAAAAGAAGAGCACGCCATTTGAGATCGCCGTCCAGCATGGGCATGTTTCGATTTCGTGTCAATCTCTTCTTCATCGCGCTCGTTAGACAAATGCGGCTCTCGCGCATGCGATTGTCGATCTTGCGTGACAACCCGGCGCGTTGAGTCGTGACTGGACAAGCGCAAGGCGGCGGTGGACTATTCCGGCTCCGATGAGCGCGCTTTTCTTCAAACGCTTTCTGAAACGTCCCTTTCAGATCGCGTCCATCGTGCCCAGCTCAAGAGCGTTGGTCGAGCGTGTCTCGGATAAGATCGATTTCGATCGCGCCCGCGTCATCGCCGAGTACGGCCCCGGCGAAGGTGTGCACTCGCGTGAGATCGCGCGCCGGATGCGGCGCGATGCGCAGCTGCTGCTCTTCGAATTGGACCCGGCGTTTTCGCGCGACCTGGAAAGGCAATTCGCAAACGACCCGCGCGTGCACGTGATCAATGACAATGCCGCGCATTTGCCTAACGAGCTCGCTCGGCGCGGCATCGCGCAATGCGATTACATCATTTCTGGAATTCCATTTAGCATTCTCAAGATCGACAAGAAACTTTCGCTCCTGCAACAAACGCACGATGCGCTCGCGCCCGGTGGCAGTTTCATTATTTACCAGGTCACGAACGAGCTGAAGCAGCACGCATCGCCGATTTTCGAAGAAGCCGACTCCGAATATTTCCTGCAAAATATTCCGCCGATGTTCATCACCGTTTTTCGCAAGGCGGCGCTGAAAAACAATGGCAACGGCGCATTCGCGGACTCGCATTACTCTTCGAACCAGCGCGCATGACCGGCGGCGGGACGCGCGTGGAAAAAGATTCGATGGGCGAGATGTCGCTTCCGGCATCCGCGCTCTGGGGCGCGTCGACGCAACGCGCGGTCCTGAATTTTCCGGTGAGCGGTTATCGTTTTTCGCGACCGTTCATTCGCGCGCTGGGGTTGATCAAATGGGCGGCGGCACAGGCAAATCACGATCTTGGATTGCTCGATGCGCATCGCTCTTCGCTCATTGTGCAAGCGGCCGAGGAAGTGATCGAAGGCAAGCTCGACGAACATTTCCCGCTCGACATCTTCCAGACCGGCTCGGGCACGAGCACGAACACGAACGCGAATGAAGTGATCGCGAACCGTGCCGCGCAACTTGCGGGCGAGAAAGTTGGTTCACGGTCGCTCGTTCATCCTAACGACCATGTGAACATGGGCCAGTCGAGTAACGATGTCATTCCCTCGGCCATTCACGTCAGCGCGGCCGAGCAATTAAAAACGCATCTCATTCCCGCCCTAACGAAGCTGCATACTGCGCTCGATCAGAAAGCGAAAGAGTTTTGGGACATTATTAAAATCGGCCGGACGCATTTGATGGATGCGACGCCGGTGCGACTCGGCCAGGAATTTGCCGGTTACGCGCAGCAAGTCGCGTATGGCAAGCAACGCGCCGAAAAAGCGCTCGACGTTTTGCGCGAGCTCGCGCTCGGCGGCACCGCCGTCGGCACCGGCTTGAATCGACATGTCGATCTTCCGAAGAAAGCGATACATCATCTCGAACAGCGCACCGGGATTAAATTCTTCGAGGCGAAAAATCATTTCGAAGCGCAAGGCGGCAAAGACGCCGTGGTCGAAGCGAGCGGGCAGCTCAAAACGATTGCGACCAGCCTGTTTAAAATCGCGAACGACATTCGTTTGTTAGGCAGCGGCCCGCGTTGCGGCATTGGCGAAATTCAACTGCCCGCGACACAACCGGGAAGTTCCATCATGCCCGGCAAAGTGAACCCGGTCATGTGCGAGGCGATGATGATGGTTTGCGCGGAAGTGTTCGGCAACGACACCTGCGTCACCTGGGCCGGCGCGAACGGCAATCTCGAGCTCAACGTCATGATGCCGGTCATGGCGCACGATCTTCTGGAGTCGATCCGCTTGCTCGCGAATGCGTGCGAAATTTTCGCCGAAAAATGCGTCGCCGGCATTCAGGCGAACAAGGAACGTTGCGCGGAGCTGATCGAACTCTCGATGTCGATGGTGACGAGTCTCGCCCCGAAGATTGGTTACGATCGCGCAGCGGAAATTGCGAAGGAAAGCGTGAAGACCGGCAAAACCGTGCGGCAACTTTGCCGCGAGAAAAAGATTTTGCCGGAGGACGAACTCGAACGCGCGCTCGATCCGGTGGCGATGACCGAGCCCGGCGGCGAAGGCGCGGCCGGTGGATAACATGTCGATCTTGCGAGTAGCAGGCGCGGTCGCGTTCGTCGTCGCGGCGAGTTCGTTAGCCGCGGCCGATGAAAGAATCGACGTCGCTAAGATCATCGATAAAGCCGCGGCCGAAGCGATTCTCGAGACCGACGCGAAAGATCCGAGACCGATTAATGTCGCCGGAAAAGACGGTTACTACTCGAAGTGCAATTACTACAGCACCGGGCCGGGAAAATTGTTAATCCTTCGTTTGTATCAAGCGGCCGCCGGTTACGACGCGAGCAAAGAGCTCGACCACGTGCATGCGACCAGCGGCCTAACGAAAACGATTTCCGGGCTCGGCGATAAGGCGGAGATCGCGAGCGGCTCCGGCAGCGGATTAAGCGAAAACGTTTCCATGCTTTACGTGGTCAAAGGCACCACGCTCGTGACCGTCGGCCTGCGCGGGTTCGACGAGGACACGGCTGCGGAAAAGATGAAGACGGTCGCAAAAACAATTCTCGAGCATCTCTAGCGCGACCGGCGCACCTTCGTAAGATCGACAATATGGTTGCCAAACTCGAAGGCCCACAATTTTCTGGCGGCGCGAACATCGCCATCAAATGTCCTGCGCACACCTACGAAGCGACGGTCGCGTTTTATCGCGACACGCTCGCGTTGCCGGTGATCGAAGAAGAACCGGACGGCTGCATTTTCCAATTCGGCCCTAATCGATTGTGGCTCGACAAAGTTCCGAACCTGGCTCACCCCGACATCTGGCTCGAGCTCGAGACTAACGACACCGAAGCCGCCGCGTCGTTTCTAAAAATCAACGGCGTGCCGCGCCGCGACGAAGTCGAACAACTGCGCGAAGATTTCGACGGCTTCTTCGTTTCCGCGCCGAACGGCGTCGTCCATTTAGTGATCGGACACGAAGAAGCTTAAACGTGTCGTCCCATGATCGTGAGATCACGGTAAACGCCATCGAGTAAAGCAACGCGCGGGAGTAATCCCCATTTCTCGAAGCCGAGTTGCCCGAATAATTTCAAGCTCGGCTCGTTATGCGCGAAAATGAGGCCGACCATGGCGGTGATGCCTAACGAATCGGCGCGCGCGATTGCTTCTTCCAGTAACATGCGGGCGAGGCCGCGCCGGCGAAATCTTTGATCGACATATACACTCAGCTCGACCGTGCCGCTGTAGGCGCAACGCGGAATAAATGGTTTGATCGTGAGCCAGGCTGCAACTTCACCGTCGATCTCTGCGACCCAGAACGGATGTCGATTGGGCGAGTGATCTTTGATCCAATTTTTGCGTTCTTCGACGGTGACCTGATCGAGTTGCGCGGTGGACATGCGGGTTGCAACGGCGTCGTTGTAAATTCGCACGATCGCCGCAAGATCGACATCTACGGCGTCGCGAATCTTTATTTGTTCTGCGACCGCTCCGCTCACGCTGCGAAGAATACGTCGTCGAACGTCGGCTGAAAAGTGCGCGCATGCGTTTCGCCGATACGAAAACGCGGACTGATTTCCGTTTGCGACGCGCAATAAACTTCCATGTCGATCTTGCCGACTTTGTCGAGCAACGTGCGGATCGCTCCGCACGCGAGATCGGGCGTATTGCAATCGCGACTGAGATGTCCGAGCACGACGCGTTCGACTTTTCCGGGAAGCAATTCCTCGATCACCTTCGCTGCGGCGTCGTTCGAAAGATGTCCGTGCCGCGACATGATGCGCTGTTTCACCGGCCACGGCCGATGCGGATCGGCCTGCAAAAGTTTTTCGTCGTGGTTGGTCTCGATCACGAGCGTGTGCACTTCGCGCAAACGTTCGATCAACATTTTGGTCGCGTAACCGAGATCGGTGATAAAGCCTAACGAACGGTTTCCTGCGTGAAAGGCGAAGCCGACCGGATCGACGGCGTCGTGCGGGACCGGAAATGTTTGCACGGTGATGTCGCAGATCTTGAACTCGGCCCCGGTGCGGAAGATTCGCCAATTACGATGTCGATCTAACGCGCCGTCGCATTTAATCGCTTCGACCGTGAGCGCATTCGCATAAATCGGCACGGCAAATTTCCGGCAAAGCACTTCCAGTCCGCAGACGTGATCGCCGTGCTCGTGCGTAAGCAGAACGCCATCGAGCTGTTCCGGCGTGACGCCGCATTGTTCCAGCCTAACGACAATTTGGCGCGCGCTCAGTCCGCCATCGACCAAAACCTTGCAGTGATTCGTCCCGATGAGCGCCGAGTTCCCGGCGCTGCCGCTGCCGAGCATGGTGAGACTGAACACGTGTCGTATTTAGCGACCGCATGTCCGATTGCGCAAATGGAATCGTTTATTCGCGCGAAAAATTTGGGAGCGCGAGGATGAGATTTTTCTTCGCCGCGTAATCGAGCGAACGAAAACGGCGGATCTCGTCGAGACGCCGCACGCCGTTGAGCGTGTCGAGGAATTTGGTGTAGCTGGAGGCGAGCTCGGTTGTCTCGAGATAACGCCCGCGAATGTTCTTGTCGATGTACGCGCCCGGATTTTTCGACGCGAACAAGTGAAACCGGAGCCAGCGACGATCGGTGCGCGAGACGCGCTGCGTTTTTCGGAAGAAAGCGACGAACAACAACAACACTAGATAAGTGTCGACCTGCGCTTGGAGCTCGAGATTACGCGCGAAATCTTCCAATGCGATTTCGCGCTGGCCATTCTTGAATTGCAACGCGGCGTGAAGGGCATGGTTGAGTTCCTCCACGAACGCAATGAGCGACTGGATGTTGGCGTTCGTTAGGCTGGCGCGCGGATCGTGGCGCTCGAGTTGTTCGATGAGCCAACGCGAATAGTAAATGCCGACGTAAAGACGATCGTTCGCGGTGCGTAAAAACGTGCGCGCGAGCTCACTCAACTCGCGCGCGGAATGACCGGCTAAGATCGACAATTGCATGCAACGGCGATTGTCGATCAAACAATCTTCCAGATTGATCCCAACCTGCGCGTAAGTGCGCTCGAACAGTTTTTGGATCTGGCTAAAGAGCGTCTCGTTCATAACGAGAACGCCAGTCGCGCGTCGTCATCGAGATTGAGAAGCCGATCGGCCAGTTCGTTCAAAGCCAGGCGGACACCGCGAAATTGTTCGGCCAGATTTTCAAAGACATCATCGAGCTCGCAACGTTTCGCGGTCTCGTGTTCAGCGACGAGGTGATAATTCGTCCGGCCGATTTGCTCGTAGAATTTTAGATCGGGTCCGCCGCGTTCGCGCCGGCGTTGCGCGCTTTCGTGAAAAATGCCGGTGAGGAAGAGCGAGTAATTTCCGATGTGCGCGCGAAGGAGGAAGGCTTGCTCGGGCGTGACGCGCTGCAACGCGATGAGCATATCGCTGATGTATTCGTGCGCGTGATTGTCGATCTTTTGCTGGTTCGCCCGCGAGAACGCTTCGAGCAATGAAGCAACGTAGTCGCAAAGTTTTCGGTCGTTGATCGACGCCTGGCGCAAAACCTGACGCGCGAGAACGTAAAAATAAAATTGCGACGAGATGTGCAGATGCGTTGCGTTCGAAAGAATGACCTCGACCAGGCGAGGATGATCGAGGACCGAGTCGCGCGTTTCGGCGTCGGACAACAGATCGACCAGGGAAACGCGGTCGTTAGGCGAGCGGGCGAGCGTGCGAACGATGAAATCAAAATCCGCCGCGGTGAATCGCTCCCTGCAATTCGCCCTAATCATTCTGAGTTCCCCTTATGAGCATTGACGGTGCCCGTTGCAAGTCTCTTCAATCGTTGGATAATACCGCCGCTGCGCGTGCGAGATGTCGATCTAACAAAAGAGGAAGGGTGGCTGAGTCCGGTTTAAGGCACTCGACTCGAAATCGAGCGTGGGGTTAAACCCACCGTGGGTTCGAATCCCACCCCTTCCGCCAGCTCGCCTAACGGTTTCTCCGGGCAGTCGGGCGCACGAAAAATGTTACAAATTTTGGCTTGCCACCGGGTCGGTTTGCGCTGCATCTTGGGTGTCCGAGGCGAAGCACCCCCCGTATCTTGTTATTAACGACTGCTGACAGGTTATTGGGCGGCGCTTGGCCTCAAAACCAGGAGTTATTCACAAAAAGGAGCCGCCGCCATGATCCAGCTGAAGTCCGGAATCTCAACCGCCTCACTTAAAAACCCGCGCAAATCGACCGATCGCCGTAAAAGATCGACATCGAAATCAAAGCGCGGGTTGCAATTCGAGCGCGTGTTCAGCGACGCGAACGTGGCGCCATTTGATCAAATCGAATGGGAACAGCGCACGGCGGAGATCACGGACGACAGCGGCAAAGTCATTTTCAAACAGGACGCGATCGAGGTGCCGAAGAGCTGGAGCCCATTGGCGACCAAGATCGCGGTCTCGAAATATTTTTACGGCGACATCGCGAACGGAACCGATCCGCGCAAAGGCGGGCGCGAGACATCGGTTAGGCAATTGGTGCATCGCGTCACGCGCACGATCACGGATTGGGGAATTGCGGATGGCTATTTTACGAACAAGGAAGCGGCCAAAGTTTTTTACGATGAACTAACGTGGTTGTGTGTGAATCAACACGGCGCGTTCAACTCGCCGGTGTGGTTCAACGTTGGTTTGTATCACGAATACGGGATCGGCAAGGACGCGGGCGCCGGAAATTATTTTTTCAATCGCGAGACGGGCAAATCGGAGCGGGCGCGATCGCAATACGAATATCCGCAGGGCAGCGCCTGTTTCATTCAATCGGTCGGCGACACGATGGAAGACATCATGCGGCTGGCGACGAGCGAAGCGATGCTCTTTAAGTACGGCAGCGGCACGGGCAGCGATTTGTCTTCGCTAAGATCGACAAGAGAAAAGCTGAGTGGCGGCGGGAAACCGAGCGGGCCACTCTCGTTTCTGAAAGTTTACGATCAGGTCGCGAACGTGGTGAAAAGCGGCGGCAAGACACGGCGCGCGGCCAAGATGAACACGTTGAAAGACTGGCACCCGGACATCGAAGAATTCATCGACGCGAAACAGAAAGAAGAGAAGAAGGCGTGGGCGTTGATCGAGCAAGGTTATGACGGTTCTTACAACGGCGACGCGTACGGCTCGGTCATGTATCAAAACGAAAACCTGAGCGTGCGCGTAAGTGACGAGTTCATGGATGCGGCGATCGAAGGCCGCGAATGGTGGACGAAACGCGTGCGCGATGGCGAGCCGTGCGAACGCAAAGACGCGCGCACATTGCTTCGGAAAATCGCGGAAGGTACGCACATCTGCGGCGATCCGGGAATGCAGTTCGATACCACGATCCACAAATGGCACACGTGCAAAGGGACCGATCGCCAGAACTCCACCAATCCGTGCAGCGAATATCTGTTTCTCGACAACACCGCCTGCAATCTCGCCTCGCTAAACCTGATGAAGTTCAAGGATGAGGATGCCGCGTTCGACGTGGAGCGTTTCAAAGCCGCGGTGCGCATCTACATTACCGCGCAGGAAATTCTGGTCGATCATGCCAGTTATCCGACGCCGGAGATCGCGGAGAACTCGCACATCTTCCGCACGCTCGGTCTCGGCTACGCGAACCTCGGTTCGTTAGTCATGAGCTACGGCTACGGATACGACAGCGTGGAAGGCCGCGCGTTGTGTGGCGCGATCACCGCGATCATGACCGGTGAAGCCTACGAGCAAAGCGCGGTCATTGCGCGCGATGTCGGACCGTTCCCGGGTTATCGCGATTCGCGCGCGGCCGGGGTCGTTAGGCCGAAAGCGAAGGACAATGTCGCGCCGATGTTGGAAGTGATCGAGCTGCATCGCTGCGCGGTAAACGAGATCGCGGACGTAGATGAATTTGTCGATCTTAAGAAGGAAGCGGCCAAGACGTGGGAATCGGCCGCGCGCATCGGCAAACGTCACGGCTTCCGCAACGCGCAAGTCACCGTGCTCGCACCGACGGGAACGATTTCGTTCCTGATGGATTGCGACACGACCGGGATCGAGCCCGATCTCGCGCTCGTGAAATACAAACTGCTCGCCGGCGGCGGCATGTTGAAAATCGTGAACCAGACGGTGAAACCGGCGTTGGAAAAGCTCGGCTACAATTCGGACGAGATCGATCGCATCCTCGCGCACATTGACGCATGCGACACGATTGAGGACGTAATCGACGCGGATGGATCGACAATTTCATCCGGACTTAAGCCGGAGCACTTGTCGATCTTCGATTGCGCGTTCAAACCGGCGCGCGGCACACGTTCGTTAGGCTACATGGCGCACCTGCGCATGATGGCGGCGGCGCAACCGTTCCTGAGCGGCGCGATTTCGAAAACGGTGAACCTGCCGGAGTGCGCGACGGTGGAGGACATCATGAATACGTATGTCGAAGGCTGGCGGCTCGGGCTGAAGTCGATCGCGATCTATCGCGAAGGCTCGAAGCGATCGGCGCCGTTGAACACGCGCAAGACAAAACACATGGGTGGAGATGTCGATCTTGCCAGCGATGTCACGGTCGAGCGCGGAGATTATCAGGCGCGCATCCTCGAACTCGAAGAGGAGCTGGCGGAATTGCGCGGCAAAGTCGATCAACCGATTCGACATCGCATGGCCGACACGCGCATGTCGTTAACGCACAAGTTCGAGATCGCCGGCCACGAAGGTTACATCACTGTCGGTCTCTACGAGAACGGTCAGCCGGGCGAGCTCTTCATTCACATGGCGAAAGAAGGCAGCACCATCGGCGGACTGATGGACACGGTCGGCACGTTGACGTCGGTCGCGTTGCAATATGGCGTGCCGCTGGAGTCGTTAGTCAAAAAATTCGCGTATCAACGCTTCGAGCCGAGCGGCTTCACGAAAAATCCCGACATTCGCAACGCGACCAGTATTACCGATTACGTTTTCCGGTGGCTCGCCTGCCAATTCATCAAAGGCTACAAGGAAGCGACGTCGCCGAACCGCGGTCAGCCCGAGCTGCCGATGAAAGAGATTCCGGAGATCGAGAAGAAGTCGATCAATCGTCCGGTCTCGGATTTGCCGCGCACGGCCGAGAAAGAAATTCTCGATGTGGTGACGAACCACACGGCTAACGAAGGCGAACCGCAGGTGGCGAGCAACGGTCATAGTCACGCCGAACGAGTGCAGGAAGCGCTCGGCGACATGTTCATGGACATTATCTGTTCGCATTGCGGCAGCGAAAAGGTCATTCGCGCCGGCGCGTGCGGTGTGTGCACGGAGTGTGGGACGAGCCAGGGCTGTAGCTAAATCCGCGGCCTAGTTCGTCGAGTAGACAGCGGGCGTTGTCTCGCTAGAATGCGTCACCGCCAATTTCGGCGGCGCATTTGTTTATGACTACAGCGGAAGAGCAGCGTCAGAAAGAAATCCAGCAAGCTGAAGAGCTTCTCTTTGGCGGACCGGAGGTGCTCGGATTTGCCAAAGGACTTTTTCTCGGACGATTCGTTTCCGATTGGGTGATGCCGTATCCGCGGATACCCGCCGCGCAACAGGCAGAGCTCGACAAGGTCCTTGTCGATCTTCGCCAGATGCTCGATGCCGATCTCGACCCGGCGGAGGTAGATCGACAAGCAGATATTCCGCGCAATGTGATCGACGGTCTCGGCCGCGTCGGCGTTTTGGGAATGACGGCGCCGAACGAATTTGGCGGGCACGGATTTTCGCAGATGGCGAATTGCAAAATTCTCGAGGAGATCGGGCGCCGTTGCGCATCGACTTCGGTGTTCGTGAACGCGCATCATTCCATCGGCATTCGCGCATTGTTGTTGTTCGGAACGCGCGAGCAAAAAGAGAAATGGTTGCCGAAACTTGTGACCGGCGAATGGCTCGGCGCATTCGCGTTGACGGAAGAGCACGCCGGCTCGGACGCGGCGAACGTGCAAATGCGCGCGACGCCGAGCGAAGACGGTTCGCATTATATTTTGAATGGCGAAAAGCGTTACATCACCAACGCTTCCATCGCGAAGGTGCTCACGGTGATGGCGCGCACGCCGGTGCCAGGTAAGCCAGGCAAGGATGCGATCACCGCGTTTCTCGTCACGCCGGACATGGCGGGATTCACCATGCTCGAGCCGCGCATGGAAAAAATGGGAATTCGCGGGACGGCGACGGGACGATTTGCGTTGCGCGATGTGCGCGTGCCGAAAGAAAATATTCTCGGTCCGTTAGGCAAAGGTTTGCGGGTCGCGCTCACGGTCCTCGATTTTGGGCGAACAACATTCGGCGCCTGTTGCACTGGTTCGGCCAAAACGTGTCTGGAGCTCGCGATCAAACACGCGAACACGAGAAAGCAGTTCAACAAAACGCTCGGCCAATTCGATCTCGTGAAAAAGAAAATCGCGAAGATCGCGGCAAACACTTACGCCATGGAAGCGATGACCACGGTGACGGCGTCGCTCATCGATCGCGGTCTCGAAGATTACATGCTCGAGACGGCGATGTTGAAGGTTTACACGACCGAGCTGCTCTGGGACATCATTTACGAAACGTTCCAAGTGCACGGCGGCGCGGCCTACTTTGTCGATCTTCCACTCGATCGCATGACGCGCGATGCGCGCATCAACCAGATCGGCGAAGGCGCGAACGAAGTACTGACGTCGTTCATCGCGCTCGTCGGCATGCGCGGGCCGGGCATGGAGTTCAAGGAACTGCACGACACGCTGCTCAAACCGTCGCGCGGAATCGGGAAAGCGTTCAGCGCCGGAATGAGTCGCCTCGGCGCGACCGTGCGCGTTCCCGACATTCAGGTGCGAAGCGATTCGTTAGGGAAACCGGCGCGGCAGCTCGCGCATTTGATTCGTCGATTCAACTTTGCCGTCAACAAATCGCTCATCCTGTATCGCGAACCGATTCTCGACATGCAGTTGGTCCAGGAACGAATCGCGAAAGCGGTGATGGATTTGTTCGCCTCGACGTGTGTGCTCAGCCGGCTCGACTCGGAGATGCAGCGCAACGGCAACGCCGATACCGACATTTCAGCCGGCCAATTATTTTTGCAGATGTCGTTCCGGCGGATCCGCGAAAATCTGGACGGCCTCGCCGACAACGACGACAAGGCGATCCTGGCCACGGCCGATAAACATCTTGGTCGCACCGGCCACGCCGCCGCGGCTTCGCCGGTGGCCGGCGGCCCGTTGTAAGATCGACATCTTCATTCGGCCGTTTTCATAGGTAAAAACGGGCCGCTTCGGCACGGAAAATGGTTCTGTAATCGCACGGCTTAGTCCGTTTGCGATGGCCTCACCCACACTCACCATTCTCATCCCGTGCCTGAACGAAGAACTCGGCATCGCTTCGGTGGTGCGCGAATACGCCACCGCGTTCCCGCACGCCGAGATCCTCGTGGTCGATAACGGTTCCGAAGATCAAACCGCGGCCGCGGCAAAATCGGCGGGCGCCAATGTCATTTCCGAAAAACGCCGCGGCAAAGCGCGCGCGGTCGCGCACGGACTGGCGATGATCGACACCGATCTCGTCCTCATGGTCGACGGCGACGGAAGTTATCCGGCCGAAGGCGCGCAGTTGCTGCTCGAGCAATATCAACGGGAACCAGTGGACATGATCACGGGAATTCGCAGCGCGCAGGACGACGTCTTTCGGCCGATGCATCAATGGGGCATGTCGATCTTCGCTTCGGTTTTGAATTTCGTCTTCCGCTTTCGTCCGCTCGATCTGTTTTCCGGTCTCCGACTTTTCTCCCGCCGATTTTACCAACACGTGCCGGTTCTCTCGCGCGGATTCGAATTGGAAATCGAGCTCACCATTCAGGCGGTCGATAAAAACTTTTCCCAGACCGAAATCCCGGTCCCGTTTCGCAATCGCGCCCACGGTTCGGCCTCGAAATTAAAAACGGTGCGCGACGGTCTGCGCATTTTGCGATTGCTCGTGGTGCTTTTCCGCGATTATCGGCCGTTCGCCTTTTTCGGAACACTTAGCGGCGCGCTTGCCACCATCAGTCTGGTCGCGGGCTTTACTCCCATCGCCGAATATTTTCGCACCGGACTCGTTAACCACCTCCCGCTCGCGGTTTTGGCGGCGAGTTTAATGACGTTGTCGATCTTAGTTGGATTGGTCGGGCTCGTGCTGGAAGCGAACCTGCGTTACCACCGCGAGGCCTATCACATTCAACTGCGAAAATTCCGCGCGCCGATGCAGCAAAAAACCGCGCGCTCCTATCCGCGCGCGCTCGCCAGCTGACGCGCGATGGCCACGTTCCACATCCTCAGCCAATACGTTTGGCCGGACTCCGCGCCGACTGCTTTGTATGCCGATCAACTCGCGACTCGTTTGCACGAACAGGGTCGCGAGGTCCGGCTCGTCGGCGGAAGCGGAAATTATCGTTCGTTAGGCCGGGACAAACCGCCGGTATCAGTCCGGCATCTCGAGCATTACCGTGGCCGTCGCGGGAATCTCGCCCATGTCTTCGCCGAATATGTTTCGGTCAAGCGCGCGTTCGCGCGGTACATCGACAATGTCGTTT
The DNA here is from genome assembly GCA_021325495.1 of Spartobacteria bacterium. Classification (GTDB taxonomy): domain Bacteria; phylum Verrucomicrobiota; class Verrucomicrobiia; order Chthoniobacterales; family UBA10450; genus JAJPGZ01. The sequence goes on from JAJPGZ010000002.1 coordinate 584,060, forward strand.
GCCGCGGCGATGTCGTGGTGATCACGAGCGCGCCGCCGAACACCGTTCGTCTGGCGAACGCGATCAAGCGTCGCGGCGCGCGCGCGATTTACTGGCTGCAGGATTATTATCCCGAGCTCGTGCGCGGCATTCACGAATATCCGGCGCCGTTGCGGCGCGCGTTTGGCGCGTATTGGGACGCACAACTTTTGCGATGGGACCGCGTGGTGAAAATCGGCGGCAATCTCGGCGGCCCGACGCGGAATGCCGTCGTTATTCGAAATTGGCCGACGATCGCGTTCGAGAAGAACATCGCGCCGGAGCCGAAAACGGCGTTGTATTCCGGGAATTTCGGTTACGGGCACGACGTCGATCTTTTCGTGCGCACCTGCGAAACCTTGCGCGAACACGGCTACCGCCTAACGATTCGCTGTGACGGTCGCGGCGCGCGCGCATTGCCGCGGTGGCTGAATGCGCAACCGTTGCACGACGATCTGGAAAAATTGAAGGCGGACCTTTTGCGTCACGAACTTCATCTCGTCGCCGGCCATCCGAAAATCACGCGCGCGATTTTCCCGTCCAAAATTTGGAACAGCATTGCACTCGGTCGCGAGATCATGGGCACGGGATTCGCCGGCGAAATGGCGAAGGAGCTCAAGGCGGCACAAAATGCGCCGTTCGAATCGCACCTCGAGCAATGGACAAAGTTAGTTGTCGATCTTGCCGGAGCTGCGGAGAACGCGGCCACGCCGCAACCGCAGCCGCACGCACAACCGGAGCCTGCGCTCGCATGAAAAACTCCGGCGCAATTTTGATTTCCAACGGCGCGTGGTCTTTTCTCAATCAAATCATGCGCGTCGCCGCGCTGGCTTTTATCGCCATCGCCTTGAGTCGTCATTTCGGGCCCCAGCGATTCGGCGCCTTCGCCTTCGGCATCGCATTCGTTAGGATTTTCAGCGTCGTCGCCGCCTTCGGATTGGATCGCGTCATCGTCCGTCATCTCGTCGAACAGCCCGAGCTAAGATCGACAATCATCCATTCCGCGTTTCGGCTGAAGCTTCTGCTCGCGGCCGCGAGCTATTTGCTCATGCTGCTCGTCTGCACGCTCGGGATCAGTGATCGCGTTACGCTCGCCATCGTCGCCTTTGCCGGGGCCGGTCTGCTCTTTCAAGCGTTCGATGTTTTCGATTTCGTTTTCCAAGCCGACCATCGCTTTCGTTTGATCTTCGCCGGCCGCGCCGTGCCGATCATTCTGAGCGCGGCGATAAAATTAATCGCGTTGCTGCAGAACGCGCCGCTTTGGGTGTTCGGTTTGCTCGAAGCGCTCGAAGCCGCACTTGTCGGCCTGGCGTTATTTGTTCTTTATCGATCTTCCAATCCGACGCGCGCAGACGAACCGACGATGTCGATCAAACGCACGCGTTTTTTGGCCGAAGGTTTTCCACTCTTGCTCGCTGCGCTCGCGGTCATGATCTACATGCGCTGCGATGTCATTCTTCTCGGCCAACTCGCCGGTTACACTGCCGCCGGAATTTACGCGGCCGCAGCGCAAATTTCGGAAGCGTGCGCGCTTTTGCCGATGGCATTCGTTCCCGCCCTCTTCCCCGTGCTGGTGCGCTGGCGGCGACAAGGCCCCGAGTTTTATCATCGCCAATTCGAGAAACTTTTCCTCGGCACCATCGTGGCCGGAATCGTCATCTCGTTAGGCCTGACCGCGACGGCGCCGTGGATCATTTCGCTTTTGTTTGGCCCCGCCTACGCCTCAGCGGTGACGGTGCTGCGGATTCTGGCGTGGGCGCCGATATTCGTCTTCATCGGCATCATGCAAAGCGGTTACGACATCACTGAAGGTCTCACCTGGCTGGCGACACTGCGCACCGCCATGGGCGCGCTCATTAACATTGCGCTCAACCTTCTTCTCATTCCGCGTTACGGCCCGAACGGCGCCGCCGTGGCCACGCTTATTTCATTCGTCTGCTCGGCGTTTCTTTTGAATTTCGCTCAGGCAAAAACGCGTCCCGTGTTTAGTCTGCAATTGCGCGCCCTGCTCGTTTGGCCGGTACTTTTCCGGCCGTTGCGTTATGAGTGAAGCATTGCTCACCCAAAAACCGGTCTCAGCGTCCGTGGAAAAACTTCTCTGGTTCGCCGGACGTTTTCTTCATCTCATTCCCGCCGACGCGCGCATGCGCGTTCCGTTCGGAATCAATCGCGGTCGCGTCTGGGTCCGCGGCGCGGCCAACGCCCCGGAATGGCTCGGCATTTACGAATACGCGAAACAACGTGCGCTGCGCCGGCTCGTTAGGCCAGGTGAAAATGTTTGCGACATCGGCGCCAATGCCGGCTTCTACACGCTCGCGCTTTCACGCATCGTCGGACAAACCGGAAATATCATTGCCTTCGAACCGTTGCCGCAAAACTTGCGCAAGCTGCGGCGCCATCTCGATCTTAACAAGATCGACAATGTCATCGTCAGCCCGTCGGCGTTGTCTGATCGCGTCGGCTCGGTCGCATTTGAAATGGGCGACAGCGATTTCACCGGGCACATCGCGGCGGATTCGCGCGGCAATTTCGAAGTTCCAATGACGACGCTCGATCAATTCATCGTCGAACACGCTTTTGCCGATCCGACATTTCTCAAGATCGACGTCGAAGGCGCGGAAGGAAAGGTTCTGGCCGGCGCCCGCGAGCTCATGGCGCGATCGCATCCGACGATGCTGATCGCAATCCACGGCGACGAAGCCGCGCGCGAATGTTTTTCGATTCTCGATCGCGCCGGTTACGAGATGAATTCGCTGCGCGGCCGCAAGATCGACAATGTCGATGCGATGCCGCTCGAAATTATCGCGCGCCATCGCGGCTGATTTCGGCTAAATCATCCGCACGTGCGCACGCCCGTCGCGTTCATCATCTTCAATCGCCCGGAACAGACGGCGAAAGTCTTTGCCGCGATCAAAGCGGCGCGGCCGGAAAAACTTTTCGTCATTGCCGATGGACCGCGCCCGAACGTTTCGAGCGATCGCGACAAATGCGTGGCCACACGTGCGATTGTCGATCTTGTCGATTGGCCGTGCGAAGTCTCAAAGCGTTTCGCCGATGTAAATCTTGGTCTGCGGCGAAATGTTTCCGAAGGTCTCGACTCGGTTTTCGCGCAGACCGAGAGCGCCATCATTCTCGAGGACGATTGTCTGCCGGACGCGACCTTCTTTCTTTTTTGCGAAGAACTGCTCGAACGTTACGCGCAAGATCGACATGTGGCGGCGATCAGCGGCACGAACCTCGATCCATCGCATAATGTTCCGCCTAACGACGACAGCTATTACTTCTCGCGCTTCTGTCATATCTGGGGTTGGGCCACGTGGAGACGCGCCTGGCAGTTGTGCGATCACGAAATGAAAGAATGGCCGGAGTTGCGCCTAACGAACTGGCTAAAACAAAAAACTGAAACCGCGACCGCGCAGAATTTCTGGCGGCGACATTTCGACGATAGCCATGCTCACAAACGCGACGGCCTGAGCACGTGGGACGTGCCATGGCTATTCAGTTGCTGGCGTCACGACATGTTGTCGATCGTTCCGCGCAAGAACCTCGTCGCCAACCTCGGATTCGGCGCCGGCGCGGCGCACACGAAATCGGAAACGCGCGCCACCAATGTGCCAGTGACGCCGATGCGATTCCCACTGCGTCATCCATCAGTCGTCGCAGCGAACCCGGCGGCCGATCGTCACATTCAGGAAAACTTCTTCGAAGGCATCACGCCGATGCAGCGATTATACTGGAAGCTGCGCCTGCCGCTGCCAATCTGGCTCGTTAGGCGCGCGCAACGATGGTTCGGCCAATGAAGATGTCGATCTTGCATTGAAGCCGAGCACATCCGCCAGATGCGCCGCGACATGGTCCACCGAAATTTTGCGCATGCACCAGTTCGTCTGATTGTCGCAACGCCATTGCACGCATGGATGCAACGGACAGGTCGCATCGTGAAAGACGCGTAATCCGTTAGGCGCGGCGAAAGTTTTCGGACTGACCGGCCCGAATAAGACCGCGCCCGGTTTGCCGAAAAAATTAGCGATGTGCGCCGCGCTGGTGTCGTTCGAAACGACGGCGCGGCTGCGTGCGATAAGATCGACAAGTTCCATCGCGGACAATTTGTCGAGTTGATTGGAGACGTTCGGGTAGCGCGTGATCACATCGAGCGCGCGAAATTCCGCGGCCAGCACCTCCCGTCGAAATCCGACGACGGTGAAACGCGTTTGCGGGAAGCGCTCGATCAACTGGCGGAAGTTTTGCAGCGGCCAATTCTTCCAGCGACTGGCTGTTGTTAGGCAAACAACAACTTCGGCGGAAGTGTCCACCGGCCATCGATTCGCCAGCGTAAGATCGACATCTACTCCGAGGTGTTCGGCGACACGGTCGCGATTAGCGTATTCGTTTTCCTGGACCGCATGCGGCAATGGATGATCGATCAGGCTGCGCCCACCGCGCGTAATGCGCGCCGCGATTCGTTTCGCGCCCGCGGCTTTGATCGCGAGCGCGCTCACGGCGCTGCCAGTGAGATCAATCCAGGTTTCCGCAGGATGGTGGAAAGCGATCCCGCGAATGAGCGGTGACAGGCGAAGTTTGCGCGGGCTTTTAAAATAGTCTTCGAGCCCATTATCGAACGGGAAAACATCCCAGCCGCACTTGGCGCCGATCTCGAGATGCGCCGGTCGCAACGCCACGCTCACCGCCATCGTGTTTTTCCGGCAGGCGTTTACGATTCCGCTGATGAGCGGCAAATGAATGAAGAGATCGCCGAGACCGGCGACGGATGAAACGACAACCGGTGCGCGCCAATCGAGCTCGCTCGTGCGTTTGAATGGATTGAGCAAATCCACCGCGCGCATGACGAGGGCGCTGCGCAGCGAACGCGTGTCGTAACCGAAGATCGACATGTTACCGTTCATCGCGAGAACCACCACATGGTTGCGCCGTGCATGTCGGTGGAAATTTTCTGCCAATTACCTGGAACAAAATCGAGCGGCGCGCCGCCGCCGTGCCATTCGAGCGCGAGATGACGCACGTTTTCTGGCAAACCGGCGCGCAATATTTCGCGTTCGCCGCCTTCGATGTCCATTTTCACGAGCGCGGGGCGATGGCAAAGCGACTCCAGACTAACGAGTGGCACAGGAACGCCTTCGCTGTCTTCGCTAAGATCGACATGGTGGGTCACGGAATTTTCGCCGCGAACCAGGCGCGCATTTCCCGCGGACGGCCCGACGGCCGCGTGACGAATATCCAAATGTTTTGCGAACGGTTGGGCGCGCAGGAAAGAAACGTTTTCCGCGTCCGGCTCGACCGCGACGATGTGCGCATGTGGCGCGATCGTGCGCGCGAGAAGTGAGAACGCGCCGACGTTCGCGCCAAGATCGACAATCAAGTCTAGATCGATGGCGGCGGCCTTGAGTTTATCGACCGGATAATCCGCAAAAACATTCGCGAAGGTGTAGAGATCGCATTCGCCCAGACGCGCGTGGAAGTCCTTAAAGTGTGCGACGCTCTCCGGCACGATGCGACTCGTCGCCGGCGCGAACGCGTAACTCAGCCACGGCCGCAGCCAGCGTGCGCCGTACGTGCGAAATCCATTGAGCGCGACAAACGTTCGCCGGGCGTGATCGCGCAACTCACTCGAAGCGCGATTATTTTCCGCGGCCAAGTTCGAAAGGATCGCGTGCGTACTCATTGAAATCGGGACGGGCCGTATCGAGACCGAAGCGCGCTAACTCATCACGGGTGATGAAGCGGACGCTGCCGTTCTTCGACAAGGCCGCGACTGAGGCGGGATTTTGGCCGAAAAGCGAGACGATGACGGGACGTTTCTCGAGGAAAGGATCGTTGCGAACGAGATCGGCTGCGTACCAGGCGTCGCGTGGATCGATGCCGACGATATCGGTGGGAATGGAGTGCAAAACAGCGGCGGCGCGAGCGTACGGCCTAACGAAACGTTCGGCCTGAAAACAACGCAGCGGCAATTGCACTAAGATCGACATCGTCACACCGGCGACGACGAATTGCAGCGCGCGTCGCGCGCCGAGCATGACGCAAAGTCGTTCGTAGCCGGCTGCGGCCACGAGGACAAAACAGGCGAGCGCGCCGTGAAAATAGCGGTAACCCCAACCGTGCGCCTGATCGAGGAAGAAAGTGAAATAAAACGCGAAGGTAAGCGCGCAACTGAGCGCGGCGTCCTGCAAAATCGGCGGCAATTTGCGAAAACGCGCAAACCCGAGCGCGGCGAGCAGCGGAGCGGCAAGCGACGCCCAGGCGATGACCAGAAGCAGATTCATCGATTGAATGATGGGCGCGCGTGGATTGACGAAGTTGAAAACGGAACCGACGCCGCGGCCGATGCCCTGGAAATGCGCGCGCCACAATAGCCAACCAACGCATCCGGCGACGTAAACAATTCCGAAAACGAACACGGCGCGCCAGCGACGTTGCCAAAGTAGCCTAACGAGAAACGGAAGAACGAAAAGCGCGTGGACGATCGGCTGATGCAACCCAATCGCGAGCACACCGATGAAGGGGGCGAGATAAAATTTGCGCTCGTTAGGCCGGGAATAGAGCCAGAGCCAGACTGCGTTTAATGCGAGATGCGCCGGCATCGCGTAACTCGTCATCGACATGAGCAGAAATTGCGAACAGCTCACGAGCAGCGCGACGGCGACGGCGGCATTGGCCTTCGATTGCGGCCAGATATTTCGCGCGGTTCCGTAAACGGCGAGCACGGTAACGGCGGCGAGAAATGGATTGAGCAACGACTGCAGATCGGCCGCCTGAAAGGCCGCGCGCATGGCGGCGTAGACCGGGAGATAAGTTTGGTTCCACGATTGGGTCGCCGGAAAATAATCGACAAACGTCGGCTTGATCACGTGCAAGGCGGGCACCCATTGGTCGGGCACGTGTCCTTGGATTTTGCCGTGCAAAAAAATTCGCGCTTGGAAATCGGCGAGATGTTCGTCGGCGGTGAGTGGATAATTATGGAAAACGAAATCGGTCCCTAACGCGGTGACGGCGAATGCGAACAGAGCCGCGAGCGGGCAGAACCAACGCGCAAGATCGACATGTTCATTCGCGATTGATCCGCCCCGAAAGAAAAACAAAGCACTTCCGACACTGAACGTGGCGACGAGCGCGAGCCCGAGCGGTTCGTGGCGGGCGAAGAGACAGTAGAAAACGTTGAACCAAAGACGCGGATCGGGATGACCGGCCGGCACAGTACGAAGCCAGAGCGCGAAGCCGATTCCGAGAAGCGCAAAACCGGCGATGACGAACAAAATTCCCGGCGCGGGACGACTGCTCGCGCGCGTCTGCACCGGCGGAATAATGGGCGGCGCGGTCAACCCTAGATCGGGCAGAACTCGCGCGGGGCGTTCGGATGTGGAAAGCATCGACGATAAGGGTTGATGCCTCAGGTCAAGCAGCCGTCGCGCCACCGCAAGATCGACAATTGAAAGATCGACATGGTGCGCATGGGAATTGCACTCTCGAAGCGCTCGCATGAACGAGGACAAACCGCGCCCGCGTCTGACCCTATCCGTCATCATTCTCCTCGCCGTCATTCTCGCGGCCGGAATTTTTCTGCGTATTTATCCGAGCGCGGCGTTCAGAGGCGTCGGCTTCGACGAACACATTTACGCCGGCTACACGCGCGATGCCGCCAAGATCGGCCTAACGAACTACGCGGAACTGGTGCGAGAGTTTGTCGATATCCAGGCCCAGAAGCATGACGCGATTGCGCCGCCGACCCGTGTCGCCTTCATCGCGCCGGCGGCGCTGCTCGTGCAAATCACTCATGTCGATCCAATGCTGGCCATTCGCATCGTCGCCGCAACCGCCGCCATTCTATTGCTACTCATGACCGCGGCGATCGGTTATCGCTGGGGCGATACGCGGCAAATGCTCATTGTCACCGCGCTGATGGCGGTGGCGCCGTTGCAAATCGCGCTTGCACAACGCGCACTCGGAGACGCGCCCTTCGCATTCTGGGCGGTGTTATGCGCGTGGTGTTTTTTTGAAGCGTTGCAAGATCGACAATCGCGTTTCTGGCTGTTCGCGCTCGGCTTCAGTTTCTTCATGCTCGTGTTAACGAAGGAAAGCGCGGCCTTCGTTGGCGTCGCTCTTCTTCTGTCTTTCGCAGTGCTGGTCGCAGCGCGTGTGACGCCACTGAATTGGAAAGTGTTGTTGGTCCTGGCTGCGTCCGGCGCAGCCGCAGTGATCATTATCGCATCGTTGTTAGGCGGATTCCGCCAGTTCTTCGATTTTTATCGCGGTTACGCGGCGAAGTCCTCCGTCATTCCGTACGTCATCCAATTTCAGGACGGCGCATGGTATCGTTATCTTGTCGATTTTACGGTGATGTCGCCGCTGATTGTCGCGCTCGTTTTTGCGCGCGCGGGCAACATCGACAAACAAACGCGCGCCGATTTTTTTTGGACGCTCTTTCTCGTTTTCAGCTTCGCCGTGATGTCGCTCGTGCAATACGGAATGAGTTTGCGCTTCGCGGCGTATTGGGACGAACCGCTGCGGTGGCTGGCCGCATCGCAGATCGCCATCATCAGCAATCGATTCGCCCCGCGCTGGCGCAATTTCGCGATCATCGTCGCAGTGGTGATGTTGGCGATTGTCGATCTTGCGCAATACGACCGTTTCTTCATCAAAGCTGGCATTTACGACCCGGTTTCAACGCCCTTATTGCGCGCGTCCAAGCTGGTGAAGTAACCGGCGCGCGGCCGGCGCTGGCATATCCGTTGCTGCTTTTGGGCGACATGATCACCCACCTCACTCCAGAAACGCGCAGCGTTGGGCGGTACGATGTCGATCTTGCGCGAACCAATTCGGCGATCGATTTCAGTCTCGTCATTCCGACCTACAACGAGCGGGAAAATCTGCCGGTTCTGCTGCAGCGACTCGATCGGATTCTCGCGCATTACAAATTCGAAGTGATCGTCGTTGACGACGATTCTCCCGATAACACCTGGGCCGAAGCGCAGGTGCAGCAACATCGTTATCCGTGGCTGCGCGTGATTCGCCGGCACGGCGAACGCGGCTTGAGCTCCGCCGTCATTTGCGGTTTCCGTCACGCGCGCGGAAAAATTCTCGGCGTCATGGATGCGGATTTGCAACATGACGACAAACGTTTGCCCGAGCTGCTGCGCAAAATGGGCCACGCTGATTTCGCGGTGGCGACGCGGCGCGCAGTCGGCGGCAGCGATGGAAAATGGAATTGGATGCGGCGATTCGTTAGCCACAGCGCGACGCTGCTGGCGAAATTAATCGCGCGCGTGCCGTTGTCGGATCCGATGTCGGGATTTTTCACCATGCGCCGCGAAATTTTTACCGCGGTGGACGATTGGGCGTTGAATCCGCGCGGCTACAAACTGCTCGTGTATCTGTATGCGCGCGCACTGCAGGCGCTCGGACGCGACAAGGTGCGGTTGAGCGAAGTCGGCTACGATTTCGGCGAACGCCTTCGCGGGACGAGTAAATTTTCGGCGAAAGTGATCTTGGAATTTGTTCTCATGCTGTTCGATCTGCGTTTGCATCCGCGGCATGATGCGGCGCGGGTGGCGTTATTGCCGGCGCGCTAATTCTTTCTCGAGCTCGAGGAATTCCGGCTGCGCCGGCGCGATCTTCAACGCTTCAGCAATCTCGCGTTGCGCGTTGGGGAGATCACCTTCGGCCGCGGCGGTTTTCGCGAGCAGAAAATGCGTCTTGGCATCATGTCGATCTTGCGCGAGCGCGGCGGTAAAATACAAACGCGCGGCGGGAAGATCGTGCGCTTCGAGCGCGATCACGCCGAGATTATTTAAAGCGCCCTTGTGCCGCGGATCGACGCGAAGAGTTTCGCGATAGAATGCGCTGGCGTCGTCGCGTTGGTTTTGCGCGAGACGCAAATTGCCGAGGGCGAAATTGGTTTCGGCGTTGTCCGGCACATACGAGCGCGCGAGCAGCAATTTGCGCTCGGCCATCGCGTAATTGTTCGACTCGAGCGATTGCCGGCCGGAGTTGTAGGCATCGAGCGCCCACAATGCGCGGTCGCGTTGCGGCCACGAAACAAACAGCGTCGAGACGACGAGGAGCGCGAAGTAGATGAAGACGATTCGCATGCGGGCGCGCGCGATCGATTCGTGCAAGATCGACAATCCACTCGCCGCAAAGACGAGCAGACCGGGAACGATCGGCAATCGATAACGCTCGGTCACGAACACCGGGAGCAACGCGCAAAGGTGTACAAGAATCGCGAGCGCGACCCAACGCGCAGTCGGATTGCGCCATTGCAAAATCATTCCCGGAACCGCCAGCGCGGCGACGAGACCGAAATAAATTCCGGGAAAAATCACGCCCTCTTCGCGCAAAATCGTGATGATGCTCAGATCGTCGTACTGAAATGCGCTCCAGAAGTTGCGAAACTTTCGCGCGAGCAGTCGCAACCAGTCGGTGAAGTTCCCGGCGATGTAGTGTTTCGCTTTCTCGGACCAGAAACGCGAGACCTCGGCGCGTGGCAACGGACGTCCGGCCGCAGATTCCGCGGCGCGAATCGAATCCTCCAGCATGGCGGATTGTCCGGCGCGCAGACCGGGCGGAAATTTTGGATAACCGTTCGCGTCGGGATTATTGCCGATCCAAAAATTGATGCCGCTGTGCGCGGAAAGGACCACCGGATCGCGCGCGATGAAGTAATTGTGAACCCAACACGGCGCCGTCCCGACAAACACGCCTAACAAGAGCACGAGTGCGGCGAAGGCGGCGCGAATGCGATTGTCGATCTTGCGCGGTTTTATCCATGTCGCCGCCAGGACCAACGGAATCAAAAACAGAATCGTCGCCACAGCCGTTGCGGTCACGCCGACGAGCAAACCGAGAAGCAACGATTCGCGCGGAGAGGGCGCGTGTTTGATTTCGGCGATTCGCCAAACGATTAGCCAAAAAACGAAGATGACCCAGGCCGTCGGCATGAGGATGGCGGAGTAGGCTTGGGCCGGGACGAAAAACGCCCAGGCAAAACCGGCCAGCCACGCGACAAGTTCTCGCGGTTGAGTCGCAGGCGAAGGGGTAGTTGTCGATCTTGCGCGGTTTTGCGTCAGGAGGAGCAAAGTCAGCCGAAAAATCAGGAGGGCAGTCCCGCCATCGAGCAGGGCCTGAAGCAGTCCGGGAACGAATGGTCCGTAACCGCAGACTTTGTAGATGAAGGCGAGCAGATAGGCGTAACCGGGCAGCCCATAGAAGGCGACGTTAGCCGCCGATTCGCCGCGCAAAATCCGTTGCGCCCATGAGTCGTAGAAATGCATGTCGCCGCCGGACGGGAGCAGAAACGGCGAGGCGCTCAGCTGCACGAGCGCAATGAGACGGACCAGAACTACCGCCGCGAAAAGGTAATACGCCGGGCGAAGGCCATGGCGGGCGATGAAGGCGCGGATGTTCACGTCCGGACGAGGCCTAACCGCTCGGCGGCTGGGATTCTAAAAACCAGAACCATGGCATCAACGCTGCTTCATAAACGCCACATCCGCGAGGTAATCGCGGACTGCAATCAAACAAACCAAGAAAGCAATAACATGTTAAACAAACTGAACAAACGCCGCGGGGGCTTCACCCTCGTGGAAATCATGATCGTGGTCGCGATCATCGCATTGTTAGCGGCGATTGCCGTCCCCGGGTTCCTCCGGGCTCGCAAGCGTTCCCAGGCCAGCCGAATTCTGAACGATCTTCGCTTGATCGACGCAGCGGTTGACCAGTACGCGATCGAGACGAACAAGGCGAGCGGCGCAGCGGTCGCGGTGACTGACTGGACTAACTACCTGAAGAAGAACTCGGCGCTCTGGAATACGGGCAACGATCTCTTCGGTCAGCCCTACGGCCAGCAAACGGTCGACCAGCTGCCGAGAGTGCCGGCGAGCACGAAGAATTCGCTGTCGGATGTTGCCGACACGAGTTTTTGGTCGCCGTACCAGTGAGAGTCTAACGATTCATTCGCCTGTCATTTCCGCCTTAACCCGGGAGTGGCAGGGAATGAGTCGTGACTCCGCTTAATCGCTGGGCCCGGCTCGACTGAAAACCGCACTTATCATGTTTAACTCTCATACCAAGCGCGGCGGTTTCACCCTGGTGGAAATCATGATCGTGGTTGCTATCATCGCGTTACTCGCTGCCATCGCTGTCCCCGGATTTCTACGCGCGCGCAAACGCTCTCAAGCCTCCAAAATTCTCAACGACCTGCGCATGATCGACGCCGCGGTCGATCAATACGCCATCGAAACCAGCAAACTGACTGGCTATCCCGTGGCCGTGACTGATTGGACTAACTACGTCAAGAAAAACGCCGTGCTTTACACCACTGGCGCCGATCTTTTCGGAAACTCCTACGGCCCGCAGACGGTCGACACTATCCCGAAGGTTCCTCAAGCCGCGTTCGATTCGCTTTCGGATGTAGCGGACACGAGCTTCTGGTCGCCTTTCGGACCGTAGCCAGGACCGCTCACATGAAACGTGGGCATTAAATTTGCAGTTAACCAGGGCGGAGAACCAACCTTCTCCGCTCGTTAGCTTTCCCGACCCAACTCCCACAATGAAGATCGACAACGACAAGATCGACAATCACCGGTCCGCTCGTTGGCGTTCGCTCGCAACACTTCTCCGAAAACAGTGGCTGCGCGCTCTCATCATCGTCGCGCTGGGATTCGCCGTGCACGTTCCCGCGTTGCAAGGCCAGCTCGTGTGGGACGACGATTATCTCGCGCGCGAAAATCCGTTCATGAAAAGCCCGCTTCTCGCCGTGGAAGCGTTTCGTCATTACCTCTTTCTCGATTCCTACTCCGCGCATTATCGGCCGGTGCAAAATCTCTCGCTCATGTTCGATTACTTTTTTTGGAACACGAACACGTTCGGTTTTCACCTCACCAACGTTTTGCTGCACGCCGCCGCCGGCGTTCTCCTCTACCTGCTTTTATCCCGAATCTTTGATTCGTTAGGGCAAATTTCGCGCAAGATCGACAACTCCATTTTCGCTTTCTTCGTCGCTGCCATCTGGGTCGTTCACCCGGTCCATAGTGCCGCGATCGATTACATCTCCGGCCGGGCCGACAGTCTCGCGTTCGTCTTCGCCTGCGCCGCATGGTTACTCTATTTCAAAGCGCGCAGCGCAACCTCGCGCATCGTTCGCGCGCTTGTTTATTGCAGCGCCGCCGTCAGCGCGCTGACCGCCTTGTGCTCGCGCGAAAGCGCTTTGATGTGGGTCGCCCTCTTTTGCCTGCATCTCTTTGCCTTTGATAAAACTCTGACGCGTCGCGCCAAAATCTTCGCCGCGATCGGCTGTGCTTTGATCGTCGCGGCTTACGCCGGGCTGCGGGATTTACCGCAACAGCGTCCAAGTAAAGGTCCGTCCATGGATTGGACTCCGCCGGTGCGCGCGATGCTCCTGCTGCGCGCGCTCGGCGATTACACGCGCCTGCTCGTGTTCCCGTCGAATCTGCACATGGAGCGCACGATCTTTAACGGGCCGGCGTTTCAAAGCGAGCAGGGGCGCGAAGCGGCGCTCACGCTCGAGTACTTGTCGATCTTAGGAGTGACCTCTCTCGCGGCGTTCGTCGCGGCATCGTTCTGGCGCGGACGCGCGCAACGCATGCGCATCGTTGGCGGGGCTTGGTTCATCATCGCCTTTTTGCCGATCTCGAACGTTGTCGATCTTAACGCGACCGTGGCCGAGCATTGGCTTTATCTTCCGAGCGTCGGCGCGTTTATTTTTCTTCTCGGGTGCGCGGCCGAATTCCGCATCAAAGCGGCGCAATTGAGTGCGCTCGCGGCTGCGTTGGTGATCGCGTTAGGCGTCCGCAGCGCTTATCGCAGTAGCGACTGGGTTGACGCGGAGACGTTCTATACGCGAACGGCCGAGGCCGGCGGCACAAGCGGCCGCGTCAGTGTAAACCTCGGCCAAATTTACATCGCACATGGCGAATACGCGAAAGCAGAAAAACTCTTTCGTAACGTTTTGAAATTTCAGCCCGATTACACCATCGCGCGCAACAATCTCGCGACCGCGCTCTCGCATCTCGGCCGCGACGAAGAAGCGATGAAAGTCCTGGCCGAAGCGACGGCCGGCGCGCACGAGAGTCGCCGCGATTATCCGCGAACATGGATCGCGGCGGTGAATTATGCCGGCGTGCTCGCGCAAGAGGACATGGCGGGCGCGATTGAGGTGCTGGGCAAGGCGCGCGCGGATTATCCTGAAAACTGGGAATTGATTGCGGGCGAAAGCGAATTGTATCGGCGAACGAATGATTTTTCGTGCGGGATCGAGCTCGTTAGGCCATTCGCGGAGAAGAATTGGTGGCATTACGCATCGTGGTTGGCACTGGGTCGCTTGCATGCCGAGAATGGAGATGTCGATCTTGCCGAAAGCGCTTTGCGTCATGCGAGCCAACTCGATGTGCATGCGAGCGAGCCGTTGAATGTGCTCGCGCTCATTCAAATCCGACAGAACCATCTCGATGACGCGTTCCGTTCGCAGAGCCGCGCGGTGGCGCGGCAGCCGGAACAACCGCGCCAATACGTTTTGCTCTCGAATATTCTCGACAAAATGGGGCGCGCCGAAGAAGCGCGCGCGGCGTTGGCGAAAGTTTCGCAGCTTCGCGCATTGGCAGTGACGTCGCCGACGCACTCGCCCTGATTCGCCGAGCGGTTACCGGGTTTCGCGTCGCGGGTTAGCTGCGCGCGTGTTACGATTCGTGGCTCATGCAAATCGTCGTTCTCGGCGCGGGTGCGATCGGAAGTCTTTACGGAGCCAGGCTTGCCACCACTAATGAGGTCACGCTTGTTGGCCGGGCCGAGCACGTGCGCGCGATTGAACGAGATGGTCTGCGCATCGAAGGCTTGGAAACGAAAACGATTCGTGTTCGTGCGACGACGGAGGTGCCGAAGCTCGAGCCGAACGCCGTGATTCTTCTGACCACGAAAGTACCTGACAGCGCGGGCGCGCTTGAACCTGTGCGAGCCCTCGTTAGGCACGACACGACAATTGTTGCCCTGCAAAATGGTTTAGATAGCGATCGAATTGCCCGTGATGCGATCGCCGGGAAGGCGATCGTTCTTCGCGCTATTACGCAGTTCGGCGCCATCTTCGATCGTCCCGGGACGATTCGATACATGGCGAGCGGATACACGCTGCTCGAAGATCATGAAAGGAGCGCGCGCATTGCGACTGTGTTCAATGAGGCCGGACTTGATTGCCGCATCTCTCCGGACATCAGGACAGAAGTTTGGCGAAAACTGATTTTCAATTGCGTGGTTAATCCGGTCACGACGATCATCGGCGTCGAGGTGGGGGAAATTGTCGATCCACGTTTAAATCCGCTCAAGCAGCTCATCATTAACGAATGTGTGGCCGTGGCTGCAGCCGAAGGCATCGTGCTCCAGACGGATTTCATGCGCGAAATCGAGAGCGCCTACGCGGGTTCGCACAATATTGTTTCGATGCGCCAGGATTTGTTGTGGGGGCGCGCCACTGAAATCGATTATCTCAACGGCTCGATTGCAGCTCTCGGCGCGAGCCACGACTTAGACTGCCCGGTCAATCGCGGCCTAACCGCTATCATAAAAGCGATGGAAGCGGAGCGGCGAAAGGACGAGGTGACGATGTCAGCCTCCGCACCGTTGTTGCACTTCGACTCTCAACAACAATCGAGCTCGAGCCGTCGCCCTCAGCCGGCGCGAAAAAAATAAGCCAGTCGACCGACCGGCGGGAAAAAATGAAAACAACCAACCGTCGCCGCCGCGCGGGCGGCGAAACATTTCCAGCGACTAAATCGCGGAACGTTTCTTAGCGATTGCCTCCGACTCGGAACAGCACGTTGGCCGTCGTCGGAATCACGCTCAACCGGTCACATGGTTGCGGGATAGCCGAACCGGTGATGACGGCATAGCAAGCGAGCTTCTTATGTGGTTTCGCCAGCTTCACCGTTGGTTGCGTCGGGTTCGCAAACGCGGACCCACAAAACGCCAACGCCGCTACTGCGGCCGTTAGCTTCAATGCAGTTTTCATGATGCAATTCTGGGCCCAAGCGCTCAGAAAGACAACATGAAAAGCGCGCGTGACGTTAGGTTTACTCCTGCCAGAGGAAATGCTCGAGGCGAAGCGTGTTTAGACGTGCCCGGGCTTCGTCACTGCGCGGCCCGGCGACGGCGACAAGCTTATCGTAGACGGCGGCGGCCGACGCCCACTTTGAGTCTTCTTCGAGCAAACGGGCGGCATTGAATCCGGCTTTGTAAAACCAAAATAACTCCGGCGTGCGATCCGGTCGCTGCTGAACATCGACAACGTTATAAAAGATCGACAATGCGCCTTCGCGATCGCCTTTCTTTTGCAAACAGGTCGCCTTTTTGAACAGCGCCTGATTGTGCCAATTTCCCGGCTCGCGCGAATCCTGCGCAAGTTGATCGTAAGCCGCAATCGCGAGGTCGTAGTTTTTCGGATCGCTCGCGCCCATTTCAAAATAGACGTCGCCCTTGCCGCAAAGCGCTTCGCGTTTTTCGCTCGGCCGCGCATCGCCCTTCAATACCTCATCGTAAAGCAACAAGGCATCGCGCGGTTTCCCGAGACGGCGCTCGATTCCGGCCTGCTCGTTCCGCGCCGCCCAGCGCAGATCGCCCTTCAATTGCACGGCCCGATCGAACAACACCAACGCATTCTCGAGCGCGTGCGGCGCCATGCTCGACATCGCCGATTCGCCGGCGAAATAGAGCGCCTTTTCCGCTAACGGCCCATTCGGATTCTGTTGCGAAAGCATTTCGAATTGCGTCTGCGCATTCGCAAAATCCTGGCGGCGATAATACGTCTCCGCCAATTTCATTCGTGCTTCCGGCGCGAGCGCCGACTTGTCATGCGCATTTAAAAAGCGCGTGGCCGCTTCGATCACTTTTGCGTCGTCGCCCTGCGCGTCTTCGATCCAGATCGCGAGATAATCCCCGCGCTCACGCGCCGCGTCCGTCGGATGCGATTGCGACGCCTGCGCGAGAAAATTCCGGGCCTCGTCCAGCGCCCGCGGGTTGCGATGAAATGCGAGCTCGGCCAGCGCGACAAAAGCTTCCGCCGCGCGGGCGTCGTTAGGGAATTCGCGCACAAATTTGCGCAGCATGAGCACGGCGTGCTCGTCGCCCTTCGCCGCCAAGCTGAGCGCTTCCTCGAAGCGCAGCTCGGCTTGCGTCTCGGCATCGCCCCTTTTTTGCAATTGCGCGTAATCGGCCGCATAGCGGTCACGATCGCCCGATTCCAATCGCAGCGCCGCGCCATTGAAGATCGACATCGGCGCGTAACTCGAATCGGAATAACCGACGCGTTCGTACAAATCGGCCGCGCCGTTCACATCGGCGGCATCGTAGCGCGCTTGCGCGGCTAACAAGTCGATGCGGTCGAGCAATTGTCGATCTTGCGAAAGAACGCGGGCCGCTTCCAGCGTGGCCAGCGCTTCACTCGATTGTCGATCTTCCATTTGCATCTGCGCGATATCGATCAAGGCCGGCGCGATCTCCGGTGTCTTCGGATGGAACGCGCGCAGATCGGCAAACAATTTCGCCGCGCGTTCGCGCCGACCCGCGCGCAGTTCAATTCGTCCGAGCGTCCATTGCGCGAGAGCGCGTCGCGGTTGCGCCGGTTCTCGCGTCCAACGCTCCACATCGCTCCGCACCGGCTTGCGCTCCGCGCGATAAAGCTCGTCCAGCTTTGCGAAAATCCGCGCAAGATCGACATCGTCCGCGTGACGATCGATGAAGTTCTCGAGCACATCATCCCCGGTCTCCGGCGTGTTCAATTGCAAGTGCGCATCCGCCACAACGAACAAAGCGGTGATCGCAACCGCGTGCGGCGTCCCTTCGCTTCGTTGCAATAAGCCATCGAGAATGCTGAGCGCGCGCTCCGGATGTTTCTCCGCAAGTTCCAGCTGCGCTTCGAGCAGTCGCTTGGTCTTGCGCTCTACCAAATTTCGCGGGCGCAATGCATTCAAGGTTTCACGCGCGTGCGCCAGATCCGGTTTCGCCAAGTCGAGCTCGACCAGGCGAATCTGCGCACGCGTGCCGAATTGTTTATCGCCCGCCAGATTTGTTAGGCGGGCGCAGGCGGCATCGCCCCGGCCGAGCGCACGCAACATTTCCGCCGCGCCGAAATTTGCCTCTGGCTTTTGCGCGGCAACTTCCTCGTAGAATCTGAGCGCGTCGGCCCAGCGTTGCGACGCGGCCAACGCCTGCGCCCGCCAGAATTTTGCCGCCGTATCGTTCGCGTGTGCGTCATCGAGAACAGTCAGCGCTTCGTTAGGCCGGCCGGCTGCGATCAGCGCCTCGGCCAGACTCGCATTCGCGCTCGCGCGTTCCGCATCGGAAAGATTCTCGCGTAGCAATGCCCGCAATTGCGTGACCGCAATTTCCGGCACGCCGTCGCGCAGCGGCCGCGTCGCCGCCTCGATGCGCGGACTTTCCCCGCTTGCATGCAAGATCGACAACGTCAGTCCGCACGCGATGACGATGATGCTCAGCGCGATCTTCATTTCGCTTCCAGCAATGTTTTCAAAAATTTCCCGGTGTGACTCGCTGCGACCGTAGCGACTTTCTCCGGCGTTCCCGCGGCCACGATTTCGCCGCCGGCTTCCCCGCCTTCCGGTCCAAGATCGACAATCCAATCGGCCGCTTTGATCATTTCCAGATTGTGCTCGATCACCACCAGCGTATTTCCGGCCTCGCGCAATTTCATCAGCACCTGCAACAGCTTTTCAATGTCGGCAAAATGCAACCCGGTCGTCGGCTCATCTAATATATATATGGTGCGCCCGGTCGCGCGCTTGGCCAGCTCCGTCGCCAGCTTCACCCGTTGCGCTTCGCCGCCACTCAAGGTCGTCGCCGCCTGGCCCAGCCGCAGATAACCGAGACCGACGTCGAGGAGAGCGGTCAGTTTATCGGAAACGCTGGGCACGTTCCGAAAAAATCGGGCGGCTTCATCAACCGTCATATCAAGCACGTCCGCGATGTTTTTTCCTTTGTAAGTAATCTCGAGCGTTTCGCGATTGTAACGGCGGCCGCGGCAGACTTCGCACTCCACATAGACATCGGGCAAAAAGTGCATCTCGATCTTGATCAAGCCTCCGCCTTCGCAGTTTTCGCAGCGCCCGCCTTTGGTGTTGAAACTGAAACGGCCCGCATCGTATCCGCGCACCCGCGCCGTCGGAAGCTGCGCGAACAATTCGCGGATCGGTGCGAACGCGCCCGTGTATGTGACCGGATTCGAGCGCGGCGTGCGGCCGATCGCGCTTTGATCGATCACGATGGCCTTGTCGAGTTGATCGATGCCTAACAACTCACGATGCGCGCCCGGTTTGTCCTTCGAATTGTAAAAACGGCGGAAGAGCGCGCGCCGCAAAATATCATCGACTAAAGTTGATTTGCCGCTGCCGGAAACTCCGGTGACGCAGGTGAGCAACCCGAGCGGAAAGGAAACATCGATGTTCTTGAGATTATTCTCGGAGGCGCCGCGAATTGTCAGCCATCCGTCCGGTCGCGGTTTGGTGCGCTGTTTCGGAATCGCAATCTGCGCGCGACCGGAAAGATAATCGGCCGTGAGAGAATTTTTCGCCTGCAAAAGATCGACAAGTGCTCCTTGCGCCACCACCTCGCCGCCGCGCGGCCCCGCGCCCGGGCCAAGATCGACAATGTGATCCGCGGACCGAATCGTTTCCTCGTCGTGCTCAACCACGATGACCGAATTCCCAAGATCGCGCAGACGCCGCAGCGTGCCTAACAAACGCGCGTTGTCGCGCTGATGCAGGCCAATGCTCGGCTCGTCCAAAATGTAGAGCACGCCGGCGAGTCCGGAGCCGATCTGCGTCGCCAGGCGAATGCGTTGCGCTTCGCCGCCGCTCAACGTCCCGCTCTCCCGATCGAGCGTGAGATATCCGAGCCCGACTTCGAGCAAAAATTTCAAGCGCGATTGAATCTCGCGCACAACTTCGTGCACGATTGTGCGCTGCTGATTGGTCAACTCGATCTCATCGATGTACTTCGACGCCTCCGCGATCGTGAGCTCGCTGAACTGGTGAATGTTTAACTCGCGACCATGTCGATCTTTCACCGTCACCGCCAGAATCTCCGGACGTAGTCGCGCGCCTCCGCAGACTTTGCACGGCACCCGCCGCATGTACATGCGAATGCGATTGCGCGTGAACTCGCTCTCGGTTTCCTCGTAGAGCCGATGCATCTGCGGCACCAAACCTTCGAATGGTCGCGCATCTTTTTGGCCGTTCGCGCTGATCGGCTCATCGCCGGTCCCGAAATAGAGCGCCTGCTTGAACTCGTCGGACAAATCCGCGAACGGCACGTCCTCTTTCACGTGGAAATGTTTCACGAGCGCACTTTGCAGATGGCGATAGTACGCTTTCATGCGTTTCGTCGCGCGGCGCCACGGCATGATCGCGCCCTCGGCTAACGACTTCGTTTGGTCGGAAACCATCAACTCGGGATCGAGCACCAATTGCGTTCCGAGGCCGTGACACGCCGGACACGCGCCGAGATGGCTGTTGAACGAAAAATGTTTCGGCGTGAGTTCGCCTAACGAGAAGCCGCTGTCGCTCGTGGCGTATTCGGTGGAGTAGCGATGCTCTTCCCACGCTTGGCCGACTTCGCGCAAGATCGACATCTTGTTTTCGCCCCAACGCAGCGCGGTCTCGACCGAATCGGTCAACCGCGCGCGAATTCCTTCGCGCACAACCAATCGGTCCACCACCGCTTCGATCGTGTGCTTCTGCGTTTTCTTCAGCCGGATCGGTTCCGGCCGTCCCAGCTCGACGATCTCGCCGTCAATCCGCACACGCACGAAACCTTCCCGCTTCGCCTTCTCGATCACGTCCCGAAATTCGCCGACTTGGTCGCGCACGAGCGGCGCCAGCACGATGATCTTTGTCTCCGGTCCGTAGGCCAGGATTTGATCGACAATCTGCTGCGGCGTTTGTCGTTTGAGCGGCTCGCCCGTCTTCGGATCGTGCGGTTGACCGACGGCCGAAAATAGGACGCGCAGGTAATCGAAAATTTCGGTCGTGGTCGCGATTGTCGATCTTGGATTGGCGCCGGCAGATCGTTGCTCGATCGCAATCGCAGGCGAAAGCCCCTCGATGAAATCGACGTCCGGTTTCTCCATTTGGTCCAGGAATTGTCGGGCGTAGGCCGACAGGCTCTCGACGTATCGGCGTTGCCCTTCGGCATAGAGGGTGTCGAAGGCGAGCGAGGATTTCCCCGAGCCGCTTAAACCCGTGATGACGACCAGCTTCTCCCGAGGAATCTCGAGGTCGAGATTCTTCAGATTGTGCTGGCGTGCCCCAGTGATCTTGATAACTTGCGCAGGCATTTGGCCGAGAAATGTCGAACCTTTAAGTCAAGCACAAAGCCTGCTTTTCTCTAGTCGAAATCCGGATCCTTTATGAGCGAAGAAACCAGCATCTCGCGCGAAGAATTGGCGCAGTTGCAGAAAAAATTCAGCGAGATCAAGCACTCCATCAACAACGCCCTTGCCGTCATGATGGCGCTCTCGGAAATGTCGCAACGCCGCCCCGATTACGCGGAAAAGCTGGCCAGCACCGTCCTGACCAAAGCGCCGCAGATCGTTTCCAGCCTGCAGGAATTCACGCAGGCGCTGAACGAGAAAGCCGGCGCCAGACCCGAAGGCATTCCGGGTAGTTAGGCAAAGGCGGATCGACGAGCGATTGTCGATCTTGCGCGGTCAGGAAACAATTCCGCCGATTTGATCGTACGACATCACCACGTCGCGATTCTCAAAGGTAACGCGAGTCGCGGAACTAAATTGGAAAACGGTGCGGCGCGATCGAATTTCGCGAATGGTGAAACTGACTTCGCGGTCGCGGATGGCGAATTGCAGCGTCAATCCCACCTTGCGAAATTTCTGGTCCATTTCTTTGATCCAATCCTTGAACCGCTGCGCCGTGAACGTGCCCATGTCGCGGATGAGCACCAGATGCAGAAGCTGGCGCACGGTTTCGCGCTGCTCTTTACTGACCGAATGCAGTGTCACGCGCTCTCTTAGAGCAAGAGCGATACCTATATTCGCGGCGTTGGACCGGCGGCTGAGTCGCAATCCGCTTCGGCAAATCGAAGCTCGTTATTTCCGGCCGGAATGGCGCGCGAACTCGGCCATTTTCTTGTCGCGCACATTTCGCATCTCGACCGGCGGAGTGGCGTTGCAAACATCGCACCAATGACGGTTGTCGCTGCGCAAACGCTTGCGGTTACCGCACTGATCGCAAACGAAGATGTCGGTTTTAATATGCGGCTTCAACATGTCGATCTTCGCTTACGATTCGTAAACTGATCGATTTTCGCGCGTTCGTAAACCGGAGATTTATCTCAATGGCTCGCGGGCCAAAGGAGATCGACGCATCGCATTCCGACCCAGACCGCGGCCAGTCCGCCGATGACGCTGACGCCGGCGTAAAGCAGCGCGAGATCGAAATGCGCGCGACGCAGAAGGAAAATTCCTTCGTAAGCGAAGGCAGAGAAGGTGGTAAACCCGCCTAACAAACCGGTGAAAAGAAACAATCGCGCGGCCGGCGTGAAGATATCGTGGTGTTCGACCAGGGCGGCGAGCACGCCGATGACGGTGCAGCCGAGCAGATTTACGCACAATGTGCTCAGCGGAAAATTCCACGCCTCCGAGCGATGAAGAATGAAGCCACCGAGTTTGTAGCGGGCGATCGCGCCAAGCGCCCCGCCGATTCCGACACAGAAGATTTGTTTGAATACGAGCATATGACCTCCTTGATTGCAGGAGTCATCAGCTCGTTAGGCGGTTTTCCTCCGAGACGGAAGGATGGCAAACTCCATTGCCGCCGCGCACGTTAGCAACGCGCCGCGATCGCGCAAGATCGACAACTACGGCTTCGGCGACGCGGACGCGGTCGGTGCGCTGGCGGGCGGAACAACGCCGACAGCTTGATCGGACGGTTTCAACGATGCGGCGGGCGACGCGGCCGGTGCCGCGTTGTTAGGCGCAGCGGTCGCGGTTGCGGCCGGCGGAGGCGCGGGCGCGTTTTTCAATTCGCGACTCAGCGCGCTTTCACTGCGTCCTTTGTGCGCGTACAGGACCGATAAGGTGAACGTAAGCACGAAGAAAATTCCCGCGAGCCAGCCCGTTATCTTCGTCAACACCGTCGTCGTTTGCGCGCCGAAAATATTTTCGGTTACGCCGCCACCGAAGGCCGCCCCCAGACCTTCGCTCTTCGGCCGTTGCATCAGGATCAAGAGGATCATGAGCAGGGCAACGATCGTCCAAATGACGAGAATTAGGCTGATGAAGATGTTCATTTTGCGGGCGAGCAATATGACCGAAGTCGCCCGCTTGTCTAACGCCGCTTAATTTCGTTCCAAATCCCGTCGAGCTCGGCAAGATCGACATCTCCAAGTTTTCGGCCGCGTTTGATGAGTTCGTCCTCGAGCTGATTGAAACGCGCGCGAAATTTATCGGTCGCTTTTTGCAACGCGCTTTCGGCATCGATGCCGCTCTTGCGCGCAAGATTGACGACCGCGAAAAGCAAATCGCCGATCTCGTCTTCGATCGATTGTCGATCTTGCGATTGAATGGCGGCTTTGGTTTCGCCGAGTTCCTCATCCACTTTGGCGAGAACGTCGTCGATGTTGTCCCAGTCGAAATTAACGCGCGCGACCTTCTTCTGCGCTTTTTCGGCGCGCATGAGCGCGGGCAGCGCATCGGGCAGACTCGCGAGATAATGTTGGTCGCCTTTCTTTTCTTCGCGCTTGATCGCTTCCCATTGTTTTACGACAGCGCCGGAAGTTTTCGCGTTGCTTTCGCCGAAGACGTGTGGATGTCGGCGCACTAATTTCTCGGCCGCCTCTCGAATGACGTTGTCGATCTTGAAACGGTTTTGTTCGGCTGCGATCTCAGCGTGCATGACGATGAGCAAAAGGAGATCGCCGAGTTCCTCGCGAAAGTTGACGTCGTCGCCCGCACGCAGTGCGCCGGCCACTTCGTAAACCTCCTCGATCAGCGGCGGCAGCAGCGATTCGTTAGTCTGTTCGCGGTCCCATGGACAACCGCCGGGCGCGCGCAGCTTCGCGACGATGTCGCAGAGCTTTTGAAATTCTTCGCCGCTCAGATCCGCCACAAGGAACGATGCGTGCCGAATTCGGAAATCTCGCCGGAAGATTTTTTGCTCACGTAAATGGTGATGGCGATGATGCTGATAAACGTGCCGATAAGCACGAGCGCGACGAGCCAGGCCGGGATATGGCCCACGCGCAAAGCGTAGTAAAAGCCGCGGGCGCTATCGACGGGCGCGGGCGCGTGCAAAAAGATTTTCGTGATCCAGGCGACGAGGATGAGGATGAAAATGAAAACGTAATTGCGCTTCAAACGGCGACCGATCGCTTCGAGTTTGCTGATTTTGAAACAAGGCAGGATGAGATCTTCGCAGACAAGTTTTTTCCATTCGCCCTGAAGCATGTCGCGATTTTCCATCACCATCGGGACGAGGAAGTGCGCTTCGAGCATTCGTACGCGTGCGCGAAAGGCGTCGTAAAACCGGTATCGCCGCGCTTCGATCCAGAGCATGACCCAGACGATGGCGAGATTGAAAAAGAAAATGATGTGCGGCACGGCCGGATTCGAAAACGCGATGGTGATGATGGCGGTGCTCGAGGTGATGGCCCAGTTCGTCGTAATGTCGAGGCGTTGTCGCCAGACCATGATGCGGCCGAGCTCGCCGCGATAGAAATGCGACATGGCGTTGACGTAGCCCGGGTCGTAAATGCTGCGCTGGAGCGAGACGGTCGTCTCCTGATTTGAGGGCGGCGAATTATTTTCGGTTGCCACGGCTGCTCGGTTAACTGGATAACTTGCTTTACCGGTTAACGCCAATAAATCCGTCCCCGCCATGGCCATCGCACTTGTCGATCTTCTGGATGAAAACCAGATCGTATTGAATCTAAAGGCGCGAACGCGCGATGACGCGATGGCCGAGCTCATCGATGTGCTGGCGAACAATCGCAAGATCGACAATCGCGAGAAATTTTTAGCGCAAGTGTGCGCGCGCGAAAAAACAAACTCGACCTACGGGGCCGACGGCGTTGCATTCCCGCACGCGCGCACCGATCTGGCGAACGAAATGGCGTTAGCGGCCGGCCGCAGCGAAGCCGGAATTCCATGGACCGGCCGCGGCGAAATCGCGCACCTGATATTTCTGATCGCAGTGCCGGAGAAATTGATCACGGATTATCTCGTTCTCATCGGCGCGATTGCGCGCGCGACGAAAGATCAACCGCTGCGAACGCTTTTGCTGCACGCGGAAACGCCGCAGGAATTTATCGCGACGATGCTCTCGGCGCCGTCAATCTGAATCTTTGTTCAGAAGACGCGCGCGCGCGCGATCGAGCGCGCGACGTTCACTTTGTGTGAGACTGCCGATGCCCGACTTGGCGATCTTGTCGAGAATGGGATCGACCGAAGCGTAAACATCTTCCGGTTCGACTACACGACGTGCGCTGGATTTCTGGACAACGTGCAATCGCGGTTTGCGGCGGAAATTTTTCACGCGTTTAAGCCAAGCGAGTTCCGGGCCAGCGCCGCGCAGCTCGATGAAAAGGAATGCCGCGCCGATACTGATCCACACGACAGCAAGTTCGCTCCAGGCGTGATAGGCGAGCAATTGCAGCGTGTAAATCCCCGCGAGAATCAGCGCGACCCACTTCGCGGGAATGCGCAGGAAAAGATCGACATTCGGATAGATGGTGACGAAGGCGACGAAGATACCGAAGTGCAACGCCGGCGAACCGGTGAGCATGCACGGTTGCGACAATCCCCACACGGTCAGCATCGCGCTGGGCGCGAGCAGCAAAATTAAATAGAGCGCGATGTAGGCGCGGCGGCCGATGAAACGTTCCACTTCCCGGCCGAAAACGAAGAGCATGTACATCTCGACCGCGAACCAGAGCAGTCCGTTAGGCGAATGGACCAAGGCGTAAGTGAAGAGCCGCCACACCTGGCCCGCAGATAAAACCGCAACGCTGTCGAATTGCAGAAAAGATGCGATGGCGTGCCCGGTGGCGAAGAGAAGCGCGATCAAAACTGCGGCCACGATGTGAGCGCCGACGAGCAACGTCGTCACATCGACTGGATAACGTCCCATCCACGTCACCGGCCGGTAATCATCGGAGGTAGTGACTCCGAACATGAGTGAATAGACAACCAGCGCTTCGCGTGCGCAAAAATTTTTATTGGAGAAGCGCGCGAAGCGAGGGAAATTCGTCCTCCGCGCACAGTCGTAAGATCGACATCTACGCCCGTCCGGCTCGGACCAAGATCGACAATCACGCATGAAAGATAGAGCGCCCGCCATTTTTCCGCCGAGTGGGATCGGCGACAAGAAACCTGCGAATCAGGCGGTGCTCGATTGGGTGCACGAAGTCGAGATGCTGACGCAGCCGGAAAACATTTTTTGGTGCGACGGTTCGAAAGCGGAGCGCGATTTCCTGATCGAGGAATCGCTCAAGCAAAATCAGCTCATCAAGTTGAACCAGGAGAAACTTCCGCACTCCTATCTGCATCGGTCGAATCCGAACGACGTCGCGCGGGTCGAGCAATTCACTTTTATTTGCACGCCGACAAAAGAGGAAGCGGGTCCGACGAACAATTGGAGCGATCCAGCCGAGACTTACACGAAATTGCGCGGCCTGCTCAAAGGCGCGATGCGCGGCCGCACCATGTTCGTCGTGCCTTACATCATGGGCCCGCCGGATTCGCCCCTAACGAAAGTCGGTTTCGAAATTACCGATTCGAAATACGTCGTGCTCTCGATGCGCATCATGACGCGCATGGGCGAAGTAGCGGTGAAACGACTCGGTAATGACGCGAATGCGGAATGGAACCGCGGCGTGCATTCATTATTAGATGTCGATCCTGCGCGGCGTTTCATCTGCCATTTTCCGCAGGACAACACCATCATTTCGGTCGGCTCAGGTTACGGCGGAAATGTTTTGCTCAGCAAAAAATGTCTGGCCCTGCGCATCGGTTCGTATCTCGCGCAGAAACAAGGCTGGATGGCCGAACACATGTTGATCCTGGGCGTCGAATCGCCCGAAGGAAAAAAACATTACGTGGCGGCGGCGTTTCCCAGCGCTTGCGGCAAAACGAATTTCGCGATGCTGATTCCGCCGAAACATTTCGCCGGTTGGAAAATCACCACCGTCGGCGATGACATCGCGTGGATGCAGATTCGCGACGGGCGTTTGTGGGCGGTGAATCCGGAAAACGGTTACTTCGGGGTCGTGCCGGGCACGAGCATGAAATCGAATGCGAACGCGATGAGATCGATCACGCACGACACGCTCTACACCAACGTCGCACTCACCGATGACGATGACGCGTGGTGGGAAGGCAAAGACGGCCCGCCGCCGAAACACGCGATCGACTGGAAAGGAAATGATTGGACGCCGGATTCGAAAGAGAAAGCGGCGCATCCGAACTCGCGTTTCGCCACGCGACAAACGAACAATCCGGTTCTCGATCCCAACTTCAACAAAGGCGAAGGCGTGCCGATCAGCGCCATCATTTTCGGCGGACGCCGGAGCACGACCTTGCCGCTGGTCTTTCAAGCTTTCGATTGGAATCACGGCGTGTATCTCGGCGCGACCATGGCATCGGAAACGACCGCGGCTGCGACCGGCGCCGTCGGCCAGGTGCGGCGCGACCCGATGGCGATGCTGCCATTTTGCGGCTACAACATCGGCGATTATTTCCAGCACTGGATCGACATCGGCAAACGCCTAACGAATCCGCCGCTCATCTTCAACGTGAACTGGTTCCGCAAAGGCGCGGACGGAAAATTTCTCTGGCCGGGCTTCGGCGACAACATGCGCGTGCTCAAATGGATTATCGATCGCGCCGAAGGTCACGGCGGCGCGGTCAAGTCGCCGATCGGCTGGATTCCTGGCATCCACGATCTCGATCTTGCGGAATTGTCGATCGATCATAAATCGGTCGACGAATTACTCGAGATCGACCACGAGAAATGGGAAACCGAGCTCGCCGAGCATAAAAAATTCTTCGACTCGCTCGGCGGCGTCGTGCCCGAGGAGCTCGAGCGACAACGCAAAGAAGTCGCGGCGCGGTTCGCGAGTTAATCTGAGCTGTAGGCGACGCTGTTAGCGTCCCATTTTTCTTAGATCGGGAAGCAAACTGCTTCCCCTACAAATCTGATGCGAGTCGCGCGCAAAATTTGCGAAGCGGTGCGCCATCTGGGATTGTCTCCGGTGGGATCGAAGGTCGTTGAAAAGGAATGCGTCACCGCTCCGCCGGAATGCGGTTGCGTTGAGATTCGCGGCGCCCGCCAGAACAATCTCAAAGGCATAGACGTCGATCTTCCGTTAGGCAAACTCACCGTCATCACCGGCCCGAGCGGTTCCGGCAAATCCTCGCTCGCGTTCGAAACCATCTACGCCGAAGGCCAGCGCCGATACGTCGAAACGTTCTCGCCTTACATGCGGCAATTTCTCGATCGCATGGACAAACCGCGGGTCGATGACATCCGCGGAATTCCACCCGCGATCGCCATTGAGCAAGCGAATCCGGTGAAATCATCGCGCTCGACCGTCGGCACGATGACCGAGATCAACGATTACTTGAAATTGCTTTGGCCGCGTATCGCGAAAGCGTTTTGTCCGAGTTGCGGCCGAGAGATTCGGCCTGAGACCGCAAAGTCGATTGTCGATCTTGCGATAAGCGAATTGAACGGCAAAACCGTTCTCATCACATTTTGGGTTGCCGTTCCGCCGAAAACGGAAACGAAAAAGTTTTTCGAGTTCCTGCAATCGCAAGGTTATCTCCGCGTTTGGATCGACCACGAAATCGTGCGCGTCGATGTCGATCCGAAGAAATTGCGCCTCGGCGCGCGCGTGCAGGTCATTCAAGACCGCATCGAGATGAGCGACGCAAATCGCGCGCGTTTAACGGAGGCGCTCGAGACGGCGTTACGTTTCGGAAAAGACCGGATCAACATTGTCGATCTTGCAACAAAGACGGAGCATCCCTTTTCCACTGGCTGGCATTGCGCGCATTGCGACATCGACATTCGTCCGCCCTCGACTGGATTATTCAGCTTCAATAATCCGTTAGGCGCATGTCCGGAGTGTCGCGGCTTCGGTCGCACCATCGCGATCGATCTGAACAAAGCGCTGCCGGATCGCAGCCTGTCGATCAAACAAGGCGTCGTCCGCGTTTTTCGCGGCAACGAGTTTGGTGAATCACAGCGCGATCTGCTGCGCGCCTGCGCCCGCGAAGAGATCGATGTCGATCTTCCATTCGAAGAATTGCCGAAGGCGGACCAGAACTTCGTCATCAACGGCGAACGCGAGAACGATGACATCGAATACGATGAGAACAGTTGGTACGGCGTGCGCGGATTCTTCAAATGGGCCGAAAGCAAAACTTACAAAATGCACATGCGCGTTTTGCTCAGTCGTTACCGCGCTTACACGACTTGTCCGAAATGTAACGGCGGACGGTTTCAACCCGACGCGTTGAATTACAAGATTTCTGTAGGGGCCGCTGTCTCAGCGGCAAACCAACCAAAAGCCGCCGAGACGGCGGCCTCTACAGTTCGGATCGTCACGCTTCCGGAATTTCAGGCGCTCGCCATCTCCGACGTTTGCGGATGTCTGGGCAAGATCGACATCTCGCCTAACGACAAAACCGCGGCGATGTTGCGCGGGGATATTTGCGCGCGGCTGAATTATCTTTGCGAAGTCGGCGTCGGTTATCTCACGCTCGATCGCTCGACCAAAACGCTCAGCGGCGGCGAAGTCCAGCGCGTCAACCTAACGACCTGTCTCGGCGCGTCGCTCGTGAACACGCTCTTCGTCATGGACGAGCCGAGCATCGGATTGCACCCGCGCGATGTCGGCCGGCTCGTGCGCGTGATGCATAACTTGCGCGACAAAGGCAACACGCTGCTCGTGGTCGAACATGAAGAACAAGTCATTCGCGCGTCCGATAACTTGATCGATATCGGGCCCGGCCGCGGCGAGCGCGGCGGGGAATTGGTGTGGAGCGGACCTCTGGAAGATTTCTTAGGTGGATCGACCGCTCCGCGGGCGATGCCAAACAAAATCGCGCAGCGATCGAACATGGACCCCGAAAGGGTTCGTGGCTTTGGTCTAACATCGCGCTCGGAGAGCACGATCCACCATTCGCTTACGCGCGATTACCTCGCGGGCAAAGAATCGATTCCGGTTCCGAAGAAGCGGCGAAGATCGACATCTTCCATTCGCATCTGCGGCGCGCGTGAGCACAACCTGAAAAACATCGATGTCGATCTTCCGTTAGGCGTTTTCACCTGCGTCACCGGCGTGTCGGGTTCCGGCAAATCCACGCTCATTCACGATGTGCTTTATCGACATCTGCTCATCGCGAAAGGTCAGTCGAGCGATCAGGAAGCGGGCGCGTGCAAATCGGTCACCGGTGCGCACCGCATCGGCGAAGTCGTCATGGTCGATCAATCGCAGCTCGCGCGCACGCCGCGGTCGACGCCGATTTTGTATCTCGGTCTTTACGATCGCGTCCGCGAACTCTTCGCCACGCAACCGGAAGCAATGTCACAAGGCCTGACCGCGAGCGCGTTCTCCTTCAACTCCGGCAGCGGACGTTGCGAACGTTGTTGCGGAACGGGATTCGAAAAGATCGAGATGCAATTCCTGAGCGATTTGTACGTGCGTTGCGCCGAGTGCGAAGGAAAACGATTCCAGCCGCACGTATTGAAAGTTTTGCTTCACGGAAAATCGATTCACGACGTGCTCGAATTGACGGTGAGCGAAGCGATCCAATTCTTCGCGCAAGTGGGCGAAGAGAAAACCTTGTCGAGTAAGCTGGGTGTTCTCGATGAAGTCGGGCTTGGATATCTGCGACTCGGCCAACCGTTGAACACGCTTAGCGGCGGCGAATCGCAGCGCTTGAAGTTGATCAAGCATTTGACCGACACCCAATCGAGCAACGGAGATCGCGCGCACGATCTTTTCATTTTCGACGAGCCGACGACCGGTTTGCATTTCGACGATGTGGCGATGTTGCTGCAATTGTTCCAGCGTTTGGTCGATCGCGGCCACTCGTTAGTCGTGATCGAGCACAATCTGGAAGTAATTAAGTCCGCCGATTGGATTGTCGATCTTGGCCCGGATGGCGGTGATGCCGGCGGCGAAGTCGTCGCTGTCGGAACGCCAGAGCAAATCGCAAAGATCGACAACTCGCACACGGGAAGATTTCTCCGCGGCGTTCTGGGGAGCGCAGGCCGCCGGCCTGCGGTTCGCGGCGGCTCGCCGCGAAAGAATTTATATGACGTTACCGACAGTGACGACGTTCGTTCGTTGCGCGCGGCGGAAGTTCCGTTCGGCGAGCCGCCGAACGCCACAGGCCAGCGGCCTGTGCTCCCCAGAAACAGAAATGACAACGGTGCGATCCAGATTCACGGTGCGCGCGAACACAATCTCAAAAACATCGACGTAAACATTCCGCGCGATCAGATGGTCGTGATCACGGGACTCAGCGGTTCGGGAAAATCGACACTCGCGTTCGATATTTTGTTCGCGGAAGGCCAGCGACGTTTTCTCGATTCGATGTCGCCATACGCGCGGCAGTTCGTCGAGCAACTCGAAAAGCCGGATGTCGATCTTGTCAGTGGTCTTCCGCCGAGTGTGGCGATCGAGCAACGCGTCACGCGCGGCGGCGGCAAATCGACCGTCGCGACCGTGACGGAAGTTTATCATTTCCTGCGATTACTCTTTGCCAAAACCGGAACGCAATTTTGTCCCGAGTGCGATTTGCCGGTGGAGAAACAGAGTCTCGCCGCAATCGTTAGGCAAGTTGAGACGGCGGCGAAACGCGGACCGCTTAAAGTTTTGGCGCCACTGGTCAAAGCACGAAAAGGATTTCACACCGACGTCGCGCGCTGGGCCGAGCGCCAGGGATTCGACACGCTCTATGTCGATCAAGAGCTCATTCCCGTGAAGCAGTTTCGAAAACTGGAGCGCTTCAAGGAACATACCATCAGCGTCGTCGTCGGAGTGATCGACAAGAAACGAATCTTGAAAGCGCGCAATCTGACGCAGCGCGCGCTCGACATCGGCCGCGGCACCGCGCATCTGCTCGACTCGAAAAATCGCGTGACGGTCATGAGCACGGAGATGAGTTGTCCCGGCTGCGGTCGCGCGTTCGAAGAACTCGATCCTCGATTGTTCTCATTCAATTCGCCGCACGGCCAATGTGAGGACTGCGGCGGATTCGGCGAGATTTGGAACCGCGATTTGAAATCGATTCAGGAAAGCAGCGACTCGGAGCTGGAGAAAGAACTCGCGGCCGAGCGCGAGGTGGAATGGATCGACGAAAGCGAGATGACGGAGTGCCCGGCGTGTTGCGGGTCGAGGTTGAATGCGATCGCGCGGCACGTGCGCGTGCAAGGCTTCACCATCGACCAGTTCACGAATCTTTCGGCCAGCGAATCGGCCGACAAGATCGACAAGTTAAAGTTCCGCGGCACGCAGCAAACCATCGCGGCCGATTTAATTCCGGAAATTCAGCAGCGTTTGCGCTTCATGGAGAATGTCGGGCTCGGTTATCTCGCGCTCGGCCGTTCGGCGAAAACGTTGAGCGGCGGTGAATCGCAACGCATTCGACTCGCGGCGCAGCTGGGCTCAAATCTGCGCGGCGTCCTTTACGTTCTGGATGAGCCGACGATTGGATTGCACGCGCGCGATAATTTGCGCTTGCTCGACACACTCGAAGCGTTGCGCGAAAAAGGGAACTCGTTAGTCATCGTCGAGCACGACGAGGAAACGATGCGGCGCGCCGATCACATTGTCGATCTTGGCCCGCGTGCCGGAATTCACGGCGGTGAAGTGGTCGCGACCGGCACATTGCACGACATCACCCGCGCGAAAAATTCCGAGACCGGAAAATATTTGCAGTCGCCGCCCGAACATCCGATTCGCAAATCGCGACGCAGCCTCAAGGACGTCGAGAAATGGATTAACATTCGCGGCGCCAAGGCGAACAATCTTAAGAATGTCGAAGTGAAGTTTCCGATCGGACGACTCACCGTCATCTCCGGAATTTCAGGTTCGGGAAAATCGACATTGATGCATGACGTGCTCTGGCCGGCCGTGCGCGACGAGCTCGAAGAAAAGAAACGCGGCGGCAACGGACATCTTTTTAAACTCGTGAATGGCGCGAGCGAGATCGAAGCGGTTTACGAAGTCGATCAATCACCCATCGGCAAAACGTCCCGCTCGACTCCGGGAACATACGTGAAAATTTTCGACGAGATCCGGAATCTTTACGCGCAATTGCCGGTCTCGCGCATGCGCGGTTATTCGGCGAGCCGGTTTTCGTTCAATGCCGAAGGCGGCCGCTGCGAAACGTGCAAAGGCCAGGGCGATATCAAACTCGAGATGAATTTTCTGCCGAGCAGTTACGTGCCGTGCGAAGACTGCGGCGGGAAACGTTACAATCCGCAAACGCTCGAAGTTCTCTACAACGAAAAATCGATCGGCGACGTCATGAACATGACGATCGAAGAAGCGGCGGAATTTTTCGCGGCGCATCCGAAAATTGCGCGCGCACTCGATTTGTTAGCCGATACCGGACTCGGTTATCTCAAGCTCGGCCAGCCGAGTCCGACCTTGAGCGGCGGCGAAGCGCAACGATTGAAACTGGTGACGCAATTGAAACGCGGAGTGAGTCGCGCGGCGAACGAGCGCATTCGCAAAATGCGCAAGCCGGGATCGACGTTGTATCTGCTGGAAGAGCCGACGATTGGATTGCACATGGCCGATGTCGATCTTCTGTTGAACGTGCTGCACCGGCTCGTTGACAAAGGGAATACCGTCATCGTCATCGAACACAATCTCAGCGTCATCGCCGAAGCCGATTACCTTGTCGATCTTGGCCCGGAAGCCGGCGCGGACGGCGGCGAAATCGTTGCGTGCGGGACGCCTGAGGAAGTGGCGAAGAATCGCATCAGCCGCACCGCGCCGTTTCTGCGCGAGCTTCTCGGCAAAAGCAAAGCGGCCTAACGAATGCTCGCTTACTACGTTCACGATCTCGACCCGTTCGTTTTCCACATCACCGAGAACATCGGGCCGCGTTGGTACGGCCTCGCCTACGTGCTCGCGTTTCTCGCCGCCTATTTAGTTTTTCGGTGGGAATCGAGATGCGGTTACGCCGATTTACCGGAACCGCGCGTGGGAGATTTCATCAGCGGCGTGGCGTTGTTCGGCGTCATCGTCGGCGGCCGGCTCGGTTACGCAATCTTCTACAAGCCGGAAATGCTCACGCATCCATTGTCGATCTTGCGCGTGTGGGAAGGAGGCATGGCCAGTCACGGCGGCATGATGGGGATATTTTTGTTCGCGTTGTTTTACGCGCGGCGGAATGGATATAAGTGGACCAATCTGGGTGACAATCTTGTCGTGGCCGCGCCGATTGGTTTGTTCCTCGGCCGCTGCGCCAACTTCATCAACGGCGAACTCTACGGACGCGCCACGAATGTTTCATGGGCGATGCAATTTCCGAAGGAACTGATTGATAATCCCGACGAAGCCGCGCGCGCCGTTTCTGTTTGCAGCAAGATCGACAACTCGTTAGTCACGCCGGATGCGATCATCGCTGCGGTGCGTCATCAACCGGCGGTGAAAGATGCGCTGCGCTCCATCCTGACTCCGCGCCATCCCTCGCAACTCTACGAAGCGTTTTTCGAGGGCGTGGTGTTGTTTTTAATTTTGTGGTTCGTGCGCACGCGCATGCGTCAACCGAACGGTTTTCTCATTGGGCTGTTCTTCGTTTGCTACGCGATCTTTCGCATCATTTGCGAATATTTCCGCGAACCGGACGCGACCATGATCGGCGCGTTCACCCGCGGACAATTTCTTTCCTTCTTCTTAATCGCGATCGGTCTCGCCTTCATCATCTTCTCGAAAGTGCGGCCGACGTATCCGAAGAAGATGTCGATCTAACGCAAAGAGCTTTCGTTTCCGTGAAAGCGCGTTATTAATGCCTCGGTGATTTACGCGTGCTCTTTGCCGCAATTCTAGCTTCCGGCGGTCTTCTTTTCGCGTTCGAACACGCAACCGTTGCCGGCAAGTGCGTTCTCGCGCTGCTTGCGGTCGGCTCCATTTTCAGCTGGTCGGTCATGATCACGAAAATGCGCGTGATCCAGTTCTCGCGAAAACAAAACGCGCGTTTCCTCGCTGCTTTCCGGCAAGATCGACAACCGCTGCGCTTGTTCGAAAAAAATGCGCGCTTTAACGGTTCGCCCAATTTCAATGTCTATCGTGCCGGTTGCCGCGAGGTCACGTTCCACTTGTTAGGCTCGCCCGAGGTCGACGAAACATTTCGCGCGCGCATGGAGATTGCGGATAAAATTTCTCCCGCGCAAATGGGCGCGGTCAACGCCGCCATGGAACGCGCCGTCGGCGAGACGGCGTTGCAACTCGAGTCGCAGATGATTCTGCTCGCCACCGCTGTGAGCGGAGCGCCGTTTCTCGGTTTGTTAGGCACAGTCTGGGGCGTGATGGACGCGTTCAGCGGCGTCGCCATGGCCGGCACGGCCAGTCTCGGCGCGATGGCGCCCGGCGTTTCCGGTGCGCTCATCACCACCGTGACCGCACTCTGCGTCGCGATTCCCGCCATGTTCGGTTACAACTTTCTCGTCACCAGCATTCGCAGTCTCATTGTCGAGATGGACAATTTCGCCGCCGAGCTCGCATCCGATTTCGAGCACAAATATGTCGATCACGGCGCGCGCGAAACTTCAGTGCGATGAGACGTTACTCGCAACGCCAGAGTCTTTCGTCGTTGAGCGAGATCAATATCACGCCATTACTCGACCTCGCGTTCGTCTTGCTCATCATTTTCATGATCACGACACCGTTGCTCGAGAACAGCATGAATCTCATTCTGCCGTCGAGCGGTGAGCGCAATCAGGCGATCGATCCCAACGCGGTGCAGACCATCGCGATCGATCGCAACGAGCGCGTGACGCTGAACAATCACGATGTCGATCTTGCGACGTTAGGCGAACAGCTCGCGCAATTGAAGCAGACCAATCCCGACGTCGCCGTCGTCATTCGCCCGGACCGCGATCTGCCCGTGCAAAAACTCGTTAGCCTGATGGATGCGTTGCAGCAGGCGCAGATCATGAAAGTGGGCATCGCCACCAGCGCGGAGCGCAAATGAATCTGCCCTTTTGGCGAAACGTCACGCTCATCGGCGGCGCGCACGTCGCCGTCATCGTCGGTTTAATTCGTTGGAGCACGGAATCGAAAACTCCCATCGCGCAAAATGTGACCTGGATCAGTGGCAGCGCTGGAAATGCGTCTGCAGTTTCCGCGACAAAACCGGCGAGCCTTTCGTCGCCGCCGGCGAAACCAAAACCGAAAGACGAATCGGAAGAAGCGCAGCCGGTTTTAACTTCGGCCAAGAGCGACATTCAATTGCCGACGCCGACGGCAACACCGACACCGACGCCAAGATCGACATCTACTCCGAAACCGACGCCGAATGTGAAGGTGCCGCCGAAACGCACGCCGCCTCCGAAACCAAAGCCAACGCCGAAGCCTTCGCCGAAAAAATTGGTGGTGGCGAAAGCTTCGCCAAAACCGACTCCGGAAAAAGAAGATGTCGATCTTGCGAAGAGGGAATCGGAGCCGGCCACATCGCCTAACGAATCGCCGAAAGCGACAAACACACTCAAAACATCATCCGGTGGAAGCGGCGCTCACGGCGGCGGCGCGACGATTCAATCGCAGTTCGGCTGGTATGGCAGCATGTTGCACGACCGGTTTTACAGCGAATGGGCGCAGCCCACGAATGTCGATGCATCCGGGGCGAAAGCGGTTCTCGCCAAACTACGCATCGAAAAGGACGGGCGCGTCTCGAGTTTCGAAATCGTTAGGCCATCGGGCAATGCGGCGATCGATGATTCCGTGCGCGCGGCCGCGAAACGCGTGACGCAGGTCGATCCGCTGCCGGCCGGCCTTGGCGGCGATCACTACGACGTGAAAATAAAATTCGAGCTCAGCTCGGATTGATCACAAAAGCGCGACCGATTTCCCTTCGCGGCCTTCGACTTGATCGAACGTGCATTGCTTCGGCGCCTTGTCTTTGCGCCACCGCAGAATTTTTGTGCCGTGACGGAATCGGCCGCCGGTGAAATGATCGTACGTAACGTCGACAACAATTTTCGGATCGACCGGTTCCCATTCGCCCGTCCGCTCCGTGCTCCAGCGACTCGGCCCGCCCGGCGCGTTTCCGGTAAATCCCGGCGGTTTGCGCAGCGCTTCGAATTTTTTCGTGAGCGCTTTGCGATCTTCGGTTTTAAACGCGGAAGTAAATCCAACGTGATGTAGCAGTCCGTCATCGTCATACAGGCCTAACAAAAGCGAGCCGAGAACTTTTGCGCCGCTGGCGTAACGAAATCCGCCGATGACACAATCGGCGCTGCGGATTTGTTTCACCTTCACCGCGGCGGTGCGTTCGCCGCTCGCGTAGGCGGCGTCGAGTCGTTTTGCGATCACGCCATCGAGATCGCCGCCGACTTTTTCGAACCACTTTTTGGCGACGCGCAGATCGGTCGTCGCGGGCGAGAGTTTGACGGCTCCGCGCATTTTGAATTTTTCCAGAAGCGCGCGGCGCTGGCGCAATGGTTTCTGCAAATGCGATTGTCGATCCTGCGCGAGAAGGTCGAAAGCGATGAACCAGGCCGGATGCGCCTGCGCAAGCTTCGCCACGCGACTCGCCGCCGGATGCAAACGTAATTGCAATTCATCGAACGAAAGCGCGCCGTTTACCGGAATGACGAGCTCGCCGTCGATCACGAAATCTTCTTTCGGCAGTTTCAGCATCGCATCGGCAACGTCCGGGAAATAGCGCGCGAGCGGCTGGCCCGATTTCGATTGCAGATAAACTTCTTTCCCGCGCCGAAACGCGATGCAACGAAAGCCGTCCCATTTCGGTTCGTATTGCCAATTGTCGTCCGCCGGAATTTCATCGACCGACTTCGTTTCCATCGGCGGCAACGGCGGTTTGATCGTGAATGCCATATTAAATAGGCGAGTTTCGCGGGTAGCGGCGTGGTTCGAGTTTCGGCGGGCGCGCGCCATGCAACACCGCGCCTTGGACGGAAATGTAAGTGAGTTCTTGTCGATCGGCCGCGGAACGAAGCAACAATCCTCCGCGACTCATATCGCCACGCCCGACGAAATCGGCCGGGAAACGCAAACGCTCGCCGAAATGCGCGAGTAAGACTTCGACATATTTTTTGCTGGCGATGCTGCCTAACAAAACTACTTCGCATTTGGCGGTGAGCTTTTTCGCGAGCTTGCGCGCGTCGCGCTCGAGCGGCTTGCGATAACGCGCGTCGGCAAGATCGACATCTACTTCGGCAAATTCGCGCAGGTCCTCCACGGTGATTGTCGATCTTGCATCGACCAATCCGCGCGTGGGCGTGATGACGAGGACGCCGCAGAGACCGTTCGCGACACGTGCGAACGCATTCGCGTAAGCGATCTTGCCGCGAAAATAAAGTCCGCTCAGAAACGTAAACACTTCCGCCAGCGTAGCTCCGTCGCCGCGCAATCTGCGGGCGAGATCGAACTGGGCCCGTTCGCTCATCGCCATGCGCGCGCGCTCGCCGCCGGCGTAGGCGGGCGAGAGGAGAAAAATGCGGTTCGGCTTTTTATTGTCGATCTTGCGCGGCGGCATTGATTTCAATTTGTGATTCGCGAATGATCGCGCAACTGATGGGTCCCGATTTCATTTGCATCGGCGCGCAAAAGGCGGGCACGGGCTGGCTTTACGAGCAACTGCGCCCGCATTTCGATTTTTGGATGCCGCCGTTGAAGGAGCTGCATTATTTCGATCGCGCAGGGCTTTCGGCGCGCGAACTTCGTACGCTATCCGGTGACCGCATTGCGGAGGCGCGCCGGCACGCGCGCGACGAGGACGACATGCGCTTCTTCGATTTGTTTGCGCAGTTGCGGGCGAAAGAAGATGTCGATCTTGCAGGATACGCCGCTTTGTTTGCGAACAAAGGCACGCGTGTCGCCGGCGACATTACGCCGGGTTATTCAACGCTGGACGACGAAATGGTCAGGCAAATCGCAAACAAGTTTCCGCAGACGAAAGTAATTTTCTTCGCGCGCGATCCGGTCGAGCGCGCCTGGTCGCAGCTTTCGATGTGGGTGCGGCATGGCGTGATCCCACGCGACAAGATCGACATCGACGCCTTTCTTAAGGATTCGGCGGTGCGCGCACGCTCGTTCCCGACGAAGATCGTGGCGCGCTGGCGGCAATTCGTTAGGCCGGATTTGTTCCACCGTTATTTCTTCGACGATTTGCAGCGTGATGCGGCGACGTTGCGCGCGGAAGTTATTTCGTTTCTCGGTGGCGACCCGGACAAACGCAGTGGCGATTTGCCGGCGGACTACAATCCGAAAGCGGCAAAAGAAAAACTGATGATGAACGCCGAGACCCGACAAAAGCTGGTGGATTTCTTCGCGGACGAGCTGCGGGCCTGCGCGACCGAACTCGGCGGAGCGGCCCGCGATTGGCCGAAGCGATACGGTTTGTCGTTGTCGATCTAACGATTGTCGATCTTGCGCTCGTTAGGCCAATTCCATCTGCGCTTCGGCCAGATCGAGGTCGCGCTGAATGCGACGGAGGGCAGCATCGTTGATGACGTTTTGATTGCGAAGGCGAATGATGGTGTCGCGTTCGCGTTTGAGTGCCTGTTTCTGCAACCGCACATAGTCCCGCGTCGCGACTTCGCCACGACGTTCGGCCGGCGTGTCTCCGCACAGGCGCAGCTCGTCCAGTCGCTCGTTGTATTCATCGCGAAGACGGGAAACGGCGTTCTCAGAGAATTTGTTACCGCCATGCTCGATGAATTCGAGCGCAGCCTTGTTCGCTTGCACGCGGGCCTCGCGTTCTTCGTCGTCGATGGTCGGGTCGCTCTGGATGCGAAACGATTTAATCAAGAGTGGAAGGGTCAATCCTTGCAAGACGAGCGTGACGAAAATGACGCAGAAAGTGAAAAAGAGAATGTAATTGCGGCCGGGGAAGGGCTGGCCATTGGGCAAAGCGAAGGGCAATGCGAACGCGGCGGCGAGTGAAATAACGCCGCGCATGCCGCACCAGGCGATGACGACGACATTGCGCCAGTCAGGGGCGGGCTCGCGCTGGTGGTGGCGCCTAACGAATAAGCGCGGCAGGTAGCTGGCCGGAAAGACCCAGGCGATACGCACGAGCACGACCGCAGCGCTGACCAGTAATGCCTCGTCGATAAGATCGACAATCGATTCGCCGCGCAGCTCGCGCAGAATGGCCGGCAATTGCAACCCGATGATGATGAACACGAGTCCGTTCAAGAGGAAGACGACCATTTCCCAAAAGGCGAACGCTTGCAGGCGGTAGCGCGCGGTCACGATCATGGGACTGTGCCAGCCGAGAAAAATTCCAGCGGCGACGACGGCGAGAATGCCGGAGAGATGCAAACGCTCCGCCCCGAGATAGGCGATGAAGGGAGTGAGCAGCGAAATGGTGATCTGCACGGGCGGATCGTCGAGACTGCGGTGAATTCGGCGAGCGATGAAGCCGATGAGCAATCCGAACGCGATGCCGCCAAGCGCGACGATAACAAAGCGTCCCGCGGCCGCGCCCAGCGAAAATGTGCCGGTCGTTAGGGCAGCGATCGCGAATTGGAGCGCGACGAGCGCGGTGGCGTCGTTGACGAGGCTTTCACCTTCGAGCACGACCTCGATTCGATTCGGAAGCGACAAGCGGCGAATGACGGACGTGGCCGCGACCGCGTCGGTGGGCGAAACGATTGCGCCGAGCGCGAAAGCCGCGGCCCACGGCATGGCAGGCACGAGCGCATGTGCGGTGCACGCGATCACGGTGATGGTGAGCAGGACGAGCGTGACAGAAAGCGATCCGATCAGGCGAAGGTTGCGACGGAAATCGCGCCACGAAGTGAAAAGTGCGGCCGGATAAATAAGCGGCGGCAAAAAGAAATAGAAGACGATATTGGGATTGAGTTGAACGCGGGGCAGGCGCGGAACGAAACTGAGGGCGAGCCCGGCGACAACGAGCACAATGGGGTACGGGAGCGCGAGCTTGTGCGCGATGATGACGAGCACCGCGATAAACGAAAAAAGCAGAACGAAGGTCTCGGCTTGATCCATCGCAAGATCGACATGTTACCGCTGCCGTTGACCACGGCCACTGCAAACGCTACGTCACCGCGTGAAGGTTTTGGTGATCGGCAGCGGCGGGCGCGAGCACGCGCTCGCTTGGAAACTCAAGCAATCGCCCGAAGTTAATCAGCTTTTTTGCGCGCCGGGAAACGCGGGCACGGCCGAGCTAGGCGAGAACGTCGCGATCGGTGCGAGCGATTTATCGGGACTGGCGCGCTTCGCGAAACAGAACCATGTCGATCTTACGGTGGTCGGGCCGGACGATCCGCTCGCGCTCGGGATTGTCGATCTTTTCCAGCAGCAGGGCCTGCGCGTTTTCGGGCCTAACAAATCGGCGGCGCGGCTCGAGTCCTCGAAGATTTTCGCGAAAGAGTTGATGCGCTCGGCCAACATCCCGACGGCGCGCGCCCAAACTTTTTACGACGCCACCGCCGCGCACTGGTATTGCGGCCAGACCACTTTCCCGGTCGTGATCAAAGCGGACGGGCTTGCGCTGGGCAAAGGCGTTGTGATCGCGCCTAACGAGGTAACAGCAAGATCGACAATCGACGTCATGATGAAGCAACGAAAATTCGGCGAGGCCGGCATGCGCGTCTTGATCGAGGAATGTCTCACCGGGACGGAGTGTTCGCTGCACGCGCTCGTGGACGGCGAACATTTTCGGCTGCTGCAAACCGCGCGCGACCACAAACGCGCCTTCGACGGCGACACCGGCCCGAACACCGGCGGCATGGGCGCGTTCAGTCCGGCGAACAACTGGAGCCGCGAGCTCGAAGCGCAGTTCGAGAAACAGGTGATGGCGCCGTTGCTCGAAAGTTTGCGCACGCACGGGATCGCCTTTCGCGGTTTGCTGTTTCCGGGGTTGATGATCACGAGCGAAGGCGTGCGCGTGCTCGAATTTAATTGCCGCTTCGGCGATCCGGAAACGCAGGCGATTTTACCGCGAATGAAATCCGATTTGCTGCCGTTGTTGAATGCGACGATCGACGGCAAGATCGACAATTACTCCATCGAATGGGACGAGCGCGCTTCGGTCACAGTCGTGATGGCGTCCGGCGGTTATCCGGACAAATACGAAACGGGGAAAACGATTTCGGGTTTGGACGACGCGGCGAAAGTTGAGGACGTACAAATTTTTCACGCCGGAACCAAACGCATGAACGGCAATATCGTCACCGCCGGTGGACGGGTGCTCGCGGTCACGGCGCTCGGATCGACGGTGGAAGCGGCGCGCGTTCGCGCTTACGAAGCGGTTTCACGAATTAATTTCGAGGGCGCGCATTTTCGCCGTGACATTGCGATGAGCGCGGGCGCCCGGTAAGATCGACATCTTCCCATGGTCCGCTTCGCCGCAATCGCGTTCATTCTGGCCGCTTCGGCGTTTGCGCAATCGCCTTCGCCGAAACCAAGCGCGTCACCGACGACGAAGGAGTTAATCGACTCGTTAACGCCTAACGATCTCCAGGAAGCGATTTCGCTTTTGAAAAAAAACTTTACCAATCCGGAAGCGATCAACGAGACGCAGTTGAGCCGGGCGACGATTGAAGGATTGATCGCGCGGCTGGGACCGGGCTTGATGTTGTTGCCGGACAAAAACGCGGCCACGGCCGAAAATTCCGCTTTCTACAGCGAAGTGCTGGAGAAACGCGCGGGCTATGTGCGGCTCGGCTCGCTCAACGCGAACAATCTTTCGTCGCTCGACAAAAAGCTGGGCGAGTTCGCCGAGAAGAAGCTGGGCGCGGTGATTGTCGATCTTCGCGCAAGCAGCGGGAGCGATTTTGATGCGACTTCGCAGTTCGCGCAGCGTTTCATCGGCAAGGGGAAAACTTTGTTCACGTTGCGCAAGCAAGGGAAAGACCGCGCGTTTAATTCCGAACGCGATCCGGCGTATAAGAATTTGGTGGTGGTTCTCGCTGACAGCGAAACCGCGGGTGGGGCGGAAGCGCTCGCGAGCGCGCTGCGATTTCACGACAAAGCGTTGATCATTGGTCAAAACACGGCCGGACGCGCGGTCGAATATTCCGATCTGCCATTGCCGAGCGGAAAAATCTTACGCGTCGCGATCGCGGAAGTGATCGGGCCCGATGGCAAATCGTTGTACCCCGCCGGCGTCAAACCCGATCTGCCGGTGGAGATGTCGATCTTAGAGAAGCATCAAATTTTTGCGGCGAGCAACGAAAAGGGAATGATGCCGTTCGTTAACGAAACGGAACGCCCGCATTTGAACGAAGCGGCGTTGATCGCGGGCACGAACCCGGAGTTGGAATCGGGAGAGCAACGTCGCGGGCGCGCACAACAAACCGCGACGCCACACGACCCGATGGTGCAACGCGCGCTCGATCTCATCACCTCGCTCGAGATTTACCAAAAACGGTAATCCTCGGCTGCAGTTGAGAGATTCATCGACTTCGCCCAAAGTGAGAGCGAGTGAGTCCGCTCGAGGAACGTATCGGCTACAAGTTTCGCAATCCGCTTTTACTCGCGGAAGCGCTGACTCATCCGAG
Organism: Spartobacteria bacterium; assembly: GCA_021325495.1. Taxonomy (GTDB): domain Bacteria; phylum Verrucomicrobiota; class Verrucomicrobiia; order Chthoniobacterales; family UBA10450; genus JAJPGZ01. The sequence continues at coordinate 627,865 of JAJPGZ010000002.1, forward strand.
CGTCGCGCATGAGACGCAGCGCAAACATTTCGATAATCAGCGGCTCGAATTTCTGGGTGACGCGGTTTTGCAGCTCGTCATCACCGAAAAGCTCTACGGACATTTCGAGGAGAAACCGGAAGGCGATCTGACGAAATTGCGTTCGCGTTTGGTTTCGCGCGACACCTTGAAGGAGTACGCGGCCGCGATCGATCTCGGGAAATATTTGATGATGGGGCGCGGCGAAGAGGCGAGCGGCGGGCGGGAACGCATCTCGACCTTGGCCGACGCGTTCGAGGCGTTGGTCGGCGCCATTTATCTCGACAGCGATTTAAAAACGGCGCGCAAGTTTATTCTCGATCAAGCGCGCGACGAGCTGGCGGACATCGCGGAGGAACCGGTCGATATCAATCCGAAAGGCGATTTGCAGGAATTACTTCAGGCAATTTCGCCGTTGAGTCCGGTTTACGAAACCGTTTCGGAGCGCGGACCGGAACACGATAAAACATTTGTCGTGCGCGCGGTTTGGGAAGGCAAAGAACTCAGTCGCGGCACAGGCAAGAGCAAGAAACAAGCGGAGACGGCCGCGGCCGAAGAAGCATTGCGCTTGAAGCGCTGGGAATCCGGCGCGGAACAGGCGACGGATTCGAAAAAGAAAAATCCGAAAGGCGCGGGGCGTTCGCGGCCGGCGCAAACTGGATGATTCTGTGGTGGCAGCCGTGCTCGGCTGCACTAACAATCCGCAGGCGAGACGCCTGTCACCACAACTACAGTGGATGCTTGAGCGCGTGCACCTCGCCCCAGGCGAGATGATCGCGAATGGATCGAGTCACGAATTCCTTCGCGCGTTTGATCGACATCTCCAACGAGTCGCCCCGCGCGAGGCCGGCCGTGATCGCGGCTGAATAAGTGCAGCCGGTCCCGTGGGTTGCGACTTCCCGCACAAAGGGCGCGGCGAATTCGACAATCTTTCCCTCGGCGTAGAGAAGATCGACCGCGTCATTGCCGGAGAGATGTCCGCCTTTGAGTAAAACATTAGCGCGATATTTTTCGGACAACGCGCGCGCTGCCCGCTCCATCGATTGTCGATCTTGTATGGATTCGCCTAACAACTTCGCGGCTTCGTCCAAATTTGGCGTAATCAACGTCGCGAGCGGGAACAAATCTTTTTCGTAAGCTTCAATTGCATCCGGCGCGAGCAAGGAATCGCCGCTGGTCGCGATCATCACCGGATCGACCACGACCGGAACCGTCTTCGCAAGATCGACAATCGCATTCGCCACTGCTCTCACGATCGCCGCGTTGCAAAGCAATCCGGTCTTGATCGCGCGAATCGGAAAACTTTTCGCAACCACGGCGATCTGTTCGCGCACAATTTCCGGCGACATTGTTTCGATGCGCGCGACTCTGCCCGGCGTTTCCGCGACGACGCAGGTGACCGCGGTGAGACCGTAGACACCCAGCACGGTGAAAGTTTTCAGGTCCGCCTGAATTCCGGCGCCGGCGCTGCTATCAGAGCCCGCGATGCTGAGCGCGACAGGAAGTTGTCGATCTAACAAGATGCCAGTCCGGCTCGGACTCGATCTACGCGCCGTCCGGCCCGATGGCTTCGACCGGGCAACCTTCCATCGCTTCCTTGCAAAGCGCTTCTTCTTCGGGCGTCTCCGGCTGTTTGTAAACGAAGGAGTGCCCGCCGTCATCATTGCGCTTGAAATTCGCAGGCGCGGTCTCACGACAGAGATCGCAGTCGATGCATTGATCATCGACATAAAACTTCCCCTCAACATTCTCGGGATATTTGTTTGCAACGTCGGCCATATTTTACGGTAGGAGTGGAGCGGGAATGTTAAAACGAAACCCGCCTGACGCAAGTGTCAGCGGCGATTCAAGGTAACGGCCAAATGAAACGCGAAACCGCCACGACCCTGCGCGCATTTTTAGTCGAGCTCGCCATCTACGCGGTGCTGGTCGTCGCTTACTTTTTTGCCGTCCTCCATTTTCTTGGCGACTGGCTTTTTCAGCTCCAACAACATCACCACGTCGTGTACGCCGCTGTCGCGATCCTGCTCATCATCGGCCAGGCGGTCGCGCTCGAGAGCGTGACGTCACTTCTGCTGCGCATCATTCGCGGGCGCACCGAATAAAAGATCGACAATGGACTTTCCGATTTCGCACTCGCACATCAGCCCGATTTATCTCGTGGTCGTCGGGTTCCTCATCGGAATTCTCGGCGGCTTCTTCGGCGTCGGCGGAAGTTTCATCGCCGGGCCGGCGCTGCGCTTGATGGGCGTGCACTGGAATTTTGCCGTCGGCACCGATCTCGCCCACATCGTGGGCAAATCCATTGTCGCGGCCAAACGACATCGCGCGCTCGGCAATGTCGATCTTAAGCTCGGCCTGTTCATGGCCGTGGGCACGATCGGCGGCGCGGAATGCGGCGCGCAAATGATCCAGGCATTAAAGCGCGCCGGACATGTCGATGTGGTCGTGAGCATCGTTTCGATCGCGGTCTACGTCTGCATCTCGACTTTCATGATTTGGGAAAGCCGCAAAACTTTAAAGCAGGCAAAAGCGAGTGGAGCGGCGAAAACATCGGCACAAAAGAAACGCGACCCATCATCATTCCGCGGTGTCACGCGCAGGATCCAGCGATTCAAACTTGCCCCGATGATCAAACTGCCGGTGTCGGGCGTGACCATTTCGCTTTGGGTTATCCTCTTCGTGTCGTTTATCGGCGGATTGTTCAGCGGATTTCTCGGCGGCGGCGCCGGCTACATTCGGATGCCTTCGATGGTTTACGTTCTCGGAATTCCGACCCATCTCGCCGTCGGCACGGATTTGTTCGAGATCATCATTTCGGCGAGCTACGGAACTTTCACGCACGCGGTCAAAGGCAACGTCGACATTCTCATCGCGCTCGTCATGCACACGGGCGCGGCCATCGGCGCACAAATCGGCGCGATCTCGACGCAATATTTTGCCGGCCCGAAAATCCGGCTCGCGTTTGTGCCGTTGCCACTCATCGGCGCGGCCATCGTCATTTACACACTGCTAACCGGACACAAATTGTAAGATCGACATGAAGATTTTGATTTGTAGCGATGGCATGCCGGCGATCGACAACGCCATACGACTTACGGCCTCGCTCGCGCGCGCGACCACGGCCGAGACGACCTTGTTAGGCATCGCCGAAAAATCGATCGATGAAGCGCCCTTGCGCGAAGCGCTCAATGCGGAGGCGGAATTTCTGCGCGGTGAAGGCGTCGCTCCGGAAATCGTTTTGCAATCGGGCGAACCGGTCCGCCAGATTCTCGAGCAGACATCGAAAGCGAAATACGATCTCGTCATCATTGGTTCGCGACGCACGACCACGAGCGGTTTGTATTGGCGCACCGAGAAAACTTACGAAGTCATCAAGTTGATCTCGCCGCCCGTGCTCGTCGCTATCGGGGATTGCTCGGAATTAAAACGTTTACTCGTATGCACCGGCGGCCGGGAATACATCGACGACGCGGTCAAGCTCACCGGAAAATTTGCGGCCGCCCTCGGCGCATCGATCACGCTCTTGCACGTCATGGCGGAGCCGCCCGTTCTCTACGCCGACCTCGTCGCGCTGGAGGAAGATGTCGATCTTTTATTGGAATCGGGCTCGGAGCTCGGGCGTAACCTAACGAACGAACGCAAGCAACTCGAAGCGCTGGGCGTTTCTGTCACCGTGCGTGTGCGTCACGGCAATCTTGTCGATCAAGTTTTTGCCGAAGCGCGCGAAGGTAACAACGACATGATCGTGACCGGCTCGTCGCGCGCGCGGGGCGCATTCACCCATTACATCATGGGCGACGTGACACGACAGATCGTGAATCGCGCCGATTGTCCGGTGTTGGTGGCGCGTTCCACCACTGCGCGCTCGACCAACTTTTGGGGAAGATTGCGCAATGTTTTCGCGCCGGCGCGACCGGCCTAGCGCGTGACTGCTGCGCTCGGGCGAGCGTAAAAGTAGATGTCGATCTTGCGCTTGCCGCGGGAAGTGGCGGATGTAACTTCCCGCCCGCAGCGCCGAAGTAGCTCAGCTGGTAGAGCAACGGTTTCGTAAACCGTAGGTCACGGGTTCAAATCCCGTCTTCGGCTCGCCGATTCTTCGGCTCGCCGATTCTAAACTTTCAGCGTATCGGAGTGGCGTTCCTGCCAGCGATGAATTTCATCCGTCAACCGCGCGATCACATCCTTGTATTTCGCGTCGTTGTAGAGGTTGTGCTGTTCGCGCGGATCGTTCGTTAGGTTGTAAAGCTCGTTCTTGTCGATGTCGCGCAGGCAAAGTTTCCAACCGTCGGGCGTGATGGCGGCGCGGGTCGCTTCATGCAAGACCGCGTCGTTCGCCGGCATCATGTGCGATTTTTTGAAAACGTTATCCTTGCCGTTCCATTGCAGGAAGATCGTCTCGGCCGATTTCGATTCGCCTTGCAGCAACGCGGCGCGGCTGGCGCCGGCGCATTGGTCGTGATGCGTTTTGCCTAACAAATCCAGCAGTGTCGGCACAAAATCGATGTGGCTGACAGGCTGGGTAATGGTGCAGGCGCGATTTTGCCCGGGCATTCGCACGAGATAAGGAACGCGGGCGGATTCCTCGAACAGAACGCATTTACCGAACAAGCCGTGCGCGCCCATCATGTCGCCGTGATCGGCGGTGTGGACGACGATTGTGTTTTGATCGAGGCCGAGTTGGTCGAGCTTGGTTAAGACACCGCCGATGCTGCGGTCCACTTCGGTGACGAGTCCGAGATAGCGCTGTTTAATCTTGCGATACGAATTTGTGTCCGGGGCGATCGTTTTCGCCTGCACCAATTGCCGCTGGCGATAACGCTCCGGTATATCGGGCCCGAAAAATTCGCGGAACGTCGGCTCGAGTTCGATCTGGTCGAGCGGATGCTCATTGTTGAGCGGACCGTTGTAAGGCGGATGCGGTTCGTAAAAAGCGACGAAGAGGATGAAAGGTTCGCGCGCATGTCGATCGAGAAATTCGCACGCTTTGGTCTCGAGAAATTTCACGCGCGAGAATTCGACCGGCTGCCGCGAGATAAAGCCCTTGCTGAAAATTCCATGCTCGCTCGCTTTCGGTTTTATTCCGTGCGCGAGAAGAAATTTGGCGTAATCGCTGATCTCGTGCGCCTCGCTCGTGTCGGTAACCTTCGTTCCTTTGCTGTCGATGATCGACAACCACTCGTTGAAACCATGTTGCGCCCGAAATTCGTCGCCGAGGTGCCATTTGCCGAGATAACCGGTGTGATAATCGTTATCGACTAACAACTCCGGCAGACAGAGCAGGCGCGGATTCAGGACGGACGAATTCCCGATGCAACCATTCCAGTGCGGCCACGTCCCGCTCAGCAACGACGAACGCGACGGCGTGCAGACCGGTTGGGTGATGTAGGCGCGCGAGAAGATCGACGATTGCGACGCGAGCTTGTCTAAATTTGGCGCAAAAGCGTGGCGCGATCCGTAACATGCGAGCACGTCCGCGCGGAATTGATCGGGCAGGAACACGAGCAGGTTCGGCTTGCGTGCGGATTGAATCGATTGCGCGCGCAGTCGCGGCATCAACATCAACCCGGCCGATCCCAGAGCCGCGTTTTTGAGAAATCTGCGCCGGCTGATTTTATTTTTGCCCACCGTAAACGGTTGCGGGCCCGAGGCGGCAGCGAAAGATCGACAAGGCCGCTTTCTCCTGTGCGACGCTTCGCGACAGACCCGGCCCGACGCGCAAGATCGACAACGTACTCGTGCCGCGGATGCGCCACGCGCGAATTCGTGAAAGAATCCGCCGCCGAATCGCGAAAGTAATGTGAATGCGCGCTAACGACCCGCTCCAGATTGATCCGCGATTTCAAGATCGCGAGCGTCAGCCCGGTCTCGATTTTCTTCGCGCGCTCGCCATCATCATCGTCGTCATTTATCACGCCGGCATCATGGGATTCCCATGGCCCGGCCGCGTGCATCGCTGGGGCTGGATCGGCGTCGATCTCTTTTTTGTCCTGAGCGGTTACTTGATCGGCGGCCAATTGCTCGCCCCGCTCGCGCAAGATCGACATGTACATCTCGGCCGCTTCTTCGCGCGCCGCGCCTTGCGCATTCTGCCGGCGTACCTGGTCGTGCTCGCAATTTATTTTTTGCTGCCGTCGTGGCGCGAATATCCCGACATGGCGCAACCGCTCTGGAAATTTCTGCTCTCGCTCCAAAACATCGCGCTCCATGGCGGCACCGCTTTCTCCCACGCATGGTCGCTTGCGGTCGAAGATCAATTCTATCTCGCGCTTCCTTTTACTTTGCTTCTGCTCAATCGCCGGCCGCGCGCCGCGTTCATCGTTCCCTGCGCCATCATCATCGGCGGAATTTTGTTGCGCACATTTCTCGCCTGGCAAAATCCGGCGGGCGACGGTAACGGCGTCTCGTTCCGCGGTTTCCAAGCGTGGATTTATTATCCGACCTGGACGCGTCTCGATCCGCTCGTGCTCGGCGTTGCGCTTGCCGCAATCGAGAAATTCCGCCCGCAATGGTGGAAACGCCTAACGAACATGTCGATCTTTCTCTGGCCGCCCGCCATCGGATTGATCGCGTACGCATTGTGGCTGGGCGAAACCGGCGACCTCACCGTCACCGCCTGTGTCTGGCAATTTCCCCTCATCGCGATTGGCATGGCGACGTTACTCCTCTTTGCCGTCAGTCCGCGATCGCCCTTGCGCCGATTCAAAATTCCCGGCGCCGAGTTTATCGCCAGCATCGCTTACAGCGCCTATCTCGTGCAGAAGCTCGCCATTCACGGCGTCACGCAAATCTGCACGACTAACAACATCGATCCGACCTCCGGATTTGCGCTCGTGCTTGTCGAAGTTTGCGTTTACCTCGCGGCCACGATTCTCTTTTTCGCGGTCGAGCGTCCGTTTCTGCAATTGCGCCATCGCATCGCGCGCCGCGAAAAATCGGCTCGTTAGGCGCGGCCCCCGTCCTGCACGCTCAATTCCCAGCGATAACCGTCCGGATCGTGAAACCAGATGCCCATGTTTTTCGATCCCGGCGCTTCCGGACCGATCTCATGGCCCGGATCTTCAAGATCGACATCTACCTTTTGCAAATGCTTCAGCGCTTTGCGCAACATCGCCATGCTCGGGAGATGGAACGACATGTGATCGAACGCTCCGGGATGCGACACACCTTTGTGCAGCGCGATCGTGACGTTCTTGTTCCCGATCGCGATGCCGCCGTCGAATTCGAATTGCGTCTTCAATCCGACCGCGCGTTCCCACCACTGCGCGCTTTTTTTTGGATTGCGCACGGCCAATCCGAAATGTCCGACCTGGCCGATCGTGAACGGCACTTTTCTTTTCTTCGCCATCTCTTTTTCTGTAGCGGCGGTCTGTGACCGTCGCAAATTTCATCATGCCAAGAAAACAACGTGTCGCTCTTGTCACCGGCGCGAACAAAGGAATCGGTTTCGAAGTGGCGCGAGAGCTCGCGCGCAAAGGTTGTCGCGTCTTTCTCGGCGCGCGCAACCAGGACGCCGGCGAGGCCGCGGCGAAAAAACTTCAGAGCGAAGGCGACGTGACGTTTCTCAAGATCGACATCAGCAAGATCGACAATGTGCGTCGCGCGGCTAACGAATTCGCGAAGGAAAGCGATCGGCTCGACGTGCTCGTGAACAACGCCGGCATTCTGCTCGATGACGACAAAGACGTGCTCACGGTCACGCCGGAAATTTTCGAGACCACCATGCGCACGAACGCACTTGGCGCGCTCATCGTCTCACAAGCGTTCGTGCCTTTTTTGAAAAAGAGCGATGCCCCGCGCATCGTGAATGTTTCCAGCAGTGGCGGCCAATTGACCGATGGCGCCGATGGTTGGGCGCCGGCCTATTGCATTTCAAAGACGGCCTTGAACGGCGTCACCGTTCAGCTCGCCGCCGCGCTCCCGACGTTCGCGATCAATTCCGTTTGTCCCGGCTGGGTCCGCACCGACATGGGCGGAGCGAACGCGACGCGTTCACTCGGCGAAGGCGCGGCCGGAATCGTCTGGCTCGCGGCCGAGGCGCCGCAAAATGAGACCGGAAAATTCTGGCGCGATCGCAAAGTTATTCCGTGGTGATATCGCTGATATGTTCTCCCCGATCCGGGTCGCAATTTCGCCGATCTCTGCTATACTCCTTGATGTCTAAAGCATCTGCTGCCTTCACTCGTCGCGCGCCCGACAATATTTCCGAAGAACTTGTCGCGCTGCTTTCTACCAAGGGCTCGTTCGAATTCAAAGCGCTCTTCGATATCATCTTTCTTAATCTGCGCACGCGGAACGCGGCCAGCGGCGGAGAAGAAATGTTGCGTCTGCGCACGTATGAAAAACTACAGGGCTTGGTCAATCAAGGCGCAGTCACCCGCACTGTCTCCGGCATCACGAAAAAGTACAAAGGCGTCGCCGCGAAACTGACCGCGCTCAAAGCCGAGATGAAAATTTTGCGCACGCAATGGGACGCCAAGGTCCGCGCGAAAGCTGAAGCCGCCGCGTAAGATCGACAATCGACCAATCGGCGCGTTTTTTCGCTAGCGTGGATATTCGTCCGAGCCCTGCACCCAGATAAACGACTGGATGTCGATCATGTCGCGCGGGCGCAGATCGCGCAGATCGCGCCGCACCGTCGTCGCGAACTCGAGCAGACTCGCGTACGTCTCCCAGTTTGGTTTCGATTGATATTCGAAATCGAATCCGTATTTCTCCGCCGCGATCTTCGTCACGTTTGGTTTGAGGAAAATATGTCGGTCCGGTTGGGCGATGAATCCCCACACCGTCACCAGCGGCCAGGTTAGCACGCGCGTTTGTTTCCGCGGCAATCGCGCAACCGCGTCGCACCATGCGGTGAAGCGTTCTTCGTCACTTCCGCGTCCGTGTAGAAATTCGTAGAGCGAAGTCGCGAACAACTTCGCCCCACTTGTCGATCTTACCGCGTCGCGCAGCGCCATTTTCTCGAACGAGAAAATCATGCTGTGACGCGAACGCTGCTCCGCCCGGATGGCGCGGGCCGCGACCTCCGCATATTCGCCTTTTTCAAGCATCCGCCGGAATTCGGCGCGATTAAGCGCCTCTTCCCAGCGCGCGTGCGTTTCGCATTTATATTCGCGCTCCCATTCGAGGTAAGTTTCGTCGCGAAAACCTTTCGGGAAATACCGGAGAAATTTTTTGCGTGCGCGTTGCGCTCCGGACAATTTTTTCGCCGCCATTCTCCCTTTGAATCGCCGCAGCAGTCGATGTCGATCTTGCCGATTGTCGATCTTAGCTGAAATTTTGAATCCAAACCGACGCGCCATGCATCCAACGATTAAAGGAGAGTAGTCCCATGGAAACTTCCATCCCCGCATCGACCCCGCCGCCGCCATTACCCGCGAACTCCATCAGCGCATCGCACGTGCGCACCTGGAATATTCTGTGTCACGCCAGCGCGTTGCTCGGCGTCTTCTTTCATTTCCCCGGGCACCTGCTCGGACCGCTCATTATCTGGCTGGCCAAACGCGATGACTCGCCCGAGATCGATGCGCACGGCAAAGAATCGCTCAACTTCCAAATCTCGATGCTGATCTACAACGTCATCGCCGCCGTCTTTTGTTTGATCCTGATCGGCTTCGCGTTTCTCGCGATTCTTTGGATCCTGAACACGATCTTCGTCATCGTCGCGTCGATCAAAGCGAGCGAGGGAAAGTTCTACCGTTATCCGCTAACGATCCGGTTCCTCACGTAATGGCGACCGGCGTGAGATAATAGTCCACGTCGGGCTGTCAATTTCAGGTAGCTGTCGATTTTGCGTAGCCGCGGCTGTACGCCAATTTCCTTGTCCCACGGTTCACCTCTCGACATTATCACGGCCGATGTTTGCCGACGTCTGGCAGTACATTCCAGATATCATCAAGGAGGCCGCGACGAGCCCACTTGGGCTCCTCGCTTTGATGATAATCGCATTGGCGATCTTGGCGTTTTTCTTTTTCAGAGACGCGCCAACCAAAGTAAAGCTGTCCATCTTTTTGTTACTGTTTTTGGGCGTCGCGGTATTCGCGGCAAAGGTTGTTTCCAAAGCGAATGAGGTGGCTGCGTCACAGGCGCGTGAAAATACGCCCGCACCGTCGACCACACCATCGTCGACTGTTGGCGTTCCGGATGTTGCAAAACCAACCACAATTCCGGGAGACACCGGTTGGATTTTCGCAGGTTACTTTGACACTCAGACCGACAGATTCGTCGAAGGTCCATATGTCGAATCGATCAGCACGACTGGCCGCGGGTTTCGAAGATATATCGAAATTGGAGATACCATCCGACTCAAAGTATCACGTCCGGTGATCATCATCGGTTATAAGCAGACGTCTACTTCGCGCGCGTTAGAACATCCTCCGATAGTCGGGATAACTAGTAGCGATGACATGACCGGAGTTATCCTGCCTAAGGGCGCTGAACTCGTTGTACGAGATATCGCTGAAGGGCAAAGTCCAAACAATCCGAATGCCGCACTATGGCTTCGGGTTGTTCATGTGCCGCAATAACTCGCCTTACTCTTCAACCGCGATTGGGGCAATGGAAGTCGACGACATCATTTCGTATCACGATCTCGTTACGGAGGAGAAAGCCGCGCTGCAGAAGGGAATGAACTTCGGCGTTGGGAAGAAGTATTCCGTATTTCTAATGTCGTTGCGCGAGAACGCGCCGTACGCAGACGCGCTCGATCCAGCCACTGGAATGCTGACGTTTGAAGGTCACGATGAACCGCAGCGACGCGGCGGACCCAATCCGAAAGAAGTTGATCAGCCCTTAATGACGCCGCGCGGATCGGGGACGGAGAATGGAAAGTTCTTTCGAGCAGCGATGGATTTCAAAAGCGGCCTGCGCGCGAAGCCTGAACTGATCAAAGTTTATGAAAAGATTTCGCGCGGGATCTGGAGCTACAAAGGTTTCTTCGAATTGATCGACGCGAACATCGTTTCCAATGGGAAGCGCAAGGTATTCAAGTTTTCGCTGAAGCCCGTCGAGAAGAAATCATTCGGCCGAGTTGTCGATCTTCCGCACAATCGATTGATCCCGACGACGGTGAAGGTGGAAGTGTGGCGGCGCGACGGTGGCCAATGCGTCCAATGCGGTTCGAAGAAGAATCTACATTTCGATCACGACATTCCTTTTTCGAAAGGCGGAAGCAGTCTGACCGCCGCGAACGTTCGATTACTCTGCGCGAAACATAATCTCGAAAAGTCAGACAAGATTCTGTCCGTCGCGCCGTGGTTATTTGCTAGTGCGGCGGCTGCGTCCCACATTCACAAGTTGCCCGGCTAATTGCCGGCCTCAAGATGACAGAAAGTGAAAGTAGAAACTTAAATTAGAAACAATACGCGCCGATGAAATCTCGCTTCTTCTCAAAAGCCCCCGAGGGCACGGCCGTTCTCTTCTTCATCCAAATTTTTGCGACGTTGGGCTTCGCGGTCCTTTACTCAACGCTCGTCCTTTACGCGACGAAGCATCTGAATCTCGGGACGAAAGAGGCGACGGCGTTGATGGGCGTGTTCGGCGCGTTCAATTACGGGCTCCATCTTTTCGGCGGTTATCTCGGCGGACGGTTTCTTTCCAATCGCAATCTGTTCGTCGGCGGCATGGCGCTGCAAGTGATCGGGTGCGGTTGTATCGCGAGCGGGACGCTTCCGCTTTTCTATGTCGGGCTCGCGCTTTTTCTCACTGGCAGCGGACTCAACGTCACCTGCATCAACATGATGCTGACGCAACGGTTCACCTCGGACGATCCGCGCCGCGAAGGGGCGTTCCTCTGGAATTACGCGGGCATGAACGTCGGCTTCTTCGTCGGCTTCAGCGTGGCCGGTTATTTCCAGGCGACGGAAAGTTATTCGAGCCTTTTCATTTTCGCGACCCTCGGCAATTTCGTCGCGATCGTGCTGGCGACGGCGTCGTGGAAAACGTTGCGCGATCGCAACACGCCGTTGCTCGAAGTTTCGCCTAACAAGTTCACGACACGTCTCGCGGCCGGAATCGCCATCGTTATCGGTCTGGTGCCGGTCGTTTGGTTCATGCTGCAGCGACCGGGCAGCACGGAAACGATCATCAAAGGAATCTGCGCGCTGGTGGCGTTGACCTTGATTTACCTGACGATCACGCACGCCGATCGCCGCGAGAAACGGAACATGACGGCGTATCTCATTCTTACGATCGGCTCGCTCATGTTCTGGTCGCTCTATCAGATGGCGCCGAGCGGGCTGATGTTGTTCGCGGTGCACAATGTCGATCGCATGATCGGCCGGGTGGAGATTCAGCCGCAATGGATCCAGAACATCAACACCGTCTGCATCGTCATCGGCGGGCCGTTGCTCGCGTCGTTCTTCACCCGCATGCGCGCGCGCGGTTGGAACATCGACATCCCGAAACAATTCGCGACTTCGCTGTTGTTGATGGCGCTCGGTTTTCTCATTCTGCCGGTCGGGATCAAGCTGGCCGGCGCCAATGGTCTGAGCGCGTTCTGGTGGCTCTTCGCCAGTTACGTGCTGCAAAGCATCGGTGAGCTGCTCATCTCGCCGATCGGCTACGCGATGATCGGTAAACTCGCGCCGCGCCAATATCAGGGAATCATGATGGGCAGCTGGATGCTGGTGACGGGATTGGCGTCGCTTTTCGCCGGCGATTTTTCGGGAATGATTCCGGAACCGACGGGCGCGACAGCGGTGGCGACGAATCCCGGTTACGTGAAATTATTCGCGGAGCTCGGGACGGGAAGCCTTGTCGTCGGTATCGCGCTGGTGGTGTTGAATCCGTTCTTGCGCAAGCTGATCACGGACAAGGCGGAAGGCGAACCGACCGCGGTTGAGGCGGCGCCGACGACGGTCGGGCCGGCGGTACCGGCCGGGTCGATCGAGTAATTCGCGCGCGACCGCGACTCAATTACTTCATGCGATCGAACGTTTTACGCTCCTTGGCGCTAGACGGCCAAATTTGTGTGCCCGATATGATGTGTCGCTGCGCGATGGGCCGGCTGCAGAAGATCGACATCACGAAGAAACGATGAAGGGCAAAGGATGAAGGATGAAACGCGGCGCTAGTGCGTCGCGACGGCGGGCGCGTCGTTAGTCGTCGCGAGACGGCCGGTGCGTTGAGCGACGGTCCGCTCATCGCCCAATTTTTTTAATAGTGTACCAGTGGCCACTGCGGCACCGGCGAGACCAAGCACCGCCGCGGCCGGCACCGACGCCAGGCCAACGAGTCCGGCGCCGACAATCGTGGCCACTCCGCTGATCGTTCCAAAAGTCCGCATCCGTCGCGACTCGTTTTGCAATTGCTCGATCGTTTTGGTTGTCGTCGTCATTCCGTTGCTTTCGTGCGTGCAGATAATATACCAGTTGTGCCCAGCCCGACAACAATGGCTTGTTGGACGGTGGTGGGCGCGGTCAGCGCGAAGACCAGTCCGCCAAACAAGATTGATGAGAGGAGCATATCGAAGAAGACCTTGATCGGCCGCGCGCCCGTTCCGAGGTCAGCGCCGAGGGCCAGAAAAAGTGAGAGGGGTTGTTTGCCCTGGAGCCGATTCAGCGCGTACAAAACGAACGCGCCCAGAAAAGTGAACAGGGGCAGCTCCAAAAAATTCCACGCGGCAATGAGCCAGGGAGGAGGCATGTCGCGATGCTAACGCGCGGCGCAGAATCCGGTCAAGCCTAACGAACAACGTCGTCTGCGCGCTCGCGCAAGATCGACATCGTCACTTCATGCGGTCGAAGGTTTTCTGGAGCAACTCGAGATCCGATGCATTGCCAGTTTTCGCTCGCGTTGTCTCAATCCACTTTTTCTCCAGCGCATTTTTGGTCGGACGATCGGATTGATAAAAGACGCCGAAGACGCCCGGAAACGGTAGTTGCGCGAGCTTATAAGCAGCGAGCTCGTCGGTCACGTCGTGACGCAATTCGTCCTCGGGCGTGTTGTCCCATTTCTTTTCCTGGATGAGCTCGAAGCTGCCGCCTTTGCGCGGATCGGCCGGGTCGAAGACGTCGGGATAAAATTCGACGCATTCGCTCAGGCATTCGATCACGCTGAAGCCCTGGTGATCGAACGCGCGCTCAATCATTTCCATCATGTGTTTGACCTGCGTGGCGTGGGTGCGCGCGATGAAGGTGGCGCCGGCGCTAACGAGTTGTTTCATCGGATTGACCGGTTGATCGATGGCGCCGGTCGGGTCGGTCTTGGATTTGAAACCGATGGGCGAAGTGGGCGAGGTCTGCTTCTTCGTTAGGCCGTAAACGAAGTTGTCCATGATGAAGTAGACCAGGTTCACGTTCTTGCGCGCGCCGTGATTGAGATGGTTGCCGCCGATGGAGAAACCGTCGCCGTCGCCGCCGAACAAAAAGACGTTCAGGTCCGGCCGGGCCAGACTAATGCCGCTGGCGAGCGGGACCGCGCGGCCGTGAATGAAATGGGCGCCATGGCCGTTAACGAAATAGGGAAAGCGCGATGAGCAACCGATGCCGGCGAGGGTAACGATCTTTTCGTGATCGAGATTTCGTTTCTCGAGAACTTTGTAAAACGAAGCGAGCACGGCGAAATCGCCGCAGCCCGGACACCACGTAGGGTGATCGGCGGTGATGGCTTTCTTCGTTAACTTCTCGCGCGGAATTTCGATTGTGGTGGCAGGCGTCCCGCCTGCATCTGCAGCCGACACCGCCGCCGCTACAGAAGAAGTATCGCCGGAGCCGTTTGGTTTTGTTTCGTCAGACATAAATTAATTAGGAAAACAGGAACGCAGGAAAAGGATTCCGAAACTCTTTCCTCTTTTCCTGCTTTCCTTATTCAAGATCGACATCTTTATTTCGTTAGGCCTTTGCGGGCAGTTGCGCGGAATCGGACCGCGTTTCGTTCTCGCCGGACGACGCCTTCGCCGCTTCGGTCCCCGGTTTGGTCGGTGTGTTGTCGAATGCGCGATCGACCGCCGCAGGCACTTTCGCGGCGGCGCGCTTCGTCGCGTCGGCTGTCTCTGGATCTTTGCGGTCCGCGTTCATTTTCCTTTAGCCTTCTACCTTTTGCCTTTCTATCCCACTCCCTGCGGGACGACTTCCTTCAAGTGTTTCACGTTTTCCGGCGCGGTGCCGTGATGCTCGACCGCGGCGCCATCGCGCGGAATATTTCTCGCGTAAGTTTTGCCTTTGAAAACGTTTTCTAAAATCTCTTTCACGCGGAAGGTGAGTCCGTCGGTCTTGGTCACGCTCTCGATCTTCGATTCGCAATAGCGCGCCCGCAAAATCGTGGCGAGCTGTCCATAACCGTAAACGCCGGCATCGTTCATCTCGACCACGACGATGCGCTTGAACTTCGGCCAAATTTTTTCCAATCCGTTAGGCAACGGATGAATGTGACGCAGATGCAACGCCCCGATCTTCTCGCCGTGTTCGCGCGCGCGTTTCACCGCGTCGTGGATCGGGCCGTAGGTCGAGCCCCAACCGACGAGCAAGGTGTCGCCTTGTTCATCGCCATAAATTTCCGGCGTCGGAATGTCGTCGGCGAGCTTGCGCAATTTGTTGCGGCGTTTCGCCGTCATCGCCATGTGCATCTTCGGGCTGCCGGTAGGATGTCCCATCTCATCGTGCTCGAGCCCGGACATGAGCGGATATTTGCCGTCGAGAATGCGCGCGCCCGGCGGGACGTGTTGCGTGATTTGGTCTAACGGATATGGCTTGTGCGTTTGTCGCGCAGTCAGGTCTGGTTTCGGATCGACCATGATCTTCGCCAGGTCCGGTTCGTCGAAAGCTTCGATGCGGGTCGCGAGCGAGGTGTCGCTCAAAATAAATACCGGCGTCGAATATTTGCGCGCGATCCGCGCCGCTTCGATCGCGATGTAAAAACAATCTTCCACTGTCGCGGCCGCGAGCACGACGCGCGGGCTGTCGCCGTGACTGCCGAAGATGGCTTGATGCAAATCGCTTTGTTCGACATTCGTCGGCAATCCTGTGCTCGGGCCGCCGCGTTGCACATTGCAAATGATGAGCGGGATCTCCGCCATCGACGCCCAGCCGATCGCTTCGGTCTTCAACGAAATTCCCGGTCCCGCGCTGCCAGTAACCGCGAGCCAACCGGAATACGACATGCCGATCGCGATGGAGACCGACGCGAGCTCGTCTTCGGCCTGCACGAAAATGCCGCCGTATTTCGGAAGCTCGCGCCGCAAAACTTCCATCACACTCGACCAGGGCGTGATCGGATAGCCGGCGCCGAAACGCACACCGGCGGCGAGCAATCCGTAGGCGAGCGCCTGATTGCCGTCCATCGTGATCTGCGCGCGGCCGCCGGGCTTGTCGATCTTTTCGAATTGATAAAGTTTCGTGAGCAGGTTGCCGACGGGATAGGCGTAGCCGGCGGTGAAGGCCATGATCGCGGTGTTGACGATGCTCTCGTCTTTGCCGCCGAATTTTTCCTTCATCAACGCGACCAGCTTCTCTTGATCGAGATGAAAAATTTTCGCGATCAATCCGAGCACGAAAATGTTTTTGCCCTTGTCCTTGGCCGTGCCGCCGAGCGCTTCGACCGTCAGTCCAGTGATGGGGATGCCGACGTAAACAAATCGCTTATCGTCGAGGTCTGGCTCAACGTTGTCCGAATCGTAAAGGAGCACGCCGCCTTCGCGCAGAAAACCGATGTGGTCGTGATAACTGTGTTGATAAAACGCGACCAGAAAATCGGCTTCGTCGCCGGCCGATAAAACTTCGCCCGAACCGATGCGCACTTGGAAGATCGACGGCCCGCCCGAGATCGTCGCGGGAATCGTCATGTAAGTCATGACGTCCTGCGCGCTGCGGCCGGCGAGTCGCGCCAGAAATGCGCCGGCGGTTTGGATTCCGTCCTGCGAATTGCCGGCGAGACGGATGACGGCGTCGTTGATATTTTCCGGGCGAAGATCGGCACGATCGGGAACTTGAACGTTCGCCGCTGCGGATTGCTGCACCGCTGTGATGTCGGGGTTATTCGGTTCGCCCATTTCGGGCTAGAAACTTGCAGCTATTTTCCCGTTTTCGCCAGAGCAATCTCGCTCGACGCGAAATGAAGATGTCGATCTTGCGAGACCATCGCATCAGCCGTTCGAATTTTCACAAAACAATCGTTGCCATTGCGCGGCCATAATTGTCATACTCCGCCGAAATTCTAAGGCACACGCGATGCTCCAGCACGTCTGCCTAATCGTATGTTCGTCCGAAATGATTCTTCGTCTCGATTCGTTAGGCTGGCTTCGCTTATCGTTGCGCTCGGGCTGGTTCCATTTTCCGCTTTCGCCCAATCGATATTCCTTCCAGTCGCATCCACCCCGTACGATCGCCAGATGTTGCGGATTGATCCGATCCTCAACTGCAAAGCGTCATCGGTAGCGACCGCCGCTGCGATCCCGTTGCCGATCACAGTTTGGATGATGGAGCTCCGCGCCGTGCCCTACCATTATTCGCGGCATTGGCAGACGCCGGCCGAGCTGCGGCTCGCGCAGGAAAGCGATTGCAAAGGCAAATCGGTCGCGCTGTTTGAAGAGATGCGCAAAGGCGGCGCGCGAAATCTGCGCATCGTCATCGGTAAACGCCACATTTTCGACGCCTCCACGCACACCTGGGTGCAGTGGGACACGAGTGGCGGAAGTTATGTGCTCGATCCGACCTTCAACGAGTCGCCGACGCGCGCGGCGTTCCTCGATCCTTCGACGTATGTGCCGTTCTACGCTTTTGACGGCGAACATAAATACCGCGCGATGAATACGGCACTTGCCGCAAACACTCCGGCGATGATTAAACCGCAAATGCAAGCGGCCCCGACGCCGGCAATGGGCTCATATCGGACCGCGACGACGCCGTCCACGATGCGATTGGTTGCGACTCCTTCCGCTAACCACATCAACTATTCTCATGTCCAACAACCGGCAAGATCGACATCGACCTCCGCATCGTATGGCAAGGCCGTGGACACGCCGGTCCTTATTGCGGCGGAGCCGCCGAAGCCGGCGGTCCACAAAACGTCGAACGCGAAGCGCAGTTCGTCATCGCACGCGGCGCATCATCGCCGGCATCGCCATCGCGCTCACGCAGTGGCCGCTGACGGTTAGGCAAGATCGACAACTAACTTTTCGGCGATTGCGCTTCCGTCTTCGAATCGTCCGCGCCCGGCGCTTTATCGAGCCCGCGCCGTTTCAATAACGGCTCGATGTACGGATCGCGTCCGACAAAATTCTTGAACAAGCCGAGCGCATCGGCCGATCCGCCGCGCGACAACAACATCTCGCGAAAACGATCGCCGTTCTCGCGTTTCAATCCGCCGTGTTCCTTGATCCACTCGACCGTGTCAGCGTCGAGCACTTCGCTCCAGAGATACGAATAGTATCCGGCCGAGTAACCGCTCGAGAACACGTGCGAAAAATAAAAGCTGCGGTAGCGCGGCGGCACCGGCGCAAAATCGACATGCAGTTTGCGCAACGCTTCCGCTTCGAATGCCACCGCGTCCTGCGGGATTTCGTTAGGCTGCAATTGATGCCATGCCTGATCGAGTAACGACGCCGACAAGTATTCCGTCGTTTTGTATCCCTGATTAAATTTGTCCGCCTTGTCGATCTTATCGACCAGCGCCTGCGGCATTGGCTCGCCCGACTGGTAATGCTTCGCGTAATTCTTCAGCACTTCCGGCCAGTTCGCCCACATCTCGTTTACCTGCGACGGATACTCGACGAAATCGCGCGGCACGCTCGTCCCGCTGAACCGCGGATATTTTACGTTCGAAAACATTCCATGCAGCGCGTGACCGAATTCATGAAACGCCGTCCGCACTTCGTCGTGCGTGAGCAACGTCGGCTCGCCCGGCGGCGGTTTCGGAATGTTGAGATGGTTCGCCACCACCGGTTTGGTCGCGAACAAACCACTCTGCTGCACATACGCGTTCATCCACGCGCCGCCGCGTTTTGACGCGCGCGCATAATAATCGCCGATGAAAATCGCGAGCGGCTTCCCGTCGCGATCGAACACTTCCCACACCCGCACGTCCGGTTCGTAAACCGGAAGATCTTTTCGTTCCTTGAACGTGAGTCCGTATTCTTTGTTCGCGGCGAAGAAGACGCCGTCGTTGATGACGTGATTCAATTCGTAATACGGGCGCACCTCCGACTCATCGAAATCATATTTCGCCTTGCGCACTTTCTCCGAATAAAAATCCCAGTCCCAGGCCGCGATTTGGAATCCGCCTTTCTCTTGATCGACAATCGTCTGTTGCTCGTCGGCTTCATGCTTCGCGTTCGCGACCGCCGGCGGTGCGAGATCGCCCAGCAGCTTGTTTACCGTCGGAACATTCTTGGCGGTCTGGTCTTCGAGCTGATACGCCGCCCAATTGTCGTAGCCTAACAACTTCGCTTTCTCCGCGCGCAGCTGCGCAATTCGCAAAATAATTTTGCGGGTGTCGAACTCGCCTCCTTTCGAATTGCGCGCGAGCGACGCCTGCATGATTCGCTCGCGTAGATGTCGATCTTGCAACGAACCTAACAAAGGCTGCCCGGTCGTGTTCTGAAGCTGAATGACAAATTTTCCGTCCTTCTTCTCCGCTTTCGCCGCGTTGATCACGCCTTTCACCTGGTCGTCCGTCAGGCCAGCGAGCTCTTCTTTTTTCTCCACCACCACCGACGACGCATTGCGTTCCTTCAAAACATTCTGCTCGAAGTCCGCCTGCAACGTCGCCAGCTCGGCGTTCATCTTCTTCATTTTCTCCTTGTCCGGAGCGGACAACTTCGCGCCCGCGCGCACGAAATCCTTGTAGTAACGCTCGAGCAAATAGGCCGATTCCGGATCGAGCCCGAGTTTGTCGCGGTTCTCGTAAAGCTCGCGCACGCGGGCGAACAATTTCGGATTCAAAAAAATCGCATCGCGATGCGCCGCCAGTTTCGGCGCGGTTTCCTTCTCGATCTTTTGCCGCGCCGGATTCGTATCGCACGCGTTCAAATTCGAAAACGTCCGCTGGGCGCGATCGAGCAATCGCCCGGTGCGTTCGAGTGCGACGACCGTGTTCTCGAACGTCGGCTTCTCCGAACTGTTCGCGATCGGCTCGATCTCTTTCAACTGCTCACGCATTCCCGCTTCGATCGCCGGGACGAAATTCTCGTCCTTAATTTTGTCGAACGCCGGATACTGATATGGCAGCGCGCTCTCTTGCATGAGCGGATTATTGGAATCGGCTGCGCGCACGCCCGTGATTGGCGCAGCGCCGCACAATGCGCAAGCGAGGAGAAGAAATCGTTGTGGCATAAGAGCTAACTTTTCGGCAAGGCCGCGCCCGAACGCAAACGCCTATCGTCGCGCTTGCGCCAACTCGTCCGCGCGCTTCTGCTCGGCCCGCGCTTCGGTTATGTGACCAAGTTCGCCTAACGACAATGCGGCCTCGCGGTGCGCCGGCGCATGTTCGTCATCCAGCGCCAGCGCCGCTCCCGCATCGGAGAGCGCGAGTCCAAACTGTCGCAGACTGCGCAATGTCTTTGACCGCGCGACCAATGGCGCCGGATCGTCCGGACTAATTTTCGCGCGGCGATCGAGTTCGCCCAGCTCGCGCAATGCTTCGAGAGGTACATGTCGATCTTTCGCGCGCACCAGGTCTGCGCTCACCTGCAATGCCGACGCCTCTTTCGCACGGCCGAGATCGAGCAACGCTTCGCCGCATTGAATGCGCGCCCGCACCGACGCTGGATCGATTTTCATCGCGCGTTGGCAATCGAGTAAGGCGCGCTCCGGTTGTTTTCGGACCGTAAACAAACGCGCCCGCTCGAGCAAAAGATCGACATCGTTAGGCGCGCGCGCAATTTTTGCATCCAGCGCTGAGATTTGGGCGCGATCGCTCGCGCAGCCGGCGAGGAGCGCCGCCAACAAAATCGAAACCAAAAAGCGCGTCCGAATGCGGGATGATGCGCCGAACCATTTGCGCGCGCAACGTTGCTGCGGTTGGTTCCAATTTCACCGATGTCACGCGAATACACACTTCACGCCGCAAGATCGACATCGTCCATTCACATCAATTACGAAGCGGAGCTGAACGAACAGCAGCTCGCCGCCGTGACCGCGCCGCCCGGACCGCAGCTCATCATCGCCGGCGCCGGCTCCGGCAAAACGCGCACGCTCACCTATCGCGTCGCCTATTTATTGGAAAACGGAATCGATCCGCGAAATATTTTGCTGCTCACGTTCACGAACAAAGCCGCGCGGCAAATGCTCGACCGCGTCGCGAATTTACTGCCGATGGACGCGAGCGGGATTTGGGGCGGAACATTTCACTCCATCGGCAATCGCATGCTGCGTCGTCACGGCAGCGCCATCGGTTTCAACAGTGCCTTCACCATCATGGATCGTGAAGATCAAAAAGATTTGATCAACACCGTGGTCGCGAACGCGGGGATCGACCCGAAGGAAATTCGTTTTCCGAAGGGCGATGTGCTGGCGGAGTTGTTCAGTTTCGTTGTGAACACGGAGACGCCGCTGGAGGAATTGCTCGCGGAAAAGTTCCCGTATTTCCTGCCGCTGCTCGAAAAAATTCGCGACGTGCACGCACGTTACGAGAAAAAGAAGAAGGCGACCAACTCGTTAGACTTCGACGATCTCCTGCAAAAGACATTGTCGATGTTGCAGGAACACGAAAACATCGCCGCGTTTTATCGGCGGCAATTTCAGTTCGTACTTGTCGATGAATATCAGGACACGAACAAAATCCAGGCGGACTTGATCGACACGCTCGCGCGCGATCATCGCAACGTCATGGTGGTGGGCGACGACGCGCAGTCGATCTACTCATGGCGCGGCGCCAATTTCAAAAACATTCTTGAATTTCCGAAGCGTTATCCGGAAGCGCGCGTGTTCAAGATCGAGATGAACTATCGCAGCGTGCCGGAGATTCTGGAGGTGGCGAACGCGGCCATCACCGAAAACGTCGAACAGTTTCGCAAGAACCTCGCGCCGACACGCGAGTCGTTAGGGATGAAGCCGGCGGTGATCGCGCTCAATGACGGCGGGGAACAAGCGCAATTCGTCGCGCAGCGCATTCTCGAATTGCGAGATGAAGATGTCGATCTTAGCGACATCGCGGTGCTTTACCGCGCGCATTATCACGCGATCGAGTTGCAACTCGAGCTCTCGCGCCGCGGTATTCCGTACCAAATCACGAGCGGCATTCGCTTCTTCGAACAGGCACACATCAAAGACGTCGTTTCGTTTTTGCGACTGGTCGCGAATCCGCACGATGAAGTCGCGTTCAAACGCATGGTGAAACTCCTGCCCGGCATCGGCAATCGCACCGCCGACAATCTTTGGAATGAGTGGGACAAATCGTTAGGCGAATCGGGCGAACTGAAAAATTGGGGCGAGCGATTCCGCAAAATGAACGCGCCCGCGCGTTCCAAGAAATCGTGGGATCAGCTCGCGCACACCATGGATGAGATTGCGCCGAATGGTGAACCGAATCCGCCGTCGGAAATGATCACGTCTGTGGTCGAAGCGATATACGATGATTACGCGAAGGTGAACTTCACTAACTACGAGTTGCGAAAGGAAGATTTAAACCAGCTGGCCGCGTTTGCGCGCCAGTTCAAAAACCTGAACGAATTTCTCTCGCAGCTCGCATTGATTTCCAATGTCGATGCTGAAGCGGCGCCGAACCAAACCGGCGACAAAGAAGCGGTCAATCTTTCGTCCGTGCATCAGGCCAAAGGTTTGGAATTTCATACTGTCTTCATCATTTGGTTGACCGACGGGATGTTTCCAAGTTCGCGTTCGCTCGACACGCGCGAAGCGCTCGAGGAAGAACGACGTTTGTTTTACGTCGCGATCACGCGCGCGCGCGACGAGCTTTACCTGAGCTATCCTCACATGCGCCTGAACGCCGGCTACGGCGACATTTTCCAGCGGCCGTCGCGATTCCTGAAAGAAATCCCGAACAGACTCGTCGAAGACTGGAACGTGAGACGAGGTTGATTTCGCCACGGATTAACACGGATGAAACACGGATAAGCAGAATGCTGGAGATTCCCGAGGAACATCCAGACAAGTTGCTTCATCGCGATACGACTGAAGCGATCATCGGTGCCGCTTTCGAAGTGCACGGTCAGCTCGGCTATGGTTTTCTTGAGCGTGTTTATCAGCGCGCATTGCAAGTGGAACTCCTGCGTCGCGGCTTGACCGCGGAATTGGAAAAACGAATTCAGGTCCGATACAAAGATGTGGTGGTCGGAGATTACGATGCCGACCTGATCGTCGATGCTTGCGTCGCTGTTGAGATCAAAGTTTCGCCGCAGTATGACAAGCGCGACGAAGCCCAACTACTGAACGAGCTGAAGGCCACCGGATTAAAAGTCGGGCTACTCAGCAATTTTGGCCGCGCGAAAGTTGAGTACAAACGTCTCGTCTTCTGAATCCGTGTTCATCCGTGGCTAAATGAATTTGACGCCGGACAAAAAGATCGCGGGTGTGCTTGCGCCGTTGTTTGCCTTGCGGCGTGAAGATGATTTAGGAATCGGCGACCTCGAATCGCTGCGCCAGTTCATCGATTGGTCGAGCGACATTGGCTTTCGGGTTGTGCAGTTGTTGCCGATCAATGAAACCGGGGGAGACAACAGTCCTTACAACGCGATCAGCTCGGTCGCGATCGAGCCGACGACATTGCATCTCGCGCCCGGCTCGCCAGACGAACTGACGCGCGAAGATTTCGACGCCGAAGTTGCACATGTCGATCTTGCAAAACTTCGGCACGGCGCGGTGAAATATCGCGCGGTTAAGAAATTAAAAGGCGCCTTGCTCGAACGCGCGTTTCGAAATTTCGCCGCGCAAGATCGACAATCGAAGTTCGCAAAATTCTGCGAGGCGGAAAAGAGCTGGCTCGACGACTACACGCGATTTCGCGCGTTGATGGAAGAGAACGGCACCGAAGCGTGGGACAAATGGAAAACGCGCGACATTGCGCAAGATCGACAATCGCATTTCGCCGAGCGCCGCAAATTTTTCGCCTACGTGCAATGGATCGCGCACGAGCAATGGCGCGACGTCCGCCGTTACGCGAACGAGCGCGGCGTCGCCTTGATGGGCGACATTCCGTTCGGTGTTAGTCTGTATAGCGCGGATGTTTTTAGCCGGCCTAACGACTTCCGTTTGGATTGGTGCGGCGGCGCGCCGCCCGAGCCTTATTTCAAAGACGACGAGTTCACGATCAAGTGGGGACAGAACTGGGGCATTCCGCTTTACAACTGGGAGGCGATGCGGGCGAACAATCTCGCCTGGTGGCGGCAGCGCGTGCGCGGCGTGCGCGAGATTTTCGACGTCTTCCGCATCGATCACGTCCTCGGCTTCTTTCGCATCTATGCTTTTCCGTGGCGGCCGTCGCGGAATAAGGAATTTCTTCCGCTCACCCGCGAGGAAATGCTGGAGAAAACGGGCGGCCGCGCGCCGCATTTTTCACCGCGCGACGATTCCACGCCGGAAAACTGCGCCGCCAATCAGCGCGAAGGCGAAGAATATTTGCGCGTCGTGCTCGACGAATCGGGCGAGACGCGCGTCGCGGGCGAAGATTTGGGAACCGTGCCGGAATATGTGCGTCCGAGTTTACGTTCGTTAGGCATTGCCGGATTCAAAATTCCGCAATGGGAAGAGCGACATGGTTATTTGCCGAGCGGGGGCGCGTACGATCGCCTTTCGGTCGCGACCTACGCGACGCACGATCACAAGCCGGTGCGGGAACTTTGGGAAGAAGCCTCGACTTCGGAACAGGCGCGTCACGATCTAAACCAGATGGCGCGCTTCGCCGGTTTTGAAGCGCAGGGCCAGCCGGTCGATTACGAAAAAGATTTTTATCCGGCGATCATGCGCGCGTTGTTCGAATCGAATTCGTGGATCGCCATCGTCATGCTGACCGATCTGCTCGCGCGCAAATATCGCTTCAACGTTCCCGGCACCGCCGGCGCGGGAAATTGGACGCGACGAATGCAGCGGACGATTTCGCAATTGCGCGCGAGCAAAACCGAGCAACGTCGGATGGGCATCATTCGCGATCTGCTCGCGAAAAGCGGAAGAGTTTAGCCACGGATGAAACACGGATTAACACGGATGGCCGAAGAAAAAATCCGTGTTTCATCCGTGTCCATCCGTGGCTAATTAAATCATGAAGTCGCCAATCAAAGTCGCTGTCACCGGCGCCGCCGGGCAGATCGGGTACTCGTTAGTCTTTCGCATCGCTTCGGGCGAAATGTTCGGCAAAGACCAGCCGGTCGCGCTCCACCTTATCGAAATTCCGCAGGCGCTCGCCGCGCTCGACGGCGTCGTCATGGAGTTGCACGATTGCGCGTTCCCGCTTTTGCAATCGATCGTGCCCACGGCCGATCTCGACGAAGGATTTCGCGACATCAATTGGGCGTTGCTCGTCGGCAGCGTGCCGCGCAAGGCCGGCATGGAGCGAAAAGATTTGCTCGGGATCAACGGCAAGATTTTTATCGGGCAAGGCCAGGCGATCGAGAAGAACGCGGCCGCGGATGTGCGCGTGCTCGTAATCGGAAATCCGTGCAACACGAATTGTCTGATCGCGATGAACAACGCGAAAAAAATTCCGCGCGATCGCTGGTTCGCCATGACGCGGCTGGACGAGAATCGCGCGCGGGCGCAGCTCGCGCACAAAGCCGGCGTTGAGATCACGCGCGTGACCAACATGACCATCTGGGGAAATCACTCCGCCACGCAGTATCCCGATTTCTATAACGCTAAGATCGACAATCGCTCCGCCGCGGAAGTGATCGGCGATGAAAATTGGTTGAAGAACGACTTTATCGCGACCGTGCAACAACGCGGCGCCGCGATTATCAAGGCGCGCGGACTTTCGTCGGCGGGCTCGGCGGCGAATGCAATTATCGACACCGTCCGCTCGCTCACGAACGACACCGAGCCTAACAATTGGCATAGCGTGGCGGTTTGCTCCGACGGCAGTTACGGCGCGGACAAAGATTTAATTTCCTCATTCCCGGTGCGCGTGCGCGGCGGCAAATGGGAAATCGTCCAGAACGTTCCGATCAACGATTTCTCCCGCGACAAGATCGACAAGTCCATTGCCGAGTTGCGCGAAGAGAAATCGCTCGTGAGCGATCTCCTTGGGTAGGGACGTCGCGCTGCGACGTCCGGTCGGCGCAGCGCGCCGACCCTACCATTTCAGCTTCTCGCCGGTAATTCGCTCGAACGCTTCGACGTATTTCGCCGAGGTCTTCTCGATAATTTCCTTCGGCAATCGCGGCGCGGGCGGAGTCTTGTCCCAATCGAGCGTCTCGAGATAGTCGCGCACGAATTGTTTATCGAAACTCGGCGGACTTTGGCCGACGACGTATTGATCGGCGGGCCAGAAGCGCGACGAATCGGGCGTGAGCACTTCGTCGATGAGCAAAAGTTGATTGTCGATCTTGCCGAATTCGAATTTCGTATCGGCGATGATGATGCCGCGTTGCGCGGCGTATTCGCGGCCCGTGGAATAGATTTCCAAACTGAGTTTGCTGACGCGATCCGCCAATTCCTGCCCGAGAATTTCGGCGCAACGTTTCATGTCGATGTTTTCGTCGTGACCTTGTTCGGCTTTGGTCGAAGGCGTGAAAATCGGTTCCGGTAATTGCGACGCGAGCTGCAAACCGTCCGGCAGTTTGATTCCACAGACGCTTTTCGACATCTGATATTCCTTCCAACCAGAGCCGGCGAGATAACCGCGCACGACGCACTCGACCGCGAGCGGCTGCGTCTTCTTCACAATCATCGATCGGCCCGCGAGTTGGTCGCGAAACTTTTTTAATTCGTTCGGGAATTCGTCGAAATCGGCGGTGATGAAGTGATTGTCGATCTTGTCGCCAAATTTTTTGAACCAGAAGGCGGAGAGTTGATTCAGCACGGCGCCTTTATGCGGGATCGGATCGTCGAGAACGACGTCGAAGGCGGAAAGGCGATCGCTCACGACGAAGAGCAGCGTTTCGCCGAGATCGAACACTTCTCGCACCTTTCCGCTGCGGAGTTTTTTTATTCCCGGAAGATCGACAACTGATTGCGGCGAGGTTTGCATGTAGATTCTTTGCAATGGCCGGAATCGTCGTCAAACCGCGCGCGCGAATTTTACACGGACACGACTGGGTTTTTTCGAGCGAAGTCCTGAAAGTTTTCGGCAAACCGAACGATGGCGATGTGATTTCGCTGCGCGACGGGCGGGATCATTTGATCGGGAGCGCAATTTACAATTCGAAATCGCAGATCGTGGCGCGCAGGTTTTCGCGTCGAAAACAGGACCTCGATTTCGATTTCTTCAAGCGACGCATTGCCCAAGCGGCGGAATATCGCGCGCGGCGAGGAATCGATCCGCATCTCGGCCGCGTGGTTTGGAGCGAGAGCGATGGATTGCCCGGCGTGATCATCGATCGCTACGGCGAGCATTTCGTTTTGCAGACGCTGACGATGGCGATGGACCAGCGAAAAGAGCTGATCGCGAATGCGATTGTCGATCTTTTCGGCGATGTCACCATCATCGAACGCAACGACGCGCCGGTGCGGAAAGCGGAGGGATTGGAATTGCGAAGTGGAATTTGGCGCGGCCAGGCTTCGCCCGAAATCAAGATCGACATCAACGGGGTAAAGTTCGATGTCGATCTTCTACGCGGGCATAAAACGGGATTTTATCTGGATCAACGCGCGAATTACAAAATCGTCGCCGGCTACGCCAAGGACCGGAGCGTGCTCGACTGTTTCACGAGTCAGGGCGCGTTCGCGCTGGCATGTGCGCGCGGGGGAGCGGCGGCAGTGGTCGGCGTCGATGCGAGCGCGGAAAGCATTGCGGTCGCGAAAGAAAACGCGAAACGCAATCAAGTCACTGCCATGTTCATCGAGGAGGATGTGTTCGCGTTTCTGCGCGCGGCAGAAAAAGCGGAATCGGAATACGATTTGATCATTCTCGATCCGCCTTCGTTCACGAAAGTACGCGGCGGATTAAGAGATGCGTTGCGCGGTTATCGTGAATTGCATGTGCGCGCGTTCAAGTTGCTCTCGAAGGATGGAATACTGGCAACGTTTTCGTGTTCCCATCACGTAAACGAAACGGCGTTCGCGCAAACGATCGCGGATGCGCTGGTCGATGCGCGACGATCGGCGCGCAAATTGCGGCGCGTCGAGCAGGCGCTCGATCATCCGGTGCTGCCGACGATTCCGGAGACGGAATATTTTAAAGGTTTTCTATTGGAGATGATGCCGGGGCGGTAGTTGTCGATCTTGCGAAGAAAATTTTCGCCGGAAAAGTCTCGCATTCGTTCCGTGCGCTAATTACTGTGACGCTCAGCAGCGGCTGGTTGATGCGAAAGTTTGAAATGCCCGAAAAAATTCGACCGATCGAACAGATGCTGGAACTAAGCGAAGAAGAATCGATGAGGCCGGAACATCTGGATTCCCAGGTGCAAAAGGCGCAGGAGCAATTGCTCCAGCTGAAACGGCAGCAGGAGCAGATTGAAAAACAAAAGCGCGAGCTGGAAGAGTTAAGCCGCAAACAGGAGGAGCTCGAGCGCGGTCGCGCGGAGATGACGGAAAAGTTCACGCGTTCGCTCGTGATTTTGGAACGCGAAGCCTACGATGCGCAAAAGAAACTCGAGCAATTGCGGGCGACGCGAGAAGGTTTTGCGCAACATTTGGAATTGATCGAAGCGATCGATCCGAAGAGTTGGAATCCAGCCGACCTGCACAAGGAATTGAGTCGCGCCTTGAGCACTGTGGACGATGCGCGCGCGGAATTTACACAGGCACGCACGCGATTGCAGGCGACAGACGAGGCCAGCACCGATGTCGGTCTTCCCGAAGCTGCGCCGGACGTTTCCGACATGCTCCATCAACCCGGCGATTTCGGGAAATGGTTCAAGATTGGACTGGCGTTTAGTTTGCCGCTGATCGTTTTTGGGACAATCGCGCTTCTCATTTTCTTTTTCGCCGCCACCCGGGTGCCGTGATCGCGCATGCTCCGTCGCCCGAGTAAATCCGCCACCGCGCTCGACCTAACCAAGCAACAACTGGCGCAAACCGAAGCGGAGTTGCGTGCGCAGAAGGAGAAACTCGAGCAATTGATCGCGGACGCGCCGCGAGTCGCAGAAGAAGAAGCGCGGCGGAACCGGGAAGACTTGCGACGGCTGGCCGGCGCGGAGCGGACGCGGTTGGATGTTTCGCTCGCGGTCGAAGACAAGCGTTATCACGATTATCGTGGGAGCGATCGGCCGGTGGGGGCGTTGCGCAAACAACGGCGGGAAGGGCAGATTATTTTTCTCGTGCTCGTGATCGCGCTCGCAATCGCGATGACGTGGTTGCTGACCCATCTGCAGATTTTTTGAGATGGACGTCGAATACGTGGCGCGGTTGGCCCGAATCGGCCTAACGAGCGAGGAGAACGCGCTCTTTCAAAAACAGCTCGGCCAGGTTCTGCGGTACATCGACAAGTTGAAGGAAGCCGATATCAGCGGCGTGGAATCGTCGGCGCACGCCGTGCCGATGTTTAACGTGCTGCGCGAAGACGAACCGAGACCGGGATTGACGGTGGAAGAGGCGCTGAGCAACGCGCCGCGCCAGGCAAACAATCTTTTCATCGTTCCGAAAGTCGTGGAATGAGTCCGGCGGAATTGCCGGGCCTAACGATCACTGGATTGCGCGAATGCCTCCGCACGCGCGACGTATCGCCGCGCGAAGTGATCGAGGCGTTGCGCACTCGCATCGAGGATGTCGATCCAACGATTGGCGCGTATTTGTCGATTGATTTCGACGCCGCGCTCAAGGAAGCGGAAAAGGTAGATGTCGATCTTCCGTTAGGCGGAGTACCGATTGCGATCAAGGACCTGATCAATGTTCGGGGTCAGTTGTGCACGTGCGGGTCGAAAATTCTGGCGAATTACCGCGCGCCCTACGACGCGACCGTCGTGCAAAAATTACGCTCGGCGGGAGCAATTCCACTCGGCAAAACGAACATGGATGAATTTGCCATGGGCTCATCGACCGAGAATTCCGCATTCAAACTGACGCGTAATCCGTGGGACATATCGCGCGTGCCGGGAGGCTCGAGCGGCGGCTCGGCCGCGGCGGTGGCGGCGGATCTCGCGTTCGGTTCGTTAGGCACGGACACGGGAGGTTCGGTGCGCGAACCAGCCGCGATGTGCGGCGTGGTGGGATTGAAGCCGACTTACGGACGCGTGTCGCGTTTCGGTGTGACGGCATTCGCGTCATCGCTCGATCAGGTGGGGCCGTTCGCGAAGACGGTGCGCGATTGTGCGCTGCTCGCGAGCGCGATTGCCGGTGTCGATCCGCAGGACAGCACAACGTTACCCGCAGACGTGCCGGATTATTCTCGAAATCTCGATGTCGATCTTACGAGAGTTCGGATCGGCGTGCCGAAGGAATATTTGATCGGCGAAGCGCTGGATGAACACGTTCGCACGGCGATCAACGCGGCCGTGGAAAAGTTGCAATCGCTCGGGGTCGAGATTGTCATGTTGTCGTTACCGCACACCGAGTACGCGATCGCCACCTATTATATAATTGCGACGGCGGAAGCGTCGGCGAATCTGGCGCGGTTCGACGGTGTGCGTTACGGCCAGCGTGCGGAGAACGCGCACGATATTTTCGAACATTACACCCGCACGCGTGGCGAAGGCCTCGGGGCGGAGGTGAAACGGCGCGTGATTCTCGGCACCTATGTGTTGAGCTCCGGTTATTACGATGCGTATTACGCGCGCGCACAAAAAGTGCGTGAGCTGATTCGGGGCGATTTCGCGAACGCGTTCGAAAAAGTCGATGCCATTGTTTCGCCGACGACACCAGATATTGCGTTCAAGTTTGGCGAGCGCTCGGCCGATCCATTGAAAATGTATCTGGCCGATATTTTCACGAACGCGGCGAACCTGACCGGCATTTGCGGCATCAGCGTGCCGTGCGGTTTTGCGCAGGTGGAAGATCGACAACTACCAATCGGCCTGCAGTTGTTAGGCAAAGCGCTCGACGAGCAACGGATTTTGCAAATCGCGCACGCCTACGAGCAGGCGACCGATTGGCATAAAATCGCAGCGCCGCTAAGCGCGCGCAGATAAATGGTATTGGCTGCGATTAATCCAGCGCGGCCGCTTCCGCGTCGCGGCCTTGCAGCTCGAGAATCATTCGCCGGATGTGCTTGTGTTCCGCATGCGGCGCGAGCAGGTGCAGACTTTGTTCCGGATCGCCCCAGTGTAAAACCTGGATCGGCTCCTGGCGGACGCCCCACGTATTCATGTCGCGCCGGCTTGCCATGTAGAGATCGATCGTGTTCCGACCGCTCAAGGCCCAGCCGTAATCGTCCACGCGATAAATTTGTCCGGTCGATAGCAAACGAAACGTCGTGCCCGCCGGCCATCGCGACCAGTCTGCCGCTGCGCTGCCGATGCGCGGAGTCTTCGCGATCGCGACTCTCTTCCGGCCGCGCGTCACTTCCGCGCGATGAATCGCCGCTCCGGCGGAATGCAATTGCCCGCCGAGCGCGTTGCTCGAACCGTAGGCGCGATGATCCGATTCGCTCGACGTGTACGCAGTCATGCGCACGTGTTGGAAATCGGTCTTCGCCATGCGCGATTCGAATGCGGGAAGTGCGCGATGCGAAACGCCGGTCGGCGCGGTTTCGCAGCTGGTGAGAAGACTAACGGTTAACGCCGCGAGAACCGCGGCGACGACGCTGAAGGGAACTTTGGTTAGGCTCAAGGTAGATCGCCGGGGTTATTAACAGTTATTCACAGGCTTCTGCAACAACTTTTTAAGTAATAATATACTTGACTCACCAGTGCCTCTCACGTAGTTTCGGGGTATGAAAGCAAAGAAAAAGGAAGCGGGCGCGTTCCCTGAAACGCTCCACGATGCGATCAAGTATTTCGCGGACGAAGATCGCGCCTTGGATTTTATGAAGTCGATTCGCTGGCCTCGCGGCATCGTCAAATGTCCTACGTGCGGTTCGAAAGACGTTTCCTTTTTGGCAACGCGCCGGATGTGGAAATGCAAAACTGCGCACGCTAAACAACAGTTCTCTGTCAAAGTCGGAACGGTTCTCGAAGATTCGCCTATTAAGCTAGAGAAATGGCTTTGCGCGTTTTGGCTGATTGCGAACGCAAAGAACGGAATCAGTTCCTACGAATTGCATCGCTCCATTGGCGTCACGCAAAAGACCGCGTGGTTCATGTTGCATCGCATCCGTTTGGCAATGCAGAACGACTCGACCGAAAAATTCTCCGGCAGCGTTGAAGCGGACGAAACGTTTATCGGCGGCAAAGCGCGCAACATGCACGCCGACAAACGCGCGCACATCAAGGGTGGAGGAACGGTCGGGAAAGTTGCCGTGATGGGATTACTTGAGCGTAACTCGCCTGACAAACACTCGCGCGTGAAATTGCGAGTCGTTAGGAACGTGCGCCGGTCGCAACTGCAAAAGGAGATTAAAGAGAAAGTGGTGGAGGGCTCGGAAGTGTTCACAGACGCGCTCAAGTCTTATTCGGGTTTGGAGAAGCAATACGTCCACCAAGTGATCGACCACGCGGAGTGCTACGCGAAAGGACGCGTCCACACGAATGGACTGGAAAACTTTTGGAGTCTGCTCAAACGCGGACTCAAAGGGACGTATGTGAGCGTTGAGCCTTTCCATTTGTTCCGCTATCTGGATGAACAGACGTTTCGGTTCAACGAACGCAAAGACAATGACGCTGGCCGATTTATTAAGGCCACGCGAGGGATCATCGGGAAGGGACTTCGCTATGTGAAGCTCACCGGAAAAACCGTTGGTCAGGGACTTCCACAAACGTCAAAATCGTGGCTCACGGAAACGTGGTTGCTAAATCATCTAGGATTCACGGACTAAAACTGCCCCGCTGCCAATACCCAGTTCGGCGAAAGCCGCCTTTTTCTAAACAAAAAAAGACCTACGGGCGTCTATTCTGTAGCCGGAAAATTTGGTTTGCATAAGGGGGGTTGGCCTGTTCAGACTCCCACGCCTTGGCAAGCCATTGTTATCCGTGGGAAAACATGATAAAGTTAAACATCAAATACTCGGTGGCGCGGGCGATGCTAGCCTATCATTCGATGACATTTGTAGCTGTTTGGCGCACCATGGATTTCAGCAACGGATTAAGGGGAGCCACCACATTTTCACGCGAAAAGGGGTGGTAGAAATCATTAATTTGCAGCCTGCAGCCAATGGCAAAGCGAAACCATATCAGGTGAAGCAGGTGCGAGGAATAATGCTCAGATATAAGATATGAATTTGGAGTATTCGGTCGTCATTTATTGGAGCAAGGAGGACCAAGCGTTTCTTTCACACGCCCTCGAACTGCCTGGGGCTATGGCCGATGGAAAGACGAAGGAGGAGGCGCTTCAAAACTTAGAAGTGGTGATTGGCGAATGGATCGAAACCGCTAAGGAGGAAGGTCGAAAGATTCCTCCACCTATGGATGCGGCAGAACACCAGCGGTCGTTCCAAGAATTTAGAGAAAGCGTAGAGCAGTATGTTAAGCGTGAGGTAGAAACCGCCGTTAGCCGCGTCTTGCAAGATATCGCCCGATCGCAAAATGAATTGGGAATTTGGGGCAGTTCTGTATTCGTAGGCGGGACGGTTCAGAACGATCCCTCTGAACGCTGGAAAATAATTGGCGGACGGTAATCTCAGGGCTGGCTCCTGCAAGGCTTTGTCGGTTTCTTGACGTAATTGACCGCGTTTCTGTGTCTTGAAAGAGACATCAGCGCGCCGTAGCGTCTTAGCCGTGAGCGAAGCCAATCCAGCGGCATTTAATAACTTCCGACATCTCACCAAGCAGGTGATGTCCATTCCGAAATCGAAGATCGACGCGCGCGAAATCAAATATCAAGCGGCGCGCAAGACAAAGAACCACAAGCGGCATCGTTAAGGTGGTGGAACCAACTTGGGAGGTGTGACGCCAGTGATCTGCTGGAGCGTCTGACAGAACACCGTCGTATCCGCGAAGTAATTTGGATACGCTCGGCGGAGTGCCTTAAGATCGCTGACTGCCACGAGTACCACATCAGATTCTTCTCTACCTTCAAGAATGTTTGCGTCCTGTGTCGCGGTACCGAGTTCCGTAGCCTTGTAGGGCCTGATCTGGAGTTGTCGCGCCTCAACGTCTAAATCGAGCAGGTAATACGCGGCGGGTGGTACTTGTTTCGCGCCCATCGCCGTCAAGCCCATTGCAAACGCTTCCAAGTGCCAAATTACGTTTAACTTTCGGGCGTGAAATTTAATCTCCTCGCGCAATTCTGAAAGGTTCTCCGGCGTACCATCCACAGAGACTGTTTTCTCTAAATGCGCAATGTAAGTGCCCATTAATGCAAAAAAGCGGAGCCATTCTTCTTGACCCTGACTTGACTTCAACGCTTGCCCTAAAAAGGTGCCAACGGTTTCTACTGCTGTTGCCCATGCATGTTGCAGAGGTGATCGAATTTGAATTTCAACCTTGAGACCGTTGTACGTGTCGTTTTTATCGCTGAAGTACGAATAGATTAAATGAACGCCGCGATAACCGCTCGCTCTTGGCTTGGCGATGTAGTCATCAATTGGCAGGAGTTTATGTTTAAGGTCACTGCGCTTATACACATCGACCAATTCGTTAACGGTTTTCACCGAACTCATGACGGCGCGACAGCCCGCAATATCTTGCATCTGCGTAAATCGCATCTGCGGTTGATTCCGAAGCTTCGCCAGAATCGATTTTAGCCGCTTCCGCCGTTCAGATACGATTGCCTTCGCGTAGATTGATTTCGCCTTACCCCGAAGCGTGACTTTAAAGGTATTGAGCGGGAAAAAATGAGAGTTGCGCCAATTATCAACAATTTCGCGAGACCTTATGGACGGTTCATCAGTTGCAACCAATTCGCGTGCGGCGGCGTTGACAGTTTGCCGATCAAAAACGGGCTGCGACCAATACATACCCCGAAACCATAAACCTACTGGCACTGGTGAGCCAAGTATATTATTACTACTTTTTAGCAATCTTCGCCCCGGCGGCTACACTCGTTCCATGGTCGCCGAATTCGAAAAACAGCTCGCGGGCACGTTGGCAGAGATTAAAGCGCAAGGTCTTTACAAAACCGAACGCATCATCACTTCGCCGCAGGATGCGAAGATCGACATCGTCGGCGGCAAGCGCGTGCTCAACATGTGCGCCAATAATTATCTCGGTCTGGCCGATCATCCCGAGCTCATCAAAGCGGCCAAGGAGGCGCTCGACACTCACGGCTTCGGCATGGCCAGCGTGCGTTTCATTTGCGGGACGCAGGACATTCACAAGGAACTGGAAAATGCCCTAACGAAATTCCTCGGCACCGAAGACACCATCCTTTATCCGAGCGCGTTCGACGCCAATGGCGGTTTGTTCGAAACCATTCTTACCGACAAAGATGCGGTCATCTCCGATGAATTGAATCACGCATCGATCATCGACGGCATTCGTCTCTGCAAAGCGCAACGGCTTCGCTACAAGCACAACGACATGGCCGACCTCGAAGCGAAACTCAAAGAGGCGGGCAATGCGCGCACGAAACTGATCGCGACCGACGGCTGCTTCTCGATGGACGGAACGATCGCGGACTTGAAGGCGATTGTCGATCTTGCGCAGAAATACAATGCCCTAACGATGATCGACGACGCGCACGCCAGCGGATTTCTCGGGAAGACGGGCCGCGGCACGCACGAATATCGCGGCGTCATGGGCAAGATCGACATCATTACCGGCACGCTCGGCAAAGCGCTCGGCGGCGCCAGCGGCGGATTCACCAGCGCGCGAAAAGTGATTGTCGATCTTTTGCGGCAACGTTCGCGTCCGTATTTATTTTCCAACAGCGTCGCGCCGCACATCGTGGCCGCGACATTGAAAGCGCTCGAGCTACTCAGCGCCTCCACCGAACTGCGCGACAAGCTTGAGGAGAACACAAAATATTTTCGCGCAGCCCTGACCGAGCGCGGCCTAACGATCAAGCCCGGCACGCATCCGATCGTGCCGATCATGATTGGCGACGCCGCCAAATCGCAGAAGTTCGCCGCGCGCATGCTCGAGAAAGGGGTTTACGTCATCGGATTTTTTTATCCGGTCGTGCCGCACGGGACCGCGCGCGTGCGCACGCAAGTGAGCGCGGCGCATTCGCGGGAGGATTTGGAATTCGCCGTGAACGCGTTTGCTGAGACTAACCAAGAGCTGACGTAAGCGAACGCGCGCTCGCCGGTGTGTCGATGTCGGCGAGCAATTCGGGCCACCAGTCACCTTCGAGCCGGCGCAGCAATCGCGTTGGCACGTCACGCAATGCGTTAGCGATAATGTCCCGCTCAACCTTTGCAAGATCGACATCGGAACGTGATTGCTTGAGAAATGCTTCGATCGCCGAATACGGCGGAAAACCGTACGCATCCTCGCAGTTGCGCATCAATATTTCCAACGCCTCCCCCGGCGGCAACTCGGCACGAGCATCCGTGCCGCGTTGGATGATGAACATTTTCGATAGACGCGATTCGGCCGCGACTTCGATGCCCGGCAGCAGTTGCTCGACTGTGTACTTCGGCGGCGGCACGAGATATTGCGCGTAGGCATTGATCGTCGCCGCCGGCACTCGCGTTTTAGCGAGGGCGTGCGCGAAACGCCGGCCTTTGCGCGAATGAATCCGGCTTTGAAACGGCAGAAACAAACGTTCGTACCAAACCAGGCACTCGGTCTGAATTGCACGCACCGTGTGTGCGCTGATTGTCAACGGCTTCGGATAACTGAGCACATGTCCGTCCCGCCTAACGATGGTCAGATCATCCGCCAGAAACGCGGCCGACTTTGTCCGGCCGAGATGGCGAAGCAGTTGCAACAGCGTTGTGGTTTTGCCGGTGTCAGTGAGCGATGTAATGAGACAGGCACGATTCTCGATCGTTAGGCAGGCGCCGTGGACGAGGGCGTAGCCTTTCTCGACGAAAACCCAGCGCAAAACTGGTTCGACCACGTTCGTATAAAGGACGTGCGGCGACCAGCCGAGTAACGGCGATGCGACGATATCGACGCGCTCGTTCACATCGATGCGCGCGCGAAATCCGAAAATCCCGAAACCTTCGCTGTAATCGAGACGTCGAACGTGCGGTGGCGGTTCGCTTTTTGCGCGCGGCATTCCGATCGAGATGCGTAACGTCGGGCGCTCGATTGATTGCAAAACGCGGAATGGTTTGAGTTCTGGCAGACGCGCGGCGGAAACGATCGTGACGATGTCGTGGATGTTGTAGGCGTAAACTTGCGGGACGCGTTGCCAGATCCACTGGTTCGCGATGAGGTAACGCAGCGTCGTCGCCAGTCCAATGGAGAAGAGATTCGAAATTTGGTAGTGAATGCCGAGACCGGAAGTCAGCGCCCACATCACGGGACTACGCAGCAACAGCGCCGCGCCGTTCATCAGGAAAAACTGCAACAATCGCAAAAGAGGACTGCCCGCAATATTGCGGTCGCGAAAAACCCACAACTCCGAGAAGACGAAGTTCCACGAAGTAGATGCGACAGTCGCAACGGCAGCGGACCAAAGATAGTAAACGCCGAGGCGTTCGGTCACGAACCTGAGGACGAGAACGTTCACGAACAGTCCCGAGACGCCGATCAATGCGAACTGAAAAAAGCGAACCGGGATGGCCTGGCGCGTGAAAACGCGCCGGCGAATCGCGTCACCAGTCTTTAAGCGCCAAAACATCCAGGACATAATCTTTCGCGGGAAAGAAGGATGGCGCTTTTAGACGACTTGGGAATCGATTTCAATGCAATCCGCTATGACACAGACCGACGATGTCGATCTTAGCAACACGCCAGCGAAAACCGATTTTCTGAAGCGGGCAGAATTTTTCGTCGCGCTCCTGCTTTCGCTCCTCGTGTTTTTCCTGCTGGTTGTGCGCGCGCAACACGCCGGTGCGTTGTGGCGGGACGAATGCACTTCGATGCGATTGGCCGAGCTAACGACCGTCGAACCGTTGCGCGATCGCCTGCCGTACACGCTGCTCTTTCCCGCCATTGTTCGTATTCACACGGCGTTGTTCGGCGCGAGCGACATGAGCATGAGGATCTTCGGCGCCGCGGTTGGCGTTTTGTTCATCGGTATCGCGTGGATCAACACGCGCGTGATGCGAACCGGACCTCCGCTCGTCTTGCTCGCGCTCATCGGTCTCAATTCCACATTTCTAGTTTGGGGAACGAATGTGCGCGGCTACGGCCTCGGTACCGTCATCGTTATTTTCGCCGCCGGTCTCGCCGCCAGCCTGTTGATTCTTAGATCGACATGGAAGATCGCCGCGCTTTTGCTCGCCGGTTTGTGCGCGCCGCACTTGCTGGTGCACGACGCGCCGCTCATCGCCGCCATTATCTGCGCAACAATTATCATCAGCCTACTGCGCAAAGATCGACAACTAGCGTTCATCCTTTGCGCGGTCGTTGTCGTGATCGTCGCTGCGTGTTTGCCATTCTTCGGCGCAAGCGCCTACCGCGATTCGCATATCATCTTGAAATTTCGCACTAGCTTTCTTGGTGCCTGGCAAAGTTTGAAAATGGCTTTCGGCCAGCCAGTGCGTGTGACGTCCACTCTGTGGGCTGGAATCTTTTTCGCGGCCTTGATCGGCGCCATTTGGCGATTGCGCGAAACTCGGAGCGAGAATTCATCAACCGAACGCGATCTGTTTTGGTTCGCTCTTCTCGTTAGCGTCGCCACCGTCATCGGCTTTTTCGTCTTTCTGCGGCTTCTCGATTATTGGCCGCACCGTTGGTATTACCTGCCGCTTCTTGGCGCTTTCGCAGTGGCAATCGATCTGATATTCGATATCGCGTCGCGTCTTCGGCCGGTGCGTTGGGCGCGATTGGTTTTGATTAGCGCTGTTGCGCCGGCGCTGGCGTTTTTTGCGTGGCCCGCTCTTCTCGAGCGGCAAACAAACATCGATTTGATCGCCACCAATTTGGAAAACACAGCGACCGCCGACGACCTCATCGTCATCAACCCGTGGGACCACGGCGTTTCGTTCAACCGCTATTATCACGGCGCGGCCCCGTTCGTAACCGTGCCGATGATGGATGAGCACCGCATTCATCGTTACGACATGGTCAAAGCAAAGATGATGTCGGCCAATGCGCTCGACGATCTTCTCGAAAAAATCGCGGCCACGCTCGCGACGGGTCATCGCGTTTGGCTCGTCGGCGGCGCGCAATT
Organism: Spartobacteria bacterium; assembly: GCA_021325495.1. GTDB lineage: Bacteria > Verrucomicrobiota > Verrucomicrobiia > Chthoniobacterales > UBA10450 > JAJPGZ01. The sequence goes on from JAJPGZ010000002.1 coordinate 667,131, forward strand.
GCTTCGGCCTAACGAAATCCCGCATTTGCTTCCACCGGCCCCGCAATCCGAATTCGGTTGGAGTAACGATGCGTATCGAAATTCCTGGTCGCAACAGTTAGGCGCATTCTTTCAAGCGCACGCCGGTCATCTCGACGTCACGCCGGCGCCGGGCGAGTACACTAACGAAGTCGAGAAAGATGACGTCTGGCTGTTCGAAGGTTGGCGCGAGTAAATCGCGCTACTGGTCGTGCAGCGCGATGCTGGAGCCAACCCAGGTTCTGTCCTTGTTGAAATTCACGCCCATCATTTTTCCCTGGCTCATGCGCACGAGATTGTTCACCAGAGTTGGATGTCGATCTTCCGCGGGCCAAACGAACATCATCCGGATCTCCGCTTTTGATCTGGGCCCGTCCGGAGTGACGACGAAGTCGGCGTAATGAACTTTCTTTTGCAGAATCCATTCGCGCGGATTTTCCAGCGCTTCCAATTTTTCACGCGTCGGATCCATTTCCACGCCGAGCCCGGCGAAGGAGTAGAGCGGCTTCAAAACGTAATTGTCGATCTTTTCGTCGTTCGGGAATTCGTTGGCGAAGAATGCGGGCGATGTGTGCGCGGTCTTCAGAAACGGCAGGGAATGTTTGCTGATGCGAAAGTACCAGTTCGGATGACCGACCCATTCAACGTCGAGCTCATCCTGAAAACTAAATGCAAGATCGACATCTTCCCTTCGCATGAGCTCATCGAAGATGACGCGGTTGTAAATTCGCTCGATCCGTTTGCCGTCGTGAAATAATTCGCGGCCGCGCTTTTCGACTTTCGTTACACAGACCGAACGAATGCCGAGCAATGTCTCGGTCGCGGCGAAATCGATCCGCGTTTTCTGTTTGTCTGGCTCGATCTCGAGCAACACCACATTCTCCGGTTTCGCATCGGCGATGATGGTGCGTTTCAAAAGATCGACATAGGCATCGTCTTTGATTCCGCCGAACGACGACGTCCAATTGCGCGGAATCGCCGGGAAAGCGTTGCGCATGCAGTGCAAGAGGAGCAATTGGAATCCGAACAGACTCGGAAAGCCCTGCAGCTCGATCAATCGCGGCGTGAGTTTGCCGTCGACTTCGCAAATGCCGAAATCGACCGCGATAAAATTTGGGTGGGACGTTTCGTTAGGCACGGCCAACCCTTCCGGGATGGCGTTGTGGGCATGACGCGCGAACTCGGGCGTGCGCGTAAGATCGACAATCTCATGCGCGGCGAGCACGACTTCGTCGGTGAATTCGCGCGTAAGAAAGATCGGCGTCTCGGAAACGCGAAAATCGGCCGGCCATTTTTCGGTTTCGTTCACGCACCGCAGGAGCGTCGCGTATTTGTCGGCCGTAAAGTCGGCGTTGAACTTTGCGCGGAGCTCAGGCTCCATCGCTCAGACCAGGAATTTGCCGGCGCGCATGACTTGCTCGCCGTCGAACCAGATGTCGAAATCGCGGCCGACACAATCGATGTGCGTCTTCGATTTCCAATCAGCGCCGGTGTGCTCGGCGTAGGGATGACCGAAGGCGATGTGGATGCCGGGAATTTTTTCGTCCTGCAAAATGTTTCCGATCACGCGCGTGCAGGCGGTATTGGTGCCGATGGCGAATTCTCCGACGCGGTTGCTATTTTCGTCGGTCGAAGTGTAAGCGCGAAAATCTTCGAGCAGCGTTTTGTGATCGCACGCAAGATCGACAATGCGATTGTCGCGCACGTCGATGGTCAGCGGCGCGTCGTGCAGATCGCCGTACTTGGCGCAGAGATAATCGCCAACCACGCCATCGACCACGAAGCGTCCATTCGTATTCTGCGGCGCGGTGAAAATTTCGCCGCCCGGCAAATTTCCCCATTTGTCGGGCGTAATGATTCCGCTCGTCTTCAGCCATTTTAGTTTCGGCGAAAACTCCGCTTCGAAATCCGTGCCCGCCGGTGTGCGACACGTGATGCGCTTCGCCGCGCGCGCGCGTTCGATCAAACGCTGGCTCAACGCATCGATCGCATTGAAATCGGCGCGCATGCCTTCGAGCATGATCTCGCGCGTGATGTTGACCATGTGACCGTGGCGAATGTGTTTCTTGTTCACGACGTCGCTCATTTGCATGCGCGCAGCCAGCTCGCCGGGCTGCGATTGCGCAGCGAAGATTGACACCTGCGATTGGGCGAGGTCGTCGAGAATAATTTGCGGCATATTCTGGGTCGGCCGCTCGGTGTAATCCTCCAACACGAAAACGGCGTGCTCTGATCCGACTTCTTCGACTTCGGCCTGCAACGCGACCGCGATATCGTATGTCGCCTGATCGGTGATAATGGTGATGCGCTCTTCCGGCTTTAAACGCAGACAAACGCGAATAGCGTTGCGCGCGCCGGGGGCGAGTTCCTCGTCGATGGTGTCGATGGTCAAACGGTCAGGCATTTTGAAGCGTTCAGATTTACGCGGAATTGTAACTCAAGCAACGCGCAAACCTTCATAAGTTTCAGCGACGATTTGATCGACCACGGACTTCATGTCGTGGGTGCGATGCCAGGTTGCGAGTTGTCGATCCGCGCCAGTGCCTTCGCGCATGATGCGTTCGATGTGCTGCATTTCGCGCCGGCTTCCGAGTTCGTCCACTTCCGTGGAAATAAATTCGAGCAACTCGTTCAGCAAACTGCGCTCTTCGACTTCGGTTTCGCGGCCGAAATCGATGAGCTTGCCGTCGAGTCCGTAGCGCGTCGCGCGCCAGCGATTTTCATCGAGCAAACGCCGGCGATAAACGCGAAAGGTCGTATTTTGGCGGAGTAGTTTGAAGAGTTTGGCAACCGTAGCCTGGATTAACGCCGCGATCGCGAGCGTATCGTCCACGCGCGATTGCGCATCGCACACGCGCACCTCGAGCGTGTCGAAAAACGGATGCAAACGAATGTCCCACCAGATTTTTTTTGGATTGTCGATGCAACCGGTCTTGACCAGGAGCCGGCAAAATTCTTCGTACTCGGCCAGCGATTCGAATGCGTCCGGAATTCCCGTGCGCGGAAAACGTTCGAACACTTTTAGGCGATAACCTTTCAATCCCGTGTCCTGGCCGACCCAGAACGGCGAATTGACCGAGAGCGCATAAATGTGCGGCAGAAAATAGCGCGCTTGATTCATGACGTGAATGGCTTCTTCGCGATTCGGAATGCCGACGTGAACGTGCAGACCGAAAATCAGATTGGCACGCGCGAGCGATTGCATGTCTTTCACGATTTCCTGGTAACGCTCGCCTTCGGTGATGAGTTGATCGCGCCAATGTGACAACGGGTGCGTGCCGACGGACGCAATTTTCAATCCCGCTTTGCCGGCGAGCTCGGCCAGCTTGCTGCGAAGATCGACAACGTGTTCGCGCGCATGATTGATGTCGGAACAAATCTCCGTTCCGAGCTCGACCACCGATTGATGCATCTCGGGTTTGATTTGTTCTTTGAGAAGAACTTTGCCGCCCTCGAGAATTTCCTGGATGTGCGACTTCAGCTCGCGCGTGACCGGATCGACGATCGCGAACTCTTCTTCAATGCCGAGCGTGTAGGTGTGCTCCTTCATTCGGTAGGGACAGATCTCCGAGCTGTCCCAAACTTCAGGCCTTGCCTGCGCAAAGACAAATTTTTGGGACGCCTCGGAGATGCGTCCCTACCATGTCGATCTTACACGAGCTCTTCGAGTCGCCGCATGTTCACCGCGGCCTGGAGGAATTTGCCCCAACTGCAATTATTGCGGCCGGGCACATGTTCGCGCGCTTTGCGGATGGCCATTTCGGAAACGGCTTCGACAACCCATTCGAAATTTGCCTGACCCACGGAGGCCGCTTCCGCATCCGGCGCTGGATTGCAGAAATCGATCGCCATCGGCACGCCATCGCGGATCGCGAACTCAACCGTGTTCAAGTCGTAACCAAGAAATTGATTTAGTCGCAACACGCCCTCCTCGACCTTTTGCAAAATCTCGCGCGGGGCCTGCCACTCCGTTTGATAGCGCAAATGATACGGATGGCGCGGCTCGTAGGGCATGATGCGCACGTTGCGTTGATCGATCGAGTAACAGCGGAAGTACATGTCGAACTTCACTTCCTCCTGCAACATCATGACGAGCTGCCCGGTCTCGTTATAAGCGCGGTAAAATTCTTCCGGATTGTGCAGGCGATAAACGTTTTTCCATCCGCCGCCGGCGAATGGCTTGAAGAACGCCGGCCAGCCGACGTAAGCAAAAATTTCCTCCCAATTCATCGGGTAGGCGAGATTGCGAAATGATTTGTCGCTCGTGTCCGGCGGCGGCTGGTTTGACGGAAGCAAAACCGTTTTCGGAACCGCCACACCAATCATGGTCGCGAGCGCGTTATTGAAAAACTTTTCGTCCGCGCTCCACCAAAACGGATTGTTCACTACCGCGGTGCCGCTAAGTGCAGCGTTCTTGAGCCACGCGCGATAAAACGGCACATCCTGCGAGATGCGATCGATCACGACGTCGTATCCGCACGGCTCGCCCTGGACCACCTTGTCGATCTTGACGAATTCCGCGACGACATCTTTGCCGCCGGTTTTTTGATTCACCCGCTCGACAAACGCCGGCGGAAAACTGTGTTCCTGTCCAAAAAGGATTCCGATTTTTTTCATAAGCGTGGTTCGTTAGGCCGTTATAACGCGAGCAACTGACATCGCAGCATGCCGATTTCCATTTGGGAATGCCAAATGAAAATCTTCAGAAGCGCGAGCACCGACGTGAGGATGATAGTACTTGTTCCACAATTCATTTCGAAATTTGTTCGTCGGATCCAGCCGTCGTTTCAGCTCAAAGAACTTTAAAGCATCCGGGTACGCTTTAAGAAATTGCTCGTCAGTAGCGTGCAATTGATACGGCAAATAATATGAACCTCCTAACGACGAGGCCGCGTCGATCAGATCTCGTGTCCACTCGCCCACGCGCGCTTGCGCGTCCGCGCTCGTGCCTTGGCTGTAATAAATAACGAATGCGAAGACTTCGGTTCGAGCCCACGCCAGCAGCGAGCCTGGATCTTTATTCGCGTGGCGAACAGAAACATTGACAATGCTCGGCTTGTATTGCCGGAAAACGTTTCTCATCCGGTTAACAAAGTCGTCGAAGTGATCAACTGGAACGAAATACTCTTGCAGCGCATAAGTGGAGACCGCGCGAGCAGCGGGCTCTAGTTCCGCGGCGTCGTAACTTGCTTCGTAATTTCGCCAAACGACCGGCTCATCGCGATAATGCATTGGATCGAGGATGTACTGCCGCAGCCAAGCGCCCCAGCGCCAGCGCGAAACCAACCAATAACCGAACCGCTCCTGTCGATACGATTTGTAAGTTGAAATGAGATGGTCAGGCACCGTCACCGGTTCGTCAGTTTTAAAAAATGTTACGAGATGTGCGGTTTCATATTTCGGCGGGTAAATGTCTGCATTGTGGAAAAGCGCATCCGCTGATTCGCGAATGTTAGAGAAAAAATATTCTTTGTAGTGCGATACGGCGATTGTGTCGGCGCGGCGCTTTAGTTTTACGTTGTCCGCTAAGTCGAGCGTAGCTTCTGTTATCACCCCCAGGCCGCCATAGCCGCCGATCGCCCCATAAAAGATTTCAGAATTGTGTTCTCTGTCCGCATTAACCACTGAGCCGTCAGCCAGGACAATGCGAATGGACTTTACGGATTCGATAATTGGTCCGTGACCAACATACCGGCCATGGGCGTTCACGGACAACGAACCGCCAACGGTGAAATTAGAATAACTTTGCATGATCTGAATCGACAAATTTGCCGGATCGATTCGCTCTTGGAGAGAACGCCAGCGCGCGCCAGCTTGCACCGTTATCTGTTTTTCGTTAGGCCGAAACGCGAGAACACCTTCAAAGCGTCGCATGTCGATGTGAAGAGAATGCTCGCTCGCAATCTGTCCGCCCATACTGTGCCGGGCCCCGCCGATCGAGATCGCGCCTTCGTGATTTCGGACTGCAGAAACGATTTCGTCGGTCGTGGTCGGCCTGATCACCTTGTCAACACGGATCGGATTCAGTTGAGTGACATCGGCAATGATTTCTGGATCGGTAGTAAACTCGTGCGGCGGGCGAAGGATCTCTGCAACGACGACGACGTATGCCGTTACTGCAGCAATCGCGACAACGATTGCCAGTCGCCGTAGCATTTTCATTGCGCGGTTTGTCTCAAACCTGACGTGGCAGCACCGTCACAAAGTCGACAGATAATACGGCAGCATCTCGCGCCAGTAATTCCAGTCGTGGCCGCACCATCTGCGGTCGTCGAGCCAATGCGCGATGCCTTTCGAATTCAAAATCTCGGACATGCGAAGCGATTCGTGCCGCGTGTTGTCCCATTCGCCCGTGCCGAGAATGATGCGCATGTGGTTGAACTTCCACGGATCGGTCGTGTTCGGCAGATATTCGTACGGGCTGTTGAAGTAAACGTTGTCGTCGTGGTAGCCGTCGAAGAAATCGCTGATGTCGAACGAGCCGCTCAAACTGATGAGATGACTAACGAGATCGGGATGGCGAAACGCGATGTTCGCGGCGTGGTAAGCGCCAAGACTTGCTCCGCTTACAGCCACGCGGTGGGCGGAAGCTTCGCGACGCGCATAATCAAAAACGTCGTTCACGATCACGCGCTCGTAAGCGTTGTGCGTGCGTATGCGATCGGCCGGATGAATCCCTTTATTGTAAAAACTTTCCAGATCGATCGCGTCCGGGCAATAAACCGTGAGCCGTCCGGCATCGATGTAATCGGCGACGGAACCGACCAGCCCAAAATCTTTATTCTGATAATAACGCCCGAACGACGTCGGAAATAAAATGAGCGGCAAGCCGCCGCCACCGCCGAAAATCATCATCTCGAACTCGCGGGTCAAGTGCGGTGTGTACCATTTGATGTAGCGCTCCTGCATGGTGTGAAAGATCGACAATAACGAGTGCGTCTAACGGCGGTCAATCGCGCGATTCTCAGCGTGGACAAGATCGACATCTTCGTCCATGAAACTCGCTCGCAAATGGGACAGCACACGCTCACCGGCAACATCCAAAAACTTCGCGGCTTCAAATCGAAGATCCTCGGGAATCGTCGCGATGTTCTCGTTTATTTGCCGGCGGGTTATCGCCGCTTCGCGCGCAATCGTTATCCGGTTCTCTATTTGCAGGACGGGCAAAATGTCTTCGACGCCGCCACCGCCTTCTCTCATGTCGAATGGTCGGTCGATGAAACCGCGCAACGTCTCATTCGCAAAAATTTGATCGAGCCGCTCATCATCGTTGCAATTAACAACACTGGCGAAGAGCGCATTCACGAATATGCGCCCACTCGTGGCGTGATCAGCGAAGAAGCGAAACGCAAAAAGCGCAGCAAAGGGCTCGCGCGAAAATACGGCGAGTTTCTCATTCGCGAGCTCAAGCCGTACATCGACAAGAAATTTCGCACCAAGCCGGAAGCGGAATTCACCGGCCTGGGCGGCTCGTCGTTAGGCGGATTGCTGACGATGACATTGGGAATTTGGTTCTCCGATGTGTTTCGCAAATTAATTGTGATGTCGCCGTCGGTCTGGTGGGACAACGAAGTGATCGTGAAAATGGTGGAAGATCTCGATCACAAATTGCCGCTGAAGATTTGGCTCGATACCGGCACGAATGAACCCGGTTGGGAACGCGCGCAACATTTGCGCGACGCCCTGGTCGAGAAAGGCTGGAAGCTTTTCGACGATCTGCAATATCTCGAAGTTGCCGGCGGCGACCACAGCGAAGGCGCCTGGGCCGCGCGGGTCGATCCGGCGCTGCGCTTTTTGTTTCCGCCTCCGCCGCCCGCGAAAATGTAATTGTCGATCTTTAGCGGCCAACGGGTGGCGGCGCGGGATTCGGCGGCAACGGCTCCGGACGTGGCATCGGTTTCGGCGCGGGCGGCGCCGGCGGTTTCGGCGATGGGATTGGATTGGGCATTTGCCTAACTAATCACTGCCACGGCTTGCCGTAAACCTGGTAAACGCGCGTGTAGCCGCCGCCAAACTCGAGATCTTTTTCGAAATTGAATTCGCGTTTGTCCGGCTGCCATGTCAGCTCGCGCGGGCGATCGGGATGGTTCGGATCGTACACGGTGTACTTGTCGATCTTGTCGCCGGGTTTCGAAGTCCGCGCATAAATGAGGACGGCGTGATTGATGTGGAGAATGGGATAATCGGACAAATACGCGACGAACATTTCGCCGCGCCCGAGCGTCTCGTTCAAGATGACGTGTTCCTTTTCCTGATAATCGCGGCCGCGAATGGTGAACATGCGGAAGTTGCCAATGCGCGCGTAGGTCGGCCATCCGAGGCCGATGTTGTTTTGCAATAGATTCGTCTTGGCTTTGCTCAGCTCGCGCAGATTTGCGTAACCGGGAAAGACGATGCGCTCGTTAGGCGGGGATGGCGGATGCCACGGTTGTTTGCGCGTGACCTGGCGAACGCGGTGCGCGAGTTCTTTGTCGTCGATTGGCGCGCCCTTCGGTTCGAAGCGCGCGAATTTGTAAAATTGCTGCACCGTCCGGCTCATGACGAAACATCGGCGCGTATAGCGATCGGTTTTTTCCTTGTGCGATTTCGTCGCCGGTTCGCGCACGCGCAGGCCGTTGGCGTAATTCCACACCGTCCAATTCGGGAACCACAGCGTGTCGCGATCGAAACGAAAATCGCGCGCGTTTTGCGCCGGCGCCGAGACCGCCGCTAAGATCGACAACGTACATGTGAGGCGAAGCGCCGTTCGCCGAAATTCCCAACTCACACCGATGATCGAGATGTTCCGGTTCCGGATTTTCCTTCCGCGAAATTGCCGAGCGCGCGGAATTTTTTGTAGCGTCGCTTGAGCAATTGCTCGGTCGGCAATTCGAGAAGCTTTTCTAAATTTCGCCGCAAAGCAGCTCCAAGATTGGCCGCCGCCAAATCGTAATCGCGATGCGCGCCGCCTTCCGGTTCGCGCACGACTTCATCGACCACGTCGAGTTTGAGCAAATCTTGCGCGGTGAGCTTCAACGCTTCGGCCGCTTCCGGCGCGTGGCGACGATCGCGCCATAAAATCGCGGAGCAGGCTTCCGGACTGATAACGGAGTAATACGCGTTCTCCATGATCATCACGTGATCGGCCACGCCAATACCGAGCGCGCCACCGGAACCGCCTTCGCCGATGACGGCGGCGACAATCGGCACGCGCAGATGCATCATTTCACGCAGATTCACCGCGATCGCTTCCGCGATGTGGCGTTCCTCCGAACCGATGCCGGGATACGCGCCCGGCGTATCGATTAACGCGATGACGGCCATGCCGAATTTCTCCGCCAGCCGCATTAAGCGCAGCGCTTTGCGATAACCTTCGGGATGGGCGCAGCCGAAATTGCGCATCACATTCTCTTTCGTGTTGCGGCCTTTCTGGTGCGTGATGACGACGCAACGATGCGAACCCAGGCGCGCGAGTCCGCCCGGCATGGCGCGATCGTCCGCGAATAATCTATCGCCGTGCAGCTCGGTAAAATCGCTGAAGCAACGCTCGATGTAATCGAGCGCGAAAGGCCGCTGGGTATGTCGCGCGATTTGCACCCGTTGCCACGCCGTCAGGTTGTCATAAATCTCGCGCCTCGTGCGCGTGAGCTTTGCCTCCATCGCTTCCACTTCCGAGTCAAGATCGACATCGTGCTCATCGGAATGACTGCGCAGGTCCTGCAATTTCTTTTGCAGTTCCAGGATCGGTTTTTCGAAATCGAGCGGCTGCAATTCCATTGATCAATCCGTAATGGTGACAGGCATGTTTTTGTTTACAAGGCCGCTCAGTTCCTCCACGTCGGTCGCGGAAAGACCGATGCCGGCGGGAGGCGGCGGTTGCTCGAGATTGGGATGCGCGCCGTCGGGCACGGAATAGATCGTGTAACTCGGCGAGCTCAACCGGATCCAGCGCGTGCTGCCGACGTATTCTTTCGTGCCGAAGCCGACACGTTTCCCGCCGCGAAACGCCATCACCTCCGCGACTTTCGTCGCCACTTTCGCCGGCTGCTTCGGCCCGAGTTTCTCTTCCTGAATGTGGTACTGCTTGAAAAAATTTCCGTGATCGAGAAGCACGACCAATTTTGGTTTGCGCTGCACGAAAAGCGCGAATTCCGGATGCGAGATTAGTAATTTATCGCCGATGTGCAGCATGGTGCCGTTCATGTTGTTCATGCGCATGATTAGCTCCGGCGTCGATTTCACCTTGCGCGCGACGACGGCGAGGACGTCGCCGGGTCGGACGATGTATTCCTGTTTTTCGGGCGAAGGCGTGCGCGAAAGGAGGATGTCAACGTTGATTTCGCCTAACAAATCCTTCGCTTCATCCGAATGTTGCGCGTTCGGATATTTCGTGATGAAGGCGATGAGCGCGGCGCGCGCCTCCGGCAGTTTCCCGTCCTGCCGTAATTTTGCCGCCGCCTGAAACTCCGGCAGAGAGATGTCGATCTTAGGTTCCTGCGGCAGCTCGCCCTTCTTTTCTTTCTCGATCACGATCTCCTGTTTGAAAAACAGGTTGTAGCCGAAGAACGCGGCGCTGCCGAAAATGACGACGGCCAGGAATAAAACGAAAAGCCATTTCATCGACGAGAGACAACCATCGCGAAGTCGCGCCGCGGAGCAACCGCGTCGTGCTCGTTAGGGCGTTTTTGTCGTTTCCGGTTGCGGACCGGGGAAAAGGCGGTGCCACAATCGCCCGATCGTCGGCTCTTCTTCATTGCTCCAGGTGAAGTGGCAATCCTGGCAATAAAACTCCTTCGGCAAAATCCGCAGGGTGTAGAGCACCACCATCAATCCGGGCGTGATCGCCTTCCGCGTCATCTGCGGATACTCGATGTTGGACGAGTTGCATTGCGGGCAACGCACCATGGCCGCGCTGATGGCCGGATCGCTCTGCTGCCATTCCACCATGAGATTTTGCGCGCGTTCGAAATCTTCGTCCTGCACCTGTAATTTCACATTCGCCTGCGGCTTCGACATAAAAGCCACGCGTTGGAGATGGCCTTCATTATGAATATCGGCGCGCACGCCCACTTTCTGGAGGCGGTCCTTCAGCTCCCGCGCTTTCCCCGGTTCGTGAAATGTTGCGATCGTAACCATCGCTGCCAGATCAAACATCAAACTTCCGCCGAGTGCAACATGTCGATCTTACGATTAGCGATGCGGCGGGAACCATTGATAGAGCATCAGGTAAACGATCACTCCCGTGACCGAGACATAGAGCCAGACCGGCATCGTCCAACGCCCGAGCCGGCGATGTCTGTCCCAGCGACGTTGGAACACCGGCACGAGCGTTATGATGACGAGCGGCAAAACCGTGAACGCGAGCAACACATGCGTAATCAGGATTGGAAAATAAATCCACGCGATGAGTCCGCTGTAGCCCGAAGATTTTTCGCCCACGTGCACGTGATAAATGATGTAACCGACGAGGAAGGCGGTTGAAGTCACGATCGCCGCGATCATGCACGGGACGTGACGTTGCCAGATCTCGCGCCGGATCCAGAACCAGCCCGCGGAAATGAAAATCGCGCTCACGAAATTGAGCGAAGCATTAATCGCGGGTAAATCGTTTATGGTCATGTCGAGCGAAGTCGAGACATCTCTTGTCGAATAGCCGATGAGAGATTCCTCGACTTCGCTCGGAATGACAAAGAAGTAATGCCGACCACACTCGAACCGCAGACCAAACCGAAGACCGCGCAAGATCGACAATTGCATTTCGGGCGGCGTTTTCTCATCAGCACGCTCCGCTTCGTCATCATCTTCGCGATCGCGGCCGCGGTCGGCGGCGGCTGGTACCTGGCGACGAAAGGATTCGGTCAAAAAACGCGCGAGTTCATCACCGAGGAACTGCATAAGCGCGGCGTCGAAGCGCACATCGCTCATCTCACGCTCGATCCCTTTCGCGGTTTAGTCGCGCAGGACGTGCGCATTTACGATTACAAAAATCGCGACAACACCCTGGCGGTGGTGAGCGAAATCTCGTTCGACATCAATTATGCCGCGCTTCTGCAACATCAGCCGTTCCTCAACGCGCTCGACGTGCGCAACGCGCAAATGCGTCTGCCTCTCCCCGGCAAAAGCGCGAAAGAAAAACCGGAGCTCCAGCATTTTAATGCGCACGTTTATTTTCCGCCGGAACAAATCGTCGTAAGCCAGGCCGAAGGTTTGTTATGCGGCGTGCGCATTTCCGCGACCGGCCAGGTGATGAAGCGCGCCGATTATAAACCTTCACCGCCGCTGACGGACGAGGAATGGCAAAGGCGATTGTCGATCTTGCAACGCGTGGTCGATGAATTGCAGAAGCTGCATTATCCGGCCGAGCATCCGTCCTTGCAGATTCGCTTCAGCGGCAATCTCGCCGATCTGGAGAACGGGCGCGTCGAAGCGACGTTGCGCGCGCCGCGGGTGCAGCGCGGCGGATATGAGCTCCAGGATTTTCTCGCGACGGCCGAGTATGTGGAGCAACGCCTAACGATCAATCAACTGGAATGGCGCGATGCCGGCGGCATGTTTTCGGCGCACGCGGATTGGAGCCGCGAGACGTCCGCGATCAATGTGCAGGCGCGCAGCGCTATCGATCTCAAAGCGCTGCTCGCCTCGTTTGGTCAGGAGAAAATTTTGGACGATGCGATTTTTTCCGCGCCCCCTAAGATCGACATCTCCGGCTCGGGAAAAATCGGCGACGACCGGCCGGAATTTAAAATCACCGGTCATGTCGCGATCGACGGACTGATTTACCACAGCGTCCCCCTCACCGAGATCGCGGCTGATTTTGCCTGGGACGGCGAGCGCACGCTCGTGCGCGAATTGCGCGCGCGTCAGGGCGGCGGCGAGTTACGCGCTGATGTGCTGGATTCGCCTAACGATTTCCGCCTCAACGTCGACAGCACCATTAACCCGGCGGTGGTGAGAAGCGCGCTCTCGCCTGAGATGCAGAAGTTTTTAAGCGAATGGCAATTTCAACAGCCACCCGCGATTCATCTAGAAATCCGTGGGCCTAACGACAAGCCGGCATCGTGGCAGGGCGACGGCACTTTGTCGTTAGGCAAGACCCGGTTCCGGGGCGCGTGGATGAACAGTGCGACTTCGAAAGTTCATTTCGGCGACGGCGCGGTGACTTACACCGACCTGCGCGTGACGCGGGACGATGGCGGCGGCAGCGGTACGTTCACCTACGATTTCAAAAATCATGAGGTGCGCATCAACAACATCAAGACGTCGATGAACCCGATCGAGACGATTGTGTGGGTCGATCCTGATCTTGTGAAAACAATCGTGGCTTACAAATTCCGGCAGCCGCCGAATCTCACCGTGAACGGTCTGTATCAATTCGCCGGCGGCAAAGGAACGAAGATCGACATCAACGTGGATGGCCGCGGACTCGATTACGTTTTTGTCGGCAAGACCCTGCCATTCGATCGCGTGAGCGGGAAACTCGTTTTTACGAGCGATCACTTGCAGATTGTCGATCTTCGCGGCGAAATTTTTTCCGGCAACGTGCGCGGTTCGGCGGACATTTCGCTCGCGCACGGCGACCAGCGTTATCACGCTAAGCTCGCCGTCGACCACATCGATTTCCCGAGCCTGACCGATTTGTATTGGGACTACAAAACTTCGCGCGGTGTGCTCGGCGGGTCCTACGATTTCACCGGCGTCGGCGCGGACGCGCGTAAAATGCGCGGCCAGGGAAAAGTAGAAGTCACGAACGGCGACGTGTTCGCCATCCCGGTCTTCGGACCGCTTTCGGGAATCATGTCGAGCATTCTGCCCGGCACCGGCTACAGCATCGGAAAAAAAGCGACCGCTTCATTCAAGATCGACAATGGCGTCATTCATACCGACGACCTGGAAGTCGCGGGCGAATGGTTCAGCATGCTCGGCCACGGCGACCTTCATTTTCTCGACGACAAACTCGATTTCGAAGTGCGCATGGACATGCACGGCGCCGCCGGCTTGCTCATGAAACCGGTTTACAAATTTTTCGAATACGTCGGCGAAGGCAGCCTGAAGAAACCGGATTGGCATCCGAAACGGTTTTAGTCCTTTGTCATTCGCTCGACATGACAAAAATTCTTCTCGGCGCGCACATGTCCATCGCGGGCGGCGTGCACATGTCGATCGAGCGCGGCTGCTCGATTCGGTGCACCGCCGTGCAGATGTTCGTGAAAAACAACATGCAATGGTTCGCGCGTCCGCTCGCGCGCGAAGAAATCCGCGCGTTTCTCCATCACCGTGAACGCAAAGAGTTATTGTCGATCTTCGCGCACAGCAGTTATCTCATTAATCTCGCAGCAACGAATCCGCAGTTTCACGCCAACTCCATGCGCGCGCTTGCCGAAGAACTCACGCGCGCCAATCAACTCGAGCTGCCGTTCCTCGTCATGCATCCGGGCGCGCATCTCGGCGCCGGCGAAGAAGCCGGCCTAACGAAAATCGCGAACTCAATCGACGCCGTCTTTGAAGTCATTCCCGATGTGAAAACGAAAATCGCGCTCGAAACGACCGCGGGACAAGGCTCGTGTTTAGGCGACCGTTTCGAACATCTCGAGCATATTTTCGCGAACGTGCGCGAGCCGGAGCGACTCTGCGTTTGTCTCGACACCGCGCACGTCTTCGCCGCTGGCTACGACATTTCGAGCGAAGCGGGCACGCGCAAAATGTTTCGTGAATTCGATCGCGTGATCGGTCTCGAGCGTCTCGCGGCGATCCACATAAACGATTCCAAGACCGCGCGCGGCTCTCGCGTAGATCGACATGAACACATCGGCAAAGGCAAAATCGGTCTCGGCGCGTTTCGATTCATCATGCGCGACAAACGTCTTCGCAAGATTCCGAAAGTGCTCGAAACCCCGAAAGAAAAGAATCTCGCCGAAGATATCGCGAACCTGAAAACGTTGCGCGATCTGCTTTAAGCCTGGACGCGCTCGATCTCCGCGCCGAGGTCGCGCAATTTTTCGTCGAGATGTTCGTAACCGCGGTCGATGTGATAAACGCGACTTACTTCGGTCACGCCTTCGGCTTTCAAACCCGCCAGCACCAGCGCCGCGCTCGCGCGCAGATCGCTCGCCATCACTGGCGCGCCGTGAAGTTGATCGACGCCTTTGATCACCGCGGTCGGTCCTTCAAGATCGACATTCGCGCCCATGCGTTTCAATTCCGCCACGTGCATGTAGCGCTGCGGGAAAATATTTTCCGTGATCACGCTGATGCCGTCGGTCGTGGAAAGGAGCGCACACATTTGCGCCTGCATGTCGGTCGGAAATCCCGGATACGGCTCGGTCGATATTTCCAGCGGCGTGGTGGCGCCGTTAGGCGAAACCGAAATCTCGTCCGCGCGGAAGTCGATCTTGTATCCGCAACTCGTTAGGGCATTCGTCACCGATTGCACATGTTCCGGATCTACTCGCTTCAAGGTCACGCCTTTGCCCGCAATCGCGCCCGCGACCAAAAACGTCCCCGCTTCGATGCGATCCGGAATGATGTCGTGCTCGGCGCCGTGCAATTCCTTCACGCCTTCGATGATGAGCCGTCGCGTACCGGCGCCTTCGATCTTCGCACCCATCTTGATGAGAAAGTTTGCAAGATCGACAACTTCCGGTTCCTGCGCCGCGCCTTCAATCACGGTCGTGCCTTCGGCCAAAACTGAAGCCATCATCACGTTGTCCGTTCCGAGAACAGTCGGCCCAAATTTTCCGCGAAGATTAATGATCGCGCCGGTCAATTTCGGTGCGAACACGCGCACGTCGCCGTTTTCCACCCGCACCGCCGCGCCGAGCGCTTCAAATCCTTTCAGGTGCAAATCGATTGGCCGATCGCCAATGACGCAACCGCCCGGCAACGACACCGTCGCTTCCTTGCACCGGCCTAACAACGGCCCGATCACGCAGACCGACGCGCGCATTCGCCTAACGACATCGTAAGGCGCGACCGAGTTTATCTTCTCAGCCGTGACCGCGACATTGCCGCTCGCCCGTTCCACGTGCGCGCCGAGATGCGCCAGGATTTGCACCATGTAGTTGGTGTCGCTCAGGTCCGGCACGCGGCGAATGCAACATTCCTCGCGCGTGAGCAGCGTTGCCGCGAGAATCGGCAGCGCGGAATTTTTCGAGCCGCTGATCTTGATCGAGCCGCTCAGCTCGTGGCCGCCGTGGATGCGAATCTTATCCATATCGGGCAAGAAGGAATCGGGGGAGACTTTGATAATCCCGTTTTGTCTCGATGTCGTGGAATTTTTTTTGGCTTAACAAATCGCCCAGCGGTTCGCTTTGGCCGAGGCCGATCTCGAGCGCGAGCAATCCATTTGGTTGCAGATGCGACGGCGCCTGCTCGATCAATTTGCGAATGATTTCGTCGCCGCGCTCGCCCCCGAAAAGCGCGACCTCGGGATCGTACAAAACTTCGCGCGCGAGTGATTGTCGATCTTGCATGGCAATGTAAGGAAGGTTCGCGACGATGAGGTCGAATCTTTCAGAGTTTTTTTCGAGCAAATCGCCTTTGCGGAATTGAACCCGCGCCGTTAGGCCAAGTCGCTCCGCATTTTCGCGGGCCAGCGTCAACGCATCTTCGGAAATATCGATGGCGCTCACTTCCGCTTCGGGAAACTTAGACGCAAGGCTGAGCGCGATTACGCCGCTACCGGTCCCCACGTCGACAATTGTCGATTTTGGGTTCTCCAGTTTGAGCAACTCAACCAAGTTCTCCGTTTCCGGTCGCGGAACCAAAGCGCGCTTGTCGATCTTGAAAACGTTTCCGCAGAACTCGACCGTGCCTAACAAATGTTGAAGTGGCTCGCCTTCGCCGCGACGGCGAATTAGCTCTCGTAGTGGCGCGAGTTCCGCTTCGTCCAATTCGCGCTCGAACTCCAAATACAGATCGATCCGTTTTTTGCCGAGCGCGTGCGCAAGCAGGTGCTCCACATTCAAACGCGCATTGTCGATCTTGCGTTTCTTCAGAAATTCGGTGCTGAGTTGCAGCACCTCTAGCAGCGTCATGCTAGCGACGATTCTTTCAATCGTTCCGCCACGTCCGCGGCTTGCAACGCCTTGATCATCTCGTCGAGATCGCCTTCGATCACGCGGTCGAGATTGTAAAGCGTGAGGCCGATGCGGTGATCAGTGATGCGGTTCTGCGGGAAATTATAGGTGCGAATTTTTTCTTCGCGGCCGCCGGAACCGATCTGGCTCTTGCGCGTGGCGGAATATTTCTCTTCTTCTTCGCGCTGTTTGTCCTCGAGCAAGCGCGCCCGCATGATCGTTAGGGCTTTTTCCTTGTTCTTTTGCTGACTGCGTCCGTCCTGACAACGCACGATGCGTCCGGTCGGGATATGGAGAATTTGCACAGCCGAATCGGTCGTGTTCACGCCTTGGCCACCGGGCCCGCCGGCGCGACAAACTTCAATCCGCAAATCCTGCGGGTTCAATTCAAGATCGACATCTTCCGCCTCGGGCAACACCGCCACCGTCGCGGTGGACGTGTGAATGCGTCCCTGCGCTTCTGTCGCCGGCACGCGTTGCACGCGATGCACGCCACTCTCGTATCGCAATTTTCGAAACACAGATTCGCCCGAAACTTTGAAAATCGCTTCCTTCAATCCGCCGAGCTCGGACGGACTCGACTCCAAATCTTCGGTCGTTAGGCCAGCGCCTTCGGCGTAGCGATGATACATGCGGTAAAGATCGGCCGCGAAAATCGCAGCTTCGCTTCCGCCCGTACCCGCGCGAATTTCGACGATCGCGTCGCGGTCCTCATTTTCATCCGGCGGCAACAACGCGATCTGCATTTCCTGCGCAAGATCGACAACTCGTTTTTCCAGATCGGCCAGTTCGTCCTCCGCCATGGCCGCCATCTCGACATCGCGCGACAATGACAGCTCACGCGTATCGTCGAGTTGCTTGCGCGCGGCTTCGAGCTCGTCCCACTTCGCGAGCGTTTGCTTGATGTTCGAATGTTCGCGCATCACTTCCTGCGCGCGTTTGCGATTCGAAAATAAGTCCGGATCCGCGATCTCGCGTTCGAGTTCCTCGAAGCGCTCGCGTTTACGTTGAATGAGAAGATTGAAATCCATAAACAAAAACGCCGACGGCGCGATCGTGCGCGGTCAGCGTTGCGAAACGGGAATCAGCTAAGCCTTGGTCGCGCGCGTAGCTTTGGTGCTGCCGTAGCGCTTCGCGAATTTTTCGACGCGGCCGGCGGTATCGACAAACTTTTGTTCGCCGGTGAAAAACGGATGGCACGCGGCGCAAATGCCGATGCGAATGTCGCGTTTGGTCGAGCGCGTGTGATACGTCGCGCCGCAGGCGCACACGATGTCGGTCTCGACGTATTCTGGATGAATGTCCGCTTTCATTCTCGTTTGGGAGCGCGCAACGTAGCCGAATAAATGAAATTGGCAAGCGAGGACGCATTACTGGATGGCTGGCGTGAGACGCTCGCACGCAAAGCCGATGCCGCCGCCATTTTCGATACCAGCGGAAAAGTTTCGCGCACATTCGCGCAGATCGAATCCGACGCGCAAAAATTCTCGCGCAAGATCGACATGTTCCATTCCGGGAGCGTGCTCGCGATTCAAATTGGGAATCATCCCGACTGGCCGGCGTTGCTGCTCGCGTGTTTACGTAAAGGCGTGGTCGTTCTTCCGCTCGAGCAATCGCTGAGCGCAGCCGAGCGCGATGTTGCTTTAAAAATCTGTCGGGCTTCCGCTGTGGTGGCAGCCGTCCCCGGCTGCGAATCCGTCGAAGTGCAGCCGAGGACGGCTGCCTCCACAATAGATTGGTCGTCGCGTATTCCGTGTCTTCTTAAACTAACGTCGGGCACGACTGCGGCCCCGCGCGCGGTTCGTTTCCGAAGCGAGCAATTGCTCGCCGATTGCACTCAGATCTGCGCGACGATGGGAATTACCGATGTCGATCTTAACTTCGGCGTCATTCCCGTTTCCCATTCGTACGGCTTCAGCAATTTGCTCACGCCGCTGATCGCGCGCGGCGTCCCGATGGTTTTGAGTCAGGAGCGATTGCCGCGCGCAGTCCTTGTCGATCTTGCGCGAACCGGCGCAACGGTGTTTCCCGGCATGCCGGTTTTTTTTCAGGCGTTTTGCGAAATGGCCGACGTGCCGCCGCTACCAAAATTGCGTTTGTGCATTTCGGCCGGCGCGCCTTTGAGCGCAGCGCTGGCGAAAAAGTTTTACGAGAAATTCAAATCGCCGATTCATTCCTTTTACGGTTCGTCGGAGTGCGGCGGGATTTGTTACGACCGCGACGGAACGATTTTCGAGGACGGTTACGTCGGCACGCCGATGGAAGATGTCGATCTTACGCTGAGCGAATCGTCGCAGATCGAAGTGCGCAGCGCGGCGGTCGGCGACGGATATTTCCCCGAGCCTAACAAAGAGAAACTTGGCGGCGGCGTTTTCCGGCCGGACGATTTACTCGCGCGTTGCGGCGACGGATTCAAAATCGTCGGGCGTACTTCCGATCTCATCAATGTTGCGGGCAAAAAAGTGAATCCGGCGCAGATCGAAGCGCGTCTGCGCGAATGCAGCGGCGTGCGCGAAGTGATTGTGTTCGGGAGAAAATCGGTGCAGCGAAATGAAGAGGTCGCGGCCTGCGTGGTGGCAGATGTCGATCTTAGCGAAAGCCAACTCCTGGAATTTTGTCGCACGCGGTTGAGCGGCTGGCAGGTGCCGAAGCGGATTTTCTTTCTCGATCAAATTCCGGTGAACGAGCGCGGGAAGGTAAGCCGGCGGGAATTGGCGCAGCGATTTGCATAACGAAATTTTTCGTTGCGCGAATGGCAGACGGACGTAGGAACACGAGGATGAATTCGCAGGCGCGCATTCTGGTGCTCGAACCGGAGGAACAGTTGGCCAAAGCAATCGAAAAGGCGCTGCGCGAAGTGGCGCCGAAAGCGATTGTCGATCTTGCGCGGTCGTTGGGCGACGCGCAGCGCCATGCCGGCGAATCGCACCCCGATCTTTTCGTGCTCGACGTCGACGCGACCTACGATCTCGGCCAGGAATTTTTGCTCGATTTGCGCACGAGCCATCCAAACGCGCGCGCGATTATTTTGACGGCGACGCATTTGACCGCGGCGCGTGAACGCACGGCCGGGTTGGGGGCGATCCATTTTTTAGAGAAACCGTTTCCGCACAGCGACTTTGTCGATCTTGTGCAGGCGCTCTTGCAACCGGCGGGCCGGGCGGACGAGGAAAAATTCCAGGGAACGCTGAGCGAATTGCACATCGCCGACATTATTCAGCTTAAATGCATGAGCGGGAAAACGGCGGGGATCGAGTTCACGGCGGGCGATGGCAAAAAGGGCCGCGTTTATTTTGAAAGCGGGCAGGTAATTCACGCAACGGCGTCGGGCAAGGAAGGGATGACGGCGTTCAACGAATTGATGACGTGGAAAGGCGGAACGATTTCCGAAATCTCGCCGAATTCACCCAAGCGCACGATCAATATCGACTGGCAGGTGTTGTTGATGGAAGGCGCGCGCAACCTCGATGAAGCCGACGCCGCCCCGCGACGTCAGCGCATCGAACCGCATACGCGAAAACGTAAAGTGCTCGTAGTGGATGACAGCACGATGCTGTTGAATTTCGTGCGCGATATTTTGCGCGAGGCCTATTACGACGTAACGACGTCGTCGTCCGCGGCCGAAGGATTGAAGGCCGCGAAGAAGAACCAGCCGGATTTGATCTTGCTCGATTACATTTTGCCGGACGGAAAAGGCGACGAGTTCGTGCGCATGCTCGCGAACGAGCCCAAGACCGCGCACATGCGCGTGCTTTACATGTCGGGATTGGGCGCGGACCTGCGGCCCGACGCGAATCCGAATGTGATTGGGGTCTTGAATAAACCCTTCACATCGGATTTGCTTACGAAAACCGTGGAGACGCATATGCCGAAATCACCGGACGAATCGGAGACCGTTGCCGCCGAGCGCGAATCCGCGGCGGCGAGCGGCGCGGAACCGCCGGCCACGACCGAGGCGTCGTTCATGCCGCCGGAAACTGCGGTGGAACCCGCGACTGCTCCGACGCAGACCGCGCCGCCGGCGGAAGATGAATGGTGGAGCGCTCCGCAATCGGCGAGTGGATGGCCGGAACCAGCCGCAAACGCGGGAACGGATTTTGGATCGACATCATCCCAGATCGACGAATCGACTCTGCCGACCGAAGAGTTGACGCACGGCGCGTATTTCTGTGGCGACACGCGATTCTTTTCGCTGAACTGGGCGCTGCAAGCGATCGGCAAACAAAAACTCAGCGGCGCGCTGCGATTATTTTGGGACCGCGAACCGGTCGATCTGCTGGCGGAGAATGGCGAGATCGTGCTCGTGACCACGCGCGACGCGGACGCGTATTGCGCCGATTCGCCGATTACCCTAACAAATGTCGATCAAACACGCATCGACGCCGCGCGCGCGCAGCAACGCGAGACCGGACAACCGATGTTTCTGACGCTGGCGCAGGAGGAACTGATTTTGCGCGAACCGGCGGTGCAACTGGTGCAGCATTACGGCCAGAAACTTTTCGCGCAATTGTGGACCGCGCCGCGCGTGCGTTTCATGTTTGAAACCGCGACGTTGCCCGATTACGCGCGCAGTCTTCCGCGCGAAGGCGACATCGATAATTGGGCGCTCGCGACTTTGCGCTCGGTCCAGCTGAACGATCTCGGCAATCAAGCCGATTACGACGCGTCGTCGATTCCCGCCTATACCAAAGACGGGTTCGAGCGCGTGCAGAATTTGAAACTCACCGTCGCGGAAGCGCAGTTCGCTTCTCAATTCAACGGCGCGCGTTCCATTCAACAGATTGCGAAAAATTTGCGGCTCGATTTCAAATTTGCCCGCTTAACCTTGTTCCGATTTCTCGCGCTCGAGATCGTCGAATGCTGGCCGCCGAGCGCGGAGACGAAAACGGAACGCAAAGGCCTCCTGAAACGTTTCGGTTTCGGCGAATAAAAGATCGACAACGTCATGGCGGCGGCGAAGAAAAAGATTCTCGTCGTCGATATCGGCGGCACCCACGTGAAAGTGCTGCGGTCTGCCCGCGAAAAACGAGAATTCGATTCCGGCGAATCGATGGGACCGCGCGAATTCGTCGCCCGATTTAAAGAGACGACACGCGACTGGAAATTCGATGCTGTCTCAATCGGCTTTCCCGCGCCGGTCCGGCACGGCCGCATCATCAAAAAGCCAACGCATCTGCGCGAAGGCTGGATTGGATTCAACTTCCGCAAGTCGTTAGGCAAACCAGCGCGCATTATCAACGACGCCGCCATGCAAGCGCTCGGGAGTTACTCCGGATCCGGGCGAATGTTATTTCTCGGTCTCGGCACCGGGCTCGGGGCCGCCCTGGTGTGGGAACGCCACGTCTTCCAGTTGGAACTGGGTCATCTGCCCTACCGCGAGCCCGACGTCATCGAAAACTTTCTTGGCATAGCGGGAATTGATCGGTTAGGCGAAACGAAATGGAAACGCGAAGTTCTGTTCGCGGTGCGGAAGTTGAAGCAGGCGATGATCGCCGATCGCGTCGTGCTTGGCGGCGGAAATGTGCACCGGTTCGACAAACTTCCTGAAGGCGTTGAGCGCGGGAAAAACGAGAACGCCTTTCGCGGCGGTGTCCGTTTGTGGGATCCGAAGTGGATCGTGATGTAGTTTTTCGATCTTGCGGTCTCGTAAGATCGACAATCGAGCCGGCGGGAGCCGGGCGAGATGGACGCCAGCCCGAAGGGTTGCGGAGCCGGGAGGCGTAGCAATCAATTGCAAGATCGACATCGTGCCGCGACGTTGAACGTTCGATGAACAGCACGATCTGGCGCGTCTTTGCCTATCTCAAGCGCTACCCGCTCCTCGCGTCCGGCATGCTCGCCTGCGCCATCGTTGGAACGTTGATGGTGATCGTGTTTCCGGTCGTGACGAAAGAAATTCTCGACGTCGTCATTCGCCAGCATCATCCGGAAAAATTGCTGCCGCTCGTTCTACTCGCTGTCCTGGCCGCGTTTTTACAGAACGGGCTCAACTCGCTCCGGCTCATTCTCAACAACACGTTCGAGCAGCGCGTCATCTTCGATCTGCGCAGCGATCTTTACTCGCACATTCAATTGCTCCCGCTGCGTTGGTTCGACAATCGCGCCACCGGCGATCTCATGACGCGATTGCTCGAAGACGTGACCGCGGTCGAGCGCGTTTTGATCGACGGCGTCGAGCAAGGCGTGGTCGCCGTGCTGCAAATGCTGCTCGTGTTCGCGATGATGTGTTACGTCAGTTTCAAGCTCACCTTGTTCGCGCTCAGCCCGGTGCCGTTTCTCGCCGCGGGCGCGCTTTGGTACACGCTCACCGCGCATCGGCGCTATCGATTGCAACGGCGCGCCTCGTCCGCCATGAACGCGCTGCTGCACGATAATCTTTCCGGCATTCGCCAAATCCGCAGCTTCGCGCGCGAGAAAGATGAGCACCGCCGCTTCAATCGCGTGAGCGACGATCTTCGCCGCGCCACCCTCGTGGTCATGAAAGTGTGGGCGACCTATAACCCGTCGATGTATTTGATCGGCACGCTCGGCGTCATCATCACCGTCTTTGTCGGAACGCGCGCTGTGCTCGGCGGCACGATGCAGTTAGGCGATCTCGTCGCGTTTCTATTATTGACCGGATATCTTTACGAGCCGGTTGGAAAATTGCATTCGCTCAATCAACTCCTCCAAGCCGGGCGCGCCGCGGGCGAACGCGTGTTCGAGATCATGGACGAACCGATCGAGTCCGGCTGGCTAACGAGTGGATCGACATCGACCATCGCCGGCGATGTGCGCTACGAAGATGTCAGCTTCAGTTACGGCAGCGGCGCAAAACCCGCGCTCACTCACGTCACCTTTCACGCGCATCCCGGTGAGACCATCGCGCTCGTCGGCGCCACTGGCGCGGGCAAATCGACGCTCGTGAATTTGCTCGCGCGTTTTTACGAATTCAGCAGCGGGGAAATTTTGATCGATGGCAAATCGATTCGCGATTACGACCTGCGCCATCTGCGCGAATCGATCGGCGTGGTCACGCAGGAAAGTTTTCTCTTTAACGGCACTATTCGCGAAAATCTGCTCATGGGAAAACCGCAGGCGGACGATGTCGATCTTTGGCGCGCAATTGAAGCGGCGAACGCGCGCAGTTTCATCGAGCGGTTGCCTAACGGATTGGAAAGCATCGTGGGTGAGCGCGGCGTGAAGTTGAGCGTAGGCGAAAAGCAACGCGTCTCGATCGCGCGCGCGTTGCTGAAAGATCCGCCGATTTTGATTCTCGATGAAGCGACCGCGAGCGTGGACACCGCGACCGAGCGACTGATTCAGGAAGCGCTCGAGCATTTGATGGCGAACCGCACGTCAATCGTGATCGCGCATCGGCTTTCGACAATTGTGCGCGCGGACCAGATTCTCGTGCTCGATCACGGCCGCATCATCGAGCGCGGGAAACATGAAGAGCTCATCGCGCACGGCGGAAAATACGCGCGGCTGTGTCAGCAAAGTTTGCTCGAGACGCGCTCGTCGCCGGAACGCGATTCGTTAGGTGAAGAGGAAGTGGCGCTGGTAGATGCGCCCGACGAGCAGTTGTCGATCTAACGATTGCCTCCGAGCAATGCGTTGTGCTTTTGCTCGAGTTCTTGGTAACGCTGCTCCAGTTCCTGCAAGGCGCGACGTTCCTCGGCGAGCGTCTGTTCGAGCTCGCGAATTTGTTCCCGCATCTTGATCTCGATTCCGGAAACATGCGGAGCGCTTTCCACAAGATCGACATCTTCCATGGCGGCGGCTCCCTCGAGCAATCCGGGGATGTCCTGCACGCGCGTGCGCGAACCATCGCAGGCATTGATGATGAACGTTTCGCCATCAATGTCGCCCAGCCTAACGAATTCCTGAATTGAGCCGAGCGTGGTCGGGCCGTAATAACGTTCGCTCGTCACTTCCACCAACCAATCCATCGCCAGCTGCGGCAACATCGGCGCTTTGATCCAGCTTACTTGATCGGTGGAGATGACATCGTGCGGCGCGACCTGCGCGCTCGCGGCCCAGCGTTCGAGTTGATCAAACGCGAGCGGCCCAAACATGCTGCCGTCTTCGAATTTCCGCAGAAACCATTGCTGCGTCTGCGGCTCGTCCATGCGCTATTCTCCCGAGCTCGACGGCGAAGGGGACGGTGATGGCGGAATCATCAGGGTCTGCCCGGCCTGCAACTTCAAGGGGTTCTCGATGTGATTGTATTTCTGCAATTCGGTAATGGAAATGTTGTAGGTCTTCGCGATGGAAGTGAGCGTTTCCCCGCGCGTAACGATGTGACTCGTGCCGCCGGCCGGCGAGGGCGCGGGAGTAGATGTCGATGTTGTGATTGTCGATCCTGCGGGTGAAGGGGCGCCTTCGCCGACCATCACGCCGGGCCGTGAGCTCGCATTCGCGCTGGAACTAAGTTGCTGCTGCAATTTCAAAATCTGCTGCGAAAGCAAATCGATCTTCGTGTTCTGCTCCTCGATTTTTTTGGTGAGGACGTCGAGCTTGGCCTCGGCCGAAAAATTGGAGTCGGGCGGCGTTTGCGCGGAGGCGGCTCCGGCAAGGAGGCACGCGCAGAAGCAGACGAGGAGGCGCGACATGGTTCCGATTTTTGCATTCTGCGGTTTCGCTGGCAAGCACGCGCGCAATTTGCCTTTGCCGAGGTTCGCCCGTAATTTTTGTCATGCCGGAGCGGATACAGAAACCGACGGAGCCCGCGGCGCCGTGGGGACCAAAACAGGGAGATGGCGATGGGCCGCGTTCGCCGGATGTATCGAGGCCCGATACAAAAGATTTGCTCAAGAAAATGCGCAAAGTCGATCCGAACCAATCGAAGCGGTATCGCCAGCGCACGGGCGAATAATGGAGCAACGCGCCATGGCGCTCGACCAATTCTCTCTCGGCAGCGGCGAAGATTTCCCGGCGCTTTTGCGGCGCAAAGGTTTGTTAGGCCAGCCGACTGCGATTGTCGATCTTGCGCGAGGCGGCGGGAGCTCCGCGATGACGCAAACGGAATCGACCACCATTCTCGCGTTTAAATTTTCGGGCGGCGTGCTCGTCGCCGGAGATCGGCGCGCGACTTCGGGACACACCGTGGTTTACGATCGCGCGGATAAAGTTCTCGAGATCGATCGACATTCGCTCATGGCCATTGCCGGTGTGCCGGCGACGGCGTGGGAGATGGCGCGCGTGCTCGAACATTCGTTTCAATATTTTCGCCGCACGCAATTGCAGGAAATGAGCGTGGACGGCAAGGTGCGCGCGCTGTCGAAATTGTTGCGCGATAATCTCGGCTTCGTCATGCAAGGCGTCGGCGTGGTAGTGCCGATTTTCGCCACTTACGATGGCAACTCGCATCCCGAAGCGCGGTTGTATTTCTACGATGCGATGGGCGCGCAATTCGAAGCGGCCGATTACGCTGCGACCGGTTCGGGTTCGCCGGCGGTGCGCGGCATTTTGTATTACGAAAATAACTGGGGCGCGAAGCCGTTGAAGGATTTGAATGAAGATGAGGCGGTCTCGATTGCGTTGCGCGCGCTTAATACCGCGGCGGAAACGGACACGGCTACGGGCGGGATCGATCGCACCGCGAAAATTTTTCCGGTGATCAAGACGGTGTCGCGCGACGGCATCACGACGTTGCCTAACGATAAGATCGACAAGGTGTATAACGAGTCCGTCGCATGATCGAAGAGCCGTATCGTTGGGTCGAAGCGATCGCGAACCGGCGCGAGTACGTCGAGACGCAACTTTCGTCCGGCAGCCCGATCGCGGCGTTGAGTTTTCGCGACGGCATTTTATTTCTCACGCTCGGTCGGAATCGCCAAAAGATTTTCGAGATTTACGATCGCATCGCCATGGGCGCGATCGGACATCCGGGCGACATCGAACGTTTACGCATGGCGGCGATCGAGCTCGCGAGCACGGAAGGATTTACGCGCTCGGCCGCGGATGTTTCGCTGCGGCGACTCGCGCATTATTCGCTCAGTCCGGTGATGAAGAACGCGTTCGAGCAAGTTTACGGCGCGCCGTTTTTGGCGCGGCTGGTGTTCGGCG
The DNA here is from genome assembly GCA_021325495.1 of Spartobacteria bacterium. Lineage (GTDB taxonomy): Bacteria > Verrucomicrobiota > Verrucomicrobiia > Chthoniobacterales > UBA10450 > JAJPGZ01. The sequence goes on from JAJPGZ010000002.1 coordinate 694,253, forward strand.
AAATCGGACCCACGCCGGATGAAGATTTGTTTTTGCGAGTCGAGTATGACGGCGCGATCGCGACAAACGGAAGTGGCGGAGCTCCGGTGCGGCAACATTTCGCGGTCTTGAGCGCAACGACCGCGTCGAATGAATTAATGGAAACCTTCCTGCGCGATTCGTACAAGATCGACATGGAGTTGCGCGAGGCCGTGCGGGCGGCGCTCGATGCCTGGAGCGTCGGTCATCTCGGCGGCACCCGCAGCAACGGCGAGAAACAATTGCCCGACCGCGATGCGATCGCGAAACATCGCGACGAACAACTCGCCACCGCCGGAATCGAAGCCGCTGTGCTCGAGCGTAACGCTAGTAGCGCCATCCGTTATCGCGCGCTCACCGACGAAGAAGCGCGCTCGCTTCTGGCCTAACGAATGGCCAGAGGATCACCACGACTCCGCGCGTTGCGCACGTTTCTGGCGTGGTGCGGCCTGGTCATGATGGCGGTGTCGATCATCTGGCTGGAGAGCATCGTGCCGGAAGCGCCCCGCGAAACGACCCGCCGGGTCGGACTAACTTTTCCAACGGTCGTCCTCGATCCCGGGCATGGCGGACAGGATTCGGGCGCGATGTGCGGAACCATGCTCGAGAAAGATCTGACGTTCGACGTCGCGCGCCGGTTAGATCGACAACTACAAGCGAAAGGATTGAACACGGTCATGACGCGCATCGGCGACAGTTATGTCTCGCTGGCCGAGCGCGCCGCCCTAACGAATCGAGTGCAGGACTGCATCTTCGTCAGCATTCATTTCAACGAAGGCAATAAAGAAGGAACCTCGACCGGCATCGAAACCTATTACGCCGACCATCAGGTCACGCCGGGCGCGCCGGTCATTCCGTGGCTGCCGTTTTTGGAACGCGCCGCGAGCCAGGCGCCGAATTTCGAGAGCCAGAGTCTGGCCGGATTCATCCAGGAAGCGCTCGTCGCGCACACGCAAGCCGTGAACCGCGGCACCAAGCCGCAACAATATTATGTGATCGCGAACGTGCGACACCCGGCGGTGCTGGTCGAAGGCGGCTTTATCAACAACCAACTCGAGCTCGCGAAATTGGGCACCGAGCAATATCGCGAGGAAATTGCGACCGCGATCTCGGAGGGCATCGTTCGTTACCGGGACTTATTGCAGCAGCGGCGGTCGCAGCTCGCGACGACGACGGGCAACGGCGGCGGCGAATAAGCGAGATGCGGGGGCGTCCAACAAGATCGACATGAACATTCGCCTCGGATTGGTGCTCACGCTCATCGCGGTCAACTCGGTCTTCGCGGACGATCAGGTCGCGCGCGCGCAGCAACAGTTGAAGGACCAGGGATTTTATTACGGCGAAATCACCGGCGAGAAAAATGCGGACACGACCGCAGCCATCCGGCGATTCCAAATTCGCGGCGGTCTGCAGATCACCGGCGAATTGAACGATGAAACCTTGAAGGCGTTGACGGCTGCGGCTGCGAAATCGAATGTGCCTAACAAATCGGTTGCGGCGGTGACACCGCCGCCAATGCCGAATCGCGCGCAATCGCCGACTGTGAATTCGCGCACAGATTCGGAGCGATATCCGGAGGAACAAGAGCCGCCGCCACAAGATCGACAAGTACCATCTCAGGTTTTTCCGGGACGTCCGGCGCCGAGCAGCGGTGGAAATTTCGCGCGCACTCCGTACGAGAACGCGCCGCCCCAAGTGCAGGAGGACGTAATCGCGCGCGCGCAAAACAAACTGGCGAAGCGCGATCTCTATCGCGGCGCCGTCGACGGCATGGTCAATCCCGATTTCGAGTTTTCGTTGCGCGCCTATCAATCGCGCGTGGGTTTGCCAGCGACCGGGCGATTGGATTTGGCGACGCTGGCCGCGCTTGAATTATTGCCCGGCGCGAACCAACCGGTCTTCGTTCCGCATCGTCCATTGCGCGAAGAGCCGGTGCGCGGCGAGTGGGTCCGCCCGTAAGATCGACAATCGAATTCAGCGTTCGAATTGGACCGATTGTAATTCGGCGAAAACGGTGCCGACGAAGACCTGCGCTTCAATGCGCAGAAGGATGCGATCGCTATCGTCCGAAACCCAAATGGTGGCGCGGCGAAATTTTTTGTGCGGCTCGAGCTCAAGATTTTTGCCGACTTTATTGAGCCGCAGATCGAGTTTGATCGCATTGTAGGAACCGGCGCGCACCGAAATTTTTTCGCGGCCGGTGACGGTGACAGTGCCGAGATACGCGTTCGTTTCAGGATAGACGACGACGCGGTAGACGCTGCGATCTTTCAACGGCTGGCTGCGCAGATAGAGCAGGACCGATTGCAGATCGTTCAGGTTTGGAAAATCGAATCGCTTTGGTTTAGCGCCGCCGGCTGAACCATCATCACGCACGCGCGAGACACCGTTGTTGTTAAAGGAAAGATTGGTCGTGACCTTTTTGCCGCGAGTGATATCGACCTCTTTCGATTCGATCGGGCGCAAGTCGTTGGTGTCAACGACCGACCGATAATTCACATCGTAACGCCAGAGCGCGCGCACGAAACCGACGGTGCGGCCGTTGCCTTCAATGACGCTGCGATTGTCCCCCGTGAGCGCGCAATGCACATCGGCGGTGGCGGCGGTGATGCCGCTCCAGCCGAAATTGTATTTCGCGCGCAACGGGCGCAGCGGCGGAAAATGGCCGGGCGGATCTTTCGTTAGGCTGTTCTGCCAATCAGCGGCGCCGGCCGAAAGCGAGAGAAGGACGAGGACGACAAAGGAAGATGTCGATCTTGCGAAGACGCTCCGGGTTCTCATCCAGCCAAAAACAAAAACGCACGCGAGTTTGCGCCCGCGTGCGTTTTGATTGCGAAAGAGTTTCGTTAGGGCTTTTTCGCCGCGGCAGGCGATGCGCTGGCGGCAGCGGCGGGCGCGGGTTTATCCGTGACCGTGGAGACGCGACCAGGTTTGTTCAAAACCGTGATGACGTCGCCGGTGAAATCAAAATTGTCCTTCGCATACATGACGAGCGGGACGCCATTAAGGCTCATGCCCGATTTGTCGAAGACGAGGTCGAGGCCATTGGCCTTCACCTTGTCCATCACGATGTCGGTGATTTCCTTGACGATGCCTTCGCGCATGCGCAAGGCCTGTTCCTGCAATTGGCGTTCGCGGGTCTGGCGGAATTCGTTGATCTCGCGCTCCATGTTTTTGATGTTGGCGATCTTGTCGTCGCGCTCTTTCGCCTTTTGCGTTTTGGCGTCAGCGCTCAAGGCCGGGGCGTCGAGCTGCTTGTTCAGATTGTTGATCTCATCGAGCGCCTTTTTGTAAGCATCAGCGCGATCGTCGTATTCTTTTTTGGCCGCGTCTTTGGCTTCATTGATCTTCTTCTCGGCGTCTTTGGTCTTGGAGTATTCCTTGAACGCTTTATTCATGTCGACCGTGCCGACTTTAAGACCTTGCGCAAAAGCGCCGGGAGCGAGCAAGGAGACGCAGGCGGCAATAATCAGGAGCTGTTTCATAAATTAAACGTGGTTGGATTTGGAACCGGCTTAGACCGGCAGTGCTAGTGTCCGTTCAAAATTGGTAACCGACATTAAAATTGAAATGTCCGTTACTTGAGCGGCCATCCGTCTGGATGGGAAAGCCATAATCAACACGCAACGGGCCGATTGGCAAATCCAACCGCAAGCCGATGCCGACGTCCGAGCCGATATTATCATAAGTCTGGGTAGGCTTGGCCGGAGTGGTGCCGTGCGGATTGTGGGTATTCACGATGGTGTTGATATTAAAATCGTAGGGATCGGCGTTAACGAATCCGACGTCGTAGAAAACCGCGCCCCGCGCCTTCGGAATAATCGGAAACGTTAGCTCAGCCGTACCGCGCGCCATCGATTGGCCGCCGAGCGGTTGGCCCTTGCGATCGCGCGGGCCGACATCGCGGAAACTGAAACCGCGCAGATTGTTCGACCCGCCAAGGTAAAGGCGGTCAAAGATCGGCACGTTTGGAATCTCTTTCTGCGCTGTCTTGAAGATGAACGATCCATCAGGATTTGTCTTCGGCGTGCCGTCGGGATTGCGGACTTTGACTTGAATGGGGAAAAGGCGCGTCTCGGGTTGGTCCCACACGTCCACCACCGCCGCTTCGGCGTTGAAGAGGAGAATCATGTCCCAGGGCAAATGATAATATTTCGATCCCTCAATATCCCATCCGTAGATCTGTTCGTTGCCGCCGAGCGGTCCGCCCGCGACGTACGGCGAAATCGAAAACCGCTCCCCGGTTCGCGTCAGCAATGGATTATCGCGCCGATCGTAAACGAGGCTGGTTGACACCGTGCTCTTCGTTTTCGTTCCGGCTTCCGCCGCAATATCGGGCGTCACACCACTGGTGACATTAAAGATGTCGATCTTCTCCCAACGATAACCCAGCACGATGTAGGTGTAAGCGAAGACCGGCTTGCGCAACTCGACCGAAATTCCGTAGTTGCTCTGGTCGTAGACGCTACTGAGGTAGTTGGCCTCGCTATAAAATGCCTGACCGCCTAACGACAAGCGACGATCGAGAAACCACGGCTCGGTCAAGGCGAGAATGAAATCCTTACGCTGCGTTCCGACTTGCGCGCGTAAACGGAACTTCTGTCCCGCGCCGGTGAATCCCGGCCAGTTCATCAAATCGAAGTTGCCCTGAGACAATTCACCGAAGACGACGAGCTGATCGACCGTGCTGAACCCGCCGCCGAAACTCAGCGAGCCGGTTCGTTTCTCCTCCACTTGCACGACCAGATCTTTTCGTCCCGGAACGTCGGTGTCTTCCGGATAGGTTTCGACTTTGGAGAAATAACCCAGGTTATCGAGACGCTTCTTACTGGTGTCGACGCGCACGGTGTTAAAGACGTCGCCCGGCGCGACCAGCACTTCGCGGCGGATCACTTTATCTTTCGTGCGCGTGTTGCCGATGATGTTGATGCGCTGCACGAAGGAGCGCGCGCCTTCATCGATTTTGAAATTCACATCGATGCGTCCATCACCCGCCGGGTTGCTCGTCGGCACCACCAAAAGATCGACATATCCACCGCTGCCGTATGCGTCCGCGATCGCCTTCGCGTCGTCGTGCAATTGTTTCGGCGAGTAAACATCGCCCGTCTTCATCTTCACGACTTTGCGCAACTTCTCCTCCGTCGTCTGTTTGTAACCAGAGTAGGTCACGCTTCCGACGTGGTATTGCGCGCCTTCCACGATCGCGATCGTGATAATGAGCGGACCCTTCGGGCGTTCCTTGCGCACGTCGCGAACTTCCGCGTCGATGTAACCGTGGTTCTGGTAAAATTCCTTGATGCTGTCGAGGTCGCGCTGCAATTGCGCTTCATCCAACCGGCCAGACTTGTCGATGAACGCGAACAGCGTCTTGCCCTTCGTCTTCATTTCTTTGCGCAGCGTCTTATCGCTGAAATGTTCGTTGCCCTCGAATTGCACCTGCCGGATTGCGCCCTTCGCGCCTTCGTCCACCACGTAAACGATGCGGGCCGTGCCCCGGCTCTCGTCGATCGGCTCCACGCGATATTGCACATTGATATCGGTGAATCCGCGCCCTTGATACGTTTCGATGATCTTCTGCCGGCCCTTCTCCAAATCTTCTTCCTTCACCGGCGAGTTAATCTTTAGCGCGATGTCCTTGCGCAAACGTCGCGCGCTTAGTTTGTGGGCGCCGTCTACTTCGATCTCGCGAATGACCGCGCGCGTTTGCACGGCCACGATCACTTTCACGCCTTCGTCTTGAGGTTGGGCAAAGATGCGCACGTTGCGGATCGAGCCCGTGGTGTAGAGCTGGCGAATGTCCTGCTCCACCACCGTGTCCGAGTACGGCTGGCCCACTTGCGTCCGCATTTGCGCGAGAATGCGCTCCTTGCTCACCGTTGCCGGACCGGAGTACTCCACCTCCACCGACTTCACGATTGGCGCTTCCGGCATTTGCTGTTGCTGCGATTGCGCCGCGGTTGTTTGCGCCAAGATCGACATCGTCCCGCCGCCTAACGAACACAAGGTCGCGCAGCAAATCGCAAGCACGCGCGCGCGGCGCGATGTGAACAAGTCGGTCATACGTTCGTAATAAAGATGGCGCGTCCCGCGCGGGTTCTCATCCAACGCGGGACAGGCGGCTATATGGAGAATACGAGGGCGGTCGTCAAGGCGGGATTTAGCGTCAGGCGAGGAACTGCGATCTCAGACAATTCAACCCCGCCTTCAGTTCAAAAGCTCGTACCAATTATTTCGCCGGTGCGGTTTGTAGCCCGCGTCGCGAATCAATGACTCGATCTGTTCCGCATTTAACCGGAACGTCGTCCCCGCGCTGCTCACCACATTTTCCTCCATCATGACCGAGCCGAAATCGTTCGCGCCATACTTAAGAGCGATTTGTCCGATGGCCGGGCCTTGCGTGACCCATGAGCTTTGGATGTTGTCGATGTTATCAAGAAAGATGCGCGCCAGCGCCTGCATTCGCAGATACTCCGCCACGCCTGTCGGCTGTTTCACTTTCAAGACCGTGTGTTGCGGTTGAAACGTCCAGCAGATGAACGCGGTGAACCCGCCGCTCTTGTCCTGTTGCTCGCGAATGCGCTGCAAATGTTCGATGCGTTCCTCGATTGTCTCAACGTGACCAAACATCATGGTTGCGCTCGATTTCAGGCCTAACGAATGCGCCACGTCCATCACTTCCAGCCACCCGTCACTGTCGATCTTGAGCGGCGAAATTTTTTTCCGCACGCGATCGACCAAAATCTCGCCGCCGCCGCCGGGAATCGATCCGAGCCCCGCGTCCTTGAATTGCGAAATCACTTCCCGCAGCGGCATGCCAAACACTTCCGCGAAATGTTGAAACTCCGGCGGACTGAATCCGTGAATGTTGATGTGCGGATATTTTTCGCGGATGTGCCGCAGAAGATCGACATACCACTGGAACGGCAGCTTCGGATGATGCCCGCCTTGCATTAAAATTTGCACCCCGCCGACCGCGCTCAGCTCATCCAGCTTCTGATCGAGCTGCTCGAGCGAAAGCACGTAATGATCGTCGTCCTTTTCCGTCCGATAAAACGCGCAGAACTTGCAGTAAACGTTGCAAACATTCGTGTAGTTGATGTTGCGATCGACGATGTAAGTCACGATCTCCTCACCGCGCCCATCGTAAGATCGACATTTCGCTTGCCAGCGTCGCTCGTTCGCGAGCGCGCCGAGTTCTTCCAGCGGCCACGAGTACAACTCCAGCGCCTCGTTAGGCGAAATCCGCTCGCCCGCGAAAATCTTCTCCGTCAACGCATCGCGATTCAATGCGACCATGCGTTGATCTTAACGGAGAGCGTTTCATTGTGCATCTATGAATGTCGCGGTTATTGGCGCCGGCGTCTCCGGTCTCACCTGCGCCGTCCTGTTCGTCGAACGCGGCGATCGGGTGTCGATCTTCGCCGACGAAATCGGCTCACAAACTACTTCCGCGGCCGCCGGCGCGATTTGGTTTCCGTACGATTGCGAGCCGCGTGAAAAAGTCATCGCCTGGGCGTTGCGCACGCGAGAAGTACTTGTCGATCTTGCGCGAAAGCCGGACAGCGGCGTCTCGATTATCAAGCTGCGCCAATTTTGTCGCGCCGGCAGGATCGACATGCCCGATTGGGCGTGCTCGTTAGGCGCAACCGGTGGTGAAAATGAATTTCAAATGGAAGTGCCGCTGACCGACACAACGATTTATCTCGACTATTTGCGGAAGCGTTTCGGCGGTGAAATAAAATGCGCACATCTCGAGCGCTTGGAAGATGTCGATCTTGCATTCGATCTTGTGATAAATTGCGCCGGCTTCGGGGCCAAGCGCCTAACGAACGATCCCGGTCTTGAGCCGCATCGCGGGCAAGTCGCAATCGTTCCGAAGATCGACAACGTCGCCGGCGCAATCGTGTGCGATGACGATCCGCTCATGTACGTGATTCCGCGCGCGCACGATTGTCTCTTCGGCGGCACGAACGAGTTGAGCGAAGATCGAGATGTCGATCTTGCCACGCGTCAACTCATCGTCGCGGAATGCAGCCGCGCCTTAAAGATCGATCCGCCGAAAGTCATCGAAGACCGCGTCGGAATTCGCCCGTTTCGAAAATCGGGCGTGCGCTTGGAGCGCGGAAAGTTACGCGACGGCCGCGCGGTGATTCACAATTACGGACACGGCGGCTCCGGTTTCACGCTTTCGTGGGGCTGCGCGAAGGAAGTTGTCGATCTTGCCTAACGACCTTTGCTCACCTGCAGGACTTCCGCCAGCTTCGGGTAGTTCAGCGCGGCTTCGACGAAGAATTTGTCGGTCGCACACGCCGCGAAGTGTCCCTGCATGAACGACGTGTCCGAGTCGCGCGCGTTTTGCACGGTGCGCGCGGCTTCATCCAGATCGCCGGAGTGCAATTCCAGCGCCGCCTCCGTCATCACCCAATCGACCGTGAGCGGTCCGCTCTTGCGCCGATTTTGCAGATCAGCATTCACTTTGGCAACGTCGCCACCTTCGATCGCGGCCATGCGCATTTTAAATCGGCACACGCTTTCCTCCGCTTCCGGCGCGCGCAGGGCGGCCTGGCCATAACGCGCAATCGCATCCGCGATGCGGTGATCACGCCGCAGCGATTCCGCCCATGAGTAAAAGTAGTCGGCGTTAAAAGGCGCGGCCATCGCGGCCGCTTCATAAAATCTTTGCGCGGCCGCGTTATCGCCGCGACCGGTCGCGATCATCCCGCGATAATAATTTGCTTCCGGAACTGTTTCGCCGAAGGCGATAGCGCGATCGAACCACGCATCCGCGGCGTCGAAATTGCCGTGGTCGTAATAAATTTTCGCGGCGCGAAAAAGAAGGCCCGGGTAGCGAAGATTTTTTTGTTTGGCCGCGAGCAAACGCTCGGCTGCATCTTTCCAATTGCCGATGCGTTCATCGACAATCGCCTGCTCGACCAGATCACCCGGAGACGCATTCGGAAAACGGCCGGCTACATCCGCGCCCTCTTTTCCGCGCAAACGCGTCATCAATTCATAACGCCAGTAGTCGAATTTTTTTCCGGCATAAAAGACGAGGAAGAGCATCAACAGTCCGCCGAATAAGAGGGCGATGTTTTGCATCTCGAGAATGCGCGCGAGGCGCGATTGCGCGCGCAAAGGCGTGGTGATGGGCGACGATTCCACGCTCTCGGGCCCGGACGGTAGCGGCGATGATGTCGATTCAGTCTGTTCCGCGCGCGGAGAAGTTCGCGGTTCCGTTTCCCCCTGATGCGGCCGATCCTGACGCGAACGCGCCGGCCCGAGCACGCGCCGCTGCTCGGGCGTGATCTTCATCCGATGTCGATCTTCGGATTCTCGCGCAGGTTCTTCAGCCATGGTTGTCGATTAGATCGACAATCGGCTATGTCAACGCAATTGCCTGAAATGAACTGACGACGTCGTCCGGACCTTTTTCGCTAAAGAAGCTTTCGTAATAACCCGGACCTAGGTCCCAATGCGGGCCTTTGTAATATTCGTCGCGAAAGAATCGCCACACGCCGCTCACGACCACGATGCAACTAATCCGATCGTTCCAGTAATCGCCGATGTAATGAAAGCTCAGGTGCGTGCGGGCGTATGCGCCTTTGAAACCGGTGTGATCGTAAATCACCAGCTCGGGCAATCGCGTCACGTCCTTGGCCGGTTCGACTGCGACTTTGCCCGCAGCCGAGGCGTGATAGCTCAAATTGCCGAGCTTCCATTTCATGTCGATGATGCAGCCGTTGTCCGGCGAAAGTTCAGTTTTCGGTATTTGTCTCATAAGCGGCAAAAGTTCGATGTCGATCTTGCACGAACCGGCGCGGGCCTGTCGAGTCGCGAAATTAAATTCGATGTTCGCGCTGGTCGGAGCGCAAGCGAATCGTTTTCTCCTTCAAATTATGCTGGGCGCGAATGAATCGCACCGTCCGGCTTTTCGCTCGCATTAAAATCGAATGCGTCTCTGCAATGCCCGACGCGCGCGTCTTCACTCCACGCAAAAGCGCGCTGTCGCTGATGCCGGTCGCGCAAAAGATGATGTTCTTGCCGTTGGCCAGATCGTCGGCCGAATAAATTTTCTCGAGATCTTTTTCGTATCCTTCGTCGATTAAAATTTTCCGCTCCTTCTCGTCGCGCGGCCACATCTTGCATTGCATGTCGCCGCCGAGACATTTGATCCCCGCCGCCGCCAGCACCGCTTCGGGCGAACCGCCGATGCCCATATAAAGATCGACATCGTTATCTGGAAGCGCCGGCGCCATTGCCGCTGCGATGTCGCCATCGCCGATCATGCGCAACGACGCGCCGCATTCGCGGATTTGATCGACAATGTCCTTGTGTCGCGGCCGGTCGAGCATGACCACGACGACGTCCTGCACCCGTTTGTCCGCGGCGCGCGCGACGATCGCCAACGTCTCCGCAATCGGCGCATCGATGTGCAATGAATCGCCGCGCTTCTTCGTGTATTCGATCACGCGCGGGCCGTAAGCCAACTTCGACATGTAAAAACTCGGCACATCGCGCAACGCGACTTTCACGCCTTCTTCCGGACTCGCCGCCGCGATACAACTAATCGAGTTCGGCGCGCCTTTGGAAATGTTCGTCGTGCCGTCGATCGGATCGATCGCGATGTCGAACGCCGGCGCGCCCGGCAGCCAGGTGCCGAGTTGTTCGCCTTTAAAAATTCCGGGCGCGTCGTCCTTGATCCCTTCGCCGATCACCACCTCGCCGCAAATGTTCATGAGGTCGAACATGCCGCGCATGGCGTCGCACGCCGCCGCGTCCGCTTTTTCTTTTTCGCCCCGGCCTAACCAACGCAACGAATTGAGCGCCGCCGCTTCGGTCGCGCGCACGAAGTCGAACTCAATGATGCGTTCGATATCGTGGTAATTGATTTTCGGCAGGCGATGCATGCAGCGAGACCATGTTCACGCAATCATCGCGTGCTGACAAGATGTCGATCTTGCACGTGTCTCTTCCCGCGCGCATGCCGGTGTGTTAGCATTGCTGCCTTGCTCGCCATGGGGAGAATTCAGGGTCGGTCCGCTTTTATTGTTTTCGTCGCGCTGTTCGTTTCGTTAGGCGAAATGCGCGCGCAAGCCGTGACTGGTTTGCATGCGGTCAATGTCGCCACCGGTTTGGTCGATCCGCTATTTGTGACCGCGCCGCCAGGCGACACCAATCGCCTCTTCATCGTGCAGCGCGGCGGCAAAGTCCTCATTCTGAATCTTGCCACGCTCGCGCTGAATGCGACGCCGTTTCTCGACATCAGCGCGACCTTGACCGGGAATAACGAGCAAGGCCTACTCGGATTCGCGTTCGACCCCGCCTACGCCAGCAACGGACGTTTCTATGTCGATCTTGCGTTGCCGGGCGCGACCAGCGGGAGCGGCATCACTCGCATCGCGCAATTCCAAGTCTCGGCCGACCCAAATGTCGCGAATGCTGCGAGCATGAAAACAATTCTCGACCTCAACGAGCCCGGAAATTCGCACAACGGCGGCTGGATTGGATTTAGTCCGCGGCCTAACGACGACCACAATCTCTACATCGCGACCGGCGATGGCGGCGGGGAAAACGATGACGGGCCGGGTCACGATCCGGTCACCGGCAACGCGCAAAGCCTGACTTCGCCGTTAGGCAAAATGCTGCGCATTCATGTCGATCCGATCACCGCCACCTACACCATTCCGCCTAACAATCCGTATGCTGGCTCCGGCAGCGCGCTGCAGACAATTTTTCTCGTCGGCCTGCGTAATCCATTTCGTTGCAGCTTCGATCGCGCAACCGGTCGCATGTACATGGGCGACGTTGGTCAGGACAACCGCGAGGAAGTTGATGTGCAACAAGCGAGCAATCCCAGCGGCGGAGAGAATTACGGTTGGCGCTTACGCGAGGGGACGATCGCCACCCCGCCCTCGCCGAGTGGCGTTTCAGTCGGCGGTCCGCCTCCGCCTAACAATGTCGATCCGATTTACGATTATCCGCACACCATCGGCAAGACGGTCATCGGCGGCTACGTTTACCGCGGCCGGCAAATTCCCGCGCTCTGGGGCACGTATCTCTTCGCCGATTTTCTCGGGATGTCCGGTTCGCCCGATACGAACAAGCTCTACGCGCTTTTTTATAATGGCAGCGGCGCCGCGACCGGCGTGCAGGACATCACCACGCAACTTTATGCGAGCGGGACGCTGAACAATCCAGTCTCGTTCGGCGAAGACGCCAACGGCGAGCTTTACATCTGCGACATGATCAAAGGCAACGTCGCGCGCATCGAACCGATCACGCCCAATGTGAAGATCGACAATGTCACCCGCAACGGCACCGCGGTAAACGTGCATGGCTTCGGCGTTCCATTTAAAACGCACACCATTCAAACCGCGCCCGCCATGGGACAATTCAGCAACGCTACGACGGTGAACGCGCTCGGCGACGGCTCATTTACCTTTCCGGACAACACCAACCTGAGCGCGCGTTTCTATCGCGCGACTTATCCATAAAGGCGATTGTCGATCTTGCGCTGACCTAACGAGTCTTCCCCGGCCCCCACAACGCGCGGCCCGGCTTCGCATTCGTGTGCTCGCCATCTTTCAGCACCTGCGCGCCGTTTACGAAAACATGTTTCACTCCGGTCGCGTATTGATGCGGTTTATCGAACGTGGCGTGATCGGTGATCGTCGCGGGATCGAACACAACGACATCGGCGAACATTCCTTCCTTCAACATTCCGCGATGATCGAGACCGAGATTGCTCGCCGGTTGCGCACTCAGGCGGCGGACGGCTTCGCCTAACGAGATCACTTTTTCGTCGCGACAATATTTTCCGAGCACGCGCGCGAAGTTTCCGTAAGCGCGCGGGTGACAATTCGATTTTGTGAACGGCGGCTCGGGCGCCTGCGACGCTTCATCCGAGCCGAAGGAAATCCACGGCTTGGCCAATTCTTTCTTCACATTCTCTTCCGACATCACAAAATAAACCGTCCCGATCCGCGATTCGTCTTCGGCCACGAGATCCATCGCGGTGTCGATCGGATCTTTGCCGCGCATCTTCGCGACGTCGGCCAGCGTTTTGCCGGTGAGCGGTTTCAATTTGTCCGATTTAAATCCGACGAGAAGAATTTTATCGGGTGAACCGGCGGCGAGATAAAGATTTTCCCACTTGTCGCTGTCGATCTTCACTTCGGCTTTGATTTTTTCCCGCGTCGCGGGATCGCGCAGCCGTTTAAACAAGGCCTCGTAACCGCCGTCCTCGCTCCACGGCGGAAAACAGGCATCGAGTCCGGTCCCGGCCGCGGTGTAAGTGTACATGTTCGCCCGAATCGTTAGGCCGTTCTTCCGCGCCTCTTCGATTCGCGAGAGTAACATGTCGATCTTGTCCCAATTTTTCTGGCCTGCCGCTTTGATGTGATAAACCTCCGCCGGAATGTTCGCTTCGCGCGCGATCCGTTCGAGCTCGCCGTAGGCTTCGAGCAACTGGTTCCCCTCGCTCCGCATGTGCGAGATATATTTGCCCTGATATTTCGCCGCGACTTTGCACAGCTCGATCAACTCTTCCGTCTTCGCGTAAAACGCCGGCGGATAAATTAGCGACGTGCCGATGCCGAGCGCGCCCGCTTCCATTTCTTTGCGCACAAGCTCGCGCATTTGATCGAGTTCCTGCGGTGTCGGTTGTCGATCTTCAAAACCGATCACGTTCTCGCGAATCGTCGTCGCGCCAATGAACGAAGCGACGTTGCAAGAAATCCCCCGCTTCTCCAGATACTGCAAATATTCCGCGAGCGTGTTCCACTTGATGTCGTATTTGATGTCCGCCTGCGTGTCGATCATGTGCTTGCGCACGCGATCGTTCACCGGCCCCATCGATTCGCCTTCGCCCATGATTTCCGTCGTCACGCCTTCGCGAATTTCCGATTGCGATCGCCCATCTTGAATGAGCGACTCGGTCGACCACGAAAGCATGTTGATGAAACCGGGCGCGACCGCGAGTCCCGTTGCATCGACCACTGTCTTCGCCTTCGCGTTCTTAAAATCGCCTAACGACGCGATGCGATCGCCCTTGATCGCAAGATCGACATGTTGTCCTTCGCCGCCGCTGCCATCATAAACCGTCCCGTTCTTAATGATGACGTCGAAGTCTTGGGCGAGTGCGACTGCGCAAGCACAAATGAGAAGCAATAGAATGCGAAGCATGATCAACCTTCTCACCGATAGACATCTTTGCGATGCCCAATCGCGCTGACCCAGATGTATTGTGTGGTCCGATCCACTCGAAAAAGAATCCGGTAATCGCCGACTCGAATTCGATAACCATCGGTTCCTTTCAATTTTTTCACGCGATGAGGGAAAGGCTCATCTCGTAATGCGCGCAGAGTGGCTGCGATTCGTTTACGGACCTGAACCGGAAGATTAGCCAGTTCCTTTTCGGCCGGGCGTTGGACTTCGACGGTCCAACTCACACCTTCAAATCTCGCAGCACGTCATCTAAGGGGCGACTAGGTTCATTACGTCGAGCTTCGAGTAACAAACTGTCTTGCAAATCTTCGCGGAGTTCCTGATCGGAAACTAAAAACTCCAAGACGCGGTCTCGCTCCTTGGCTGGCAGCGCCTTAATTTCCGCGATCACCTCAGCCGCGCTCATATGTCGATCTTAGCGCAAAGTCAGCGCTCACTCCAGTCGAGCACGATCTTTCCCGAGTTGCCCGACTTCGCCAGCTCAAGCGCTTCCTTGAATTCGGTCCACGGAAAGTGATGCGTGATGAGCGGGCGAATATCGACGCCGCCTTTGATGAGCGCGGTCGTTTTGTACCACGTTTCGTAGAACTCGCGGCCGTAGATTCCTTTAATCGTGAGTTGATCGAACACGATCGTGTTCCAATCGATCGCGGCGGTGCCGGGCATGATGCCTAACAACGCGATTTTGCCGCCGTGAAACATGTTCGGCAAAATGTCGTCGAAGGCTTTCGGATTGCCGGACATTTCCAGCGCGATGTCGAAGCCTTCTTTCATCCCGAGTTGTTTCATCGCGTCGGTCAGTTTTTGCGTGCTCACGTTTAACGCAAGATCGACACCCATCTTCCACGCGAGCTCCAGTCGATACGGATTCACGTCGGTGATGACGACGTGACGCGCGCCGGCGTGTTTGCAAATCGGGATCGCCATGCAACCGATCGGGCCCGCGCCGGTAATAAGCACATCTTCGCCGACGAGATCGAACGAGAGGGCGGTGTGGACGGCGTTGCCTAACGGATCGAAACACGACAGCACATCGAGCGGAATCGACTCGTCGGCGTGCCAGCAATTCGATTGCGGGATGGCGACGAACTCGGCCCAAGCGCCGTTGCGATTCACGCCCACGCCGGATGTGTTTGGACAAAGATGGCGACGACCGGCGAGACAATTCCGGCAATGTCCGCACGTGATGTGGCCTTCGCCGACGACGAGATCGCCTTTGGCAAAACCTTTCACGTGTTCACCGACGCGATCGACAATTCCGACGAACTCGTGACCGATGGTCATCGGGACGGGAATGGTTTTCTGCGCCCACGCGTCCCAATTATAGATGTGGACGTCAGTCCCGCAGATCGACGCCTTCTGTGTACGAATGAGCACGTCATCGTCGCCGACTTCGGGGACGGGAACGTCCTCAAGCCAAAGTCCGGGCTCGGCCTTCGCCTTCACGATCGCCTTCATCGTCTTCTGCACGCCCCGAGATTAGCGCGCGCAATGAATATGTCGATCTTGCACGATGTCGATCTTGTCGAGATGATCCCGGACATGCCCGCGACTCTCGAGCAAGCGCAACCAGCGCCGCCGTCCACGCGCTCGACTTTTCTGTTGCGATTCGGCAGCACCATCGCGCTGTGGTCGATCGCACTCGCGATCGCGTTTTCCGGTTACGAAGTTCTCTATTTCCTTTTGATCAGCGTCTTCGGCCTGCTGGCGCTGTGGGAATTTTATCGGCTGCTCGACGCGCGCGGTTTGCCCAATTTCAAAATTACCGGCCTGCTTTGCGCGATCGTTATGCTTGCCGGCAGCTTTTATTACTTTAGCAAGCTCGGCCCGGCGCAGTCGTACGATTTCGAAGTCTCGGTCTTGCTCTTCTTTTTGCTCACCGTTTTCGGGCGACAAATGTTCGCGCGGCTGCGCGAAAATGAGCCGCTGCAAACGATGGCCTACACACTGTTCGGTCTGCTCTACGTCGTGTGGCTTTTCAATTTCATGACGAAAATTTTATACGTCGTGCCGCGATCGAGCACCGGCTTGGTCATGGGACAGTTCTATTGTTTGTATCTCATCGCGGTCACGAAATTCAGCGATATGGGCGCGTATCTCACGGGCATGGCCATCGGCCGGCATCCGCTCATTCCGCACATCAGCCCGAAAAAAACCTGGGAAGGATTTTTCGGAGCGCTCGCGTTTTCGTCGCTGGCGAGTCTGGGGTTATTCAAACTGATGCCGGGGCATTTAACCGCGCTCACCTTGACGCATGCGATCGTGCTCGGCCTCTTGTTAGGCTTTGCCGCGGTCGTCGGCGATCTTGCAGAGTCGATCATCAAACGCAGCACCGGCGCGAAAGATTCCGGTGGATTACTTCCGGGAATCGGCGGCGCGCTGGACTTGATCGACAGCTTGCTCTTCACCGCGCCGTTGATGTTTTTCTATCTCCGGCTCGTTATCCGCGTTCCGTAACCAGATTTCTGACAGAATGAACAAAATGGTCAGAATGGAAGAGGAGGAAAAAGAGTACGACCTCTGTGGGAGAGTCATTGGCGCGGCGATGAAGGTTCACTCCACGCTCGGGCCAGGGTTTCTCGAATCCGTTTATCAAAACGCGCTCATCTGGGAGTTGCGAAAGGTTGGAATCAAAGCTGAGGCCGAGCGACCGATTACGGTTCGCTACGACGGACAAATCGTCGGCGCCCTTACAGCCGATCTTTTGGTGAACGACATTGTTATTGTTGAACTGAAAGTCAGTTCGGCGATTGCCAAAATCCATGAAGTCCAAGTCGTAAATTACCTCGTCGCAACCGGCCTCGATGAAGGCTTGGTCTTGAACTTCGGCGCCGAGCGGCTGGAGTTTAAAAAGAAGTTTCGCCGACCAAAGCAGGACGGCGAAGTCTCGTTCTGAGATATTTTGTTAATTCTGTTCATTCTGTCGAAAAATGAAACGTAAACGCGTCGTGGTGTTAGGCGCGACCGGCTCGATCGGCGAGAGCGCGTTGAAAGTTGCGCACGACATTCCGGAGCGGATGGAGGTTGTCGGCGTGGCCGCGAACTCGAATGCGGCGAAGCTGGCCGCGGCTGCGAACAAGACACGCGCGAAAGCCGTGTGCCTTGTCGATGAAAGCAAGATGTCGATCTTGCAAAAACATCTCGAATACAAACCGAAGATTTTTTCGGGCGAAAGAGGTTTGCGTGAGATCGCGCAGCTCGATGACGCCGACATGGTGTTGATCGCGATCGTTGGGACCGGCGGTTTGCACCCGGCGCTTGATGCGATTGAAGCCGGAAAAGATCTCGCGGTGGCGAGCAAAGAAATTCTGGTGATGGCCGGCGAAGCTGTGACGGAAGCGGCGCAGAAACGCGACGTGAAAATTTTGCCGGTCGATTCAGAACACAACGCGATCTTTCAATGTCTCGATGGAAGGCAATCCGAAGTTCGCCGGATTATTCTGACGGCTTCGGGCGGACCGTTTCGCAAGACGCCGGCAAAAGAATTTGTCGATCTTACGGTGGAGCAGGCGTTGAAACATCCAACCTGGAACATGGGCCCGAAGATCACGATCGATTCCGCGACGCTATTTAATAAGGGGCTGGAGATGATCGAAGCGCATTGGCTCTTCGGCGTGGAGATGAAACGCGTCGAAGTGGTGATTCATCCGCAAAGCATCGTGCATTCGATGGTCGAATTCGCCGACGGCTCGACGCTCGCGCAGATGAGTTACTCGGACATGTGTTTTCCAATTCAGTACGCGGTGACGTGGCCGGAGCGCGTGCCGAATAGTTTGCCCCCGCTCGATTTTTCGACGTTAGGCAAATTGGAGTTCGAGCTTCCGCGCTTTGATGATTTTCCGGCGTTGAATCTCGCGCGCGCAGCCGGTGAAGCCGGCGGGACCATGCCCGCGGTCATGAACGCAGCGAACGAGGTCGCGGTGGCGGCATTCTTAGATCGACAAGTACGTTTTCCGAGTATTTGGGAAACGGTCGCGGCGATCATGGGCCGACATCAGACCGTTGCGCATCCCGATCTCGATGACATATTGCGGGCCGATCAATGGGCGCGCGAGGAAGCGCGCCGTTTCATCGGGAAATAACCTGCAGATCACATGTTCGTTCACGCTCTCCGCGTCGTTTTCATCCTCATTGAGGTCGTCGTTCTTTTTAATCTCCTCATCGTCGTGCACGAGGTCGGACATTTCCTCGCCGCGCGCTGGCGCGGACTTTACATCGAGAAATTCGGCATCTGGTTTGGCAAACCGCTTTGGAAGAAAACGATCAACGGCGTGCAGTATTCGTTAGGTAGTTTGCCGTTCGGCGGGTTCGTGGCGCTGCCGCAACTTGCGCCGATGGAAATCATCGAAGGCAAAGCCGACCTGGACCGTGCGAAACTGCCGCCGATTTCCGCGCTCGATAAGATCATCGTCGCATTCGCCGGACCGCTCTTCAGTTTTCTGCTCGCGTTTGTTTTCGCGGTCATCATTTGGGCCGTCGGCCGGCCGGTGAGCGAAGCGGAAGCGACCACGACGATCGGTTATGTTTTGGCTGATTCGCCCGCGGGGGAAGCGGGACTGGAACCGGGCGACAAGATTTTAGCGATCGACGGACAGCCGGTGCATCGCTTTGGCGGAATGGGCGACGATTCGATTACGTGGCGGATCGTGCGCAGCGAAGGCGACAAGATCGACATCGTCATCGAACGCAACGGCGAGCGGCAGACCGTGCAGGTGAAGCCGACGATCGTGCCGACGAAAGCGTGGCAACGAAAAGGCTTTCGCGAGATCGGAATCGTGCCGGCGGAGACGCCGCTGGTGCACGACGTTGAACCGGGAAGTCCGGCCGCGAAATCGGGCTTGGGGTCTAACGACTTGATCGTGTCGATCAACGGTCAACCGCTTTACCAATTATACGGCATCTCGCAATACATTCACGATCACCCTAACGAACCGATAAAGCTCGGGGTCGATCGCAAGGGTCAGCGCATCGAGCTGGCGTTCGATCCGGGAAATCCGAAAGTGGATGAAGTGGTGAAGAAAAGTCCGGCGGAGGAAGCGGGCTTGCAGAAAGGCGATGTGATCGTGGCGGTGAACGGCCAGCCGGCGCGGAGCACGCTGACGATTTCGGATTTTGTTAAACAAAACGTCGGCCGGGAAATTACGTTGTCGATCTTGCGCGGCGAAAAACCAATCGACGCAAAGGTCACGCCGCAAATTCCGGAAGGCGATAAGACGCCGCGCATCGGAGTTATTTGGGGAGATCAGTTCGGTATTATTCCGGACGAATTCGGCAAAGCCGCGTTGCGACATCCGGGGCCCGGCGAACAAATCCGCCAGAGCATGTTGTCGATCGTGCACACGGTCGGCGCGGTCGCGTCCTCGAAGTCCGACGTGAAGCTGCAGCACATGAGCGGGCCGATCATGATGATGCAGGTGTTTTATCGCATGTTCGCGAGTCACGAAGGCTGGCGCATGGCGCTTTGGTTTTCCGTCGTGCTCAATGTGAATCTCGCGCTTCTAAATTTGCTGCCGATTCCGGTGCTCGATGGTGGACACATTTTGCTCGCGCTTATCGAAGCGGTTAGGCGGCGTCCGGTGAACATGCGCGTGCTCGAAGTCGTGCAAACGGCATGCGCCGTCCTGATCATCGGGTTCATGGTTTATATCGCGTTTTTCGATGTGCAGGACCTGCCATTCTTCGGCAGCAAACGTGATGCGCCCAAGTTTTTGCCGAAATCGGCGCCGGCAAAGGCCGACCAGTAGGCGCGTTGCGCGCGGCGATGCGCGCCGTAAACTTTCGCTCTGGTGAAATATTGCGCGAATCCATTGCGGTATCAGCGGCGCGCGACGCGCGAAGTGCGCGTGGGCAATGTCGGGATCGGCGGCGACAATCCGATTCGCGTTCAGTCGATGATCACCTGCGACACGATGGACACGGAGATGTCGATCTTGCAGACGATGGAGCTGGCGAAAGTGGGTTGCGAGATTGTGCGCATCACCGCGCCGACAGTGAAAGATTCGGCGAATCTGCAAAACATCGTGCGCGGTTTGCGCGACCGCCGCTGCGATGTGCCGATCGTCGCCGACATCCATTTTAAACCGGAAGCGGCGATGGAAGCGGCGAAGTGGGTCGACAAGGTGCGGATCAATCCGGGGAATTACGCGGACTCGAAGAAGTTCCTCATTCGCGAATACAGCGACGAGCAGTACCAGGCGGAGCTGAATCGAATTCGCGAGCGCTTCACGCCACTTGTCGATCTTTGCAAGCAGCGCGGCGTCGCCATGCGCATCGGGACGAATCACGGATCGCTCAGCGATCGCATTCTAAATAGATACGGCGATACGCCGCTGGGGATGGTGGAGAGCGCGCTCGAATTCGCGCGGATCGCGCGCGAGCGCGATTACCACGCGTTCGTGTTCTCAATGAAAGCGAGCAACCCGAAGGTGATGATCGCGGCGTATCGACTTCTGGTGGCGCGATTGAATGAGCTCGGGCCGGATTGGAATTATCCCGTGCATCTCGGCGTGACGGAAGCGGGCGAGGGAGAAGATGCGCGGATCAAGAGTGCGATTGGGATTGGGTCGCTTTTGATGGATGGAATCGGCGATACGATTCGCGTTTCGCTGACGGAAGATTCGCCACACGAGATTCCGGTGGCGCGTGCACTTGTCGATCTTGTCGGCGGCCAAAATGGCCGCCCTACAACAGAAGAAGATGTCGATCTTTCGTTCGATCCGTTTTCGTATCAACGGCGGGCGACAGAGACGATCGAGCGGGATGGCGTGCGGCTCGGCGGTGAAGAGCTGGTGCGCGTGTTCGTTAGGCAAGCGACCTTCGACAAGATTGCGCACAAGGTGGAGAAGATGGGCGATTACAAGCCGGAGATTGTCTACGAGAGCGCGAACGTGATTGAGGTGGATCCCCGTGACGACGGGGCGATTGGGAAAATAAACTCCGAGCGCGAGCCGCAGTTGGTGACGGTGAAGGAGGATGTCGATCTTGCGATGATCGCGGCGTTTCGATTGCTGGCGGCGAAGTTGCAGGCGCGACATCCGATTTTGCTCAAAGACACATTGCGCCCGCAAGATCGACATGAGGATTTCCTGAAGACGTTGTTGATCGCGGCGACGAACATCGGGTCGCTGCTTTGCGATGGAATCGGCGACGCGATCATCGTCCAAGGCGAGGAAGCGCCGGGGCAATCGCTGCGGCTCGCCTATAATATATTGCAGGCGGCGGGGACGCGGATCTTCAAAACCGATTACGTGGCCTGTCCGTCGTGCGGGCGGACGTTGTTCGATCTGCAATCGACGACGGCGCGAATCAAGGCGGCGACGTTGCATTTGAAGGGAGTGAAGATCGCGATCATGGGCTGCATCGTGAATGGCCCGGGCGAGATGGCGGACGCGGATTTTGGTTATGTGGGCGGCGCGCCGGGGAAAATAAATCTCTACGTGGGGAAGACGGCGGTGAAGTTCAACATTCCGGAAGCTGAGGCGGTAGATCGTTTGAAGGATTTGATTCGCGAGCATGGACGATGGGTGGAACCGGCGCCGACGGAAGCTCCGGTTTTGGCCTAACGAGTGGAAGCGGAAAAATTTGATTCGTCGGCTTTGAGTAGTTGGCGTAACTCCTCGTCAAATCGGGTGTTAAAATGGTTGCGGCGAGGGAAGCCGCGAACCAAACTCAAACAGGAGGAATATTAGAAATGAAAAGATTGGTTTCGATGATGGCAGCTTTGATTTGCCTGGGCAGCGTGGTCGCGCCGAACGCGAATGCGTTGTCGTTTACAATCGGAGTGAATGATCAGCCGTACTACATTCACGGACCAGGCTACTGGGTCGGTCCTGTGTATTACGTGTGGATACCGGGACATTATGCGTGGCGTCGCGGCCATCGTGTTTGGATCCACGGGCACTATGCGCCACGGTAGATAAGGCATAGCCCGACAAAGCGCGCGGGCGCGCGATTGTCGATCTTACGCCGCGGACTCCTCGTTAGGGTTCGCGGCGTTTTTTTTGCGGCGCACGAGGGGAGGCTTTGTTTCTGAAGCCGTGACAGTTGAGTCAACGAAAATTTTTAAAAGAAAGCCGAAAAAAAGCTTGACGGTTTTCGCGCAGTTCCGCAATCTCGCGGCTCCTCAATTCAGTAAATCACCTCTATGAAAAACAGCCGCAGGCCTAACAACTCCACGTTTTTAAATTTCTTCTTTAGCGTGGCCGCGCTGACGCTTCTCACGATGACGTCGCCGGCCTTCGCTCAACAGGACGCCGATTCGGGTCCGAGCATTCGCGGAACTTCCGCAGCAAATGCCGACGCGCCCGCCAGCAGACAAGCTGGCGTGACCGTGATGGTGGAAATGAAGGACGCCCCAGCGTCTGTGTCTTACGCCGCCGCTTACAAAACGGCCGTGGCACAAGCCGACGCCGCGCGCATTTACGCGTTGCAACATCCGAATTTGAAGAGCTCGCAAGCGTTACTCGCGCAAAAGACACAAAAGGTGCAGATCAGTTCAGCAGCGGCGAGTCAGGTGGC
This sequence comes from Spartobacteria bacterium, assembly GCA_021325495.1. GTDB lineage: Bacteria > Verrucomicrobiota > Verrucomicrobiia > Chthoniobacterales > UBA10450 > JAJPGZ01. The sequence goes on from JAJPGZ010000002.1 coordinate 717,014, forward strand.
TGCGACGGTAAATAAAATCGATTCGGCGCAACGCTCACTTCTTTCTTCTCTTGCGGGCAATAAAGTTGGCGGCCAGGTCCTCTTCCGCGCGCAGCGCGCATACAACGGCATCGCCATGGTAGTGAGCCCGGACAAGATCGCGGCGATTGAAGCGATGCCGGGAGTGAAGGCGGTACACGCAATGCAACCGAAATTTCACACGGACACTTTCTCAGACATCGACTTTCTCGGTGGCCGCTCGTTCTGGTCGAAAACGCCGTTTGGGATCCATGGTGAGAACATAAAGGTCGCCGACATCGACAGTGGCTTGGATTACATCCACAGAAACTTCGGCGGTCCCGGTTCGGCTGGTTATGCACTGGTGACCGATCACACAGTGGCTCCGAACTCATTTTTCCCGAGCCCGAAGGTTCCAGGCGGCTACGATTTCTCAGGCGACAACTATGACGCAAACTTGCCTTCATCTGATCCCAACTCGGTGCCGCAGCCCGATCCAGATCCGTTTGATTGCGGCGGTCACGGCTCTGGGACAGCAAGCTTGATCACCGGTTACGGGGTGACCAACAGCGGATTCACGTATTCAGGCAACTACGATGCGAGCAATCCTGTTATGTCGACGCTGAGCATCCCGCCGGGATTCGCGCCGAGTTCGAAGATTTATCCGTTGCGCGTTTTCGGTTGCGGCGGTTCCACCAATTTGGTGGTTGAGGCGATTGAGTGGGCCATGGACCCGAATAACGACGGCAATTTCTCCGATCGCATGGATGTGATCAATATGTCGTTAGGCTCAAACGAAGGCTTTGCGGATGATCCGGACGACGTCGCAGCCTCAAATGCGGCGTCCATCGGAATTCTCGTTTGCTCGGCGGCGGGCAACGCGGGTGACACGTATTATGTTCACAGCAGCCCGGCGGCGGCGAGCGGCACTTTGAGTTGTGCGGCTACTTTCAATAACCAGAACGGATTTATTTCTGATTCGGCAGTGACGGGCAATACGCCTCCCGCAATTGCAGGTACGAAGTTCTTCTCGATCTTCGGCGCGGCCAGCCCGCACACTTCAGTGACTGGCGACGTCGTCTATGCCGTGCCGAATAACGCGGCAACAGCGTTGACCAACAGCGCCAACATCGCCGGCAAGATCATGTTAGTTAATCGCGGTGGCACGACGTTCACCGATATGGTGAACAAAGCCGGAGCCGCTGGTGCAATCGGCGTGATTGTTAACAACTTTAACAATCCGACTTCGCCTCCGATTGTAATGGCGACCGCGCCGCAGCCGAATATTCCGGACGTGATGATTTCAAAGGCCGATCGCGACACGATCGTTGCGGCTGCCGGCGGGTTTGACGCCACTACTGGCGTTCCGACAAATCCGACAAACGTGACGATTGCCCCGGATCCATTGACCAGCCACATCTTCGCCCCATTCGGAGCCGGTACCGCTGCCCAGGCAGGTGCGCCGGATACGGTGCCAAGCTATACTTCGCGCGGTCCACGTATGCCGGACAGTGCGCTTAAACCTGACATTGCGGCCCCAGCGGAAGTCACATGCGTCGCCCAAGTCGGGACCGGTAACGGATTCGAAAACTTTAACGGAACGTCATCGGCCACGCCTCACGTTTCTGGCGAAATGTCGTTACTGCGCCAGCTCCATCCGACATGGACGGTGCAAGAATTAAATGCGCTCGCATGCGCAACCTCGACGCACGATCTCGCCACCACCGTTGGCGGTTCGACACTCATCGGCACCGGCCGCGTCGGCGCTGGACGTAGCGATCTGACGAAAGCCGCTACCGCGAACGTCGTCGCTTACAACGGCACCGACCCGAACCTGATCGGCGTCTCCTTCGGCGCGGTTGAAGTTCCAGTCGATAGTTCACGTTCCCTGACCAAGGCGGTCAAGGTCGTTAATAAGGGCACCTCTGATGTCACTTACAACATCACCTATCTCGCGAACACAACAGCAACGGGGGCATCTTACACGTTCTCCGCACCGTCGATCACCGTACTCGCCGGCAGCTCGAACACATTCAATGTCACGTTCAGCGCCACGGGTAATCAGCTCAAGCATGAGCGCGATTTGAGCACCGGCACGTCGCAAGCGACTTCGTTCGGCACATTCTCGCGTCAATACCTGACTGAGCACGCCGGTTACGCCGTCTTAACGCCGACCAGCGGTCCGGAACCGGCGATCCGTGTCGCCTTGTACGCCGCGCCGAAGCCCAGCGCGTCCATGCACGTCACAACCACCGGCATTGTTCCAGATGCTCCAAGCGGCAGCTTCACCCTCAATCTCTCGGGCTCAGGGATCAATACTGGCGCGAGCTTCCCGACCGACATCGTCAGCTATGCCAAAGCGTTTGAGCTGCAATATGCCAGCCCGTTGGCGAACTCGCCAGCCGCACCGACGGATCGCAATGTGATCAGATACGTCGGCATTACCTCCGACTGGAACAATCGCACCGCGACCCAGCGCAACAACTTCGGGGTCTATCTCAACTTCGCCATCGAAGACTTTGGTAATGCGCCAGTGCCGGACTTTAACGGCGCGGACAAGGAAATCTTCATGGATCTAGACTTCGATAACGTCTATGACATCGCGATCTTCCTGACGCGTCTGCCTAACGGTACTTCACCGACGAACGTTTACTTCTCGGAAGTTGTCGATCTTACGGGCGTCCTCGATCCAAACGCGATTGGCAAAGGCTACATTTGGGAACCGACCAACGCACGCGTTCCGGATACGACTAACGTGGGTGCGGCAACAACCAGCCGTGACACCAACAGCTTCAACAACAGCGTCATTACGGTCCCGATCGACGGCTTCGTCGGCACGGGCTTCAGCTCGTTCCAGTACCAGGTCGTCACGTTTGATCGCAACGGCAGCGAAGTGGACGAAACTCCAGTGTTGTTTTACGACGCTGCCGCGCCGGGCTTGGACGCAAACGGGCCTCTGGCCGCGAGTGGTATTGAGCCGTTCTTCCTGAACGACCTCTCGACCACCAGCATTCCCGTTAACTACAACGGCACGAACTTCCAGGCGAATGGGTCGCTAGGAACAATGGTCGTGCACATGCACAACGGTACCGGCAATCACGTGGACGTCGTTGCATTCCGCAAACCGACCATCAGCAGCTTTAGCCCGACCGCGGCGAAAGTTGGCCAGAATGTGACGATCACCGGCTCGAACTTCGGCCCGGGAACAGTCGTGACCTTCTTCAATAACAAGGTCGCCACCGTGAATGTCCTAACGCCGAATACATTGATCGCGACAGTTCCTGCCGGCGCGCAGAGCGGACCGATCCGTGTCACGAATGCGGCTGGGTTCTCGTCAAAGGGCGGGTTCACAGTATTACCTTGACGAACTAGTGGTGATTTAGGTTAACCTGAAAACTCTAGACATTATGAAATCACTTCGTTGTCGTTCGCTTCTCATTGCAGTGTGTAGCGTGGTCTCGTTAGGCATAAGTGCTTACGCCGCAGGCCCTGTTACCGGGTTCGAATCCGGCGATCAGTTACCCACTACTACTGCAGGTGACGCGAGCGTTCGCGGCACCTTTCAGGGACGCGCACCGTTTGCGGGTTCGAATCAGTATCTGATTACGACGTTGAACTCCGCGGATGCCGACGCGATTGCCCCCGTTTCTGGAACCAATTCGGTCTCGAATACTACGCTGCAATCGACACTGCACATTAGCGGTTTGGCTGGAATCGAAGGCTCCGGTTTCTTACTGCCGTTCACCGTAAATTCCGGAGATCTGCAACTTCAATTCCAGTACGATTTCCTGACTAACGAATTGGCTCCGGGCAACCATAACGACATTGTCTATGTCTACATCCTGAATAGCTCGAACACGCTACAAGGCAGCCTGATTACCTTAACGACTGCAAACGCCGAGCAGGCCAACCTAAGCTTGCTCCCCGATCAGAGTGGTCCGTTTCAATTTGAAACGGGATACAGGGCGGCCAATCTTTCCTTGGCAAGCCTCGCTCCGGGCAGTTATCAACTCGGTATTATCGTCGAGGATCGCACAACCAACGATATTCCATCCGGTGTCTTAGTCGACGCGGTGCAGGTAGTTCCGGAACCATCCATCGTTGGCCTAACCATTGCGGGATCGGTCCTGCTCGTAGCGCTTCGTCGTCGAATTAAAGGATCGTAAACAGAACGCGGAACTCTCTCTTCGGGCCGGCAGTAATGCCGGCCCGTTTTGTTTGCCCATGTCGATCTTGCACGATGTCGATCTTGCGGCATATTCGCAGCCTCACGCACGGCGCGTGAGCAACCCCCGCTCGCATGGATAAAATCCGCAACATCGCCATCATTGCGCACGTCGATCACGGCAAGACCACGCTCGTCGATCAACTCCTCCGCCAATCCGGCACCTTCCGCTCCAATCAAAAAGTGGAAGAGCGCATGATGGATTCGATGGATCTCGAGCGCGAAAAGGGCATCACCATTCGCGCTAAGAACGCTGCCTTCCAATGGAATGGCTATCGTATCAATATCGTCGACACGCCCGGCCACGCGGATTTCGGCGGCGAAGTCGAGCGCATCATGAAAATGGTCGATGGCGTTTTACTCGTAGTCGACGCGCACGACGGACCGCAGGCGCAAACACGATTTGTTTTGCGTAAAGCGCTGGAGAACCGCGTTAAGCCGATCGTCGTCATTAATAAGATCGACCGAGAGAATGCGGAGCCGCACGCGGTGCTCGATAAAATTTTTGATCTATTCGTGGAACTGCATGCGACCGACGAGCAACTCGATTTCCCGATTATCTATGCCAGCGCGCGGGACGGTTTCGCGGTGCGCGACCTTAAAGACGACAAGATCGACATGGTACCCTTGTTCGAAGCGATCGTTAAACACGTGCCGGCGCCGACGATTTCGTCCGAGCCATTTTTTCAAATGCTGGTCTCTAATCTCCACTACAGTGATTACATCGGACGCATCGCGCTCGGTCGTATCGTTAGCGGTAATGTCAGCGTCGGTGACTCGATTGTTTGCATTCATCGGGATGGCAAGCGTGAACGCGCCACCGTCACAGCACTCTTCACGTATTCGGGTCTGGAGCAGGTTGAGATCAAAGAAGCCAGCGCCGGCGATATCGTTGGCCTGTCGGGTTTCGAAGAAGTTTACATCGGGGAAACGTTGACCGACTCCGAAGATCGACAACCGCTCCAGTTCGTCGATATCGATCCGCCGACGATCCGCATGCGGATCCTGGTGAACGATTCGCCGCTCGCTGGACGCGAAGGAAAGTTCGTCACCGCGCGACACGTGCGCGATCGGCTCATTCGCGAAACGCGCGGCAACGTTTCGTTGCAAGTTGAAGACACGGACACGGCGGGCGCATTTGAAATACATGCGCGCGGCGAAATGCAGATCGCGATTCTAGTCGAGCAGATGCGCCGCGAAGGATTCGAAGTGATGATCTCGCGACCGGAAGTGATTTTCCACTCCGATGAGGACGGCAAGACGCTGGAGCCGATCGAAAATCTCTATGTCGATCTTCCGGACGAAAATCTGGGCGACGTCATGCAGGCGATCGCCGACCGCAAGGGTCAGGTCGAAAATATTCAGCATCACGGAAGTCGGGTCGCAGTCGAAGCGGTAATCCCGACGCGCGGATTGATTGGCTTCGAGACCATGCTCGTGAACACAACGCGCGGCGAAAGCGTGATGAGCCATCTCTTTCGCGAATACGCGCCATTCAAGGGCGAGATCGCGGGCCGCAATCGCGGCGTGCTTGTCGCGATGGAAAATGGAACGACCACGCCTTATGCGTTGAACAATATTCAGGAGCGCGGGCGATTATTCATCGGTCCGCAGGAAACGGTTTATCAAGGGATGATCGTGGGCGAAAACGCGCGTCCGGAAGATTTGCCGGTCAATCCCACGAAAGCGAAACAGCTCAACAATTTTCGTTCGCAAGGTGAAGGCAAAGGCATTCAACTCGAAGCGCCGATGCGCATGACGCTCGAGCGCGCGATCGAGTACATCGACATCGACGAATATGTCGAGGTGACACCGAAATCATTGCGACTGCGCAAACGCATCCTCGACGCGACCGCGCGCAAACGCGCCGCAAACGCCGCGTAAGATCGACATCTACGGGGCCACTGTTAGTCGGCCAAGTTTTCCGCAGCTTTCGGCGGGCCAAGGCATCCGCAAGGAAAACGGCAACCGAATTCAACAATATGTTTGGTTAGGCGCCAAACGTTGCCTGGTCCTTTATGAAAAAGAAAACTTCTCAATCCGCCCTGTTTAATCTCCGCGGGCTAGCGGCGCTCAGTCTTTGTTCACTCAGTACTCTGTTCGTCGTGCTCAGTGTTGCGTCGACGCCGCCAACCACCAGCATCACCGTGCCTTCAACTTCGGGCCAGACAGTGACCGTGACCTGGAGTGGGACAATCCCGCCGTTCGTCGATCAGGACAGCGACTGCGCGACGTATGCTGACACGCCGGCGGTTGATCAACATGTTTCCACCGTGACTGTGCCCGCCGGGGTTTACAGCGCGGTCGATGCGATATTCACGTTCAAAATTAACTGGAATCCGGTAAGCGGTAGCGAACCCGCGAGCGACGAAATTCTGACCGTGCTCGACTCGGGCGGGAACGAAATCGACTCAAGCGACGGCGGTTCGCTTACCGAAACTGTGCGGCGGCAGAACCTGGCCGCGGGAGATTATAAGGTCGTGGTATGTGGATTCCAAAACCTCCAGCCGCAGCCGTACACGGGAACGCTGACGATTACGACCTGTCCAGCTGGTTCTGGTTGCAGGGCCACTGCTACCGGCCCGTTCGGAGGTCCCGATCCCACTGTGCCGGGCAATCCGCGCTACCAGAATTTCTACGCGCCCTCGGGTGGAGCGCAGTCCAGCCAGGGCGAATTCAACATCGGATTCAATCCGCTTACCCACCGCATCATGGCGATGAATCTGGCGCAGGTGTGGCGCCTGACTCCGGGAGAGGTCCAAACGCCGGCCAAACCGGAATGCTGCGAAGCTCTTTGGGAAAACAAAAACCCGCGCACGATCAATATTTTGGCAATGGATCCGATCTTGTGGACCGATCAAAAGACCGGGCGAACCTTTGCCGCAAATTCATTTTACGGCGCTAATTTTTCTTACGGATACACCGACGCAGCCGCGCCTTTTAACGATGGCGACTTATGGGTCGAGGCCGGCATCTCTGCGCCTAACGGAGGACAGGATCATGAGACCATCGGTTCGGGACCTTATCCATTGATTTCGGGCCTGCCTTCAAATCCCGTCAACCAAGGCGAGATGGTGTTCTACTGCTCACAAGATGGTTTTGGCCAGGCCATGTGTCAGCGAAGCGATGATCTCGGCGCTAGTTATGGGCCCGGTGTAGTGACTTACACGGGTCTTTCGTGCGCGGGTTTGCATGGCCATGTGCATGTGGCGCCGGATGGCACGGTCTGGTTGCCGGTGGGCCAATGCGCTGGTAAACAGGGCGGTGTCTTCAGCACCGACGCCGGCACTAGCTGGAACGAGTTTATCGTCAGCGGCAACAATGACGTAAACGGTGGGGCGCCGTTCGATGCCATATCTCAAGCCCATGGCGCCGATCCGTCGATCGGCTTGGACGCAAACAGCACCGCCTATTATTGCTACATTAAGAATGAGGGGAACGAAGGCCACGCGCATGTCGCGGTCGGCAAACGAACCAGCACGGTCACAGGTTCGACCATAAATTGGATTCGCGACGTCGACATTGGTGCGAGCCACGGCATTGTTAACGCGGCCCAACCTGAAGCTGTGGCGGGGGACGCGGGCCGCGCGGCTTGCGGCTTTATCGGCACAAATGTGCCGGATGCGCCCGGCGCCACCTACGAAAATGGGACGTTCAACGGCAAGTGGTACGTCTACATCGCCACGACCTACGACGAAGGTCGCACCTGGGTCACGGTTAACGCCACCCCCGACGATCCCGTCCAAAACCACACCGGCGTCTGGCAGGGAGGCGGCAGCGGCGAAAACGGCGACCGCAATCTGCTCGACTTTAACGAGATCACGATGGACGACAAAGGCCGCGTTCTTTATGGCTACAGCGACGGCTGTCACAGTTTGACCTGCATCAACGGCAACAATTCCAGCGGCGAACGCGGCGGATGGATGCGCGTGGCGCGCCAGTCCGGTGGGAAAACATTATTGTCGCAGTTTGACGCCGCTGAACCGGCGCTGCCGAAAGCGCCCTGTTTGTCAGGCTCCCGCAACTCCAGCGGAGTTCATTTAACGTGGCAAGCGCCAGACAACGGTGGCGCCGATATTACGAGTTACGCCATATATCGCGGCAGCGCTTCCGGTAACGAAACCTTACTGCTGGTGACGAACTCGACCAAAACGACGTTCGATGACATCACCGCGGACCCGACCCAAGCGGTGTTCTACAAGGTGCGCGCGATCAACAATGTCGACCCAACGGGCGGCGCGTTCAGTCAGGAAGTGAATTTCGCCGCCACGCCGGGCATTCAACTGCTCAGCGTAACCTCGAACAAAACGCATGGCGGAATAAATTTCGGGATCAATCTTCCGTTAAATAACAGTGGCGTGGAGTGCCGCACCGGCGGCGCCAACGGCGACTTCCAACTGATTTTCGATTTCGCCAATCCGATCGCGAATGTTAGTGCGGCGGCGGTCACTGGCGGGACAGGGTCGGTCTCGAATACGCAACTCATCAACGGTAACTATGTCGTAAGCCTCACCGGCGTAACGAACGCTCAGCGCATCAGCGTCACCTTGAGTGGCATTACGGACAGCGCCGGCAACACCGTGAGTTCGCTTACTGCCGGCATGGGCGTGCTCGCCGGCGACACGACCGGCGATGGCATCGTGAACTCGGCCGACATCGCGCAAACCAAATCGAAGTCCGGCCAGGGCGTCGATGCGACGAACTTCCGTAACGACGTCACGGTGGACGCGAATCTCAATAGTGCCGACATCGCGCTCGTAAAAAGCAAATCTGGCACTGGCTTGCCCTAACTAAGACAAGATCGACAATCAACTCTCAAAGGCCGCTTCGAAAGAAGCGGCTTTTTTGCGCACGATTGACAACGGCGCGGCCATGCGGTTCAGTTTTCCGCTGCTTCCTCGAACGTTTCTTCGAGGCTTTCCGAGTTCCTTCGCGAGCGAGGTTTGTCGCAGCTTTCGTTAGTAAGATCGACAATCACAAGATCGACATCTACTCATGGCCGGACACAGCAAATGGTCGAAGGTAAAGCGCTTCAAGGGCGCGATTGACGCCAAGCGCGGCCAGATTTTCAGCAAGCTCGCAAAAGAAATTGCAATCGCGGCCAAGATCGGCGGCGGCGATCCCAACGCGAATGCGCGTCTGCGTAGCGCGATCCAAACCGCGCGCGGTCAAAGCATGCCTAACGACAACATCGAGCGCGCGATCAAGCGCGGCACCGGCGAAGGCGGCGATGCCGCCGCGTTGGAAGAAATTGTTTACGAGGGCTACGGACCCGGAGGCGTCGCCATCATCGTCGAAGCCGCGACCGATAATCGCAACCGCACCGCGCCGGAGTTGCGCAGCATTTTCACGAAGAATCATGGGAACCTCGCGACCAGCGGCAGTGTTTCATACATGTTTCACAAGAAGGGACAAATAACCGTGCCGCGCAGTTCCATCGAGGAGGACAGGCTTCTGGAATTTGCCTTGGAGGCCGGGGCGGAAGAGTTGACAAATGACGAGGAACAGTATGTTATCACCACTGCTCACGATCAGCTCTACGCCGTAGCTGATGCTCTCAAACAAGCCGGCGTGACCACCGATGGGCAGAAGTTTACCTTTATACCGGAGACGACCGTACCGATTGCCGATGAAAGCGTCGCTAAACAGGTGCTGCAGTTGTGCGATGCATTGGAAGATGATGATGACGTCCAGAACGTCTACTCGAACATAGAAATCCCTGACGAACTGCTGGCGAAATTGCCGGCCTGAAAAATTTAAAATCCGCCGCGACCGAATGCGGCATGCGCTCCGTAAAGCGCGAAGTCTGTTTTGTTATGACTGAAGAAAACGAGAACCAGCCTCCACCGCTGGAAACTGCTGCAGGGTCCGCTCCCGCGTCGGCGCCGAGCGAACAGCAACCGCGTCGTCGCGGACGCCGTCGTTATGGCCGTCGGCGTTTCTACGATCGCGGTCCGCGAGACGAGAACAACTTTCACAACGACACCAACAACGACGTCGCGGTTGAGGCGCAAGATCGACAATTACCGGCCGAAGGCGAAGGCGGCGACGATCAAACCCCGCGTGAACCGGAGTACGGCGAAGGCATTGTCGAGATTTCCGGCAAAGGTTTCGGATTCATTCGCGATCCGAAACGCAATTTCGTGCAAACGCCGCAGGACATTTTCGTCACGCCGGAGATCGTGCGGCGATTCAATCTGCGCGACGGCATGTGGATTTACGGCGAAACGCGCCGCGGCAATCGCGGCCCGCAGTTAATCAAACTGCAACAGATCAACGGCGAAGACCCGGAGAAATATCAAAACCTGCGGCCGTTCGAAGAGATGACCACGATCAATCCGAACAAACGGATCAAACTCGAGACGGTGCCGGACCGTTACACGACGCGCATCATGGATTTGATGACGCCGCTCGGCATGGGCCAGCGCGGGCTCATCGTCGCGCCACCGCGCACGGGCAAGACCACATTGCTGCATCACATCGCCGACGCGGTCGTGAAAAATCATCCGGAAATGAAACTCATCATTCTTCTGGTCGATGAACGGCCGGAAGAAGTGACCGACTTCAAACGTTCGCATCCGAAAGCGGAAATCATCGCGAGCTCGAACGACAGCGACATCAAAAGTCACACCCGACTCGCGCAGTTGGCGATCGAGCGCGCGAAGCGAATGGTCGAAGCCGGTCAACACGTTTTCATTTTGCTCGACTCGATTACGCGGACCGCGCGCGCCTTCAACAACGCGATGGGCGGCGGTGGTCGCACCATGAGCGGCGGTATCGACGCGCGCGCCATGGAAATTCCGCGAAAGATTTTCGCAGCCGCGCGCAACACCGAAGAAGCCGGCAGCCTAACGATCGTCGCGACCGCGCTCATCGAAACCGGCAGCCGCATGGACGAGCTCATCTTCCAGGAATTTAAAGGCACCGGTAACATGGAGATGGTGCTCGATCGCAAAATCAGCGATCAGCGCATTTATCCGGCGATCGATATTTTTCTATCCGGCACGCGCCGCGAAGAGTTGCTGCTACAGCCGTGGGAGCTGGAGAAGATTAATTTGATTCGCCGCGGACTCGCCGGCCATAAACCGGAAGAAGCGATCCAGCGTCTGCTCATGTTCGTGAAGAAATTTCCGACGAACACGCAGATGTTAAAAGAAATTCCGGGCTAGCCTTGTTCGTTAGGCGATTGTCGATCTTGCGGTGAAGGGCGAAACCGCGCGCGAAGTCGAGTGGGAAGTTCTTCCGCCGGAGGAAAAGGAACGGCGCGCCTCCATCGAGCCGCTCTTCAAATGGCTCGCACTTATTATGGACGAGTTCCTGCGCATTCCGGGAACGAAATTTCGCTTCGGACTCGATCCAATTATCGGGCTTATTCCAGGGTTGGGCGATACGAGTTCCGCACTTGTATCGGCGATGGCATTGATCGCCGCCGCGCGCCGTGGTGTTCCGAAAATTCTTCTCGCGCGCATGTCGTTAAACATCTTGATCAATGAAATTGTCGGCATCGTCCCTGGCATCGGCGACGCGTTTTCGTTTTGGTTTAAATCGAACCGGCGCAATTACGATCTGCTGCTGCAGCACATCGGCATGCCGGGGCGTGCGCGCACAAGTGATTGGATCTTCGTCGCCGCCGTGCTGGCGGTGCTCGTCCTCGTCGTCCTAGCCGGGCTGCTCGCGAGTATTTTTCTGCTGCAACAGCTGTTCAAACTGTTCGGCGTTCATTAACGGCTCGCGCGTGATGCGCCGGCAATACAGCTCGTGAATTCTTCGCCGCGCCGCGACGTAGATTTCCTGTTCGCCGAATTGACGCGTGTTCCATTCGTTAGGCAAAGTCGAGACGCTGGTGTTATCGAAGCGCCGCAGAGCTGACTCGATCCTGCGCAGCCTGAGGTAACTTTCGCGAAGAACGACAACATCTTCTTCCGAAAGTTGTCCGGCATCGACCAGGAGTTCGGTCGCGCGTGTCCAATTCGGCTCCCAAATATTCGCGCTCATTTGCAGCGCCTGGACAAGGAATTCCGCTTCGACGATTCCGCCGGTGCCGGTTTTGAAATCGCGAAAGTCCGAGCCGCTGCCGCGATCGCGCCGGACGCGTTGCAACATGTTGTCGATCTTCGTCGCAAGATCGACATCTTCTCCCGCGCGACGCCAGACCATGCGGGCGAGCGTGAGAAATTCCTCCTGCTGCGGACCGACAACAGGCCGCGCGCGGGTGAGTGATTGCACTTCCCAAAGTTGTGCGCGGCCTTCGTGATAGCGTGCGAACGTATCGAGCGAAATCACGAGCGGTCCTTTTTCGCCTTCCGGCCGCAAACGCGCATCGATCCGCGGTAAAGTTCCGTGCGGGCTCGGCTGCGCGGCGAGGGCGATCAGCTTTTGCGCGCCGGTGGCGTCGTCGCCGATGAACATGACATCGAGATCGGCGCCATAAGACAAATCGCGTCCGCCAAATTTTCCGAGCGCGACAATGGTGAGATTATTTCCGCCGGCGATTTCATTTAAAGAAAGCAGAGACGCTTCCGCCAGATCGCTTTGTTCGCGCACATTGCTGGAAAAATCTGCCAGCCCGAGAACGTCACGTAACAAGATTCGCAGCAGTTCCGATTGTCGATAACCGCGCACAAGATCGACATCTTCCTGTGTGAGTGATCGCAACCGTTTGAGGTGCGCGGCGACATCGAGTGGGAGATCGAGATTGCCACCGCGTGTGATTTCTTCGAGCAGGGGCGGATTCCGAACGAGCAAATCAGCCGCGAAACGGCTGGCGTCGAAAGTTTTCGTGAGCAGTTCGAGCAAACGCGGATTCGCCACGAGCAATTCGAAAAGCATGCTGCGTAAACCGTACGCATCCGCGAAACGCACAAAACGGTTGAGCGTTGCGTCCGGGTCCACCGTCTGCGCGAGCGCATCGAGCAGAAGCGGGCGAAGTTTGCGCGAAAGTTGTCGCGTGCGCGCGGAGACGTGCGCGCCGCGCGATCCACGTTCCAGCTCGTCGATCGCGCGCGCGGCATGCGTTTGATCGACAAAAATTCCGAGGGCATCGCGTGTTTCGCCGGCAGGCGCAGCGGTGACGAGATGTTGAAAAATCTGGTGCACGCGTGCCATTTCGCGCTCGAGTGCGCTCGTAAAGTCTTTCGCGGAAGCAAAACCAAGGCTGCGCGCGATTCGCGCGAGATGTTCGGGATTTTCCGGAACGGTGTGCGTCTGTTGTTCCGCTTCGATTTGCAAGCGGTGCTCGGTCCGCCGCAGAAAACGGTAGGCCTGGTCAAGATCGACAATCTCTTTTCGCGGCACGAGCTCGAGCTCGGCCAGAGCATATAAGGCTTTCAACGTACTCGTTTCCTGCAGAAACGCGTTACGCGCGCCGTGAATGAATTGCAGGGTCTGCACCACGAATTCAATTTCGCGAATGCCGCCGCGACCGAGTTTCACATCGCGATACAATTTCTCCGCGCCGACGACGTCGTGCTCGATGCGTTGTTTGATGTTCGCGATTTGCTCGAGCAAATCGGGCGTCGCGATTTTCGGATAGATGAACGGTTGATGCGCGCGCAGAAATTCATAAACGAGTTCGCGGCTGCCGGCGATGCCGCGCGCCTTGATGAGCGCGAGACGTTCCCATGTTTCGCCATAGCCGCTGTAGTAGTACTCCATGCTGCGGAGCGAACGTGCCAGCGGACCGGCGCCGCCTTCCGGGCGCAAGCGAAGATCGACACGAAAAAGTTTTCCGTCGGCGTGCGCGCTGTTGAAGGTCGCGAGAATTTTTTCGGCGAGGCGATTGAAGAATTCGTGATACGAGAAATGCGGCGAGAGCTGACCTTCGTCGCTGTAAAGAAAGATAAGATCGACATCGGAACTGTGGTTGAGCTCCGCGCCGCCAAGTTTTCCGAGCGCGAGAATGGCGAACTCGGCTTCGGGCGAGCCGTGGCGCTGCCGCAACTGCGCATCCCAATATTCGTAAACGATGCGAATACAAATCTCGGCGATCTGCGATAACTCCGCCGTTGTTTCTTCGAGCGGCGCAACGTCGGCCAGTTCGCGCAAGGCGATCCGGACCATCTCGCGATTTTTCCAAAGGCGTAGCGGGCGAAAATCGTCGCCGAAAATATTTTCGCCGGCAGATTCGTGCAGGGCCGCGCGCATTTGCACGGCGTCGCGCGCGGAAAGCGCGACATCAGGATCGGACAACCAAATGAGAATCGCGGGATGTTGCGTCAGACGCGTCGCGCAAATGGTCGAGACCGCGAGCAAATGCATGAGGGCCTTCGGGCCGAGCGGAAAGCTTTCGACAAGATCGACAAGCGACGGCGCGTTCGCCGGCCAGCGTTTGCCGAGTTCAAGAAGCGTGTGTTCGACCTGCGGTGGATTGAGCGAGGCCGCAGCTTTTTTCTCGATCCAACGCCGCTCCGCTTCCATCGCGCGCAAGATGGCGTGAAATCAGCGCGAAACAATCGTTACTCGCCAGGGGTCCGGACGATTTTCTCGCGGGCCCGGAGTAGGGCTCGATGTTCGCGTCTCGTTAGGCCACGCAAGCCACGTTGCGAAATCTTTTCGAGTAACGGATCGATTTCCAGCCGCATCAATTCCTCGATGCTCATCTGCTCGAAACGTTCGGCGCGTTCGCGGCGACGCCGGAGAAAGCGTTGCCAGACGGACGGGCCGCCAAATCCGAGGATCCAGGCATAAAGCCAGCCGGCGAGACAGCCGCCGAGCAAGGCGCTATGCGCGACGCGCGGCGTCCGGTCGATGCAAAGCAAAACGAGTCCAAGAGTAATCGCACCGGCGGCGACATGTTTCGCTTTCGGACGAAAGAGAAACCACCTTGTCGATGTTAGCTCGAGTTCGGGCAACACGATTGCGTAGGCACAAATGATGGCGGCGACGCCGCCGGTCGCTCCGTAGAGAACGGAGTCGCGCGGCATGAGAAACAAATGTCCAAGTTCGCCGCCGATCGCGCCCGCCAGATAAAGATAGAGAAAATGACGTTGGCCGAGAATCGTTTCAAGATCGCGCCCGAGCACATAAAGAAGAAAAATATTTCCGATGAAATGCCACGCGCCGGTGTGCAAAAACATCGCGCTGATGAATTGCCAACTGTATGCGTCGTAAATGCCCGCGTAACTGATCGCGAGATAATCACGAACAAATCCCGGCGAGAAAGTTTCGAACGCTAATTGCGCGACGAAAGCGGCGACGTTGATCGAGATAAGTGTGGCCAGGACGACGCGGTGCGGCCGCGTCCAATGCCGGGCGGTTTGCGAATATTTCCGCCCCGATAGCCGCATTACCCGATGCTATCGCACTCGAATGAAGATGTCGATCTTTCAATCGCGCTCGGGAGCGAGCACGCGCAGGGCTTTTTCCCTGATCTGAAACTCCACCGGACAGATGCCGACCAGCTCGCCGTCGAGCTCGACCGGAACGTCTTCGTTACTGGAAACACGCAGGCGTTTCGTTTGGAAATACTCGATCTCCGGTACGCGAATTTCCGAGCTGAAAAAAACTTCCTGGAGGTAACGAATGATTTCGAAGTAACCGAGTTGTTTGAAAACGATGACGTCGAGCAGGCCGTCGTCGATCACGGCTTGTTTAAAAAATGGGAATGGACCGCCGTAGCGCCGGCCATTTCCAATGAGCACGAAGGAGCCTTCCATTTTCTCGCGATCATGCGCTTCGATGAAAAGCTGCGGCGGCTTGCGCGCGGCGATCTGGGCCGCGGAAATCAAATAACTCACCGGGCCGAAGTTTTCTTTTAAACTCGCGCTCGTTTCCTTGACCGCCTGCGCGTCGAGGCCAACGCCCGCAAGCTGCACGAAATGTTTCCCGTTCGCGCTTGGAAGATCGACAATGCGGGTGTGGTCGCGTTCGATCACGCGCCAGCACGATTCGAGATCGTGAGACGGCAGGCCGAGCTCGGATGCAAAAACGTTGACCGTTCCCATCGGCAGAAGTCCGAGCGTCGCTTCCGTACCGGCCAATCCGTTTACGACTTCATTGATGGTGCCATCGCCGCCGGCGGCCACGATTTTTGTGAAGCCTTCACTCGCGGCATGACGCGCGAGTGTTTCCGCGTCCCCCGGTTGGGAAGTCGCGCAGACCTGGCAGTTTTGCGCGAGCGATTCAACACGCGTTCGCCAACGCCGGGCGCGATCGCTGTTCGCCGCCGGATTCAAAATAACGACCGTGTCATTCATCTTTTCTTCAAACATGCGCTGCGTAACGTTTCCGGCGTGCCGAAGTTGCTCCGCCTCGTGCTCGTTCTGCTTTGTGTTGTGGTTGCGCTGTTCGTCATCGTTTTGATCGGCGCGAATCTGTATGTCCAATCCCGCGGAACACAAGCCCGCATTGAGCAGGAACTCAGCCAGCGTTTGCACACACCGGTGCGCATTCGCAGCATTGCCGTGACGCCGTGGGGCGGATTGAGTTTAAGTGGCCTAACGATTCCGCAGGCGACCGCGCCGCCCGGCGGGAATTTTTTGGAAGCGCGTGCGTTCCAAGTGCGCCTGAAGTTTGCCGCTTTGCTGGCGAAGAAAATCACGATCAAAGAAGTCGTCCTTGTCGATCCAACGGTAGTTTGGTTGCAGGCGCGCGATGGAAAATGGCGATTGCCCGGCGCCGTCCTCGAGGAGACGGCATCAGTTGCGGCTGAAGAAACGACGGAAGCGACCGAGTCGCCTAACGACAAGCCATCGGCCACGCCGGACGAAGCAGCAGCGCAGCCGACCGAACGCACTGCAACCTCGTCCACACCGCCACCGTCGAAGCCGATTGTCCAACACATCAGCATTAAGCGCGGCGATTTCTCGTTTCTGAATCGTTCCGGAACCGCGCTTGCGAAGTTTGCGGGCGTTAATGTTAGATCGACAATCGACGATGATTCCACGTTGCACGGACAGGCGACGGCCGAGCGCGTGGACTTGCGCGACCGTTTCGAGCTGACCGAATTACGAACGCCGATTCGATACGCGCCGGCGCAGCTCGAACTTCCGAAGATTTCTGCGCGCGCCGCCGGCGGCGAATTGAGCGGAAACTTCCTGATCGAGCCGCAATCTCCGAATTCGCCGTTCGATTTCAGCATTAAATTTCGCAGCCTCGACGCCGACCAGCTTGTTAGGCAGGCGGGCGGGCCGGCGGGCACAATTCAAGGCAAACTCGGCGGCGCATTCGCTGCGAAAGGCCGCGCGTCCGATCAAAGCGCGCTCAAGGGCGCAGGTGAATTTTCGCTGCGCGATGGACAATTGCGACAATACAGCTTGCTCGTCGCGCTCGGCCAGATTTTGCAGATCGAAGAATTGACCCAGCTGCATCTCGATCAGGCGGACGCGAAGTACCATGTCGATCTTGACGTGATCACGGTCGACGAAATCGTTTTGCGTTCGCCCAATCTTCGTCTCACCGCCAACGGCACGGTTGATTTCGACGGCAAATTGCATCTCAACGCCCAGCTCGCGATCAACGACAAGATCCGCGAGCAACTCTTCAAACCGATGCGCGCGAATTTTCAGCCGCTGAATGAAGCCGGAATGTCCGCGGTCGATTTTCAAATTACCGGAACGCTCGAGCGACCGAAAACAAACCTGGTCGAGAAAGTTGTCGGTCGTGACATCAAAGATTTGGGCGATGTCGTTCGTGGTTTTCTCGGCGGCAACAAATCGGAGAAGCCGAAAAAGAAAAGGGCGCGTGACGCGACGCTGCCTAACGAAAGCGCATCCCCGGTGGACGCAACCGCGGCCTCGCCCACGCCATGAGAGTTATCGCCGGTTCCGCCGGCGGGATTCGACTGCATGTCCCGAAACGGCGCGTGCGGCCGACGATGGACCGGGTGAAGGCCGCGATTTTTTCCAGTTTGGGCGAGCAGGTTATCGGTGCACGCGTTGTCGATCTTTTCGCGGGGACCGGCGCGCTCGGTATCGAAGCGCTCAGTCGCGGCGCGGACTCCGTTTTGTTTATCGACGAAGATCGACAATCGATTGCGGCCATCGAAAAAAATTTGGCGACGACGAAACTGCACGGCCGTGTGCGACAGCAAGACGTCTTCGATTTTTTGAAACGACGCAACTCGGACGAAAACTTCAACCTTATCTTCGCCGATCCACCATACGAACAAACGAAGACGGGCGAACGCTTCACCGAAAAACTTTTGACTAACGAAACTTTGCCGCAGCTACTTGAGGCTCACGGCACATTCGTTTTGGAGAAGCGACCGGGAGAACATTTGCCGAACTCGCCGAAGTGGGATGTGATTCGCGCAAAAACCTACGGCGCGACCGAGGTTTTATTTTTGCAGGTGCGCCCGACATGATCCGCTTTATCTACAATCTTCTGTGGCCGATCGGCCTGCTTTTCTTTCTGCCGGCTTATCTGGTGAAGATGTTTCGCCGCGGCGGTTATCGGGAAAAATTCGGACAGCGGCTCGGTTTGTACGATGTCGATCTTGCGCGGCGTTTGGCGGGCGCGCGCGCGATTTGGTTACATGCGGTCAGTGTGGGAGAAGTCGCAATCGGGTTGAAACTGGCGGCGAAATTATCGCAACGAAGGATCGTTCTTACGACCACGACGACGACCGGTTTCGCTTTCGCCCGGCAAAACGCGCCTGCGTCGGTCGAAGTCATGTATTCGCCGCTCGATTTTTGGCCGATCATGCGACGCGCGTTTAATGTGATTCGCCCTGAGCGCATCGTCCTCGTGGAAGCCGAAGTCTGGCCAAATCTTGTTGCCGAAGCGCGTCAACGAAATGTGCCAGTCGCACTTGTGAACGCGCGCCTGTCGCCGCGATCGGAGGCGCGGTTTCGGAGATTTGCTTCGTTTGTTAGGCCAATCTTCCAGCTGCTCGATCTAGTGTGCGTGCAGAACGAAAGCGATATCGGACGTTGGAGGGCGCTCGGGGTCGATCGAGTTGTGCGGACCGGCTCAATCAAATACGACCCCGAAAACGTCGATGTCGATCCAACGCTGGCGCGAGGCGTTTTGCTTGCGCGCAAGATCGACATCGAACGGCCGGTACTGCTCGGTGGCAGCACGCACTCCGGTGAAGAAGAGACGCTCGCGAAAGTTTTCCAGCAGCTCCGCTCCTATTTCCCGGATTTGTTTTTGATTCTGGCACCGCGTCACGTCGAACGCGCGCGCGGAATAGAAAACGATTTACGCCGACTCGGACTGAATGTCGCGCTACGTTCGCAAGATCGACAATTGGGCTCCGTCGCCGACTGCCTGCTCATTGATACAACTGGCGAGCTGCGGCATTGGTATTCGGCTGCGACCGTCATTTTCATCGGCAAAAGCCTGAGTGCGCGCGGTGGACAAAATCCAGCCGAAGCTATCATCGCGGGAAAACCAGTGGTGTTTGGCCCGCACATGGAGAATTTCGGAGGTCTGGCCGACGTGCTCGTTAGGCGTGACGGGGCCCTTCAGGTGAATTCTGCGGAGGAATTACGAAAGGCGATTGTCGATCTTTTGCGTAATCCGGCTCGACGCGAAGAACTCGTGCGCAATGCGAGCGAAGTGTTGTCCGAACATCGCGGCGCGACTGCGCGGACGGCGAACTTGATTGTCGATCTTGCCAAGCGCGCGCGGGGGTGAATATTGCCCGCTCTCAATCGACCCTATCGTCTAGAGGCCTAGGACACCGCCCTTTCACGGCGGTAACACGGGTTCGAATCCCGTTAGGGTCGCTTTGCCGATTCATCTGAGAATATGGCTGGGGCGGAGTTTCGTTTGCCTAGCCGAAGAAAAAAGTACACAAAAAAGCCGCACCGTGGAATGGAACCAAGTGCGGCTTTTTGTTACTAAACTCTTTTCTTAGCGAACGCCCATGCCGCCGCCTTGCGCCGCGTGGCCCTGGGCCGCGTAGCCCTGCGCCGCATGACCTTGGGCCGAATGACCCTGGGCTGCATGGCCTTGAGCGAAGTGTCCGCCGC